>NZ_QXGL01000001.1 GCF_003951095.1 Bifidobacterium goeldii
GGCGGCATCACTCAGTAAACCGTTCGTCCTGACAACGACGGCAGGGAGCAAAAGCCATACCGGGGACCGCGACCCGTACAAGTTCCACTCTCTCATGAAACCCACCTACCACGGTAATGGGAGCGTCCGCGGCCGTAGGCCGCTAAATAACGCAGTATCGCGCGTAGCGCGATTCCATAGCATGCTGTGACGTGTGGCAACAATACGAGCAACAATACAAAGATGGGGTGGTGTTCCAATTGGAACACCACCCCATCGCTATGTATCAGCACTTATTCGCTGACTACTTCAATCACGCAATCACGCGATCACAATCACTTAGTAATCGTGTTGTACGTCGGCATGTTCGTGTAATCGAAGTTCACGTTCTTCACGCCCTTCGCGGATACGCCAGCAACGTTGGAATACCACAGCGGGATCGACGGCAGATCGTTGAGCAGAATGCCCTGAGCAGCCTGGAAGCCTGCGGTGCGCTTGGCTTCGTCGGTCTGGGAGAGTGCGTCGGACAGGGCAGCGTTGAACTCGTCGCTCTTGTAGTCGCCATCGTTGGAACCGTGGCCGTCTGCAGAAGCGGACGCGTACAGCGGGGTCAGGTAGTCTTCAGCGGACGGGTAGTCGAGCTGCCAACCGGAACGGAATGCGGAGTTGATCGTACGGTCGGTCACCTGCGAGCGAATATCGCTGAAGGTCGGGTAGGACTGGCCCTGTGCGTCGATGCCGAGCGCGTTCTTGATCTGGTTGCTCACTGCGTCAGCCCACTGCTTGTGGCCGCCATCAGCGTTGTATGCGATACGGAACGTGCCGCTCCACGGGGAGATCTTGTTAGCTTTCTCCCACAGTTCCTTAGCCTTGGTCGGGTTGTACTCGAGGTTTTCGCTGTTTTCGAGCTTCTTCGTGTACTCCGGCACGACCGGCGACGTGAAGTCGGTAGCAGGGGTGACGGTGTTGGAGAAGATCTTCTCAGCGATCTGCTTACGGTTGATAGACATCGAGATGGCCTGGCGGCGCAGGTGGCCTTCTTCATCATTGCCGAAGTGTTCAAGACGCTCAGGAATCACGAAGCCCTGGTAGGTGGAGCCAACCTGGCTGTAAGCAGTAATGTTCTTGTTGTTGCGGAAGGTCTTACGCGCGGTGGAAGGCACTTCGTCGAGCACGTCGAGGCTGCCGGAGAGCACGTCAGAGTATGCAGCATCCTCAGTGGTGTATACGCGGAATTCAATGCCACCGTTCTTCACGGTACGAGAACCCTTGTAATCGGGGTTCTTGGTGACGGTGATCTTCTTGTCCGGCTCCCAAGACTGGAACTTGTACGGGCCGTTGCCGATCGGGGACTTACCGAACGCCTTCATGTCCTTGTAGGCGACGGACGGCAGCGGGAAGAAGGACTGGTGTGCGATCTGCACTGGGAACACCGAGTCGGGGCTGTTGAGCGTGACGACGAAGGTGTGATCATCCTTGACTTCCAAGCCGGACAGCTGCGCGTCATCAGCCACGTTCGGATCCTGCAGCTCCTGGTAGCCCTTGATAATGGACATACGGCTGGCCTGCTTCTGCGCGTGCTTCACGTTAGCCGCGTAGCTCCACGCCTTGGTGAAGGATTCAGCGGTCACAGCCTCACCGTTGGTGAACTTCCAACCGTCGTTGAGCACGATCGTGTACTGGGAAGCATCTTCGTTCGGCGTAATCGACTTAGCAACTTCTAAGTGCTGCTTGCCTTTCGCATCATAGCTGACGAGGCCTTCGAACAGGTAGCGGATGACCTTACCGCCGCCCATCTCATTGGTGTCGGAGGGAACCAGCTCGTTCTGTGGTTCTGAGTTGTTCACCGAAATAATTGCGTTTGCGTCGGTTGCGCCGCTTGTGCTCTTAGTATCCGAGTTGCCGCATGCAGCCACCGACACGAGCATTGCGCCAGCAGCGCACAGTGCGGTGAATCGGGACGCCCATGAGTGCATTCCACTAATTGCCATCTACTTCTCCTTGTTCCTTCGACCATGGTTCGTGCGGCTCATGGAGATGAGCAGCGTAAGAACCTGTCGGGATTGATCGGACGATTACACCTCGCCCGGCAGCGCAAGCCATTGTACGGTTCGAAATGGTTAACGTGAAGTTTCGTCCCGCATATGGGACGGTAAATAATGGCATGCGAGCCCCGCAAAGGGGAGTAGATGATGGCTACGGGGGTAAAGGATGTTAGGCGCGGCCAGTGTATTCGCGGTCGGCAATAACGCGCCCGGAGCGGTCTAGCTCAGTAGAGAAACGCCCGTAGTCGGAGAGAATCACACTCATGTACAGCATGTCTACCATGGCGGTGTGTGCGACGCGTGAGAAGATCGCATTGCCGTAAATCGCATGATTGCCGCGTCCGGTCAGGAGTACTACGTCAGCCCAATTGGCGATTGGTGTGCCTGCGTTGTTGGTGACGGCGATAGTGTGCGCGCCGCTGGATTTTGCGGTTCGTAACGCTTTGACAGTGTCGGCTGAGCTGCCAGAGTGTGAGAATGCGATAGCCGCATCACCATGGTGGAGATGTGCGGCGCCGATCTGCTGCAGGTACGTGTCTTGGTTGAATCGACATTCCAAACCTAAATAGGTGAGTTTGGTGTTGAGGTCGAGTGCGGGAGCAACGGAATCTTCTACGCCGTAAATATCGATAATGCCTGCTTGAGCAATGATCGTGGTGGCTTTGCGCAAGGCTTTGGTGTCGAGTGATGCGCGCAGTTCGTCGATGAGGGTTTTTGCGCTAGCTGTTGCTTTAGCAGGTACGCTGTCTGGATCATCCCACGGATTGAGGTCGAATCCTTCGAGTGGGTCAAAGGTGACTGCGCGCTCTTCTTGTGGGTGGCGCAATACGTACCGCAGTTCACGGTAGCCGCCGAAGCCGAGTTTGCGAGCGAAGCGGATAACGGTAGGCTGGCTGACTTGCGATACTTCTGCAAGTTGGCCGACGGTGAGTTCTGCAGCTGTTTCGAGATGGTCGCGAATATATCGTGCGACTGCCTGTTCCGCCGGCCTGAGGGATGGAAACACGTGGTCAATGCGTTCGCGGATACCCACCGGGGATTGCACGATCATGCCTCCTTGTGCGTGCTCTATCATCGTGTCGTATTCGAGCCTATCCGCAGTTGGCGGCGTATGGGGTAAACGCGGCTGGAGTGTAGGTGAATGCAAGTTGAATTTTTTGTGGCGTTGGGTGCGAACGTGTTGTTGCGTGTTGCGTGTTGTGCGTCGCGCGGCGGGTCTACAAGGAGACGATGCGCGCGCCGAATGGCCATAGGGCGAGCTTGGCCATTTTGAATGATTGCAGACCGAAGGGAATGCCAATAATAGTGATGCAGTTCAGTAGGCCGGCGCCCAAGTATGCTACAGCCATCCACCAGCCAATAAAGAGCACCCAAAGAATATTTACGAGTGTGGAACCGATACCGCCGCCGTATACGACGGTACTGCCGAACGGAGTAAGGGTGAGCCCTGCCATTTTGAATGCTTGCAATCCCAGTGGAATGCCTACGATGGTGACGCATAGAATCAATCCGACAATTGCCCAACCGATGGCGATGGCTAATCCGCCGAGTACGAGCCACAGAATATTACCGAGAAGTCTCATAGGTTCTATCATGCCATGAAGGGGAGTGTGGCGGTATCGGGGACATACCGGATGAATGATTAAGGGTGTTGGGGAACCGTTGTACCGGCCGATAATGGCTATTTTACGCGATTATGGAGTTTTTCGAACAACTTGACAATGCTTATAGTGGGGGGGGTAATTCGTATAGGGGTAAGGGGAGTGATGACCCTTTACTGAGATGGCTTGTGACCGGTCACGATTTTGGGGTGTTATTTTCAGCGCTGTCCAGCCTCGGAGCCGGCCCATACCGTACAACGAGCAGGAGAGACAACTCATATGAGTATGAAACGAGCATTCGCGGCACTTGCCGCAACAGCAATGATGCTTAGCGGCATGGCCTTTGGTTCCGCTGGCGCAATGGCTGCTGATGGAAATGGTAGTGACGGTGGGGCGACTACAGATCCGACAGTCACTTCAATTGATGACGGCACGATTACGCTGGAAAGCGATAATGTACTGAACTTCAAGAGTGGTAATGACGATCCGCGAGCGAACCGCGAGTTTAAGTATGTGAAGCTCGCGGATTATAAGCTTGTTCCTGAGAGCCCTACTAACGGACAGAGTCAGTATCTGACGCTTGAGACTGCTTCTGGTGTGAAAGATGCAGTTATTGAATCGGTTAAAAGCGAAAACCTTTATCCGAATTATTCGACCGAGAATACAAACGGTACTGATCCGCTAGTGTGGCTGACAAAGAAGAATCCTTCTGCTGGTAAATGGAGTGAATTTATTAATGGCGTTAAAGGCAAACTGACGGATAATGACTATGGTACGGTAACTCCGACGGTAACCGACAGTAATGATGCTTATGATGGCAAGGCCACCGCAGTATTTGATTTCACAAAGACTCCTAATTCGACCAATCCGTCCGGCCCAGGCCTGTACCTACTTATAGATAACACGAGTGCTGCCAATGCGCCTAAGCAGAAGAACAATGAGAACGATGACTGCACGTACACGTATGGTCCGCTCTCCACTATTCTGATCGGCACCAAGGTCGAAGGCGATATCGCGAATGCAGACGGCACGCTCATCATCGATAAGAATCCATCTGGCATTGGTAGCGGTAATGCTGTAGCAAAGACCAATGTGTCGCCATCCTGTAGCGGTAGTTTCGCATTCCAGAAGACTGGTGCTGCCGCGAACGACAAAGATGGTCTCAACAACGTGACGTTCATCGTGAAGAAGTTTGACGACTCCAAGGGCGATCCAAGTTTCTCTGACTACAAGGCATTTGATACTGAGTTTGACAAGATCACAGAAAGCACGGAAGCAACCTCTGCTACTGTGGACAGAGTTGATGGCGTAGTCTCTTTGACTAATCTGACTGCGGGCTGGTACCTCATCAAGGAAGATTCCAATAGTGTTCCTAACGGTTACCTGAAGGACAATGCGTATTTGGCTCGTCTGCTCCTGCAAGTCACTCAGACTGGTGACGTTCTTTCCTATAACCTCACTGCTGTTTCAGACACTCGCCTGTTCACGAAGAAGGATGATCAGAACAAGAACCAGTACGACCAGTACATGGATATCCAGAACATCGGTCAACTGCCGTTGACTGGTGCAGCTGGTACGGCGATCTTCTCTGCGATCGCAGTACTGCTCGTCGGTGCTGCCGGCATGGTCTTCCTCAAGTCTCGCAAGACCAAGCAAGCCCTGCGCTACTGACTAGTCGCGCGGTAATTCATCATCACGCACGGTTGTGCAGATTGCGCTAGCTCACAGCAGCGTAACCTGCACAACCGCGTACGACTTTTCAGACGAGTAATCCGATAGTGACGAAGCGGTACCAGTGGTAAGGAAACAGTCCCCAATGACGAACAGCAAGCTCGACATGCCTCAACGGGAGATTCCTGAGGCAAGGCGGCATGTTATGCGATTCGCCAATACGTTCATTGCCAGTATTGCTGCGATCAGTTTTGTTTCTGGCGTAGCATTAACAGCTTATGCTGATCCAATAAGCACGGTAGCGGACATCACGACCGACACTGCAGCTACGCCCGATTCCATGCCGGAAGTGCAGACGAACGTTGCTACTGTTGATGGATATGACTGCGCACAAGTGACAGATTGGAATGGGCTGAACAAGTGCATCGCCGCAGGTGGTGTCGTCACTATTACAGAGAAGATCATTGCGCCAACCAGCGGTTCTATCACTGTTGCAACTGCTAGCACAATCCTATCTACTGTAAAGGGAACTGCTATAGAAGCACAGAAGCCAGAAGCTGGCTCAACTGACTTATTCGTTATCAACAAGGGCGGTACGCTCACCGTTGGTGCTGCAGGTGGAGCTAGCTTTGAATACTCTGGCAATACAGGTGACAATGTCCGCGTATTCGCTCATATCAACGCGGGCGGCACGCTTGCTGTCGCTAATGGCACCTTCACTGGCAATGACTCGACCGCCATCGGCGGCAGCGGCACCCTTGCCTACAACGACGGCGGCAAAGTCATTATCGCCGGTGGTATGTTCTCGAACAACAAGGCCACTCATGGTGGTGTTATTTGGCAATCAGGGTCTGGATCACTAACCATTACCGGTGGCACATTCGACAGCAATACATCTGATAACGGTGGCGTTGTCTATAAGGACAAGGGCTTCGCCACGATCGCCGGCGGCACGTTCACCGGCAACAGCGCCCAGGTCGGTGGCGTGATCACTCAGCAGCAAAATGTGTCTAATGATGTGAAATCGACATTGACGGTGTCGGGTGGCACGTTTACCGGGAATAAGTCATTGAAGTCTGATATCAACTGGAACGGCGGCGGCGTGATCCGCAGCCGTGCCGGCGTGGTCACTGTATCGGGCGGTGATTTCGAGAACAACATGTCACTGGGAACCGGCGGCGGCGCGATCTTTGTCGGAGATACCGAACTGACCGTTACAGGCGGCACGTTCAAAGGCAACGAGAGCGTCAATGGTCTAGGCGGTGGCGCGATCTACCAGACGCAAGGCACCGTCACCGTGTCCGGCGGCGAGTTCGAGTCGAACCGGCAGACATACGGCACGCTGAACGACCAGACTATCACGTACACCGACTGCTCCACCGACGGGGAAACGAAGCATAACTGTCGGAAGGGCGGGTATCGCGGAGGTGGCGCGATCCACACGGATGGAGGAACACTTACCATTCAGGGCAGCGTGCGGTTCACTGGAAACTATGAGAGGGATTGGACGGCATTCAGTGGTGGTGGCGCTGTCTATGTCCAGGGCGTCCTGTGGGTCAAGTCCGACGCGCAGGGACATGCACCGGAATTCACTGGCAACTGGGCAGGCGTGTCCGATGACCAGTATCAGACCGAGACCGTCACCGACGAGCAGGGCAAACAGACTACGGTCAACAAGTCTCCGGTCGGTGGTGCGGGCGGTGCGATCTTCCTCCAGAACAACAATTCGATGGGCTATCTGATGGGTGGCGAGTTCAAAAACAATAGTTCCGGTTATCTTGGTGGCGCCGTGTACACAGAGGAGGGTTCCACCACGTATATCGCCAAGGCCGTCGCCTATGGGAACACGGCGGGCCATTTCGGCGGCGGGTTCTGGTTGTGCCCGTCCGGCAACGGCGAAGCATCCAAGGGCGGCAACATCGCATTGTTCGACAATCAGACCGACCCGAGGATCGACCCGAACGATGGCAACAGCGAATCGAACGTTCAGGGCGCTCAGCCGACTAATTCGACTGAGTTCACGAATCAGGCTGGTGCGGATCTCGCGATCATGAACCCGTGGGCGAAGAGCGGCAAACCGAACACGTTCCAGTTGATGGACACGTGGTTCACTGACCGTACGAAAACGGCCGTCACCTGGCAGTGGGACGGCATGCCGATCCAACGGGCTAGTGGTTTCTCGGACAGTTGGCAGGCCGGCATGGGAGCAGATAAAGTCGGCAATATTGCCGTCACCGCGTACAAGAGCCCGAAGGACACGGCTTTCACCAAATCTGACGGAACAACGAAAGTCGAGTTCGCTGATCACATGTATCTCATCCAGCTCAGCTTCCACGGCGAGACGGGCATGTATCAGAAGGGCGTCGCATTGAAGGCCACGAACGTGGCCGACGTAAGTAAGGAGCGCGCGAAGAACAGCGCGTCGGTCAAGTTCACGGGCAACCAGTCCCGCCTGTCCGGTGGCGCATTCGGCACGAATGGTCGCGTCCTGTTTTCCACCCCATATACTGCGTCTTGGGAAAAAGTCGCACTCAATACCAACGGGAACCTCACCGATACAAAACTGGCAGGTAGCGTGTGGGAATTAACGAGCGTACCCACCACCTTGTCGGTTAAGGGTGACTCCAGTACGCAGACCGATCAAACCGTGATCGGTGGTCCGCACACGGAAACGTTCTACCCGACGTACTGCACGGCTGGCGACGAGGAATCATACAACGCTGGCAAATGTTGGAAAAAAGACACTGACGCTAATGGGAATGTGATCAAGGTAAGTGCCATCATCACTGATAATGAAGCTGATGAGCACACTAGTGAAGACGATAAGTACTCATATCAGGGCTCATTCGATAACAATCCAGCAGCAGGTGGGTTTGATCTCAACAATCTTGCCAATGGCCAGTACACGCTTACTGAAATCAAAGCTCCTGTTGGCTATTCGCCTGAAATTGGGACTGGTGGCAGCACAAAAACGTATAAGTTCAACGTGCGCGATGGTCAAGCTAAATGGTTGGATGATGCTGGCAATGAGACAACAGCAATAGACAAAGCAATTGGTAATACTGCTATGCCAGGTGTTGCATGGGAGAAGCAGGACGCCGATAGTCATACGACTATTGCTGACACCAAGTGGACGATTACCAAACTTGATGCCCAAGGTAATCCAACGGATACCTCGTATCAGATTACGGATTGCACAGAGGAAAACGACTGCAAGACTAATAACGGTGACGTTCAGGATTATGATGCGCAGCCTGGTCGTTTCCTCGTCAATAATCTGCCTGTAGGTGGTTACTTGCTCACGGAGGCTAGTACTCCTGATGGATATTGGCATACGAATGTGAAGTACCACTTCACGGTTACTGCTGGCAAAGAGACTGTCTTTCCTATTGTCACCACTAATGGTGTGATTACGAATCAGAAACCGACTGTCTCATGGAGCAAAGTTGACGAAGATGATCGCAATAAGCTTCTTGAAGGTAGCGAATGGGAGATCAGTGGTGGACCGCAGGGTACTCCTACGGCAACAGTTGTAGATTGTTCAACCACTGATACAGCGCAGGAGGCTTGCTCAAAGAACACGACTAATACAGTGAACGATAAGGGGCAAGTGACTGAGTATCGTGATCTTGACAATGCTGCTGGTGTACTGCGTATCAGTGGTTTGCCGCGTCCGGCTCAGGGCGAGACATATACGTTTACTCTGAAGGAAACTCAATCGCCAACAGGGTATGTACTCAAAGATGCGCAGTATACGTTCGCAATCGGTTACGACGAGTCAGTCGTTCAACTCAAACTGGGTGATGAGGCTCTTGCTGATAACAAGGTCACTAACGCAAAAGCACTCAGTGAACTGCCGCTCACTGGTGGCGATGCGCGGTCGTGGATGTGGGTGAGTGGCGGCTTGGCACTGTTTGCTGCAGGCGCAGTGTTGGCTTATGAGTGGATGAAACGACGTAACGCGTTGTTGCACTGAGTGTGAGCAAGTCGCTGCGAGCGTTCTATATGCGTGTGGCCGGTTTCAATGCTGGCGGTAGCCTCAGCCCCCTCAGCTGAGGGGGGGGGAAGGTCGTGACTATCGTGGCCTTGATTGTGGAATCGCGCTGTCGTGCGATGCTGTGTTGTTGGCAGCGCACAGCGCCGCGACGCTCCCCCAGTCAGCTGCGCTGACAGCCCCCTCAGCCGAGGGGGCCGAGAGCTACCGCCAGCATTGAGAAGCGTTGAGCGCCTATTAGCGTGGCGGCTGTAGCTGCTGCTGAGAACACAGCATCGCGCGACAGCGCGATCCCGATACAACAGGCATTGCATACACATTACAATGCGAAAAGCTGGTTTACTCCTCGGCCACAAGCTCCAAGTACGAGTCGTTCCACAAGTCTTCGTCGCCATCAGGCATCAACAGTACGCGCTCAGGATTCAGTGCTTGCACGGCGCCCTCATCGTGGGTAACCAGCACGATCGCACCCTCATATTTAGCGATGGCTTTGAGGATCTCATCGCGTGACGCGGGGTCGAGGTTGTTGGTGGGCTCATCAAGCAGCAGCACGTTCGCGCGAGAAGTCACTAAAGTCGCCAATGCCAGTCGTGTCTTCTCACCACCAGACAGCACGCGAGCAGGCTTCAATGCATCGTCTCCAGAGAACAAGAACGAGCCAAGAATCGAACGCGCTTGCGTATCGTTCAATTCAGGAGCTACGTGCGTAAGGTTCTCCAACACGGTTGCGTTCAAATCAAGCGTGTCATGTTCCTGCGCGAAGTAACCGATTTTGCAGCCGTGACCATACTCAACTACACCAGTGTCCGGCTCTTCAATATGCGCGAGCAGGCGCAGCGTAGTGGTTTTACCAGCACCGTTATAGCCCAGAATCACCACGCGAGAACCCTTGTCAACCGCAAGATTCACGCCGGCGAAGACGATGTTAGAACCATAAGCTTTAGAAATGTCCTTGGCCATGATGGGAGTGCGGCCACAGGGCGCAGGCTCGGGGAAGCGAATGTCAGCAACCTTTTCTTGCTTTTGTGCTTCGCTGGTTTCGCTGAGCAATCGTTCGGCGCGGCGCATCATATTCTGTGCGGCGACAGCCTTGGTGGCTTTCGCGTGCAGGCGGATGCCTTGCTTCATCAAACGCTCGGCTTTCTTTTCAGCAACTTCGCGTTCGCGACGGCGCCGTTCTTCATCTACCACGCGCTGGTGCAGGTAGGCTTTCCAGCCGAGCGAATACATGTCGATCTGACCAGTTTGCGCGTCAAGATGCCACACCTTATTGACGACCTCGTCCAACAACTCAGTGGAGTGAGAGATGACGAGGAATCCGCCTTCGAATTTCTTCAAAAATCCGCGCAACCATTCGATGGAGTCAGCGTCCAAATGGTTGGTTGGCTCGTCCAAGATTAGCGTGTCAGCATCGGAGAACAGAATGCGTGCCAGTTCGATACGACGGCGCTGACCGCCAGAGAGATTGCCGAGCTGCTGAGTCATAACGCTTTGTTCGAGGCCGAGACTATCAGCCATGGCGATCGCCTCAGATTGCGCTGCATAACCACCGGCCTTGTCGAATTCCTGCATGATCTTGTCATAGCGGTTCATTGCGCGAGTCATGACATCCGGATCCGGATCGGTCATTTCCTTCTCGCATTTGCGCATGCGGGAAATAATGGAAGCAATGTCGCGCGCGCTCATCATACGGTCGAGCGCGGTCTGCGTTTGATCGGAAGCGTGCGTATCCTGCGGCAGATAGCCGAGTTTGCCGGAGACGCGCACTTTGCCGGCGGTGGGTAGCATGTCGCCGGTGATCACGCGAGTGAGCGTAGTTTTACCAGCACCATTGCGGCCAACGAGACCGATTTTGTCGCCTTTAGCGACGTGGAAGTTCGTCGGATGCAGTAGTGTACGTGCACCGATCTGAATTTCAAGTTCCTGCGCTTCGATGGCCATGCCTGTTCGTTTCGCCCTTCCATACGGCTGTGTCGTCATATCGCCGGCTGCTGCACTATGTGTTACATGCATGCGTGCTGCGGCGAAGTCCAACGTTCCATCATAGCGAATGGGTGCGAATCGGCAGGATGAGCCTGGCACCCTTAAGGGTGATCATCCTCATGAATGAGGGATAAATCCGTCTTGTGCCTGATAGAACAAGCCGTTGATACATCATACGATCGCTTAACAAGAGTAGGGAACACGCTGGTGTGGGGTTGACCCAGATTCCAGGTGAGATTGGCAGGAGGGCGAAATGGCACGGGTGATGGGCGTGGCGTCAGTACGAGAGCACGATCGTATGCCAGCAAACGCAAAGAATCGCGTACAGTATTTTGCCGACTACCGGTATCGCAGGGCGCGTATCGGTATCAAAGTAGTGCTGTCGGTGGCGGTTGCTGCGGTGATGCTGTTCGCAGTGCTGTTTGGCGTGGGGCGTATTGCCAACGTTGGGCCGTTCGCCGCGGGCATTCCTGAAGCCTCGTATGATGCTGCGCGATGGAATCTGATTGTGGTGAACCGTTGGCATCGTATTCCTGACGATTACCCGCAACCAGAGTTGACGACATTGTCGAACGGGGAGCAAGTGGATTCGCGTATCTATCCGGATTTGCAGCGCATGTTTGACGATATGCGTGCTGCTGGCCTCAACCCGTATGTCACCGCCGGTTATCGTACACGTGACAAACAGCAATCACTCATGGATGAAAAGGTGTTCCTATACAAGAACGAAGGCATGGATGAGAAAGCTGCTGAAGAAAAAGCGCGCGAATGGGTGGCGATTCCCGGCACCAGCGAGCATGAGATCGGCTTAGCGGTAGACATTAACGCGAAGGGCGCGCGCAGCACAGCGGACTCGCAACGCGAGCATGAGTGGCTAGCAGCAAACGCGTGGCAGTACGGATTCATTCTGCGCTATCCGAATGGCAAAACCGACGTAACCGGCAACATCTACGAGCCCTGGCACTATCGGTATGTAGGCGCAGAAGCTGCCAAAGCCATCCACGATTCCGGCAAGGTTTTGGAGGAGTACCAAGGCTGAACGCTGCCGACCGGTTTGTGCTGTATGCGGTCGGTTTATTTCAGGCAGCCGGCAGGTCGAGCGTCGCGCGGAACAGGCCGTCACTGGGTTGGGACAGCGTGAGCCGCGCGCCCATTGCCTCGCAGGCGGCGGACACGATTGACAGGCCCAATCCGACGCCGGGTACCGCGCTGATACGTGAGTGTTCGCCACGATGGAACGGTTGCGTTAATTCGTTCAGATCATCGGGCAGTGTTTCGCTGGTGGTGTTCGTGACGGTCAATGTCACATGCGCCGAGGAACCGCCGGCGGCGTTTGCGGACGGTTGGCTGACGGCTACGCGTACTGACCCGCCGTTCGAGTTGTGCACGACAGCGTTGCGAATGAGATTGCCGACGGCCAATTCCAGCAATGCCGGGTCAGTGGCGACTGTGGTTTTCGGCAGCTCGTCGGCGTCGATGGTAATGCCGTGTTCGGCAGCGTCGTCGGCAACGATATCGATCGCATCGTTCACGCAGTCGGTCAGATTGGCGACAGACGGTGCAGATGATGCAGTGCCGTTGCTAGCCGGAGCTGCATGTCCGCCGATTGCTCCGTTTTGGATGCGCGAAAGCGTTAGCAGTGCCTGCACAAGCTGGGCGCCACGGCGGTTCGCGGCGAGCGCGCGGCGAACAGACGGCTCCACATCAGCGGGGAAGCGGCCTTGGGCGAGCGGCGCATCAAGATTCGTTTCCACGGCGGCGATCGGCGTGCGCAGTTCGTGCGACGCATTTGATACGAAGCGTTTTTCCGCAACGGATGCGGCCTGGATGCGTTCAAGCATGCCGTTGAGCGCGTTAGCAAGCTGTGCGATTTCATCCGCGTCACCATGTCGCTGTGATTCCTTGGACGATACCGCGGTTGAGGAATCATCGTCATGGGTGAGAGCATTATGCGTGGCTGACTTGGCGTCGGCTGTGCTGCTGTTATGCCTGCGGAACCAGCGCCGGCGCGGATGCGTGCGCCTGTCCACATCAATACGCGTATCAAGCCGATCGGGATCGAGTGCAGCCGCCTGCTCGCTGATCGAACGCAATCGGCGGGACATGCGCGAAGTAACAATCCAGATCACGAGGATGCTGGTCGTACCGAAGAACACGAAGATGATCGCAGCGCTGATACGCAAGCCGTTGGCGATCGTGTCCTGATTCCAAATGGATATGCCATATGGGGTGTTGATCGTGTATGAGCCGTCCTGCCCCCACTCGACGCGATAGTGGCCGTCGCTGAGCGTTCCGCTGGCGGAACCTGTCTTATTGTCGGCAATCCCGCCGCTACTGGAACCGGTGACACTCATCGAATCGGAATCGGAGCCGGAACTGGAATCTGCGCTCGAGTCGGAGTCGGGGTGCGCCTGTGCATACGATTGCGGATCCCATTGCCATATATTCCATTCGAGGCCCGGGCCCTTGGTGCTGCCGCTGGTGGTACCGTCCGCACCGCCGAGCTCGCCTTTCTCATAGGTGCTGATTGTCAGCGCGTATGAGAACATGCCGTTGACGACGATTGTCTGCACGAGGGTGGCCGCGCCGATGGCCAGTAGGAACACGATGCTGATGGCGAGCGTGAGCTTCGCGCGGAACGAACGGGGGCGCAGCCGGTCGAACAATGCGCTGATACTGCGGCCGATACGTCGCAACAAGCGGAACCGCTTGTGCGAGGCAGGGGATTCCGCTGTGCCTTCATCGACGTGCGCGGCGGGTTTGGACACGTCGGGTTCGAGCACAGGGGTCTTGGAAACGATGTCGTTCATTGTAGCCGGTATCCTTCCCCGCGCGTCGAGACGATCGCCTCACGATCGCCGAGTTTGCGGCGCAGTGAATACACGGTGGTTTTGATCACGTCGGCCGGTTCAGCGGCGGTCGGATCATCCCACACCGATTCGTAGAGTTCCGGCACGCTCACATAGCCGCCGTCGGCGCGCATAAGCTCGAGCAGTACGCCGTACTCCTTTGGCGTGAGCTTGACGAGCGTGCGCCCATGATCGCGGAACACCAATCGTCGCGTCGTATCGAGCGTAATATCCCCGCGCACAAGTACCGCGGCGGGCGCGGCGCCCTTGCCAGCACGACGCTGCAATGCACGAATACGAGCGAGCAGCTCCGGGTAAGCGAATGGTTTGGTCAAATAATCGTCGGCGCCAAGATCCAGCCCGCTGACCCGGTCGCTCACCTCGGCTGCTGCGGTGAGCATGATGACAGCGACGGGAATGCGGTTCGCGGCGATCGTTGCCATCACCGCGTCGCCCGAGAGCACTGGCAGGTCACGGTCGAGCAGCACGATGTCGATGTTCTGATCGGCGAGCGCCTGCAACGCTTCCGTGCCGGTTGCAGCGAGGCTGGTCGCATACCCTTCGTAACGCAACGCGTCGTCTAATGCGGCGGCCAGCTCGCGGTCGTCCTCGACGATCAGGATTCGCATATCGTGCCTCTTTCCTGCGGTTTCTCCCCATTCTGATGGTACCTGTTTATCTTCCGGCCGTCTCGGTAATGCGAGGGTAATGGATTCTCCTACTGTCACGCCACCGGCTCGGAGGTTCCATGGATGGTAAGGACGTTGCATCACCCGACCCGTGACACAAAACGGGCGGCGGCAACGTGCGGGAAGGGAGCTTGTGATGAAACCGAATCGTATGCTCGCGGGCATGGCCGTATGCCTGACGATGTTGGGATTGTTGGGTGGTTGTTCGACGCCGTTCACGCAGAGCGATCATGCCGACGATCCAGCGTCCACTTCGACGGCCGATCCGACCGGAACGACGACGGATGACGACAGCAGCATGGAGACGTATCCCGCGTCGACGCTTACCAAACAGTTCACTGCGTGCCTGGTTTCCAAAGGTTTCGACGCGCGCATTATGGGGGAGCGCAACAATCAGGTGGCCTTGTTGGAGATCGATTCGGCCGGCAATGCCGTACAGCCGAAGACCACGGTCGAGGATGACGGCACGGTCAACCGGGATTGGACCGGAGACCCGAGCTTGTATCCGAATATCACGTCGACCGGCGTCAGTTCGAACGCCGTCACTGGAAGTGATTTCCCGTATATCATCGCGCAAAACTCGGGGCAATTGGCCGGCTCGCCGTACGCCGCCAAGCAGGCCGACTATGCGGCGTGCGAAGCCCAGTACCCGAATTTCTCACAGGGCGTGACCGTGTACACGACCGACGATGCTAACGCGAGTGCCGAGGATAAGGCGGCCGTGCTGAAATTCGCGCAGGACGCGCGCACCAAGGGTTTCGATTGGGTAGCTGACCCAAGTGGCGACGAGCCGCTGCACATCGTGATTCCCAATACCGCGCCGGAAGCCGACGTGCGCCGCTTCTTTAAGGAATGTTCGACCGACGGTGTTCCGGTCGTGTTCAGCTGGGTGGGTGACTATTCGTACGACATCAACGACGTGCAACAGTGAGCTGCGGCAAACGGCGCCGCGCCAAGGTAAAGCGAAAGTGATGCGAAATCCTACCGACACGCAACGGAGCGCACGGTTGGATGAAAACATGACATTCGATAACGACAATTAACAAGGAGCTGATCATGATCACCTCATCTGATTTCCGTACCATGCGCCGAACCTTGACCGCCATTGCATCAGGCTTGTGTGTCATGGCGCTCGCCGCCTGCTCTGTGCCGTTCACTCAAAACAGTACAGACGATGCGAACAGTGCGACGGGCGGAAACACGGCCGGCGGTGGCACTTCCACCGCACGCGTCGACGAGACCGCGCGCAAGTTCGCCGCATGCCTGACATCCAAGGGCATCGAGGCGCAGACGACAATCGCGCCCGGTGTGAAGCCGAACGACACGTCGGCCGTTAAAAACGCGGTCGAAGTGCGTATGATCGACAAGGCTGGCCAGCCCATTGCTGCCGACGAGTCGGGCATGACCGTCAGCAGCGACGACGAAACCCAGAAGATGTACGCGAACATCATGTACACGTCGATCGACTACGGCAAGGTGTGGGTGATGTTCAAGGACTCCACCGCGCTGACCGGTTCGCCTTACGAGTCGAAACGGCAGGATTGGGCGGATTGCGAGGCAGCAAACCCGACCTTCGCGCAGCCGGCGCAAAGCAGCAACCCTAGCAACGCGTTCTCCGAGGAGGACAAGCAGTCCGTATTGCAGTATGCGAAGGACGCGCGCGATAAGGGCTTCGACTGGGTGGCCGATCCAAACGGCGACGAGCCGACGACGATCATCATCCCCAAAACCGTCAGCGAAGCGGACTTCCGCCGCTTCCTCAAGGAATGTCCGACCGGCAACCTGCCCGTCACCTTCGGATTCGAAGGCACGCCGGATGAATACGGCTACGACTACACGAAGGTGATGGACGAGGTATACGGCGTCAACTAGACGACCGGACAGTCGTACCGGCGCAAACAAGCGCAAACGGGCAAGGGGAGGAGCAACCATGGCACGCAAACAGACACGATCGGGCAATACGGTCCGTAAGATCGTCACAACCGTCGTTACGATCGTCATCATCGCCGCATTGGCAGTCGCGGTCATGATCACGAAACCGTGGACGATGATCGGCGGTGCGGCTGCAAGCCGGCGATCAGCATCGGCAACACAGGTGGATGTCACCACGTTGCGCACGCAGCCAGTCGTTAAAGGCGTGCTCAATGCCGAAACCCGCCTCGGCGCCAGTCTGCAATACGATGCGGCGCAGGATCTACTGCCCGCATCCGGCACGATTACCCAATTGCCGGTCGCTGGCAAACAGATCAACACCGGTGAACAGGTGTATGAGATGGACGGCGTACTCGTACCCCTGTTCCACGGTTCCCGCCCGTTCTGGCGCACGCTCGAAACCGGCGTCTCAGATGGCCCGGACGTGGCCCAGCTCGAAGAGAACCTCAAAGAGCTTGGCTACCTGCACGTGCAGGCCGACCGGCATTTCGACTGGCATACGCAAGAGGCCGTACGTCAATGGCAGACCAAGACGCTGGGACTTACCGGGGAAGCAGCCAATGGGGTCTTCCAACCGTCCTCGGTGGCGCTCGCCGCCACTGCGCCGATCCGCATCGCCACCGTGGGCGCGAAACTCGGGGATACGAACGTGAGCCCCGGCACCTATACGGGCGTCGCCCTGCACGCGCAGGCCACGCTCACCGCCACGCAGGCCGCCACGTTCAAGGCCGGCGACAAGGCGCAGGTCGTATTGCCGGACAACACGACGCTTGACACGACGTTATCCGCCGTCGACCAGGGCGGCCAGTCGACGGGCAAAGACGGTCAGGTCACCTCGCCGTCGGCGCGCATCGACTTCCCCGACCAGTCGCAGGTCGCTGGCTTCGGGGCAACCGCAATCAGCATCATCATTCCCAACGCTCAGGCCGCCTCCACCCAAGAGACGCTCATCGTGCCGGTAACCGCCATCATCGCATCCGCCGGCAACACGTACGCGGTCGAGGTCGTGCGCGGCGACAAGCTCGAACGCATAACCGTCCAACTCGGGCAGGTCGCGAACGCGCAAGTGCAACTCACCAAGGCAGACGGACTGAAAGAAGGCGACAAGGTGGTGGTGTCATGACAGACGCACTACTGACACTCGAAAACGTCACCAAATCGTTCCCCGGCAAAGACGGGTCGATGCTGGAAATCCTGCATCCGGCAAACCTGACGATCGGCCGCGGCGAACGCATCGCGATCATCGGGCCCAGCGGTTCTGGCAAGTCGACGCTGCTATCGATGCTCGGCACGCTCGACATGCCCACCTCGGGCATACTGCGCTACGACGGCGAGAACGTGGCCGCAATGGGGGAGAGACGGCGCAGTATCCTGCGCGCTGCTCGGATTGGATTCGTCTTTCAGCAGTTCCATCTGATCGCCACCGTATCCGCATTGGAGAACGTGATGGTTGGACTGCAATACACCGATCTGCCGCGCCGGCAACGCCACGAACGGGCCGTTGCCGCACTCGAACGAGTCGGATTGGGCGGGCGACTGAATCATCGGCCCTCGCAATTGTCAGGCGGCGAACAGCAACGCGTCGCCATCGCCCGCGCGCTCGTCAAACAGCCAGACATCATCTTCGCCGACGAGCCGACCGGCGCGCTCGACACCGACACTGGGCACGCGATCATCGACCTACTACTCGATGCGGAACGCGACAATGCGAGTCTGGTCGTCGTCACACACGACATGACCGTAGCCGCGCGCTTCCCACGCCGTCTGCACATCCGCGACGGCGTAGTGACCGAAATAACAGGAGACGATCATGCGTAAATCGGTCATGCGTAAACCCTGGCGAACCCGCATCGCGGACCTTCTGCACACCGCATGGATCGGTGCCACCGGCCGCATCTCGCGCACCGTGCTCGCTTCTCTCGGCATCGCGCTCGGCGTCGCTGCCTATGTGGCTCTGTCCGGCATCGCCGCATCGAATCAGGCTGCCTTGCTCGCCCAGCTTGATGCGCTCGGCGCGAACCTGCAGATCGTCGCTCCCGGGCAGGATGCCGCCGGGCAAACCGTTCCATTGCCCGCATATGCGCCCGAGACAATCGCCCGGCAACCCGGTGTCGAACAGGTCGGCGTCTTCGACGCCGCGCCCAGCGGCGTGCAAATCTTCAAAAACGAGCTCGTGCCCAAATCTAATGGCAATGCGCTCGCGCTCGCCGTCATGCGCCCCGGTGCGCTCGACGCCATCGACGCGAGTTTCGCGCAGGGCCACGGCATCGACCAGGCCAACCAGCATCTGCCGGTCGCGGTGCTTGGCTCCGAGGTAGCATACCGGCTCGGCGTCAACGAGCCCGGTGATCGTATCCTCATCGACAACGAATGGTATGGGGTGATCGGCATCCTCAACTCGCTGCCGCAAGCCGAAAACCTCAATTCGGCGGTCATCATCGGCGAATCGTGGGCACTCGCGCATTATCCCGACCAACAGGCAACCATCAGCGCTATCAGCGCGATGTACGTGCGCACCAAACCCGGCGACGCTGAATCAATCCGCCGCATGCTCGCCCACGCGGCGAACCTCACAGGCGGCAACGTATCCGTCAACGCGTCCGCCGACCTATCCAAAGCACGCAGCACCACCGACGATTCACTCACCGCGCTGGGATTGATGATCGGCGTGATCGCGCTCGCCGTGGGCGGCATGAGCATCGCCAATATGATGATCGTCACCGTCATGGAACGCCGCGGCGAAATCGGCTTGCGGCGGGCGCTCGGAGCCACACCCAGCAACATCCGCATGCAATTCGTCACCGAAGCGGCCATGCTCTCCATGTTCGGCGGCCTTGCCGGCATATTGATCGGCGCCGGCGCGGCCGCTGGCGTGGCGTTCGCGGCCGGCCAGCCGCTCGCCCTCGACTGGCAGGCTTTGCCGCTCGCATGGGGTGCGGCCGTGCTCGTTGGCATTCTCGCAGGACTATATCCGGCCACACGCGCCGCGAGGCTTACTCCGACCGAAGCGTTGCGCAGCGAATAGACGACCACGGTCCTTCCCGCACAGGGCGCGCGCGGCACGGCGGGTGCCGTCTCGCGCTTCATGGGGAACGGCGTGATAGCCTTGTTTTCTGCATCGAGAAAGCGAGGCGGCAGGGTTCATGGGCGATGTCAGACGGGAAATGGAACGGCTGCGACCGGTCTATGATACCGGCGTGTTGCGCCTGCTGAGACGAGAAACCTCACGGCTTTATGTGGCGCTGCTGCGCGCCGCATTCGACCCGCTCACCAGCGAACTGCCGCGCGAAGCCCTTGAAGAACACTTCGCGCAGGATCTCTCCATGCTTGCCGACTCCGGCGAATACGCGCCGAAACCGGATCAAACTTACGCTGAGGCGGCCCGACAGATCCTTATAGACCTCAGCCGCGAAGGAGACGGCGACTACGCGTGGCTTGCCAATGCGCACGACGCGGCATCACACCGCTTCCTCTACCGGCTCACCGCCCGCGCGCATCGCGCGATTGAAGCATTATCCAAGCTTGAGGACGACACTCGTACACTGTCCGGCGCCCAAGCCAACAGCATCATCATGGAGATCGAGCACGCGCGCATGCAGCTGACCTCCGATCCAAGCGAACGCGTGCGCCTGCTCACCGAGGAAATCAACGAACGGAAACGCGAAATCGAACGCATCCAACAGGGCCAGGCAAACGCCGACCTGACCGACGCGCAGGTCGCGGACGTGATCGCCGTCATCCACAACACGCTGCGCGGCGTGCCCATCGACCTGCGCGAGCTCGTGCTCGCCGAACGCGACAATGGCGACGCACTACGCCGGCGCATGCAGGGCGGCGACATGAGCGTCGATGATATTCTCAATGCCTACCACAACGAGTACCGGCACGCGTTCGACGATTCGGATTCGGGCCGCCGGTTCAATGACGCGTTCCAGGTGATCATCACCGACGAAGGCCGCCAACAGATCGACGATGCGCTACGCGACATCGCCAAAACCCCGTATCTGGCAGGTTCCTCGGGTGCGCTGCTCGATCAGGTTCGCGACGAACTCGCGTTGATTTATGACGGGTTGGAAGCGGTGCGACGCCAGCAGCGCGTCTCCGACGAAGCGGTCAGCCGACTCGTCCGCCAGCAGACCGATACGCGTTACCGCACCATGCTCGGCATGCTTAACCGCCTGTTCGTCCATCTCAACGCGGATGCGAAAGCGCATCCGAACGATCCGTCGCGCCCTTACCGCACCAACGGTTCGGTCGCACAGGTCGCCGCACTGCCGACGCGTCCGGCCCGCTCCATGACCCGAACCGCGACCCGCAGCCTCGCCGACATGGAACCGGATGCCCTGCAAGGATATGACGGCCAACCCATCGATCTCAAAGCCATGATCGTGGGCGGCGGGCCACGGCTCGCACGCATGATCTCGCTCATCCGTCTCAACCCGGTTATCCTCGACGACGGGCTCATCGACATCGCCGCCAGCTTCAATCAGCTGCCGGACGAGGAACGTCGGGAAAGCGAACTTGTCGGCTTCCTCGGCGCACTGCCGGAACATGACGGGCCGGATGCCGCCACATGGCGCTGCACGTCGCTCGACGGCGAACCGCGGGATTGGACGACGCCGCCGATTCTGGCCAGCCACGACGAACTGGACGACATCATCAAGGAAGAAGGGGAGCAGGCATGAACGAACCGAACCCGACCATGCACAACGACGATGAACGCGGCGCGCTGGCCGCGCCGGATACGGACGACATGCCGAATGCGGGCGACGGACAGACGGAGCCGTCGGTCAACCCATACTCCCTGTTCGACAATGATCTCGGCGATATGACCGCCGACGCGCGCCGGGCCGCGATCGCACTCAAACGCGAACGCTACATCGACGGGGAACTGTACGACATCGCGCTCGACAACCGCGACGCCGTGGAACGCTCACTCAACAACGACCTGCTCGAACTGGTCGTCAGCCAGCGCTATCGCATCATGATCGCCATGCCGGTGGCCAGCGACGACGTCGCATTGCGCTCGCTCAAAACCCGCGTCAGCCTCAAACGCGAGGAAGCCGCACTGCTCGCATTCCTGCGCATCCGCGTGCTTGAATACGACAACGCGCGCGAGAGCGCGGAAGACTGGTTGATCAGCCTTGAGGAAATACGGTCGGCGCTCGCCACCGGCACCGGATACTTCGCCTCACGCAACGACGAGGAAAGCGTGCTCAAACAGGTCGGAGCGGTCGTGTCCTCAATGTGCACGTACGGATATCTCGAACGCAGTGCGGACGATGAGACCATCTATCGGATCACACCGCTGGTGCCGGTGGTGCTCGGCCGCGAACTGGCCGAATCATGGTTGGATATCGCCACCGGCGGCGATGAAACCGCGACGGATATGGATGTGACGGATGTGACGGACGCAGACGACAAGGAAGGGGAGTAGCATGCCCGCAGCATTGCAGATGATCGCCGATCGCTGGATGATGGAAAGCCGCCGGCTCGTCAACTGGGGCTCATACGAGGGCTACCATGAGTTCCGTCCGTCGATGGATAAGAATCTGCCGGTAACGCTGCTCGCCGGCGCCAGCGAATCCGGCAAATCGACGCTCGTGGACGCGCAGATCTCGCTCCTGTACCCGACCGGCACGCCGTTCAACAAGGCATCGAACTCCGGTCGCTCCGAACGCAACGACTACACGTATCTGCTCGGCATGACCGGCACAGGCGATGACGACCGACCCAACTACCTGCGCGGACACGACAGCGACGGCGCACCGCAGGCCGTGTGGGGTGCGATCGTCGACACGTACCGCAACCTGACTGACGGGCAGACGCTGTCATGCGGCAAATTCCTGTACCTGCTGCCGGGCGACGAGAAAAACGCCGTCCGCCGCCAGTATGCGGTGTGGGACAAGCCGATCGACCCGCGAGCCATGGACCAGTACCGGGATGCGCCGTTTACGCCCACGCAGCTGAAAACCGCATACCCGCAATGCCTCACGTTCCCCAGCGCGGAAGCATTCCACGCGCACATCTGGCCCATCATGGGCCTAAGCGCCGACGCCTGCCGGCTGCTCGCCAAAATCCAGTCCGCCGACGCGCCCTCACGCCTCGACGACATCTTCAAGCAGGGCGTGCTCGGCGTGCCGGAAGCGCTCGGACTGGCACGCAGCACGGTCGAAGACTACGACCGGTACGCGGAAAACTTCCGCAGCATGGAGGACAAGGCCAAGCGCATGGACAAGCTGCGCGACATTCGCGACAGCTACGAAGCCTATGATGCGGCACGCCGGGAAGCGAACCGGTTCCGAACGGTCGACCCGTCCACGCCGGACGGCGTGCACACCATACGGCGATGGTCCATCGCCCGCATGGCCGCCACGGTCGCCGCGCAACTGCCGGCCGACGAAGCCGAACGCGACACCAGACAGTCCGACGCCGACGCGGCCGGCCGCCACGCGGACGAACTCAACGCGCGCATCGACGCGATCCGCAGCCAAATCAACGGCTTGGACGGCGGCAACCTCGCACGTCTCGAATACGAGCTCGCCACGGCTCGGCACACGCTGGAAACCGTGGCGTCCACACGTGAACGCATCACGCGTGCCTACAACGCCATCGGCACAGCCATGCCCGCCGACGGCAAGGCATGGGAACAGGCGCGCATCGACGCGGCCACGTTCAAACGCGAATACGCACAGCGCAACGACGAGCTCGAAGCCGCACGCGACACCGCGGCCAGCGCACGAGCCGACGCCAACGCCACGCTGCGCGCCCTCGAACGCGACTATCGGCGGCAAAGCGCACAACGCACGCGTATTACACAGCAAATGGATGACGCCCGCGCCATGCTCTGCCGTGCCACCGGGCTCAAACCGGAAGAACTGCCGTACGTCGCCGAACTCATGGACGTGCATGACGCGGACGAAGCATGGCGCCTCGCGATGAACGTCGTATATGCGCCCATCGCGCAAACCATCCTTGTCGACAAACGCCACGAACAGGGATTCGCAGCCAAAGTCAGCACCATCGACCCGCACGCCATGATCCGACGCACATGGCAGTTCGTCGACACGACACGACGGTCGGACAACGGGAATACGATCGCGGCCGCACTGGCCGATGCCGCCGACGGTTACGCCGACGTCGACCACGGCAAGGCCGATCCCGTCTATGCCGATGCCAGCGATTGGATGTCCAGCAAACTCCGCTTCCGCGAAGACTCCCCGTTCACCGCATGGCTGCGCGAGCAAACCCGATCCGAACGCTTCGACGCACGATGCGTCAAAGCCATCGACGACACGGACCGCGCCACCCGCCAAGTCCAGGTCGACGGGCAGATCAAATCCGGCAAACGCGGCCAGCACGGCGTCAAAGACCGTCAGCAGATCATCGGCTTCGTCAACGAACAATACCTCGAACAACTGCGCCAGCACATCGACGACGCCCGCACCGCAGCCGACAAGGCCGAACACGCATACGCGGACGCCAAAGCCGCCTCCGAACGTCTTCGCAACGAAAACATGCTCGCCGACCAGCTCGCCTACACGACATGGGAAAACGTGGACATGGAAGGCGCCGAACAGCGCATCCGCGATATCGAAACCACCATCAAATCGATCAAAGACAATCCCAAGCTCGCCGAACTCACCGATCTGAAAGACGCGCTCGGCGATGAGCTCGGCCACGCATTGCGCCGCCAATCCGAAGCACGGCAAGCCGCAGACCAGGCTGCTGCGGCGGTCGACGCGGCCCGCGCATGGCTGGCCGATCACCATGAGGCCACGAATGCGGCAACGGCCGACGGCCAACAATCCGCATCACTGGATGACGATGTCGCCGCCACGCTCCGAACCGCCTACGATCAGCGATTCGACAGCCTCCCCAACGACACCATGCGTGCGCACATGATCATCGGCGCCGGCAATCGTGTCGGCAACTCTGCCGTAGCCGCTGGCAAACCGTTCGATGAGCGAATCATCGACGGCATCGGCAAGGACATGAGTGCGATCATCGCCAGACTCAACAATACGGTCGAAGCCAAGCGCACCGCCGTCGAACTGCGCATGGCCGGATACGCCGAACAATACGCGTCCGACGACGACGCGCTCACCGCCAGCGTGAACGACTACCGGTACTATCTCGAGGAACTCGAAGGGCTGTCGCAACTGGTCGCCACCACTGCCACCGCGGGCGAATACCATCGTTGTCTCAACCATCTGCTGATGAGCCTGCTCACGCTCAAACGCACCCTCGACACGGATGCGGGCGATATCCGTGACCAACTCGATCGCATCAACGCGATGCTGCAAGGCCAGCAGTTCGGCCCACGCCACGGCAGCCTGTCCCTGCACGCGGATGTGCGTCGGCCGGACAGGGATTTCTCGGCAAAACTGCAGCACGCCATCGGCACGCTCAACGATTGGAAGACGTCGCAGGGGCAGGTCGACGCGATCGACCCGAAACGCACGTTCGCGGCATGCGCGGCGATCATCGAACTGCTGCGCGTTGATCTGGCGAAAGTCAAGGACGTCAACGGCGTACGCGATTATGGCGCACGCAATCTTGATCCTCGCTGCCGTTCGGCGTTCTATGCGCTCGTGCATCACAGCGACGGGCAGGACGAGCGCATCACGTCGACCGGCGGACGTTCCGGCGGCGCATTGCAGGAACTCACGTCGTTCGTGTACGGCGCGGCGCTCATCTACATGCTCGGCGGCGGCATGGAACGCCGGCTCAAGCCCAGCTACACGACCCTGTTCCTTGACGAGGCGCTGATCAAGGCCGACGGCCGATACACGCGGCGCGCGCTCACCGTACTGCCGCGGCTCGGCTTCCAGGTGATCGTCTCCGCGCCCGAAAGCAAAACGGGGGAGATCATCGAAGTGTCCACCAAGGCGTACGTGACGGTCAAGGATCCGAACAGTGGGCGCACGTCGCTGCGCGAAGCCACGTGGAGCGGATACGAGACGGACGAGGAACTGGCATGAAAACCGTGCGACAGATCGTTGACGTGGTGGAGCGCCGACTCACGTCCGACATGTTTCGACTCGAGCCGCGCTTGCCGATGACCATTCCGATCGGTCTGCCGGGCCGTGCGGATCTGGAAACGAATGTTGTCGCCGTGCACGACAACAACAACGAGATCCGCACATGGGCGCGCCGTCATGGCTGCCCGGTCGAAACCGTTGTCCGCACAATAGGGACACCGGTCGAATTGATCTCCCACGTCATCATTCCTGACGAACAAACCGCGCTGCGCGTCTCCGGCAACGCGCTCGCTGCCCGGTATCGTTCCGCCCGGAAACGGTACGGTACCGTGCGTGAAACGTTCCCGATCGACGAGGAAACGGCCATGCAGGCCGTCCGGCTCGCGAAGGATGAGACGGACGTGGACTTCGCGCTGCTGCTGCAAGTGGCCGGCTACTGCGCCTCGCATGACGTCGCCGGCCTGCGCCCGCGCGCGGTGCCGCTTGCCGGGTTCAGCGCGAAATGGCTGGACCGCAAGGCCGCGAAACGCCGCAAGGTAGTGGAACTGTTGAGTGGCAAACCGTCGCTGGAATTGGATGATCGTCCTCGGGAGCTGCGGTTCCGGCACCTTGACCCGACTCGTGCGCTGCAGCCGGACGTGGTGGCCATTCGCCCGTGGGACGACGGCGCGAAAATGAGTATTCGACACGTGGTGATCGTGGAGAACAAGGACACGTACCAGTTGATGCCGCCAATCAGTGACGGATTGTGCGTGTTCGGATCCGGCAAAGCTGCGGTGGACGGTTTGGCGTTGCTGCCATGGCTGTTCGACGAGCGTTCCACGAACGTTCGCGTGCTGTACTGGGGCGATATGGACGCGGCCGGCTTTGAGATACTCTCATCAGTTCGTCAATTGGGGGTCGACTGCGATTCTCTGTTCATGGATCGTGCTGCGTACAACCGGTACGGCATGTTCGGCACGAACCTCGACCAGGACGACAAGCCACTGAGCCGTCAAGTGCCGAAACCGTTGCCCGGATTGCGCGACGGCGAACGGGAACTGTACGAGGCGCTATGCACGGGAGAGGGCGTGCCGTATTTGCGGCTCGAACAGGAGCGCATTCCCATTGCCGACGCGGCACAAGCATTGTCGGCGATCGGGTTCCCCGTAGCGGGGCAGGTTGCAGCAGAGGGACAAGGAGCTGTCGGATGAACGATAAATACGCGCAAATCGTACGGTTTGCAGCCGAACACGCGAATCGTGCGCGACTTATCAAACATGAGACCGCGATCGTGGATCTGGTGTCCGCGGCCAGCGTATTCGACGTGAGCTGTGCGGCGGCGACTTATGTTGTGGAGGCAAAGGAGGGCGTATTCGCAGTGGTTGCGCTCGCGTCCGGGCATCTTCGCTGGCGGCCGCTTGGTCGCGCGTTGGGATTGCGGCAGATTCACCTGGCGGCGCCTGATCTGGTCAAGGAGTATACTGGCTACGATGTCGGCACGGTAGGGCCGCTGTTCCTCAACATCCCCATGTACATCGACCGACGTCTACTTGCACACGACATGGTCTACTGCGGCACGGAGGACGCGCATCACACGCTCGCCATCGACCCGCAGCTTATCGTCGAGCAGAACAATGTCGCCGGCTGGTTCGACGGCGGCGAATTCGAACAACAATAGATGCGGATAGATGCAAGCAGGCGCGAATAGTACGAATTAGCGCCAACGATGACAGCGATGTCAGTGAACCGGCACTGGCGAACCAGCATTGCGCACTACGAAAAATTCAGATGATGATGCCGTCGCAGTGATCGACTTCGTGCTGGATGATCTGCGCGGTGAACCCCTCGAACGTGGCAGTGACCTCGCGGAACCGACGCGTTTGATAGGTGACGGTGATGCGCTCGTAACGGGTCGTCTTGCGCACGCCGGTCAGTGATAGGCAGCCTTCCTCGGTCTCGTACCTGCCGGAACGTTCGATGATGCGCGGGTTGAACATGACCATATTGCGGCCGGTCGCCTCATCAGCAAACACGATGATCCGCTTGGCCACGCCGATCATGTTCGCCGCCATACCCACGCACGAGTCGGCGTGTGCGGCCAACGTGTCCGCAAGGTCGGCGGCCACATTCAGATCGGCTTCAGTTGCTGGCTCGGATGGTTGGCTCAAGAATCGTTCGTCGGTCATGATCGGCTGCTGCATAGTCGTTCCCTTTCCCGGTGGCGCATAGACGTGTTGTATGTAAGCTGCATGGTACCAGCCCTTTCCCACTTCGCACCCCGATGAAGGCCGGGCGTAACATGCTTCTTTTCTGATGCTCTCATCTATGCGCGCTATCTAGTCATGCCCTTATTCCATGCCCTGTGAGAGCCGTTCCGCGACCTTGGAATATCCCATCAACGCGTATGTGACGGTTAGGGATCCGGGTAGTAGTCATAATGCTAAAGTCACAGTCCGATGACATTTCGACTGGAATAATCGGGTGATATGAGTCATTTCATTTCCCGTTGGCTGGTATTGACGATTGCGGCTGGTGTCATGGTCGCCCTGCTGCCCGGCATGGAGGCGGTCGGAGAGCCGCCGATCCTCGGCATTGCCGCATTTTCTTTGTTTCTCGCGCTTATCAACGCGTCGATCAAACCCGTTGTGCACCTGCTCGCCTTACCGATTTCGATCCTGAGCTTTGGCTTGTTCGCGTTGATATTGAACTGGCTGTTCATGGAACTCGCCTCGTGGCTGGCACTCACCCTGTTCGACGTGGGCGTGATCATTCACGGCTTCTGGTGGTCGGTGCTTGGTTCGCTCATCATGGCGATCGTCTCCAGTATCGTCGGCAACGTTATCGGCGAATAGTCGGAATCAGCCGCGTGCTGCAGCGATCGGCCGCTGTTGGTATCAGTCGCTAATGCCCGCACTGTCCACGAATAGTGGCCGTGAACGATAATGCTTTCATCTTGCGTAGCTACGATATGCGGTTATACGTGACGGCCGCGTTGGCGTCGCGTGTGATGATGCTGGTTTGCATCCATTGGTCCGCCGCGTCGCCGAGGAGCCTGTCGTATTTGCGGGTCGTGGACCATGACAGCAGGGTGAACTGCTGCGCGTCAAGGCCGGCGATGGTTCTCAACTGGACGGTGGAACCGTGCAATGGCGCGTATCCGCCTCGTGTGGGGACGTCGTCGGCGTCGAGAAAGTAGTAGTGCGGGCAGTCGCGGTAGTACCGGTACGCGTCGATGTACGTGTACTCATCCTGCGCGACGACCGGCTGCTCGGCAGAACAGACGACCTGCTGGCTGAGCGCGGCCGATCCGGGCGTATCGTTGCGGTCGAAGCTGTGATTGCCGCGCACGCCGTATACGATCGTTCCGGCGGCCAGCATCGCAAGTGCTGTGACGTAGACGACCATTGCGCGACGGCCACACAACCGGTATGTGATGACGCATGCCAATGCGAGCGTGGCATAAAAGAACGGTGCGACCACGCTCAGATAGCGTACGGAGAACATGCCGTATCCGCCGCTGAACAGTTCCTTGACGGCGGACCAGATCATCAATGACGCCGTCGGCACGGCGAACAGCATGACGGTCAGCTGCACGGTTGCAGCGGACCGCTGCGATGCCGGGGATTGGCTGGCGGGCCGCGCGTGAAATAGTCGCTGTGCGATGAGTATGCCGACGATCGATGTCATCGTGGCCGCGACCATCAGCGAGACGATCGACGGCAACTCCGTTTCCGTCATGCCGAGCAGCATGACGTCGAACGTGCTGGCCACGCCGGACATGTTCGCGCGTCGGCGAACCGGAGGCAATACGGAATTGCCGAGCTGGCCCAGCAGCGCCGGCATCCACGGTACAAACAGCACAACCGATGCGGTATAGGCGAACAGCCATCGCCATGCGGACAACCGGCGCATGCGCCATGAGCTCGCGGCGAGCCAGATCGCGTGCGTCAGCCATACGAACGCGGTCAGATACAACGTCAGCATGCCGAGCGCGACGGTCACGGCATACGCGCACCACCATGCGATGCGACGACGGCGATCGTGCGACTGGCAACGTCCATCTTGTCGATCATGCCTGTCGATCTCACCCGCATCTGCAACGCGATGCCGGCGGTCGCGCGGCTCGATCACCCCGGCCGCATGCATCAGCATCGCCGTGCCGGCCACGGTCAGCAGCATTGCCGGCGAGTACATGCGCAGTTCATAGCCATATCTCAGCATGAACCCGCCGCACACCAGCATCGGCATGCACGTCGCAGCGGCACGGCTGCCGAACGAGTCGCGCATCAACAGGATCAGCACGAGCACGGCAAGGCCAAGGCATACACAGTTCGGCAGTCGCAGCAGCGCGACGTTGTCGCCGACGATGGGCATCCACGCCTTGAGCAGCAGATAGTACAGAGGCGGATGCGTATCAACGGCAGTGAGCGCGACCAGCTCCCGCACGGGCCGGCTTGCCAGCATCAGCGAATACTGTTCGTCGAACCACAATGATTGGTTGCGGCCCATCAGCCAACTGAGCACGGTCGTTGTCAGCGCGCAGCAGACGGCCATCGTGGGGAAAAGACGGCGTATTGCAATAGCGAAAACGCCGCCGGTGCTGCCGGCATAGTTGCCGGCATTTTTGGTGGTCATCATCGTGCCCGTGCCTCCGCGTTGTATGCCGGATGTTCGGAGCGACATACGTGGCCGGTATCGCAAACGTCGGCGTTATTGATGTTGCCGTCACGCACGATGTAGTTCGGCCGGCGTTTGGACTCCAGGTACGTGTTCGCCAGATACCGGCCGATGATGCCCAGGCACATCAACTGCAATCCGCCGATGAACGTGATGATGCACGCGAGCGACGGCCAGCCGGCCACCGGGTCGCCGAACATGGCCGCGCGAACCGCGATGAAACAGGTCGCACCGAACGCGACGGCGCACAGCAGCAACCCGATGTACGAGGCCACGGCCAACGGTACGGTGGAGCATGAGATCAGTCCCTCGATCGCATAGCGGACCAACGCGAAGAAGTTCCAGCTGGACTTGCCCGCGGCCCGGCGCGTGTTCGGATAGTCGATCCACGCCGTGTGGAATCCCACCCATGCGTACAGTCCCTTGGAGAACCGGTTGCGTTCGGTCAGCGACGTCAACGCGTCGACGACCCGGCGGCGCATCATGCGGTAGTCGCGCGCCCCATCGGGCACTGTGACCGGCGACATGGCGTTCATCAGACGATAAAATGCGTGCGCGCACATGGACCGAATCGGCGGTTCTCCCGCGCGCGTGGTACGCCGCGTCGCCACGCAGTCCAGCGTCGGGTCGTCGGCCAGCATCGCGAACATGCGCGGCAGCAGCGACGGCGGATCCTGCAGATCCGCGTCCATCACCGCCACGACATCGCCGTTCGCCGCATCGAGGCCGGCGAGCAATGCGCCTTCCTTGCCGAAATTACGGGACAGCGACAGCCAACGGATAGCAAACGGAAAAGCGGCGTGCCCGTCGTCGCCTGCCGCCGCACGCCGCAGCAGCTTCACAGTGCCGTCTGTGGAACCGTCGTCGACCAGCACCAGTTCAACCGTCGTGCCCGGATACGCCGTCATGATCTCGCGGACGGCCTGCGCGGCCTGCGACAAGAACAACGGCAGGCATTCCTCCTCGTTGTGACAAGGCACGACGATGGACAGCGTAGCGTGACGACTAGGATGGGCGTCATCCGTGATCGGCGTATCGGTCATGCACGTCGTGGCGTGAAGCATATGCCTTACGGGAACGTACGCTGTGCGGTGATGCCGCGAATGCCGTTGATTACAGATCATGATCCACACCCCTCCCAGTTGGCGATTCGCTGCTTTGCGATCCGCTGGAAACCCTTCATTTCCTTACGGTTCCAGTGTGCGATCGCCGCATACGGAACATGCCTGTATCGTCCCTGATCACGTGCCCGAGATGTCCCTGACCGTCGCGTCAGGGTGGTAGGGGAGCGAGTATGCGGGAGTCTGGCGCTCGCTGGCCTCGATGGCGTCTCAGGAGTTGATCATTCAGCAGTTGATCATTTCGAGCTCTGGTCCCATGTCCTCGGTTTGGGTGCGGCCGGTCTCGTGGAAGCCGATGTGCCGGTAGAAGCCCTGCGCGTTGGCGTTGAACCCGGCGACCCAGAGCACGAGCCGGTCGTTGCCGATGGCCCGTTTGCCGGCCTCGACCAGCATGCGTCCGACGCCCTGCCGATGCCGGTCTGCCAGCACGTACAGCGAGGCCAGTTCCGCCGCCTCGGGACGGTCGACCGGCGGACGCGGCGTGCGCAACAGTTCCGCGAACCCGATCACATGATCGTTGTCAAGCGCCACCAACGCGACCTGACTAGGGTCCTTGGCGTGGGCCTCGGTGAGCTTCAGCGCGAACTGCGGAGTGATGGCGTCCACGATCTCCTGCGGAATCTTGCCTTGGTTGAGTTCCCGCCACGTCCGGGACTGCACGTGCGCCTTCTCCTCGAACCACTGCGGTTCGATCGGAGCGATACGAATCGTCATGTCATCCTGCTTTCTCTTCGGATGCCCCCATCTATGTCTTGCTAGGTTATGTCTTGCTAGAGCCGTTCCGCGACCTTGAAGCGTTCGAGCACGACGAGGGTGTCGCCGTCGATCGGGAACGTCGGATCGGCGAAATAGGAGCGATATTCAGCGGAGTTCCAGAACTCCTCGTGCGTGCGCCGCCATTGCGCCGCGGTCGTATCGCCCTCGCCTTCGGCCAATGCGTGCTGGTCGGTGACATCGGCCAGACGGGTCACCGCGACGTCGGTGGTGGCCAATACCGCCACGTCTTGCCCGTCGGAATCGACCAGTACGGAACGATCACCGATACGGGGCAGAGGATCGCCGCACTTGGTATAGTCGATCAGCAGTGCGGCAGTAGCCGTCTTCACGCCATCGAGAATCAGCTTGACCAGCCGATCACGTTCCGGTCCGGGCGTCATGAACTCGGCCTTCGGCAGATTCTCGTATTTCGGCGGCAGAGACAGGGACGGCATCGTTGTATCGTCATTCATCGCGCATTGTTCCTTCGCTCGTGTCGATGCGCGTGTAGTATTCCCACTCGTCCTCGTGGTCGATGCGCGCGCCGCAATGTTGCTGCACCGCAAGACTCGCCGGATTGGTTTTGCGCACGCTCAGATACGCTTCCCGGATGCCGAGCTCGTGCGCCTTGGCGAGCGTGAGCTTCAATCCGATAGTCGCGTAGCCGCGGCCGCGGTATTCGCGGGCGATGCCGTAGCCGATGTGGCCCGGTCCGTTGCGCAGGAAGTCGGTGAGCCGGTGGCGCAGGTTGAAGATGCCCACGTAGTCGCCTTCGTCGTTGACGAGGATGTATTTGGTGGCCGGCACCCAGCCGTCCGGCAACCCAATACCCAACGCTTCGTCGCGCAGACCCTGCACGTATGCGGCGAACCGTTCACGGCTCATGCCGGCCGCGGGGTTCTCGAATCCCGTCTCCTCCGCCGGGAACTTCGCGAACAGGTCGAACGCGCGCTCCGGGTCCGCCAGCCATGTTTCAATCAACCGCATAGCCACCTCCCTCCCTTATCACGATGCGGATCACATTACACTCGTCGGGTCGAATTGCCGTGTTCTCGTCTTCTGCTGTCGTCTAAAGATGACGGATTTCGCTTCGATTGGCGTGAATCGCCGGCGCGTGGTCATTATGGAATCCGTCCGGCATGGTGCCGGTCCGCGGAGTCCTGTGGTGGTTTGTCATGAATTCGTATCCGAATGGTCACGATGGCCGGTCGCGTCAAGGTCGAACGACGGCCGTCGTGCTCGCGTTGGTGGCGCTGTGCGGCGTGTTGGGCATTATACTGACTCCTCCGGGGTCGACGCCGGACGTGTGGGCGCACGTGTACCGTGTGGACGCGATGCTCAACGGCGACGTGATCGCCCGCCCGGTACGCGCGACGTCCGACTATCATCCCGACGCGGAACACAACACGGGCGGATGGGTCAGCGATGACGTGATCGCGTTCTCACTGGCCAACAATCGCCATTACGTATCCGGTTTGGTGAACGCCGCGTCCGTCACCGTCCGCGACGGGCAGTGCGGCGAGGTGCCGTTCGACAACACCGCCGTGTACCCGCCGATCGCGTACCTGCCGCAGCTGGCCGCCTTCGCCGCCGGACGGCTGCTGAGATTGGACGCGGCATGGCGGTTCTATCTCGCCGAAGTGTTCCAGTTGGCCGTCTATCTCGCGGCGGTGTGGATCGGACTGCGTTTGCTGGACGGGATTCCTTTGTCACGCTGGTTTCGACTGTTGACTGGGCTACTGTCCGTGTGTCTGGCGGTGCCGGATTCGTTCATGTTCTCTCCCGACTCGACGGTGGTCGCCCTATCCCTGCCATTGGCCTGCGTGCTGATCCGATGCCTGCAATCCGATCGGCTCGGCGCCGGCGACTGCATACTGCTGGTCGGAACGACCGGGGTGCTGGCGTTGTCGAAGTTCGCGTACGCGCCGTGCCTGCTCATGACGCTGCTGCCGATGATCGCTCACCGTCGTACTCCGGTGCGATCCCGGCTCATCCTCGTCGCCGGATGCGTGCTGTCGGTTATGTTGTTGCTGGCGTGGTTGAAGCTGGGAACCGGGTTCGCCACGAACCCGTCACGCGTCCCGTACGACGAGGTGCGGCAGAGGCAGCGGGAACTGCTGGCCGCCCCGCACAGGTTCCTGCCGCGGATGTTCTACAGTATCGTTCGTTTGCAGGGCTGGTCATGGTGGGAACCGCCGCTGCTGTTCCTGTTCTGGACGCTGACCGTTGCGGCCTTGATGCTGACCGTCATCGCATGGAGACGTGATCGGCGGCGACTGTTGTTCTGGCTGATCTCGTGGACGGCGGTCATGGGATGCGTGACGCTGGTGTACGCGGCGATATGGACGCAATTCACGCTGACCGGACAGGCCGGCGTCGTCGGCATCAACAGCCGATACTTCCTGCCGCTGGTACCGCCGCTGGCCATGCAATGCGCTGACGCGCTGCATGCAATCAATCGTCCGCGAGCGACGACCTGCCCTTGACCTTGCGCAATGACATCGTACGTGTCCTGTTCCAATTGTGGGGCGTTTACCGTTGTGCGGGTTCGCTGGATTATTGCGATACAGGGGCAACGCCGCATACGGCCAATAGAACAGCAATGATCGTGACGGTCAACATTCCGATGATGGTCTGCTGACGACGTTCCGTCTCCGACACCGTCGTGTCGTTTCGATAACCCTGCTGTTGCGTATTACTGCGTTTCATTCCTCCATGATGATCGGCCACGAGGAATCGTGCCAATCGGAGAAGCATTTGTCAACCAAAGACGACATGAGATGTTGGTAGTCGTTGTTCGTCAGGATTACTCGTTACAAAAACAAGCAGTTTCTCATCGGGATCAGAGTCTTGGCTTTATGCCTGTGATTTCAAATAGTGTTTTCTAGCGTCGAGATTCGCAATGATCCCGCAGATGATTAGCCATGCGACGAGTATGACGGCGAGAACGAGGAGCATCCACCACCAGATCATGCTCATGGTATTGATGTCACGGGCCGCGATCATGCCGATCAGCACGTCCACCGGCATCAGAGAGACCAATACACCACTACCGAGAAACACGAACGCGTACTTGCGGTGTATGTATTCCCATGTCTCATCCGAGGCGATAGTCCAGCGTGTCTTGATACCGATCTGATAATTTCGCTCCAATCGGCCATTCCTTGCATCCCGATAGGCGGAAAAACACAACTGAGCTGACCATGCAAACAAAGCAATCAATATGATGAGCATGATTCGAGTCCTTTCCGGCACTAACTCCATTTCAGAGGTAGACAGTGATAACCATCATTGGTTTGGTTCGAAGACCGACATCAGCTGTGCGGTGTCGATGCTGTCGCGTAGCGCCATGCCAACACCAGCGCAATGCCGGAAATCAGAACGCTCCTTCTCATCATGCTCCTCGTGTCTTGCGCAACAGATCTTTGACGATGACCGAAACCACCACATACAACATACAGGGCAACGTCAAGCCCCAAGCCAGATACTGCAGCCATGCAATATCGAATAGCAAGGCGATAGTGAACATGTTGACGCACAGGTTGATGCAGATGACGAATGTTATCTTCGCGGCGATAGCGTCGGATCTATCGGCGAGCAACCGGTCATGGGCATCCGGCTCCAGCCGTTCGGCCACTTTGCCGCGATATGCGAATCCTCCTGCGGCAAGCGAGCCGGCGCCCAGCAGGAGAAACACGATCGCCTGCGATCCGGAATTCCAGAACCATTCCGTAGTCCATCCGTACCGGATAAGACCGCATGCGGCCAACACAACGGAATACAGCGCAAGGGTTCCCGCCGCCGCGAATAAACGCCACCTTCCTTCGCTCATGCCCGCGTGCCTATTGCTGGAGTCTTGCATAGTGTTATCGGCCATGATTAGCCTCCTCTTCGAGGTTCGGCACCTTTCCTATACATCCATGATGACTGCAGAAAGGGAATAGCGCCACTTATAGAAATCCCTGTCAACCAAAGACGACAACGGTGACGTTCGTTATCGTTGAAGCCACTTGTGATATGAGCCCCATCGTGACATGAATTGTGCGCGCATACAACGTGCTGTCAAGCAATCGCATGACAGCGGATTCGGGAAGCTGGGATCGTGGGTCTTACCGTTGAGACGAATCGGACGGCAGTGTCGCGTGCAGAATCCATGTGCCGTCTTCGGCGGACGTGCTGATCGAACCGTCGAGAGCGGCGAACCGGGTGCGGTGCAGGGGCAATCCTTTACCGGAGTGGGGTTTGTCCGGTAGGAGGGAACGCTCGGCGATGTCGTTGACCTGATCGACGGACAGGCCGTCACGGTTGCGGCGCACGACCACACGGTATTCGCCGGACGGGTCGCCGTGCACGGCGATATTGGTATACAGCTCGCGCAGCAGGTCGATCACCGCGGACTCACGGTCGCGAGTGACGTCATTCGCATCCGTCGACTTGTCCGTGGGTGGATTGTCGATTAGCGTCGAATCGCCGGCGAAACCAAGCTGGGACAGGTATCGGTCGCCGTGGTCCAGTACGTCACGGATACGTTCGGGGAACGCGGTGCAAGTCGAAAACGTCGCAGTCGGGTTTTTGATTGCGATGATATCGTCGTCTCCGGAATGTCCGGTACTGCCGTCACCGGTGTGGTCTCTCCGATATGCGTCACCGTCGCCGTGATGCGATCCGGTATCAGTACTGTCATCGTCCCCGTCGAGCATGTCGATGACCGTGCGCACCTCGCTGAGCGTGTCGATCGTGCGTCGGTACAGATCATCGAACAACGCCGTACGTTGCTCGTTGTGCGTCGAACGTAAGCGCTCGTAGTCCAATCGCATGGCCATGTATGCGAGATTGTTCGTCACCGCGTCATGAATCCGGCTCGCGGCCCGCGCGTCGCGGCGCATGGCCTCCAGACGGTCTCGCTCCCGTTCGTAACGCAGTCGATCCTGTTCCGCCTGCACGGCCACGGCCCTCCACGACATCGCGCGGCCAAACGCGTACACGACGAAGAACGACACCAGCAGTATCACGTAGTCGCCGAACGGGATACCGGCTCGGGCCGAGACCATCCAACGCACCGCGGCGATCAATGGCGGCATCAGCCACCACCATCGCGACCTGCCGTATCGACCGACCGCCGCCAACGCGACCCACATGCCGTAGAACAGGCTCGCGCCGCTCATATCCGGCAGGAACGCGCACGCCACATACGTGACCGCGACCGCCACACTCATCGGCAACGGGAAGAACGGCAACACCAGCAGACACAGGATATGCACGACCGTCAGTACCGTGGTCGCCACAAGCTGCGCCGGATACTCGACCATCTCCAACACCGTCAACCCAGCGGACAACAACACAACGCACCACATGACCGGCCCCGCGCCGGCCGCGCGGATACGCTCGCCGATACGAGCGCCAGAGCGTCTGATCAGTCCTGCAACATCAGCCATTCAGCCACCGCCTGCGTCCGGTTCCGCGCACCAAGCTTCTTCGCCGCACGCATCACATACGTCTTCACCGACGACTCGCCAACGCCAAGCAGCTCGCCGATCTCACGCGAACTGCGTCCCTGCGCACACAGTCGCATGACCTCACGCTCACGCTCCGTCAGCGACACGACGGTCGTAGTTGACTGTGCTAGATCGTGGGGGAGGGTTACCACTTGCGCCGCGAGCAACGCGTGCGACTGTGTGGCGGTCAGATCGGACACATACCTGGTGCGCGGCATACGACCGTTGGCCAGAGCGACCGCCGCCTCGCAGACATCCCTCACCCGCGCCTTGTCCATCACTCACTGCGCACCCGCGGCCAACGCATCGGCCGCGTAATACTCCAACGAGAACGACGTGACGCCGATCAACGCGACATCGGCCGTCGCCGCACGCACCTGCCGGCACACCTCGACGCCGCTCAACCCCTCCAGCGACATGTCCACCAGCAGCACATCCGGACGCGAATCGGCCGACAGGCAGCGGGCGACCGCATCCCGGCCACGTCGGCACGCCCACGTCACGTCGACCTCGGGAAGATCGCGATGAACCAGCAACGTCAGCATCGTCAACGTCAACTGGTCGTTGTCCACCATCCCAAGACGGAACCGTCTCCTGTCGTACATACACCACCATCCCATAACAAATCCGTTCAACGGACATCATATCGACGGCTCATCGTTGGCCTTCTCCCATGATCGCGGTGCGCATGGTGTCTGACAATTCGTATCGCACTGGTCGTTGCCCGGTGGCGATGATGGTTCTATCGCCGACGAGGGCATCCAGTGCATGATTGGTTCTGTTCCGTCCCAATCCCATCGATTCTCGCAGCCGTGGTCTGGTTATGCTGTGGGGGGCGATCCCGAAGAGTTCTTCTTGGATGAGTGCGGCTACGATGTTCGTGGCATCGTCGTTCCAGTCTCGTTCCGAACGCAGCTGGTCGAGTGCCGCGAACGACCGCAGCAGTATGGATCGTTTGACAGACAAGTCGTCGATGATGCGTCGTTGCGCTTCGGTGACGAATTCCATCATCCGATACGAGAACAGGCTGGCGTCGAGACGATTCAACGGGTGCTGCGCGTCCTCGAACGCCTTGTAGTACCGGTTCTTGCCGTCGGAGATGACCGGGCTGAGGCTGATGGATGTCGGCACGCTCAGATGCTGTCGTAGCTGGAGGGCGAACAGGAAACGGCCGGTGCGACCGTTGCCGTCGTAGAACGGGTGGACGTACTCGAACGCGAAATGGCACATGGCGGCGCGGATCAATGGCGGCACGTCCCGGTTGCGGGTAAGAGCGAGCCATTGCGTGAGCGCGACCTTGATCTCGGATTCCGGTGTGATGCCGGTGTGGATGCGCCGCCCGGTGGCCGGTTCGTCGATGTACACGGGGCCGTTGCGGAACAGGTCGCCGTCCGGTCTGTCGTTGTCGTCGAGTTCCCCGGCGACGACCTTGTCGTAGATGCCGCGAATGTCCTCGAGCGTTTCCGGCAGCGCGTAGCGTGCCGGGTCGTCGTCGCTGAGCGCGAGGAACAGGCGGGCGAACTCGCTGAACCGCGCGTGCCCTCCATGTTCCGTGGCGGCCTCCAATGCGAGGCTGATCTCCTGTCGGGTGGATCGCACGCCCTCGATGCTGTTGGTGCTTTGCATCTCCTCGCCGATGAGATCGTACAGGTAGGCTCGCCGCGCGATTGGCGGTAGCTCTTCCCAGAGCGCAATGACCTGCGTTTCCCGTTCTCGAATATTGTCGGCAAGCGTGGCGAGCTCACGGAAGTTGACGACGAAAACCTCATGCCCGCGCAGGGTGATGCCGGAGCGGAACGTGCTCCATCCGTCAAGACGCCGCAAATATTCTTCGTCGGCGATTTCCTCCGGTCTCTTCGTTGACCGGCTCATATGCGCGGTCTGTCTGATGCTTTTGTAGCCTGTTCCCATATGCGCCGCTTTCCAGTCAGTCGACCATTGCAAGGGTCGCAACAATGATGCTATAGGTCGTTTTTGGCAATATCGACCTATAGACAGTCTATATCGTGGTGGCTATCGGTTGGTATTGGTCATGGCGACGCATATTCACGGGGAAGGATCGGATGTTTACGATTCCCCACGGCGTTTCGACGAACGATCTGGGTTGGTGCTGAATCGTCTGCCGCGAACCTACCGGATGGTTCCGCGCTCCGTCTGCCATTCGCCGGCGGTGATGATGCGGAGTGTCTCGTCGTGGTATTCGTCGATGAGCGGGAAATGGTTGTGCTTCGATTCGCCGGTGACCTGCATGCCGCATTTGTCCATCACGCGGCCGGACTGCGTGTTGTCCGTGTAGTGCGCACCCCACACGGCGTCGACATGCAGCGTGCCGAACGCGTAACCGAGCACGGCGCGCAACGCCTCGGGCATGTATCCCTTGCCCCAGAACGGGCGGCCGATCCAATAGCCGAGTTCCAGCGCGTTGCCGCCGACGTGCCGGGCGTAGCGTTCGTCAATCGTGTAGTCCGGCCCGTCATCGATGTGACGGAGCGGTTTCAGTTCGATACAGCCGATGGGTTCGTCAGCGCCGGTATCGGTGTCTTCCGCCGCGGCGTCCCGAATGGTGATGGCCCAGTTGTGCTCGGTCGGGGAGAACACGTCACGGATGACGCCCATGCTCTCTTCGATGTCCTGATGCGGTGGCCAGCCGCACGGCAGTCCGATCCGCGGGTCCGAAGCGTACCTGAACAGGGATGCGGCCTCGGCGCGGTTGCCGGTCTTCCACTGGCGCAGTAGTAGGCGCGAGGTTTCAATAATCTCGCTCATCGGACCTCCTGATTAGTTAAGGCGTGTGGATCGTATGCCAACATTACACGGCTGTGCCCAGTTGCTGAGGAGATGCATCCCAGTCGGTAAGAATCTCATCGGGCCTGTAGCGCAGCGATATAGCATGTTCCTTATCGACAACGATGACCGAAGACGGGAGTGAACGATCATGAGCGCAGAGAATACCGGCAATGCCAATGAACTGACCGGCAGCGCGCATCGGACGAAGCGGCGCGACGACGAACGCACGGTCGCCGGCGAGCATCGCAGGATGCGGCGTGCGGATCGGGAGATTATTGACCACGCGCAGATAGTCGAGATCATCAGCCGATGCGACATTATCGACATGGCGTACATGGATGCCGAGGGGCTGACGATCGTGCCGCTGAATTTCGGCTACGAATACGATTACGAAACCGGTGGCCTTACGCTGTGGATGCATTCCGCGTCGCGCGGGCGCAAGCTTGACGCGATCCGCGCGGCCGGCAACCGACTGCCCGTGTCGTTCGCCATGCGCACCGACTGCGAGGTGATCGAGGGACGCACGGCCTGCAACTGGGGTGAGGCGTTCACGTCGATCGTTGGCAATGGCGTCGCCTCGATCGTGGACGATCTCGACGAACGCCGTCGCGGACTGCAGCTGCTCATGGCGCATCAGGCGCATATGCCGCACGTCGAGTTCACCGACGCGCAGGTGAACAGCGTCACCGTGTGGAAGATCGAAGCGACCCGGCTCACCGCGAAGGCACACGCCAAACCGAATCGCGCACATCACGCCGGTGAGTCGGCCGAAAACGGTCCGACGGCATCGTGATTAGGGGATCGGAGAACGCCGCGACTATTGCGCGTGCGTCCGTTCCGATCGCGCGTGACGCCGACGCACATGCGGCAACGCCACTATGCGGGGACAGATGCCGTCAGTCGTCGTCGCGCTCGTGCCGCGCACGCCGCCGCTCCAACGCGTAATAGCCTGCATAGCAACAGATAACGAACGGGATCATGCAATACAGGGTCGAACGCTGCGTCTCATCCAGCACGACAAGCACCAGTGCGCCGATGCACATCACGATGGCGAGCCAGGGGAGCAGCGGATATCCGGGCGCTCGGTAACCCAGTTCCTCAACGGAATGCCCGCCGCGCATCCATTCGCTCCGGAAGCGGATATGGCACACGCACACCGAGAACCACACCACCAACGTGGCCAGTCCGGAAACGGCCACCAACACCAGATACACGGTGGATGCGGCGATCACGGAGGACAGGAGCGCGAGCAGCGAGCCGGCCATGCTGAACAGCACGGCCCACACGGGCACGCCGTGGAAGTTCGTCTTGGCGAAACGCGCTGGGATGAGATGCTCCTTCGCAAGCGACCAGACCATGCGCGAGCACACGTACAGGCCGGAGTTCGCAGCGGACAGTACGGCGGTCAGCACCACGAAGTTCATCACGTCGCCAGCGAACGGCATGCCGATCGACTGGAACACCAGCACGAACGGGCTGGTCTCCACGCCGGCCTTGTGCCAGGGGATCAGCGAGGCCATCACCGCGATCGAACCGATGAAGAAGATCGCCAGACGGAACACCGTGGTGTGCACGGCCTTCGGGATCGCGCTCGACGGGTCCTTCGTCTCGCCGGCGGCCACGCCCACCACTTCGGTTCCAGAAAACGCGAACACGACGGTAAGCAGCGTGGAGAACACCGGGGCGAAACCGTTCGGGAACCAGCCGTCCGCCGTGAAATTGGCGAACAGCGGCGCGTGATCGTACCCGGCGATGGGGATCGCGCCGAACATCGCCAATAGTCCGATGAGGATGAACGCGACGATCGCCAGCACCTTGATCGAGGCGAACCAGAATTCCGCCTCGCCGTACAGTCGCACCGACATGATGTTGAGCGTGAACACGACCGCGATGAACACGGCCGACCACACCCATGCGGGCGAATGCGGGAACCAGCGTTGCATAAGCAGTCCGGCGGCGGTGAATTCGCTGGCGAGCGCCACCGCCCAGTTCAGCCAGTACAGGATGGCGATGGTGAACGCGGTGCCGGGGCCGATGAATCGTTTGGCGTACAGGTGGAAGCTGCCGGCGTAGGGCATGGCGACCGAGAGTTCGCCGAGCGAGACCATCACGCAGTAGACCAGCAGCGAACCGACCGCGTACGCGAGGATCGCGCCGAGCGGGCCCGCCTGGTGGATGGTGTAGCCGGAGCTAACAAATAGGCCGGTGCCGATCACGCCGCCCAATGAGATCATCGTCAAGTGGCGCGACTCCATTTTCCGTTCGAGCCCGGTTTGTCCGTTCGTTGCGCTGGTTGTGTCTTTGCCGGCATCCGCCATGTTCGGGCTCCTCTGATTGCGCGTGGCCGCTGTTCGGATTGTGACGAACCAATGATACCGGGGTGAGCAGATGGTGTGCGTATTTGCAGACTGTGCGGGGATGAAATGACGAAGCCGGCGATCAACCTGCTTGTGTTCAGGTTGAGCGCCGGCTTCCTAGTATTAGCCGAACGGGTTGCGCGTATCGACGTTATTTGATGGCTACTTGGTGAACGGTTCGGATGCCTTGTTGAGTGCGGCGATCTCGTCGGCGGCAAGGTCGAGCGTCACCGAGTCGAGCAGGGCGGGCAGCTGTTCGGGCGTGCGAGCGGAGGCAATCGGGCCGGCGACCTGCGGGCGGTGGCGCAGCCATGCGAGCGCGACCGTCGCGATCGCCGTATTGTGTGCCTTCGCGACGGCGTCAAGCGTGTCGATGAGAGCGAATCCATCAGCGGTCAGGTAGTCGGCGACCATGCCTTGGCGCGCCTTGCCTTCCGCGTCGGCGGCGGAACGGTACTTGCCGGTCAGGAAGCCGGCTGCCAGCGAGAAGTATGGGAACACGGCGAGGTTCTCACGTGCGGCGACCGGTGCGAGTGTGCGCTCGTAGTTGCCGCGGGTGACGAGATTGTAGTGCGGCTCCAAGGCGACCGGCAGCGCGTAGCCGTGCTCGCGGGCGATATGGAACCATTCCTCGATGCGGTCGGCCGTGTAGTTGGAAAGCCCGATCGCGCGGATCTTACCGGCCTTGACCAGTTCGTCAAACGCGGCGGCGGTCTCTTCGAGCGGCGTGTTTTTGTCGTCGAAGTGCGCATAGTACAGGTCGATCGTGTCGACGCCCAAGCGCAGCAGCGATTCGTTCGCCGCAGCGATCACGTTGTCGTGCGAAAGCCCCTTGTACTGCGGGTGTTCGCTCACCTTGGTGGCGATGACCACCTTGTCGCGATTGCCGCGCACGGCCAGCCAGCGGCCGAGGATGATCTCGGATTCGCCGCCCGCGTTGCCCGGCGCCCACGCCGAATACACGTCGGCGGTGTCGATGAAGTTGCCGCCGGCTTCGACGTATTCGTCAAGCACCTTGCGGCTGGTCGCCTCGTCGCTCGTCCAGCCGAACGTGTTGCCGCCCAATACCAGTGGGAACACTTCCAGATCGCTGTTGCCCACCTTCACGCGCTGATCGGTCATGTTGCCGTCCTTTCATCTGCATTGTCGATTGTCGCTGTTGCAGACCGCCGTTGTCACTTTACCGAATACTGGGTTGGCTGAACGATCGGCTGCAAATCATGCTTATTGTCTCTCAGCTCGGCGAGTCGGGAGCAGGGGACGCGCCCGGTTTCCGCTCCCAGCTGAGAGTGCTTACGAATTTGATGACACTGACTTCGTGACGCGAGATGATACCGGTTGTTGTGCGCGGATCGTGTTCTCTGCCTGCACAAGACTGGCGTGCAACTACCATGTTTGAGGAACATATGCCACCAATTGCAAGGGGAGTGCAGCATGTCGTTAACCAGTGAGCAGCGTGCAGCGACCATTCGCGAGTTCCGCGAGAACATGGCTCTGCTGGGATTGAGCGCGGAACAGATCGGCGCCGACTTCGGCGTGCCCGGCAAGAGCATCGAGCGCATTATCGGATTGCGGTCCGGCGTGCTGGAATACCCGTGGATCGTGCGCCAGTATCTGTTGGATAAGGCCGCAGCCGCAGGCGTGGAGCCGGTGCCGTTCAGCGCATTGCGTGGCGACCCGCACGACTACTGGTTTTTGGACGACCGGGTCATCGACGCGAACCGACTCGACTGAGCCGTGCCGACGTATGTGGCTTCACATGATGCCGTAACGGTAATGGATTGACAAAAAGGATATTGACGCCATGTGCAGATGCTTTGCGGCCGATTTTGATTGGAATGTGATTGCGGCCCGCTTCGACGTGGATGAGGACGACATCGATCCCGCCGCGCTTCCGGCGCCCTCGTACAATCTCCAGCCCAAACACGGCATCGGCATCGTGGCGCAGGGGAGGGACGGCAAACGCCATCTGGCCGGCGCCTACTGGTCGCTGATTCCGGCGTGGAGCGCGGACAAAGAACTGCCGTATCCCACGTACAATGCGCGTATCGAATCGGCGCGCGACAAGCCTACGTTCGCCGCATCTGCCAAATCCATGCGCGCGATTATCCCCGCCTCCGGATACTACGAATATCGCGGTCGCCGGCCGTATTATTTTCATGCGCCGGATGACGCGCCGCTGATGTTGGCCGGACTGTTCTCATGGTGGCGTGCCCCGCAAGGCTCGACCCCTTGGCTGCTGACCGCGACGATACTCACCTGTCAGGCTGTAGACGGTCCGGCCACGGTCCATGACCGCATGCCTCTGCTCGTGCCGCACGACATGGCCGACGCATGGCTTGATCGTTCGATCGACGGTGCGTCGTTGATGACGGATATGCGAGCGGGCGGCACTGAAATGTCCCGAAGCCTCGCCTTCCATGAGGTCGCCGCGTTCGGCCCTGAGGACGACGGCCGCACGCTGATTCGCCCATTGCCGCAGATACACACGCCCAGTTTGTTCTGACGCGGAATACCGGAAGAAATCGCCATTCATGCTCACCGCTTGCCGAGAGTGACGTATACGCCGAGTTCCTCATTACCGAGGATGTGTTGAATGGCGTCGCGTTCGCTGTCATTGGCATAGGTGACGCGCAGGTATCCGAGCCGTTCAGACGAATCCGGGCAATCGGCTTTGACTGGAGTTACGCTCACATCGGTGCCGACGTGTTTGATGCGCGCGATGATGCTGGCCTTGTCGCTGAACGCGGCCTGCACCTGCGCGTAGGACGTGAGGCTGTTGCAGGGGACGCTGTCTGCGCGATGGAACGTGATCGTACCAGTGACGGCCAGTGCCGCGGCGATGAGTACGCCTGCAAGGAACGCGGCCGTTGCGGTGATGACGGTGGTGCGGGGACGAGATGAAATGGTCATGGTGAATTCTCCTGTGTCTGTGCTGATGAACGATGTTGCTGATGATGCGGTCACGAGGACGGGGTGACCTGATAGACGTTGTCGCATGCGTCGACAAGCACGGGATCATGGGTGGCAAGGATGATCGCCGCATCTTGCGTGGCGCGTTCGCGCAGGAGCCGGATGATGTTGGCGCGGTTGCCGGCGTCGAGCGAGGCGGTGGGTTCGTCGGCGAGAATCACGGACGCGTTCTTGTAGATGGCGCGGGCGATGCCGAGACGCTGCTTTTCGCCGCCGCTTAAGTGCGACGCTGTCTCGTCGGCGCGGGAGACGAGTCCGGTCAGACGCAGGGCGTTGCGGATACGTCGCCGGTCGCCACCGACCGACAATCCGAGACGGTTGAGTCGCATGCTGACGTTGAAACCGACAGTCTCCTCGTCCATGATGCCGTAGTCCTGCAGGATGAACGCGGCCTTGTCCCGCCAGAACCGTCGACGTTGACGCTGGTTCCAGCCGGTCGCGTCGATGTCGTCGATGGCCAGCGTGCCGGCCGTCGGGGTTTGCAACAGGCCGATGGTATGCAGGAGCGTGGTCTTGCCGCAGCCGCTCGGCCCGGTCAGTGCGGTCATCGTGCCGGGCGTGATGTCGAGGTTGATGCCGTCAGTGATGGTGTGTCCGTTGATGCCAGTCGAGAGGTTCCGGCAAGTGATGGTGGTCATGGTGATGCTCCTTGAAGGTTTATAGAGTGCGGTCGTTGATCGCGCGGAACCGGCTGGCGGTGGCCGTGCGATGGCAGACGGCGGAGAACAGCGCGGCGATGGTTGCGACGAACAGAGTGATCGGAATGCCGTCCAGCTGTTGCACGACGAGGATGACACAGACGATGCCGGCTGCGACCAACGCGAACAGGGTCTCCATAAGAATCGTCGGCGCGGCGAGACGTCCGGGCGCGTATCCGGCCAGCAGCAGGGGATAGTCGTGACCGGCGCGCAGCGTGGCACGCACGTCGGCACCGACGAGGGCGACCATCGCGAACGCGGCCAGCAACAGGATGATCGCCGCGGCCTGCATCCACGCGAAATACGCAGAGAACTGGGCGCGCAGGATCTGCGCTTCGGCGATGTACCGCACCGACACCGCCGAGCCCAATCCAGCGCGGGCGACCTGTCGGCGTGTGTCGTCGAGCCCGGTCAGGATGATGTTGCGCGAGGAGAGGGCCGGCGTGAGGAATCCGGAATCGGAGAATCCGTCGAGATCCGGTACGACGATGATCGTCGCGTGACGGGAGAACAGCATGTCGTCGGAGCCGCCTTTGAGCAACGGCACGGTCACGCCGTCCAACACGTAATACCGTGATTCGGTGCGCAGTCGTTTGGCCTGCGCGTCATCCGTGGCCCACGTGGAGAACTGATCGACGACCTGCCGCGACTGCTCGTCCAGCCGGTCGGCGCCCACCGGCGCGATACCGGTCGTGGCGTCGGGATCGATGCCGACCAGATCGAGCCAAGAGCGGGACACGATGCCGGTCACCGGCGTATCCGCCGTGGTTCGCTGCTCCGGTCCGTCCGTGAACGTATACGACAATGCGGCCTTGCCTTGCCGCTCCATCGCATGGATCAAAGCGGCGGTCTTCACGTTCATATCGGTTTGGTCGGGGCCGAACGTGACGGACACGGACACCTGATCGCGCAACCGTTGCCATACAGACTGTTCGCGCGCCGCATCAGTCGCATCCCGGAACGAAGACGCCGACGGTGCGATCACGGCCAGTACCGCGACGAACACCACCGCCTTGACCAGCACGCTCGCCCACAGCAATCCCTGCGGCATGGGCCGCCGATCGGCGATCATGCACGCGGACGGCCAGCAGACGGCCGACAACACCAACGCAAACGCCAACAGGCAGGCGACAACCGTAGCCTCCAGCAACAGCGTCACACGCAGCAGATACGGGACAAACACCCAGCCACGCGACACAAGCACGCCCAGCACGGCCGCCGCGTCCACGATCACGGCGACCGCAAGCATCGGCAGCATCAGACCGACCGCGTCATCGACCTGGATCTTCCACGCCGGCACCCCGGCCAACACACGCAGCGCTCGCGATCGTGCCTTGAAAGACAGCCAGAACAACACCAGCACGGCCGTCAACGCCACCGCGGCACCCACGGCGACGCGAAAACTCGACTGTCCCAACAGCATGCGCAGATCACCAGCCAGATCGTCGTCGCCGTATTCCAGTCGCACGCCCATACTCGTCGCCCAATCGTCCAAAGCGCTGCGAGCAGAATCATCCCATCGCCCGCATACCAGATACTGGCCGCTCGCCGACGCACTGTCCAGACGATCCGATCCGGCGACCTTGCCGTCGGGTAGACCGCCGAACCGACGGATCGACGCACCCGATTCCAAACCCGGCAGCGCAGTACCGGCCAGCGGCACAAAAACCTGCGCGTCGGTGCCATGCTCCATATCCGGCACGATCTTCACCAAACCCAAGCCGAGCTCGCCGTTTTACTCGACCAACTGCCGCAACGCATCGGCGTCATCCATCCCGTCGGGCAGCGTCACGGTGACCACGGCGGACGGATGCAACTCCTGCGGCAGGGAACGGTCATGCAGATCGCACAGCACCCACGCCACGAACACGGCCAGCGCGCACATCAGCGCGGACGACACCATCAACAGTCTGCGATGCATGACGGCCTCCTTTTTCGCGCGAAACGATTTGAGCGACTTCCTGACGTTCTGATACGCCGTCGAGAATCGGCTTCAGCGTACGTGCGACGAACCTCGGGTTCCAGCGATGTCCCCCGGTGAGGGACATCATGTGCGCACGCAATGCGGCGGCGGATAATGGAGGCATGCAGACGAAGAAAACCATTGCGCCGGTCACGGTGGGCGTGGCCGACAACGACGTGCTCACCCTCGGCGCATTGCGCTCGCTGCTGACACGTATGAGCGGCATCAATGTGGCCTGGACGACCGGCGACGGCAACCACGCCGTCGACCTGTGCCGTGATCCGCATACCCGACCGGACGTCTTACTGGTCGACATGTCGATGGAACCCCTACCCGGCATTGAAGTCTGCCAACGCATTCGCGCCGCCGGACTGACCATCGGACTGGTGTGCATCACGTCGTTCACGCTGCGTACCTACGCGGCACAGGCCGCTCGCGCCGGCGCACAGGCCATCGTGTCGAAAACCGACCTATCCGGCATGCGCAACGCCATCCTGCAAGCTGCGCGCGGCAAGGCCAGTTCCTCGCCGGTCGACGGCGTCATCTTTCACGACACGGATGCGCCCGACAGCGGAGCAGCCGCCGGCGAGACGGACAACGGTGCGGCGACAGCGCAAACCGGTGCAACGTCACCGGTCGCGTCGGTCGCCGATCCCGCGACGACCATGCCGTCGACGCGCGAATTGCAGATCATCCGCATGCTCGCCGACGGCATGGAAACCGACGCCATCTCCCGATCGCTCTCACTGAGCCGCTACACCATCGCCACGTATCTCAAACGCGCCTGCGACAAACTCGGCGCACTCAACCGCGCCAACCTCGTCGCCATCTGCGAGCGCAGGGGACTGCTATGAGCGGTCCCAGCGCAAAGCCGAACGCCGCAACCGGCATCAATGTCAGCGTCAATGATCCGCAAGGTGACTGCACGACGGACAGCAGCGTCCGCAATACCGTCATGAATCGTCTCACGGCGATAATCGTCGCAGCCTCGGCCGGGCTGACCATACCGTTCGCGGCGGCGGCGCTCGCAAACGGGGCCGTTATGATACCGTCGGCGCTGATGATCGCCGTCGCCTGCGTGCTGTCGGTCGTCGCGTATTGGCATCCGCTGTTTTCGGGCTATGCCGTCACATTGGTGTGGGCGTGCGCGTGTCTGTCGCCGACGTTGGCCGGGGGAGTGCTGTTGATGACAATGCCGGCCGCGGTCGGCGGCATGCTGGCGACGCGTTGTAATACACGGCACGGGGTCGTTGCCACAGGTGCACAATTATTGACGCTGACGGCAGGGACGATGATGGGCGTTGTGCGGGTCGCCGATGATCCCGCTGCGATGGCGGTATTACTGTTGATTCCCGTCGCTCCGCTTGTGGGATTGCTCATGGCGTGGAAGCAACGGCTCGACCATGCGCGGGAAGCCGAACGGGAGCTGGAGCAGCGGCGTCGCGTCATGCGTGAGCAGGAGCGGCGTACGGCGGCGGCCACGCGTATCCACGATCAGGTCACCAACCGGCTCGCCTATCTCATCCTGCGCATCGCCAACGATCGGGCCAAATGGGATGCCGACGCGCCGGACGCGGCGCGATTGCGCGCGGAACTGGCCGACCTGTCCGGCATCTCGCAGGGTGTGCTCGACGAAACCCGCGACGTCATCGGCATTCTCGACGGCAGTCGGCCGCCGGTCGTGGAGACCGCCACTGACGCCGATCCGGCCGGCGAGACCGTCATACTGCGCGAGCATCTCGACACGGTCGCCGGGCGTCTCGAATCGCTCGGCTTCACCGTGGGCGCCGCGGTATCCGGTTCGCTGCCGCAACGCTACGACGTCGATGCGGTCAACGAACTGCACGATCTCATCGACGAGACCGGCAACAACATCGCCAAACACGCGCAACCGCACACCGACTGCGCCATTCATATTGCGCTCGACGACCAGCAGGCGACGCTGACCTCTCACAACCGCATGCAGACTGGTCCCGACCCTTCTGGCGATGTCCTGAACTCCGGAACCGGGCTGCATGTCAAAGCCGCGCGCGTCCGCCGTCTCGGCGGCACGCTCGACCACACCGTGCGCGGCAGCGACTGGACCCTGTCCGCGCGTCTGCCGTTGCGTTCGTAGAACGGTCAGAAGAAGATCAACAAGATCAGGAGCGACGCAGGGTGATACCGGCGGCGGCCATGTCCTTGCGGGCGGCGACGCCGAGCTCCTCGCTGACCGGCACCGTGAGATCCTCGAACACAGTGACCTGATAGCCGAGCTTGCGTGCGTCGAGCGCGGTCTCCTTGACGCAATGCGATTCGGCGATGCCGACCACGACCACTTGCGTGACGCCGGCGGCCTTCAACGCGTTGGCCAAGGTCCGCCCGGCCGACTGGGCGGCCGCCACCTCCTCGCGCGACTGGATGCGGTCGGTGTTGTCTTCGATGCCTTCGAATCCGGAATACGCGGCCGAATACTGGCCCTTCTTGAAGTGATGCTCAATGTCAAGCGCGCGGATCGCCGGATGCAGTTCGGCGTTCGGGGAACCGGCCTTGCCGTGCACCGGCCACGTGTCCACATAGTCGGGATGTTCCGACCAGTGCGCGCCCGGTTCGATATGCCAGTCCTGCGTAGTCGCGATATACGCGTATTCGCCGCGATGCGCGGTCACGTACGCGGTGATCCGTTCGGCGACCGCATTGCCGCCATCCACGCCGAGCTCGCCACCCTCGCAGAACGTCGGCTGCACATCCACGATGATCAACGCCTTCCCTGTCATGCTTGCCTCCTCAAACGAATGCCGATAAACCGCCATCTACTCTAACGGTTCAGCTATGGAGCTGTTCGACTTCGGCCGCCACTTGGCCTCCGGCTGCGGCGATGTCCGCCGCATCGTCCCGGGAATGCTTTCAACCATGTAATGCCAATGCGGATGAGTACCTAATGTTCCAAACTGTCCAAGAACAAGGTGCCGCGCTACAGTGACAGTATGCTTGACCATCTGACGCTCAAAGTACATGATATCGACCGCAGCATCGCGTTCTACACGAAAGCACTCGCGCCGCTCGGCTACATCGCCAAAGCCCACCATGAACCCACCATCGGATTCGGCGTCGACGACGGCACGCTGCATTCCGATTTCTATGTGTCGCCGATGGACGAAGCGGCCATCGTGCCGGACACGTCAGCCTGCCCGGTCACCCACATCGCATTCCTCGCCGACAGTCCAGACGCCGTCCGAGCCTTCTATACAGCCGCACTCGCCGCCGGAGGAACCGACAACGGAGCCCCCGGGCCCCGCGCCTACCATCCCGGATACTATGCGGCGTTCGTCCTCGACCCGGACGGTAATAATATCGAGGCCGTCACCGACTGGAGCGGCTGGCCCGATGCGATGAACGACGAACACAACCAGCAATAGCCAACACGAAACGAGACGACCATGACAGAACTTCTTATCGGATCACACTTATCGACCAGCGGCGGCTGGAACAAGCTCATCGAACGCTCGCATGCCGAAAGCGGCACCACGTTCGCATTCTTCCCGCGCTCGCCGTACGGCAAAAAATCCAAATCACTCGATCCAGCAGGCGCAACTGATTTCGCGCACCGACTCACCGCCGAACACTACGGGCCGCTCGTCGCGCACGCCCCATACGTGTACAACCTTGCCGCCAAAGACGAAGCCAAACGCGAATTCGCCATCCACGCGCTCGCCGAAGACATCCAGCTGCTCGCACCGATCGGGCAAGCAGGACAGCCGATCTACCTCAACATCCACCCCGGCTCACATGTCGGCCAAGGCGCCGCAGAAGGCTGCAAACTCATCGCCGACGGACTCAACCAAGTATTCGACGCGCTCGCGGCCAACGGCCATGCGCAGGACGCGGCATACGTGCCGATTCTGCTCGAAACCATGGCCGGCAAAGGCACCGAATGCGGGCGAAGCTTCGAAGAACTAGCGACGATCATCGACGGCGTGGGCGACACGGACGGCGCAGCGCACATTGGCGTCACACTCGACACCTGCCACGTCTACGACGCCGGATACGACCTGCTCCACGACTTCAACGGGGTACTGCGCACATTCGACGACGCCATCAGTCTGAAACGACTCAAGGCGATCCATGCGAACGACTCGCAATTCGGTCTCAACTCACACAAGGACCGTCACGCCAACATCGGCGACGGTCAACTCGGCACCGCATTCTTCACACAGCTGGTGAACGACCAGCGCACAGCCGAGCTGCCGATGATTCTCGAAACCAAGGAGCTCACCGACACCACGCATCGCGACGAAATCACACTCCTGCGCGGACTACGCGACGCTTAACCGATCGAGCCGGCCGATTCCTACCCGTCACTCGCCCCGATCGGCCGACTCATCACGATGAAACACCAGAATCCCCTTCGCAGAATTCGTCACTGAAAACGACACCAGTCGCCAACCCTGCAACTCCATCTCATTCGACTTCGCCTCCACCTGCTGAGCCATACTCGCAGCATGCGGCGCATAGCCAACCACAACAGTCTTATACATAGCAACCTCCTTTGGATTGCGGACGGCTCCCACCATAGCCAGCACACTTTGCCGCACGGTGACCCACACGTGAATAATCACACCCTGGCCGCCACCACGGCACAGCTATCATGGACAGCGACAAACCGTGAACGATTACATCCACGGCCACGCATCCCGAAACCAAGGAGGTTCGCGATGAAGGACACTGATAAACGCGCTGTCGTCACCGGCGCATCCAGCGGCATCGGCGCGGCAAGCGTACGCGCACTCGTCAAAGACGGATGGACCGTCGTCGCACTCGCACGACGCGAAGCAAAACTCAAGGCGCTCGCCGACGAGCTCGGCGATAAGGTCAGCTATGTGGTGTGTGACATCACCGACGAGGAGAGCACTCAGGCGGCCGTGGACCGGATATTGGAGGGCGGTGGAGTCAAGGCGCTTGTCAACTGTGCGGGCGCGGCGTTCGGCAAGGATCCGGTGGCAACCGCAAATCTCGACGATTGGCGCAACATGTACGAGCTAAATGTGATCGGCACGTTGCGCATCACGCAAAAGCTCTTGCCGGCGCTCAAGCAGGCCCCCGGCGGCGGCACCGTGCTCGTTATTTCGTCGACGGCCGGCATCGAACCGTATGAGGGCGGTGCCGGATACTGTGCGTCGAAGTTCGCCGAGAAGGTCATGGCGCGCGTGCTGCGTCTCGAGCAGATCGGCGAGCCGGTGCGCGTGATCGACATCGCGCCCGGTATGGTGCACACCGATGAGTTCTCACTCAAGCGCTTCGGTGGTGACGCAGCGAAGGCGGCGGCTGTGTATGACGGTGTGCCTAGTCCGTTGACTGCCGAGGATGTTGCCGAATGCGTGCGCTGGGCGCTCGGCCAGCCGGACACGGTGGATATCGATTCGATCGTCGTGCGTCCGCGCGCCGAAGGCTCTTACACCAAGGTGTATCGCGAGCGCTGAGACGCGCTGCTGCGATCATGATCCAAGCATTCTAGAGCGGGGTCGGCTATCTGCCACATGGCGGTTGGCTGCCCCCGTTTGCGCTTCTGCTGGTATTTGTCCCGTCTAGGCGAAGAGGTGGAAGGTGCGTTTCCCGCACACAACACGCCATCGAACATGCGTTCGAAATCTGTCGCGCGTTCAGGTATCCTAGAGGTCGGATCGAACCCAGACGGATGACAACGAAAGGCGGGGATCGTGGCGACGAAACGGGCGGGCACGAAGACCGGCGCGAACGGTGACGTGGTGGTGGAACGTGTGATGACCAGCGATTCGTTCCTCACGCGCGAGATCAAAAAGGCTCCGATGCGCGAGGATCACGGTGCGCTCGTCGCTGACATCTCGCATATTCCAAACGATCTAAAGATCACGATTCAGGGTGCGCGCGAGCACAACCTGAAGAACGTAAATCTTGCGGTACCACGCAATCGCATGGTCGTATTCACCGGCCTGTCCGGCTCGGGCAAATCATCGCTCGCGTTCGACACATTGTTCGCCGAGGGTCAGCGTCGATACGTGGAGTCGCTGTCCGCGTATGCACGCCAGTTCCTCGGGCAGATGGACAAACCGGATGTCGACTTCATCGAAGGTCTAAGCCCGGCCGTGTCGATCGATCAGAAGACCACGAACCGCAACCCGCGTTCGACGGTCGGCACGATCACGGAGATCTACGACTATCTGCGTCTGCTGTTCGCTCGCACCGGCGTGCCGCACTGCCCCGAATGCGGAGAGCCGGTCAGTGCGCAGACCCCGCAGCAGATGGTCGATACGCTACTGAAGAACCCGGAACGTACACGCTTCCAGATCCTCGCACCGGTGGTACGCGGTCGTAAGGGCGAGTTTGAGGATCTACTTGAACTGCTGCGCGGCGACGGTTACGCGCGTGCGCTCATCGACGGCGAAATGCGCCAGCTGAGCGACGACATCAAGCTCACGAAGCAGAAGAAACACACCATCGAGGTCGTGGTGGACCGTCTGGTCATCCGCGACGGCATCCGTCAGCGTCTCACCGACTCGGTTGAGACAGCGTTGAAACTATCCAAAGGCGTGATGGTCGCCGACTTCGTCGATCTTGACGAGAAGGACCCGAACCGTCGCCAGCCGTTCTCGGAACATCGTGCATGCCCGAACGGGCACCAGCTGCAACTCGACGAGATCGAGCCGCGCACATTCTCGTTCAACGCCCCCTATGGTGCCTGCCCCGCATGCGATGGTATTGGCTACAAACTGGAAATTGATCCAGATCTCGTTATTGCTGACGATTCCAAGTCGCTCGCTGATGGCGTAATCGAACCGTGGGGAGGCGGCAAAACCGCCACCGAATACTACGGGCACATCCTGCAAGGCCTAGCCGACGAGCTTGGCTTCTCGATGAAGACCCCGTGGCGTGATCTGCCCGAGGATGTGCGACATGACATTCTCTACGGTCACGATTTCAAGGTGAACGTCTCCTACCGCAACCGTTGGGGGCGTCTGCGCGAATACTCCACCGGATTCGAAGGCGTGGTGCGCACGCTGATGCGCCGCTACAACGAGACCGATTCCGACCAGATGAAGCAGTACTACGAGTCGTACATGCGCGAGGTGCCGTGTCAGGCATGCCAGGGGCGGCGTCTGCGCCCCGAAGTGCTGGCGGTAACGGTGGATGGCGAATCCATCGCCGACGTATGTGATATGCCGGTCGAAAAGGGACTGGCATGGGTGAACGGGCTCGAGCTGACCGGCGCAGCCGCGCGCATCGCCGGCGAGGTACTCAAGGAGATTCGCGCTCGTCTCGGCTTCCTCAACGACGTCGGACTGAACTATTTGACGCTGTCGCGCGCTGCGAAAACCCTGTCCGGCGGCGAGGCACAGCGCATTAGGCTCGCCACACAGATCGGCTCCGGGCTCGTCGGCGTCATGTACGTGCTTGACGAGCCATCGATCGGCCTGCATCAGCGCGACAACGAGCGCCTGATCGAAACCCTGCACCATCTGCGCGACCTCGGCAATACGCTGATCGTCGTCGAGCACGATCAGGAAACCATAGAGAAAGCCGACTGGGTTGTCGACATTGGTCCGGGCGCCGGCGAACACGGCGGCGAGGTCGTCTATTCGGGTCCAGCGCGCAAGCTGGTCGATGCGCCACGGTCGATCACCGGCGACTACATCGCCGGCAGGCGTGCCATCGAAACCCCGGACAGCCGCCGCAAAGTCAGCAAAACTCGGCAACTGCGCGTCGTCGGTGCCCGCGAGAACAACCTGAAGAACATCAACGTGAACTTCCCGCTGGGCGTAATGACGGTCGTCACCGGCGTATCCGGATCGGGTAAATCCACGCTTGTGAACACGATCCTCTACCCGGTACTCGCCGACAAGCTCAACGGCGCACGCATCGTACCCGGCAAGCATACGCGCATCGAAGGCGTCGACCAGTGCGACAAGGTGATCCACGTCGACCAGAACCCGATCGGGCGCACGCCGCGGTCGAATCCGGCCACCTACACGGGAGTCTGGGACAAGATCCGCACGCTGTTTGCCAAGACGCCCGAAGCGCAGGTGCGCGGCTACGGCCCGGGACGTTTCTCGTTCAACGTGAAGGGAGGCCGGTGCGAGGCATGCCATGGTGACGGCACGTTGAAGATTGAGATGAACTTCCTGCCGGATGTGTACGTGGAATGCGAGGAATGCCACGGCAAGCGCTACAACCGCGAGACGCTCGAAGTCAAGTACAACGGCAAGACCGTCTCCGACGTGCTTGACATGCCAATCGAGGAGGCCGCGCAGTTCTTCAAGGCGTACCCATCGATCTCACGCTACTTGGACACCCTCGTGCAGGTGGGTCTGGGCTATATCCGTCTTGGTCAGCCGGCGCCAACCCTGTCCGGCGGCGAATCGCAACGCGTCAAGCTCGCCACCGAACTGCAGCGCCGTTCCACCGGCAAAACCGTGTACATTCTCGACGAGCCAACCACCGGCTTGCATTTCGAGGACGTGCGCAAACTGCTGCTCGTCCTGCAGGGATTGGTCGACAAGGGCAACACGGTGATCGTCATCGAACACAACCTCGATGTCGTGAAATCCGCCGACTGGATCATCGATCTTGGTCCGGAAGGCGGCGATGGCGGTGGCACGATCGTCGCCGAAGGCACACCCGAGCAGGTCGCGCAATGCGAGCAATCGTGGACAGGCAAGTTCCTCAAGCCAATGCTTGAAAACGCTAAGAACGCAAACTGAGCGTGCTTATGGCGCGGGATTCCGCTGAGGATGCATTGTCCGACACACTCAAGGCCGTTCGGCCAAGCTTACGGTCGGACAACGCATCCTCAGCTCCACCCGCTTTGTGCGCATACGACGCGTGGCTTCTTGCCATGGAGGGGGGAGGATCATGACCAACGACATCGAACGCCACGCACCTGACGTGTGGCGCAAAACGGCAGGCGCCCTGCAGCAGGACATGGCCGATATCGACATGTCGGCAGGAGTCAACAAAAACGGCGCCCCGCTGCTGGGCGACAGTCGCGACCTGTTCCGTCCGAAAACCGGCGACATTCCGGCCAAGCCGGGCGTCTACAAGTGGCGCGACGGCGAAGGCCGTGTCATTTATGTCGGCAAGGCGAAAAGCCTGCGCAATCGCCTGACCAATTATTTTCAGCCGCTGTATCTACTCCATCCGCGCACGCAGACGATGGTGCTCACCGCGCGCAGTCTCGAATGGACGGTCGTCGGTACCGAGCTTGAGGCGTTAACACTCGAATACACGTGGATCAAAGAGTTCGACCCTCGGTTCAATGTGCAGTTCCGCGACGACAAAACATATCCATATTTGGCGATCTCATCAGGAGAACGCATTCCGCGCGTATGGGTAACCCGCAGTCGTAAACGTCATGACACCCGGTACTTTGGCCCTTACGCGAAAGTATGGGAACTGCGCCAATCGTTAGACAAATTGCTGCGCACTTTCCCCGTGCGCACATGTACCACGAACGCATTTCATAAAGCGCAAATGACCGGTCGTCCGTGCTTACTCGCCTCAATCGGCAAGTGTTCAGCGCCTTGCGTTGGGCGTATCGACAGTCAAGAGCATCGGCGCATGTGCGAACGGTTAGTCGGTGTGATGACTGGCCGGCTTGGACGCTCATATATCGCGCAGCTCACTCGTGACATGAAGAAAGCGAGCGCCGAGCTTGAGTTCGAAAAAGCTGCACGGCTCCGTGACGAGATTCAGATGCTCAACACGGTGATGCAACAGAATGCTGTCGTGTTTGACCAAGATGTTGACGCGGACGTATTCGGCTTGGCTGGTGATGAACTTGAGGCGTCAGTTCATGCGTTTTATGTGCGTGATGGTTCGATTCGTGGCGAACGTAACTGGAGTGTTGAACGCGTCGAAGATGTAACTGATGAGGAGCTCATCGCTGACCTCATCGTACAAGTGTATGCTGGCGCGCGCGACGATGAACTCTCACAGCATGAACTCGGGGAAGAACTTGAAGGTTCGTCTCCAGTTGCGCGTATTGGCGGCAGTGTGGTTGAAGAGCGTCGCGATGCTATTGGGTCTACGCAGACATTGACGGCGACTAATAGCGTTGCGCGAGCACAGGCTACAAGGACGCGTCGTGAACGGCAAGAGCAGACTGGGCGCGCGGATTTGCTGGCTCCTATTGCTCCTGTGCCGCGCGAAGTAATCGTTCCGGTTGAACCTGCGCGTCGCAGTGAGCTTGAAGCATGGCTGAGTAGTTTGCGTGGTGCTGCGGTGACGATTCGAATTGCGAGCCGTGGTGAGAAAAAAGCGCTGATGGACCGTGCGAACGACAATGCGAATCAAGCATTGCAGCGCAGCAAAATGAGTCGCATCAGCGATATTGGAGCGCGTACTGCAGCAATGAACGATGTTGCGGACGCGCTTGGGCTTGACCAGGCGCCGCTGCGCATCGAATGCTATGACATCTCCAACACCGTCGGTGGAGCATTCCAGGTGGCCTCAATGGTGGTATTTGAGGATGCAATTGCGAAAAAGTCTGAATACCGCCGGTTTGCGATCCGTGGCAATGATGGTAAAGGCGCTCTTGATGATTTGAGTGCTTTGTATGAGACACTGAGTCGTCGTTTTCGACATGGCAATATTGCTGGTGACTCTGGCGACAGTATCGATGATGAGCGCCGTGCTGCAAACGCGGCAAGCACTGCTGAAACACAGGCGGATGAGCATGCAGAGCATAATGATTCGCCGGTTCAGCAAAACACGAATCGGCGTAAGTTTGCGTATAAGCCAAACTTAGTCGTCGTCGATGGTGGCAAACCTCAAGTAATGGCGGCAGCGAAAGCAATGGCTGACTGTGGCGTTACTGACGTAGCCGTATGCGGTTTAGCAAAGCGTCTTGAAGAAGTATGGGTTCCAGATGATGACTATCCAATCATCCTGAAACGCCAGTCTGAAGGCATGTACCTGTTACAACGAGTACGTGATGAATCGCATCGTTTTGCCATCACCTATCATCGCCAGATTCGCCGCAAGGGCGCATTGCGTTCAGCATTGGATGACATTCCAGGTGTGGGGCAAACCTATCAGAAGCGTTTGCTTGCTCATTTTGGATCAGTGAGAGCTATGCGCGAAGCCAGTATCGAAGACTTGCGAAGTGTGAAGGGTATTGGACAAGCGAAAGCAGAGACGATTTTCCAAGCGCTCCATCCTCAAGATGATGACCATGCATCGGCTGCAACATCAAACGAAGCATCGCGTTAACCATCCTTACTATTAGGATGGAAGAGAAGTTTGAGAAGGAGAGGCCATGACCCAGATCAATCACCGTTGTGCTGTGCTTGGCAAGCCGATTGCGCACTCGTTGTCTCCGGTACTGCACATGGCAGCCTATCGTGCATTAGGACTTGACGATTGGCTTTATGATCGTCATGAAGTTGGCGAAGCAGATCTTGACGCGTTTTTGCACGGGCTTGATCCACGTTGGCGTGGTCTCAGTCTTACCATGCCACTGAAGAAAACTATTCAACCGTACGGTACGCCGGCAAACATTTGGGCACAACGGCTCAAGGTAGCAAACACGGCAGTATTCGATTGGTCGGTGACAAACAGCAATGGGTTGCCCGCAATCAGCCTGTACAACACTGACGTGATGGGTATTGTGCTCGCATTCGGTCACACGCTTGAATCTATCGGCCAACCAGAGCGTTGGGCCGGCGCAACCAATGCTGTAGTTATTGGTAACGGTAACACTGCCGCATCAGCTGTTGCCGCTTGCACAGTAATGCTGTCCAATGATCAGCCAAACAAGCACATCACTGTGGCAGCAAGGCACCCAGGAAAGAACCCACAGTTGCCGAACATCGTGGAAGATGAACCGAATATTTCCTACCGCGAACTACCTATTGGTGACGAATCTCTTGAAGCGATGCGCACGGCAGATATGGTGATCAGCACTATCCCTGGCCATGCTGGTGATGCGATAGCTGAAGCTATCGGTGCAAACAGCGCATTCTCCCCCCAAGGCATTCTGCTTGACGTGGTGTATGACCCACGTCCCAGCGCCTTATTGCGCGCTTGGAGCTCACAAGGAGGCTTGGGTATTGGCGGCGAGGAGATGCTGCTATGGCAGGCCGTACTTCAAGTGATGCTCATGACTGAAGGCAGCGTATCCAATGATGATTTGATGAACGTGCTAGAACCGCCTATGAGGCGTGCGCTTGAGGAGGCGTTGTGATGAGCCAGGCAGAACATGGGGCAGTGGGAGCGGCTGAAAACACACATCAAAGCGGCACTGATGATCAATCCGGTGATCGCCCAGCTCCCGCGAATGAGTTTGAAGTCTTGCTGATTACTGGCATGTCCGGCGCAGGCCGTTCACATGCTGCTGATTGTGTAGAAGATATGGGCTGGTATGTGGTGGACAACTTGCCACCCAAGCTACTGGTTCCGCTTGTTGACATGATGACCACGTCTGGTCCGAAGGGTGTCCATCAGCTCGCTGCTGTTATTGATGTACGATCGCGCTCATACTTCGACGATCTAGCAGCAGTGCTGAGCCATCTTGATGACCTCGGTGTGAAAACACGCATCCTTTTCCTTGATGCGAGTAACGATGTGCTGATTAAACGTTACGAGTCAGTTCGTCGTCCGCACCCGTTGCAGCATGGCAATCGTCTTATTGATGGCATTCTTGAGGAACGTAGTCTGCTTGCGAATCTCAAAGAGCGAGCTGACATGGTGATTGACACGTCTAAGTTGAGCATTCATCAGCTGTCAACGAAACTGTATGAGGCGATGCTGGGCTCTGGGCCTACTACTGTTGCTGTTCACATATTCAGCTTTGGATTCAAATATGGTGTGCCAATGGATGCAGACTTTGTTGCGGACGTGCGCTTCCTGCCGAATCCTTTCTGGGTGCCAGCACTGCGTGAGTTGAACGGCCAAGACAAGCCAGTGTCTGATTATGTGCTTTCTAGCCCGGGCGCTAAGGATTTCCTCGATTCGTACGAGAAAGCGATCCTTGTTGCGCTTGACGGTTACTCGCAAGAAGACAAGCACTTTGTCACTATTGCAATCGGTTGCACCGGTGGGCAACATCGTTCTGTAGCGATGAGCGAAGAGCTTGCAAAACGTTTGCGTTCACATGGGCTTTCTGTCACGGTTTCTGCCCGAGAGCTGCACCGTAACCGTGGTTGATAGAAGCCTATTGTAAGTTCGCTATACGAGAGAGCGGTATCCAACATCCGATACAATGGCTGAACGTTGTCCAAGTTATTGGGTATCACAGAAAGCCGGTAGGCTAAGGGGCAGAATGCTCGGCCGGACCGAAGCATTTGAGGAGAACGGGACATAGGAGGTTGGCTCTTGGCTCTTCTGGATGATGTCAAAAGTGAGCTGGCCGCAATCGATAATGAGCTCCCTGCTGCCCGGAAGGCGCAGGCGACTTCCATGATTCGTTTTGGCGGTGGCCTGCGACTCGTCCAACGCCAGATCATCGTGCAGGCGCAGTTTGATTCCCTTGACGCTGCCCAGTGGTTGCAGAATGCGATCAGGGATCTCTATGGGCACGAGGCGACGATGACCCAGGTGTCCCGTCCGACACCTAGTGGGGCTGTGGTTCAGCGCTACGTAATTCAGGTTGATCGTGGTGGCGCTGCGCTGGCGTTGCAGACAGGTCTGCTCGATCGTCGTAAGCATCTTGTACTTGGTCTTCCTGCTGAGATTATCAATGGCAACATTGCTCAAGTAAAAGCTGCTTGGCGCGGTGCATTCTTGGCGCATGGTGCTTTATCTGATCCTGGTAAGGCAAGCTTCCTTGAGGTCACTTGCCCGTGCAATGAGGCTGCTCTGGCTTTGGCTGGTGCCGCTCGTCGACTGGGTATCACTGCTAAGCCACGCCAGTTGCGCAGCTCTGAGCGCATTACGCTCAAGGACCCAGATGCTATTGAGCGCATGCTTATTCTGATGGGTGCTCCGCATTCTGCACGCGAATGGACCGGAAAGCGATCCGACGGTGAGGCGCGCGGTAAAGCTAACCGCTTGGCTAATTTCGACGATGCGAATATGCGTCGATCGGCTAAAGCTGCTGCAGAAGCGAGTGAAAAAGTTCGTAGGGCGTTTGAGATTCTCGGTGATGATATTCCAGATAATCTCAAGGCAGCAGGCCAGTTGCGTTTGGATCATGGCGATGCCAGCCTTGAAGAACTGGGTCGTCTTGCAGATCCGCCAATCACCAAGGATGCTATTGCTGGTCGTATCAGGCGACTCTTGCAGCTTGCTGATAAGACTGAGAAGGCGCGCGCTCAAAAGGCGACGCAAGATAAGCCGCAGTCATCTACTCAGGCAGCTGCCGAGCCAGACGCACAGCCGGCTGAATAAGCTCACTCGGTATTGCACACATATTGTTCAGGGTTACGTCCGCGATGTGGACGTAACCCTTCTTTGCATGTTGCACAATCCTGCATGTTCCTGTTGTGCATGCTGTGTCACACTGGTGATTGTTCTGTATCGCTTGTATTATTCAAAGTGGCTAAAACCGGCCATTCCCCGCGCAAGCGGATAGGAAAGGATACACATGAAGACACTCAAGGATCTTGGAGATCTCAAGGGCAAGCGCGTTCTGGTTCGCGCTGATTTCAACGTCCCGCTGGACGGCACCACCATCACTGATGACGGCCGTATCAAGGCTGCGCTGCCGACCATTAAGACGCTGCGCGAAGAAGGCGCCAAGGTCATTTTGATGGCTCACCTCGGCCGTCCGAAGGGCAAGGTCGTCCCCGAGCTGTCCCTGGCTCCGGTTGCTGCTCGCCTCGGTGAGCTGCTCGGCATCACGGTGCCGCTGGCTAAGGATACCTACGGTGAGGATGCTCAGGCCAAGGTTGCTGCCATGAACGACGGCGACGTGGTGCTGCTTGAGAACGTGCGCTTCAACCCGGAGGAGACCAGCAAGGATCCGGCCGAGCGTGCTGCATACGCCAAGAAGATCGCTGCCCTCGGTGAGGCATTCGTCTCTGATGGCTTCGGCGTGGTCCACCGTGCTCAGGGCTCCAACTACGACGTGGCTGCCGATCTGCCGGCTGCTGCTGGCCTGCTGGTGGAGAAGGAAGTTAAAGCTCTGTCCAAGGCTACCGAGAACCCGGAGCGTCCGTTCACCGTCGTGCTCGGCGGTTCCAAGGTCTCCGACAAGCTCGGAGTGATCGAGAACCTGCTCGACAAGGCCAACCGCCTCGTCATCGGCGGCGGCATGGTGTTCACCTTCCTCAAGGCCAAGGGCTACGAGGTCGGCACCTCCCTGCTCGAAGAGGACCAGCTTGACAAGGTCAAGGGCTACATTGAGACCGCTGAGAAGAACGGCGTTGAGCTCGTGCTGCCGACCGATATCGTTGTGAACCCGGGCTTCCCGAAGTCCGACGCCGACGTCGCTCCGGAAGTTGTTCCGGCTGACGCTATCCCGGCTGACAAGATGGGCCTCGACATTGGCCCGGAGTCCCAGAAGCTGTTCCACGACAAGATCGTTGACTCCAAGACTGTCGTGTGGAACGGCCCGATGGGCGTGTTCGAGATCGCTGCCTTCGCTGATGGCACCAAGGCTGTGGCTCAGGGCCTCGTTGACGCTACCAAGGCTGGCGCATTCACCATCGTCGGTGGCGGCGACTCCGCTTCCGCAGTGCGCAACCTCGGCTTCCCGGAGGATGGTTTCTCGCACATCTCCACCGGTGGTGGCGCTTCCCTCGAGTTCCTTGAGGGCAAGGAGCTGCCGGGCCTGAAGGTACTCGAGTAGTATTTACCCCTTCGCGGCAATACACTCCAGTGGCTCCCCTGACAAGGGGAGCCACTGTGATCTCTGAAGGAGAAACGAGACATGGCATCCAAGCGCATTCCGCTCATTGCGGGCAATTGGAAGATGAACTTCGATCATCTCGAAGCCACGTATTTCGTGCAGAAACTCGTGTGGCTGCTACGTGATGCGCGCTTCGACTATTCACGTTGTGAAATCGCGCTTATGCCTTCGTTTACATCGTTGCGCTCTGTGCAGGTACTGGTTGAAGCTGATCGATTGAAAATCCGTTACGGTGCGCAATCAGTTTCAGTTACTACACAAGGCGCATTTACTGGCGATGTCTCCGCTGACATGATCGCTCATTTGGGATGCTCATATGTGATCGTGGGGCATTCTGAACGTCGCAAATATCATCCTGAAGATGATGCAAACATTGTCGATCAGGTACGAGCAGTACTCGCTGCCGGCATGCAACCGATTCTGTGCGTTGGTGAAAGCTTTGAAGAACGACGGCAGGGTATTGAACTCGATTTTGCTGTCGGCCAAGTGCATGATGTGACTCGCGATCTATCCGATGAAGAAGCCGCTCGCCTCATCATCGCATATGAACCCGTGTGGGCTATTGGCACTGGTATGGTTGCAACCCCAGACACCGCGCAGGAGGCTGCGCAAGCGATCCGCGATGATTTGCGCGAAACATTTGATGCGCAAGTCGCTGATACCGTGCGCATTCTGTACGGTGGCTCCGTCACGTCGCGCAATGCAGTCCAACTGATTGAAGAGCCTGACGTTGATGGATTCCTTATCGGTGGCGCATCTCTAGATGCTGATGAAATGGCGAAAATTGCTCGTTTGACACTCAAAGCCACGTCCACGCGTGCAATACGCCGCTCGTAACGTCGAGAGTGGGGTAAGCCTGCTCGCGATTCGGCGCGCGCAAGCGTTTTTCAATGCCCTGCGCTATGCTTGTGTCTCAGTGAAATTTTTACTGGAGGTTGTTCCGTGCAGATTGTGAAGATCGTTCTCGATGTCATCGTTGTCATCCTGTCCATCCTGTTGACACTGCTCATCCTTATGCACAAGGGTAAGGGCGGCGGCCTGTCCGACATGTTCGGTGGCGGTCTGACGCAGAACGCTGGTACTTCGGGTGTTGCAGAGAAGAACTTGAACCGTTGGACGGTTATTATTGCTCTGCTGTGGGTTGCGATTATCATCGCTCTCGGCCTGATGACCAAGTTCAACCTCGTCTGATATCACCTTGTTTGATCGCATAGCGTGATCGTATTCGAGCCATGATCCCGGGTAAATCCCGGTTGATCATGGCTCTTTTCATGAAATAGGAGAAACACGTCATGGTCACTATGAACCGCAACAAAGTTGTTATCGTCGGCACTGGTCAAGTGGGAGCAACTGCAGCGTTCGCCATTGTTACCCACGGTTTGTGCAATGAACTCGTACTGATTGATCATTTCGCTGACAAAGCATTAGGCGAAGCTCACGATCTTGATGATGGTAGTGAGTTCCAAGATCGTCATGTAAAAGTGCATGCCGGCGATTATGCAGACTGCAAAGATGCCGATATCGTGGTCATCACTGTTGGCCGTAAGCCTCCAGCAGGCTCAACTCGACTTGCAGAACTCGGTTTCACTGTCGGCCTTGTTGGCGATGTTGTCGACAACGTCATGGCATCCGGTTTCGATGGCGTAATCGTCATGGTTTCTAACCCGGTTGATGTGATGGCCTGGTACGCGTGGAAGCGTTCTGGCTTGCCACGCACACAAGTTCTCGGAACTGGTACCGCGCTCGATACGTCACGTTTGAAGACCATCATCGGTGAAGAAACTGGTCTCGACCCGCGCAACGTTGGCGGTTTCGTGATGGGCGAGCATGGCGATTCCCAGTTCGCAGCATGGTCAACTGTTTCGCTGGGCGGCAAGCCGTTCGCGCGCTTCCTTGCTGACAATCAGGATCGCTTCTCGTCGATTTCCACCGCGCAGATCGAGAAGAAAGTACGCATTCGTGGCAATGAGATCGTTGCCGCTAAACACGGTACGAATTATGGCATCGCCTCCACGGTTGCCGGTATTGTGCAGACGATTCTGTGGGATGAACGTCGTATTGTGCCTGTTTCTACACTGCTGGACGGCGAATATGGTGAGCATGACGTGTTCCTCGGCGTGCCTACCGAACTGCGCGCCAACGGTGCAAACGAAATCGTTGAACTCGATTTGACTGATGATGAGCTTGCAAAACTGCATCATTCTGCTGAACTGATCCGCTCGTATTGCGAGGGTCTGCTGTGAGTATGACGCCGACCAATACACCATCAGTAACATCCACGCCCGCTAGTCGCGCAGATCATATTCGATTAGTTGTTGCTGACCTCGACGGCACACTATTGCATGATGGTGCTACGTTTGAAGAACGATTCATTACGCAGCAATCCATTGACACGATCCAGCGCGTGCACGATGCCGGCTACCGTTTCGCGATCGCTACAGCACGACCAGTAAGCACAGGGCTCGCGTTCGCGCAGAAGCTACCGGCAGATGCTGTGATCTACCTTAACGGTGCACTTATCGACTTCGATCCGACGCATTCTGACTTCGAGTTGCTGACTGGTGCGAAACCTGCTGCTGAAGGTCATCTTGTCAAAATCGGTTTTGCGTCAACGCGTGCTTGTGAAGTGTGCCGCATGTTTCTAGCTGAAATGCCGACTTTGAAAATTGGCATTGTTATGGATGACGTGCGATACACCAACTTTGACGTTAGCGTGTATTGGAAAACGCAAACGTGGCGGTATACGGATTTTTCTGACAGTGATATTCCTGCAGGCCTCGCTGACAAAATCACTATTTTCCCTGATGAAGCACAGTGGAAGCGACTGGAAACGCTTGTTCCTGATGATTTTGACGTGCATATTTCTGAAGGAACTATGTGGATGCTCATGAGCCCACAAGCTAATAAAGAGCATGCATTGCGTATGGTGTGTGACCGTTTTGGAGTATCGCTTGACCAGACGGTTACGTTTGGCGACGATACGATCGATATCGCAATGATGCAAGAATCTGGATGCTCAGTTGCTGTAGCGAATGCTAATCCGGCCGTGCTTGATATTGCGAGCGAAATCTGCACCTCGAATAACGATGATGGTGTAGCACGTTGGCTTGAGGAGCATTTGCTGTAGTTACCAATCGTGGTTGGTCAGAAACTATAGGACCATTGGGATTATGACGGCAAGCACAATGGATGCAAGGCTTGGCTCTCAACCGGTAGTGCGTCTTGCGCTGACGATGTCAGTATCGACGATTGTCGCGCAAGGCGCAAACGCTTCATATACGATTATCGACCGACTATTTATTGGCCATATTCCGCATGTCGGTAATGAAGCGATGACTGGCGTCGGGATTTGTTTTCCGATTCTACTAGCTGTTACCGCGTTCGCATCGTTAATCGGCGCCGGGGGAGCGCCACGCGCGTCTATTGAACTTGGCCGTGGCAATTTCAAAAAAGCTGAACGTATTCTTGGCACGAGTACCGCATTCTTGTTGATAATTGCTGTAACGCTCACCATCGTGCTGCAGCTGACCAAACGGCCAATTCTACTTGCGTTTGGCGCCAGCGAAGCCACCATCGGGTATGCACTTGATTTCATCACCGTGTATTTATGTGGCACCGTGTTTGTACAGCTGACGCTTGGACTCAATAATTTCATTTCCGCGCAAGGCAAAACCGCAGTAGCAATGGTGTCTGTACTTATTGGCACTGGCGTGAGCATCGCACTGGACCCGTTATGCATTTTTGTACTCGGTTGGGGTGTAAGGGGAGCGGCTGTCGCAAACGTTATTGCACAGATGATCTCAACACTATGGATTGTCTGGTTCCTATCCTCTGGCCGCAGCACAATCCGACTGCGACTAGCTAATATTCGCTGCGATCAGCTTATTGTGCCTGTACTGTCGCTTGGCCTTGCACCATTTATCATGCAGATTACCGAGTGTCTTATCAACGTCGTGTTTAACGTGGGACTGCAACAGTATGGTGGCGATGATTACGTTACTGCCATCACGATTATTACTTCGCTCATGCAGATTGTGAGCGTATTGACTGCGGGCTTCCAGCAAGGTATTCAGCCGATTATCGGGTTTAATTTCGGCGCACGCAACATGAGCCGTGTGCGGGAAGCGATTCGCATGGCATTTGTTACGCAGATTATCTCTGCAACAGCACTAGTTTCTCTACTGGCTGCGTTCCCTAACTGTTTTGCTACATGGTTTACCAGCAAGCCAGATGTCATCGCAATCGTTACGCAGATGATGCCGATTTTTGTATGCGGATGGGGAATTTTCGGCATTCAGATGGGCGCGCAATGTGCACTGGTTGGTATGGGACAGGCACGACTGTCGATTTTTCTAGCGATTTTGCGCAAGATTATTCTGCTTGTGCCGCTCGCATTGATATTGCCGCATTGGATCGGCGTCAACGGTGTGTTCATCGCGGAGCCGATTTCCGATGCGACGTCTGGCATTGTTGCTGGTGTTTTGTTCGCTATCGCCTATCGGCGCGTTCGCCGCACGATCGAATCAGCGACACCAATCAATATGCCGAGTACTGCAGGCGCCAACCAGCCCAATTGATAGGCGTGCCATGGTAGCCATGATAATGCGGCCTCCAACCATGGCAGTGAACCGCCAAACACTGTGGTTAGACTTGCCACGCAGGTTGCAAATGAGACGATGGCAACAAGCAGTACTGCCCAGAAATACACGCGCGGGAATCGTTCTCCGAGTACCTGATGAGTCAACGCAAGAAGTACGAGCACGATTGAGATTGGATACAGCGCTGCAAGTACTGGCACTGACACTTTGATAATCACGCTTAATCCAGCGTTCGAAACGGCAAAACTGAACACGGTGAATATCACCTGCCACGTGCGGTAGCTCACTGTATGGCCAGCAATGGTGCGGAATCGCTCATGAAAATACGTCGCACACGTGCAAATGAGACCAGTACACACGTTGAGACAGGCGACAACGAACACAATACCGAGGAACGCAGTACCAGCTGTGCCGAATACTGATGATGTGAGATTAGTAAGCACCGTAGCACCAGTGTCATGCTGAGCATCAATTGCAGCGATTGCGCCAGAAACAACACCAACGTAACTGAGTACGCCGTAAATAATAACGAGCAGTACTCCAGTACCGATACCAGCGAATGCAGTTTCGCGGCGTACTTGCGACTCATCATCAATATGCGCGTCGCGAATGTTCGCTGAGATGACAATACCGAAATACAATGCAGCCAGCAGATCCATAGTTTGATATCCGTCAAGGAATCCGCGAGCTAATTGTCCGTTTGCATAATTGCCGCTGGGTTGACTTGCTGTACCAATGCCGTGGATGAGGCAGGCAATAAAAATCACGGCAATGAGCACGAGTAGTAGCGGGCCCATAAACCGCCCAAGCACTTTTGACAGTTTTTCTGGATGCTGCGCAAACAGGTATGCAAGTACGAAGAATACCAGCGAATATACAAGTCGCGCAGGCACAATGGCCGTGCTCGCGACGAACGGTGTAACCATCATTTCAAATGATGTAGTCGCGGTACGGGGGATTGCAAAGCACGGGCCAATTGTCAAAATGATTGCTACGCCGAGTAGCAACGCAAACTTGTGAGACACTCGCCCGGCAAGTGCATCAAAACCACCAGCAAAAGTGACAGCAATAACACCAAGAATCGGTAAACCCACTGCAGAAACAATAAAACCAGCTGCTGCCGGGAGCGCTGCCGAACCGGCTTGCGCGCCAACAAATGGTGGAAAAATAAGATTTCCAGCACCGAAGAACATCGAGAAAAACGTGAACGTCATTACTAGACGTTGGCGTGTAGTTAATGTCATGGTGATGCCCTTCTACTGGGTTGTTGCCTTCAATCGTGCATGCTTACGCTGCTGTTTACACTGCGGGCATTAACCTTACCGGATACGTCGGAAGATGGCAGTGAGCGAGAATGAAGAAGCTCCCGACCCAAACGGATCGGGAGCTTCAATCAACTAGTCAGTCAGTGACTGCCGGTGACGTTGTGAAACGCGAATCAGGCGTTCACGCGGTCGATGCCGGACTGCACGTCAGCCAGCACGGAGTCCCAAGACTTGATGAAGGCAGCGACACCGTCGGCCTCCAGCTTGTCGGTGACATCCTTGAGGTTGATGCCCAGCTCAGCCAGCTTGTTGATGATGGCGTGGGACTCTTCGTAGGTGCCCTCGATGGACGGAGCGCCGTTGCCGTGATCGGCCAGAGCGTTCAGGGTCTTCTCCGGCATGGTGTTGACGATGTGCGGAGCAACCAGCTCGTCAACGTACTTGCAATCGGAGTAAGCCGGGTTCTTGGTGCCGGTGGAAGCCCACAGCGGACGCTGAACCTTAGCGCCCTTGGCAGCCAGGTCAGCCCAGCGCGGATCAGAAGCGAACTTCTTCTCGAACAGCTCGTAAGCGAGGCGAGCGTTAGCCACAGCAGCCTTGCCTTCGAGAGCCTTGGCTTCATCGGAGCCGTTAGCTTCCAGCAGCTTGTCCACAGCGGTGTCCACGCGGGAGACGAAGAAGGAAGCGACGGAGCCGATGTGCTTCAGGTCGTGGCCGTTAGCAGCAGCCTGAGCGATGCCCTCGATGTAAGCGTCGATGACCTGCTCGTAGCGCTCGAGCGAGAAGATCAGGGTGACGTTCACGGAGATGCCCTTAGCCAGGGTAGCGGTGATTGCCGGCAGGCCTTCGAGGGTTGCCGGGATCTTGATCATTGCGTTCGGGCGGTTGACCTTCTCCCACAGTTCCACAGCCTGCTTCTCGGTGGCTTCGGTCTCGTGAGCCAGACGCGGGTCAACTTCGATGGAGACGCGGCCATCGACGAAGTCGGTAGCCTCAGCGATCTCACGGAAGATATCGGTGGCGTTACGCACGTCGGTGGTGGTGAGCTCGCGCACTGCGGTCTCCACGTCGACCTTGCCCAGCTCCTTGAGCTGTGCGTCGTACGGGCCGACCTGGCTCAGAGCCTTCTGGAAGATGGACGGGTTGGTGGTCACACCGACAACGTTCTTGTTGGCGATGAGGTCCTGCAGGGAGCCGGACTCGATGCGGGAGCGGGACAGATCGTCCAGCCAAATGGAAACGCCGTTGTCAGACGTGCGCTGAGTTGCTTCAGTCATATTTGTTATTCTCCTTGTGAGATTTCGCCCTCGGTTCCTCTTTCTTGTGCGAGAAGCGCCGCCCCGTTGTACAGGATTTGGGTCAGTGGGCTCAAGCGTGCTTTCCCAAATCAGGCTAAACCTGACGTCGCCCCTCGAAAGGGGAGCCGATACATCTTTACGTTAACCCCGTGCGGGCGTGTGATCATTCAACAGCCCGCACGAGGTTATGAGTAGTGGATCAGGCGTTCGCCTCAGCGATGGAGGCCTCAGCAGCTTCGACCACGTGCTCAGCAGTGATGCCGAGGTCGATCATGTTCTGAGCGCCGTCACCCTGCAGACCGAACTGCTCGATGGACACCGGCTTGCCGTAGGAACCGAGGTACTTGTACCACGGCATCGCCACGCCAGCCTCGACGGACACGCGAGCCTTGACGGCAGCCGGAAGCACGGCCTCCTTGTATTCGGCGTCCTGCTCCTCGAACCACTCCATGGACGGGAAGGAGACCACGCGGGCCTTGACACCCTTCTCAGCCAGGGTCTTGGCAGCGGAGACAGCCCACTGAACTTCAGAACCAGAAGCCATGATGATGACGTCCGGAGTGCCCTCGGTGTCGACGAGCACGTAAGCGCCCTTCTTGACGCCTTCCTTAGCCTTGGCGGCAGTCTCAGCGAGCACCGGCACGCCCTGACGGGTCAGCACCATAGCGGTCGGCAGCGTGTTCTTCTTCTCGAAGAAGTAGCGGTAAGCCTCAGCGGTTTCGAAAGCATCGGCCGGGCGCACAACCTCGAGCTGCGGGATTGCACGGAAGGAAGCCAGGTGCTCAACCGGCTGGTGGGTCGGGCCATCTTCGCCCACAGCGACGGAGTCGTGGGACCAGATGTACAGGTTCGGGATCTCCATGAGGGCGGCCAGACGGACGGCGGAGCGCTCGTAGTCGGAGAACATGAAGAAGGTGCCACCGAACGGACGAGTGTAGGAGCCCAGCAGGATACCGTTGGTGATGCAGCCCATGGTGAACTCACGCACGCCGAAGTGCAGCTGACGGCCGAACTCGTTGCACACCGGCCACTGCTTGGTAGCGCACTCCGCCGGAGCGAAGGTAGCAGCACCCTTGAGGTCGGTCTTGTTGGAGCCACCGAGGTCGGCGGAGCCGCCCCACAGTTCCGGCATAACAGCAGCGATAGCGTTGAGGACAGAGCCAGAAGCGCCACGGGTAGCAACGCCCTTGCCAACTTCGAAGGTAGCCTCGAGATCGTCGAGAGCCTTGTCGAAGCCTTCCGGCAGCTCGCCAGCCTTCAGACGGTCGTACAGTGCAGCCTTGTCCGGGTTGGCCTTGCGCCAAGCGTCGAACTTCTCGTCCCAAGCCTTGTGAGCCTCGAGACCGCGCTCAGCAACCTTGCGAGCGTGTGCGAGGGCTTCCTCGTCGACGTGGAAGGACTCTTCCGGATCGTAGCCGAGCAGCTTCTTGAGGCCAGCGACAGCCTCAGCACCCAGCTTGGAGCCGTGGGAGGACGGATCGTTGGTCTTGCCCGGGGTCGGCCATGCGATGAGGGTGTCGACCTTGATGAGCTTCGGCTGATCCGGAGCGGCAGCCTGAGCCTTGGCAATCACGTCAGCCAGGCCCTCGACGTCCTCCTTGTAGGAGCCGTCAGGCTGAATGAAGCTGAACTCGTCGGTGTACCAGCCGTAGGCCTGGAAGCGCTTGAGCACATCCTCAGCCAGCACCAGGTTGGTGTCGCCTTCGATCTGGATGCGGTTTGCATCGAAGATCACGGTGATGTTGCCGAGCTTCTGGTTAGCAGCCAGGGAAGCAGCCTCGCCGGAGATACCTTCCTCGATGTCGCCTTCACCGCAGATAACCCAGATCTTGTGGTAGAACGGGGAGTCTTCCTTCGGGGTTTCCGGATCAAGCAGACCACGCTGGAAACGTTCGCCGTAAGCGAAGCCGATAGCGGAAGCGAAGCCCTGGCCCAGCGGACCGGTGGTCATTTCGATGCCTGGGGTCAGACCGTACTCCGGGTGGCCCGGGGTGCGAGTGTCAGCGCCACCACGGAAGTGCTTGAGGTCGTCCAGGGTCAGGCCGTAGCCGGAGAAGTAGAGCTGGACGTACTGGGTGAGGGAGGCGTGGCCACCGGAAAGGATGAAGCGATCGCGACCTTCCCACTTGGGGTCGTTCGGATCATGCTTGATGAAATGCTGGTAGAGCGTGTAGGCGATCGGCGCCAGCGAGACCGGGGAGCCGGGGTGGCCGCTTCCCGCGTTCTCGACCGCATCAGCCGAAAGGACCTTGGCCATCTTGATGGCGCGCTCGTCCAGTTCGGTTTCCTTGAATTCGGTCATGTCTGTAATTTTCCTTCCAATACTTCGGGCACCACGCGCCCCGGCTTGTGCCGGATCATGCGTACCCTCACATTGCTCTTACATAGTAGCCTTGCGAAAAGACTTCCTTTTGCGTTTTTGGCGTGTTTTGGTACGTTTTGTTCTGTTAGCGCTCACATTTTTGAGTGTTCGCTCGTTGTTTAACAATTTTTCAGCGTGTAGTCATCCCGTACGGAGAGTGAAAGCTCTACATAAGGCGTGTTGAAGGAAATCCTCCGAGGACGAACGCATTAGCACTCGTGACCATAGAGTGCTAATACAATACAAAAGAACGGATTGTTCTCGCTGCTAAAGGGCACATTGAATGCACCAAGCACACGAACACAGCAATATATATAGACATATATAAAGGAGACGCATATGGCGCAGACACGACGCATGCTGGTGCTGCGCGCCATCGTCGAAGATTATATTCGCTCGCAAGAGCCTATTGGTTCCACATCGCTGGCTAAATCTCATGATTTAGGTGTCAGCTCCGCGACCATTCGCAACGACATGGCTGCACTCGAAGACGAAGGCTATCTTATTCAGCCGCACACTTCCGCTGGCCGCATTCCTACAGAAAAAGGCTACCGGTATTTTGTCGATAGACTGTCGGGAGTCATGCCATTATCCGCAGCACAAAAACGCGGTATTAGCACGTTCCTTGCAGGATCAGTCAACTTACAAGACACATTGCGCCGTGCGGCAAGACTGCTATCTCAGATCACAGGGCAAGTAGCCGTCGTTGCATCACCATCTATGGCAAAAGCAACCCTACGACATGTCGAAATCGTGCCAGTCTCCGTTGCAGTACTACTTATTGTCGTTATTACAGACACTGGCGGCGTTGCGCAACACACATTAGCTATGTCGCCACAACCGTCAGCAGACTTGCTGTCGGACTTGAGCAACGCTGTTAATGCGCAATGTACTGGTATGACCTTTGCGCAGGCTGCAGAACGGGTACGCACAATGGCATCTACGCGCAGTGATGGCGCAGGGCTGCTCACAGGGCTCGCTGATGTGCTTGATGCGATAGGTGACGATGAGCGGGCGAGTGATCTCTACATGGCTGGAGCATCACGGCTCGCACACCAAAGTGATGCTGATGATTTAGCGCCACTTTTTGATGCACTCGAAGAACAAGTTGTGCTCATGAAGCTCATGACTACACTGTCTCAAACAACAGTTGCTGGCGGAGTTGGTGTTGCTATTGGCTCTGAAACCCACACGCCAGGTTTACTGCACGCTTCCGTAGTCACCAGTGGGTACGGCAAGCAAGCAGACAACAGTGGCAGCGCTGAGCCTACTGCACGTGCTGATGAACAGACAACCGGAGAGCTATCGGAAACACAATCCGTAGCGGAAACAACGTCGGCAGAGCCGGTCGCTTTTGTTGGCTCTATAGGCCCAACTCACATGGATTATGCAACAACCATCGCTGCAGTACGTGCCGTAGCGCGGTATCTCACCGAATCCTTGTCCCAACAGTCTGGCGACGGGTATACAGGCTGACCCAGCCTTATGGCACAATGACTGGCGCGAACAATAACGAAAAGGAACAGGCAGTGGCAGATTACTACGAGGTGCTGGGTATTGAACGCTCGGCTAGCGAGGAAGAGATTAAGAAGGCTTATCGCAAGATGAGCCGTAAATACCATCCTGATATTGCTGGCCCCGAGTATGAGGACAAGTTCAAAGAGGTCAACAATGCCTACGAAGTATTGTCCGACCCCGATAAGCGCCGCATGTACGATTCTGGCGTAGATCCTAATCAGCCAGGTGCTGGCGCATATGGAGCTTCGCCATTCGGCAATATGGGAGATATGGGCGACATCTTCGGCCAATTCTTTGGCGGTGCTTTCTCTGGTGGCGCTCAAGGGCCTGTCCCACGCACTCAGCCCGGGCGTGATGCTCTGGCAAGTACGACTATCGATCTGAAGACTGCAGTATTTGGCGGCACGGCACACGTCAAGATCAACACGTTCGGTTTATGCCAAGTGTGCGGTGGTTCTGGTGCAAAGGGCGGTTCGCAGCCTACAACATGCCCGGACTGCCATGGCCAAGGATTCCGTCAAAAAGTAGTGCGTACCATGCTCGGTCAGATGATGACTTCTGCGCCGTGCGAGCGCTGCGAAGGCCACGGCACGATCATCACCGATCCATGTCCTTCGTGCATGGGCCATGGTCGCGTTCGCGCCACTCGCGAAGTCGGTATCACCATTCCTGCAGGTATCTCCGATGATTCGCGCCTACGTCTAGCTAATCAAGGTGAAGTAGGCGAAGGCGGCGGTGCTGCCGGCGATCTGTATGTAGACGTGCGCATTCGCCCAGACAAGCAGTTCACTCGCAATGGCGACGACTTGCACTGCTGGGTGCAGGTGCCAATGAGCTGGGCTGTACTGGGCCACGATCTTGATATTGATACGTTTGATGGCAAACAGACCATTACCATCCCTGCCGGGTGCCAGCCGGAAGATACGATCACGCTGAAGAATCTCGGCGTGTCGAAGCTGCGCCAAGCAGGGGAGCGCGGTGATCTCATCGCGCACATTAGCGTGCGTATTCCTACGAAGGTAAGCGATGCAGAACGCGATCTTATTGAACGTTTTGCTGCCAGCCATGATGCTGACGCAACGCATGTATCGCAAAGCTCTCGCCCGGCTACGGCGGGACCACGTAAAGGTTTCTTCTCTAAGCTCAAAGATGCATTGAGCTAAGCGAACGCTGATCTGAATGCATAATGGCGGTCTTCTTCACAAACTCGTGAAGAAGACCGCCATTGTTATATCGATTGTTCTGCTTGTCTGGCTGTTCCTAACAACGCACAGAACCTAGCCTCACAGTAGCGAGCGGCACATTGAGCGGTATTCGCTGACGTAGCCTCCACCAAAGAACACACAGTGGCCAGCAATCGGGTACAGCTGCCACAGCGTAATGCGATCCTGCCAACCGGCTTTCAGCGGGTGCACTGACTGATAGCCTTCCATAATGTCACTTAAATAGCTCATACCAAACAAGTGCAGCATCGCAAGATCCTCCTCGCGGTGCCCGCCATGTGCTGCCGGGTCAATCAGTACAGCCTCACAGTGTCCTGAATCAGCAGTCCACATCACATTGCCACTCCACAAATCACCATGCACGCGTGCAGGCTTATCGTCAGCGGCGCGTCCCAGCAGATCTGGCAGACGGTCAATAACGCGCACAGTGAGCTCCAAATCGCCTTGCTTGAGCGTACCGCGGCGAATACCCAGCTGCACCATGGGCAGCAGACGACCTTGCGCGTAATACGTAGCAGGGTCAGTCCACGTACCGGTATCCATCGGCACAGGATCCTGCAATGGTCCGAAGTAGCATGTGCCAGTGTATCCGTCTGGTGCAGAGCCAAAATATTCAGCGCCAGCATCATGCGTTCGCGCAAGAGAAGCACCAAATTCACGTGCAGCTTGTACCGTCGGCGAGCATGATTCAACTCGCTCAATGTCGAGATAGTCTTTGCCCCACTCATACACGTCTACAACACGTGTACCACCGCGATCCTGTGCTTGTGCCAGCCATTGCAGGCCGCGTCCTTCGCATTCAAAGAATCCTTGTGGCGCCCACATGCGTGATTTACGATACTTAGCCATAGTTCCTCCTGCACTGTGTTGCGCCGTGCAGCCGTATCGCGGCGCAATGAAACGCATAGTGTCATCCGTGTTTCATTGTGGGATTTCTGCGCGACAATGCGAAGCTTTGACCATTATTAGGGACGGTTGAGTACGCTAGGGCACGGTAAAACGACAACCTACAAGCAGATACAAGGCGAATCAAGAATATGGATTTCTTTACAGCGATTGTTCTGGGCATTGTGCAGGCGCTCACTGAGTACCTTCCTGTGTCGTCCAGTGCGCATATTCGCATTATTGGCGATCTTATGCTGGGCGGCCGTGACCCGGGTGCTGCCTTCACCGCAATCATTCAAATTGGTACCGAGCTGGCGGTGATTCTGTACTTCCGTCGGGATATTTTCAACATTCTCAGCCACTGGTTTGCTTGCCTGTTTGGTAAGAATGGCACGGATTGGCGCTCTCGCATGGGCCGTGGCGACAAGTGGGCAACACTTGGATGGAATGTCATTATTGGTTCTATTCCGATTGTGATTTTGGGCTTTACGCTGCAAAACGTTATCGAAACGACACTGCGTAATCTGTGGATTACTACAACTGTGCTGCTCGTATTCGGCATCCTGCTGTGGGTTGTTGATGACCGTGCGCGTCAGAGCAAAACCATGGATAGCATGACTGGTCGCGATGCGTTCCTCTTCGGTCTTGGCCAGTCTATGGCACTTATTCCAGGCGTGTCGCGTTCTGGCGGCACGATCACTGTTGGTCGTGCACTTGGCTACACCCGTGAGGCAGCAGTGCGTTTGAGCTTCCTCATGGCTATTCCTGCGGTTGTAGGATCGGGCCTGCTTGAGGCGGTTAAAGCTGTGCGCGATTACAAGAGTGACGCGATGTTCCCGGGTTGGGGGCCGACGATTGTAGCGACGATCGTGAGCTTCTTCCTCGGCTATATCGTGATTATTGGCTTCTTGAAGTTCGTTTCCACGTTCTCGTACAAGGCGTTTGCGATCTACCGTATCGGTTTGGCAGTAGTCGTTGCGTTGCTGCTTATTGTCGGCGTGTTGCACCCGTACGAACAGTCGGCTACCAAGGCAGCAGCTGAACTTGTCACTACGTTCAGCACAGTACTCGGATAGGAGTTTGCCGTGCTCGGCAGCTTATTGAAGTAGCTGAAGTTCTTCAACAAAACAGGGGATGCTCGCGCGTTGCGAACATCCCCTGTTTCGTATTCGATGAAAGGAACCGGCTAGTGATGATTTAGTCAGTGTGACCGCGTAAAAATGCTTCAGCCTCGCGCACCAACTGCTCAGCAGCAGGGGCTCCGAAATCGGCTACCTGACGCGCTTTTGCCTTCATGTCGTAATCATGTTCCAGATGATGTACATAATCAGCAAGATCGTCATTGCAGCGCATGAGCATGTCAGCTTGCGCTTTCCATTGTTCAGCGCGGTCATTGAGATCACCACAATCAAGATCAACGCCGATAATGCGTGAGAGTCGGCCGAGTATGCGCATAGTACCCTGTGCGCATTCATCACTGCCGAGATACTGGGGGATTGACACCCACATTGACGTGACGTTGAATCCTTCTTCCTCAGCCATCGTGTTCAGCACTGTCGGAATGCCGACGGGGCCACTGTATTCACGATCCATGTCGCATTGGCAATCTCCATTGCTCACATCCAGGGGTAGCGGACGCGTATGCGGGCAATCAGCAAACATGGAGCCAAGTGTCACCATGCTGGTTACGTCAAGTTCTTCAGCAATGTGCATGCTCTGGCGGCAGTAATCAAGCCACCGATAGTTTGGCTCTGGCGCTATTTGCGCGTAAATATGCTTGTCGGCAGCCACGTCAATCTCGTAGAACGTTGTTTGCGGCCATAAGATGCGACGCCGTCCAGTGACATTGCACAGCATCGGGCGCGCGACCTGATAGTCGTAGTATCCATCGCAACGAATATGTCGAACTTCGCGAGACTCATAATGCGACACCAAGTGGCGTACGACGTTCGTCGCTGCTTGGCAAGCATCATTCCATCCCTCAAAAGCGGCAATCATGATCGTGCCGTGTGCGTTGGCTTCTTCACTCATGCTTCTAATGTATCGGCTGATGGAGGGCGAAAGGGCAGCTTTTGCCATTGGTGAAGCATGAGGGCTCGTTTTTGGCTATTTTCCAACGTTTTTAGGGTGCTTTGAGGGGCTGTTTTCAAGGCGCGACACGCCGAAGAGAGGGCTCGATTTGGCAAACTACAAACATGTCGTTATAGTAGTTACTCGTGCTCAGGCAGCGGCAAGCCGCTACGGAAAGCATCGCGGACATAGCTTAGTTGGTAAAGCGCAACCTTGCCAAGGTTGAGACCGCGGGTTCGAGTCCCGTTGTCCGCTCTAAGGTCCGAGGAGTTGACGACCTTACGGTGGGTTAGCCAAGCGGTTAGGCAGCGGCCTGCAAAGCCGTATAGACGAGTTCGACTCTCGTACCCACCTCTTGGGTGAACGGAGCAATCCGGAATCTCAAGGAAAGACCCGGGCGGTTGGCGCAGTGGTAGCGCACTTCCCTGACACGGAAGGGGTCACAAGTTCGAATCTTGTATCGCCCACTCAAGCCGGAGGAAACTCCGGTTGAGTAATTACATAATTACAGAGAGTATTTCCGGGCGATTGGCGCAGCGGCTAGCGCACTTCGTTCACACCGAAGGGGTCGTAGGTTCGATTCCTACATCGCCCACAAGCCACGTTAGTGGTGTAATCCGGGGCTATAGCGCAGCTGGTAGCGCATCTCCATGGCATGGAGAGGGTCAGGGGTTCGAATCCCCTTAGCTCCACTGGAATCCGCTTCTCACGGCGGAATCCTTTGCGGACATAGCTTAGTTGGTAAAGCGCAACCTTGCCAAGGTTGAGACCGCGGGTTCGAGTCCCGTTGTCCGCTCCAGATCAAGCCTCCTTCGGGAGGCTTTTTTCGTTTTTCCGCATTTCGCGGTGCTGGCATCCTCCCCACGTTACGCGTGTTGATTTTGTCGGCACTCATTCCTATCGTGTCCCGTGTTGATTAACCAGTCCAGGCCTGCACATTAGTAACGCGGACCCCGATAGCAAAGGACACATCATGGCGTTAAGCTCCATCTCCATTACAGTCAACGGCGAAGCGAAGGAGGTGGAAGCTACCACCACCGGCACTGAACTGTTCGCGGACGACAAGAACATCATCGCTGTGCGCCTCAATGGCGAACTGCGTGACCTGTACACGCCGCTCAACGACGGCGACACGGTTGAATCCGTCGCAATCGATTCTGAGGACGGCCTTGGCATTATGCGCCACTCCGCAACGCATGTCATGGCTCAGGCTGTGCAGGAACTGTTCCCGAACGCTAAGCTCGGCGTCGGCCCGATCATCAAGGATGGCTTCTACTACGACTTCCAGGTTGACCAGCCGTTCACGCCGGACGACCTAAAGAACATTGAGAAACACATGCAGCGGATTATCAAGTCCGCTCAGTCCTTCCGCCGCCGCGTTGTTACCGAAGAAGAGGCGCTCAAGGAAGAAGCAGATCAGCCTTTCAAGATTGAACTGATCGAGGATAAGGAAGCACACCTCGACCCGTCTACCGCTACTGAGATCTCCGGCAAGGAGCTCAGCTTCTACGACAACGTTGATCGTGATGGCAATGTCGTGTGGAAGGACCTGTGCCGCGGACCACACCTGCCGAACACGCACTTCATTAAGGCATTCAAGATCGAGCGTTCTGCTGCAGCCTACTGGCGTGGCAATGAGAAGAACCCGACCATGCAGCGCATTTATGGCACCGCATGGGCCACTAAGGAAGATCTGAAGGCTTACCAGACTCGCTTGGAAGAGGCTGCTAAGCGCGATCACCGCAAGCTCGGCGCTGAAATGGACCTGTTCTCCTTCCCGGAGGAGATCGGACCTGGCCTGGCTGTGTTCCACCCGAAGGGTGCTGCGGTTATTAACGCGATGGAAGACTATTCGCGTGAAATGCACCGCAAGTACCACTACAGCTTCGTGCAGACCCCGCACATCACCAAGGGCGGCCTGTACGAGACCTCTGGCCACCTGCACTGGTACAAGGACTCCATGTACCCGGCCATGCGCCTGGACGAGGAGCGCGACGAGAACGGCAACATCACCAAGCAGGGCTTCGATTACTACTTGAAGCCGATGAACTGCCCGATGCACAACCTGATCTTCAAGTCGCGTCAGCGTTCCTACAAGGAACTGCCGCTGCGCCTGTTCGAGTTCGGTACCGTGTACCGTTACGAGAAGTCCGGCGAAGTCCACGGTTTGACCCGCGTGCGTGGCTTGACTCAGGACGATTCCCACATCTACTGCACCCGTGAGCAGATGAAGGGCGAGCTGACCAACCTGCTCACCTTCGTGCTCAAGGTGCTGCGCGACTTTGGTCTGGACGACTTCTACCTCGAGCTGTCCACCAAGGATGAGCACAAGTACGTCGGTAGCGATGAGATCTGGGAGGAAGCAACCAACACGCTTGCTGAGGTTGCTAAGGATTCTGGCCTGAACCTCGTGGCTGACCCGGGTGGCGCTGCATTCTACGGTCCGAAGATCTCCGTGCAGGCTCGCGACGCAATCGGCCGCACCTGGCAGGTGTCGACCATTCAGCTCGACTTCAACCTGCCTGAGCGCTTCCAGCTTGAGTACATCGCAGCTGACGGCACTCACCAGCGCCCGGTCATGATCCACCGTGCACTGTTCGGCTCCATCGAACGCTTCTTCGCCGTGCTGCTTGAGCACTACGCGGGCGCGTTCCCGGTGTGGCTCGCCCCGGTGCAGGTGCTCGGCATCCCGGTCGCCGACGAGTTCGCGCCGCACCTGGCTGGCTTCGTCAAGTCCCTTGAGGACGAGATGGTCCGCTGCGAGATCGATTACTCTGATGATCGCTTCGGCAAGAAGATCCGCAACGCTTCCAAGTCCAAGACGCCGTTCATCCTCATCGTCGGCGAAGAGGACATGAAGAACAACGCGGTCAGCTTCCGCTTCCGCGACGGCAGCCAGCTCAACGGCGTGCCGGTCGATCAGGCTCGCGAGCAGATCCTCGATGTCATCAAGAAGCGCGTCCAGGTCAACTCCGCAGACGACTTCAAGGCCGCTGTGGCTGCACCGGCTGAGGACTGATCTAGCCGATTGATCTATTCTGGTGCATAAACATAGGCGGTTTCAACGCGTAACAGCTATGCCAAGTGTTGAAACCGCCTAGCTTTTTGCTGAATCATTGGTGAGGAAGGAATATTCGATGGATACTGGTGACGTGCGCATCGACAACCCTGCCGAGTTTCCGCCGCAAGAGGACACTGTTGAACGACTGTGGACTCCGCAGCGTATGACCTATGTGCTGCGTAACAGCGAGAACCGTCCCACTCAGCCAAAAACCAAAGAATGTCCTTTCTGTGCTGGGCCAAAGAAATCTGACGAAGATGGGCTGATTGCATGGCGCGGCACGTTTGTGTTTGCGATTATGAATCTATACCCATATAACGTGGGGCATCTTATGATCTGCCCATATCGTCACGTTGGCATGATCACCGATCTTGATGACGCTGAATTGTTTGAATTTGAAAAAGCAACAACTTTGGCGATGACGGTGATGAAAGAAGTTTCGCATCCTGATGGTTGGAATATTGGTATCAACCAAGGAGAAGTCGCAGGAGCTGGCGTTGCTGCTCACTTGCATCAGCATGTGGTGCCACGATGGAACGGTGACGCGAACTTTATGCCGATTGTTGCGCAAACGCGTACCATGCCAATTTTGCTTGGCGACCAGCGCGCTGCATACGCTGAAGCATTCCAACGTCTTGCAGCAGACTTCGGATTGCCTAGCGATGTTCAGCATTAAGTGTGAGTGATTTATATCTCAGTCATATACAAGCGGTGTGCTGCTCAGCCCTATTGCAGGGTATGTATTGAGCGTTGTCGGCTAACCGCTTTAAGATAGTTTCGTTTGTCAGTTTATTCGCATACCTGCTAGGAGCATTATGTCAGGTCATTCCAAGTGGGCGACCACCAAGCACAAGAAGGCCGCCATCGACGCCAAGCGCGGCAAGCTCTTCGCCAAGCTCATCAAGAACATTGAAATCGCAGCTCGTATGGGCGGCGGCGATCCGGACGGTAACCCGTCTCTGTACGACGCTATTTACAAGGCCAAGAAGGCTTCTATGCCGGCCGACAACATCAAGCGCGCTGTCAAGCGTGGCTCCGGTGAAGAAGCGGGTGGCGCTAACTATGAAGACATCGTCTACGAGGGCTACGCACCTGCAGGCGTTGGTCTGATCATTGAATGCTTGACCGATAACCGTAACCGTGCTGCTGCTGAAGTGCGTTCCACCCTGACCAAGGGCAATGGTTCGCTGGCGACCTCCGGCTCGGTGTCCTTCAACTTCGAACGCAAGGGCCAGATTGAGGTTCCGAGCGAAGGCGTTGATTTCGACGATCTGTTCGAGAAGGCCGGCGACGCGGGTGCTGAGGACGTGATCGATGATGGTGACGTGTTCACCGTGATCACTGATCCGTCTGATCTGCACACTGTGCGTAAGGCTCTGCAGGACGCTGGTTTCGACTACGATTCCGCCGATATGGTGATGCGTCCGAAGAACGAGGTCGAGCTGACGCTTGAAGATGCTCGCAAGGTGTCCAAGCTCATTGACAACCTCGATGATCTGGACGATGTGCAGAACATCTACTCCAACTGGACCGCCTCTGATGAGGTTATGGCCCAGCTTGACGAGGAGTAATCGTTCAGTGATTATTCTTGGCGTTGACCCCGGGCTTACTCGCTGCGGGGTCGGCGTGATCGAAGCCGGCGCTCATCGCCGGCTTTCGTTTATTCACGTCGATGTAGTGCGTTCGTCACCAGACATGTCGCAAGATTTGCGATTATTGGCTATTTATAACGGTCTGGTTGCTAAGATCGAGCGTTTTGCTCCAGATACGGTCTCCATCGAACGCGTATTTGCTCAAGAAAACCGCAATACAGTGCTTGGTACTGCACAAGCGGCGGGTATGGCAATGTTAGCTGCTGCGCAACGCGGCATTCCGGTGGCATTGCATACGCCGACTGAGTCAAAGCTTGCTATCACAGGTAATGGCAAGGCAGAAAAGCCACAGATGGAACGTATGGTGGCGCGGATCCTTGGATTGAATGAGCCGCCAACTCCAGCTGATGCAGCTGATGCTTTGGCTATTGCAATTTGTCACGCTTTGCGCCCGGCTGGAGCATTGCAGGGAGGGGAGCGCGAACAGCATTTGACTCCTGCTCAGCGTCAATGGGCGATGGCTGCGCAGCGTTCACGTCGTCGGCATAGTGCTGACCGTGGAATGTAAAGCGACAGGTCGTGACTATCAGATATCGTAGTAGAACAGATGTTCGATCTATGATCGTCAGGGGGCACCATGATAGGAATGTTGCGCGGGATAGTCGCTGAAGTGAGTGTGGACTGCGCTCTGATTGAAGTTGGTGGTGTCGGATACGAAGTACGTATGCCTTCCGCTGATTTATCATCTCTGCATGCTGGGCAAGAGACAAAAATCTATACGTCGTTGAATGTTTCGCAGGATGCTATTACGTTATTTGGATTTCTATCTCCGGCATCGAAGCGAATGTTTTTGCAATTACAAAAAGTAAGCGGTATTGGCCCAAAGGTCGCATTGTCGCTTCTGTCAACGTTGCCACCAGATCGACTCGCTCATGCTGTAGCTGATGGCGATGCTACTGCGCTAGCAAAAGCCCCTGGTCTCGGTAAAAAAGGCGCACAAAAGATTATTCTCGAGCTGAAAGGGTCTATTGATCTCGATGCTATTGAATCGGGAGTGCAAGGCACAGCTTCTCGTCGTCGTGCAGCGGGGGATCCAAACTTACTGCAAGTAGTTGAAGGCTTGATGTCGCTAGGCTGGCGTCAACCGGATGCGCAAAGCGCTGTCGAATCAGTATGTGCGCGCGACAATATTGCGCTTCCGCTTGCTACGGATGATGTACCGCGTGTACTCAAACTTGCACTTACCTCCCTTGACCGAGGACGGTGATCTACGACTATGCCAACACTTACGAATACTGCTGATATGGAATATGACGCACAAGCCAATACTGGTGCTAACGAGGAATCGTTGCGCATGGTTTCTGCTGCACCAATTGGTAATGAACCGGTCAGTGATGAGGAACTGCGCCCGCATGCACTTGATGGCTTTATTGGCCAGCCGTTATTGAAGGCTCAGCTGCAGCTATTCCTTGATGCTGCTCGCAAACGTGACGTTCCGCCGGATCATATTTTGCTTGCTGGCCCTCCCGGCCTTGGCAAAACTACATTGGCGATGATTGTTGCGAATGAGCTGAATGTGCCAATTCGTGTGACTTCTGGTCCGGCTATTCAGCATGCTGGTGATCTTGCTTCCATTCTGAGCTCACTTGATTCGGGCGAAGTACTGTTTATTGACGAGATCCATCGATTGCCACGAGCGGCTGAAGAGTTGCTCTATATTGCAATGGAAGATTTCCGCGTCGATGTGATGGTTGGTAAGGGACCGGGCGCAACTTCTATTCCACTTACACTGCCTCGGTTTACCGTGATTGGTGCTACCACGCGTGAGGGCATGTTGCCATCTCCGTTGCGTGCTCGTTTCGGTTTCACTGCGCACTTGGACTTCTACCCGCATGAGGAATTGGAAAAGCTGATCGAGCGTTCAGCTGGAGTATTGGGCGTGCACTTGGGGGAGGAGTCAGCGCACGAAATGGCGGTGCGCTCCCGTGGTACACCGCGTATTGCAAACCGCTTGCTGCGCCGTGTACGCGACTGGGCTATTGTTCACGACTTATCAAGCGTAGAGCCAGCTGATGTTAAGGCTGCACTTGAGTTGTACCAGATTGATGCTGAAGGGCTTGATCGGCTTGATATTGCTGTGCTCAACGCTGTTGTCAAACAATTCAATGGTGGCCCAGTTGGACTCAACACACTGTCCGCTATGGTAGGTGAAGAATCAGAGACCGTTGAAACGGTATGTGAACCATATTTGGTGCGCGAAGGTTTCCTGATTCGTACACCAAAGGGAAGGGTTGCTACCGAAAAGGCATGGGCTCATTTGGGGCTTGTGCCCAAAGATGATGTCAGCAAGCTCTTCTAACATAAGGTATTTGTTGACCGACATCCGTTCGTGTTCACCCGCATCAATAAGGAGTTTTCATGGATCCCACAATGCTTGTCATGCTTGTTTTCATCGTCCTCATGATTGTCATGATGATGGTGCAGCAGCGTAAGAGCAAGAAGCAGCAGGCTGACATCCGGGACTTCCGTGCCAACCTTGCACCTGGCACTGAGGTCATCACTATTGGTGGCGTTATCGGCAAGGTTGTCTCGGTCGATACCGAGTATGAGGAGATCGTTATTGACTCTGAGGGCTCCAAGATGCGCTTCAGCTTCCGTGCGATCAACAAGGAATACACGCGTCCGGCATTCATCCACGACGATGAGGTTGACGAGAATGGCAACCCGCTGCCGAAGGATGACGACGATAAGGATCAGGCGCAGGTTCCGGTCGATACCGCGGTCACGGCTGCGGACGCCGGTACGGCTATCGCCGAGGCGGACGCCAAGTAACAAATCCGAATGAACGCTAGCGGGTGAATAGGCATGGTATTACACCCTGACCCGTTCGCCCGCTTGACAGCCCGAAGGGCGCCGGCTGACCCGCGCCCAATACGCAAATACGTATCCAGTTGAATCGACAGGCGGCACAAGATGACACAGTCCGATATCACCATCGAAGATCTCAGCAAGGTCGGTCAGGCAGACGCTGAATATCTGGTTTCGCTGATCAGAACGATTCCGGGATTCCCCAAGGAGGGAATCAAATTCCGCGACTTCATGCCGGTACTCGCTGATGCTAAAGCGCTTGGCATTCTCATGACGGCACTTGAGGAGACGCTGCCGATTCCGGCTGACTCGTTCGACGCGGTCGCCGGTCTGGAAGCGCGTGGTTTCCTCTTCGGCCCGGCTCTTGCTGCACGCCTTGGCAAGGGATTTATTGCGATCCGCAAGGCCGGCAAGCTCCCTCCCGAGACCATCGGCGAGGAATATGATCTTGAATACGGCACCGAAAAGGTCGAGATCGAATCCGACTGCGTGCAAGGTGGCAAGAGGGTCCTCATCGTTGACGACCTGATCGCCACCGGCGGCACCGCGAAGGCAGCTATGGACTTGATTCAGGCAGGCGGCGGTCAAGTCGTTGGCTTCAGCTTCGTCATGGGCCTGACTGGCCTTGATGGGTTGGATAAGCTGGGCGGACTGCCGACGGCAACCCTAGTGTCGATGCCGGCATGATGCACACCTGCGATGTCGCGCCACCCCTGCGGTCATGTGTGCGGTATTGCCATTGTCGAACAGTATTTGAGAAGTAGGTAACGAGAGCAATGGATCTTTATGAATACCAGGCTAGGGAGCTGCTCGCCGAGCAGGATATCCCTGCGCCACAAGCGATTTACGCGCAGAATTCCCACGAAGTAGCCGAGGCAGCTGATCGTCTCGGATACCCCTGTGTTATCAAAGCTCAGGTGAAGATTGGTCACCGTGGGCAGGCGGGTGGTGTCAAGATTGCGCACAACCGCGATGAGGCTATTCTGATCTCTGAAAGCATCCTGCCGATGACCATTCACGGGCACAAGGTGAATGGTGTGCTGGTTGCCGAGGCTAAGAACATCCTGCACGAATACTACGTCTCTATCTCTGTGGACCGTACTTCGCGTGATTTTGATGTGCTCGCTACGGCTAATGGCGGCACTGAGGTTGAAGAGATCGCCAAGGAGCACCCTGAATCGGTAAAGCGTTTGCATATCAACGCGCTTGGTGATTTTGATATGGAAGCAGCTCGTCAGATGGCTGATCAGATCGGTTTTTACCATGCTGATGCTGAGCAGGCTGCGTCGATCTTGCTGAAAATGTGGAAGTGCTTCAAAGACAATGACGCAACACTCGTGGAGATCAATCCGCTCGCCAAGATTGGTGATCCGGATGATGAGGCGAGTAAGTCATTGTGTGCGTTGGACGCCAAGATTTCTCTTGATGGCAATGCTGCATTCCGTCACGATGGCTGGAAGCGTTTTGACGATCCGATGCAGTCCGATGACTTTGAACGTCGCGCTGCTGAGCATGGTTTGCACTATGTACACCTTCATGGCCAAGTCGGTGTGATCGGCAATGGCGCAGGCTTGGTAATGAGCTCGCTGGACGCAGTATGGGGAGCCGGCAAAGACCAGGGCACTGATGTTAAGCCAGCGAACTTCTTGGATATTGGTGGTGGCGCATCAGCTGAAGTGATGCGTGACAGCCTGTCGATTGTTTTGTCTGATCCACAGGTTGAATCAGTATTCATCAACGTGTACGGCGGTATTACGTCTTGCGAACAAGTAGCGAAGGGTATTCTCGAAGCCATTGATGAGCTTGGCGGGTCTAAGCCGCTTGTTGTTCGCTTCGACGGTAATGCGGCAGCTCAGGGATTGAAGATTCTCGCTGACGCGCATAACCCGAATTTGCACGTCGAAGACACTATGGAACAGGCTGCCTGGCAGGCAGCAAAGTTGGCGGCTGCCGCACTCACTGCGAAGGAGGCCTAAGATGACCGCATTTATTGAAGATGGCGCGCCAGTCATCGTACAGGGCATGACCGGTCATCAGGGCATGACACATACTGCGCGCATGCTGCGTGCAGGCACCAACATTGTTGGTGGTGTTAATCCACGCAAGGCTGGAACATCGGTGACGTTCGCTGGCGCTAAGAACGGCGAAGATATCGATATCCCCGTTTACGCTACCTGCGCTGATGCGAAAGAAGCCACGGGTGCAAAAGCAAGTGTCGTGTTCGTTCCACCACGATTTGCTCGCAATGCTGTTGTGGAAGCGGTTGAAGCCGGTATTGAACTTATTGTTGTTATTACTGAAGGTATTCCGGTTGCCGATAGCGCTTACTTTGTTGAACTCGCATTGAGCCGCGGTATTCGTATCGTTGGACCGAACTGCCCAGGTTTGATGACCCTTCCCAAGCAGGAAGGCGAGCACGGTGTCAACCTCGGTATCATCCCTGACGGTATTGTCGGCCGTGGCCCACTCGGACTGGTGTCCAAGTCCGGCACGCTCACCTATCAGCTCATGGGTGAACTGTCCGATATCGGTTTCACTGCATGCCTTGGTGCAGGCGGCGATCCGATCGTTGGCACAACGTTGCTTGAAGCACTGCAGGAATTCGAACGTGATGACGACACGAAGGCAGTTGTCATGATCGGCGAAATCGGCGGTAGTGCTGAGCAAGATGCCGCACAATGGGCTGCTGAACACATGACTAAGCCGGTTGTCGCATACATTGCTGGTTTCACCGCGCCGGAAGGCAAGCAGATGGGCCATGCTGGCGCTATCGTGTCTGGCGGTAAAGGCACTGCGCAGGATAAGAAAGAAGCGTTGGAAGCCGTGGGCATCCCCGTGGGTCGAACCCCTGGGCAGACCGCTGATATCATGCGTGAGGTGTTGGCCAAGCGCTCCCTGGCATGATGGCAAAACTGCGTGCTTGGATTAAAGGGCCGATTGTAGCTGTAGCAACGATGGCGATTTACGCTATCGCACTCGGCTGCTTTCTGGCCCTTATGCTGTTAGTTATCTCTATGGAAGAGGGCGGTGACAATCTTTCTGTCGCCACCGTACCGCTCACGCAGGCTGTTGTGCTTCTTAGCCAAGGAGTTGGGTTTACTACTGACTCGCTGTCGCTCTCGATTACGCCGCTGCTGCTTACTTTTTTGCTTATTGCACTGGTAGCGTCGCTAGCGCGGCGTATTAGTACGGATGCACGCTCATATGTATCTGGTCTCGTGACATGGATAGTGCTTACCCTGCTACTGACTCGTGGTTTGACAGTTGGATTGATGGATAATACTGCCATCATCGGGCTGAAAAGTGCGGTACTGTTCACGCTTGGGTTTGCTATTGCAGCATTGCCAGGGTCGCCGCTTCTTGCGTCACTGCGTGGTTTTATTCACGCGCATGTCTCTCAAGATGTTCGTCGCACAGTGCGTATCGGTGTCATGCTTGCGTTGATTATCATGGCAGTGTTTGTGCTGGCTGGCATCATCACTGTGATTGTGTGGATCGTATCCGGTCATGCGGCCATGAGCAAACTCTTCGATTTCAATGGCATGGAAACCGGATCCCGCATTCTCACCACTATTGCCTCACTTGCTTGGCTGCCGAACTTGTGCATTTGGGCAATTTCATGGTTGTTTGGCGCGGGTTTTGCCATTGGTGATCTTGCTGAATTCACGTTGTGGATTGGCCAATCGCGTTCTTTGCCAGCGGTACCTGCATTTGGCTTATTCCCTCAGCCTGTGAGTAGCGATGTTGTACGCCTGATCCTCGTAATGATTCCGTTAGCAACGGGTTTGATCGCTGGTCTTGCAGCGATATTGCTGAAATCAGGATTTCACATCACATTGGGGTCTGCCGCTGATCCTGTTGATCGCCGCGCGCTGATCGTTGAGCTTGCCTACCCAGTTGGCGGCTTCTGCCTTACCAGTGTCATCGTGTCCCTATCATCATCATTGATGTTCATTATTTCGAATGGTTCACTTGGCAGTGAGCGACTAAAGAACGTTGGCGTTGATGTCATTCGTTCGACACAAGTATGTGCTCGCCCTAGTGCAACTGGCCTATTCGCCGCGTGGCTTATCATGCTGGTTGGTGTCGCTTTTGTTTTCGGGATACGCTGGATCTCACGGCGTATTCGCGCAGCGAAAGGCGTTGGAGACCAGAAGAGTCAGCATTCATCAGACCATGATGACGCTGACAATCGTAACAAACCGCGTCTCGTAGGCGGATCTAGCAACGTTATTGACGAAACAAAGACTACAACCACAGAAGAAACAACCAAGGAGGAACACGATGACCAACACGAATCGACCGATACGACGGGCTCTGGTGTCAGTCTTTCATAAGGAAGGCATCGAGGTCCTGGCCGAAGCGTTCGTGAAGGCCGGAACCGAGGTCGTTTCCACCGGTTCCACTGCCAAGAAACTCGCTGAACTGGGCGTTAAGGTCACTGAAGTATCCGACGTTACGGGCTTCCCCGAGTGCCTTGACGGCCGTGTGAAGACCTTGCACCCGTATATTCATGCCGGCATTCTGGCCGATATGACCAACCCTGAGCATGCCAAGCAGCTCGAAGAATTCGGCATCAAGCCATTCGATCTGGTGGTCGTCAACCTGTATCCGTTCGCGGATACCGTGCGCTCCGGTGCTGATGAGGCTGCAACCATCGAAAAGATCGACATCGGTGGTCCTTCCATGGTTCGTGGTGCAGCAAAGAATCATGCCACCGTAGCTATCGTTACTGATCCGGCTGACTATGCGCTGGTTGCTGCCCGCGTGGCCGACGGCACTGGCTTCTCTCTCGAGGAACGCAAGTGGCTTGCCGCTAAGGCTTTCGCTCACACTGCCGCCTACGATGCAACCATCAACGAGTGGACTGCCAAGCACTGGCCTAAGCCTGCTTCGCTTGACGCTGCCGAAATCGATCATGATGATCAGGGCACCGAAGTCGACTCCGCCAAGTTCCCGGCACAGTTCACTCGCACGTGGGACCGTGCACACACGCTGCGTTACGGTGAGAACTCTCACCAGCAGGCTGCACTGTACGTTGACCCGCTCAACCAGACTGGTTTCGCGCACGCCGAGCAGCTCGGCGGCAAGCCAATGAGCTACAACAATTACGTCGACGCAGACGCTGCATGGCGCACTGTATGGGATATGGCTCCTTCCATTGCTGTCGCAGTGGTCAAGCACAACAACCCGTGCGGTTTGGCCATCGGCGCTACCGCGGCCGAAGCTCACAAGAAGGCTCATGCTTGCGATCCGATGAGCGCATACGGTGGCGTGATCGCCTGCAACACCACGGTGACGCTCGAAATGGCTGAAAGCGTACGCCCGATCTTCACTGAGGTCATCGTCGCTCCCGACTATGAGCCGGCTGCACTGGAACTGCTGCAGACCAAGAAGAAGAACCTGCGCATCCTCAAGGTGGCTGAACCGCCAAAGGGCCACGAGGCCATCCGCCAGATTGATGGCGGCCTGCTCGTGCAGGACACCGATCTGATCAACGCTGTGGGTGATGACCCGGATTCGTGGAAGCTGGTAGCTGGCGAAGCTGCCGATGCTGACACCCTGAAGGATCTGGTGTTCGCATGGCGTGCAATCCGCTGCGTGAAGTCCAACGCTATCCTGCTCGCTCATGATCAGGCTACGGTCGGTATTGGCATGGGTCAGGTCAACCGCGTGGACTCCTGCCATCTGGCCGTCGAACGCGCCAACACGCTGGCTGACGGTGCTGACCGCGCAGCCGGTTCTGTGGCTGCCTCTGACGCATTCTTCCCATTCGCTGATGGCGCGCAGGTGCTTATTGACGCGGGTGTGAAAGCTATTGTGCAGCCTGGCGGTTCTATTCGCGATGAGGAAGTCATCGAAGCTGCAAAGAAGGCTGGCGTAACCATGTACCTGACTGGTACTCGCCACTTCTTCCACTGATCGACGGAGTCGTAGCTGTCAGGCTATTCGTAGCTTGACAGCAGGTTGAGCGTGACAGCTGCGAGCAGTTATCTACAGGTGAAGGGTTCTTTCGCTTACCTGTTGTAGTGCAGATATCACATCGCATGTGATGATGCACTGAGAACAGGTTGGGGGAGAGCCCTTTGCTATATCCACATGCGTTATGCTGCAATGCCGTGTAAGATGCACGACAGCACCGTTTTAGCCAACACAATGTTACGTATTCGTCCACCATGACGATGCAAGATCGAAAGAGGCCCCATGCACAAGCATCCATTCGTTTCCGAAGCCAATGAAGGCAAGCCTTGGTTTGAATGGATTGTAGCAGGCGTGGTTGTTGTCGCAGCAGTGACAGCAGTGCTTGGATATACGATGGCCGCGACGGTTATCATCGCCGTCGCGGCCATTATTACTGGACTACTACGTCTTATTCTGCGCGCTCGTAGTCCTTGGAAAGTCCGTTCTGTAGCATTCGACGCCATTATTGGCATCGGTTTAGGACTCGGACTGCTTTTGCTGTATTTCGCGCCAGAACTACTACGCTTCCTCGCCTGAGGTTACGTCGATCGACTTGGTGCTTTCGCTATCAGCCCCGTTATCATCAGATGATTCGCTGATTTCGCCGTCAGCGGGCACTTCATCTGTTTGCGTAGCATCGGCCGATTCATCGTGAGCAGCCTTCTTCTTTGGCGTACGCGTCGTAACAATTTCAGCAATAATCATTGCCAACGCTACGATGGCTGCAGCTAAAACCGGAGCAACCCAGAACACCCACAGCTGAGAGAGTGGCTGCGTGGTCAATCCCTGGTTCTGGGCAAACACCGCAATACCAGTTGCACGTGCCGGGTTCAATGCAGCTCCAGTAATCGGATAGCTAATCGCAGCGCCTGCGCCATACGTAACACCCATTGCCAGCGCATAACCGTGAGTCGGACGACCATCATTGTCAGTCAAACGCATTGCGCAAGCAACAATAATCACTGAAGCAACAACCTCAACAATGATTGCCAGCGTGATACCAAAGCTCAAACCAGCTTGGCTGATAGTGGAGTTGGATACGGAACCTGCGTCAAAACCATTTACTACAGGAGTCATCCACGTCTTAGCAGTCACTGAATCTGAAGTCGGCAGCACAAAGCGCAGCACCGCGCCGGCGCCGAGGCCACCGAGCACCTGGGCGATAACATAGAGCACGCCTGTAGGCACGTTGGTCTTGCCGGTCAACATTGCAGCAACAGTAACCGCAGGGTTAAACTGTCCGCCGGACAGTGAGGCAAATACTGTGGTAACAGCGGTATAGATCAATGCAGTTCCAAGAGCGAGAGCTGCCAAATCAAGTCCGTAAATAGCAATGCCGAATGAGCTCAGTACATAAATAGCAAAGCAAATGAGGAAGCTGCCTGCAAACTCTGCACCAACACGCAAGATCGGTGATTGCGCCCCCCGGCGCTGATCGAGAGTGTGAACTTCGTGCCGTGTGACGTTCTGCGTTTCAGCCGTTTCGGCCATGAATTCAGTCATATGTTGTGTTCCTTAGATATCGCGTAGGATGTCGCGTCGCGGGTTTCACCCCGCCGAACGCTGCTAGTTTACCAGCAGTCCGCCGTCACGGTATAATAGATAGGTTGTGATTTTCACAGTATGACGATGCGCCTTACGGCGTGATCGCCCCTAATTGATATATGCCAGTATTTCCGGCCACGTTGGGAGAACGATGCCAAACGCATATTCCCGCGCTATGAAGGCGCATGAAGATACGAATGAAGGAATCCGTCTGCAGAAGCTGCTGGCTCAGGCAGGATTCGGCTCACGACGCAAGTGCGAAGAGATGATCACCGACGGTCGCGTAGAAGTCGACGGTGAATTGGTTACTGAACTTGGTACTCGCGTTGACCCTGCGCACCATCAGATTCGCGTCGATGGTTCACGCGTCCACCTTAACCCAAATCATGTGACGCTTGCCCTCAATAAGCCTAAGAAGGTACTCAGCACGATGGATGACCCCAAGGGTCGTTTCACGCTCGCTGACATTATTGGCGACAAGTATGATCGCGTGTTCCACATGGGCCGTTTGGATTATGATTCCGAAGGCCTGATCCTCATGACCAATGATGGTGAGCTCAGCCAGCATGTCATGCACCCTCGCTATGAGGTAGAGAAAACGTATATTGCCACGCTGCAGGGCAAAATTGGCGGTAACGTATGCCGTCGCTTGGTCACGCAGGGTGTGCAGCTTGATGATGGTCTGATTCGCCTCGACCATTGTGCAATTATCGATTCGAACCGCGATACGACCATCGTGAAGGTTGTGCTGCACTCCGGTAAGAATCGTATTGTGCGCCGTATTTTTGGAGCTATTGGCTTCCCTGTGAAGCGTCTGGTTCGTACGCAGATCGGCCCGATTAAGCTTGGCGATCTCAAGCCAGGTTCATATCGCGTGCTGTCACAGGTGGAGGTGCGTTCTCTGCAGAAGGCGGTGGGACTGTGATCCGAGTTGCGATTGACGGCCCGGCGGGAGTTGGCAAATCCTCCACGTCTAAAGCACTGGCACGTCACTTCGGCTACGCCTACCTTGATACCGGCGCTATGTATCGAGCATGCGCATGGTGGTGCCTGAAGCAGGGCATCGACCTGGACGCCGAAGAGATTGATGAACGTCAAGTCACGGAAACCGTTGGCGAGTTCTTCACTGGTGACCACTTTGATATTTCCGTTGATCCTGACGATCCTCGCGTAAGCGCTGATGGTGAGGATATCAGCGAAGCAATTCGTTCCTCTGAAGTATCAACGCACGTTTCGAAGGTTTCCGGCATTATCCCAGTGCGCCGCGTACTGATTGCCGCACAGCGTGCATATATTGCTCGCGAAGATCAGCCAGAGTCCTTCTCTGGCGGTTTGGGTGTTGTGGCTGAAGGACGTGACATTACTACTGTCGTCGCCCCGGATGCTGAAGTGCGCGTACTGCTGACGGCTCGCGAAGAGGTCCGTCAGGCGCGCCGCAATGGTCAGAGCGCGGATACTGCTGGTGTAGGTGGCGAGGATGTTGCTGCTCGCGACCGCGCAGATTCGCAGGTAACGAGCTTCTTGACTGCTGCCGATGGCGTAACCACTCTCGACAATTCTGACTTGACGTTCGAACAGACACTGACCGCGCTTATCACGCTGGTTGAGGATGCGGTCGAAGAGCAGGAGTATGAGCAGTACGCGGCTAATCTTCAGGATTACGAGCTTGAAGATGAAGATGCGATGCTTATCGCCGATTCGCGTTCTGACGCTCAGCAGAGTGCGCCTGCGCCGAAGGCAGTGGGCGTGCTTGCTATTGTTGGCCGTCCGAATGTTGGCAAGTCAACCCTAGTCAATCGTATTCTTGGCCGTCGTGCTGCCGTAGTTGAAGACACGCCTGGCGTTACGCGTGATCGCGTGAGCTATGACGCTGAATGGGCTGGCACGGACTTCAAGCTCGTTGATACTGGCGGTTGGGAAGCTGATGTTGAAGGCATTGAATCCGCTATCGCTTCGCAAGCGCAGATCGCGGTGCAGCTGTCGGATGCTGTCGTGTTTGTAGTTGATGGTCAGATTGGCTTAACTGACACGGATGAGCGCATTGTCAGAATGCTGCGCGCGAGTGGCAAGCCTGTCACACTTGCCGTGAATAAAGTGGATGATGGTGCCAGCGAATATTTGACTGCTGAATTCTGGAAGCTGGGTCTAGGCGAACCGTACGGTATTTCTGCCATGCACGGTAGGGGAGTCGGTGACCTGTTGGATGCGGCGCTTGACTCTCTGCGCAAAGCTGAGAAGACGTCTGGATTCCTCACGCCATCGCATCTGCGTCGAATCGCTCTGGTTGGACGTCCGAATGTGGGTAAATCGTCGCTGCTGAACCAGCTGGCCGGCGAGCAACGTTCCGTGGTGAACGATTTGGCTGGCACCACGCGCGATCCAGTCGATGAGATTGTGAAAGTCGACGGTGAAGATTGGCTGTTTATTGATACGGCCGGTATTAAGCGTCGTCTGCACAAGGTGTCTGGCGCAGATTACTATTCGTCGCTGCGTACCCAAGCGGCGATCGAGCGTTCTGAACTCGCTTTGGTACTGTTCGACGCCTCGCAGCCGATCTCTGATCAGGATCTCAAGGTGATGAGCCAAGCTGTGGACGCTGGACGTGCCATTGTGCTCGTGTTCAACAAGTGGGATTTGATGGACGAATTCGGGCGCCAGCGTTTGGAACGCCTGTGGCAAACCGAATTCAATCGTGTTACGTGGGCACAGCGCGTGAACTTGTCGGCGAAGACGGGCTGGCATACGAATCGTTTGGCCAATGCGATGCGTGATGCGTTGACATCATGGGATAAGCGTATTCCTACGGGCAAGCTCAATGCGTTCCTTGGACAGATTCAAGCTGCGCACCCGCATCCGTTGAGGGGTGGTAAGCAGCCGCGCATTCTGTTCGCTACGCAAGCGTCGACTCGTCCACCGCGTTTTGTGATCTTCGCCACTGGTTTTCTTGAGCATGGCTATCGTCGATTCATCGAACGCTCGTTGCGCGATGAATTTGGTTTCGAAGGTACGCCGATTCAGATTTCAGTGAACATTCGCGAAAAGAAGAAGCGTAAGTAGCTCGAAGCCATACTGCGGCGTTACGTTGCAGCAGTAGTCAATACTGACTCTCCGCCCTCCTTTATTGTGCGTTATTTCAACGGTAATAGGGGAGGGCGGAGCTGTATATGGCGCGCTCATATTGCGCTCATATTGCGCAGTGTGGAGTGGGGGCGGAACCGGCACGCGGGAGCGTTCCTAAATTGTTCGCCAAATCGTTTAAAATGACTCTTGACTTTTCCGCCGACTCGGTATATGGACAGGGAAACATATCTGACATACCCGGGCGGTACGCTGTCCTACGCATTAGCCAAAGAACCGCAGAGCCCCTAAGACCCTGCCAAAACGATACGAAGGTGGTTTCGGTGACTTTCCACGCCCCGCTCGACCTGAGCATTCATCAATCACAAGGTCTATACGACCCGAACGCTGAACACGATGCCTGCGGCGTGGGCATGGTCACTACGCTCAACAAGCGCCCTGAGCGCAAGATTATTGATGACGCTATTGAAGTACTCGTTAACCTCAACCACCGTGGTGCGGTTGGCGCTGAAGAGAACACGGGTGATGGTGCTGGCATCTTGATGAGCATGCCGGACGAGTTCATGCGTGCTACGGCTGGCGTTGAGCTACCTGAAGCAGGTCACTACGCTGCTGGCATTGCTTTCCTTGACCGTGACATCGCTACTTCTGGTCAGCAGGAGCAGGCTATCGCGAAAATCGTGCGCGAAGAGGGCCTTGAAGTTCTTGCTTGGCGTGTAGTGCCAACCAATCCTGATGGTCTTGGCTTGCAGGCTCTTGCTTCAATGCCGAGCTTCAAGACGCTGATTGTTGCTGACCCGGAGAGCAAGCTCGCCGGTATCGAACTCGATCGCAAGACGTTCCGCATCCGCAAGCGCGTCGAACATGAGGTCGGCATCTACTTCGCATCGCTGTCTGCCCGCACGATCACGTACAAGGGCATGCTTACCACGATGCAGCTCACACCGTTCTTCCCCGACCTCAGCGACGAACGCATGAAGGCTGTGATCGCCATCGTGCACTCGCGCTTCTCTACCAACACGTTCCCGAGCTGGCCGCTTGCCCAGCCGTTCCGTCTGCTCGCACACAACGGTGAGATCAACACGATTCAGGGCAACCGCAACTGGCTGTCTGCGCGTGAAGGCCGCTTGAGCTCCGAACTGCTCGGCGAATTCAAGTCGCTGCTGCCGATCACCACGCCCGGATACTCGGATTCCGGCACCTTCGACGAATGCCTCGAGTTGCTGCACCTTGCCGGCCGCTCCCTGCCGCACGCGATTTCGATGATGCTGCCGCCGGCTTGGGAGAACAATGATCAGCTCGATCCTGACGTGCGCGCGTTCTACGAGTACAACAACACGCTGATCGAGCCGTGGGATGGCCCGGCAGACATTATTTTCACTGACGGCACGCAGGTGGGCGCGTTGCTCGACCGTAACGGCTTCCGTCCTGGCCGCTGGCAGCTCACCGACGACGGCTATATTGTGCTTGCCTCCGAGGCTGGCGTACTGCCAGAGATTGACGATGCACACGTGGTTTCCAAGGGTCGCCTTGAGCCTGGCAAGATGTTCCTCGTGGACACGGCAGAAGGCCGCATTATCCCCGACGAGGAAATCAAGAAGAATCTTGCTTCCCAGCACCCGTACCGCAAGTGGGTGGAAGGCAACTCGGTGGAGTTGAGCGACTTGCCGAAGCGCGAGCACGTGAGTCACTCCGGCCAGTCTGTGCAGCGTCGCCAGCGCGCATTCGGCTACACCGAAGAAGATCTTAAACTTCTGCTCACCCCAATGGCTAACACTGGTAAAGAGCCGCTCGGTTCAATGGGTAACGATAACCCGCTTCCGGTGCTTTCCAAGCGCAGCCGTATGCTGTTCGACTACTTCCACCAGAAGTTCGCGCAGGTGACTAACCCGCCGCTGGACTGGGAGCGCGAGGAGATTGTCACCTCGCTCGAATCCGCGATCGGCCCGGAGCCGAACCTGCTTGAGGATTCTGAGCTGCATGCTAAGAAGATCCTCATTCCGCTGCCAGTCATTAACTCTGACGAGATGGCTCAGCTGAAGCGTCTCGACCGTGCTAAGGTGCTCGGCGGCTACTACCGTCCGTTTATCGTCAAGGGCCTGTACCAGGTCGCTGGTGGCGGCAAGGCACTTGAAGAGCGTCTTGAAGAGATCTTCGCAGAAGTTGATGAGGCGATCGAGGGTGGCAGCAACTTTATTGTGCTGTCCGATCGTGATTCCAACCACACGTGGGGTCCGATTCCGTCGCTGCTGCTCACTGCGGCAGTGCAGCACCACCTTCTGCGCCGTCACACGCGTACGCAGATTTCTATGGCTGTTGAAGCCGGCGATGTGCGCGAAGTGCACCATGTAGCATTGCTTATCGCGTATGGTGCAGCTTGCGTGAACCCATATCTTGCTTTCGAATCCGTTGAGGATTTGGCCCGCACTGGCTACCTGAAGGTTGACGGACCGACCGCCGTGAAGAACCTTACGAAGGCGCTTTCTACTGGCGTGCTCAAGATCATGTCGAAGATGGGCGTCTCCACAATCATGAGCTATCGTGGCGCGCAACTGTTCGAAGCAGTGGGCTTGAACAAGGCCACGGTTGACAAGTACTTCACTGGCACTGTTTCTCAGGTTGGTGGTGTTGGTCTTGACGAGCTCGCCGAAGAAGTGGCGATCCGCCATCGCGTTGCTTATCCAAACCAGTGGACGGCAACCCCGCACATGAACCTCGAAACCGGTGGCGAATACAAGTGGCGCCGTACCGGCGAAGACCATCTCAACGACCCCGAGGCGATCTTCCTGCTCCAGCAGTCGACCGCTCGCGGCGACTACCAGATGTTCAAGAAGTATTCGGCACACATCAACGACACGTCGAACCGCATCATGACCCTGCGCGGCCTGATGAAGTTCAAGCACGATCGCAAGCCGATCGACATCTCCGAGGTCGAGCCAGCTAGCGAGATTGTCAAGCGCTTCTCCACTGGTGCAATGAGCTATGGTTCCATCTCGCAGGAAGCTCACGAAACGCTCGCTATTGCGATGAACACGATCGGTGCTCGTTCCAACTCTGGTGAGGGTGGCGAATCCGACGACCGCATCGAGGATCCGCTGCGCTACAGCCGTATCAAGCAGATTGCATCCGCTCGCTTCGGTGTTACCAGCGACTATCTGGTCCACGCTACTGACCTGCAGATCAAGCTTGCTCAGGGTGCTAAGCCTGGTGAAGGTGGTCACTTGCCTGGTGCAAAGGTTCCGCCGTGGATTGCTAAGGTGCGTCACGCTACCCCAGGTGTGGAGCTGATCTCCCCGCCGCCGCACCACGATATCTACTCGATTGAGGACTTGAAGCAGCTGATCAACGACGCGAAGATGGCGAACCCGAAGGCGCGCATCCACGTCAAGCTCGTCTCCGAGTTCGGTGTCGGCACGATCGCGGCCGGCGTGGCCAAGTGCCATGCCGACGTGGTGCTGATCTCCGGCTACGACGGTGGTACTGGCGCGGCTCCGCTTAACGCAATCCGCCATGCGGGCACCCCGTGGGAGATTGGTCTGTCCGAAACCCAGCAGACGCTGATTTTGAACGGCCTGCGCTCCCGCATCGTTGTGCAGTGCGACGGCGAGCTGAAGACTGGTCGCGATGTGGTTATTGCTGCGCTGCTTGGCGCTGAGGAATTCGGTTTTGCAACTGCTGCGCTGATCGTCGAAGGCTGTGTCATGATGCGCGCATGCCAGAAGAACACGTGCCCGCAGGGTATTGCTACGCAGGATCCGGAGCTGCGCGCCCGCTTCCGCGGCAAGCCTGAGTCGGTGATCAACTTCTTCATGTACATCGCAGAGGAAGTGCGTGAGATTCTCGCCGAGCTTGGCTTCCGTACGCTCGAAGAGGCCGTGGGCCACGTTGAGTGCCTCGACCAGAACGAAGCGATCAAGCGCTGGAAGTCCGATGGCGTTGACCTGACGAACGTGCTCATGCAGCCCGGCCCGGTACCTGGCACGATCCTGCACAACACGGAGCCGCAGAACCACGAGCTCGAAAAGGCGCTGGACAATAAGCTCATCGAACTGGCTCAGCCTGCGCTCGAGAACAAGGAGCCGGTGCGTATCGAAATGCCGATTCGCAACGTGAACCGTACGCTCGGCACGATGGTTGGCTACGAGATCACTCGTCGTTACGGTGCTGAAGGCTTGCCGGATGACACGATCGACATGACGTTCCACGGTGCTGGTGGCCAGTCCATTGGCGCGTTCATCCCCAGCGGCGAGACGATTCGCGTCTACGGCGAAGTCAACGATTACGCCGGCAAGGGCTTGTCTGGCGGTCGTCTGATCGTGCGCCCTGAGGATGGCGTGACGTTTGATCCGCATGAGAACGTCATTGCGGGTAACGTGACCGGCTTCGGCGCAACCTCCGGTGAGATGTTCGTCGCAGGTCGCGCTGGCGAACGTTTTGCCGTGCGTAACTCTGGCGCTACATTCGTCGTCGAAGGCGTGGGTGACCACGGTTGCGAATACATGACAGGCGGCACTGTTGTGGTGCTTGGTCCTACTGGCCGCAACTTCGGTGCAGGCTTCTCCGGCGGTAACGCTTACGTGCTCGACCTCGATATGAAGCAGGTCAACCCTGAGGGGCGTGACAGTGGCGCACTGCTGTTCCAGCAGCTCGATGAGACGACCGCGCCGATTGTGCGCGATCTCGTCAAGCGTCATGCCGAGGAGACTGGTTCGGCGTTCGCAGCTGAACTGTTGGCCAACTGGGATGAGAACGTGCTGCGCTTCACTCGCGTGGTGCCTGAGCATTATCTGGCCATGACTGAAGCCATGAAGCAGGCCGAAGAAGACAACATTGATTTCAATGCGCCCGGTGCCTGGGAACAGGTGTACGAGCACGTGATGGAAGGAGCGCGCTGACATGGGAGATCCTCGTGGATTCCTGAAGGTCCGTACCCGCCAAGAACTCGCAGAGCGCCCGGTCGCCGAGCGTATTAAAGACTGGCTCGATGTGCACGCTGAGTCCGGTCTGCAACCATGGACAACCGAGCAGGCTGCCCGCTGCATGGACTGCGGTACTCCGTTCTGTATGACCGGCTGCCCGCTGGGTAACATCATCCCTGAATTTAACGATCTCGTACGCCAGGAGAAGTGGGAAGATGCCTACAACAGGCTTTCTACCACTAACAACTTCCCTGAAGTGACCGGTCGTATTTGCCCGGCTTTGTGCGAGCAGGCTTGCGTGCTGGGTATTCATCAGCCGCCGACGATGATCAAGAACGACGAGTGCACGATTATCGATCAGGCTTGGGATCTCGACTATGTGAAGCCCTTGCCGCCGCAGCGTTTGACTGATCAGACTGTCGCAGTCGTCGGCTCCGGCCCTGCAGGCTTGGCTTGCGCGCAGCAGCTGACCCGCGCTGGTCATACGGTCGTTGTGTACGAGCGTGATGACGCGATCGGTGGCCTGATGCGCTACGGCATCCCGAACTTCAAGCTCGATAAGCGACTGCTCGACCGTCGTGTCAAGCAGATGGAAGCTGAAGGCACGCGCTTCCGTACTGGCGTAGAAATCGGCAAGGACATCAGCTGGGATGATCTGCGTTCGCGCTACGATGCGGTTGTTGTTGCTATCGGTTCTACTGTGCCGCGTGACATGAAGATCCCAGGTCGTGAGCTTCAGGGCATTCACTTCGCAATGGAGTTCCTGCCTGATGCGACTCGCCGCGTGTATGGCGTTAAGCCGGTGCACGATATCACCGCCAAGGACAAGCACGTTGTCATCATTGGTGGTGGCGACACCGGTTCCGACTGCCTCGGTACGTCCATTCGTCAAGGTGCTAAGGACGTGACTGTGCTACAGATCATGCCGAAGGAACCGTCCTCGCGCCCCGACAACCAGCCGTGGCCGACGTTCGCGCGCCTCTACCAGAAGACTTCTTCAATGGAAGAAGGCGGCACGTACGTGTACAGCACCGATTCGGTGAACTTTGTTGGCTCCGAAGAGGAACAGGCAAAGGTGCACGTTGAGAACTCGACTGCAACCGAGGGCTTCGTGGCTGATGAAAACGGTCATGTGACTGGTCTGAAGGTTGTTGACGTTGCTCCAGGCGAAAACGGTCCGTTCACGCGTCAGCCCGGTACTGAACGTATTCTGCCCGCTGACCTTGTACTCATCTCCGTTGGCTTCCTGCACCCGGACACCACTACGCTGGTTGACCAGCTGCCGGTTGAACTTGATGGCCGCGGCAACGTGGCACGTAATGACAAGTTCGCCACCTCGCAGGATGGCGTGTTTGTTGCTGGAGATGCTGGCCGTGGTCAGAGCCTTGTCGTGTGGGCAATCTCTGAGGGACGTTCTTGCGCAGCTGCTGTCGACGAGTACCTGACCGGTAACACTGAGCTGCCAGCACCGATTGTTGCCTCTCAGCGTCCGATGGCATTGCCACGAACCCGCTGAATGTAAACACACTGAAATAAGCGGAGACGCACGCTGCTGCACTGTAGCGGTGTCTCCGCTTTTTCTATGGTGTTTTCTATGTAGCCGTTGTGGCAATAACACGTCATGAGATGACCCCGAGGTACAGTAGTGGACAGTGTTATTCGCCCGATAGACATAAGAGGAGCAATAATATGCCGAATCGCGCAGAACGTCGCAAGGCTGCGAGGAATGAGCGCAGGGGAGTGCCCCAGCAGTATGACAGGACGGGCGGCCGCCGTGCTGGTCTGATTGACGAGTATGCGTTGCAGGAAAAGTCTCGTCGCCTGCAAGAAGGTATTGACGATAACGGCCCATGGAAGCCGAGCGCCCGTACTGAAGCGGACGATGCTGTCGAATCAGTATTCGAAGCAAATCCAAACTATCGCGATCCTAAGGCGTTTAAAGCACCACACTCCATGCGTCAATGGTTCCGCGTGGTCAGCTGGATTCTCATCGTGCTTGCTGGCATCGCGTTTTGCGTGATTATGTGGCTTCCTAGCCATCCGATGTGGCTAGTGATTAGCGTATCGGTAGTTTTTGTTATCGGCGTATTGAGCTTGTTCTTTACCGCTGGTAACTATCGAAACAATCCAAATCTGGATGAGAACGGTACAGCAGTCTGATCTACTTCAGTGAAAACGCACAACAGTCGCAACACGAACGCGGCGGTTGTGCGTTTTTCGTTATATGGTGCCCTAAAGTAGAAGATGTCTTGTTTATCCTGACGCACGAAGGAGAGCTAGTCAGATGAGAGTCGATCTGTTAACAAGAGAGTATCCGCCGCACGTTTATGGTGGAGCCGGCGTTCATGCTGAACAGTTGTCGAAAGTCCTTGCTGAGCGCATTGATGTAACCGTGCGCGCGTTCGACGGCCCACGCACAGAGGCTGACATTCCTGAGATTCCGAACGCGGCAGAAGCCAAAGGCAGCCTGAACGTTGTTGGCTACAATACGCCTGCCGAGCTCAAGGATGCTAACGGAGCGATTAAGACTTTCGGCGTGGATTTGCAGATCGCCAACGATGTCGACGCGGACATTATTCACGCACACACGTGGTATGCCTGCCTTGCAGGCTACATGGCCAAGATGCTGCATGGTACGCCGTTGGTGATCACCGCGCATTCGCTGGAACCGTTCCGCCCGTGGAAGCGCGAGCAGCTTGGTGGCGGTTACAACCTGAGCTCTTGGGCAGAGAAAGACGCTTACGAGCACGCTGACCGTGTGATCGCCGTTTCCAAAGGTATGCGCAACGATATTCTTACCGCTTATCCGGATCTTGACCCGGATAAGGTTGTTGTTGTATACAACGGCATTACGATGTCCGAGTTTGCTACGCCGGCTGATGATGACCCAGGTTGGGGCGTATTTGATCGTTACCATATTGACCGTTCGAAGCCGACACTGCTGTTCGTGGGTCGTATTACTCGCCAGAAGGGTCTGCCGTATCTGCTGAAGGCGCTGCACTTCGTAGACCCGAGCATTCAGATCGTACTGTGTGCTGGTGCTCCGGACACACCGGAGATCATGGAAGAGGTCAAGAACTCCTTTGCTGAGCTTGATAAGAAGCGCGGTAACATCATTTGGATTGAAGAGATGCTGCCGAAGAATGAGCTGAGCGCGTTGGAGCATGGTTGTGACGCGTTCATCTGCCCGAGCATCTATGAGCCGCTTGGTATCGTCAACCTTGAGGCGATGGCCTGCGGTCTGCCGGTTGTTGCATCCGCTACTGGCGGTATCCCTGAGGTTGTTGTGGACGGTGAAACTGGCTATCTTGTGCCGATCGAGCAGTTGCACGATGGTACTGGCACGCCGACCAACCCGGACAAGTTCGTGCACGATATGGCCGACGCGATCAACAAGATCATGGCTGACCCTGAGCTTCGTAAGAAGATGGGGCAGGCCGGTTACGAGCGTGCCCGCGACGTGTTCAGCTGGGAGTCGATCGCTGACGAAACCGTCAAGGTCTATCAGTCTGTACTCGACGAGCACAAGTAACGATTCAGCAGTATGACGGGCCTGCTCCCTACGCAGGGAACAGGCCCGTTTTTGTATATTTCAGTCGTTTCAGTAAAGGAACTACACATGCCTACCGAAGTCCTGCGTCTTGAAGACGTTGAATTCCGCCGCAACCGCCGCGTCATCATCACCGACGTGAACCTGTCCATCAAGGCGGGCGAGCGCTGGGTGTTGTTCGGACCGAACGGCATCGGCAAATCCACCGCGGTGGGCATGCTCGCCACGCGTACCTTCCCCTCCGAAGGCCGTGTGTTCATTCTCGGCCATCAGCTCGGCAAATACGACGTGTTCAAACTGCGCACGCGCATCGGCCTCGCCTCCGCCGATCTGGGCCGCCAATTCCCTGATTTCGAGGATCCGCTCGACGCCGTGGTCACCGGCCTGTCCGCCGTGACCGGACGCTGGCAGGACACGTACACGGATGAGGAATATGAGCGTGCCCGCGGGCTATTGCGCGACTTCCGCGTCGGATATCTTGAAGGCAAGCAGATGTGGCGCCTGTCGGAAGGCGAGCGCACGCGTGTGCTCATCGCTCGCGCACTGATGGGTAACCCAGAGCTGCTCATCATGGACGAGCCGACCACCGGTCTTGACTTGGGTGGCCGCGAACAGGTGATGCGCACGTTGAGCCGCATCGGCCAGGAGGATTCCAACCGCGCTGTTGTGCTCGTCACGCACAGGCTTGAGGAGATTCCCGCTGGATTCGACCACATCGCCATCATGGGCCGCAAGCCCATTCCTGCAGAAGATGCCACCGATGAGGGCGTCGACTCGATGGGTAACCCCGGCGCCGGCACCATCGTCTACTCCGGTCCGCTTGAAGAAGGCTTGACTGACGAACGTCTTTCCGACCTATTCGGCATGCCCATCGAAGTCACACACACCCACGGCCGCTGGTCCGCCTACGCAGTGTGATGAAGCTGCAATAAGTTATAGCAGTATGGGCATGGAGTTTTTTAACTTCACGCCCATACCGTCGAAGTAATGGAGTTTAGGCCTCTTCGTGCCAGCGCGGGTTTTGTGCGAACGAGTAGCCTTCGGGATTGTCCATGGCAGCGATGTCACGCATATCCTGCTCGTCCAGTGCGAAACCGGTTAGATCAAGGTTCGCGCGTTGGCGTTCGCGATGCATCGACTTCGGAATCGTCACATCGCCTAGCTGCAAATGCCAGCGCAGGATCGCGGCAACGGGGGAGACGCCGTGCTTGTCGGCGATACGCACGATGGTCGGATCCTTGAGCATCTGGTTCGCGCGGCCAAGAGGACTCCACGCTTCAGTGATGATGCCATGCGCCTCATCGTAAGCGCGCTGCTCGTTCTGCTGGAAGAACGGATGCAGTTCGATCTGGTTGACTGCCGGCGTGACGCCCGTGGCGCGAATGAGCAGATCAATATGACCGGGCAGGAAATTGCTCACGCCGATATGCTTTACGATGCCTTGCTTTTGCGCATCGACCAGCGCCTGCCACGCCTCTACGAACTGGCCCTGCGAAGGATTCGGCCAATGGATGAGATACAGGTCGATGTAGTCGAGGCCCATGCGCGCCACCGACTCCTCAATAGTGGTGCGCGCCTGATCATACTGATGATGGCGGCCAGGCAGCTTCGAGGCGACGATGATATCTTCGCGCGGCACATCCGATTCACGGATTGCCTTGCCGACGATGCCCTCGTTTTCATAGTTGAATGCGGAATCAATGAGACGATAACCAACCTCCAATGCTGACTTGATCGCCTCTACTCCAGCAAAGCCATTGACCTTGTACGTGCCGAATCCGATGGCTGGCAGTTCTAGACCATCATGGGCTTTGCGCGTAGGTATTGCCGGCGGTTCCATAAGCGTCATAATCGCTCCTTTGCTGTTATGTTCTACCCAAATGGGCAAGGATATAGCATGTATTGTGCCTTATTACATGCCGTCACTGTACGTGCTGCGAACGCGTTTGAGCTGAGAGCTGATTGCAAAGGTTTTTGTGGAATTGACTCTTGTCTAGAGAACGTTTGTTTATTCTGATTGATGATCTGGTGACAAACGTTTGGAAACCAGCAATAGAGTGTGGGAGCGACGCATGACGATGCTGCTTACAGCAGGGCAATGGTTTCTCTATTGGACGGCATACTCATTTGCCGGTTGGATATGGGAGACCATGCTTAGCGTAGTGTTACGCAAACGATTTGAGGATCGCGGTATGCTCAACGGCCCAATCTGTCCGATATACGGGTTCGGTGCCCTGCTGGTATTAGCAATGCTGCACGACGTGCACAATCCAGTTGCATTGTTTCTTGCCAGTGGTGTGATCGCTTGCACACTGGAGTATGCATCGTCATGGGTTATCGAAAAGCTCTACCATGTACGATTCTGGGATTACACCGGCAAACCGTTCAATATCAACGGACGAGTGTATCTCAATGGTTTTCTAGCATTCGGCTTCGGTGCTGCAATGGTAGTGCTTGTAGTCCAACCATGGATGATATCCATCGTGGAAACATGGTCGGATCTCGTAGTCTTGACTCTTGCGATTGTATTGTGTGCAGCCACTGTAGTGGATTGGGCAATCACACAAGCTGGCTTGCACAGCTTCGACTCTCGACTCGCTCGTATCTGTGAACAAATCAAAATGCGCAAGCTCGAACAAATCGAAGCTATTGATACGCGTATCGACATGGCCGATGAGATGCTTACCCGTTCCCTCAGCTGGCAGCAGCGCCGATTGCTCCGTATCTTCCCGTCACTGACGTCACTGCGCAATCCAGATATCGCAGCTCGCATCCGTCAAATATTGGAACATCGCGCACACTAATCGATACGGTTATCAGTAAAGTCTCGACCGATTGCCTAACACAACGTATAATAAACGACGTTGCAGGGGAACCCTCCGAAAGCATGCTCATACGACGTTGATATCGCGTATGCTGCTCGCCACATTGTGACCATCTCGGAGAGTTGAGAAAGGCTGATCCTGACCCTTGGAACCTGTTGGCCAACACCATCGAAGGGAGCAATCATCATGTCATGCAATGCTTGTGCCACAACATTCAACGCAGCAGAATTCGGACCCATCACGCTTAACCATTTGCCACCATTCGCACAACATTTGCGTGAAGCAGCCAACCAAGTTTGGGAGGAAGGCTATCAGCAGCCGTTCATACGAGAACTTGGCAACGGTACATTAGCTCGTGAAAAATTCGCCTTCTACCTACTGCAGGATTATCGTTACCTCAACGATTACGCAAAAGTTCACGCACTCGCGCTTACTAAGACGCAAGATCCAGAGATCATGCGATTCATGGCTAACGTGCAGAACGCCATTTTCAACGTAGAATCTGCCATGCACCGCGAATATATGGCTAGCTACGGTATTAGCGCTGAAGAAATGAATTCAGTACGCCAGTCTGCGTTCGCTCGCGCTTACACTTCTAACATTCTTTCAATCGCCTACGGCAATCCTCTCGTAGATGTTCTGGTTGCAGTACTGCCATGCGCTTGGGTGTACGCCGACTATGGTCAGCGTCTTGCTGCTGAGTTTGCTGATACGCTCGAGACGAATCCGTACAAGAGCTGGGTTGATATGTACAAGACGGAGGAGTTTTGGAGTAGTTCCGCATGGCTTATTGAGCATATTGAGCGACTTGCTGCAGGTCTCAGCGAGGAACGTAAGGCTGAACTGACGGATATCTTCGTCACCGGTGTAGAGCATGAATACATGTTCTGGGCTTCTGCTTACGACATGCAATACTCTTGGAAACCGCAGTGGGATACTCCGCGCGTATGACATCATCGAAAAAGCACGCTAGTGCTTCCAGTGCTTCCAGCACTCCTAGCACTAGCGATGAGCGGTGGGCGCGAGCGCTTGCTGCTAAAGGCATCAATGTAGCTCGGGTAGGAGCCCGGCGACGCAATGGGCAAGGCGTGGAACACGTTTTGCGCGGAGGCATGAATGTTCGTCAAGGTTCGGGCGTAGCTGTCTCTCATGCTCAGCCATTCAAGGCCACTGGTCACAAAGGCGGCATTAGCCGCCAAGGGAATTGAACTGGCGGAGATTCATAACCGATTCAAAGATTTGAGTCAACAGCGAATGATTCCATGTTGTTGTATTCAGCGATATCGCGGTCGAGGTGTTCCCCGCATGCGCGGGGATGATCGTTCGGCGTCCTGCCTTTGCTGCCATGTACTCGTTGATAGCCTTCGCGTGCTCCTGCATAGCTTCGAGTGAATCACCAACGATGAGTGTTGCCGGCAATCCTGATTCATTGGCTACTTGTGAGCGCCACGCGTTCTGCTGCTTCCCAGTCTTCAGCTGGTCGAGCTCCTTCTGGAGCTTCGTAGTACGCGCCTCAGCCTTCTGCTGTTCACTCATCTGCGATTCCTTGAGCTGTTCCAGCTCATCAGCCGCAGCCTTATTATCCTTTGTACGCTTCTCCCACTCACGAGAGTGAGAAATAGCCTCACGATACTTAGCCTCCCAATCCGTAGACTGCTCACCGTGCGGCTCGCTCGCGTCCTGCGACTGGTCGGTTGTGGCGTTGGCTTCTTCGGCCATAGTTCCTCCTAGGTTGATACGGGGCCCGTTTCGGGCATAAAAAAACCACCCATGCGGGTGGTTAAAACAAAAAAATGATTATGGGCTAATCCCGGTTGACGAGCGGGTATTCGTCACGCGGTTTACCGTAGAAAACACACCAGTTCAGCCAGTCTCGTAATTCCTTATCGCTAACATACGGACCGTCCTCCCCCATAATGAAGAATGCTGCATCAAATACGTTGGCGTACTCTTCCAGAAGATCGCTCAGTGGCATGCTTTCGCCTTCTTTGCAAAATTCCTTGAAGAGTGTGTCGTCACCCATTGAACGCCTCCTGTATCATCTCATCTAATAGTTTAGATGATTGCGGGAACCATTTCTGTATATGATTCCACGCCTGCGGGTTCGCGATCTGGGCTGCTAACATTTCAGCCCACGCCTCGGCCGACCTCATCATGCCAGATTTGAAATATTTCGTCTCGATAGGATTCTTCGGATCTCTCGGCGGATGCCAAACAAAACCCCTGTATCCGTCGTATTGAGCGAAAATCATGTCATCCACAGCACCATCAGTATCGAGCATTCCTTCGTGGACTTTTTTCCTCATTCGGGTAAGAATCTGTTGGTCAGTAGGCTCAGCCTCGATGGAGCTTCTCCAATTGGAGAGCACTGTCCGTAGTACGCCCGCGTGGCCGCTGCCATAGAACTGCATGTAATCACCTTGGATAATTCCTTCGTCATACAGTCTTTTCAACTGGGCACGATTCAGACGACTATTCCTCTTCAAGTACGCATCGTATTGAGCTACCTCCATCAAAAGATTTGGCCGTTCCCTGATCAGTTCTTTCTTCGCTGTCTTATGCAATGCGACAGCATCATTCTGCAGCAGCATCGGGAACTCCGCTGTGTGATAGCCGTAGGAACCGTATTGGCGTGAATCTCCCAGTATCCAATCAAGCATATGTGATGTCTCATGAAACATGGTTTCATAGGCACGATTTCTTTTGCCGTCGAGACCGATCTTCTTCAGGTTGACACGGATACCACCGGCCTTGGGATCGAATTCGGCGGTTCCCGTGTATTTCGTGTTGATGATATAGTATTCGCCGGCGTGCTTGGCCCAAAGACGCACGGTGTCAGGATGTGACTTCGCAGCCTGCTTGAGCAGCTGGTTCATGCGCAGCGTGTGCAGGTGCCCAAGCTGTTTTTCGATCTCGCTACCTTTGGGGATGCGCATGTCCGGGTCGAACACGACACCGTCCTTGAGCAAACCTGGGAAATTGTAACGTAGCCACGCGCAGAGCGTCTCCGGCGTCATCTTCTCCCTGGCGTGCCGCGCGGATTGCGCGGCCTGATCATACATACCTTTCCATTCGGCTTGTTTTGCGAGCAGGATACTGTTTTTGCCCCAGCTGGGCACGACGGCGCAATGGCGTGTCCATCGTGGAAACTGCCGCCGAACGACGCGGTTTCCTCACTGTTATAAGCAAAACCACGCGAAGCGAGCATGACACAAAACGCGCGCGGCTTGATACCACCGCACACGCGCGCCCACTTCGGCTTAGTCGGATCAATACGAATGTTGCGCTGCATGGTAAGCCGACCAGACGTGTTAATCATGTCAGCAATGAACTGCTGCGCATCATCCACGTTATCAAGGCTTGGCCACAGGTCATTGATGGTCATGCCCGCACGACTCTGGCCTTCTTTAACCTGCTTGAAAGTCAAACCGTTAAAGTCCGTGTTTGAGAAGCCGCTTTGCTGCTGCCAGAGCACACGATCCGGGTCAATCAGATCAGTATGCGCAAAATCAGGCATATCAACATTACCCGCTTCAGTCCATACCCCGCGCAGCTGATCATAATAATCGTTCGCGATGGGACGTTGCTGAAGGTGTAGCTTACTTTTGCGCGCCGTTTATGGTGAGGATGATGTTTGTCCGGGCATCGTCAGTGTGACCAGGTTCATTCCTCCGTTGAGGGCTTGTATTGGCTGTGGGACAATAAGAAATTATCCCGATCGCCGTATCCAACGCCTCCGCTTGCACGGGTGTTCCCCGCATACGCGGGGATGATCCCGATGAATGGAAATGGTAACAATTGAAAACAACTGACAACAACAATGGGTGTTCCCCGCATACGCGGGGATGATCCCCTGTACGAGATCTCCACGCTTAACATTTTCCCGTGACGTTGGGAGTACATGACGAATACGAGGGTGTGCGACAGGCGCTGGAACGTGAACCATGGCATGCTTCGGCATGGTATCGACGTCGGTATCCGTCTCCGTGGTTGGAAGTTGTATGCGACGCGGATGAAAACGAACCGGCTGCTACACAGGCCGATCTGCCGATGACTTTCAGTCAGAAGGATCGCCGGTATGCGGGCCGTGCGGTCCATCGATATCGGATTGATAATCCTGGCATTGCAGGCGGTGCTCACGGATCAGACATGTCTGATGGTCATCAAAGATTGGGCACTGTGCCGCCGAGCTTCGACTCCACCGGGGCTGACGACCCCATGAACTTTGCATAGGAGTGAATCGCATGTTCATTTCACGAGTACCGTTGAACACGGCTAGGGAAGGTGCGAGGCAGCTGATAACGTCGCCGTATCGCACTCATGCGGCAGTGGAGAGTGCGTTCCCACCCGGTAGCGTACGCGACGGTGAGGAAGGCCGTATTCTATGGAGGCTGGATACCTTGCCGCAGGATCATAGCGTCTGGTTGTACGTCGTCAGCCCGCAGGCCCCCGATTTCACGCACATCATCGAACAGGCTGGCTGGCCGATGCAAGCACAGTGGGAAAGCAAAGACTACACGCCGTTGCTGTCCCGCATCGCAGTCGGTCAGCAATGGCAGTTCCGGTTGCGCGCCAATCCGGTGCGCAAAGCGCGCGTCGACAAGGGCCTCCGACCCAAGGCGAACGGCGAAGGTATTATTGGCACGATCCAAGGCCACGTCACCGCCGAACAGCAACGCAACTGGCTTATTGCTCGCGCCGAAACACACGGCTTCTCGATAATGCTCGATGACAATGGTGACCCGTCAGTGATCGTCAGTCAGCGTCACCGCGAACGGTTCCAGCGCGACGGTCAGACGGTCACGCTGGCTACAGCAGTGTTTGATGGCCGTTTGACAGTAACTGATGCTGATCTATTCCGTCATACACTCTGCCACGGCATCGGCCGTGCCAAAGGATTCGGCTGCGGTCTGATGACTATCGCACCGATCCGGAAACCACAGTCATGAGTGCCGGGCGCACGGTTCCCGGCACGCCGCCGCCCGAACTCGGTGAGCTGGTACGTGCCGAGGACCGCCTGTCGTTCGCTTATTTCGAACATTGCGTGATCAACCGTGCTGACAATGCCATCACTGTCACCGACGACACCGGAACGAGGCATGTTCCCGGTGGTTGCTGGAGATATCGGCGGGCGTATTCGTCGGTCATGTGAGCGCGAAGGTGCGTGACTGGCTATGGGAGCGCATCGTCGAGCTCATTCGTGACGGGCGTGTGATCATGGTGTACTCCGCGCGTAACGAACAGCATTGCGCCTTCCGTGTCCATCATGCCGACTGGGTACCCGAGGATTGTGATGGACTGGAGCTTATTAGGCGTCCAAAGCCCCAGACACAATTCGAATCGAATAGCTCTCGGCGGCGAGGCTGGAGCAATGCGAGCAAATGGCATGCGGCGCGTAAATACCGGCACTGAAGAAAACTGAAGAAAAAAGTGGACCTTGATGTCTCATGCTGAAGGCAGGCCATGCTTTAGACTGTAACGGTTTTGAGGAATGTGATCATAAGGAGAAACTCATCATGCAGGAACGTCGCGGAGTATTGCGCGCCGGCGAAAAAGTACAGTTTACTGATCGCAAGGGTAAGAAGATCACCGACCAGCTGGTTGCCGGCGGCTCCACGCAAACCGAGCATGGTTTGATTTTGCATGATGATGTTATTGGTCAAACAGAAGGCGTGGTTATTACCACGGTTACTGCAAAGCGAGAAGCGCAAGTCAACCAAGTGCATCCTGAACGTGACGCTAGTAAACCGTGGAAGGCAGCGCGTGCGATTGGCGGCTGGAATTATGCAGTTATGCGCCCTCGCATGGCTGACTATGTACTGTCAATGCCGCGCGGCGCGCAAATCATGTACCCAAAGGATATTGCGCAAGTAATCCAGCTGGGTGACATTCGACGTGGATTCAATGTGCTTGAATCCGGTGCTGGTTCTGGTGCAATGAGTCTTAATTTGCTTGACGCAGTGGGGGAGAACGGTCATCTTACTACGATTGAGCTGCGCCCTGACTTTGCGCGTGTGGCTGAAGCAAACGCAACCTTGTATTACGGCGAAAAACCAGCATGGTGGGATTTGAAAACTGGCGATTTTGATTCAGTAGCGGCAACTTTGCCTGAACACGAATTCGATCGCATTATGCTTGACATGCTCGATCCGTGGAATCGGCTCGAACAGGCGTATCGCGTAATTGCCCCAGGTGGTGTGCTCATCTGCTATATCACTACTACTACGCAGATGACGCGACTGGTCGAAGCATTGCGTGAATCCGGGCATTGGACTGAGCCAGATATTCAAGAAACGCTTGAACGGAGTTGGAAAGCGCAAGGGTTGGCCGTGCGCCCAGATCACCAGATGATCGGTCATACCGGTTTTCTTGTTGTTGCTCGCGCAATGGCAGAAGGATTTACTGCGCTCAAAAAGCGCGATCGAATTACTAAGGATACGACTACTGACATTGATTCGCTGACCGATGATGAGCGCGCTCAGCAGCTTGAAGATCTTGAATTGCGTGATATTTCCGATCGCAAGCTTCGTAAAGTATTGCGCGATCTAGACGCCCAAGTTTCACAGCTTTAGTGTGCTAGTGGTTTGCGAAACTGCTGAATTACCATGGCGAACTGGCTGATGGCCGATGATAGGCGCGTATAGCGAAAAGAATAATTCGTCTCACCGCGAGAAAGATGCAACACGCGGGTGGACAGTTCACCTTCGTCGGCCATAATAAGTGCAGCGTTATGGGGGCGGCTCGTGACGCATTGAAAAAGGGGCATCATGGCAGTAAAACTCGGCAAGATTGCCAAGAGTGCGAAAGCATTCGATCATGTGTTGATCGTTATGCGTCACGCAAAAACAGAACCGTTTAATAGCGGTGGCGATATTGCGAGAGAAATCACTGACAAAGGTGCAAAACAAGCGAAGACAGTGTCTAAAGGATTAGTCGATATGCGACTAGTCCCTGATCGTATTGTCTGCTCGAGTGCTACACGCGCGCGCCAAACACTAGATAAAATGCTCAAAACGTTTGGCGACGATCCGAAGGTTGATTACCGGCAGAGCCTCTACGATGGTGGTATGCAAGCGATTTTTGATGAGCTTGCTTCCACAAGAGATAATAACCGGGTTCTCATGATTCTTGGCCATGAGCCGACCGTATCGATTGCAAGTCAATGGCTTGCTTCCGCTGATTCAGATGCGCGTCATTTAGACCGTCTTAATTTAGGATTATCACCGGCCAGCATGGTTATTTTCGGCTCTGACGTACCGTTTTCCAAGTGGCAAGTGCATGAGGTTGAGCTGCTTGCTGTTCTTACGCCTAAAGATTTTGATTAACAATATGTGATAGCTATGCAGTGCCGTTATAAATACCGTCTATAACGACACCCTAGCGCGGCTGATGACCTCTGTTTCGGTGAAGTTTGATAGTCTGAGCGGGTTACTGTCGACTTATTGGAGGATTCATGCCTGCTTTCACTTCCGTCTCGGGGTTTCCCCGCATCGGACAGAATCGTGAACTGAAGAAGATCATCGAAGCGTATTGGAAGGGCGCCGCTTCTCTCGACGATGTGCGCGGCACTGCCAAGGAGCTGCGTGCCAAGCACTGGAAGCTGCAGGCTGACGCTGGTGTTGCTTTGATCCCCAGCAATGACTTCAGCTACTACGATCAGATGTTGGACACGGCAATCCTGCTCAACGTGATCCCGCAGCGTTACAAGCGTCTCGCTTTCGAAAACCCGGAAGAAACGCTGTTTGCGATGGCCCGCGGCTATCAGGGCGACAAGGGTGATGTGACCGCTCTGCCAATGAAGAAGTGGTTCACCACCAACTACCACTATCTCGTGCCAGAAATTGAGCCGTCCACTGAAATCAAGCTCAACGGCACTAAGCCGTTCGATGAGTTCAACGAGGCCAAGGCGCTTGGTATCGACACTAAGCCGGTGCTCATCGGCCCGTACACGTTCTTGAAGCTCGCTCGCAACGATCAGGCCGAGGAGATCGAATACGACAAGGGCTTGGTGAACGCGGTTGCTGCTGTGTACGCCGAAGTGCTCACCAAGTTCGCTGAGCTTGGTGCTGCATGGGTACAGATCGACGAGCCGTACCTCGTGCTCGACAAGGAGCCGGGCGACGTCGAACTGTTCAAGACCCTGTACACGAAGATCCTGCCGGCTCGTGACGGCAAGGTTAAGGTGCTGCTCAACACGTACTTCGGCCACATTGCCGACGTGTACGAGACTGTTAACCTGCTCGGCTTCGACGGTATCGGCCTCGACCTGAACGAAGGCAAGGATGAGAATCTTGCTGCCGTCCAGCAGTACGGCGTCAACTCCGCGACGACGATCTTCGCCGGCGTGGTTAACGGCCGCAACATTTGGCGCAACAACTACGCCGTGAGCCTCGGCTTGATCGACGCACTCAAGCAGGTCACCCCGAACGTGGCCGTGTCCACCGCATCCTCCCTGCTGCACGTACCGTTCAGCACCGAAGGTGAGACCGCACTCGACCCAGCTGTGCTCAAGCACTTCGCGTTCGCTGTCGAAAAGGTCGGCGAACTGGTCGAGATCGCTAAGCTGGCCGATGCTGACGACGATGTGAAGAAGGCATCCGCTGAACTTGCTGCTAACCAGGCGCTGTTCGACGGTACGCGTGTTGCAGCTGACCCTGCCGTTGCAGAGCGTATCGCTAAGCTCACTGACGCAGACTTCGTGCGTCAGCCAGCCCGCGCTGAGCGTCAGAAGGAACAGCGCGAAGTGCTTGGCCTGCCGCTGCTGCCAACCACTACGATCGGCTCCTTCCCGCAAACCAAGGAAATCCGCGCTGAACGTGCTCGCCTGCGCAAGGGCGAGATCACCAAGGAAGCATACGACGAGTTCATCAAGGCTCAGATCGACGCTTGCATCAAGCACCAGGAAGAGATCGGTCTCGACGTTCTCGTTCACGGCGAATTTGAACGTAACGACATGGTCGAATACTTCGGCCAGAACCTTAACGGCTTCCTGTTCACCAAGAACGCGTGGGTGCAGTCTTACGGCACCCGCTGCGTCAAGCCTCCGATCGTGTGGGGCGACGTCTCCCGCGCCAAGCCGATCACCGTCGAATGGTCCGCATACGCGCAGAGCCGCACGAACCACGTCATGAAGGGCATGCTCACCGGTCCGGTCACCATCCTCAACTGGTCTTGGCCGCGTGAAGACATCACCCACGAACAGCAGACTCAGCAGCTTGCGCTGGCGATTCGCGACGAGGTGCTCGACCTCGAAGCCGCCGGCATCAAGGTCATTCAGATCGACGAAGCCGCACTGCGCGAGAAGCTGCCGCTGCGCAAGACCGACTGGCACAAGAAGTATCTCGACTGGGCTATTCCGGCATTCCGTCTCGTGCACTCTGGCGTCAAGCCGACTACGCAGATTCACACGCACATGTGCTACTCGGAGTTTAACGACATCATCCGCGACATCGACGCAATGGATGCTGACGTGATCTCCTTCGAAGCATCTCGTGGCGATCTGGTGGTGCTCGACGCGATCCACGATGCACACTTCGAGACCGAGGCAGGCCCGGGCGTCTACGACATCCACTCGCCGCGTATTCCTTCCGAGCAGGAAATCGAAGAGCGTATCGGCGAAATCCTCAAGAAGATGGACGTCGAAAAGGTGTGGATTAACCCTGACTGCGGTCTGAAGACTCGTGGCAACGCCGAAACATGGCCGAGCCTCGAGCATTTGGTGGCTGCTGCCAAGGCAGTGCGCGCCCGCCTCGCCTGATACGTACATTCTGCGTGTACACATTGGCTCCCCTTGCTAGGGTGAAGACCGTCGATATCGACGCTTCACGCTGGCAAGGGGAGCCTTCCTAAGTTCATTGCAAAGCCAGTTATGGCAAGGAGCATCAACCATGCATAAACCGATTTTTTCGCTCGAGGTTTTCCCACCGAAGCGTGACGCTCCGATTGGCACAATCTATGATGCGCTCGACGGCCTTGAAGGCCTTAAACCTGACTTTATTTCGGTGACCTATGGGCATGGTACGCATGCTGATCGTACCGCTACAGCGCGTATTGCCAATACGATTCGCCAGGATTACCAGATTCCCACCGTAGCTCACCTGACAGCGCTGTACTCCGATACTGAGCGTATTGACGAGGCTCTAGACCTGTTTGAAAAAGCGAAAGTTGGTGGCGTCCTGGCACTGCGTGGCGATCATCTTGATGGCTGTGAGCCGGTTGGCGTATTCAATCATGCCAGTGATCTCATCACGTACATTCGTGAACGTAAACCAGATTTGAAAATCCTCGCTGCCTGCTATCCGGAAGGTCATACGGAGTCAGAGTCATTGGATGAGGACATTATTCATCTCAAAGCAAAGGTTGATGCTGGCGCTTCGCATTTGATCTCTCAGCTGTTTTATGACAATGCTGACTTCTATCGTTTTCTGGAAAAAGCACGCGCTGCGGGCATTACTGTTCCGATTGAAGCAGGTATTATGCCAGTGACTTCCGCGAAGTCGGTATATTCGATGGCGTCGAAGAACAATACGCGTATTCCTAAAGCTGTGACCGCGATGCTTGATAAATGGGGTGATGACCTGCCGTCGTTGCGCGCAGCCGGTATCAATTTTGCGGCTCAGCAGATCACGAATCTTGTGGCTAACGATGTCGATGGTATTCACCTGTATACGATGAATCGTGCGGCTACTGCACGACGTATTTGGCATGACGTCCAGCCGTTGTTTAGTAATAATTTGGAGCAGTGATTCTGGAAATTCTGAATGACCGCATTTCTTGGCGGCCTGCTTATGTTGTGCGTTATCTTTACACAACATAAGCAGGCCGCCAAGTGCGTTGTACTCGTATTGTTGCTCGCTGGAGGATAGTGACAATGCAGGTAACTGTTACGTTCGTGCGAACCGAATAGAAGCATATAAATTCTGGTACATGCGCACGCAGACCCGTATGATCTTGTACATTGGAACGTATGGTTGCTACGGGAAACTTTGAGGCAAGTGCACGTGAGTTAATCCACGCGGGGTTGCAGGATCTTGACGGTGCACGTTCGATGTTTGCATCTCTTGCTGCTAATGGATGTGATCACAGCCAACTCGAGTTATTGCTTGATGCCCTACAGCGAGTTGGCGATCCTGATGTTGCGTTGCGCAATCTCGTTGATATTGTTAATGCGCTGGTAAGTCAAGGAAATGAGATAACCGGTGTTATGCCTGACGATAAGTCGTTTAGGCGTCTCATTGCTGTGCTTGGCGTCTCCGATGCAATGGGCAAACTCATGCGATTCCGCCCTGACTTAGTGGAAGCTGCAGCAGTAGATCATTGCAATAGTCACTTGTTTAATCGAGCACAACGCCGCGCGTACGTGTTGGAGGCGATTGGTGCTGATCCTGCTGACGAAGATCATCCATGTTCATCGATGCCGCTCGCTGAAGCAACTACGGCGCTGCGGCGTTCGTACCGCAAACAGTTGGCGGCGATTATTGCGCAGGATACGACCGCGGACGATCCGATTGCATTGCAGCCGCGGATTAGTAGCGAATTATCTGATCTAGCTGATGCGGCACTTGAAGGTGCGTTAGCCATTGCACGTCATGAAGTTGATGGCAGCGAGCATTGCCGCTTTGCGATTATTGGCATGGGCAAGCTCGGCGCGCAAGAGCTCAATTATGTGTCAGACGTAGATCTCATTTATGTTGTTGAGCCGGCGGATAAAAACACTAGTCGTCAACTGTTGTATCGCATTGGTACGAAGATGGGCACGCTGCTGCAGCGTGTATGCCAGTCTGTGATCATGGGCGTTGCAGAACCAACACTATGGCAGATTGACGGTGGACTTCGCCCCGAGGGCAAAGATGGCTCGCTAGTGCGTACATTGGAATCGCATCAAGCGTATTACGAGCAGTGGGCGGAAAACTGGGAGTTTCAGGCTCTGTTGAAAGCGCGACCAGTTGCGGGCGATCCCGAACTTGGACGATCGTACATGACTATGACGAGACCGTTTGTCTGGAGCGCCTCCAAGCGCGACAACTTTGTGTACGACTGTCAACAGATGCGTAAACGTGTGGAAGACCTTATTCCAGCGCCTTTAAAAGACCGTGAAATCAAGCTTGGTCGTGGAGGCCTGCGCGACGTTGAATTCACCGTGCAAATGTTGCAGCTTGTTCATGGACGTACCGATGAAACGTTACGCACGAGTTCGACGTTGGAATCCTTACAACGCTTGTCAGACGGCGGTTATGTATCGCGCCGTCAAGCTGCCCGTCTCGCATGGGATTACCGTTTTGAACGAGTCATGGAACATCGTCAACAGATGTGGGCATTGAAACGTACGCATCTGTTTCCTGACATGGGAGCTGCAAATCTTGGCGGTTTGGAGCGCAAACGAGACATTAACGTTGAACAGCTCAATCAGAATCTTGAGCTGCGTCGTCTTGCGCGCGCATTCCGCATGCACCCTGAAGAACTTGTCGCCAAATATGACGAGACTAGGCGCGAAGTACGCCGCCTGCACATGGATATCTACTATCGTCCAATGCTGCCGATCGCTGCTACAAGCGACGGCGACGACATTGCCCTCACTGAGCAAGCCGCACAAGAACGTTTCGCTTCAATCGGATTTGAAGATCCACAGGCTGCTATGCGTCATGTTGCAGCACTTACAGCTGGCGTTTCTCGCGCTTCGAAAATCAATCGTATTTTGCTACCGGCTGTACTTCAATGGCTCGGTCAGGGGCAAAATCCTGATATGGGCTTACTGAATTGGCGCAAGCTTGAAGAACGCTTTGGTACAGAAAGTGAGTATCTGGGCTTCTTGCGCGATTCAACATCAGCTGCACAGCGCTTATGCCATATCTTGTCCAACTCGCGTTTTCTTGGCGACGCGCTCAACAAATCAGTTGAATCAGTTACTTGGCTAGGGCATGACGAACAGCTTGTGGCACGCACACGCGCTAGCTTGGATATTCAATGCGAGTCATCGCTGGCACGTAATGCGCAGAATATCAATGATTTTGCGACTTCAATGCGCGCAATGCGCCGTCATGAAATCGAACGAATTGGCCTGGCGTGGATGAGCGGCGTGATGGATGATGACGCTTGCCTCAAAGGCATGACTGATGTATACGACGCGATTATCGAAGCAGCACTAACATGGTCGATTCGCTGGCAACAAGCGCAGATGCAGCTTACCAGTGCGCCGGCAACGATCGCAGCAATTGCGATGGGACGATATGGCGGTCGTGAAGTCAATTTCAGCTCCGACGCGGATATGATCCTCCTGTATCGTCCAGTTGAAGGCGCTGACGATGGGCAAGCTAATGTGTTCGCTCGTAAAGTAACCGATGTACTGCGTCAGATATTGCAGGGGCCGACTACGCTTGAGCCAAAGATTGAAGTGGATCTTGATCTTCGACCCGAGGGTAAGAATGGTCCGCTTATTCGCTCGTACGCTTCATGCCGGGAATACTACACGTCATGGGCAAGCACATGGGAGCATCAAGCGTTGCTGCGCGCACGATACGCTGCTGGTGACCGCACATTGGCGGAAGATTTTCTGCACGAAATCGCGGACCCACTGCGCTACCCGGTGCAGCCACTCACTGACGCTCAGTTGGGCGAAATTCGCAAGCTCAAAGCTCGTATGGAAGCAGAACGTCTGCCGCGTGGCGTACGTCGTGAACGGCATTTAAAGCTCGGCAAAGGTGGCTTGTCAGATGTGGAGTGGACCGTGCAACTGCTGCAATTGCAGCATGCAGGCGACAATGCGTCACTGCGGCTGAACTCGACATTGGAAGCGCTTGATGAGCTTGAACGTCGTCGGTTTATTGACAAAGCTGATGCGATGTTGTTGCGCAAAACGTGGCGTATGTGCACAGCAGCGCGTAATGGCAATTATCTGTGGAATGGACGTGTTACGCAGGCGGACATTCTTCCTGACGATATCTACTCGCTTGGCGGTATTGCTGTGTATCTCGGCTATGACGCGCATCGAGGCCAGCACTTTGAAAATGATCTGCTGGGAGCAATGCGTAAATGCCGCGATATTGTAGAACGTTTGTTCTACGGTCGCTGAGTTTCACGAATGGGGATGTGCGCCGCGCCGTAGCATGCACAACTGTGTATAGTACGGGCTCAAATACAGCCCTAGCAGTTGATACGCATGCTATGGTTCGTGGCATGACCATGTTCGATTCGCCTATAACAAGACTCGACCGATACAGCAACTTCACTTCGGAACAGACTGCATATTTGCAGGTTGCGGTTGCACAATTCACAGTTCAGCGCGACCCGGAACATAACCTCAATATCATCGATAACTATGCATCCAAAGCTGCACGTCGCGGAGCTCGCTTATTGCTGCTACCTGAAGGGTTGATTGCTCGTGACGGCAATGATGATCGTTGTACTGTTGAGCATGCACAGCCAATGAACAGCCCTTTCGTTCGTAAACTACGGCGGATCAGCGCTATGCACGGCATCACCCTCATGGGTACGATTCATATCCTGCCTGAAGGAACGAATGCAGTACACAACGTACGGCACACACTGCCTACTGATATGCCGGGGCGCATGGCAGCAGGCGAACCTGATCGTCGGGTTTCTAATGTGTTTGTTGTAGTGAGCGGTGGCAAGATCGCGTACACGTATGACAAACTGCATCTTTACGACGCGTTTGCAACCCGTGAATCCGATATGGTGCGCCCCGGAGATGAACTGCCGCCAGTTGTAGATATTGACGGCTGGCGCGTAGGCGTAATGACATGCTACGACGTACGTTTCCCCGAAATGGCAAGGTCATTAGCGGCGCGTGGCGCTGAAGTGATTGCAGTAAGCGCCGCGTGGGTACGCGGTGAATATAAACAACGGCACTGGGAATTGATGACTGCAGCAAGAGCAGTGGAGAATACGTGCTATGTGTTGGCATGCAGCGAAGTCAGTAACCGCAATATTGGTTTAAGCCGCATCATTGATCCAATGGGTAACGTTATCGCACAAGCCGATGATGCCAACGCGAGCATGATTGATGCGTTACTACGCCGCGATGTTCTCGAATCTGCGCGAGTTGCTTTGCCATTATTGGACAATCGAAGGTTTGCTGATCCTGAACTGCGCTAATTGCACATAACGGGCTATTGACTCTATTGATAAGGGAACCGCCCAGAATGTAGGACAGTATGAACGCTGGGCAAGCTCGCTGACTTACAGTGACGCATGATCGACCACACACTTAAGGGAGGATCATGTCGGTTTTGGACGAATTGGTAGCGGGCGCACTGGAAGATCAGCGTACCCGTGAAAGCATCGTATCGCTCGAAGATGTGCGGAAGGCTGCATTGGCAGCTCCGGCCCCAATCGATGCGAAGCGATGGCTTAAGCGCGCAGATGGCATCCCGGTGATCGCCGAAATTAAGCGCGCTTCTCCGTCCAAAGGTCATTTGAGCGACATTCCTGATCCGGCGGCGCTAGCTCGCGAATATGAGGCGGGCGGTGCAAGCGCTATTTCTGTGCTCACTGAGGGACGTCGTTTTCTTGGTTCGCTTGATGATCTCGACAAGGTTCGCGCTGCAGTACATATTCCAGTATTGCGCAAGGATTTTATTGTTACTGATTATCAGATTTTTGAGGCACGCGCTCACGGTGCTGATCTAGTGCTGCTGATTGTTGCTGCATTGGATGATGAAAAACTGAAGCATCTGCTTGATCTTGCACACGAGTTGAACATGACAGCGCTTGTAGAGACGCATACGCGCGAAGAAATCGAACGCGCGATTGCCGCTGGCGCAAAGGTCATTGGCATCAATGCGCGCAATCTCAAAGATCTTAAAGTTGATGTCAATAAATACAACGAATTGGCTGCCAATCTGCCCGATGACGTAATTCGCGTTGCTGAATCTGGCGTGTTCGGCGCTGTTGAGGTCGAGGACTATGGTCGTGCTGGGGCCGATGCGGTGCTGGTGGGAGAAGGCGTAGCTACGGCTGCCGATCATGAACTTGCAGTGGAACGACTAGTAAAGGCAGGAGCAAGAGTGAAAGCATCTGAAACCACTCCGTTAAGCGAACATCAGGGACCGTACTGGGGTCAGTTCGGCGGTCGTTATGTGCCCGAAGCGTTGATTACCGCGTTGGACGAGCTGGAACGCGTCTACGATGAGGCCAAGGCAGATCCCGAATTCCACAAGGAGTTCATGACGCTGCAGCAGCGCTATGTCGGCCGCCCGTCTCCGTTGACCGAGGCGCCTCGTTTCGCGGAACTCGTTAAGGCTAAGACCGGTCTTGACGCGCGTATTTTCCTCAAGCGTGAGGATCTTAACCATACCGGTGCGCATAAGATCAATAACGCGCTTGGCCAGGCGCTGCTCGTCAAGCGCATGGGTAAGACGCGCGTGATCGCTGAGACTGGTGCTGGTCAGCACGGTGTGGCTACTGCTACCGTGTGCGCGATGCTCGGCCTCAAGTGCCGTATTTACATGGGTCAGATTGATGCTCGTCGTCAGGCGCTCAACGTCGCCCGTATGCGCATGCTCGGCGCAGAAGTCGTGGAGGTTACGCTCGGCGATCGTATCCTCAAGGACGCGATCAACGAGGCGCTGCGCGACTGGGTTACCAACGTCAAGGACACCCACTACCTGCTCGGTACAGTTGCTGGTCCTCACCCGTTCCCGGCGATGGTTCGCGACTTCCAGAAGATCATCGGCGAGGAAGCCAAGGAGCAGCTGCGCGATTGGTACGGTATTGATCATCCGGACGCGATCTGCGCGTGCGTCGGCGGCGGCTCGAACGCCATCGGCGTAATGAACGCATTCCTCGATGACGAGCGCGTGAACCTGTACGGCTACGAGGCCGGTGGCAACGGCCCTGAATCCGGCAAGCACGCGATTCGTTTCGCACCAGGCACTGGCCAGCTGGGCATGTTCCAGGGTGCTAAGAGCTACCTGCTGGAAACCGATGAAGGCCAGACGCTGGACACGTATTCGATCTCGGCGGGCCTCGACTACGCGTCCGTTGGCCCAGAGCACGCATGGCTCAAGGATATTGGCCGTGTGAACTACAGCTGGGCTACCGATGAAGAAGCTATGAATGCGTTCCGCGATCTGAGCCAGACCGAAGGTATTATCCCGGCTATCGAAAGCTCGCACGCAGTTGCTGGCGCATACAAGGCCGCTGCTGATCTGAAGGCGAAGGGCTACGACAAGGCTGTGATGATCATCAACATTTCTGGTCGTGGCGACAAGGATATGGCCACCGCTGGCAAGTGGTTTGGTTATCTGACTGACGAGCAGGCAGCTGCACTTGACGTCACCGGCGCGCACGGCAATAACGTGGCCTGAGGATCGAGGAGAACGACATTATGACGAACACTGCAAACACTACAACTACACCGTCCGGTCAGCCTCTCGGCATTAGCCACAAGCCCAGCCGTACCGAGGCGATGTTTGACGCGTTCAAAGCTGAAAACAAGCCGGCATTCATCGGCTACCTGCCGTACGGCTTCCCGAACCCGGATGTTTCGCTTGATGCATTGCGCACAATGGTCGAACACGGCGTTGACGCGGTCGAAATTGGCCTGCCGTACTCCGACCCGGTGATGGACGGTCCGGTCATTCAGGCCGCTAGCCAGATCGCACTGAACAATGGCGAAAGCATTCATGGCGTATTCAAGGCCGTTGAAACTGTGGCAAACGCTGGCGGTGTGCCGCTTATCATGAGCTACTGGAATCTTATCTACCATTACGGTGTTGAATGTTTCGCCCGCGATTTTGAGAACGCTGGTGGCGCAGGTCTCATCACCCCGGATTTGATCCCAGATGAGGCAGGGGAGTGGATTGAAGCTTCCGACCGCCATGGCCTTGACCGCATTTTCCTGGTGTCGCCAGATTCGGCTGATGAGCGTCTCGAAGTAGTTTCTCGTAACGCTCGTGGCTTCGTATACGCTGCTGCTCGCATGGGCGTGACTGGCGAACGTGCTTCCATCGACGCATCCCCAGAGACGCTCGTTGCACGTACTCGCAAAGCTGGCGCGAAGAACGTGTGCGTTGGCATTGGCGTGTCTACTCCTGAGCAGGGCGCAAAGGTTGGTGCGTACGCCGACGGTGTCATCGTGGGCTCTGCACTCGTGCACACGTTGCTTAACGATGATGATCGGACTGCAAAGGAACCAGCTGCAGGTTTGAAAGATCTTGCAGCTAAGGCCGAGTCGCTCGCTGAGGGCATCCACAACGCGCGTTAGCATTTGGGTATGAATCTGGCTTATATTCCATCTCCGACCTTTTCGAAGTTCACCATCGGCCCAGTGACGATTCACATGTATGCGATCTGTATTTTGATCGGCATCGTGTTCGCTGTGTGGATCCTCACTGTCCGATGGAAGCGCTTCGGTGGCACGTTCGACCAGATACTGGACACGACGCTTGTTGCGGTACCGTCCGGTCTGGTCGGTGCCCGCCTATACCACTGCATTACTACGCCAAGTGCATATTTCCCGCCTACCGGTAACCTTCTCAACATCGTAAAAGTGTGGGAAGGCGGTATGGCTATTTTCGGTGGCATTTCGGTGGGTGCCCTGGCCGCATTCTTGTGGTGCCGCCATAAGCACTATCCGTTTGCGCTTTTGGCTGATTGCATTGCTCCAGCACTCATGGTTGCTCAAGCCATTGGTCGACTCGGCAACTGGTTTAACCAGGAGCTGTACGGCAAGCCAACCACGCTGCCTTGGGGCCTCAAGCTCAACGACGCTGATGCAATTGGTAAGACGGAGATCTGCTACAACGGTCAGCCTTGCCCAACTGGCACGCTGTTCCATCCGACATTCTTGTACGAGATGATCTGGAACCTGATCGGTGCTGCAATTATCGTGTGGCTAGGCCGCAAGTTGATTGACGTACTGAAAACCGGTCAGCAGTTCGCAATGTACATGATGTGGTATGGATTAGGTCGTACGTGGATTGAGAGTATCCGAATCAACTATTCGACGATTATTCTGGGCCTTCGCATCAATGTGTGGACAGCAATTATCGTGTTTATTCTCGGATGCGTGTTGTTCGTTGTACTGTGGCGCGTTGGTGCCAATACGCGTGATCTCAGTAATCGGTTGACTGCAGTTACCGCCGATGAGCTTGAACGTCAGCGGATTGCTGAAGAGCAAGCCAACGATAAGAAAGCACGTCACTAATCCACGTCGTGGACCAAATATAGATTGCGGTGCTGCGCAATCTATCACTGATAATTCACCCATCGTTCGCTTGGCGACGCTCCGGTAGTTGGAATGAAGCGTCGCCTCGTCGTTCAGCCACCATAGAATGAGACCCATGACCAAGCATATCGATATCGCTCCTAGCATTCTGTCCGCCGATTTTTGCAACCTTGAGCGCGATCTCAAGGCTATTGCTAATGCTGACCTCGTTCACGTCGACGTGATGGATCACCATTTTGTTCCGAACCTGACTCTTGGCGAGCCAATTGTGGGCCGTATTTGCCAGGTCACCGATCTTCCGGTTGACGTGCATCTGATGATCGAAGACCCAGACCGTTGGGCTCCTGAATATGCCAAGCTCGGTGCTGCTTCTGTCTCATTCCACATGGGTGCGACTCACGCTCCGGTTCGTTTGGCTCGTCAGCTGCGCGATATGGGCTGCAAGGCTTGCTTTGCTGTACGCCCCGCAGAACCGGTTGAACCGATCTTCGACATCCTTGATGAGTTTGACATGGTGCTTATTATGACCGTTGAGCCAGGCTTCGGCGGCCAGAAGTTCCTTGACAACCAGATGGCCAAGGTTCGTCGTCTGCGCGATGAGATCACTCGTCGCGGCCTGACCACCAAGATTCAGGTTGATGGTGGTGTCAGCCCGAAGACTGCGCACATCGTTGCCGAAGCTGGCGCTGATGTGCTGGTGGCTGGTTCGGCCGTGTATGGTGCTGACAGCCCTGCTCAGGCTATCGACGAGATTCGCGAGAAGGCTGAAGCCGCATACCGCGACTGATGAGCGGTAAGCGACGACGATACTAACAACGCCGGTCGCGGCAGTATCATTGTGCGACCGGCATACGTGTGAAGGATAAGCACAACATGAAAACCTTTGAATCCTTGTTTGCTGAATTGAGCGAGAAAGCTGCGACTCAGCAGGCTGGCTCCTTGACCGTTGATGAACTTGCCAAGGGCACGCATTTCATCGGCAAGAAGATTGTGGAAGAAGCAGGCGAAACTTGGATTGCTGCCGAATACGAAGGCGCTGATCGCACTGCTGAGGAAATGAGCCAGCTGATCTATCACCTGCAAGTGATGATGATCAACAAGGGCCTCACTCTCGAAGACGTGTACAAGCACCTGTGACCTGTTGGTGGCTTGAGCTATGGATTTGGGGGCTATAGCTCGAGCCACGCAGAAATCCAACTGAACCATATAAGAACCGTAGAACCGTCCCCGGAACGTTGAGGAGATACCAATGCTGAGAATTGCTGTGCCGAATAAGGGCATGCTGTCAGAACCTGCGTGGAATATGCTGTCCGAGGCGGGCTACCGTCTGCGTTCAAATCCACGCCAGCTGGTGGTTCAGGATCCAGACAACGAAGTGGAGCTGTTCTATCTTCGCCCGCTGGATATTGCGGTGTACGTTGGCCGCGGAACGATCGACGTTGGTATTACCGGCCATGATCTGCTGCTCAATTCTGGTACTGAAGCGAAGGAACACATGCAGCTTGGCTTCGGTGCCTCAACATTCCGTTTTGCTGCGCCGAATGAGTCTGACCTCAACACATTGGAAGATATTCAAGGCAAGCGCGTAGCGACCTCGTTTGACAAGCTTGTTCACGATTATCTCGTAGAACACGGTATCGAAGCTGAGACCATTCACCTTGATGGCGCAGTCGAATCCTCGGTGCAGCTCGGTGTCGCTGATCTTATCGCCGACGTTGTTTCTACTGGTACTACGCTTCGCAATGCGGGGCTTCGTATCTTTGCCGATCCAATTATGCATTCTGAAGCGGTACTCATCCGTTCACCTCGACTCGAGCCGAATGACGATCGTCTTACGGTGCTCAGCCGTCGTCTGCAAGGTGTGCTTACTGCGCAGCGCTATGTTCTTATGGATTACGATATTCCAGTGAACAAGGTTGCTGCAGCTGTTGCAGTGACTCCTGGCTTCGAAAGCCCGACAATTTCTCCGCTGCATGATAAGCAATGGAACGCAGTGCGTGTTATGGTTCCCAAAGCCAAGGTGAACCAGCTGATGGATCAGTTGTATGAAGTCGGCGCCCGAGGCATTATCGTAACTGCACTGCAAGCCTCGCGCATATAGTTGTACGTTTTACATATGTAGACAGTCCTGTAGTCTTGTATTTGATGAGCATTCAAAAGTCCACCCAGAAGTACCGAAACCGGATTAAAGAGCGGTTCTCGCAGAAGTACAGTCCCGAACCACGGGATATTTATTTCACTGTTCCCAACCTGATCAGTGTGCTGCGTATCGCTTCGATTCCGGTCATAACATGGCTGGTTGCACGTCATCAGATGGTGCCAGCGTTAATTGTGCTCGCTGTATCGTCGATCACTGACAGTCTTGATGGCATTATTGCGCGTGCTTGTAATCAAGTAAGTAAAATCGGTCAGCTCCTTGACCCAATTGCTGACCGATTGTTGATTATCTGTAGCGTGCTTGCCTTGGGATTAGCTGGCATCATACCTTGGTGGATGATTATCATCATCGCGGCCCGTGATGTGTGGATGCTCTTGCTGGTTATTCTGCTTGCTCAATACGACTACGGTCCGCTGCCAGTGCATTTCGTTGGCAAAGCTGGCACGTTTATGCTGATGGTTTCCATCGTGGCACTGATCTTTTGCGATATTTGGACAAACCCACTTGTTGACCTGCTTCATCTTGCAGCAATGGCAGCTGGCGTTTGGGGCGTTGGCTTGTACTGGGTGGCTGGCTACATCTACAGCAAGCAAGGTCTTGGTCTGCTCATCAAGGAGAAGCGGAGCCATGAGTGAGCCGATGACGCCGCTGTCGTTCCCTGTTCCGCCGGACCGTACGCCTGTTAAACGGCGTGCAGTATTCTCCGCTTCTGTTGCACAAGCGGATTCGCGTCATGCGGAAAGCCCATCTGTGGGCGGGGGGACGACGCGGCGTCGTCGCAAACTACCTGACGATTCGCTCAAGCTTATTGACGATCTAACAAATCGCCCGATGGATCCAATGTTTTCGGATTCCCGATTGGGTACTCGCCAACGCGGCCGTTCTGTGTGGTCTATATGGGCAACGCGCGTTATTGTGTTCATTATTTGCGTGGGCGTGGGCTTTTACGGATGCTTGTTCATTCAAAGCTTGCATTCTGACCCGCGTAAGATTGTGCGGCAGAGTTTGGCCAGTGAGCTGCGGGAGACGAAAGCGCAAGCAGAAAGTATTACTCAAGACGTCACCTCTCTACGCGCGCAAATTGATGCAGAATCGAAGAAACTTGGTGCTACGACTGACAATCCGACGCTCATTACTGATGAAATGACTAATGGTGCGTTAGCGGTTGAAGGTGAAGGAATTACGCTCACTATCGCGGACCCGATCGCTGCTAATGGCGACAGTGCTGGCTCGTCTGCGCGCGAGAATTCATCGTCACAAATTCGTGTGGTAACTGACGCTGATTTGCGATTGCTGGTGCGACTGCTATGGCAGTCAGGCGCTGAAGCAATTGCTATCAATGGTAATCGCCTTGGTGTGCAGACTTCTGTACGTAAAGCAGGATCGAATATTTTGGTGGGCGTTACTCCCGTTACTAGCCCATACACGATTGAAGCGATCGGTAATAGTACGCAGCTTGCACAATCGGTAAGCAAACAAACGCAAAAGTCACTGTATGATTCCTTCGCGCAAGCGGGTATTTATCCGCAAGTAAGCGAGACCAAGTCGATTACACTGGAAGCTGCAGCATCCGGCGATTTGACGTATGCGAAAGGACTCGAGTAGATGGCAGCGGTACTGGGACTCATTATCGGCGTTGTAGTCGGCCTGTTTGTGAAGCCGGATATTCCTATCCTGTTGCAACCATATTTGCCGATCATGGTGGTAGCCGCGCTCGACGCGCTATTGGGTGCTGCGCGTGCTTATTTTGAACGTAGCTTTTCCGATAAAGTGTTTGTGATCTCGTTTATTTCTAATGTCGTTACAGCGACACTGTTGGTGCTTCTTGGTAATCAGCTTGGCGTTGGCTCGCAGTTGCAAACGGCTGTTATCGTTGTGCTCGGCATCCGTATCTTCTCGAATGTGTCAGCTATTCGACGCTTCATCTTTAGGGGCTGATGCGCTATGACGAGACGCAGGCATTCGCCAGATGTGTTGACGCAGCTGCACACACAGCAGGCACAGGATCGTGAAAACGACAGTCTTCAGACTGGGTCTTTTCCAGTAGTACGCAAAAAACCAAAACGCCTGTTCGACGGCCGAACAGTGCAAATGCGCCTAGTAACCAGTGTGCTGATTTTGGTTATGTGCGCATTGCTGGGTTTTGGCTATATGATTCAGCTCAACAATACGAATGCTACGTATGAGACGTTGAGCGAGGATGAATTAACGCGTCTGATCAGTGAAACTGGTACGCAAGTGCAGAACCTTGAGCAGCGTAAAGCAGAACTGACCAGTCAGCTTGAATCCATTAAAGCTGCAGCGAATAAAACCCAAGAAGCGGAAAAAATCGCCAAGCAGAACGAAGAAACGAGCGGTATTCTTGCGGGGCGCCTGCCAGCTTCTGGTAAAGGTGTTTCTATTACCATTACACAAGGGTCAAAGACCGCGGTCGACGCAGCTACAATGTTTAAGCTCATTGAAGAATTGCGTAACGCTGGCGCTGAAGTAATGGCTATCAATGATGTGCGAGTGGTCACCTCAACGTATATTGCTGACACTTCAGAAGGATTGGAATGCGATGGTATAACGTTGAGCACGCCATACCATGTGCTTGCTATCGGAGACCCGCAAAATTTGCAGAACGCGGTTAATATCGCTGGTGGCGTTGGTTCAAGCTTAAAAGTCAAATATGGTGCGCGCGTGACGGTCACGACGTCCGACTCAATTACTATTGAGCAGACGCGTACACCCGTCGAATATCAGTATGCAAAAACAGTGCAATGATGGGCCTGCGCTTGGCGAGTACTGCCGTGTCTACATTGCTTTCCCAGCGGTGATATCTCGCTCAACGCGTGCCGATTGCACGAAATCAAGGAAAAACCTATAGAATGGCCGATATGACAGATCCGATTCCAAGTGCAGGCGAGACGACCATTATTGGTCTGCCCGCTATTCATATTCCGATTACGTCCACCGGCGATCGTCCTTTGACCACGGAAGATCTTGAGACTATCGCACGACTGTCGAGCGGCACGGCGTTGCTGATCTCTACTAGGGGAGCGGTATCCGGTTCGCGCTACTTGCTGGATGAGGATGAAGTGACGGTGGGGCGTGACTCCCGTGCTGACATCCTGCTTGACGATTCGACGGTATCACGCGCGCATGCGGTATTCCGCCGCACGGGTGACACGTTTACTGTCTATGATTCTGGCAGTTTGAACGGTACGTATGTGAATCGTCAACGTGTAGATCATAAAGAATTGCACAATGGCGATGAAATCATGATCGGCAAATTCCGTTTGGTATTCTTCACCAAGTCTGCAGTTGTTTCATGATGCGAATGCAATTGACCCGTTAAGGTTTGCGGTCGCATTCATGTGACCGCAGCTGTGTGGGAATGGGGGAGTGCGATGGTCAACGTAGATGCACATTCGGCACTGCACTTGCATGTGCCGTCTCAATATGTTGATTCGAGCTTCCCCAATGCTGTGCAAGGTGAATTATTCAGCGATGTCGATACGCGTGATGAAAAACGTGGATATCGTGGCACAGTAGCATCCAAAGTAGCAGGTATTACCTATCGCCAGTTGGATTATTGGGCGCGTAAACAGATTGTAGAACCGTCAATCACGCCGTCTCACGGCTCGGGATCGCGCCGCTTGTATTCGTTTAAAGATGTTGTGATTCTTGCGGTGTCTAAGCGCCTGCTTGATGCTGGCGTCAATTTGCAAAACGTGACTACAGCTATTGGTTTTCTTACGCAGCGCACTACAGAACAGTTGGCATCTATCACCATCATGTGTGATGGTGAAACTGTCCATGAATGTACCACGAGCGACCAAATGCTTGAACTGTTGCAGAGCGGCAAAGCAGTGTTTGGCGTATCGGTAGGATCATTGTGGCATCAAATCCAAGATGCGCTCGAACACGAAGATTATGTTGACCTAACAACAACACCGTCGCGCCGGACTGTAGGCCGTCCGATAGATGAACTAACTGCTGCGCGTTTACGTCGTAAGCTCGCTCTACAACATGCTGAACGTGAGGCTGCATGATACTAACGTTGACTGATGTACTGCCATTCGCGTTATGGGTGTTCGCAGTTATCTGGATGCTTATAGTATGCGCAATTTGTATTGTGCGATGCCGATTTGGCACAGGGGAGAAGCACCCCGAAGTTGAGCTGGTCAGCTGGAATGTTATTATCGCGCAAGTGGTGTCTGTGCTACTCGCAGGTATCCCCTTTATCACGTTTATTTTGCTCGGAGAAGAGATAACTCCTGCAGTTCATGCCTTCTATACTCAGCATCTTGTTATTGGATCAGCGACAGTTATTGTTCTTGTTTTTGTCGAATTGATGCTTATGTATGTGCAGGCGCGTCGAGCGGATATTACGTTGATTGAACGTAAGCTTCGTGGGGCGCTTCGATAAGTTGAGATGGCGTAGATATTGGTGAGGGCGTGAGATTAGCAAATCTTTTTTTGACATAACCTACCTTATCGGAATTAGAAACACAGTAAAGAAAAAGGATACGCCGGCATATCTACCACACGTATCCCGTTGACTGGTACGCCTTGTTATGCAAAGTATTGTGCAACAGCGTCGTGCAATTCGCTCACATGGTCAATGATGCGATACGCACCGTGCTGCTCAAGTTCGTCAGGCTCAGCGTAACCCCAGCGGCATCCAAGACAATCAAGTCCACATGCAATTGCTCCATCGACGTCAGTCCAACGATCGCCAACCATCAATGCGCGATCGCCAGCTTGAGCATCAAAGCCGATTTTGTCGAAGCAATATCGAATAACCTGGTCTTTATCGAGACGTGAATTGTCACGGCTTGCGCCATAAATACCATCAACCATCGTGTCAAGATGAAAATGCTCACATACAGGTACAGCCTGATATTCAGGTTTGCAAGTAGCGACAGCAAGATAAAAACCATCAGCGCGTAAAGCAGCAAGCTGTTCAGGAATGCCCTGATACACGCTGTTGTAGAAACGACCTGGAACTTTGCGCCCGGGATTATTCGGATCATCGAACACAGCTTTGTCAGTGTAATACTCGCGATAAATCTCTACACCGCGGTCAAGTTGATCATCAGGTACGCCATTACGCTTAAGCGATTCAATAATGGCAGGTCCGATAAATCGGTGCATTTCCTCATCATCGGGCACTGGCAGTCCAAGTCCTTCAAAAGCTTTTTTCGCGCAGGCGATGATGCCAGGATCGGATTGGGTAAGCGTGCCATCAAGATCAAGAAGCACAACATTCTTTGGATGCTGAGACATGGCCTTCTCCCCTGTGTTGTTTTGCTGGGTCCATCGACGATTATGCCCGGTCGTATTGACCGGGCATAATGTCACATGTTGTTCACCATGCGTTATGAGTTAGCACATATTACGCTCACTCGTAATCAGGAATCCAACCTTCGCGATGCATCTGCAAACGCTTCTCGAGCAGCTTTTTCAACTCATCTTCAGAACGACGCTCCAGCAGCATATCCCAGTGCGTACGAGTCGGCTTGGTAATCTCGTTAGCCTCCTCGTCGCCTTCGCCTTCGCGATGTGCCGTGCTACCGCAACGGCATTCCCACTCGTCAGGAATCTCTGCACCCTCTGCAAACGGCAGAATGGTACGATGTCCCTTCGGGCAGATGTACGCTACCTCACTGCGCGCCGCAAAATCGACGTTATCATCGGATTCGAGCGACTTCGCTCCGATGCTCATGCCTCTCAGACTGCGTTCCGCCATGGATCCTCCTTATGACCTAACCGTATTACGCTACAAAACAGCTCGGACGTGTAACTTATTCCCATTTGATAAATCTGCATTATGCTGGTCAGTCAACTCCCGAATAAGCTACAATTCCTCGGTTGACTGCCTTCATCGCTTGATGTGCAACTTGAGCGAGCGGCTTATCCTCGTGGGGCATATACACTTCCGCAGTGGCGATTTGCTGCAAAATATCTGACAGACGTTTCGCATTACGCACAAAATCACCGCCAGTAAGATCGCGATCCTTTAACACTGAGGCTAAAGCATCACCATCTGCCCACTCGTATATGATGTCGGCGATACCAAAATCAAGCTTTGCTAACTCGTCAAGACCACCATCTTCACACATCATGGCAATGCGTGCATGAACGTTCTCCAACGCGCGTGCGGTACTGGCAACCGGCCCTTGCGCGCCGCCAGGCCAATACCGTGGCTCTCCCCCAATGCCGCCGCGCGCTTCAAACACGAGCGATGAGAGCACAGAGGCAAGCTCTCGCTCATCCAAACCGTCAAAAATGCCCTCTTCAATAGCTTGTGCAAGTACTAAATCTTGCTCACTATAAATATGGCGCAACAGTTGGCCGCGCTCGGTCAGTCTCATATCAGCAGTGCCATGCCCATCGTCACCATGCCGTTTGAGATAACCAAGCTGCACGAGAATAAAGCAAATCTGATCAAATTGGCGGGCAACTGATCCAGTGCGGGATTCGTAGCGACGCTGCACGCGTTCATATTCGCGCGTCTCGCGCACCCAACGATGACCCCATTTAAGATGCTGCTGTAAGTCAGGGCAATTACGGCACGGATGATGCCGATCTTGTGCTTTGAGCTCGGCAATACGTTTATCGAGATTGCGGAATGCGGTACTACGCTCTTGATCTGAACGGAATGCAGTTTGCTTCAGACGGCGACGTTCATTTTTTTCTAAGTCAGACAAGCGCATACGGATACGCATCAATTCGGCAAAGTCACCGTGCTCGCAATGGAACGCTTGTTCGTATCCTGCAAGAGCGTGACGCAGCGTTGTCATCTGCGATTCCAACTGCCATGCTGACTCATTCGCTTCCCACTGTGCGAACGAATGGTCGAGTGTGACTCGCGTAGTTTCATAATCACTGGAGTTCAACAAATTCACTGCCATATTGAACGTCGCATGGAAGCTAGAATGCAGCGGATACACGCGCTTACTGGACAATGCTGCAGCAGTCGCTGGTACAAAACCGCGATGGTCAACAACAATGGCATGCCCAATCGTATCGATACCGCGTCGGCCAGCACGGCCGGTTAACTGGGTGAACTCCCCCGGCGTAAGCGGCACATGCCCGGTACCATCAAACTTTTCAAGCTTCTCAACAATTACGCAGCGTGCTGGCATATTGATACCGAGCGCCAATGTTTCAGTGGCGAACACCATTTTTACCAGACCTTCTTCGAACAATCGTTCGACAATCTGGCGGAATAGTGCCACCATGCCAGCGTGATGCGAAGCAAAGCCCTCTTCAAGTGCAAAACGGAACTTAGAGAAGCCAAGCGCTTTAAGATCCTCTTGGCTCATCTGGCCTTCGACCATCTCATCAACGATTTGACGAATGCGTCGCATCTCATCTTCGTTTGTCAATTCGAGACCAGCATTGATGCATTGCTCAACTGCTTGATCGCAGCCATTGCGCGAAAAAATGAAATAAATGCCAGGCAGCATATCCAAATAATTGAGCTCATCGACAACAGCCCAACGACGTGGCGTGTATCGCTGAATATCAGGACGCCTACCGCCGCGGGATCCTGCCTTGCCATGACCTTTACGAGGTCGCTCTTCACCACGTCTCCGTGCAGCACGGCGATCCAATTGGTCAAGCCTATCAACCAACTGCGCGTTCAATTTTGTAGTTTGCTCGCCATGATCATCACGGCGGTACAGATCGAACAATTCCGGTTCAGTATCAGCATCCGCCTGTACTAACACATGCTGTTCAAGCGGCACTGGTCGGCGTTCTGAAACCACGAGCTTGGTAGTGCCACGCACTGATTCAATCCAACGTGAGAAATCTTCAACATTGGATACAGTCGCTGACAAGCCAATAATCCGCACACTATCCGGCAAGTGAATAATCACTTCTTCCCAGACAGGCCCGCGGAACCGGTCTGCTAGATAGTGCACTTCATCAAGAATGACGTATCGCAGTGCATGAAGCGTTGACGAATGCTCATAGAGCATGTTACGCAACACTTCGGTAGTCATAACGACGATGTCTGCTTCAGAGTTAATCGACGTATCGCCAGTGAGCAGACCAACATTGTCAGGCCCATACATGGCGACTAAATCATGGTATTTCTGATTGCTGAGCGCCTTAATTGGTGTCGTATAAAACGCTTTGACATTATGCTCGCGCGCGAGAAACATTGCGAAATCAGCAACGACCGTTTTGCCGGCGCCAGTGGGAGCTGCAACAAGCACATTACTGTCATGTTCCAACGCGTCAATAGCGTCACGCTGAAAATCATCCAAATCAAATGGCAACTTGTCAGCAAACTGCGCCGCTAACGAACGGTTCTGTTCTTGACGCCGCCGGAACGATGCATATCGTTGAGCCGGCGAAAGAGCCCGACTCGCATCGTTTTGCGAAGTGCGATGATGACGTGCCATCTCTCCCCCAATGCTTGTTAATCGAGTTGCTTAGCGCAGCAGCTTGTATACACGTTCACCGGCATCGCGTCAGTCAGTAGAGCAACAAGAATTTGCCGCTCTACTGACTCTGTTAGTCGTTGAAATGCGACCATACCGCCCAACGGTGAGCATGACGAACACGTTGCGCATCCTTACGCTCAATCACCCGAATATGTGCGCGCTCGTACCGATCAGTTGCGATTCGCAGCGGCTGCGTGAACAATGGTGGCTCGCTATGTTGCTCGCTGGTGTCAGATTGAGACATGGCATCCAGCGAGCGGCCCATACGCGCACCAACGTCACCAATAACATGCAGAGCCTTTACCCCGCGCATAACGACGTAAACGCATCCAATGACGATCATTGTCAGCATAAAGAGCGCAAGCAAGAGCCAAATCCACCAAGGCATGGTTACGCTCCTTACGCAGTTTGAGTGCCAGTATCGTCATGCTGCCCAACACTGAGCTCACGCGTAGCACGAGCGTTGATCATCGTACGCAGTGTATCCGGCGCAACAGCAGTGATATGACGAGCGTGTGCAATACAGAACGCCACGAACCAAGAGTCAGACGAGACAATAAGATGCACTTTTTCGCCTGATTGACAAGGCTCAACCGTTGCCCCCGGCAGCGAGCGAACAAACGACAAATCCGGCTCGTCAGTGATAAACACGGCGGGCGTACCATTGTCAAAGCTCCACTTGCGCAACTCCCCTACGGGCATATCAGGAACATCAACATGCTTGATAGGCTCAACAACCTCAGCATGTTCAATGCGCGCCAAACGCAGCACCTGCCATGTACGAGGCTTTCCATTGGCCTTGTTAATGAGATGATCGCGCGAAACAAACTTCCGACGATCAGCTGGAGTGGCATCAAGCACATCAGTCCACACGGCTGCGTAATACACGCCCTCATCCACAAAGATCTTAGAAGGCGCAACAATCTTGCGGCGAGTCCTACCAGCGCCGTCGGTATATTCCATATCCAACAGAGACTCGGTAGAAATTGCACGCTTTACCACAGAGAAACTGTGCGGCTCCAACTCATAGCCAGTCAAACTCAGCCAAGGAGTTTCACCAGGCTTCACCAGCTGACGCAACCGCTGATACAGTGATGCGGCTTTCGCACGCTGCGTGTCCGGCAACAATGGCGAATGAGCCAAATAGCTTACCGACGCGGTCAACATGCTCAAATACTGCGGCGAAATACCCGCCAAACGCTCCAAGCCCAGCGAGTTCGTAGCGGAAACAATGCCTTCAGCGTCAAGCAGAGACCAGTCAATATCGAAGAACTGGCTTCCTGCCATTTCACCATCATCAGACACTGTGGTCAGCGTATTGATGTCCTTGTGAATGATGTTGACGAACTTCTTCAACTCATCGTCAGACTTAGGCTTGCCAATAAACCGCTCAGCCAGTTCAGCCAGAGAAAACTCTTCACCAAGATGCGCCGAAAGGAACAGCATCAGGCGCAGTCGACGGTCTACTTCGCTGCCTGTCTGGAATGAGGGGCCAGACTTCTTCGGATGGCTCTTTTTCGCATCCGCTTCATCAGGCTCAGGCGTTTTACTGGAGATCGTCGGCGACACCACGGTGGCACTATTCGCGCTTGCTGACTCGTCAGCTAACACCAGCTTGGTTGCTGCATCAAGACGGCGATTAAACGCGTCAACAGCTTCTTGCGGGCTGACAATCGTTGCACCAGGATGTTCAAGAACGAACATCGCCAGATCATCAGAATCGGTGTAAGCCACGTTGATGTTCTCGCCATCAACATCTACAGTCGCAGCAAAACGGCGCGAATCAATAACCTTCATCAGTGTCGGCGGGATAGTTTGAGTTCCCAATCCAGGCGCGATTGAGTCCAAGCCAAGTCCAGGAATTGGCGTTTGCGGCACGCGCGGCGATGTACGCGACGTGTGCTGAGGAACCGGCTGAGCCTGCGTTGAAGACACGGAAATAGAACGTGCCAAATAGTTCGCAGCAGCTAGTACCGGCAAATCATCCTGTTCGAAACGCAGACGGATGCGCGGTTCATCGCCAAGTTGAAGACGATAAGAAGCGAAATCCTGACCTTCAGATTTTGAAGAGTACTCAGGTTGACGCGACTCAATAGCAATACCCATTGCCGCGAGCTTAGCGCGGTCGCGTTGGAATTGCTTAGCGAATGCAGCCTTTGCAGCCTGATCTGCAAGCTCACCGTAAGAATCTGCGTAAGCCTTTACGCGTTGCGCAATCTGACGGGAAGTTAACCATTGTGGGAACGCTGACGATAATACAGCCAGCACGTCCAACTCATGCTTTCCCCATTTGTCGGAGAAGCGTCGCCTTCCGTTGGTTCCCTCTGCCATTAGTCCTCACGTATCGTTAACATTCAATATCAAGTGTGCACGCTCACGTGCGCCAACCTCTATGATAGAGGTTTTTTGCGGCGATAAACGGTATTTCGCCAAAAATCATCCGTAAATTCTTTTTTCTTTTGGACATTGCGGCGTAGGGGGCATTGTATTTACGGTGATTTGCGCCGTAGTGATTACATTGATTACTTAGCAATCAATACGGCGCAATGTTCTGTGAGCTAAATGCCTCACACCCACTCGTCAGGTTCAATGCCCAGTGGGCCTACGTATTCACCGTTTGGTACGTAACTAGGCTCTTCGCGATCTTCTAGAGTGGCGTCAGCAAACATGACAACATCCCTGCCGAACGTCCAGTCGCCCTTAATAGTTACCGAGTTTGCAGCAGCCAGCGATGGAACACCATACGGGAATCGCTCGTTGAAGTCCTCAATATTCTTGTAGTAGCGCTGATCAAGATCAACATTCGGGAAGATATAGTTGCCATCCTCCATCTCATACGAGTCCGTTAAATGGAACCGATCCGAACGCATAATGAACAAATCATTAGTGGTTTTCACTGGCAAGAAGCGCATACGATCTACTTGCACGCAGATCGCACCGTCAAATAAACCAATCGCTGCTCCCATCGCAGTCTCTAATTGGACCACTGGCGTTGAATCAGGATTGGTAGGATCCACAGTCTTTGCATTGATAATTACTGGCAATGGCAGCACGCCATCATACTGAGCAAGCATGTCTCGAAGCGCATCAATACGCACCCAAATATTATTCGTGTTGAAATACGGGTGACGAGCAATATCTTGCGCATCGCGTTTATCGTCAGGATGAACCTGCGACATCTCGCGCAAAATCAGCCTACCCGTATGCCGATCGCGCACAATATGACCACCCTTACGGTCTGCATACGTACGCGTGGCCACTTCCACCATGAACGGTGCGCCAGTGTTTTCAAAATATTGAGCAAGCGTACGCGAAGGACGCGCGCCAAGATTATCTGAATTGGAAATAAACAGATATTCAAAACCACGTTCTTGCAACGTATCCAGCAAACCAGACTCCCACAGCGTGGAGAACAGGTCGCCATGCCCGGGCGGGCACCACTCCAGCTCAGGGTCAGCTGGCCACGACACTGGTTCACCAGTTGCGACATCGATTTTCGGCTCTTGATGCTGGATGATTTCCAGCGGCACATCACTCTGATGGAATTTACGGTGATGCTTCAGTACTTTCATCGTATCCGCCGATGTACGGAACGAGTTCATAAACGTGACTGGAAGCTTGACATCTAGACGCGTGCGCGCAGTAAGCACCTGGCCAAGAATGATGTCGATAAACCGCATTTGGCGTGCTTTATGACGACGAACCGGTAGTAACGATTTGGCTCGCTGCAAACCCATGGATGTACCGAGACCACCATTGAGCTTAAGGAAGGCCGTTTTAGAAAACGCGTGAACCGCTTGATCATGATCAATAGTCTGATAGACATCGTGGAAGCTAGGCACGCCAGTTAGCGGCTCTACATCGCGTTCACGAATCCACGTGTTGTCGCTATTGTTAGACCACACATCGTACAGATGATGGAACTGTGCAATGGACACCTCGCTCATGCCCTTCTCGCGCATCTTACGCGCTGAATGCTCGAAAACGTCGCTCACGGAACCAGTATCCCTTTCCATACGGGGGTGCATGTCAACAATGGCTCCCAGTGTAATCGTCGTTGCCATGATGGGCAACGACGCATGCGAGACGTGTGTATTGACAGCAAGTGTCGATGAGCTGGTTGCGATGAAGAACACGCCGATTTGCGTTTTTTTATTCGTCTGGTAGTTTATTCCAGTGTTGTTTATTGCAACATCGGACCATAGCGCAGTTTGGTAGCGCACTTGACTGGGGGTCAAGGGGTCGCGGGTTCAAATCCCGCTGGTCCGACCAGAACGGCGGAATTCCAAGGTTTTCAAGACCTTCGAATTCCGTTTTCTGCGTTTCGGGGGACTATCGGGGGACATGACTGCACCAAGGTGGCAGTTAGCGGGTCGGTATGACAGTGTTTTCTGCGATCCAATTTTCAAGATCGACACGCCGGTATCGGACCACTCGCCCGACTTTACCTGATTTTACCCGATGACCGCACTACCGTTTTGAGCGTCTGCGCAACTAGGTATCGAAGCTGCTCCACCCCTATTGCATGTTGCGGCCGCTTGCGTTCGCTTCCTTACCGCACAGGATGGAAATATCAGTTCGTATGCCATCGCATGCGATGCCGATCTGCACGAGATGGCAAAACAACCCTCAAATACCATCCCATGCCCTTGTTTTTACCGCATGAGATGGCAATATATCGATCAATATCCATCGCGTGCACAAAACGCCTCGCACGCGATGGCAAAATCCCCCAAAATGCCATCGCGTGCCGAAAAGCTATCCCACACTTCCAGACTGGCACACATTCTGACTGACTCTACAGTCCCCGCTACCCACATTCAACCCGGCGCGAAACCAATAGTTCTAAGACCTAACAAACCAAAATAGACACACATTTTGGCCTATATAACCCGGTGAATTGTTGCAGTACAGCGACGTGAGCATTCCATTGCTTCGATCGCTCCAACTCATGGTTGTATCAACTCATAATGCACGTGATAGGTGATCGCCATACCTACAGCCAGTAAAAATATCGCCGCAATTATCAATGAAAGAACAGCCACGTGCACTAACTATATTCGTCGCTGGTATTTGTCAGATGGTACACGTTATGCAAGTCGCTTGTTCGAGTACATATTGTGATCAGAGTGTTTGTTGATGTTTCGAGACTGAGCGTTTTGCCGGCTCTAGTTTGGCTTAAGGTTAAGTCATTCTCATCCGTTGGGGTGTGGCGCTTTTTCGGGCAACCATCAACAACGGATCTAGTAAACCTGCAAGGAGAAGACAATGAAGATATGCTCCGCATGTGGTTCATCGAATAGTGATGACAATAAGTTTTGTATGAAATGCGGGCAGCGTCTCCCCGACCAGCCAGCAGTTCAGCCAGTTGCAGTAGATCAGCTTCAGCCAATGGCTACTGAGACTCCGGCAGTAGAGCCGCAAGCCATGCCGCAGCCGGCTGCACCAGCATACCCCGCACAATCTATTCCACCCATGCCGGCCCCTGCTCCTTCGTTCGCGCCGGCACCGGCATCGGATCCAAAACGCAAAGCTAAGCGTTTGCGTGTCGTTATTATCGCAGTCATCGTCGCCGTACTCATTGCTGCAGGCTGTGCCGGCTTCGTCTGGTATCGACATACACAGCAACAGCGTGCGCTAGCAGATTGCACCAGCGTGCTTGCTGACGCTAACAAGGCCAGCAAAACGGATGACAAAACCTATAAGAGTGCTCAACAAGTGTATTCATCAAGCGAAGCTGATAAAGCAACGCTGCAAACTCTGGGAGATACGCTCGACTCTTACGATCAACTCCCGTTGCCTGACTTGCAATGCTCTGCAGATACAGACGCGGAGACGCTCAAGCAAACAACAGATCGCTTGCGCGACTGGCGTTCTAAGCATGACACATTGACCGCTCAATTGAACAAGGAAATGACGACGGTCAAACTTAAGGATTCACAAACGGCTTTGGAAACCAAGCTTAAGGATGCGAGCGCTTTGTTGGAAAGTGCGAAGGGCAAGGTGGATGATGAAAGTACGCTCACTGCTCTTCAGCAGGCTGTTGATAAGGCTGAGAAGTTGAAGGATGGTTCGGACACTAAGGCTATGGACCAGGCTACGGGTGATCTTTCTGCGTTGATTGTGAAGGTGAATGATTCGGTTTCGACGTATACGGCGAAGCAGGATGCGTCGCGTTGTACGGCATTGGCTGGAAGCTACTATGATCCGCAAGGTATTTCTACGTTTATTGTTCAAAATGATTGTTCAGTGAAAGGCTATGACGGTAATCCTGCAGTCAATAGGATTTTTGATTATGGCACTTATGTGTCTGGGTCTTATGCGGCAAGGACGGATGGTACTGCTACTTGGAAAACAACTAGCACCGAGTATGGCGATCACACGTGGACATTGTATCCGGCTGGAATGCGTGCTCCAAGTACGATCGATGCTGAATCGGATGATTATTTCCTGACGAGCGTGAGACTAGATAGGGATAACGATCGATACCTCGTAAAGGAATAACGGAGTTCAACGCTGCTATCAGCTTATTGATTGTTTGATCTACGCGTTTAATAAAGATGCCTGATTCCCTATGGATTATTAGGGAACCAGGCATCATGTTTATGTTACGCAGAATCAGTTGATTTTGCCCGTTTTATGAACAGACAACACGGTTCGACTGCGCAGTTATAAACCGTTTACTACTGCCTGTAGTAGCGCAGGAAATCGGCGAGCTTGTCGACGGCGTCTTTGAGCACTTCGATGCGCGGCAAGTAGACGATGCGGAAGTGGTCTGGCTCCTGCCAGTTGAATCCGCCGCCTCGTGTGATCAGGATGCGTTCGTCGTGGAGTAAATCGAGTGCGAATTGCTCGTCGTCGGTGATATTGAACTTTTTGACGTCGATTTTCGGGAAGATGTAGAATGCGGCTTTTGGTTTCACTGCGGTGATGCCATCAATTGAGTTGAGCGCCTCGTAAATATAGTCGCGCTGTTCGCATAGGCGGCCGCCGGGCACAATGTAATCGTTGACGCTTTGGTGGCCGCCGAGCGCGGTTTGTACGATCGACTGTGCAGGCACGTTTGAGCAAATGCGCATATTGGTAAGCATGTTGATGCCTTCGATGTAATCCTTGGCAATGCGCTTGTTGCCGCTGAGGATCATCCAGCCGACGCGGTATCCGGCGATCATGTGGGATTTCGACAGGCCGGAGAAGGTTACGCAGAACAGGTCGGGGGCCATTGAAGCGATCGAAACGTGTTTGAGGCCGTCCATGACGAGACGGTCGTAGATCTCGTCGGAGAAGATCATGAGCTGGTGTTCGCGGGCGAGGTCGACAATCTGCTGAAGCACCTCCGGCGGGTAGAGTGCGCCGGTTGGGTTGTTCGGATTGATGAGCACGATGGCGACTGTGCGATCGGTGATTTTCGCGCGCATGTCGTCGATGTCTGGATACCATTCGGACTGCTCATCGCAGGTGTAGTGCACGGCGGTGCCGCCGGCGAGATTCACACATGCGGTCCACAGTGGATAATCCGGGCTGGGCACGAGCACCTCGTCGCCGTCATCGAGCAGGGCGGACATGGACAGGTTGATCAGCTCGCTCACGCCATTGCCGGTGTAAATGTCCTCGATGCCAACGTTGGGGATGTTTTTCAGCTGCGCGTACTGCATGATGGCTTTGCGCGCAGAGAATAGTCCCTTGGATGCGGAATAGCCTTCCGTATCGGTCAACTGGCGAGCCATATCGTAGACGACTTCGTCAGGCGTGCGGAAGCCAAATGGTGCAGGGTTGCCGATGTTGAGTTTCAACACGTGCATGCCTGCTTCTTCCATGCGTGCTGCTTCGTCAACAACCGGGCCTCGCACGTCGTACAACACGTTGTCGAGTTTGGTGGATTTGTGGAACTGACGCATGGGGATTCCTTCTTCCGACAGGATGGTTGATGGTTCGTGAATGGTTGCCGATGAGGTTGATTGTGCTGCAGTTGGTGACGCGGCAGTTTGCGATGCTGAGTGGAATGACGGGTTGTGACCAAGTAGCCATTGTTCGTCAACATCTAGTGTTTTGGCTAAGAAGCTGAGGATTTCACTGCGCGGTATTGTCTTGCCGCTAACATATTGGCTAATGTGACTTTTACCCAGCTTGACTCCAGCTTGTTGAGCTGCGTGAACGATGTCTACCTGTTTGAGATGACGAGCGCTCATCGCCGTCTTTAATCGTGTTGAGAAACTTTCCACGTCACTCCCCCGATCCCGGAAAGTTCAAAGTTCAAAAACCATTGGTTCAAACCATACCACTGCATATTCACCAGAAACACCGAAAGTTCAATTCATGTCACATGTTGGCAACATGAATTGAACTTTCTTTTGCGGTGCACGATTCATCACTCGACTGATTTGAGAGCGGCGAGCATGTCTACGTTCTTGAGCTGCTGGTAGACGACCACGCCGAGCGCGCCCAGTACAACGGCAACGAGCGCAGCGGGCACTACGAACGCCGGCCAGCCAAGCGCCGGGTCGAACATGACCTCGTCCGGCGGCACCTCGGTAATGATGTACCGGTGCAGGCCCGCGCCGAACCCGTAGCCGGCGAGGATACCGATCGCAGACAGCACGATCGTTTCGCGATAGATATACATGGTTGTCTCGTTCGAGTGGAAGCCGAGCACCTTGATGGTCGACAGTTCGCGGATGCGTTCGGACACATTCAGATTCGTGAGGTTGTACAAGATCACCACGGCAAGCATGCCAGCCACAAGCACAAGCACCTCCATGATCTGGTTGAGTGAGTCGACGATCGTGGCAACCTGGTTTTTCATCGTGGTGTTCTGCACCACGCCGCGCACGCCGTCATTCTTCATGAACCGAGCGCCCTGCTTCTCGGCGTTCTCGATCGAATCATCCTTAAGGTTAACGAGGTAAGCATTCGACTGGTAATCCTTGCCGAACACGTGCTCGTAGCCGCCTGACGACATGTACATGAAGTGTCCGATATACGCCTCGCTCACACCGTCGACGCGCACGGAGCGGTCGGCGCCGTCCTCTCCGGTGACATGGATCGTGTCGCCGGTTGTTGCGCCGAGCATCGAAGCCATGCGTTCGGAGATGACAGCGCCGCGATCGGTGAGAATCTGCGGCTTATGCCCCACGCGCGAGCGCAGGGTCACGTAGTCGTTGAAGTTGTACGCATCGTCGGTGACGATCAGCGTGATCGACTGCTTATCACCTTGTTTGCCGGCGGTTTTAGTCAGTTCCTCGTAGCGGATCGGCATCGACTGGTCCACGGCCTTGTCGGTCATTGTCTTGGCGACGGCGTCGCGCTGTTCGTCGTTGTTGTCGGATTTTTCGGCGACGATCATGTCGTAGTGAATCACTTCGTCGAACTGGCGTTCGCTGATCTGGTTGATCGAACCTTGCACGCCGAGTCCTGCGACAAGTAGTGACACGGCACCCATCACGCCGAAGATCGTCATGAATCCGCGCGTCTTGTAACGGAAGAGATTCCTGGCGGTGACCTTGCGCGTGAAGCTGAGCCGGTTCCAGATGAAGCCGAGTTGTTCGAGGAAGATCTTCGAACCGTTCGCGGGTGGCTTGGGCAGTAGGAGCGCAGCGGGCTTGTCTCTGAGTTCGCGTGCTGCAGCAAGCATGGCCGGTACGACAGCGCTCACCCAGGCGAGCAGGAATGCGACCACCGTGACAACCGGGTGGAACTTCAGTTCGATGACTGGCATCGTGAACCCGTCGCTGTACGCGTGGTAGACGATGAGCGGCAAAATTGTATGCCCAGCGGCAACACCCAAAATCGTACCGACGGTGGAGGCTGCGAAACCGTACACGACGAACTTCTTGAGAATGTCTGCGTTGCCATAGCCGAGTGCCTTCAACGTGCCAGAGTTGACGCGTTCCTCGTCAACCATGCGGCCCATCGTGGAGAAGGTAACGAGTGCGGCGACGAAGTAGAGAAACACGGGGAATATCATGGCGAGCTTGCCGACGATGTTCGCGATGATCTCGTACACGCGGTAGCCGTTCGAGGTGAGTCCTTCGCGTCGGCCGTCGATCGAATAGGCGGGCACTTCGAGTGTGTCGATCTTTTCGCGGGCGAGCTCGATATCGTGTTCGGCCGCAGCGATCTTCTGCTCGGCGGCGGGTTTCGCGGCGTTGAATTCCTGAAGTTTGGCGTTGTACTCATCTTCGGCCTTCTCGATGTCGCGCTGGCCTTGGATGAGCTGCGCGGCGCCATCCGAAACGCCTCCGCCCGAGGTGCCGGATGGCGCCTTGGAAACGGCCTGACCGAGCTCGCTCTGCTTGACGGCGAGCTGCTTGGAGGCGTCGGCGAGAGCAGCCGCATTCCTCTGATATTCCTCAGTGCCTTGAGCGAGTTGTGCGGCGCCGTTGTTCCATTGCTGCAGCGCGTTGTTGTAGGCATTCAGCTGGTTGTTGTATTGCGCGACGGCATCATTGTAAGCGGCGAGCGCCTTATCGTATTGCGTTTTGACACTCTCGTAGGTGTTGCCAGCAATGCCGGTGTTCGACCAGGCTTGCAGCATCGCACCGGTTTTATCGAGCACAGTTTGAGCATCTTCAAGCGCTTTACGTGCCATGTCGAGCTGTGTTTTGGCCTGCGTGAGTTGCTGCCATGATGAGTCGAGCTGGTCCTGACCTTGCGTGAGCTGTTGGGCGCCGGCTGTGAGCTGCGTCTGACCGGCGGTGATTTGTGAGCCGGCCGAAGCGATTTGCGCTGTGGCGCCGGACAGTTCGGCCAGTGCAGCGGCCGCCTGGTCCACGGCGGTGATTTCGCCTTGTGTTTTCTGGTCCTTGGCGGCTTCGATCTGTGTTTTCGCGTCCGTAAGCTGTTGTTCGGCGTCCGTAAGCTGCTGTTTCGCATCGTCGACCTTGGTTTGCGCCTTGTCGATTTGCTCGCGGCGATCTTCGCGGATCGAGGCCTCGCGCGCCTTGGGTTGGCCGGCGAGACGTTTGGTGAGCGTATCCTTATGCGCTTGCACACGGTCGCGGTACTCACTCGTCCAATAGTCGACGTGCTGCGTGTCATTGAAGGTCACGCGGCCGATCATCGTCACGTCCGAGTCGAACGTGTCCGGCACGACAACGCCGTAGCCGTCGAGCTCACCAGTGCCTGCCGTGGACTGGCCCATGTTGAGATTGGAGACGATTTCGCTGGCATCGACGAAGCCAACCACCGTGTATTCGGTCTGCTTAAGAATGGTGTCGCCGGCAATGTCGGGCAATTCGGTAACCTTAACCGTGCTGTCGATCGCGTACCGGTCGCGTTCAGCGGAATCGAGCGCGATTTCGCCGGTTTTGTCCGGCATCCGCCCTTCGACCACTCGGTATCCGGAGACGCCCTCAGGCTTGGAGTAGATGCGTAGGCTGTGATTGCTGCCTTTGATCGTTACGTCCTTGAAGTAGCCGAATTCCGCCTGGCGCACGCCAGCGGTATCGCGGATGATCTTCTCGTCCGTCTTGCTTAAGCCATAGTCGCTGATCACGGTCACGTCGGCGAGATTATTCGTAGTGTAAAAGGAGGTGCCGGTCGCCTGCATGTCGGGGCCGGTTGCGAACAGGCCGACGAGCGCGAACGAACCGAGCATCATGAGACTGACGATCGAGATGAACCGGCCCTTCGACTTGGAAAGCGTGACGCGTATGTCCTTCCACAACATGCGTTTGCGGGATGCGGCGCCGTTGCGGCGTTCGCGTTTAGCGGTGCGATGCGCGGCGGTGTTCGCGTGTCGCGCATCGTCAGTTTCGGCGAAGTGTGCGAAATCGGTCATGGTCACCACTCCAAGTCCTTGATATCCATTGGGTGTTCGTTGATGTCGATTGATTTGACGCGCGCGTCGTGCATATGGATGACACGGTCGGCTATCGGCGCGATGGCCGAATTGTGGGTAACGATGACCACGGTCGCGCCCTTTTTGCGGCTTTGATCCTGCAAGATCTGCAGCACCTGTTTGCCGGTGTTGTAGTCGAGCGCGCCAGTCGGCTCGTCACACAGCAGGATCTTCGGATTCTTGGCGACGGCTCGTGCAATGGCGACGCGCTGCTGTTCGCCGCCGGACAGCTGTGCCGGGAAGTTGTTGATGCGGTCCTTCAACCCAACGTCGATGAGCGTTTGTACCGGGTCCTGCGCGTCCTTCACGATTTCGGAGGCGAGTTCGACGTTCTCCTTAGCGGTCAGATTGGCGACAAGATTGTAGAACTGGAACACGAAGCCGATGTCATAGCGGCGATAGTCGGTGAGCTGATGAGCGGTGTAGTTCGAGATGTCCTTACCGTCAATGATGACCTGTCCGGCGGAATTCGTATCCATACCGCCAAGGATGTTGAGCACCGTCGATTTGCCGGCACCGGATGAACCGAGGATGATCGCCAGCTCGCCCTTCTCGATGCCGAAGCTCACGTCGTTATTAGCGGTGATGGTCGTGTCTCCCATGTGATAGCGCTTAAAGCTGTGCACCATTTCGATATAGGCCATGTTCGATACTCCTTTCGCGCCTCTTGGCTCCCCTTGTCAGGGAGCTGCCGGCATAGCCGGCTGAGGGGTAGTCATGTGTTTGATATAGTCATTTGCCACATATTGAATAAACAACATGTTGATTTAACTGCCGCAATGGTAGGAACAGCTGAAAACCCAAGTCAATCAACGGTTTTAAACAATCTGTCCAGATTAAACAGATCATCAAATACTGTTGATTTTGTCGTTAATCAGACAACGTGTTGATAGAATATCGGTCAGTATCATCCTTCGTCGGATCATCCGGACATATCAATTCAAGGAGCATCCATGGCAACCGAAACGACATCCACCGCCGCGCCGTCATCCGCGCCGGCCAAGCGCAATACGAAGACAGAAGCCAAAATCAAGGCTGCGTTCACCACGCTCGTCAAGACAAAAGGCTTCGATGCGATGACCGTGAGCGACATCGCTCGCACTGCCGACATTAACCGTGGCACGTTCTACATGCATTACGTCGATAAGTTCGACCTGCGTCAACAGCTCATCGACGACACTATCGATGATCTAACCGAGATCCTCATCGCCAACGCTGAGATGGATGATCGGATTACGACGCGCACTGGCAAGGCAATCTGTGACGCGTTCCAAACCCGTGCCATCGCCGAGGCACTGCGATATATCAAAAAAGACTACGCGTTCTTCGACGCGGTATCGCAATCCGGCAACGACATGCAACTGTACGATCGAGTCAAAGCAGTGCTCAAGAAGCTCATTGTCGCGCAGGCCAAACGGTTCGGCGCCCAGCCGCAGGCCAGCTATAACGGTATTCCCGTTGACTATGCGATGGAAATCCTCGTCTCCGCCGTCTCCTCGATCATCTGGCTATGGTTGCGCCGTGGCTGCAAGGAATCCCCCGACGAGATATGCCTCATCATCGAAAAAAACAAAACCACTGCCCCAATCGACGTGCTGTGGTGATAAGTATCAAGCTCAATCTTGTAGTTCCGCTCATAATTCCCGGCACCAAGCGCATCGACCGCCTGTGGCAGAACCTCGGCGGCGCGGCCGTCACGTTCACACCGGATGAACTGGCTGAGATCAACCGCACGCTTGACTCGATCACCATCCCACGTGCCCGCTGCCTGTCTATCGCCAAGGGCATGCAGGAGCGCATCGTAGACGCCGGCTTCACCGTGCGCGACTGATCCGATTCACAACAGATTCAGACCGTCGACCCACTGGGCGAGCTTGGTCTCGCTTTCGGAGGCGACGATGCGACGGCCCGGCACCCCACCGGGCGTCGGGTGCGGAATCGTGCAGCTGCACGCCGTCGGCGCCGCGCGTACTGGAACCGGACGTGGCGAACGTCACGATGGTCTTGCCAGCCCAGTCCGCGCTTTCGAGGAACGTGCGCACCACGCGCGGCGCGGTCTCCCACCACAGCGGGTAGCCGACGAACACCACGTCGTACGGCTCCACATCAATCGATTCGGCGAGCGCCGCCGGGTCACAGTGACCGCCCGGTTTGATCTCGTTGGTGAGATCATCAGCGTGCCGAGATACACGTTCGGTTCTCGCACGAACGGTAGCGTTCCGCCCGCGGCTCGCGAGTCTTGGGCCATGAGTCGCACGAGCAGGCATTCGGCGACGAATACGAACAAGCCCCCGATGTGTCATCGGAGGCTTGCGCGAGATCAGGCGAATGCTTAATGGTTGAAGGCCATGACGCCGACGAGCTTGTGCGGCACATACGGCTCCTCCAAGTAGGCGATTTCCTCGTCCGTGAGCGTGAGGTTCACGGCATCGAGCGCGCCGTCGACATGGTGCGGCTTGGTCATGCCGACCACGGGTGCGGCCACTTTGGTGAGCAGCCATGCGAGCGATACGGCGGTCATCGACGTGTCGTGCCGTTGCGCGATTTCAGCCACGCGTTCGATGATCACGTCGTCCTGCACTTCAGTGGCGTCGTACTTGGAGTGCGCCACCTGATCCTCGACCAGTCGCTTGGTTTTCTCCGCACCGGGCAGACGAGATAGTCGGCCGGCGGCGAGCGCACTGTACGGGGTCATGGCGATGTTGTCTTCACGGCACAGTTTGGTCAGTTCGCGTTCGTCTTCGCGGGCGATGAGGTTGTAGTGGCTTTGAATGGACACGAACTTGGCCCAGCCGTTGGTTTGAGCGAGATTGTTCATTTTGGCGAGCTGGTAGGCGTAGCAGTTGGAGATGCCGATGGCGCGCGCCTTGCCGGCCTTGACGGCCTCGTTCATGCCTTCCATGATCTCTGCCATGTCGGTGTGGTAGTCCCACATGTGGCAGATGTACAGGTCCACATAGTCGAGGCCGAGGTGTTTGAGGCTTGCGTCAAGGTTGCGTGCCACGTGCTCCTGTCCGGTCACGCCGGCTTCGCGCTCGGCGTCCGTGCGCGGCAGGAACTTGGTAGCGATCTGATAGTCCTCGCGTTTGGCGGCGATCGATCGCAGCGCGCGGCCGACGTATTCCTCGCTGGTACCGTCCGCATAGCCGATGGCCGTGTCGTAGAACGTGATGCCGTGCTCGAATCCGTACTGGATGATCTCGCGCGACCGGTCAGCGTCGAGTATCCACGAATGATGTCCCTTGGTCGTGTCGCCGAATCCCATGCACCCCATGCAGATACGGGACACGGTCACATCGCTGTTGCCGAGTTTGGTGTATTCCATACCGCTCCTTTGCTGACGTTTCGAAGGCTATGCGTCTTAGGCATGTGCCCGTACGACATCCACCATCCATTACACAGCATGTTCCGGGATGAAGCCAATGACCTTGGCCAATGGCCAGCCATGCCCTGCACGTATGGCAATTCGGCGTTGCCTGTCCCGCAGCAGCCATCCGGCGCCGAGCGTCAGCGGCGCCTGTCCCGATCGTCGAGCAGTATCCGTGCCATCGCGTCGGCGAACTTGGCGTGATTCTCGTCGTCCATGTGCAGCCGGTCGAGGTTGCTGGCCTCAGCCACCTGTGCAGCGTCAAGGAACAGGCAGTCTTCGCGCTCGGCCACCTGCCGGTACTCCCCCGCCAGCCGGTGCGACAGTTCCACCGCATCCTCGTCGAAGCCGATGAACCCGCTGGTCGAGATACCGGGTTTGATGTAAATCGGCGAAACGATGACGATGCGCGGCGTCGGCGCCCCGCGGTTGTCGGTGATCTTCACCTCGCGCACGAGCATGTCGATACCGGCGGCGATCACGCGAGCGTCGGCATGGAACATGGCCTTCATGTCGTTGGTGCCGAGGGCGATGATGACATAGTCGAGCGGCCGGTGTGTGATGAGCGCGCCCGGTAAGGCCTGAAGCCCGTTGCGATGCGGTTCGATCGGATTGTTGAACACGGTGGTGCGCCCGCCAAGTCCTTCCTCGATCGCATACCATTCGTCGCCGAGCAGGCGCTGCAGCCGCCCAGTCCAGCGCACCTCGCGCGGGTGACGGCCGCCGGCAGGGTTCGTACCGTTGGTGTTGGAATCACCAAAGCATAATACGTTGATCATGATCGTCCACCTCTCCTCGCTGTGCCGCCGCGCCTAACGTCTGTGACACATTGACATCTGATGCCGAGCATACCGCCGGTGAATGCACATTCCGATCGCTTGCCACGGGTTGCCATCGTCCAGCATTGACGGACATACCGGCCGACGGACGGGATTGCTGACCACGGCGGCGTCGGCCTGTACACTGGCGCCATGCAGTTGACGGTGAAACGATTCGAGGAACTGAGCGCGGCGGAATTGTACGAGATCTACCGCGTGCGCGTGGCGGTGTTCGTGGTGGAGCAGCATTGCGCCTATCAGGAGGTCGACGACGCGGACCGGTGTTGCTGGCATGTGTTTCTGCACGACAAGGACGGCATCGCCGCCTATTGCCGCGTGATCGATCCGGGCGTCACATTCCCGGAGGCTTCGATTGGGCGTGTGCTGGCGACCCGCCGCCGGCAGGGGCTTGGAACGCGGATCGTACGCGAAGGACTTCGCGTGGCGCAGGAACGTTCGCACGCTAATACCGTGCATATCGAAGCGCAGACCTATGCGCGCGGGCTTTACGAACAGCTCGGATTCACGCAAGTCTCCGACGAGTTCCTTGAAGACGGCATCCCGCACATCGGCATGATCTGGCGGGCGCAATAGTACGTGCAAGTTTCGCAATCACGCTCTAATCTTCACTCCGGCAACACAGAACGCCGCGAAACCCGTCCGGCAACGGCACGATATTCCCTTGGCGTGCATCCATAGCGTTGCCGAAATCGTTTGGCGAAATAGCTGGCGTCGTTGAACCCGCAGACATGGGCGATGAGCGCGACGGAATCGTCGCCGGAGACGAGCATCGCCGCGGCCCGACGCAGACGGTAGGAGATCAGGTACTCCCCCGGGCTAACTCCGGCGAGACGTGTGAACAGCCGGAAGCATTCGGTGCGACCGATGCCGGCGCTGGCCGCGATGTCGGGCAAACCGATGCCGGCATCGAAATGCCGTTGAATGAACGTCATCATGGTGCGTATGCGCCGTTCGCGAAGCAGTTCCATCTCGTCTGGTCGCTCGTCCGGCACCTTGTCGATCGCCGACAACGTCAGCCGCCACAGTCTCGCCACATGTTCGACGTATTCCAGTGGCGCAGTTGTCTCGCGTTTACCGATCGACGTAACCGTCAGTATTTCCGCAAGCATGTCACGGTTTCGGCTCGCGTCGAGACGTAGTCCGGCGAGCGGCCGGTTCACGACCGGCAGTATGTGTTCGCTGTAGATCGTGCCGGACGGCTGCCCGGTGAAAAACAACGGAGAGAACGTGACGCAGCTCATGATCGCACCCGGCGTGGGATTGTCTGCCGAGTGCAGCGCTTCGGAATTGACGAAGATGCCGTCGCCCTGTTCGAGCCGTATCGCGTCGCCGCCGCCCAGATGATAGTTGCAGGCGCCACGCAGCATGATCGCGAACTCGAAGTCGCGATGCCAGTGCACGTTGATCTCGTGGCCAGCAAGCGTGTCGAAGTAGTCCATGCAGAAGTGAATCGGCAGAGTGGGATCATCGTACTGCACGTCCTCCAGATAGTCGGAGTTCACCCGAACCGCAATGTTCGCCATGCCACGTCACCTCCATACATCTTCGCGCAGTGAATCCATCATGGAATGATCCTTCTATATTTCGGAATCATCATCCCAATATTTTACCAAAGCAAGCGGAATTTGAGAGAGCTTACGGAATTATCATCATAATCAATCATCCCAGCCAAACGGGGATACGTAAACGGGCACCAATCCCGGATCGCCGATAGAAAGGAATCCCATCATGCTGTGTGCAAACTCAGACAGCGTCACATTCAACATCAGCTGTAACGTGCTGACCGTCGATGCTCTGCCGGGCAAGGACTTCTTCGTCAACCCTGTGGACGGCAGCGTGGTAGCCGACGCGGCCTTCGTCTACCGTCCGGTCACGGGCGACTTCGTCTGCCGCGCCAAGATCTCGCTCGAACATAAGGCGAAGTTCGACGGCGGCGCACTGTTCGCCTATCAGGATGACACTCATTGGGTGAAGGCCTGCTTCGAGCAGGGCGATTACGGGTTCAAGTCGGTGGTCACTGTGGCGACCGACGGCGTTTCGGACGACTGTTACGGCGTCACCGTTCACGGCAATTTCGTCTGGTTGCAGCTCGCCCGCACTGACGATGTGTTTTCGATTCACTACTCCTTCGACGGCATGCAGTGGTTCATGTCGCGTCTGTGCTCCATGCGGTTCGACCGACTGCTCAAGGTCGGGTTCGAGGCCCAGTCCCCCACCGGCGAAGGTGGCCCGCGCACCTTCACCGACTTTGAGATCCTCGACCATCGCCTGTCCGATCCGCGCGCCGGACAGTGACCGCGCAACTCCCGGGTCATGTTCGGCTTATCCGATTCGATCCGGATGCATCAAGTATGCCACCTATAATGTACGACCGTACACAACTTCGGCGAAGGAGCGAACAACCATGACCACGAACACCTACGACGTCACCGCGGACCTCACGCCCGAAGGCCGCGCTGAATGGGACCTGATGGTGGCCGGCGAGGTCTATCAGGACTCGCACCCGGAGATCGAGCGCAAGCGCGTGGAGGCCAAGAAGCTGTTCCGCGCCTACAACGCGCTCGACTACGATCAGGAGACCGAACGCCGGGTGATCATGGAACAGTTGTTCGCCGAGGTCGGCGACGACGTGTTCATCGAACCGAACTTCCGCTGCGAAATGGGCCGCAACATCTCGATCGGATCGCACGCATACATCAACTTCGACTGCGTGATGCTCGACAACGCGCCGATCACGATCGGCGACTACGTGTGGCTCGCGCCGATGGTCGGCCTGTTCGCCACGAACCACGCGCTTGACTTCGAGGAGCGCAAAGCAGGTGCGTGCCAGGCCAAGCCGATCGTGATCGAGGACGGCGTGTGGCTGGGCGGCCATGTGACCGTGCTCGGCGGCGTGACCATCGGCCGCGGCTCGGTCATCGGTGCGGGTTCGGTCGTCACGCACGACATCCCGGCCGGTGTGGTCGCCGTGGGCAATCCGGCCCGCGTGCTGCGCCCGATCACCGAAGCGGACAAGACCGGTTTCTGCGAGCGCATCGCAGCCCGCGACACGACCCGCTGACGATATCCCCTTTCGCGCCCCCGTCTATCGGTCTGCCCGCACGAACATCGAGGCCGTGCGGGCGCCATGCGGGCATACAGAGAGCCGCCCGCGGGCGTCATGCCGATCGGCCGGTGGAATCACGCGCGTCAAGCAGGAGTTGACCCCATTTTTCAAATTCTTTGAGTGCGGGGATGATCGCGTAACCGTTGCCAGTCAGTGAGTATTCGACGCGCGGTGGGACTTCGTTGTACTGAGTGCGATTGACCAGGCCGTATTCTTCGAGGTCACGCAACGTGTTGGTCAGCATCATATTGGTGATGCCGAGTTCGCGTTTGATCTCGTTGTAGCGCGCGGCGCCTCGTTCGCTCAGCACATACATGACTGGCAACTTCCATTTGCCTTCGATGGCTTTGAATGCGTAGCCCATCGCGCATGTGGGTGAGATGATGCCATCAGCCCCAGTGTTTTCAACATGCTTGCTCATGATCTCTCATCCTAACATCGCTGCCATATCACAAAAATCAGTTTTTTATTCTAAGAACGAAAAGTATATGTACTGATGCATACTGTCCTTATCAGAACGCGACGGACTACCGTCGCAACGTTGAAAGGAACAGGAGTCAATATGGCCAAGCACATTCTCGTCATCCAAGGCAGCCCGACCAAGGGCGGTAACGCCGACATGCTCGCCGATGCATTCATCGAAGGCGTCGAGGCCGCCGGCAACACCGCGACCAAGCTCACGCTCGCGGACATGAACATAGCGCCGTTCACCGGCTACGACCAGCCGGCCGACGACATGACGACCGTGATGGAGCAGATGAAGGCGGCGGACGGCATCGTGATCGCCACACCGACCTATTGGATGCAGTTCTCGGCGCAGATCAAGGCGATGATGGATCGCCTGCCGTTCGACGCGCACGACGACCTGGCCGGCAAGGAGTCGGCGCTGCTGGTCGCCGGCGCCAGCCCCGAGGAAGTACTCGCTAAGAACATGCTCGGCTACTACACGATGTGCTTCGGCGAAAGCCTCGGCTGGAAGATCAAAGGGTCCGTGCTCGCCGCCGGCGTGTTCGCCCCCGGACAGGTTGCTGCAACCCCGTATCTCGACAAGGCACGCGAGCTCGGCCGCGAATTCTAAGTCGAACACCGCGCAATACAACACGTTACGAAGGAGCGTCATATGCAGATCGCATTGATCACCGGTTCAGGCCGCAAGGGCGGCCTTGGCTATGAGACCGCCCGTCAGCTCGGCGAGGCCGGCTATCACGTCATCCTGGCCGCACGTCGGCCGGAGCTCGCGCATCTCACGCAGGAGCTCATCGACTCCGGAATCTCCGCAAGCTATGTGGTGATGGACACCACCGACGAGGCGAGCGTCGCTGCGGCGGCCGCAGAGGTTGAGCGTCGATATGGTCGGCTCGACGTGCTCATCAACAATGCGGCGTCCATGCGCGCCGGCGCGTCCGTCGAACAGCAGGACATCGCCGAAATGCGCGCCGTGCTCGACACGAACGTGATCGGAACATGGATCGTGACGCAGAAGTTCATTCCGCTGCTGCGCCAGTCGGAGCACGGTCGCATCGTCAACGTATCCAGCGGCGCCGGCTCATACGGCGACCCGCAGTACGGCTTCCTGCACGGCGCGATGGGCATCCCCGCATCCGGCTACGGCATCTCCAAGCTCGCGCTCAACGGCCTGACGATCAAAACCGCCAAGGAACTCGCCTCCGACCATATCCTCGTCAACGCGGTTTGCCCAGACGTTACCGACACGTTCGGCTCGGGCATGTTTGGACGCCCGGTCGAAGTGAGCGCGAAAAGCGTGACGTGGGCGGCCATGCTGCCCGACGACGGCCCGACCGGCGGCTTCTTCCGTGACGGCAAGCCTCTGCCGTGGTGAGGGCCTACCGAGCGTCAGTCCTCCGAATCGATCGTCCCATGCGGTACAGTAGTGGCAATACGCGCAAACCATATGATCGCCACCGCCACAACGCAGTCGAAGGAGACATCATGAAAACGCTGGTTCTCGTCTTTCATCCCGATCTGAGCTGCTCCCGCGCGAACGCCGCGCTCACGGCCGCCGCGCAACAGGACGCCGATGGCAACGTCACCGTGCGTGACGAATACGCGCTCTACCCGAACGGCAAGATCGACGTGGCCGCCGAACAGCAGCTCGTCGAGACGCACGACCGCATCGTGCTGCAGTTTCCGCTGTATTGGTACTCCGCGCCCGCGCTGCTCAAGGAGTGGGAGGACAAGGTGCTCGAATACGGCTGGGCGTACGGCACGGACGGCGAGGCGCTTACGGCCAAGCAGATCATGGTCGCCACGACCGCGGGCGGTCCACAATTCGAATACCAGCCGGTCGACGAGGGTGCGACGATCGACGAGGTGCTCTCGCCGTACCGCATGATGGCCCGGTACACGCACGCCGTATGGTTGAAGCCGTTCGTCGTGTTCGAGTCGATGGAACTGGACGATGCGGCGCTCGCCGACGCCGGACGGCGGTATCGCGAGGCGCTGCTGGCCGAATAGCACAGCCGGCAGCACTTTCGTCACATATGTTTTCACGCGCCCAGTGCCCTCATACGCATTGGGCGCGTTTCTATTGCAGCACGGCGCCGATCGCGTCCACGAACGCCTGGACGGCGGCGGACGGTTCCTTGGGATAGAACAGCCCGTAGGCGATGGTCAGATCCCAGTCCACCGGCATGGGGCGGATCATGGGATGGATGCCGGTGCCGAAGGTGCGGGCGAGGATCAGATCGCCGCTGGCCGCGCACGCGTTGAAATCGTCGAACGTATACGACCGCATGTCGATCAGCGTGACGCCCGGCACCGCGGACAGCACGGCCCGCGCCCGATCCATCGCATCGTTGACGCCGGGCGCGGGAATATGGATGCGCTGGCCTTCCAGATCGCTCAAGTGCAGCGTCGAGCCGGAGCGGACCGACAGCTGATTCGACAGGGGCACGCCCATGCGCAGCGGATACTCGCCCAGTTTGAGCACGTTGCAGTCATGCTCCCGACGCCCCGGAGAGAAGCCGTTGGCCGTCATGTCCACGTCCTCGCCGAGATGGTCGAGCGCAGTCATGAATCCGTCGGGGCCGTCCGCCAATGAGACCAGCTCCAGACTCACGTGACGTCCTTGGTTCGCGAGCCAGACCGATGCGCGCGGCCACAGTTCGAGCAGCGGGGTCGCCGGACGCAGCATGGATACGGCGAGCCGTACCGTCTCCCCCGCCGTTCGTTCCAGTTGCCGCGCATGCTGCAGCGACCGTTCGCTTTGCCGGATCAGGCCGCGCGCGTCCTCGATCAACGCGCGTCCGGACGTCGTGGGGGTCACGCCGTTGTTGGTCCGGTCGAACAACGTCAATCCGTATTCGTGTTCGAACCCTGCGATCTGTTTGATCACCGCGGTCGCCGACAGATGCAGCCGTTGCGCCGCCCGGCTGAAACTGCCGCATTCCTCCGCCGCGATGATGGCGTCCAATCGCCTGTCGTACATGCCGCCTCCGTCCCGCGCGCGCCTGTCGCATTATTCCCAACATCAGTTATAACCAAAAGAGCGTACTCAAGCACCATAAGACGTCACGATACAGACCGGACGCATAACCGGCGACCATACAATGCGATATCGGAAACATCCGTCGATCATCGCATCCGACGCGACGGACGATATCGTGAAGGGAAGTCGTTATGCCGGCAATGGCAAGGAGACAGCGCATAACCGAACGTGCGAACGAACGTGGATTCATGACCGTCGACATCGCGCTCATCATGGCCGCGGCATTCTTCTACATGGCCGGCACCATGATGGGCACCACGTTGATCGTCGGATACTCGCACTCTCTGGGTGCGAGCGCAACGTTGGCGGGCACGATAGCCGGCACGATGAACATCGTCTCGCTGCTGTGCCGGCCGTGGGCGGGGCGGCTCAGCGACCACGCCCCGCTGCGCCGGTTCGCGATGGTCGCGATCATGCTGCTGATCGTCGCCAACGCCGGCTACGCGGCCTCGCCCGATGCGACGTCGATCCTGGCGGCCCGCATCGTCAACGGCATCGGCTTCTCCGGCCTGTCCGTATGCCTTGCGGCCTGGCTGACCGCATTGATCCCGTTGGATCATATCGGCAAGGGCATGGGGTACTACGGCATGGTCAACGCTCTGGCCATGGCGCTCGGCCCCGCCGCCGGTATCCGTCTGCGTTCGCAGTTCGGATATCATGTGACGTTCGCTGTCGTCGCCGCCGCGATGATCATCGCTCTTGTGCTGGTGTCGTTCGCGCACGACGACATGGCGCGGCGCAACGCGGCAACGGCATCGACGGCGGGGGCTGCGATGCCACAGGCCGATACCGGTCTTCGGGGATTTGTCGAACGGACGATTTCGGTGCGCGTAATTCCGGTGGCGTTCGTGTTCATGTTGTTCGCTATCCCCTACTGCGCCACGCAGTCGTACATCGTCACCTATGTGGAGGCACGGCGGCTGCCGGTGGATGTCGGCCTGTTCTTCCCGCTGTACGCGGTCGCGTTGCTGGTGTTGCGCGTGGCCATGCGCAACCTGTTCGACCGACGTTCGTTCCGGTGGTTCCTATGGTTGTGCGCGGCGTGCATGATGGTTTCGCTCGGCGCACTCACGGTCATGCGCGGCAACGGGGTCATGCTGGTCGCCGCCGTGTTCATGGCGGCATCCTACGGCATCATGAGTTCGGTCAGCCAGTCCGCCGCCGTGCGTCTGGCCGGGTCCGGTCATGGCGGGCGCGGCAACGGCACGTACTACATCGGGCTGGATCTAGGCATGGCGTTGGGGCCGATCATCGGCGGCGTCCTGTATGAGCGGGTCGATCCGGCGTGGTTCTATCCGATGCTGATGATCGCCATGCCGGCGGCGGTCATCGTGTATCTTGTTGCGGGGCGTGCCCGCGAACAGCGGTGAAGAAGAATCTCGGGAACGGGAAGATGATGCAGCCGTCCGACTGCGTCGGATACGCGTCGCGGACACGGTCGAACACCGCACGTTCAAATGTCGCGCGCTCATCGTCGTTCGCGAACGCCTGCAGGTACGGGCGCAGCCCGGTGCCGCGATACCAGTCCATGATGGCCTTGTGCGAGGGCAGCGTGTGCATGTACGTGATCTTCCATATGCGGAAGGACGCGGCGTTCGCGTGCAGCAGCTCCCAGTATTCGGGTGGCGTGAGGTTGTAGAACTCGCGGCTCTGCGGCAGCCGGTCCGCGTATGCCGGCGAGTGTACGAGGTCCGCGATGATGCGGTGGATCGGCTCCTCGTAGTTCATCGGCGTCTGTACGGCCAGCGTACCGCCTTCGCGCAGGAGGCCGAGCATCGCGGGAATGAGATGTTCATGGTCGGGCACCCATTGGATGCATGCGTTGGAGAACACCACGTCGAAGTCGTGCGGCAGCGCGGCCAGTTCGTCCGGCTTCGACACGTCGCACAATGCGAAGTCGATGTCCGGATGGGCGGCGCGCGCCGTGTCGATCATGTCCGGCGAATTGTCGACGCCGAGGATCGTCGCGTGCGGGTAGCGTTCGCGCAGTACGGCGGTGCTGTTGCCCGGTCCGCAGCCGATGTCGAGCACGCGCGTGACCGTCCCGTCGTCCGGCGGCAGTTGCGCGGCGAGATCGCGCGACGGTTGTGTGTGTTCCTTGTTGAATCGCAGATACTGTTCGGAATCCCATATGACCATGCGGTTCACGCTAGTCCCGCGCACAGCCCGCGTCCATAATACTGTCCTCATGTCGATCATCGATCGTCGAACCACACCATGTCACGATCCGAAAAGTTATTGCGATACGTTGCGGAACGTTGCGGAACGTATCGATCCGATCGGATGATCACCGACGGCAATCGTTGTCCCGTCTGGCGCAACGACGATTCCGCCAGACGGACATTCAGTGTCGCATCATGATGAGCATCATCTTGGATGCTTCTGCGGCGTAGACCGCATGCGGCAGCCGGGTCGGGAAATGCAGGATGCCGCCCGGCACAAGGTCAACGGTCTTGCTGCCACCGGTCACCTTAAGGTGGCCTTCGAGGCACTGCACGAGCACCGGCATGGCGGCGGTGTGTTCGCTTAATTCCTGGCCCTTGTCGAAGGAGAAGAGCACCACATTGGCGCCCTCCACCTGCATCACGGTGCGCGAGACGGTCGCCTCGGGCTGTACTTCGACCAGTGGCTTGAGATCGTCGATGAATTCCATCACCTGGGGCTGCTGCGTCTCGTTCGCATTATTCGTCTGTTCGCTCATCATCGAACTCCTTCATATTCAACGTCTGCCTGTCGATGTCGACTCAGCAAAAAGCCGGCATCAGCATGATCATACGGTCAATCTTCATGCGGCGGTCGACCGGTCACCGCACGCATCCTTCTAGCGTATCCGCTGCCGCATCGAGCACTATCGTCGGCGCGCCACGAACGCGACGCCGGTCAACGCATCCCCGTACGTGTTGAACACGCGACGCATCTGCATGACGCGCGCCCTCAGATCACGGTGGGTCAGCACGTTGCGCATGATGCGCAGCACACCAGCCACGCCCTCGTCCGCCAGATTGCGGCGCATCTTCAGCAGCGCCATCGGCTCACTGCCGCTCCACAGCACGTCGAAGCCTGCGGATTCGAGCAGTTCGCGCCATTCGGCCTCGGTCAGCGGACGGGCGTTGACTTTAATGGCACGCGCAAGATCCTTGCGGATCGCGTCCTTGACGGATTCGTCGAGATCGTCCGGCGCGAGGCCCATTTCGTGGATCGCGTACAGGCCGCCCGGGGCGAGCAGTCGATGCGCTTCGCCGATGATCGCCCGCTTGCCGCGTTCGGACTGCATGGTGAGCATCGCCTCGCCGATCACCACATCCGCGGACGAATCCGGCAATCCGGTCTGCGCGGCGTCGGCCTGCACACAGGTGCCGCCCACCGAAGCCACCAACGGCCTGATGATGTCCACCACCCGTTCGTCCCGGTCGACGCCGACGTACGACGCCGGCCCGGCTTCCATGATCAGCCGCGTGGTGCGCCCCAGTCCCGGCGCGAATTCCACCGCACGCCGCCCGGCGATCGTCACCTGCGCAAGCATACGCTTGGTGAGCCGTTCGCCAACCGGCCTGAGCACGTGTTTGCCAAGCTGGGCCAGCACCCAATGCCCCTGCATGTGTTCCGCATCGCGGTCGGCTTGCGGCAGGCGTACGGACGGGATATCAGCCGCTCCCGCAGTGCGTTCGTCCTTCGTATGTTCGCTCATTCGTCCCAGCTTACGGGATCGATTCATCGCACAACAGACTAGTGTCCCGCGCCGGATTGTGGTATGAGGCAAGTTCGACCGCAGCTCAGAGTGTGTCGCCTTCACTGCCGGCCTTTGCGGCGGCGCGGGGCGAGCGCGGCCGGGCCGTGTTGTTTGATGGCGAACATAAGCGCGCGCAGACCGCCGATGCGCGGATCGGGGTGATGGCCGCGTGCGATGCGGTGCATCTGCAGCTCGAACCAGCTGATGACGAGAATGCCGCCGAACGTCTTGTCGAGCGGCTTGATGCCGGTCGTGATGCGAGGCAGGTCAACGGAGCCTTGCCAGCCGTCGCGGATGATGCGGTTCGGCAGGTCGGGCACGAGCGCGAGGGGACGCGCGATGCCGATCATCTGCGTGATGCCTTCGTTCAGTGCGCGGTTCATGTCGGCGGCGTTGCGGAAGCCGCCGGTCAGCGCGACCGGCACGGTCAATTCGCCTTTGACACGACGCGCGAAGGCAGTAAAGTACACGCCGCGCCGGCGGTCTTCAGCCGCGCCACTATTGGTTTGGATAACCGGTTTCGCGTAGGTGCCGCCGGAGATGTCGATGAGGTCTACGCCACGCGCTTCAAGCTGCCGCATAACCCAGATGGATTCTTCTTCGTTGAAGCCGCCCGGAGCGCCATCGCGCTCGTTGACCTTGACGGCGATCGGTACGTCGGACGAGTTGAGCTTCACCGCGATCGGAAAATCAGGACCGACCGCCTTGCGCACCGCATCGAACACGTCGAACAGGAAGCGGGCGCGATTGGCGAGGCTACCACCGTATTCATCGGTGCGCCGGTTGTCGAGCGGCGACAAAAACTGGTTGATGAGGTAGCCGTGCGCTGCATGAATCTCCACGCCGGTAAAGCCGGCCTTTTTGGCGATGCGCGCGGTGTTGGCGAACCGGCGGATGATGTCGCGGATCTGGCCTCGGGTCAGTTCGGTCGGCTCGGCGAAGAAGCGACCGTATTCGCCGTCGACTTTGCCGGCGCTCGGCGCGAGCGGGTGCTGGTTGATGGTGATGGGCGACTGCCTGCCGGGATGGTTGATCTGCATCCAGCAATGTGCGCCGTTCTCGGTGCCGGCCTCGGCCCAACGGCGCAGCATCGCGAGGTCGCGTTCGTCCTCGACGGCGACGTTGCCGGGCTCCCCCAGTTGCGTGTGGTCGACCATCACATTGCCGGTGACGAGCACGCCCGCGCCGCCTTGCGCCCACGTGCGGTACAGGCGTACGTGCGCTTCGGTCGGCGCGCAGTCGCGCCCGGCAAGCGCCTCGTTCATCGCGGATTTGTAAAACCGGTTCTTCACCGTCACACCGCAGGGCAGGGTCAGTGGTTCGGCGATCATCGCAGTCGATGTCGTGTCGTTCGTCATGATATCCAACTTTCCAAACGTCCATACTTTTACACTTGTCAAAATAACACAGACTTAGACAATTGTAAAATTCTGGACGATAGACTATGATGGGCGGTCATGAAGAAAGATCTCAACGCCAAGCTCACGCGTGGCACGCAACGCACGCTTGACGCGTTCTTCGACGCGATGACGGAACTGCTGCAGACCAAGTCGTTTGCTGACATCAGCGTCAACGAACTGTGCGAGCGCGCCGGCTATCCGCGCGCCACGTTCTACAACTACTTCGAGGATCGCAATGACCTGCTCACCTACTGTTGGATCGCACTGTCCAAGCAAACGAATTCCGCGGATCTCGCATCGGTCGAATCGTCACGCCGCGTGGACGTCGCGCTCGACGCGATGGCCGATCTGCTGGAGTCGAACGCCGATATGTTGCGTGCGGTGCTGGAGCACAATCCGCCAGAAGGCCCGCTGTTCGCCAGCTTGCACCGGTTCATCGAGCGCAATGCCCGTCAGCTTATGCTCAGCTGCGTCGATCGTGACCGATTCGACCTGCCAGCCGACCTAATTGCCGATCATTACGCGAACACGCTGATGCTCGTGCTCGACTGGACGTATCTGCGCGGTCATTCACTCACTCGTGCACAGCTGCACGAATACGCACACGCCCTGCTTCGCGGCGTAGAGATCGCGTAGAATTGCACATACCGCAGACCTACTGTTTCGACAACGTTTGCATGTTCTCACGTACCCCCGAATTCCTTTCACGTACGAACGAGGCGGGTCGGATAAGCCGTTATCGGCAACGGGTATAACCGGATGCGCACGGCAGCGTCGATAATGCCGTATGCTCGGCAGCATCAACCGTCATCTGCATTCAGGCTCATATCGAAGGGGAAGATCATGAACCTTGCGCACATCATCGAGACGACGAGGATTCCATTCGGCTTCTCGCCGCGAATGTTCTAGCCTGCGCTCCGACGCGGAGCCCAGGCGTTAATCACCAGCGGCCGCACGCCATGCGGCGCGCATCCATCCCGCGGATTTTCATTCCGTCATTTCACCGGATCGTCGGTTTTTGGCATACCCGGCATCTTCGCATATGTTTTTCCACTTGTACGCCCTCGTATCCACGTATTCGTATGGCGTACGCGTTTTTTTCGAATGGAATCTTTCATGACCAATCCAAACCATTCCGCCCTTTTTGATCTCACTGGCGAAGTCGCCGTCGTGACCGGCGCCGCATCCGGACTCGGAGCTGATGCGGCTCGTGCCTACGCTGACGCCGGCGCAGCCGTTGCCCTACTCGACGTCAACGAGGATGGACTTGATGCTGTACGCGCTGAACTGGAGGCCAAAGGTGCCTCCGTGACCGCGATCCGCACCGACGTATCATCCGAATCCGAGGTGCGCGACGCGATCGCCGCCGTGACCAACAAGCTCGGCGAGATCAGCATTGTGTTCAACGATGCGGGCATATTCGCTCGCGATAGTGCTGAAACATTCTCTGACGATGAATGGGATCACGTGTTCGCCGTGAACTTGAAAAGCATCTTGCACACCACCAAATACGTAATCGACGGGTTTAAACGTCGCGGATGGGGCAAAATCGTCAACGTGTCATCAGTGAACGCGTTCTATGTGGATAGTGACGAACGCTACGTGCGCGACTCATACTATTCGTCGAAAGCAGCCATCCTAGGACTAACCCGAGCCTTGGCTGCGCGCTATGCAAAATACGGCGTAACAGTCAACGCGATCTGCCCGGGCTTGTTCAAGACGGGCATCACAGCCAACAACTTCGAAGAGCCAGGATTCGGTGAAACCTACGCGAAAATCAACCCGTCCGGCCGTTACGGTCAACCCGGCGAACTGAACGGAACTGTACTTTACCTCTCATCTCATGCGTCCGACTACGTACAGGGGCAGTACGTCATTGTTGACGGCGGACTGTCCCTGCTGTAGGCGCACGCCATCGTTCTCTTGCCATCATGGTGGACACATCAGCAAAATCTATGGCCAGTCATCGAACCGCTACGTTGCGCCATCAATGAGCTGGTCATAGACAACGCCTATGAGGAGGAGTCCAGCTCGAAGTAGTAACAGGCACTGCAAGTAGCACACCGTTTACATTCCAGTTCCCGCTAAGGCCTCTTGGCGGGAACTCTCAACAGAAGGCGTGCATCGTCCATGGAAGTATGGCCCATCGTTCAAGAATCCCTCCCGTTCCTGTTGCAGGGACTTTGGCAGGTGACACTGCCGCTGACCGTCGCCGCATTCGTTTTCGGCCTGATCATCGGCACGATCGTCGCATTGATCCGCCTGTCCCGCTCGCACGGGATCGGCATCAGGATCCTGCAGAAGCTGTGCGAGGCATATGTGTGGATCATCCGCGGAACCCCCGAACTGGTGTTCCTGTTCGTGATCTTCTACGGCCTGCCCAACATCGGGGTCAAACTGGATCAGTGGACCACCGCGATCATCGCGTTCTCGCTGAACGCCGGAGCGTTCATCTCCGAAGGCATCCGCAGTGCGATCACCTCCATTCCACGCGGACAGCTGGAGGCTGCGGACGTGATCGGACTGAACCGACGCGACCAGTTCCGCTACGTTCTCTTCCCCCAGTCCATCAGGGTCGCCTTGCCCATGCTGGTGAACGATCTGATCGGCATTCTCAAAGGCACGTCGCTGGTGTCGACCATCGCCATGACCGACATGTTCTTCGCGGCCCAGACCATCGCCGGCCGCAACTTCCAGCCCATGATCCTGTATGTGACCGCGGCTGTGATCTACATCATCATCTGCTCGCTGCTCACCGTCATCCAATCATGGCTGGAAAAGGCAAGCTCGACCTACGTGGAGGTTCAGGCGGCATGACGCTCACCCTTTCTCACATCAAGAAGACGTTCAACGGATTCACCGCCCTGGACGACGTGACCCTGACCGCGCCGCAGAACCAGACCACCGTGATCCTCGGACCCTCCGGTTCCGGCAAATCCACGCTGCTGCGTTGCGCGAACCTGCTCGAAAAGCCCGATTCTGGCACGCTCACCATCGACGAGGAGTCCATCGGCTTCCCCGCCAGGCTGAGCGCCGGTCAGATCCGCAAAATCCGCGCGCTCTCGTCCATGGTGTTCCAGAGCTTCAATCTGTTCCCGAACCTGAGCGTCATCGACAACATCACGCTCGGCCCCGTGCGCGTCAACGGGCAAAGCAAACAGGAGGCGCAGGACGCGGCGAAATCACTGCTCGACAAGGTGGGTCTGGCCGACAAGGCCGACGCCTACCCGCTGCAGCTTTCCGGCGGCCAGCAGCAACGCGTCGCCATCGCCCGAGCGCTCGCGATGAATCCGCGCTACCTGCTGTTCGATGAGCCGACCTCGGCCCTCGACCCGGAACTCGAGCACGAGGTCACCAAGGTCATGGCCGCACTGTCGGCCGAGGACGCCTCGCTCGTCGTCGTCACGCACAACCTGCGTTTCGCACGCAAGACCGCGGATAAGATCGTGTTTCTCGAGCACGGCAACATCCGTTTCGACGGACCGGCCGACGCCTTCTTCGACTCCGACGATCCGCGCATTCGTCAGTTCCTGTCCATCTACGACGACTGATCGCCATCATTCGACTGATCATCAGTCATTTCGCATCCGTTTTATCGGAGCATTCATTCCGTATCTTTTTCCGAAAGGCCTTATCATGTCCGCAGACGCCATCATCAATCCCGAGCATCCGTTCGACTATCTGGACGGTTTCCTTCCTCTCGCCCGTTCGGGCGCCGCATGGCTTGAGTCAGTTGCCCGCGAGGACAAGGACGGCATCTACTGGGAATACGAGCCGGAAACCCATGAGCCCGGCGGTCATTCGCTGTTCTCCGGCGACGGCGGTGTGGCGCTCACCTTCCTGCAGCTGTGGCAGCACACGAAGGAGCAGCACTATCTCGACGTCGCGCTCTCCCAAGCCCGTTCGCTGGCCAACCGCTGGAGCCACGGCACGCTCACCCCGGAACTGCCCCACACCGGTCTGGCCGGACTGGAGAAGATCTCCGGCGGCGAATGGAGCTACTACATCGGCGCCGGCGGTCCCGCCTACGTGCTGCTCGAGGTCGGCCGCAACGCCCAAGACCAGACGCTGATCGACGCCGGTTTCGATATCCTCGACGCGATCGTCCGCCACGGCCGCCACACGGATGGTATCTACTGGTCGAACCAGTCCGGCATCCTCTTCGACGGCGGCATCGGAGTCCTGCTCGCATGGGCCGACACCGTCTTCGGCACAGCGAAGTACACGGATGTCATCGACGAGGCCGCGCGCCACATCCTCGATCAGGCCGTCAAGCATGACAGCGGCTTGTCGTGGCGCGGACTGGCGCTTGACCCCACGCATCCGGATGCCGAATGGCCCGGTTTCGAGTTCGGCACCGCCGGCGTCGGCTACCTGCTCACTCGCGCATACCAGATCACCGGCAAGCAGACGTATCTCGACGCCGCGCTTGAAGGCGAACGCTATCTTCAGGCGATCAGCGTGCCCGTCGGCGACGGTGCGCTCGTACCGTATACGACGCTGCGCAACGATGTGTTCTATCTCGGCAACTGCCATGGGCCGGCCGGCACGTCGCGACTGGCACAGATCCTGTTCGACGTGACCGGCGATCAGGTCCACGCCGACTGGCGCGACAGCCTCTACCGTGGCCTCAAGGCGACCGGCGCCCCGCATACGCATTCGGCGGGCTATTGGAACACGGATACGCTGTGCTGCGGCAGTGCGGCCATCACCCATTTCGGCGTCAACCTGTGGACCGCCACGAAGGATGACAAGTATCTCGCATTCGCACTCGACTCGGCCCGTCATCTGGCCGGCAACGCGTTCCTTGAAGGCGAGCACGCCGTCTGGAAGGAGGCGTTCGTGCGCGTCGACCCCACCTACGTGTCCGCCCGAACCTCGTATCTTGCGGGCAACGCCGGCATCGTCGCGATCCTGCTCGAGGCCGAACGCGCCAAGAACCATCTGGCGCCCACGCTCCGCCTGCCCGAGGATCCGTATCCGCCGGTGTGGCACTGAGTCGCGGGAACAGCACTCGCATGAGCGAATCATTCGACTCTCTGGTGGCGCAGGTCATTGATCTGCGCCATCGTCTTCATCGCCATCCCGAACTGTCCAACAGGGAATCCGGAACGCGTGATCTGCTCGAATCGCTGCTCGGCGCCATCGACGGTGTGGAATTGCAACGCTTGGGCAAAACCAGTCTGCTGGCGAGCGTGACCGGCACCGGCATCAAGAACGCCGCCACCAAGAATGCTGCCAAGAACACTGCCGAGAACACAGGGACGGGCCGCACGCTCCTGTGCCGTGCGGAATTGGATGCGCTGCCGATTCAAGAGGAGACCGGCCTGCCGTGGACTTCCGAGAATCCCGGAGTCATGCACGCATGCGGCCATGACGCGCATATGGCCGCCTTGTACGCCGCGATACTGTGGTATGCCGCACACCGCGACTTCACCGGCGAGATCCGCTTTCTGTTCCAGGAGGCCGAGGAAACCGAGGGCGGCGCCGTCGATCTGATCGACTCGCCACTGTTCGACGGCGTCGACGAGGCGTACGCGTTCCATTCCATCAACGCTCCTGCCGGCCGGCTGCTGATCCCACCGAAGCGTGCCACGAACGGTGTAGCGGTGTTCCGTATCACCGTGCACGGCAAGTCGACCCACGGGTCGATGCCGCATCTGGGCATCGACCCGATCCGGATTCTCGCGGACATCATCGGCCAGCTGGCCGCATTGCCGTCGAACGCGATCGACCCGTCCCATGCGGCGAGCCTCACATTCGGCACGCTCAAGGCCGGTGACGCCGCCAATCAGATTCCCGACGCCGCGCAGGCCACCGGCACCATCCGCGCCCAATCGCATGACGATCTGCAACGGCTATGCGAACCGGCGAAGACGCTCACGGTCACGATCGCGCAGGCGCATGGCGCCCACGCTGATTTCGAATACGGCGCCGTCGACCCGGTCGTCAACGACGAGTCGATCACACGGCGTCTTCTTGCCGAACTTTCCGCCACACTTGGGCCCGATGCGGTGCAAGAGAGCGGCCCGGCGAATTTCTCCGACGACTTCGGTTTCTTCTCCGACCGTTTCCCCGGAGCCTATCTGCTGCTCGGCGCGGGCGACAAGGCGCAAGGCATGCCGTATCCGAATCATTCGGCCAGATATTTCGTACTGGACGAGGCCATCGAGCCGGCTGTCCGCGCGTGGATCGCGCTTATTGGCGCACGATTGGCCGCTTGACGGACACGCGAATAGACACCATCGTGTCTATTCGCGTGTTTATTCGATCATGCGCAAACCCCATCAAGCAGTTCGTCGATCTTGGGGAAACGCTCCACCGTAGGCCGGAATACCGGTCGCCCCGCAGCCACCACCAACGCCGGCTGTTCCAATGCACGCAGATCCTTCAGCGGATCGCCGTCCAACACCAGCAGGTCAGCGGATTTGCCGACCGACAGCGAACCGGTGACATCGTCCACGCCGAGTATCCGCGCATTGACCTGCGTGGCCGCGTGAATCGCCTGCGCGGGCGTGAATCCGGCGAATCGCACCAGCAACACGAGTTCACGCCATGTGGCGTATTGCGGCACGAACGTCATGCCCGTATCCGTGCCGAGCCCCACCGTAAGCCCCGCCTCATGCGCCTGCCGCGCACCGTTCACCATGCCCGAGACCACGGTCTTCGAGTTTTCGAGCTGGATGTCCGTGATGCCGGTCGTCTTCTGATCGATCATCGTCAGCGGCAATCCTGCAGACAGCGTAGGGACCAATGCGGAGTATCCGCGCAGCGAATTGGGATTATGCCTGAACAATCCAATCAGTTCGTCATCCAGTTCGCTGCCGTGCTCGATCGTGTCCACGCCGGCCTTGAGCGCTCGCCGCACACCCTCGGCGCTTTGCGCGTGCGCGCCGACGATGATGCCATGCTCGTGCGCCTCATCGCAGATAGCACGCATCTGCTCGACGCTCATTTGCGGGCTGCCGGCCTCGCCGACTTTCTGCGCGTCAGTTACTCCCCCGGTCGCCGCGATCTTGATGGCGTTCACGCCGTGCGCGATGTTCCTTGCAACGCATTCGCGAGCTCCTTCGGGCGTTGAGGAGGTCAGAGCGATCAGCGGTGCGCCGTGCCCCTCAGGTATGGCCAGCAGCGGACCGGATGCGAGAATTCGCGGACCGGGCACCTCACCGGCGGCGATACGATCGCGCAAGGCCACCACCTCATAGCCCACGTCACCAAGCGTGCGGATCGTAGTCACACCGGAATCAAGCAAAGTCTGCGCGTTATGCCGCACCGTGGCGGCCATGTACGGTACGCCAATCGGCGAATGCACCAGTTTGGACACGATGCGCTGGCCGCGCGGGGTGGCCAGTTTCGGGTTGAGCGGCTTGCCTTGCGAGAACAGATGCGTGTGCGCGTTGATCAGTCCCGGCATCACGGTTTTACCGGTGCCGTCAAGCCGATGGTATTCGTCCGGCACGCTGGCCTCGACGCTGGGCGCCACCTGTTCGATCCGCCCGGAGGCGTCGACCAGTATGGTCATGTTGTTAAGCACGGTTCCTGATTCGTCGCCGGTGACGATACGGACATGGGTCAACGCAAACGGTTCGATAATGGATTGGTAGTGGCTCATAACGGACGCTCCTTCATTGGCCGGCCGGATGGGCGTCGATCGTCGCACTGCCGCCGTTCAACGCCTTCTATGTGATAAGCCTACCCTTGTTTCGGCTCACCCGGGTCAGGCGGCGTCATCGGTCGCGCACCCACCGATGTATCGTCCCATGAGATCAACGGCAAGACGTTCGTCATCGCCATCAAAGCCATGCCCTGCGCCGGCAACAACCTTGAGCTCGGCGGACGCGTACCGGATTCGTTAGATGCCGGCGAGGTCGAAGAACCGTTCGATGACGGCATCGTTGAGTAGACGGCCCTTACGCGTGGGTACGACGCGACTCGTCGCGGAGTCGACGACGATGAGGCCATCGTCAATCATCGGTTGGAGCTCGGCTGGGTCGATCTGGTGGAAGGGCGCAGTTCCACTGTTGGATTCGGATGCAGCGACAGCCTGGTTAATGCGGTTCAGGTCAAGTCCCTCATGCAGGCGCAGGCCGAGCATGATGAGTTCCTCGAGATTCTCCCCCGGCGTGATGGTTTCACTGCCATCCCAGGGAACGCGGCCCTCGTTGATAGCCGTGCCCCACAGGCGCGGATGCGCGATGTCCCAGCTGCGCAGGCCGTGCGTGTCATGCGAATCCGTCTCGGCGACATTGTGCGCATTATCAGTGCCGGTCGCACGGTTGTAATGCGAATGCGCGCCCGGACCGAGCCCAGCCCAGTCAACGTTGCGCCAGTAGCCGAGATTATGCTGACTCTCATAGCCCGGGCGCGCCCAGTTAGACACCTCGTACCATTCGAGTCCAGCGGCCGTAAACAGGTCGTCAGCGATCTCGTATTTCGCAGCCTCATCATCATCGTCAGGCTTGGGCAGAATGCCAGCGGCGATCTGACGGCCCATTTTTGTGGTCGGTTCAACAGTGAGTGCATATGCGGAAATATGATTCACCCCGAGATCGATTGCAGTGTGCACTGAAGTACGCCAATCGTCAAGACTTTCCCCCGGCGCACCATAGATCAAGTCAACGCTGGAACGAAGGCCAACCTTGTTCGCGGCCTCAACGCCGGCAGCCACGTTCGCGGGCGTATGCGTGCGATCGAGCGTACGCAGCACATGCGGGACAGCAGATTGCATGCCGAAGGAGATACGCGTGAAGCCGCCTTCGGCGAGACGGTTGATGTAGTACTCGTTAACAGTGTCCGGATTGGCTTCAGTGGTGATCTCTGCTCCCGGCGCGATGCCCCATGTCTCGCGGATCGCATCCAGCATGGCCACGAGATCATCCGCCGAGAGAATCGTGGGCGTGCCGCCGCCGAAGAACACGGTGGATGCTGCAGGCTCCTCGATGCCGTGATCGAGTTGCCACTGCTTGGTCAGTTCCATTTCGCGAATGACCATATTGGCGTAATTACCCCGCGAGGCCCCCGCACCAAGATCGACGGCGGTGTATGTGTTGAAATCACAGTACCCACAGCGGCGGAGGCAGAATGGAACGTGGATGTAGATTTCGTAGGTCATCCTGCAGAATTCTCCTCGGTTATCCAAATAGATCTCCGCAGAACGGAGAGTCAACCTACTTGGAACAATCAAACATGACACGTTGAAGAGCAGTTAGAGGCTTCTGCACGTCAACCTTCGACGCTCCCCCAGTCAGCTCCGCTGACAGCCCCCTCAGCCGAGGGGGCCAAGAAAAGGAACATCGCCTCCGGCCCTGCAATTACAGACCTCGCTACGCTCGGACTCAATGCTGCCTTTGCTCGACTATCGTCTCGCTCAGGCTGATCCTACGGACAGCCCACTGGGCTGTCCGCTTAACGGCTCAGCCTTCTGTCTTCTGGGCGGCGCGAATCTTGTCCTTGGTGTCGCGGTCGTTGCCAGCGTCGCCGGTGGACAGGGCGGCGATGAACGCCTCTTGCGGCACCTCGACATGGCCAAGCATCTTCATGCGCTTCTTACCGGCCTTCTGCTTTTCGAGCAGCTTACGCTTACGAGAAATATCACCGCCGTAGCACTTGGCCAGCACGTCCTTGCGCAGTGCGCGAATGTTCTCGCGCGCGATAATGCGCGAACCGATCGCCGCCTGGATCGGAATCTCGAACTGCTGGCGCGGGATCAGCTCGCGCAGCTTCTTCGTCATCATCACGCCGTAAGAGTACGCCTTGTCGCGATGCACAATTGCACTGAACGCGTCGACCTTGTCGCCCTGGATGAGAATATCAACCTTGACCAGATCAGCAGCCTGCTCGCCATCCTCGTGATAGTCAAGCGACGCATAACCCTTAGTACGCGACTTCAACTGATCAAAGAAGTCGAACACGATCTCCGCCAACGGAATACGGTAGTGCATCTCCACACGATCGGCGGAAATGTATTCCATCGTGCCCATAATGCCACGATGGTCCTGGCACAGGTCCATAACAGCGCCGATGAACTCCTTCGGTGTGATGATATCGGCCGCGACCATCGGCTCGACAATCTTCTTGATCTTGCCGTCCGGGAATTCGCTCGGGTTGGTCACGTGGTGTTCACTGCCGTCTTCAGCGGTCACGTCATACGGCACGTTCGGCGCGGTGGAGATCAGATCGAGACCAAACTCGCGGTCGAGACGTTCGCAGACGATCTCCATGTGCAGTAGTCCCAAGAAGCCGCAGCGGAAGCCGAAGCCTAGTGCTACAGACGTTTCCGGCTCGTAGATGAGCGCAGCGTCGTTGAGCTTAAGCTTGTCAAGTGCGTCACGTAGTTCGGGGAACTGCGCATTGTCGATCGGGAACAAACCAGCGTAAACCATCGGCTGCGGGTCACGATAGCCAGGCAATGGTTCAGCAGCTGGGCGCACAGCGGAGGTCAACGTGTCACCGACCTTTGACTGGCTCACGTCCTTCGCACCGGTGATGATGTAGCCAACTTCACCCGCGCCAAGCGCCTTGGTAGGCATCATGTCAGGGCTGATCACGCCGATTTCAATCGGGTCATGTGTCATGCCAATGCCCATCATGTGCACCTTTTCGCGGGCGTGCAGCTCGCCATCCTCCATACGAATATAGGTGACGATGCCACGGTACGAGTCGTACACAGAGTCGAAGATGAGCGCGCGGGCCGGAGCCTGCGGGTCGCCGTGAGGAGCTGGCACTTCCATAACAATACGGTCGAGCAGTTCGCTCACACCTTCGCCAGTCTTGCCGGATACGCGCAGCACGTCACTCGGCTCACAACCGATCAGACCAGCGATTTCCTCAGCATGCTTATCTGGTTCAGCACTTGGCAAGTCAATCTTGTTGAGCACTGGAATAATCGTCAGATCATGGTCAATAGCCATATACAGGTTCGACAAAGTCTGTGCTTCAATGCCCTGCGTAGCGTCAACAAGCAAAACCGCGCCCTCGCATGCAGCCAACGCGCGCGACACCTCATAGGTAAAGTCAACGTGGCCAGGGGTGTCGATCATGCCGAGCGTGTATTCAGTGCCATCGAACGTCCACGGCACGCGCACAGCCTGCGATTTGATGGTGATACCACGCTCTTGCTCGATATCCATACGGTCGAGGAAACGATCGCGCATCTCACGCTCCGGCACAATGCCAGACAGCTGGAGGATACGGTCGGCTACAGTCGACTTGCCGTGGTCAATATGCGCAATAATGCAGAAGTTGCGGATCAGTGACTGATCGGTAAACCCTGGCTTGTTCTTCGGTTCAATCACCTGTTCCGTCTCCCTCTCTTCGGTCTGTTACCTGCAACGCATTGCTCATAGGCTGCACATGAAGCACGATAAGCATAAATGACGTCATGTATACTGCAAGTCAACCAGTCTACCGGCCGCCGTCGGCATTTTCCTCACGACACTCCAAGACGCACCTGGCGATTTATCCGAGTGCCGTGTTATCATGTCACGCTGTATGTCCTTATAGCAAACGTCGTTTGGAGAAAACGTGGCAAACATTAAGTCGCAGAAGAAGCGCGTGCTCACCAATGAGAAGGCGCACAAGCGCAACGTGGCCGTCAAGTCCAGCCTGAAGACCGCTGTCCGCGCTACCCGCGAAGCTATCGCCGCTGGCGATAAGGCTGCTGCTGAGGCCGCCTACAAGGTCGCTGCTCAGAAGCTCGACAAGGCTGCCGGCGCTGGCGTCATCCACAAGAACCAGGCTGCAAACCGCAAGTCCGGTCTGGCTCTCGCCATCAACGCGATGTGATTCCTGCGAGCATAGCTCGCGCGAATACAGGAAAGCCCCGTACACCAATTCGGTGACGGGGCTTTCCTGTAGGTACGTCGCTTCCACGCTCAGCTCGTATATAGCGTTTCCGTATGAGTTATTCAGAATCGTCATCCTGTGGATGATCGTGCACATTCGGGTGGATTACCGGACGTTGCAAGTACCGCGTCTGACTCGGTAAAAACACTTCATGCCGTTCCATTGCCCCAGGCAATGTGATATTGAACTTCACTGACAGTAAGCGCAGTACGACGACAATCACCACGATGGCGCAATCAAGTCCGACTTCAACGCTGAAACTCATAACGCCAGCTTGTACGCCTTTCATCACGAGCACAGTAAGCACGCACCCCACGGCAGAAGGAATGGCATACCAATGTTTATCGCGGATAATCATTGGCACATCATTCAGCAGCATGTCACGTACGAGACCACCGCCAAGCGCAGTAAACATGCCCATGAACACAGCGGTCATGCCTGACGTTCCCATAATCATGGCTTTTGCGGTGCCATTAACCGCGAACAAGCCCACTGACAATGCATCAATAGACAGCATCGACCATTTCAGGTTATCAACTTCAGGATGAATGACTGCTACCACTAGTCCGGAGACAAGTGCAGTAATTACAAAACCTTTATCAGCAATACCAACGGGCGGTAATGACCCAAGCATGACATCACGAATAATGCCGCCACCGAGCGCCGTCAACCATGCGGTAATCATCATCGCAAATAGGTCATAATTCTTTTTGACTGCGCACAAGCCACCCATGAGGCCAGAACAGAAGATAGCGAGATACTCAATGCCCATGAAGAACGCATTGCTCTCCAACGCTACTTCCATGACAATGCCCCCTTGTGCTGCTTGGCAGTCAACATCACCATGAGGGTACAACACAATCTCGTTTCAAACGAAATACTCGTTTTGTTACCCCAATGATCTCGCTAGACGGTTATCCGCACACCGTGATACGTTACGGCAACGGGATTCCAAGCTTGTTACGCTCAGAATCTGCTAGTTGTTGCTAGATAGGAATGCTGGATTGTTGCCACTATTGTGCATGATCCAGTGCATCCGATGCGTTACCCATGCTCCCTGCAGGCGGAGCCGAGCGAAAGGCTGATCATGCGCTTCATCACCATTGATTCTTTTGAAGACGAACGCGTATCCGCCTATGTGAACCTTACAGAAATCCAGCTGCGTAATCGACTGGAGCCGGCTAAAGGATTGTTTATCGCAGAATCTCCGAAGGTGATTGATCGCGCGTTAGCTGCTGGTAGAGAGCCGATTTCTCTGCTAGTTGAAGAGCCATGGATTGAGGGCATGGCTGATACGTTCGCGTTTGTAGACGAACATTGGGGCACTGATATTCCGGTGTATGTGGCGACTCCTGAACAACTGAAATCGCTGACCGGCTATCGGCTGCACCGCGGCGCATTGGCAGCTATGCGACGCTGGCCGCTACCGTCCGTTGCTGAAGTGTGCCGCAATGCTCGCCGTGTGGCAGTCATGGAAAACATTGTTGATCATACGAATGTAGGCGCGCTCATGCGTTCTGCTGCCGCTCTTGACGTTGACGCAGTACTGGTCACACCGTCATGCGGTGACCCGCTCTACCGCCGTGCAGCACGCGTATCGATGGGTACGGTATTTCAAGTGCCGTGGACACGTATTGGTGAAGATGTACATGACTGGCCGCGCAAAGGCTTAGCTGAGTTGAAATCGCTTGGTTTTACCACGGTTGCTATGGCATTGAGTGACGATTCCATTTCGCTTGATGAGTTGACACGCCGACTCAATAACAATCCGACGGAATCTGACCATATTGACAAGCTGGCATTGATTTTTGGCACTGAAGGCGATGGACTGTCTCTGCATACGATTGCTGGGTCGGATTTGACTGTGAAAATCCCCATGGCTCACGGCGTAGACAGTCTTAATGTAGCGGCATCTAGCGCGGTAGCGTTCTACGCTACTTCTCCCTTGCGCGCTGCACATTGACGGAATTTTGTCGCGCGTGTGACAAAGTTAACGCAAAATTGTGTCTTTTTTTCATGACGCGCGACACGAATTCCTTGCACAGCGTTGGAAATGTGCCATTATTGTTCCTGTAAGCCCACAGCAATGAAGCATGGGTGAGATGTGCAGCGCCGACCGGGTGCTGTTGACAATGAGAGGAGCACCAGATGGCGAAGAACAAGCAGAAGATTCTTTCCATCGTTCTGGCAGGCGGCGAAGGCACCCGCCTCATGCCGTTGACCCGTGACCGCGCGAAGCCCGCCGTCCCCTTCGGTGGCGTCTTCCGCCTTATTGATTTCCCACTGAGTAATCTGGTGAATTCCGATTACCGCCATATCGTGGTACTTACCCAGTACAAGTCGCATTCTCTCGACCGTCATATCTCACAGATGTGGCGTTTCTCTTCGCTTCTGGGCAACTACGTATCTCCTGTTCCGGCACAGCAGCGTCTCGGTAAGCACTGGTATCTTGGTTCTGCTGACGCAATCTATCAGACGATCAACATTATCGAAGATGTGCAGCCTGACATTGTTGTGATTGTTGGCGCTGACCACGTGTACCGTATGGACTTTGGCCAAATGGTTGAGCAGCACATCGAATCTGGTGCTGAATTTACTGTTGCTGGTATTCGCCAGCCGATTGCACAGTCGAACCAGTTCGGTGTGATTAGCGTGGATCCGAATCATCCGAACCAGATCCGTGAATTCCAGGAGAAGCCGGCTACGACTGAAGGTCTGCCGGATGATCCGAACTCGTTCCTCGCTTCGATGGGCAACTATGTAGCCAATACGGACGCCTTGTTCGACGCGTTGGCCAAGGACGAGAAGGCTGAGGATACCAAGCACGATATGGGTGGCGACATTGCCCCTTACTTCGCTGCGCGCGGTGAGGCCGGCGTGTACGACTTCAACTCGAACGTAATTCCAGGATCTACTGCTACTGATCACGCGTACTGGCGTGATGTGGGTACACTCAAGCAGTTCTACGATGCACACATGGATCTGATTGCGTATGTGCCTGAGTTTAACCTGTACAACCAGGCATGGCCGATCTACACGAACTCTGGCACGCTACCGCCAGCTAAGTTCGTGCACGCTGGCCGCGACCGTCTGGGACACGCAACCGATTCGATTGTCTCCCCTGGCGTGATTGTTTCTGGTGGCGAAGTGCATCATTCGGTACTGTCTCCAAATGTGCGTATTCACTCGTGGGCACAGGTTGTTGATTCGATTCTGTTTGACAACGTGGTAATCAACCGCCGTGCACGCGTCTACAAGGCCATTCTTGATAAGAATGTTGTTCTGACAGAGAATTCCACGGTTGGTATCGACACTGAACATGATCTAGCACGCGGTTTCACCGTTACGCCGGACGGTATCACTGTGGTGCCGAAGGGCACAGTTGTTGACGACTGATACGCAACAACATTACGTACGATAATGGGGCTTACCTCAGGAGGTAAGCCCCATTATCATGCCGGGAAACAACACGATTGCATACGCAGTATCCCTAAGCATCTCCGTATGCAATCGTGGTTTAATACTTCGGCATATTGTCGAAATTAAAGCCCAATGCCGCAAGCTGTTCGCGACCTTCAGGCGTGATCTTATCCATCGTCCAACGCGGCTGCCACGTCCAGTCAATACGGAATTCCTCAACCAGACCCGCCAATGTGCTAGCACACTCATCCTCAATAAGATCAGTCAACGGGCACGCCGGCGTCGTAAGCGTCATCGTGATAATCGCGCGACCTAGTTCGTCGATCTCAATGCCATACACCAAACCCAGATCGATCACATCAATACCCAATTCAGGGTCAATAACCTGGTGCAGTGCTTCTTTCACATCTTCTGCAGTAGCCCGACCAATATCATCCACTGCTTTCAGCGGAATATCCGGTTCACTATGATCATGGCCACATTCGCTCTTCGGATGACGGCCACACGCACACATTTCAGTGCCATCCTGTGCAGAATTCGCAGTTGACGCAGGGCGACCACCAGGGAAACCTGCTGCAAGATTCGTATTGGCCATTACACGTCGTGCAGCTTCCTCATCCCCCAGAACCTTATTCACGGTATCGAACACCGAAGGCTGAGGTTCGGGAACCAGATTGTCACTCATATCACTCCAAACATCTCAGGAAATGCTTCTCTCAATTCTATGCCGTAATCGTCACCGTCAGAAAGTCATTTACGCGGCAAACGAATACGTGGCTAGATGCTACTGTGCGTTTTTTGCTGCCAATGCTTTGGCAACCGAGTCACGCATGCCTTCCCAACCGAGCAGCGCGCATTTAATACGCATCGGATACTTGGAGACACCTTGGAATACAACCGCATCCTCAAGACGCTCCTCTTTATCAGGATCAGACAATCCTGCGCCACGCGACTCCATCAGTTGATGAAAATCGCGGAACAATTCCATCGCCTCATCCACCGTTTTACCGGCGCACAGATCAACCATCACAGACAAGCTGGCCTGCGAGATTGAACAACCATGACCGTCCCAAACGAGTCGCTCAATACGATGCGGCTGCGCGTCAGAAACTTCAGCGTGCACGGTAGCTTCATCACCACAAGTGGGGTTGAATTGGTGAGATTCGCCAGGCGTGCAATATTCATGGCTGGCACGCACAGTGGTGTTTGTAGCAGATCCCGCATCCTCGCTGGCTAGATCGGGAGCGAAATGTTCGCGACCATGCGGATCGCGTGCGGCCTCGAGGATCACCTCCTGATACATCTGTTCGAGGTCGTCACCACTCATACCAAAATCACTCATCATTAACTACTTGTCTTGTACTTGTTTCGTATTCTTGTTGTCGGCATTGTGCGCACTGTTCAGCGTCCACCATTCGCAATAGACGCTGGACAGTGCGCACAACATGTTATGCAGCGAAGAATGGACGAACCTTCGCTACCGCTTCAACGAGTGCAGCTGCATCTTCAACATTGTTGTAAATACCGCTCGATGCACGATTTGACGCATACAGTCCAAAATGACGATGAACAGGTTGCGCACAGTGGTGACCAACGCGGATAGCGATACCCTGCGCGTCAATAAACTGACCAACATCATGCGGATGCACGCCAGCAACGTCGAACGCAACCGTGCCAATACGGTTCACGTTTTCACGAGGCCCAAGAATGCGCACGCCGTCGATGTCACCAAGCTTCAACAGCTCAGCGGCAATCGTCTTCTCATGCGCTTCAAGGTTTTCCATGCCGATGTTCATCATCCATTCGGCGGCAACGCCTGCAGCAACCACCTGCGCGACCGGCTGCGTACCAGCCTCAAAGCGTGCCGTCGGCTCCATGTATTGCGCGGGGCGATCCATCCAAGCCAGCTCAACCATTGATCCGCCAAAGTTTGCCGGAGGCAACGCTTCAAGCAGTTCACGCTTGCCGTAGAGGAATCCAACACCGGTCGGGCCGTACATCTTATGTGCGCTCCAAGCAGCGAAATCAACGTCCAGCACGTGGAAGTCAACCTTGAGATGTGGCACAGACTGGCATGCATCGAGAATGAACACGGCTCCGACCTCATGCGCGCGGCGCACGATCGGAGCGATATCAGTAATCGCACCAGTAGTGTTACCCACATGCGTGATCGCTACAACCTTTGTACGCTCGGTTATAACCTCATCAGCCGTATCAGAGCGAATGCGGCCATCTTCAGTCAAATCAAACCATTTGAGCGTAGCGCCCGTGCGAGCAGCCAACTCTTGGAATGGCAACAGTACCGAATGATGTTCAGCCTTGGAAACGACAATCTCATCGCCAGGCTTGAGGGCAAAACGCTTTGCTGCCTCTCCCCCGCGACCTAAGCTCGCGTTACCAAACGCGGTTGCCAGCAGGTTCAGACCAGCAGTAGCGCCGCCAGTAACAACGACTTCTTCCTGGCCTTCTTCTGCATTCGCACCCACAAGACGCGCGACCTTAGCACGTGCCTGTTCAAACGCTTCAGTGGACCGTGCGGCCAGCTCATGCGCACCACGGTGCACACCAGCGTTAATCGTACGGTAAAAGTCAGCTTCAGCATCAATCACACATTGTGGTTTCTGCGAAGTTGCAGCCGAATCAAGATACACGAGCGGATGGCCGTGAATCTGCTGATCAAGAATGGGGAATTGCGCACGAATCGCTGCAAAATCAACCATGACAAGCCTTACGCTAATGCCGATTCAGAGTCCGCGCCTTCAGGCAGGTACTCATCATAACCGTGATCTTCAAGATAATCAGCGAGCTCAGGGCCGCCAGTCTTAACGAAGTGACCTTGTGCAAACACGTGCACAATATCAGGCTTGATGTACTTGAGGATACGCGTGTAGTGCGTAACCATCATGATGCCGAGGCCCGTGTTCTCGTGAGCACGGTTCACGCCTTCAGACACGATGCGCAGTGCGTCAACATCGAGACCAGAATCAGTCTCGTCCATAATCGCAAACTTCGGCTTGAGCAGCTCGAGCTGCAACACTTCAGCGCGCTTCTTCTCACCGCCGGAGAAGCCCTCGTTCACAGAACGGCCAGCGAACTTCGGATCCATGCGCAGCTTCTTCATCGCTTCGCCCAGTTCCTTAGCCCACGTACGAATAGCGGGCGCTTGACCGTCAATCTCAGTCTTAGCAGTACGCAGGAAGTTCGTCATCGAGACGCCCGGCACTTCAACCGGGTACTGCATAGCAAGGAACAAGCCTTCCTTAGCGCGCTCGTCTGGCGTTTGCTTGAGAATGTCAACGCCGTCGAGCAGCGCCTGACCGGAATCAACCTCATACTTGGGGTGGCCGGCCAGCGTGTAAGCAAGCGTGGACTTACCGGAACCATTGGGGCCCATAATCGCGTGAATCTCACCCGAGTGAACGGTGAGGTTCACGCCTTTGAGGATCTGCTTGCGACCCTCCTTGGTCTCCACGGACGCGTAGAGATCCTTGATTTCCAGGGTGTGCTGTTCAGCCATCGTTACTTATCCTCCAATACGGCTTTCATAGCGTCGCTTTCGCCGCGGGCAAGACGGCGGTCGATCACATTCATCAGGTGTTCGGAAATGAAGGGCACGCCAATTTCTTCGACGAGCTCACCAAAGAATCCACGCACGACGAGCTTGCGCGCTTCAGCTTCAGGAATACCGCGCGACTGCAAGTAGAAGAGCTCTTCATCGTCAAAACGGCCCACGGAGCTAGCGTGACCAGCACCGATAATGTTGCCGTTCTCGATTTCAAGATTCGGCTCGGAGTCGGCGATAGCACCCGGTGTAAGAACCAGGTTACGGTTGAGCTCGTATGAATCAGTGCCAGGAGCAGTCGGCTGAATCAGCGCATTACCCACCCACGTAGAGTGCGCGTCCTTGCCGTCGAGCGCGCCCTTGTAGACGACGCGAGACTTACATTCCGGCTCGTTGTGCACCACCATCGTGCGGTGTTCGATGTGCTCACCCGGATCGACGAAGTAGATGCCAAGCATGTTGAGATCGCCCTGCTCGCCGCCAAAATCCTGGTCCATACGGATGCGCACAACATCGCCGCCGAGAGTGACGACCGAGTGACGCAAGGATGCGCCCTGGCCGACGCGAATGCGATGGTTGCCCACATGCTTGGAGCCTTTATCCCATTCCTGCACGAACGTGGTAGAAACGTGCGAATCACGGCCAGTAATGATTTCAACACCTTCAGCTAACTTGGCAGGCCCCTTATGCTCGACGATAACGTCGGCATGCGTACCTGCGGCAGCAGTGATCACCAAATGCAGTGCGTCAAGGTCAAGCCCGCCGCCGGTAACAGTGATCAGCACCGGTTCAGCGATTTCGCCGTTCAGCGCGATCACGGTCGCAGTGCGCCCGGAATTCCATTCCACGACGGATGCGCGGTCATTCGGCTTGGAAACAGTGCCAGAAGGTGCTTGGTTGATGGGCACTTGGCTAATAGCCACATGCGCCGGATCGACAGCGTTACCCTTCGTGTCGCTGATCTCAATAGTTGTCTCGCCGCTCGGCTTGAACACGTCGAGGAATTCTGCGATGCGCTCAAGAGGCGTGTAACGCCAGTCCTCCTGCTTGCGCGTTGGCATGGCGAAATCAGCCACGTCGAACGAGCGTGGCTCCTTATCGGCGCTGGACGGCATGGCCGCGGGGATCGCATACGGATCGTTCGGATCCGCGACGGGAATGTTAAGTTCGGTTGTGTTCGATGCCATGGGAATCAGCCCACCGATCCTTCCATTTGCAGTTCGACCAAACGGTTCAGTTCGAGCGCATACTCCATTGGCAGCTCGCGGCTGATCGGCTCGACGAAGCCGCGCACGATCATGCCCATTGCTTCCTTCTCTTCGAGGCCACGGCTCATCAGGTAGAAGAGCTGGTCTTCAGAGACTTTGGAGACGGTCGCTTCGTGCGCCATCGTCACATCGTCCTCACGCACGTCCACATGCGGGTACGTGTCGGAACGGGAGAAATCATCAACGAGCAGCGCATCGCATACGGTCGAGTTGGAGGAGCCTTCTGCACCGTCGACGATCTTGACGAGGCCACGGTAAGCGGAGCGTCCGCCACCGCGCGAAATCGACTTGGCGACGATCGTGGAGCTGGTGTGCGGGGCAAGATGGATCATCTTCGCGCCCGTGTCCTGATACTGGCCTTTGCCAGCGAAGCCGAGCGACATGGTCTCAGCCTTCGCATACGGCTCAGCGAGAATACACGCCGGGTACTTCATGGTCGCCTTGGAGCCGATGTTGCCATCGACCCATTCCATCGTGCCGCCTTCGCGCACGTAAGCGCGCTGGGTGACGAGGTTGTACACGTTGTTCGACCAGTTCTGCACGGTGGTGTAACGTACGCGCGCATGCTTTTCGACAATGATTTCGACGATGGCCGCGTGCAGCGAGTCCTCAGACCAGATCGGCGCGGTGCAGCCTTCAACGTAATGCACGTAGGAGCCTTCGTCGGCGATGATCAGCGTACGCTCGAACTGGCCCATGGCCGGCGTGTTAATGCGGAAGTACGCCTGCAGTGGGATATCAACGTGCACGCCCTTCGGCACGTACACGAACGAGCCGCCAGACCATGCGGCGGTGTTGAGCGCGCCGAACTTGTTGTCTTCCGGGGAGACGACAGTGCCAAAGTACTTGCGCACAAGGTCGGGGTATTCGCGCACTGCGGTATCAGTGTCAACGAAGATCACGCCCTGCTTCTTGAGGTCCTCTTGGATGGAGTTGTAGATAACCTCGGACTCGTACTGGGCTGCGACGCCGGAGACAAGACGCTTCTTCTCGGCCTCCGGGATACCGAGACGATCATAGGTGGAGCGAATGTCGTCAGGCAGCTCCTCCCACGTCTTGGCCTGCTTATCAATCGGCTTGACGTAGTACTTAAAGTCATCGGCGTTGAAACCAGACAGGTCCACGCCCCAATCGGGCATAGGCTTTTCAAGGAACGCCTTGAAACCGCGCAGACGCATATCGAGCATCCACTGCGGCTCATTCTTATCAGCGCTGATCGCGCGCACAACGTTCTCGTCAATGCCTCGCTTAGCAGCCTCTCCGGCCGCATCAGAATCATGCCAGCCGTACGTGTAGTCGCCAAACTGCTGGATGATCTCATCATCCTTTTTGAGTTTCTCTTCGTCCACGCGTGCTCGATCGGCCACGTACTGGCTCATCTCCACGTCGGACGCGGCGTTGGGTGCTTGGGTGTCGCTCACCGTACACTGCCTCCATTCTCACTTAGTTCCTTGGTAAACCTAGCAGAACCCTAAGGCGAACTCCACAGCGACACCGCATGTTGGCTCCGCGCGAACGTGAACCAGCCCACGTTTACGCTGCTGTATGCGCAGCATGCAACATGTCATGCCAAATAAGCATTGTTTTCCCGTATAGTTGGTGTGGAATCTACCAAAGGCAGCGACAATATGCAGTTGAACAAGCAACAAGGCTTTCGGCTGGGAATCGTAGATGACGATGCCATGACCTTAGCCGCATTACGCGCACTGATTGATCACCGACTTTTCAGCACATATGCGATCTCCGTACTATGGACAACACGATTCGGCAATGACGCAGTTGAACGATGTGTTCATCACACAACAAGACCAGACGCAATGCTCATTGACATGGGCATGGATGACATCGACGGTGCGACTGTTTGCCTACGCATACGGCATATCTCAGAAAGTATGCCAATCCTTGCAATGACCGCACACTCTCTCAATCATTACCGTACTCGAGCACAACAATCTGGAGCACAAGCATTACTCGATAAAGCAGATTTCGCTGGAATGGAACGTTGTCTTATTAACTGTGCATTAGGAAAACCATACGTACAAGAAGGTTTTTCACAGCCGACGGCTTTACCGTATCAAAGCCATTGCGGGGTTTTATCGGCACGAGAGGCTGAGATTATGAACCAAACAATCGAAGGATATACGGCACGAGAAGTCGCCATCAAACTTGGACTATCTGAAGCTACGGTAAAAACTCATGTGCGACATGTTATTACAAAACTTGGTGCGCGTAACAAACTTCATGCCATTCGACTATGGAGTAGCTTGAGTAACGAATCGGAGAACAACATCCAATGATTCTTTGTGAGCGCATTAAGCATCGACAGTTTTGCGAAAGCATTGGCCATCCATATATCGCGCTGATGATTACGCTAACGGTTATTTTCACTGCAGCCGAATATCTGGTCAGTAATGAATCATCACTAATCGTTTGCATATCAGTAGTCATACAAATATGTTTGACGATTGGCATGTATTGGAAGATACTGCCATGCGGAATAGCAATCCTCGTGGTTTCCATAGTCACGGAATTACTACCAGGGATACATTTTTCCCCACAACTTTGGAGCAGCTGGCTAGCATTTTCATTATTAGCGTATCAACGGAGAACGTTGGTAGCCATACTCATGCTGATATTGAAGGCAATGAGTCGCGTTAGCGCTTTGTATGCATATCCAGATTCCGGATGGGTGCCCTCTGGCGTACTTACTGTGATGTGCTCATATCTTGTTGCTATGCTAGCGGGTTTTGCTGTGTCTGAACATGTAAAGAACGAACGACTGCGTCATACGTTAGAGGAACAGCGGCAAATACAAATGGAGAGAGATAGACTGTATAGGGATGTTAGGCTTGCCAGCACAATTCACGATTCAACAACGCGTAGCTTGACTTTGATATCTTTGCTTGCGATACAGTGCAAAAACGAGATGCAAAATAACGATGATGAATGTAGCGCAAAAATGGATCTCATTCATTCAACGGCCCAACAAGCATTATCCGAAGTCCGCGAAGTAATTGATGCGTTAGATACAGGTAGTGATCCAAAATATAAGACTACAAAAAATCCAACAAAGACTTTGCAAGATGAGCTACAGCGCATAGTAACGGACAACGATAATCGAATGAATATCGCAGGCGTATTCGGTATCAGTCAAATCGAATGCAGTTACAATCCTCTCGTGCAAGGTCTTGATCCACGATGCACGAATGAAATCTCATCTTTTATCGACCATATGTACACCAATATTCTTTCGCACGGGCGCAAAGGAGAAGATTCATACTACGTGCATATAAGACTGCTAAAGTCTAAGATTGTTATCTACCAGTTCAATGTTGAATCCACGTTCTCGAGCTATTCGTATGCCCACAGCGGTAAAGGTCTAGCACTGCACAAATTGAAAATACTATCGCTAGGCGGCACATTTACTGCGAACTCTGAAGATGGTCTGTGGGTTATGACTGCGGAAATCCCGATGCTACAGATTAACGAGGGCCACAAAACCACCTGAGCCATGCTGGGCAATCAACAATACGTGTATATGCATCATCTGAAGATGTCGAAGCAGAAGATCCATAATGCATCAGCGAAAAAGATGGTGATACTGACAGAATAATAGCCATAATTGCAGCGGAAAATCGTTTCAAACGAATCCTCCCTAATAATTGAATGCTCTCCCGGTAGCTCTCATGCTAAGAGATGCGTATGGGGCATCATCTTTTAGATGATGCCCCATACAAACTAGATACAGTAAATGTCGTCCACACATCATCGCCGATGAAAGGAAACGACATGACAAAGCTCATTAAACGTCTTATAGCTGCAGCATGCAGTATCCTGTGTTTGCTTTCCATTATGATTCAACCAGCTTACGCATCTAGTGACGAGAACATCGGACTAACAACCGATCCGTCCTATCTTATTGAGGGAAAGAAAACGCGCGGTCAAGATCTTCCAGGTCCTGTATGGAATATTAGTTCAAAAGGTGCGTATTCGTTCAAAGGCAGCAATATTTACCAATTCATCTATACGAACTACCTGTTTACTGGTAAGAAAAATTATACAATTTGGATAAGAAACACAGGATCAAGTCCTATTGATATTTACACTACCAAACGTCGGTTGCTAGTCGAAGATACTAATATTGATAAACACACTGTAAATCCCGGTGTCGGTCTTCAATATACCGTAAGTACAGGATCAAGCGATAAGATCTATCTCTGCTTCTACAACGCAGCTTGGTATTACAATAAAAGTTCGAGCATTAGTTTCAATGGTGATATTTCGTAATTGCTGATTCTTCGTGTGGTGTTTCGCCACCAGTTCGGTGGAGAAACACCACACTTTTCTTTAGACGGAGAACAATGACTTCCTTTGCGTTAAAGGTGATGGCATGCGTGTTCATGACCATCGATCATGTGGGCGAATTCATACCGGGGATGCCAATAGAACTGCGTTGGATTGGGCGGCTTGCAGGACCAATATTTATTTTTCTAGTAGGTTGGAGTTGCGAATTCACTCATGATCGCAAACGGTATCTGCTGCGCCTATATGTAGCGAGTGTGGCGATGTCTGCCATTCAGGGCGGCTTGCTCATCAGCAACAATGTGTTTACTAATCTGTTCCAGACAGCGCTCATTATCTCGCTGCTGTCCGCTCCAACGGTACATCGTAAAACTCGCAACATTGCGTTATACATCGCCTACCAAGTTGGACTTATGGTTGTGCTATCAGTGATAGATTCAATCTGGTCTATTCCGGAATCGTTTGCTTATCCACTGTTAGCAGCAACCGGCAGCATATTCAATCTTGAAGGTGGATTGTTTTACGTACTGCTTGGCGTAATCCTGTGGATGACCCGTGAACATAAAATCATCCTGTCTGCATCGTATATCGGCATGGTGGCAGCGTACGCGCTCGCATATTCGAGTATCGGCGCACGCTTCATCCAACTTGTCACCGGTCGACTAATGGGGATGAGCGGCGGACCATCTCATCTTTCATTCATATTCAACGGGCTCCTTGAACTGTTCGGTATTGACCCGTTCAGTGCTGGCGGTGGTCTACTCGCCAACTATCAGTGGATGATGGTGTTCGCCTTACCGTTCATGCTGTTATACGATCGGCGACGAGGACCGGGCATCAAATGGTTCTTCTATGCATACTATCCGGCACACATTGTTGCACTATACGGCATAGGCGCACTCATGGGCGGTACAACGCTTGCACTGGGATAAGCGCTCACTGAAAAAGCCATTACAACGTGTGGGGGCGTACCGAAAATATTCGGTACGCCCCCACACGTTGAGAAAGCTCTGCCCTATTCGTTTATTGCAACGAATCTAGCTCACTTGCCTTCGCGCTCTGCTTGATGATCGAGAGCTGCCCTGACCAGACCTGCGAACAGCGGGTGCGGCTTGGTTGGGCGGGACTTGAACTCCGGGTGGGCCTGGGTGGCCACGTAGAACGGGTGCACGTCCTGCGGCAGCTCAACGAACTCGGTGAGCTCACCATCCGGGCTCTGGCCGGAGATGCGCAGGCCGCCTTCGCGCAAACGATCCTTGTATGCCACGTTCACTTCGTAACGGTGACGGTGACGCTCGGTAACGTGCGTGGTGCCGTACAGCTGAGCGACAAGGGAATCCTCTTCCAGCTCGGCCGGGTAGGAGCCCAATCGCATCGTGTGGCCCATGTCACCGTGGCCGGCGACGATGTCCTTCTGCTCTTCCATCGTGGCGATAACCGGGTTGGCGCAATCCGGTTCAAACTCGGAAGAGTTCGCGTCCTCGATGCCCAGCACGTGGCGCGCGTATTCGATGACCATCGACTGCAGGCCGAGGCACAGGCCAAGCGCGGGCAGCTTGTGTTCGCGAGCGAACTTCAAAGCGCCGATCTTGCCGTCAATACCACGGATACCAAAGCCGCCTGGCACGACGATGCCGTCAACCTGGTCGAGGGCCGCAGCCGCACCAGCCTCGGTCTCACACTTGTCGGCAGCAACCCACTTGACGTTAACCTTCGCCCAGTTAGCGAAGCCACCAGCCTTAATAGCCTCGGTGACAGACAGGTAAGCGTCCGGCAGATCGATGTACTTGCCGACGATCGCAATGTTGACCTCGTGCTTCGGGTGGTGCACACGCTCGAGCAGGTCAGCCCACTCGTCCCAATCAACATCGTGGAACGGCAGACCAAGCTCACGCACCACGTAGGCGTCAAGACCCTCGTTGAACAGGATCTTCGGCACGTCGTAGATGCTCGGCGCGTCCACGCAGTTGACCACGCCTTCCTCATCCACGTCGCACATCAGGGAGATCTTGTCCTTGATGGACTGGTTGAGCGGACGGTCAGAACGCAGCACGAGCGCGTCCGGCGTGATACCCAGCTGGCGCAGCATCATCACAGAATGCTGGGTCGGCTTAGTCTTGAGCTCATGAGCAGCAGAGATGTACGGTACGAGCGAGACGTGCACGAACATGCAGTTTTCACTACCGAGATCGCGACGCACTTCGCGAGCTGCCTCAAGGAACGGCTGGGATTCAATGTCGCCAACCGTGCCACCGATCTCAGTGATGATCACGTCAACATCATCACTCGCCTGCGCGCGCATACGCGACTTGATCTCGTTCGTGATATGCGGGATAACCTGCACGCACTGGCCGAGATATTCGCCAGCACGCTCCTTGCGCAACACTTCCTGGTAAATCTGGCCAGTAGTAACGTTTGCCTTCTGGCTCAGGAAGACGTCAAGGAAGCGCTCGTAGTGTCCGATGTCAAGATCAGTTTCAGCACCATCCTCAGTCACGTACACTTCACCGTGCTGGAACGGGTTCATCGTGCCCGGATCCACGTTGATATACGGGTCGAGCTTCTGCTGCAACACCTTAATACCGCGACTGCGCAGCAAACGACCGAGAGAGGATGCGGTCAGGCCTTTACCGAGGGAGGAAACCACGCCACCGGTAACGAAAATGTGCTTGGTAACGTGCTCTTGAGAATTGCCATGTTGTCTTCTAACCATGGAATTTCATCCTATCATCCATGTGTGACGCGGCGTGTTACCCTCAATAACGCAATGGGCTCATCCGCCAAAATAGCAGATGAGCCCACAGATCACACCGTGTTGCGTCGTTGCTTTACGCGTTTACCAAATGCGCAATAGCCTCAATCGCCAAGCGATATCCGAAGAAACCAAGGCCGGTAATCGTGCCCGTAGCGACTGGCGAAATCACAGAACGCTTACGGAACTCGTCGCGAGCAGACGGGTTAGAAATATGCACTTCCATAAGCGGCAAACCAGCGTCACCGACCATGTGAGCCGCATCAGCCAAAGCGTACGAATAGTGCGTGAACGCAGCAGGATTCATCACTACCGGGGTTTTCTCATCGGCAGCTCGGTGCATCCACTGCACCATTTCAGCCTCATCATCAGTTTGACGCACTTCAACGTCGAGACCGAATTCCTTACCCCATTCGGTGCACAGACGACGCAGCTCTTCGAGATCTTGACGCCCATACACATCGGGCTGGCGCACGCCAAGACGGCCAAGATTTGGGCCGTTCACAACGATCACTTTGGTCATGGTTCAATCCTTTATTTCGAATCAATGATTGCCAATGAGTTCGGTTACAACTTGCGAGTATCGCTAACTGCGAATGCGGTCGAAAGCCTCACGCACCGCATCTGCTGGCGGATCCTCGAGGTGCGTCATGTGACCAGGCTCACCATCGATCACAACGAAGCGCAGCTTGTTACCACGTGCCTTCTTATCGCGATGCATGAGTGCGAGCACTTCGTCGAATGAGCCACCATTCCATGAGATCGGTAGCCCGAGCGAAGACAGCAACGAGCGGTGATAGTCAACCAAATCACGATCGATATAGCCAAGCAGCGACGCTAGTTCGGCCGCGTACACCATGCCAACAGCAACGGCATTGCCGTGACGCCAGCGGAAGTGCTCCAGCTTCTCGATAGCGTGTGCGAGCGTGTGCCCATAGTTAAGGAATTCACGCAACCCAGCTTCCTTAAGGTCCGCGGAAACGTGGTACGCCTTGACGCGCACAGTGCGTTCAATCAGCTCAGCGACCACATCTTCCAAACCAGAGCCAAGGAAGGATGCACCATCAAAGGCACGCAGTTGCGCTGCATGTTCCTCAAGAATCGTCAAAATCTGACGATCCATGAGGAACCCAGACTTAGCAACCTCGCCCAGACCTTCGATAAAAATATCGTTCGGCAGTGAAGCCAACGTTTTCATGTCTGCTAGCACACCAGCAGGCGTGTAGAACGAGCCAACCAAGTTCTTGCCCTGTGGCGTGTTAATACCAGTCTTGCCGCCGGTAGAAGCGTCAACCATAGCCAGCAGTGACGTCGGGCAGTTCACGTAACGTACGCCACGCATCCACGTAGCAGCTACAAAACCAGCAAGATCAGTGGCAGCACCGCCGCCAACACCAACAACAGCATCCGAACGCGTAAAGCCTTCATCACCAAGACGCTGCCAAATACCATTGGCTACGTCAATAGTTTTACCAGATTCTGCATCAGGAATAACGATATCCGAAACCTGATAACCAGCTTGGCGCAAAATCGCGCGCGCATGATCAGAGTGCCGTTGTACGGGCTGTGTGTGGATCAACGCGATCTTGGCTGGCTTGCTTCCGAGCACCTCAGCCAAGTGAGTCATTGATCCTTCGCCGATACGCACGTCATAGTCTTCACCGTTCGTAACATTCACATGAACGGTACGCTCGTTGATCATGTCCATCATCCTCCTCGCCGCAGCTAACGGCGTCTGCCCACGCGTCGGCACGTGAACGTTAGCAACTTGACGATATACCGGATCGCGCACTGTATACAGTGATTTCCACCGGGCGTTTGCGTCACCGCCGTTGAGCATCGGCCGACCTCCACCGCGATGAGCGCGCTCCATTGCTTCACGCGGATCAGCCATCAGATAGACGACCTTGCCACCGTCAGCAATATAGTCAGCTAACGCATCCTGCACGCCGGCAGTCATTGGTGCTCCACCGCCAAGTGCGAAAATGCCATTGAAATCACGCAACCTGCGAGTAATAAGATCGCATTCCACATCACGGAACGCTGGCTCACCATATCGGTCGAAATACTCTGGGATACGCATCCCAACTTCGCGTTCGATTTCCACGTCAGCATCAATAAACGGTGCGCGCATCAATTGCGCAACCTCTTTGCCAACACGGGTTTTACCGGCGCCCATCATGCCAATGATTACCGCAATAGGACGTACTGTCATGTGAATGTGTTCCTCTTCAAATCTTCGTAACCGGCCTTTGACGTTAGCAGTGCAATTGCACCATCAGTCTTAGGGCCGGTTACGTTGCAGGTCTATGAGCTCAGCGCATGTGCTCGGGCCAAGATGCAAGATACGCTTCGGCGTTGCGTCGCGTTTCCTCGATGCTGTCTCCGCCAAACTTTTCCAACACAAAACGTGCCAGAGTAAGTCGCACCATAGCTTCTGCAACCACGGATGCTGCCGGCACTGCTGTCGAATCCGAACGCTGATTGATCGCCTGAGCTGCCTCACCAGAGGCCACGTCCACGGTACGCAATGCGCGTGGGATCGATGGGATCGGCTTCATTGCAGCGCGCACGCGAATTGGCTGACCGTTCGACATGCCGCCTTCGATGCCACCTGCGCGATTCGTGAGCCTGCTGATATGACCATCTTCGCCAGGAACCATCTCATCGTGTGCGGCAGAACCTGGGCGCACAGCTTCAAGGAATCCATCGCCAATTTCCACACCCTTGATGGCCTGGATGCCCATAACAGCGCCGGCCAACGCGGCGTCGAGACGACGATCAGATTCCACATACGTGCCTAAGCCTGCAGGCACGCCATACGCAATTACTTCGATAACACCACCAACGGTGTCAGCATTGGATTTAATCTCGTCGATGCGTGCGATCATGCGCGCTTCAGCATCCTTGTCAAGCGTACGTACTGGGGATGCGTCAAGCGCAGCCACATCGTCAGGCGTAGGCAACGGCGCGTTCGCCGGATCCTCAACGCCAGCGCCGCCAATAGAAATCACATGCGCAACCGTGCGAATACCTACCGACTGTTCAAGGAAACGAGCAGCAATAGCACCCAACGCCACGCGAGAAGCAGTCTCGCGCGCACTAGAACGTTCAAGCACTGGGCGCGCATCATCGAAACCATACTTACGCATACCGGTCAGATCAGCATGTCCTGGGCGCGGGCGAGACAGTGGAGCATTACGTCCTTCACGCGGTAAGTCATGATCCAGTGCATCAGCGCTCATGACTTCAGTCCATTTTGGCCATTCAGTGTTGGCAATCTCCACAGCAATTGGGGAGCCAAGCGTACGACCAAAACGCACGCCAGTGAGCAAACGCACTTTATCTTGCTCAAACTTCATGCGCGCGCCACGACCATATCCAAGACGGCGGCGAGCCAGCGCATCCACCACATCTTGAGTAGCAACTTCTACCCCAGCAGGCAGGCCTTCGATCATGGCGACCAACGCCTCACCGTGCGATTCACCTGCCGTCTGCCAACGCAACATGCCCTCTCCTTTAATTCAATCGACAACTCCGGTATATCTTAGGGCATGGTTTACCTCATGTTGCTTCCCGGCTTGATATGTGGGCTTGCCCTATGTGTTGAAGATATGCGCGCTCGACGCATTCCACGGCTATGGGTAGCACTTGGGTTCGTGGCACAGATCGCAACCATTGCCGCATATGCAATCGCAGTCAACGACATGTTCATCATCGTGCAAGCGTTGCTATTCGCAATATTGAGCACGTTGATTCAACTGGGATTAGCGATGATCAAACCTGGCTCGTTAGGGTTTGGTGATGTAACTTGCATGATTGTTATTGGCTTAGCACCCGGTATGTTTGGCCTTACTGCAGTTGTGATGTGGTGGCTTTCGATGGGTGCTCTTGGCATATTATGGCTTGCCATATGGCCGCATGTGTCCAAACACGTACACAGCACTCGTCTTCGCAAGAAAACGCCATTTGCTCCAGTCATTGTGCTGGCGGCAATTGTTGCCGTGAGTATCGCCTCATTGTTATAAGCCAACAATCTCGCGCTGCACAATAATGCAAATGCGACGCATTGATACAGATGACAAGGAGTGCTCTCCCCCCATCTGCAGCAATGCGTCGCATTACTGTGAGTTATGTATTATCTATCAGTTTGCGTCCGGATTATTTGCCTTGTATTCGTCACGGAACTTCAAAAACTCATCGTAGTTATCAGTGAATTTCGTTTCGCCAGTCTTCAAATTGACGGTTACGAAATACAGCCAATTACCCTCTTCTGGCGAGAGCGCCGCCTCAATAGCATTATCTCCAGGATTGCTAATCGGCGTGGGCGTAAGCCCAGTATTGACACGCGTGTTATATGGGTTTGACTTGTCTTGTAGCTGAGCGTTCGTCAACTGACCAGCGTTAATACCCAAACCATACGCGGTAGTTGAATCCATGCCCAACGTCATGTTTTGATCAAGCCTGTTGAGAATTACACGCGTGACTTTGCCGTAATACTGCGCCCAATTCACCTCAGATTCTGCGATAGAAGCAATAATGAGCAGACGTTCACGCTCAGCACCGGTCGGCGCACCCAATGCATCAAGCTTAGCGATACGCTTATCGACCATGTTCTTTAAGATTTCCTGCGCGGAAGATGCTGATTTCACATCGTAGCTTCCCGGCTCAAGCCAACCTTCAAAATTGCCGCCGGCTTCTTCAGGAAGAATGCCAGCGCCCTTAGCGTCGATAATCGCTTGGAATTCGGATTCATCGATACCAGACAGTGTTGCGGCTGATTTGATCACGTCAGAGACGCGTTCGCCAGCCTTCACATCGAGGAAACCTTTAGCCTTGGACTGATCCGTAAGAATTGCGACTACGTCAGCGCCAGCCATGTGCTTCTTGAGATCGTAGGTACCAGGGTACAGTGTTTGCCCAGCAGCAAGGCTAGTGAACGCAGCTTCAGATTTAATCACCTGCGCTTTGACGAGATTCTTCGCAATGGTTACCGAATTGTCACCTTGAGCCACGGTGAATTCTACTGAACCATAGCCAGGGCCCTCGTAGTCTTCCAACAGCGTCACTTCAGAAGTGTTGCGTTCACGCAGGGACTTGAGCGCACCGTATGCGAACCAGCCGCCTACACCAACGAGGGCGACGATAATAACAGCAGCAATAACTTTAGTCAGTGTTTTACGGCGCTTACGATTGCGCCGTTGACGCATTTCCTTGCGCGATTTCGGCGGCTTAGGAGGTGCAACAGGAGTCGCGTTACCGCGCCCATCCACCCAGTGGGTGCTTTCCTCGAAGAAATCCTCAAGATTATCAGACACTGTTTTGCTCCTCACAATGCGCAGCACGATCCAAAGCGGTCTGCAGAATCACAACCGCAGATTGTTGATCAACGAAAGGCCTATGCTTTCGCGTTCCTAGTTGCGCGTCAATTAGCTGACGATGCGCGCTAACCGTAGTCAAACGCTCATCCAGCAGAATAATGTCGGGAACCTGCGCAACAGCACATTCTCCGGCATCAATATAGTCTTGCATTCGCTTAGTAAGATTTGCCACCCACCTGCGGGCCTTCTTGGCGCTTTTGCCTTCAGTCCCGTCAAGCTGCAACGGCAATCCCACAACAACGCGCTCCACCGATTCGTCTTCTATGACGCCGATGACGTCGTCCAATGCCTGAAAAGAATCACCGAACACCCTCACATTGCCCGCAGGGTGTGCGAAGGTGAGCTCCGGGTCGGACAATGCAAGTCCGACCCGGGCATCACCTAAATCAACGCCGAGCCATACCACTAGGCAACTCAGCCCTTCAGCGCCTCGTTCTTCAGCGCGGCGATCGCCTCGTCGATCTTGGAAGCATCGGCACCGCCACCCTGGGCGAAGTCCGGCTTGCCGCCGCCACCGCCACCGAGGATCTTGGATGCGCCGCGCACCAGATCGCCGGCCTTAATGCCAGCTTTGCGAGCAGCCTCGTTGGTAGCCACAGCAACCATCGGCTTATCGTCTTCCGATACGCCTGCAAGAGCCACTACAACTGGTGCCTCGTCGCCGAGCTGAGCGCGCACGTCAAGCACGGTCTTGCGCAGGGCGTCGAACGAACCGAAGTGGCCGACGTTCTTCGCAGCGACCTTGACCGGAGCTGCAGACGCACGGGTTTCAGCCACGAGCGCCGGCATAGCCGCAGCCAGCTGGCTTTCGTACATGGCCGCGAGACGGCGATCAGATTCCTTGAGCTTGGCGAGCAGCGTGTTCACACGCTCAGCCAGCTCGTCCGGACGAGCATTGAGCTTGTCGCTCAGCTGGGAGACCAGTGCATGTTCGCGAGCATTGAAGTCGTACGCGCCAGCACCGACGAGCGCGTCAACACGACGCACACCAGAGCCGATGGACGCTTCAGACATGATGTTGACCATGCCGATCTTGCCAACATGGTCGACGTGGGTGCCGCCGCACAGCTCGCGGCTCCAACCGTCTTCGCCAATGGACACGACGCGCACGATGTCACCGTACTTTTCGCCGAACAAGTGCATTGCGCCAAGCGCAATCGCGTCGTCGAACTTCATTTCCTTGGTGGTGACAGCAAGGTTGTCACGCAGCTTCTCGTTAACGCGAGCCTCAACAGCATTCATCACCGTCTTGGACGGAGCCTTGGACCACTGGAAGTCGAAACGCAGACGGTTCGGAGCATCCTCAGAACCACGCTGGGTAGCCTGCGGGCCGAGCTCTTCACGCAGCGCCTTGTGCACCATGTGCGTTGCAGTGTGCGAGCGGGCAATAGCGCCACGACGATCGAGATCAATGTTCGCGTTGACCGGCGAACCAACCACGAGAGTGCCTTCGGTTAGACGGCACTGGTGGACGATGAGATCCTTGATCGGCTTCTGCACGTCGTCAACTTCAAGCACTGCACCATCATCGGAGAGAATCTCACCCTGATCAGCGAGCTGGCCGCCAGCTTCCGCATAGAATGGCGTGCGGTCAAGGATGACCTCGATGTTTGCTGGAGCGGTGACAGCTGGGACGGAACCCTTGCCTTCCTGCATAATGCCGATAACGGTGCCGCGAGCAGAGAAGTCGGTGTAGCCGAGGAAGTCGATCGGCTTGGCGAGCGTCTTCTTGAAATCGTCGTAGACAGAAAGATCAACGTTGTGACGCTTCTTCAGCGCGTCGGCGCGGGCGCGAGACTTCTGCTCGCTCATCAGCTCGCGGAACTTTGCTTCGTCAACCTTAACGCCCTGGTCGGCCGCCATTTCGAGGGTCAGCTCAATCGGGAAACCATACGTATCGTGCAGCGTGAATGCGTCAGAACCGGAGACGGTCGCATCAGCGCCAGATTCCTTAGCCTTCTTAACAGCCACGTCGAGGATCTGAATACCGTTGTCGAGCGTGCGGCGGAACGCATCCTCTTCGCCGTAGGCGGCTTCAGATACGTCGTGGAACGTGTCGTTGAGCTCCGGGTAGGAAGCGACCATCGCGTCCTTAGAGACAGGCAGCAGCTCGGGGATAACCGGATCGGTTACGCCAAGCACACGCATAGCCTGAATAGTACGACGCAGCAGACGGCGCAGCACATAGCCACGGCCAACGTTGGATGGGCGCACGCCATCAGACATGATCATCAACGCAGAACGCACGTGGTCGGCCACAACGCGGAACTTCACGTCAGCCTTTTCGTCCTCGCCGTACTTACGGCCCGAAAGACGCTCGGCAGCTTCGATAACCGGGAAGACTTCATCGGTTTCATAAATGTTCTGCTTGCCCTGCATCAGGTATGCAAGACGTTCAAGGCCAGCACCAGTATCGATGTTCTTGTTTTCAAGCTCACCAACAATGTGCAGATCGGTCTTGGACTTGACGTTGTCGACCTCATAGTTTTCGAACACGAGGTCCCAGATCTCAATGTAACGGTTTTCGTCGGCGATCGGGCCACCTTCAACACCGTATTCAGGGCCGCGGTCGACGTAGATTTCGGAGCACGGGCCGCCAGGGCCAGGACCACCAGTGGTCCAGAAGTTGTCTTCCATGCCCATGATCTGGATGTGCTCAGGGTCAACGCCTTCGTTCTTCCACAGCGAGCGAGCTTCCTCGTCGTCGGTGAAGGTCGTCATCCACAGCTTCTCCGGGTCAAAACCGTAACCGCCCTGATCCTGCGGAGTGGTCAGCAGCTCCCACGCATAGTGAATGGCTTCTTCCTTGAAGTAATCGCCGAAGGAGAAGTTACCGAGCATCTGGAAGAAGGTGCCGTGACGAGTGGTCTTACCAACCTCGTCAATGTCGAGCGTGCGCACGCACTTCTGGTTGGAGGCCATGCGATGCTTCGGCGGGGTCTGCTCGCCCATGAGGTATGGAATGAACGGCACCATGCCTGCAATAGTGAACAGGGTGGTTGGGTTCGGCGAGATCAGAGATGCCGACGGCACGATGAGATGATCGTGCTTGCCGAAATAATCAAGATAGCGCTTCGCGATTTCTGAAGTGCGCATGAGTTGATGAACTCCTTGTTGGGCGAGCCGTATGGCCCGCAGATGATGGTGAGACGATGAGTGATGAATAGTGAAGAGATGTGTGCGGTTTGCCGATACTGACTTTTTGTCAGCGAGCGGCACGATCGATGTAGTGTTGATTAAGTTCAGCCTCACGGGCTCGGCGTGTAGCGTTGAACTCGTTAATCAGCCCTTCGAGCGTTCTCATGCCCACATGATCCTGATCTGGACCAAACATGAAACGACGAGCCGTCTCAGGCGTATTGGCTTTTACATAAGCCTGCGCTTTGACGACTGCGACGGCGCCAATGGCAACCCCCATGCCGATCCAAAACATGCGTTTGAACATCACTCCCCCTTGGCGTCGTCTACAGGCCGACCGGTACTCTTACCAGCCAAGAACGACTGTGCAGTAGTCCTCAACGCGTAGAACGCAGAGGCAATTTTGATGACCGGCTTGCCGAGGAACGACCCATACAGGTCGGTAAGCGCGCCCACATTGTCAGCTGTTGCGGAGGCTGCAGCTGAAATGCGATTCACGTCCTCGAGTGACTTGTTCACTTGCTTGACGGTGGTTACACCTTCGTCAAGCGCGGGGATGGCATGTTCGCCCGATTCTCTAACCGTGTCCGCAATCTGGTCGAACAGCTTGCCTAGGCGAATGAGCGGATAGATCATAAAGCCCGCAAGTACAGCGAACGCAATCGCCGCGATCAGGCCTGCAATCTGGCCAACACCCATGTGAACCTCTTTTCTGTCTCACAGTTTGTCCTGTGCACACAGCACCCGCACAAGCCTAGCCAACGGCCCAGACCGTCCCTAAACACAACAGCATACTGTCGTGTGGTCACTGATTCCAACGCACAATTGTTAACGCGTGATCAAACGGCTTATCGGTATCAAAATCAACGTCGGTTACTGAACCATTTGCAGGCCGTTCGCTAACGTCAAGATCGTCAGAACCAAAACGATGTGCGAGGCTCAATAATGTGTTGCCGTGGGAGATTTGGAGCACATCATCGCCATCGTGAAGTTGCGGATTGGCAGCAATCAGTGCGAATGCGCCTTCAACGCGAGTCCAATATTCAGTGTCCGATTCTGCGTCATGGAACGGATCAGCTTCTTTGAGGAAATCACGTGTTGCTGCAAGACCAAACTTGGCAACAATCTCATTGTAGTTTTTCGCACCGTGCGGGCCACCAGCTGCAGTCCATGCGAGCGACATGTCTTGGCCTTCAAAGTATCCATAGCATTGTTCACGAAAATGCATATCAGATACCAGTTCAGGGCGCGCGTGTCCAGCAGCTTCATTGATGTCAAGAATGCGAGCGGCAGTGATCTGAGCACGTGACGTATCTGAGCAATAGGCTGCAGCAAAATCGTAGTGTTCGAGCTTATGTCCTGCTTTATCCGCGTCTTCCAGACCGGATTGAGTCAGTGGCGCATTGCACCAGCCTTGTAGGCGGTTGTAACGGTTAAAGGTGGTCTGGCCGTGGCGAACTAAGTGAAGATGAAGGATCATGCTTTCGATTATTGCACGGGATGTATGCGAATACACGAACGCCCCGGGTTTGTAACCACGGGGCGTTCGTGCGTATGTATGTCCTTAAGCTGTAAATCTTTACAGTGGGTGAGAGTAGATCAGCGAGCGTAGAACTCGACGACGTACTGGATGTTGACCTGCACCGGGATCTCTTCGACCTCAGGCTTGCGGGTCAGGGTAGCCTTCAGAGAAGGCAGGGTCACGTCGAGGTAGCCCGGAACCGCAGGCAGCACGTCACGGTGCACGCCTTCGGCGGCGATCTGGAACGGAACCATGGTCTGGCTCTTAGCCTTCACCTGGATGGTCTGGCCCGGCTTGACGCGGTAGGACGGACGATCCACGATGTTGCCGTCAACGAGGATGTGACGGTGCACCACGAACTGACGAGCCTGAGCGGTGGTGCGAGCAAAGCCGGCACGCAGCACCAGGTTGTCAAGACGAGTCTCGAGATCGGTCAGCATTGCGTTACCGGTCTGGCCGGCAGTGCGGGTGGCCTCTTCGTAGGAGCGACGAAGCTGCTTCTCAGACACGCCGTACTGGGCGCGCAGACGCTGCTTCTCGCGCAGACGCACCGCGTAATCGGACTCGGTGCGGCGACGGGTACGACCGTGCTCACCCGGAGCGTACGGGCGCTTTTCGAAGATGCGCTGAGCCTTAGGGGTCAGTGCGATGCCGAGGGCGCGGGAAAGACGCACCTGACGGCGAGAACGCTGAACGTTAGTCATTCTTGTTCCTTTATTTCTGTCGTTATCTGAACGGAACGTAGAAACTGTTTTCTACGCTGAGCCGGCCTCTCCAGTGCTTCGTCGTGCTGTGCACGAACGGCGTTGTACCGCCGCCGACCCACTGATGGGCTAAGGCTCCAGATAGCATCTGCCTGGTGGCAGACACAATCCGCAACTATACACATGAGGTCTGGACAGCATCGCAGCGTGTGTTTTGCAATACATCGTCGTTCGTGCTCGAACAGTGCCTAGCAGTGTTCGAATGCAGCTGATCTGTTACGCAATTGCAGTCAGCATACCGCGATCCATACGATAGGTGCGATCAACATATTCGAGCGCGTCAGGATCGTGGGTGACCATGAGTACTGCTGTTCCTGCATCGGCGGCAGCTCGCAGCAGTTGCATGACGATCACAGTGCTTTCTGCATCGAGATCACCAGTTGGCTCGTCGGCAATCAGCAGCTTTGGGTGGTTCATCAGCGCGCGGGCGATGGAGACGCGTCGCATTTCTCCGCCAGAGAGTTCTTTTGGATAGCTATCAGCGAGATCAGCTATACCCAATTGATCCAACAAGGTTTGTGCACGATGTTGGAGACCGTCAGCTGTTGTATCAGCCGCATGCGTGTCCTGTGCGCAATGGTCAAACAATGTCGCCGGCAGTATGACGTTATCGATCACCGTTAGGTTAGCCAGCAACGTTTGGCTTTGCGTAATACATCCAATGGTCTGATTGCGCAGTAGCGAAATATCCCGATCGCTCAGCTCGGCTACATTGTGTCCATCCACTCGCACGTAACCGGATGATGGGCGTACCAGTCCTGCAATCATGTTGATAAGCGTGCTTTTGCCATTGCCGGAACGTCCAGTAACAGCGACAAACTGGCCAGACACAATCGCAAGGTTTACATGGCTGACTGCGTCGAACGGTTTACCGCGTCGCATGAAGGTACGAGTCAAATCATGAAGTTCAACCAGCGGCGCGGATTGTGACGACGCGGACTGTGCTTGTGTTGCGCGCATATCTGCTTGACGCACTGCTTCAATGGTTGCCGTGGTATCAGTCACGTCACTCCCCCTCACGAAGAACTAGATATGCTTCTGGCCGTCCAACACGTACAAGCACAATTACTGAACCAACAATGGCAATTACCACCGCGCAGAGTACGGTGAGTATCATGATGCCGAATACTGCCGGAAGAGATGCTTGCAGGTATGGCAATTGGAGTTGACGACTAATCAGCGTGCTAAACGGGAAAATTGCGAGTGAAGCAATGCTAACTCCAAGAACTCCACCAATGAGCCCGATACTTGCAGATTCGCGCAGCAGAATACTCGCCAACATGCCACGCGTAGCGCCAAGAATACGCAATGAGGCGAATTCGCGTTTGCGCTCATTAACAGATGAAGCGAACACTGCTAGCAGTACGATCACGCCCATAATCCAGATTGCAGCAACAAACACCGCAAGATAGGTGACCAGTGCATTCAGCGCGGTTTTCGTAGTGGCAGTAATACCGCCCGGATATACGTAGCCGAGTTGAGTAAACGACGGGTCAAGATCTTTGATCCGTTCAGCTACAGTTTGTGCATCATAGCCTTCTGCCACTTTGATGAGCACTGTAGAAATGGCCTTATGCGCATACTCTTCAGGCATAATGCGCTGCGATACTGCGGCAGAAGCAGCTACCATTTCAGGCACTGTATTGAGGTTAATGAACACAGAGTTGTCAAGATTGGTACCGGTGGCAGCTAATTGCGCCACAATAGACCATCGTCGACCGTACAGTTCTACGGTGCCATCTGTCGAAACATTAACGTTCGCGCCGGCGATCATCTGGCCGTCTTCTAGTGTGCCGTCAAACTGGGAAGCTACCCATGGTTCGATAACAAAATCGGTGGCTGGATCGTACCCTATAATCTGGAGTTTTTCTGCGCAACATTCTGCAGCGAGCGAGGCAATATACGTTTGTTCACTGGCTTGCGCAATACCGTCAGCTTGCTTGACTTTGGCGACAATGTCTTTTGTAAAGTAGAACGTGCTGGGATTGCCGTCGGTGAGTAGCGCTTCCGCTTTTTGCGCAGTGTTTTGCGGCACGACCATCAGATCTGCTCCAAGTCGGCGCTCCATGCTGGTCATGCCAGTGTTGAGATTCATGGTGAACATGGTGCCGCCGAAGAATGCTAGCGCCAGAATGGTGACTACTGCGAGTAACGCCCCCGTGCGCACGGGGCGTCCAGCAAGGTTGCGGGAAGCTAGTGTTCGCAGCGTGTTGTTGCGCACTGTGTTGGCCATAATGTCTCACGCTCGCTTGCTGGAACGAGTGTCGAAGACGATAGACAGAACTGCAAAGACAACAACGAGCACGCCAAGGACGATGAGGGTAGGAAGCATCACCGCGCGGCAATGCATCATAGCTCCCTTGCAAATGCCAATGAGCACGGTAGGAATAGCAAACAAGAGCACCGTATTAGCTATTGCGGCGATGTTTAAGCCGATGCGTACTTTCGGGTCGACAATAAGTGCCACGAGGCCAAGGACGAGAATGACTGCACCAATACCGGTGGCAGCTTGTTGCGAGTAGTGGCAGGCTGGCATCATGCCGTCATGCGCGCCGCACGCGTGAGCGAATGTTTGCGGCGCGATGACGAGTAGCGCTCCGAACACGATGTTGGGGATGGATGCGAACAGCTTGTTCTTCATGACTTCTTCTCTTTTCCTCAAGGCGTTCATGGTTGATACGCGTAACTTCTGTTGACAGTCGCGAGCCATGACGGCACAACCTTTGCATTATGCGCATAGGCAAAAAAGAAAAACAAGTCTTGATTTTATTCGCGCTCTGTGTTACGCACCCCTCCGATATCGCCACGAAGGCGCCTATTGAAAAGCTACCTAAAGCTTTTCAATAGCTGAGCCGTCAAACAGACAGTCCAGTGGACTGTCTGTAGGCGAGGTGAGCCGCACAGCGGCGAAGGCGCCTATTGAAAAGCTACCTAAAGCTTTTCAATAGGCGCAACCCGCAGCATCAACCGCTTCACGCCACTCGAACCGAAGTCAACGGTAAGCACTGACTTCGGCCCCTTGTCTACAGTGTCGACCACGGTGCCGAGTCCATACTGGTCGTGTGTAACTTTGTCACCGACGTGGAAGTCGGCGATGTTCAAGCCATTGTCGCGCTTCAATGCAGCCGACGGCGATACGCCAAATCCTGCACTACTCGATGATTTGGGCGTAGTGCGGCGCGTCGTGACTTTGCCAGAACGTGACGAGGTCGAAGATCCCGATGATGAGCCATATCGCGATCTGTATGAAGCACTACCAGAACGCCCCGTGCGGGAAGCACCAGATCCGAATCGGCGTGATGATCCTGACGAACCAGAACTATAGGATGAACCACCGTAAGAGCCATACGATGATCCAGATCCATAACTACTACGGGAGCCATACGAGCGCGAAGAACCATAGGATGAACCGCCGAACGTGGTTGTATCAGAGTCATCCCAGCCGCCGAATTCATCATCAAAACTGTTGTTGGACCATCCACCGCGCATGCGTTCCATACCGGTTTCGCGGCGTTTCCAATCAATCAACGTGTCAGGAATTTCATCAAGGAACTGGCTGGGCATCATCTCATTAGCCTGCCCCCACTGGGCGCGCACGGCCGCGCGCGTCACGTAGAGCCGCCGCTTTGCACGCGTAATGCCCACGTAAGCGAGTCGACGCTCTTCAGAGAGTTCGCTCGCATCTTCCATGGCACGCGAATGCGGGAACGTACCCTGTTCCATGCCGGTCAGGAACACTACAGGGTATTCGAGGCCCTTAGCAGTGTGCAAAGTCATCATGGTGACCTTGCCAGAATCCTCGTTCTCACTTGGCAGTTGGTCGGAATCAGCAACGAGCGCAGTGGTTTCCAAGAAGCCTGCCAGTGTTGCATCAGGCGTGTTCTGTTCAAACTCAGCAGCTACCGACTGCAACTGGGATAGGTTTTCCACGCGTGACGCATCCTGCGGATCTTCAGAACACTGCAATTCCCCGAGCAAACCAGTACGCTGCAATACTTCAGCAACGATTTCGGAAGGCTTAGCATCATGCTCAGCGGCAAAAGCAGACAGTTCTCGCATCAGATCACGGAATGCTGCGAGCTGCTTTGCAGTGCGCGTGGGCACACCTTCGATCTCGTCGAGATGATCAACACCATTCCAGAACGTGGTGCCACGCGCATCCGACCATGCCACAATAATCGATTCAGCACGCGGACCAAGTCCACGCTTCGGCACGTTCAAAATACGTCGCATGTTCACATTGTCAGCCGGATTCACAATGGCTTGCAGATAAGCGATCGCATCTTTAATTTCACGGCGCTCATAGAACTTCGTGCCACCGACGAGCTGATATGGTAGCCCCGCGTTAATCAACGCTTCTTCAAGAGAGCGCGACTGTGCGTTAGCACGGTACATGATCGCGATATCCGAGTACGCGACTCCCTCTTCAACATGTATACGCGCAATCTCACCCGCAATCCATGCGGCTTCTTGCTGCGCATTATCAGCCGCATACCCAATAATCGGGTCACCCTTGCCAAGCGCAGTCCACAACTTCTTAGGCTTGCGCCCTTGATTGTTGGCAATCACCGCGTTCGCAGCATCAAGAATCGTTTGCGTAGAACGATAGTTCTGTTCAAGCATGATGGTTTTTGCACCAGGGAAATCACGCTCGAAGTCTTGAATATTGCGAATATCTGCGCCACGGAACGCATAAATCGACTGGTCAGAATCACCGACCACGGTAATCCAAGCTGGCTGCTGGCTCATTTGTACAGGCGCTGCCGGAGCTCCAGAAGCTGCAAGCGCGGACTGCCCCGCCGCATTGTGCTCGTCAACGCCAGCGAGTTCACGAACTAACACGTACTGCGCATGGTTCGTGTCCTGATACTCATCGACGAGAATATAACGGAACTTATGACGATAGTAGGCGGCAACATCAGGCTGCGTGCGCAACAGTTCAACCGTACGACCGATCAGATCGTCAAAGTCAACAGCATTAGCAGCAGCGAGACGATGCTGATATTCCGCGTACACAATCGAATACAGCACTTCAATATCACCGAAGTTGCCGATCTGATAACCGCGCTGCCCAGGCCGATAATCAGGCGCATACGTTTTCAGCTGGCTTTGCCAACTTTTCAGATTGTTTTTGTAATCAGAAATACGCGTGAGGATTGCACGCGGCGTATAACGCTTAACGTCAATATTGAGATCAGCAGCAATGAGCTTAACGAGACGCTCACAATCTGCAGTGTCGTAAATAGAAAATCCAGAGTTCAGGCCGATCGCTTTGCCGTCACGGCGCAGAATACGCACACAGGCGGAATGGAAAGTTGACACCCACATGTGTTCTGCAACTGGTCCAATCAATGCCGATAGACGTTCACGCATTTCAGCTGCAGCTTTATTTGTGAACGTAATGGCAAGAATTTGGCTGGGCCATGCGCCGAACTGCGTAAGAATCCACGCAATACGGCGCGTCAGTACGCGCGTCTTACCAGAGCCAGCGCCAGCGCCAATAAGCAGCGCTTGACCACGATACTGCACAGCTTGTGCCTGCTGTGGATTAAGGTCACCAACGAGTTCGGTGGCGCTTCGAGCGATAAGATCCGGATCCTGCTGCACGCTGTTCCCCTTCACATGTGATTGTCGTTTTGCGGCCTTACTTGTCTACCACAGGCGGCGGTCAGCATCGTAAGCACATACTGCTCAAATCACCAGTGGCGCATGGTTACGCGCCGTGATCAGCAATCCAATCAGCGAGCGCTTCTTTGATTGTTTGCGCGTACAATTCTTGTCCGCCTTCAATCGGGTGTATACCGTCTGTGCCGAGCAGTTGTGGCTGCGCGCTGATAGCAGCATTCCAATCTGCTACAGCACTATTGTTCGGATGCGTACTCGCATAGTCGAACGATACTTTGTTTGACGATGAAATCCATGCACGGTCACCGTACGCGGTGACGAAAATGAAGACGTGGTCGTCTCCTGCTGCGTGAACGATGTCATCGAGTTGCGCAGCGTTGGATTCTGAGTTGGTATTCAATGAAATAACAATGTATTTACGCAATTGCCCTTGTGCTTTGAGTGTGGCAATTACTTCAGGGCCTTTCAGTATGGAGCGTGACACTTCCGCGTCTACTACAACGCCTGGCAATAGTTTGCTTAAGGCTGGCGATGCACTCACGGTTACGGAGTCGCCGATAATAGTTACGTTGGTGCCATCAAGATGCTGCAATGCTTCTTGCTTCGCGCGCTCGCGTTTACGCGCTGCTTCTTGAACGCGACGTTGTGTTTCAGCGGCAGCTCGAGCAGCTTCAACATCATGTTCACGTTGGCTAGCCTCATGACTGAGCACGCTTTGATTGTGTTCAAGTGTCATTTGGATTCGAGATTTGTCTGGCGCATGCAGTGTGCCAACTACGAAGCCAAGTACTGACAAGAGCACAATAATGGCAGTGATGCTGGTATGGAGTCGCATCGCAATCGCAGGTTCACGTGTTGGCTGAATGACCATCGGTGTATTCATTGGCGTGTGATATTGCGATGATGCGGTGCGCGCTGCCGCATTACCGGAGCGAATCGCCCGACGATGACGTAGCTTTGCTATCCATTGCGCGATAGGTTTTTCAAGCATCCACCATGACAGTGCGGTCATTGCGATACTGCCGATCATGGTCAACGTCCAGATCAACCACATGCCTGTTCCTCGCCATGCTGGCAACAGTACTTGGAACAGTAAAAACAGTGGCCAATGCCACAAATACAGGCCGTACGAGTATTTGCCGAGTAATGCAAGCGGGCGCCACACGAACAGTGCGCTCATCCATGAGCCTTTGGTAATGCTACCGGCAATAACAACAGCGGAAAGTACCGCAGCGGCAAACAATCCGCCACGAAATGCGGAAGCGTCCTGCCCAACGCGCGTCATCAATACGATCAATGCCAATACAGCAGCCGTCGCCAGCCAGGACATCACCTCACTGCGCCATGCAATACCAGTGGGTGATTCAGCCGCATGAGCGGCCGTGGCACCATGCGTTTTCTGGCTGGAATGATGCACGCACATTGCTAATGCCAGGCCAATGAGTAGCCCAAAACAGTGGGTATCAGTACCGAAATACACTCGTGTCGGGTCGCTTCCTGGCACAAACAGCAATGCCATGCCTGCAGCTGAAACAACTGCCAAGCCAATAGTCACCAGTACTCGGAGTGCGAAGTAGCGTACGAGCTGCAACACTCGTACTAATAACGGCACAATGATGGTGAATTGCGCAAGTAACGCCACAAACCATAAGTGGCGTAGTAATTGCGGTGAAGTGGAGTCAAAGTAGCTACCGCCAGTGGCAATCTCATACCAGTTTGAAGCAAACACGGCTGATGCTGCACTCTTGCTGCCGATATGCACGAGTGTGTCATGGTCTGTAAGGAATCCAAAGCTCACTACAGATGCAATCATAAAGAGCATAGCTGGCCATAGGCGAGCCAAACGGCGCAAGTAAAACCAGCCGATTGCGATACGCCCATTGCGGTCAAGCTCATGCAGCACACTCAAGCCGAGCAGAAAACCAGAAACAGTGAAGAATACTTCTACGCCGATAAATCCGCCTGGTAACGATTGCTGTGCAAGGTGATACCAGATAATGCCGATCAGTGCGAACCCTTTAATGCCATCTATGCTCGCATAGCGCACATTTTGCCGCGTAACCACTTCTTTGCATGCCTTCCCACTGCGTTGTATGCGAGGCAAGATTACCGAAGACGCGTGACTGTTTGCACGCTTGTGTCGTGTTACGTAACCAGCATGAATATGGCTTGCAGAGTGTCTCCATTACGTTGCTTGCTTCCCAGTCATCTGTGCCGCGTATGCTACATCCATAATCACTGTCAACCGCTTGAGCAAAGGGGTCTTATGCAGGAACTCGAGGAACGCATCCGCAAGGAAGGTACCGTTAAGGAAGGCAACGTACTTAAAGTAGACGCTTTTCTCAATCATCAGTGCGATGTAGCACTTTACGATGCGATGGGCAAGGCTTGGGCTGAGCATTTCGCCGGCAAGAACATCACGAAGATTCTCACGATTGAAGCATCTGGTATTGGTATGGCTTGCGTAGCTGCACGTCATTTTGGCAACGTGCCGGTGGTGTTTGCGAAGAAAGCGCAGTCTATCAATCTTGATGGCGACCAGTACGTGACTACTGTGTACTCGTTCACGAAGCAGCGTGAATTCCCAGTGATTGTGTCTCGTAAGTATCTTGGCCCCGAAGATCACGTGCTGCTCATTGATGATTTTTTGGCCAACGGTAAAGCACTGCGTGGCCTGATTGATATTTGTGAGCATGCCGGTGCCACTGTTGAAGGTATTGGCATCGCTGTAGAAAAGGGCTTCCAAGGCGGCGGCGATCAGCTGCGCGCAGACGGTTATGACGTTGATTCACTGGCGATTGTTGAATCGATGGATCCGAAGACCGGCGACATCGTGTTCCGCCACTAAGTCATAAAGCACTTACAACAACGAGAAAGAAGAGAAGAAGAGAGGATTACTGTTTTGTCGCAGAAGAAGCAATCTGAAGCTGTCTCTTTTGAGGCTTTGAGTAGCTTGGACGCGCCGATCTCATTTTGGAAAGGTATTCCGTTCGGCTTGCAGCATGTGATGGCCATGTTCGTGGCGAATCTCGCTCCGATTTTCATTGTCGCCTCTGCTGCGAAGATGAATGCTGCACAATCCGCAGCGATCATTCAGGCAGGCCTTCTGGTTGCAGGCTTGGGTACTTGCCTGCAGTTGTACGGCGCGTGGCTGATTGGCTCTCGTCTGCCAATGGTTACCGGCATCTCGTTCACCTATGTTGCGGCGGCGTGTGCTATTGCTGCTGATAAAGGCTACGGTGCGGTTGTTGGCGCGGTGATTGTTGGTGGTTTGCTTGAACTTGTGCTGGGTTTGACAGCAAAGTACTGGCGTCGTTTTGTGCCGCCAATTGTCTCTGCGATTGTTGTGACGTCGATCGGTTTCTCACTGCTCAACGTGGGTGCAACAAGCTTCGGCGGCGGCTCAGGTGCGAAGGACTTCGGCAGCTGGCAGAATCTCACGCTCGGTCTGATTTCTCTTGTCGCCTGCCTTGCATTCCAGTTGCTGATGAAGGGTACTGCTAAGCAGCTGTCCGTGCTGTTTGGCCTTGTTGTAGGCTATGTGGTCGCCATCATTATGGGCAAGGTCGATTTCTCTGGCTTCCAAAACCTCTCGATCGTCTCCCTGCCGCAGTTCATGCCGTTCAAGCCTACGTTTGACTGGGGTTCGATTATTTCCCTCGGCCTGTTGTATGTCGTCTCCTCGGTCGAGGTGCTGGGTGACACGGCCGCGCTGACCAAGGTCGGCCTGAACCGACAGCCCACCGAACGCGAGACGGCGGGCGCAATCGCCGGTGATGGTCTGATCTCTTCCGTGTCCGGCCTGTTTGGTTGCCTGCCGCTGACCTCGTTCGCGCAGAACATCGGACTTGTGGCCATGACTAAGGTTGTTAATCGCAAGGTAATCCTCTCCGGTGGCCTGATTCTGGTGGTGGCGAGCTTCGTGCCGGCTATCGCTGAAGTGTTCAATTCGCTGCCGCAAGCTGTGCTCGGCGGCTGCACGATTATGATGTTTGGCAACATCATCCTCTCTGGCTTCCAGATGATCGCTGAAGCTGGCTTCTCGCAGCGCAACATCACGATCGCGGCGCTGTCGCTGACGATCGGCATCGGCTTCACGCAGGTAAGCGACATCTTCAGCCAGTTCCCGGCCCTGTTCCAGCAGATCTTCGCTTCGAACTGTATTGCTGTTGCTTTCGTTGTTGCGGTTATTCTCAACGCTGTTTTGCCTAGCGAAGAGCATTTCCTCGCTGTTCGTAGCGAACAATAACGAGCATACATTTGCCGTAGTAACTGCAGCGGCCTGTACAGAAGATTTATCATTATCAATGATCTTCTGTGCAGGCCGCATTATTGTTTATACTAGTAAGTGGTTCCAGCATGCATTCATCACTTCAAGGAGGAAGCCTCATGGCCGAAAACGCCTCACAACCTCGTATTTATCCAGAAGTTGGTGCAGCGTTGCTCAAAGCACGCAAAGAATGCGATATGACACAACAACAGCTGGCTGACGCTACCGGCGTATCGCGTATTACGATTCAGCGCATTGAGCAAGCGCATATCAATCCATCGTTCAAAACGCTTGAAGCGCTGGCTCACGGCATGGGACGCACGCTCACTATTAGCTTTGACTAGGCGCTCATGCCTAACGCGTGAATTCGCCGTGAACCACTGGCAACAATTTCTCGCTGACTTTCCATATACGCACACCAGTACAGCACAATAGTTGGTATGTATCGGGCGTAAGGAGATCCGCCATGGTTGATGACACTGTCGATTACACTGCGAAGATGGTTGAGCTCATTGACTTAATGCGTTTGATCGGCAATGATACCCAGCAGTGTGAAGTAAAAGAATGCTGTCGGCGTATTTCATCAACTATTACTGATACGTTGTCCGCATTTTCTAACGGTTCTGGCGGCTGGATTATTCTTGGGTTATCTGAAAAAGCCGGGTTCACTCCAGTTGAGGGGTTCAACGCACGTGCGATGCAGGAGGCGTTAAGCCAAGCATGTGAAAAAATGACCCCAGTAGTTCGCCCGGTGATCGTAACATGCCCATTTGAAGGCTCAAATCTGGTATTCGCGCGAATCGATGAAATGCTTCCACGTGATAAGCCATGTTTCTTGACTGAACAGGGCCCGTATAACGGTTCTTATATTCGCACTGGCGATGGTGACCGGCATATGAATTCGTATGAGGTTGACCGGCTCATCGAAGAGCATCTGCAGCCAACTTACGATTTAGATGTTGTTCCAGGAGCCACCATCGACGATCTTGATCCCACGCTCGTGAGCGGATTACTGACGCGTGTGCGCGAACAGCATCCGCATGTATTCGCTCAACGTACTGATACAGACACGCTGCTTGATTTGCAAGTACTTCGCCATGACGATTCGAGTACAACTGCAGTCGGTAGCTCACTGCGACCAACATTAGCGGGATTGCTGGCCTTGGGGCGTTACCCGCAAAAGTTTTATCCGCGCCTCGGTATCTCGATCGCAGTATTCCCCAGTACGGTCAGAGACGACGTGTTTCGCGGCGACGAACGTCTTGTTGCTTCAAAATCAATTGTTGGCCCAATTCCAGTAATGATTAACGACGCAGTCGAGTCTCTCATGCATTGGATCGGCGCGAAGAAACCTGATTATCCCCCTGTTGTACTGCGCGAAGCAATTGCGAACGCATTGACACATCGCGACTATTCCCCTGACGCTCGTGGCACACAAGTGCGTATCAGTGTGTTTACGGATCGTATTGAGATTGCAAATCCTGGTGGCTTGTACGGAACAGTTACGCATGATGTGCTCACTGATCCGCACCCTGTATCAGGAACACCATTGCAATCAACTCGTAACCAGTTTCTGTTCGCGCTGCTTGAATCAACCCCTTACCCTGATGGCGGATATGTGAATCCAGAAGGCGGAGACGGTTATCAACGTATTGCTGCAACCTTGCGTGAGGCTGGTATTGAACCAGCTACTACTGTGAATACGATTAACACGTTTACCATGACGATTACCAAGCAGCGCACGGCACGGCTGGGCTCCCCCAGTGACATCTCTAAAGCGATCACAACCGTGTTAGAACGTCACTCGGCGATGAGTGCAAAGGAGATCATGCGTGAGCTGCAACTCACTCCACTTGCTGCCACAACTGGACTCCGTGAATTATTACGCGAAGGCCGGGTCATCCCAGTGCGATTCCAAGATGACCCGGACCAACGGTACCGGCTAAATATCGGTCAGGCCTCATAACCGGCAAACAAGGCGAGTGACACTGTCGGACTTATGCCTCAGCAAGTTGCGTAGTCGCCATAGCAACGTTCGTGGGTCGCATCCTACGCACTCGTCCCACCGCGAGTCCAATGCAAACAAACGTCACCGCGTACAAAGCAACAATACCAATGCCGTTCAGCCAGCCGAGGGTATTTGACCCGTCCATGCCAACGCCAAGAGCCGCATCAATCGACGACGTGTACCACCAGCCAGGTGTCAGTTTGACGAACGGAATAATCGAATCGGGCATCATACTGATCGGGAATGCGATACCCGACGTGAACAGGATAAGCAAGCCGAACACGTTCGCAAACCCATTGGCAGCCGTGTCGGAGGCACCGAACTCGCCGAGCATAAACCCGCAGCCGACGCACATGAGGCTGAATACGCACACCGAGCCAAACGCCATCGCAACGCCAGCCACTGGCAATGCGGTTGGATCTGCTCCGGCAGCAATCGTCAATCCCAGCGCGGCAAGCAGATAAGCCACACAGATCAGCAAAGCAAACACGCACAACACTCCCATGCGTTTGAGCCCAATCGACGCTGCCACCGGGGATGCGGTGAGCCTGCGCCGCAACTCTCCGGCACCGAACACGCGCGCCACCAAGCTCACACAAACACTCAGCGTGAGAAATAGCGGGTACAGTGCAGTTTTCATAGTGTCGCCGAATCCCGATGCAACCGGATTCACCATGCCAGCATCCTGCTCATCCTGTGACACAACCCGTTCCACGCTCACCGGACGGTTGACCTGCGTATCGTGCGCTGTTGTTGCAGCATGTTGAGCCGCATCATGTACATCGTCCATCGTCAAGTCCGTCAGCGTACCTTGTGGCAGCGAGTTAATATCAAACGTGGACGAGCTGTTCATATACTGCGACCAGTCGCCCGTATCCCCCGTGTTCGGGTTTGCAGGCATACCTGCCCCTGCTTCCCCGCTGTTCATGGCACCCAACGTGCGTTCAGTCCACGCTTTGAGTTCCGCCTCATCAATATGCGCATGTTCGCCAATCAACGCGATTCGGGTGAGTGAGAGGAACCCAGTCACGTTCATACCGCCGATCGTGCCGGCTCCCGATGCGTAGCTGGTGACCGTCTCAACTTGCGGCATATCCTCGCCGGAACGCGCAGCCTCAAGGAACCGATCCGCATAACCATTGGGAATAATGACAATCAAATCAGTCCAGTTCGAGGCAACCGCCTGCTGCAACGACTCAGAGTCATCGTCCAGATCGATCAGCGTGGCGGATTCAGACAAATAATCACGTAAAGCGTCGGCGATACCTCCGTGGTTCTTGTCTCGATCTATGACCGCAACGTTGACTTTGGCTGGCTCATACGTATCGACTACCTGCCGGTTGGAGGCGACGATCTGCGACCAGCTGAGCGTGAACATCATAATGCCCATGAGTACGAGATAAATGATGATGTATGTTCGGTGCGCAAGTAGCACGCGCACCGTGGCCTTACAAGTGTTCATAGCGTTGCCTCCTGAGCATGATCACGCCGGCCGCAAGGAACACTGCGCTCATTGCAAGCAGGATTGCGCATGTGCGGACGAACGGTTGAGTGCTGTCGAAATACATAAGCGAATAGAACAGGTTGGTTACCTGTTGGGCAGGATTGATGGCAGCGAGGAGCGGTGCTTTACGCACAATCAGGTCGCTTAATTCCATTGCGAATCCGCCGTACAAGCCGCTGAACAGTGACAGTCCGCAGGCGATCGCGGTGGACATGCCTTGTTTGACACCGGTTGTGAGTTTGGGGATTGCGCCGATCATTGTGCCGAACGAGCAGGTCATAAACGAGGCGACTACTACAGCAAGCACGGCCAGCGGTTCGCGCCCGCCTACTGCAATGCCGCACCCGTAGCGAATGTAGGCAAGAGCAATGAGCAGACATGTGCAAGAGCACAACCATCCGGCGAGGAATCCAGCAAGCAGTTGTTTGGCGCGCCCGAGTGGTGCGACAGTACGACGGATACCAAGCGCAGAGAGATTCGCCTGTGCAGTGGTGACCGTGTGAATCATGTAAGACATGGCGATTAGACAGGCCATGCCCATGAGCGCGTAATAGTATCTCGCCATCACATCAGGTTTGAAATTGGTGAGTTGGACTTCTTTCGTACCGTTCATGGCCGATCCGATACCGTTCCAGAACGTGCTTGTGATGGCGGCGGTTGGATTGTCTTTGAGCGCGGTGCGCACGGTCGCACTAGTGCGATTGTACTGATCGATTACATTGTCGAGCGCGGCAAGAGAGACATCGAGTCCCACGTCCTGCGTGCCGTTGTTGGCGGTGGCGACAGTGTCAGAGCCGAGCGTCAGTTCCAGTCGACCATTGTTGTCAGCGGCAATAGTGCCATCGGTCTTGCCTTGGTTCAGCAAGTCGCGAGCCTGAGTAGCGGAGTCGACTTCAGTGATGTCCAGCAGCTTCACACCGATGTCAATGTCGCCGATAGTTGCGTCAGCATTGTTGTTGCCATCTGTGGTGTTGTCTACTGTTGCGTTGGTGCTGGCCTGTTTGCCAGCGAGCGCATCAATCAGCGTGCTTGCACCGACTGCGTTTGTCCAATTCGTATCTTGGACGACAGCGACGGATACTGGAGTGATGCTCATGGCTTTGTCGAGTCCGCCGAACACGCCGTTAAACATGGTTGCCAGCGCAATCGGGAACACAATGAGCCAGAACAGAGCGCTTTTATCACGCAGGTTCGTTTTCAGAGTGACGATGAAGGTGCTCCACATGGCGTTCTCCTTTCTTTGAGTAGAGGCGGCGGGGCTGTCTAGTCTCGCAGCGCCTTACCGGTCAGCTCGAGGAACACGTCGTTCAAGGTTGGAGGCCGGCTGGTCAAGTGTCCGAGGTTTGCGCCTCCCGCACGCAGCACGCCAATCAGATCGACAAGATTGTGGTCACCGCGCCGGCATCGTACCGCTAATTCGTGTCCGTCATACGTTGCTTCGATCACGAATGCGAGCGCGCGTACTGCTGCGAGCGCGTCGTCGGTCAGGTCGAACGTTTCGATGGTGATGCGCTCCCCTGTGTCGATCATGGCTTTGAGCTCGTCGGCCGTGCCGAGCGCAAGATGGCGACCGTGGTCCATGATGAGGATGCGATCGCAAATCTGTTCGACTTCCTCCATGTAGTGACTGGTGTAGATCACCGTTGCGCCGGCCTGGTTGAGCTTTTGGATACCTTCCAAAATCGCATTGCGACTTTGCGGGTCAACAGCCACAGTTGGCTCGTCGAAGAAGATCAGGTCAGGCTTGTGTGCGATACCGCAAGCGATGTTCAGGCGGCGCAGGAGACCTCCAGAGAGTTTGCCTGGGCGGAATTTGCGGAAATCTTGTAGTCCTGCAAATTCAATCGCTTCTTCGACCAGCGGTGCACGATCGGCTTTCTTTGGTACGTACAGTGAGTAGAAGTAGTCGATGTTTTCCGTGACGGTCAGTTCGTTGAACACGGCGACGTTTTGCGGGACGATGCCGATACGACGCTTGAGCGCATACGAGGTCGGTGTCATCGGCTGGCCGAACACGCGAATGGTGCCAGAGTCGTACGTTAATAATGCCAGGATGCAGTTGATTGCCGTAGTTTTGCCGGAACCATTAGGGCCGAGGAGGCCGAAAATCTCGCCTTGCTTCACGTCAAGATCAAAGTAGTCGAGCGCGACCATATCGCCGTAGCGTTTGACCAGTTGACTGACGTGGACTGCCGGTGTCTCGTTGATGTCGGTCATGTCCGCTCCTTTCCTAGTGGATATGATCATCATCGCGCTTGCCATGCAGTAACACCACAGTCATCCGTCACCACTTCGCCGCAAGACAATGACATTTGTCATGAGTTTGTTGAAGTACCGTATTCTGCTCAATCCCCGGAGCCGACTACCATAAAAGCATGATTATCTTGCTAGAAAAGGCTATGCTGCTTGCCTGCGGGACGGCGGTAGCATCATTTTCTGGCTTTGATATCGCCCTATTGATTGGCCTGCTGATAGCTATTTCTCTCTCGTGTATCAGCGAATGGCTGATAGCTCGCCAATCTTCTCCGAAAATATCTGCCCTGCCAGTTGGCTGTTTCATAGTCGCTACAATGCTTATGCCGCACTGGTGCGTGCTGCTACCAGTTACTGCTTATGACACATTGCGATTACCGGCGATTATGCACGATGCTCGTGTCGATTATGCGATCAAGTGTTTGCCGTTCGCACCGATCATGAGTGCGATGATAAGCGTGTCAAGTATGCATGATCGCTGGATGATACTGGTAACTATGCCGCTTGTTGCGCTTGGCATGATGCTTGGTCGATCTCGTACAACAGTGATGCAGTTACGGCAATCGCTGCGCCGTACGCAGGATTTGACTCGCGATAGTAACCGTGTGCATCGTCGTCGTATGGCTGATGTTGCCGAAGAACGATCTCAGTCGATACGTGCAGCAACGCTGAGTGAACGTACGCGTATTGCGCGTGAAATTCATGACAATGTAGGGCATTTGCTTACCCGCGCAATTATGCAATCACAGGCTGGCAAAGCGGTTGCTGATGCGACCAATAACCCAATCGCAGCACAAAGTTTTAGTGAACTGAATGCCACGCTGAGCGAAGCAATGACGATGGTTCGTCGCTCAGTGCACGATTTGGAAGACGATGGTACCGATTTTGCGGCACAAATTGCTGACGCGGCGCACACGTTCGGTGACGCTTCTGCCGACTTCAATGTCATGGTGTCCAATGACATTATCGATGCGCCAGCACCAGTTGCGCGTTGCTTTGCAACCGTGATTCGTGAATCGTTGTCGAACGTGGCACGACATAGCGAAGCAAAATCAGCAACCGTAACATTGCGTGATTTTCCTGCCCTTTGGCAGCTCATCGTCCAAGATCCTGGACCTGCTAAACCATCGACTCCCGCGTATAGTGAATCCGCTCCTGCGGATACTGAGGTATTTCGCGGCATGGGTTTATCGGATATTGAATATCGTGTGCGTTCGCTTGGGGGCACATCATCATGCGGACCGTACGGTAATGGTTGGCGTGTGTTTGTCACGATTCCGAAGCAACAGTGGACCTACCATAATCGTGGTGAGTGATTATTACAGGCATTTTGTCAGTACTGCTCAGCGAATTTCAACGTCCAAGGAGCAACGATGAGAACAGCGATTGTGGATGATGATCCAATCGTATGTCAATCATTGGCGACGATTCTGACAGCAACGCAAGTGGCTGACGTATTATGGACGGCGAATGATGGCAATGCAGCAGTAACCCGATATTTTGAGTCACCTTCAAACCGGCCTGACGTGTTGCTCATCGATGTGCAAATGCCTGAGAAAGATGGTCTCAGTGCGGCTCACGAGATTTTGAGTAAAGATCCCGGCGCAAAAATCTTGTTCCTGACTACGTTTGCAGATACGTCGTATATTACGCAAGCTGTAGCGCTTGGCGCGCGCGGCTATCTCATTAAACAGGATGTTGCGTCAGTTGGCCCAGCATTGCAAGCAGTAATGGCCGGGCAAATCGTACTCGGCGCTGAAGTATTAGACAAGCTTTCCGAGCACTCAGCTTCAAACAATCCAGCCGCTGTGCATAGTACAGCGGAAACATCTTCTGCACTGCCATCTGCTGCACATCTCGCTAATCATACTGCTGATCGTGCTGCGTTACAATCACTGCCACAACGCGACCGTGATATTGCAGCGCTTGTTGCCGAGGGACTTGATAATCGTGACATCGCTGCCAAACTATTTCTCAGCGAGGGTACTGTGCGTAACCGCATCAGCGGCATCCTGGAAAAAATGGGACTGACAAATCGCACACAACTTGCGATCCTGTGGCTTAACGCGCACCGGTAAGCCCAATTTGCCGGTATCACCGCAAAGCAGCATACCGGCAAATGCAATCAACTATTTTTGACGACAATGCTGTCAACGGTGTCAGCAACACGCTCGCAATCATCAGCACACTGTTCAAGATGACGGTATACGTCATGCCATGCAAACACTTGTAGCGGATCATCACAGGTAGTGTGCAATGTGCGCATCGCTTCAATAAACACATGATCTGCGTCAGTTTCAATCGTGTTGATTGCAAACACATGCTCGCGCAACGTTTTCGAACGCTTAAACTGCGGCAGTTCATTAAACAAGTCAGACAGTCGGCCACAAGCGCGTACGATCATGTCAGCCATCTGCAACGAGTCTTCGCGAATAACTGTTACGTTGTCGTAGTACATGCGGTCTAGCACGCCTTCAATGCTGTCGGTTACATTGTCAAGCACGTGACTGAGCTCAGCAATATCTTCACGGTCAAAGGGCGTGATGAATGCAGTTACTAGTTCATCCATCATGGCGTGACGTACACTGTCAGCATCTTGCTCGATACGATGCATCGTGTCCATGTGCTTGCGCAGTCTCGTTGGGTCATAGTCATGCATGACGTCCGACAGTAGATTTGCTGCTTGGCATGCACATTCGACGCTCTTAGTAAAGCTATCGAAATAGAACGCGTCATTTTTTCTTGCCATTGAAGTCCTCCTGAATGCTGGCTAGAACACGAACATAAAGAGTTTGGCCATCGCGAAGCTGATGATGCCGCATCCGGGGAACGTAAATACCCAAGTGAGCATCATGTCGCGGACCACACCGAAATTGATTGCTGACAGGCGACGCACCGCACCAACACCCATAATCGCGCTCGTTTTTGTATGCGTCGTTGACACTGGAATACCGAGCACAGTCATCAGCAGCAGGCACAGTGCGCTGGACAAATCAGCAGAGAAGCCCTGATATTGTTCAAGACGAACCATGTCTTGGCCGACAGATTTGATGATGCGCTCGCCGCCAACTGATGTGCCAACGCCCATAATCGCACTGCACAGGATCATTAGCCACACTGGGATAACTACTCCGGCAACACTTGACTGACCGTTGCAAAATGCCATGCCGAGGAACAGCACGCCGATAAACTTCTGACCATCTTGTGCACCGTGCATAAAGCTCATTGCGGCAGCACCAACGATTTGTGCATAACGGAAGAATCCATTGGCTCGTCTACGGTCAATTCCAGCACAAATCAGAGTGACAACTTTGCATACGATCCAGCCCATGCCAAAACCGATGAGTAGGCTCGCGAACAAACCATAGATAACCTTGACCCATTCATGCATGTTGATGCCGCTCATGCCGCCCTGGATTGCAATCGCTGCGCCAGATAGGCCGGCAATAAGACTGTGGCTTTCAGAAGTGGGAATGCCGAGCATGGATGCGCCAACGCTATAGACGACAATAGAAAACAGTGCTGCACATAATGCAATCAATGCAGCATGCGTGTTACCGCCGAAATCAACCATGTTAGAGATTGTGGAAGCCACCGATGCGTTGAGTTGCGTCATCACTAGTACGCCGAAAAAGTTGAGTACCGCGGCCATAATCACAGCTGGCCGAATGCGCATACATCGGGTGGTTACGCAGGTGGCGATGGCATTGGGCGCATCAGTCCAGCCGTTGACAAAGATGACTCCCAGTGTCAGTAGCGTGGTAATAGCCAACGCTGGATTAGAGAACACTTGTTGGATGAAGTATGACAGCGACACATCCAAGGGGAATCATCACCTTCTTCTTCGAGGGTCGGATGACCAAATCGGACACAAACACAATGATTCTAACTGATAATTAGCTACGTAGTTTACCAATTCGCAGTCGTGTTGCACTTTTGTGACGCGGAGCGTGACCAGGAGCGAATCAATCAACAGTATGAAGTCCACAAAGCATTAAAAAATAAGGGTTTTACCAAAATCAAGGATTGAGGGGGCCGCTCCTGGTCACGCTCCGCGTCACTAGAGATGATGTTATTTGTGTCGTATTTCATCCCAAGAACAATAAATGGTCCTCGAGGATTTTCTCCTCGAGGACCATTTATTGATTCGCTAACCTAGAAGGTCAGGCTACATCACTCGTTGTCGCCAGCGGTTGCAGCGGTAGCGGTGACAGCGCCCTTCTCCTCGGTGTTCAGACCAGAGTACACCCAGTCGGTGTAGTCCGGGTGATCGTAGCCGTTGTCAACTGCGAACTGGAAGGCTTCCTGACGGAAGTCCTCGAGCTCCTTGATCTTGTCGGCGTACTTGTCGGCGTCGATCATGCGCAGAGCCTCAGCGGTCAGCTCGTAACGATCGATGCGGTTCACGCGAACCATGTCGTACGGCGTGGTGGTGGAGCCTTCCTCCTCGTAGCCGTGGACATTGAAGTTGTCGTGGTTCGGACGATCGTAGATCAGGCCGCGCACGTCGTGAGCGTAGGAGTGGTACGCGAACAGCACCGGCTTGTCAGCGGTGAAGATGTCAGCGAACTCTTCGTCGGTCAGAGCCTCGTCGTTCTCCTTAGCGGACTGCAGGGAGAGCAGATCAGCCACGTTGACAACCTTGAACTTGACGCCCAGTTCCTTCAGCTTGTCGGAAGCAGCCATGATCTCCTGAGTCGGGACATCGCCAGCAGCGGCAAGCACAATCTCAGCCTCGTCGTTGGTCTTCGCGGTGGAAGCCCAATCCCAAGCAGCAGCACCCTTCTCGAGCTCAGCGCGAGCTTCGTCGAGGGTCAGCCAGGTGGCAGCCGGCTGCTTACCAGCGATGATGGCGTTGATCTTGTTGGTGGACTTGTAGCACTTCTCAGCGATAGCCAGCAGCATGTTCGCGTCGGTAGCGAAGTAGATGCCGATGACGTGATCGTTGTGGAAGCACTTGTTCAGGAGCACGGAGGTGACACCCGGGTCCTGGTGCGAGAAGCCGTTGTGATCCTGACGCCACACGTGAGAGGACACGAGCAGGTTCATGGAAGCGATCGGCTTACGCCACGGGATCTCACGGACGGTAGCCTCGAGCCACTTGGCGTGCTGGTTGAGCATGGAGTCGATCACGTGCACGAAGGACTCGTAGGAGCTCCAGATACCGTGACGACCGGTGAGCAGGTAAGCCTCGAGGAAGCCTTCCATCTGGTGCTCGGACAGCTGCTCAACGACCTGGCCGGAGACGTGCATGTGCTCGTCGACCTCGTCGGAGATGTAGCCAGCGTCCCACTGCTTGTTGGTGACTTCGTAGGAAGCCTGCAGACGGTTGGAAGCGGTCTCATCAGGTCCGAAGATACGGAAGTCGTGCATGTTGGCAGCGAGGACGTCGCGGGTGTAGACACCCAGACGACGAGTAGCCTCGAGCTGGCCCCAGCCGTGGCCGTACTTCTTGACCTCGGTGACCTCGTAGTCCTCGAGCTTCGGCAGCTTCAGATCCTTGCGGATCAGACCACCGTTAGCGTTCGGGTTAGCACCGATACGCAGCTCGCCCTTCGGCATGAAGGCGAGGACGTCGTCCTTGACAGCACCGTTCTCGTCGAACAGCTCTTCCGGCTTGTAGGACTCGAGCCAGTTCTTGAGGACCTCGAAGTGAGCTTCGGTATCGCGAGCGGAAGCCAGCGGCACCTGGTGAGAACGCCAAGAGCCCTCGGTCTTCTTGCCATCGATGTACTTCGGGCAGGTCCAGCCCTTCGGGGTGCGGAAGATCAGCATCGGGTAGAACGGACGGTGCACGTTGTCCGTCTGAGCGGTGGCCTTGATGTCGCAGATCTCGTCCCAGATGGTCTCCCACAGCTCGGCGAAGCGGCGGTGGATGGACATGTGATCCTCATCGTCGAAGCCAGCGACGAACTCGTACGGCTCGTAGCCCATGCCGTGGAAGAACTCGTGGAGCTCTTCGTCGGAGATACGGGACAGGATGGTCGGGTTAGCGATCTTGTAGCCGTTGAGGTGCAGGATCGGCAGCACGATACCATCGGTGCGCGGGTTCACGAGCTTGTTGGACTGCCAACCGGTAGCCAGCGGGCCAGTCTCAGCCTCACCATCACCAACGATGGCCGGCACGAACAGGCTCGGGTTGTCCATCACAGCACCGTAAGCGTGGGACAGAGCGTAACCGAGCTCGCCACCCTCGTGAATGGAACCCGGGGTCTCCGGAGCGAAGTGGGAAGGAATACCACCCGGGTAGGAGAACTGACGGAAGAACTTCTGCAGGCCAGCCTCATCCTTGGTGATCTTCGGGAAGGTTTCGGTGTAGGTGCCATCCAGGTAGGACTGGGAGGTACCAGCCGGGCCACCGTGGCCCGGGCCCATGATGATCACGGTGTTCTGGCCGTGGTCAGCAATGAAGCGGTTGATGTGGCCGATCAGGAAGTTCAGACCCGGAGTGGTGCCCCAGTGGCCCACCAGACGGTGCTTGACGTCCTCGCGGGTGAAAGGCTCCTTCATCAGCGGGTTGCTACGCAGATAGATCTGGCCGATGGAAAGGTAGTTGGCAACGCGCCAGTACTTGTCAACGCCTTCGAGGGCTTCCTCGGAAACCGGAGCGTTGAGCTTCTTCCAAGGGGTGCCAATAACAGGACTCGTCATATGTACTCCTGTACTCCTGCACTGTGTTGTGCGATTGATTATTATCGGTAGGTCATGGGCACGGCTGGGCCTTGCGATCCTGCCGTTTCCAATCCCAATCACTTTGCATCATACGAGCGATTCGCGACTTTTGGCCGATTTTTTGCGTGTGTGTTCGAAAATGTTGCAAAAATCTAACCTTTTGTTCGCTTTTAATGGTGGTTTTGTGAATGTCAGGTTTATCGTTCATCTTCCACAAAATGGCTATATTCCGCGCAAAATCAACGATTCGACTGTTTTCATTGCGTTCGTTTCTGCGTGAAGACACGCGCGTGTTGTTCAAACGAACATAACGGGATGTCACATTCACTCGAATACGCGCATACGCACACCTTCATGTCACAATGTCGCCTTGCGCCGCCACAATGGATGAGTTATCCGTCCGTCATCATCTCGCATATATAAGGGAGAATTCATGGCAACAGGTCCTGTGCTCGTCGTTGACTTTGGAGCCCAGTACGCTCAGCTCATCGCGCGTCGCGTACGCGAAGCCGGTGTGTATTCCGAACTCGTGCCCCACTCCATGCCCGTTGACGAGATCCTTGCTAAGGATCCCAAGGCCATTATCCTGTCCGGCGGCCCCGCATCCGTGTTTGAACCCGGTGCTCCGCGCGTTGACGCTAAGCTCTTTGACGCTGGCGTGCCTGTGCTTGGCATTTGCTACGGCTTCCAAGCCATGGCGTATGCACTTGGCGCAGATGTCGACAAGGCAGCACTTGGTGAATACGGCAAAACTGAAACCAGCATCGATCACGCAGAAGGCATTCTCGCTGGCTCCCCCGCCGAACAGAACACGTGGATGAGCCACGGCGTGGCTGTCAAGACCGCGCCTGCTGGTTTCGAGGTCCTCGCCCACACCGAAGGCGCCCCTGTTGCCGCCATGCAGGACGAATCCCGCAAGCTCTATGGCGTGCAGTGGCATCCGGAAGTCAAGCACACCCCAATGGGCCAGCAGCTCATTGAAACGTTCCTGCACCAGTGCGCTGGACTGCCCAACGACTGGGACGCTTCCAGCATCATTGAAGATCAGGTCAAGAAAATCCGCGAACAGGTCGGCGACGCTGAAGTGATCTGCGGTCTGTCCGGCGGCGTGGACTCTGCTGTTGCTGCTGCTCTGGTACACAAAGCTGTCGGCGATCAGCTCACCTGCGTATTCGTTGACCACGGTCTGCTGCGTAAGGGCGAAGTTGAACAGGTCAAGCACGACTTCGTTGCTGCTACCGGTATCCGCCTGATCACTGTCGACGCTGCTGACGACTTCCTCACCGCGCTCAAGGGCGTTTCTGAACCGGAGCGCAAGCGCAAGATCATCGGCGAAAAGTTCATCCGCACCTTCGAAAAAGCCCAGCGCCAGGTCCTCGAAGAAGCCGGCGCCCGTGGTAAGGAAGTCAAATTCCTCGTGCAGGGTACCCTCTATCCCGACGTCGTCGAATCCGGTGGCGGCGACGGTGCAGCTAACATCAAGAGCCACCACAACGTAGGCGGCCTGCCTAAGGACCTCAAATTCCAGCTTGTCGAGCCGCTGCGCACCCTCTTCAAGGACGAAGTGCGCGCCATCGGTACTGAGCTCGGTCTGCCTGACGAAATCGTCTGGCGTCAGCCGTTCCCAGGCCCAGGTCTCGGCATCCGCATCATCGGCGAAATCACCAAAGAACGCCTCGACCTGCTGCGCGAAGCCGACGCTATCGCCCGCGAAGAACTCACCAAAGCCGGTCTCGACCGCGACATTTGGCAGTGCCCCGTCGTACTCCTCGCTGACGTTCACTCCGTCGGCGTCCAAGGCGACGAGCGCACCTACGGCTCCCCCATCGTCCTGCGTCCCGTCTCCTCCGAAGACGCCATGACCGCCGACTGGTCGCGCCTACCCTACGACGTGCTCGCCACAATCTCCACGCGCATCACCAACGAATGCCGCCAGATCAACCGAGTCGTCCTCGACTGCACCTCGAAGCCCCCAGCAACCATCGAATGGGAGTGATTGAATAACGGAGTGTCCTCATTGTTGCTCCTCGGTCGACGTACCTTCGTACGCCTTCCCTCGGTGCGTCTCGAGGACACACACGTTATTCAATCCCTCTCAAATAGCAGGCGACGATGGAGCGTATACCGACTTTCCTCGGCGCTCGACGTGCTCAGCACGCCTTCGGCCTCAGACGTCGGTCTCCGCACACATCGTCGAATTTCACCGGATGATCATCTGAAAAGTATGTGAAAGCGGGTCGGATCTGTGAAAGATTCGATCCGCTTTCACATACTTGGATGGGTGCTGCAGTCATCAAAGAAGCACGAAGATTCATGTCGTACCCTCTACCTCCTTGCAGACACACGTCACGTGACGAAAAAGCCGACATGACTCTGACTGCCGCTAGTCGGCATTAGGGTTTGTGCCGCTCATCCGGAAAATCGCACGGGATGGGAAAACACGCACAATATGCCATCGCGTGCAGAAAGCGCTTCGCACACGATGGCAAAACATATCTCTAATTCCATCCTGTGTCCCAAAATCGGGAGCACAGGACTGCAAAAGAACCATTGTATTCCATCGCGTGCGTAACCGTCCTCGCACGCGATGGCAAAACAGCCGAAAATCTCATTCCGTGGCAGTCGACAACCAACCAGAGTATGCAAACCCACGCGTACTACGTCACTTTTTCTCTGAAGATCCTCGGCACACTACACTGGGTTCAAATGAGACGTTCACAACGTAGGAGATAACCATGACGATGCCGACATGGGACCAGACAATGTTCCCCATCATGAAGGAACTATCTGATGGCAACGTACACACCGCGAAACACTTGCGAGAAAGAGTAATCGAAACGTTCGCCATGACAGCGGATGAACAAGGGGAAACACTGAAAAGCGGACAGTCGCGCATCTCGAACCGCGTCTACTGGGGTCTAACTGATCTTCGCAAAGCGGAACTCATCGAAAATGCCGGGAAACGAGGTTCCTATCGCATCACCGAAAACGGACAAGTGTTTCTCAATGCCCACCGTGACGGCTTTGCGCTTGAAGAACTGGAATCGGTTCCCGCGTTCATCGCCTGGAAGAGAGGGTATCTGGCCAGAAACATCGAATTGAAAGGTTCTCAAACCTCGGACCTCAACAATGCCGATGCTACATCCCATTCCGATGAGCTGACCCCGGAGGATCTGTTGGAGAAGGCTTCAGAGCAACTGAATGAAGCACTTGCCGCAGAACTACTCGACCGCATCATGGCCAACGACCCCTACTTCTTCGAACGGCTAGTGACTAGGCTGATATTGAGTCTCGGATACGGGGATCTGTCTCAGACAACTTCCAGCGAAATCACGAAGAAAAGCGGAGATGGAGGAATCGACGGTGTAGTGAGGTTGGATCGACTCGGCCTGGATTCCGTATATATTCAAGCCAAGCGTTGGAACAGAGATCATGTCGTCGGACGACCGGATATACAAGGGTTCGTCGGCGCGCTTGTCGGCAACGGCGCCCAGCGAGGCGTGTTTATCACTACTTCGCGTTTCTCGGAGGAAGCCCGCCGCTATGCCGAGGAAAGTATGCGTTCCAGCAATCTCAGCGTCGTGCTCATCGACGGCATGACATTGACAAAGCTGATGATCGAATACAACGTTGGAGTCAGCGTGAAAACCTCCTATGAGGTCAAAGCCGTCGATAGCGACTTCTTTGATAACGAGTGATGAAAGCGGGTCGGAATCGTTATGGTTCCGACCCGCTTTTGCATGTCGCAGACGGGTTGGTTTTCCGGTATAATCCTTGCGTTTACGACGCCGTTCGAAAGGAATGCCGATTTATGCGACAGGGATTCGACAACGACAGGTATATCGAATTACAAGCCGACAACATTAGAAAACGCATTGCGCAATTCGGTGGCAAACTCTACCTCGAATTTGGTGGCAAGCTCTTCGACGATTACCACGCGTCTCGCGTATTACCCGGCTTCCAACCTGACACAAAATTCCGCATGCTGGAAAGCATGAAGCAAGACGTAGAAATCGTCATCGCTATCAATGCTAATCATATTGAAAAAGCGAAAATGCGTGGCGATCTTGGAATCACCTACGACGAGGACGTACTGCGACTGATCGACGTATTCCGTTCCCGTGGCTTCCACGTCGGATCTGTCGTCCTCACTCAGTATGCAGGACAGCCGGCAGCCGACATCTACCGCCGCCGACTCGCCCAACTCGGCATCACCTGTTATCTGCATTATCCGATCGCAGGATATCCACATGCAATCGAACGTATTGTCTCCGACGAAGGCTATGGCAACAACGACTACATCGAAACCACTCGTCCACTCGTCGTCGTCACCGCGCCTGGTCCAGGCTCTGGAAAACTGGCAACATGCCTTAGCCAGCTTTATCACGAGCACCGTCGCGGTATCACAGCCGGCTACGCGAAATATGAGACGTTCCCGATCTGGAACCTGCCGCTGAACCATCCGGTCAACATCGCCTACGAGGCCGCCACCGTTGACCTCGACGACGCCAACATCATCGACCCGTTCCATCTCGAGGCGTACGGCAAAACCACCGTCAACTACAACCGTGATGTCGAAGCATTCCCTGTGCTCAAAGCAATGATGGAGCGAATCCTAGGCGAAAGCCCCTATCAAAGCCCCACCGACATGGGTGTGAACATGGCAGGCTATGCGATCAGCGACGACGAGGCCTGCCGCGAGGCCGCGAAGATGGAAATTGTACGCCGTTACTTCACTGCCGCTGAGCAGCTTAAACGCACTGGAACTGGCGAGGAACAGGTGGAGCGTCTGCGTTCCATCATGAAGCGCGCCGGCGTTGACGAGAACCTCTCCCCCGCGCGCGCAGCCGCACTCGGCAAGGAAAACGCAACCGGAGCCCCTGCTGGCGCGATGGTGCTGCCCGACGGACGAGTCGTTACTGGCAAGACCGGCGTGCTGCTTGGCGCCGCCAGTGCCCTACTGATGAACGCGCTCAAAGCTGTAACGGGTGTCGACGCCGAACTGCTGGTGATCGACGATGCCGCCATCGAACCGATCTGCCGACTGAAAACCGAGCATTTGCACAGCGCGAACCGTCGCCTGCACTCCGACGAGACACTCATCGCACTGTCTATCACTAGCGCATCCAGCCCGACCGCCGCCAAAGTCATCGACGGTCTGAAGCTCTTGCGCGGATGCGACGCGTTCTTCTCAGTCATCATCTCCCCAACTGACGAGGCGCTTTATCGCAAGCTCGGTATTAACGTGTGCTGCGAACCGAAATATGAGCGTGTGAGCCTCTACCACAAGTAGACGGTTTTCGTACCAAGCACACCTGCGGATCTGTTCAGCTGATTCCTTACTCCCCTTCCCGGGCATACTGCTAGTTTCACTATGAAAATCGGCAGTATGCCCGGGAAGGTCAATACAAACCGCAGCATAATGTGATGTAGGTCACATTGCATGGCAACCACGCCAGCAAACAGCCTCGTACTAGAATGGTCACCGAGTGTGAACAGAGCGGTCACACACAGTACCATCCCGATGAGGAGATCACCGTGACAATTAGCAATGTGTATATCGCAAGCCCTGAAGGTGCCAATGGTCGTAATGTCGTCGCCTACGGCGTACTCAAGGCGTTAACCACGAAGTACAAGACCGCCGTGTTCCGCCCCGCCGTCTCCAATCACGACAACTTCACTCCTGTACTATTGTCCGCTTCGAACGCCGGCTTGGGCGTAACCCTGTCCACTGGCCTCGATATCCATGACGTGCGCCGTGACAAGGAGGGCGCACGCGCCGATATCGTTGCCGCTTTCAGCGACGCACTGAGTGTTTCCCGTGCCGATGCGGCGCTAATCGTTGGCACTGATAAGTCACACGTCAACGACCCGACCACCTACGAATTCAACGCGAACATCGCCGCCGATCTGCAGGCCGGCGTATTTCTCGCTGTGTGCACGATTGACCGCTGGCCCGACGAGCTGCGCGACACCGTACAGCTGTCGATCGAAGGCATGGAGGCCGCTGGCAACAAGGTGCTCGGCATTTTTGTAACCGGCTGCGAGCCACGCCATGCCGTCTCCGTCAAGAACACGCTTGCCGAATTCAGTCTGCCGGTGTGGACTATCCCGCAAACCCCGTTCTCCGACGCTTCGCAGGCCGACGCCGCGCTGGCTGCCTTCCAAGCGAACGTGCCGACCGAGGAGGTACTCAAGGCGCTCGACGTTGATGTCGAATTCCCCATCACCTCATACGCGTTCCAGCACAGCCTGCTCGGCCGTGCGAAAGTCAACAAGAAGACGATTGTGCTGCCGGAGGGCGAGGAGGACCGTATCATCAAGGCAGCTGACTACCTGCTTGAACGCGACATTGTGAACCTGATCATCGTAGGCGACAAGGAGACAATCCTCGCCCGCGGCGCCGAATTAGGTTTGAAGTCGCTTTCCAAGGCGCGCTTCCAGGCAATGGACGATGAGAACATCCTCAAACCTATGGTCGCCAAGCTGTGCGAGCTGCGCGCCAAGAAGGGCATGACCGAGGAGCAGGCGCGCAAGCAGCTAACCGACGCCAGCTATTTCGGCACGATGCTCGTCGTGCTCGGCTACGCCGACGGCCTGGTCTCCGGTTCGGTCAACTCCACCGCGAACACCGTGCGCCCCGCCCTGCAGGTCATCAAGACCAAGCCCGGCCAGAAGCTCGTCTCCGGTGCGTTCCTCATGTGCTTCAAGGATCATGTCGCCGTCTTCGCCGACTGCGCCATCAACCTCAACCCTGACGCTGAGCAGCTGGCCGAGATCGCGCTGCAGTCGGCCGAGACCGCCAAGGCGTTCGGCATCGATCCGAAGGTCGGCATGCTCTCCTACTCCACGCTCGGCTCAGGCAAAGGCCCGGACGTGGACGTGGTCGAGGAGGCAACGAGGCTTCTCAAGGAGAAGGCACCGGATCTGCCGGTCGTCGGCTCCATCCAGTTCGACGCCGCCTGGTCTCCCACCGTCGCCGCCACCAAGGCAAAGGGCAACGACGTGGCCGGCCATGTCAACGTGTTCGTGTTCCCCGACCTGTGCGCCGGTAACATCGGCTACAAGGCTGTGCAGCGCTCTTCCGGGGCTCTGGCCATCGGCCCGGTGCTACAGGGTCTCAACAAGCCGGTCAACGATCTGTCTCGTGGCGCTCTCGTGCAGGACATCATCAACACGATCGCCCTGACTGCCATCGAAGCACAGCAGTAATCACAATTATTTGGTTCCCCTCGCGTGAGGGGAACCATTTTTTTACAACAATGTCGGCTAGCACGCTAGCGAAGACACACGATTTGTAGCAAGCAACGAGTAATCTTAAGGTTTGGAAAGCCGCGCTTCGCGGTACGACAATCAATATGGAGGATGCCCACAATGGCGAAAACCGTCCTTGTCATCAATTCCGGTTCCAGCTCGATCAAGTACCAGCTGGTTGATCTCGAGTCCGGTGAAGGTCTCGCTTCTGGTCTCGTCGAGAAGATCGGTGAGCCGATCGACGGCCACTACAAGCACGAGTACAACGGCGAGAAGCACGAGCTCGAAGAGCCGATCCACGATCACGAGCAGGGCTTGAAGCGCGTCCTCGGCTTCTTTGAGGAGTACGGCCCGAAGCTCGCCGACGCGGGCATCGTCGCTGTTGGCCACCGCGTGGTCCAGGGTGGTTCCCTCTTCCCGAAGCCGGCTCTGGTCAACGACAAGACCATCAACCAGGTCAAGGATCTCGCCGTGCTTGCCCCGCTGCACAACGGCCCGGAAGCTAAGGGCGCTGAGGTTATGCGCGCACTGCTGCCTGACGTGCCGCAGATCTTCGTGTTCGACTCCTCCTTCTTCTTCCAGCTGCCGAAGGCCTCCAGCACCTACGCGCTGAACAAGGAAATCGCCGACCAGTACCACATTCGTCGTTACGGTGCTCACGGCACTTCCCACGAGTTCATCTCCTCCGTGGTGCCGGAAGTTATCGGCAAGCCGGCCGAAGGCTTGAAGCAGATCGTCCTGCACATCGGCAACGGTGCTTCCGCCTCCGCTGAGATTTCCGGCAAGCCGGTCGAGACCTCCATGGGTCTGACCCCGCTCGAAGGCCTTGTCATGGGCGGCCGCACCGGCGACATCGACCCGGCCGTTGTATTCCACCTCATCCGCAACGCTCACATGAACGTGGACGAGCTGGATGCCCTGTTCAACAAGCGTTCCGGCATGATGGGCATGACCGGCTTCGGCGATCTGCGCGAGGTGCACCGTCTGGTGGCCGAGGGCAATGAGGACGCCAAGCTGGCTCTCGACGTGTACGTACACCGCATTGTCGGCTACATCGGCAACTACACCGCGCAGATGGGCGGCGTGGACGTGATCACCTTCACCGCTGGTGTCGGCGAGAACGACGACATCGTGCGCAAGATGGTGTGCGAGAAGCTCGCTCCGTTCGGCGTCAAGCTCGACGAGGAGAAGAACGCGAAGCGTTCCAAGGAACCGCGCGTCATCTCCACCCCGGATTCCTCCGTGGTCATCGCCGTGATCCCGACCAACGAGGAGCTGGCCATCGCCCGCAAGTCCGCCGCCATCGCGGAAGCCGGCGAGGACACTTACGGCAACAAGTTCGCTAAGTGAGCATAATCAGTACAGTCTGTTGACTGGCTAACATGAGAAAGTCCCAACGGTTTACAAATCGTTGGGACTTTCTCATATCCGCATATCGTTCACGTATCGCTACGTTTACGCCAACATGCCTGTCCACATACCTACAAAATCAGGCAATGTTTTACGCGTTGTTGCCACGTTGACGATCTCCACGCCGGGTACAGACAGGCCGATCATTGCAGCGAATGTGGCCATGCGGTGATCTGCATACGATTCCATCACCGCACCGTGCAGTTGTTCGCGCGCCACCGGTGTGATTTCAAGACCGTCCGGCAGTTCGCGGGCTTCTCCCCCGATGCGCTTAATTTCGGTAACCAACGCTTCGAGACGGTTCGTTTCATGTCCGCGCAAATGGCCGATACCGATCATGCGTGTTGGCTTATCAGCAAATACGAGAATCGCCGCCAATGATGGCGCGATTTCTCCAGCTGCGGTCAAATCGAAGTCACCAAGGCCTCGAATCGCACCAGCTGTCGCCGTCACCTCGCAATAGCGAATGCCGTCACGCTCCGGGAACGTGACGGCCGCGCCCATACGCTCCAAATAGCCAGGCAGCAGTCCGCCCGGTTGCGTTGTCTCAACCGGCCAATGCGGTACGCGCACAGTACCACCCGCAATCATCGCAGCACCAAGGAACGGTGCAGCATTCGACAAATCTGGTTCCACAACTACACGTTGCGGAAGCTGCAGCGAGCTCGGCTCGACTGTCCAGATACGGGCATCTTCATCAGCATGCGCACGCCCACCAGCACCATTCACGTCAGCGACAGTCATACGAATGTGCGGTAGACTCGGGGTCTTCTCCCCCGTGTGTGTTAATGACAATCCCCCGGGCAAACGCGAGCCAATAAGCAGAAGTCCAGAAATGAACTGCGAGGAGCCAGACGAGTCTATTGCGACATGCGCTGCACCATCGGTTGACGCTGGCAATTCTGTCGGCGGCGTGATCGTAAACGGCAGTCGGCCAACCTCACCATGGTATTCAATGTGTGCCCCCAACTGTTCGAGCCCATCAAGTACCGGCTTCATTGGACGCGCATACGCTTGTTCATCACCGTCAAAGTGCACTGGCCCATCAGCAAAGAGAGCAAGTCCGGGCACGAATCGCATCACGGTACCAGCAAGACCACAGTACACGTCAACATTGCCGTTGAACCGTCCAGAAGCCGGTGGAGTTACCGTAACAGTCGTCTCCACGTTAGGGTCAACGTCACAATGCACGCCGAGCGCTTCAAGCGCTCCCATCATGAGTTCGGTGTCTCGTGAACGCAGCAAGCCCACAAGTGTCACAGGCTGTGAGCCAAGAGCCGCAAGGATTAGATAACGATTGGACAGCGACTTGCTGCCGGGGATCGTGACAACAGCGTCAAGTTGGTGACTTGCTACTGGCGCAGGCCACAGTTCAGGATTCTTCGTTTCACTCATGTGCTTTATCGTATCGGTTTAGCGCAGTTTTTTCCTGCATACCGGCGATCAATGGACGTACGCGTTGCAAACCGGCATATAACTCAGCGCAGGACCTACAAGTCAGCGATGGGCCAAGCCAGTTTACAGAACGCGCACGTGACGATATCAGCACATTCAGCGCAACCGCGTTTCTTTGAGCGCAGATTTAACAGCCCACTTGGTGAGTACATATTGCGCGTATACGCTCAGTACCGTGGCTGCCGTCAGAAAGATCGCGGTAACTACGCCCGCTGTGATATCCCCCTTGCCAAGGCGCTTAAGTGGGCACACAGCCTTGCTTGCGGCGCACTCGCAGGATTCACCATCGCAAGCACAATCCTCGCTGCCGCACGCAGGCGTATCGATTGTGGTGTCGTCATGCATTGTTTCGTCGGTCATGGTTCCCCGATTCCTCCAGATGTTCTTGTTCGCGTCGTCGTTGCGCGCATTGGCAACTGTAGCAAGCAAAACTGGGAACTGTTCAACCCCTCAGGCAAGCGTGTCCTTAATCGCACCAACAAAGTAGTCAAGATCATCAGGCTTGCGAGAAGTAATTAGCTTCCAACCGTTCGCATCATCGACAGTGAGTTGCTTATCGACATAGTGACCGCCAGCGTTCTCAATATCGGCGGCGATATAACGGCACGGTGACGCGGTTTTGCCAGCAATCAGACCTGCGTTAACCAGCAGCCAAGCGCCATGGCAGATTGCAGCGATCGGCTTGCCTTCATGAGCGAATTCCTGCGCAAGCGTGATCGCATCTTCATTCACACGAATACGATCCACGTTGCAAGTGCCACCAGGAACAACGAGCAGATCATAATCAGCAGCCTGCACGTCAGACAACCGAGTATCAGGCGTAAGCGTTTCACCTTCATAACGATCGTGCTGCACAGTTTCGCATGGATCGAGCGTAGTAGCGGCCAATGTCACCTTTGCGCCTGCGGATTTGAGATCACGCAACGGGCGAGTCAACTCCGTCTCCTCAATACCCCAATTGTTGACAATGATCAGTACCTTGGCGTTTTCAATAGCCATTGATTCCTCCTCGACGTGAGATATCTGCTCCTGTGCCATTATGCCGCACTAGACAGCATCCAACCGGTATATTCCACTATCAGCTGTGCGCAATACCACGCACATCTCAACACCTATGCTGTGGCGCGCGACCGACGACGCCCCATCAGTGCAACGCACGCAAACAGAATAAGCGCGAAAATGGATCCAACAAGGAGCCCTGTGCGCAGATTGTCCCCGTTGGCAGACGCGACGAATCCCACTACTGCCGGCCCGCCTGCGCATCCTAAGTCTCCTGCCACGGCAAGCAGCGCGAACATCAGAGTGCCGCCGCCCGGCATGGCATCAGCTGCGATGGAAAAAGTGCCCGGCCACATGATGCCAACTGAGAAACCAGTCAGTGCACAAGCTACCAAACCAATTACTGGTAGAGAGGAGAGCGCTGCGGTCAAATACATCGCGACGCAAAGAGCTGAGCTGCCAGCGATAAACACGGTGAGATTCAGTCGGTGACCGAATACGCCATATATTGTGCGCGAAAGTCCCATCATCAGTGCGAACATCGCTGGTCCTGCTAAATCGCCGATGATCTTAGTGACTCCGAGACCAGATTCAGCGAATGCACTGGCCCATTGGCTCATGCCTTGCTCGGCGGCACCTGCACACAGCATCATCAAGAACATGAGCCAGAACACTGGTTTGCCTGCTAAATCCGCAAACCGCATTGCGGTCGTGCCTTCTGGCACAATACGCGGCATAGGCGAGCCAGCGAACATAACAATGCCGATTACCGGCACGATAGCCCACAAGCAGGCCAACACTGGCCAAGAATCAGCGCCACAAACAAACAAGAACAGCGTAGACAATGCAACTGTTCCTAATTGTCCCCAGCAGTAAAACGAGTGCAGCAGGCTCATAGCTTTTGCTTTATGCTCGCTTGGGCAGGCTTCAACAATTGGTGAAACCATCACTTCAATCAGGCCACCGCCCAATGCGTATAAAAAAATGGCAATAAGAATAGCTACATACGGGTCAGAGACTCGAGTCGGTAGCATTCCGAGTACTAGCAGTCCAGCTAATGCTGCTACATGGGCTGCGATAATGCAACGCTTGTATCCAATGCGGTCCACGAATCTGCCGGCGAGTACATCCACGATCAGCTGAGTGACAAAGTTGACGGTGATCAGTGCGGACAATTTTGCCATGCCAATACCAAGCGTTGATGCAAACGTGACGAATAGCAGCGGCATGAAATTGTTGATTACCGCTTGCGTGATATATCCAACGAAACACGCAACAACAGTGCGATCGTAATTCGGTGTGGTAGGCAGCGCACGACTCTGATTCATAGCATCAGTATCGCACTGACTCTTCCTGTGCGCCGCTTGACTATCGCCTAGTGCACTGTGGCAGTGAGCAAATCATATTTGCAAGAAATCAAAAACCCTTGCAAACACAAGCGTTCACAAGGGTTTCTATGAGCTGTTAATGAGAATTACTCTCGATTAGCAAACCTTCCACATCCAGTTATGCGGATCTTCGATCTCGCCAAGCTGGATACCGAGCAGCTGATTACGCAGCGCAACGGTCAGCTCGCCAGAGCCACCGTCAGCCACGGTCACATCGAACTTCTCAGACTTGAAGCGACCGATCGGGGTGATGATAGCGGCAGTACCGCAAGCAAACACCTCAGTGACTTCACCAGACTTAATGTCTTCAAGCAGCTGGTCGAGCGCGATCATCGTCTCAACAACGTCGTGACCATCGTCCTGCAGCAGCTGAATCAGAGAGCGGCGAGTGACGCCCGGCAGAATGTTGCCGGTCAGCGACGGGGTCTCAACGTGGCCATCCTTGTGCACGACCATCATGTTCATGCCGCCAAGCTCTTCAAGGTACGTCTTCGTAGCAGCATCCACGAAGCACACCTGCTCGCAACCATTGGCAATACCCGTGTATTCGCCCAGCAGGGAAGCAGCGTAATTGCCACCGCACTTAGCGAAACCAGTGCCGCCAGGGCCAGTGCGGAACCACTTGTCTTCCACCCAAATGCTCACCGGCTTCACGCCGCCCGGGAAGTACGGGCCAGACGGAGAAGCGATCACGCAGTAGTCAACTTCCTGCGGAGCACGCACACCAAGGAACGGCTCGGAAGCAAACATGAACGGACGCATGTACAGCGTGTATTCACGACGAGACGGCACCCAGTTCACGTCACGCTTAACCAGCGCAGCCACCGAACCAAGGAAGTCATCAATCGGCAGTTCCGGCAGGTACAGACGCTTAGCAGAGTTCTGGAAACGCTCAGCATTCGCATCCGGGCGGAACAGCCACGTGGAACCATCAGCGTGACGGTATGCCTTCAGGCCTTCGAAGCACTCCTGTGCGTAGTGCAGCACGGATGCACCTGGGTCCATCTTCAACGGCGCATACGGCTCAACACGACGGTCGCCCCAGCCTTCGCCCTTAGTCCACGTCATGTGGGTCATATTGTCGGAGAAGACCTGACCGAAAGCCGGCTTGTCAATCAGTTCGTTACGCTTTGCATCGGATGCCGGGTTGTCGTTCGGCAGTACGGTGAACGGCTCAGTGAGCTTATCCAATGCCGCAGGATCGTGATGAGATTGTTCAGTCATAACCACTTCTTTTTTCATCATCGCGTATACCGCGATGTCGAGGTTGGGATCGTCGGCGCTTCTGGCACCGGCTCTGTGTGCAACTTTCTCACACCGTTACCACTTCGGCGTGATGTCGTTCACATTATGAAAAAGCCCACACGAGGTGGGCTTTTTCGAAGTCATCTCGCATCATTGACACCTATTGGCGGATAATGCGAGACATACGATCACTTGGCGTCGTCAGCAGCCGGAGCAGCAGCGTCAGCGTCAGCCGGAGCAGCTTCCGGAGCAGCGGTGGACTCGGTAGCATCCTCCGGCACCTCAACGGTGACGACGGACTCTTCGAGATCATCCATGTCGAGCTCAACGCCCTCAGGCAGCACGACGTCCTTGAGCAGAACCTTGGTGCCGTCGGTCATGCCGTCCACGTTCACGACGATCTTTTCAGGCAGGTTGGCCACGTCAGCGCGCACCTTGAGCTCCTGCACGTCCACGAATGCGACAGCAACGCCCTTCGGGGTGCCTTCAACGAACACCGGCACCTCAACGTCAATCTTCTCGCCAGCCTTGACCTCGTAGAAGTCAATGTGTTCAACGATGCGCTTCACCGGGTTCTTCTGCACGTCCTTCACAACGGCCAGCTTGGTCTCGCCGTTGAAGGAGATGGAGAACAGAGCGTTGGTGTGACGCAGGGAGAGGGTGGTCTCCTTCATCGGCAGGGTCACGAACACAGGCTGCTCGCCACCAGCGTAGATGGTTGCAGGGATCTTCTTCGCAACGCGCATGCGGCGGGCAGCGCCCTTACCGAACTCATTGCGCACTTCGCCTTCAAGAGTAATGGTGTTAGCCATGATTTGCTCCTTGTATGTTTCATTCGTTGTTTTGGCGCGCCGACGCGCCAACAGAAAACACACAAGGTGTATGCCGTCAGCTCAGTCGATAACGGAACCCACGCGGATTCCCTCGCCAAAGCGCAGTGGATACATATCCACCAAAGCAACAGTAGATGATTATACGTCAAGCACGGACAATCTCGAATGTGTACGACGTACACTAGTAGATATCCGTTCTGTTCTCGGAATAATCCACCATTGGATACATGCTGGAGGTTGCGATGGCGCGTCATGCTTCAAGAATTATCGTCGGCACTGGAATCGCTGCATCAGCTCTTGCTGGCATCACCTATGCGATCGCCAATTATCTCGTGTCGTTTGCGCTTGATACGCAGGCGAAGCATTCAGCTTTCGACGAGCAGGCTCAACGTGTTGATAGCTCAGCCTCAGCGGCCCGTTTGGACGTGCAAGAAGAGGAAGACGCAGCCAATTGGTTTGATCAGTCAAAGCAGCCGGTAGTTGTTTCTAGTGAAGATGGATTGCAATTGCACGGCTGGCTCTTTGACCCTGACCGCTCGTCGTCCGCACCGCATTGTTATGCGATTTGCTGCCACGGTTATACCGGCGAGCCGTCAGAAATGGCCAAATATGCGCATCGGTTTGCCAAGCTGGGGTTTACTGTACTCACCCCCGCGCTGCGCGCCCATGAGCTCAGCGAAGGCCGCTATGTGGGCATGGGATGGTTAGACCGGCGTGATCTTATGTGCTGGATCAATTTGATCGTTGCTAGTGATGATCAGGCACGTATTCTGCTGATGGGCAGGTCAATGGGTGCTGCCGCAGTCATGATGACTGTAGGCGAACCGGATTTGCCACGCAATGTGGTTGCAGCGATTGAGGATTGCGGGTACACGTCAGTGTGGGATCAGTTCCTTGATGTAGCGCGCTCGTTCTATCACCTGCCGGGTTTCATTGCGCGGCCATTTGTAGCAGCAATGAGTGCGATTGCTCAATCACGAGCTGGCTATGAGTTTCAAGAAGCGTCATGCGAATCATCATTGCGTCATACAACAATCCCGATGTTGTTTATTCACGGAGGCGATGATGATTTTGTTTCGCCAAAATCATTGGATCGTTTGTTCGACGCGTGCGCCAGTATTGATCGGCAGAAGCTGCTTATTCCTACTGCTGGTCATTCTATGAGTGCGGCTACCGCGCCGATTATGTATTGGCGAACGGTAGGTAATTTTGTCAAGCGCATATTTCATCTGTGATAGATGAAAGAACTGTGTTGCAGTTACAAGTTCATCGATAGTACGAGTAACAAAGCGGCGGCTTCTTTTGTAGAGAAGCCGCCGCTTTGCATATCAGCGAATCAGCAAATGCACGAACTCATCAGTTGATCAGTTCTTTCACCGCTGCGATGACTGCCTGCAAGCCTGCCTTCGCATCGCCGAACAGCATCTGCGTGTTGTCTTTGAAATACAGCTCGTTTTCGATGCCAGCGTAGCCCTTACCGCGACCGCGCTTCATGACCACAACATTCTGCGCTTTGTCGACATCAAGGATCGGCATGCCAGAAACCGGAGTACCTGGGCGGCGGGCTGCTGGGTTAGTGACATCGTTAGCGCCAACAACAAGAGCGACATTGGCAGACGGGAACTGCGGGTTGATATCGTCCAAATCCACAAGCTCCTCATAAGGCACATTCGCCTCTGCAAGCAACACGTTCATGTGGCCAGGCATACGGCCGGCAACCGGGTGGATTGCGTATTCAACCTCAACACCGTGTCCTTTGAGCAGTTCGCCCAAGTCAGCGAGTTCACGCTGAGCCTGCGCTTGAGCCAAACCGAAACCGGGTACAAAAATAACCTTGTCAGCGTAAACGAGCTGGACAGCCACATCATCAGCAGTGGTTTCCTTCATCGTGCCTTCAGGGCCTTCAGCAGAACCAGCAGCATCAGAGCCGCCGCCGAATCCGCCAGCAAGCACACTCATCAGCGGACGGTTCATAGCCTTGCTCATAGCCAGCGACAGCGTCACACCAGCAGCACCAACGAGTGCACCAGCAACGATCAACGCAATGTTGTTGATCGCCAGACCGCTCATAGCAACAGCAGTACCAGTGCACGCGTTCAGCACGGAGATAACCACCGGCATGTCAGCGCCGCCGATCGGAATAACGAACACCAGACCGTAGGCGAGAGCAAATACGGTGGTCAGAATGCACCACAGTACTGCGTTGCTCGGTTGCACGCACAGCATGACGAATGCTGCAATCGTGAGCACAATGAATGCGATATTCCACACGCCCTTAGCAGGCAGGGTGAGCTTACGCAAGAACTTAACACCCTGCAGTTTGCCAGCGGCAACAAGGGAGCCAGTGAATGTGACCGAGCCGATCATAATACCCAAACCTGCGGTGATCAGCACAACAATGCCCGGCCCAGCAGCCTCCTCAGAATTAAGAATGTCGTTCAATGCGACGAGCGCTGCTGCACCGCCACCTACTGTGTTGAACACAGAGACCAGCTGCGGCATATCAGTCATCTTGACTTTCTTAGCGCTCCATACGCCCACGATTGCGCCAATAGCAATGCCTGCGATGAGCAGCGCCACAGCAATACCGTGCTGGAAACCGTTACCGGCTTCACCAACAAACAAGACGATGAACGCCATAACGCAGGCCATAACCATGCCAGCGGCGGAGATAAGGTTTCCTCGACGAGCGGTCTTAGGCGAGTTCATCAAATGCAAGCCGATGACGAACATCACCGCTGCAAGCAGATAGACAAACCATTCGACGACACCAAGCGGGGTACTCAGCGTTTGTTCCAGCGTGCCCATTTACTTGGCCTCCTCATTCTTCTTCGACTTGTCAGACTTAAACATCTCCAACATGCGGTCAGTAACCACATAGCCACCGACAACGTTCATTGTGCCGAGCACGGCTGCAAGGAAAATAAACACCCAAGCAAGTGGTGACGTGGCGTGAGCCGCAACAATAACAACACCGACGATGACAATGCCGTGAATGGAGTTTGCGCCCGACATGAGCGGGGTATGCAACGTGGCAGGCACCTTGCCGATTACCTCAACGCCGATCAGCAGCGCAAGAATAAACAGCGTAATCGCGACTACGATATCCATGTTTCGTGTCCTCTCTTTTCTCTTACGCCTGCGCCTGCGACGATGCCGGACGCCCGGCGACGATGAGCGCGTCGTCGAGTTCCTCATTCACATCAATAGACAGGCGACCATCACGCACGAAATGCGCGAGAATATCAGCCACATTGCGCGACAACAAATTCGATGCAGTGTTCGATACTTCACTGGCCAAATATGGAGCACCAATGATCGTGACTCCCCCATCGGTCACCTGAGTACCGACCTTGGAACCTTCAACATTGCCACCCAAGTCGCTCGCTGCACAGTCCACAATCACAGCACCACGCTTCAGACCATCAACACCAGCTTTGGTCAACAGAACTGGCGGTTTGCGACCTGGCACTTTTGCAGTAGTGATCACAATGTCAAATCCAGCAGCTTTTTCATCAACAGCCGCTTGCTGTGCTGCTTGTTCTTCAGGCGTCAACGCACGCGCATAGCCGCCTTCGCCCTGGCCTGCTGAAAAATCCAGACCGAGATCGAGGAACTTTGCACCAAGCGACTCAACCTCACCGCGTGAAGCCGGGCGCACATCATAGGCAGTAACTACTGCGCCGAGTCGACGCGCAGTGCCAATTGCTTGCAAGCCGGCAATACCAGCACCCAAAATCAGTACCTTTGCTGGGCGAATTGTTCCAGCAGCAGTAGTCATCATCGGCAGGAAGGAACCGTACGCATTAGCTGCTACTAGCGCAGCTTTGTAACCCATCACAGAGTTCTGCGATGTCATCTCATCCATCGACTGTGCAGAGCTCAACTGTCGTGGAAGTTTTTCAATAGCGACGCCTACCATTCCAGCCTTTTCAAGCGAAGCTACATAGTCAGCGTCAGTAAATGAACCCAGCATTCCGATAATCCATGTGCCAGGCTTTGCTTTAGCAATAACATCCTCGCCTGGCCTATCTACGAAGCCAAGCACATCAGATTGCGCAATTACTTCATCGGCACTTGCAATCGTTGCGCCTACCTTGATGTAATCATCATCCACGTATTGTGATGCGGCGCCTGCGCCACTTTCCAGAAGGCAAGCGACACCTGCCTTGCGTAGCCTAGTGACAATGTCCGGCGTCAACGCGACGCGGGACTCGTGTTCAGATGTCTCATTGAGCACACCGAACGTCACCGTGGCCTGTGGGGTTTCAGCCATGAGAGCCCTTTCTCTGTTCGTATAAGCGTTCATTGCTTACAGCCGTCCAGTGTATAGGAAGAACAACAAAAGAACGGTGAGCGAACCACGCTTTGGGCATGTACACGCCTCGCCATGCTCATACGGGGGTATATAACAGGTTTTTACCCGCGGCCGTTCGCAACTCCTACGGGTGGTATTTCACAGCGAAATACACCACTCCTTACGCTACCGTAAGGTGATTTTTCAACGATTTGCGATTAGTATTCAACTGTTGAGAAGCCGGCCGGCACATTGCGCTACGGCCACGAAGGATTCCAAGGAGAGTTACGTGTCCATCATCACCTCATTGAACAGGCAGACCGCCAATATTGTCCAGAAGGCGTTGCGTCTGGGAGGTGACTTCGTTCATCCGATCAGCGACGACTCTTCGGATGAGCCTGACTACCCGGCACCTGAAGCCCACAACACTACCGAAACTGATGCACACAGCGTTACGCTGCCACACACCGACGAATGGGGCCCGGGGTATCCTACGACCACATTCCTCGACGCTAACGGCTTACTGAACGCTGAAACTGCCGGCAATCCCCCGCTGGACGAGCACACTACGATTTACAGCGTCTACGAAGATCGTGCCAAGCGCATGGGCGACGATCCGCTGTACACGTTCAAGCGTGACGGTGAGTGGATCACGAAAACTGCCAACGAATTCCTCGCTGAAGTTCGTAAGGTTGCCAAGGGTTTCATTCATTACGGACTGAAAAAAGGCGATGCGGTCGCGTTCATGTGTCGTACCTCCTACGAGTGGGATCTCGCTGACGCTGCCATCATGGCGTGCGGCGGTGTGCTCGCCTCGATCTACGACACTGATTCGGCCGAGCAAATTCGCAACATCGTCAACAATTCTGACGCTCGCCTGCTTATCGTGCAGGATACGGCGATGCGCGACAAGGCGGACGGCGCGATCGAGGAATGCCCGTCGCTCGAGCACATCATTTGCATCGAAACCGGTGGTCTTGATGAGATCGCCGCGTACGGTGATTCAATCAGCGACGAGCAGCTCGACGAGCGCATCAATTCGCTGCGCAAGACCGACCTGTGCTCGATCATCTACACCTCCGGCTCCACCTCCGCGCCCAAGGGCGTCGAGATGACGCATGAGAACTATTGCACGGACGCGTTCAACCTGCGCGACTACATGCCTGACTTACTGCATGACAAGAATGGCTCCATCCTGCTGTTCCTGCCGCAAGCGCACACGTTTGCCCGCGCGATCAACTACATCGTCGTTGCCTCCAGCATGCGCATCTATATCGCTACCGGCATCAAGACGCTACTGGCCGATCTGCAGGTGGCTAAGCCGACCGTAATGATTGTTGTTCCGCGTGTGCTCGAAAAGGTGTACAACGCGGCATCGCAGAAGGCCGGTCACGGTGCTAAGGGCATCGTGTTCGCTTCCGCCGTCACCACGGCACAGCAGTACATGAAGGAAGTCAGCGAATTCGGCAAGGCCAAGAAGCTGACCGCTGTGCGTCGTGCGTCCTTCGATCCGATTGTCTATAAGTCGCTACGCGAGGCGCTCGGCGGTCGCGCGAAGTGGATCGTCTCCGGTGGCGCTCCGCTTGACCCGGAACTCATGAACTTCTTCCGCGGCGCGAATATCCCCGTTTATGAGGGTTACGGTCTGACTGAGACGACTGCTCCCTGCGCGTTCAACCCGCTGGGTGTGCCGTTCCACGAAGGTTCGGTTGGTATTCCATTCCCGAGCTTTAAGATTCGCATTGCTGAAGACGGTGAGATTCAGATTGGCGGCCCGGTGGTGTTCCATCGTTACCACAAGAATGATGAAGCAACCGAAAATGCGTTCACACCGGATGGGTGGCATATGACCGGTGATCTGGGCCGTCTTGACGATGATGGCTTCCTGTATATCACCGGCCGTAAAAAGGATCTGATTATTACTGCTGGTGGCAAAAATGTCGCTCCCGGCCCCATCGAGGAAGTCATTCAACGTTGCGAGTTCGTCTCCCAGGCGCTGGTGCTCGGCGACAAGCGCCCGTTCATCTCCGCGCTCATTACGCTGGATGAGGAGGCGCTCCGTCCGTGGCTGGAAGCTAAGGGTCTTGACCGTGACATGCCACTGCAGGAAGCTGCCAACAATGCTGCTGTACGCGCCGAAGTACAGAAGTGGGTTGATCAGGCAAATGAAGGTGTTTCCCGCGCTGAGTCTGTGCGTAAATTCATTATTCTGCCGGAGGAGTTCACACAAGAAAACGGTCTCATGACTGCTTCAATGAAGGTGATTCGTCCGAAGGTTATTAAGCGCTACGCTACGCTGCTCAACACGCAAATGTACACCAAGAAGAAGTAGCTCTGGTGAGAATGAAAATAGGTCTTCCATTGGAAGACCTATTTTCATATGCAATGTGGGAGAGTATCTGCAACTACACAAGCCGCAAATCACATCCCCACAGCAAACACTAGAATCCCAGTTTCTCTAACTGCTTAGGATCAGACTGCCAACCCTTAGCAACCTTGACGTGCAAGTCAAGTTTCGCTTTACCGCCAACAATACGGTTAACCGGAGTACGCAACTTCTTCTTGACTCGTACAAGATGTTCCGCACCCTTGCCGATAATGATCGGTTTTTGCGAATCGCGTTCCACGTACACGGAAACCATTACGTGAATCTTGCCGTCGTAAGCAGCACCGGATTCGTTATCTTCCGGGTATTCAATGGAATCAACCACAACGGCAAGCGAATGTGGCAGTTCGTCATCAAGTTCCTCAAGAAATGCACCGCGCACCAACTCAGCAATGGTCTCTTCTGGACGTTCTTCGCTGATCTGATCATCCGGGTACATTTGCGGACCTTCAGGCGTGTTCGCAATAAGTACTTTGCGCACTTCATCAAGATTGTCATGCTCGAGCGCACTAACCGGCACGATATCGCTAAAGTCAGCAAATTCGTTAATCGCAATCAACTTGTCAATAAGCTGCTGACGGCCCAGTTCATCGATTTTCGTGACGATAGCAATCAGCGGAATACGCCAACGGAACGTGCCATCATCCTGCTTGACTGCAAAATCAGCGCGAAGACGCGACAGAATACGCTTGTCACCCGGGCCAATCTCCTGATCGGCAGGCAGCAGAAACGCTACGACATCAACATCAGACAAAGATTCTTCAACAACATCATTGAGTCGCTGGCCAAGCAGTGTACGAGGACGGTGAATACCCGGCGTGTCAACAAGCACAAGCTGTGCATGATCAGTAGTAAGAATGCCGCGGATTGCCTTTCGCGTCGTTTCTGGACGCGAAGATGCGATGGCAATCTGCTTACCAATCAGTGCGTTAATCAGCGTTGACTTACCGACGTTAGGTCGGCCAACAACAGCAACGAAGCCCGAGCGGTAGGCGGTTTCTTCCGCTCCCCCGGCTGCAGCGTTAGTATCAACGCGAGACTGCTCATCGGACACAGTGGATTCAGTGTTGGTCATACACACATGCCTTTACTGGTTTGTTGATTCGTACTTTGTTTATTGTATCTGCTCGTATCTGCCATGTATTGTCAGTCTCTGAGGCCTGACTTGACGATACTGCTACTCGAGCTACTCGTTATCTTCGGAACGTTCTGGTTCACTATTGCTTGCAGACTCGTCATCGTCATGGTGCTGGGTATCAAGTGCAGCAGTATCATCGTTCGCCGGCTCCACAACAATCATTGAGACCTTCTTGCGGCGGCCCGCAGAATCAACCGCTGTCAATCGCAAACCGCGAGTTACCGCGGTAGCTCCAACAATCGGCACACGACCTAGCACCTTGGTGAGCAGACCGTACACCGTATCGACATCATCTTCGTCAATATCAATCTCAAAGAGTTCTTCAAGCGTAGAAATTGGCGTGCGCGCAGGCATCTTCCACTTCTTGTCGCCAATGCGCTCAGGGTCAGTGTGCTGCGTGCGATCATGCTCATCTTCAAGCTCACCAACGATCTGCTCGATCGTGTCTTCAATGGTGACCAAACCCGCGATTCCGCCATATTCGTCTACGACGATAGCAACATGTTGGCGAGTCTGCTGCATGGCATGAAACAGATCGTCAACCGGCTTAGATTCCGGAACGAGCATTGGCTGGCGGACAATAGAAGCCACATCGCGTTGTAACGCAGCAGGGTTAAACGCCGTAGCGCGAACAGCATCTTTCAGGTAAGCCACACCAACAAGATCATCAACATCCGCGCCGATTACTGGCACACGAGAGAATCCCGAACGTGAGCAGAGCTTCAACATGTCGGATAGTGTTTCGTCCTTTTCCAACGTGATCATGTCGGTACGCGGCACCATGATCTCACGCGTCAGCGTATCAGAGAGCGTGAGCACATTACGCAGCATCTCTGATACTTCTGGGTCAAAGTCATTCGCCTCGACCAAACGGTCAATCGCAGCACGACCTTGCTCATGTTGAATTTTGTCAAGCTCTTCGTCATCTGACAGGTCAGATTCATCACGGCCGCGTTTTTTAGCGTCACGCTGACCACCAATCCGAGCGAATGGCGTAACAGCAACAGCAAACGACACTAAGGAAGCATGACCAAGCATTCGTTCTACTGGTTTCATTGCGCCAGCTGAACGTGGCCGAACCAGTACAGAAACCACAGCCACAATAATCGCGAACACTACGCCTGCAAGCAATTCAGCCCATAGTGGTGCGCCGAACAGTGCTGCAATACAGGTGACCAACACGCCATCAAGCACATTGCACATGATGCGGAAGAACGCACAAGATCCAGCCGTAGCATATCGGTCAGCAATGAGACGCTGTACTTTGTGAATACGGTCGATTTTCTTCATGCGCAAGAACTGGGAAGTTTCCGAGTCCGTTTGCACTTCGAGAATCATATTGTTCAAGCTTGCTCGAGTGACGCGCGATACCGCTCCTTCAGCGGCAGCCATACTCAGCGAAAACCAGACAAGTAGTGCAGCAACAAGCACTAGCACAGCGACGATGACGATCGTGGTCGTATCGGTTAACGGCATTTTAGTGTCCTTGATAGTGATGACATATCATCATTTGGTAATTTGGCGCCCAGAGCCATGCTCAGCGTCATATTCAGCAAGCGCATCATTCGCTCCAGCCGGTAGTACCGCTTGTTCAATGGGCTCTTGGCGGACGGCAAGGAAAGTGAGTAACAGTTGGCGCTGTAGCCCAAACATCTGCCGTTCCTGCTCGGCAGTGACATGGTCATAACCCAACAAATGCAGGATGCCATGAATAGTAAGCAGCATCATTTCCTGCATGGTGCTGTGACCAGCAGAACTTGCTTGCTGAGCTGCAACCCATGGGCAGATCACGAGATCGCCAAGTACGCCTTCCATTTCAGTTTTGCCATCTCCTGGGCGCAACTCATCCATAGGAAAGCTCATAACATCGGTAGGCCCTTGCAGGTTCATCCAACGCTCATGAAGTTCGGCAATCGGCTCAGGATCAACAAACAAAATGGTCAAATCAGATTGGGTACTGACCTGCATTTGACTCATCACCCATACGCCTAAATCCGAAAACGCCTTTGCGTCGATATGCCATACGGTTTCATTCGTCACTTCGACGCTCATGATTCATCCTTTGTTGTATCGTGCGGCGCATCCTGCTGGCGAGTGTTCTGACTCTGCGCAAAGTGCGCGCTATGATCGTCAGTCTCACGCATCTTACGACGTTCACGTTGACGTTCAAGCTGAGCCGCATGACGATCATAAGCGTCCACAATGCGTCCAACAAGCTCATGGCGAACTACGTCGCCAGCACTTAAATGCGCGAATGCAATGCCATCAATACCGTCGAGAATTGACTCAATGGTAGCCAAGCCGGATCGTGGAACAGTCAGATCAACCTGCGTAACATCGCCAGTAATCACCATTGTTGTGTTGAATCCGAGACGAGTAAGGAACATTTTCATCTGCTGTTCCGTAGTGTTCTGTGCCTCGTCAAGAATGACGAACGCGTCATTCAACGTGCGGCCACGCATATAGGCCAAAGGCGCTACTTCGATTGTGCCATCATCAAGAAAACGGTGCAGCTGATCAGGCCCTAACATGTCGGAAAGCGCATCGTAGAGCGGTCGCAAATACGGATCGACCTTCTCGTTCAATGTGCCTGGCAAAAAACCAAGGTTTTCACCCGCTTCAACCGCAGGACGAGTCAGGATAATACGACGAATACGCCGATCCTGGAACGCGCGCACAGCTTTCGCAACAGCCAAATACGTTTTGCCTGTACCTGCAGGGCCAATCGCAAACGTTACTGTATGTGAATCGACAGCATTCATATATGCAATTTGGCCGGCCGTTTTAGCCCGTACTGGCTGTCCTGCAGCAAATGTGATGACACCAGGAACTCGAGGCCGACGCCGCTCATTATCCTGTTCTGCGGGTTCGTTCGCAGGGTACAGCGCTGCCCTACCCATTGCAGCACGAGGGCGGTCATACCCGGGACGCTCTGCGCGAACACGGTTTTTTAACACCTGCTGGTCAAGCATGCGCCGAACTGTATCCGCATCCATTGGAGCAGTGTATGCCGCTTGAATGATGGTGTTAACCACATCTTCCGCACGTGCTGCTTGCGATTCACTGTGCTTAGCATGCGAAAGAATAGCAATACGGTTACCGCGTACGATGATGGTCAGATCAGGGAATGCGCGTTCAACTTCGCGAATAACCTCATCCACTGGGCCGAGTACAGCCACTGGATCGAGCTGCGGTGGGATGGTGATGGTACGTGTCGTAGTTGCCACGAAACCCCTTTACTCGTCGAGCTGTTCGCCGGTAAGCACGTGTGCGTGCACATGGAACACTGTTTGACCGGCATCAAGACCCGTATTGAAAATCAGTCGATAGTCACCGTGGAATTCTTTATCGGCAATAGACTGAGCAACTTCTACAATGTGCGCCAATTCAGCCGGATCTGCCTTAGCGAGCTCCGCTACATTGGCATAGTGAGTGCGCGGCACAATCAACACATGCACTTTTGCCTTAGGGTTGATGTCTTTAAACGCGTAAGTGGTCTCATCCTCATACACCTTTGTGCTGGGGATTTCGCCGGCGATGATCTTGCAGAACAAGCAATCGTTGGTAGTCATATCGCTTTCTTACTCCTTGCCGCATTTCACGATAGTGTTATCGCTTTCCATGCTACTGCCATGCTATTGCGTCTTGCGGATATTCATGCCACCGCATGCCAGTTGATTGATGTGATTTACGCAAAACGTCCGAGTGAACGAGACAGCAATGACAACGCGACTGGCCCCGCGGTTGAAGCGCGTAAAATATTCGATCCCAGCACAACGCTGTATGCGCCCGCCTGCGTAAATTCAGCAACTTCTTCTTCGCTAATTCCACCTTCAGGACCGACGACAACACTAATGTCACGTGGCTTGCCATCTTCAAGGCAACGTTCAGCAAGCTGGGCAATACGATCTTCTATTGTCTGCCAGGTTGCGTTTGCATCTTGATGCAGCACGATAACAAGATCACCATGAACGCAAGCACGTCGGCATATTGCCGTGATTTGTTTGCTAGAAACGCACTCCCCTAGCGTCGGAGTCCAGACACGGCGAGATTGCTCAGTAGCTGCCTGAAGCACCTGATTCCATTTGCGATCAGTACGCCCCGCTTTCCATTTGGCAATAGAACGGTTTGCTTGCCATGGGATTACCGTGTCCACGCCGATCTGCGTAGCCATGTCAATTGCTTGTTCATCATGACCAGTTTTTGCCAACGCTTGAATCAGAGTTAGCCGGGTAACTGGCTGTGGTTGGCGTCCAACGCGCTCAACACGCACCATGCCATTGCGCGCATCAGTCAATACTGCGTGAATGCATAAGCCTTGCCCATCAGAGAGTTGCAAAGCATCGCCGTCTGTTAGACGCATTGCTTGAATAGCGTGGCGACGTACAGCATCCGGAAGCGTAATTGTCCATCCAGTATTGAGTTCGTCGCTGTTTACTGGAACATCATCATGGCTTGGATCCAGTAGAAACAAAGGTTCAGTCATAGGCACTAGGCTACACAAGCAGACCGTACAAAACCGCAACCCACAGCCGCGACACGCCGAAGAGACTATTCGATTTGGCATTCCTCAAAAAGCACGCTATAGTTTCATCTCGTTGTCTGCAAGACACCTGTCCGGGTGGCGGAATGGTAGACGCGCTAGCTTGAGGTGCTAGTGCCTATTTTATACAGGCGTGTGGGTTCAAGTCCCATCTCGGACACAAGCAAAACCCCGTGGAAACACGGGGTTTTCTCGTATTTTCAGCCGCACAGGCCTAAGTCCCTGCCGCAAAGATGATCTCCGTAGCACGAAATATGGGTTAATAGACAAAACGTGGGTCTTATTTGCAGATCACCCAGAAAATGAATAACCCCGGAATCATTGGAATTCCGGGGTTTCTGGTCGGGCTGACAGGATTTGAACCTGCGACATTCTGCTCCCAAAGCAGACGCGCTACCAAGCTGCGCTACAGCCCGATGTTGCCGTGAAAAAGCAACAATCGATAATTGTACTACATCCCTGGACTACGGCGTGGCGCGGAGCGTCGCGCTCCTTCCACCATGGTTTTTGTTGCTCATCGTTGCGTGCTGTGGTCATGCCGCTACAATAAACGTGGACTAACGAAGGGAGCGAACATGGGTAGGCATCAACGTGCTGAAACGTTGGGATTGGTGTCATTCCTGATCTGTTCGGTTGCTGCCTTCGCAGGGATGAAGCTGTATCTTGAATTCGCTTCAGCTATTTGGCAGGTGACGCAACGCCGATTTACCGCAGCAGCAGCGATTATTGCAGCTTGCGGCGTGATTTCGTTCATCATTGGGTATGCCAGTAATTCTCGCTCGTTGACGCTCAAACACGGCTGGTGGATGCCAATTCGTCGAATCTTTGAGATTTTGGCTCTCTCAGTGGTGTATGCGTCTACGATTTTTCTCTCATCATTCGCACTTTTCAGTGTCGTTAACACCGTGCTCGGCATGCATCTACTTGCTGGTTATATGCCAGCTGCGTGTGCAGGATTCGCCGGCGTGGCTGGATATATGACGTTTGTGCAAGCTGAATTGATGAATGCGAAAACGCTAGCATCATTGTTGCCATTTTTTGTGATCTCAGGCGTAAGCACAGCTGGATTTACCACGGATGATCCGTACTGGTATCACAATAACTTTTCGCAGCTCGGTGATCGTACAACGTTCGCTGCACGCATGTTCAATTCAACACTGATGCTCGCAGGCACATGCATCATCATCGTGAGCTACTTCGCGATTTCTGAGCTCATTACTACACAACGTCTTGAACGCTTGTGGCATGAGCGGCAAGATGTTTCTCATCAATCAGAAGAAATACATCATTTTAAACTTCGTATCGCCATACTTTCTTTGCTGCTGACGATTTCTGGTTTGGCATTTATTGGTATCGGTGTGTTCCGTTACACGCCGCATTACATCATGCACAATGTGTGTGCCAAAGGGCTTCCGCTTATCATGGGCGTGCTGCTGCTTGCATTGCCTTGGCTTGCGCCGAAAATGCCCAAAGCTATGTACGTGGTGTCGGATTTAGCAATCGCTGTATGTGCGGCGTTCGGCATATACATGTTGATGGGGCATGACACGTTAACGAATCTCGAAGCACTCGCGTGCGCATTCTTCCTTGGTTGGTTTATTGTCTTTTCAAGGCAAATTGCAGCAATCGAGGCAGATCGTGCACAAATGCAGCTTGTCATGTTGCAAGCTCAACGAGCCAACATGGTAACTGTTCCTGACGCGCTGGCGGATGCACTTGACAGTACTGAAGCAGTCAAAGAAGCCGCACAGCAGGCAGCCTCCTCCCCCAGTGAGCATGACGCAACTGCCGCATTGCAGTCACGACTCGCTGCTGAACGCTAGATCAGCTCTCAATTAGCGAGTTATTTATCGCATTTCCCGCTCAAACACAGCGCTCACACAATTATGGGGATGGTTCTTTTGTCAGCGTCTGGCGCACTGGCTAAAGAACCATCCCCATATGTATGCAACTATCTGTCACGCTTCCGCACGGTGTGCTGGGCAGTCAGCGCTCTTCAGCAGCAGGAAACTACGCGACTGCGCAGTAATCGCAAAACCTGCCTCATAGCTCAGCTCAGGACCCTTCGGGTTGTACGTGTCAATAAGCAGCTGCCATTTCTTGCCATATCGTTCATCAGGCAGTGTGAACATAATCGGCTCGTAATGCGCATTAAAAATCAGAATGAAATCATTGTCAACCATCTTCGAACCGTACCAGTCGGTTTCTGGAATGCTTGAACCATTGAGATACACCATTACTGAGAACGCATGCGTGTTCTGCCAATCGTCCATGTCCATGATGGAACCAGTGTGATCAAACCATTCGATCTGCGGGATCGTCGACATGTCTTCGCCCGGTTCGCGGCCAGTGAAGAATCGACGCCTGTGCAGCACCGGATGGTCGAGACGCAAATGAATCAGTTTAGAAACAAATTCAAGCTGATCTTTCTGAGCAGGCGTATGATCCCAGCTCGTCCAAGAGATTTCATTGTCTTGGCAGTACGCATTATTGTTGCCTTGCTGCGTACGCTCTACTTCGTCGCCACCGCAAATCATCGGAATGCCTTGGCTAACAAGTAGCGTTGAGAACAGATTGCGCAGCTGACGTTGACGTAAATCGTTGACGTCAGCAATCGCAGTGGGACCTTCAATACCGCAGTTCCACGAGCGATTGTTGTTTTCGCCATCACGATTATCTTCACCGTTAGCATCATTATGCTTGTAGTTGTACGTGACCAAATCGTTCATGGTGAAGCCGTCATGTGCAGTAATGAAGTTCACTGATGCAACTGGACGACGACCATTAACCTGATAGAGGTCAGAACTACCAAGCAGTCGGCTCGCAAATTCTGGCAATGTAGACGGTTGCGAACGCCAGAAGTCACGCACGCAATCACGGTAGCGGCCGTTCCATTCAGACCAACTCGAGGGGAAGCCACCCACTTGGTAGCCGCCAGAACCCAAATCCCATGGCTCAGCAATAAGCTTGACACGGCTGATAACCGGATCTTGTTCGACGATGTCGAAGAACGCGGACAGCTTATCAACCTCCTGGAACTGGCGAGCGAGCGTAGCTGCCAGATCGAAGCGGAAGCCGTCAACGTGCATTTCAGTCACCCAGTAGCGCAGCGAATCAGTGATGAGCTGCAGCGCGTGCGGAGAGCGCATGAGCAGTGAGTTGCCCGTACCAGTAGTGTCGAAGTAGTGACGCTGATCACCGTCAACAAGACGATAGTACGAACGGTTATCAATGCCCTTGAAGCTCAAGGTTGGGCCGCGATCGTTACCTTCAGCAGTGTGGTTATATACCACGTCAAGAATGACTTCGATACCAGCACGATGGTACGCTTTGACCATCGATTTGAATTCGTTCACCTGCTCGCCACGCTGGCCAGCGCTTGAGTAAGCGTTATGCGGCGCGAAGAAGCCGATAGTGTTGTATCCCCAGTAGTTGCTCAATCCTTTTTCTTGCAGGAACGAGTCATTGACGAACTGGTGAATTGGCATGAGCTCAATGGCGGTAATACCTAGCTTCTTAAGATATTCAATGACTGACGGGTGCGCCATACCCGCGTAAGTGCCTCGAATTTGCGGCGGCACGTCTTTGTTGAGGTTGGTCATACCGCGTACGTGCGCTTCATAAATCACAGAATCGTGGTATGGGGTGCGCGGATGCTGGTCGTTATTCCAATCAAAATATGGGTTAACGACGACAGATTTCATCGTATGCGCGGCAGAATCGAGATCGTTGCGCGCGCTGAGATTGTCGGGATTATCAAACCAGTATGAGAACAAGCTTTCATCGCCGTCAATATTGCCTTCGATTGCCTTGGCATACGGGTCAAGCAGCAGCTTGTTTGGATTACAACGCAGACCATTAGCTGGATCATATGGTCCGTACACACGGTAACCATATCGTTGACCAGGGCGAATACCGGGGAGATAGTTATGCCATACGTACGAGTTCTGCTCTGTCATCTCGATGCGAGTCTCGTTGTCCTGCTCATCAAACAGGCACAGCTCAACTTTGTCGGCGACCTGGGAGAACAGCGCAAAATTCACACCGGAGCCATCGTAATTTGCTCCGAGAGGATACATTGAACCGGGTCTAATCTGCATACCTCCGATTATCGCACGACTCGGCTTGCTATATTCGCATCAAACCTCACTGCTAAGCAAATTGCATGTGATGATTCGGCGATGATATGGTGACATGCGCTTATCGCTGAGTAATACGGCGAAACTCTTCATGCTGAATAGCAATAAACGAGTTAGACGCAGTTATGCGCACACTGCGCAGCGTATTCCAATCAACCCATGCGGATTCGACATGTTCGTCAGGATCAAAATGGCGCGGCACACTTCTCCAATGCCGCAAATGAATCACCATAATATGCGCAAGCTCATCGCTCATGCCTTCGGATGAGTAGAACGCACCAACATGATCGAATCGCACGTCTGCATTGGATGCTGGCGCAACACCAGTTTCTTCAGCGAGTTCGCGTAACGCAGCGGGCTCAATGTCTTCTCCATCATCCATAAGACCAGCTGGCAATCCGTATGCAAAGCAATCTGAGCCAACGCGATATTCACGCTCAAGCAAATACCGATCACGTTCCTCGTCATGTACCAGCATTACTACACACGGCGCATGGCGCATTACTTGTCGTCGAATTTCAATATTGCCACCGTTTGCTGTTGCTAAAGCGAGGCGCATATCTTCCACGTCAAATACCGCACCGTGATATACGGTGCTGCGGGAAAGCACGCTAACAGGCGCATCCATATCCACACCATCTGAGGAATTATTCAGTGTTCGATCAAGAGCTGCAGGAGTGGCGGATTCGTCGTAAGCCCTGTCCATATCCATTTCATACCTTCCGAAGCGTTGTATGTATGGATTACGCGTGGATTGATAGCGCCCACGGGTCAGTATTCATCGTGATCCAAGTTGTTGCTACCGTTTGTCCTAACGTTTGCTCCACTGCTTGAGCAACATCGTCGAGCGCATAATGGAACCACAACGATTCAATCGCCGAATGTGGCGTGTTAATGAGCGCTGGGCGAGCAACCATGCAATCAGTACTGTTCTCTGTTTCTGCACGTAGCATAGCTTCACAACGCGCCTGTTCAAGAGCATCTGTAGCTGGATGATGACGTAAATCACTGGTGACATAAACGTCAGCGCCACTAGCGCGCACTTCATCAAATAGTGAATCACCTGATCCTGGTAATACGGCTACTCGACGCACCATGGCATTCACATCACCAGCTACTTGAACGCCAAGTTCAGTGTGCGGCAAAACAGCAGCGACATGACGAGCAAATGCTTCAAGCGTCAGCGGTTCGGCAAGTTCGCCAACACGACCGAGACCGACAGGATGCTCGGCGCTTGGATCGTGAATTGGTACCAGCGGCTGCTGGTTAATCAATCCGAACAAATCGGCTGCAGCTTGGCCTACTCCACGATACGCGGCATCAGCATTGGTGTGCCCAACCCATAGCGCGCAATGATGCTCGTAGAGTTCACCAACGACTACGCCATGCGGATCAAGCCCGCTCACCGCATGCGTTGCTCGAAACAGCAACGGATGATGGCATACCAGCAGGTCAGCTCCGCGACGAATTGCTTCCTTGACGACTGCGATCGTAGGGTCCGCAGCAAACGCAATGGTGGTAACTGGACGATGCGGTGTGCCAACGATCAGACCGGGCGCATCCCAATCTTCTGCATAGCGCAATGGGTATAGCGTTTCCAATACGTCAACGACCTGTTTGAGCGTAGGCAAAGCATCCTCCTTCACGGACCCTTGTTACGAATGCTGTAAGCGATTCGTATACGATGCGCATTAGTGCGCGGCAAGCTGCCAATCTTCACCAATGCCGGTAGAAACGTCTAGCGGCACTGCAAGCTGTACAGCATGTTCCATCGCATCCTTCACCAACTCACTTGCACGATCCTGCTCTCCTGGAGCGATTTCTACCACAAGTTCGTCATGAATTTGCAGAATGATACGACTGAGCAAACCAGCATTACGCAACGCTTGATCAGCGCGGATCATCGCAATCTTCATAATGTCGGCAGCAGAGCCTTGAATCGGCGCGTTCAATGCTGCACGTTCTGCTGCATCGCGCACATTACGGTTCGTGGAATGCAGTCCGGGGAAGTAACGACGGCGCCCGAACATCGTCTCAGTGTATCCGCGCTCACGAGCTGAAGAAACCAATGATTCCAAATACTCATGCACTTTGCCAAACGTCGCAAAATACTGTGCTTTCAGTCGTTCAGCCTCGCCCGGAGCGATCTTCAGCTGCTGAGCCAACCCATACGTGCTCAAGCCATAGGCGAGACCATAGCTCATCGCTTTTACATGAGAGCGTTGATCGGAGCTAATCTCCTCAACTGGCACGCCGTACACCAAACTCGCCACATAGCGGTGGAAATCCGCACCGGAGCGGAACGCTTCAATCAGCGCCTCGTCACCGGATAGATCAGCCATGATACGCAACTCAACTTGCGAATAATCAGAACTAAGCAGCGACTCATAGCCCTCCCCCGGCACAAACGCGGAACGAATCTCACGCCCTTGCGCGTTACGGTTAGGGATATTCTGCAAGTTCGGGTCAACCGAGCTTAAACGGCCTGTTGCCGCAACAGTCTGCTCGAATGTCGTGTGAATACGCCCGTCAGCAGGATTGGTAGCATCAATAAGCGTCTGCACGATTTGTTTCAGCTTATTAGTCTCACGGTGCCGTAGCAGCGCACCAAGGAATGTGTTAGCACGCTCATTGTCTACAGATTTGACGTACAAATCTTGCAAAACCGCCGCATTAGTCGTATACGAGCCGGATTTGGTCTTACGCGTGGGCTTCAGCCCCATGTCTTCGAACAGTATTTTCTGTAACTGTTTAGGACTTTGCAAATTGACTCGAGTACCAGCCGCATCCCAAGCGATTTCTTGCGCTTGACGAGCATCAGAAGCGAACTGGTCTCGCATTGCTACCAATCGCGGCATATCAACGCTTGCACCAGTACGCTCCATGCCATACAGCACTTGCGAAACAGGCAATTCGATAGCATGCAGCAGCGTGAACTGTTGACGTTCATCAACCATCGGAGCCAAAGTGGCAGCTAGAGCCGCGATAAGCGCAATACGCGTCAACTCATGGTGACGGTCATCCTCTTCGCTTATCTCATCATCACCGCCAAGATCCAGTTGCCCTTGCGATTCCTGAGAGTCTTCAGCTTCGATATGCACGTCGAGGAAATGTTCGCCAGCTTCTTCGACACTTTCAGCGTGAAAATCTGGGTGTATGAGATACCCAGCGAGCTTGGTATCAAAAAATGGTGTGGGAAGTACGAGGTTGACCGACGCGAGCATGTGCGACTGCTCTTTGAATCCGTGCACGATCATCGAAGATGCATGGTCATTGATGATCGTTTGCATGGTTTCCATAAGACCGTTATCAGCGGCTACAGAATCTCGCAGTACCTTCGCAGGGATAATCGCAGCCTGCCCTGCTGAGAACAGAAGAATGGAGGCAAGTTCAGCTCTCCCAGGCTTTGGCGATCCTTCAGCGTTCAGTGTCCACGCATGCGCAATACGAGGTGCACACAGTGTAGCTGGTGCGTGCTGACCTGCAGCAGTAGGTTGCAGAAGTTCATGATCGCTATGGTCACTATGCTGCGTGGATGAGTCAGCTGCCGGCATATTGGCTGCCGCCCAGGCTTGCAACTGTGCTGCATCATTGATGACCGTGCCTTCAGGAACATTGAACGATGATGGTTCCTGAGAGTCATCTTCAACAGTGGACTGCTGGCCGATACCAAATGATTTGAGAATGCGGCTTCTAGTTCGCCCGCCAAATTCCAGTTGGGCGAATAATTCGTCGAATGCTGCAGTGTCTACCTCACCGAATGTCAGATCTCGTACTGCAACACCGAGGTCAAGGTCTCGGCGCAGCGCATTAACGGTACGATTGAGTTTGACTTGGTCAATGTTGTCTCGCAGCGCTTCGCCTTTTTTGCCACCGATTTCATCAGCGTGCGCGATGATACCTTCGAGATTGCCGAACTGGTTAATCCATTTCGCAGCGAATCCATCGCCAACACCAGGAACGCCAGGAATATTATCGGCGGTTTCACCGCGTAATGCGGCAAGATCCGGGTACAACGATGGCGGCACATGATATTTCTCTTCAACAGCTTGAGGAGTCATATGCTTCAAGTCTTTAAAATGCTGCCCGGGGTACAGTACGGTGATGTTGTCATCAATCAGCTGGAACGCATCACGATCTCCGGAGAGCACGAGTGTTGCATACCCAGCATCTTCACCCATTGAGGCAAGCGTGCCAATAACATCATCGCCTTCAAAGCCGGGCTTCTCGATATAGGTAACGCCAAGTGCCTTCAACATGCGTTGGATCAGCGGCAACTGCGTAAGTAACTCCTCAGGAGCAGCTTCACGTGTGCCTTTGTACTGTGGCAGCAACTGATTGCGGAAGGTGCCGCCTTTCACGTCAAAAGCCACAGCAAGCCGGTCAGGGCGCTCACTGTCAAGTACTTGGCACAGCATTGATGCGAATCCCCATACGGCATTGGTTGCTTGACCGTCATGGGTGCTGAAACTTTCGACCGGTAACGCGAAAAACGCGCGGAACGCGAGCGAGTGGCCATCAACCACTAGCAGTGTTCCGCGCGTTTTCGTCTGGGTATCATCCAGGTTGTCGCTCATTCCTCAACTTCCGGCTTGGGATCGCCATACTTAGCGATAATGGCCAGTGCAAGACGCTTCTTCGGGATACGCTGATCCATCGACGTCTTCTGAATCCAACGGAAAGCGCCCTGCTCGGAGAAGTCTGCCTTATCCATGAGCAGGCCCTTTGCACGGTCGACGAGCTTACGCTCTTCAAGCGTGTCTTCAGCCTTCTTCAGCTTCTCTTCGGTCTTGCGCAGCTGCTCCTCAGTTTCCTTGAGACGGTTTTCGCTGCTTTCAACATTGTCAAGCAGATCATTGATCTCAGAGAAACGGCCCATTGCCACTTCCAGTGCAGGCAGCAGCTTCGACTCTTCATACGGCTTGGTTACGTATGCCATTGCGCCAGCGCCAGTGGCCTGCTTGACAAGATCCGGCTGGGAGAAAGCGGTGAGCATCACTACCGGAGCAATATTTTCATCGCAGATAATGCCTGCAGCAGCAATACCATCCATGCGCGGCATCTTGACATCCATGCACACCACATCCGGACGATGCTTGCGCGTCAATTCAACCGCCTCTTCACCGTTGGCAGCTTCACCAACAACCTCGTAGCCGTTGTCTTCCAGCATTGCCACAAGATCCATCCTGTTGACAGATTCGTCTTCAGCAACAACAACAGTACGCTTCTTGTGAATAGCATTTTCAACAGGTTCACCTGCGGAGACGGCCTTCAGCTCGTCTGCGGAGAGCACTTCCTCCATGCCCTCATCCGCCGGTGAGGCGTTCTTCCTTGCAGCCATGCCAGCAAACCTCTTTTCGATCTGCAACGAAGCATCGACGCGCCCGACGGCCACGGCGACTCGTGAACCCGGTGAGCTCAAGGAAAGCCGACTTCGGTCTTCCCCGCGCAGGTTAGCACGATGCCTCGCTGTTCGTTGTTACATCGTAATGACATCTCACATTGTACAGTGCAACTCGCATTGTACAGTGCGCGAACTGAGATAACTGTATCGAAAACGGGTTTACTGTCAAGTCAACGCGTGTGCAGCAAACCGCTTACCAGTTGTCCGCGCTGTTGCCTGTACTATGAACGCGCTTTACGGCGAACCCTCCAGCAAACGACGACGACTATCACTCCAATGCACGCGATACCGACCACTACAGCAGCTACAACTGCTGTCGCGCTTATCAATGATGGAGCTTTGCCGTCGACACCGTCGGCTTTGGCTTGCTGAACAAACCAACTTGGATCTGTTGGATCGGTGAGTGATGTACTGGTCCAAGTTGCTGGTTGTGCACCCACATGAATAGCAATTGCTGATCCAGCGCCCACGGTGGCGGTAAACGTACCATCGCGATGAACAGTGACTGTTTTCGAGCAGTCACCTACGGCATACACGTTGCAATATGTGCCCGCTGGCAGCGAGGTGGTGAATGTGGCTTCAAGGGGCGATTCGCTGTTGTTAATCGCTAGATATCCTTTATCAGCGCGGCCAAAGCCCACTACATTATCGCCATATTCTTTCCAATCGGTGACCTTCGTGTGAGCTACTGCATTATGAAAGCCAATCATGCCACGAATTGCTGTCCAACGCTGTGTGCACTGCCAGGTGCCGGAGGTCTGTGAGCCATCAGTAGGGCACTTCATATCCGGAACCTGCGTAGTGCTCGCTGATGGCGCTCCTGCATCATTATTGTTGAAATAATAGCCGGCATAAACGTGCGGTTGGCCATAGTTATAAGCAAGCAAGAAAGCGTTTGCGAGCAGGTAGCGTGAACCATCTTTATAGGTCAATGCGTTGTCGCCACGCTCGGTATCCCAGTTCGTCACCCATACAGCAGCCTTGTTCGATGGTACCCAGCTACTACTGGTACCGATGCCGGACAGGCCAAACGTAGCAGAATTGATGTCACCGTTGAACGCTTGCTTCAACCGCGCGTTGACGTTAAATTCAGAAACCTTACCGGTACCTAGATAGTTGACTGGCTGAATTTCTTTCGCTTCTGACGTGCTGCCGATCACTTCCTGTTCGAAGAGGAAATCGTTCTCGTCCAAGCCAGTTTTTGCGAGCAGCTCGGATTTGAGCGCTGCTACGTCTGCGGCAGCAATGTGTTTCACCGCATCTACGCGGAAGCCTGCTACGCCGAGATCTAACAGCTTTGCCATATAGTCGACGATTTTGCTGCGCACGTTAGCGTTGCCAGTATCAAGATCTTGAAGACCGGAAAGACGGCAGTTCTGTACATTGTCAGCATTGGAATAGTTGATGATGTTTTCAGTACAGTCATGAAAGTCACTGGGCGTGTATGGTACTGCAGGAAAGTTCCCTTCCCCATCAAACTTGCTGCCAGCTACGCCAGTACCGGAGCGATCGGCGCCAGCCATATGGTTGATGACTGCGTCTGCAATAACGCCTACACCAGCTGCTTTACAGGTGGCGATCATGTTGGTGAATTCAGCTTCTGTGCCGAGTTTGGAGTCTAGCTTATAACTTACCGGCTGGTAGGAGGTCCACCATTGTGTGCCGGTAATGGTTTCTTGCGGAGGCGAAACTTGTACATAACCGACGCCTTCAGGTCCATATGTTTCAGTGCATTCGCGCGCTACCGAGCGCCAGTTTGTTTGAAATGCGATCACGATAACGTCGCCACGGTTTACGGATGATATTTCAGCATGTGCAGATGGCGTTAACGGCGATGCTGGCGTGCAGAGCATTGCAGCGGTAAGTGCAAGAGTTGCCGCCGTAGCAAGGGCGCGTTGCAGTATTGATTGCTGACCGTTGCGTCGTTTCATAATCTGTCGCGTCATTGCGGTCCCCTTTCCCCTCAGCATTGAGCTTTCAGCAAACAAGCATATGTGCTCATGTTTTGTAATGAAAACGTTCGCACGCATGTTGGCTTTTAGCATAACACTTTCGCAGTATTGAATCCAATATCCAACGTCAACGTTTGCATTTGCTGCCGTAACGTTCCCCAGCGAGAATCGCATTGTCAACTCCTACTTATGCTGTAGACACGCCGTAACTCACAAAAACGGCACGCCAATGCGACGTTAGCGAAAAACTGTGCTAAGCTATCCAATCGTTGCGAAAAGCCCTCGTATCCCAATTGGTAGAGGAAGCAGCCTCAAAATCTGCGCAGTGTGGGTTCGAGTCCCACCGAGGGCACTCTTTTTAATCATTGGAAAAAGCCGCAAACCCTACTCTCACAAGGGTTTGCGGCTTTTTCGTCTTTCATCCTATTTCATCCTATTTCATCCTATTTCATCCAATTTCATAAAAAATGTGGGCAAAATGTGGGCACGAATCGATGGGTTTGGCATATTTTTTAGGTGTGTCGACTTGTCTTTATACTACCAAGTTGGTAATATAGAAGTGTCATCAAGGAAAGGACACAAAATGCAGGAGATCACCACCGGCACCGAAAAGCAGATCACCTACGCCGCCTCCCTGCGTGAGGAAACCGTTGCCAAGCTCCACGCCACTGCCGACAACCGTGACGAATCCTATTACCGTCGTCGCCTCGCAGCGCTCAAAGCCGAGCGCCTCTCCGAATGCGCCGACGCCGCCACAATCATCGACTGGTGCAAGGGCCACTTCAACGCAGATAACCAAGAGATCGTCAACGGTTACGAGATGGAAGCTATCCGCCAGCAGGTTATCGCAGACAAGAAAGCATTCGAGGCCAGCCACCCACAGCCAGCAAAGCCGGAATCATCCCCGATCATCCCGGGCCGCGGTCGTCGTCGCCGTCAGCCAGTGGAACTCACTCCCGAGCAGCAGCAGGCGAAAGCGGAATGGGCTGAATACAATGCGCGCTATGCCGAATGGGAGGATAGCCTCGAAGCGTACATGACCCGCGTTGCTGCTGCCCGCCAGACTAAGAAGACCGTAGCACCGCAGCAGCCGGCCACCCACGCCGCCCATAAGAACGAGGAGCCGACCACGACGGAAGACGAAGATGCAGCCGACCTGCACCGTCTCCACTTCCTTGACTTACATGACGTGGCCGTCATCGCCGGCATCAGTGACGCGACCGCCCGCCAGTACCATAAAACCGCGCGCGCTCACCGCCTAGACGGCGAGCCGCATCCAGGCGACCTACCTGCCCCGGATGTGATTATTGGCACCCGTAGCCAGTACGCTAAAGCCGGATGGAAGCGTGAAACAATCGATCAGTGGATGATCGACCGGCCGCGCAAAGGCGGAGTGCGCGCCTTCACCCCAGGTACCGGGTATCCGATGGACGATGAATGCACCATGTGGCTGATCGTCACCCGAGTCACCCGCACTCAAGTGTGGCTAGCATGCAAAATCTGGTACCCGGGCGACAAGCATATGGAACGCTCATATCAGTGCGCAGACATCTATCTAGGCTTTGGGGAGGATGACCGATATATCGAACTCGGCCGACGCGGTAACCTCGGCGGCAGTACGATCATCGGGCGGGGGTTGCGCATCGATGCGAAGCAATTCGTGGAACCGCCGGAAGTATTTCGGCTCGACGATGAGGACATTAACACGCCGCAGACACGGTATCGGATGGCATGAGCCAAGAATGAGAAATGGCGGCCGGTGCGAAATACACAGGCCGCCATCAGCCCCCGCCATAGCGGGGAGCACCACGTAAATCCACCTATTCACGGGGTCATCCCCACCGAGGTGGGGAACACTACGTAAACCCGCCTATTCACGGGGTCACCCCCACTAGGGTGGGGAAACATGGGCAAGTCTGATTATACGCGGGGTTTGCTCAAACGCAGAAAAGCGCCCCGCTCAGCACAGGCATTTAACCTGCACGTTGAGCGGGGCGCTAGTGGATACTTGAAAGACAGCAGTGTTTTCCACGCACTGCCGTGCTGCCTCCACACACTTCGTGTGGAGAGATGAGCAGCACGATTTTTATTACTGTCCGACTGCCTGTAGAAGGCGCGTCGCGAATGGCGCCGACTTAGTGCCGAGCTTGAAGACAGGTAGCTGCTTGCCCATGGTCTGCTGGGCTACCGTCTGTAAAGCCGTCACCTGATCCGGGTGGGTAAGATTATGGCATTTAGTACCATCGAAATAAATGAGCCTTGATTCGTCGTTTGGCTGGATAATGCAAGCCATGCTCATATCAGTATCCTCCTGAGTGTCATTAGTGTCTGTAGTAGTACCCGTGTAGCGCAGATAGCAGTTCCACGGGTAGTTGTAGTAGCTTCGGACATTGGTTTCGTAGCCGGTTTGGTCGCCGGCCTGTCCCCCGTAAGCACGCCCGCGCTCATCGATGGACGCTTGAGCAAGCAAGCCACCACCCAAGTACACGGCGACGTGATGCACATCATTAAGCAGGATGTCACCCGGCTGTGGATTACCGTTGTTGGGGAGGCGTTTCCAGCCGCGAGCAATGAGATTGGCGCTGAGGTTGCCGGTGTAGCTTGCGTTACCAGTGTCGAAGCCAGCCTCACGCAACACCCAGATCACGAGACTGCTGCAATCACATTCACCGCCGGGACGAATGTCCCAGCGGTTGTATTGGTCGTAGCCGAGGCTCACGGACTGGCACCAGTAGCGCATTCGCTCGGTGAGCTTCGTGAGACTAGGCATTGTCTGCGTCCTTCTCGTCCGTCTTCGCCGCGTCGGTCGTATATTTTTCGATGACGGCGGGGGTGATCTGCGTGACTGTGGTCGGCATCATCGAGACGCCCTGCACCTGCTCCAAAGCACCATTTTTAATACCGTTGGTGAGCTGCTTGCCGGAATATCCGGCTTCGGTGATGCTGTTGTTGCGCCACCATGCCCAGATAGATGTAGCAACGGCGATGACGCCAGTGATGGCGGTAGATACCTGATCGGTAGTAAACGGCAGCTGTGAGATTCCGCCAATACTCAAGCCGGTCTGGACAACACTAAATAGCTGCACGAGCAGGAGGACAATAGACTTGACGCGCTCAGTATTCAAGCCGGGAGTAGTGGTGTTAACGATATTGGCGTGATCTGCCATAATTTTCTCCTTTGTAAATATAGAAAAACCGCACCCCATGATGGAATGCGGTTTAATTACTCTTCAGAATCTTCATCAGGATCGGGTGCGACGTGAGCGCGTTTCACGTCCTCATATAATGCGGAAATAACGCCATTCTCGCCTAGATCCTCGTACGCACAAAACATATCGTGAAAGAAACGTTTCGTTTCCACAGGCATATAACCCTTGTCCACGATCCACACTCGATGTAGCTCAATCAGCTCGCCACGCAATTGCATTTGCATGCCGCGTTTAAAAGCATCCATCTCGATCTTCATGCGTTTGAGTTGCCGCCATAAAGCGGTAGCGATCACGCCCAACACACCCACCAGCGCCCATTCCGCAATGGCGATAATTAAGTCATCCAAAACATTTCCTTCTTTCCTTCCTCATTGAAAATGAATAATCGGCTGGGTTTCCATGTCGAAAAACGCTTCATCCTCACCGGCTGACACAATGCGCGTGAAATAAAAAGCAGTGACGGTTTCTTCGCCGGCTTTACCGCGGAATTTCACGTCAATCGCACCGTCAGCAGGCACAGTAAACTCAAGCCGCAATAGTTGTTTGCTGGCATAGTCAGCGGTTTTCGCAAGAATATTGCCGCTACTATCACTGATCTCGATGACCGCGCCGCGATACGTATCAGACTCGGATGCAGCACCCGCCTGCGAGAGCAAAACCAGTTTGCTACCCGCAGGCAAGGTAAGCCGGAATCGAGCGTACGCACCCAAGGTGGTGGTTTTATTTTTCAGCGCAAACCCAGGTTGTGCGTCACTCCAAGCCATGAAAGTCGCGTCAATCAATTCGGCTGGCTGCATGAGCCATGAGCGGCCGCGAGGATTCGGAAAATAATTCGTGCGGTCGCTCATGCTGCCACCTCCCACTGGGAGACGGTCAACCGGCGATAATAGGCATGGTGCCCTTGTTGAACGTGTCCTTGGGCAGGCTGTACGTTTGCAGGGCCTTCCAATCGTCGGCCGTGCACACGCACAGGTTGTCCGCCCGCCAGTATTTGCCGTCGTTCAACGCGGTGAACGTGATCGAATCCGCATCTTTCGCAGGCGTGATGGTCCAAATGTTCGCCTTGGGCAAGTCCGCTTCCGTAATGGTCGTGCCCCCACACGTGATCATGAATCCCTTGGACTCCACGTCCGTCCACGTTTTCCACACGCTCACGCGCAACACCAGCGGAGTACCGGCCGTGACCGGGCTGATCGGGATGATTGTGCCGTTGCTGCTGAACCCAGTGAACGATTTCGGGGATAATGCAATATTCTTGATGCACGTCATGCTGCCAGCCTCCAATCGTAGAGGCTAGCCACACGAGGAGAAGCGTTAAGAGACTCCCCCCCTCGATTATCGGCGTCAGACTTGAGGACAATTCGCTTAACTCATATGATTGCAACTTCTTCCATCCTTCCGAAGTACATAAGACCGGATCAGTAATTGACGTATTACAACCCGTCTTCTTGCCAGCCGCCACTTCAAACCGCAAGCGCTGCACGCCATCTGGAACAGTCAGCACGTTCGTTAGACTCACTACCTGGTCGCTAACTAAGCCGCTGATATTCGCCAGCCATGCCCATTTACCGTCAGCGCCGATATACCCGACACGAATCCATGCGTTATCGATGCGCGAGCCCACGCTCGTGTCACGCGTATAAGCATTTACGTGGAATTCGTAAGTGCCTGGCGTGGTGAATGGGAATTCGATGGCGGCGTGACCGCTCGCGTCGGATGTCGGCATCACAACAAGATGCTCACCACCCGAATCCGCGCCGGTCACCGTCACATCATTCACCTTCGTTACAAAATCGGATAATCGTTTAAAACCCGGGTCAGCGAAAAAATTGCCAATACGCATACTTTCCTCCTTTGGATATGAAAAAACCGCCCAACAAGAGCGGCAAAAAAATGTGGATAAGTTGACCCCTTAACAGTTCATCGGGGGGTCATGGATTCAGCTGGCTACAGACCGCTTTCTTGTCGGTGCGGGCAGTAAATATACTGCCGGCAACGAAGGCGGCTCAGCCACACATGCGCTAACTATTAACGAAATGCCATCCCACAAGCACACGCTAGACGTAAAAGTCAGCGGACAGAATGCAGGCAGCAACAATTCTGTTAGCGCCGGTCAAGGCACTGGCACGACACTACTGAATGCACAGACCACTCATGTCGGCGGAGGTCAGGCGTTTAGTATCATGCCGCCTTACAAGGCGGTCTATTTCTGGCAGAGGACGGCCTAAGCAATTCGCTGCCAGAAATACACAGCCGTATACGGTGGAAGAATGCTAAAAGGCTGCGTGTTGCCATTGCCATCACCACCGGCGAAACTCGTGTAGAAAATGCCCTTACTGCCTTTACCAGCACCCATACCACCGGCGACCGTATCGGTTTTACCGCCGTTACTGGTCATTTCTAGGGTGAGAGAATGCTGGTGCTTAGGAATGTTAGCAATTCCAAGGGTGACACTTGAGCGGCCGCCTGTGGCTGACGCCGCGTAACTTCTGCCTGCGCCGACGAGGAAACGATCTGTAGCGATTTGCTGCCATGACCCCCCGATGAACTGATCAGGGTTCGTATTCTTCATTGTCGCATAAATCGCACCCACCGGGAACAAGAATTCCAGCGCGTACGCTTTTATCGCAGCCGTAAGATTCGGGTCAGTACCCTCCGTGCTCTTCGTCGCAAACTTCGCGTCCGCCTCGGTCTTCGAGTAAAACTTGTCCGTGTCTGCCGGCAAGAATTTCGCGTCGCTTTCGGTCTTGGTGTAATACCGGCCGTCGGTTTCGGTTTTCGTGTAGTAGTCCGAGAGGTCTGGTGGTGTGATGTCGGGGGCTTCGATAGCGCCGCTTTCATCAAAATTCAGGTTTCGGCCAAGCTTGACATTGAGAGTGCCGTTAGCAGTGATGTCTACACCTTTGCCTTCTTTGATGACACCCGGCGTATCTTGGGTAGCGATAGGAAGGTCTTTCACGAGCGTGGATACGCGCCCGTTGACGTCGACGGTTAAGCCGTCGCCGATAATCACACCACCGCGAATACTGGTTGTTGCTGGCGGCAGCGTGTATGAATCATTACCGCCTGTGGTGATGCCACCACCGTCGAAGTAAATGATTTCACGCTGTTGCATTTGCTCCCAGCTAGCCAAATCAAACAAACCGATTTTGAGGACGACCAGGCCTCGGCCGTTTGCTGGCGCATGCAATCGAACATTGGCTAGGTTGGCTGCTCGAATAATTAACGCGTGCTGGTAGCCTGCTGAACTGCCTCGCAGCCAAGTAATTACTCCATTATCGAGACTCGCGCCGCCCATTGGTGTCAGTCCATCGTCGGGACTGAGCAGCAGCACACCGATCTTGTCGCCGGAGGGCATTCCTGAGGCAGTGGTGTTATTCCACGGTTGCACCCAACCGTCTTTTGCAGTGTTCGTGCACACGATAGCGAGCGCGCCGTCTGTTCGGGTGGTTTGGGTGGTGTTGTTGGCGGTTGGGAGTGGTTTGGTGAGGATGTCTGGTTTGATCCAGTTGGTGGCGATAGTTTGGAATTCTTGGTTGTTTGCCATGGTGGGTCTCCTAGTTGATAACGACGAGGTAGCTGATGCCGCTGTCGGTTGCGTAGGTGTACATGTCGGTAAGTACTGCGCCAGTACCATCACTATTAAGTGCCTGGGTGAAGTAGACCGGCTTACTTTCGAGCATTTCGTTGGTAGCCCGATAATGCAGATGCATATAGTAAAGATGCCCGCTTGTTAGGGCGGGCATTGCAGTCTTTGTGTCAACGCGTGTCAGGATGAGCTTGTCGGTGATTTGCAGCATCATTTGGGGGCCTATGGCGTTCGTGTCTAATGCTGGCATGGTGTCGCCGATCGGGATTGATAATGCTGTTCCTACCGTGACCGTGGGGAAAAGGCCTGGCATTTGCGGGGCAAGCAGATCATCAAGCAAATCACTGCTAATGCTCGCGCTGGTGAAGGGCTTGAAAGTAATCCAACAATCAACCTCCCAGCCTCGTCGATCAAACCATGCGCGGCCGCTATCCCCTACTTTGACGCTGAAGACTTGGCGTGCCTCATAATTCGCGGCGAGCGGCCCCAAGTCCATCCACGCGGACCCGTTGTACTCATACACATGCTTGTCGTCGAGTGTTTGGGCGCGGTAGCCGGTGTAGAGGCCGCTGGTAGGGAGTTTGGTTTTGTCGGTGATTTGGGTGTTGATTTGGAAGCGTAGGCTTTTGGCCCATTGGTCTTGGGTGCCTTTGTAGCCGGCTTGTTGTGCGGCTTTGTAGGCGCTGTCTCCGGTGTTACCTTTTTCGCCTTTGTCGCCTTTGAGGTTAGTGAATTCGAGGGTGATGTCTTTGGCGGTGTCTGGGCCGCTCATGGTGGCTTTGACGCTTGGTGTGCCGGATGTGTTGGTGACGGTGGCGTTGATTTTGCCGAATCCGGCGGCGACGCCGGCTAGGGTTACTTCGCTGTAGGTGTCGAGGATTTGTGTGGATGCCATCAGTGCATTCCTTTCTTCTGATTAGAACGCATTCCAGTACCCCCAGCCGTAGAGTTCGGTTTTGCCGGATTCAAGGTCTGGTATGGATTGCATGATGCTGTGGGCTGTGGTGTTTGCGCCTGTCCAAGTGCATGAGAGTGCTTCGCCGTCGGGTTGTACGCCGTAGATTTGCCAGACGCCGCGTCGTCGGCCTTGCCATTCGCTGCTGTTGGTGTCTGATGCGGTGAGTGTGGCGATGATTTGCCCGGTGGCGGTCGCGGCTGCTACTGGCTTGTCAAGGAGTATATTGTCTGCGAGATCGAGCAGGCGCACGCGTACGGTGATACCGCTCAAATCAAGGGGATTTGTGGTTTTGCCACCGTCGATAGAACGCTGGCAGTTGAATTGCCAGCTGAAATCCATGCCGCGAGGGAATGAGAAGTCACCGCGCGCATAGGGTTTTTCTAAAACTGCCATCAGGTTTCCTCTGCTGTAAGACGTGTAGTAGTCATGCGCGCCACTGTTGGGCGGCGTACCACGACGGGGGTTAATGCTGCTGCCACGTCGGATTGAAGCCGGTCAAGGCGAGATGCAAGCCATGTCATCGGATTCGAATTGCCCGGGCGTACACCATTGACTGACGTAGCGCGTTGGCGTGCTTGCACATCGAGATAATCGTCTGAGATATTGCCAGACACGTCCGTGACTACTAAGGCAATGAGTGTGCTGGTATGCTGTCCGTCGCGATTCCGTTCGTATACGTACTCGTCTTGGACTCGCAAATCGATATGATCACCGACACGTACTTGGTGTTCGCGTCCTACGCGAAGTTTCCAAGTACGATCACGCCGAGACGCGGCTAGTGTGCCACGCGCATACGCGTGTAACGCGGCCAATGAATTCGTGTTACTCGCATTACCGGCCTGCAAGAGCATGCCGCTTGCACTGGATTCATCGTCTGCGCGTGTGATGAGGATACGCCCATCACTGCGCCCACCGGTCGCCCACACTTGCGTAGCAATGGGAGTACCGCCGCCGCTCACACCTTGCAACACAATCCGCGAGTCAGGCTGTAGCGTATTCCACAAGTACGAGTGATCGACGATACCGGTGCGCGCCCAACGGGTCTGCCAGCTAAAACGACCATCCGCGTCAAGTTTCGGGTCAAACCGTAACTGGCCAGCGGTTTCCATGCTCATGAGATCATCAAGCATACTTCCGATGGTTTTCATTTCCCACGCGTACGCGCTCACGGATAATGGTTCTATGCCGGGCTGTTCAGTCAAACCGACCGGGACATTAACGCATAAGCGTCCCCATTGTTGGGCGAGACCGATCAACGCTTTCGCAATGTCACCGGCGCTACCACCGTATCCAAGGACCCATTCGCCACTGGGATTGTCTTCATCTACTTCAATGCTGCCCTCATAGGATCGCTCATTAAGTCGCGGGTCAAGCACGAGCCGCCAATCAAGCAGACTCCACCCACCACCGCATTTAATCGTGAGCTGCTGTGATTCAGCATCCCATTCAGGCGCTTCAAGGATCGGCCCAGCATGTATGATCTGATCCCCATCCATTAACGCCAGTAGCGTGTACTGCTCAACCAACAGCTCGTTCAGGTCAATGCCTTGCGTGGCTTCACCAACAGCGATGGTGACGCTCATCGAGCCTGCCGTATTCCAAGACTGTGACCACGAGCAGGATACAACCGGGATCGGGCGAGTGTTTAAATGCGTGCCATATTGTGTGTCATACGCTTCCAGTCGAAACATCACACCTCATTTCCAACTTGGCGCGCACGACACCGTGAGCGTACTGCCAGCATCCGCCGACACCCACAAATCCAAGCCGCCAGGCGGCACCGGCACCGTATCATTCGCATTCATACGCCCTGCACTCGGAGCAAGCCGCGCATAATCCAAATCAACAGACACCGGTTTACCGCTCCCCCGCCACGACACTTGATGCACACCATCCGACACATTCACAAACGACAATCCATTAGGATTCGCAGCGTGAATAATCGGCCAGCTGGGCGCACTACCATGATTTTCCACATGCACACGCCCACCCTTAACCGGAAACACTGCTGCAACACCATGCTTAAATGGCTCCAACACGAGCACAATCGAAAACACCGTGAAACCCATATCTGACGAATACGGGATCGACGCGCCCACATACCCGTCAGCCCACCGATACCCATGATCATCCTCAACCTCCAAACGCACCCGTTCACCAGCGAGCGCGTTGAGGCGGTCTTTGAAGTCGGCGTCTTCGAGGGTGCTGGTGTCGCGTCCGTGGGTGTCGGGTGCGCGACGCCGGTGGCCTTTGAGGGTGACGGTGCGGCGTTTGAGCCGGATGAATGAGGGTTGCCAGCTACCGTGCCATGCGGGGATGGGCATGTCGTCAACGTCTGGTTCGAGGCTGGAATACCAGCCGTCTGACAGGCTGTTGACGTCGAGGACGGCTTCGACGTCTGGCTGTGGGTTGAGTGGGTTGATGTTTTTGGTGGCGGCGTCTACCAGTATGAGTGCATTCGATGGTTGGGTTCGGGGGGTGAGGGTGACTCTCATACGGTGCCTCCGATCCGTTGACGGAATATTTCGAATGTTTTCATAGCGGTTACCGTCGGGTCAGGCGTGCCGGTCACGTTGATTGTGACTTGCACGTTGCTGGCGGGTGTGCGCGCTGGTGTGGTGTTTGCTGTGTTTGCTGGTGAGGCTAGGAGCATGTCGCGTGGGATTTTGCGTTCGTTGAGTAGGCTCATCAATCCAGGACCGTAGTATTCGGTTGCGGCTGCGGATTGTACGAATTCGCCGTTAGCGATTCGTGCGTTTGTCAGCCAGATGGAATCTGACGTACCTGTGCCCGGGCCTGAGACAAGCCCGTTGACGATACCGCCTGACGCATATCCAGGGGTGAATTCACGGCCGGTGTACAGGCCGCCGGTGGCGCCGGTGGGAATATTACCGGTCGCTCCTTTAGGTCGGTATCCGCTCGATGAGTACTGGCCGCCACTTTCATCGACATATGTGCCGTGAATTTGGAAGTACTTGTCAGCGATCTGCATGTTATTCAGGTTTTGAATGACTGCTAATGCTTGACCGTCGTCAGCGGTAATGTACCCGGTTTTCTCATCGATTTTCCACCCGTTGGCTTCAGCGATTTTCTTCCAAAAATCACTGTTGTCGCCGATGAGTTTGCCGGTTTTCTCATCGATTTTCGCACCATTCGCTAACGCTAGAGCAGTGTCGTATGCGTGCTTGTCAAGGGTGAGTGTACCGGTTTTATCATCGATCTTGACACCATTTACGGCTTCGATCGACTTGAGTGCTTCAGTATTGTCACCGGTGATTTTGATTTCACCGTTTGGCAAGTGTTGCACGGTCAATCCCAGGTCAGTCAAGCTTGTTTTCGCATCCTCAACCTTTTGCGGGACCGTGCTGGCCTGTTGTGCGACCTGCTGCAAGCTTTCACCGGTTAGACCGGATGCTTTTGCAGCAGCCTCCGCTGCTTCAGGCGTCATACCCATGGCTTGAGCGATTTCCTCATAGCGTTTACGACCTAAATCAAGCGTCGCGTTCACTTCGTCGAGTGTGGCACCGTTCTCTGCTTGTGCCTGAGCGGCTTTAATCACGCTTTCCGCCAAATCATTCAGTGCGCTCTGATTATCACGCCCCTGCTTGGTATTGAGATCAAGCGTTTTACCATTCTCTTGCACACTCTGAGACGCTTTATCGAACGCGTTGTACATGGCGATCGTCGCGTCCGACTCGGACAGAGCAAAACCGTAATAGGTTTTCAACGCGTCAACCGCTTCACTTAACGCCGCACTCTGCTCATTGACTGCGTCAGTCGTCGCACCAAACGATTCTTCAAGAATCGTACCGGCGTCAGCTGCTTCCGTAGTCGCATCCACATGTGTGGCGAGCGCATCATTACCGGTAAGGAGCGCTGCGGTTTTTTCCATGCTGGCTTGTGCGCCGAGTTTGTCGGCGTCGGCAGCGTTTTTGGCTGCTGCGATAGCGTTTTGATAGTTTGCTTGCTGTTCAGCGAGACCACTGTTGACTGTGCCAGCGGTCGTGTCAAAGTGTGACGCGGATGCGGCGTAATCGTTGAGGGCTTTTTGGATACTGTCATAAGCGTCTTTATCACCCTTGATGGCTGCGATGAATTTCTTGTGCGAAATCCCAGTCTTATCGACTGCCTGCCAGAGATTGTCATACCCAGTGGCCAAGCGTGCGAGCCATGTGCTGGTATTGCTCGAACCAGAGGGGTCGTTGAGTGTTTTTTCGAAATACTCGCTAGCGTCTGACCCATTTTTCAGCGCGTCAGTTAATCCTTCAACTTGCTTTCGCGACGCTTGTGTTGATTGCACGAACACGCCCAATGCGACCGTCGCCGCGGTTAGTGCGATACCCCAAGGGCCGCCGAGAAGGCTTACGACGCCGCTACCAATGCTTTTCAAACCGCTCATTGCCGCCGCAGACGCGCCAATAACCGGAGTGCCAGAGCCGAGGGATTTAAAACTCGCTGCCGCAGTGCTTCCCAACATGGAGAATCCATCTTTTAATTGGGGGGCAGCAACAGCAACCCTTTGCAATGGGTCAATCAATAGGCCAAGTGAGCTCGCCCAACCGCTCGTACTCGAATTCAATGGTTTCAATGCCGCGTGCAATGCGGTCGCACTACCTGCAGCCGCAACCATGAGGATCACACCCTGCTGCACAGGCTGTGGTAGCTGGCCGAACCCATCCACGAGCATATCCAACGTTTGCACCAGTGAGCGCATAGGACCCTGGCCCGCCTCGCCGATGTTGATCATGAGGCTTTCCATGGAACCGGAGAGGTTTTCGAGATCACCTTTCAGGTTATTGTTTTTCGCAGCAGCCTGTTCGGACGCGTATCCTGAATCAGATACTGCATCAGTCCACTGTTGAATACCGTCAGCACCCTCGTTGTATAGGACGTTTGCAGCACGAATAGCATCGTTGCCGAAAATGGTAGCCAACGCCTGGTTGCGTTCTGCTTGGGTCAAGTCACCCATTTTCGTCTGTAACTGGCCAGCAAGGTTTGCGAGGCCGACGAAATTGCCTTGCGCGTCATACGCGTTGATGCCAAGCTCTTCCATCGTATTCGCAGCCTTGGTGGATGGTTTCGCGAGCGCGATGAGCATGGTTTTGAGACTGGTGCCAGCGTCGGAGCCGATCATGCCAGCGTTAGCGAAGCTGGTGAGTGTGCCGACCGTCTCCTGCATTGAAATGCCGAAGCTGTTGGCGACCATGCCGGATTGCTGCAAAGCGTAGCCGAGATCGTGGGCGGAGCCTTGTGCTTTGCCTGCGCCGGCGGCGAGTGCGTCGGCAATGGTGGTTGCGTCTTTGCCGGTGAGGTTGAATTGGGCCATAGCCGAGCTCATGAGTTCGGCGGCTTCGCTCACTTCCATGCCGTCGGAGGCTGCGAGGTTGAGCGCACCGGACAGGCCACCGGCGAGGATGTCGGTGGTGCTCATGCCGGCTTTGCCAAGTTCGTTGATCGCATCAGCGGATTCTGAAGCGGAGTAGACGGTTTCAGCGCCTGCATCGATGGCGGCTTGACGGAGTTTGTCCATTTCGTCGGCGGACGCACCCGTGTTGGCTTGCACGGTAGACATGCTGGCATCGAATTCGGCGGCCATGTTGACTGCAGCGCCGAAGAATGCACTGGCGGCCACGCCGGCTGCTGCGAGTCCTGCAGTGAGGAGTTTAGTGCCGGCGTGAGAGGATTCGAGTGTAGTGGCGAGCTTGTCTGATTCAGCACTGGTTTTGGCCATGCCTGCGCTGAATCGGCTAGTGTCTGCGAGCAGACGAATAGTGATGTCACGGTTCAATCCGCTCATATATAGCCTCCATTAAGTTATGGTTCGATTCGGGGTGTGAGGCGAGTAGTGAGCGCGCCTGCACGATCGTCTTCACCTGGATGATCTTGCTTCCATTGGGAAATAGCGACATTTCGCATAAGCTGGGTTTGGCACACGTCAATGGTGGCTTGCCAGTGGGTGGGCATGAGTGGATCATGGCATTCGTTTGAAGGCATGCCACAGTAAGGGCATAGTGAATGCTCGTATTCGTCTAACGCGAGCATCCATTCGCGTTCTGTAGCATCCCACTCGTTTTCTGCCTGCCATGAAATAACACGACCCATCTCATCGTGTTCGACCATATGCGTGGGCTCCCACCCGCACCAACGCTTATAACTGATGCCCAGTGTGCGACATAAGCGTAGTTCGCTTACTAAGCGTGGAGAATCCTTGAGGCGTTCTCCAATGCGGCTTTTGGGTCAGCGATCCTCGTGTTCAAATCACGAATCGCATACCAGATGGGGCTAATCTGCCCGTCAGAAAGCTCGCCAATAATGTCAGCGATATCATTCACCGGCGTATCCGGCACGGTCTTCACTGTCATTAAGCGGATCGCGTCACGCGTAATATCTTCCACGCGCTGCTTAGGCTGACCGTCTACCACGCTCGTGTTTTCTTCCAACACTTGACGCCACTGCGAGAGCGGTAAAGCCTCCAGTGTGAGATGAATCGTATCCTGGGCGACACTCGCACGCAGCTCATCAATCTCACCGGCGATACGCTTCGCCTCACTGTTCACGCCCTCGGTCACATGCCGCTGTTCAACAGCCGTAAGATCACGACCCAATTGGGTAATACGCTCGGCCGTGTCTTGGTCAAGAATCAAATCAACATCTACTCGTTTACGCTTTACCGTCAGTGCCATCGCATCCATCCTTTTTCTACGCTCGTAATAGTCAATGAGGCCTGCACGCGAGGGTATTCACTCCCGCGCGCAGGCGAACAAATCAGGCGCCAGTCTTACCGGCTGCCGGTGCTGCAATCGCAGCAGTCTCAGACTCCCAGCCGGGAGCCTTCGCAAACAGTGGAATCTTCGAACGGATCATCGTATTCGCATCCGGGTTAATGACCTGTTTTTCACCACAACGCACCGCCACCACAGTCAACTTCTGGCCAGCAGCGAGCGGAGCATCCGTAGCCATACCACGACGGCGCACAATGAAACCTTCATTGTTTTCAGCCATGAGGGTAACTGCCTCGTTCTGATCCTGATGCTCGGTGTTCGTGTTGTCGATCACCTCGATTGAAATGTCGCCAGCGCTTTTACGACCGGGCGCGCCGAAATCCTGCGTAGTGTTCTCACGCTGATCAGACACAGAATCCTGAGACGGGCTAAACGACCAGCCACCCAGCATCACGTAATTGGAAATATCAGTACCCGCGTTGAGCTCATCGAGCGTTGGAGCTTTAATATTCGCAATCGTAGGCACCCAAAGGGTCGTGATATTACCCTCGGCAGATGTGCCGGGAATCTTGGTACCCAATTTCAATGTTGCAGCCATAATGGCCTCCTTTATGAATCAAAAAATGGTGTTACAGCTGATTCCACGTGAAGCGGAATCGCAAGACGCGCACCCGATATCGGCGTGACGTGTCATCAGCAGTCAAACCAGCCGGATATGAACCAGAATCCTCGTACAAAATCAATGGGCTCATCGAATAGCCAGGCACAGGATCAGGAGCGTGACAATCAAGCACAGGAATAAGCTTGTCGTCACAAATCACGTTTACTGCATCATCAGTATGTGAAGCGACGCGCACTTCCAACCGACCGGAATGCGCGGTGAAGCGCATCGCCTCACTGCGAGCATGGTCAATAGTCGTACACGTGGCAATCACCCATGGTGGCATGTCTGCCTCACCCGGCTCACTGTTCTTCCACACGCTGCCAGGCAAACCGTCAGGCAACAAGGCAAGAACCGCGCCCGTCACATCCATCACACTCACAAACCAATCACCTCCCCGATAGCTTCCACACCAGCATCAGCCACATAATCAGCTAATACCGGCACTTCTGCTTCAGCATGCTCGTAAAACTGATGCGTGCCACCGCCTTTCGCGGTACCAAAAAACGCGATATTCGCCAACGCGGATGCGCCACCTTCACGCGGGCTAATATCCGCGTAAATTTGCGTACCAATCGATCCCATGTCATAGCCAATGCTGATACGCTGCAACGCGCTATTAGAGGAGCGTGCAAGGTCTTCTTGCACGCTCTCTTTCACGTTCTGCGCACCCTTTTTCACCGATTTCGCAATCTTCACGTTCGCATGCACTGCAGCGAGCGCGATATGTCTACCGAATTCGGTCAGTTCACTTGCGTCGATACCGTTACTCATTGCTGTTGCCTACTTCTTTCACGTTCCAGCGTTGCGCTGTTGCATGTGTTTTTTCGGATTGCAGGTTGAGCAGACGGTATCGGCGTCCGATCAGTGTCGGGTCAGTGGCTTGGGTGATTTCAGCCACGTCACCGGGCAATAATCCTGTAGTCCCGTAGGGCAGGTGAAGGTACAAACTCCATACTGGGGTGACTGCGCCGAGTGCTTGGACGATACCGCCTTCAGTGTTCTCGGCTGCTAATCCGCCCGATGTTTGTACCTTGCAGCGGCCTTCGTAGAGGGAGGTTTCTGGTACAGTCACTATGCCGGTGTCGCGGTCGGTGACAGGAGGGCTATGTCGGATGATCTGGCATTCGTCCGTCATCAGCGATTCCGCGTACCGGCGCAATCGTGTCAGACTTGCAGGTTTGAACTGTAGGCTCATCCGGTCACCCGCGCTTCTAAATATCCGTGGCATGGATCCTCGAACCAACTGGGATTCATGTCAGTGCTGGGTAGTTCGTTGCGCGTTGTGGAGATGACGCCTAATCCGCCGACTAATGGTGATTGGTCGGCGACGAGATCATCCAGCGTCTGCATTTCGGATGCGGTCAGGTACAGGCCAGCCTCATCGACCTTTCTGCTGCCACCGTCCATACCGTCGTCGATCTGCCGCGACCATGATGTTTCGCCATCTGGGTTCTGGTAGAAGCGTCCCGCACAGGCGAGGCACACGTCTTCCAAGTCCTCCGGCAGTGGGTTGATGAGCTCGTTGTTCTCATCAACCCAGGTGCGTTTCGTGTATCGGCGGATGCGATTCGACGCGGCACGTAGGCAGCGTTTCGCACGTTTCACGTCCTTATCGTCAGTGATGTCCTCACCAAGCCATTCAGCCAACGCGTCCGTGTCAGCGAACGAAGGCAGTGCGGTGACGGCCATGGTCAGCCTCCTTACGCGGTGGCAGTGGTCACCGTGACTGGACTGGTCGTGTTGTTCGTCAGGGTGAGCGTGCCACCGGTAATCTTGCCGGACGCGTCCGCGGTCAGCGCAAGGCTCTTCACGCCGACGCCGGCCGCACCGTTAGTACCGTTCGTGCCAGCTTTGCCAGGTGCACCAGCCGCTCCAGGGTCGCCTTTTGCTCCAGCTGGAATGCCCAGAGTGAGCACACCGTCGGCAAGTGTCGCAGTCGGTGTAGCACCGGCGGCCAGGCCGGTCGCTTTCACGGACGTGATCGTTCCACCGGACGAACCGGCGAGATCGACCGGATTACCGTCCGCGTCGAACACGGCAAGCTCGCTCACGCTCTGACCGTCGATCACAGTCGGCTGGGAAACGAATCGAACCTGCTTAGCCATCACGCACCAGCCTTCGGGACAATGAAGCCAGCCGGGTACTGGGTGCCCTTCTTCGCGACGCGAGTCATCGGGTTGGCAACAGCGAAACCGACACGCATGACTACACGCAATGCCTTAGCATCCTGCTGCATGAGGTTGTAGATGACCTTGCCGTCCGCGTCGGAGATAACGCCCTGATCGAACAGCTGATACGTCATATCCTGACGGACACCGACCACGAACTTCGACCAATCCGCAGCAAGCAGCACAGCCTTTGTCGGATCCCACGCACCATTCTTGACCTCGTTGAGCGGATAACCGTACAGGTTAGACGGAGTACCCTGTGCGAGACTCGGCTGGTAAACCGGCTGACCGTTCGCGTCACGCAAACCAACGAGCTGCCAGTTCAAGCCCGGCTGGCTAGCAAAACCATTGACAGCGAAACCTTCCTCGCTGACCTTCTGCGCAAGCTTGGCAACATCCTGCGCAAGATCAGTGCCAGTACCCTGCGTAATCGTGTTATTAGCCTTGGTCGCACCCGTGAGAATGTCATCACCCCAAGTGGCGGGCTTGTCAACACCGAAGATACCCGCACCGTCGATCTTACGACCGAACGCCTCAGCAATCAGCGGCTTGACCGTGTTCCACAGGTTGATCTTCGAATCATCCACGACCGAATCGGGGATCGGAACAATAACCGCGAGCTCTTCCGCAGTGATGTTCACATCTTCCCAACCGGTCTTTGACGTCTGCTTGAGAGCACCCTCCTGCACCCAATAGGCCTCCGGCAAAGTAGCGAGCACCGGCTGCGTCTTCTTGCGAGCGCTCATCGCCGTACGCTTCGCACGGGTCAGCAGCACGGAAGACTCCGGCATGGTCTGGATGATCTCCTGACTAATATCATCCGGGATGAGCGCGCCGCCAAGATCGGCGCGGCCGATAGAACTGGTGAAATTGTCTGCCATGATAGTTTCCTTTACTTGTTAGTCAGAGCGTCACGCAGCCAGTCCCCGCCATCACTGTGATGGGGGTCACTGCCGCCAGTCAACGGCTTGCGCCGCTCCGATTCGATAATTGCCTGTCGTGCTGCATTCTCCGTATCCTGTGCGGGGATGCGCGCCGCGAGCTTCGCGGCCTTGTCTGCGATCTCCTCCGGCGTACCTGCACCAATGAGATCAAAATCCTGTTGGGTTAGCTGCGGGTATTTCGCGCGGGCCTCAGCCCACGCCTTTTCCACGTTGACGGACGCGAGCTGCTCGCGTACCTCTTTAAGGTCACGCTGCATCTTCTCCTGCTCAGTAAGTTTGGCATCCTCAAACTCACGTAGTTTCGCGCTAGTCGTCTCATTCACGCTCTTGAGCTTCGAGTTGTCGTCGCGTAGATGCTGGATGAGATTCCACGCCTTCTCCGGATTGAACTCTTCGCCGTCGCGCTCCCACGGAGGCTTCTGACCGCCATCCGCGTCGGACGGCGTCTGCGCGCCGGATTCGCCGGCGTTCTGGGTCTGGTCTTCGATGTTCTCGTCAACCATGGTGTTTTCCTTTCCGCCCGGCCTGCGGGCATAAAAAAACCACCATGAACTTCATGGTGGCTTGAAAAACTCAGTGCGAGAACTACCTCGCTCGGTTCTTTTCCAGTAGGTCAAGGTAACGGTGAATCACCGGGTAATCCGAATCCTTGGCTAATTCATATACTTCATCCGGGAATCTCGCGTACAGTTCCGGATGCGAGTATGCCACGTCAAGCATGCTGGCTATGGCATATTCCGGTTCTCCGGCCGTAAGATCGTCCGAAACGTAATCTTCAATGTCTTCGTCAACGTTTTTGACGACTTCAAGACAACGCTTGGCGAGTGTGGTCAGTTCTTCCAGCGTCACTTCGCCTTCCTCCATTGTTTCGAACGACTGGGTTTGACATCGATCTTACCTGTAGACGTATTCTTAGTCACGCCATCGCCCCCGACCGGATACGCCTGGTCGATGACGTATTCGCCGTCGGCCAGATACGCTTTGACTTCGACCTGTACACCGTCGACGGTCTTGCCGAACTGGTGCAGCGCTCGTTCATTTGGGGCGGGTCTAATCCAATCAGGATCGGCCATAACACGTTGGATAGCTCCAAGGATGTTGTCTTCGGACCATGATTCCGGGAACTCGGTCTTGCCGAGTACTCCCGTACCATACATGTGTCCTCCGCGCTTGCCATCGCCCTCGCCGTGAAGGATATGGTTGATGATCTTCTCATTCGGAGTTCGCACGAGAGAGGACCGCCTGACGGCGATCTTGCGTTCGAATGCGGCATCTCTGCGTTGCTTTAGCGCTGCGGGAGCGTTCCTTCGCGCCGTGGAGTCACGAAACGATCCGTTGCGGCGCATGAGTGGCAGCACAGTCTCCGCGGTGCGCGGCGTCTTGTCGGGCAGGCTTTCAGCGGCGCGATAATAGTCGTCGATCCACTGCTGCTCCTGTTCGGTGGGTTTCCAATCGCCGTAGACGACCTCGATGGTACACCCGCAGTGGGGATGGTATTTCTTGCCGTCGGACGCACGCAGCAAGGCCTTCTGTTCGCTCGTGTAGACAGGGCCGCGGGTGACGAGCATCGCACAGAACGCGCACGGGTCACCGTCCGAAACGCGCCGCCAGCCAATCGCACGCTGATCCTTTTTCGCCCAGTGTTCAATCGTGATGCGTCCACCGGTGAGCACGGCTTCGTGGAAGATGCCGAGAAACAGACTGCGCGCGGCCGCATACGCTGCTTCCTGTGTCTCACCGCGAGCGATGTGCCATAAGACGTTCGTCGCACCCGTCCAGTCGATCTGATCAGCCATGCGTTTACGGTCGAAACGTGGCATGGCCGTCTCAAACGAACCGTCACCGGTCTCCGCTTCACGGAATTGCGGTAGGTACGCGTTCGCGGTCTGAGCACTGATCTTCCACCATGTTTGCAGCAGGTTGAGGATTGCGTTCTTCCAGATCGGCTGCGATCCCTTCAGATCGTTCAGGTCGAGCGTGGAATCCCATATGCGTCGCGCTTGACTGTCGGCGGTGATCGCCAGCCGCACTTGATCGCGCCGATGCTTATCGGTTAGCAGGGCTCCGCTACGAGTCTGAGCCATCGGCCACCGCCGGGTTCAACTGCGCTTGATACGCTTGCACGGCGAGCGCGTCGGCGTCGGGGTGCGCGTCAGCGTATTCGCGCCAACTATCGGCACGAGGCTTAGATACGCCCGGAATCATGTCCCAGAGCATCTGCTTGGGTACACCGAGCATTTGCGCGGCTTTGCCGAGCGCATCGACAGCCTGGTTGATCGTGCGCACATCCGTGTCCGCCCAGATTGGCGTCAGGTCGAAATTCCTCGCGTCGTCCATGCGGCCTTCGACGGCTGCACACAATCGAAGTACGTCCATGTGGCTAACGCCGAAGCTTTTCTGTCGTTCGTCGCGTTTTGCGTAGAAGCCCGCGCGACTTTCCTCGATGCCTGCGTCGCCGACGTTGACCATCTTGCCGAACGCGGTTGTCGGCGTCTGGGAGACAGCGGCTAGTTCCTCCACATCAGCCTGCTTCGCCTCAATGAGACTGGACAACGTGGTTTCAGGAAGAGTGCCGAACTGAACACCATCACCGCCGGCGAGCAGATCATCATGACGTAGTTGAGCCTTTTTGTCGGCGCGCTGCTGGTCATTGAGCGCACTCATATCTAGGCCGGTGACGGTGCGTACTTTCCAACTGTTGTAGTGCTGGGCGAGTAGCCGGTCATAATTGTCCTTGTTTAACCGGCCAGCTAGAGGAATATAGGGTTCGACTTCGCCGGGCGCGCGCCCTTCAAGATCGAGATCGTTGACGTAACGGACGATCGGACACACCGGATTACCATCCGGGTCAACAGCATTGTGTGCGGTCGCAGCAACGAACCGATATTGGTTGTTGTCACTGCGCTCCCACCGCCATACGCGGTACGCGTCCCACAGTTCGTACACGTCCGGATTCGAGTCGAAATGCTGCACATAGACGAACGCCTTCGGGAACGTGTCTCGAGCGGGGTCACGGTAGACAGCGAAGCCCTCGCGAGGTGAATAACATTCAATGCTTGCACGATTCGAACCGTCCACTGTTTCGGCAGATCGAACGGATGCGAACGCGTACCCGTAGGCGATGGCAGCCTTGTGCAAGGCAACCTGCTTACGACCCATGCGGTTGGCAACCCACGGATGCCAGAACGCACGATTTGATTCCGTATCTTGTTTACCAGGTATGTCGACGCCCTCTAGGTAGAGGGTCTGACTGATGGTAGTAACCACAAGACGCAGCCACGGTGTCACGCCTAAATCGCGCAGCATACGATGTTCCAAGGTAGCGTTCCGTAGCCTGATGGGTTTGGGGTTCCACCGCCACCAACGATCGATGCGGTTCAATGTGGGGATTTGACCGCCATAGCAGGGCAGAATGATCTCACGCAGCGCCTGTTCAGCCTCTTCGGCGGACTCGTAACTGAGCGTGTCTACCATACCTGTCCACCTCCTTGCTTTCTCGTGTTCAAATATTCGCGGCGCATGCCGTATGCGGCGATCGCACAGAATGCGAGATCAATCTTCCGCCGGCTCTCGCGCCCTTCCTTGGCGATACTCATGCCCGCTTTTGTGGGCTGGCGACGAGCGTTAAGCATATGCGCTCGTAATCGCGCGTCACCATCGTGCGGGAACGTCTTATCGCAGATGGCCGTATATGCTTGATCGACGTATTCAACAAACCGTTTCTGCGTATCAAGACGAACCATGTCAAACATGACCGCGTGCGCATCACGACCGGATGGCCGCGCCCACAGCTTCAGCCGTCGCCCGTAATCGCGATGCCACGCGTCGAATAATGGGTCCCAGTAGTGCAAACCAGTCTCATCATCCAACACGTGCGATGGATCACCCCAGAACGCCATGACCTGATAACGGCTCATGGCCTCGCGCACCGTGTCGTCCACCGATTCACGCGGCACGCGCCACTGCTTACCACGGTCGCCTGGCGGCCGCTGCCACATGCCCAACGGCTTGATAAACCCATCTGACAGGCGGCATGCGACTAGGCCGGTCGCATCATCGGTGAGAGAACAGTCAAGGAACATGACGATCCTTTCCCCGGGCTCGAGCACCAGTTCGGAATGCTCGTTCGCATCCCATTCCTGTGAAGTGACATATGCGTCCTCTGGTGCCTCGCACTGGTTAAACCATTTGCGCCGGGACTCCGAAACAGGATTCTTCGGGTTAATGATTTCCTTGACGATCTTCGTGGTACTCAACCATGTCGAATCGCCGCGCACGTCCTCGACGACCTTCGGGATGCTTTCCTCGGTCATGGGCGTATCCGGTGCGGCCTCGATCGAATCGTAGAGCAGGCCGAAATCCATATATTTAGGGCGCAATCCCTTGTCCGGGCTATTGGGGTCGCCTTGGGTACCTTCCCATGCTTCGCGTACGCGCTGTGCTACAGAATCTTCACCGTCGCGGTACGCGTTGCAGATATCGAGCATCTTCACATTCACACTGTCTTCGGATTTCGCAGCATTACCAGACAGGACACCGTCCATGTCATGCCCACCGTTCGAACTATTCCAGTTCTGCGTTTCGTTGCGGATTAGAAATGTGGGGCGTCCGCCCTCCAACGCGAGCGGCGACGACGTGACCGCTTCGATCTGTCGTGAATCTCCCAACGCGTACATGTTCAGTTTGCCCAATTGGATACCGTAATATCGCCGAGTTTCAGCGGGGATAAGACCAGGAAGGAGTTTCATGGTGTTCTTGGTCTGTTCCTGACTGACAGCACACACCTGCACCCACGCATTTGGCTCCTCGCGGCCAACCGGCTCCCCGTTACGGTCCCAGTGATCAAACGTGAGATCAGCGAAACACGAAGCGACAGCGCCACCGGCTGCCATCGGATCCTTGCCCCATCCTTTGAGCCGCTGTAATACGGCATTGTCGTGCAGAGGGACGCCGCGCTCGTCGAGCGCGTAGAACCACAGCCAGAAACGGGCTTGTTCGAGTGTCCACTTCCATGGCAGGCGACGTTTCGAGTCGCGCAACCAGTAGCCACTCCATGCAAGGAAATTCCAGCCGAGTGTGCGCTCTGGCAATAGCCAATGATTGCCAGCACGCTTCCATGTGGGGCCGATCAATGTCGGGCTTGTGTTCCACTGGCGTGCTGGCTCATGGTCGAGTGCAGCACGATACCAGTTGGCGATCTCACGGTATTCGTCCGCCCGATCGGGGATGAGAGTGGCCGCCCGTTTGGTGAGCAGCCGTGCCATCAGCCGCTCCCGTACGCCGTATGCCAGCGACTGTTGACGACCGCGCGCATCTGGGAGGAACGCTGTCCATCATTCGTGCCGGATGACTCGTTTTCTTCTGGTTCGGGCATGTCGATACGTGCAAGCAGTTTTGCTAAGTGTTCCTCGTCGGCGCGTAGCTGTGCAAGTAACGGGTGGGCGACGATCTGACCTTGGCTTCCTTTGACAATGAGCTGGTCACCGATGGCTCGGCGTTCCCGAACAATTCTGTCGGCGGTGTAGCAAGCTGTCTCTAGCAGTTTATATTCAGCTTGTGTGAACTCCCATTTGGAAGTCAGATCGCGCCACAGGCGCTGTCCCTTACCATCTCGGATGAGGCCGGACGGCATACGATGGGAAGATGTATCTTCAACCATGTGCGAACATCCTCCTTTTCATGTCGTAAGGTCAGGCGAGGCGGGGTATAACGTCGAATAAGAACGTCAGGTTTGCTAGTTTTAGCGGTGAATCACGGAACTTGTGCCCCGTGTAAGTGATGTATCTGCCTTGGGAATAGGCTTCAATGTTCATACCAAGGTCATTGCGTACCTTGATGCCGGTTCGTTCTCCTGTAACCCCCCAGATGTGCAGCCCTTCACCACTGGGGCTGATTTCGATGTACGTCCGACCTTCGACCGGCGCGATGATCATCTTCGCCCAATCGGTCAGATAGCCTCGCGAATCATAGCAATGATCAAGATCGATACATGCGATCCCGTTGCCGAGCGCAAACCCGAGCCCGTCGCCAGCGTTCGAGCTCTCTGCGACGACGAGCGGAGACCAAGTAGAGGGGTCAGTGCTCGATGCGGGGAGACCGTCGACTGTGATTGGCTGCTTGGTGGTCCCATCGCCTCGTGTGATGCGCCGCCAGCGCATCCAACGGTCAGCGAGTGCCATTTCGGCTGGCACTGGCATCGTTTTGCCTCGTCTGTGGGCTGCTTGACGGCATGCGTTGGAACAGTAGCGGCGTTTGCGGCCTCGCCCGTCGCTTTGTTGAATATCCTTGCCGCAGTATTCACATCGTGTCACGTTTTTATTATAACGTAACAGGTGGTAAAAAACGCTGAATAGTCAATAATTGCAACACTTTTGCCAATTTCGTAACAGTTGGTAACGTGTTACGAAATAAAACTGCACATACCAGCTCGCCCAACGCTGCAATGCCCCAAAAACACGTAAAAACAGTCCCCTAAAAGCAGTTTGACACCATCAAGTCAAAGATGACACGGCAGCCAAAACAAAGGTTTACGGCGTACGTATGATCGAAAGTGCTATCCGGCGGTTTTTAGCGATTAGGCCGGGGAGTCCCCTCCCACCCGGCTTGCCGATTATTCTAGCATTCCTGGAAGTCTTTCCTTCGGGTGTAATCGTTGTTTTGCTTTCATATGATTGCGTTCTGCGTTTTCTTGTTCGGTTTTCGCTTTGTGACAAGCGTGCGACAACCATTGCAGATTGTCGAAGCTATGGTCATCGCCTTGCTTGATGTGGTCACAATCCGTACCAATGCCATTGCATTCAGGCGCATGATGTTGAGCTTGACATCTGTTGTGCGCGCGATCGCGAACGACCTGCCGCCGCCATGCCCAATCGGTAGGAAGTCGAGCAGCCCGGTCGCTATTGTTCCACCTAATGCGCTTGTTTCTCATGACATCAACATCCCTGAGAGCACGAGGCGTCGGGGATGATCGTCCACGCCAGTACTCCAAACAATCGTTTCAACACAAGAACGGCGCTCGCAATCGCGGGCGCCGTTTCTTGTTATTCCCACTAGTATCAGAACTTATTTATTCGCTATCACGTTTCCATCGATCAAGCTCTTCGATGAGATCGTTTTTCTGCTCTTCTTCGATAGTTGCCATGTTTTTCCTAAATAACAAGCAGAGTGCTGTAGCAACTACACCCCCAGCAAGAAAGGCGATCATTACTATTTCCACCCACCGAGGAGCGCCAACTGTCTGATAGAAGCCAACTAGTCCAAATACAGCGGATGTAATTAACCCAATGGATGCACCTAGAATGGTCTCATTCCACGGGGCGACAAGATGAAGATGCATTATTCGCCGTTTTAAACCATCGATTTCACTAGATAACACTTCAATCACCTCTTCGTTACGTCGTTTAGGGTGAAGTGTCATATTAGCGGCGTTCGACGTTGACTGTGACCTCAGTCCATCACCGTAAAGACCACCATCACTCAAGGTTCTTGCCACCATTCTCGGGACGCGGCACATCTGGATCAACCGCATTAGCGACAATGGAATTGAACAGCATCGTGTATCCACAATTCACACAGGTAACTGGAGTAACCGGGAATATCCGACCTCGATCATCCGAATTGGTGGGCTCTCCATCAGTGAATCGACGAAGACTATACACGGCTCCAACCACCCATGAGTTTTCATGACAGATCGGACATTCTCTAGGATTGGGCCATTTCTTGAGAAGATAATCAAGAGCAGCAGACACTTGCTTAGTGGAATTATTTTCGACTGGCATACGCCAATCATAAAACAAGATCGCATGGCATCACCCTGAATGCCAATCGAATAATGATGCCATGCAATCAATACATGATGCCGCGAAGGTCATCCCATGCCCGTGGGTATGAAAATGACCACTGTAGACATGTATACGGTGACAAAACTGCTTTGTCAAATATCGGTGACAATCACTCTTTTTTACGATTCAATTCCTGCCATATATCCCACACGAGATAAATCGGCGCTCCACTATCCGGGGCGGCACCAACCGGCTGAAGCCGCCCGCGCTTACCCCACTGGGTAATTGTATTCCGCTTCACCTCAATGCCCCACGGATTCAACCACCTGACGATTTCTGCCGCAGTGCCTCGCACGCCACCGACTGCAAGCCGCGCCATACTCGCCCGAGGCACTTCTTTGATCTTGGATTCCTTCCCACAGCGCTCGCATGCTGTGTATCCGCCAGCGATTTCGAGCGGTGTACAACGTAGCTCACACCCGCACTGGGGGCACCAGCCGATCATTTTTGTGTCCGGTGGCGGGTCAAGCGTACGAGCTAAGCGCAATACCGCCTTATCGACTAAAGCGCTGATCATAGGCCAATCGGTGCGTGATTCCAGTCGGCCGGGATTAGCGAGTAAACCCTTGATGAGATCGGGCACGATCATCGCGTGATGCGCGTGCAAGCCAGCAGCAGTAACCATCATATTTACGAGCTTTTCGATATCCTGCTGTAACTGCCACGCGCCAACATTCAACGGCAATGGTGCGCTAGAACGCGCGCCATGCCCGCCAGTGGAATGCACGACGGACGCTTTACGCGCGGCAATCAGACATAAGGGTGCCCACCCGTCTTTTAGAGTGCGCAAATTAGTGTAGAAGCGTGTGCTGTCGACCATGATTGCCCCTTATATGCTGGCTGAGCTAGACTGATTACTGTCGCATAATCGCCTCAGCCCCAAGGGTTGGGGCTTTTTACTTGAGCTTGCGCAATGGGGTGCGCCAAATTTTCTCGAAGGCTTTCACGTCTTCGTCTGAAATGCTAGTAGTAAAAGGCTTACCCGCAGGATGCGGCTTACGCGGTGGACGAAAAGGCGTATCAGAAACGCGGCCTAGCCGGCAATCATGCTCGGCAAGATACTGACCATCTGGACTAATTCCCTTATCTCCACACACGTCAATCAAAGTAGGTTGCGCATAATCCACATTCCAGCGGATTCGCGTCAATCGCTTCTTAAGGATGATTGCGATCATGAGGTCGTCGCCTTGGATAATGCCCGCATCATACGTGTCCCACACGCCTAATTGTTGGACGATCACCCACCTGCCGCATCCCTCGCACACGCAGGCTTCTAATTTCGCAAGATTGCCCGGCGGTGCAAAAATACGCAGCCAAGATGGCTTATGCTCTTTCGCCTTCCGCCTCATAGATCATCGTCCTCATCGTCCTCATCGTCTTCATCATCTTCTTCATCGTCGCTTGAGGCAGCCGCGTACTCTAATATCGCTTCCATCCAATCTACCAAGGCTGAGAATACGAGGTCCCGCCAGCGCTCATCTTTGATAAGCCTCGGATGTGCTGTAGTCGTATTCGGCATGTCCGGGCCGCCTGTCAGCGAGCCAAGATCAATCGTCACGCCGTCGCTTCGTAATAATTCGATACGCAACTGGCGCGGATACACCATATTCGAGTCAACAACCTGCTGAATCATAATTTCCCCCTTTATCCCCGATCGGATTTTGCTGCTAGTCTTCGAAGCTCATGTTTTCGAGATGATCAATGATTTTGTGGCACACTCGGTCCAATGCGATTTTGAGATCGCGCGCACGGTAGCCATATGGCTCACAAGGCGTAGTAATCATGGGATGCCACATATCCCATTGATCCACGTCAGCTGAGGCGAGTGGGATTGAATGATGGTATCCACGCTGCTCGTCTACCGCATGGTATGTGATCGTGACATATTCGCGCATACTCATTGCACACCTCCGAGCCTCAAGCAGGTAATAATCCAAGCCGCCCACGAGCCACTGGTGAGAATAGTGATAAGCAGTCCAGCTAGGGGACTCCACTCATCGCAATCGCTCTCACTGAGGACATGCATTAAGAGTCGTAAGCCGGTAATTATCAGACTGATATTGAGGACGAGCCAGACGAACATTCCTATAGCAAGCCACAAATCGCTCATAAATCACCTCTTTCCTTGGTGGCGTTTGATAGATTTCCAAATCGAAGCAAGCTCAGCATCCTGCAAGCCAGACGCGTGACCACGCTCATACAAGTCGCGCTCAATCTGCCGCTCATTATCGGGATGATGCAGGAGCCTGCCGTAAGCCCACGCGTGCAACGTATCATTCCGCGCACCCTCCGGTATAGGCGTCATATCCGGGCGACCGTTCGATGAGCGTCGCAGCGGATTCGGCTCGCGCATGACATCATCCACGCTAAAAACCTGCTGCACAGTAGCCGCCTGCTGTGGCTGGTCCATAAACTCTTTCTCGAGAAAACGCAGCATAGCCGGCGTCGCCTCTGGAATCACATCCATCTCAGGCATGTCACAAATCTGATATTTACCACCATTTGCCACGCTACCCGGTCCAAGCACGTAGCCTTTACCAGCTACGCGTAGGTCAATAGGCATCATGTCCGGGTGCACCGCATTCTTCAACCGGCTAATATCAAAATCAGCAGGCAAACGATAATACAAGTGCAAGCCATGCGGAGAACGCACCGCCAGAGTGGACGGCAGCACGCCAGTATCGTACTTGCCAATCTTGGATTACAAAACCTGGAAGCCATGCGGCTGGCCTTCCTGCTTCGGCGCATCACAATCGATCACAAAAGTACGCCCCAGCAAAGGCACACAATAACGCGCCTGGTCCAAGCGAACCGTATCGGAAGTGCTGCGATGCTCAAGATCAGCATTCAAGCGTTTCCACGACAAGCTCACTTTCTCATCAACAACACCGTCCTTCTTCACCTTGCCCTCGCATGGAGCAAAACCAACCTGCCCCATACACAAGCCCTCAATTAGTTGCGCATTCTGCCGACAAGAATCCGCCACATCCAACAGCTGCAAAGAATCCACGCCAGGCATAGCCAGTGCATTCACCTCCATACTCGCCTCCTCATCCGGTGCCTCCACGTCAGAATCCAATGCATTCGCGTACACGTCAAAACGCGCACGATCAGCCACACGAGCCACACGCTGCTGCCCGCCCGGCAGCGCAGTACTTGTACTGTTCTTCAACCCCAGCAAGTCAAGAAGAGAATCCGGCAAAGCCGCATGAAACTCATCACGATAATCCTGACGAGACACCACCGGCTGCCCATAACGCTCCTCATTCTCCAAAATCGACGTAATCAGCCAATACGCCTCATCCGAAATCTGACGAGCAGGCGACAAATTCACCAAATCCGGCACATCCGACTCCACCCACAAACGAGCGCTCGCAGCATAAAACGCGGCCGGATGCCTTTTACAAAAGGTTTCAATAGCGTGGTACTCGTCGTAAGAGCGGCCAACAGCTGGGTGCATGTCGATCTTGACGAAGCGACGCCGATCCGATTTTTCTGACGAGTCAGCGAAAGCCATATTTGTCAAGATCACCATGGTCGCCGTCGGTGACACAGTACGATACTTACCACCAGTCACACGAGCCTGCATCTCCGAACCTGTAGACAATGCACGCAACGAAGGCAGCATGCTTTCGATGACTTCACAAGCTTCATCGTCATAGGCGAATGCTTTACCGTCCATCGCATCATTCATACTCTCGCGATTCAGCGTGTAGCCGCCTCCAGAGCAGTATTGAGCCACACTAAAACCGGGAAAAACACGCTCAGAGCCAAGCACACCCATGACAGCCTGACGCATAATCAGCGTCTTACCATCACCACCATGCCCACTAAGCACATAGCTCAGCTGCTTAAACGGCTCCAACCACGGAGTAGCAAACAAACGAATCAGATTACGCGCGGAAGACTCATCATTGGTGAGCCAGCGGGCGATATTCCACGCTTGCTGTACCGCAGCATTACCCATGCCAGTCGGCGGCAAAGTCTGCGTCACCGCAATATCATTCTCACCCCGATACTCCATAAGCTTGCCATTCACACGAATCCACACACACGGATCAACCCGCAAACCACGCTCAACCTGCGGAAACCATTGAGCACGCTTCGCCTCACGCAAAATAGCAGCACTCATATTCGGATTACGCTTACTACTATTCGCATTTGCGCCGATCCCGTACTCGTCTTCGATGCTTTTAATCGGATGCCACGAATTCAAAATCAGACGATCGCCAGGATGATCAGTATCATCCACATCACGCCGCCAGAGACGATCCTGCGACGGACAGTAACGCAAATGATGCTCACGCAACTCCCAAATCGCTTTCTGATACCCCGCATCCACGACCGGACTCTTATTCTTGCCCTCACCATCACAGACGAGCTCAAGATTATGACCGGTGAGCGTGCGAATGATTGTGAAATCGTTCGCCGGGGTGAAAGTCAGGTCAAGCAGTTTAAAACAGCCGAAGAATTTGGCTGGGAGAGTGTCCGTTTCAATCGGCGAATAATCCTTGTATTGACCGTCTAGTGTCATTGAAGATCACCTCGGCAGGTCTTACGTCTTACAGCCCCTAAACAAACACCATTACATACATACTTACTTATATATAGAGTAAAAACAACGTAAGAGTTGTAATATATGGTCTGTAATGGCGTAATACCAACAAAAAAGGTCTTACTTTGGCAAAGTAAGAGTGCGTAAGACACGTAAGACTTGAGTTGAATTACAGTGTTTTGAGCCGGCGAGAGACTACGCGCTATGACATCTCTTACGTTTTGCATCGTCAGACTCCTTGAATGATGTACGACTAGTTTGGCTGGTTCGGTCGGCTGATTTTTCACGTCAGTCGACCAAACCTGTTGACTGCTTGCTGGTTAGAATTCTGGCTCCTGCTCGCTACCACCGTGTGGGCGAGCCTGCAAAATCACGCGTTGAATATCCGTAGCCAGGAAACCGGTCATGGTTTGGATTTCTGGCACGCTCTTACCAGCCGCATGCATTTGCAAAACCTGCTGTTCATCTACTCGCGGCGCTGCTGGCGTGGCTGCTTGTGCGGGTGTGCTCAAATTCGGATTCTGAGACATGGGCGCCTGCTGCGGGTATCCGAATGAGGGTTGAGTTGGAGTAGGCGCGTACGGGGCCGGCTGGGGCATGTTTTGAGGCGGATTCATAGCAAGATCAGCGGGTGACTGGTGTTCAATCACGTATTCGAATAGTTTGGCTGGCTGCCGATTCGCGTTCCGCTCACCATACCCGGTGAAGGTGGCAGTGAAATGGTCGCCAGGCTTAATCTCACTCGCCTTCTTCAAGCCAGCATTACGCAAGGCATTGAGCCATGCGCGGCGTTGGACACCCCAGCCTTTGATGTACACGGTACGGCGCCCGTCATCGTCTTCTACATTCGGATCCGTGATGCCAGTGTCGATGGTCACGACAACTTGCAGGCATGGAGATCCGTCTTTCCAGAATTGCGGTTCTTTGGTGGTGTAGTCGCGTACTTGGCTGGCTGTCACGTTTTCGATAATGCCGCTTACCCTGTCGCCGGGTTGTTCGAAGTGGGCGCTTTTGCTGGATTGGCGGCTGATTTGGTCGAGCATTTCAGCAGCACTCATTTGCACGGCAGGCTGTGGTGCTTGCTGTGGCGGGTAGCCTTGTGCTTGTGGTGGATAGCCTTGCTGTGGCTGGTATCCGTATCCTTGCTGTTGGTAGTTGTTTTGACCGTACATAATGGTTTTTCTCCTTTATTGGTTGTTTGGTTGGTAGGTTGGTTGGATGAGGGGGATGAGGGCGAGCCATTCACTGGGCACGTTTATTCGTGAGGCTGGTGGGTCGAATTCTGGTAGGCCGGTTATCATGTCATCAACCCATGTGCCGCAGTCGAAGCAGTGGGTCGACGACCTGGGTAGGCGGTTTATCCACGCGTCTAAGGTGGGTAACCCGTCGCGCATGCGAATGGTGTCCATGAACGCTTTCAGCATGTTCGCGCGTTGTAATGCCCACATGCCAGGTTGTGGGTCGAAGGGCATTTCGACGGGGTATGCGCTTGCTAGGCTTACCGCATTCCTGGGTAGGTAGTAGACGCATGATCGTTCTACTGTTTCGCCCATGCGGGTGAGGCCGATACCGTAGAGGCTTGCTTGGATGCGATAGGTTTGTGATGGGCCGGTAGCTTTGACGGTTTTGATGGTTCGGTCGCTTACGATTTTCCAATCGCATGTGGCGTGAGCTTTACGATCGTACAGGTCGATACTGCCGGTGATCTCATACCCGTCATTGATCCCATGCAAGGCCCCTACCGTTACACGTAGTTCGGTCTGCCAGCGATGCTCATACTGGTCGGTTCCCTCGCTAAGGTCTCGAAAGAGACGTTCGAAATGCTCATGTACGCAAGTACCGATGAAGGGCAGCCAGCTCACAGCCTGGTTAGCGTGCTTCCATCCAGCGAGTTTTGCCGCCAGACAGTGCACACAATCGGTGCCGAGTTCACTGGGTCCGATATGGGCTTGTAGACTGCGCGGTTGGGTAGCAATATGGTTTTCGATAATCGCCCGGATTTCATTCCACAAGAATGGGTCTTCCATTAAGTCCACGCTCACGTCTGGCGGCATAGGTGGCTCGGGTAAGCGTTGTTCTACCGGTTGAGGTTGCTGTAAGTCGATGGGAATGAAGTCGCTCATCTACTACGCCCTACTTTCTTTTCTAAGTTCCAGACTCGATCTTGAAGATTCGCGATATGCTGCTCAAAATCGTCTAAGCGTTTTTCTTGATCTGAATCTTTTTGAGAGTCTTCGCGGGAAAGCTCACTGATTTTTCCGATGATTTCTTTGCAGAGGGCAAAGAAATCATCGGATTTAAAAACATAGAGATCCTCACTAATGCCCAGGTCGAAGGTGTTGAATGTTCGGCTGAGGATTGAGCTGATTTCGTCACTGGTGATCATGCGACCACCACCGTGGGGCTGCTAGCGGTCTGGTAGGCTTCGAGTGCAGCGGGCGCAAACTGCTGCCGCACCATCTTCGTATCCAACGCATTCTTGTAAAGTTGTGGATACTTGTCAGCCGGGTAAGCTTTTTCGAGTTTGCGCGCATCCAAGCGACGTGCACCGTTTTTTACGGTGACGGTCAAGGCTCCAGCCTCATACGTGCCAGGAGTGGGATGGGATACGAGAATCTGCTGTTTAATGGATTCGCGTTCTTCTTGCAGTTCTTTGATTTGATTGTCGATGATGGCGATTCGCTGGGCTTGCTGGAGGAATAAACGGTGTTCTAGGCTTGGTCCATCGTTCGTTGCTGCCGGTGGGGTGTTGAGTGCGTCTAATGCTTGAGTGGTTGATTGCATCATTTGGTTTATCCTTTGATTGAGGAGTGTCATATCTGCTACTGGTAGGACTTGTACGGGATGGTTGACGGCTCCGTCTACGAGCGCGTGAGCTATGACCGCGCTATAAGCGAGCGCATAACTCGTGGGACTGGTGAGATGCCCGCAGACGGAGCAGCACGCCGCATATTGACGGCTACTTGTCAATTTCAGGCATTTCTACCGTGATACTTGTCTGATCGGGATCGCGGAGAAGACGACCGATAAGATCAGCATTCTTCAGTATCTTCTGCGCGATCATGAAAGCACTCTCGAGCGCGTGCTTTTGATTCGGTGTGAGCGTCTTATCGGGCAGCTTGCTGCTTTTGTCGATGAAGATGGCGGCACTGTCTGCGATTTTGCTGGCGACTGGTACGAGTGGTGCGAGGCTCGCAGCTAGATCCGTGTCAGGCAGTAAAGCGTTTTCGACCGCGTACACTGGCGCTGAATGCTTAGTAGTCATTGTGTGTTTTCCTTTGGCTGGTATTCGGGTAATTGTCTGATTTGTACGAGTAGATGCGGCTCGTACACGGTGCCGGAAAAGGTGAGTGGATCGCCTTTTTTTCTTTTGCGGAAGACTCCACGTCTTACGCCTTTTACCTTTTGGTCGGGCGTGATTTTTCGCGCGCTGATGTGCATGATTTGCGCATCATCCGTGTAGGCGAGCGCATTAAGAGCGTCGAGGACGAGTTTGAGGAGATTGTCAATGTCGGGTTTTCCTTGTTTGCTCATCCAGAATTCTGCTTCTACGCTTACGGGCCCGGTGAGGGGTTTGGCGTGGGGGTAGCAGCGGCGGAATTCGGCGAAAATGCGTTCTTCGGCGTGGAGTGTTTTTTTAGGGGTGATGGCGTGTCCTTGGTAGACGCGTGGTCGTGCTTTTGCGACCGGGTCGCCGGGCAGGCTAAGAGTGAATTCTTGAGGCTGGTCGACTGTCACGTGCGCTCTTCCTGTGGAAGGTGATTACTAGGGCGTAGGGCTGTCGTGAAGGTGATGGTGCTGCTACCGCCTATCACGTAATGCTGGTAGTCATTCAGGTACAGGAGTGTGAGCCCGTTTCGACGTGTGACCGCGTGCACGGTAAACGCTAGGTACGGGATTGCTGTACACGTGAGGAAGACCACGTCACCTGGTGCGACGTCTTTTAGGTCGCTTATTTTCATCCCGTGGTGGAGGAGCTCATGCCACATGCTGAGCTTCCTTTTCGTGGTGGATTCGAGCGGTGATAATCCCGTTTAGGTCGCTGATTTGGGCGGCGATTTTTTGAGCGCGCACGTTAATCTCATGCTCCCCGTCCATGTATGCGGCGTATGCGACGGTAGACACCGCATCATAAGCGTCAGCGAGCATGTCAATATAATGCTGCAATCGGTGCAATCTTTCGTTTGAGTCCGATTCTTCTTGACTCTCCGAGTCGCAGCCGAGGTGTGCAGCAATCCACATAATCGCGTCTTTTATCTCCTGCTCACTGACTGGCGAATCATGATATTCACCGCAGATTGCACACTTGGTATTCTGATTTTCGTCCACCATAATTTTCCTTTCACTAGTGTTGTGGTGGGTGGGTTGAGGCTGGGAAGAAAAGGCAATGTGACCAACCTCAACCCTTTATTGCTGCCTGATTTTTCGCTATGACGAGTGACAAAAAGTCAGGCAGCAAGCCTAAATAGTGTTCCGATACGTTTGAAGCTCAGCCCAAAGCACTGCGATGGTGGCAGCGGCCTGGTCGAGTAGGTCGTCTACTTGGTCGGTGTCGTAGCCGCCGCGCAGGTAGTGGACGGTGAATGTGGCGTTATGTATGTCGTTTGGGGTGAGGAGTTTCATTGTTTGCCGGCTTTCCCATACAGGTAGTCGGCAGTGCTGTACCGATTCCGCTCGTCAGCGCGTTCAATATCTTCGCGTCGCCAACCAAGGAATTTCTTCCCGTTACGAACAGGTTCCGGGTATGGGCTGGCCAATACGCCAGACGACCACTTAGTTACGGTCGAATACGATTTGCCAGCGTGTTTCATCATGTCTTGTATCGACATCAATGGCGCTGCTTCTGCTTGGCTCATCGTGATATCCTTTCTACTGATACCTCTATTGCGTTGGAGCCCCGTTGCCGCGGGGCTTTTTGTTTTTGCTATGTGGGGCTGGCCGGAATCGCACCAGCGCCCGTCGTTTGCCTCACGCTGACAGATGGCGTGTGATCTGCGAACCGGGGGCAACTTGCACAGTCCCAAAACCGGTTAGTCGCTCATGTCAGCAGTGATCAAAGCGAGCACACGCAAAGGCACGAAACCAAAGCCAACCAGTGCAGCAATCGCGTTTTCGACTGGATGCGCGCACGCCATGTGCGTCAGCAGCCAAAACAAGCACGCTACGAGCAGGATCATGAGCACGAGGCCTTGCGTATACGGGTAGTGAGGCCGATGCTGTTTAGCGCTCATTGTTACGCTCCTACTTCCAAGGGCGTGCAACCCAAATATTTCTGGATCAGATACTGCTGTCCTTTAGGCGTGACTTTCGTGGTGAAATTCACGGTCGTATGCCCATCACTGTGCTGGATCGCGGTTTCTTTGACTTCAAACAGGCCCAGATTCATGCTTTTCTGTGTTGGCATGTTCGGGCTACCGTTACGCTTCATCAAATAACCGTCTTCACGGAGTGTTTTAAAGAACCGTGTTTGCCCGGTGTCGTAACCGTTTTGTTTAAGGATTTTTGCAAGCTCGCCGATTAGGATGCTGCGTTTTGACGTGGCAACCGCGTCCGCAAACAGCACTTTCGGCGCTTGTTCTTCTAACTGTTGTTTCTGTTGGTCGAGGGTCTTCTGGGCGATCAGTAGGGCGCGTGCCATTGTTTCCTCCGGGGATTCCCCGACCGGAATATAGCCGCCGGTCTTACGAATCTGGGGCAGTACCTCATGCGTCACCCAACGCTGGAACGTTTTCGCCGCTGGTTTACGACTGCGCATAATCAACTTGTACAAGCCCGGCTCGCTGACGATCAGGGGCGAACGGCCACCGTTCTGAGCAACCCCAATACTGTTGGGGTTGACTTTAGCCGCCTCGTCGTTTTCGAGAATCTTGCGGACGGTATCGGTGCGAATTTCGAGGATGTCGCAGACGTCCTTGGCGACGAACCACGGCTCACCCTGCTCATCGGTCAGCGCGCGAAGCTGATTGCCGTTGAAATCGAACCGTTGAATATCGGCGCTCATGTCATGCCTCCTTTGCGAGTTTCATGGTTTGGCTGGGGGTGAGTCCGTGGCTGCGTCCGATGCGGACGAGGCGGGCTGGGTTGTTGAGGTTTTCAGCCTTCTTGACTTCTTGCAGGAGCAGGCAGTGATTCACGTCGTGATAGCCGCCGGCGGCAATGTGCCCACACTCATAGACGCTCATGCGCTGGTCTCCATTTCCTGCTCTTGGGTGGATTTGATGGCGCTATCGAGAACCTTCACTGGGTCAGCTCCGATAGCTCGTGCAGTCCCAAGGAATGCGCTAAGGAGCATGTCAGAGGATCGGAGTCTGTGCGTGACGGTGTTCCGGTCCACGCCAGTTTTTTGCGCTATCAGTTTCTTCGGCACCTCATCGAGAAGCGACTTGTCTCGAAGGCTCTTCACGGCCGAAGAGGCCTGTTGTTTAGCAAGTGCAATTTGCATGTCTACAGTTTTAGCACTTGCTATATATTTTTAGCAAGTGCGGCGTGTCACTTGCTAAAATGGCATCATGCCGACTAAAAAATACGTTTGGAAAGACACTGATAACGCAGCTCGCGAAGCTATCTGTTATCTAGTAGCCGATTCGCATCTTGGATACACAGGTGTCGAAAGAGCAGCCCACGGGGAAATTGGATATAACCGAGTCCGAGATCTCTGCCTCGGGCTAAAAGCACCTGCCCGCCTCTCTGAGTTTTTATTGATATGCGAAGTATGTAAGGCGGATCCTGTCAAAGTCCTCAAAAGAGTACTTGACCTTGCGGCGCATAAGGAAGTCTCTTATTCTGTCGACGCAATTATGGACGACGTTTATGGCGAAGCTGCCGATCGGGCTGCTAAAAAAGCGGAAAGGGAAATGTCGGTCCAGCCCCCTCAGGCTTCTGCTCCTGATGTTGATCCTGTCGCTGCTCGCGAGCAGGAAAAGTTAGAGCAGACCCGCCGCTTCCTCCGCGAGGGTGTCGGTATTGCCGCTTTGCATGATCCGCATAAGTTTGATCACGAGGGCGATCAAGACGCTTAAACGCATCGAATTCGACACGTTTACCCCCCCCAGTTATCCGGAAAAACCGAACAACCGGGGGTTAAGAAGGGAGTGATCATGGAAGATCAGAACAGCCAGCAGGTGCAGATCGCGGTATACCAGACCGACGGAAAACCTACCGCAGTACAAGTCTCATACCGAGGGAATACGTATTGGGTGTCGCCAGAGGGCATGATCGACTATTTCGGCGTGAGCATATCCGCGATTAGCAAATATTTAGCAACCATGGGCACGGCAGACAATCCAATTATTTCCAAAAAGGAAACAGTCTGGAATGAGGGCGTGAGATCAGTCCGCCACACCGTCACTCTCCCCTTGAGCGATTTTAAAAACCTCGCTCAAAAATCGGATGCGTAATGATTACGCTCCCTGTCAATCCGCGCGACCCATACGGGCCAATGCGCATGAGCCTATATGCGAGCGCGCCCAGCCTAACCGTCATGAGCGACTATCTACCCGGCGATCTTGACGGCTTGTACTGCTTGGAGACGGATACGATTCTGATCGACCGGCGTATCGACTTCACGAGGAAGCGGTGTGCGCTGGTGCATGAGCTTGTGCACCGCTGGTATGGAGATGCTGGGAATGGCGTGTACTCCGTAAAGCAGGAGATGCGTTGTCGGCGTGAAACAGCGCGGCTTATGGTTGACCCGCTCGAATACATCACCGCAGAGCAAACCTATGAAGGCAACATATTTTTGATCGCTCAAGAATTAGACCGCACCGAGCAGGTTATCTACGACTATCAGCAACTGCTGTGTGGTGACACAAATTTGAGCCGCTTATAACAAAAATTCCCTTCTCGAGGTTGATAAGGCGAGAGGGGGACGCCGGCGGATACGCCAATATCCGAAGCTCCAGCAATTTTGAAGCATTGAAAGCAAAAGAAAGGGGCATGCTTCACTTGCCCATCATAGTCGATGGGCAAGTGAAGCACACTCAAAATGCTAAGACTTATCTTTCCCCGAATCATCCGTTTTGAATGTGCGGCGCCCTTTGATCGCGTCAATAACCTGCGGAAGAAGAAGCGCTATACTGCCAGCAAAGCCAATAAGCGCGGCTGGATTCATACCGAGCGCAAAGAACACCACAGAACTAGTAAACGCTGCGGCTGGCATCAAAGAAAACACGGCACTCGTGAACTTGTATACCCAATTCTCGGCCCGACGATCCTCCCGGTAAATCTCCACAAGCTGCTTCTGGTAGTCAATCTCAGAATGCAGAGAATCTTCAGCCATTCCCAGAATGCGATCCGCTGCCCCTGGAAGCACACGCTCATATCCAGCAAGCTCTTTACTGGACGGCAGCGGGCTAGACGTCATCTCGACATGGGACATGTAGCCGACTATTGGCGATCCATCGCCTTTCGAATCGCTCCGCCGGTCATAGTCCACGCCTTGTTTTGCAGTTCGAGAGAGGTCCGCATTTTCGGAGGCTCTGATTGGCGTATTCTTCCAGTCAGCCCGGCCATCATCCCCGTCTTGAACCCCCGAATTATCGCTCTCTTGGTCGACGTTCTCATGGGTCATCAGCCCTCCAATCCACACGTTCGTCACCTGCATCATAACAAACGCAACTTGACGATATGTGAAAACGGTTGAAATCACGTGAAATTACGCGACGCAATAAGGAGTCCATATCATGGCAAACATTACTAAATACCAGACCACTAACGGCGTCCGCTACCGGGTGCGCTATCGCAAACCAGACGGCACACAGACTGATAAGCGTGGGTTTAAGCGGAAGATTGACGCGGAGAATTGGGCGGCCGAGCACGTAACCATTGCGAAAGCGACCGGCGGTTATATTGACCCGCAGGCGGGCAAAACCACCGTCGGGCTGCTTGCCGAGGCGTGGCTGGCGAAGAAGAAGACCAGTGTCAAAGCGAGCACTTACCGGCCGTTGGAGATCACATGGCGTGTCCACGTTGCACCAGTGTGGGGAAACGTCCCGGTCTCGAAGATCGCGCGTGAGGACATACAGCAGTGGGTGACTAGTCTCAGTGAACAACGCTCCCCCACCGTTGTCATTCGAGCTCACGGAATTCTTGCTGGCATCCTCGACGACGCCAAAAATGACAAAAGAATCGGTGATAATCCGGCGCGTAATGCCGAACTGCCGAGAAAACGCAGCCGACCGCATCGTTATTTGACCGCGGAACAACTTTACCGGCTGGCGGACTGTGCAGGATGGCGGCACGATATCATTCTCACGCTCGGCCTGTGCGGCATGAGATGGGGCGAACTCGTCCCCTTACGCGTCAAAGACGTAGACCTTGACAAGCATCGTATCAATATTGGAGTGAGCGCGCCTATGGTAGGCATGCAGATCATTGCAGATGACACGAAGACCTACCGGACGCGATCGATCATGTACCCGAGCGTTTTGGACGAGATCATGCGGAAGCATTGCGATGGCCGCGCGACCGACGCTCTGGTGTTCGAGGCTCCCGGCCGCCCCGGTGAGATGATCCGCGAGCATGGAAACGCTACGGCTCGCTCTGACAGTTGGATGTGCGTGGCCATGCGACGTGCTGGCATCGAGGGGCGTATCCGCATCCATGATCTACGGCATACAGCCGCGTCTCTCATGGTGCACGCCGGCGCGAACGTCAAAGCCGTGCAGCGACAGCTTGGGCATTCGTCGGCGGCGATGACGTTGGACGTGTACGCCGATTTATTCGACGATGATTTAGACGAGCTGTCTGCTCGTATGGGTGACATGCTACTGCGTGAGAATGTGGGCAAAATGTGGGCAAACAATGTTTGCGAGGCTTCATAATCTAGGCAGCAGTAGGTGTTTCGCGCTTGTCTTGTGTGGGTTCGAGTCCCACCGAGGGCACTCTTTTTAATCATTGGAAAAAGCCGCAAACCCTACTCTCACAAGGGTTTGCGGCTTTTTCGTTCAGCGCATCGCTCGAAGCGACAGCGGCAGCAGCCGCGCTTGACAGCCCACATCAGGACTACATCGGGCCTACTTTGTCTCCCAGCGCCGCTTGAGCAAGAACGCGGCGGCCTTAGGCTGACGGTCACGCGTGAACGCGCCCTTCTTATTGCCATCGACGCGCATAATGCCCTCTCCAGTCTGGAAATCACACAGATTCCACATTTGCTCACCGGTCACAGCGTCGAACATGTCGAACACCTCATGCTGCATCGTCAGATAGTCGCACTGGTACTCTTCACTCCATTGCACGCTGGGCAGCTTGTGTACGCCAGCTTCAGTGTCTGCACCGTATTCAGTAAACACGAACGGCTTGTTTGGCTCTATCTGCATCCAACGGTTCATCTCGTCGATAAACGCCGTCTTCGCAGCAGCCAGCTGATACCCTCCACTCACATACCATCCGTAATACCGGTTCAGACAGATCACATCAGCGAAACAATGGCATTGATCTCGCCCGGCGGCCGCCATCATGAGGTTCGTGTAAGTAAGCGGACGGTGCTGAGGGTCGAGTCCACGCGCATAGGCAAAAATCTCCTCAAAATACGGGACAGCTGAATCAGCCGCAGAATCCGGCTCGTTCATTAAGCTCCACATGATCACGCTAGGATGATTGCGGTCTCGTTCAAACAATTCGCGCAACGCCGCCTTATGAACTTCAAGTGTGCGTGTGCGCACCTGCGGATCGTCGAAGAAGCTCCGATTGCGCGCATCATCGGACGATGCGGCATCAAGGAAGTTCATCAGGCTTTTCATGAAGCCAACTGCTGCACATTCATCGATGACAAGGAAACCCTCACGATCAGCCATCCGCAGCTCATCCTCCGCATATGGATAATGCGAAGTGCGAAAGGAATTCGCACCAATCCACTTCATAAGCTCAAAATCGCGCTTAGTTACAGCGGGATTCTCACCGCGCCCGTTGACCACACTGTCCTCATGCCTACCAAATCCCTTAAGATACACTGGCCTGCCGTTGACGAGGATATGGCGGCCGTGCACTTCGACGGTACGAATGCCAATATCGTCGTAATACCGATCGATGACCACTGGCGTCGCAGCCGTATCAGAGACGATGGTGAATTCGATACGGTACAGGTAGGCTGCGCGCACATTCCACAGGTGGGCATCCGGCACATGTAAGGTGCCATGCTCTCCTTCAGAACTGGCAACGACTGCGCCGTCTTCATCTCTTAATGTGACTCGTACCGGATGCGTACCGTTGGTTTCCACCGTGTAATGGACGTCAGCACTGCCATCGTCATGAATCTCGTATTCGGTTGTGTATCCAGTGACGGCCTCCTTCGGCACGGCAATCAGACGCACTGAACGCTGCAGTCCGGCGTAATTGAAGAAGTCAAAATAGGGTTCGGAAACTTTCGTACCATCCGGCAGTCTACTGGTCTGGCCAGCGGGCAATGTTGAGTGGTTAAGCTCGTTGTTGAGCCGTACAGCGATGCGATTGGGTTTATTCCAATGCACTGCGTCGTTGATACGCACTGCGAACGGCGTAAATCCTCCCTCATGCGATCCGACAACAGTACCGTTGACAAACACCGTGGCGCGATGGGTGGCCGCATCGAAGCGCAGGAACACATCGCGATCACGCCATTCTCCGGGCACCATAACATCTGTTTCATACCAGAAGTCGCCGGTGTATTCGCGATGATACTTGTCAGTGAACAAGTCGTTGAAGCTGGCAGGAACCGGTACTTGTTCAGGGTGTTCTAGTCCGCGTGTCGGCCATCCGTCACGCTCTCCCCTTTCTTGCGGGTCAAGGGCGAAATTCCACATGCCATCCAAGCTCTGAATGCGTCGGGTCTCGGTCACCTGCGGGTAGAGCAGAGCACCATCCATATGCATCTCCTTATGTATATGTCGTTCGCGCCTCGTCAGCGCTATCCATGCAGACAGACCGTCAGCGGACCGTCAGCGGATCGGAGGCGACAACACCATCGTCTTTACGATAGACGCCGGATCCGCGATGCATGGTGGAACGAAGACTGTTTGTCGCTTACAGCGCAATCGGCGTCGCCTCTGAAAACCTCTATGTATCACACGCCAGAATACGATTTCAACCTGCGTCGCTACGAACTGAACATGTCTTGCGCACTTACAATGTGAATAGCATGTCAATCCAGTGAGAAAGGGATGTCATGAGTAACGAAACCTATCGCCAATTCGATCCATGGCGGCCAGCACCATTCAAAGAGGAAGCGCGCAAACAGATCGTTTCCAGTCATTACTTTAACGTCGACCATCTCACTCTTGAATCGCCACAATCTGGGCGCTTTGACCGGTACGTGTTGCACGGCAATAATGGCGACAGCGTTGGGGTGCTCGCAGTCACCAGCGATGGTCAGATTCCATTAGTCGAGCAATATCGCATTCCAACACACCGCTGGACTCTAGAAATTCCTGGCGGTCACGCCTCCTCTCCCACTGAACGCGCACAAGATGTAGCAGTACGCAAATTACGTGAAGAAGGCGGCTACGAAGCCAAGGAATTCGTCCAGTTCACACGTTTCATTGAAGAGCCCAGCTTTTCTTCGCAATACACTGCACTGTTCCTCGCTACTGGACTTACTCCGGTTGAGCGTTCTGTTATCGGTCCAGAATCGCCACGTTCTGACGTTCGACTCTACACAGTCGATGAAGCTATGGAACTAGTCAACAACGGCACGATCGTCGATGCAAAAACTATAATCGCGATAGTGCGCTTGCACGGTGGCTTGCTCAAGCACATTAAAGGCTAAACAGGTTATCAACGCAATGAGCCCCAGACCATTCACAGGTCTGGGGCTCATTGCTATGTACTGCTCGTTGAGGTAGATCGCTGCGCGTAATCTACCTCAACTGAACAGTGGTCACATCAGTCGTTGCTACCAACAGTGTGCACGTAAATGGTATCCGTGCTGCCAGCAGCGTGCTCACCCTGAGCAGAGCTCAGCACGACGATCTTGTCGCCGTCAGCCACCTTGCCAGCCTTCTTCAGGATAGTGTCGGTGTAAGCCATGAGGTCCTTGCGGGACTTGTCATGGTAATCTTCGTCCACGAAGAAGGCCTCGGTACCCCAAGACAGAGCCAGCCAGTGGTAGGTGTGCTTGTTGTTGGTGATGCCGTAGATCGGAGCAGCCGGGCGCTCGCGAGAGACGCGGTGCACGGTGTTACCAGTCTGCGTGTAAGCCACGATAGCCTTAGCGTTGAGCTTCTCTGCCAGATCAACTGCAGCAGAAGAAACAGCGCCAGTAGAAGACATGTCGAGGTTCTTCAGCTCCGGAATACGGTCAAAACCGTGCTCAGTTGCAAAGCCGGAGATGCGAGCCATCGTAGCAACAGTCACGTCCGGGTACTCGCCAACAGCGGTCTCGTTGGAGGTCATGGTTGCGTCAGCACCATCGAGGATAGCGTTAGCGCAGTCAGAAGCCTCAGCACGGGACGGCACCGGAGAGTGAACCATGGAGCCCAGCACTTCGGTAGCCACGATGACCGGCTTGGCGTACTGACGAGACAGCTCAATGATGCGCTTGGTTGCCAGCGGGACCTCTTCCAGCGGGCACTCCACAGCCATATCACCACGAGCAGCCATGATGCCATCGAACGCCTTGACAATGTCCTCAAGGTTTTCAAGAGCCTGCGGCTTCTCGATCTTGGCAACGATCGGGATACGACGGCCTTCTTCGTCCATGATTTCGTGAGCGCGATCAATATCAGTCGCGAAACGCACGAAGGACATAGCGATGATATCGGCGCCGGTACGGATGGCCCAGCGCAGATCCTCTTCGTCCTTCTCGGTCAGTGCAGGCAGGCTCACGGCCACACCCGGCAGGTTGATGCCCTTGTGGGAGGACACTGGGCCAGCCACAACAACCTTGGTGTACACGTTGTTGCCCTCAACCTTGGTGACCTCGAGACGGACCTTACCGTCGTCGATCAGGATCGGGTCGCCCGGGTGGCAATCGCCCGGCAGACCCTTGAACGTGGTGGAGGTGATGTGCTCGTCACCCTCGATGTCATCGGTGGTGATGACGAATTCTTGGCCTTCCTTAAGCTGGACCTTGTCCTCGCCCTCGGCGTTCTTCTTGAACCAGCCGCAACGAATCTTCGGGCCCTGCAGATCGACCAGCACAGCCACGTTGCGACCAGCAGCCTTAGAGGCTTCGCGCACGTTGTTGTAGACCTTCAGGTGATCTTCGGGGGTACCGTGGGAACGGTTCAGACGAGCAACGTCCATACCGGCCGCAACGAGCTTGGAAATGCCCTCAAGGGATTCGGTAGCGGGACCGATAGTGTCGACGATCTTGGCTTTACGCATGAATGCCTGCCTATTCTTGGTGGTTATTGATATCGAAGAAGCCTTACGACTTCCACTGCCAAGGGTTAGTGTACTAGCATTTTTTGCGTTGAACCAGTTTTTTCGCCGGTGTGTTGTGAGCGCTCACATTTTCGATCCCGCATAAGATGCATTCACTGCTGAGAGGCAGCCTCAACAGACTTCATCTTGACAACACTGGCAATAGCTGCCGTACCAATCGATACGATAATGACCGCCAATGAGAGCCAAGTTGGTACCTCAGGGACCCACTCAATCGGGTGGCCTCCGTTAATGAACGGCAGCGAATTGCCATGCAACGCTTCCATGATGAGCTTGACGCCGATAAAGCCAAGAACCACCGATAGACCAACTGGAAGGTACACAAGCTTGTCAAGCAATGCGCCCAGCAGGAAGTACAGCTGCTGCAAACCAAGCAATGCAAACACGTTCGAAGTGAACACGATGAACGGATCCTTGGTTAAACCGAAAATCGCAGGGATTGAGTCGAAGGCGAACATCACATCGGTCGTACCAATGGTCAAGAACACAATGAGCATCGGCGTCCAGCAGCGTACACCATTTTCAGTAGTACGCAGTTTTTCGCCATCGTAATCATTGGTGATACGAATAACCTTGCGAAGCGCACGAATCAAACCATTCTCATGGTATTCCTCATCCTCATCGCCGCCCATAACCAGCTTGAGCGCGGTGTAAATAAGAAATGCGCCGAACAGGAAGAATACCCACGTAAAACGCTGAATAATGGCCGCACCCACCAAAATGAAGCAGCCACGCAGAATCAATGCAACGGTGATACCAACCGACAACACATATTTCTGCAGCACTTTCGGCACTGCAAAGTTCGACATAATAATCACGAACACAAACAGGTTGTCAATGCTGAGCGAGTATTCAGTAAGCCAACCAGAGTAGAACTCGATAGCTGGTTTGGCGCCTGCAAACGTCCACACCAGACCACCGAAGATTAACGCCATAACCACGAAGAACGCAATATGCTGTACGCATTCTTTCGTGCTGGGCACATGAGGGCGGCGCCCAATAACGAACAGGTCGACCACAAAAAATATCGCGATCACCACAAACGTAGCGATCATAAATGCTAGAGGGGTTTCAGACATATGCCCCAGCATAGAAAGAGGCGCTGACTCACGGGCAACACACAGGTACGAGCACAGGCAACAATCTGCAAACCATACATGTCTTGCTCTTCATACTTCCAATAATGAAGAGCAAGGAAGAGGGATAGCTACACGCTCGCATAGCAGGATGCTAGTGGCTGTTGCACTCCCCCGCTCTAGTCCTGCACTGGTGCTCAATACACGGCATACCCTGCTGAGCGTCAATGCCTACTTCTGTGCTTCAGTCATTTGCCGTAGTTCCTTTTTCAGATCACGAATTTCATCGCGCAAACGAGCAGCAAGTTCAAATTGAAGCTGTTCAGCAGCAGTATGCATTTGCTCCGAAAGCTGCCGAATAAGATCCGCAAGATCCTGCGCAGGAAGACCAGCAGTAAGTATTTCCTCATGCCGCTTGTCAACTTCCTTTGCATTGGCTTTCGGCACGCCTAGATGAGTATTTCCTGCCTTACCAGCATTGCGGTAACCTCCAGCAAGCAGCGTGGCAGTATCCACATCTTCTTTGGCAAGCATGTCGTTAACATCACTAATTTTCTTAATAAGCGGCTTGGGATCAATATGATGAGCCTTGTTATATGCGATCTGCCGATCACGACGACGATTCGTCTCATCAATAGCTTCATGCATAGCTTCAGTAATCTCATCGGCATACATGATGACCGTTCCATACACATTTCGCGCTGCGCGGCCAATCGTCTGAATAAGCGAACGATAAGAGCGCAAGAAGCCTTCCTTATCAGCGTCAAGAATCGCCACGAGCGACACTTCAGGTAGGTCAAGACCTTCGCGCAACAAGTTGATGCCAACAATAACGTCGATCTTGCCTTCGCGCAGTTCGCGCAGCAACTCAACGCGACGAAGCGTGTCTACATCGGAGTGCAAGTATTCGACCTTAATACCTCGCTCAAGGAGATAATCAGTAAGATCCTCAGCCATTTTCTTGGTGAGTGTCGTGACCAGTGCACGCTCATGCCGAGCAACGCGCTCTTTGATTTCCGCCAACAAATCATCAATCTGCCCTTCAGTGGGGCGAACGTCAATACTCGGATCCACCAAACCAGTAGGACGAATGATTTGCTCAACCACGCCGTCAGAAAGGCCAAGTTCGTAATCACCAGGCGTAGCAGATAGGTATACCGTCTGGCCAACGCGGTCAAGGAATTCCGGCCACTTCAGAGGGCGATTATCCATCGCGGATGGCAAACGGAAACCATGCTCTACTAGCGTGCGCTTACGGCTCGCATCCCCTTCATACATAGCGCCAATCTGCGGCACAGTAACATGTGATTCGTCAATAACCAGCAAAAAGTCATCAGGGAAAAAGTCAAGCAGTGTATGCGGTGGCGTACCGGGCGCACGGCCATCAAAATGTCGCGAATAGTTTTCCACACCCGAGCAGACACCTACTTGAGTAAGCATCTCCAGATCGTAGGTAGTACGCATATTCAGGCGCTGAGCTTCCAACTCTTTGCCCTGCTTGCGTAGTTCAGCAAGACGCTGATCAAGCTCTTCACGGATGGTTTTCAGCGCACGCTCCATACGTTCAGGACCAGCAACATAATGCGAAGCTGGAAAAATATGGACAGAAGTCTCATGCGCGATTACGTCGCCAGTAAGCGGATGCAATGTAGAAATACGATCAATTTCATCACCGAAGAACTCGATACGAATTGCCAGTTCCTCGTATACAGGAATAATTTCAACGGTATCGCCACGCACGCGGAATGTACCGCGAGTGAAAGCAATATCGTTACGCTTATACTGCATGTCTACAAACATGCGCAGTAATTGATCGCGGTCGATTTGCTGCCCTTCCTTCAGGAACAACATACGACCGGCATACTCTTCCGGCGTGCCAAGACCATAGATACATGAGACCGTAGCTACCACTACACAGTCACGGCGTGTAAGCAGGTTAGCAGTAGCAGCATGGCGCAATCGTTCTACATCATCATTGATGTTTGAATCTTTTTCGATATACGTATCTGTCTGCGGAATGTACGCTTCAGGCTGGTAATAATCGTAGTAACTGACGAAATAGCTAACCGCATTGTCAGGCATTAACTCACGAAATTCGGCGCATAACTGAGCCGCAAGAGTCTTATTCGGTTCAAGGATTAGCGTCGGGCGCTGCAACCGTTCAATGAGCCATGCAACAGTCGCAGTTTTACCAGTACCCGTAGCACCCATGAGTACAACGTCATTCTCACCGTTTTCGATACGCCGAGCAAGCTCATCAATAGCTTGCGGCTGATCACCGGATGGCTTATATGGCGCCTTTACCACAAATGGCTTGTTGGTCCGCTCGATGTTGAAGCCCATCATTGCTCCTTTCCAACCGCAATAGTGACCATGGCCCCCTAGTCCATATCACTTGTCTGAGAAGCGTCTCACATCCACGATGCATACAATCTATCAACAACCTCGAACATTTGTTCTATGGGCTGTGTGGAATCTATGACGATATCAGCAATTGCTCGGCGCGTCGCATCATCCACTTGATGGCGAATACGATCTAACGCCTGTTCGCGTGTCATACCACGCTCCCCCATCATGCGCGCAATACGCACTGCTATTGGCGCTTCAACAGTTACTACATGATTGAAATGAAACGGAATCGAGTCGAACACTTCAGCGAGCAACGGCACGTCATGCACAATAACATGCGTCGTCTTACAGGTCATATCGTCGCTAACACACGATTGGCACACTTCACGTTCAAGCCGTCGTGCTTGCGCGTAAATCAACGGATGCTCGATGGCATCAAGCCGCTCACGCGCCCCCACGTCAGCATTGCGTCCAAACACATGCTCTGCCATCCAGGCGCGGTTCAACGAGCCATTGGCAGATAATGCTGCTGGCCCGAATTCGTCCACAATACGCGCAAGTCCTTCGCTGCCGGGAGCCACAATTAGGCGTGCTAATGCGTCATAGTCAATCACTGTCGCGCCTAAATCGCGTAAGTGGGCTGATACTGTACTCTTGCCTGCAGCGATTCCACCAGTTAACCCTATGCGTTGTATCACGGTTGCCATTGTGCCACACTCTCTTACGACTTCTACCAGCGACTCGAGCAGCATTCCCAGCATATACGCGAAGAGCCCGACCCCATATGGGATCGGGCTCCTTCATCAGGCCGACGAATCAGACTGAATCGCTTCTTCTCTACTCAGGCGAAACTCACTTGCCGAGCAGCTGGTCGCGCAGGGCGGCAAGCTGATCGGAGTCAGCAAGGGTACCGGTGGAGGTGTTGTCAGAGGAGTAGTTGGACACTTCCTCGACCTTCTCCTCCTTCGGAGCCTGGCCATCGGCTGCAGCGGACTCAGCAGCGTTCTCGAGCTCCTTGGCAACGAATGCCTTGTGCTCTTCCCACAGCTCGTGAGCGGCCGCGTACTGGGACTCCCACTCTTCGCGCTGCTTCTCGTAGCCAGCAATCCACTCGTTGGTGTTCGGGTCGAAGCCTTCAGGGTACTTGTAGTTGCCCTGCTCATCGTACTCAGCCGGCATGCCGTACAGAGCCGGATCAAAGTCCTCAGAAGCCGGATCGACGGAGTCGTTGGCCTGCTTGAGGGACAGGGAGATACGACGACGATCGAGATCAACGTCAATCACCTTGACGAACACTTCTTCGCCCGGCTTGACGACGGTCTCCGGGTTCTCCACGTGGCGGTTAGCCAGCTCGGAGATGTGCACGAGGCCTTCGATGCCATCTTCAACGGAGATGAACACACCGAACTGCACGATCTTGGTGACCTTGCCCTTGACGATCTGGCCAGGAACGTGGGTGCGAGCGAAGCGCTGCCACGGATCCTCCTGGGTCGCCTTCAGGGACAGGGAGATACGCTCACGATCGAGATCAACGTCGAGCACCTCGACGGTGACCTTGTCGCCAACCTTGACAACCTCAGACGGGTGGTCGATGTGCTTCCAGGAGAGCTCGGAAACGTGGATCAGGCCGTCCACACCGCCGAGATCGACGAATGCACCGAAGTTGACGATGGAGGACACCACACCTTCGCGGATCTGGCCCTTCTTGAGCTGCGAGAGGAAGGTCTCGCGCACTTCGGACTGAGTCTCCTCGAGGTACTGGCGGCGAGACAGGACCACGTTGTTGCGGTTCTTGTCGAGCTCCAGGATCTTGGCCTTGATCTTCTGGCCGATGTACGGGGACAGGTCGCGCACGCGACGCATTTCGACCAGGGATGCCGGCAGGAAGCCACGCAAACCGATGTCCACGATGAGGCCACCCTTGACAGCTTCGATGACGGTGCCTTCGACAACGCCATCAGCTTCCTTGATCTTCTCAATGTCGCCCCAAGCACGCTCGTACTGAGCACGCTTCTTGGACAGAATCAGACGGCCTTCCTTGTCTTCCTTGGTGACGACAAGGGCCTCGATGGTGTCGCCGACCTCGACGACCTCGTCAGGATCAACGTCCTTCTTGATGGAAAGTTCGCGGGAGGGGATCACACCCTCAGTCTTGTAGCCGATGTCCAGGAGGACCTCGTCGTGATCGATCTTAACGACGGTACCCTCGACCAGATCACCATCATCGAAGTTCTTGATGGTGGAATCGACTGCCTTGATGAAGTCCTCTTCGGTGCCGATGTCGTTGATGGCGACCTTGGCGACTTCAGTATTGTTCTCTGCCATGTAGTTAATGGTTTCTCAATAGATGGATGGATAATTACTCGATATTCAGTTATGCGCGCATCTGTTAAGACACGCAAAAATCAAGAATACAGTCAGCCATGCCCAAAATCTCGGGCGTGTCGCACAGAACATGAAACGCCTGCGATGCATGACACGCCCGACACTGTTGTAAGTCTCAGCTAGGAATCAGTGCAACTGTCGCTCAGCCATCTCTACAACGTTAGCGAGCAGCATGGCGCGGGTCATCGGGCCCACTCCACCAGGATTTGGCGAATAGGCGGAAGCCTTCTCATAGCAAGCCTTGTCTACATCGCCCTTGACACGCCAGCGTCCAACCTCTTCATCAAATACGCGAGAAACACCGACGTCAAGCAGCACAGCACCGTCACGAATCATGTCAGGCTTCACAAATCCAGCCGAGCCCATTGCCGCAACAATCACATCAGCACGGCGCATGTGATCAGCAACATCTTTCGTGCCAGTGTGGCACAGCGTAACTGTTGCATTCACAGCGCGGCGAGTGAGCATCAAGCCAATCGTACGGCCGATGGTGATGCCGCGACCGAGCACACATACTTCTTTACCGTTGAGATCAATATCGTATGCGCCAAGCAGCTCAATCACACCGCGCGGTGTACATGGCAACGGCGTGGTGATCTCGCCGCCTACATGCAATACGAGTTCGCCCAAGTTATATGGGTGCATGCCATCAGCATCTTTGGCTGGATCAATCAGGTCGATAACCGCGTTTTGGTCAATACCGCGAGGCAGCGGCAGCTGCACGATGTAACCAGTGCACGCCGGATCAGCATTCATGTCGCGTACAGCATCAGCGATTTGTTCAAAAGTGGCATCCGCTGGCAGTTCATGTTTGATTGAGCGCACACCAATTTCTGCACAATCCGCGTGCTTACCGGCCACATATTTCACCGATCCTGCGTCGTTGCCCACAAGCAGTGTTCCCAGCCCTGGTTCGATACCTTGTTCTTTGAGCTGTGCAACGCGTGCTGCCAGATTCGCTTTGATATTCGCTGCTGTGAGCTTACCGTCGAGTTTGATGGTCATGTGCGTCCTTCCGTGCCGTGCATCCATTCCTCGCAACGATAGGCTATCGTGGACTCAGGTCAACGAAATTACGACCCCCAAAGGGCACACTCGAAGAAGGCGCGCTATGAAGACTCACTCGCATCGTCTGCTGACTGCAATGGCGGCCGTTTTGGCTACCGGTATGCTGCTGTCCGTCAGCGCCTGTGGAACGGCATCGAACACACAATCGCAAAACACCGCTAAGCCGGAGGCAACAGGCCCGATTGAGGTTGTTGCGTCCGTGAATCAATGGGGCTCATTGGCTAAGCAAATCGGCGGCGATGATGTTTCTGTCACGTCGATTTTGAGTTCTACTGCTGTCGACGCGCATGATTTTGAGCCAAAGACCTCTGATATTGCGAAGTTGCAGAAAGCTCAGATTGTCGTCACCAACGGTGCTGGATATGATGCTTGGGCAACCAAGTCGCTAGGTCGTAATGCGGTGAGTGTCTCCGCTGCACAAACGGTGGGCGCTATGGAAGGCGACAACCCGCATCTGTGGTTCTCAAAGGATGCGCGCAATGGCGTTGCTGAAGAGCTCACTGAAGCGTTTTCCAAGGTGTTGCCTTCGAAGAAGAAAGCATTTGCAACGCGTTTGGCCGCATGGAAAAAGCAAGAAAAAACCATTGAACAGGCAATGGATGATTTCTCTGCCAAGCATAAAGATGCTAAGTATGGTGCAACGGAAGCGGTTGCTTACTATCTCATGAGTGATATGGGCTTCGAAGATGCTACCCCTAAAGGCTATGCGCAATCTTCTGCTTCGGAGGGCGAACCTGCGCCTGCTGATTTGCAAGAGTTCCAAGCATTGATCGAATCGCGTGACATTGACGTGCTGATTAACAACACGCAGGAAGCAAGTGATGCCACCAATATGTTGACTGGCACTGCTGGCCGTTCAGATGTTCCAGTGTTTGATATCAGCGAGCAGTTGCCCGATGATCAAAGCAGCCTTACTGATTGGATTGCCGACCTTGTCAGCAAGTTAACTGACGTGATCGATGAGGCATCAGCGGCTGAGGACGATACGGACGCCGATACTCAGAATGACACTACTAGCGAGACGCAATCTGACGGCTCCGATGGCACCGCAGGAGATTCTTCTGACACGCAGACGCAAGATGATAGTGCCGCTACAACACAGGATTCCTCGCCCGACGGCGAGCAACCGGATCCTGGCAAGTGATCACCGCTTCGTCAGTGTGCATTGTCAAACCGCAGGTTGTTTACCTGCGGTTTTTTATTACCGTATCGATGTACGTAACCCTCTGATTTGTTCATAGCTTCACACCTTCCTTATTGAAAATGATTGTCATAGTCTTTTGCAATAATCGACCGAAGAACAGGCTGATCGTAACCAGCAAAGTCCTTAAGATCATCAGCAATTGGAGGCACGTATGGGCGGCGACACCACCACACACTCCGAGCATGAGTGCATCGTGTTCGATAACGCCGCTGTAAAACGCGGCGATCGCATCATTTGGCATCACGGAAGCTTCACGATCCCCTATGGGTCAGTTACCGCAATTGTTGGCACAAACGGCACCGGCAAAACCACCATGATGAGAGCAGAACTTGGCCTGCAACCACTCGCCGATGGAACACTCACCGTTCTAGGAAAACCAGCCGGCACCATGAATCGGCAGATTGGCTATGTGCCGCAAAGCTACACTTCTGACATTGATTCAAACCTAACCGCCGAGCAATCAGTACTTCTCGGACTGACCGGCACACGATTCGGCATCCACCCAGTTACCAAAGCACAACGTGCTAAAACGCATGAAGCAATGGCATTCGTGGGCATTGCCGACAAAGCTGAATATCGTCTTTCTCAACTCTCTGGAGGCTTAAGGCAACGCGTTGCCATCGCGCAAGCACTGGTTGCTGATCCAAAGCTGCTGATGCTGGACGAACCATTAGCCAACCTTGATCTTGCCAGTCAACGCGCAGTAGTACATGTACTTGCACGCCTCAATAAAGAATTAGGCATGACGATCCAAGTAGTCGCGCACGATTTGAACATGCTGCTGCCAATCCTCACCGGAGCGGTATACCTGCTTGACGGTCACCCGCACTACGCCGCCATGAACGATGTTCTCGATTCAAGTCTGCTGACTCATTTGTACGGCACCAAAGTTCAAGTCGTCACCACACCACAGGGAGACATGTTCGTAACTCCTACGCCAGATGAAGCCGACGATGTAATCCCAGATACGCATGATCCGCGCGAAGTAGCTCGATTCCACCGTCACGAATATCATCACGACACAAATCCAGGGGCATAAGTATGAACGACGTTACTTTTTCTTTTGATCCCGACTGGCTGAGCACACTGACGCTGCCATTTATGACCAACGCTTTTTTGGCAGGATTGTGCATTGCACTCGCAGCAGGCGTAATGGGATATTTCACTATTGCACGTCATTCAACGTTTGCCGCGCACGCATTAGCGCACATCGGTTTGCCAGGTGCTACCGGCGCTGTCCTTCTTGGACTGCCAGTTTCTTTGGGAATGGGCGTATTTGCGCTCGGTGGTGCGCTCGTTATTGGTGCGCTCGGTAAACGTGCTACACAACGCGAAATTGCCACTGGTACCGTGCTGGCATTTGCCACCGGTCTGGGCCTGTTTTTTGCACGACTCTCAAGCTCGGCGTCACAGCAAATGCAGTCAATCTTGTTTGGCTCAATTCTGACAATCACCACTGATCAAATCATCGGTTTTGCGATCTTCGATGTGCTGCTACTCGCGGTCCTTGCGGTTATCTATCGACCATTACTATTCAGCTCCGTAGATGAACAAGTAGCGCAAGCAAAAGGCGTGCCAATTGGCATGATGAATGTGGCATTCATGGCAATTATGGCCGGTGTGATTACGATCGCTGTACCTGCTGTAGGCACATTGCTGATCTTCGCGCTCGTTATTACGCCAGCGGCCGCAGCCAATACTCTGGTGACATCGCCGCTGAAAGCAATGATCGTGGCTGGCATACTCTGCCTCGTGTCAATTTGGGGTGGGCTCGTACTGTCCGCGATGTTCCCCGCTCCCCCAAGCTTCATTATCGTGACACTATCCACCCTGTTCTGGGCCGCCGCTAAAGGTGTGGATTCGCTCAAGCACCGCTGAGCGTATTGCCGGATCACAGTACCAACGCAAACGCTGGTACTGTGATCAGCTATCAGCTCCGACGCTCAATCAGCGCATTGGCAATAGCCGCAATGCCTTCTCCTCGCCCAGTAAAACCCATATGATCGGTAGTCGTAGCGGTCAGCGAAACTTGGCAACCAATCGCTTCAGACAAGACTCGTGCTGCTTCATCGCGACGAGTTCCAATTTTTGGACGATTGCCGATAATTGCTACAGAAGCTGACACTGGCACAAACCCGCGCGCAGCGAGATACTCAATAGTTTCGCGCAGCATATCCACACCATGCATTCCCGCACCATGCGCTGTAGCTCCCACGCCAAACAATGAGCCAATATCACCTAAACCGGATGCAGCTAATAAGGCATCGATAAGCGCGTGAGCAGCCACATCACCATCAGAATCACCCTCAATGCCATTGCCATCCCACAGCAAGCCCGCGAGCCAGAGCGGTCGGTGAGTGTCGGGCGCAGCAAAGCGGTGTGCATCAAATCCTTGCCCTATTAGCATTCTTGGCTTTTCTCCTTGTCCAATACACATGTCCAATGAACAGGTGCTGTGCTTACAACACCATATGAAACGGCTTGCACAAACTAGAAAACGCTCGGGAATTGTAAGAAAAGTCTAGTGTTCTTACAGTTCCCGAGCGTTTTGAAGTCAATCACTGTGCTGCCGTATTGCTCAACACGATTGGCAAGCGTCCATGCTTACTTACGCTTCGACTTCTTGTTCTCCGCTTCCAGACGCGCCAGCGTATCGCCAGCAGCTTCCTCAGGAGCCTCAGTATGATGCTTCTCATCGCCAGGCTGCGGCGGCTCATAACCAAGGTTGACGTCAAGCAAACGCTGAATTTCAGTCTCGTCGAGATCTTCAGACAAGGCAATTTCAGAAGTCAGAATACTGCGCGCGCGAGTGAGCATACGCTTCTCGCCAGCAGACAGGCCGTGTTCATCAACATCACGCTGAGACAAATCACGCACTACTTCAGCGATCTTATTCACATCACCAGTAGCCAGTTTCTCAACATTCAGCTTGTATCGACGAGACCAGTTCATCTCTTTCTCGACGATCGGGGTACGCAGGATCTCAAATACCTTCGCAACCTCGTTTGCATCAACAATGTCACGCACGCCGACCTTTTGCGCGTTTTCGACTGGAACGTTGATAACCAAACCGTCGGAGGACAGTACGGACAACTGCAAGTACTCCCTCGTCACGCCCTTCACCACACGTTCGGTAATGGCCTCCACCCTGGCCGCGCCGTGGCGCGGATAGACGACCATATCGCCGACCTTGTACCCCATGAATCCTCCGTGAAAAATTACACAAAACCTTATCGATTATGCCATGTAGCCAGGACTGCACAATAAGGCCGACGCGACGCGCCCTAAATACCAAATTCTGGCATGTCTCGTATTACCCTCTTGGTTATGGATACTAACACGAACATCAATGAAGATACCGTCCCTGTGCCCGTCGATCAGAGCAATCTGAACGCGGTAAGCAACGCGACGTTCTACAACCCCCATGAGATCCTCGGCGGTCATCTCGGTACTGGCGCGCAAGAGTCGAAGGTTACCATTCGTGTGCTGCGCCCATTAGCTAAGGCCGTGTCCATCATCACCAGCGATGGCGAGACTGCAGCTACACACGAATACAACGGCGTCTTCGTAGCGGTACTCGATGCTGAACGTAACGAGCACGGTTGGGGTGTGCCTGACTATCGTGTGCGCACCACGTACGCGAACGGTGAGACGCTCGTTGAAGACGACCCTTACCGCTACCTGCCTTCCATTGGCGATATGGACACCTATTTGTTTGGCGAAGGGCGTCACGAGCGTCTTTGGGAAGCGCTCGGCGCTCATGTACGTCGATTTGATGATCCGATGGGCGGTGCAGACGGCACTGCCGGCCAGCAGGTAGTCGGCACGTCCTTCACCGTGTGGGCACCTAACGCTCGCGCCGTACGCGTGGTCGGAGATTTTAACGGCTGGGATGGCCGCCGTCACGCAATGCGTGAACTCGGCTCCTCCGGCGTATGGGAAATCTTCATCCCAGGCGTGCAGGCTGGCGAGGTGTACAAGTACCACATTCTTAACGCCAACGGCGAATGGAAGATGAAGGCCGACCCGATGGAACGCTCGCATGAGATTCCTCCGGCAACCGGTTCTATTGTCGTCGATTCCACCCATGAGTGGAATGACAAGGCATGGATGGAGCACCGTCGTGCCACGGATCCACACGCTGGCCCGGTCAGCATTTACGAAGTGCATGCTGGCAGCTGGAAGAAGGGTCTGAAGAACTATCGCGAATTGGCTGATGAGCTCGTTGACTATGTAGTCAAGGAAGGCTTCACTCACGTGGAGTTTATGCCGTTGGCTGAGCACCCGTTCTCCGGTTCGTGGGGTTATCAGGTTACTGGCTACTATGCGGTGGATTCACGCTTGGGTGGCCCGGATGACTTTAAGTATCTGGTTGACAAGTTCCACCAGGCTGGTATTGGCGTCATCATGGACTGGGTGCCTGCGCACTTCCCGAAGGATGATTTCGCGCTAGGTCGCTTCGATGGCACGCCGTTGTATGAGGATCCTGATCCGCTGCGCGGCGAGCACCCTGACTGGGGCACGTACGTGTTTAACTTCGGCCGTCATGAGGTGCGCAACTTCTTGGTTGCTAACGCATGCTTCTGGCTTGACGAGTATCACGTTGACGCCCTGCGCGTTGACGCTGTCTCTTCGATGCTGTACCTCGACTACAGCCGTCAGCCTGGCCAGTGGCGTCCGAACATTTATGGCGGACGTGAAAATCTTGAGGCTATTGACTTCCTTAAGGAAGCGAATGCTACTGCGTACAAGAACAATCCTGGCATCATGATGATCGCTGAGGAGTCCACTGCATATCCTGGCATTACCGCGCCTACGAGTGCTGGCGGCCTAGGCTTTGGCCTCAAGTGGAACATGGGCTGGATGCACGATACGCTCCAGTACTTGCACGAGACACCGATCAACCGTAAGTGGCACCACAATGAAATCACCTTCTCGATGGTGTACGCCTACTCGGAGCATTACGTGCTGCCAATCAGCCATGATGAGGTCGTGTACGGCAAGGGTTCACTGTTTGGCAAGATGCCAGGCGATGATTGGCAGCGTTACGCTGGCGTGCGCGCACTGTTTGCGTACCAGTGGGCACACCCTGGCAAGAAGCTCTCCTTCATGGGCAATGAAGTTGCTCAGTGGGGTGAGTGGGATCATGATGGCTCTGTCGACTGGGCGGCGCTTGAGTGGCCTGATCATCAGGGCGTGCAGAAGCTGGTCGCTGATCTGAACGAACTGTACAAGGCCTCTCCGGCAATTTGGAGCCAGGACTTCGACCCTGCCGGCTTCCAGTGGCTGACAAGTGACGATGCTGATCACAACACGCTGAGCTTCCTTCGTGTTGGCAAGGATGGCGAGCAGCTGGTTGTTGTCGTCAACTTCTCCGGTGAAGCATGGGAAGATTACCAGGTTCCGCTGCCGAGTGGCGGCCGCTGGACTGAAGTATTGACCACTGATGATAAGAAGTACGGCGGTTCTGACATTCATAACGGCACGTTCGAAGCAGTCAAGGGTGAATATCATTCACGCGATTGGTCAGCGAAACTCACCATTCCGGCTCTGGGGGCGGTATTCTTGAAGCCGGAAAACTGAAAGGTGAATCTTCATGATCAATACTCCCGCACGTCAGACGACGCCGCGCACAGTCCTCGTGGTCGAGGATGAGCCGACCCTTGCCACGGCGGTGGCCCAGCGCATTACCGCCGAAGGTTGGACGGCCCGCGTGGCGTCCGATGGTGCCAGCGCAGTACAAGCCGCTAAACAGTTGCGCCCTGATCTCGTCATCATGGACATCATGCTGCCGGTAATGGACGGTCTCGAAGCTACTAAGCGTATTGTCGCAGACCGTCCTGTACCGGTACTGATTCTGACCGCTCGAGACGACGAGGCTGACAAGGTTATCGGTCTTGGAGCTGGTGCTGATGACTACATGACTAAACCGTTCTCTATGCGAGAGCTCATTGCACGCTGTAAAGCACTGCTTCGCCGCGTGGAACGTGCAAAGGTCATTGCGAAAAACTCCGAAAATGAGAAGCTCCTTGATTTCGGATCGCTGGTCATTGACCCCGCTCAGCGACTGGTAACAGTCAATGGAGAACAGGTGCATCTGACACCCACCGAATTTGATCTGCTCGCAACACTGGCGCGTAAGCCAAAGTCTGTGCTTACCCGCGAGAAGCTCCTCGAGGAAGTGTGGGATTGGGTTGATGCATCCGGCACGAGAACGGTTGACAGCCATGTTAAGGCATTGCGTCACAAGCTTGGCTCGCAAACCATTCGTACCGTGCACGGTGTTGGCTATGCGTTTGAGCCGCCAGAAGCCTGACGATACAGACAAGGAGTTTCATGGCTAAGCCGCGCAACAATAGCGGCAAGACGAAAGCCCGATTGGACATTAGTCGTCCGATCGGGCTCTTCTCTTCGCTGAAGATAGAACTTGGCGTACTCATTGTTATCGCCACATCAATTGCTTTTGTACTCGTCTGGTTCCTCCTGAAATATGGGTGGAGTGGCTGGATTGCAATGCCGTTGACGATGATCGTGGCATTAAGTATTACTTACTTTTTCTCACGCGGTTTGATCGCTCCCCTGCGCCAGTTACGTGATGCAGCTGAAGCAATGGCCGAGGGCGACTACAGCGTACGCGTGCAAACAGGTACTGATAGTAACGATGAGATCGGCCGCTTGGCACGTACATTCAATGAAATGGCTGAAGAACTACAACACGCTGATCAAATGCGTCGTGATCTCGTTGCAAACGTCAGCCATGAACTGCGCACGCCGGTTTCCGCTTTGCAAGCCATGGTTGAGAATATGGCAGATGGCGTGGTCGAACCCACACCAGCAAATCTAGAAAGTATTCTCAATCAAACACACCGCTTGTCAGATCTTATTGCGTTCCTGCTTGATTTATCACGCATGGAAGCTGGAGCAGCAAGTTTGGAAATTGAACGGTTTAACCTGCATGATTTCCTTGACGAGACGATTGAACCGCTTGAAATTGCCGATGCTGGCCATGCTCACGACATCGTGATGAACGTTGATACTGACATTTGGATGGAAGGCGATCAAGATCGACTGCGGCAATTGTTTACGAATATTATTGCCAATGCGCTGAAACACTCTGCTGACGATACTGAAGTGCTTATTGAAGCGCATGAGAATACCTCCAATGGCACGATTGTGACCAATGTCGTCAACTATGGTTCACAAATTCCAAAAGAAGCGAGATCAGAAATCTTCCGCCGTTTTGTTAAAGGGAAAACGGGGCCAGGCACTGAATCAGGAGGCACTGGTCTTGGCTTGTCGATCGCACGCTGGGCTGCGCAATTGCATGGCGGTACGGTGCGCGTTGTCGATGACGATCGTGGTGCTGATTTTGAAATCGTGCTTCCCAAATATCACATTGCCAGCGATGAGTGAAGCAGCAACTGCTAGCTCTCACCAGTCGTAGCCTATATGCCTGATTTGAGGCGCGTATGTGCTTCTTCACGTGCGTGCTTGCCTCGGATCAGGCGTATACGCTAATGTCACTACGGCAAGCACTTCAGCGCCCACATCACGCAATGCTTGAACACAGTATGTGGCAGTCGCACCGCTTGTGATGATGTCATCAAGCAGTATGACGCGCATCTCATCCCCATCTGTTGTATTGTGTTGGTTGAACACGCGACGCTGCACAGCAATGCGTCCTGCAAGTCGATGCGATCGCTGTGCAATAGTGTTCATCTGTACAGATTTGCTTGATACGCCAGTAGTACGCAGTAACGGTATTACGCGTACGTCAAATCCTTGGTGACTGAGCATGCGTGCTGCACGTACAGCCAACGCACGCATATGCCATCGCCCACGACGGCGCATTGAAGAGCGAGATGATGGTGCTGGCACTAGCAATACTGGCCGGTCTGTGCGGCCAGTCGCATGATCTGTGCCGCCCATATTGCTGGCACTGGCATTGTCCGTTCTGTATGTTGAGTAGCCATTGTGTCTGAGGAGTACCGTCAACAGATCAGCCAATGCTATAGCAAATGGCGTATTACATTCCTCGTCGCCATGATCTTTCCATGCGAGAATCGCCTGTCGAATATTGCCCCGGTACATTCCGCAGGTGAGCGCGCCACATGTCGTTCCTGGCATTGGTAGCTGCTGCCAATCATGGAGCAGGCGCATACAATCATTGCATACTATTTCATCTGGCATATCGCATCCTGCGCATCCTCGAGGCCAGATGAGATCGCGAATAGCTGCTGGTACAGAGCTTATGGCTGATAGCAGCGGCAACCAGCTGAACGTGTGATGATCATTCGCAATAGTTCTTTTACTCATCGTTGAGCCCCCAATCGCGCTCCCCCGAACGCTTAGGGTTATTGTAGCTTTGCACGCAAGCTACAGGCAATCTGCCAACAATATAAAGCTGCTAACGAGCGTCGTGCGCTGCTGTACGCTTCATAAACCCTCGAATAAGCCTATCGCACAGTTGCACGGTGTCAGAAGGATCATTGACGTGCACAGCAACTGCACCTGCCATAGCGGCTGGGTAATCATTGCCTCCGGGCGTCATACGGTCACCAATGAACACGATCTGTTCTGGCGTGCTTCCCACTTGTTGTGCTAATTGGCGCACTGCATATGCTTTGTCAACATTGCCTTCACTCACATCGACACTGGTGTAACCACCAGCGCGCACGTGCAAACGTGGAAGATCAGCAGCTACTGCTGCCACCAAACGTTGTTTCTTAACGTCATCAGGATCCCACGCGCGTTTTGCTTCAGCAGAAGCTTTCTGCCCGAGTGCAGAGAAGGTGATTTGACTGCCGCGATCCTCAATCGGCTCACCATATGGGTGGTCAGGCCAGATTCCCTGTTCGTGAGCACGGCGAGTCAGTGATGCAATTGCAGCAGCACGATCTGCTTCGCTAAGCGTGCGCGCATACTCGCACTGCCATGTATGCCCATTCCAACGGTAATAACTAGACCCGCTCGTAGGCATGAGATGCAAATTAGCGCGGTTAGCGCGCTCCCCTAACACGTCAAGAATCTGACTGACAACCAGTTCCCATCGTCCGCCAGTAATAATCGCTGTTGGTGTCAGGCAGGTCAACTGTGTGAACCGATCTGCCATATCAGGCAGCATTGGCTGTTTGGAAACTGCGAGCGTGTTATCTAGATCAAAGGCCACTACTCGTGCGTGAGCACACAACGCATCGGCATCGACTTCATTCCAAGAATGCACCAACACCGCCATGCCACAACCTCCATGACCGTCCGACTGTACCACCTCAAACCCCGACCTAGCTATCCTATCGCATCACCACGCTGGCGTCGCCTTGGCTTACAGTGGAGGCATGCAACAACCACCTTGGAAAGCACCGGTATATCGCAATCGTCATGGTCGTGGCATGCGTACGCCAATGTTCGGTACGCGCCTGCCACGCTATCGCACGCGTAGCGGCTCGTTTGACGATATGGTCGCCGCTCAAATACGTCGTCTTGACGGAGCATGGCCTGAGCTCGTGCGTCCATTGCAGTTCGCCGTCGAAGATGTACCACCATCGCAGCCTGCACCTTGGGAGCCTGAACCCTCGCTCGCATCGCAGTGCTTTCCTGCAAGCCATGGAATTCCTGCTCGTATTGTGCTGTATCGCATGCCATTACAGAGCAAAGTGCGCGATCGTATTGAACTACAGTTAGCGATTCGTGATGAAGTCGTACTGCGATTAGCAGAACTCTACGGCCGCAGGCCTGAAGAGATTGATCCTGACTGGAGTATGTGATCAGCGCACGATAGTCATATCACGGTGAGCTTGTACGCGCTCTTGGCGTGGCATGAGCGATGTAGAGGCTAGCCATGCTACGCCAGCAACTTTAGCTTTATCGAGAGCGTCTGATGACAGGCGAGCCCCCCACGCGGTCTCCTCGCCATCGTCGAGGGTAATGACTGCAATCGTGCCATCAGCAATATCAGCAGCATTGAGCGAGGTAGCTTTACCGGTCTCGAGTTCGACGTCCTTAGATCCGAGTGCTTTGCCTTGGTCATCATACGCGTGCAACGTCACAGTAGAATCCTTGGCACTGCGACTGATTACGCTGATACGCGCCTTAGCTCCATCAGGAATAGCGATAGCAGTACTTGCTGCTGGCTGCGCTGGGTTAATGAGCGCAAAATCTTCCTGACCATCCGCACCAGAGCGCACAACACGTACAGCAGCTGAGACATCACTCTCCGACTCGATCGACAGTCCTTGCGCGCCCTTGGGAGCTTTAGCCAAATCGATTACCGTCACTGTGCCAGCACGATACTCGTGCGTAGTATCCGCCGCATTCTTGGAATCAGCTGAATCTGCCCCAATCCAATGAGTGCTCACCGTGCCAGCTGTTTTGGCATAGAGCATCAAGGTAACCGCATCGCCTTCGGCAAGCCCAGGGAATGTGGCATCGTTGGAAGCATCTGCAAGAGGCACCTCCCAGTCGGACCCTTTTGCAGTCAAACCATCCATGCGCACTGAACGCACAACAGCAGCAACCGGTGTCTCCTTACTGGTTACTGTCACATACAGTGCATCCTGGCCGCTTGCAGCAGCTGACAAATCTAATGTTGACTCACTGCCTGCACCTACAGTTAGCGTACTGCCAGTAGAGAACACGATCGGGCCGCGCGCTGTCGTACCCCAGGCCCGCACATCAACTGTCGTCGCCTTCGCAGAAGGATTAGCAACAATAAGCTGCTGCGTAGAACCCGTCTTCGTACTCGAAATCATGAAAGAATGGCTCAACGCTGGCGCCTGGCAGGAGGCAGCGCTCAAACCGCGCAAATCGCCTTTAGACGCTGACGACAAAACAGCAGCAGTTTCGCCAGCTCCCTGCGCAGCTTCTAGTAGCTGCGTACTGAACAGTGTCGCGCCTGCATTCGTATCACCAGAGGCAACGAGCACGTTGGACGAATCCGTTGGGTCACTATCCGCAAGCGTGGTTCGTTGCGACGACGTGTCAGCGAACGCACCAAAACGCGACTGGTACACGGCACCAAACGCCGCATACCGGGCGGCTGAAGCAATATCACCCTCAGAAGGCTGATATTCACTATCGCCATAGGATGCAGCGTCAGGCAACGTCATACGAGCAGGACAGTATGCAGTAAGCTGCTGCTGGCTGACGAGCTGAGAGGTGGATGAACCGTCAGTCGTAACGGTGTCAACCGGCTGTTCGGGAGCAACGAGACCGAGGTAGCCAAACGCGGCTACGACCATCGCCATCGTGACGAATCCTGTGCCAATCTTCAGCGCTTTGCCGGCTCCGGATGCGCGTGCGCTCATGAATCCTCCTCGATGATGCGACGGCTGCGTGGAACCGCCACGAGACAGTACAACGCCACGATGATGCCCATAGACCACAACCAAGCGTAACGCCAAGGATTGTGCTGCTGATGCTGCTGAACAGTGACATCAATATGCTGAGCATCCGCATCGGTAAGCGTAAGTCGATAATACGTTCCGGCACTGTTGCTTACTACGCTTTGCGTACCGTCAGAGGCCGTAATGTTCGACGCTAAGCGTTCAATAGCCTGCTGTGTGCCCTCATCAGTAGATGAGGCAACGTAAATACCACCGAAGCCCAGACTGCTAATGGCAGCAATCGCCTCAGAATCCGCATTAGCAAGCAGACGAGCACTCGCCGAGGCAATGCTTGCGTCGGTAGCGCTCACTCCTGTTGAAGCGATACGTGCCCGTTCAGCAGGAGAACTGTCAAGCAAGTCACCGCGCGAAGTGCGCATCACCGTATATTGCACACTGGTTGGCGATTGCGCGCTCAATGCAAGAATTCGATGATTCGGGTTACGTTCGAGATAGTCAACAGCAACCATTGGCAGACCAGAGTATGACGTATGCGGCGAAGACGCGCGATCAGCTGACAGTGACCATGCTGAGCATGCTGCAGTGCCTGCCACTAGGACGATCACCAACAATGTTCGACCGACATGTGCTGCGAATACGCGAACTGCAGCTAAACGCGCCGCAGCAGTTGCACCTTCGAGAGCAGCTGTGCCAGACGAACGACGTAGTAGTCTAAAGCGGCGTACGGCGATACCGGAGACAAAACTTGCTCCCGACAGGCCGCCTAATAAGCACATGACAATGCCTGGCAAAGCAGAACCCGCTACTGCTCCATCACTGTCAACAGCAATGGTGACGCGAGCTGACACGCATGACAATAACGCGCCAGCAATCATTACTACCCACATCATGCGCGACGCGCGTAATGCGAATGGCAATAGCAACGCCACAATAGCTAGCACAAGCAGCACTGCGAATACAGTGAGCAACAGTATTGCCGGAAGATCCCCGGTTCTCAACCATGTAAGCCAGTCTGCATGAACATCCACTCCGAGCGCTTGAGTAAAGAGATCAATAAACCCGCGAGCAGCAGGCGATCCATTCGCCGCATGGCTTGGCAGCATAATGTCACCAAACAACTGGCGCCATGCGCCTTCAGACGCATGATGAATAGCGTTAACGATCGTCGGCGCAATACAGATTGCGGCAGGTAGAGGAATGAGTAGCAGCATTGCACGATGGCTACGCACTGCGATCAGGAAGAACAAGAATACGACAATCAGTGAAAGCATCAACTGCGGTTCAGCTGCAACAACGGGAATAAAGCACAACGCAGCTAAGGCCGCTGCCTGTACCGAATGATGCGAACGATCTTGATCTTCCGTGTGGTACATGCCAACTGCGCGGAACACAAACGCGAACGCGCCAGGCAGAAACACCATTACCGTGAGCATCGGCAAATTCGCTTGAGCAAACAGTCCTAACGCAGCTCCCATGGATACCCACAAGAGGCCGCAAGCAACACGCACGAAATCTGAGCGGGTAAACACTCCAGCAAGAGCCCAGAATGATAAAGCTGCTAACGGCGCTGCAGCAAACACAATCAATGCCATCGCTGCTGACACATGACCGAAGGTAAGTATGCTAGCGCCCATGAGCACCAACAGTCCAGGGGCTGGCGGTGCGGACACGCCACCACCGAACACCCATGACGTTGTTGCCGAGCGCACAAGCTCAGCAAAACTACCACCTGTAGGAAGCAGCACATCGGAGTACAGGTATCCCCCGCCAAAAACTTGACGTAATACCGTCCAATGCGTTGCTACCACCGCAGCCTCGCACAGTGCCGCCATCAACAATGCGAGCAGCCAGCGTTGAATGGCACGCCGGTGCAAATGCGCTTTCGCCAAAGGACTGAGCAGCACTACATGACGCTGATCGTTTAACGCTTGTACGCGATCATGCCATTGAGCAACCTGCTGGCGATTCGCAACAAGTGCGGAAAGACGACTAATACCAACACGACTGCACCGTGTGAGCCGGCGACGTGCTGCAATTGCGCGAGGCAATGAGAACAAATCTCGCCATGGCAGGCACAATTCGCAGCATGCTTCAAACGGCCGCTTGGCAAACAATGCTGCCACAGCCCGGCCGAATGAAATGATCACGCTTGCAACCCATACCAGTGGCCACATCATCAGTCGCATGTCGGTATAGGCATACCGTTGCCGAGCAACCATACGCATCATCGCATTATTAACGGTGCGGCCTTCTTCGAGAGCTGCACCACCTTTTGTACGCACACCCTCAAATCGTGCACGTCGGTGTGCGATACGAGCTTGCGGTACTACAACAACGCGTCCGCCGCTTACGCAGATGCGACGTCCAAGATCACGCGATTCTGCAAAGCTGGTGAACCAGGCATCGCCACCTTTGGTCGCATGCAATGTTTCAACTGGCATGAGTGCGCCGGCAAGAGAGACACAGAACACATCGCGACGAGTGTCATACTGCTCCTGATCAGGTTCTCCGTCAACAACGAGACTGCGAATGTCATGATGGTACGCGTACGAGCCCACATCATGCAGATTAAGACCTTGCCAATCAAGTTGTTTAGCACCCAGTAACGAGGCAGTTGGCGTGTTACGCCACGCTTCCAATAGGCGTTCAAGGCAATCGTCACAAGCGGGGCGTGAATCATCATGCAGCATCCAAATCGCTCGCGTCGTTGGCCCAATTTCAGCGTATTGCAACGCTTTCGATACAGCGTGGGAGAACGATCGCGCACCTTTGGCACGAACGAGACGCACGGCGACAGTTTGCGGTTCTGGCACAAACGTAGCCGGACCTGCAGGCGCAGTGATTACTTCGAACGTAGACTGCACTGGCTGCGCGATGCTACCGGTGCAATCAGCAACAACGATGACGCCCGGCAGCACGGATTGTGACAATACTGCGCGCATGGTATCCGGGAAAAAACGCAAATCGTCTTCAACCGTTACGACAGCGGCGATTGTTGGATCAACCTCCTGACGATGCGAATATGGTCGGCTCGCCAGCAAATCAGCTACAATCTGCTGCAGATCATCGGTAGTGCCTGTGGAAGTCATGGTCTCCAGTCTATGCGCGAGACACCCCAGGCGTCACGCCCGTTCCTTATGTTCCTTTTTGTAACGGCGGCGTTCGCGTTCGCTCAGACCGCCCCAAATACCAAACCGTTCATCATGCTCAATAGCCCACTGAAGGCACTGCTGACGAACTTCACATTGCGCGCATACACGTTTAGCGTCGCGCGTTGATCCACCTTTTTCTGGGAAGAAAGCCTCAGGATCTGTTTGTGAGCATAATGCTTTGTGTTGCCATGACAGATCCTCATCCGGTCGAAAGAGCCCCCACAACAGCCCATTCAACGGCTCATCGGCGGAATCGTCGACAACCCCCCACATGTGTCGTCCCTCCCTGCCGCTGTTCGTGTGCTGATTCATCGTCTAAATTACACACATGTGACTTGAGTTTTGTCAAGTCTTATGCCGTGTCAATCCACAAGCTGTACTGCAGAGTGTGCTATACGTCGTGCTTCGTTGTTGGATACGTGCCGCACATCGTCTTCACTTATGTGCCGTTCCTGCACAGGATTGCAAGGCGTGGCCGTTCCCTGCACGCACAGCGTGTAAAAGAGACTGAGAAACAAGTCGTCATGGAGGGTGTATGAGCGAAGGCAACAGTGGAGCCAGTCCACAGGGGATTCCTCCTAGCTTCATCCCCTCTGGCAACCGACGCCGCCGCACGACGTCTCCTGTAGCGCGCACGGCTGCAGCTGCGCAAGCGACGACCAGCTCCGAGCAGGCCGCGCCGCCGAGCTTCTCCCCTGCGTCCACACGCCGTGCAGCAGGATCCGCAGGTACGCCTGCTGCTCCTGCAACGGGTGCTGAATCGATTCCGTCGTTTACTCCTGGCCAAGGGTCGCCGTCACCAGTAGCACCGCGTCGCACTGCCGGCTCTACGCAGCACGCATCATCTGCATCCAGTCGCAGCACCGCATCCAGTCATGGCTCAATGCGCGTACCCGCCGCGAGCTCCAATGCGCCCGCAAATCCTGCGCGTACTCCCATGTTGAGCGGCCGCTCTGCCTACGCAGCTTCTGAGCCAGGTGGCGCACGCCCATCTGGGCAAGCTACAGTTAAACGTCATCATCCAGGCAAAATTATTGCTGCCATTTTCGCCGCACTTCTTGTTGTAGCGCTCTTGGCATCATTCACCGTATGGAACTGGGTGGATGGGCAGCTCAATAAAGAATCATGGCTGTCCAGCAAAGCCAGCGATGCTGGCACAAGCTGGCTGCTGCTTGGCTCTGATCAGCGTGATGGCGAAGAAGCAAAGTCCATTACTGGTTTTCGTACTGACACTATTTTGGTGCTTACTAAGCCGAATTCGGGCGCTAGTTCTCTGATCTCTATTCCGCGTGACTCGTTGGTGCAGGTGAATGGCACGTATATGAAGATCAATGCTGTTGCACAGGCAGCTGGCCGAACTGCATTGGTTGAACAGGTTGAAGCTATTACTGGTCAGAAGATTGACCACGTGGCACAGATTCGTTTTAACGGCTTAAAGGATGTTGTTGATGCACTTGGCGGCGTTGAACTGTGCTATGACTCGACGGTTAATGATGTGCTCTCTGGCTTGAACTGGCAGGCCGGTTGCCATGTTGCAGATGGCACTACTGCACTAGCGTTCTCGCGTATGCGTTATTCAGATCCGAAGGGTGATTTTGGTCGCGCTGAACGTCAACGTCAAGTCATTGGCGCGATCGCTAAGAAAGCAACGAGCAGCTCATCCCTGACCAATCCTGCACTGCTTACGAAGGTCGCAAAAGCTGGTCTGCAGGCGGTTACTGTCGATGAGAAGACTAATCCATACACGTTGTTGCAGATGATGCTCACATTCCGCGCAGCATCTTCTGATAAGGGCGTGACTGGCAGCGTGTATTGGACTGATCCGAACTACATGCTGGCTGGTGTTGGTTCGTCAGTATTGCTTGATGATGCGAAGAATCTTGAACTCTTTAGCCAGCTATCTGCTGGTAGTCATGCAGCTGGAACCGTTGGCACACTTGCTGGATGATCGTGCGCGACACGCCGAATTGTGGATAACCCCTAAGCCTTCGACCACATAACCCGGTGTGACTTGTCAGCATATACGCTTGCACCTCACACTAGGTGAATGGTCAATAGTCACGATCGAAAGCGCGGCGGGCGCCATGCGCGCAACAATCACGCGCGCTCTCATCGCGGCAAGCAAGCACCAGCCGATAGCAGGCCACGCGCTACTAGCACTCCGGCGTCTCAACGATCAGCATTGTCATGGATCGCGTTGCTTGCCCCTATGGCAGCACAATCCGTCATGCTGATTGCCATGATGGTTGAACACCGTTGGCTATTTGCCATGATGGTGTTTCCAGGGCTTATTGGTGCGCTTGCCTCGGTATTGCTCACACTGTCGCAAACAGCGCAAGCAAACCCCGCTACAACATCCAATAATGCTCACTGTGAGCACGAAGCATCCAGTGAGCATTCCTCTTCAGATTTCGCGCTGATGCAATGCCCTGCATTGGAAACCCTCATAGGGTTAGACGCAGACTGTGTTATGTGGCGAACTATTGTCCGGCAATGGTTAGAGCCTCCCTCCCTTGATGCGCTTGTAGGCGTGGGAACTGATGGCGATTTTCATATTGATTTAGCACAGCAAGGGCCGCATGCGTTACTCGCTGGCACTACCGGTTCAGGTAAATCAGTGCTCTTACAGAGTTGGTGTTTAGCAATGGCATGCCGCAATGGGCCTGATGTACTGCATTTTGTGTTCCTTGATTTTAAAGGTGGCTCAGCGTTCAGCGCACTCGAGCAGCTTCCTCATGCTGTAGGTAGTGTATGTGATCTCAATCTCAAGCATGCTGTGCGCGCGTTGAAAGCATTAGAAGCAGAGCTCACTCGCCGTGAGCGCATGGTAGCCTGCGAACGCGTCGGGTCTGTTTCAGAGCTGCGTAATCCGCCAGCACGGCTCATTATTGTCATTGATGAGTTTCACGCGCTGAAAAACCAATTGCCCGACTATGTGGATCGTCTTGTTCATATTGCCGCATTAGGACGATCATTAGGCATGCATGTTATCGCGTGCACGCAAAATCCTTTAGGTCAGGTCAGTGCCGATATGAAAGCGAATATGGCGTTAAATATTTGCCTTCGAGTACGCGATCCTTTGCAATCAGTAGAGCTCTTAGGTGATGGTCGTGCTGCTTCAATCAGCCCTTCCCTACCCGGATGCGCGTGGCGTAATGACGGTGAATCTGTGGCACCATTGCGTTGTGCCGCGCCGCGTAGTATTAGCACGATTACTGGAGCTATTGAACTCGCACGCTCGTTCCATGGCATTACAGCAGCGCAACCATTATTCACGGCTCCTTTGCCAACTACCGTTCATGAAGCTTCGCTCCACGCGCAAGCACCAATTCCAGTCCCCCGGCAAACGCACAGCACCACATCAAGCAACAGTTGCAACAATCACAAACTTGGCATTAGGCGTATCCCGTTTGCACTTGCCGATGATGGCGCACAGTTAACGACCGCGACGCTGCCGATAGGCGAAGGCAATATTGGCGTTATCGGCCCACATGGGCGCGGAAAAACCACGCTACTTGCACTACTCGCGGCTGGGGCTGCGCGCGTAACTGGCATACATGTGCGCATCAGCGAACGCGTAGGACGTGAATATCACTCACGTCGCGTATCGGCCGCACCTAGCAATATCGCCGCTTCGCCGTCGCAACAGTGCCATATGTTGTGGATTGTAGACGATGCTGATGCGTTATTCGACCCGTTTAGCAATGATCCGTTGCGCACAGCGCTGCTTGAAGCTATTGCAGATCGCAATGTAACCGTTGTGTTTGCTGTCGAGTCCAGTAAACACATTCGTGTGCCTGAACACTGTCGTACTCGAATTGTGTTTCCTTCTGGAGAACGCTCGGTTGATCTTATGGATGGTATTCCTGCCACTGTGTTGGCTGAATTCGACCAACATGACCTGACGACTGCTGGCCGAGCAGCGTTGGTGAGTGTAGGACACGCTGAACCAATCCAAATCGCCCTTCCTACACACCCTGGATTTGCGGATGGTGAACCTGAAGATCCATGTGCCGTATCGACTCATCAACCCGCTTGCTCTATGCTGGACGCCACGCCGAGCGCCACGCCGCTGTGAATTTATTCACCTCCCTTCGGCGAAAACTCTTGAAAAAACGTCTGGTTCGTGATTACCTTGTATATGGTTCGAGAACTCGTCGTCCACCGGGCGATGGGAGGAAGGCAGAAATACACATGAGCAGTGCTTTTGATTGGCGCGCCAAGGCGGCTTGCCGCGACAAGGATCCGGAGCTGTTTTTCCCCGTGGGCAATACCGGTGCGGCATATCAGCAGATTGAAGAAGCTAAGGCCGTGTGCCGTACCTGCAAAGTTATTGATGCGTGCTTGAAGTGCGCACTTGACACGAATCAGGATTACGGCGTATGGGGCGGTTTGAGCGAGGACGAGCGTCGCGCATTGAAGCGTCGCGCGATGCGTGCCCGTCGCTCGCAGGCTATGCAGATGCAGGTCTGATAGAGCTTCAACCCATTGTTGGCATATCCGCTTGTAGCGAAATACCATCAGTGACTTTTTGTCAAGAAGGGAGCGTTTCCTCCATGGAAACGCTCCCTTCTTTCTTGTTATTTCACGGTTTTACCCAACGTGTTCTCACCGCGCTGCATACTTGTCATCAGCAGTGCGGCAAGAGAAACGTCATTCGCTTTGCGCTGCTCGCAAGGTCATTTCAAGGACAACGCGAGTACCACCTTCGCGACGCGGCTCCCAGCGAACTGTGCCGCCAAAATCGTTGGTTACGAACGTGTTGATAATCTGCGTACCGAGGCCAGAACCGGAAGAACGAGCGAGCCCATTGTGTTCTTCGTTCGCAAGACCGGAACCATCATCTTCCACAACAACATTGAGGTTGTTACCGCTGCGGCCCACGGAAATCGTAATATGGCCTTCTTTGCGGCCTTCAAAACCATGCTCGACACAGTTGGTAATCAGCTCAGTAAGCACCAGTGACAGCGGGGTTGCATCCTGTGCGGGCATCATACCGAATTTGCCAATGTAGTCGATGCTAATATGCTGATCGCGCATGGTAGCCAAGTCCACACTCATCTTCAGCAAGTTCGAAATGACCTTGTCAAAGTCGACAATCTCATCAGCAGTTTGACTCAAGCCCTCGTGCACCATGGCGATGGTCTGCACGCGACGCTGTGCTTCTTCAAGCTCTTTTTTCACCTCAAGAGACTTGGTTTTGCGCGCCTGCAAGCGCAGAAGCGCAGAGACAGCCTGCAAATTGTTCTTGACACGATGATGAATTTCGGAGATCGTCGCATCCTTAGTCTGCAATTCGACTTCGCGGCGGCGCAATTCAGTTACGTCACGGCACAAGATAATTGCACCAGTACGACCATTGTTATCGAACAGCGGCAACGAACGCACCGACACTACCGAACGATTCGCATCAAGCTCAGAATCGACAGCATCCTTGCCAAGCAATACGAGCGGCAACGATTCCGGGACAGGATCATTCTCGTGAATCAGCTGCGTGCCAATCTCACTGAGGAAGTGACCAGACATCGTAACCAAGCAGCCAAGTCGACGGAAGCAGCTGATTGCGTTTGGTGAAGCGTAGCGAACAATGCCTTCTTGCGTCAGCATGATAAAACCGTCAGACACGCGCGCAATATGTCGTTGACTCATTACCGCGTTGACATAAGGGAACTGGCCTCGCGGAATCATCTCGTACAGCTGCTTGCCTGCGTTAATGCTTTCCGACTCGTAACGGCCGTTGGATTCCCGCGTGGCCATATTGGTTTCGCGTACTACTAAGCCCAGCGTTTTGCCATTATGCCGTACTGGCGCATACACGTTGCACACCGTTGATTTGCCAACGGTGCGTAACACTGTCGAACGGAATACCACTTCGGATTGCATGGCGGCGTCAAGCTCGCCGTTCATTTCTGGTGGCACTAGCGCACCAACTGCATCGTCAACGCGCAGTGTCATCACCGTGGATGGTCGACATTGTTCAACAATACGATAATTGCCGTCGCCATCTTGCACGATAAGCAGCAGGTCAGCGAAGCTCAGGTCAGCGATGACCTGCCAGTCAGCCACAAGATGATGCAGCCATTCCTTGTCCTCTTCGGTGAAATCGGGACGCGTTGCAAGAATGTGAGTGAAATCTGCCATGATCACCATCATACGCAGATGAATAGCCGATGGCGTACGCTGGCGGCAATGACCGTTGCAAATGCCAACAACCTACGCTATCGTAGGTTACGGTTCCGTAACCTAGGGACGGAGGACATATGTCAACACAGGACGAGGCCACGCTAGCAGCAAAACGCGCCGCAGTAATCAAAGCGCGCGAAGATGCATTGCAAGCCAAAGCCGATGCTGTACGAGCCAAAGCACGCGCAAGAGCTGAAAGCATACGACATCGCGGCGAAGTAAAAGCGAGCAACGTTATCGCCAAAGGCGAGGCTAGAGCTGCACGTATCGTGGGCATCGCCCCTGCTGAGGTAGCTCGCAAAATTCGTCTTGATGTGCACGGACGCCCTAAGCCCTTACTACGCGGTTGGATTCACGCTGTTGCCACGCCATTAGCGCTCGCGGCAGGCATTGTACTGATCTGCCTCGCACACGGAGCAGCGCTCAAATGGGCGTGCGCTGTATTCATGACGTGCTCGCTCATTTTGTTTGGCAATTCTGCCGCTTATCATCTTGGCGACTGGTCGCCGCGCGTTACCGATGTTCTGCGCCGTATCGACCACATGAATATCTTTTTACTCATTGCTGGCACCTACACGCCAGTTTCGTTCGCGTTACCTGCCGTATGGCGTAATGCAATCATCGCGGGAATGTGGGTGTGCACATTCATCGCACTCATTATCCATGTGATCTGGATTGGTGCACCACGCTGGCTATACACCATCGTCTACATTATTTTCGGCGTATCGGGCCTGTCATATATGTATCTCTTCTGGGTCTCCCCCGCTGCCGGGCCAGCAGTTGTTGTACTACTGGCATCAGGCGGCGCATGCTACATTGCCGGCGCTATCGTATACGCGCTACGCAAACCAGACCCGTGGCCGCGCATATTCGGTTTCCATGAGATCTTCCACTGCGGCACCGTTGCTGGATATGCCTGCCATATGGTGGCGATCTATATGGTGATTGTGCAACTGTGGCCATAGACAGCCCGCACTGTATAACAACGCATTGTGGCGGTCATCTCTACGATACAGAGATGACCGCCACAACATTTAAGTAACCGCTACTGATAGTTACTGATATGCGTCAGGCCAGCGGCTTTGCTTCCTTAATCGTCACCGACAGTTCGCGACCGTTCGGGGCCTTGTAGGTGACCGTATCGCCAGCGTTAGCGCCAAAGATTGCTGCACCGATTGGCGATTCTGGGCTGATAACGTCGTAATCCGTAGCAACCTTAATGTCGCGCGAACCAAGCACGTAAGTCATTTCACGGCCGCCGAGCTCCAGCGTCACTACAGAACCATTGCCTACCTTGCCAGCCTTCGGCGCTTCAACAATCTTTGCGTTGCGCAGCTTGACGATCAGCTCGTTAATGCGTCCTTCGTTCTTTGCCTGCTCTTCACGCGCAGCATGATAACCGCCGTTCTCGGACAGATCACCCTCAGCACGAGCCGCAGCAATACGCCCGGTAATCTCATCGCGCATCGTAGTCTGGCGACGCTCCAGCTCCGCCTTCATCGCGTCATATGCCTCCTGCGTAAGCAGGACGGTCATTTCCTCATCCATGTGTGTTCCTTCCTAATAATTGCGCGCCGCGGCACGTCAACACGCAGCCGCGGCGCATACACCTCTTATCCAGCTAGTAGCGCCATTCCTGCACGCTGCCAGCGGACTTGATTCAGCGAGTCGAAATAATGTCGATCACAAATACCAGCGTGTCCTCACCGCCAATGCCGGCCTGCGGCATGCCATGCGAACCATAGCCATACTCCGGCGGAATAGACACCACCAGACGAGAACCAACGTTATGACCGGGAACGGTCTGGTCCCATCCGCGAATCACCTGGCCAACGCCAATGCCGAAGCTTGCTGGCTGGTGGCGGGCGAAGCTGGAGTCGAACGGCTCCTCCTTGCCCCAGACCACACCGTGGTAGTTCACGGTCACGGTGTCGCCGCGGCGCACCATCGGGCCATCACCCTCTACGATCTCGATGGCCTTCAGGCCAGCCGGGGCCTCAGGCGCGGGGAACGTAATGGTCGGCGTAGCGCCGAATTCGGCGTTGACTTCGGGCATATTCGTTTGTGCCATATTGATCTCCTTTACGACAATGCCATTTAGACTATCACCCCTGAAGTGTAGCGGCCAGCGCATGACGCGCTATTCGGCGCGAAACAGCTGAAAAACCGTTGATTACACTGCAAAAGTGCTAGAAATTAGCATTCGACAACGTTTACTGCGAGTCCACCCTTTGACGTCTCTTTGTACTTGGACATCATATCTTCACCGGTTTGCTTCATCGTAGCAATAGCTTGATCAAGGCTTACGATATGTGACCCGTCTCCTAGCATCGCCATACGTACCGCGTTGATAGCAGTGTTGGCAGCCATCGCGTTGCGTTCGATGCATGGAATCTGCACGAGTCCACCAACTGGGTCGCACGTAAGGCCAAGATTGTGTTCGATACCGATTTCTGCTGCATTCTCCACCTGTTGTGGAGTACCGCCCATGACTGCGGCAAGTCCGGCAGCAGCCATGGAACATGCAACGCCGACTTCTCCCTGGCAGCCAACTTCTGCGCCAGAAATTGACGCGTTGCGCTTAAACAGGTAGCCGATCGCTCCAGCAGTGAGTAGGAAGCATTCGATTCCTGCCTCGTCGGCAGAATCCACAAAATGCCAATAGTATTCCATGACCGCGGGGATGATGCCAGCGGAGCCGTTCGTCGGCGCGGTGACAACGCGACCACCGCCCGCATTCTCCTCGCTGACTGCCATGGCGAACAATGCTACCCATGCTGAATCGGATGATTCCAAAGCGGAAGCAATGCGACGCCCACGACGCAGCACATCACTATTCGCAGCGAGTCGCTCATACATGACCGGGGCACGACGGGGTACGTCTAAGCCTCCCGGCAGTATCTTCGCGTGACTGGTACAGCCAGCATCAATACAACCACGCATAACATGCCATACGCCGTCAAGTCGCGCATGCACCTCATCTTCTGACTGCCAAGACGTTTCATTACGCCACACCAGTTCGGCAATACTCAAATGATGTTCACGACACAACGCGATAAGCTCATCGCATGTAGCAAACGGATAGGGTGCGTCCGGGCCGAAATCGACAGCATCTGAGCTTCCTTTGGCATCGCCGGAAAGTTTCATGTCTTCCGGAACAGGCTCATGATTGGAAATGAGCAGATCACCAGCTTTGCCTTTGCGAATGAACCCGCCACCAATCGAATACCATACTTGCTCGTCAACAATGTTATTGTGCGCGTCAAATGCTTGGAATCGCATGCCGTTAGGATGCGGTGCAAGCCGGTGCCAACGGTCAAACACCATATCGCGCGCATCATCATACGAGACAGTGCGTTTACCTGCCAGATTCAGTTGATGGCTATCAGTGCAATGCTCGCGAACAACCATGACATAGTCTGTATCCACGTCAACAGGCAGGTGACCTTCTAATCCGGCTAGCACAGCACGGTCAGTACCATGTCCAAGACCGGTTAACGACAATGACCCATACAACACAACGCGTACACGCGCGGTACGCTCTAATGCGCCCGATTGTGCGAGTGAAGAGGCGAACGCCTGAGCGGCACACATAGGGCCAACCGTATGGGAGGAACTAGGGCCAACCCCAATAGTGAACATGTCAAGAACACTGAACATACGTGTATCATCCCACTTTCACTGTCACGCAACATGAGTGAGCGTAAGCCACAGCACAATGCCACCCAGTATGGCCAGTACGATGCCAATACCGCCAGCTACCGCAACGATTGCCTTGCGCTCAGCAAATCGCGAAGCAACACTCGAGCCAAGGAAGAACGATACCATGCCAGCGATGGCACAGTTCGCGCCAATACTGAGCGCAACGTTTTGCGAGAGCGCATCATGACCGACTGGCACCAGTATGGCGTTGATGACTGCTGGATAAACTGCATACCCCCACACGCAAAATCCGGCGCCGCCAGCTAGCGCGTATGCCATTGGCATCCATGCGCGCGACTTGCCTTCTAGCCGATGTGTGAACGAGTCAACAGCCCATAGCAGTGCGAAGCCAACGGTATAGGTGAACGCTACAGCGAACAGGCATGCGACCAAGAACCAAGGCAGTACATTAAATGCTCCTGACGCGGCATCAACCATCAGCGGCGCGCTCACTAGCTCGCATACGCACATGGCAGTAGCGATGCCTACCGCTTGTACCAGCATTGTGGGCAATCCATGTTCGGATTCACGTGTCACTTCCATCCAGCTGGCCATGCATTATCCTTTCGCTGTATTTATTGGGTTGTATACGACCCAATTTCGCCCTTTTCACGTCGCGCGTCAGTCTAACTGTTGAAAGAAAACCATATGTTAAGGTTTGCCGACACTGTAATCGCCATTCATTGATCTGCCGTGCTGGGGTTTATAAGAGTTAGCAATAAATCGGTAATACTGCAAAGCCCCACATATCCGATAAGGATGTGTGGGGCTTCAGCTGTTGTCAACTGTCAATCAGCGAGCAGCTGCGCGATGATCAGCGCTCTTCGGTCTTACGGCGACGAATTACTTCGATGCCGGCACCGGCTGCGAAGAGGGTGGCAGCGATTAGTACCGCAGTAGTAGCGTCCGCACCCGTGGAGGCCAATTTCTTACCGTAGGCGTAGATGACCGCGTTCGTATCGCTCGGGTCGTTCTCAACCTTCGGTGTGGTGGTCTGGGTATTGGAAGCAGTACCACTGTTCCCCGTGTTCTCCGAACCGTTGCCCTGATTCTCGGTGTTGCTACCGTTGTTACCGGTATTGCCACCGTTCTCAGTATTGCCACCGTTGTTCTCAGTGTTCCCGCCGTTATTAGTACTGCCACCGTTCTCAGTGTTGCCACTGTTATTCTCGGTGTTCTTTGCCTGGACGGTAACCGTACGAGTCACGGTGGTGGTGTTTCCTGCGGCGTCAGTGATCGTGTAGGTGAGGGTGTAGGTTCCGGGGGTATTCGCATCCACTGAACCCGTGACCGTGATGTTCTTGGTCACATCACCATCTACATCATCCGCAGCGGTAATACCCGCGAGAGCATCGAACGCATCCCCAGCAGTGATCTGCACATTGTCAGCTCCGGTAATGGTGGGCTTGGTGGTGTCCGCAGGCTTATCAGGCGTGGTAGTACCACCACCCGGATTCTCAGGAGTGGTGCTCTTCGCCGTGACCGTGACCGTGCGCGTGACCGTGGTCTTGTTTCCGGCCTTATCGACAGCGGTGTAAGTCAGGGTGTAGGTTCCGGGGGTATTCACATCCACCGTGCCAGTGAACGTAACCGTGACCACGCCGTCCTTCGCATCCAGACCAGTCACGCCACTCATCGGGTCGAACGCATCACCCTGAGTAATCTCAGTGCTGGACGCTCCAGAAATCACCGGCGCATCCTTATCAGCGGTCAGCTCATCGTACGCCTTCTGAGCGGCCGCGAGGTTCACCTGAGCCTCATTCAACGCCTTCTGAGCATCCTCGACGGCCTTGAGCGCAGTGTCGTTCGCAGCAACCGTGTCCTTGGCGGTCTGGAGTGTCTTCTGAGCGGCCTCCAGCTTCGCCTTGGCTTCGGTGAGCGTCTTGACCTGAGCATTGAGCTTCTCATACGCGACCCTGATGCGGGCGAGCTGTTCAGGCTTAATACCCGAAGCATCCTCCAGAGCCTTGAGCTTATCCGACGCCGCCTTCAGTGCCGTAGCGGCATCCGCAGCACCCTGCTTCGCTTCACCCAGCGCCTTGTTGGCAGCGGTCTTATCGCCCTGAGCCGTTTCAAGTGCCTTCTTCGCCTCAGACAGGGTATTGGCCGCAGCGGTCTGCTTCGCCTGAGCTTCGGTGTACGCGGTCTGAGCAGCATTCACCTTGTCGCGCAGATCAGTCAGCGTCTTCAGCTGTTCCTTCGCCTGCTTGAGTTCCTCACTCTTCTGGGCAAGCGTCTGATCGGCGGTAACCTTCGCAGCCTGAGTTGCCGTAACCTTCGCTTCAGCCGCAGCCACCTTCTGATCAAGCTCGGTCACCACACCCGTCTGAGTGTTGATTTCGGCATTCTTGGCAGTGATCTGGGTATTCACCTCATTAAGCTCGGTCTGGAGCTTCTCAATCGCAGCCTGATCACCCTCGGACGGTTCGCCATGCTGATCAACCCACTGATTGTAAGCTGTCTGAGCCGAATCAAGCGCGCCCTTGAGCACCTGCGCCTGAGCCACCAGAGAATCCTTCTCAGCGACCTTCTGCTCATACGCGGCCTGCTTCTTCCCGGTCTCAGTGGTGGCGGTTTCAGCGGCCTTCTGAGCTTCCTCCGCCTTCTTCTGCGCCGCCTCATACTCAGCCGGCGCATTCTTCAAAGAGTTCTCATACTCATCAAGCATCTGCTTGAACTGAGCCACCGTGTACTTTGCATCCGAACCGGTGACGTTCTGGAAGTAATTGTTGTACTGAAACTGCTGGGTGCCAACGGCAGTGCCCTTGTCAGTCTTGTGGTAGTTATCAATACCCGTGCCGAAGCCTGTGGCGGTTTCGGTGGAGTCCACAATGTTGAGGTAGTGACCGACATCTTCCGCGAGGGTCTTGTTGACCTTGATGAGGCAGTTCATGCCCTTGTAGCGGCATGCTTCAATGTTGGGGTCATCTTTAGCGTAAGTGTCGAATTCAAACTTTTCGGCGTCGTACCACATGTAGATCATGGAAGAATCCGCAGGATCGTCACCGCCATAGTAGGAGCGTGCGATGTTTTCGCCTAGTCCCCAACGGCGTGTGTCGTAAGTGTGGTTGTATTCTTCGGTTTGTGCGTACTGATATGACGTGTTCTCATTGTTACCAGCAGCGGTAACCATAATGAAGTCACTCACCAGAAGCTCAGACTGTCCTTCCGCTACACGCAACTTATTGATCTGTTCAATGTAAGCGAGTGACTTCCTGACGTTGGACAGGTTGAATGCATTGGCTTTATCCGCCGGGTTTACAAGACCTTTCTGAACCCACTCTTGGAACTTCGGATCAGACTTAATTAGATTCTTCGCCGCTTCGGACCCGTTCTTCTCAATGAACCCAAGCAGCCCCTTATCCAGCTGCGCCTGTGCCGTGTCCGCAGCCTGCTTCTTGCCAGCCGCATCATCAGCAGCCTTCTGAGCTTCAGCCTTCTTGTTGGTCTCATCCGTCTTGGCGGCATCGAGCGCATCCTTGGCATCGCTCACAGCCTGTTCCGCCGTGTTGACCTCAGCTTGCTTGGCGTCATACTTGGCCTGAGCGTCCGCGAGTTCCTGCTTGAGCTTAATACCCTCGGCGTCGGTGTTGGCATTGTCGAGCTGCTTCTGGAGGTTATCACGCTTGGTCTTAAGCGCATCCAGCTCGGAGTTCAGGGTATTGAGCTTGTCCTTGGCCTCATCCCTCTTCTGCACCGCCTCGGTCTTCTCAGCCGTGGCGTCCTGAGCGGCCTTGTCCGCAGCGTCAGCGTCCTTCTGAGCCTGATCAACCTGCGGGGTCACCGTGTTCACGGTATCCTGCACCTGCTGAATCTTCTCATCGGTGGCACCGGCGTCAGCGGCGTTCTTCTGAGCCTCGGTCAGGGTATTCTTCGCAGCGTCAGCATTCGCATCAGCCGCATCCGCATCCTTCTGAGCCTCATTGACCTTGTTCTGCGCTTCGGTTTCCTTCTGCGCAGCATCAGCAGCATCCTTCTGCGCCTGTTCCACCTTGGTATCGGCGGCGGTCTTGTTGGCTTCGGCTTCGGTCACCTTGTCAGCAGCTTCACCCATCTCCGGCGTGTACTCACCAGAGGCGTCGCCCTTGGCGGCATCGTATTCCTGCTGTGCGGCGTCCTTGTCCTTCTGAGCCTGATCGACTTCGCCCTGCGCCTGATCAACCTCGGTCTGCTTGTCGGTCACATCCTGCTTGGCCGCGTCAATCTGTTCTTGGGTCGGAGCGTTCTTCTGCGCCTCATCAAGAGCAGCCTGCTTGTCAGCCACATCAGCCTTGGCGTCATTCAGATTCTTCTCGGCTTCGGAAACCGCGTCCTTGGTGACCTGATTCTGGTTGGGGTCTACCGGCTGGGTATTCGCGGTGACGTCATCGGCCATCGCATTCGGCGCCACCATACCAGACAACACCACCGTCGTCACAGCAGCAGTAGCCAACTTCTTATAATCCGGTGTCTTCTTCACCTTCCGACGAGCATGACGAGCAACCATTGCTGCCTCTCCCTTTCCGCGTGAAACCGCTGAATACTGGTGTCAATAGGCACGCACGTTGATTCATCAGAACACGTGGCACCCTGAATCCCTTATGCACGGAGATTACCCCCCCCCCTCAGACTCTGGCGCTCACGGCGGATTCTAGCGATCGTTGCAACACCTGGCCGAGCCCCCCCCTATAGCCCGGAAAACCCTTAGCCGGTAGAACACAAAAAGCCGCTCTCCCCTACTGTTGTAGAGGAAAGCGGCTTTTGTTCAACCCTGTCAGCAAGGTGCCTCCGATGGGACTCGAACCCACAAGCCGAAGCGATCGATTTTAAGTCGACTGCGTATACCATTTCGCCACGGAGGCTTGATCTGCCTGTACAGATCGACCATCTTACTATACGACATGATCGAACGTTCTGACAGACAAATCGTCAATTTGGCATCGTACAGCGTTTTGCTGCTGAATAATGCCACTGAGTTTTGTTTGTTACTGAGCGAGCAGACGACGCCCACAATCAAGCACAATACCGTCCAGCAAACCGTGTTCGCTAGCAATATAGGAGTCGATCGGAGTACCATGATCCGCTTCAGCTGCGGCGGAAACCTTCGCGAGTACGCGGTTCCATACCACTGCGCCGCCGCCTACCACATCAATACGCCCCGGGTGAATCGTCTTATATTCAGCGCGCTCAGCGCGTGTCATACGCAAGAATCGGTCATCAATCGCATAAGCATCTTCATTAGCAATACGCACACCGTCCACGCGAGTGTGATCGTATTCCTTTAATCCCAGAGCCAGCGCGCTCATCGTGGTTACTGTGCCAGACACGCCGATAATTGTGCGCGCTTTGCCAGCCGGCACAGTGCGGAACGCTTCGTCAATATGCTGGTCAACATCGGCAATAGCCTCCTCGATTTCACTGTCAGTCGGAGGATCAGTATGTAGATGGCGTTCAGTCATACGCACCGAACCAATGTTCATAGAGAACGCAGCTTGCACCTGATCAGCAGGCGCGCTCACTCCGTCACCGCCCAATACCAGCTCGGTGGAACCTCCACCCAAATCCACAACAAGATACGGTGCAGGTAGCTCACCACGCGGCACAACACTGGTAGCGCCAAGGAAGCTCAGATCAGCTTCCTCAGTTCCAGGAATAACCTCGGGGCGCACGCCAAGAATGCGTTCGATACCATCCTCAAATTCTTCGCGGTTAGCAGCATCACGAGTCGCAGACGTGGCAACGAAACGCAACTTATCAACAGGATGCTCCGCAAGCACGCCAGCAAATTCACGCGCAGCCTCATAGGCGCGCTCCAGCGCTTCATCAGCAAACCGATGCGTTTTATCAACATCCTGACCCAAGCGAATCACGCGCAGAATACGCGGCACAATCACATGCATGCCTTGCTCGTCAACGCGCGCGATTTTCAGACGGATCGAATTTGTGCCGCAATCAATACCAGCTACGGTAACCGATGCCATTCCTTGTTATCTCCTTACCAAACGACTCGAATCGTTCACACTAACAATTCATCACTCAGCGTCAATGCTGCAACGGCACACATTCGGCGCGAATTCATCCACGATACGCGCCAGCGTCAAATCACCAATAGGATTAACGCCCTCGCCCATCACCAGTGTTTGAGCCAGCAATGCGTGCAAACACTTAACACGAGTTGGCATGCCTCCCGCACTGGTTAATGCAATATGCGATTCATCATCGCCGAGACGTTCAGCTAATTCGTGACGGAATGCAAGATAACGTTGATGCGCATCAGCGTATGCGTGCGCGACTGTTTCATCCTCAGCAAGCAAGTCATTATATTCGCGCATCACGCCCGCAGCTTCCACATGAGACACTGCTTTAACAGCTTCTGGGCTCGTCAAATAGCACGTAGTTGGGAATGGGATACCACCTGGCAACATCGGTCGAGTCACCACTGCTAACGGTCGGCCACATACACAGCGAGCACCCACTGCCACCATACCGCGAGGGTACCGTCCCAGCTGACGTTCAACGATGTCGATGTCGGACTGCGTGGCAGGCTGGGCCATCAACGTATCAACAAGGCGTTTTGCTTCCTGTTCGAAGATTGTGTCGTTGTTGGTCACGCTGTATTACTCCTTGCCGGTTGTTGTGTTCGTGTCGGTTTTCGTATCTGTTGTATTGGTATTTGAGTCAGAACTGCTGTTCTTGCTACTCGATGATGCGTCTGACGAATCTGTTGATGTTGTTGCCGGATCAGCATCTGCTTTTTTAAACGCGTAGGCCAGTTCGCTATACCAAGGAAGTGCTTTTTTATCAGACGATGTGCCACTCGAACTCGTGGAACTCTGCGACCCGCCAGTCACCGCTTCAGGATGCTCCACGCGTACAGACTGTTCGCCTGGGAACACGAATCCGAGTCGTTCGCGTGCCTGCGCGGCAACATAACTGTCATCGTTCCATCGAGCAATATCATTCTCTAGGTCTTGTTTCTTCGCAACAAGTGCAGCCTCTTGTTTTTTGAGACCATTGAGCTCTGCCAAGTTCAGCGCATACGTATGGAACGTAGACACCATTTGGATAGCGCCCAATGCGACGATGAACAAGGATACAAAGAAAGCGATAGGGCCGGCGCTGCGACCGCGTTTTCCGGTTTTTTTCCGTTGACGGGTATTCCGGTTCATGCTCATAGCCAATAAAAATACCCGGCGCATTCGACTTGACGAATACGCCGGGCAACGTATTACCCACTTGGGCGATCAGCGAGTTGAGACAAATATCATCTCAACTCAAGACTGACTCACTTAGCGAGGTACTTCTTGCAGGCCTTGAATGCGCTGTAGCCAGCGTACTTCGCGGTGGAGCCGAGCTCCTCCTCGATCTCCAGCAGGCGGTTGTACTTGGCAACGCGCTCGCCACGAGCCGGGGCACCAGTCTTGATCTGGCGGGTGTTCTTAGCCACAGCCAGGTCGGAGATGGTGGTGTCCGGGGTCTCGCCAGAACGGTGAGAAACCATGGAGGTGTAGCCGTTAGCGGTGGCCAGCTCGATAGCGTCGAGGGTTTCGGTAACGGTACCGATCTGGTTCAGCTTGACCAGCAGGGAGTTGGCAGCGCCGAGCTCGATGGCCTTGGCCAGGCGAGCCGGGTTGGTCACCAGCAGGTCGTCGCCGACGAACTGCAGACGATCGCCGAGCAGCTTGGTGATGGCGGTCCAGTCTTCCCAGCCTTCTTCCTGGAACGGATCCTCGATGGAGACGATCGGGTACTCCTCGATGAGCTGCTCGTAGAAGTCGAGCATGTACTGGGAGTCGCGGTCATCGCCTTCGAAGTGGTACTTGCCGGTCTCCTTGTTGTAGAACTCGGAGGAAGCCACGTCAAGGGAGATACCGATCTGCTTGCCCGGCTCGTAGCCAGCGGCGGAGATGGCGTCCATGATGTAGTTCAGGGAGTCCTTGTTGGACTTCATCTTCGGAGCGAAGCCGCCCTCGTCGCCGAGGCCAGTGTTCAGGCCTTCCTTCTTCAGGACGTTCTTGAGGGTGTGGTAGACCTCAACGCCAGCCTGCAGAGCCTCGGAGTAGGTGTCGAAGCCGTACGGGGAGATCATGTACTCCTGGATGTCGGTTGCGAAGTCAGCGTGAGCACCACCGTTCATGATGTTCATGTTCGGAACCGGCAGGATGTGGCCGTTGGTGCCGCCAATGTAGCGGTACAGCGGCTCTTCGGCGGACTCAGCGGCGGCGTACAGAGCAGCCAGGGAGACACCGAGGATGGCGTTAGCGCCCAGACGGCCCTTGTTCGGGGTGCCGTCGAGCTCGATCATCAGGTCGTCGAGAGCGCGCTGGTCGGAGGCATCCATGCCGATGACCTTCGGAGCGATCTCTTCGTTCACGGCCTTGACCGCGTTCAGAACGCCCTTGCCGCCGTAGACGGACTTGTCGCCGTCGCGACGCTCCCAAGCCTCAGCTTCACCGGTGGAAGCACCGGACGGAACGAGACCCAGGCCCTGGGCGCCGTCCTCAGTGTCCAGCACGACCTGCACGGTCGGGTTGCCACGGGAATCGAGAATCTGACGCGCGTACACGCTTTCAATTGCTGCCACAACTACTCCTTTTACGTATAGGTTGTGATGACAGCCTTAAGAATACCGGGATTTGTGGACGACGCGCAAGATTAGGCGACACAATAATGTGAACGCTCACATCATTGCGGTGGTGCCCTACTCCCCTATCGAACAATCATTGGCCTATAGGATTTGCTCCATACCGATCTTATACGGCTTAAGACCCAAACGCTCATAGAACGCCTGCGCCCCAGGATTGCACGACCACACGTTAAGCGTCACGTTATAACAGCCGGTTTTGCGCGCAAAATCAAGCACATGCTGGTACAACGCAGTGCCAACGTGACGACCGCGCGCCGCTTCGTCTACACAGATGTCGTCAATGTACAGTGTCGTGATGTCAGTGAGAATATGACTATCCGCGTGGCGTTCGAACACGCAGAACGCGTAACCGTACAGGGTCGCGTCATCATCAGCGAACGCGCCGAATACCGGCGTCTCATCATTCGAGAGAATATCTGCCAGCTCATCGTCTGTGTACTTGGTCACACCGGTGTTAAACAGATCCGGGCGTCCCTGATGATGCACTTCCAGCACCTCACGCAGCAGCTTATGCAGCTGCGGGATATCGCGCACCTCGGCACGGCGGATGTATATGTTGACGGCAACTGTAGAGTCTTGCTCTTCACTCATGTTCGCCAAGTGTATCGTGCAATGTACGTCTCATACAGATACTTCTCACCATTCATTGCTTTGTTAAACGGCCATTTGTTGGAGTTGCTAAGAAGTCTTTGGCGAGAAGTCTGCAATGAATCTTCTACAGTGGTCCCACTGAGTCAAATCGTAAACATAATGTCTGGAGGTACCCCTAAGACCAGCAATTCTGATTACTGGAATAATGGTGTTATTCCCTTTTTCACTCCTAAGGATGCCGGTCAGCCATATACTCGTTCCACCGGGAAATATATTACCCATTTAGGCTTGGACAATTGCAATAGCGAATTATATCCGGTTGGCACTGTTTTTCTAACCGCAAGAGGAACTGTCGGGAAAATATCGATTGCAGGAGTACCTATGGCAATGAATCAATCTTGTTTTGCATTTTCAGGGATTGACATTAGTCAATCTTCAGTGTTCCAAATAATAAATTCAACGGTCCGATCTTTGCGAGCGAAAGCTAATGGAGCAACATTCGCAGCAATTAATATACGCGATCTGAATAGCGAAAATGTACATATACCTTCAAAGAATCTTATAAAGATTTTTCAGCAACATGCAGCACCATTACATAAGACGTTGCTTCTAAACTCTTCAGAAATAGATAAATTAACCCTAATACGCGATACGTTGCTACCTAAACTCATGTCAGGTGAGATTGATGTATCGAAGGTCGAATTGCCTACGTCACCAGCACAAAACATTCATGCAAATGGCCGTTTGTCTGTCAACATCGTTGTTTTCCGTGGTTCGCATTATGTAATGCATGTATTCCGTACACGCATCGAAGCGAAAGAATCCACAATGATAGGAAACAACACCATCGAATCAATCTTGACATCCATGCAGAACACGTTGGACGCACGACAGCTCAGACAGCTCAAAGCCGTGCTGTCAGCCAATCTCAGCACAGAAAATCTTCCCGAGAATAGCAATGAAACCAAAGAACTGCTAAATTCCTTCCTTACCGCCAAGGAACTTGAAGGATGCAGCGAACGCACGTTGAAATATTATGATTCGACGCTCACTCACTACATCAGAAAAACCACTACTCCTCTAACCCAAGTGGACACGGAACAGCTTCGAGCCTATCTCACCGAATACCAGGCGACACACGCCGTGGGAAAAGTTACGGTAGATAACATCCGTCGTATTCTTGCTACGTTCTTCTCATGGTTAGAAGATGAGGATTACATCGTCAAAAGCCCAGCTCGCAAGATACGTCGCGTGAAAGCCCCGATTAGAGTCAAGGAAACCATCTCAGATGAGGATATGGAACGATTGCGTGATGGCTGCGAAACACCACGCGATCTCGCGATGATTGACTTGCTTTCATCCACCGGTATGCGAGTTGGCGAATTAGTGAAGCTCGACCGTGACAGTGTCAACCTCAACGAGCGTGAATGCATTGTGCAAGGTAAAGGCAACAAAGAACGCAAAGCCTACTTTGACGCCAGAGCCAAGCTTCATCTTGAAGAATACCTGCAAGGTCGCAACGACGATAACCCTGCCCTATTCGTCGGTCTCGTCGGCAACCACGAACGCATTGCCATCTGTTCTGTGGAAAGTCGACTTCGCGCCCTTGGAAGGAAACTACAGCTCCCCCGCATTCACCCGCATAAGTTCCGTCGAACCATGGCCACCAACGCCATCAACCGCGGCATGCCAGTCGAGCAGGTGCAAAAACTGCTCGGACACGTCAAAATAGATACCACCATGCAATATGCTCTCGTCAGTCAGAGCAACGTGAAAGCGTCGCACCGTAGGTATCTGGGATAATCTCATCCACTTCCTCTTATAATCGGAATCAACACTGGTCAACACTCACTATCAGCGGAAGGAAGTAGGTTTGAACGCAACAGAAAGCGCTACACAGCAGGCAAGCCATACCGCATATCTGAGTGCAGAGAACGGCTTCACTGTGTTTGAGTACGGTAAGACACGCATACGATTCCGCGCCCCCTACTCATTGGAACGGTATACCGGTGTCAAGCAATGGGACAACGGATACCTCGTGGTGGATGCGAAATACCGGCACAATACCACACCAGAAGAAGAATACATCGACTTGGAACCGGTGCTCACGGATCTCTACATCGACGCTAACCATTTTCTACAGCCGATTCAGAAAGTCGAGATAGCCCATGCCTGATATCGCTTCGATTGCCGGTAGCGCAGGAATGATCGTGAACGGTTATGCGTTCACCAAAACAGATGACGGACACGTCAAGGTGCTGAACCTTAATGCGCCAGAATCGGCTCTGGTACTCGACCATGACGGCAACGTGCTGGAAACCAGCATGGACGACATGGAAGTCGGTATCGTGCAAGAATACTATCGAAACAACAAGGAGTTTCTGGAGGCTGACCATGCCTAAGTACTTCCAGTTCATGGTCGCCGGGTATTACCTGTATTTCACATCGTTCTGCGTCATCGAATGCATGCATGTACATGCCAGCGACACCAAGCTCACCGAATCAGGTTCCGCGAAATTCTTCGTTAAATCCAACGGAGACACCACGCTTGAGCGACAAGGCAGACTAACAGCAAAGGAAGTCTCTATAATTCAGAAATTTATCAAGAAGAACTACCGGGAAATGTACCTCAGGTGGAAGGAATACAGTACCGAAGACTTCTACGGTCAGGACAATAGATAATGTCAACAAAAAGCAAACGATTCTTGAGTGATTTCCTAACACTTACTAATGGGAAAAAGAAGCCCGATTCAAAGGGGCCCATCCCAGTTTATGGTGGTAATGGAATATTCGATACAACCGGCACAAGTAATAGTAACAACTGCATTATCATCGGTCGTGTAGGCGCTTACTGCGGTAGCGTTCATTTTGAAGAGAATTCATGCTGGATCTCAGACAATGCGATTTTTGCAAAACCCAAAAATGATAATTGCATTAGATATTTTTATTATCTTCTCAAGAATCTTCACCTTCAACAACGACAAATTGGCACTAGTCAGCCTTTGATAACACAAAAAGTACTCAATACGATAGAAGTGTGTCCCCATCATATTGATGATCAGCGACGCATTGCGCATATACTTACCAGCCTAGACAACCAGATCGATTGTCTTAATCAAACAAACGGCCATTTGTTGGAGTTGCTGATGACGGAATATCGTAACGTCATCAATTCCATTGACACGTATGGCTGCATTGAGGACTTGGGCACAGTGGTTGGTGGTGCAACTCCATCAAAAAAGCGAGAAGAGTTCTTCACGACTTCCGGTATTAGCTGGGTGACGCCTAAAGATCTTTCTAATACAGCAAATATATTCATTGAGCATGGCACAATGGATATTACCGATGCTGGCTATCAATCCTGTAGTACAAAACTGATGCCTGCTGGTTCGGTCTTATTTAGTTCGCGCGCTCCAGTTGGATATGTTGCGATCGCAGCGAAGGAAGTATGCACTAACCAGGGCTTTAAATCGGTTGTACCATCCGATAACATCGGCACGGCATTCGTTTTCTGCTTTTTGAGGGACAATGCAAAGGAGATTGAAAAGGCGGGTTCCGGTACCACTTTTGTTGAAGTGTCTGGTAGGGCTATGCGTCATTTTGCTGCCCCGATTCCTTCAGCTGAGCAAGCACGATCATTCAGTTCATACGCTGGACCCTTGCTGAATGCGATTAAGAGCAACGAAAATGAAATCGCTGCTTTGGCGAAACTGCGTGATGCGCTGCTGCCCAAACTGATGTCAGGTGAAATTGATGTATCGAAGGTTGAACTACCTACGCCGCCAGAACAAAGTTCTGCGACAAATGGCCGTTTATCTGAACTAGATTAGATATTTCAGAATCGATTGAACTCAACACCGTGGATATCTTTTTCTGAATATAGATAGGAGGCAGAGGAACCCTGATGTCACGAAAAGTACTTGTAGGACGCGCAAGTGCAGGAACACCTACTTGCACTTTATTAGCTAAAATTTTTCCTTGCCCTTCAGGAGAATGCAGATAATACACCAGATATTCCGGTAAAACTCGATCATTGCAACGCAACAAAAATTGACTCTGCGAAATCAGATATCGATCATACTGGGAGTTACTGGGAATAAGCGCGACCTGTCCTAAAGTCCCCCGATGAGTAACTACGATATCGCCTCGCTTGGCAATGGACCGGGATAAGCTATCGGCCTTCTGCTCAGTCACAAATCTAAGTCCATTATCATTTAGTCTGAAACCAGAGATATTGGAACCATTGATAATTGGCACTCCAAACGCAACAAAGCAATCTTTCTTAACGTCAGAACCAAAAGGCCCCATAGAAAGGCTGCATATCTCATTCACTGTGACTTCGGGCCAGTTAGAACCCATACCCAATCGCCTCCAAATTCTTTTTGATTTCGGCTTGCAGTCGGCTGGACTCCTCGAAGCACTTGGCGAGTTCACCGGTCAGACGCTTCATCTTCTCATCAAACGGCTCGTCGTCCTCTTCCTGTTCGGCGATGCCGACATAGCGGCCCGGCGTGAGAATGTAATCCTGCTTGGCGATGTCTTCGATGGACACCGCCGCAGAGAAGCCTTTCTCCTCCTCCAGTGTCCCGTCACGGAACGCATCAAACGTGGACGCGATCTTCTGAACATCCTCATCAGTGAGCGTACGCTGTGAGCGACTAATCATCGTGCCCATGTTGCGAGCGTCCACAAATAATGTCTTCGAATCAGCAGGGCGACCTTTGCGAAGGAACCATAGGCATACCGGAATCTGCGTGGAGAAGAACAGCTGCGTTGGCATCGCAACAATACCCTCCACCAGTCCGGCGTTGACGATGTTCTTGCGAATTTCACCCTCGTTGTTCGTCTGCGAAGACAGCGAACCATTGGCAAGCACCAGACCGATTCTGCCGGACTGAGACAGGTGGTGAATCATGTGCTGCATCCATGCGAAGTTTGCATTGCCTTCAGGCGGCACGCCGTATTCCCAGCGTGGGTCATCCTTGAGTTTGTCACCGCCCCAATCTGACAGGTTGAACGGTGGATTGGCAAGAATGTAATCGAACCGTTCAGTGCGATGCAGATCGTTGAAGAACGTATCGTCGTTCTTTGGGCCAAGATCAGCATCAATACCACGAATGGCGAGGTTCATCGTGGCCATCTTCCACGTGGTCGGGTTCGACTCCTGACCATAGACAGAGATGTTGTTGATATTGCCCTGATGGTTACGCACGAACTCGGCGGACTGCACGAACATGCCACCGGAACCGCACGCCGGGTCATATACACGCCCCTTGAATGGTTCAAGCACGTTCACCAACGTCTTCACCACGCATTTCGGCGTGTAGAACTCGCCGGCGTTCTTGCCTTCCTGCGATGCGAACTGCGACAGGCAATATTCATACGTGCGACCAAGTAAATCATGGGTGCCACCGTTTTCGGTCATCTTCACATTGGTGAACAGGTCGACCACTTCCCCAAGCCGGCGCTTGTCCAGTTCGGGACGTGCGAAGTTCTTGGGCAACACGCCCTTAAGCTTTTTGTTCTCCTGCTCGATGAGCCTCATCGATTCATCAATAACCTTGCCGACTTCAGGAGTATGCGCGGCCGCGGACACAACTTCCCATCGAGCTTCTTTCGGCACCCAGAAAATGTTCTCGGACGCATACGCGTCACGATCTTCTTCGAACCCTTCGCCTTCGGCCACCAGTTCAGCGTGTTTGGCCTCGAAGTTATCCGAAATGTACTTGAGGAAAATCAAACCGAGCACAACGTTCTTATATTCCGAAGCATCGATGTTGCCACGTAACTTACAAGCCGCATCCCAAATCTGCTCCTCGAATCCAAGGGCTTTGGTACTTGTTTTCTTCGCCATGAATCAGTTTCCCTCTTCGTAGTCAACCCACAATTCGCACTGCTGCATCACCGTCTCGATGGCCTCCGGCACTTCGTCCGGCGGATACTTGTGCTTCCTCAATAAGCGCTTAATTGACATACGCATGCGAGCGCGGGCGTCATCCTTCTTCTGCCAGTCTATCGTGCGGTTCTTGCGCAACGTGTCAGTCAGCTCTCGGGTGATAGCAACCAGCTCATCATTCTCATAGAAATCCTTGATGGCTTGCGGCTTGGTCAGCGCATCATAAAAGGCAAGCTCCTCATCATCCAGACCAAGAGTCTTACCTTCCTGCCGCGCGGCCATGATTTCTTTGGCCATATCCAACAGCTGCTGGATGACCTCGGCGTTGGTGAGCATGCCGTTGAGATATGCATTAACCGATTGCTGCAGCATCTCGGAGAATTTACCAGCCATGACCACACTCTTCTTGCGATATGCCTTGACCTGATCATCAAGCAGTTTGCGCAGCAGTTCCACAGCAAGATTTTTCTGTTCCATCTGTGCAATTTCAGCAAGGAACGATTCGTCAAACAGCGAGACCTCAACTGTCCGGTCTTCAAACAGATCGATAACGCCTTCGTTATGCACGCCTTGCTCCATGATGGCGGCGATTTGCTTATTAATCTCCTTCAAAGACATGCGCGGATTGCCGGGATTGACGTTCAGCACTTTCAGCATCTGCGTGCGCAACACATCGATGTATGCTTCTTCAATCTTCAATTCATCAGCAACCATGCTGCGGCATAGGCCAAATGCTTGGGCCATTTCCTTGGCACACTTGATGAAGTCCTTGCGATCTTTCTCCCGCTCGGGATCAAGTAAGTAGTCCGCACCGTCCGCGATGGCTTCAGCCATCTGTTCGGCAGAATTGGTATGGATTCGGTTCTGATAATCCAAACCATGCAGAAAGTCTCGGCACGCACTCAGTTTGTCGAGGAACAACGGATATGCGGTGTCGGCCACATTCATGTCGCCATAGCGTTCCCGATCGCGTTTCGTGTAATCGTGCATAGCGCGTTTCAGAGCTCCGGCAATGCCGATGTAGTCGACGATCAGGCCGCCTTCCTTGCCTTTGTATACACGATTCACCCGAGCTACGGCCTGCATGAGGTTGTGCCCTTTCATGGGCTTGTATACGTACATCGTGGACAGCGAAGGTACGTCGAAGCCAGTCAGCCACATATCCACTACGATGGCGATTTTGAACGGACTGTCATCATCCTTGAACTCTTTAGCGAGCTCATCTTTATGGGCTTTATTGCCTATGACCTTATGCCATTCCTCCGGGTCCTGATTGGAAGACGTCATGACCACATGCACTTTATCTTTCCATTGCGGGCACAGTTCAAGGAACTTCTTGTACATACGCATAGCAATGGGCCGTGAATAGGCAACGACCAACGCCTTACCTGTCAGCTCGTCCGCACGATTCTCCTCATAGTGGTTCACGATGTCACGGCATAGGGAATCGATGGTCTCAGGAGCACCCAACACACTATCCATCGTCGACAAGTCACGTTTACTGCGATCGATAGCCATCTCATCGGCATCATCCGAAATGTTCTCGTACTGCTTATCCAATTCGCGGAGTATGTTCTCATCCAGCTTGAGCGAAACCACACGACTCTCATAGAACACCGGACGAGTGGCACCGTCCTCGACCGATTGGGTCATGTCGTACACGTCCACGTAATCACCGAATATCTCGCGGGTGGATTTATCCTGAGTCTCAATCGGAGTGCCGGTAAATCCTATATAGGAAGCGTTCGGGAGCGCTTGTCTGACTTTTAACGCATCACCCACTGAATGAGTACCATCCGCATGGAGTTTTATTTCCAGTCCGTACTGACTGCGGTGCGCTTCGTCGGCCATGACCACGATGTTACGGCGTTCTGATAGCGGTTCATCGGATTCACTGAACTTCTGCATCGTCGTGAATACGATGCCGTTCGCTTGCCGATTGTTCAGGAGTTCGACAAGATTGTCACGGCTGACCGCCTGCTGTGGTTGCTGGCGCAGGAAATCTGCGCACTTGACGAATTGTCCATATAGTTGCCCATCCAAATCGGTACGGTCAGTGGTCACCACAATCGTCGGGCTGTTCACCTGTTCAGCCAGCAAATGTGCGTAGAACACCATCGACAATGATTTGCCGGAACCCTGTGTATGCCAGAACACGCCGGCTTTGCCATCGCCGTTCATGGCGCGCAAGGTGCTCTCCACAGCCTTATGAACGCCGAAGTACTGATGATACGCCGCTAGAATCTTTACGGTTCCGTTCTCCGACTTGGAGAAGCAGATGAAGTTGCGAAGAATGTCAATCAATCGTTCCTTAGAGAGCATTCCATCCAACATGGTTGTCCAACGTATAGGCTTCCCAGTATCAATTCGCGAATAGTCCCCGTCAGCCGTCTTCCACTGCATGAATCGATCTTCACTAGCGGTGATGGTTCCCACACGCGTATCGGCCATATCGGTCATCACGCAGAACGCATTATATGTAAACAACGTAGGAATTACCTTCATATAATTACGCAGCTGAAGATACGCATCTGAAGAATCAACATTTTCCCGTGCTGGGGACTTCAACTCAAATATCACCAACGGCATACCGTTAACAAAAATGATCAGATCAGGACGTTTCTCCTCATATTCAACATATGTCCATTGATTGATCACAGCGAATGTATTCCGCTCCGGATGGTCAAAGTCTATGATCTTGATGTTGTCAGGCCGGGTCTTCTCACCATCAAAATATGAAACCTCAACGCCGGACTGCATATAGTCAGTAAAAGCAATGTTGCGGGATAATAAATCTATACCTTCGATATCACTAACTTTGCGCAAAGCCTCTTCAATAGCAGCAGGATGAGCATGAGGATTTATTCGCCGTAGAGCTTCTTCAAGCACTCCCGGCATAAGTGCATCACGATATGAATCATTGGTACGACTCACCTCAGGACCATAGAAATATTCATAGCCCATGCCAACAAGATGACTGATGATCGCCTGTTCAAAAGCAAACTCATCCAGTATCGAAATGCTCTGAGATCCATTCACATCCGTGAGCCGGCCCTCGCCCATTGAGAATCCTTTCCGCATCCTTCGCAGCGATAATCTCATAATACCTAGCTGCACCACAGCGGAAGGGTATAAACAGGTATATCTATATTCACTTTTCTAATGCCGTAATCGCAGAAACGGATAATCGCGTCGGTGAAGCCCTCATCCAATTAGTCCGTTGGGACCGTTCCCCTCATGGAACAATCCCAACACCGCATATGACAGGCTGTAAGTGACCCAGTCACACTACTTTCTACCTTTAGGGCTCCATGCAAAGTCGTTCAACAGGTCGGCGGTCCAGTCCATGACCATTTCGCCGCTCATGGGGCCGGAACCGAGTGAGCCGGCGAACGGGGCAGGAATCGTGTACGTGTGCGTGAGCGCACGATACTGGGCACCCTTGTAGATGCGGTTGATACGCATCTGCATCGACTCAGGCGGGTTGATTTTACCGACGCGCACGTTCTTCCCCTGCGCGATGATCTCCGAAATGTCAAGCTTGCGGGCCTTCATGCGCAGACGAGCCACGCCGAACAGCGTCTCAAACTCCTCCGGCAGCTTGCCGTAACGGTCTTCAAGCTCCTCGGCAAGCTCCTTGAGATCATCCTCGGTATGTGCGGCCGCGAGCTTGCGGTACGCCTCGAGACGCAGCTTGTCAGAGTCGATGTAATCCACCGGAATCGATGCTTCGATCGGCAGATCAATAGTCACCGCAAGCGGCTCCACGCTCTCCTCAGGCGCCTTGTACGCCTCGACCGCCTCCGAGACCATACGAATGTACAGGTCGAAGCCAACGCCTTCAATATGCCCGGACTGTTCGTCGCCGAGCAAATTACCCGTACCGCGCAGCTCGAGATCTTTCATCGCCACGTCGAAGCAACTGCCGAGCGCCGTATTCTGCGCGATGGTGGCCAGTCGGTCATGTGACTGCTGGGTCATCGGCTTGGTTGGGTCATAGAGGAAGTACGCGTACGCGCGCTCACGACCACGGCCGACACGACCGCGCAACTGATGCAATTGCGACAGGCCGAACTTGTCAGCATGATCGACGATGAGCGTGTTCGCGTTCGAGATATCCAGGCCGGTTTCGATGATCGTCGTACACACAAGCACGTCAATGTCTCGGTGCCAGAAGTCGCGAATGATCTGATCGAGCTGTTTCTCCCCCATCTTGCCATGCGCAATACCTACGCGCGCCTCGGGTACCAGCTCGTGAATCTTCGCTGCGATCTTGGAGATGTCCTGCACGCGGTTGTGCACAAAGAACACCTGTCCGCCGCGCAGCAGCTCGCGCCGCACGGCCGCGGTGACCTGCGCATCCTCGTACGCGCCGACATAGGTCAGCACCGGCAGACGGTCCTCGGGCGGGGTCGCGAGCGTCGACATCTCGCGGATGCCAGTCACCGCCATCTCCAACGTGCGCGGGATAGGCGTCGCGGATAGCGAGAGCACGTCCACGTTCGTACGTAAAGCCTTGAGTGTCTCCTTGTGTTCGACGCCGAAGCGCTGCTCCTCGTCGATAATGACCAGCCCCAGATCTTTGAATTTGATCTTCGGATTCAACAGTTTGTGCGTGCCGATTACCACGTCGACGCCGCCGGATTCAAGCCCTTCGATCGTCTCGTTGATCTCCTTGGTCGTCTGGAATCGGCTCATCGCCGCGACCGTAACCGGGAAGCCTTCGTAACGCTCGGTGAATGTCTCGTAATGTTGCTGGACGAGCAGCGTGGTCGGCACGAGCACGGCCACCTGCTTGCCGTCTTGAATCGCTTTGAATGCGGCGCGCACGGCGATTTCGGTCTTGCCGAAGCCGACGTCGCCGCAAATGAGGCGGTCCATCGGCACAGGCTTTTCCATATCGGATTTAACCTCGTCGATCGTGGTCAACTGGTCGGCGGTCTCTTGGTACGGGAACGCGTCCTCCAGCTCCTTCTGCCACGGCGTGTCCGGGCTGAACGCGAAACCAGGCGTGCGCTGGCGTGCCGAATACAGCTTCACCAAGTCCTCGGCGATCTCATGCACGTGTTTGCGCGCTTTCGCCTTCGTTTCCGCCCAATCAGAGCCACCAAGCTTGTTGAGCTTGGGCACTTCAGCACCGATGTATTTACTGACGAGGTCAAGCTGATCTGTCGGAATAAAGAGTTTGTCAGCAGGAGCACCGCGTTTGCTCGGCGCATATTCGATGATGAGATATTCGCGCGTGCTCTTATTCGCACCCGTACCAATCTCACGCTGCCGCATACCAACAAAACGACCAATACCATGCTGCTCATGCACAACAAAGTCGCCGGGCTTAAGCTCCATGAGATCAATAGCCTTGCGACGGCGCTTAGGCGTCTTTGCTTGGCCGGCAGCAGATGAGCGACCGGTCAGATCACGTTCAGTCAGCAGCGCAACCTTCGCACTGGTATCAACAAATCCGTCGGCTGCTTGCGAACGAATCACATCAAAACTAGTAATCCCAGTTTCATTGATCGCGCGCTTCAATCGAGCGAGCGTACCTTGCGCGGCAGCAGTTACCGTAACGTGGTAGCCTGCGTCGATCAAGCCTTCAATACCAGCCGCAGCTTTTGCTTCATCGCCTCGATATTCACCCGGGTTCTGCGCGTCAAGCTGCACATGGTTTGGCATAGACGGGTCCACGCCAAAACTCGACAGCTTCCACACGTCATGACTCGAATATTCAAGAGCACTGATCGTCTCTTCAAAATCAAGGAAGCTCGCCTGATCGAAGGTAATCGGAGCACCCGCACCATGACCGGATGCAGCAACATGCCAGCTAGCTGCAAGGAATTCATTCGCTGTTTTTGCTAAGTCTTCAGCAGCGCGACGCAGTTTCTCTGGATCGGACAGCATGATGACCGCATGCTTATCAAGCATTCCCGCAACCGGCTCCATGTCGTCAATGAGCGCAGGCATTAACGATTCCATGCCTTCGACCGGGATCGCATTCGCGATTGATTCCAGCATGTCGTCAGCGTTAGGAATACGACCGATGAGACTTTTCGCACGATCGCGTACTGCTTGCGTTAATTGCAGTTCACGGCATGGCGTTGCCCAAATGGACGTAAGCCCATCACCGTAGGTGCGCTGGTCAGAAGCGTGGAATTCGCGGATCGTGTCAATCTCGTCACCAAAAAACTCGATACGCACCGGGTGCGGTGCTGTAGGCGGAAATACGTCAATAATGCCACCGCGCACCGCGAATTCGCCGCGGTCCATAACAAGATCAACGCGCGTATACGCGTTCTCAACAAGACGCTTCGACGCTTCATCAAGGGGCAGCTCCTCCCCTCGCGTAAATACCAGCGGCTCAACATCGCCGAGTCCTGCAACAACCGGTTGAATCAGCGAACGTACCGGCATTACCAAAACGCGAATCGGGCCAAACATGGGATTTTCATCGCTTGGATGAACAAGCCGGCGGAACACCGCCATACGGCTTGCAACTGTGTCAGCGCGCGGACTAAGGCGCTCGTGCGGTAACGTTTCCCATGCTTCAAGCTGTGTGATCTCATTGGGATCGCCGTCATACCAGGATCGCAGCGCGTTCACCGTATCTTCGGCTTCACGCCCAGACGCAACAACGAGCACTACTGGCTTACGGCGTGCGGTAGCAGCAGCGAGCGCGGGGCGCAATCCGTCAGGGATACCGATAATGAGAGCTGGAGCAATATCGTGATCGGAATACGCTTGTGTGCTGCCATCAGTAAGAGCGCGAAAGGCAGTATCTGTATTGAGTTCGGCGAGTATGCCAGCTAACGAACCGTTGATTAAGGCGGAGTGGGCTGCCTGCGCGTTGCTACTAGCGTTCTTACGCGCCATTGCCTTATCGGCCATTGAATTTCTCCTGCGTTTTAGCAAGTCCGTCGAAAATAATTGACTCAGCAGCGTCAGCACCGTCCATCAGGAATTCAGGGAGTTGTTTGCGCTGGTCAGGGCCAAAACCGCCGAGCACCCAGTTGACGGTATTGTCGTGCGCGTTGGCACCACGCTTAGCGTGGCCGACGCCCATGCGTACGCGCGCATATTTTGGCGTGCCGAGGGAACGGTCAATTGATTTGATGCCATTGTGGCCGCCTGCGGAACCGCCTGACTTGACTTTAATGCGCCCGAATTCAAGATCCATATCGTCGTGAATAACAACAACATGATCTGGTTCGATCTGATAGTACGAGCAGATCGAAGCGACCGCATTGCCTGAATCATTCATGTAGGTTAGCGGCTTGGCGAGGAAGAATTTGACTGTTTGACCATTCAGGCTCATTGCACCTTTGCCAAGCATGGCGAGTCCTTTATGGTCGGAGAATGCGACTGACCAACGCTCGGCGAGCACGTCGGCAGTCATAAAGCCCATGTTGTGCCGCGTATCCTCGTATTTTTTGCCCGGATTGCCCAGTCCTACGATCAGCCAGAAATCAGATGCCATGTTGTTCGTCCTCGTCCCTGTCCTGCAGTCGCGCTTATACGTGCGCGCGACGCTTCCTCTACTTACGCAAACAACCGAATCATACCCGCGCCCGCCGTCATCAGACGGTGGCGAACAAGAGAGTCGACACAAACGGCGGCGGTAACGAGACGCTGACACTGAGTGTGTTTCGCGTTAGAGCGTTTTGAACCAGTAGCTCATGTCATGCAATTCGTTATCGCCTACAACTTTGACAGCAGCAGGCAATACGCCAAAACGTGTGAAACCAAAGTGGCGCATAAGAGCCACGGAGCCAGCATTATCCGCGTAAATAATCGTCGTGGCATGATGGAAACCGCGTTCAACGGCAGCCTGCAACAGCCAGTCAACCATTGCAGTACCAAGTCCTTGACCATGGAAGCGCGCTGCAATGTAGTAGCTGAGTTCAGCAATGCCATCGTAACCGGCACGCGGATGGAACTTAGACAGTGAGCCAAAGCCAGCGGTTACTGTTTCGCCGGTTGCCTCATCAGTCACGTCGATAACAACAACTGGATACTGTTCGCGAGGCTGGTGAGAGTCCACCCAAGCGCGGCGTACTTCGCGGGATACTGGTTCAAGATCAGCGGATGCACCTCCGCGGATTACCGCCTCGTTATAGATGTCGGTAATGGCAGTAAGATCGGATTCTTCGGCCGGTCGAATGACGTAATTGAGCATGGTTTCTGACAATAGCATTCGTTACTCGATGCGCGACTTTTCCGCTCATAAAATACATACGCGTTCTGATGCGCTACCAATGCGCTACCAATGCGCTGCCGCCTGCGAGTAATACATACGCAAAAGGCGGTTGCATATTGTTTTATGCAACCGCCTGCCATGAAGGTCAATCTACGTACGTAGATATCACGCGCACAATACGCGCACGATCATGAAGCTACTGCTCCAATTCGATCGCCTTATTGAGTGCATCCTCCAATTGCTTCTGCGCCTCACCGTACGCGCTCCAGTCACCGTTTTTCATCGCGGTTTGCGAATCTTTCATCGCCTGTGCAGCGTCAGCAAGAGCCGACTTCAAATCAGCATTAGCGCTTTGCTCCTGCTTGTCAGAAGAACCCGACTGGCCAGTACTGTTTTCCGTATTACCACCCGTATTCTGATCAGTCTTGTTCTGCGAATCCGATGCGGAATTGTCGGTATTCTGCCCATTGCCCGCAGAGTTTTCCGCGTCTCCTGCAGACGCACCAGAATCACCACCGAACACTTGGTTCAACGCCTCATCAAGCGTGTCAGCAAAACCAACCTGATCGCCAAAAGCAACGAGTACTTTCTTCAACAGTGGGAATGAGGTCGAGCCAGACGACTGCACATACACCGGCTGCACGTAAACCAAACCACCACCAAGAGGCAGGGTTAACAAGTTGCCTCGGTTCACCTTAGTCGAACCAGACTCAAGCAAATTGAGTTCCTTAGACACATCAGCGTTCGCATTGAAATTATTCTGCGCTTGACCGGGGCCTGGAACATTCGAATCCTTCGGCAACTCTTGCAAGCGTATTGTGCCATAGTTAGCACCGATGACGCCCTTCGTGCTGCCAGCGTCAGAATCAACCGATAAGAAACCAGTAAGAATTTCACGCGTAGACGTTCCCGCAGGAATATACGAAGACGTCAGCGAGAACACAGGCTCCTTAGTACCGCCTGTCTGCAACGTCAAATAATACGGCGGTTGCGGCACGCCCTGTTTTTGCGCGTCAGCAGATTCAGTTGGATCAACTGGCGTCTGCCAGAAATCCTCACCAGAGAAGAACTGGCCAGCTGACGCTACATGATATTGCGCAAGCAATTCACGTTGAACCTTAAACAGATTCTCCGGGTAGCGCATGTGACTCATCAGATCGCCAGAAATCTCAGCAATCGAATGATACTGACCGGGGAAAATCTTCTGCCACGCTTTCAACACCGGATCGTTAGCATCCCACGCGTACAGGTCAACCGAACCGTCATACGCGTCAACAGTAGCCTTTACTGAATTGCGAATATAGTTAGCCTGCTGCGAGCCCAAGCCCTTAATCGTATTCGACGTAGTAGTTGTTGAATCTTCGGTAGCCGCTCCCAAATCAGTCATCTGAGAATACGGGTACGCATCCGACGTCGTATATCCATCAACAATCCACTTCACCCGGCCATCAACCACAGCCGGATACACGCGACCATCAAGCGTCAAATACGGTGCGACTTTAGCAACACGCTCCTTCGGGGAACGATCGTAGAGAATCTGTGAGGCCGACGTAACACGATCAGAGAACAGGATTTGGTCAGAGCCGAAGCGAATCGCATACAGCAAACGTGTGAAAATATTGCCGACCGAAGGACCGCCATTACCGTTAAACGTATTGGTCGCTCCCTGCGAGCCAGTCGGATAATCAAACTCCCATGATTCAGTGCCCTTCGGCGCGCCAACAATCGAATATTCTGGCGCATTAGGCGAGAAGTAAATGCGCGGCTCATAATGCTGCGAATCAGTAAGCTTACCTTGCGTAGGAATACCAGATTCGAAGAATTCAGGCTGACCGTCTGCAGTGACCTTATTACCGTAAGCGGCAACCACACCATATCCATGCGTGTATACCGTGTGGTCGTTCACCCAATTGCGATTATCGTTACCTTCCAAGTCAAGCTCGCGTGCAGCAATCACCGTATCTTGGGAAACACCATCAATATCGTACTTATCAACAGCAAGCGTGTCAGCAAACGTATAGTACTGTTTCGACTGCTGCAGCTGCTTAAACGTTGGCGAAACAACCTGCGGATCAAGCAAACGAATCTGTGCCGTGGACTCTGCTTCCGCAGACAGTGCGCCCGACTCGCCCTTCGTCGTTGCCTTATACTGTTCGACTTTTACATTGTTCAGCCCATACGCTTGCTGAGTGGCTTCGATATTGCGCTGAATATACGTCGATTCCATCTCCTGCGCGTTCGGGTTGACTTTGAAACGCTGCAAAAGAAGCGGCCAAGCAACCGTAAGCACCATCGAAATCACCACAGTGGCGGCAATAGCTACCGCCGGCGTGCGCCACGCTTTGAGTGCTGCAGCAGCACGCACCGTAGGCTTAGCTGGGCCTTCAAGCGCATGAGAATGCATGAGCCAAATGCCAAGGAATACGCCAAGAATCGCAGTAATACCGGCCATGATGAACGTGACAGGAATAGTAGCATGCACTGTCGTGTACGCAGCACCAGTAATACGATCGCCCTGCTGCGTGAGATGAGCGAACACGCCAAGCACTTGGCGCACCGACCACATGAGCATATTGAGTATCAGCCAAATAGCAATCTGCCGGCGCGCGCGCTTCGTAACGTCAAGAATGCCACGACCATGTACTGGCATGGTGAAACGAATACCGCCCATCATCACATGTGTGATCAAGGAAAATACGATACCCATGAACAGCAGCATGGAAACCATGGCAACAATCATGCGCAAACCAGGCAGTACAAACACGTAGAAGCCATTGTCAATACCAAACTGAGGATCGTTGATACCGAAGGACTGCGCGTTGAACATCAACAACACTTCAGACCAATTCGCATTGAACTGTGAGCCGAACACAAGACCGACCAGGAGTGAGACGATCACGGCAGTGCGACGCGCAGTTTTCGAGCTGACAGACTTGCCCACTTCAATCACATCACCGTTCACGCGAATCGTCGAACCGTCAGAAGAATCTGGGCGCGCACGAATAGCGAGTATGGCTGACAGGTAGCTCACCAATGCCATGAGCAATGCGTAAGCAAACCACAAGCCGATTTTGACACCCAATTGTGTCCAGACAACCGACTGGAAGCCAAGCTGCCCATACCACATGAGGTCAGTAATGAATCGCGCAAGGCCAAAGAACAAGCCAATTGCAATAGCGAGCGCTACCGCTACGCCGATAAGAATTTTGGTGCCGCCAGACAAGCCTTGCGGTGCGGTAGTACGTGCAATTCGAGGGGTATTGCGCCGATGTGAGTTCCCTGATGTGTGAGTAGATGTGGTTGTATCGTCACCATCAGCCTCGACGTTGAGGATTATCGGATCGTCATCCGCATGATCATCTGATGAGGAGCGGCGTGGATCATTGCCGGGGTCAAACATTCCAAATACATCGAAGAAAGACATGGTTTAAGCCTACCGAAAGGCTGGGAGCGAGCTAAACGATCTACGCTGTGAGCACGTGTTTGAGCGTATGTGAGCGTGTGAGCATGTGTGTGCACATCAACGGCGACGAGAGGCGATGCCATAATCGTGGGTATGAAGCAGAAGAAGATCAGGCATGGTAGGGTTCGTGCAACGCGCACATCGTGGCCGTTTGTTGTGCTTGCAGCAGTAGTTGCTGTTGCACTGGTGGTATCACTGACGGCATGGTGGACGACGAATCGTGGATTGAAGTCGCAAACTGGCAGTCAAACGGTAGCGCAGCAGGATACGTCATCGTCTACATCTGATGATGCGTCTACTTCTTCGGATGCTCAGCAAGATCTTGATCGTCAGTCTGTGCCGCAGTCGACTGATGATTCACCGTCTAGCAAAGCGCAACGTGCGGTTGCTTCGATGAGTCTCGAAGAGCAGGCTGGGCAGCTTATTATGGCCCCTTTGTATGCGGGTACTGATGCTTCTGCGCTGCGTTCGCTGATTACTGACCAGCATGTGGGTTCGGTGCTGATTATTGGTAACTGGCGGTCTGGTGTTTCTGGCGTCAAGCAGGCGACGGATGCTTTACAAGGGTATGCTCCTGACGCTAACAAGCTGCTTATGGCTACCGATCAGGAGGGTGGTCAAGTGCAGCATTTGAAGGGTGCTGGTTTTGACACGATGCCGTCAGCTGTGCAGCAAGGGCAGATGACGGCTGATCAACTGCGTTCTTCCGCAGCTGTTTGGGGTGGGCAGTTGAAAGCTGCTGGTATTAACGTTGATTTAGCCCCGGTGTTAGGTACGGTGCAAGTTCAGCGTTCATCGAATGCGCCTATTGGTGCACTGAACCGTGATTTTGGCCTTGATGCTAACGGTAATGCTCAGCATGGTACGGCTTTTGTTGAAGGCATGCGCGATGCAGGCGTAGAGACTTCGGTGAAACATTATCCTGGTCTAGGCGCGGTAACTGGCAATACTGATTTCACTGATCAAGGTATTCTTGACACCACTACAACGTTGGATGGTCAGGAAATTGGCGCATTTAACCAGACGATTACGCAGGCTAAGCCGGCAATGGTCATGATGTCGTTAGCAACATATCAGGCGATTGACCCGTCCGCACCCGCAGCGTTTTCTTCTACGATTATTGACGGCCATTTGCGCGCGTCTACTGGCTATGACGGTGTTGTGATTTCTGATTCGCTGTCGGCTGCTGCTGTCAGTGGTATTGCAACCAGCCAGTTAGGTGTGCGCTTGGTGGAAGCAGGCGGCGACTTGGCATGTATTGGCGATAATTCGTATGTGCAGCCGATTCTTAACGGGCTTATTGCCAAAGCACAAACCGATCCTACGTTTGCGCAAAAGGTGACGCGTTCGGCGACGCGTGTTATGACACTGAAATATCAAATGGGATTAGCGCAGTAATCTGCGGCAACTTGGCACGCACACTGACCATCCAACCCAGCTGTAGCAGATCGCAGCAATGCGGTTTGTTTGGCTGGTCAGCGTGCAGGATGCTGCGTAAGATCACGTTCAATCCACGCCATAATTAACGCTGCAAGACGGTCGATTTCTTCATCAGTTAAACGCCTTCCTGCTGCAATATGATGCCATTTAGCAATGCATCCGCGGCAGCAACAAGCGGTAGCGTGCTGCGCAGTAAAGACTGGATGCCCACGCCATGGTGTTTGACGACCATCTGCTTTTGGTTCAGCATCGCCAACACGTGCACGGAGTAGTTCATGCGCATGCCGGGCGATCACCGCTTTGCCTTTGGCACGCGCGTATGCTCGGTCCTTGTCGGTAAGCACAAATTTTGCGCGAAAGGGCGAATGAGATAATCGTTCGAGCGTTTGCGCAATCCAGTGATCATACTGATGCGCATACGCTGTGTCGGCAGTGTCAGCATCGCCAGTGTTATCAGCATCGCTTACGGCTGCAATCTGACGCGATTGCGTCGTATTAGCTGCCTCAGCGGTACTATCAACATCATCAAACAGCAACAGTGGCTGTCTTGCTGAAACCGACTTGTCTGTTGACGATGTCGTTATTCTTGCGCTCACAGTTCCACTGTAATGCGCGCAATCGCTCCTGATTGTTCACTGGTCGCTCAATGGCAGGGTGATTCGCATAACCGTGCCACCATAGCGTTGTGCCGCATCGCGCGCGAGCGCAAGCCCTAGACCATATCCTTGGGTGAGCGGTGCCATCATCATCACGCGCGAACCGGCGGAATAAGCGTTCAGGATTGTCGCCAATACCGCTGCCGTGATCAGCGACGCGAATTGCCTTGTACTGATGCGACAGATTGCCGAACAACATCGGTAAGTGATACTGGTTCAGTGTTGACTGATCCGCGTGCCGCCATCAACAAATCAGTGAGAATCGCACTCATTCGGTCCACATCGCCGTCTGGCAATCGGCGATCAACAATGAGCAATCATACTGGCCGTCAGCAAGTCAAGCGCGGGATCACTGGCCGCAATTGGGGCGGCGCCGCTCTTCGACGTTGTATGTGCCGTTATGCCCGTCATGTCAGTCATGGTTCATCACACCTTCCATCGTAAATGATTACCGGGTTGTGCAGTGTCCATCACAATCCAAGGTGGCTAAGAAAACGCTTAGAATCGCCGTGTGCCGCCAAATCGTCGCTCTTGTTCGTAGCATTGCCCTCATGACAGCAAGTACACAACCTCTGTTCGCAGTTGCTCAAGCGACGTGCCGAATGCCAAAGGTAACCACGCACAATGACCGTGCTTCATTGCGACTGCCCTCGTTATTTCGCCGCTTCTCTCACCATGCCAGCGACGAGCAGACGCAGTACCGTACTCTTTTTGCTGACCTGTCGTTTACGCTCGAACGCGGCGATATTGTCGATTTAGTCGGCCCCTCGGGATCAGGTAAAAGCACATTGCTGACCACGCTTGCACAGTTAAATCCTCACGCGAGTGCCGAATTGTATCTTGAAGGCCAGCCGAGCACATCAATGAGCCCTGAATGGTGGCGTCGGCAGGTTGCGTATCTGCCGCAGCGCCCAACGTTGACCGGTGAAACTGTACGAGAAGCGATTCTTATGCCGTTTACGCTGCGCGTGCACCGTTTTGGTGACGATGGTACTGCGCTTACTGAAACGCGCCCGGATGAGTCGATGTTGCGGCGCACGCTTGACACAGTGGGATGTTCAGATATTGAGCTTGAGCGTTCTCCGCAAGATCTCTCAGTTGGGCAACAAGCGCGCGTATGCCTGTTGCGTACTCTGCTCACCGTGCCGCAAGTGATGCTTGCTGATGAGGTGGATGCTGGCTTGGATGAGGACAATGCTGACAAAGTCGGTGACATGCTCTCATATGCGGCTCGCGAGAAAGGCATGGCGATTATTCGCGTACGACATCGTGAAGCGGATGGGCGGGCAAATCGTACTATGCGTCTCGCAGCAGGCGTGCTTACACAGGTTGAAGGTGGAGAAACGCGATGAATACAACTACCGGCTCCTACCCCATTGACGTATTGGGGTTGATTATCACCATCCTGTTAGTAGCGGTAGCTGCTGGCATGTCGTATGCGATGCGACTTGGCGTGCACCGGCAAATGCTGTGGGCTACTCTTCGTTCGCTGATTCAACTCTTGGCGATGGGTTATATTCTCAAGTTCGTTATCGAGCAGAATAATCCATGGCTGGTGTTTGCACTTATCGCGGTGATGATTCTTGCAGCAGTGCAAATCACCATGTCACGAGCGGCGAATATTCCACGCTCAGTGATGCCATCAGTGTTGTTGACCCTTACTGCAAGCGTTATTTTGCAAGTATGCGTGGTTACGGAGCTTATTATTCGCCCGCACCCGTGGTATGCGCCAACTGTGCTGGCTACGTTGAGCGGCATGTTGTTGGGCAATGTGGTTTCGGCAGTAGCTGTAGCAATGAGCCGATTTTTTGCCGATATGGAAGCACGACGCTACGAAGTGGAAATGCTACTGAGTCTTGGTGCTACCCCGTTTGAGGCAGCTAAACCGTCGATTGTGTCATCGGTGCGATTGGGCATGATTCCTACCATCTCGCAATTAGCGTCGAGCGGTATTGTGCTTATTCCGGGCATGATGGCCGGTCAGGTGATTGCTGGCGCAGATCCGTTAACGGCAGCAAAATACCAGTTCGTGGTGCTGGCAGTTATTAGTGCGCTCACACTTATGGCTGATTCGCTCATTATGGTGTTGATTTATCGCACTTCGTTTACTGCGGTACACCAGTTCATCACTACGAGTGCACACTAACAATGCGTGTGGCGCTGTCTGCATGATATACGTTGCAGACAGCGCCACATTCGTGTTATAGCCTACCGTTGAGCGCGATACTGGTTATCGGCCGATACGGAATGGCGTGCGTTTGATTTTTGAGTGGCGCCGACGCGGACCGTCAGTATTGCCGTACTTGGCGATCATGCGACGCTCATGGCGTTTAGCGTCTTCTCCACGTTCGTCACGCACGATACGGTTTTCATCATGATGATGAATGCGTTTGCCACCAGTTTTCGCCGGTGCAGCCGCAGCACGAGCAGTCTTATCACGCCGTGGTTTCAGTGGCTTTCCTTGCTTGCGCGCAGACGTAGCACGGTCTTTCGTGGTGTGTTGTGATGCACGGCGTGATGATGCTGGTTCTGTTTCGTCAAAATCCTGCACTCGAATAATGCCTAATGCTTCCTCACGTTCGCGCTGAGCACGACGCTGCCCTGCTTTACCGCGCGGTTTGCGGCCACGTGACTGTGATGATGGAGATACTGCAGTCACCGCATGGCGAGGCGAGTCGGCTGATTCAGCCGAGTGAGTTGAATCAATCGAGTCGGCCGAATCGGTCAACGCAGTATCGGTATCAATGCGAGCATCCGCATCCTGAGAAGGCAGGTGACGCAGTGCCTTAGTTTTATTCGTTCGCCGGCGAGCGCCTCTATCGTCTGCCATGTCAGCAGTCTTGTTAGCTGCCTTACCGTTGCGTCCTTTGCGTTTACGCGGGTTACCTGCTGGCTGAGTTTGATCGAGGCTCCAACCTTCTACTGACTCAGCTACGTCGCCAATCAGTTCGAGTACTTCAGGCGAATCATGGCGTACTGCGATAGGTCGCACGCTAATGCCGGCAGCCTTCAGCATGCGTCGGGCTTCACGCCGCTGATCTGGCAAGACGAGTGTGACTACGTCGCCAGACCGGCCAGCGCGCGCCGTACGACCTGAACGATGCACGAACGATTTCGGATCCGCAGGTGGGTCAACTTGAACAACGAGTTCTACGTTGCTGACATCGATACCACGTGCAGCAACATCAGTGGCAACCATCACGTTCACGTCGCCGTCTTCGAATGCGGCAAGATTGCGATCGCGCTGGTTTTGTGTCAGATTGCCATGCAATTCGGCTGCTGGAATACCTGACTGCGTGAGTTTCTTCGCTAAGTTTTTCGCTTGATATTTTGTGCGAGTGAACAGTATTCTACGTCCGGCTCCAGAGGCAAGCGCGTGCACCACTGCGTTTTTATCGTCTCTGTCAATGTTGAATACGTGCTGACTCATGAGATCAGCAGCATCAGCCGGCTCGGCAACACTATGCGTTTTCGGATTGCGTAGGAATTCACGAACCAGATCATCAATGCCGTGGTCAAGCGTGGCAGAAAAGAGCATATGTTGTGCATCAGGGCGAATCTGCTCAAGAATACGTTTGACTGGTGGCAGAAATCCCATATCCGCCATTTCATCGGCTTCATCAAGGATGATGATCTGCACATCAGACAATGTGAGTGCATTCTGATGCAGGAGATCTTCAAGACGACCTGGGCAAGCGACGACAATATCTGCACCGGATTTCAGATCGCGAATCTGCCGGTTGTATCGAACGCCACCATATACGGTGGTAGTAGTTATGCCAGCCATTTGTGCAAGAGGCACGAGCACGTCGTTAATCTGGTTAGCGAGCTCACGCGTTGGAGCTAGCACAAGACCGCGCGGATGTGGCAGGAAGTCATCAGCGCGACGTTCTTCTAGCCGCTGCGCTTTGACTGCTTTCAACCCGCGACGGTACGCGGTCATGGTCATGCCCGTCTGCCACGGAGCTTCGCACAAGCGCGCCGCTAGCGGAATGCAGAAAGCAAGTGTTTTACCAGAACCAGTTCGGCCGCGGCCAAGAATATCTCGTCCACTCAATGAGTCAGGCAACGTGTCTGCCTGAATGGGGAATGCTTCAGTTTTGCCGTCGGCAGCGAGCACGCGCAGTAATGGTTCTGGTACGCCGAGTTCGGCGAATGGAATGGGACGCGTTTCAACCGTAGTAGTGGCAGCGTATGGTTCGGCTATTTCGCCAGTAAAGGACGCGTTCGACCTGTTGTTCGATGTTTTTTTCGCGGATTTCTTAGGCACGTTGGTCTTTCATGTCAGGGGTTGCACAAGGTTGCGCAAACTGTGCCAGAGTAGCCTATGCCCACTACTTTATGCGTATGGCGACTTGCTCAGAGCAGCACTGCTCCCAACATCACAAGTCGCCATACGATCTACGTGTTTCACTGGTCACACATAATTGCGTTCAATGAGAATGTCAGAAACTGTCAGGTTTGCTTCATTCACCAAATTGAACAGAATAACCTGAGCGAGTTGACCCGGATCCATGAACGTGTGCTGTTTGGCTTCAGACACATAATCGTGACTGTCACGGTAGAACGCGGTATCAATACCACCAGGGTATACGCCGACGATTTTCACGCTCGTACCCTTATATGCAGCTTTCAGGCTTTGCGTATAGCCTTTTTCGCCCCACTTGGTTGCGCAGTACACGGATTCGTTGGCATTGCCACGTGTTGCAGCAGTGCTCATCACGTTAGCGATTTTGAGGTCTTGCTCATTGTCAGCGCGAAGCGTTTCTACACTCCACAAAATCATGCCCTTTAAACCTTTGAGGCATTTGTCAACGTCAGCTGCCTCATAGCCGGTAGGTACTTTGAATGATGGCTGGCCAGCGTTGTTAATGAGCAAGTCAATGTGCCCGATGCGCGCGATCTCAGCGATTGACTGTTTGACGAATACTTCGTCAGAAATATCGCCCACAAATCCTCGATATGATTGCGCGGAGAATGTTTTAGCAAGCTCAACCTGACGTTCTTCGTTAAAATCAATACCCGCTACAAACCAGCCTTGTTCGATGAGCTGACGAGTGAGTTCGTAGCCGAGGCCGAGCGCGCTGCCAGTAACGATCGCGATGTTCTTGCCGTCCGATGTTGCCATGATGTGCCTCCTTGCATGTCCCTACTGTGCACGACGGGAAGTTCATCGTTAGCATATCGAGTCGGTCAGACCCGCGTTTCGCCCGGCGGCGCGCTAGCAACCGCCGTTCAGGCAGCCAAGCGGAAATACTCCGGGTACCATACTGCCCACCAGTTTTCCTCATCTGGGTGAGCAACCTGCTGCGACATCCACGAGTGGCAAATATCATAAAATGTGTTGATCTGAGCATTCGTCCACTCGATCAGATGAGACAGTACAGATTCGTTCTTCAGTGCATGGTTACGCATCGCAATCACTCCTTATTGTGTGCTTGCTGAAGATGCCGAATATGACGGAATCGTCCATACTGTTGCTTCAGCATTGATGTTGTTGCGTGGTCTTCCTCTGCAGCTGGAAGATGGTTTTATCATATATCTTTGCGCTTCTTCACATCAGTGCTGCAATTGCGCTTCTCACCAGAGTAATATCAAAATAGTAGATTCACCGTGTTGTGAATACTGATGGGAGGAGCGCATGGCAACACTGCATAAAAAGGTGACAGTTTTCTCAGATCTGTCGGAACATATTTATTACAACGTTCCCGGACTGCCGATCTATGCACACTGCGATCCGCTCTCGAGCTTTCCTGACTATCGTTGCCCCTGCCATTGGCATCGCGATCTTGAATTTATCCATGTTGTCAGCGGTGAATTGCACTATTTCGTCAACGGTCATACTGATGTACTGCAACCAGGCGAAGGCATTGTAGTGAACTCAAGCCGCTTGCATTATGATTTTTCACCTGATAAGCGTGAATCATGGTTTTCATGTGCTGTTATTAGCCCAACACTGTTTGAACATGTAACGACTGATGTTGCAGCGCGTTGTGAACGCGCGTTTGCACAGCATATGGAAGATTTTTTGCATTTAAGCCCGGATATTGATTGGCAGCGTGATGTGCTGATGGGTGTCGAACGTGTTATTCGTTTAATGCCTGGAGGTGGCATGCGCGGCAGTCAGCGCAATGCGGATACGCAGCAGACTCATAATGCGGGGAACAATCCTCTTCCTGCACTGGCAGCAGCAATCGAACTCTGCGATATGGTACTTGACCGCTTTGAGCCAAATACGACCAGCACGCTCGGCGACGATATGGCTACCGAGCAAAGCAATCGTATGACCGTGCTGGAAATGACCGGTATTATACAAAGTCGGTTCCGCGATCCACTTGGGCTTGATGATATTGCAGCAGCTGGCGGCGTAAGTCGCAGTCAATGTTGCATTCTGTTCAAAAAATATGTTGGCCGCACACCAAATGAATGCCTTACTGAACGGCGACTTGAGGAAGCTCGGCGTCTGCTAGCGAACACGAATCTTTCAATTGCAGAGATCGCTCGTGAATGCGGGTTTTCTTCAGCCAGTTATTTCATCAACGTGTTCCGTAAGCGCGCTGGAGCGACGCCTGGCGAATATCGTGAGGCACAATATGCTGCTCGCGCCTAATCCCCTAATCCCCTAATCCCCCTATTTCCCTATCCTCTCCCGGGCATACTGCTGTTTCACTGATACAAAACGGCCGTATGCCCGGCAAACCTGTGAAAGGTGCCGGGTATACGGCCGTGGTGCGTCAGCGTGACGGTTAGAGAATATCCGGATCGTTCTTATCGATAGTGCCAGTAGCCTTGCCGATAGCCTTGAGACCATGGTAGGCAATGAGGATCACGATCGTGCCGATAGCGATACCGTTGAACTGGATGCCATTGAACGCGAATTCGAACTGGCCGATAGCGATGATCATGACGATTGCGGCGACCATGATGTTGAGCGGCTTGTCGAAGTTGACCTTGTTCTCCACCCAGATGCGAATACCCATCATGCCGATCATGCCGTAAAGCAGCGTGGTGACACCGCCGAGCACGCCTGCGGGGATCGTGTTGATGATTGCGCCGAACTTCGGGCACAGGCTCAAGAGCAGTGCGAAGCCGGCAGCGCACCAGTAGGCGGCGGTCGAGTAGACCTTGGTGGCAGCCATTACGCCGATGTTCTCGCCGTACGTGGTGGTGCCGGAACCGCCGCCGAAGCCGGCGATCGCAGTACCGAGACCGTCAGCGAACAGGGCGGTGCCCATCTGGTTGTCATAGTCACGGCCGGTCATCTGGGCGACGGACTTGACGTGGCCAACGTTCTCAGCGACAAGCACGAGCACAACCGGCAGGAACATTGGCAGGATCGAGAAGTCAATCTGCGGAGTGTGGAACTGCGGGAAGCCAATCCACGACGCCTTGCCAATAGCGGAGAAGTCAACCTGACCGCGCACGCACGCGTACGCGTAGCCGATAATCACACCGAGCAGGATGTTGAGTCGGCCCGCAAGACCCTTGAACAACACAGCGACCAAAAGCACGGCGACCAGTGTGACGAGCGCAGTGTCAGGAGCAGCCTTGAAGTTGTTCCACACGCTCGGAGCCAGGTTGAAGCCGATGATCGCAACGATAGCGCCGTTGACAACCGGCGGCATGATGATGTCAATCCACTTCGAGCCGGCGTAGTGCACGGCCACGCCGACGAGCGCGAGCAGCAGACCGGTGACCATGATGCCGAAGCTGGCGACGGCGATGCCCTTGTTCGCGGTGGTAACAGCCGTGATCGGCGCGATGAAGCCGAACGACGAGCCGAGGTAGCTCGGCAGCACGTTCTTGTTGATGAGCAGGAACAGGGCGGTCGACAGCGCGGTGAAGAACAGCGTAGTCGACGGGTCAAAGCCGGTGAGAATCGGCACGAGGAAGGTCGCGCCGAACATAGCAACGACGTGCTGGGCGCCGATGCCTGCAGTACGCGGCCAGGTCAAGCGCTCATCGGGTTCGACGACTTCGCCAGGGGCGAGGGTTTTGCCATCGCCGTGCAGCGCCCATGTGAACAGGTTCTTCATAAGTGAACTCCTTTAGCTCTCCCGCGCAGGCGCATAACATCCGCGTCCGCGCATCGTGTGCCATTGTAACCTGTTCACCAGTCCTTCACGTTTCATCACTGCTTGCGTTGTCACAAATGCGGGTCGACAGCATGCACGACGTCCACCAGATCACCGTTCGATAATGTCGGCTTCTTAAAGGAACGCCAGTCGCTTACCGCAACCTCCCACTTACCACTCTGCGCGTTAAGCACTGGTCTTGCAGTCTGCTCCCAACGGAAACGCTTGTACGTACGACCAGTGGAGGGGTCACGGCGCGAGTAGTGCAGGCATGTGCAATTGGTGATTTTCCAATCATCTGATGCTGCGCGATGCATAAACTCTTCATCTGACAAGTCTTCAAGCACCAGCATGAGTGCCAGCATGAGATCGCCGTGGCTGACCATGACGACCGATTGTGCGTCAGATTTGCGATCAAGCGAGGTAAGGAGATTGTGCACGCGATTTTCAGCCACATCGGCGATTGACTCGCCTGCCGGCGGACGCCAATATAACGGGTCATTAGCTTTAAACTGCCAGTTACGCGGATAATTTGAGCGGAAATCATCCTTCGTAATAGTGTTGATTTCGCCCCATGATCGTTCGCGCAGTACGCGATTTTCTTCCCATTTGGCCTTTGGCAACGCCATCGTGGCAGCGGTTTCGCGCGTGCGCACATACGGCGAGACAAGATAGCGATCGAACAATTGTTGCTGTTCCACCAGCCAACGGCCAATGCAATCAGCCTGCTTACGCCCTGTGGCAGTCAAACGCCACGAACGATCAGGGACCGTCACGTTATCTTGCGTATACAGAGAATTGTCACCGTTTTCGCCTGCGGTGATAATGACATTCGCCTCCGACTCACCATGTCGAATGACATACATATCCAATGGCATTCCCATGAATGCGTTCCTCTTTCTTACTCGTGCTTAGCTACACGCTACCTGAAAATCAGATTCGTTCCCGCCGAGATACGCCCGAAGCACAATAATTCATGTGCGGTTCGCTTGCGATTCACATAGGCACATACCCATACCGCCTACCACTATTCTGGCCAGATGCCAGTCTGCGCGAACCGACGCCGGTACTCCCCTGGCGTATACCCGGTTTCTTTTTTGAACACTTTTGAAAAGTGACTTTGTGACCGGTAGGCAAGAATTTGTGCGATTTCCGCGAACCCATATTCGGAGTATTTCAGCATGTTCTGTGCAGCTTCGACACGTTTGCCAGTGACATATCGGGAAATGGTTTCGCCGGTTTCACGTTTGAACAACTCTGAGAGGTACGTGGGGTTGAGATGCACATGCTTGGCGAGAATGGGAACAGTAATGCGTTCATGCAGATGATAGTGGATGTAATCCATGCTTTCTGCCACAGCTTTTGAGGTGACTGGTTCCTTGTGGAGGTCAGCCATCGCCCAAGTGAAGAACGTCATCATATCGGTATGAATGCGTCGCACTGCGTTGACATTGTCGCATGTATCAACGTCTTGAATGTACAGATCGGAAGCGTTGTAGGCGTCTTCCTCATCCATACCACCTTCGATAGCGAAGCGGGTGGCTAGCGTAATGGATGTAACAAAACGATATTTGGCGTCGCGCAATGGGTCATTACTCAAATGCCCGTACAGACCTGAGTCCCATAATTGTGCGCTTTCGCGGATTGCAGACATGTCGCCGGAGCGCATGAGATCGTACTGTTTCATTTCTTCGACATACCGATGATGCCGAATACGGTCTTCACGCGCGATGAAGTCGAGGTACCGCAGTTTCGCTTCGCTGGCTACCTGTTCCATGGAGCCTCCCCGCCAACTTTATGTATATTCTCAAGAATAGCCGATAAATATACAAAAAACGCGAGAAAATCGACTAGAGACGACGCTCTTGCTCCGATTACAGTATGAGTCGTCATCACAAGATGACACGCAATACAAAGCGACAACCATTAGCAGTGGTGAAAGGAAATATCATGAAGCATGAGATCATGAACGAAGCACTGCGCTCTCCGCTCGCTTCGACCGACCCGTCTTTCGGCAGCTACGCGCTGTCCCAGGCTGCTTGGAAGCTCGTCAACGCGCTCAACAAGTAGTCTTGCACTCACGGCGCTTGACGCCGTCCCCGTGGCACGCGATACCAATATCAACCGCCACGATTGATAACACTTTATTTCCCCGTCACAGCACGGGGAACAGCAAGGCCCGCATCACCATATGATGCGGGCCTTTTGTATATTACGCTGGCTGCATATCACGCTGACTTATTGTCATCCGAGGCCACTGCTCGTTGCGAAACCGTGCGCTCTGACGCCGGGTCGAGCAGCTCGTGCACATACTGCTTCCATCCCGGCCCCGAACGCGCCCATTCTTCGCGCATTTCATGGAAATCATCAACTGCAGCATCTACTGAATCTTTCAGCAAATCAAGCAACGAACGCGTGGTATCCGGCATTTGCGTGCCATCATCCGCAACATCCTTAGCGAGTCCTTCAATACGACGGCGAATCCGGTCCGCATCCTCTGGATCAATATGCAAACTAGCCGTCAACGACTGGCGGATAGTCTCATAGTCGAGATTGGCGAAGAATGTGAGCTGCTGCAAACGCATAAACTGCTTGAGTTCAGGGAAACGCGAAACGATATAGGTTTCACGATCATCGGCAGCTTTCATCCAATCGCACACCAGTTGCGCATTCCATCCAGCAGTGATCGATCCACGACGTAGACGGTAGTGATAGAGCACTTCAGGAATACGCACTACGCGCCGTGATTCGCCAATAACATTGCAAATACGCGACAAGTCCTCGATTTTGCGACCTACCGGGAATGAGAAATCATGATCACGATAGATTGGCGCCGCGGCGATAAACGACCAAAAGTATCCGTCGATTTCAGCTTTTACCTGTGCTTTGATGGCATCAACCGGGGTCATCACCATGACTTCATTAAAGTCATTGTGCTTGTAGTCTGAGAACAGCGGCGCACCATTTTCAGAGATCGTATCAAACTGGAACATGACCAGATCAGCGTCGTACTGGTCGGCAGCATGCAACGCATGCTCAATCAGTTTTGGTGAAACCACATCGTCAGAATCCACGAAATAAATCCATGATCCCTTTGCCGCTGCAAGACCAGCATTACGCGCATCTGACAGGCCACCATTTACCTTATGAATCACACGAATACGCGAATCTTGAGCTGCCCAAGCATCGCACATTGCTGGGCAACGATCAGGGGAGCCATCATCTACGAGCAGGATCTCAATATTGCGCCATGTTTGGTGCACTAGGCTCGCTACGCATTCGTCTAAATATGCTTCGACGCCGTACACCGGCACGATGATTGATACGAACGCATGGGAAATATCATTCTCTCCCATCGCCTTGCCCGCGTTGTGGCGATCATTTCCAGATTGCATCGTCATATTGGCTAGCCTATCAGTGTGCGCATTACCAGATTCGCGGGCGAATCAATCCAGCGTCAGTGAGGAATGTTGCGACATCGCGCAGTTCAGGCATGCAAATGCTGTGTGACATGCCAGGGTACACTTTGGCGGTGAGCGTTGTATGAGCAGTGTAGAAATCGGTCATAGCACTGATCTCGTCTGCAGGAAAAACATCATCAATCGAGCCGCGACCGTAAAACATTGGCGGCTTGAGACTAGCAAGCTCACTATCGCCAGGCAGCTCTCCGTGTGCAAGGAAGCCTGAGAAACTCACGGCTGCTGCATATCGCTTTGGATTGATACGCAGCATCTCACCTGCGAGCAAACCGCCTTGTGAGAAACCCATGGGTACGACTGCGCGATTGTCAGCAATGTTCTGCGCTACCCACGCATCAATAGCTTCACCAGCTTCGCGCGCTTGGCGGTCAAGCGACGCTCCCGTCGGCACGCCTTCATGATCCCATGTTCCAAACCATGTGTATCCCATACCGTAAGCGATCGGCGCGCGCAAAGATGCATAATCCGCTTCGGGTGCACAGTATTCGAGCAATCCAGGCAGATCGCGTTCATCAGAGCCCCACCCGTGCAGCAGTAGCAGCACTGGACTCGTTTCATTGCCAGCAATGCTTGTTACCGCGTGTTCGATTCGCATTATGCCCCCTAGAATCAAGAACGTTACGTGTGTTATGCAATCATGAAGACTGCACAGCACGTTCCCTCTTTAGGATAGGCCATAGCGTTGCCCAATACGCAGAATATCGCTTATTCATTGGCACATCGAAGAAGTGTACGATCGTACAACACAGTCACGGTGACCACTATTTGGATATGTACATTCGTACACTTCTATTGCGGTGTGAGCATCAAGGAACCACCCGTTCCTCTATGACAATGCGCTTACGCGAGCTCGCGATAAACAGCCTCGTCTACAGGCTCCAACCACTCGTTTGACGCACCATCAGCTTTAGGCATGACAGCAATATGCGCAAAAGCTTCGCTCGGTGCAGCACCATGCCAATGCTTGGTTTCCGGCGGAATATAAGCCACATCACCCGGCTTGAGTTCCACCGAATCTTGGCCCTCAATTTGGTAGTAACCGCGCCCGCCCACGGCAATCAGAATCTGGCACACACCATGGTGAATATGCCAATGATTCGTGCACCCTGGCTCAAAGGTCACGTTCGCAACACTTACCTGACCATCAGCTGCAAGCGGTGCCAACCAGCTGTGACCTTCAAAATATTGCGCATATGCGTCATTGGGACTACCCATGGGGAATACACTTGGATTATCCATTATTGAAATCCTTACCGATTGTGATTGATATCCGCCACTAGTACACACCGCTTGCTTCACAATGTCCAATAGCTGCAAACGATGCCATACTATGCGTGTCAAGCATGGCACTTGACTGCACCATACGCGAAACGTACTCAATGCAACAAATCACTCTACAATGAAGAAATTGAAGGAACGGAGGGGCGTATGGAAGTACGTGTACTACGATATTTTCTTGCGGTAGCCGAGGAGGGCAATATTACGTGGGCTGCGCAGCTACTGCGCATCTCACAACCAACATTATCGCGCCAACTACGCCAGCTTGAAGAGGATCTCGGCGTTGCTCTCTTTGATCGCGGTGGACGCACACTAACTCTTACTGATGCAGGGCGTTTACTGCGCGAACGGGCGCAAACCATCGTCTCACTCACTGACAAAACCGAATTTGAACTTCGCCAATCCGATAGTGAACTTAGCGGCGATATTGTTATCGGCTGTGGCGAAATGCGCGCAATGTCGTTCCTCTCGCAACGCATGGTAGCGTTCCGCGCATTGCACCCACACGTTCATTTCCAAGTTATTAGTACCACAGCAGATGTTATTCAAAACCGCATTGAGCAAGGGCTCATGGACTTTGGACTGCTTAGCGAACCAGCAGATACAAGCCGTTATGAATGTATCGCTACTGGCATTGCAGAGCAGTGGGCAGCTCTGGTTCCCGAACATCATCCGCTTGCCAATCGCACATCACTGTCACCACAGGATCTTGAAGAGCAAACATTGCTCTTGCCATCTCGTGAGTCAGTGCGCAGAACTGTACTTCAATGGTTTGGCTCTGCCGCCGATCATTTAGACGTTGCTGGATGGTGCAACTTGCCGGCCAATGGTGCCAATATGACTGCGAACGGCATGGGTATTTACATTTGCCTTGATTTAGGAATCACCTACCCTGGCATTCGCACAGTGCCATTGGATCCACCACTGGGCAATGCGTCAGTGTTGGCGTGGAAGCGACAAAAGCCGTCTTCTCCCCCGCCGCTGCGGCGTTTGCACGATTCTTGAGTGAGTCTTCTAGCGAATCTATCAACCATGAGAGCGACGCGAGCACAACCACCAGCGATCAGTAACAGCAGCCCATTGTGTCATGCTCTGAAAGCATGACATTGTATTGAAAATACCTATTGGACAGTTCTTCATGCGCGCGATTCAATGACAATGCAAGCTGAAAGGACTTCCAATGACCGATATTCTCACCCGTGATCGATCCGGTGAGCCAGTGTCGCCAACTGACCCCGAATACGAAGCAATCGGCAACATCATTACTGCCACCAAACGGTTATGCGTTGAACTCAACACAAGCTGGCATGAGCCCCAAGACGTTCATGCTCTCTTCGAACAAATTGTTGGGCACCCAGTTGACCCAACATTTAGGCTCAACCCGCCGTTTTACACGGATTTCGGGCACAACATCACCATTGGGCACAACGTCTTCATTAACTGGGGTTGCACACTCATGGACCGTGGCGGCATTACGCTCGATGATGATTCGTTTCTCGGACCAAACGTGCAGCTCATCACCATTAACCATCTCAAGGATCCAGCACAGCGCGCCACCACGATAAGCCGGCCGATCCATATCGGCAAGCATGTGTGGATCGGAGCAGGCGCCATCGTCTTGCAAGGTGTCACCGTTGGCGATGGTGCGATTATCGGAGCAGGCGCCGTCGTAACTCACGACGTGCCGCAAGGTGTCATCGTTGCTGGTAGCCCTGCGCGCGCAATCGGTCATATCTAACACAACTCAAACCGAGCAGCTTTGCGCACAGGTCACGCACTGCAGGGTTTTTCGATACGCCGTAAGCGCAACACAACCGATAGCACACACAATATTCATATCGTAGGCACTGTTGTCGAGCGGAACCATCAACACAAGTAATCGGAGCATCACCGTGAATCTCGAAACATCAGAGCAATCGCACACCAACGCACAGTCAAGCGTTCAAGAGTCACACCAGACGCGATACACCGGCGAGCGCGCACAGTTTTTCGCCCATGAACACCGTTATGTGAACGATATTTTTGCAGATGGCGAATCACCACTCAAGCATGCAAGCAGTATTGAACTGGACAGTTGCGCATTTCAGTGGAAGTACCCGCTGTGGTATTGCCATGACGTGATGGTGCGTAATTCGACATGGTTTGAGATGGCGCGCGCCGGCGTATGGTACACGCATGCTATTCGAGTGGAAGATTGTACGATTGACGCGCCGAAGAATTTCCGCCGCTGTGATGACGTGTCATTGCATACGGTTGATTTCACGAATGCTGCAGAAACGCTGTGGCAGTGCACGAATGTGAATCTTGATAACGTCTCAGCGCGCGGCGATTACTTGGGCATGAATTGCGAGCATGTGACTGCACAGAATTTCCGTCTTGTTGGCAATTACCCGTTTGATGGTGCGAAGGATGTGCATATCGCTCATTCAAGGCTGATCAGTAAGGATGCGTTTTGGAATTGTGAGAACGTAACGGTTACTGATTCTTACATTTCTGGCGAGTATTTAGGGTGGAATTCGCGCAATCTTACGTTCATCAACTGCACGATTGAGAGCTTGCAAGGCTTGTGTTATATCGACAATCTTGTGATGAAGAATTGTCGACTGATCAATACGACGCGCGCGTTCGAATATTCAACCGTGGATGTTGAAGCGCATGGCACGATTGACAGCATTGTGAATCCGACGTCTGGCGTAATCCGTGCTGATGCTATCGGTGAGCTTACGCTGGATCCGAATCGTATTGACCCGAAGGCGACGCGCATTGTTGTCGCTTCGAATACCAGTGCACGTACGCAGCAGGTACAGTAATCGTTGCATGACAGTAGTTGCGTAACCCATAGCACGGCAGCGATGTTCGAAGAGAGGCAATAGTATGACGTTCGATTTTGATGCACCAATTGATCGACGTGGCACGCATTCACTCAAATGGGATGAGGCTGGCGATGCGCTGCCTATGTGGGTGGCGGATATGGATTTCACCACGGCACCCGCAGTTCGTGACGCATTGTCGCAAAGAGTTGCGCATGGCGTGTTTGGGTATTCAACTATTCCTGATGAGTGGGCTCACGCGTACGTCGACTGGTGGGGTTCACGTCATGGTCTTGCCATCGATTCGGATTCGCTGATTTTTACTACCGGTGTGATACCAGCGATTTCCAGCATGGTTCGCAAGCTGACTACGCCTGCGGAAAATGTGTTGATTATGACGCCGGTGTACAACATTTTTTTCAATTCGATTCTCAATAATGGTCGCAACGCGCTTGAATCTGCGCTCACGTATGTACGCGATGGCGCGCAGGGTCATTATGCAATCAATTGGGAAGATCTTGCTGCGAAGCTTGCTGACCCGCAAACAACGTTGATGATCCTGTGTAATCCGCATAATCCGACTGGCATGATCTGGGATCGTGAGACGCTCGCGCGCATTGGTGCATTGTGTTATGAGCATCATGTGACGGTGATCAGTGACGAAATTCACTGTGATTTGACTGATCCTGGAGTCTCATACGTACCGTTTGCTGCAGTGAATGAGACGTGTGCTGCGATTTCAGCAACCTGCCTCGCACCAACGAAAGCGTTTAATATTGCTGGCTTGCATACGGCTGCGGTGATGGTTCCCGATCCGACGCTGCGCCATAAAGTGTGGCGCGGACTGAACACGGATGAAGTAGCTGAACCGAACGCTTTTGCCATCGATGCAGCTATTGCTGCGTTCACACAGGGTGGCCCATGGCTTAACGAATTGCGCGCGTATCTAGCAGGCAACAAACACGAAGCCGCACGCATGATCAACGAGTACAACGTTGAGCCGAGCACCGACCGCCAGTTATCGTTAGTTGAAGGCCCTGCTACGTATTTGCTGTGGCTGGACTGCTCCGCGTTCACTGGTGACGATCATCGCTTTGCAGACACGAACAGTCTGTGTGAATGGCTGCGCCGCGAGCATAAGGTGATGTTCTCCCCCGGCGCACAGTTCGGCGGCAACGGTCGCGATTTTCTGCGCATCAATGTTGCTTGCCCGCGCAGGACAATGCGCGAAGGATTCGAACGTCTCTTCGCGGGCCTGCGCGAGCTGCAATAGCAATCGCTCACTCTGGGCTTTTCAGTGCACCAACCATGTCAATACGGTCGAGCGAACGGTTTGTCGCCAACTCAACCAGCACGGTGAATGCGAGCGCGAGCAGGGCCGCCGCCGCATAGCAGTACCATGCCACGTTTGGCACGATGTTCATGCCCGGCAGGTCGAGTTCGCCGACCAAAAAGCCCAACAGCGCTCGCCCACACGGCAGGCCGATTGCGATGCCGAAGCAGGCGAGTAACAACATCTCCTTGTTCACGTAGCCGTGAACCTCGCGTCGTCTGAAGCCGAGCACCTTGATGGTGGCGAGCTCACGTTCACGTTCGGAGATGTTCGTGCTAGCCAACGTGTAGAGCACCACGATCGCAAGGATCGCGGCCATGGTCACGATGAAGCCAATCATCACGAAGAACATGAGGAAGCTCTTCGAAAAGTCGCGTTCTTGTTTGGCCGAACTTGTCACCGAAAGGTATTCGTTCTGTCCAGCAAGATCGTCGGCGAACGCGATCTGCGCGTCATCGTCACCGCGTACGTTGATCAAGTCCGCATTCGGCGTGAAGTCGGCGTCAAACGTTTTTTCATACGCCGATTGCGTCATGACCACGAGATTGCCGGTATAGTATTGGGCAATTTCATGAACCGTAGCATCCGCAGTGTCGGCCATTTGATCAGTGAGGTTCACGGTCGAGCCGGAGGCGAGCGCAAGCTTTTTCGCGGCGTTAGCGGTCACGATAACATCGTCGCCAGCATTCGACAGTTTGATCGGCGTTCCACTCGAGGTAGCGAGGTTGATGTAACCGTGTAGGGATTCACCGTCGGGAATGACCATGAGCTGCGCGGTGATTTTCGCGTCGTCAGTCGAATCGGAGGCATTGCCGCTATTGCCACCGTTTGCGGGAGCGAGTGTGACACTGCCGATCTGCAATGGCAATGCGGATTCCACATCGGCGTTCCCGTCAAGATCGTTCTGCGCCTTGTCATGGTCGACGGCGGAGGTCACGGCCAGCACGTCGTATGGTGCGATCTCGCTGTGCTGGCGCGGCATCAAGGTCAACGCAGAGGAGCCCATGCCAAATCCTGCGGTCATCAGGGCCGTGCAGCCGAGTACGCCGACGATGACCATCAATGCGCGAGACTTGTAACGGAACAGATTGCGGGCGGTCACCTTACCGAGAAAGCTCAAGTGGTTCCAAACGAAACCGATACGTTGCAGGAAAATAGTCTTGCCGGCTTTCGGAGCTTTCGGCCGCATGAGTTCGGCAGGTTCGAGCCTGAGGGATCCAGTACAGGCCACCATCGCTGCACCGGTGATGATAACAACGAACAGCAGCACGCCTCCGACTGCAAGACGCCAGTCGACGAGCAGCGGATACGAGGGCAGCGTGTACAGATCCGAGACGATCCTGCGCGTGAACACGAACGGCAGACCAATCAGTCCGAGCACGTCGCCGATCAGGCCACCAAACAGGCAAGCCGCGCCTGAGTAGACCAGATATTTGAACATTGTTTCGTGACGCGTATATCCCAATGCCTTGTAAGCGCCAATGAGTCCACGGTCCTCTTCCACCATGCGCGTAACAGCGGTTAGGCTCACGAGCAGCGCGATGACGAGGAATAGTACGGGGAACAGCGTTCCCAGCCGCATGATCATGTCGCTTTGCGTTTTGACATCCTCATAGCTGGTGACGGCACTGCGATCACGGATAATCCACTTAGCGCTCGGCAGCGCGTCAACCTGCTGTTTGGCGGCGGCTTCCGCGTCGGCAATTTTCTGTTCGGCAACCGTTTTGGCGGGCAGCCCATCGGGTAGCGCTGCGATTTGGGCCTTTTGCTCATCAATCGCGCTCATGGCCGTATTCAGTGCAGCGCTGTGCACAGCGTCGGTGCGCGCCTGTTCACGGGTCTGCTGAATGGTTTCGATCGCCGCACGCGCATCGGCGACCGTGTCGAGATAATCGTTGCCATACGTGTTCATTGCCTTCGCCCCGGTGACAGTGATGACGACGGACGTGTACGGCAGGTCATCAGTATCGCTTTCGACTGCGTTCCCGGAGTTGGTTCCAGCGTCAGCTCCAGAGTTGACTCCGGCAAGCGAATCGGCTGCAACGAACATCGGGTACACGGTTTTGCTACCGGAGATGAGCGCGAGCGGACCGGACGGGTTGACGATATCGTTCGGATCGACGATCGTGCCGACAATCGTGTACTTGCCGTCTGAGAACGTTTCAGTCGCGTCGAATGCCTCGGATGCTGCCATCGAATCGTCCGACCTAAACTCAAGCGTGTCACCAATCGACTTGCCGGCATCATCCAGATACTGCTCGGTGACAGCGATTTCATGATCGGCATTTGGCAAACGCCCGTCGGTCACGTACGGCTGGTCGATACCACGGCTGTTGAGCGCCGTAACAGTGGCAGACGATTGCTTGCCGTCGATTGCAGTGGTAACGGATGCGACGTATTCGCCGGCCACGTCCTTGATGCCGTTCACTGTGCGCAGCGCGGTGATATCGTCATCGTCGAAGCCAAGCGTGGAGACGATCGTGATGTCGTGCATGGTCGTTTCGTCGAAGAATTCGTCGAGTCCGGCGCGAATATCACGGCCGACGGAGTTGAGCCCACCGAGCATCATCACACCAACCGCGACGATTACGAGCATTGCGGCAAAACGCTTGTCGTTGCCGCGGATCGCGCGCCATGCGTCCTTCCAAAGTGCTGTCTTTTTCATGTACGTTCCTATCGCTTCCCTACCATTCGATGTCGGCGATCGGCGTCGGATTCGAGTTCGCCGTGATCTCGGTGACCTTGCCGGAACGGAAGCGAATCAGCCGGTCTCCCATCGGCGCGAGCGCGGAGTTGTGCGTGACAAGCGCGATGGTGATGCCGCGCTGACGGCAGGAGTCCTGAAGAAGCTGAAGTACTTCCTTGCCGGTGTTGTAGTCGAGTGCACCGGTCGGCTCATCGCATAGCAGCAGTTTTGGGTTCTTGGCAAGCGCGCGGGCGATGGAAACGCGCTGCTGTTCGCCGCCGGAGAGCTGAGCTGGGAAGTTGTTCAGGCGCTCTCCCAAACCGACTTTGTCGAGCGTTTCTCGAGCGTCCAATGCATTCGGGCAGATCTGAGAGGCGAGTTCGACGTTTTCAAGGGCTGTCAGATTGGGTACGAGGTTGTAGAACTGGAAGACGAAGCCGACGTCGAAACGACGGTAATCGGTAAGCTTCGCCTCGTTTGCCTTGGTGATGTCCTTGCCGTCGAGTTTTACGGAGCCGGACGTTGCGCGGTCCATGCCGCCGAGGATGTTGAGTGCAGTGGATTTGCCGGCACCAGACGCACCGAGGATGATGGCGAGTTCGCCTTGTTCAATGTCAAAGGTGGCGTGGTTGAGCGCTAGTACGGCAGATTCGCCGCTGCCGTATTGTCGGACCACATCGTGAAATTCAAGGAATGGCATGTCGATCGTTCCTCTCATGCGATTGACTGCTGCAATACTTATTTGCGCATCCAAGAAATACATCACTGCGTCGGGTAAATAAATCCACGCAATTCAACATTATGTTGGGTTATTGGACGAAAACCGCACGATTAAGCCAAAAAACACGATACGATGTTGAGTTATTCAATCATGGAGACGGGAAGTAATTCATGGCACGACCAAGAGCCGAGGAGCCAAGCGCACCACAGAAAATGCAGGATGCGTTCTGGCGGCTGCTGGAAGAGAAACCATACGCGCAGATCACCATTAGCGATATCACACGCGAAAGTGGACTCAACCGCAGCGCGTTCTACTATCATTACGGCAACATTCCCGAGTTGGCCGATGATGCGATCGCTGCAATCTATGAAGAGCCGGGCATCACTGACTTCATCACGCACATCATCCGACAAGACCAAGGCATTGACAGCATTCGCGACTTTGCACTTGCCTGCCTGTCCTCGCCGCAACGAGTCCGCAGCATCCACCGCCTGTCACACATCGCCGGGCCACACGGTTCCGCAGGCCTCGCGGCGCAGCTCAAAACCCATGTCGTCGAGATCTGGCTGGCGGCGCTCGACCGCGACCCGGACACGCTGAACCCCGGCCAGCGCATGCTGCTGGAGTTCGCCTCCAGCGGCATGCTCGGCGTACTCGCCAAGGCACCAGATCTGCTTACGCCGCAGAACATCGAATGGCTCAGCCGCTCGATCATGCCGGACATCGTCGCCCAGCTCATCAATTCGTTGAAGAACGACAATCCAGCAGAAGAATCTGACGTTTACAGCCGGCCAACAGTCGCCGCGAACAACTTTTCCGCACATTGAGCGACGGTGCTCAGTCGCGTACGCGCATGGCGCGACCCTTTCCCCCAAAAACCGGCTGTTCAGTGGAGTAGTGCGTGGGCTTTGCGGCACACGTCGTCATTGAGATCGTACAGATGTTCAATGGTTGGAGCTGTACGGCGTTCAGTTGTTGCGGCGATCGCACGGCATGCCGGACACGCTGCAATCCATCAGGCGAAACCGGGAATGGCGAGCGGGTTTTTGATGTCATGGCTTACGTTCGCCACAAAATCGTTTTTCATTGTTTCAATACCGCCCAGTTCGGCCACCATCGTGTTGAAGTCAGCGAACATCTGGTCGGTCGCATCCCATTTGTGGCTTCCTTCAACGTGCCGCGGCGCAACATAACAGAGAAGTCACCGTGAGCGACACGACCGGCGCCTCCCCTAGTGTTTGCATCGGCCGTTCCAACCGATTGCAAATCTGTCGACCGATAAGCACAGCGAACACTACAGCCAGAATCAGCCAGTACACGAGAATCACAACCGCCAGATACCAGCCGTTTCCCGCCGGCAGTAACCTTGGCAGCCACACGATCAGACTTGTCTGGCCGGCGGCCGCCAGCACGAATACCGCGAACGACCACAACGCTACGCGGCCCGTAACACCGATCGATGCCAGTCGCCTTCTGCCGTGCAGTTCTTTGCGAGCCTCCCCGTCATCACTTCCATACCCATCCGCCTATCTCGGCACGACCTTGTAACCAATGCCACGCACGGTGACAATATCGAAATCCATACAATCGGCGAGTTTCTGCCGTAGTTTGGTGATATACACATCCACAGCTCTAAGGTTGCCTGCGTCAGCGGAATCCCAGAACTCGTCCATGAGCTGTGCGCGAGAGAACACCTGTTTCGGGTAGCTCAGCAGCCGGTCCAGGATGCTGAACTCGCGCGTTGTGAGCGCGATCTCTTCGCCGTTTAGTGTTGCGGTCATTTGGTCGGCGTCCATCGTGAACCCACCGACTTTCAACTGCCGACTTTCAACTGCCGACTTTCGGCAATGTGTGCGCGCCGCAGCAGTGCTTCGACGCGCAGAACCAGTTCATCTAAATCGACTGGCTTGACCATGTAGTCGTCAATGCCCGCGCGAAATCCGCGGCGTTTCGACATGATGTCGTCGCGCGCAGTCATAACAATAATCGGAATGTTCGCGTCGAGCACACGAATACGGCTCGCCAGCTCGTAGCCATCGATGTCGGGCATCATAATGTCGGATATCACAAGATCGAAGATCGTGCCACGCATCGCATCGAACGCGCGGTTGGCGTTCAAACAACCAGTCACCTCATATCCGGCGTCACGCAGCGTGTCGCAGGCGATGTCGTTAAGCGCCTGCTCATCTCCACAACCAGCAGTCTCGTCATCCGCTCCCCTTTCGCTGCGCGTCACGCGATCATTATAGAAAGGCCGCCGGTACGATGAAGACATCTGCCGGCACGGCACAGCATGGCACACAACGTCACAGCAAAGGAGCGATTATGAGCAGCCAACGACCTGAAACACAGCCGGCGGCACCCGTCATCCCCTCCGATCTGACCACCGAAGGCCGCGAGGTGTGGTCACGCATGGTGTCCGGGCAACCGTACTGGGACATGCACCCGGAACTAGAACGCAAACGCATGGAGGCACGGAGGCTGTTCGAGACATATAACCGCACCGATTTCGAGGATACCGAGCGTCGTCGGGCACTGTTGGAGCGGCTGCTCGGCTCGGTCGGCGAGAACGTGGTGGTCGAGCCGAATTTCCGGTGCGATCTAGGATGCAACATTCATCTTGGCGAGGGGTCGTTCGTTAATTACGATTGCGTGATGTTCGACGCGGCGCCGATCACGATCGGCAAGTCCGTATGGATCGCGCCGATGGTGGGATTGTTCACTACGAACCATGCGTTGGATTACGACGAGCGCGCGGCGGGTGGCGTGGTATCGCGGCCGATCACGATCGGCGACGGCGCGTGGCTGGGCGCGCATGTGGTCGTGCTGGACGGTGTGACGATCGGCCGCGGCGCGGTGATCGGCGCCGGCTCAGTCGTCACGCGCGACGTCCCAGGCAACGTGGTCGCTGCGGGCAACCCGGCACGCGTGCTACGGCCGATCACCGATGCCGACCGCATGGGATTCACGAAGTAGCCGGTCAAACCCACTTGCAACTGTCACTGAGTGCGCGCAATCAGCACGTCTGCGCGCACTCAGTGACGATTCAGCCTCCCCAATCATCACTATGTGCGCGCACCCGTTGCGATTGCGCGCACATAGTGATGGTTCTGACGCCCAGTACCCTGCCCATCGGCCCGACCGCCGTAAGTTATCCACAACCCGACCGCGACACGCCGAAAAACCGACCCTTCGACCACATACCCCGGATTGCATTGCGTGGCAACGCCACCTCCTGCATCATGGCGACATGAGAGCGCACCCTGACATCGATCGGCTCATCGCCGCGGCAGAACGCGACCAGCGCTGTTTCACCCCGAAAACCAACACACAGCGGCAGGCAACAATCACACGCTTGCGATCGGGTGCTCTGGTCCGCCCGCACCGCAACGCGTACGCCCGAACCGCATATTGGGCGTCGCTCAACGCCGCGGATCAGGCACGGCATGTCATCCGCGAACTGGCACGGCAACGCCCAAACCGCGTGTTCGCGGGCTTAAGTGCCGCCGCCATGCTGGAACTTGAATACGGCTGGAACCTGCACAACGGCGGCATGGTGTTCCTCGCGTCATCCACCGGCGGCAACGCCCACTCTCACGTGTCCCTACGCCACATCATCATGCGTCATCCACCGGCGGCAACGATCGTCAGGACGCGGGAGCGAACCGGCATCGTCACCACGTTGGCAAAGGAACAGCCGGAGGATCTCGCGCAGCGCGACAACGCAGCCGGCATCGTGGACGTGACGCGCATCACCACACCGGAACGCACGCTGGTGGACTGCGGATTGCGGTATTCGTTCATTCAAGCGCTACCAATGTTCGATTCGGCACTACGTCGCGGTCTGGTTACGCGCGACGGCATTCTGGGGATATGTGACGGGCTGCACGCCGACTGCGGTCCGGTGCTGCGGCTGCTGCATTACGCAAATCCACTCAACGAGAACGGTGGCGAGTCACTGTGCTACGCGACGATCCTCGAAGAGGGATTTGCCATACCGGAATTGCAGCACGTGTTCCTTGACCCTGATGCACCGTGGACCAAGTATCGTGCCGATTTCGTATGGCACACGCCAGACGGGCGTGTGATCGTGCTGGAATACGACGGCACCGACAAGTATGTGGATCCTGCGATGACAAAACGACGCGATATACGAGATGTGGTGCGCGACGAACGCGCGAGGGAGGATGTGCTGCGCCGCGCTGGAGTCACGACGATCATTCGGACAAATTACGACGAGGCAAGGCAACGATACCCGTTGCGGCGCAAGCTGTTGAACGCCCACGTGCCGATGACCGGAACGCTGATGCACGAGCGGAGGACGGATGTGCACGGGCGGGAATGGTAAAGCATAGAACCGCGGGACGCCACATCGTACCCAGCATCAATGCCAATGCGCCCGGTCGGCGACAGCCGGGTCGTCGCTCACATCACTCAATGCGCGCAATCGGGACGTCTGCGCGCATTGAATGATGATTCGATACCGTCAACCATCACTGGGTGCGCGCACCCGTTGCGATTGCGCGCATCGAGTGATGATTACGAACGATTCAGATGGGCGCACACTGCGGTTCAGGCGGCAAGGAGCGTGTCACGACGGGCGATAAGCTGGTCGATCACATCCTCCCCTTCGATGACGGTGAACGTGACGACCTTGCGCTCGGTGGCCTGCGGTGCGATCGTGTGCAGGTCGCCGCGCCGCTCATGCCAGCCGCGGCCGTGCACGCTGGAGTTGGACGGTTCGAGGCCGACGACGTAGTCGCCGGAGCCCATCGACTTCCATTCCATGAAGTACGGGAAGTCAGCCGCGTCGAATTCGATCACAACCCCCAAACCGAGACCACGGTTGACTACGCCAGCAAAACTGCGACCACTCTCATCGGCGGCCAAATCATGCAGGTAAACGCTTTCCGGCTTGTTCTTCACCGGCTCACCAATCTCGTTCCACGGGGTTTCGTCGGCGGCGGTCGTTTCATCTCGCGGCGTGGCCTTACGGCTCGGAATAACAACCTCAGCACCCGCGGCCAACAGCGGCCAGCCGAAGTTGCAGTGGTACATCCACATGAGTGGCTCTTCGCGGAAGGATTCGTTGGTCACCTCGTCCTCGACCGTGATCGTGGGCGTGCCGTACACCGATGAAATACGGCGGCGCAGCACCATGTTTTCACCGAACAGTTCGGCCTCACGTATTTCACCAGACACCTCGAGCACATACTGGTCATTCTCATTCCAGTAGGCATCAGAGGAGACGTGCTCGGCAGGCGTGGTGCGGATGCGCCCGTGCATTGGGTAGCTGCCAGCCGGATACTTAGAGCCTTCAGGGGTTACGTACGGCGCGCAAATGTTTTCGAACCCGCAGGTGAAGAACAGACCGCCCATGATAGAACGCTGCGCCTCGAGACCGTTGGTATCGAACTGGTTACGGCCGTTCAATCCCGGCTTCGAAAGAAACGTGAGGTTCTCGCCACGGTATTCGATCTGTGCGATGTCGAGCGCACGATCGGCCATTGACATGAAGCGCAGCGGGCCGTTCTTCACCTCGATGGCCTTCAGACCGTGTGCACGCCCCTCCTGATATTCGATCGGACGAGTGTAGGCCACCTGCTGCAGACTGCCCATACGAGCGAGCATGTCGGCGCGGGTCGGGTTGGCGTGGTTGACGAGCATATGCATACCTCCTTGTAGTGGCGTTTCTTCCCCCATACTGTACCCGACTCCACCAATTTAGGTAAACGTTTTCCATAGCGTGTCGTCAACGCGGAATCGTTGCGGCAACGCAAGACGACACAACCCGGCGCAAGGCGTCACCCCTCACGCCAATGCGCAAGAAAGGACGCCGCCTTGGCTACGTCATCGCGATACGCCTTGCCATATTCGTCGATAAGCCCGTGGAATTCCTGCAATTGCGCGACATCTAGCCCGCAGTCAAGCACAGGAGGCGCAAACGACTTGTGAAAGGCAGCATACCCGGCCGGCACATCGAATCCGAGGAATGTAAAAAGCCGCCGCGCATAGGTGTCAGCCACGAACGCGCGGCGCGAAAACACGTAAAGCACTAGATCGTCGGCAGTCTCTCCTCCGATGCCGAAGAGTGCAAGCAGCTGCGCGCGTAGTGCATCGTCCGACAGATCGCGCGCACCCGAGGGGTCAGCGCCACAACGCTCGATATACCATCGGCTCAATGCCTGTAGCGTTTTCGCCTTGTTGCGGTAGAAGCCGGATGGGCGGATAAGATCCTGCAGCACCTCGGGTTCGAGCGCCGCGATGGCGTGCGGCTCAAGTGAATCGGCCGCTTTCAGCGCCATCAAAGACCGGTCGACATTACCCCATGCGGTGTTCTGCGTAAGTACGGCACCAACCATGATTTCGAACGTCGTCTCGGCCGGCCACCAATTCGTGGGGCCAAGTTCGCGCTCCAAAGTGTTGTACAGCGATTCGATCACGGCCGCGTTAGGCAGGCGGCCGCGATCAGCGGAACGTATCATTCGCCAGGTTCGCCGAGTTCGTGCTTGAGCCATTGGCGTTCGGCGTCGATCTCTGCATCGTGGATCATGATGATCGCGCGGCGGTATTTGTCGTCGACCTTGTCGTTGTCAATCGGACCTTCGCCGTCGCTGTAAAGGCGCCGCACGTCGGAGTCGAGCACGTCGAGGCGGCGGCGTAGCACAGCGCGCCGATCCTCCTCGTCGGGAATGACGGAGAGGAATGACATGACGACCGCCCACTTGGTGATGTTGGTGAGCATGTAACCTTCAGTGCCTTTGAGCTCCTCGATCAGCTTTTCGCGGCCCGCATCCTCAAGATGGAATTCGCGCAAGCGACGGCCGTTGACCACATTGAAGGTCTCACCGATATAGCCGGCTTTAACAAAGCGGTTCGTCACCGTGTGCAAGGTACCGTCGGAGACGGCCTGCATATAGCCCTGCAGCTGTTCCATCTTCTTGCGCAGACGGTATCCGCATAGCGGCTCCTCGCTCAAAAAGCCCAAGGTCATGAGTTCTATCGTGTTCATCATGTCTCCATGATATCTCAATTCGAGATATCTCAGAACGACACGCCGGCAGCGAACATCTTGAACCCACCCACAAACGGTGTAATCACAACGTTTTTACACACCTCATAAATCTTTCTGATATATCTCAGTTTGAAATATCTCTAATCGAGGTGCATACTGGCATCAGCACGAACGCCACACCGCACGGCACCACACGACGGCAACGCGATCGTCGAGCAACATCACCCAACAGCGGCCGAGAGAACAAGAAGCCGCAACCCACCGAAAGGAACACCACCATGAGCAACATCACCATCTTCGGCGCAGGCAACATCGGTTCCGCCGTCGCAGGAATCGCCACCAAGGCTGGCGCAAACGTGCAGGTCATCGATCGCAATCCAGACAAGGCTGCCGCTGCTGCTGAAGGCGTAACTGGCGCAAAGTTCGGCGAAGCCACCATCACCGGCGACATCGTTGTACTCGCCCTGCCGTTCCCGGTTTACGATGAAGTGCTCGCCACGTACGCCGATCAGCTCGCCGGCAAGACCGTGGTGGACGTCGCCAACCCGATCGACTTCACCACTTTCGACCTGGCATTGCCGGCAGGCTACAAGTCTGCCGCAGAGTATGTGGCCGCAAAGCTTCCGAACAGCACCGTCGTCAAGGGCTTCAACACCACGTTTGCCGCAACGCTGGCCACCGGCGAAAACGACGGCGCTCCGACTGTCGTGCAGCTTGCTTCCGACAATGAGGATGCCAAGAAGTCTGTCGCCGCGTTCATCGAAGCTGCGGGCCTGAAGACCGTGGACGCTGGCGCACTCAAGCGTGCACAGTACCTCGAGGGTTACGGCGCACTGCAGATCATTCTGGGAGTCACCGAGCAGACCCCGTGGACCGGCGGCTTCAAGGTCGTCAAGTAAGACATAACTACTCACACTGCGCATTGAGCGCATTATGTCGCGAGCGAATACTGCAGCCAGCTCACTCCAGTGCTGTGTTCGCTCGCAACATAATGCGCAATACTTTCCCGCTGCCAAGATTACGCACGGTAATATCAACATCGACTTACCTATTTTTCTTTATCAAGGAGCATGAGATGAAGACTCTGGTTCTCGTTTTTCACCCCGGCCTTAACACTCAGTCGCACGTTAACAAGACGCTGGCTGACGCAGCTGCCGAACTTGACAATGTGACCGTGCGCGACGAGTACGCGCTGTACCCAGACGGCAAGATCGACGTGGCCGCCGAACAGAAGGCCATTGAAGCCGCTGATCGCATTGTGTTCCAGTTCCCACTGTGGTGGTTCTCCTCCCCCGCGCTGCTCAAGACGTGGGAAGATGAAGTACTCCAGCACGGCTGGGCATACGGTTCTGAAGGTCACGCCTTCGAAGGCAAGGAATTCCAGGTTGCCGTTTCCACTGGCTCGCCGGAGGCAAACTATCAGCCGGACGGTGCAAACAAGTTCGTAATCGACCAGGTGCTGGTGCCGTTCCAGGGCACTGCCAACTACATCAGCGCAACGTGGGTTAAGCCGTTCGTGACGTTCGGCTCGTTCGGTATTACCGACGAAGCGTTGGCTGAAGCTGCAAAGAACTACAAGGAGCTGCTGTCCAAGTAGTCGGTAGTTTCGCGTAGCAACATACCACGTATTGCAACAAAGGCGACTTCCCTGCTATATGGGAGGTCGCCTTTGTTGCGATATATGTGCAATAAATCTGTATCTATCTGCTATCTGCTAACTGCTATCTGCTAACTGCTATCTGCGCCACGCTCGACTATGCGCTTACTTCACCGCTGTGAAGAAGAACCTTGGGAACGGGAAGATAATGCTGCCATCAGACTGCGTCGAGTAAGCATCGCATACCTGCGCAAACACTTCTCCCTCAAATTCAGCCCGCTGCGCGTCACTTGCGAGCGCTTGCAAGTATGGGCGCATTCCCGTGCCGCGATACCATTCCATGATTGCTTCATGCGAAGGCAACGTGTGCATATACGTGACTTTCCACATGCGGAAGTGAACAGCGTATGTATGCAAAAGCTCCCAGTACTCAGCTGGCTTGAGATTGTAAAATTCACGGCTCTGCGGCAAACGGTCCGCATACGCCGGCGAATGCACTACATTGGCGATGATGCGGTGAATCGGCTCTTCATAGTTCATTGGCGTTTGCACGGCAAGTACACCACCAGCATTGAGCAGGCTCAACATTTCTGGAATAAGTGTTGCATGGTTAGGCACCCATTGGATGCATGCGTTAGAGAACACAACATCGAAGTTGTTGGGTAACGTATTGAGTTCGCTTGCTGCATCACATGACTTGAACTCAATATCAGGATGAGCTGCACGAGCAGCTTTGATCATTTCAGGCGAATTGTCAATGCCTAGTATGTCCGCGTGCGGATATCGTTCGCGCAGTACAGCAGTGCTGTTCCCTGGGCCGCAGCCGATGTCAAGTACTCGCGTAATCGAACCATCGTCTGGCGGTAATTGCATGGCTAAATCGCGGGCCGGTTGCGTACGCTCTGTACTGAATCGCAAATATTGTTGTGCATTCCATTCGACCATGATTGTCACGCTAGCCTGCGCAAATCATCAATCCCATTTTTGCGTCCACATATCGAACGCAACAATGAACTCAACCCCTCAACACGCCACCCCAACACATGAATTGACACCATGTCAATCACCGCGTTACACTACAGGCGAACACAGCATTGACGAGTTGTCAACATCGCTAATGCTTAGTCGCAGTACTCCCAAAGATGGGCGCGCGGCAACCAGAGGAAATTGAAGAAAGGACCATTATGCTGTTTCAGGTCTACGGCGCTAATGCCGGCTGGCAGTGGCTTGGCTGGATACTCGTATTCTGCTGCCTTATCGGAGCAAACGAGCTCGCACGTCGCACCAAAATCGGCGGACTCATCGCATTCGTTGCTATCCCTGCAGTATTAACCGTATACTTCATCGCCATCTACGTGGGCGCGGCAATGGGCGCAGATTGGGCACTCAGCAACCCCACTTATATCCATATGACGAGCTGGTTCCATTACGCGAAATTGTATGCCGCAACCGCAGGCTGCATTGGCTTCATGGCATTGAAGTATCGTTGGGGACGCATCGGCAAATCCGAATGGTTCAAGTGCTTCCCATTCGTAATCGTCGCAATCAACATTCTCATCGCTGTCGTCTCTGACTTCGAATCTGCAATCCGCGCGTGGGGCACTACGTGGGTATCCACCGAAGGCGTAACGCTTATGGGCGGCTGGCACAACGTATTCAACGGCGTAGCCGGCCTGATCAACATCGCCTGCATGACCGGCTGGTTCGGCATCTACGTGTCCAAAAAGAAGGACGATATGCTCTGGCCGGATATGACGTGGGTGTTCATCGTCGCCTACGATCTGTGGAATTTCTGCTACACGTACAACTGCCTGCCTACTCACTCGTGGTATTGCGGCCTTGCGCTACTGCTCGCGCCGACCGTCGCGAACTTCTTCTGGAACAAGGGCGGCTGGATCCAGAACCGTGCGAACACGCTGGCGATCTGGTGCATGTTCGCGCAGATCTTCCCGATGTTCCAGGACTACTCCGTGTTCTCCACGCAGTCGGTGAACAATCCGAACGTGAACCTTACCGTGTCGATCATCGCGCTCGTGGCGAACGTGCTGGCGCTCGGATATATCCTCGTGCGCGCGAAGAAGCAGGGTGTCAACCCGTGGATCCAGGAAGTGTTCAAGGGCACGAAGGATTACGAGCAGGCCATTGCCCGCGCTGCGTAGTCCCTTACGATTCCATTTATGAAAAAGCCGTGGTCCCGCACCGTATGGTTGCGGATCCACGGCTTTTTCATATCCAATATCCGAGCGGCAGGCGTCAGGCTCTACATCTTCGCTCTACTTCTTCGACAGCGTGAGTACGTACCAGGCGACGGGCAGGGTGAGTAGGCCGCCAGCGACGAACACCCACATGATCGGAATGAGGTCAGCGAGCGGCGCGAAGATCAACATGCCCACCGGCATGCCGAATGTGGAGAGCATAGTGTCGATGCCGAACACGCGGCCGACCATCGCCTCATCAGATTCAGATTGCATGACCGTGCGCATCGGGCCCACACAGATGGCCGAGGCGACTCCGCACAACGCGTTGATAATCAGATAACTGAGCAGATCAGGCGCAAGCCCCAGTCCAACTACTGCAATACCAACCGCGGCGATAGCAAACGCAATGACGCGCATATTGTTGCGGATGATCTTCACTCCGATCGTTGACATGAATGCACCTCCAAGCAGCATGCCAATAGTCAAGCTCAGCTCGTTGGCAGCAAGTTTGTCAGAAGCAGTAGTCAGGTTTATAAAGCCGAGGTTCAGGTCGATTCCCTCATATTCGCGGGTCATGAGCAGCAGTGTGAGGTTGAGTGGAGCCACAGACATGAGGCAGGTCATGCCGTCTCCGAGTACCACGCCCTTCAAATGCGGGTGGCGCATCGTGTAGGTAAATCCGGCCTTGAGATCGGCGACTGTGCGACGAATACCAGCGATGATTGGATGCGTAGCTGTGACATCGTCACCAACCACTTCAGCTGTATTGATTACGTCAGCCTCATCATCCGACTTGGCCACGGTTTTCTTCGGCACGCGGATAAGCGCGACAAAACCGACGCCGATCACCGCGGTCGTCACGTCGATCAACAGGATCGACCACAGTGGCATCACGTTGATGAGTACTGCGGCCAGCGCAGGGGCGACGATCATGTTGGCCGAGTTGATCATGCCGAAGATCGAGTTGACGCGCAAAAGTTTGCCTGCCGGTGTGATGTCCGGGATAAATGACTGGACAGCTGGCATCTGCACGCCGCCGCCAGACGAACGAATGAGCAAAACGACGAACAACATCGGCAGTCCAGCCCATCCGTACGCGAATGATAACGACAACAGAATAGTGACAGCCGCGATAATCAGGTCGGGCAGCATGATCAACGGTTTACGACGATATCGGTCGGCCATAGGGCCTCCGAAAATAGAGACAATGCCTTGCGGCAGAACACCGAATATCGTGGCGAACAGCATTGACCAGCCGGATTTCCATTCCAATGCGATCCACCACCACAGAGCGTATTGGACGATGCTGGAGCCGAGCAGCGAGAACACCTGGCCTGTAAGCAACAAGGCGACGCGGCCTTTCCAACCGGCCTCACGCGGATCGGCGGCAGGTTCGAAGGACGATACGGATTGTGTGTTATGAGTCGTAGATTGAGTCATAGATGAAATGTCTTTGCTTTCAAAACATGACATCGCCGTCGCCAATTACGCGATTATGCGCAACCATCCGCGCGCAGAATTCAATGCGCAACGGAGTGCGACGACATATGTCGCCAAACATGATGAACTTCGGACCATGGGGATGATGCGGATTCAACCACACCCAGCTTCGGGCATGGCTCCGCGCACCCGTTAGATCAGACCGGGCAATCCGCCGTCCTGCGGGCGAATGCCCATCATCATGCAACACAAAGAACACATGACTCCGCACACTATCAGCGTAAGCAGACAAATGATCGTCGACGATCATGTCCGCCCATCATCGTGCACGGTATCTGACCGTTCATGCCGACGGCACCTCAATCCGACGGCACCTCAATCCGACGACACCTCAGCCGGCAGCCTGCAACCGACGATACAGGCCGTAACCGAGTCCACAATCCATCATGCGAGTCGGTTACGACCTTCCGCACACCCGGGCGCGACCGTATTCGCGTGCGGTCGGCGGAACACGGACTCAGTTACAGCCAGCTGTAATTAACGTTCCCGCCAACGCAACAGTTCAAAGGCGAGCACGTAGACAAGCAGCATCGCGGAGGCGAGGAATACGCTCCGCAACGCCACGTCAAGCGAGGGCAAAAACGTGGCGATGACGCCGAACACAGCTACGCCGATCGCACCGCCGACCTGACGGAATGTGTTGAACATGGCGGAGGCGATTCCAGCTTGAGCGGGATCGACGGACCGCAAAACAACGCCAGCTGCGGCGGGCGTGGTGATGGCCGCGCCGAATCCGACGACACTGAGACCTGTTGCAATAACCCACACGGGGATCGGCGCGGGGGTGAGGAATTCGAACATGAATCCGGCGATCATGATCGTAAGTCCCAGCGTGATCGAGAACTTCGCGCCGCGCGCGGTGATGATACGACCGCCGAGCAGGTTGCCGATGATCGTGACGAACGCGGACGGTACGAACACGAGGCCGGCTGCGAATGCACCCATGTGCCGTTCATTCTGCAGGAACATCGTGCAGATGAACACCATGCCGTACCAGTTGAAGATCATGATGAAGCCGATTTGCAGCGCAACTTGCATGCCGCGGATACGGAACAAGCCGAGCGGCATCATTGGAGCAGCGACTTTAGCCTGCGAAAACACGAACAGCACCAACGCAAGCAGCCCTGCTCCCAGCAACGTAAGCGTTACAGAAGCCGTGAACCCGATCGATCCAACTTCGATAATGCCGGCGACCAGCACGCTCAACCCGAGCAACGACAGCGCTTGTCCGATCCAGTCAAAGCGAGTAGGGCGACGCGGTGAGGTCGCGATGCGCGGCGCGAGCGCGAGAATGAACAGGCAGAACGGCACGTTGATGGCGAATACCAAGCTCCAGTGGATCGGCGTGAGCAGGCCGCCGAGCAGTGGCCCGACCGCAGAGGCGGAGGCGCCGCCGGCACCCCATAATGCCAGTGCCCACGCGCGACGGCGTGGATCGGGGTTCGCCTCGTTAATCAGCGACATGGACGCTGGCAGGATCAGCGCGGAGGCGACACCGAGCACACAACGGCCGGCGACGAGTGCCACCATCGACCATGCGAACGAGCAGAACAGCGACGCCAGTCCGAACAGTCCCGCCCCGATCAGAAAGAGGCGTTTCGCACCAAACCGGTCGGCGAGACTGCCTGCCAATAACAGCAGCGCGGCGAACAACAGCGTGTAGCCGTCGACAACCCACTGCTGGACGGCCATGTCTCCGCCGAGATCGGCTGCGATAGTAGGCAGGGCGACGTTGACGATGAGCACGTCCATGCCGGCGAGAAATGAAGCGACGGCCGCGGCGATGGTAGTGGCCGTAGCGGCGCTCCGGTTCGCCTTCGTGTCGGAGATCTCAGATTCGGAAGATACCGGAGATGCCTGAATTGATGTCGAGGTCGAAGTCGAGGTCATATTTGTATATATTCCATTCGTCTATATACTATTTGTTCTCTATGCTGACAATCATGATAGGCTTATAGACGTTTGCAATACTAGCGTTTATACATGCTTCTGGTTTATGTCACATAAACCAATGGTTTACACTCTGGATGCATGGGAATCAGAGGCCCCTATGTACGATCGAAGACTCGACGCGGTAATCGCCGCCGCGGATACCGGCAGTTTCGCGCAGGCCGCACGACGATTGCATATTTCAACACCGGCGGTCGCCAAACAGATCACCACATTCGAAAAGGAGTACGGTCTGACAATCTTCGAACGCTCCCGCGCCGGGGTCGCTCCAACTCGAGCCGGAGCGGAGTTTCTCGAAGATGCGCGCGCCCTCGTTCGCGAATCGAACGAGATCATCGACAGGGCCCGCCACCGGATGCACCCCGACGCTGCTCCAGTACGCTTGGGCATCTCTATTCTTCGCCCTGCCCGTTTCATTCTCGACCTGTGGCAACGCTCAGGCCAGCCAGGCATTCGACTGGAACTTGTATCAATGCCGGATAACAACATATCGGTCGAAGACATCATCGCGCACTTGGGCGAGGATATCGACGTGATCGCCACCGCATTCGTGCCGGACCACTGGACCGGCATCTGCGGTACACTCCCCCTGTCGTACGAGCCGCTGTGCCTAGCCATACCGCGCGGCAATCCGCTCTCGCGACGGGCAAAGCTCACGATCGACGATCTGACCGGCGAGCGCATCCGCATCCTGCCGCGCGGCAACGGCACTGACGACATCGCCCGCGACCTGCTGGAACGCAACCCGGGCGTCACGCTGGTCGACATCGATCAGTACGACCTCGACCTGTTCAATGACAGCGCCGAATCCGGCGATCTGCTCATTTCCAAGCCGATGTGGGACAGCGTGCATCCGCAGCTGGTCAATGTGCCCGTCGACTGGCCCGAACCGGTCGGTATGCAGTACGGTCTGCTTTATCCACTCTCCCCCACCGCGCAAGTCGCCGCGTTCGTCGAGCGTATCAGCGAACTCAATCAGCGGTTCGCGGATTGCTGACGACCCCAACACCATTGATCCCATACGATCCAACACCGCACGACCATTTATCATGGGATTGCACACACGTTCAACGTTGACAGGAAGCACGATGCACGGTCCAGAAGACAAGTACGTGAAGGTCCCCGCTCTGGTACATGCCACAAGACTCGGCTGGCGATATCGTTCCATCAGGAACGACAAACCCGGTACCGATTACGATCCGGACACCAATATCTTCTACGACCTGTTCGGGCAAGCGCTTCGCCGCATCAATCCCGATATGGATATCGATGACGATCAGGTCAGGTTCCTGATCCGCAAGATCGCGGTCACGTTGGACAGCGATGATCTCGGCCGTGCGTTCTTCAGCAATCTGCTGCATGGCCTGGACGGATACCGGCTCATCGATTTTGCGACACCGGACAACAACGACTTCACGGTCGTCACCGAACTCACCTATGCGCATGACGACGATAATTTCCGCCCGGACATCGTATTCCTGATCAACGGCATGCCGTTATGCTTCATGGAAGTCAAGCGTCTGAACAACCGCAACGGCATTCTCGCCGAGCGCGACCGCATGTACACGAGATTCAAGCAACCCTTTTTCCGTCGTTTCGCGAACATCACGCAGATCATGGCGTTCAGCAATGATCAGCCGTACGATGACAGTGACCGCGAACCGATTCAAGGCTCCTTCTACGCGACCAGCTCCTATGACGGCATACGCATGAACCGTTTCCGCGAGGAGGAAGACAGCAGCAGACAGCTGTTGCAGCAACTAGCACCACGCGGCATCGACGAGGAGAAGTTCATTCTCAAAGACAACAACCTGATCTCCTTGTTGGATTCTCCGCAATGGGACGAAGCCGTCGACCCGCAGACTCCAGCAAACAGCATCATCACCTCGTTGTTCTCCCGAGAACGGCTGATGTTTCTGCTGCGATATGGCTTGTGCTACAAGGATTACGTCAATGACAACGGCATACGCGTCATCGAGAAGCACATCATGCGCTATCCGCAGTTCTTCGCCTCTCAGGCAGTACGCCGCACACTTGACAGCGGCATCAGGCAAGGCGTGATCTGGCATACGCAAGGCAGCGGCAAAACCGAGTTGGCATTTCTACTCACACGGTATCTGCGCGATTACTATCAAGATCGGCAACGCGTACTGTACACGTTCTTCATTGTGGACCGTCTTGATTTGGCAGATCAGGCCGACGACGAGTTCCGTTCACGCGGCGCGACCGTCATACGCGTTGATTCCAGGGACGATTTCGTCACGCTGTTGCGCAAGCCTTCGTCTTGGAATACCAAACAAGGTGATGGAATCACCATCTCCCCGGTGAAGATCGCCGTGGTGAACATCCAGAAGTTCAGCGCCGACGCACAGACCATCACCACCGAATATGGGCTGAACGAACAGCGCTTGTTCTTCATCGACGAGGCGCATCGCGAATACAAACCGGGTAAAAGCTTCCTCGCCGCACTGTTCAACGCGGATCGCGACGCGGTTCGCATCGCCCTGACCGGCACCCCGTTAATCCGTCAAAAGAACGGCGCAGACACCAAGCAGGTATTCGGGGAGTACATCCACACCTACTTCTACGACCGGTCCATTGCCGACGGGTACACGCTCCGACTCCTACGCGAGGACATCAAACCACAGTTTCGCGTCAGAATGCGTTCGATCATGGACACGTTGCAGGAGATCGACAAACTCACCGATCTCGATCAGGTGTGCGAGCATCCGCATTTCGTGGAACCGCTGACGGAATACATAGTGAACGACCTCATACAGTCGCGCATCGCGCTCGGCAGGGATTGCAGCAATATCGGCGCGATGATTGTGGCCCGCACCTCACAGCAGGCCCGCAATATCTATGCCGCACTGCAGCAATACGATACGGATATTTCTTCAGCTCTGGTACTCTACGACGAAGGGTCCAAAAAAGAACAGCGCGATATTCAGAAACGGTTCAAGCTCGGCGAGATCGATATTCTAGTGGTGTTCAACATGTTGCTCACCGGGTTTGACGCGCGACGACTTAAGAAGATGTACCTATGCCGCCCGCTTAAGGCACACAATCTCTTGCAGGCGCTCACCCGTGTGAACCGGCCATACAAGTCGATGGACCACGGTTTCGTGGTCGATTTCGTGGATATCTCCAAGCAGTTCGACAAGACAAATCAGGATTATCTGGCCGAGCTAAACGGCGAGTTCGGTCAGGATGCTGCACGGTACGCCAGCCTGTTCGATGATCCGAAGGCGATCAAGGCCGATCTGTCTGACATCAAGGATATTTTGTGGCGGTACAGCACTGACAACGAATACGCGTTCGCCAAAGAGATCAGCGCGATCCAGGACGAAGACGAGCTGTATCGGATTCGCAGGGCGCTCGAACGGTATAAGGAGCTGCGCAATCTGGCCACTCTGTACGGCTTCAACGAGCTGGATGAGCATTTCGACATCGCCCTGTTCGGCAAGCTGCTCAACGAGGTCAATCTGCGTATCGAACGCATCAACGAGCAGAAGGCACTGAAGCTCGGCCAGCTGTCAACCGGTTCACTCAACATCCTGCTGGACCATATGGAGTTCAGCTTCGAGAAGGAAGGCACCGAGGAGCTGACCGTGGCAGACAAGCTGAAGAAGACGATTCATACCACCTGCGGCTCGTTCCAAGGCAACGACGATCCCAAGGACCCCGCGTACGTCAATCTGCTGGACAAGCTCCGGGAAAAGCTCGTCAAAGCCAACATGCAGGAGCTCACCACCGACGAGATGACCGATCTGATCGGCCAGTTCGAGGAGCTGAAACGCGAAGCAGACGAGCTGAACCGGAAGAACGACCTGCTCACCGGCAAATACGGCGGCGACGCAAAGTTCATGCGCATCCACAAGGAGATGATGGGAGACGATCAACCGATGGCGACCAGCGATGCCGCGCTGTTCCGCATCCTGTCACCCCTGCGGCGTTCGATCGATGCCACAGTCGAGCGAAATGCTGCGGCACTCGACCAGCCGGCGATCTTCAAGCACAGCATCGGTCCGACGATCATCAAAGCGTTCAAGGACAACGACGTCACGTTCTCGCCGTCGCAAGTCAAGACGACCGCGGACAGGATCTACAATGAGTATTCCGACGAAAGGAAGACACGCCTCGCATGAACACCGAGACCCTCAACGACACACTCGCCATGATCGACCGTCTGAAGACGGTGTGTGCGAATTACGGTTTAGCGAACGACAGCAGCGAGTACAAGATCATCACCGAATCGTTCCTGTACAAGTATCTCAACGATCGCATGCTCTACGAACTGGGCAAACTCGACCAGTTCAAGGATTGCGAAAGTGTCTCCGCCATCGAGGAACGGTATCGCGGCCTTGACGAGGATGCGCGCGCCATGCTGCCGTATGAACTTGGCACCGTGGCAATCATCCGCCCGGAGTGGATGGTGTCCTCGCTGTACAACCTGCAGGACGACGATTTCGCGAAGACGTTCGACACGGCGCTGCTCGGTATCGCTCAAGACAACATCGACGTGTATTCGGTGAAGGCCGGCACGGAGTCGATCACCTTGTTCCAAGGCGTAAGTCGCTTTATTATCGAGGCGAACAAGCGCAATGACTTCTGCAGGTCGCTGGTCGGCTCGTTGGTTGACTTCAGCTTCTTCGACGCATTCTCGCAGGGCTATGACTTCTTCTCGCAGGTGTTCGAGTATCTCATCAAGGATTACAACAAGGATTCCGGCAGTTACGGCGAATACTTCACGCCGCATGCGATCGCGAACATCATGGCCCGGATTCTCGCTCCCGCAGGAGATATGAACGTGACCGTGTACGATCCTGCTGCCGGTTCGGGCACGCTGGCGCTGGCGTTGGCACATCAGATCGGCGAGGGCAACTGCACCACGTACACGCAGGACCGTTCGCAGAAGGCCAACGAGTTCATGCGCCTAAACCTGATCCTGAACGGTCAGGTCGGCTCATTGGCGAACGTGGTGCACGACGACACGCTGGTCTCGCCGCGGCATTTGGAGCCGGACGGCAAGTCGATCAAGACGTTCGACTATGTGGTGAGCAATCCGCCGTTCAAGGCCGATTTCTCGCAAAGCCGCGACCAGCTGGCGTCCGACAAGTACGGCAGCCGTTTCTGGGCAGGCGTGCCGAAGGTACCGGCGAAGCAGCCGGAGAAGATGGCCATCTACCTGATGTTCCTCCAGCACATCATCGATTCGATGAAGCCGGACGGCAAGGCGGCGATCGTGGTACCGACCGGGTTCCTGACCGCGAAAAGCAAAATCGAGCTGGAGATTCGCCAGAACATGGTGAATTCCGGCATGCTGCGCGGCGTGGTGTCGATGCCGAGCAACATCTTCGCGAACACCGGCACGAACGTGTCGATCATCTTCCTCGACCGGTCGAAGCAGTACGACCATGCGCTGCTCATGGACGCCTCGAAGCTCGGCACCAAAGAGAAGGTCGGCAAGAACCAGCGGACCATTCTGTCCGATGAAGAGATCGAACGCATCATCAAAACGTTCAATGGCAGCCAAGAGCAGGATGATTTTTCGGTGATCGCCTCGTATGACGCGATCAGGGAGAAGCGGTACTCGTTCAGCGCCGGACAGTATTTCGAAGTGAAGATCGACTATGAGGACATCACGCCAGAACAGTTCCACGCGGAGATGGACGAGCGGATGGGCAAGCTGCGCGAGCTGTGGACCGAAGGCGAGCGCCTGCAGCGCGAGATCGAGGAGCAGATGAAGGCGGTGCATCTTGCGTAAGGTGAAGCTAGAAGAGCTATGCACTGCAATCATTGATTGTCCACACTCTACTCCTAAGTGGCAAGAATCTGGTATCCCCGTTGTTCGCAATTTCAACCTGAATAACAGTTATATCAGTTTCAGCGATGGCAATGTTTCATATGTAGATGAGGATACATACCAACAACGTATTCAGCGTGCAATTCCCGAACCCGGTGATGTTGTCATTTCGCGCGAAGCCCCTATGGGAGTAGTCGGAATAATTCCTGAAGGCATGAAATGTTGCATGGGCCAACGTCTAGTTTTGCTCAAAGTGGACCGCTCTCAATGCGCACCTACCTATTTGTTGTATGCATTGACTTCAGAGTATGTGCAAACGCAAATTCGACGCATTGATACACGAGGTTCCATAGTCAGTAATATCGATCTAGACACATTACGCGAACTTGAAATTCCAATTGTAGAGAATTCGGAAGAAGCAGCCAATCTGCTCGATGTAATCTCTCGCAAGATCGAGATGAATACGAAGATCATTGCAGAGCTGGAGTCGGTGGCACGTTCGGTGTATGACTACTGGTTCACCCAGTTCGATTTCCCCGACGAGCACGGCAACCCCTACCGCTCCTCCGGCGGCGCAATGACCTACAGCAAAGCCCTCCACCGTGACATTCCTGCGGGGTGGAGCGTCGGATCTCTCGCCATGATGGCCAACATCATCATGGGCCAATCTCCTTCAGGAGATTCATATAATGAAACAGGTGACGGAATGCCTTTCTTCCAAGGCAAAGCCGACTTCGGTATCCATTACCCAACTCGTCGAGTCTACACAACTCAGCCTCAACGCATTGCAGAAGAAGATTCCATTCTCATGAGCGTTCGCGCACCTGTGGGTGCCATGAACTTCGCAGCGGAACAATGCTGCATTGGACGAGGTCTTGCCTCAATTCAAAGCATATCCAGAAGCAACCGGCTATTCGTTTATTTTTCCCTCGAGCATTGTTCCTCTCTCTTTAATGCGTTAAGCAATAACGGAACAACATTTGGCGCCATCGACGGACGGACCCTGCATGATCTGCAAATAATAATTCCCCCGAAGGAAATTCAAGAGCAGTTCAGTCGAATGTCGGAATTTTGGTATTCAGGTATAAAAACGGCCAGTAAAGAATCCGCCCGCCTCGCCGCACTGCGCGACCGGCTCCTCCCCCTTCTCATGAACGGCCAGGCTGTCATCGAATAAACAATCAGGGCATGCGGAAACAGATTCATTTGTATTGCCGCGCTCAATGACGGTGATTTGTCGGTATGTCACAGCCAATACGACACGCCGACGAATCGCTGTCATTCCAACATTCTTCAACAATTTACGAGACTATCGGCGTTCTTTCTTTTACATTTCTTCTTCCATAAATGGCAGTATTCGTCCCAGCAGAGTATGCTGGAAATCGACTCCACCGGAGGAGAAATCTACCAGCGGGGAAAAATTAAAAAAACGGTGCGCGAGGATGGTCCAGATCCTCGCGCACCTGCTGGAGGAGCCATGATGATGCTCGACCACAAGACACCATCATGGCACTTTCAGCGAGGAAAGTAAACATTCGGCGCCCAACGCCGAACCAACCACGAAAGGTGGTGACTCAATGCCAAACCGAAGCAACATCGCGGACGACGGTTTCGCACCGTGGCTGCTCGAAGGCGCGACTCTGGATCACGGCTATCCGTGCATCGATCCACTCCCGAGCACAGTGCCCATGCCCCACAACCTCGTGCCATTCAGCAAGCGGAACACGGTCACGAACAGGCGCGCATTCATCCACTTCTACGAAGACGACACACGTTTCCGTGCATTGGCTGCGAATCCCGACCGTTATCTTCCCAAACTGCAAGAGTTCGAAGGCGTCATCGCGCCTGACTTCTCACTGTACTGGGGAGCACCTGAACCGGTGCTCCAGGGCAATGTGTATCGCAGCCGTGTGATCGGGCACTATCTGCAACGTTCCGGATTGCCGGTCGTTCCCAACATTCGTTGGGGAGACGAGAGAACCTTCGATTTTTGCTTCCGTGGCGTGGCCCAACATTGCATGGTGGCCGTCAGCACCATAGGGTGCATCGCCTCACGCAAGGAGAAGCAGCTGTTCGCCCGCGGCCTTGAGGCCATGATGTCCACGCTGGAACCCTCACGGGTGATTGTCAATGGGCCAATGCCGGCCGAAGTATTCGGCCGATACTGGGATGATGCGGAATTTCGTACGTATCCCGCCTGGACTCGACGCATGAAGGAGTGTAGCTATGGGCACCGGTGAACTGGGCGTATATTACACCTCCAACGGCAGCAATCGGGTGCACCATCCCGCACTGATTCACAGCATCGAAGGCGAATTCACCCGCAATCCGCGCACCGGCCGCATTCAGAAAATGAAAAGCGGAGGACACGGACAGGCGAATCTTGAACTCCTAGATAAGCTTGGCATCAAATACTATATCGACAAAACGTTCCCGAATGGCGTTCGCCAAGGACGAGTGGAAGGCCACACCGTCCGTAAGAAACGGGAGCAATCCGGGCAGATGTGGTTCCCTTGGCATTGGACCGCGGCGGACATCGTCAAAGCCGGAGAACATGTTAGCGGATTGAAGTCCAACAGGAACAAACCGGAGGGCATTATCTGGTGGGGAACCTACAAAGGCGTCCGAGTGGGCATCATCAAACGCAACGGACAGATCCAGACCATATTCCCGTCAGAAGACCAACCCAAGCCAAAAGGACGATAATGATGAACATTCAACAAGCCATTCAACAGCGTCGCGACACCCTTGACGAGGACAATGTCATGCTTGATAAGGCATGGCACGATATGGTAGAAGCCTGCGTCAAAGACATTCCCGGAACCGTCGCATTTATTAACGATGAATGCTCAGCTGACGACATGAACTTTCTGAGTGAAGTGTTTGACGAACTTATCTATCAGACTCAAAGCCCGGAGCTGGTATCCGCTATCGTGCATGCATCCCTTCGATATCCCGATTCCGACAAAAAATACTTCCTAAAGGTTCTGAACGAATCGGTCTCCGAATGCGGTAACTACCCCGTCCGGTCCGCGTATCGCGAAGCAAAAGGAGACTGATCCTCAGTGAAGAAAAACGACGTAGTGAACCTCATCCGATTCCACGTGGACCGTAACGAAGCCGGCTTCTTGCAACAGGCACGGCAGATCGCCAACGACTTTCAGTTGTCCGGCGACATGGCATTGAGCCAGTATGTGACCGCGCTGATCACCAGTTCCAATGCCGTCAGCCCGCAGTCGCACGGATTCGCCAATACGATTCCTGATGCGGTGCATGTGGCAACCTTGGATAACGATCCCCTTCCCCTGCCCGATGCCATCCGCGACGATCTTCGCGGCATCATCAACGCGGTAGGCAACGCGTTTGGTGTCAATCGGTTCCTGTTCCAAGGCGCTCCTGGCACCGGCAAAACGGAGTCGGCCAAGCAGATGGCACGTATTCTTTCCCGTGAACTGTACGTCGTGGACAGCAGTTCGCTGGTTGACAGCCGTCTGGGGCAAACCGCCAAGAATATCGACACCCTGTTCCAGCAGTTGAACGAACTGGCCCACCCGGACAAGGTCATCGTCCTGTTTGATGAAATCGACACGTTGGCATTGGACCGCATCAACGCGCATGATGTGCGCGAGATGGGCCGCGCGACATCTACCATGCTCAAAGGACTGGATTCGCTGAACAAAGACGTGACACTGATCGCCACCACAAACCTGTACGAATCGTTCGACGCGGCGCTCAAACGACGTTTCGACGCCACCGTCGATTTCAACCGATACACGCAGGACGATCTCAGAATCGTTGCGGAATCGCTTATGCAGTATTACGTAGGCAAATTGCAGCGCGCCATTCCAAATAAACGCCTGTTCACGAAAATCCTGACACTCATGCCACAGTTGCCGTATCCGGGCGATATGAAGAACCTGATCCGCACTTCGTTGGCATTCAGCTCCCCGGACAGTGGCACCGACTATCTACGTCGGTTCTACACTTCCGCATTGGAACGAGAACCGAACGATCCATCCAAGCTGAGAGCGGAAGGCTTCACCTTGAAGGAAATCGAAGCACTCAGCGGCGTGGCGAAAAGCACCGCCGCACGCAAGCTCACCGAAGAGGAGTAAGCGGAGATGAACGCGTTACTAGAACTGCACAAGCCGTTCGAAAGCCGACCGGGCACCGCCGCGGGCGGTCCCGCCCATATTCCCACAGGCGCAACGGTCACAGCCGATACACTCATAGCACTCGCGAATGACCTGCAACAGGTACTTGCATCATGGCCAGAGCAATCCCTGATCGGAGACAACATCCTCGTCGAAGCGCGCTATCGCAGCGTCGTAGCCAAAAGCAACCGCATGATGCGTCTGCTCAGGCAATCCCCGGACGTTCCTCTCAACCGTTGTGTCGTCGGTGCACGATTTGGGCGGCAGAGCGACGGTTCCCCATATCACATCCTCACCTACTGCATTTCCAAAGACGCTGTCAGGAGCGGCATCGACCTATTGGCCGATTACGCTCGATACTTACGCACCGATAGCCGCTTCAGCGGCAGCATCAGCTCGGAAGATCTGGACCTCTTCAATAAAGGCAAGCAGGCCATGCCGAACGGCATGTACAAGACCGAGTTCGCACAGGTCGTCAAGGATTCCTACTACGTGCGGCGCTTCACTATACCCCGGTACACCGCCGATGCCCCTACCGGGTCGTTCATTACCCTGTTCGATACGGGGATGGTGGACGCCGCAGATCTGATGAACCGATTGGGAGCCTCCGTCACCGACTATCAGATCATCGACAAGCTGACGTTGATCGCCAACAACGAAACGGTCATCGACCGCATACGGCGCAACGCCCCTTATCTGGTCTCCATGTCCGTTACGGGAGATTTCTCTCAGGAACCGGTTTTCGATTCGGCGCCAATACAGCAGCAGGCCCCGCTGATTCCCCCACCGTCGAACGAGCCCACCGTGGGCGTTATCGATACCGGATTCGACAAACGTTCATACCTCACCGATTGGGTGGATGCAACGGATTGCCTGCCCGAAATCGACATGCGTGAAGCCGATATGGTGCATGGCACCGAAGTCAGTTCGATTATCGTGGACGGCCCCTCCTTGAACCCGTGGCTCGATGACGGATGCGGACGGTTCAAAGTCAAGCATTTCGCCGTCGCACGAGATGGCAAAAACAGTGTTCTGACCATCCTCGAGCAGATCGAATCCGCCGTCACAAACCATCTGGATATCAAGGTCTGGAACCTGTCCCTCGGCACGGATACGGAGATACCGGAAAACTACATCTCCCCCATCGCATCACTACTGGATCGCCTCCAGTTCAAGTATGACGTGATCTTCGTTGTGGCCGGCACCAATCTGCCAGAACATGCCCCGGCTCATGCCGACATGCGCATCGGTTCGCCAGCCGATTCCATTAACGCCATTGTGGTCAATTCCTGCAACCGATCCGGCATGCCCGCATCCTACACACGGCATGGACCGGTCCTTGAGTTCTTCCGCAAACCGGACATCGCATACTATGGCGGAGACACCGATACGCCCATGCGCGTATGGACTCCCCGGGGCATCATCGAGGACACTGGCACTTCACTGGCAGCGCCGTGGATCACCCGCAAAATCGCATACCTCATTCATGTGATGGGCTTCTCCAGGCAAACAGCAAAGGCACTACTCATCGATGCGGCCACGACTTGGCAGCAAAACGATGAGGACCGGTTTACGGAAGGATTCGGCGTGCCACCGATCCCCGTCGATGACATACTCACGACAGCAAACGACGAAATCAGGTTCATCGTCACCGGCGTCTCCGAACGGTACGAAACCTATCACTACCAGTTGCCCGTCCCGATCGACAATAAGGGCAGGCATCCGTTCATGGCACGGGCCACGCTCTGCTACTTTCCCGAATGCGACCGGCATCAAGGCGTAGACTACACTAGGACCGAACTGGATCTGCACTTCGGTCGAGTCAAACCGCCTTCCAAAAAGAAATTGGAGAAGCATCCCGAAGCAAAGCCAACCGTGGAATCCATCAACGGTAATGTGCAAGCGGCGCTGCGACAGATCAATCTGTCCGAAAACAGCGCGCGTCTGCAATACCGGAAATGGGATAACGTCAAGCACATATCCGATATCGAAAAGAGCCGGTTCGCGGCACGAAAAACATACACCGTACAAGGATTCTGGGGCATGGCTCTGCTTGCCAAAGAACGCTGGGAACGACTGGAAGACGAGGAATCCCGCGCCTTGCCGTTCAGCGTGGCCGTCACGTTGCGCGAAATGGAAGGCCGCAACCGCATCGAGGATTTCAAACAGCAGTGCATGGCTTGGGGATGGGCGATCACTACCGTCACCGTCGAGAACCGGGTCGATATCTATAACGAGGGAGAGCAGGAGATCACCTTCGAACCATAGAAGCGCATCCCCACCCCGCAGGTCGCCGCGTTCGTCGCGCGTATCAGCGAACTCAATCAGCGGTTCGCAGATCGCTGACGCGGCAGTCCCACGTCGACCCCCGCGCGACGCGTATGTGCTATCCCGCGAATGAAATCCGCGTGAACCGAACCGAAACGTCGGCATCGACGCACTACGATGGGAGGCATGGGGATTGATTCCATGGATAGCAGTAGCGAAAATCAAAACAACAACACAAACGACAATACGAACGATATCGAACAGCGCATCGAGAGGAGCGCGGCCGCACTCGACCGCTCGTGGGTGACGCGCGCGAAGGACACCATCGGCCAGTGGGCGTACATCATGCTGCGAGACGCCGACGACCACGACATCGACTGGGATTGGGTACGTGGCCTTGATCTCGAGCACGGCATCGGAGTGGCCGAACCGGCCGATCTGGAGCCGGGAGCCGCAAGCAATGCGCACGATCTGCTTAAAGAGGATCTTGCGATCCGCGACCGGCTCGAGGCGATCATCGCGAAGATGAGCATGACGTTCATGCGCGATTTCGACCGCCGCATCAAAACATACGAGCTGCCGCGCGCGCTCGCGTACGCGGATCGCAGGCTCACCGACCAGATCGACCTGTTGCGCGACCGCGGCGTGGCCGAAGGGTTATGGACGATCACTGATGAGGAGCGCGAGCGTGTCACTGTGCCCGTATTGCATGCGGTCGAGAACGGACCCTTTACCGACGATGATCTGGCTGATATCCAAGATCACACGGCTGAGATTGTCAATACGCGCGCCGAGAAGCGCAAGGCTGACCGCGAAAAACGCGAGGCCGCACGGCACGAAAAGCAAATGGCCCTATTCGAGGCAGACGAGAAGCATTACGGTTCCATTGAAGCTGGACCGGACGAATCAGCGCCCGCAGATTCCAGCTCAGATGCCAACAGCGCGGATGATTTAGTTGAAGGTCAGCAAATCATTAACGATGATAATCCGGCTGTACCAGGCACTGAACAGGTGAACGCAGATGAGACTGCCGTGCCGGAAGCTCGTTTCGAACGTTCGCGTCATAGCGCAGCACAACATGTCGCCGCGCACACCGCTGCAGCGCCGAAGGACTATTGGCGCGAAGCATACTTGCCGGGCCGTGACGTGGACAAGGTGATGGGCATCGACTTGGAGACGAATGGTACTGAACCGTATCGTGCGTACATTATCGATGTTGGTTTTGAATACATGAATATGAAGTCGCCGCGCCCAGCTGAGGCTGCTGGCAGTACGTACGCGTATGACAAGGACTATTACGAATCTGGTGATGCTTACGATCAGCATCGTTTCTCATTTGGTGTAACTCCTGAAGCAGCTAAGCATGGTAACGCGTTTATTATTCAGCTGACTGGCATTGATATTAGCCAGCGGACAGGTAGCGAGTTCCCATTATTGGACGAGGATCCAGCTGCGCAAGCTGATCTGCTCAAGCGACTTACCGCACAACCGTTCGTCGCACACATGGCGACGTTCGAGCATAGTTTCTTTATGCTCAATGTGGCAGGGTATGCGGAAGCCTACCGCAATGGTCATGTGACGATTATTGATACGTTGCCGATGAGCCGCTTGTGGGATGAAGGATCAGTGCCGTGCGAAGGCCACCCGGATGGTGATAATACGCTGGACGCGTACGCAAAGCGTCAAGGCGCACTGCGCGAAGATGACGCAGAACGTCATTTAGGCCTTGAAGACACGCATATCATGCTGCTAGCTATGAAACATCATTTGACTGCGCTCAAGGCTGAGGCGCGTGGCCCATGGGGTCCAGGCGGTAAGGCTGGTATCGGAGGCAAGCGCATCATCAACTATCGTCGGCATAACTGGCGGCGGTAACCCTTTCCGGTCCGGATGCGCGGTCCCCCGCGAGATCCGGCATCGGCAACGCCAGACATAAACGTCATAAACGTCACTGAGTGCGCGCAATCACGACATACGCGCGCACTCAGTGACGTTTTTGGTATCGTAACCGTCACTCGGTGCGCGCACGTATCGTGTTCGCGCGCATTGAGTGACGATAACGGGGTGCCGACGGACGCCGAACGACGGACGCCGACGAACGACGACCGGGGATGACCGCGACTCAGCGCGCAACGCGCATGCGCGAGCGCACCTTGACGACCACATACCATGCGAACAGCACGATGATGACCGCCGCGACCGCGTATTGGAACCGGTCGAGCACGCCGAGGATGCCGCACCACTGCGAGCCCAGCAGATAGCCGGCCATGACGAGGATCGTGTTCCATACAAGCGAGCCGAATGCGGTGAGCAGCATGAAGCGCAGTAGATTCGTGCGAGCGATGCCGGCGGGGATGGAGATCAGCGAGCGCACGATCGGGATGACGCGGCCGATCAGCACCGACCATGATCCGTAACGCGCGAACCAGTTGTTCGCCTTATCGATATCGCTCGCGTCGGTGAGCGGCATGAGGTCGAACAGGCGGCGCATACGATCCGCTCCGATCGCATAGGCAATGCCGTACAGCACGAGCGCGCCGACAACCGAGCCGAGCGTCGCCCCGCCGATCGCCTCGAACAGGGTCATGCGGCCTTGCGCGGCGGTGAATCCGGCCAACGGCAGGATGACCTCACTGGGGATGGGCGGGAACAGATTTTCAAGGAAGACGGCCACTCCGGTGCCGAGCCAGCCCATCGTGGACATGAGGCCGACAAGCCAGTCGGTGATCGCGCCGATGAAACCGCCGGTGGAGACCGGGCAGGAGGAGATGACGGGCGTGGCGACTGCCGACGCGGCGGCAGCCTGCACAGTGACGGTGGCGGTCTGTGCAAGTGTTGGCGTGGTGGCGATAACTGTAGTGATCATGGCAGTAACGCTACGGCACGCCCGCTTAGGTTGCGCTAAGCCTCGCTCTTCTCCGCTCCGGCTTCCGCCCCAGCCTCCATCCCGGCTTCTGCCCCAGCCTCTACAAGCGGCAGGGTGATGAGCATCGTCGTACCGGCCGGCGAGGTGGATTCCACATCGAGCGTGCCGCCGTAGCGGGTCGCCACATCGCGGGCGAGCGCCAATCCCAGACCGTATCCCTGGTGCGCGGTGCCGTCGTCGTCGCGCGCGAAGCGGCGGAACAGGCGTTCGGGATCGTCTCCGATGCCTTCGCCGTGATCGGTCACGCGGATGGCGGCCGCGTTGCCGTGGTGCAGGAATCCGAGCGAGACGGTGACCTCCGAGTCGGCGGGCGCGTGGGCGATCGCGTTGTCGAGCACGGCGACCACGCATCGCGACAGGCCGACCGCATTGCCCTGCACGACGAAATGCGCGGGATCGCCGTCGATGCGGGTTTCGAGTCGAACCGCACGTTCATCGGCGAGCGGGCGCACGGCATCGACGGATTGGGCGATCGTGGTCGCGAGCATCACCGGTTCGGTGTTGACCGCGCCGCGTGCCGCGACGAGCAGGTCGGTCAGAATCGCGTTCATACGGTCCACGTCGGCGCGCAGATCGTCGATCGCGCCGTCGATCGGCTGGCCGTGCGCGCGGCGGAAATCGATAAGGTCGATGCGCGTGGAGATCACGGCGAGCGGCGTTTTCAATTCATGGCTGGCGTCGGCGACAAAATGCTTCTGCAGTTCGAATGCCTGCTCGAGCGGCGCTACCTCCTTATGCGAATAATGCCGGCCGATCACAGCCACGGCCGCCACCACGCCGACGACGAACAGCAGCGTGAACGCGATCGCCTTGCGCGTGTCGATGACCATCATGCCGGAGCCGAACTGCTCGGTCACCGACATGCTGTTCGGGTCGAGACCGCGTTCGACGAATTCATGACGGGATCCGAGCAGCACACCGGCCGCGAACAGGATACCGCCGATGACGGTGACGGCGGCCATCGCGATGGTCATGCGCAGGCTGATCAGCCCGGCGACGCTGCGACGACCGCGACGCTCCTCCGTCCGGCTACGGCCCTTATGGATATTCATGGTTCGCTCCCCTGCGATTGCGTTCCCGTTTCCCGCGGATACGCACGGCATCCCACGATACGCGCCGTGCTTGCGCGTATGTTTCACTCCTGCGGATTGCCGATGCGGTAGCCGCGCCCGCGCACGGTGTCGATGATCGCGCGCGTGGTCTTGGCGCGCACGTACGAGACGTACACGTCGACCGCGCCAATGTCGCTGCCGGCCGAGAACACGTTCGCCAGCAGCTCCTCGCGGCCGAACACGTGTTCGGGGGATGCGGCGAGCGTGGCGAGCAGTCGCGTTTCCGTTTCGGTGAGCGAGACCATATGCCCATCCGGGTCTTCGATGCCGTTCACGCCCGGTTTGAGCAGCCAATCACCGATCATGACGCTTGCCGCCTGCGCGCGGAATCCCCGCAGCAGTGCGCGCAAACGCGCCTCGAGCTCGACGATGTGGAACGGTTTGGTCAGATAGTCGTTCGCCCCCGAGTCCAATCCGTTGACGATGTCGTCGACTTCGGCGAGCGCGGTCAGCACCAATGCGGGCGTGGAAACGCCACCGCCCCGCAGCTCGCGGATCAGGGACAATCCGTCGCCGTCCGGCAGGCGGCGGTCCACGATCAGCGCGTCGAATGCGGCGCCTGCCAATGCGTTCCTTGCTTCGCCCAATGTCCGCGCCCACGTCATGCGATAGTCGATGCCGAGCATCTCCCCCAGCATCGCGCCGAGGTTGCGGTCGTCCTCGATGAGCAGCACGGCGGGCAACAGCAGACGCGCGGGGTCCAGCCCGGCGCCATCGCCCTTCCGGGTTTCGTCCATATCCCCTCCGATCGTCATGTCTTCGTTATATCAGATGACGGAGCGTCTAAGACCGCTCTAAGAAACGCTAAGAAATTGGCCGGCGACACACGGCAGTAACGTACGCGGGTATGGGAAACGATGCGGTCTTGGACGCGCCTTTGTTCGAGGCGCGCGATGTGCGCTGTACGGTGCCGACGACGACAGGCGGGCACGATCATGCCGGGGGCGACCAGGGCGAGCGCACGATCTTCGATGGCGTTTCGTTCACTATCAACGCCGGCGAGATCATCGATCTGGTGGGGCCGTCGGGGTCGGGCAAAAGCAACCTGCTCACCGCGTTCGCGCGTCTCAACCCACATGCGCACGGCGTCTACGTGCTCGCGGGGCGCAACTCTTCGACGTTCACGCCGCAGCAGTGGCGGCGCGACGAGATCGACACGATGCTCGCCTTAGGGGCGAGCGCGTGGGAGGCGGCGGCACGGCCGTCGATCGTCTCGTCGATACGGCTTGGATTGCTGCCGACCACGGCGACGCTCGCATCCTGCGGCATCGTGACGATTCCGGGCATGATGGCCGGTCAGGTGTTCGCCGGCGGCGACCCGCTTGAAGCCGCCAAATACCAGTTCGTCGTGTTCGCGGCGATCGCGGCGCTGACTTTGGTGGCCGACGGCCTGATCATGACGATGGTGTATCGCACCTGCTTCACCGCGGACGACCAGTACAAGCCGCCGAGCGAACGCTGAACGTCACGCGAACGGGCGTCAGGCAGGGGCGAATCGGCGTCAGCCGTGAAGATACCGCCCGGTGATGCTGTCGGGATCGTTCGCGATCTCCTCCGGAGTGCCGCAGGCGACGATGCGCCCGCCGTGCACGCCGCCGCCCGGCCCCATGTCGATGATCCAATCGGCGTTGGCGATCATGTCGAGATCGTGCTCGATGACCACGACGGTGGCACCGGCCGCAACCAGCCGGTCGAACACGCCGAGCAGCACGCGCACGTCGAGCGGATGCAGGCCGATCGTCGGCTCGTCGAACACGAACACGGCGTCCGACTGCGCACGCCCCATCTCACTGGCGAGCTTGAGCCGTTGCGCCTCGCCGCCCGACAACGCCGGGGTCGGCTCGCCGAGCGTGAGATAGCCCAGACCAAGATCGTGCAGCGTAGTCAGGCGGGCATGCACCTTTTTGAGGTCGCCGGTCGCATGAAGCGCCTCGTCCACGCTCATCGCCATCATCTGCGGCAACGTCAGCTCGCGGCCGTCCTTGGCGCGGCGGCGGATGCGGGCCGCTTCGGGCGCGTATCGCGAACCTCGGCAGTCGGGGCATTCGATGTCCACGTCGGGCAGGAACTGCACGTCGAGCGATATCGAACCAGTACCGTCGCAGGTCGGGCAGCGCAAGCGTCCCGTGTTGTATGAGAAGTCGCCGGCCTTCCAGCCGCCTTCCTTGGCCGCCTCGCAACGGGCGAACGCGCGGCGCAGATCGTCGTGGATGTCGGCGTAGGTGGCGACGGTGGAACGCACGTTCGCGCCGATCGGCGTCGCGTCGATGAGGTTCGCCCGTTCGATGCCGTCGGCGTCAAGAGCGCGCACATGATCGGGCAGCCGCTCCCCCGCCGCACTGGCCTTCAGCGCGGGGATCAGCGATTCCAGCACCATTGTCGTCTTGCCGGAGCCGGAGACGCCGGTCACCACGGTGAGCCGGCCACGCGGAACGTCGACGTCCAACGGCCGCACGGTGTGCAATGGGCCGGTTTCCATGTGGATACGGCCCTCGTCGAACATGCGCGGCTTTTCGATGCGGTCGCGCACGCGTTCAGGTTCGTCGGCGCGCAGGAACGGTGCGATCCGGCTTTCCGGCGTCGATTCGATATCAGCAAGGCTCCCCTGCGCGATCACGTGGCCGCCTTCGCCGCCCGCCACAGGTCCCATTTCGATGAGATGATCGGCGGCCTTGAGCACGCGCACGTCATGGTCGACCACGACGACCGAATTGCCGTCCGCGACAAGATCGTGCATCACACCGAGCAGCCCGTCGACGTTCGACGGGTGCAAACCAATGGATGGCTCATCGAGCACGTACAGCACCCCGGTGGTGCGGTTGCGCACGGCACGGGCCAACTGCACGCGCTGTCGTTCGCCGGTGGACAGCGTGGAGCCTGCGCGGTCGAGCGCAAGATAGCCGAGTCCGAGTTCGAGCAGCCTGCGCGCCACGTCGAGGAACGATTCGCAGATGTTGGTGGCCATCGCCCGCATGTCAGGCTTCAGCGTATCGGGCACGCCACGCACCCACGCCACCGCATCGTCCAATGTCATCGCGCTCGCCTCGGCCAGATTCAAGCCGCGAATTTCGGGCCTGCGGGCCGCCTCGCTCAGGCGTGTGCCGCCGCAGTCATGGCATGGCTTCTCCTCGAGGAAGCGCGCCACACGTTTGAGCCCCTTCTCGTCCTTGGCCTTGGCGAGCGCGTTTTCTACCGTGTATACGGCGTTGTAGTACGTGAAGTCGAGTTCGGCGAAATCGTCGCCCTTCTTCGGCCGGTAGAGGATGTGCTTCTTGACGGCCGGCCCGTTGAAGACGATGTCGCGTTCCTTGTCCGTGAGCTGGTTGAACGGCACGTTCGTGCGCACGCCCATCGCCCCGCACACCTGCTTCATGAGGTCCCACATGAGCGAGCCCCATGGCAGTACGGCGCCGTCGTCGATGGATTTCGACTCGTCGGGCACGAGCGCGGCGCGGTTCACCTCGCGTACGATGCCGGTGCCGGAGCAGGTGGGGCATGCGCCGCCGGAATTGAATGCGAGGTCCTCGGCGCCGGGGCCGTAGAAGTCCTTGCCGCAATGCGCGCACGTGATCGGCAGTTCGGCGGCCACCGCACGCGTAGGCTGGTTGCGTGTGCCGCAATGCGGGCACATGTGCGAGCCGACGCGGGAGAACAGCAGGCGCAGGCTGTTGAGCAGTTCGCTCATCGTGCCGAAGGTGGAGCGGATGCCTGGCACGGCGGGGCGCTGGTGCAGGGCGAGCGCGGCGGGTACGTGGCGCACGTCGTCGACCTGCGCGCGGCTCGCCTGCGTGAGACGGCGGCGCGTGTACGTGGACAACGCCTCGAGATAGCGTCGTGATCCTTCCGCATACAGCACGCCGAGCGCCAGCGAGCTTTTGCCGGAGCCCGATACGCCGGCCACACCGACCAGTTCGCCCAGCGGCACGTCGACGTCGATGTTCTTGAGATTGTGCACGCGCGCGCCACGCACCTCGATGGCTGCCGGCTGGTGATTGTGCTGCCCCATGATTCACTCCCTCTGTTCATCAAACATCGTAGCCGCGCAGCACACCACATTATGAACTAGTGAGTAATAACCTACCGCTCGCGCAATCCTTGCAAGAGCTTGCGCTGGAACGGTATCGTGACCGCGCAAGACAGTACGTCACTTACCGACTGGGCCATCTCGACGCCCAATACACCGAGGAAATGCGGCAGAATAAGCACTGCGGGTGCAAGGAATAATCCCATGCGGCATACGGCAAGGAATGAGGCAATGCCGGTTTTGCCCATTGTCTGCGATGACATGTTGCCCATCATGTTCACGCCGTTGAGCGCCACCGTGACGCATTGGAAGTGCAATGCGGCCACGCCTACTTCAACTACGGCTGGATCGGAGCGGAAGATCTCAACTAATTGAGGGGCGAATATCCAAATCAGTGCGCCGAGCACGATCAGTACTATCGTCGACAATCGCACGCAGAACCAATACGCTTCTTTCACGCGGCCGTATTTACCGGCGCCATAGTTGTAACCGCACACCGGCTGGAAACCCTGTCCAAGTCCCACAATCACCGAGTTTGCGCCGAGCATGATACGCATGACGATGGCCATGCCGGCGATCGTCGCGTCGCCGAACGGGTTGGCAGCGATGTTCACGCATGTGGTGGCGATCGAACCGGCACCTTGGCGGATCAGCGAGGGCAAGCCACCCCCAAGAATTTCGCGTACGAGCAGCACGTCAGGGCGACAGTTACGCAGTGACAGTTTCATTACGCCGAACCTGCTGCTCATCGTGGTGAGAATCAGGAAGCTCACCGTTTGACAAATACCGGTTGCAAGTCCTGCACCAAAAATGCCTAAGTCAAGCACGAAAATAAAAAGCGGTGCGAGCAAAAAGTTGAGCAGTGCTCCAGTAACCAAGCCGATCATGCCAAACATTGACTGGCCTTGATATCGCAAAAGACCATTCAGTGCGAACGAGCCGCATACGCACGGAGCCGCGATAAGGATTGGCGTGAGGTAATGCACTGCGTGCGGCGCGATTGTAGGCGTAGAGCCGAGGAAGATTACTAATGGGTGCAGCGTAATAAGGCCGAAGATTGCCACGAGGAGCCCGGAAATCGTTGCTCCAGCAAATCCAACGGCAAGCAGACGCGAAGCACGCTCATTGTTTTGTTTGCCGAGTTCGCGGCTCATCGAATTGCCGGCACCGTTACCAAAAAAGAAGCCGAGCGCCTGTAACACGGTCATCACGGAGAACGCGATGCCGATAGCGCCCGACTGCGCGGTACCGAGTCGACCGATGAAGAATGTGTCAGTGAGATTGTATGCGGTGGTCACCAGATTGGAGATCACCGCTGGAAGACACAGTTTGAGAATCAGCGGTTTGACCGGGCTGCCAGTCATCTGCCGGTATTTTGCATCTGCACTCGCGCGTTTGATCGCATGAACCTCTACCACGCGGGCCATCGTACTCCCCAGCCTGACCGGTAACCGATAATCGTCAGCTCAGCAAGAAGTCAAGCACATTCATGCCAGTGCTTGTTTGCGAACGGTACAGTTCCGTATAACCGCATTGCGTGCAAGTGATGGTAATAAACCGCTTATTTTGCACGTTGAAAATTTTGGCAAAGTTGCCGCCGGTGGCTTGGAATTGATCGCTATCGTATTGAGTTCCACCGCACTTGGGGCATACGTACTGACGCTGCATGATGGTTCCTTTCGTAACACTACCTGTCTGTATTATTCCTCTGATATTGAGGGTAATCTGCGACGACAGACTCCGTCAAACAAGCGGGTATGTTGGCCTGTTTCTAGTTGCTGAAACCATAGCTGCTGTTCTCAATCAGCACTAGCGACCAACACTAGCGATCAACACTAACCGTTATTGATTTGCTTGAGATGATTGAACGCTGGTGGTGATCTGCTGTTCCACACGTTCCACGGTTTGTGACAGCAGCATATTGCCAGGCACAGTCATCAGCAGGAAGGAGAGCACCGCGGCGATGACGGCACCGATGATGCCCTTGATGATCTTCACGACGATACGGAAGACCACGTAGGCGACGGCCGCACCCACCGCCACGGTGAGCAAAGTCTGCACCGCAGAGGGCAGGCTCGCATACCAAATTGCAAAACGGTCAAACGCAGACAAGTCAAGATTCGAGAGATCAATATTCGACAGATCGATTTTTGTAAACATAACAGTAACCCCCTATTACGGTATGCGCCTATTACGGTATGCGAATACTATGCAACGGCTATTTGCGGCGCATGTCCTTGTCAGTGTCGATAACGATGGTAACCGGCCCGTCGTTGATCAGGCCGACTCGCATGTGCGCGCCAAAGCGGCCCTCGCGCACCTTCACTCCCCCAGAGCGCAATGCCTCGTTGAATTTGATCCACATGAGATCCGCATGTTCGGGCTTGCCGGCACCGATGAAGCTCGGGCGATTGCCCTTGTGCACGTCGGCGAACAACGTGAACTGGGAGATGGAAAGGATCTCGCCGCCGATGTCCTGAATGGAACGGTTCATCTTGCCCTGCTCGTCCTCGAAAACGCGCAAGCACAACACTTTGTGCGCGAGCCAGGCGATCTCCTCCTCGCCGTCCGTGTCAGATACGCCGACGAGAATCATATAGCCCGGCCCGATCTGCTGCGGTTCGAATGTTGGGTCAAGCGTCCCCAATTCGTTGACGGCATCAACACTGGCCTGAGATACACGCTGAATCACAATACGCATACGCCCGATTATGCCACGGAGTCAGCCGGCTTACGGAGTTCCGCCCGCCATTCCCGCCGGCGCTTTACTTCTTGGCGGCGATTCGCGACTGTTGCTCGTAATGATCGACGAGCGGCAGAAACAGCTCGTCAACAGTGGTGATGATGTCCGCTTCGGACAAGGGCCGCATGTCGCGCAAGATGATCGCGCGGCCGAGCTCCCCGGGCATGCGCAGCAACGATTCTGGCAGTTCACAAGTGATATCGCCACGCGCCCGCGCATTATCGATGGCCATCATAATGCTGGGTTGGTCGCTCATCATCGTACGCTCGTAGAGTTCATGCGCGCTTACGCCGAGCCAATTAGCGTAGACGCCGAATTTGGCCAGCACCATCACCGCGTCAGACTGTTTGCGGTTGAGCTGCAGGAGAATAGAGATGATGTCACCCCTGAGCGTGCCAGTGTTCGGGCGTTCGATGGCGGCGTGACTGCGATGCTGCTTCATGGCAGCCACAAACAACTCTGTGCGGTTCGACCATCGACGGTAGAGTACCGGCTTGCTAGTGAGCGCCCTAGCAGCCACGTTGTCGAAGGTAAACTCTTCGGCACTACACCTGGACAGCTGCTCCCACGCGGCCTCCAGAATGGCCGTTTTCAGAGCCTCGCCACGTCGGCGCGTCTGCTTGGGCGCAATATTTTCCGCTTCCATAATCTCATCTCCGTTCACGGCATGGGCGTCGCATCTGCACATCATTCACGTCACTGATTACAAGATACCACGGCGTTTCTTATTTGCAGCTATCTATAATGCCATGTGGTTTATAAGAAACTTGTACGTATCTTAAAGGATTGATTATGCATGATGCTGATACGGAGGGAAAGGATCTGAACCGTTCCCTAGTGTGCCTGTGCGCGGCCGAACTGGTGATGATGATCAACACCACAGCGTTCAATGTAGCGCTGCCGAATATTGCTGAGTCGCTCGGCGCGGGCATGGCTGAACAGCAGTGGATCGTTTCCAGTTACAATCTCGTGTTCGCGGCCGTGGTGCTGCTGGCTGGATTTCTTGGCGACCGTCTCGGCCATCTGAAGACCATGCTCGCAGGATTAAGCATGTTCGTCGTCGCATCCGCGATCGGCCTTATGGCTGGGAACGTGCCGGTACTACTCGTTTCAAGGTCGATCATGGGCGCTGGCGCGGGCGTGGTTATTCCGATGGGGCAGGCGCTGCTCGGCATTCTGTTTCGGGGCCCTGAATTGTCCCGCGCCATGACCGCATGGGCGATAGCCGGCACTTTGGGCGTGCCGTTTGGGCCTCTCGTTGGCGGAGCGATCACCGCAATGCTGGGATGGCGCGGTATTTTCGGGTTCGACGGCGTGGTGTTCCTCGCCGTGATCGTGGTCATCCGCATGAACGTTCCGCGGATGAACGCATCGCATGCAACCCGCTCATTGCAGATTCCGTGGATGTCGGTGGCGATGATGTTCGCCGGGTTCACGCTGTTTTCTGCCAGTCTAGTCAATGCGCAGCATGGCGTCCTGTCTGCGGATGCTTGGATTCCGATGACGGTCGGCGTTGTGCTGATCACAGGGTTCGTGCTGCATGACCGCACGTCCCGCAATCCGCTGATGGAACTCGGATTGATGAGGGATTCGTCGTTTGCCGCCTGTGCGCCGGCATTGATGATGCTGAACTTCTCGATGTACGGCATCATCTTCATCATGCCAGCCTATCTGGAGACGGTGCTGCGCCACGGCGCGCTGGTTGGCGGAATGCTGCTGATGCCGTTGGTCGTCGCGTCCATTGTGGGGTCGCGAATGAACGACTGGATCGTCTCCCGGATCGGCTCGCGCGGCACGAGCCTGCTGGCCTTGGGATGCCTGTCCGCAGGCACGCTGACGATCGGCGCCGCCATGTGTTGGCGCAACGGAGTGATGGAGCAGTCGACGGTGCTGGTCGGTCAGGTCGTTGCTGGCTTCGGCTTGGGTGCCGGTCAACCGGCGATGCTGACATGGGCCATGGGCAGAGTTCCTGCCGAACAATCCGGTGCTGGTTCCAGTTTGTTGACCGTGTTCCGACAGTTCGGCTCCATCATCGGCGTGGGCATCTTCGGCAGCATACAAAGCGGACTGTATGCCACGAAATTCCACGATCTCGCACAATCTGCCGGGCTTAATCTGCAATCCGCCGGATCCGTGGCACAGGACTTCCAACAAGCGGCCGGATTCATGGGTACAACAGGAGACCTGATGCAGCAGGCAGCCTCCCGCGCCTACGAATCCGCTATGACCGGCAGCTTCGCCACGGCTGCCATAATCATCATCGTCACTCTCGGAATCGTCGCGCTGCTATCCCGCGCAACGTCACGGTGAAGATCAGCAGATAGTGCGAGCACACACTGTCAAGACCTGCATTCCTGCGGAGAGATATGGCTCCTCACAACTTCTCAACCGCATGAGATGCGTTACGCGCCATCGAAATGACAAGGCCTCGGAATTACGAGTCCCAAGGCCCTCGACTTCGAACGGCAGTCGGCGTTGCCTTCTCATAGGGCCTGCACCTTCTACACTTGAAAATCATGCAGATCATCATCCGGGAGTATCGGCCATCCGACGCGACGGCAACGATGCAAGTTTTCCGTCGCGCTATCCTCGAAACGGCGTCGCGGGATTACGATGCAGAACAGACGCGCACGTGGGCCGGCCGAGTCGGTTCGGCCGCCGGATGGAATATCCGTCGGATGGCGGCGCATACATGGGTCGCCGCACTGGCCGGCGACGCCTGTGACGGCGATTCGCCCGATTCCACAATCGGCACTCCAATCGGTTTCATCGACGTGGACGACTCCGGATACATCGACATGTTGTTCGTCGCCCCGGCGTACGGGCGTCTGGGCGTCGCCACGTTGCTGCTTGCGCGAGTGAAGCAATTCACGGCCGACCATGGTATCGTACGTCTCACCGTCCACGCCAGCATCACCGCACATCCGTTCTTTGCCCGTCATGGATTCCGCACGGTCGAGACTCGGCATCCGACAATCGGGACTGTTTCATTCACCAACTATCTGATGACCCGTCCGTAGCGGTTGGCGGGCGGTGAGTGAAGACCTGTCTATGGCACAACTCCGAGACTGCCAATGGCGTCCGGCACGGCGATTCGAGATGGAAGCACCCCCTGAAGAGTTCCGCATGGCCGAAATAAACGAAGGTCTTGGAATCCTGGCGATTCCAAGACCCTTGATGCTACCCGACAATCACTTCGTAGACATAGGGGAGAACTTGAACTCGAACGATTATTCTTCCCCTAGCAGTCTGTCGTTAAGAATCACGGGCGCGCTCTGGATTGCGGGTTGCAGCGCGTCGAGCTGGGAGGCGAGCTTCGCCTCGTCCACCACGGGGATGTCGAGCAACGTGCGGGCAGCAGCGTGCAGGTAGTCGTTCAGCGCCTCGATACGACCCTTCTCAAGCGGATACGTCGGATCGTTCTCCAACGTAACGTCCAACGCCTTACGCAACATCTCATGCTGCGCGACCCCCATGATGGTCGCACACTGATCGCGGAACGTCATACGCGAATTCGACGGCTGACGTTCCCCCAGCACCTTCGGCGTCCACGCCCCACGCTCCCAATCGGCACGCATATCGTTCTTGAACAATGACATGTTGTGGTCGAACAGAGGTGCCGGGCCGAGGATTCTGCCAGTGCGGTTGTCGCGCAGGAACCCGTGGTTGTTGGCGTGACGGTCCTGGTTGACGATGAGCGCGTCGAACACGAGCATCGTGCGCATCGCCTCGAACGAGGCCTCGGACACCGCACGGGCAGCTGCGAGAATCTCAGGAAACGAAGCGAGCTGCGTGGCCGCATAGAACGGCACAAACGATATGTCCTTCGAATTCATCGACGGACACACCGACGCCAGCTTGCCCTTCCACCGAGCCATCCGGTAATCGACCGCGTTCACGCCGAGCTTGCGCGCCAGCTGAGAGGCGAGATACTCGGAATACGGTTCCAAGCCTGCATTCGCATACCCTTCGGAACCAGCCTTCCACAGTTCCAACCCGTTGCCAGTATGCCGCCACGCCTTCGGGAACTGCCCGTCCGTCGTCCACTCACTCGACAGGCCGATCGCATGCTTCTCGCTCGACGTGTACCCCGTATACGCCACGATGGCAAGCGTCTCATCCAACGGATTGTCATATAGATTGATATCCGCAAACCTGAGATTCTCATCGTCGCGTTCGACCCAGAACGAATCATTGACCGACAACCCCTTGCACAACTCGATGATGCCCAGCGTATCCGCGATATTCAACCCGGCCTGCGCCAAGATCTGCGCCGCGAACTCACGATTCTTCGGAATGGTCCGCCGCTCCAGCCAAGCGGTAAGCTTCGCATCATCCGGCTGAGGAGCCAACGGAAACGGCAGCAACGCCCGCTTCGACTCATCGAACCAACGAACACGGGCCTCGACCTTGCCAGCCAACAGCCCTTCACCGTACGAGGCATCGAACCGAAGCAGCGGAACATCATACAGACACAACACATAACCAGTCATATCCACCCCTCCAATCAAGCACGCATCAGTTCAGCCACAAAACGATTCCGCATGCGGACGACTGGATACAGTATAGACAAGGGCCTTGGAATCACTGGAATTCCAAGGCCCTCGATGCTATGAAGCAATCACTTCTTAGACGTTGGGGAGAACTTGAACTCGACCGACTTGCCGTACCGCAACAGCCGTCCATTCCCCCACACTTGCGCAGCCGACGGATAGTCATCCAGAAGTGAAATCGTGTCATTTCAAAAGTCATTTATCTGTCCTCAGACACATTGAATTGAGGCTCGATGTTTGCCGGTCTTTTTCATCCTGCCTTGTTGTGGATATTCAAGCACAGCGCATGATAGTCTATTAGACCATTTGACAGACCGACCGACGGTCTGTATGCTTATCGGCGTCAAGATTGAAAGGTGGAACCGCATGGCGCACAATACACATCCCAAGGAGACCGAACGACGAATCCTTGATTCCGCCCGCAGACTCTTTACTGAAAAAGGCTACGAGAAGACATCCATCCAGGACATCCTGAACGATCTGGGTCTTTCCAAAGGCGGGCTCTATCACCATTTCAAATCGAAGGAGGCGATCCTTGATCAATTGAACGCCGACGAGTGGGCCGTCACCGCGCGTCTCCTCGACGAACTCATCGAGCGTGATGACATGAGCGCGTTGGAGAAGTTGCGCGCACTCATCATTTCCGCCGTGGACGCCCCCGATCACTTGGATCTCGTTCGATCCCAGCTCGCACTGCTCAAGGATCCCGCGTTCTTCACCGCGAACATGCGCTTCTGGTCGACGGGACTGCCCGAATCCTTCCGCTCGCTCATCGACATGGGCGTGCAGGACGGCTCGATTCCCACAGCATATCCCGAGGAAGCGGCACAACTGCTCTCGCTCCTCGGCAACTACTGGCTCATGCCCTGCTTCTATCCCGCCGACCGCACCGACATGGAACGCCGTATCCGCTGCCTCGCCACGATGCTTGACGCCATCGGCGTACCGGTGTTCGACGAGACGCTCATCCTACGAGCGGTCAAAGGCCTCACAGCCCTGACGACAGAGGGGGAAGCGGCGTCCGCATAGGCCGTCCCCGGGCACGCTGGCTTGCAAATTATGGCGCCCAAGTGAAAGGACGTTTGTGCGTCCTTTGCCGTGGCGCATTTTTTATCACCATAACAGACCGACGGTCGGTCTGAATGGATGCCCATGAATACCAAGGAAAGGAATTCAATAATGACGAACACGTCCGAATACACGACTCAACCACAAAGCAGCCCAACCGCGGACCCTCTTCACGTACGCGACTTCTATCTGCTTGTCGCAGGTCTCGGCATATCGCTCTTCGCCAACCTCATGTTGCGGTTCGCCATGTCCATGTGGGTGCTTGACGAGACCGGATCGGCCGCGGCATTCGCGTCCATCCTCACAGCGAGTATCCTGCCCACGATCCTGCTCTCGCCTCTTGGCGGCGTGGTGGCGGACCGCATGAACCGCCGGACCGTCATGGTGGCACTCGATGCGCTCTCCGCCGCAACGGTGCTCGTCTGCGCCACTATCTTCTCGGCCGTCGGCTTCAACCTGGCGGCGATCGCCGTGATGCAGGTGGTGCTCGCCGTGCTCGATGCCATGGAGACGCCCACGGTGCAGGCGGCGCTGCCGCAGATGTTCCGCTCCCACGGCGAGGACGTGATGCGTCGCGCGATGGCCGTGGTGAACGTGGTGAACCAGACAAGCACGCTCGTGCCCGCCGTGATCGGCGGCGTGCTCTACGCGGCGGTGGGCGCCATGCCCATGATGGGCATCACCATCGTGGGATTCGGCACGGCCGCAGTCGTGGAGTGCTTCATCCGGCTCGGCGCCCCCGAACGCGGTGGCGATGGGCGAACCTCCGCCCTTGATGACCTTGTACGCGCCGGGCGTTTCCTCACTCGCGAACGCCCCCATGTACTGTATCTGGTGCTGCTTTGCGCCGCGCTCAACTTTCTGGTGACGGGCTATGCGGAGGTCGGTTTCCCCTACATGGTGCGGACCGTGCTGGGGTTCGACTCCACGGCGTACGGTCTTGCATACGGTCTCGTGGGAGCGTCGGGCCTGCTCGGCGCGCTCGTCGGCGGACGGATTGCAAAGTCGCTTTCCATGCGGCGATTCCCGATGGCAATCGTCGCCTTCTCGCTCACCATCCTGCCCCAGGCGCTCGTCATGGCGCTTCCCACCGGCGATGGAGCGCGCCTTGCGACGCTCACGGCGAGCACCTGCGGAACCATGGTCGCCATCACCCTCGCGAACCTCATCGCCGTGCCAGCGATCCAGATGAGCTGCCCCGAGAACATGACCGGCAAGGTGATGTCGCTCGCGCTCTCCACGAGTATGTGCGCCCAGCCTCTCGGGCAGATCGCATACGGCTGGGCGTACAGCGTTTATTCAGCGGGAGCAGTTCTGGCGATGACGTTCGTGCTGGCCGTTGCCATGTTGCCATTGGTCGCACACGTAGCGCGGAGGTTCTAGGACATGCTCCCCGTCCAAGACCATGACACTACCCGGCATTCGCCTCTTAGACATTGGGGAGATTGAACTCGTCCGATTATCCCTTCTCAAGCAGTCTGTTGTTGAGAATCGCGGGCGCGTTCTTGACCGCGGGCTGCAGTGCGTCGAGCTGCGCGGCAAGTTTCGCCTCGTCCACCACGGGGATGTCGAGCAGCGCTCGGGCCGCGGCGTGCAGATAGTCGTTCAGTGCCTCGATGCGGCCGTCCTCAAGCGGATACGTCGGATCGTTCTCCAACGTGACGTCCAATGCCTTGCGCAGCATCTCATGCTGCGCGACCCCCATGATGGCCGCACACTGGTCTCGGAACGTCATGCGCGAGTTCGACGGCTGACGTTCCTCCAGTACCTTCGGCGTCCACGCACCATGCTCCCAATCGGAGCGCATGTCGTTCTTGAACAGCGACATGTTGTGGTCGAACAGAGGCGCCGGGCCGAGGATACGACCGGTGTGGTTGTCGCGCAGGAACCCGTGGTTGTTGGCGTGACGATCCTGATTGACGATGAGCGCATCGAACACGAGCATCGTGCGCATCGCCTCGAACGATGTTTCCGACACAGCACGGGCGGCCGCGAGAATCTCCGGGAACGATGCGAGCTGCGTGGCCGCGTAGAACGGCACAAACGATATGTCTTTCGAATTCATGGACGGACACACCGACGCCAGCTTGCCCTTCCAACGCGCCATCCGATATTCGACCGCGTTCACGCTGAGCTTGTGCGCCAGTTGCGAGGCGAGATACTCGGAATACGGTTCCAAGCCCGCGTTCGCATACCCTTCGGAACCCGCCTTCCACAGCTCCAGGCCACCATCCGTATGCCGCCATGCCTTCGGGAACTGCCCACCCGTTGTCCACTCGCCCGACAGACCGACCGCATGCTTCTCACTCGACGTATACCCCGTATACGCCACGATCGCGAGCGTCTCGTCCAACGGATTGTCATACAGATTGATGTCCGCGAAATTCAGATTCTCGTCGTCGTGTTCGACCCAGAACGAATCGTTGACCGACAATCCCTTGCACAGATCGATGATGCCGAGCGTATCCGCGATGTTCAGTCCGGCCTGCGCGAGGATCTGAGCCGCGAACTCGCGGTTCTTCGGGATGGTACGCCGCTCCAGCCAAACGGCGAGCTTCGCATCATCCGGCTGAGGGGCCAACGGGAACGGCAGCAGCGTCCGCTTCGACTCATCAAACCAACGGATACGGGCCTCGACCTTGCCGGCCAACAGCCCTTCACCGTACGCGGCATCAAACCGGAGCAGCGGGGTGTCATACAGACGCAGCACATAACCGGTCATATCCGCTCCTCCAGCTCCTCCGATCAGATACCCAATGCACCGTGTTCATCACGATGCAACTCCATACGACAACGAAACTGAATACAGTGTAGACAAAGGCCTTGGAATCACTGGGATTCCAAGGCCTTCAACACTACCCGAAAATCACTTCTTAGACGTTGGGGAGAACTTGAACTCGACGATGTCGCCGGACTGTGTCGCCTCTTGCTCAGAATAGTCACACAACGTTGTGATCATCCTGCACCATCGTAGTGCAGTAAGGCCAAAATCACTGCCAGTCAAGACCAGATGCTAAATTCAATGACAACAGCAGCCTTCCACGCCTCCTTACAGTGCGCAACCCGGGAGGCTCTTTTCATTTCCGGAGGTGTCAGTGAAGCCCGCGAAAAACTTGGATGAGATGATCGAACTCATGGAGTCACGGGGCCTGACCGTACCGGATCACGATGAGATGCGCCAGATTTTGTTTGATTCCAACTACTATCGGTTGTCCGGTTATTTCCGCGCGTTTCAGATTGATCCAGCGCACGGGGACAACGACTTCAAACCGAACGTCAATGTTTCGGACTTCCTCGAACCGTGTCGACTGGACGGTGAACTACGTTCCAAGATCCTGCGGGGCACGGCTCTTATCGAGTTGACGGTACGGTCTCGTTTCGCGTATCTCATCGCCCGGAATGGCGGCGCATACTCATACGCGGACATTGACTCGTACGAGCTGATCACCAACCGCAAAGGCGTCGAGCTTCGCACTTCACTGGTTGCGAACATCCGCAAATGGATGGACATGTCGAACGAGATATGCATCCGACACTATCGGAAAGCGAGCGAACCAGTGCCGATATGGGCGGCGGTGGAGACCATGCCGTTCGATACCGTCTCACGCATGCTCAGCCTGCATAAGGACACGGAGGCGCTCAAGGAGCTGTACCGGTCGCTTGGCATACGCACCAACCTGCGCACCGCATCCGAGATCATCCACGCGATGGTCTATCTGCGCAACCTATGCTCGCATCACAGCAGGCTATGGCACCGCGAAATGGTCATCGTGCCGCCGGTCACCCGAGACATGCGCCGCCGATACCCGGACTTCGACTACAAGCAACGATCAGTCGCGCAGGCGTTGATCGCGTTGTTCTACCTGACGGATAAGATCAACGGCGACGATTCGTATTTCAATGAGCTCATTGACTTTCTTTCCGAACATCATCACTACGACGAGGGCATACATCATCCATTGCATTGGGAATAAGCAAGATCAATGTTTGAAAAAGCGCAACACGGTTACTTTGCTAAGCCAAGCAATCCGCACTATTCGCCATGGATTGCCCAGGTACTGCCCACTGATATGTCCATGTTGATATGCTTTAGCCAATATGCGAAGATGCTTGGTACCTGTAACGGGATGAAAGACTCATCCGGCTCAGCCAATATCGGCACACGAGCCAGCAAGAGCAAGATGAAAGATCACGCCGAACGATTCCAGTTCGGATGCAAGTGCAACGAGGAGGATGCATGAGATTGTTTTCCTGGCCGTTCGGAAGCCGCAAAGGACGCCATGCATCACAATCTCAAGATGAAGTACGGCAAGTCGTTCCTCTACCTCTATCGGACCATCCGGATAATCCAGTAAGCAGATCCGTATCGGCACCAACCGCATTGGTGGAATTCCGCACGGCCGCAATAGCGGCCGACGCGGTTGTATTGGATACGGAAACGATCAGTTCAGAGATTGGCACACAAGTGGTGGAGATCGGAGCGATTCTTCTCCGCAATGGCTTTCCGATTCACGAGTATGAGCAGCTGATCACGCCGGTCGGAGACTTACCTGTATCAGCGAAACTGTTTTCCAAAATCACGGAAGCTGACACCGCTGAACAGCCCGAGGCCGCACAAGTCATACCAGTATTCATTGAATCGATGATGTCCCTTACAATCATCGGACACAATATCTCATATGACATCGCCGCAATAAACCGGGAAGCGGATCGAATGGGCTGTCCGCATCTTGCCAACAATGTCATCGATACACAGCGCCTTGGCAGCGACATGTTCCCAAATGCTCCTTCGATGAGTCTTCTTGAGCTCTCGAAATTGTTGGGTGTCGCCGATGAAGAAGCACATCGCGCGCTTCAGGACGCCAGACAGACGCTTGCGTGCTGGCATCGATTGAGGACCATGGACAGGCCAAGGTTTCTATCCACGGAGGAACAACGGAAATCCGCGCAACGTGCCATCACCGAGAGACGCCGTAAAGACAAGATATTCGCCAAAAGCGCCTATCTTAAAGGCCTTAGCACCACGCCAATCAACGTCCAGCCAAAAGGTCACATCATCGAGAGCATGGACTGCGGTGTAGAAATTTCCGGCGATGAACATCATCAAGACATCTTGCGCAGTTACGGATACGACGCATGGCTGTGGGTATACGTGACCGAAGACAGAATTCGTTCTGGCAAATATCTCGGCTATCCGACATATTGGGTCTACCTTGATGGCGAGGAGATTGGTCACATCAGCAAATACCAGATGGAGCGCCATTGTGGACAGGTTCCCGCCGACGGTGCTGTCATGCTGGCTCACATCCCTGATCGCGCTAAGGACCGAGACCAGAACCAATGGCAGCTTCGTCTACAAATGCCAGACGAGCATGCGCCGGTCGATTTATCTTCACAGGTCGTTCTACCTTCGAAACCGGAACCTGAGATTAAACCGATTCGGAGTTCGCAGACTCAGAAGGAGAGCATGCGCCGTTCTGAAACTCGCGGCGGGTTCGTCAACGCCAAGCCTCACAAAATAGTACTATCGCCAACCGAACGGGTAGTGAGTATTGTGCCAACGCAAGGAATAGACATCCTTCTGTCCGACCTTGACGACAACACACGCATGTGGGTCACGGTGAGACCGACATCACAATACTTGGCGGTACGATTCACCGGAACTCTTATCGGGACCGTCCCGCTTCCCGACAATCTTGATCCTTTCGGGAACGAGGCGAAAGTGACCGCAGCGACTATCCGAAGAATCAGCGGAGAAACTCATGTAGAAATTGAGCTCCCGAAAGACTGATTAGTTCTCGCTGACGATCCGCACCTTCCCGCAGACACTCAGACACACGACAAAACGCCCCAAGCACAAGCCCACACAACAACTGAACGCAAATATAAGCCGAGACCTTTGGAATCACTAAGGTTCAAAAGGCCTCGGCACTATGCGGCGATCACTTCTTAGACACGTTGAATTTAAATTCGACCGGCTCGCTCTTCTGCAACAGTCGCTCGTTCCCACGCATTGATCTCAGTCATCCGCCTTGACAGCGACTCTGCCGGCAATGTACCAATATTCCTGAGTAAGACCACGCGAAACCCCACGAGTCGGGATGCACGCCGGGTGAACAACGCCTTATCACCCTTGGTGTTGGCGCCCTCGGCGATGGGGTCACCTGTCCGGAATGGCGGATATGAGTTGAGACATGGAGACCTCACATGCCAATCCGCCGCCCGTTGCGCCTAAGCCGCGGGACGACGTCGAGTCTGCCATCGAGCGCGCGCTCATCGATCTGCTCAACGAAGGCGCCGATCCGTCCGGCCCGACGGGGCGCGTTGAGCTGCCATCAGTCAAAACGCTGTGCGCGAAAGCGTTCGTGGCGCGCAGCACGTTCTATGCGCACCACCACCACGTTGGCGAGGTGCTCGAGACGTTGGAACGTCGACTGGTGAGGGACCTCGAGGAGCTGAACGAGCCGCTGACCGTCAGGGATGCCGATGACGGGGATGCGTACGGAGCAGCGCGCGTCACGCTCATGCCCACGCTGGACTACATCCGGGCCAACGAGGACGCGTTCCGCGCGCTGCTCGTCTCGGCGCCCGACGTTCGGTTCATTGAACGATGGAAGGACGCCATCAAGCGGCAATGCAGACTGCGGATGACTGACGGCGGTGAGGAACCACGGACGGAAGGTCCGCGCCGTCCCACTGTCAACCGCGAGCTGATTCTGGAGATCGTCGCCTCATCGATGGTGTCGGCCACCACGTTCTGGCTGCACGACCCTTCCAAGGTACACGAGCGGGGAGTGGACGGAATCGTCAACACGGTGTTCGCCGCACTGGACGCACTGATCGTGCCGTGACGTGCGCCATTTCAGCTCAGCAGGATCGTCTCGGGACGATTCGCCGTGTCGTGGCAGGCGACCGATCGCACGCACAGCGGCGACAGGCTCTGCTCGCGGATCCATTCGAGCGAGGAGCGCTGCGCGTGACGGTCGTAGACGATGCCCGACGTAACCATGTCCCTCCATGATCGCGTGGCGTAACCGCCGTCGGCGAACAGCAGTACGTACCGGCCCGACGGCGCCGTGATCTTCATGGCCACCTGACCGTCGGTGTGGCCAGGGATGTTGATGAGCTGCACGCTGCGGTCGCCGAACAGGTCGTAGGATCGTCCGGCGGGGCCCTCATGGTCGTTCCAGTCGTACAGGTCGAGGTCGATTCCCCTCCACCACGAGGCATTGAAGCGCACGAGGCTGTTCGGGAACCGCGTGGCGCACCGCATCTCGTCCCTGGATACCATGATGCGCCGGGCGTCCCTCACGCCGCGCAGTCCATTCGCGTGATCACAATCAAGATGGGATATCGCCACCACGTCGAGATCAGCCGGGGACAGGCCCTGCGCGGCCAGCTGCTCAGGCACGGTCATCCCCGGACCCACTACACCCTGGTTGACCCGATACAGAGACCATGAGCCGAGAGAGCGGATCTGCGCTCCACGGTCGTAGACGCCGTCCGGACTCATGTCCCGGCCCCAGCCGGTATCAAACAGGATACGGCCGTGCGGCGTGGTGACGAGGAACGCGCACACGGGCAGCCATATGCGCTTGGACGCGGGCACGAAAAAGCCCGAACCGCGGACCAGTCCGCACCCGTTGCCGAAAGGCAGATCCGGTGAGACACGCACACGGCCGGCCACCATAACCTGAATGGAGATTGCTGAATTGTTGGCACTGTTGTTGGTCATGACTCCATTACAGAACGCCGTGTGATGGAGAGGCCCCATTTCGCGCTACACAAAACACGATTATGTCCACGATTGGCACCGTGGCTTTCTCCCCGATCCAATCGTCCGTCACGCCGGGCGCAGACCCCGGTGATACACCGTTCCCAACATAGACCACACCACAACAGCCAGCGACCACCATGTGCTGGGGGCCTTGGAATCACTGGGATTCCAAGGCCCCCGATGCTACCCGGCAATCGCCGCGATCACTTCTTAGACACGTTGAATTTAAATTCCACGATGTCGCCGTCTTGCATCACGTAGTCGCGGCCTTCCTGGCGGAGCTTGCCTTCCTCCTTGATCTTGACCATGGAGCCGTCAGCGGCAACGAAATCGTCGTAGGAGACGATGTCGGCTTTAATGAAGCCCTTTTCGAAGTCGGTGTGAATCACGCCGGCGGCCTGCGGGGCGGTCCAGCCCTTGTGGATCTGCCAAGCGCGCACTTCCTTCTCGCCTGCAGTCAGGAAGGTCTGCAGGCCGAGGATGTCGAAGCCAACACGAGCCAGCTGGTCAAGACCAGACTCGGAAAGACCAGCATCAGCAAGCATTTCACGAGCGTCAGCCTCATCAAGATCAGTCAGATCAGCCTCAAACTGAGCGTTAAGGAACACTGCGGGCGCAGGAGCAACAGAAGCAGCAAGCTTAGCTTTGAGCTCATCGTTAGCCAGCTCGTTATCATCCACGTTGAACACGTAGATGAACGGCTTAGCGGTCATCAAGTGCAGGTCGTAAATATCAGCCTTGTCGATTTCGCCAGCGGAAGCAGCCTGATCAATCGTGCGGCCAGATTCGAGAATGGCCTTGGCCTTCTTGACCGCGTCCATGTACGCAGGCTCGATCTTCTTGCCGCGCAGGTCCTTTTCGAGCTTGGGCAGCGCGTTCTCGATGGTCTGCATGTCAGCGAGGATCAACTCAGTGTTGATCGTGTCGATGTCGTCAGCCGGGTCGACCTTGCCGTTGACGTGCACGATATCGTCGTCTTCGAAAGCGCGCACGACCTCGCAGATCGCGTCCGCCTCACGAATATTGGCGAGGAACTTATTACCCAAGCCTTCGCCTTCGGAAGCACCCTTGACAATGCCTGCAATATCAACAAATGTGACGGTTGCGGGCACAACCTTCTCAGTGTGCACGAGCTTGGCAAGCACCGGCAGGCGATCGTCCGGCAGCGGCACGATACCAGTGTTCGGCTCAATGGTAGCGAACGGATAATTCTCAGCGAGAACATTGTTGCGCGTCAGCGCGTTGAACATAGTGGACTTGCCAACATTCGGCAAACCAACGATTCCAATAGTAAGAGACATGCTTCCCAGTCTAAAGCCAAGGTGGACGTTGGCCACTCCCCCGCGATACGGCGTGTTCGATACCGGCTGTTCACCAACACATATGATGATGTCAAAAATGATGATGCGGCAACTTCACTATTTCGCAAAGTTACCGCATCACTAGTAGCGCAACAACGTATGCACGCTCACAGTCCGATTGCAGCACCGGCTTGACCGATGCGTCGTACCGCTTCACGCAGCTGCGCTTCATCTTTCAGCAAGCTCAAGCGCACATAGTTCGCACCCACTCGCCCGAAGCACGTACCTGGCAATACCGCAACAGACGCTTTGTCGAGTAACGCGTCAGCAAACTGCTGGCCGCTCCAACCTTCCGGTGTGGCGATCCACGCGTAGACGCCGCCGGGCGAGTCAAATACGTCAAGTCCAAGCGCACGCAAACCGTCGGAAACAACCTTGCGTCGAGCAGCGTAACGTGCGGCAAGTTCAGCCACACAGCTTTGGTCAGAGTTGAGCGCAACAATGCCAGCATCCTGCACCATGCCAGTAACCATGGATCCCATTTGATAGTGGTATTGCTTGAGGCGCGCGATCACATCCGGATTGCCGGCAACGAATCCGGCGCGCCAGCCGGCCATCGCGTACATCTTCGACAGCGAGTTAACTTCCACACCCACATCGGTAGCGCCCGGCAATGTCAGATAGCTGACTTGCTGATCGTGTACGCCAAGTCCGGTGTATGCGAAATCGTGAATAATAAGGAATCCGTAGCGTTTGGCGAGTTCAATCGCATGAGCAAAGAAGCTTGCAGGTGCTTGCGCTCCCGTGGGATTGTTTGGATAGTTGAGCACCAGCACGCGCAGTCTGCGCCACACGTCCTCGTCAACCGCGTCGAGATCCGGCAACCAGCCAAGCTCACGTTTGGCAGGCAGCAAAATCTCTTCAGCGCCGTACATGACTGACATGCAGTGATATGACGGATAGTACGGGTCTGCAAAAGCAACAGCATCCCCGCGCTCCACAAGAATCGCAAATAGGCCCGCGAGCCCATCTACTGCACCTTCAACAGCAAATAATTGCGTACGCCAATCAAGTGCTACGCCATGAACGCGCTGATACCAGCCGGCTGCAGCTTCAAGAAATGCTGGCTTACCATCGAACGGCGTGTATCGTGCGTTGAGTGGATCGTCAACGGATGATTTAGCAACATCGCGAATGAATTCAGCCGGATAGGCATCCGGGTTACCTTTTGCTAGGTCAATCACGTCAGCGCCAGCAGCGACAGCCTTAGCGACTTTTACGTCCATGTCAGCGAACACGTTCGGCGGCACAGTTTGTGCGACGCTTGCAAATCGAGGCGTCCATGCACCTGTTGTCGTCATCTTGGTCACTGCTCCTTACCAATGGTGATGCGTGCAATCGCGCCACTGCCGATTGCACTAACAAATAGAGAAATACGTCTTATGTAAAAAGACGCCGACTGTCGCCTTGTGCCGCTTGTAGTCGAAAGCACAAGACCACACGCAACATTGAAGGCTCCAGTCGACGCCGACCAGCTGCAGTTAGTGCTGCAGCCTGCGTGCCAGCCAGTTGCACAGAAATTGGCTGATGAACACGATAATCAGGATGATGAGCGTCGCTACGAGCGTCACATCACCTTGGAAGCGGTTGTAGCCGCGGATGATTGCTAGGTTACCGAGACCGCCACCGCCGACTACGCCAGCCATTGCGGAAAACGCAACAACGTTAATGAACGACAAGGCGGACACGCGAATAATTGGCACACGCCCTTCGCGCAGGTACACGCGCCAAATGATGTCGAGTGTGCCCAAGCCTGAAGCTTTTGCTGCTTCAACAAGACCGTTATCGATTTCCAGCAACGCGTTTTCAACCTGTCGCGCGTAGAACGGGATCGTGGCGCCAACAATTGGCACGATCATTGCGTTCGTGCCAATAGATGTGCCTACGATTACGCGCGTAACACCGACGAGCAGCGCCATGAGGATGATGAACGGGATCGAGCGCAGGATGTTTACAGCTTTGTCGAGGATGTTGTACACGATCGCATTGCGCAGCAGTCCACCACGGCCGGTGAGCAGCAACAACAAACCAAAAACGAGGCCGATCGCATAACCGATAATCGCACCGACAACCACCATGTACACAGTCTCGCCGGTTGCCTCCCACACTTCGGGCCAGATCTGCGAAACGTTAGGCAGCAGCGTGTTGAGCACGTCACTCATCATCTTCCCCTTCCGCTTGGGTTTCGTTCACATGTACGTCAGCTAGCGGGGTTGCTTCAACACCAACCGTTGCGAAGTATTCCAATGCGCCACGTACCGCATCAGGCGTACCCTCGAGCGAGACGAGAATCATACCGAACGGCGTATCGTGAATAACATCCACGTTGCCAAAAATAATGTTGCCGGTCACGCCGTAGCGACGGTGCACGTCAGCCATCAGTGTCTCTTCAGCACCCTGACCAACAGAGGAAAGCAGGTATACGTTGCCTGCGTCACGCTCAGCAGCAAATAGATCGTGCGTGCGAACGAGTTCAAGACCTTTGTTGATATTGCCGGATGTGTAGATGAACTCGCGTGTCAGTTCGCTCGTCGGATGCGCGAATACGTCAAGAATGCCACCGTCGTCAACGAGTCGACCGTGATCAACTACGGCGATACGCGTGCAAATATCTTTCACAACCTGCATCTGATGAGTAATCAGCACAATCGTTAAACCAAGTCGCGCGTTGAGGTCTTTAAGCAGCGTGAGGATCGAACGTGTGGTGCGCGGATCGAGAGCACTCGTAGCCTCATCACACAGCAAAATCTCTGGATCGCCGATAAGCGCGCGAGCGATTGCTACACGCTGCTGCTGACCGCCGGAAAGTTGACGTGGGTACACGTTTGCTTTATCAGCAATGCCAACAAGATCAAGCAGTCGCAACGCCTTGGCTTTTGCATCAGCCTTTGAGATGCGCTCATGCACAAGCGGCAACGTCACATTGTCCAGCACTGTGCGTGAAGGCATCAGATTGAAATGCTGGAAGATCATTGCGATCTTGCGGCGTACCGGTTTGAGCTCGCTCTCGGACAGGGATGAGATTTCCTTGCCGTTGAACGTTACACTGCCGGAGGTAACGCGCTGCAGCACGTTCATCGTGCGCACGAGTGTTGATTTGCCCGCACCGGAAAAACCGATAATGCCGTAAATATCACCCTTGCTGATGGTCAGCGATACGTCATCAACCGCGTGGAATGGAGCTTTTCCGTCACGCCCGGGGAATTCTACGGTCACATGGTCGAGGCGCATCAGCGCAGCACGCTCGCCTTGTGCGCTCGTTGCAGCAGTATTGGTCAGCGTGGTCGATTCGACTTCGCTCATGCCGCCTCTCCCAGTCCAGCTGCAGCTTTCAGCGCCGCAGTAATTTCGCGTTCGCCGGCGAGCACATAGTCCTCGAGCACCGGGCTGAACGGCAGCGGCGAGAATTTTGCGCCAACGCGCAGAATCGGGCCGCGCAAATAGTCGAAGTGATTTTCAGCGACGCGTGCAGCGATTTCTCCACCAACACCACCAATCTTGATGGCTTCGTGTGCGATAACCAAATGCCCGGTGCGCTTCACCGACTCGTAGATGGTGGGCATGTCAAGCGGGCTGATCGAACGCAGATCAATAACCTCAACGCTTACGCCATGCTCACGTTCGATTGCCTCCGCAGCGGCGAGCGCCTTGGTAAGCATCAATCCGTATGAAATCAGTGTCACGTCAGTGCCAGGCTTGACGATCTCAGCTTTGCCAAGATCAATATCAGGCAGATCGTCAGGCACATTGCCTTTAACCGGGAACAGACCTTTGTTTTCGAAGTAGATGACTGGGTCTGGATCCTTGATTGCAGCTTTGAGCAGCTGCTTGCCATTGGCGGGCGTGGAAGGAACAACAACGCGAATACCTGGAATGTTGGTAAACCAGGTTTCCAGTGACTGCGAATGCTGGGCGGCACCGTGCTTCATGAGACCATCAGGCGCGCGCAATACGAGCGACATGCTGGCCTGGCCGCCGAACATGTAGTGGGCTTTGGCCATCTGGTTTAAGACTTCGTCCATGGCGATGCCAATGAAATCAGCGAAGTGCAGATCGATGACCGGCTTGGCTCCTGCGATGGCCGCGCCGACGCCGGCGCCGACGAGTGCGGTTTCGGAGATCGGCGTGTCTAGTACGCGTTCGGGGAATTCGTCTTTCATGCCGGCGAACTGGCCGAAAATACCGCCTTGTTTGGCGATGTCTTCGCCGTAGACGAATACGCGCTCATCGGCGCGCATTTCTTCGAGCATGGCTTCGCGCGTTGCCTCGCCGAAGGTAATGATTCGCTCACTCATAAAGGTTCACCTCACCGCTGTATACGTCTTCCAATGCCTGATCAGTTGTCGGGAACGGACTGTTCGCTGCGAATTCGAGCGCGTCTACGAACTCTTTGTCGAGTCCCGCTTCGGCTGCGTCGAGATCAGCCTGTGTGACCGTGCCGTTGAGCAAGATTTTCTTGCGGAATCGGTCGATTGGATCGTTGTATTCTTTCCACTCTTCGACTTCTTCTTGGCTGCGGTACAGCTGTGGATCAGTAATAAAGTGGCCGTCGCGACGGTACGTTTTGCATTCGAGGATGGAGGGGCCTTCGCCGCGGCGAGCGCGAGCGATGAGTTTGGCGGCTGCATCGCGCACGGATTCAACGTCGTTGCCGTCAACGGTCACGCCGGGAATACCGTATCCTGCGGCGCGTTCAGACAAATAGTCGACGTTTTTGACGTCGTCGAAACGGGTGGTGGATGCCCACGCGTTGTTTTCGCACACGTAGATCACTGGCAGTTTCCACGTGGCGGCGAGGTTGACTGCTTCGTGGAATGTGCCACGACTGGATGCACCGTCACCAAAGAAGCACACTGCGACTTCGCTGCCATGACGCTGCTTGACCGCGAGCGCCGCACCGGTAGCGATGTTGAAACCGCCGCCGACTACGCCGTTAGCACCGAGCATGCCGACGCTGAAGTCAGCCAGGTGCATGGAGCCGCCCTTGCCTTTGCAGTAGCCGGTAGTGCGACCGTAGAGTTCTGCGAGTGAACGATCGACGCGAGCGCCCTTGGCAAGGGTGTGACCGTGACCGCGATGGGTGCTGGTCACGTAGTCCTTGTGCGTGAGGTTGCTGCAAACGCCGGTGGCGACTGCTTCTTCGCCGATGTACAGGTGGGCTGGTCCGACGATTTCCTTGCCGATATGCGCTTTGACTGTTTCCTCAAATTTGCGGATTCTGCGCATGGTGGTGTACAGGTCAATCGCCTGTTCGGTGGTTAGTGGTGTAGTCATGGTTGTGCTTTCCGTGTGTTGTGTCACTGTGTTGTGTCACTGTGCGACTCGCCGCGTGAGCTTCTGTGCTCGCTTACGCAGTTTGCCGCGTTACTGTGTTTCACCCCAGTGGCTGCCAAACTGTGCGATCGGCAGCCACTGGGGTGTGTTCGTCACCACAGAGGGATGACAGCGCCCTTGTACAGGTCTTCGATAATCTTCTTGCTCTCGTCGGTGCGGTAAGCGTCAACAACCTTCTTATAGGTTTCGTTGTCCTTATCCTTGGCGCGCGAGACGATGATGTTGTAGTACGGCTTGGACTGCTCGTTGACCGGTTCGATGTAGATGGCGTCGGACTTGGGGTTGAGGCCGGCGTCGAGAGCCATGAACACGTTGATGACGCTGGCGCCCACGTCAGGCAGGGAGCGGGCGGTCTGTGAGGCTTCAAGCTCGGTGATCTTCAGGTTCTTCGGGTTGGAGACGATGTCGTCCGGGGTGGGGTTGGTGCCTTCCTTGTAGTCGAGCTTGATGAGTCCAGCGGACTGGAGCAGCAGCAGGCCACGTGCGGCGTTGACGTCATCGTTGGCGATGGTTACTTCGGAACCTTCAGGAATATCCTCGACCTTCTTGGCCTTGTCGGAGTAGAGGCTGATCGGGTTGAGCACGGTTTCACCAACGGCAGCGAGCGCATTGTTGTGCGTCTTGTTGAAGTCGTCCATGAGGATGTAGCCCTGGTAAGCGTTGAGGTCGATATCACCCTTAGCAAGTGCTTCGTTGGGCTGAATGTAGTCGGAGAACTTTACCAGTTCAACGTTGATGCCTTCCTTCTTGAGGGCAGGAATGACGGACTGGTCCCAAACTTCGTTGCTGTCTCCCACTACGCCGATTTTCACGGTGTTGGCGCTGTCGGCGGAGGCCGAACCGCAGGCAGCAGTGCCGACCAGTGTGAGTACGGCTAATGCTCCCGCGAGGATTTTCTTGACGTTCATAATGATTCCCTTCTTGTGTCCGCCGTTCGGCTGGATTCGGCCTTCTGGCGCCGCTTGCGGCGGTGATGCCAGTGTATGAAGGGTTTTGGGGGCATTATGGCGTAAATGCGAAATCAGCATATTAGCGATGGTTATATGCGGCTATTTATGCGTGGAACAAAAACAGCTGATGAATCCCTGTGAGCCGCCTCAACGACTACACTGTCGTCTCATTATGTGGATATGAGCGGTGGGTTATTAGGTGAGGTTATATGCGAATACCAGCATCTACGATAACGGGCGAGCGCAGAAGTTTTCCTGCACTCGCCCGTTAACTTGCTGGTTATTGCCAGTCTCAACTGTGTCTCACCTGCGTTTCAACCGTGCCTTATCAGTCACTACGCTTCGATTGCGTCAACAGCGTTGATGATCGCGCCGCGGAAGCCGTCCTTCTCCAGTTGTGCGACGCCGCGGATGGTGGTGCCGCCCGGCGAGCAGACAGCATCCTTCATTGCACCGGGATGCGTTTCAGTGGCCATGTACAGTGCGCCCACGCCTTCGATCATTTTGGCGGCCATGCGATAGGCGGCGGCACGTTGCAAACCGTATTTGACACCGGCGTCGCCGAGCGCCTCGATGTACATGTCAGTGAAGGCGGGCGCGCAGCCGGCGATGCACATGGCGATGTTCATGTGCGCAGTATCAACGCGTTCGATCAGACTGATCGGCGAGAACAACGCTTCAAACGTTTCGTTCTGCGCGCCGGTAAGCGTATTGTCCGCTTCGGTAACGAGCACGCCTTTGCCGACCGCCATCGGCGTGTTCGGAATCGTGCACTGGACGTGGATGTTCTCGAAGTCCGCACCGAACAATTCACGGTATTTGCCGAGATCCCAACCGGCAGCGATCGAGACGACGATCTTGCCGGGTTTGGCCAGTTCGGCGGCGATCGGACCGACAACAGCCTCGATCTGGTACGGTTTGATCGCAATGACCACGACGTCGGCCGCCGCGGCAACTTCGGTCGCGTTGTGCAGTGGGCGCGCGCCAAGTTCGGCCGTAGTGTGCTCGAGCTTGTCATAGTGTGCCGCGCAGGCAACGATTTGACCACCGTTGACTACTCCTGCATCAACGAGACCGCGTGCGATAGCCTGAGCCATGTTGCCGTAGCCGATGAATCCAATGGTGATATCCATGCTCATAATGATGTCCTTTCGTGCTATGACGAGGTTGGCTGAAGGCTAGAACAGCGATGCCAAGTCGCCGCGGTTCAGCGCCTCCGTATAAAGATGTTTGAAAACGCGGTCACCGTGGTTGCCGTCGTGTTCGAACTCGTTGGTGGTCCAGTAGTGCGAGTTGCCGACGCGGCTCAGCGTGTCGAGCTGCATGCCGGAATCAACGTACATGTCATCGAAGTACACGGCGGCCTCAAGCGGCACTTCGTTGCGCGCAAGCTGCTCAGCGTCGTAGATCACGCCGAAGCGCGTATCCTCCATGAGCAGGTCCATCGCCGGCTTGAACGGGCGCAGCGCATTCTCCTGTTCGAACATCCACGGGAACATTGCCTCGCCGGTAAAGTTGAGCGGGCGCACGCTGGCCGCGAACTCGCTCTTCGTGTCACGCACACGCTGTGCAGCCCAACGAATCGGCTTGTCCATCTCACCGTTCGCGTAAATAAACTCCTGCAACGGCCAATACAACGGCCGCGATGACGTAGCCGCCTGCACCTTGCTCAAGAACTCGTCCGACAGTGGCGAATCAGCGTTCGCACTGCCATCACCGTCGAGGAACGCAGCATCGAGGATCCAGTGCACGCGTTCGAAACTCGGCTTCATACCAAAATCAGAACCAAGGCATTGCAAACGTTCCACGGTGAGCGGGTCACCGTTGGGCAGCATCGGGAATCCGTGCGCAGTCATGCCGGCGATCACGCCCAGACGGTGTCCAAGATCGTCGCCGCCCAGCGGCGCGATCACGGAATCGGTGAGCGTGGAAACGAAATCGGCCACTTCGGCTGCAGTGGGCAGCATGTCGGCAATGGCCGCCACGCGCTCAACGTCCTGCGGGTAGCGCTCATAGAACTGCTTGGTTTTAGTGAGCATGCGCGGGAACGTGTGCTCGTACACTTCGGTCGCATCGGCAGGCACGTGCGGAATACCGCCGCAAGTGAAGCTCGCGGCTACGCCGGCCGGGAACAGCGACAGGTACGTGAGCGTGAGGAAGCCACCGTAGCTTTGACCGAGCGTCACCCATTTCGCGCCACCGAACTCGGTGCGGCGCAAGTGTTCGAAATCGCGCACGATCGAATCGGCGAGAAACAGTTTCAGATAGTCAGCCTGTGCGCGCGCTCCCGCGGGGGTGAGACGGGCCATAACCTGCGTATCAATGCGGTTGGAACGGCCAGTGCCGCGCTGATCAGGCAGCACGACGCGGAAATGCTTGATCGCCTCTTCAATCCAACCGTCAGAGGTCGGGTTGAGCGGGCGCGGGCTTTCGCCACCGGGGCCGCCCTGCAAATAGACGAGCAGCGGAAGGTCGTCGTGCACGTGTTCGGGCGCGGTGACCACACGGTAGAACAAGCTGATCGATTCACCATCGAAGCCGCGTCCCGGCTCATGACCGGTCCAGTCGAGCGGCACCTTGATCGAACGATCCTCGACGTGCAGTCCCGGCACGTAATATTCGGCAAGCAGCGTCATGCGCATCCTCATTTCCCGTAGATCTTCGTGTACGGACCCATGCGCACATGTTGTCATGCGTAGATCATCGCGTACAGCCCGAAGACGTTTCGCTTATGCGTCGTCTTCCATATCAGCCGTACGCGGGGACAACCAAGCCGCTTGCGACCGTATCGCGAGCGCCCACCTTGACCACCGCCGACCGAACGCCACAGCCCGCCGTATATCATTCCCGCTTCATCCCCACGCATGATGGCCATGCGGCCGCCAGCGCGCTACGCTGGTCGATCATGGACATGACGCGACGACTGACAACGATACGAGACACCTTTGTGCGCGACCGGAAGGCACGCATGCTGGCCATCGACTCAGCCGTAGCATTGCTGGCGACGCTCGCGTTCGGTCTGTTGTTCGGTACGAGCGTCGGCAACATGCCCGGCATGCTGTTCGCGTATGACAGCGGTCCGATGTCCGTATGGTCGGCCGTGCTGGCATTGCCGCTCGCACTTCGACGCGTACGACCGCAGACTGCGGCGGCTGTGTTCGCGGGATTGACGGCCGTCCAACTGGTTGCCGGCCCGGCAATGGTGCCTTCCGATTTTCTGGCGCTGATCATGCTGTATTCAGTGATCGTCTACGGCGACCCACGCAATACAACGGCGTTCATCGTGCTCGCTTCGGCGCTCGGCGCGGCGGCCGGCCCGGTTATGGCGTGGTCGCTTGAGATTGGCCCGTTCTTCGACCCGTACATCACCGCCGCCGAGTACGCGCAGGGCGCCGAGGGATCGATCCGGGATTGTCACGCCGTGTATGCGGGCGGCGGGTTCACCGGTTCGTGTGCGCAAATAGTGCTGCGGCAGTCCGCGGTGTATCTGGCGGAGATCGCGGCATGTCTTATCGCGATTGTGATTGCCGCGTTTTGGCAGCGAGCGCGGCTTATCACGATCCGCATGATGCAGGAACGCAATGACGCAATCCAGGCCAGTGAGGCGGAGGAACGGCATATCGCGGCACTGGCGGAACGAGCGCGCATCGCCCGCGATATGCATGACGTGGTGGCGCATACGCTGTCGATTATCATCGTCCAGTCGGATGGCGGCCGGTATGCGGGCGCGCATGATCCGGCCGTGGCGCGCAGCACAATGGAGACGATCCGGCACGAGTCAGAACGCGCGCTGCATGACATGAAACGCTTATTTGGTGTATTCGGCGGATCATCACATGCTGATTATGCGGACATCGGCGCACTCGTCGAGCAAGCGCACGCGGCCGCGGCGTCAACGCCCGACGGCGGCACGGTGCAGCGGCGCATCACCGGATTGCCACAGCCGCAAATGCTCGCCCCGGCGTCCAGCGCGGCCGTCTATCATCTCGTGCAGGAGGCGCTGACGAACGTGCGCAAATACGCCGGTCCGAACGCGCATGTGCTGATCGACGAACACTGGTCGGACAGCGCGCTGGATATCACGGTGACCGATGACGGCCGCGGTGCTACCGCTTCGCTGGACGGGCACAAGCCCGGATACGGTTTGCTCGGCATGCGTGAGCGCGTCGAGGCCGCCGGCGGCACACTTGAGGCGGGGCCGCGCATCGGCGGCGGGTTCATGGTTCACGCGCATCTACCATTGGCGAGCGCGCATGCATACTCCACGCAGACCAGCTCCGCAACGGTCAACGCCTCGCCAGTCACACAATCCACACCGGTTGCACAATCCACGAATGACAGTGCCAGGGCCGAAGCACCGGCCGATCTCGCCGAACAGACAAGCAACCGTGCGCCGCGCAAACCCGAGCATGGGGTTTTCTCCCCCACGCTCCCCCGGGTCCCCTCATGGGCGAGCGTCTACAAGACGATTCGTTCGAAGCCAATCGCGCAGGCCGTGCTGGCGAACGGGCAGTCGTTCAATTGGATCGAACGGCTCTCCCAATGGACAGAACGGCATTATCTGGCCACCGACATCATCGGCACGATGCTGCTGATCGGCATCATGTTCAATAACCCGATGTCATTGCTTGACGGCTACACCTATGGCACCGCTGAGCAGGCGATTAACCAGTTCATCGTGATCACCACCATGCTGCCGTTGTGCCTGCGCCGGCGGTTCCCTGAATCATCGGCGGCCATGGTTGCTCTAGCGTCGGCGTTCCAGCTGATCGTCTTCCAGCCGGTGATGTTCTCGAACCTGTTCTCGCTGTGCGCACTGTATTCTGCGGTGCTGTACGGCCGCGCGAACGCGTGGCGGTGGACGAGCGTAGTTTCCGCTGCTAACGCGATGTTGTTCGGGTTCAAGGTGATGCTAAGCAACCTTGGCTATGCGAGCATTCTGCATTGGCTGCTGCGTACCGCGGACTACACGGTCACTGGGGTTTTGAGCACGCCGAGGCAGCTGCTGCAAGGCTTCGCATGGACGCTGGTGATCGGCGTGATCTGCATGGGCACGATCCTGTTGGCGCGTTGGCATCGTTCGAGTGGCGCGAATGTGCTGGTGTTGCAGGCACGCGAGGAGGCCTTGCGTGAGGAGCAGCGCAAGCAGCGGATATTGGCCGCGAATATGGAGCGTGATCGGATCAGTTCGCGCATTCAAGCGGAGGTGAGCGCCACATTGTCTTCGGTGATCGACCGTGCAGTGGCCGGCATTCGCATGTTGGATGATGCCGCGGCCCGCGGTGAGGAGCCGTCAGCGGACGCGATTCAGGATGCGTTCGCTGCAATCGGCGCTCAGGGACGAGTCGCGCTCAAACATATGCGGCAACTGCTGAGCGTGCTGCGCGAAACTGGATTCAGTGATGAGGCGCACGATCACGCGCAGCCTGAAATGCAGTTGCGGCCTGCTGCGTCGCTGGACGAGCAGTTGCGGCACACCGCAGAACGGCACGAGGAGTGAGCCGGCGTGCATAATGCGGCATGCGCGTTCGATTGCGCGACACGCATGTTTACTGTGCAGTTTCATGCTACGGCCGGCATGGCTGTTCGTGACAGCTCTAGTGAATTCGGGGAGAAATCAGGGTGTCGCCGACTTTTGGCACACCCGTGAGCACATACAGTGGTGAGATATGAGTGAGAACAGCAGAATTCGAGTAGTGATCGCGGATGACCAGGAGCTGGTGCGTGCTGGTTTTGCGATGGTAATCGGCTCCCAGTCGGACATGCAGGTGGTTGGTCAAGCCGGCGATGGTGCGCAAGCTGTTGCGTTAGCAGAATCGTTGCGCCCGGATGTGGTGCTGATGGACGTGCGCATGCCAGGCATGGATGGCATTGAGGCGACGCGACGTATTAGTTCGCTGCAATCGGCGGCGGATGGGCGGCCGACGCGTGTGATTATTCTGACGACGTTCGATTTGGACGAGTATGTGATGGCTGCAATTAACGCTGGCGCATCCGGATTCTTGCTAAAAGATACTGAGCCGGAAACACTACTGAGTTCCATTCGCACGGTGTTTAACGGCAATGCGATTATTGCGCCATCTGCCACGAAGCGTCTGATCGAGAAGATGATGCAGGATGGATACGCGAAAGGCAATTCGCTTGCTGAAACCCAGCCAGCCGCTGCGTCGTCGCAGCCGGGACAGCCGGCGTACACCGATCCTGAGCTTGAACTGCTCACCGACCGTGAGCGCGAGGTGCTGGTTGAGATCGCGCATGGATTAAGTAATCAGGAGATCGCGAGCAAACTGTTCATCAGCCTGCCGACTGTGAAAACGCATGTGGCACATATTCTTGCCAAGATCAACGCGCGCGACCGGGTGCAAGCCGTGGTGTTTGCTTACGATAACGGGATTGTGTGAGTTCATAGGCTCTCTGCTATGGGACTGTCGAATGCAGTAAGACTGCAGTAAGACTTAAGGGGTAGTCAGGAGGTTGATGAACCTTCCGACTACCCCTTAAGTCAGTTTCGCTGGCAGCTCCCCCGGCAAGGGGGCCAAGTTTTTCAGGTCAGGCTTCGGCGAGAGCCTCGACGAGCTGAGCCGTTAAACAAACGGTCCAGCGGACCGTTTGTAGGCGAAGTGAGCGGCTTTGCCGCGAAGGCCGCCCTAGAGACTCGAGCCAAGCCATCAGGCTTCGGCGAGAGCCTCGACGGGCGGCACGCTCACAGCGCGGTGGGCGGGGGCGATACTGGCGATGAGTGCAGCCACAGCTGCCACGCCGAGCATGATGCCATTGCCAGCCCAATCGAATGGGAAGGCCACGTCGCCGTACAGGCTGAACACCATGTAGGAGCCGAGCCAGCCGAACGCGGTGCCAAGCAGTACGCCGGCCACGCCGGAGACGAGCGAGAGCAGCAGTGCCTCGACCGCGAGCGAGCGGCGTAGCTGGCCGCGCGTCATGCCGATGGCGCGCAGGGTCGCGGATTCACGCGTACGTTCGATAACTGACAGCGACAGCGTGTTCGCGACACCAACGAGGGCGATAAGCACGGCGACTGCGATCAAGCCGACGAGCAGCGCCATCAGGCCGTTAATCATCGTCTCCCACAGCGAGCGTTCCGCAATCGGCCCGGTTACTTGCACGCCAGGGCTAGCAGTAAACGCCTGTTGCACATTGGTGAGCACATCGTTCAAAGCAACACCGGCAGCGTCCGCGTCGATCTTCATGAGCAACATATGACCGGTGGCTGTAAGGTCGCCGTTTTCAAAATGCTTGACGTTGACGAACGCGACCGCATTGTAGTTTTCGGATACGCGACGATAGTCGACGTATGTGGGTGTAAACGTGATCGTCTTACCAGTTGATCCGGTCGTCTCGTCCGACGTGGCAGTGCCATCGTCAGAGCCGCTCGTCTTATCGGAGAATGTCACCTTGTCGCCGCTGAACGCCATCGTCTTACCGGTGAACACCTCGTACTTTGGCATGAGCACTGTGCCGTCGGCGATCGTCGTGTGTGACAGATCAGCCTTCATCACCGAGCGGAGTGCATCCGCGTCACGAACTCCAACCAACAGCACGGACAGGTCGTTGCCATCCTTGTCGGTCGCGTATTCCATTACAGTCGGCGCGTACACGGACGCCGCAACGCCTTTCACCTTGGCCGCATTGTCAGCCTGCGCGTCGGTCATATCGGTACCGTCGGCGATCATGTCAACGCTAAATCGTTTGTCGAGCGCCTCCCCCATCGTCTGCTTGGCACTGGTCGCACCGGTTGCAATGGTTGCGACGAGCGTAACGCCGATGAGCAGCGCGGCGCCGGTCGCAGCCACGCGGCGCGGATTCTTCTGGATGTTCGCATGCGCAACCTTAGCGGACGGTCCAGCAAGAGACACGAGCGCACCCACACCGCGCATGAGCACAGGCAGCCAGAACACGGCGGACAGCACAAGACCAAGAAAAATCAGCGCGCAGCCGAAAATAGCCATGAGCAGCACTGTGGAATACGCGTCAGTGATCATGGACGAATGCCCGGCGATCGACTCGCTCATCTGCCATGCAGCGAATCCAGCGAACGCCAAGCCGGCGAGCACGAGCAACGCGGAGATTATGCCACGCATAACACCTGCGCGACGCGTATCAGTCAGCTCAATCGGCCGCAACGCTTCAAGTGGAGTCACAGCTGTCGCGGATCGTGCAGAACTCAGCGAAGCGAGCACGGTCATGACGATGCCAAACAACACTGGCACAACGAACGCTTGCCAGCTGACGACGAACCGTGCGTCCATGCCGGTTGACGCCATGAGTCCCGACGCGGTGAGGCCGCCGATGAGCGCGCAGCCGAGCGCCACGCCGAGCGCAGAGGCGACAAAACCAAGCACGCCGGCCTCAAACAGCACAGCACCATACAACTGGCTTTTCTTCGCGCCGATCGTGCGCAACAATGCCAGCGTGCGGCGGCGCTGTGCGACGAGCACTTGGAATGTGTTGGCGATGACGAGCGCGGCCACGAACATGGCAAGCACGCCGAAGCTCAGCAGGAATGTAGTAGTGATGTCAGTACCGCCGTCTGCGCTCAGTGACTTGATGGCTTCTTGATTAGCAGCATCACGCGAAAGCACCCGATAGTGTTTCGGCATGAGTTTGACGAGATTAGCAGCGGTAGCCTGCGCTTTAGCAGCATCAGTGGCACTACCGTCCGTACCGTTGCCGCCACCAGCGAGGTTAAGCAACAGTTTGTTAGCGGGAACCTGCAAGAAATCGTCAACACCGTCCAACGTAGCCACGACGTTGTTGGAAATCACGGACGCACCACCATAAGAGCTATACACGCCGTTTGAGTCATCAGTCAGACCAGTCACACGCACCGTGATCCCGCTAGTCGTACTCGAGTTCGCAGTGTCATCAACAGTTGCCGTTGACATTTCCTGCAGAATGCGTGAACTGACAGTCACAGTATCGCCAATGCTCACACCGAGCTGCTTGGCAACAGACTGCGGTAGAGCAATTTCATTATTGTCGACCGGCTGATCGCCAGATGCGATCCCCACTGGCAGCAGGCTAGTGTCCGAAGCGGTACCAACTGCAATACCGTTAACGTTCTTATCGCCGTTGATCACGGTGATATCGCTCGCAGTATCCGCGCGCACGCCATCAACGCCGGCGAGGGCCGCTACTTGATCGAGATGAAAATCGGCAACAGTCGTTGAATACGCGTCATTACGCTCCTGTTCGCTCGCAGTATCCAACGAATCAGCATCCAACGTCACGATATAGTTCGCGCCGCCGTAGCTGCCAGTCTGCTGGCGACCAAGCGAATCAGTCATCGTATTAGAAAACAGGAATGTCGCGCTAATGAATGCCGTACCAATAAGGATCGCAATGCCCGCAGGAATCAGCATTCGCGCGCTTTTTTTCATGAGTTTCAGCGTGATCGAAAACATGGTGCAACTCCCCCAAACTAAGCAATAACCGGATTCATGGCAGCACGAGTAGCGCGCTCGCGTTCGGCCATGAGCAGGTCACTCATCCGCTCGGCAGTAGGATTCGGCACGTCAGCAACAATGCGACCGTCAGCGAACACGATTGCACGGTCAGCATAAGAGGCGGCTACCGCGTCGTGTGTCACCATGATGATCGTCTGGCCAAGTTCCTTAACTGACTGCTTCAGGAAGCTCAATACTTCAGCACTGGACACAGAATCAAGATTGCCGGTCGGCTCGTCAGCGAACACGAGTGAGGGCTTAGTGATGAGCGCACGAGCAATGGCGACGCGCTGCTGCTGGCCACCAGAGAGTTCGTTCGGACGATGGTTCAGTCGTTCACTCAAGCCAAGCGTGTGAACCAATTGGTCAAACCAACGACGGTCCGGCTTCTCGTTCGCCAGTGTTAGCGGCATGAGAATGTTCTGCTCGGCGGTAAACATCGGCAACAAATTAAAGCTTTGAAAAATGAAACCAATCTTGTGCCGCCGCAATAACGTGAGCTGATTATCGTTCATCTTCGTAATATCGGCACCTTCGAAAATAATCCGTCCGCCTGTCGCCGAGTCAAGTCCGGCGAGCGTATGCATCAGCGTAGATTTGCCAGAACCAGACGGGCCCATAATCGCAGTAAACCGTCCTTGTTCAAAACGTACATTGACATCGCGTAGCGCATGTACCACGCTCTCACCACGCCCATAGTCTTTGATGAGATCAATCGCTTCGATGGCAGTTGGATGTACCGGATGTACCGTTGCCGTAGCCAAACCTTCCATGATTCCTCATTTCTTCATAACGAATATCGGATGATGGTTTCATGGTCTCGCGCAACGCGTTGTTCTTACATCGTGCGGCAGGCGGAAACTGACTCTGCTGCTCTCATCCCCAAGGATGAAAGCCGCAGGCTGACAGCATGAGGCGCACAGCACATTGCCAACAATCCTGATTTGTTACGGCCATATATCGTCCGTTTCACCAGTTCGATCATCCGCATGGTTATACTCATGCACTCGTGACACAACATAACGAATCATTGTTTGCCCGCATCGAGTCGCGTCTTCGCGATGGGCTCGACCGCGATGGCAACGAACAGCATCATGACACTGCAATCGCACCCCAATCGCATCACAATCGTCATCATCAGCGCAATGTTGCTGACCTGATGGTCCAATGTCTTGTGCAGGAGGGTGTCGAAGTGATCTTCGGCATCCCCGGCGAGGAGAACATCCCGTTCATCGAAGCGCTGGAACGCGACGGGCGCATCCGCTTCGTCGTCACTCGCCACGAGCAGGGCGCGGGCTTCATGGCGCTCACCTACGCGCATCTGACTGGTAAGCCGGGCGTGTGCTTGGCTACGCTCGGCCCGGGCGCATTGAATCTTACGCTGCCGGTGGCGTGCGCGAATGCAAGCAATACGCCGCTGGTTGCCTTGTGTGCGCAGGGCAATATCAACCGTATTCATAAGGAATCTCATCAGATCATTGATTTGGTGTCCGTGTTCCGGCCGATCACGCGTTGGACGAACATGATTTTAAGTCCTCAAGCTGTTACGGAAACTATGCGTAAAGGATTCGCGCTTGCTCAGCGTAAGCGTCCGGCTGCGACGTGCATTATTCTGCCTGAGGATATCGCTGAGCAGCCCGCACCGGCCGATGCTGAGCCGCTCAGCCGCGCGCTTCAAGTGCATACGGTGCCAACGCCAGCTGATATTGAGGCTGCGGCTGACATTATTGCCAAAGCAAAGCATCCGATCATCTTGGCCGGTAATGGAGTGAGCCGCGCACACGCTGACTATCAGCTGCGCGTATTGTCTGAGCAGCTCAATGCACCGGTAGCTACCACGTTCGAAGGCAAGGGCGTGTTTTCTGATCGACATCGCAACGCGCTTGGCGTAGTTGGTTTCATGCGTCACGATTATGAGAATTTTGCGTTTGATGATGCTGATTTGATTATCGCGATCGGCTTTTCAATTCAACAGTTTGACCCGGTGAAGATCAATCCGAAGAATGATAAGAAGATCATTCATATCAACACGTTTGTTGAAGATACGGACGCGCATTACACGACAACGTTGAACATCATGGCTGATATTGACGCCACGCTTACGCAGTTGATTGACGCATTGCGCGAGCGCGATATTACGTTTGCGAACGCTGAATCGGAGATTCGCGGGCTGCTGATGCACGAGTTTGAATCGTGCAAGGATGATGAGTCGTTCCCGATGAAGCCGCAACGCGTTGTGTATGACACGCGTAAAGCACTCAACGATAGCGATGTAGCGCTAGTGGATACGGGTGCTTTGAAGATGTGGATGGCGCGCTTGTATCCGACGTATTTGCCGAACACGTGCATTATTGATAACAGTCTGTCAACGATGGGTTGGACGCTGCCGGGCGCGATTGGCGCCTCGCTTGCCCGCCATGGACGGCCAGTGCTCGCGGTGATGGGCGATGGCAGTTTCATGATGAATATGCAAGAGATTGAGACGGCGGTACGACTGAACTGCCATATTGTGATTCTTGTATGGGTTGATGAAGCGTACGGCTTAATCAAATGGAAGATGGACCTGCACAATGGCCATCATGACGATGTAGATTTCAACAATCCTGATTTCGTTACACTTGCTGAAAGTTTTGGCGCACACGGTCATCTTGTTTCGTCGGCTGATGATTTGAAGCCGACGATTGAAGCCGCGATGATGGCTGAAGGCGGCGTGCATGTAATCGCCTGCCCTGTGGACTACAGCGAGAACATGAAGCTCACTGACAAGCTTGGCGAGCTGGAGCTCAATAGCTGAGTCCACACGCCGTGCATGTTGCACATAAACGTAAGGTGGCAGCCACGAAAATCGTGACTGCCACCTTATGCGTACTGTCAGCCGCTAGGGCTGATTTATGTAGTGTTATTTGGCCTTACCTTGGCTGGTCTTACTTGGCCAGGCCGGAAGCGCGCACCGCTTCGAAGCCGCCCTTCAAGTCGTCGAGAATATCCTCGATGTTCTCGGTGCCGATGGACAGGCGGATGGTGCCCGGGTGGATGCCCTGATCCTCGAGCTCCTCCGGGGTCTCCTGCGAGTGCGTGGTGGAAGCCGGGTGGATGACGAGGGACTTCACGTCAGCCACGTTGGCGAGCAAGCTGAACAGGTGCAGGTTGTCAATAAAGACGCGTGCTGCATCCTTGCCACCCTTGATGTCGAAGGTGAAGATGGAGCCAGCTCCGTTCGGGAAGTACTTCTCGTACAGCGCGTGATCGCGACGGCCCGGAATGCTCGGGTGGGAGACGGATTCGACTTCCGGCACGGTCTGCAGGTATTCGACGACCTTGAGGGCGTTCTGCACGTGGCGCTCGACGCGCAGCGACAGGGTTTCGGTGCCCTGCAGCAGCAGGAACGCGGCGAACGGGGACAGGGTGGCGCCGGTGTCGCGCAGGAGGATTGCGCGGATGCGAGTCACGAATGCAGCGCCGCCGAGGGCCTCGTAGAAGTTGAGGCCGTGGTAGGACGGGTCAGCTTCGGTCAGGGTCGGGAACTTGCCCGGCACTTCAGCCCAGTTGAACTTGCCGCCTTCGACGATCACGCCGCCGAGGGTGGTGCCGTGGCCGCCGATGAACTTGGTTGCGGACTCGACCACAACGTCGGCGCCGTGCTCGAGCGGACGGAACAGGTACGGGGTGGCGAACGTGTTGTCGACGATCACCGGCAGATGATGCTTATGAGCGATCTCGGAGATAGCCTCAAAGTCCGGCAGGTCAGCGTTCGGGTTGCCGAAGGTCTCGAAGTAGACGAGCTTGGTGTTCTCCTGAATGGCGTCTTCGAAGTTCTGCGGAACTTCCGGGTCAACGAAGGTGGTGGTGATGCCGTCACGCGGCAGCGTGTGCTTGAGCAGGTTGAAGGTGCCGCCGTAAATGTTCTTGGAGGAGACGATGTGGTCGCCGGACTGGGTGATGTTACGCACTGCGTATTCAACGGCAGCAGCACCAGAAGCAACTGCAAGGCCAGCGGTGCCACCTTCAAGAGCAGCGATACGGTTCTCGAACACGCCCTGGGTGGAGTTGGTCAGACGGCCGTAAATGTTACCCGGGTCGGCCAGGCCGAAACGAGCCTCAGCGTGATCGAAGTTGTGGAAGACGTAGCTGGTGGTCGCGTAGATCGGCACTGCGCGGGAGTCGGTTGCCGGGTCGGCTTCTTCCTGACCAACATGCAGCTGCAGGGTTTCAAAACGGTACTTCTTGTTCGAATCGGTCATGGTCGTTGCTCCTTGTGGGCTATGCGCTACTGCAGCGCTTGGTGTCTTCTTTGTTCGCCACCCGCCGGACGTACAGCGTTTGGCGAGGTGTTGATTGAGACGATAAGCCACGCTCATAGCAAGCCGCAAGCTCAACGTTATCGGGGTTGGCTATAGCCCCTTAAAACCCGTTGGGATTATTGGGATTGAGCCGTACTTCATCGAGGCAAAAAGTGCGAGTTAGCGTATGCGACACGCCGGCACCGACCAGGCAGCTGCAGCAACCATCACAGCAACCATCACGTTCAGATGAACACTGTTTGCACCAAAACCATGTACAAGATAGTGCCGCCGGCGATCGAGAGCAGCATATTGCGTTTCCACATGTGCAAGGCGATGATCGCCACCATTGCGATTGCTTCCGGCAGACCGTGTGTGCCCGAGGTTACTGAAACGTCTTTCAACGAGTAGACGACGAGCAGACCGGTCATGGCGTACGGCAGGACGTTGCCGAGATATTCGACAAAACGCGGCGGCTTTTTAGATTCGGGGAAGACGATGAATGGCAGGAACCGAGTGATGATCGTGCCGATCGCTACCACTGCGATGGTCACCACCGCTTGCCACAAAGGCATGGTCATGAGCGGCTCTCCTCCTGTTCAATGTCAATGCGGTCAGTTTGAGGACTGTCAGTTTCAGGCTTCAAATCATCAAGATATGGGCGTAATGCCACAAACAATGCGAGCATTGATACCAGCGATGGAATCATAAACTGCCCTGATCCGAAGATAATCAAGCATACGAGTGAGGCAAGCACGCCAATCATCGCTGACGTGTGTCGGCGGCGATCAGCATCAATCCACTGGTCAAGAAAAATCACCAAAAATAGCGCAGTCAGCACGAACTCAATACCTTTGGTCGAGAACGGTAACAGGCCTCCAACAAGCCAGCCGAGCGCAGAGCCAGCAATCCAATACCACCGGTTGAGCAGATTCACGAACAGCATGAACCATCCATGATCAACGTCATCGGGAATATGCGCACTTGAATTGATCGCAAAACTCTCATCACACATTGCGAAAATCAAATACGGTTTCTTCCAGCCCGTGTTGGCAAAGGGCTTTAACATTGACAGACCGTAGAACAGGTGGCGAGCATTAACCATCAGCGCGAGCAGGAATGCGGCGATCGGATTGAACGCTGACAGCAGCAGATTAACCGTCACAAATTCCATGGACCCAGCGAAGATAAAGTACGCCATGCACACCGGATACCAGAATGCGAATCCCTTCGCATGCATCAGCAAACCGTATGAGCAGCCGAGGAACAAGAAGCCCGCAGCAATTGGCAACGTTAGCGGAAACGCTGCTTTGAATGCCGTGCTTCGCACGCCCGAGCCAGTGTGCACTCGCGCACGTTCACTCATCATCGCTCCTTCCTTCGCTGGGCACATGCATCTATGCGTCCATTCACTGACTAATCGACCATAGCCTACCCCTATGCGCCACCATCAACATCATGGCAGTATATGGGCGAGCATGGGGCAGAAGACGGTTGATGATGATAGTCTCAGACATGTTCTGTGACTTCGTTTTCAAGGAGTAACGATATGACCAATGATGTGATTCTCTATGATCGTGACCCGCAGTACATTCCGCGTGTGGCCGCCGTGCACGACATGTGTGGTTATGGCAAGTGCTCGCTGACCGCAGCTATTCCGATTCTTTCTGCCGCTGGCTGCGATGTGTGCCCTGTGCCGACCGCATTGTTCTCAGCGCACACCAAGTACGCTGTGTTCACGTTCCACGATACGACTGACATTCTGTCCGACTATTTGGATGCATGGCAGAAGGAAAACGTGGATCTGGACGGCGTTTATTCTGGTTTCCTTGGCTCGCCTGATCAGGTGGCGATTATTCAGCGTCTGTACCGCGAGTATCCGAAGGCGTTGCGCTTGGTCGACCCGGTGATGGGCGATGCTGGCCAGATGTATCCGACGTACACGCCGGAACTGTGCGAGGCGATGGGTGCGCTAGCTGATGGCGCTGACGTGCTGATGCCGAACTTGACGGAAGCTTCGATTTTGACGAAGCGTGAGTACCCGGGTCAGGATCTTGATGATGCTGCGGTGACTGATCTGCTTGACGCACTGCTGAAGCTTGGCGCAAAGAACGTAGTGCTCAAGGGTATTGACCATGGCGATGGCAAGATCGTTAACTATGTGGCTAGTGCCTCTACTGGCGCTGAAGCGAAGATTGAGCTGGCTCATAACAAGCTGCCGTACATGATTCATGGCACTGGCGATGCGTTCGCGTCTGCACTGTGTGGCGCAGTGCTGGCTGGCCGTGGTTTGGCTGAGTCGGCTGAGATTGCTGGCGAGTTTGTGCGTCATGCGATGGAGAGCACGCGTCATCAGCCGAACTTTGAAGAGCGTGGCGTGAGCTTTGAGCTCAATCTTGGTGAGTTGACGGATCTTGTGCGCTAAGTAGCTAAGTAGCTAGCAGTCCATTCGCTGGGGTTACGCGCAACTCAGCGAACCCCAGCGAGTGGGCCGCTTAGCGCCGCGCAGTCGCGCAGTATTGGGCTAATACGCAGAAAGCCCTTGCGAATGTGTTTCGCAAGGGCTTTCTTAGCTGGCGACCCCGGCCGGACTTGAACCGGTGACCTCCGCCGTGACAGGGCGGCGCTCTAACCAACTGAGCTACGGGGCCGTTCGTGACTCTTGAACAAGAGCACGAGTATCTATAATACGGCATGCCAGGACTTCGGCGTGTCGCGACGTCAGCAAAACACAACAATCGTTGATATTTCAACGATTTTGGCAGTTTTACGCGACTACGTACCCAAATGAGGTGAGTTATCCACAACACGCCGAAAACTCGAGCCTTCGACCACATTGGTCAAAAACCGTATGGTAAAACAGCAAAATCTGCTGTGCTGGTGTCATGAACATCTGCATAGACACTATTCACACGGACGATCATCACATGAGCATGCGTGGAGATGAGGTAACGTACGTCACTCACCAGCTGCTCGATCCAACACTGAATCCCAAGCAATTAGGCGCATACGGTGAACAGTACGCTGCAATGTGGTTGCAACGTCGGGGTTATCGGATTCTCGACCGCAATTGGCAAACGCGGTATGGCGAAATTGATGTCGTAGCCATGTCTCCTGAGGGCACGCTCCTCTTTGTTGAGGTGAAAACTCGCAGGTCGGCCTTGTATGGCGTACCGCAAGAAGCTGTTACTTCACACAAACGGTTACGACTACGTCGCGCTAGCGTGCAATGGCTGCTAGCACCAGAACATCGCATCGCACACAATGGTGTGCGCTTTGACGTAATCGCCATTATTGTGCGCGATGGCCGGGTACAGTTGCGCTACATTCCGGAGGCATTCTAATGGCTATTGGAAGTGCCTTATCAGTGGGCTTAATCGGTTTAAAACCGTTTCTTATACAAATTCAAACGTTTATTTCACCTGGTTTGCCGCATTTCGCTATCGTTGGTTTGCCGGACGCATCATTGAGCGAGGCACGCGAGCGTGTGAAATCAGCATGCCAAGCCAGTGGTTTTCGTTGGCCTGAGACGCGAGTTACCGTAAACCTCTCCCCCGCTTCAATGCCGAAACGCGGTTCATCACATGATCTGGCAATCGCAGCAAGTGTACTCAGTGCCGCTGGCACTATTCCTCACGATTGCTTAGCGCAAACAATCGTGCTTGGCGAGGTAAATCTTGATGGTACTGTTCTGCCGATTAACGGGCTACTGCCAATCATGTTGCACGCTCGAGATCGCGGTTTGCGCCGCGTTATTATTCCTCAAGCGAATGCAGATGAAGCATCGCTCATATCAGATGTGGAAGCTGTGAGTGTTCGCCATGTCGGCGAGCTCATCGAATTGATGGGCGGTAATGCTCGGTATCAACTCTCTGATGTCGTATCGTCAATGCTTGATGATGACACTGCGCAACACGCAGAATTCGCTTCCCCGGGCGATATGAGCGAAGTAGTCGGCCAAGAACACACCAAGTGGGCGTTGCAAGTCGCAGCAGCAGGCGGCCATCATCTCATTATGACCGGCCCACCAGGGTCTGGTAAAACCATGCTGGCGTCACGAATGCCAAGCATTATGTGTCCGCTGACACCAAGCGAACAATTAGAGGTTGCCTCAATCCGTTCGTTATGCGGCACGCTACCCAATTACGGTATTACTGATACGCCACCGTTCGAGGCTCCGCATCATACGGCGTCAACCGCAGCTCTCGTAGGCGGTGGATCGGGCGTTGCTCGCCCGGGAGCGATTACGCGCGCACATCATGGCGTACTCTTCATGGATGAAGCGCCAGAGTTTTCCGTCCGGAGTTTGCAAACATTGCGCGAACCATTGGAATCAGGCTATGTTGCAGTGTCACGTTCCAAAGGCACTGCGTATTATCCGGCATTATTCCAGTTGATTATGGCCGCAAACCCATGCCCATGCGGTTTTGCGTACGGTACCGGCGAGCGCTGCGTATGCAAAGAACGCGAACGAGTCCGATATTTTGCGCGATTATCTGGTCCGATTCTTGATCGTATTGATATTCAGGTGGAGGTGCCGCCAGTCGAGCGTATTGCTCCTGACCGTTCGCAATCGCCGCGCAGCAGCGAGCAGATGCGGCAAGCGGTGATGAATGCGCGCGCAGTTGCTCGACATCGTTTTCGCGATCAGGGCTGGTCGTGTAATGCGCAAGTCTCTGGCGCATGGTTGCGATCGTATACGTCGCGTCAAGCGTTGGAGTTAGCGAATCGCGCGTTGGAATCACAAAAGCTCAGTTTGCGCGGTACCGATCGTGCGATGCGTTTGGCGTGGACGCTCGCTGATTTGGCTGGCAAAACGTCGCCTGGGCGTGACGAAATGGCGCAAGGCATCATGCTCAGAACACGATTGACGTGAAAGGAGGCGATATGGTTGAGCCTGATGATGAGACTGTAGCGCGTGCAACGTTGACGTTTTGCCTTGATGCGGCAAATGCGCTGATGTTCGCGTTGATTAAGGGATGCGGCAGTGCGTTAGCAGCATTGCAGCGTATTGATGATTGTGCGCCGCATGCATCTGCACGTGCCAGCACGCAAGCGCACACGCGTATTGAGCATGATTTTGCAGTAGGTATTGCTCGCTGGGGTCGCCGGCTTGATGCGCGAGGAATGAAGGTGTTTCATCACGAATTAGCGAGCTGGCATCAGCGTCTCGCCTTACTGCCGTCGCGCAACATACGTGACTTGTCGGATTGGTTTACTGTTGGCGGAACGCAATGGATTATTGCACCGCATCACCCAGCATGGCCGCAGCAGCTTAACGATCTATCCATTCGTAAAGATTGGGCTACTCCCCTGTGCCTGTGGGGCAAGGGAGACCCAATGGCATTAGTGAGCTGCGCGAAGCCGATTGCCATCGTGGGATCACGGGGTATCAATGATTACGGCCGGTATGTAGCGCACACGGTTGCACAACATGCAGCTGCCGATGGTCATCTGGTGATTTCAGGTGGAGCTATGGGCGCGGATGCTGCCGCGCATTGGGGCGCGTTATCAGCGGCGGATATGCTTGGCTCAGGTCACGCGGGGCGTACGGTTGCTGTGTTTGCAGGCGGATTGAATCATATAGGTCCGCAGCGCAATCAGGATTTGTTTGATCGTATTGAAGCGTCACGCGGAGCGCTGATTAGCGAACTATGCCCTGGCACCATACCAGAAGCTCGCCGTTTTCTGTTGCGCAATCGCATTATCGCAGCATTATCGTCTACGGTCGTCGTTGCACAAGCACGATTACGTTCGGGAGCGCTCAGCACCGCGAATTGGGCTGCTGAACTGCAGCGTGAAGTGTATGCAGCACCTGGCGATATCAATGTTCCTGATAACTCAGGGTGTAATTTGCTGATTCACGATAACAAGGCGGTTATTCTTCGCTCAGCAACTCATATTGACCAGTTGTGTCATGACCCGCATCAGCCAACGTTGGCTGTGCAGCTCGTGAGCAATGCATCTGCTGAACTCACTTCACAGGAAAATCCAACACAGAAAGGTTCATCCGACAATGACGTCACGACGAACAACCCGCCAACGCACGATACTGCCAACCAGCGCGCCGAGATCACGCCCGATAGCACCCGTCAGGCCTTACTCGCGCTCATACGACGCTGCAAACGCAAACGACTGCCGACGACCCCGCAGTCTCTCGCTGATCTGCTAGCGCAAGAGCGCACAGCAGTCGCGCAAGACGCACAAACTGCAGCAGATAGTCTGCTTGCCGAGGTGACAGCAGGACTTGGTCTGTTAGAACTTGAGGGGGTGATCATCATGCGCAATGGTTCAGCGGTTATTGCTTCCAACCCAGCTGGCACGTAACACGATACGGTTCACTCATGCCACTGGCATTGCTCCAGATCAACACGCCATCCTTCATCGCCAGCATTGCCGCTGGCTTGAGGTGGTACGAATCGCACGCCTTCTTCTTCAAGCAGCGCGCGCTGCCGATCTGGCCCGCCGAATGCAAAACCAGGCGCGAGCGAACCGTCGCGAAAAACCACTCGATGGCATGGGATCACGCCCGGCTGCGGATTGGCGTGCAGCGCAAAACCAACAAATCTCGCATTGCGCGGATTGCCGGCGAGTGCCGCCACCTGCCCATAGGTAGCGACTTTGCCACGCGGAATACGCTGTACTACGTCATACACTCTGGCATTAAAGGATTGTTCCATGCCGTCATTATCTCTCAGCAGCCTCACCCGTTGCCGGGCCGGTCGCGCACGTCAGCCCTTGTGCGACAATCGTGGATATGAGTCCGAAACATGTGGAAGAAATGTACGATGCGGTGATCGTTGGCGCCGGTGCGGCTGGCCTGTCGGCAGCGTTGGGAATGCTGCACTCTCCTGACATTGAGCGTCTGAAGGACAGTGGCATTGACCCGAAGGTACTGGTGATTTCAAAGCTGCAACCATTGCGTTCGCATACTGGTTCTGCTGAGGGTGGTATTGCAGCCAGTTTGAGCAATGTGGAGCAGGACGACTGGCATTGGCATTACTACGACACGGTTAAGGGCGGCGATTGGCTGGTGGATCAGGACGCAGCTCAATTGCTTGCCCAATACGCGCCACAAACAGTGGTGAATTTGGAGCGTATGGGCGTAGCGTTTTCTCGCACTGATGACGGGCATATTGCGCAACGCCGTTTTGGCGGTCATACTGCCAATTTTGGTAAAGCGCCGGTGCGCCGTGCTGCGTATGCGGCGGATCGTATTGGCCATCAGATTTTGCATACGTTGTGGCAGCAGTGTGTGGCTGCGGGCGTTACTTTTGCTGAGGAATGGTACGTTACTGATCTGGTGTTGGACGAGGCTGGCACGCGCGTAGCTGGCGTGGTGGCGTATGACACGCATACGGGTGACGTGCATGCGGTTCGATCGCGTAATGTGCTGCTGGCAACTGGTGGTGCGGGCCGTTTGTTCCATACGACATCGAATTCGTGGGATTTGACTGGCGATGGTATGGCGTTAACCTTGGCTGCTGGCTTGCAGCTTGAAGATGCTGAATTTGTTCAGTTCCATCCGACTGGACTTGCTCACACTGGCATTTTGCTATCGGAGGCTGCGCGCGCTGAGGGCGGCGTGCTGCGCAATGCGGATGGCGAGGCGTTTATGGAACGCTACGCGCCAGAGCACCGTGATTTGGCGGCGCGCGACGTGGTGAGCCGTTCAATTATGGCAGAAATTGATGCTGGTAGAGGTGTTGCTGATCCGAAGGATCCTCATGGCCCTAAGGACTGTGTGTGGCTTGATATGACCGGTATTGATAAGGATCATATGGAGCAGGTATTGCCGCAGGTTGTTGAGACAATCCGCGATTATGCGAATCTTGATCCTGCGGTGGATTGGGTGCCGATTAAGCCTACTGCGCACTATACGATGGGTGGCATTCCAATCACAACCGATGGTGAAGTGTATCGTTGGCAGCCCGCAACGGATGGTAGTGCTGGCAAACGTGTCATTGTTGAAGGCTTGTATGCTGCTGGCGAATGCTCATGCGTGTCTGTGCATGGCGCGAACCGTTTAGGCGGCAATTCTTTACTTGATGCTTGCCTCTTTGGTACTCGCGCGGGAGCTTCGCTTGCCGCACGTATTGCTGATGCTCCGGTGGATGATCCAATGGCTGACGAGTCTGCAAGTGAGGATGAGGAGCTGACTGCGCCGGTAGATCGTGCTGCTGAGGCGCGCAAGGAGGAAGTTGCAGCGTTGCTCGCTGCTGCAGATTCTCAGGATGCTTCCGATTCCGATACTGATGACAATCCATATCAGCTGCTTGCTGATTTGGGTGTTGCTATGGAGCGCGCGGTTGCTGTGCGTTGTACGCACGATACGCTTTCGACGGCGCTCGCACAATTGCATGATGAGTTGGCGCCACGCGCGCAAGCGCTTCACGCGCATAGTGATGTTCGCGTGTTTAATCAGGAGATTACTGCGATTTGGGAAGCTCAGCATTTGGTTGCTTTGGCTGATGCGCTGCTTGCAGCAACTCAGGCACGTGAAGAATCGCGTGGTTCTTTGCAACGGCTGGATTATCCAACCCGTGATGATGAGCATTTCCTTGCACATTCGATGGTCGATGAGCATCACGATATTTCTTGGCAGCCGGTACACATTGTTGATTTCCCGCCTAAAGCCCGCGAATACTAATCGTTTATGTTGTGACGTGCCTATGGCCTGTCAGATGGCAGGAACACTTGTTGTGGCAGGCATAGGCATGGCTCATGGCACAATGTAATGCTGATTCTTGTGTTGAGGGAGGCTTTCGTATGAGCGGCATGGACGTTGCGTCGGCGACGGTGACATTGCGGGTAAACCGATTTGCACCTCGTCCTGAGCGTGAGCGCGCGGCCCGTTCTGGTAGCCCGTTCGGGCGTAAAAGTTCGCCGTTTGGTTCGTCTTCTGCATCGGCCCGTCGTCGCCCTCGTGGTAAGCAGTGGACGCAGGATTATGTGCTGCACGTGCGCCCTGAGACTACAGTGCTGGAATGCTTGCTGACTGTGAAGCGCACGATGGACCCGACGCTGGCGTTTCGTTATTCCTGCGGTCATGGCATGTGTGGATCTGACGCGGTGTCGATTAACGGCACGCCGACGCTACTGTGTACGGCAACCGTTGGCGAATGGGCGAAGCACGCGCCGGCAGCCGCTTCCATTGATGACGAGGGATTCCGTCATACCGGTTCTCCTGAAACGATCGACAGCTCCTCGTCTGACTCGAATATCGCGAATGCGCACGGCGATAATGCTGCGGATCTTGGCGTTATTGAGCTCGCTCCCCTACCTGGTTTCCCGGTTCAGCGTGATTTGATCGCTGACATTGATCCGATGCTCAATCAGATCACGAAGCTGGCACCGTATCTGAAAGCGGATGGCGTGTTAGCTACCACTGATGAGGGCAAAATCAATGTCTTTGAGTATTTGCAGCGCCCTGAGCAGTTAGCGAAGTATGAAATGTTGAGCAACTGCATTGCGTGCGGTGTGTGCGAGGGCTCTTGCCCAGTATTCGCTGGCGGCGATGCGTTTATCGGCCCGGCTGCGCTGATTGCTGTTTCTCGTTTTGTTAACGATTCACGTGATACGGCTACGGCTGAGCGTTTGGACATGATTGATACGGCAGATGGTGTTGCTGCCTGCCAGTCGGTACGCGCGTGCTCTCGCCATTGCCCGCGCGGTATTGATGTCGGCGAGGAGATGTGGCAGATTGTCGCGCGCGTCCGAGAACGCTGACTATCACTGTGATGTAACACGCGTTGCGCGAATGTGATCGTGTCACTTTCCAGTATGCAATTACAGTAGGTGATTATGGAGAAGACGTCATACACGTATCTGAGCAAGGCTTGTCAGTTCGTTGAAGATCACGCGTATGCCCGCCAATCAGAGGCATTGCATCGCGTGCGTTCTCGTGCTGAAGAGAATGATTTATCGCAGGGCTCGGCGGTGCAAGCTGAGTTTTTGCATACGCTGGCGTTGATGACGCACAGTACGTCGGTAATCACTGTTGGCACTGGCTCTGTTGTGGAAATCATGCAGTTGATTGACGCGTTGGGTGGTTCTGGCCAACTGACAGCGGTTGATTCTTCAGCGCAGGGTATTGCGTTTATTCGCGGGCTTTTTGCTGGCTTGTCGGATGATACGCAAACGACACTGCGCGCGGTAAACGCACCAGTTGGCGTGTTTTTGCCGAGACTGAACGGGGCCGATTACGACATGATCGTCGTCTCTGGTGACGCTGGTAATTATTTGGAGACATTTGAGCAGGCACCACGCCTACTGCGCGATCGTGGCGTGATTGTATTCACTGATGTGCTCGCACTCGCATCTGATGAGTCAAACGGTGGCGTACTGAACCCAGCTGATCGTAGTGAAAAGGCGCTAGCAATGCGCCAACTACTCGAGACAGTACAGGCTGACGAACGCTTCGATTCCACACTCACCGCAACCGGCACCGGTCTGCTCATCGCCGTTAAGCGGTAACTCGATACAAGACGCAATATTGTTCCAAGCCGATGCTCTGGCATCGGCTTTTTGTTGTTCCGGGTAGAGATATTTTGGTGCGCTGCGACTGAATTTGCACTACACATTAAGGACTTTTGTATTCACAAAAGGGAATGGCATATGCACAATTGCCTTGGTGAGGGTTGGCCGTTGCGTATGAGCGACACTCCCTGTGTCTCATATTTCGATATTTCAGTACTGCAAACGCACCTTGTGCACATAGCTGCTAAGCCAATCTTTGCATGTGATCTTCCGGTATATCAAGCAATTACGTAAAGTTTCCGTACATAAACAACCCAATTGACAACGTTTGCATAATGTCGTTACGCTTATTACGCACACCATCGTGCACAGAGAAGAGGATCTGAAGTTACGGTTTCCTATGAATGATAATGATGATCGATATGCAGTAACCGCCAATGCCACTCACCAATGCGCCGACTGCGACACGGCGCACACATCGCACACATCATGCACGCACGAGACTCATCAAGCAGATGAGAATCCTTGCTTTTCGTTGGGAATAGTGGATAATGACCGTTGCTCACTGCGCACATTGGAGCAAATAGTGGAGGAGCTCCTGCCTAACGTAAAGCTACTGTGGTCAATGACTGACGGGTCAAAAATATCTTTTTCACGACTCGATGGCATCAGGCTGCCTGACTTGATGTTAGTAGATATGTCACTTGAATCTATGTCTGGGATCGCCGTATGCCGGCGTATTCGCCGACGCAACAGCACTACAAAACTGCTCGCAATGACATCGTTTGCAATCGGATGCTATGGCCACGATGCAGCAGATGCTGGCGCACAAGGAATTGTGAACAAAAACGACGAACAAGACCTGCTTTCTGGCATCCGCGAAGTATCAAGCGGCAAAACCTACGGAAACTACGAATTTGAATCAGCACACATCGCTCACTGCCGCATCCGCAACTCCAGCGCAAACATCTTCGATATCATCTCAAACCGCGAACTACAAGTTATGGATCTTATGTCAGGCGGCATGAGTGACACCGACATCTCCCTGCACTTAGACATCAAAGAAGCAACGGTGCGTAAGCACATTCAATCTGCCATGCAAAAACTCAACGTTGAAACCCGCATTCAGGCAGTAATTAAATGGACCAAGCGAGGCTAATCATCGCAACCATGCAAACGGCTGGTATGGTTAGTGTGCATCGAAGACCAGTTGCATAAGGAGCACACATGTCACAGAGCGATGCAACACACACCCCCGCAGCCGAACCGACTGATATGTCCAGCGAATCACCGTTAGGCGACACCTACCATCGCGGTCCGGTAATTTTACGCGGTCCGATGATTCCTCACGACAACACCACTGCAAATCTGTTACAAGCCGATCAGTCAACTGAATGGCTGCACATGGACCCGTGGCGCGTGCTCCGTATTCAATCCGAATTTGTCGACGGGTTCGGTGCACTAGCGGAACTTGGGCCCGCTGTTTCAATCTTTGGCTCAGCACGTACGCCTCGTACCGATCCCGATTACAAAGCCGCTCGCCGCATGGGCCGCGGACTCGCCGAACGCGGTATAGCGGTGATCACCGGCGGCGGCCCTGGCATTATGGAAGCCGCTAATCGCGGTGCCGCACTTGCCGGCGGAAAATCTGTCGGATTAGGTATTGAACTGCCACACGAACAAGGCTTAAACCAGTGGGTTAATCTGGGAATGAGCTTCCGCTATTTCTTCGTGCGCAAAACCATGTTTGCAAAATATTCTTCAGGCGTGATCGTATGCCCTGGCGGGTTTGGCACACTGGATGAAATGTTTGAAATCCTCACCCTCGTGCAAACGCATAAGACCACGAAAATGCCTATCGTGCTGTATGGCAAAGCATACTGGCAAGGCTTATTCGACTGGCTCGAAGGCCCAGTACAAGAGCATGGCATGATTTCCGCACTCGACCCGTCGCTCGTATTGCTCACTGACGATGTAGATGAGGCGGTGGCCACCGCAGCCAGCGGATGCTAATCACTCAGACCATGGACACGAAAAACGGAGGTGCTCAACGCTCCTCCGTTTTTCGTATTACTCGCGGCTTTACTCGCGACCAAGTAAAGCCGCTTGCTCGTAATGCTTCGATTGTCGGCTCAACAGTACGCCGCTGATCGCTGCTGCGATAAGCGATGCTACGAGCACGCCAAAACGGCTTTCTGCTGATAGTTCCGCGTTCGAATATGCCAGCGATGCGATAAGGAACGATACGGTAAATCCGATACCGCATGCGCAGGCAGCTGGGAACATGTCACGTACTCGCAACCCTTTCGCCATGCTCAGCCCGCCCACATGCGTAGACAGCCACGCAGTAGTCATAATGCCTAACGGTTTGCCCACTACGAGGGCAACAATCAGCGCGATCACAATCGGCGACACCATGAGTGCGGGCGTCAATTGCTCGAAATGCACGCCAGTGGCAAATAGTGCGAAAATCGGCAAAGCAAGCAGTGCTGAGAACGGTTGCAGTTTTTCTGCGTAACGACTCGCGCGCGGTGTAGTTTCACCATACATTTCACGCGATGGCGTCAGCATGCCAACGAGCACGCCCGCCAATGTTGGGTGTACGCCAGCTTCGAACATCATCACCCATGCAAGCAAGCCAACGATAGCGACCAGCAGCCACGGTACTCGTTGCAAGCGCACTAGGAACGCCCATGCAGCTGCGCATGCTGCAATGCCAATAAACCAGTACCATGCGTTCAATGACGAGAAGAATACTGCGATAAGCACGATAGCGAGCAGATCATCTACGGTAGCGAGCGTCATCAGGAACGCACGAATTGCACCCGGTAGTGCTTTTGCAAACAATGCCAGTACGGCGAGTGAGAACGCAATATCTGTTGCGGTAGGCACAGCCCATCCGTGTATGGCTTCAGCAAAAGGAATATTCGCTCCTGTGGTGGGGATGGTAATCACACCCGACTGCGGAGGTGCTAGCCATGAGAATAGCGAGATCACGCCAACAAAGAGTATTGGCGGAGTGAGCATGCCACCTACCGCGCACAGCATGGGCACGGCGGCTGCTTTGGGATTCGCTAATGAACCGGTTGTCAGTTCCTGTTTGAGATCAAGCCCGACCGTAAGAAAGAAGACAGTCAGGAGCCCATCTTGCGCCCAATGGCCGATCGGTAGATCAATATTCGTATATGGCAGGCCAATATGTGTTTCTGCTACAGCAGCAAACGTATGCGCACTCCACGGCAGATTGGCAAGTATCAGTCCGACGAATGCGAACGATAGCATGATCAGACCAGAGATACGATCAGATGCAGCAATGCGTCGAATGGTTGCCCATACTGATCGGGGCTTACGCTCCCCTGTTGTTGACGTATTCATACCGCCGCCTATCGTAGTCGAAGTATTCTTAGTTTTTTCTCGCGTTCACTTATTCAGTTGTATGCGCATTGTCAGTTGCATGCGCACTGTTTGCCAGTCGTCAGCGTTCAGCAATGGCCGTGCCCACTCGTTCAACTACTTGCTGCAGCAATACTGTCGGGCAGGCGAGATTCACTCGTTCAAAGCCTTCTCCCCCACGACCGAACAATGCGCCCTCGTCGAAGTACACGCGGCCTTTATTGCGCATAAAATCGCGCAGCTCGTCGGCAGTCATACCCAGTCCCCGGCAGTCAAGCCACGCCAAATACGTGCCTTCTGGCTCGATGAGCGCTAAACCGGGGGTTGTGCTGGCGAAATCGCGCAGGAGCGCACGGTTCGTGTCAAGTACGCTCATCAGCTCGTTCAACCATGCTTCACCATGCTCATACGCGGCTTGGCATGCAATAAGACCAAAGTGACTGACCGTAAGCCCTGCAATATTCTCTACAGCAATATCGAAGCGCTTGCGAAGTTGAGGATTTCGAATAATCGCGTTCGAACATGCAAGACCAGCCAAGTTAAAGGTTTTGGTAGGGGCCGTGAATTCGAAGCAATGTTCAGCATACTGCTCCCCTAGTGTGCCGAACATGGTGACTTCATGGCCTGTATAGGCAAAATCAGCGTGGATTTCGTCAGCAAGAATTGTCACATCGTGCGCGATGCAAATATCGCCGAGTTGGCGCAGTTCATCGGCAGTCCACACGCGTCCGACTGGATTGTGCGGATTGCACAACATAATGGCAGTGCATCGTGGATCTGCTGCTTTGTGTTCTAAATCAGCAAAATCCATGCGGTATCGTCCATCGTCACCTAATACCAGCGCATTATTTTCAATGGTTAAACCGTTGCGCTCGGCAGCAAACGTAAACGGATAGTAGACCGGCCCTTGAATGATGACTTTATCGCCAGGGCGAGTGACAGCGCGCAACGCACTGTTGACGGCTGGCATCACGCCATTAGAGAGGCGCACCCAGGATGCGTCGATATCAAATTGGTGATGGCGGTGCATCCAGAATTCAAGCGCTGCGAAATAGTCGTCGGTGACGTAATCGTAGCCGAAGACGTCGTGTTGAGCCGCGTTGACGAGTGCGCGTACGATTTCTGGTGCCGGCTTGAATTCCATGTCAGCAACTGACATGGCGATAACATCCTCATTGCCAGGGCCCATGTCTTCGGCGATCATGTGCCATTTGGCGGACATGGTTCCGCGACGTTCGACTACAGACTGAAAATCGTACGACACCGTTGCCTCCCAGATGTTGCTGTTATGCGCAAATTGCTTGCCTCGTGAATAACCGGGCCAAGAATTGGAAAAGCCCTTGATCGCATTCGCGGTCAAGGGCCCTTGTGCGCCAGACAGGATTCGAACCTGCGACCTGCTGATCCGTAGTCAGCTGCTCTAATCCGCTGGGCTACTGGCGCAGCACCACTCTTTAACCTCTTGTGGCAAGAGGTGTGCGCCAGACAGGATTCGAACCTGCGACCTGCTGATCCGTAGTCAGCTGCTCTAATCCGCTGGGCTACTGGCGCATGTTGTCTTGTTTTCGGCAACTCGAATAAACTACATCAATGTAAGGATTACAGCAAATCGACAAGCGCATCGGCGTGTCGCGCTCTGCTGTTTGCTGCCTCAATCCCCTCTGTTATGCGGATTGTGAGGCCGCGTGCCCGACTGTTATGCGACGCGGCGGCGCTCTGACTGTTCTGTGCGCACGAGTTGTGGCATAGATTGCCCTTGCACCGCCTGCGCAGTAACGATTACCTTCTGCACGTCATCCATGCTCGGCAACTCAAACATGGTTTCTTCGAGGGTTTTTTCGATAATGGATCGCAATCCTCGAGCACCAGTCCCCCGAGCAATCGCAGTCTGTGCGATGGCAGCAATCGCATCGTCGGTGAACTCGAGATCTACTCCGTCGACCGCGAACATTTTGCGATACTGCTTTACCAGCGCGTTTTTCGGCTCGGTGAGAATACGCGCAAGATCTTCTTCGCCAAGCTCGTCAAGCACGCTAACGACGGGCAGTCGGCCAATAAACTCGGGCAGTAATCCAAACTCGGCAAGATCGTCAGCGCTTACTTGTTCGAGCAGATCTTCCGGTTTGATGTCATGATCACGCCATGCAGCACCAAAACCGCTTTCATGTGCGCCAAGTCGCCTGCGAATAATATCGCTCAGCCCTACGAACGCACCACCACAGATGAATAAGATGCCACGCGTATCAATTTTCACGGTTTCTTGATCGCGATGTTTGCGCGTGCCTTCCATTGGCACTGACGCAATGGTTCCTTCCAGAATTTTCAGCAGTGCTTGCTGTACGCCTTCACCGGATACATCGCGGGTAATGGACGTGTTTTCGCCGGATTTGCGGGCGATTTTGTCGATTTCGTCAATATAAACGATGCCGTGGCGCGCGCGTTCAACATCCCCGTCTGCAGCGTCAATCAATCGCTGTAATACGGTTTCAACATCGTCACCAACGTAACCAGCTTCAGTGAGCGTAGTAGCGTCGGTGATCACGAATGGCACGTTCATTACACGCGCAAGCGACTGAGCAAGATAGGTTTTGCCAACGCCGGTTGGGCCGAGCAACAGAATATTGGATTTGGCAACTTCAACGTCAGCGAACGGGTCACTGCGGCGGTTTGATCGAGCCGTGTCCATTGCGCCACCGAGATGACCTGCAGCTTCGCGCAGTTCCATATTGACGCGCTTGTAATGGTTGTATACCGCCACGGATAGTGTGCGTTTAGCGGCTTCTTGGCCCACAACATACCGATCAAGATAAGAGCTGATTTGCGCAGGCTTAGGCAGGCTGAGCGCGTTAATCGCAGCATCACGTTGACGTTCTTCCGCAACAATATCAACGCATAATTCAATGCATTCGTCGCAGATTGCGGCAGAGGGCCCGGCGACGAGTTTGCGCACTTGATGCTCAGTTTTGCCACAGAACGTGCAACGCGGCACGTCCTCGTTGTAGCTGACTACACGCCCCATGTCACTCCTTTGTTCCGCTTGTGCTCCTGCTTTTCTGCGCTCATACAAAGATACCCTCAGCCTTGGGCGGCTGAGGGTATCCTCACAACAATCTCATGAACGATGCTCGAGCACTTCGTCAACGATGCCGTATTCCTTGGCTTCAGGGGCCGTCAGGAACGTGTCAACTTCGATGTCCTTACGAATCTTCTCGATATCGCGGCCAGTATGCTTGGCAAGCGTGTTCTCCAGCCATTCGCGCATGCGCAACATTTCCTTGGCCTGGATTTCGATTTCCGTAGCCTTGCCGAAGCCCTGGTCGATGGCCGGCTGGTGAATGAGCACGCGCGCGTTAGGCAGCATGAGTCGCTTGCCCTTAGCGCCGGCGGCCAGCAGAATCGCTGCAGCGGAGGCTGCCTGGCCGAGGCACACGGTCTGCACGTCGGGCTTGATGTACTGCATGGTGTCGTAGATCGCAGTCATTGCGGTCATCGAGCCGCCGGGCGAGTTGATGTACATCATCACGTCGCGGTTCGGATCCTGCGATTCGAGCACGAGCAGCTGGGCCATAATGTCGTCGGCAGAGGTATCGTCCACCTGCACGCCCATGAAGATAATGCGGTCCTCGAACAGCTTGGTGTACGGGTCCTGCGTCTTCATGCCATACGGGGTCTTCTCGCTAAACTGCGGCAGAATGTAACGGTCCTGCGGAGAGGCCGGAGCCATACCACGGCCTTCGAATGCAGCGCGACGCGCGGCAGCTGGCATAAAGCCAACTACGCCAGCGGGGCCAGCCAAGCGGTTAGCGCGCTCAACGAACTGTGCTTCTTCAGATGCCATCAGTGTCACTCCCCTTCCTTTGCGCTCATCGTGTCGTGCGTGGACACGAGCTTGTCAACGAAGCCGTAGGCCAGTGCTTCTTCAGCAGTGAACCAGTGATCGTACTCGTTGTCACGGTAGATTTCTTCGACGGTGTGGCCGGTCTGCTTGGCCGTGAGCTCGGCGAGAGTCTTCTTCATGTCCATGATGAGCTCTGCGCTGATGCGCACGTCGGTGGACGTACCACCGATGCCACCGGAGGGCTGGTGCATGAGCACGCGAGCGTGCGAGGTGAGAAAGCGCTTGCCCGGGGTGCCGGAGCTCAGCAGGAACTGGCCCATCGAGGCGCACATACCAATACCCACGGTTGCCACGTCAGGCTCAATAAGTTGCATAGTGTCGTAAATCGCCATGCCAGCGGTAATCGAACCGCCTGGCGAGTTAATGTACAGCCAAATGTCTTTCTTCGGATCCTCGGCCGCCAGCATCAGCATCTGCGCGCAGATGCGGTTGGCCATGTCGTCCTTGACCTCTTCGCCCATCCAGATGATGCGGTCCTTCAAGAGGCGGTTGAAAATCGGATCCGGCATGGACGGCATGTCGCCATCAGCCATCACCGGCGACGATGTCAGCAAATCTGCCACCTTATCTCCTTGACTCACAAAACATTACGTGTAGCTACATTACCCGTTCAAAGCGACGAGCGCCGCCATTCCGCCCTTTTTCGGCTACCCGCATAGCGCTTGTAGGTTAAGGCCGCTCTGGTGCCAGCGCATTGGACTCAACCTTACGAATGCACATGATGAGGTCCATCGCCTGCGCGTTGTCGAACAGTTTGAATATCGGACGCGGCCTGTCGAACGGCGGCTTGGAAAGCTGTTCAGGCTCCAAATATCCGTTGCGTTCGATGTAGTCGACGATCATGTGCAGGAAACTGATTTGTGCTTGATTGAGCGTATGCGTGTTGATAAACGACGCGAATGCCTCCATCGCCGCCGCGTGATCAAGTCTGCCGATACGGCGCACGAGCAGACCGAACGGCGTGTTGCCGTAGGCGGCTTGATACTGCTCTTTCGTGCCAAGTAGCTCGACGAGAATACGTTCGAGTTCACTGTAATCGGCTGAGTTCACTGGCTGATTGTGGCGGATTTTGTAGATGACTGGATCGTCGCCATGCTCGTTGATGTACCGGTTGACTTTGAGTTTGTAATCCTCATAGTGTTCGGTGATGTCGAACGGCTCGTTTTCGCTGCGTTCGATGAGCGGATCAGCCAGATCGGTAATGATTACTCGGCGCCCACCAGCGTCAGCGAGGAATCGAATCAGTCCGCGCAAGCGCAAGCGAATCTGTTCGAGTTCGCTGACTGGCATGGTCTTCAAGTATTGTTCGTCGTTGATAATTGCGTTGATGAGTTCGCGTCGCTCACTTACTTGCGGGATGGTCATACGCTCATGCAATCGTGTGGCGATTGTACGGACTTTTGTCACGTATGCTGCGGTGGAGCGGCCGGCTGCACTTTCGACCATCAGCGCGTACATGAGCGCGTCGAATCGCAATGCGGCCACGTCTGTTTCATCGCAGTGCGCTAGCGGTGCAAGTTCGCGTACGAGTTCACGCACGTTCAAATCATTGAGGGCAGCGAATGCGTGCGGCTGACGGTAGCGTTCCACGTATTCGCGTTTAGCTCGCACTGCGACTTTGGCGGTATCCCACGAGTTAATCTGTTCACGCAAGTCTTGAATAAGCTCGTCTCGCCATTGCATAATATGCGAGTCACTCGCGTATTCGCCGGTTTGCAATGCTTGGATGAGTTGTGCTTTGCGCGCGAATACACGTTCGCTCACCGATGCAGAGAGCTTGTCTTCGACCGGATTGGTTTGTTCGCGGAAGAATGCGAAGTTGCCGCAATAGTCAAAGATTTTGAATCGGCGTTTGCCAACGTATTCACCGTCGATACTGTCGACGCAATCAAGATCTGCGCTCAGCCGGGTTCCACGGCCGATCATTTGCCAGAATTTTATTTTGGAGCGTACTTTTTTGAAGAACACGAGGTTGACGATGTCGGGCACGTCAACGCCGGTGTCCATCATGTCGACTGATACAGTGATCGCCGGTAGAGGTTTGCGTTTGAATTCGCTAATAATGCTGTGCGCATAATCGTCGCTGTGCAGCACAGTTTTGATAAAACCGTGTGCTGCTTCTTTGGGATAGCGCGCCGTATAGCGTTCGACGATATATCGCGCGTGCGCTTGATTGGCAGCGAAAATAATGGTTTTGCCAAGTCGTTCACCACCGTCGGTTTTGATGCCGTTATCATGTAGGTCTTCCAGCACGGTGTCTACGGTGGCGGGGTTCATCACATACGTGTTGATTGCGGCCGCGTCGATGTGTTCGGGCACGTCTGCATTGTCGCCTTCGTCATCGAGATCAGGGTCGCCGAAGTCTTCCTCGTAGCGCTCTTTGTCCTCGTCGGATAGGTCGTCGTAGGTAATGCCTTCGTCGACGAATTTGGTTTTTGCTTCGACGTTGACGAACGGCACAAGCACATTGTCGTTGAGTGCTTGCGCATATTCGTATACGTAAGTGGGTACGCCGTGTTGCACTTGGAAAAAGTCGTACGTGTTGCGGTCCACTTCGTTGCGCGGTGTGGCGGTGAGTCCCACCATGAGCGCGTCGAAATGGTCGAAAATGACTTTATATTTCTTGAAAATCGACCGGTGCGCTTCGTCGACAATAATGAGGTCAAAATGCCCGGCAGAGAATGCTGGTTTGCCGTCCGCACCAGTTTCTACGTCGATGGCGTTGATCATGGTCTGGTAGGTAGAGAAGACGACGCGCGCATCGGTATCGTGTTTGTTGTCACACAGGTTGCATAGCGACCAGTTTGGATAGTATTCGCCGTACGCGCTTTTTGCCTGGCCGACGAGTTCGATGCGGTCGGCGAGAAACAGCACGTTTTTGACAAGTCCGGCGCGCATCAGTACATCGACCAGTGCTGCGGAAACACGCGTTTTACCGGTGCCTGTGGCCATAACAAGCAGACTACGGCGCTGCCCTTGGTTGAGGTTGTCACAGACCGCTTGGATAGCTTCGAGCTGATAGTAGCGTCGTTACCGCCGGCGACGTCACGGTTGACGGGCACACTGGCTGGGTCGATGGCGTTGTGACGACGGTTGATAATGCGCTGCAGGTCGTCTTGCGCGAAGACTTCGCCGACTTGTCGGTAAGAACCGTGATCATCATCGACGAAATAGGTTTGATATCCGTTGGAGAGGAAAATAAGCGGCCGATAACCAAATTGCCGTTCGAGGCAGTCAGCGTACAGGCGTGCTTGTTGAAGACCTTTGGCAGGGTCGTAGGTGGTGCGTTTAGCTTCGATGATGGCGAGCGGCTTGCCATCGCGTCCATTGAGCAAATAGTCAACGTAGCCCTTTTGACCGGGATTACCTTCCATGCCAGTAACGGGGTACTCGGTGATAATGTCGCGATTCATATTCCAGCCGACCAGCTGCAAGTCGAGGTCGATGAAACGGCGGCGGGTTTCTGCTTCGCTTAATTCATCGGCAGGAGGCTGCGGCATCGGCGGCTGTTCCGCTTTGCGCTCAGCAAGTTGACCACTGAGCGCGCGTATTTGCGCTTCGAGTTCGGCGATCTGCTTAGTTTGCTCGCCGATTTGCGCCTCGTATTCCTTGCGGGCGGCATCCTCTTGTGCTTTGCGTGCTTTAGTGGCGAGCACGCGACTGACGGCGGGCACTTGTTTGGGGTCGAACGTACGTTTGGTGTAATGGCGTCCGTAGCAGTAGTCGATCCATTGGATGAATGCGAAGAGGATACGCAGTGAGAACATCGCGTCTTCGCCTTTGAGCTGCGCGTTACGGTGAGCAGCCATATTGCCGGCCTTGATGACGTATTGCAAAGATTCCCACAGATGATTGTCGGCAAGCGCAGCACGAAACGTGGGCTCGTGGACGAGGGATTGCAGGTTGTCCTTATAGGGCGGCTTGATTGTTTTATCAGCGGCATACACCCATTTGACGGCGAGTTCGAAGGCGCGACGCGCGGCGAGCGCACTGATGGTTGGCGACAGGGATAGTGCTCGTTCTGCTTCTAGGCAGGCGTCAGCGAACATCGCGTAGTCGTCCTGGCCTTGCAGAAACGAGAAGTTGGCCATATCCGCCTCCCTTATGCACTGCACTGCGGTAATCGTCGCCCGATCAGATCCATCGTACAACGCGTAGAGCTGTTAATCACCAGACTTCAGGCCCCCAGTACGGTAATAGGGACTATATACACGCCCTCCGCTGTTTTCCTTGCGTACATACCGTTGCCGACGATCACCATAAGAAACGTTGGCTCTTGCTGTTGAGAATATGGATTCGCCATAACCGTATTGCGTACCTTCAGTAGTGAATCGACGCCTTCCTGCGCTTTGTTTTCGCCGAGTTTGATCTCGATGGCACCCCATCTGCCGTCTTCGAGTTCGATGATGGCGTCGGCTTCCAGTCCTTTGTCGTCGCGATAGAAATACACCTTGGGATGTTCGAGACCAACCCACGCGGAGGCATACACCATGAGATCACGTATGACTAGGTTCTCGAATGCGTCGCCGAATATCTGCCCGTTGGCGAGCAATCGCGCAGGGTTGATGCCGAGGGACGCGACAGCGAGGGACGAATCAACGAAATATCGTTTCGGCTTGACTCGCATCCGGTTGCGGGCTTTGATGGGGGCATCCCAACAGGGCAGCTCCTCGATGAGGAACTCACGAATCAGCATGTCCACGTAGCTGGTGGTAGTTGCGCGAGCAGGTTCCGTGTCTGCGGTTTCGTCACCGGCGTACATGTCACGGCTGATGGTTTTAACCGTGGCCGCTTTGGCGTTGTTCCTGGCTAACGACATGATGATCCGTCGTGTCATGGCAGGATTCTTGCCCATGCGTGGAGCATTGTCTTCACAGACCGCTTCCAAATACTGTTGGGGAATATACAACGCACTTTCAAGATCGCGGTCTAAAGCAGCCGGCCACCCGCCACGACAGATCCATTGCGCAATCTGCACCAACGACACCTGCGTGACGGCCGGCGAGAATTCACCGTCAAAAAGCTTGCGTAAGGATACTGCGCCAGTGGATAAACCTTGCTCGTATAGGCTCATGGGTCGCATACGCAAATGTGCGATTCTGCCGGCACCGCTATGTTCGTATTGTTCTAATGGCGGAGCGCTGGAACCGGTGAGTAGATATTGTCCGGGGCGATTAGATTCTTGGTCGATTGCATGACGGACCGCATCGCGAACGGCGGGGACAGTTTGCCATTCGTCAATCAGATGCGGCTGATTACCAAGAAGCGGCATGGTGGGATCGGCTTCTGCTAACGGGCGGACACGGTAATCGTCCAAACCGGTGACGCTATTGGCATGAGATAGTGCACACCACGTTTTTCCGCACCATTTCGCCCCATCGATCTGGACAGCACCGAATATGTCAAGCAATTTAGCCACTTGGGCATCCAACAGACGAGGCCTGTACGTTTCAGGACGAAGCACCATAGCCCCACCACCTATACATCTATCATTTTACGCCAATTTCATTATACATTTTACACCATTTCCATTGATCATTTTACTTCTCCGCTGAGCAGCCAATCCAACGCGTAGATCTGCTGGATGCCTTCGTGGGATACAGGGCGTTCGTCGTCCAACGTAATGAGCGTCTTCGGGTAGTTGTCGCGTATCACGCGCAACGATGACAACTCACGCTCTAACGTGTTCGGATCGTGCACGGATTCGCTGACCTGATAGTACCGCCGACCGGTGGCACCATTGGTCACGAAATCAATCTCCCCGCTAGCGCTTTGCCCGACATACACTTCTCCTTCCCGTCGCATGAGTTCGAGAAACACCACGTTTTCCAGCAAACGACCAGTGTCGCGTACATTGCCGGAGCACAACACACGGCGCATTCCGAGGTCCACGGCGTAATACTTACGTTCCTGACGCAAGGCGCGTTTGCCCTTAATGTCATACCGCTGCACCGGATAGAAGATGAACGCAGCGCCCAGTCCTTCCAGATAATTAGACACCGTAGGTGCGGATATCTTCATGCCCGATGAGGTCATGGCGTTCGCTATGGCTTTGGGATTAGTGAGATTGCCGATGTTGCCAAACATGTAGCGCGTGATCGTTTCGAGTGCTGCCATGTTGGACAGTCCGAGACGCGCAGCCACGTCTTTGAACAACACGGTGCTAAGAATGCCGTCAAGGTAGTCGTGGAGCAGCGATTCGTCGCCGGCAAGGGCGAGCGTGGCCGGCAGAGCCCCGTCATGCAGATATTCGGACCATGCGCGTTGGGGAGTTTTACCTTGTACGGGGGCCGCGCCCATGTATTCGGCGAAAGACAGCGGTGTCATGGCTATTTCCACGTACCGGCCCGAGATGAGAGTTGCCAACGTGCCCGACAATAGCGTGGCATTCGATCCGGTGACATAGATATCCATATCACCTCGAGCTTGCAGACTGTCCAATGTTTTTTGAAAGTCTGGCACATTCTGTATTTCGTCCAGCAGGACGTAGCGTTGGCCAACTGAAGAATCGAGACGATGGAGAATCTCTCCATACAACCGATGGTATTCAAGTAGCGTTTCGTTCTCCAACAGTTCAAGGTTGATATGCACAATGGAGGACGGATCGATGCCGTATTCGTCGATCAGCCGTTGTTTCCACAATGTCATCAATGTGGATTTGCCACAACGGCGCACGCCGGTGATCACCTTGATGACGTCACGGTCTTTCCATGCGTCAAGTTTCTTCAGGTATAGCGGCCGATCAATCACCACCATCACCTCACTCACGTAAGCAATATCGATTTCCAGCTTCTCAATAATATCAAAATTATTAAAGTGTATTTTATTTACTTCTTATTTTTTGAAATAAACAAAATGTTCTGAACATCAAAATCTATCGATCACTGTGCGAAGTAGCGTTGGGCGAGACTGGTGTAGAGGGCGCTCAGACGGTCGAGCTGTTGGCACGTGGGATTTTGAGGGATTCCACCGACGTGACGAACTCGACGAACATACAATAGTTTTCGAATATTTCGTTTACTGGTATGCTGGTATGGCAATTGCACGTCTACCGTTCCAACTCAGAAGGAGGTCCATCATGGGAACACGCAGTCTTGTCAACGACGCCGCGACCTATATGCCCAATGCAGAGGATCGCCGACAGCTCATGGACATCAAGGACGCCTTGTCTCACATCACGCAGGAAGCAAAGAGAACCTCCGAGGCCACGTTCAACGATATGGCGAATCAGACGGATTTCCCTGTTGCAACGCTCAAAGTCCCTGGTTCACCGGCGCGTCCACTCACACCGGAACTGGCGAACGTGCTGATGCAGGTCGCCGATCAATTATCCCGCGGTCGAGCCGTGTTCGTAGCCCCGTATGACACGATGCTCACCACACAGGATGCAGCCGATTTTCTCGGCGTCTCACGTCCTACACTGGTGAAACTACTAGAAGGTGGCGCAATCCCGTTCGAGAAAGTAGGACGCCACCGCCGTGTTCTGCTCGCTGATCTGCAGGAATACATGAATGCCCGACATCAAAACAATATCAGCACATTCGATGAGCTCGCTGCTGACGAGGATCCGAGAGCAACTCTAGACAACCCTCTGATCTCCTGACGGCATCATCAAACCGGCAGAAAGGCACTCCGTGAGCTTCCCCGTATTTTTCGACACATGTAGTCTCTTCGGCGAGATCGTCAACGATTTAGTGCTTCGTCTTGCCGAAGACCGGTTTTTCACGCCATACTGGTCGGAAAGCGTACTCACGGAACTCTATAGAAATCTTGTACCGCGCATCGGAGAACATCGGGCAAACCGACGCATTCACGCAATGCGGTCCGCCTTCCCCGACGCGCTCGTTACCGGCTACGACAGTCTGATCCCGATCATGACCTGCGACGCCAAGGACCGTCATGTGCTCGCAGCCGCCGATCACTCACCCGCGCAGACATTGGTAACGTTCAATCTCAAGGATTTTCCGGATTCATCTACCACCTCTCTGCATATCGAGGTCAAGCACCCGGATGATTTTCTGCTGGACGTGCTCGACCTCGACCCCGGGCGGGTTGCACAGGTTTGCTACGCTGCGCTCATCAGTTACAAGGCGTATCCGCAAACACCGGAGGATTACGCATATATGCTCCAACGATGCGGACTGCCCCGATTCGCCGAACGACTGTATCCCATTCTTGACGCGCTCTACGAACGCAGATGATCCTATCCAAGACTATCTGTTATTGGGCGAAGTAACGCTGGGTGAGGCTGGCGTAGAGGGTGTTGAGGCGGTCGAGCTGTTGGCGGGCGGTGGATTTGAGGGATTCCACCGACGTGACGAACTCGGCGAACTCGTTCTGCAGGGCGACGGGTGGAAGCGGCAGTTTCAATGACTTGATCTTCCCTGTGCTCAGGGTATACAAACCAGATGTGCTGACAGCTTTTCCTATAATTTGCCTGCGGCCGGACCTTGAATTGAAATAATACAGCGCAAATGACGGAAGAATGCCGTCATGGAATCGCGCTCTGATGAGATGGTTCTGATGAACACAGCAATCAATCTCGCCTTTCCAGATAGCAGACCTACCGATTTGATCACCACTACCGTTGCCTTCGACGAAAAGCAAATCACCTGTTTCAAGCATTGTTTTATCGCGCTCGGATTCAGTAAGCCCAATTGTCTTAATTTCAGTCAGATCTAATGAACCGGCTAACACATTAGCAACCCTCAAATATGGCAACTGAAGAGGCAGCTTTTGCCTCTTAGAGTTTTTTGTCAGACCGCCTTGCACATCAGCAATCTGATCAAGAGGTACAAAAGCAAAAGAATCATCACCAAACATCTCGACGAAGCGAGATTGGATGAGTTCGTCGGCTTTGGCGAGCATTTGCTCGCCCAGTGCAATCTGCTTCAAAATTGTCTCAAACAAGCACGTAACACACTCTTGCTCATCAGCATCAGGAAGATCAACTAATCGTTCTCCATAATCGCGGAAGTAAATATGAGGAATCGTGGCACCTGACGCATACGATTCCAAGTGCAAACCTTCAAGCATAAAACGAAGATACGAAAGCTTAACCGAATCATTCGGAATAATCGGCTGCAAAGTTCCAAGAACAGAAGATTTCCTATCACACAGTTGCACGCGGCCCACGCCAGCGCCATCCTTAACTACGGCCAGATACTCCTGTTCAAACTGATAACTATTAAGATATCCCGCGATCCCAGCAGCACCGTATACCGGATATTTGCCCTCAGGAAGCAAATCTTTTTGTCGCAGCGAGGATGTTCCTTTGGCGCATATTTGGTTGAGTCGAATCTTCTCCCCCATCACTCACCATCCTTAGCGAGCATGGCGTCGAGGGCGTTGAGGCCACTCACGAACTGCGTGTTCAGGTCGCGCAGTTCGGCCATGAGCTGGCTGGTCGGCGGGTATTCCTTACGCTCGTATTCGACTGTGACGTATTTGTTGAAGCTGAAGTCGTAGTCGTTGGCAGCGATGTCGTCGCGCGTCACCATGAAGCTCTGCTCGGTGCGCTCGCGAGCGCTTTCGGCGTCAAGGTGCTTCCAACGCGCAAGGATATCGGGGATGTCGTTGTGCGCGGTGTCTTCGTCGCGTTTGTCGTCGAGCGTGTAACCGTCGTGCTCCATGTTGTACAGCCAGACTTTGTCAGTGCTGTTCGGCGCATCAGTTTTGGTGAACACGAGGATTGCGGTGCTCACTCCCGAATACGGTTTGAACACGCCGGAAGGCATATAGATAATCGCTTCGAGCCGCTGATGGTCTACCAGTTCGCGGCGCAGTTCACGATACGCCTTCGCGTTGGAGCGGAACAGTACACCATTGGGTACGATGCACGCGCATCGGCCACCGAGTTTCAACATGCGCAAAAACAGCGCCACAAACAGCAGTTCAGTCTGCTTGGTTTCCACGATGGCTTTGAGCGAATCGTCGATGTCTTCCACGTCGAGCGAGCCGGTGAACGGCGGGTTGGCGAGAATCACGTCGAATTTGCTGCGAATCGTGTTCAAGCGCGACAGACTGTCCTGGTTGCGGATGTCAGGGTGTTCGACGCCGTGCAGCAGCATGTTCATCGCGGCGATGCGCACCATCGTCTGGTCCGTGTCAAATCCGGTGAACTGCTCGCCTTCGAATAGGTTCCACTGGTCAGCGCTCATCGTATCGCCATAGGTGCGGCGAATCCATTCGGCTGCGGAAATCAAAAATCCAGCGGTACCACATGCCGGGTCGCCGATCAGCTGGCCGGGTTTCGGGTCAAGTAGGCCGACCATGAGGTCACGAATATGCTTGGGCGTGCGAAACTGGCCGTTTGCGCCGGCCGTGTTGAGCTTGCTCAGCATGTATTCGTACAGGTCGCCCAGATCATCCTGGTCCTTGACATAGTTCGTGAGCAGATCATCAATGCCGGCGACCGCGCGTTCGAGTGTTTTCGGCTTGTTGAAGCCGAATGAAGCATCTTCCATACTCTCGGCGAACGCATTGCCCTCATGCAGGGTCTTCAGAAATGGGAACACCTGCTGGCCGACGGTCGCGAACATTTGCTCGGCCGGCTCGTTTTTAAAATTATGCCAGCGCAGTCTCTGGCCTTCAGGCGTATCCGGGAACGTAAGCTTACCGACCGGCATACCAGTAAGCTGTGCCATCTGCTCAGCTTCGAGCTGCTTATCGTCAAGCGACTTCATGAACATGAGGTAGGTCAGCTGGCTGATCACTTCCAGCGGATTGGTGATGCCACCCTCCCACATGCGCTGCCAAATGTCATCAACCTTGTTTTTTACAGCCCCAGTAATCATCGCGCCCTTTCCAACCAGATTATCGCAAACAATGATCCCACTCTACCGTCCCCCAACCTTCAACACTCATGCGCAATTATTTGCGGAGTAGTTGTTTGGAGATGAAGCAGGAGGCGGCGACGCCGAGGGCTACAGGGACGTAGAAGTCGCTGGGGGCGGCGGTGAGTTCCAACACTAGGCACATGGCCATCAGGGGCGCCTGCTGGGAGGCGGAGAGCAGTGCGGCCGCGCCGATGAGGGCGCAGGCAGTGACTGAATCCGCGGGGAAAGCCATCGCCCAGAAAATGCCGAACATGGCACCGAGAATAGAGCCGAGCGCGATACCAGGCTGAAGTACGCCGCCAGATGCACCAGAGCGGATGGTAAGCAATGTGATTACCGCTTTGGCAATGAACGTGAATACCAACACCATCATCACCAGTAGCAGCTCGCTTTGCCGCGAGTCAAACCCCAACGCGGTCCACGGGGAGACGGTATCGCTAGTGCTCCCGAGATCCGAAAGGTACGTACTGTTCGTGCCGAAAAGCGTGGAATTCGGGTTGATCAACTCAGCAATAGAACGCCCCTCTTGAGTGGAGATTGTGCTGAAGCCCAATTGTGCGGCTGCACGGCCATTGCCCATGATCTGCGGCAAAGCAAGCGAAACAATGCCGGTAAGAACACCAGCCAACGGCATTTGCCACAGGATTGCCGCGCCTTGCGGCTTATGCGATTCGGCCCACTGCGAACCGCGGCGGAACCATGCGCCTGCGACTCCGCAGGCGGTGCCAATAAGCAACGCTGCGAGCATCAGCGTGGGTGTGAGCTCGTGCTGCATAGCTGAAATGTCGTAGAAGACGTGCCGGCCTTTGATCTCAGTCGCCACGAACGCGGCTACGGCCGACATGCTAAGACCGAAGGCGACGTTTTCGATCGCCACATCCGCCAGCAGAATCTCCACGGCGAAAAACATGCCGGCCAATGGCGCGTTGTACACGCCGCCCAAGCCGGCACCAGCCGCCACGGCGACGACTACACGCTTATCGAGCCCATCGAGATGGAACAGGTCGCAGAAGCGTTGCGCGAGCATTGCGCCGAGCTCGCGCGGAGCAACTTCGCGGCCGATTGACGCGCCGGAGCCGACGATGAAAATCTGCAAGCACACGTGCACGATCGTCTGCCAGAACGGCATCCGATCGCCTTCCACAGCTTTTTTGACAGACGGTACCTTGGTGGTTTTCGTGCGCAGCAGCCACCAGATCACGCCAGCGATACTCAAACCGATTGTCACCGAGATTGCGCGGCGAAGATGCGGTACGGCGAACGGGCCAGGCGCAGCAGAGCCTTCAATATAGCCGAGCATCAGATGCTCAACCTGATACAGCAACAGGGTGAGTAGGCCGGCGCCAACGCCAATGATGGCGCCGAGTACGAGAACAGCTGCGGCCAGCCAGCCGAGGCGCTTCCAATGTATACCGTTTACGCTATTCGTCATTCTTGTTTCTCCCCCCTCATGCCCCTGCATATTTGCATTTGTAGCGTTTTAATGTGGTGACGCTCCCCCAGTCGTGCTACGCACGCCAGCCCCCTCAGCCGAGGGGGCCGAGGAGACGTACAGTACTTATGAATAAAGGCTTGGAATCGGGTGATTCCAAGCCTTTATTCAGTGCATTATCGATTGCTACAAGCTAGCGGATGATGCTCACTCAGCATTCTCAGCCGGAGCTTCGTCAGCCTTGTCACCGGCCAGTTCGTCAGCCACAGCGGCAGCAGCAGAAGCAGCCTCAACGGACTCAGCTTCCTCATCCTCAGCAGCTTCGCCCAGGAATGCGCTCAGGTCGAGAGTCTCACCCTCGGACTTGAACGTCACAGCGCGCATACCAGCGAGCAGACCCTTGGAGCGAGCGACTTCCTGCACAGCGGAGCCGAGCTGGCCGTTCTGCACGATCGCGTTGATGAAGTGGCTCGGGTCCATGCCGTACTGCTGAGCAATGGAAGCGAGGAAGTTCATGACATCAGCCTGAGAGACCTTGACGTCCAGCTTCTCAGCCAGAGCGTCGAGCACCATCTGGTCGGTCAGATCCTTGACCACAGTCTGCTCAGCTTCAGCCTTCTGGTCGTCGGTAGCCTTAGACGGGTCAGCAGTCACGTTCTTGAGCTGCTGCTCGATCATCTCAGCCTTCACGCCCTTCGGCACCGGGATCTCAAGACCCTCTTCGATCTTGGCGATGAACGCGTCGCGAGCCTCGGTCGCCTGGCGGCCTTCAGCGTCACGCTCAGCAGCCTTGCGCACGTCAGCCTTGAGCTCTTCGAGAGTGTCGAACTCAGAAGCTTCCTGAGCAAAGTCATCGTTGAGCTCCGGCAGCTCTTCAGCCTTCACGGAGTTCACCTTCACCTTGACGAGAGCCTTCTGGCCTTCGTGCTCGCCAGCTTCCAGCGTGCCTTCGAAGGAGGTCTCTTCGCCAGCGGACAGGCCTTCGAGAGCCTCATCCAGACCGTCGAGCATGGTGTTGGAGCCGAGCTCGTAGCTCACGCCTTCCTGAGAATCAACGGTCTCACCGTCGATTTCAGCATTCAGGTCGATGTTGGCGAAATCGCCCTTAGCGGCCGGGCGGTCCACACCCACGAGGGTGCCGAAGCGCTGGCGCAGGGTCTCGAGGCGCTTGTCAACGTCCTCATCGGTAACCTGAGCCTTCGGGACTTCGATCTCCAGGCCTTCCAGTTCCGGCAGTTCAATGTCGGGGCGACGCTCGACAGTGGCGGTGAACTTGAGCTTGGTCTCATCCTTAGCGGAGGCCGGCACTTCCTGCACGTCGATCTCCGGCTGAGCCATCGGGCGGATCTTCTTCTCCTCGAGAGCCTTGGAGTACAGCTCCGGCACGCCGTTGTTTACAGCCTCGCCAGCAACGGCTGCGAAGCCGATGCGCTGGTCGATGATCTTGCCGGGGACGTGACCCTTACGGAAGCCCGGGACGTTCACCTGCTTGGCGATCTCCTTGCGGGCGGCATCGAGATACGGGTCGAACTCCTCCGGGTCGACGGTGATGGTGAGCTTGACCTTGGTGGGCTCGAGATTCCTAACGCTGATCTTCACGCTTGCGCTCCTGAAAGTCGTTGTTCTAACTTCGTCTGCCAATAGGCAACCTCTACATGATAACGCGACTTACGGACGCTGCAATCAAACGCACCTGCCAGTCACGTGCACCTTGGCTCGTCAGGAACTGTGCAACATCACGACGATCAGGCTCATCCGTCCAACATAAGTTACGAATGATCTGCGGTTTAATAATCATTTCCGCAGGCGTGCGTGTATCGTCCGCAATCGAATTGACTACGGCACGAGCAGCTTGCAATCGGCGCAAACGCTGTGGGTGACGAGTAGCCCACATTTTCATTGATCGCGGCGCATTCGTCTGCGCATCATCATCACTTGGCGGAGCAGGCGGTGTTGGCCACTGCGATCTCGGCAACGCAAGCGCTTCGCGAATCGTTTCACGCCATAGTGATGGTTTGACCTTGCGCTGAATCGGCGCATAGCGTTCAAACATTTTGTCTTGTTCGCTACCAGTATGCATACGCACACGCTCATTGAGCGAGCGAATCATACGAAATTCGCGCGCGTTACGCGGCTTGCGCGACGCTGCTTCAATAATCGACGCATCCGCCAGCAGCAAACTGGGCGAAATATCGTATTGGCGTGCCAGCGCATCGCGGCGCTCCCACAATGCTTTTGCCACCGCCAAACCTTGCGGATCATGGCCAAGCTCAGTGATGTGCGAAATACGCATCCACGGCGCAGGATGTTCACGTCGAGGAGCCATACCCTGTTCAAGCGCGTAGTGAAACTCTTCGAGCGCCCACTCCCATTTGCCTTGCGCTTTCAACTCTTGGGTCATTAACGAACGCAGTTCAATCAGCAGCTCAACATCCAGCGCAGCATAATTACGCCAATCGCGTGGCAATGGTCGATACGACCAGTCTGCCGCGGAATGCTCTTTCGCCAGCGTAATACCCAAATAATGCTCGGTTACAGCAGCTAAACCGAAGCGATGCAATCCCAGCAGGCGCGCAGCAATCTCTGTGTCGAACAGTGCGCGCGGGCGTAATCCAATGTCAGCAAAACCGGGCAAATCTTGTACAGCATCATGCAAAATCCACGCATCATCGCCGATAGCCTCATTGAACAGATTCCAATCCACGCCAGCGCGTGTAAGCGCTATCGGGTCGAACAGTACAATGCCAGCACCCTCACGTTTGAACTGAATCAGCCAATCCTCATGCCCATAACGGAATCCTGACGCTCGTTCAGCGTCAGCAGCAAGAGGCCCTGTAGCCTGCGCCATCTGCTCGCATACAGCCCGGAACCCTTCGGGCGTATCAGTAACAGCAGGTACTCCCCCGCGCGGTTCCCTTAACAACCTGGGTTCATCGGTCAACGGACGAATCCTCCTGTTCTCGCTGTTCTTGATAAGCGGCATGAATGAACCGAGCCCAGAGTTGAATCTGGCCACCAGCATCCAAAACGCCATCTATGCTAGCAATGGGGGTCCATGAGACGCGCATTTCACACCCGCAATCAGCACGATCGGCTACAGGAAGCGAAGAGCTGCCGGTTTCTGTGGGCGCGGCGAACGTCGTATCTCGTGTAACAGTAACCGTTCCTGAAATACTATCGGGGTCAATATCAACGAGACGATCGCACATGTCATCCCAGTACATGGCAGGCGTTAACCCATTATCTTCAAGAGCTGGCAGTGGCATACGCGCGTATGCTACGCAACGCCAATGTGATTGCCATTGCACCGGCGGCTCGTGCGCGTACAAGAGCATAATCCAACCGTCTGCCGCGCGGGCCGCTGGCTGAGACGGCATAGCGTGACTGTCTTGATTGCATGTCAAACCAACACCAATACCATAATCGGCTAGTGATGCGGGTACGGCGATTTCCCGGTATTGGATACCGTTCACACGTGGCATGGTGCGCACTGATTCAACTGCCGACCATACGGCATCCGGCACGCCATCAGGCCGGGGCGCAGCATTGATTCCGGTACGCTGCGACAATGGAGCGTCGGCCGGAAAAACGAAAATTTCAGCCATAACACCAGCCTACGATGTGTAGCTGAGTTTCATGCGTATCGGCACGCGGAACCATGTAGTATGCGGTGCCGCGTGCCGATATGTATGACTATCGCGCTGTAATTATTGCGCTGTGCTTATTGCGCTGTGACTATTGCGCTGTGCGATTGTGCTTTAGTACACAGTGAATCCATGCGATTGGAACTGTTCGGTAACACGTTTGCGCATTGCAGCAGACGGTCCCTTCTGGTTTTCCAACGGGTATGGAATACGCAGTTCATGCCACTTCGGGCGGCCAAGCTGGTGGAAGCCCAGCACGTCAATATGTTCCACTGCATCGCCGAACGTTTCGCAAATTTTTGCTACGTTTTCAACGTTTTCTTCCGACGATGTGAGCCCAGGTACGAGTACAAAACGTACCCAAATCTTCTTGCCAGCTTTAGCAAGACGCTGACCAAAATCGATCGTAGGTTGCAGCACGCCACCGGTGACCTTGTGATAAGTTTCCTCATCACCAGATTTGACATCGAGCAGGCACAGGTCAATGTCTTCGATCATCTCGTCGGTGTAGTTCTTGTTCAAAAAACCAGACGTATCAAGGCACGTGTGCACACCCATTTCTTTGGCCGCGCGGAACACGCGTGAAACAAACGCTGGCTGCATCATTGACTCGCCACCGGAGAAGGTGATGCCACCATGCGTGGCTTTAAACAAATCCTTGTACCGGTCAACTTTTTTGATCATTGCATCCAAATAGACCGGCTGACCGTCACGCATTTTCCACGTGTCTGGATTCTGGCAGTACTGGCAGCGCAGGGGGCAGCCTGAAAGGAAGACGGTCATGCGCGTGCCCGGACCGTCCACCGAAGTGTTAATGTCCCACGAGTGTACGAAGCCAATATCGCCGGTTTTCAGCGCTTCGATACGATCGCGACGGTCGAGGCCAATAGGCGATTCGAAGCCAGAAAGCCCGCCCATGAGCATTTGCGAGGCATACGTTTTTGATTCGCGCAGCATGTGGCGCGTGGTGGTGCGGAACTGGGTGTCGGGCATCATCGTCCTCCTGATTCCTGAGAAGAGCTTGCATTCTTGACCTACACACGGGTATGCAAGCCCCTGTATGCAGGAAGGGGTGGAGCATGTGCTCCACCCCTTCATTGATGTTTACCGCGTGACTGTCACGCTCGCGTTACCGTCAGTCGACGACAGCACCCTGGTGGAACGTACGGGAGATCACGTCGAGCTGCTGCTCCTTGGTGAGCTTGACGAAGTTCACCGCGTAGCCGGAGACGCGCACGGTCAGGTGCGGGTACTTCTCCGGGTGCTCAACAGCGTCTTCCATGGTCTCGCGACGCAGCACGTTGATGTTTGCGTGGTAGAGGCCGTGGCCGTTACCAGCATCGAGGATGCCGACCAAGTTGTTGATACGCTCATCCTCATCGCGGCCCAGGCCGTCAGGGGTGATCGTGTTGGTCAGCGAGATGCCGTCCAGTGCGTCGTTGTAGTCGATCTTGCCGACCGAGAACATCGACGGCAGCATGCCGTGGGAGTCCATGCCGTTCTCCGGGTTAGCGCCTGGAGCGTACGGGGTGCCCTTCTTGTGGCGGGACGGGAAGGAACCGGTGTTCTTACCGTACTCCACGTTGGAGGTGATGGTCAGGATGGACTGCGTCGGGACAGCACCACGGTAGACGGGCAGGCGCTTGACCTGGCCCATGACGGTGGACACAACCCACTTGGCGATGTCGTCAGCACGATCGTCGTCGTTGCCGTAGATCGGGAAGTCGCCTACGGTCTTGTAGCCGACCACCAGATCGTCGTCAGCGCCCTCAACGTACTCGTACTCGTGGCCTTCGAGGTTCTTGGCGTCCTTGTTGTAGATCGGGTACACCTTGGCGTACTTGCATGCAGACAGGGAGTCAGCAGCAATCGACAGACCAGACATACCGCAGCCGAGGGTACGGTACACTTCCTTGTCGTGCAGAGCCATTTCGATGGACTCGTAGGCGTACTTATCGTGCATGTAGTGGATGATGTTCAGCGCCTTGACGTAGGTCTCGGACAGCCATTCGAGAGCCTTCTCGTAGTTGGCCTTGACCTTCTCGTAGTCGAGGGTGCCGTCAGCTTCAGGCAGAACCGGGTCGATAACGCCCTTATCAATAACCTGCATGCCGGTCATCTCATCGCGACCACCGTTGATCGCGTACAGCAGAGCCTTAGCGGAGTTCACACGAGCTGCGAAGAACTGCATCTGCTTGCCCACGCGCATCGGGGAGACGCAGCATGCGATAGCAGCGTCATCGCCCCAGTGGTTACGGATCTCCTTGTCGGACTCGTACTGGATAGCCGAGGTGTCGATGGAGATCTTGGCGCAGAAGCGCTTGTAGCCTTCCGGCAGCTTCGGATCCCAGAAGATCGTGATGTTCGGCTCAGGGCCAGGTCCGAGGTGCTCGAGGGTCAGGGTGTTGAGCAGACGGAAGGAGGTCTTGGTGACCATCGGGCGGCCGTCGTCAGCGAAGCCTGCGTCAGACCAGGTTGCCCAGTACGGATCGCCGGAGAAGATCGCGTCGTAATCCTTGGTACGCAGGAAGCGCACGATACGCAGCTTCATGACGATGTTGTCGATGATCTCCTGTGCGTCGGTCTCGGTGATCTTGCCGGCCTTGAGATCGCGCTCGAAGTAGCAGTCGAAGAAGGCGGAGTTACGGCCGAAGGACATGGCAGCGCCGTCCTGGCTCTTGACGGAAGCCAGGTAGCCCATGTAGGTCCACTGCACAGCTTCCTGAGCGTTCTGCGCCGGGCGGGTCAGGTCGAGACCGTACTCGTTACCGAGGTTGATGAGCTGCTTCAGGGCCTTGATCTGCTCGTCGTGCTCTTCGCGGAAGCGGATCCAGTGCTCGATCTCCGGCTCGGTGAAGTCGTTGCGGTACGGCACGGAATCCTTGTCGCGCTGCTTGAACTTGATCAGCGCGTTCACGCCGTACAGGGCCACACGACGGTAGTCGCCGATGATGCGGCCACGGCCGTAAGCATCCGGCAGACCGGTGAGGATCTTGTTGTGGCGAGCAACCTTGATGTCCTTGGTGTACACGCCGAAGACGCCGTCGTTGTGGGTCTTGCGGTACTTGGTGAAGATCTTCTTGATCTCCGGATCCGGCTCCTTGCCGGCTTCCTTGATAGCCTGCTCAACCATGCGCCAGCCACCGTTCGGCATCATCGCACGCTTGCAGGGCACGTCGGTCTGCAGACCAACGATCACATTGTCAACTTCCGGGGACTCAATGTAGCCAGCCGGGAATGCGTCGATGCCAGCCGGGGTGTGGGTATCAACATCGTAGACACGCTGCTTACGCTCGACTGCCAGGTAGTTGTCGTCGAGGTACTTCCACAGGTGCTTGGTCTTCTCGGTGGCGTTGGCGAGGAAGGATTCATCGCCAGTGTACGGGGTGTAGTTCTTCTGAATAAAGTCGCGGACGTCAATGTCCTTCTGCCAGTTGCCCTCAGCAAAACCGTCCCAAGCCTTTGCCTGGAGCTCTTCGGGGGAGAGAGCGGTAGCGTCTACTGCTGCTGTCATTTTCACTCCTTGGTGTTGTATGCAACGCATCATCACGTTGTGTTCAGGAATGATTCTACCCGCGTACACCTCAAGGCGAGCTGAATATGACAGTGACATATCTCACATTCTGTGATCGTTCACGCAGTTCAAACGCACATTGTTAATGTTCATCTGTGTGATAGCTGTATGCTTCGATGTTTGCGATGCCAGCCTGGTATGGGCCAGGTGGCATCGCATATACATCATCTCCTTGCGCGCTCTTTATTGTGCAGCGGACGGCGATGAGTTCGCAGTACCAGTATCCGCATCCCCCTCCGCGTCACTTTCCACGTCACTTTTGGCAGCGGGATTGGCAGCGGAATCAGTGGTGGGATTGCCACCCTCGTCGTCATCCCACTTGTTCCATTCGCGGTCGACCGCCTCCCAGGTCAGGTTGCGTTCTTTCGCGATTTTCCAAGCGTCAATAGCATCCTGACGGGTTTTGTACGGTCCCATGCGCTGTGTACTGGGTGAAAGCAAACCCTGCTCAGGCTGTTCAGTTTTTGTGTTGAAATACCAACGACGATCGGCCATATCAACCTTCTTTGCGATGTGTTACACACTCTCAACACTTGTTACTCAATACCGCACACTACTCCGCTACTCGCGGAATGCGTTCGTAACCGGCAAGCGACGGTCGCGGCCAAAGGCAAGCGCAGTCACCTTAGGGCCAAGCGGGTACTGGCGGCGCTTCCATTCAGCGCGGTCCACCAGTCGCATCACCGTGTCAACAGTCTTTGCGTCAAAACCGTCAGCCAGCAAGTCGGCACGACCATGCGCATGTTCAATGTACGCGGCGAGCACCTTGTCGAGCAGCTCGTATTCCGGTAGCGAATCAGAATCCTTCTGGCCGGGGCGCAATTCTGCACTCGGTGCCTTTTCAATCGAATTCACCGGAATCATCACACCGTTCGGCAATGGCTTGCCCGCTCCCCTACTCTCATTGCCAACAATGCGCAATCCACCAACGCCAATGCCAGCTTGAGCTGCACGGTTACGCCAACGGCTCAACTCCCATACGCGAGTCTTGAGCAAATCTTTAATTGGCGCGTATCCGCCGACAGCATCGCCGTAAATCGTTGAATATCCGCATGCCAGTTCGGACTTGTTGCCGGTAGCAACGGCCAAAAGGCCCTTGGAATTGGAGTATGCCATCACGATGACGCCACGAATGCGCGCCTGCAAGTTTTCAGCTGCCACACCTTCAAGTGCAAGCTGACCTTGGAACGCATTAAACAATGGCTCAATCGGCTGAATATCGTAATGTGCGCCAATATTGGCCGCCAAATCGGCAGCATCATCTTTGGAACCATCCGACGAGTACATACTCGGCATGGAAATACCGTGCACGTTTGCGCCACCGCACGCATCGGCTGCCATTGCCGCCACCAGTGCCGAGTCAATGCCACCAGACAAGCCGAGGCATACGCCAGTGAAATGATTCTTGGCCATGTAATCCTTCAAGCCAAGCACGCACGCGGTATACACTTCTTCATCTGGGTCGAGCGCAGGCTCGATGTCACCAGGCGTTTGATGCTGTGCACTCGTATCAAGATCAAAGAAGCCAAGATGCTCAACAAACATTGGAGAGCGTTCAAGCAGCGTGCCATCAGCATCCACTACAAAACTGCCACCGTCAAAAACAAGATCGTCCTGGCCGCCAACTTGATTGACATAGATCACCGGCGCGTGCACTTCAGCTGCGCGGCGAACCGCCAAATCGTAGCGCGTGTGCGTCTTGCCTTCTTCATATGGCGAGCCGTTCATCGTCATCAGCACGTCAATGCCCTGCTCAGCGAGCGCGGCTACCGGGCCACCATCCTGCCAAATGTCTTCGCAAATGGCCACGCCAATGCGTACACCGTCAACTTCGAGCACGGTAGAACGCTCACCAGCAGCGAAAATACGAAACTCGTCAAACACACCATAGTTGGGCAGGAAGTGCTTATCGTACGCGGCGCTCACAGTGCCATCATGCAGTACAACCATGCGGTTGCGCGGCTTGTCGAGCGCATGATCAGTGCCGACGGTGCCAACAGCTACATACAGGTCGCCGAGCCCGTCGGCTTCCAGTTCAGTAGCTAACCAATTCGCCTTATCCCATGCGGCTTGGCGGAAGGTGCGGCGCAATGCCAGATCCTCAATCGGGTATCCGGTAAGCGTCATTTCAGGAAATACGACAACGCGAGCGCCGCCGTGCGCAGCAAGATGCGCGTACTGCATGATTCGGTCGGCGTTGCCGTCAAGGTCGCCGACGCAAGTGTCGATCTGGGCGAGAGCAAAACGAAGCTGAGTCATGGCTCCCCAGTGTAGTGCACAGTGCACGCGACTGGGCGGCGTGGCTCAGCGCAATTCGTCCAGTACGCGCAATGCTGCGTGCGCGTAAAAGTTCACTGCCGGTTCAACAGCCTCATCCAAGCCGATGAAATGCGGGCTATGCCAGTCAGCACACCCCGGCTGCCCGTTCGAACCAATGAACGCAAACACGAGTCGTGCTTTACGTTCAAATTCGACAAAGTCCTCCCCTGCCATGCTGGCACGAATTGGCTTCAACGTTGCGTATCTAGGAACGTCTGCGGCCACCGCTTCAGCTAGCGGCGCATCATTGACCAGTGGCATTTGAATGCAATCCCAGTCCACGTCTGCGTCAATGCCGTACGCTTCAGCAGTATGGTTCACTTCGGAGATAAAACGGTTGTGTACCAGCGTTTCATCGTCACGGTCGAAGAAGCGCACCGTGCCTTGGAATCCAGCCTCGGCCGGTACCACATTCCACACATCGCCGCCATGCACTTCGGTAACAGACAGGACTACCGCGTGGAATGGTGATACATTGCGGCTCACGATGGTCTGCAGTGCAAGAATCATCGTAGCGAGCGCTTCGATAGGACCGGTACCTTTTTGCGGGTAGCCAGCATGCGTGCCTTGTGCGTGCAACGTGACTTTGAACTTCACGCAGCCGGCCATCATTGGTTCAGGACCGATCGCAATCTGACCGGGCGCATAATTCGGATTGTTATGCGTGCCGATAATGGCTTCAACATCATCAGCGACACCAGCGGCGATGACTTTGCGCGCACCCATGCCGAGCTCTTCAGCAGGCTGGAATACGATTTTGATACTTCCTGCAATCAGGTCGCGATGCTCGGCGAGCCAGAACGCAGCACCGAGCAAACCACTCATATGCAAATCATGACCGCACGCGTGCATCACACCATTATTGACGGAGGAGAACGGCAAACCCGTTTCTTCATGTACTGGCAAAGCATCAATATCAGCGCGTAATGCAATACGCGGGCCGGGTTTACTTCCTTCAATCAGCCCCACTGCACCGGTTTCTATTGGCGCGTCAAGCACAGTGATGCCATGCTCGCGCATTTGCTCTCTCAAGTACGCGGTGGTTTCGCGTTCTTCAAAACTGCGTTCGGGGTGCGCGTGCAAATAGTGGCGGATGGCGATGAGATCATCACCAATAGTGATGTGCCCAATCATGGGGAGCCTCCTGATTGATGTGAGCTGCCGTGACTTACTGCTGACGTTTCAGAATACGCTTGGCGATCGCATTCGCGATACCTTGCACAACCTGAACGAGCACGATCATGATGATGACAGCCGTCCACGTAACGGTTTGATCAAACTTCTGATAACCATAAGCGATCGCGAAGTTACCCAATCCGCCGCCGCCGATATAGCCGGCCATCGCGGACATATCGAGTACACCGATAAATAGGAACGCGTATGCAAGAATCAGCGGAGCGAGCGCTTCAGGAATGAGTACCGTGCGAATAATCGTAAGCTTTGAAGCGCCCATCGCGCGTGCAGCTTCGATCATGCCATGATCAACTGGTACGAGATTTTGCTCAACCAGTCGAGACGTGGCAACTGTGCACATCACTACCATGGGGAAAATTGCTGCCACAGTGCCGATTGACGTGCCAACAACAGCGATCGTTACCGGTTGCATTGCGGCGAGGAAAATAATGAATGGGATCGGGCGGATGATGTTGACAATGAAGTCAAGAATGCGATAAATAATCGCGTTCTCAAACAGGTTACCCGGGCGCGTACCGTACAGAACCACGCCAAGCACGAGACCGAGGAAACCACCGATTACCAACGTAACCAGTACCATTTCGAGTGTTTGACCAATGGACTGGAACAGTAATGGTTTGAGCACGGTCCAATCAGTTGGTCGCGCGGCCAGAATCGTCGTGTGCGAATGTGCCACGGTTGCAATCGTGGTTACCGTTGCGTTCATCGCGTCTCTCCTTCCCCGCTCATGTGAGCTGCAGCAAGCGCCGTATCATAATCCACTGGATGCGCTGCTGTACCGAAATCAATAAGATCACTGTCGCGTGCCAAATCATCTAAGAACGGGCGCAGTCGGCTCTCATCGCCAGAAAACTCGTAGGTAATCGCACCGATAGCGGTTCCTGCGACCGTGTCAATACCGCCGTACAGTAGGCCGCTGGTCACACCATGCTTGGCAATCAGTTCGGAAATATTCTGTCCGGAAGCGCTCACTGCTTCGCCATGCTCGCCAGCAGCAACATCCTTCTGACGAATCAGCACCGTGACAATGCGCCCTGGCCAGTCACGATGCATTTGCTGAACACGCTCAGGCTCAGGCACACCGTCCACTGCGGTAGCAATGAATCGTTTCGTCACTGGCTCGCGCGGGGCGGCGAACACGTCATATACGTTGCCGGATTCAACAATGCGTCCGGAGCTCATTACGGCCACACGGTTGGCGATACGCTGTACCACGTTCATTTGGTGCGTAATGACTACAATCGTGATGCCGAACTCTTCATTCACGCGCTTGAGCAGCGCCAATACTTCGTTCGTAGTATCCGGGTCGAGCGCGCTGGTTGCCTCATCGGCGAGCAAAATCTCAGGATTAGTAGCGAGCGCGCGAGCAATACCAACGCGCTGCTTTTGGCCGCCGGACAGTTGCGATGGATACTTGTTTGCTTGATCAGCAAGACCCACGAATTCTAGGAGTTCCGCTACTCGACGATCTTGATAATCTTTACGCCAATGGTCAAGCTGCAGCGGGTATGCAACGTTCTGTGCGACTGTCTTGGTGGAAAACAGGTTGAACTGCTGGAAAATCATGCCGATTTTCTGCCGGATTGGGCGCAGCTTTGATTCATTGAGCGCACTCACCTCAGTGCCGAGCACGCTAACCGTACCGGATGTGGGGCGTTCGAGCGCATTGATGAGACGAACCAGCGTGGACTTGCCGGCACCGGAATATCCGATAACACCGAACACGTCGCCACGATTGATGGTCAAACTCACATCATCAACAGCGCGGAACGGCTGTTTCGCACCTTTTTGGCGAAATTCCTTAATCACGTGGTTGAACGTGATGATTGGCTCGGACATGCGGTTCTCCTATGTCGTGTTCTTGAACGTCGTGCACATGGATGAGGCTCCTCGCATATCAATACCATGCGAGGAGCCATACTAGTGGACCTGTGTTGAGGCTACGCCATGCGTGTTACCGAATAGTGGCGTATTCGGTGGCGTGCTCGGCTATCAGGCTCGTTGAAAGCTCATTGAAAAGCTCACTGAGCCTTAGCGTCCTTTTCAATGTCTGCGAGATAACCCTGCAGCTCGGAAGCACTGAACTTGTCAGCAAACACTGCAGTGCCACCGGAGTTCTCCTGCAGCTTGTCAAGCACATCCTTGGACTGGAAGATCTTGATGAGCTTCTTGTACGTCTCGTTGTTCACGTCAGCCTTGCGGGCAACGAACACATTGATGTACGGGCGAGCCTCTTCGCTTTCGGCATCATCCTGGTAGATGGCGTCGGTAGCCTTCAGGCCTGCATCAGCAACGTAATCGTTGTTGATCACACCAGCGGCAATCGTCGGGTCCTTAAGCGAGTTAGCAACCTGCTCGGCCTTCAGCGGCGTGACCTTCACCTTGGACTTGTCGGTGTCAATATCAGCAGGCGTGGTGAACGCGGTCCAGTCACCCTTGAGCGTGACGAGGCCTGCAGCCTTGAGCACACCGATAGCACGCGCCTGGTTGGTTTCGTCGTTCGGGATAGCGACCGTGTCGCCGTCCTTGATCTCGTCGATGCTCTTCACCTTGTCGGAGTACACGCCAAGCGGGTAGATAGCGGTGCCGCCGATCGGCTGCAAGTCCTTGTTGTTCTGCACGTTGTAGTTGGCGAGGTACAGCAGGTGCTGGAACTCGTTGAGGTCGAGCTCACCGGAGTCGAGCGCCGGGTTTTCAGACGTGTAATCCTGGAAATCAACGATCTTCACATGGATGCCAGCGGCTTCGGCCTTCTTCTGGAATTCAGGCCACTGCGGGTCGGTCGCACCGACGACGCCGATCTTCACCGGGTTGTTTGCAGAACCCTTCGCGTCGCTTTCCGCGCCCTTGTTCAGGCGCAGGCCGAAGAATACTGCCACGGCAATTACCGCGACAACAACCACGGCGATAATGACATTGCGAACAGTGTGGTTTACGCGCACCGGTTCGTTCGGATTGGTTGGGTTTGCCGGAGCTGCCGGCTGCTGAGTAGTGCTTGCCATGAGTCTTCCTCTCTTCTCATGTTTGGCTTTCAAGCTTGTTGACATACCCAACCATACGATGGAGTTGCGGTCATTTTGGCTAAAAATGGCGGATTGCCGTATATGTGTTGCTTATACCCCGCGTAAGAGGTCAATGTTCGCGCGGAATTGATAACCCGTTCAACGTATGCGACACACCCGGTTTGTCTCACCATATTTGGGCAGGACTCGTCTTTACACTGGACACAGTATGTGTTTTGGTCAATTGACGACTGGGAAACCGACAACAAGGAGTATGGTATGACGGCACCCAACGAATATTCGCACACTACCAGCGTTCACAGCGCCGATATCGCCGATATCAAGGCTGCATTCTTCGACATTGACGGCACGCTCACCAGCTTCGTCACTCATGAAATTCCTCAATCTACTGTGGATGCGTTGCACCAACTGCAAGCCAAAGGCATTCGTATTTTTATTTGCACTGGCCGCGCTCCCTCGCATATGAAGGTTGTGTTTGATATGATGCCGGTGCATTTTGATGGCATTGTCGGCTTGAATGGCCAGTATTGTTTTGATGACAATGGATTCTTAGAGAAAAAGCCGTTGGATCTTGATGATGTTATGGCCGTTGTTGGCTGGCTTGATGAGCACCCGAATGAAGTGTCGAACTTCTGCGAGAAAGATTACGTGTACTTTAATCAGGTGACCGATGCTATGCGACGCACATGGCAGCAGCTCGGTAAAACTGCACCAAAAGTGTATGTTGATGACCCGCATACGCGCCCATTGACCCATGAGACGTTCCAGATCAGCCCCTATATTCCGCTCGAGCAAGAAGCTGAAGTGATCGCACTATGCCATAACGTGCAAGGTGTGCGCTGGCATCCGGATTTTGTTGATTTAATCCCCGCTGACGGTGGCAAGCCTGAAGGCATGAAGCGTTTTATGCGCCACTATGGTTGGACGCGTGAGCAGACGATTGCGTTCGGTGACGGCGGCAACGATGCAACGATGCTCGCGTTTGCTGGCATTGGCGTGGCCATGGGCAATGCAACTCAGCCGGCTAAAGAGGCGGCTGATTACATTACTGATGATGTTGATCACGATGGCATTATGAATGCGCTGAAGCATTATGGCATTCTGTAACCAAAATTCTTGATGTGTCCTGCGTCAACGTGCGTTGACGAATACGACCATTCGCGTTCCAGTCATGATTGACTTATGGTACCGCCACCAACGCAGATGTGCGGCAGGTGGATAGTTGTTCCGCGAAAGGGGCGCACAATGACGCAGGACACTCACTCATCAACAACGCTGCCACAACGTGTGCATAGTGCACTGCTCGACCATGATGTAGCATCTGCGCGAGCATACGATTTACTCACCAACGATCACCCATATCGCTGGTATCACCCGCAAGAACGTTCGCGTTTCAATCCACTACTGCGTGGCTTAACATTTGTGGGAATCATGATCGGTTCGATGATTCTTCTTATCATCGTTTTCTCAATCATTGCAGTGGCGATAGCACCGAACGCGTTCTACATCTCCTCGAGCAGTGGCAGCACAAGCATGGAGTTTTCACTCAACTCCTCTGCATTCGCTCTGTCATCGCCATTAGCGGTGCTTTCCATGCTTACTGAACTTTTTTCGGCTGTGATCGCTTATCTAGTGGTCGTGCTCGTTATGGAAGGGCGCAGACCACCGTTGGAGCTAGCTCCCAAACGTGCTGGCGGCGCATTGGCTGGCATGGCATCTGCCTTCGTATGCATTGCCATATGCATCGGTGTGATCGCAGTGTTCGGCGGCTACCGAATCGTCGGCTTCGACCCTGGATACCAGCCTTGGGCAGATCTGCTGACGTTGGGATTCACAGCCGGCATTGCCGAGGAGATTATGATGCGCGGCATCTTGCTGCGTTTGCTCGAGGAGTGGCTGGGCTCGTGGGGCGCAGTGGCACTGTCTGCTCTCGTGTTCGGACTCGTGCATCTCGGCAATAAAGACGGCACCTTGTGGGGCGGTATCGCTATTGCGATCGAAGCTGGTTTACTGTTTGGTGCGATTTATTTAGCTACTCGATCACTGTGGTGGTGCATGGGATTCCACTTCATGTGGAATATTGCTGAAGGGCCGATTTTCGGTTCAATTGTCTCCGGTAATGGTGCACAACGCTCATGGCTGATAGCGCAATGGAATGGTCCCGAATGGCTTACTGGCGGCACCTTTGGCCTAGAAGCAAGCATTGTTCCCGTGATTGTGCTTGGCTCGCTTGCGGTAGTATTGCTGATCCATTTACAACATCATGGTCGTATGATTGCACCATCGTGGATACGCAAGCGTCGTCTCTTTGCAGCAGCGCAAACTGCAGCACCAGCAACTTCGCAAAGCAACGTACAGTAAACACGCGTAACCGTTAAACGGTACATATGAAGAGTGGCCTGTTCACATGTGTGAGCAGGCCACTCTTCGTGTAGTTAGCAGTGCGTAAGCAACTTAGAGCACTTCGATAGAAGTGATGCCAACCGGCTCCAGCGGAGCGTCAGAACGATCAGTGGCAACAGAGTCAAGCTTGTCCACTACCGCCTTGGACTCGTCGTCAGCAACCTCACCGAAGATCGTATGGTGGCCGTCAAGCCACGGGGTGGGCACGGTGGTGATGAAGAACTGAGAGCCGTTGGTGCCGTGGATCTTGCCGTCGCGACCGCGGCGCAGACCAGCGTTCGCCATTGCCAGCAGGTAGGGGCGATCGAACTTCAAATCAGCTACGATCTCATCGTCGAAATCGTAGCCGGGGCCGCCGGTGCCGTTGCCGAGCGGGCAGCCGCCCTGGATCATGAAGTCCTTGATAATGCGGTGGAAAGTCAAGCCGTCGTAGAAACGCTCATGAGAAGGCTGACCAGTGAACGGATCCGTCCACTCCTTTTCGCCGGTGGCCAAGCCAAGGAAGTTCTTCACGGTGATCGGCGTTTCATCGTCGAACAGGTTGATCTTAATGTCACCTTCAGAGGTGTGCATAACAATAGTGGTCATAACGGTACAGTCTTCCAGATACTCCAGACGATCGTTGCCTATGAGAACCAATACGGGCTGCGAACGTAGAAAACGTTCGCAGCCCGCCAATGCCATCAGTGCTCTATCGCACAACCGATACGCCACTACACTATTGCTGCATTTTGCGCAAACGTGGCTCCTGCGAGTCTTTGGCACCAGTGACACGGTAAACATCGAATACACCGTCGATCTTGCGTACAGCAGCCAAAAGTCGGTTCAAATGCTGCGGATCGGCCATTTCAAAACTGAACTGGCTAATCGCCACACGGTCAGAGCCAGTGGTTTGCGAACCAGAGAGAATGTTCACGCCATGATCGGCAAGCACGCGCGTCACATCGCTCAGCAAATGCTGACGGTCGAGTGCTTCCACCTGGATCTTGACCATGAACAAGCCCTTGGTGCTCGTCCACGCCACATCCACCACACGTTCAGGCTGACGCTTTTGCAAATCGAGCATGTTCTGGCAGTCAGTACGGTGCACTGATACGCCTTGATTGCGCGTAATAAAGCCAATAATGCGATCGCCAGGCACTGGCATGCAGCAGCGTGCAAGCTTGACCCACACGTCACCAACGCCCTTAACCGACACGCCAATCGAGCTAGTCTTTTTCTTGACATTTTCGACTGCGCGAAGTGGCAGCGCTTCCTGCTCGACTTCCTCATCAACCTCATCGGACCCAGCATCCTTAACCAGATGTGCGATGACATTCTGTGTGGAAATCTGACCGTCGCCGATAGCAGCAAACACCGCATCCGCGTTGGGGAAGTTCAGCTCGTCAGCCACGCCAACCAATGCTTCAACAGTAAGCAGCGTGGCAATCGGCAGATTACGCTTGCGCATAGCGCGCGTCAGCTCGTCGCGCCCCTCTTCAATAGCCTCGGTGCGGCGTTCCTTAGAGAACCATTGGCGAATCTTATTGCGCGCTTTCGGGCTTTTCACAAAGCTCAACCAGTCGCGAGATGGGCCTGCGTTATCCGACTTTGATGTCAAGACTTCAACAGTATCGCCGTTCTCCAGTCGCGTATCAAGCGGCACCAAGCGACCGTTAACACGCGCACCCATCGTACGGTGGCCAACTTCTGTGTGCACTGCGTACGCAAAGTCAACCGGTGTCGCGTTTGCTGGCAGTGAAACGATTTTGCCCTTCGGCGTAAATACGTACACTTCAGCGGCGCCAAGATCCTCTTTCAGCGAGCCCAAGAACTCGTTGGAATCAGGTGTTTCGCTCGTCCAGTCGGCAAGCTGTTGAATCCACTTGAGATTATCGGCTTCGCTCAGTTCCTGATTGTCATCACCGCGCTTCAAATCAGACTTATCCGGAGCACTCAGCGCGCGGCCAGCTTGACCGTTCTCCTTGTACTTCCAGTGAGCGGCAATACCGAATTCTGCACGACGGTGCATATCCCACGTGCGAATCTGAATCTCCACTGGCTTACCACCGGGGCCCACCACCGTCGTGTGCAACGACTGGTACATGTTGAGCTTCGGCATAGCAATATAGTCTTTAAAACGACCAGGCACCGGGCTCCACCGCGCGTGCACTGCGCCGAGCGCCGCATAGCAATCCTGAATCGTATCGACAATAATGCGCACGCCAACGAGATCGTAAATATTAGCAAAATCATGACCGCGCACGATCATCTTCTGATAAATCGAGAAGTAATCCTTCGGGCGGCCAGTCACATGCGCTTTAATATGCTGCGCATCAAGATCTTCATTGATCTCCGCAAGAATCTGCTTCAAATACACGTCGCGTTGGCCAGCTCGGCGAGCCACCAGCACCACAATCTCGTTATAAATCTTCGGATACAACACCTTAAAACTGAGCTCTTCCAACTCAGTTTTAATAGCGTTCATACCAAGACGGTTCGCCAACGGCGCGTACACGTCAAGAGTTTCACGCGCTTTTTTCTGCGCACTCGGCGTTTTGACATACCGCCATGTGCGCGCGTTATGCACACGATCAGCAAGCTTGACCACAAGAACGCGTACGTCGCGGCTCATGGCCACAACCATTTTGCGAATCGTCTCAGCTTGCGCAGAATCGCCATACTCCATCTTGGAGAGCTTGGTTACGCCATCAACAAGTCCGGTAACCGTATCGCCGAATTCAGCACGACACTCGTCAAGCGTGTAATCCGTATCTTCGACAGTATCGTGCAGCAAGCCGGCAGCCACGACCAGTGGGCCCATGCCAAGATCTGCAAGAATTTGGGCAACAGCGAGTGGGTGAATAATGTACGGTTCACCTGATTTGCGGCGCTGTGTGGAATGCTGAATAACAGCACGCCGATAGGCGCGTTCGAGAATGCTCATGTCCTCACCGGGATGATGGGACTGACAAGCCTGCATGATCGGCCGCAGGGGGTTTAGAGGATCCCCGCTGATTTCGCAGCCGAGCATACGGGCGGCATTGTGCTCCGCCTCATCGTCGACCATATCCGCCTCCCTCTCGCAATTGCTCCTATCCTACATGCCGGGCGCGCACGCTGCACGCCGCGCCCGACTGCAGTACAGCGCCGTCAGGACGCCACGCCAGTAGATCCAAACCCTCGAGTGGACCGGTCGGAACCAGGCAAGGTTTCTGCTGGTACAAACCGAGCCTCAACATAGCGTTGAATAACCAACTGAGCGATACGATCGCCCGGGTGGAACACTACGGTATGTTCTGGGTCAAGGTTGATCAGCGGCACCTTAATCTCACCACGGTAGCCGGCATCAATCGTGCCAGGCGCGTTCAGCACCGTCACTCCCTGCTTGACAGCCAAGCCTGAGCGCGGATGAACCAAACCAACATAGCCGGCTGGCAAAGCAATTGCTACACCAGTCGGTACGAGAGCACGTTGGAACGGTTTAAGCTCAACTTCTTGCGTGGTAATGAGGTCAGCGCCAGCATCACCTGCGTGGGCGTAGTGCAAACGAGCAGGAAAATCGGGATTCAATGATTGAACCAGAATCTCAGTATTCTCCGGCTCGTTGTACGTCTCGTCAAACGTCATCAGGCGGCGCACTCCTCGCACACTGGCTGGCCATCATCGTTCACGTAAGCGAGCTGGCTGCGGTGCTTGACCAGGAAGCATTCGGAGCAAATGAACTCGTCATTCTGCATAGGGATAACGGTTACCGAGGCATCCTCATTACTCAAATCAGCGCCCGGCAGCTCATAATCCTCTGCAATGGCGTTCTCATCGTCGTCGATATCGCCGGAAGAGCCCTGGGAACCCTTGCCAAGCGCCTGCAGCGATTCCTCGTCCTCATCCTTGTTTCGTGGGGAATCATAATCCTGAGCCATCGTAATCCTTTCATCCTCATGGCAACTTCTGCGCCATAGAATACATGACTTTTACTCGGCATAGGATACACGATTCGAAATACTCGTAAAATACGACACGTGGGGCACAATAGAGGAAGTTATATTTTTATCGAGAAAGTGGTGTGATCATGCCTGACAAACCGGTCACGCAAGCCCGGTTCGATCATGTTGATGGAGCGGGTCGCCTCGTGTTCGCGGCAGGCGACGAGCGTTTCGCCGTCAATGTGGACGAGACACTGGAACGCGCCCTTCTTGAAGCTAAACAGGTACGCGATGAGCAAACGCGCTCAGCTCAACCCACAACGACTGCAACGTTGCCGATTTCGCAGATTCAAGCGCTGATTCGTGCTGGTGCTGATCCTGCTCGCGTGGCAGAACGCTACCAACTGAGTGAAGCATTAGTTCGGCGTTTCTCCGCAGCTGTGGAAGTTGAGAAACAGTATGCGATTGAACAGTTCTTTACCGTGCCTGCGCCGAAAGAAACGCGAGTGCGTACGATTGCGGAGCTGATTGAACGCACGTTGGCTACTGCTGGCATCGGCATGGAGTCGGTGACATGGCGGGCGACGCGCCGAGGTCTTGAACCGTGGCGGATTAGCGCATTGTTTACATCTGCTGGCCGGCAGGTGAAAGCCGAATGGTCGTGGAATATGCACGACAATGCGGTTAGCCCTTTGAACCCCACGGCTCGCAAGTTGATGGGCGCGCAAAACTCGTCTGCTCCTGGCATGGAAGGCGGCGACGAATTCTCCATGCCCGTGGCTTTGCCTGGTGATTCGGTGCGTTCGGCGCGTATTGAACGCGCTGTATCCGCGTGGAATACACCGCAGCCGACACTGCCGGCAGCTCGCCCGGAAGCACGAATGCCTCGAACCGCTGGAGACGTGGCGAACGGTTTATCAAACGGCTTGGCAAGCGGTTTAGCGAACGGTTTAACGAACAATGCGAATGGTGTTGCTGGTTCAGCGAACGCTGGTCATACTGCTCCTTCAGCTGCGCAAGCTCATGCTATGCCAGCCGCTACTGATGCTGCACGTTCCGCGAATACAGTCAATGCTTCGCCTGTGCTCACAGTTCCATCGAACAATGAGACAGTCGTTACGCCTCCTGCTGCACAGGCGGATGGAGAGCGTATTACTGAAACGATTACTGTTCCTGGGGCTACTGAAGCTTCGCACAGCGCTCAAACATCGAGCGCTCAAGCATCGTCTGGGACTGCTGCAAGCGGAACAACTGATGGTACGTCTCAGACGAATCAGCAGACGAACCAGCAGGCAGCAAACGCTAAGCCTGCTAAGCGTCGCTCCGGTCGTTCAGCGGTGCCCAGCTGGGATGAGATCTTGTTCGGCGAGTGATAATCCCACGCACGGTATTGTGATTTCGTGATGCCGGGCGGCGCGGCCCGGCTTTCCCACGTGATTCGCTCATCGGAAGGTGGTAATGCATTATGAAGCCGGCCGAGAAGAACGTGCTCAATGAACAGTCTGAACACTATGTGTACCGTCCAACCAATTCGGGAGCACGCGTGTTCTTGTACCCCGAATGGTTGGGCACGTACCGGTATGTGCCCGGTTATACGCTCAATCGTGGGCCGCTAGATAATTTCCTGCTGTTTTTTATTCGCTCAGGCAGGTTCGCCATCGATTTGCCTGACCGGGAGCGTATCATCGCGCACGCCGGCGATTTTGTGCTGATTGACTGTTACAAGCCGCAGTCTTACCAAGCGTTGGATGCTAGCGAAGTGTTGTGGATTCATTTCAATGGCATTTCTGCGCGCATGTATTACGACTTCATTAGTGAACGCAAAGGGAATGTGTTCTCCACGGCTAACTCGCAGTTCGCAGTCAATCGACTGCAGCGTATTTGTGCCGGTTTTCGCGCTGGAAAGCGTATGTCAGAGCCGGTAATGTCGCGCTATTTAACCGATATTCTCACCGAATGCGCAAGCGCTCCAGATGAGATACCTACGGACGAATCATCACATCGATATGCGATGGAAGACGTACAAGAGTTCATTGTGGCGAATCTGGCGCAAGAGCTAACCAACGAAGAATTGGCGGATATGGCGTGCATGAGCCCGGGCTATTTTATTAAGGAGTTTCGCCGCGCTACCGGTGTGACACCGCACGCGTTCATTGTGAATGCGCGCATGGATGCGGCAAAGCGGATGCTCGCTGACTCTCAGGCGTCGCTGAAACAGATCTGTGCCAAATGTGGTTTTTCGTCGCCTAGCGCGTTCTGTTTGGCGTTCAAGCGTGCGCAGGGTATGACACCGTTGGAGTATCGGCGTTCTGTGCGCGAGTAGTGTGGACCGAGCGGCGATGCACAGCTGATTCTCTGATCATCTTTCAATAATCCAAGAGCATTTTTTATAAATTCAAGCCTTCGTTTTGGCCATACCGTTGATGGTGACAGCGCAGTCGACGATAACAACACAGCCAACGAAGGAGTTCGCCATGTCACACCATCCCGTGACCGTCGAGGCCACCACGATGATCATCCCTACCTATGAGCCGCCTACACCCGACGAAATGCCGATGTATTCGGAGTTCCGCCAGCATCAAGGCTCCACCGGATACGCTTATCCGAACCGTGTGACTCTGGGTGTTGAACGTGAGAAGCTCACCGACCATGAGTACAAGGTTGTTCGCTTGGAGAACGACTACATCCGCCTGCTGATCCTGCCCGAGCTCGGCGGCCGCATTCTCGAAGGCTACGACAAGGTCAACGACTACAACTTCCTCTACCGTCATCATCGCATTAAGCCGGTGATCGTCGGCTCCTACGGCAACTGGATTTCCGGCGGCATGGAGTTCAACTTCCCGTTCCATCACCGCCCGGGCACGTGGATGCCCGTCGACTACAGCATCGAGAAGCTCGACGACGGTACCGTAATCGTCTGGTGTTCCGAGGCAGCCCCCTCGCCGGGCCAGTACCGTCTCAAGGGCACGTGGGGCGTCAAGCTGCGCCCGGACGTGTCGTATTACGAGACCGTGGTGAAGATCGACAACCGTACACCAATCAAGAAGCCGTTCCTGTGGTATGAGAACGCGGGCATTCACGTCAATGCCAACTATCAGCTGTTCTTCCCGCAGGACGTCGGCTACGTGCACCACCACTACGACCGCCATCACGCCACTTTCCCAATCACCAAGGGCTGGTATGCGGTCGAGAACCATGAGGAAGAAACCGACATCAGCATCCACAAGAACACGATCAAGGGCAACTCGTATTTCGCAGCTCCCTCGAAATACGACTTCTTCGGCGGCTACGACCATGACCGCGATTGCGGCACCGTACATGTGGCCGACCATCATATGGTGCCCGGCAAGAAGCAGTTCATGTGGGCGCTGGAGGATCTGGGCGACGCGTGGAACGCGAACCTAACCGACAACGACGGCGAGCATGCCGAGCTCATGGCCGGCGCTTACTCGGATGACCAGCCGGACTTTACCTACATTGCACCGTATGAGGTAAAAACTTGGTCGCAGTACTGGTACCCGATTCACGGCACTAAGGCACCGACCTTCGCGAACCTCCACGGCGTAATCAACCTCGACAAGACTAACGGCGAGGTGCGCGTGGCTGTTACCAAGAGCGTCAAGAACGCGCTACTCGAAGTGCTCGATGGCGATGATGTTGTACTGCGTGAGACCGTCACGCTCAACCCGGGCGATTATCGAGAGTTCGACGTGGCGCTGCCTGCCGACAAGTACACACTGCGCTTGACCGCTGCTGATGGCACCGTGCTCATGGATTACACGGAGGACAAGCCCGACGTGCTGCGCATTCCTGAAGACAACACTGGCATCCCCACGCCACACGAGCTCGGCAGCGCGCAGGAAATCTACATGGCCGGCGCGCACATCGACCAGTACCGCGATCCGGCGTTCAGGGGCCGCGACTACTACACGGTGGCGCTCGAACGCGACCCAGAGCATTTGCCTTCCCTGCTCGCCATGGCCGAGGATCGTTACAACAACGCCCTGTATGACGAGGCGCTGGCGTATCTGCGCCGCGCCGACAAGGTGCTCAACCGTTACAATCATAATCCGTACGACGGCACGTACAGCTATCTCAAGGCCTTGTGCGAATACGGTAAGGGCATGGTCGACGAAGCCTACGAGACATTCTTCAAGGCAGCGTGGAGCAATAACGTGATCTCCCCCGCTATGACTTACATCGCCGGCATCGATGGTCAGCGCGGAGACTGGGCAAAAATGAAGGAGCACGCCGAGCAGGCGCTCAAGAAGGAGGCCGACCACGCCATCTGCGGCACCTACAAGGCCATCGCCGACATCAAACTTGGCAACCGCGAAGCCGGTCTCGCCGCGCTCGAAGACATCATCGCACGCGATCGACTCGACCATCTGGCACGATTCGCCTACCTGCACTATTCAGGCGGCGACCTGGGCGACTTCTATTCGATTCTGCTGAGCAACCCCGCACAAACCATCCTCGACGTCACGTTCGATCTACTGCTCGCCGGGTTGAAGAGTGAAGCCGTGGCCCTGCTCGAAGGCGCCAAGCTCGCCGGACAGGCCACCACAATGACCCACTACGTGCTCGCCTACGTCTATGACCTGCTGGGCAAGGGCGAGGCGGCCGCCGCAAACCGCAAGGCCGTGTCCGACAGTCCGATCGTGGACGTATTCCCCTACCGTCTCGAAGAGCTGCCAGTGCTGCGCGCGGCTGTCGATGCCGACCCGAGCGACTATACCGCCGCCTACCTGTACGGATGCCTGCTGTACGACAAGCTGCAGTACACAGCCGCTGCCGAACAGTGGAAGCGCGTCACCGAACTCAAGCCTGATTTCTACATCGGCTGGCGCAACCTCGCGATCGCCTACTACAGCAAGCTCGATCGCCGCGAGGAGGCGCTGGAGCTCATGAAGCGTGCCTGCAAGGCCAAGCCGAAGGACGATACGCTCGTGCGCGAGACCAACTACGTGGCCGCACGCCTCGGCGTCGACGGGCATGAACGGCTTGACTGGCTGCTCGCCAACCTGCCCGAACACCCCTCCGACACGCTCACCTGGGATCTAGCCGACGCGTACAGCAACGTGTTCGACTTCGACAAGGCGCTCGACGTGCTGCACAATCATGAATTCGTGGCCGCCGAATGCCAGGAGACGTACCTGACCGAATCGTACACGTTCGCCCTATGCTGCAAGGGGCGGCTGCTCGAACGCGAAGGCAAGGTCGAAGAGGCGCTCGAATGCTACAAGAACGCGCAGATCATCCCGGCGAACTTCCGCGCAGGCTGGTGGGACACCCAACAGCTCTACTACGCGCGCTGGTTCGAGGCGGAAGCGCTGCACCGTCTCGGCCGCGAGGACGAGGCGCGCGAGGCAGCAAAACGCATCCTGCCGTTCATCCACAGCAACTACAGCCCTTACATGGGCCCGGAAACCGACTATTATGCGGCGCTCGCCGAACGTCTGCTCGGTGACAATGTGCTCTCGCGCAAGCATCTGAGCGCCTCCGTGGTCAAGTGGGAACAGGATGCGCTCGACGACCGCGACCGCAAGCCGATCGTCACCTCACTGCACCTATCGTTCGTACCCGACGCGGTGAGCGAACACAAGGCAGAGACGGTGCGCGCGCTCGCTTACAGCCGTCTGTTCTTTAACGACAAGGCCGGTGCCCGCGAACTGTTCGAGAAGAGCCTGAAGCTCAACCCAGACAATCCGAAGGCACGCTTCGAGCTGCATCTGCTGGATCTTGACGGCGAGTGACATCGAGTAGCAGCATCCGTTCACAGTGCGCCAACAGACAACAGCTTGGCGCACTGTGAGCAACCAGCAATCGTTACCAGGTGAGCATTTTTTATATATAACAGCGTAGAAATCATGAATTTTGGGCTTGTATAACACCATATTCTGAAAGTACTTCGCGAACGACAAACACATATCAAGCACACATCATCATCGGGCATCCAACGGCGGATTAGCCCAATTACAAGGAGGTAATGATGAAGCGAATGATGAAGGCGACAGCAATGGTCGCCACGGCGGCGATGCTAATTCCACTGGCGGCCTGCGGATCATCCAGCGGCGGCACATCCGCTGCTGACGAGGACGCCTCAGGTGAGATCACCATCTGGGGTTGGGGCAACGGCATGAAGGAAGTCATTGCCGGTTTCGAGAAGAAATACCCCAACATCACCGTCAAATACACACCTATCGGCACCGGCAACGAAGTCGCTAAAGCACTCAATAACGCTATTGAAGCCGGCAAAGGCGCCCCTGACGTGACGATGCTGCTCAGCACCGACGTCTCCAAGTACGCGCAGGAGGGCAGCATCGCCGACCTGAGTTCGTTCGGCGCCGCTGATCTTGGTAACGATTTCGCCCCCGGTATTTGGAACCAGTCACAATTCGGTGGCAAGCCTTATGCCATGCCGATTGGTGGCGGCCCAATGGCGTTCTTCTACAACAAGGAGGTATTCGACGAGGCTGGCATCAGCGAACCGCCGACGACTTGGGACGAGTATTACGAGGATGCGAAAAAGATTCGCGCGCTCGGCGGCGACCACTACATCACCAACGCTGCTGGCGATCGCGATAGTTACGCTGAATTCAACGCGATGATCTGGCAGATGGCCGCCCACCCGTTCACCCTCAAGGACGATCATCTGACCATTGATCTGACCGGCGATAAACAGGTGCAGAAGTATATCGAATTCCAACAGAAGCTTATCGACGAAGATCTCGTCAACCCCAACATCCGTAATTGGACTGACGACTGGTTCCGCAGCCTCGGCGACGGATCAACCGCTTCTCTTGCCGTTGGCGCATGGATGCCTGGCAATCTGGAATACAGTGCAGCCGAAGGTAAGGGCAAGTGGCGTGTAGCTCCAATTCCGCAGTGGGATCCCGATCATCCGCTCAATGCTGAGGATGGTGGCTCAGTGTTCGCCATTCCAACACAATCCAAAAAGCAGGCGGCCGCATGGAAATTCATCGAATACTCCACGCATGATCCGGAAGGTACGCAGATTCTTGTAGATATCGGTAACTTCCCTGCACTGAAGTCGATTCTTAACAGCAGCAAGTTCACTGATCAGACCAACGAGTACTTCGGCGGTCAGAACGTCAACAAGGTTCTTTCGGAAGCGGCGCAAACGGATTCCAAGTCCTACCAGTTCCTGCCGTTCAGCGCCTACGCACAATCGATCTTCGGCGATCATCTCTCCAAGGCGTATCAAGGCGAAGTCTCACTTGAGGACGCAGTCTCCTCCTACCAGGATGCACTCATCAAATATGCCAAAGAGCAGGGCTACCAAGTCAACTAACCAACTCTGTGAGCACCGCTGAAATCGTCAGCCATCCTCACACCACAACAACAGACTTTCGCTCGAGACACTTCTCTACTGTCTCCTTGAAGTCAATCGGGCGAATCCCGGCGTCTATCGCCGGAGCGGCGGCCGTGCCGATCACACGGCCGCCGTAATTATCAATCATCATCACAACGGTGCAGCGATGCACAGGAGCAACACTCATGAACCACACTCTCGACCTGACCGGCTTCGACGCGAAGGCCATCACCCCGTTCCCCATCGTCCGCGACGGTTGGAGCACCGCGCCTGACGGCACCGGCATTGACTTCACGAACTACTACATGACTTTTGATGGCAAACCGTTCTACGGTGTGTGCGGCGAATTCCACTATTCGCGTATGGACCCCTCCCGCTGGGATGAGCAGCTGGCGAAAATGGTGGCCGGCGGCATTAACGTGGTGGCCACGTACGTGTTTTGGAACCATCACGAGGAGCATGAGAACGTCTGGAACTTTACCGGCCGGCGTAATCTGCGTCGTGTCATCAAACTGTGCGGCAAGCATGGTCTGAAAGTCATTATCCGCTTGGGACCGTTCGACCACGGCGAGGTGCGCAACGGTGGCGTACCCGACTGGGTGTACGGCAAGCCATTCGAGGCGCGTTCCGTTAACCCGGGCTTCCTGGAATTGGCGCGCGACCTGTATGCGCATATCGCCAAGCAGATCGAAGGCCTCTACTTTAAGGATGGCGGGCCGATCATCGCCGCGCAGCTTGACAACGAGTACATGCACTCCTCCTCCCCGTGGGAAATGACCACCGGTATCACCAACGAATGGGTGCCCGGCGGCCACGACGGTTTCGACTATGTGCACGCGCTGCGTCGAATCGCCGAAGAAGAGGGCATTTCTGCACCGTTCTATACGAATACTGGCTGGGGTGGTTCCCCTGTTCCCGATGACGTGCTGCCATTGTGGGGCGGCTACGCGTACCGTCCGTGGCTGTTTTACGCGGGACCGGGCGAGCACCCAATCACTGACGAATACTTGTACCGAGATTTTCACTCCGATGATTGCCCGCGAGGTGAATCGTTCGCGCCAACCTATGCGCCGGCGAGCAAACCGTACGCGTGTTGCGAGATGGGTGGCGGCATGTTCAGCTCCTACAACTACCGCTTTATCCTGCCAATGAAGTCGGTTGACGCGATGGCGAATATCAAAATGGCGTCCGGCTGCAATTTCCTCGGCTACTACATGTATCAGGGCGGTTCGAACCCGATCGGCGACGGCATCTATCTCAACGAAGGCCAGCTGCCGAAGATCTCCTACGATTTCCAAGCAGCATTGGGCGAGTTCGGTCAAACGCGCGAATCGTACCGCCGCTTGAAGGCCTTGCACTATTTTGGTTTGGCGTTTGGCGAGCGCCTGTGCCCGCTGGGCGTAGTCGTGCCGCAAGGCCAAAGCGAGATCGATCCGACGGATGTGAACACGCTGCGTTGGTGTGTGCGTACCGATGGGCAGCGCGGTTTCGTGTTCATCGACAATTTCCAGGATCACGCCTCGACGCCAGCCAAGCACGGCGAGACGATTACGGTCACGCTTGCGGACGGTTCGCCGGTCGTCTTCGATGGGATCGGTCTTGCGCCCGACGAGAACTGCATGCTGCCATTCAATATGGATTTGGACGGCGTCACGCTCGAGGCAGCCACAGCTCAGCCGGTTACGGTGATTCGCACGCCGGGTGCTGCAACGCGCACGTTCGTGTTCTTGAAGCCCGAGGGCATGGATGACTGCTGGTTCCGTTTTGCTAATGGTACTGTGCGGCATATCACTGAGGATCGTGCGCTGTTCGACGTTGCTGACGATGAGGGCCATGCCGCGTCGATTCTGTGCGTGAGCCGTGCGGACGCTGATTCGATGACAGTGCTCGACGGCGAAGCACTGGTGTTCGCTGGCGACGCAGTGGAGCAGGATGCTGATCGCCCCTCCATTGTTAACGGTGGTGCGGCGGTCTACCAGCTTGGAGATCGCGTGGTAGTCGAGTCGACACAGCCGAGTGTTGCGGTATCAACCTATCCGGCTAACTATCTTGCAGGCGTGAGCGTGGATGATAAGCCTGTTCGCTTGGGCGTTGACGTGAGCGATCGCGTGCAGCCCACTGTGCGCCGTGTGACTGATACCCGTTATGCGATCGAGCTGCCGTCCGATTGGTTGGAAGGCGATGGTGTGACGGACGCTCTGCTGCGCATCAGCTATTCGGGTGACGTTGGCTGGCTGTGGTGCGGTAGCGTGCTGCTTGATGATAACTTCTGCAACGGTGATGTGTGGGAGATCGGTCTCAAAGAATACGCGCAGCTGATAGCAGATAACCGCAATCAGCTGGTGCTCACCATCACGCCTATTCGCGAGGGAGCCAATGTGAACGTCGAATCTTCCATGGCTGCGCGCATGGAAAATGCCGACAGTATGGTTGCCGGTCTTCAGTCCGTACAACTGCAGCCGGTGTACACCGCGCGCTTCGCTAAGGCGTAGCAAGTAGCAAGAATAGAACTGGCGACAGAGTCGAATACCGAAAGTGTTTTCGACTCTGTCGCTTCAATTTGCCACGTTATCGAGTTATCTCGTTATCGATCACGCCATATCAATCAGGCATGGAATATCCATTTCCAGAGCAGTTTGCGAACCATGAACGCTAGGCAAGCGTGTTGCCTTATCGGTTTGAATGCGCGAATCGACCAGCGTCACATGCTCGGCAGCCGACACCATCACATCGCCAATCATCGGCTCTATTCGCGGGTCAACTGGACCAAACAATCCCTGTTCAAACGCTTGACGCTTCGTACGCACCAACGCCAAATCGCCGAGCCGTTCGCGCCACCGATGCGCAATATCCTGCGGATCAACACCATCTTCGGCATACAACATCAGCGAGCGCGGCTCTCCGCCAACCATCGCCACACCGGCGCACAATGTTGGCTCCCCCGCAATATCAATACGCTGCTGCGGGTCAGCACTCACCATGCCGTGATCAGCAGTAATAACAATCAGCGTGCCTTTCGGCGCAAGCCTGCGCAGTTGAGCCAACTGATCATCGATACGTTCAAACACTGCAACCCAGCTTTCCGACTCCCATCCGGAAGCATGGCCAACTTTGTCAGCATCGCGAATATACAAGTACGTTAAGCCTGGTGTACGCGCGGATTCACATGCTGCGCGAATACGGTCACTAGGCTTTAACCCACCTACGTAATCAGCTCCACGCAATGCAGCTCGCGTAAGCGGTGAGTCAGCAAACTTTGGCAATCCGCAACTGGTAACGCGTACATCCTGCGCGCGCAATTGTTCAAACACCGTAGGTTGACGCTGTAAATCTGTTGGTTCTGGCGCGTTTTTGAATTGAATAAGCTGCGCGAGTTCGCCGGTACTATTGTTGCGCTGCGTATATCCCGCCATGCCGGTTAACCCTGGGCAAGTTCCAGTACCAAAAGATGCCATTGCGGCAACCGTAGTGCTCGGCGCGCAAGTAGAAATGGGCCGTTGGTTGATGCTTTCGCGCATTAGCGAGCGCAAGTAGGGACTGTGCCCGAGGCGGATTCTCAGGTTCCAATAACCGAGCCCGTCTACGAGTACGACGATGGCATGACTTGCTTCAGGCAAGCCTAATGCGCGTTGTGCTGCCTGTGGATCATGATGAATTGCGGTAGACGTTGGATGCCCGATTGCTGCTGATATTGCAGGCAGTACAGCCGATAGATGCAATACTCCCCCGCGCCCACTCTTGGGAGCATCATCCGAATACTGCACTGTGTCTACAATGCGTAGCAACTCGTTCATATCCGCAATATCATCGTTCATACTCACCATTCAATCACCGTGCAACGAAAACGCTCCGCGTTCACTAGGCATTGGCTTGGCCGGCATATTCGATAGTATGGTGCGGTTGGAATCTCATCGCATCGACTGTTGTATCGAGGAGCGTCGTTCATGGCACATCGCAAACCGGCTCAACCGGCTTTTGACCCGCGCACGGTCAAGGAGCATATCGTTGAAACGCCGTTGAACGAGGAAATGAGCAAATCATTCCTCGAATATGCGTATTCGGTGATTTATGCGCGCGCATTGCCTGATGCGCGTGATGGTTTGAAGCCAGTACAGCGGCGCATCGTATACCAGATGGGTGAAATGAACCTGACGCCGGACCGCGCGTACATGAAGTCAGCGCGTGTGGTCGGCGAGGTTATGGGTAAACTGCACCCGCATGGTGATTCAGCGATCTATGAGGCGATGGTGCGTCTGGCGCAACCGTTCGCCATGCGTTTGCCATTAGTGGATGGTCACGGTAATTTTGGCTCGCTCGATGATGGTCCGGCAGCATCCCGTTACACTGAGGCTCGTCTCGCTCCAGCGGCACTGGGCATGAACGCTGATATTGACGAGGATACTGTTGATTTCACGCCGAATTATGACAATAAGCTCAAGGAGCCGACTGTACTGCCGGCTGCGATTCCAAACCTGCTGGTCAACGGTGGTTCAGGTATTGCAGTAGGCATGGCTACGAATATGGCCACGCACAATCTGGGCGAGACAGTGGCCGCAGCAAAGCATCTGATGGCGCATCCTGACGCGTCACTCGAAGAGCTGATGCGTTACTTGCCGGGGCCGGACTGGCCGGGCGGCGGTATCATCATTGGCCTCGATGGTATTCGTGACGCGTATGCGAACGGCCGTGGCACAGTGACCACGCGTTCCGCTACGCATATTGAGAACGTAACCGCGCGTAAAAAGGCGATCGTCGTAACAGAGTTGCCGTTTATGGTTGGCCCTGAACGCGTGCTGGAGCGCATCTCTGAAGGCGTGAAGAACCGTAAGCTCGAAGGTATTTCTGGTGCTATCGATCTGACTGACCGTCACAACGGCACGCGTTTGGTTATTGAGATCAAAACTGGTTTTGACCCGAATGCAGTGTTGGCACAGCTGTTCCGTCACACGCCGCTTGAGGATAATTTCACGATCAACAACGTGGCGCTGGTTGATGGCCGCCCGCATACGATGGGTCTGAAAGAGATGCTTGAAGTGTGGATCAAGCATCGTCGTACTGTGGTGCGCCGTCGCAGTGAATTCCGCCGCAAGAAGGCGTTGGAACGACTGCACTTGGTTGAAGGCTTGCTGCTCGCGATGGTGGATATCGACGAGGTCATCCAGGTGATCCGTTCCTCCGATGATGCTGACGCGGCGAAAACTCGTTTGATGGCTGTTTTTGACCTTGATGATATTCAAGCGCAGTACATTCTGGATTTGCGTTTGCGCAGGCTTACTCGCATGAGCCGTATCGAGCTTGAAGCAGAACGTGATGATTTGAAGCGCCGCATTGAAGAACTGGATCGGATTCTTGCTTCAAGTACCGAACTCGATACAGTGGTGGTGCGTGAAATGGATGAGGCTGTCGCCCAGTGGGGTTCGCCGCGGCGCACCGTACTGTTGGATTCTGGCCCAGATGGTGAGTTGACGCCGGTTGTGGCGCATGGAGCCGATGGTGTTTCTGCTTCCGCACTAGCAGCGGTGAACGCCGCGAATACGGTGTCGAATGCTGCAGCTGATGTGGCGGCTGCAGCGGCTGCGCGTAAGGCTGGTGAGCAGGAGGCTGCTGCCGCCGCATTACAGATCGACGATGAGCCGTGCGCAGTTATGATCAGCGCTTCTGGTCTTATCGCGCGTACTACTACGTCCGCATTGGATGTGTGGCAGGCGCGTACTGCGTCGGGGCCACGAGCGGCAGACGATCAGATTACTGCGATTTTCCGCACGTCAACGCGTGCCACGTATGCGTTGATCACGTCAGCCGGACGTTTGGTGTTGGCTCATGTGGCGGACCTTCCAGCATTGCCCGCGTCGGACGTGTTGAGTGTGTCAGGTGGCGTGCGCGCTGATGAGCTGCTGTCGATGACAGAAAGCACTGATCCAGTGCCCGGCGAACATGTGGTGACAGCTATCCCCATGGAAGCACCAACTGACAGTGATGCCGACGACGATAAGGCGGGCTCCGCACTGCCGCCATTGGCGATTGGTACGCGTGCTGGCGTAGTAAAGCGCTGGAATCGCGAAGCGCCAACGACGATGGATTCGTGGTCAGTGATTGATTTGAAGGATGATGATCGTGTGGTGTTCGCAGCTAATGCTGCTGACGAGGACCGTATCGTGTTCGTTTCTTCAGATTCGTCACTGCTGACGTTTGAAGCGTCGGCTGTGCGCCCGCAAGGCCGTACTGCTGGTGGTATGGCTGGTATTCGTTTGGCACAAGATTGCACGGTGGTTGCGTTTAACGTGATTCCGGCTGGCAAGATTGCTTGGACGTATGAGGAAGGCGATAATGGCTTGTTCTCTGCATCCGGCGCGGTAGTGCTCACTGTTGCTGGCGATGCTGAGGCGCTACCCGGCACAGAGAATGGTGCTGCTAAGGTGACTCCGTTGGAAATGTACCCGACCAAGGGGCGTGCCACTGGTGGTGTGCGTTCGCAGCGCTTCTTGAAGGGGCAGAATACGTTGGTGTTTGCTTGGGTGGGTATGTACCCGTTGCATGCGTCGACTGAGGGTGGCTCTCCGGTGGAATTGCCGAAGCCGGATATGCGCCGTGATGCTTCTGGCGTGGATTTGACTGCGCCGATCACGTACTGCGCGTAGCGCGCACGCGTACGCTATGCCGTGTTTTTTCTAACGGGTGGTATGTCGTTCGATGAGCGATATACCACCCGTTTTATGTATCTCCAATGGTGTTGTTCTTGTTTTCAACTCCGTGCGCGACTGGGCTTGACTGGAGCCGACTGGAGTCGACTGAAGCTGGTTGTTTTCCTAGCTGAGGCTTACCGACACAGTTTCATGCCTTGGGGTGAAGGTGTGAAACCTGCGGCGTGAAGAATATGGCTTTCCTCCGCTAATCGGTTCAACGGTATGCCGTTGAGGTCAATGAAGCTTACGCTTGATGGAATGTGACGTGGCAAAGCGAATGCAAGTTCAGCGCAGGCTGCTCTCAGTTGTGTATTGCTCGTGTGAAACGCCAGCAGATGATGACTTTTCGGCGTGGCGAACAATACGAGTTCGCCCTGATGCAATACCACATATCCGCCTGCGCGCCGACTTGGCTTAGTCGTTTTCGACGATGGTTTGCCTGCCAGTGACTGATCCGGCGGCACCATCTCTTTGCTGCTCTGCTCCAATTGTTTATCGGCTTGGGCATGTGACGCTGCAGTAATGGCTGGCCATTCGATAGCGGAGCCGTAAAGGTTGGCTGGGTCGTTGACGTCGAGCGTCACGTATGATGCTCCCCGTTGCGGATCGGCGTCGCGCAGCATATCGACAGTGTCTCGTGCCGCAAATTGCGCCGCACCAAAGCCACGCACGAACATGCCGCGTGTCAGCAGACCGTGCTCCTCCATGCGGCGCAGCACGGGGTACAGGCCGGAGTATCCGCCGTTGACATCTTCGCGTTCTACCAGTGGTTGTGCGATGACGCCGTATCGGTCAAGTAGTGCCTCCGCTAGTTCGATGGCTCGGCGTTCCGGTGTAGCCGGGTCTACTGTCATGTCCGAATCAAACGCGGTTCCAGAATCCACCGTTGTTTGTGAAGCAACTGATGTGCACGCGGCAACAGATGACCATAATCCTCCCAAGGTCATCGGCGTGGGAGGGGTCATGCGGATACGCCGCCGCGTTGAACGTGCGGGAGCCCGAACCGGTCTTGCGGGTGTGCCCAACGCTCGCAGCGGAGCAAAGGAGCTGTTGGTCACCTTTCCCTGCCACACGAGTGACCATAAGGCTTCTTCGAACTGCGTGTTTGACCAAGGCGGCGTGGTGATCTCCCCGGTGACGGGATCTACTGTCTCCGGATTGGAGTCCTGCCACAGCCGTCTGGTCATGGCCGCCAACTGATCGGCACGATAGGCTCCTGATGATGCGAGTGAGCGCATGATGGCATCGGGAATGGTGACTACTGTGTCATCTGCCGTACTGTTATCGTCACCGTTGCCGCCATGCGTGTCCTCACCTGTCCACAGCAGTGCGGAATCGGCCGGGTGGAAGGCGATTCGCCCCGGTTCGCCAGCTTTGGTGCCGGCTGACTTCGAGCCAACCCATACGATGTCGCCCGCCGCAAGCAGTTCATCGAGCATGGCCGGCTGATAGTCGCGCACACGCGTCGGTAGCACGGATCGCTCCCAAACAGCTGGCGACAATGCCACACCCTCCAACTGTTCTAGGACGCGCATCAGCCCATCGATACCCTCGTAGTGTTCTCCCCCGATAGGGCCAATCCCCTGCCGTTCCAGCAGAAACGCCTGATACGTCTGCGGGCTTACTGGCTTGATGGCCTTGCGCGCTTTGGACAGCGACAGCGCGCGGATACGTCGGAACACTTCGCGGTGCAGCCATTGTACTGGCTCGGTACGCGTCTTCCCCGTCACGTCTGCATGATCGTCATGATCGTCGCGGGTGAAGATGCCGTTGATCAGATCCCCGCGTTGTTTCAGCTCGTCGAGCGCGTGCACGGCTTCGACCGTGGGAATGCCCGTATCGGCGATGAGCTGGTCGGCGGTGAATGGCCCATGCGTTTTCGCGTATCGGCTGACCCGCCCAACGATGTCATCAGCGTCAAGTTCATTCCAGAAGGTGCGGTCTTCCATCTGGCGAGTCACTTCGGCGATTACTTCCGGATCAAGCACGGTTGACATGTCGGTGTCGCCCAGCAGCTTCTCCAAGACCTGCGGATCCATGGATAGTAACTGCGCTGAGCGTTCGGCTTGTGGCACGTCGTACTGGTACATGACCGTGCCCACGAATCCGAACAACAGGTTCTCCGCGAACGGTGACGGAGTCTGCGTGGTCGTATCTATAAGTGTGACAGAACCATTGTCGATAGCGGACATCACTGCGCGCAAGGCCGGAAGGTCGTATACGTCCTGCAAGCATTCGCGCGCGGTTTCCAATAACAACGGGAAATTGTGCTTCATCCGAGCGGCGTTGAGCAGTTGCGCGGCTCTGAGTCGCTGCTGCCATAGCGGCACGCGTTTGCCGGGTTCGGTGCGTGGCAGGTAGAGCGATCGGGCGGCGCATTCGCGGAATCGTGCAGCAAACAGCACGGTTTGCCCGACCTGCGTTTCGATAATGTGCTGTAGTTCCTCGATGTCGAAGGTGATCAGCTGCTTGATGGGTATCGTGCCTTCGCCTTGCGGCAGTCGGAAGACGATACCATCATCTGCAGCATAGGTCTGCCCGTCGAAGCCATATCGTTGTTTCAGTCGGGCGTCGATGGCCATCGCCCATGGTTCGTGGACGCGCCGGCCGTACGGCGAGTGGATGATTACACGCCAATCGCCTTCCTCGTCGGGGCATCGTTCGATGACCAGATGGCGGTCATCGGGAACGACGGTCGTGGCTGCCCGCTGTTCGCCAAGCAATCGTGCTAGATTGTCGATCGCATTGTCGTCAAGCCCGTCGTCTTTCAGCCGCGATCGGGTATCCACATCGAATCGCGGGCCTGCTTCGCGCCTGTAATCGTTGGCATCGTCATGCCTATTGCGATTGACATCATTGGTTTGAAGCCCCTGTGCAGCTTCACGCAGGAACCGTCCGAGCGCACAGCCGAATCCGTAGTCGCGGCCGGCGCCTTCGCCATGCCAGAACGGCAGCCGCGCTGTCCGCCCGGGCGCAGGCGTTACGATAACCCTGTCGCGTGTGATTTCCTGTATCTGCCAGGTGGAGGTGCCGAGTGTGATCACATCGCCGACTCGTGACTCGTAGACCATTTCCTCGTCGAGTTCGCCGACGCGGCGTGGCCCTTTGCCAGCATCTGCCTCGGGCAGGACGACAGTGTATAGGCCGCGGTCGGGGATCGTACCACCGCTGGTGACCGCCAATCGTTGCGCGCCGGGGCGTGCAGCAATGACGTTATCGTCATGGTTCCACATGAGCGGCGGCCGGAATGCGGTGAACTCCTCGTCGGCATATGCGCCAGTCAGCATGCCCATGACCGCATCAAACATATCGCGACTCAGTTCAGCAAAGGGCGCCGCGCGGCGTACGGTCGCATACCATTCGTCGGGTTTGATGTCGCCCATTGCAGCTGCGGCCACTGTCTGTTGAGCGAGCACGTCGAGCGGGTTACGCGGCACCGACAACGGTTCGATGGCACCAGCCTTCATGCTTTCGATCGAAGCGGCGACTCCAATGATCTGTTCGCGGGTGAGCGGGTAGAACAATGCATGTGAGACGCCGCCGACGCGATGGTCGGCACGTCCAACACGTTGTAGTCCGGAGGAGACGGACAATGGCGGCGCGATCTGAATGACCAGGTCGACCGACCCCATGTCAATGCCCAGTTCGAGGCTGCTGGTTGCTACAACGCAGCGCAATGCTCCACGCTTGAGTTTTTCCTCGATCTGCTTGCGACGATCCTTGGATACTGACCCGTGGTGTGCCATCGCGATCACATCATCCGGTTCGTGCGATTGGACGAGCATGGTTGTCGAGCCGACCACTGCATCGTAGTGTTCAGCAAATCCTTCACGCCCTTCTGGCGATGTGATGTGCTGTCCAGTACCGCGCATGTCGGCATACATATCGTTGAACCGGGCGGTGAGCTTTTCCGCCAATCCTCGCGAGTTGACGAACACCAGCGTAGTGTGATGGGCGAGGATCTCGTCAAGCACACTGCGTTCGACCACTGGCCAGATCGACCCTGAGGTCTGGTCGCCGGCCGCGCCGACCAGATCCACGGAATCATGGCCGATCTGCGAATCTGAACCGATGCCGCCCGCAGTCTTGGAATCTAGCTCCCCTTCCATACTGTTTCGGTCTGTGACCGGGATGATGCCACGCCTTTCGGCAAGCCGTTGCATGGCGGGAGTGATGCCGGAGATACGTGGAGCCGACGAACCGCTGCTTATACCGCCGGCTCGATTGCCGGCGTTAGCGGATTGCAGGTCGCGCATGTTCTCGAGTGGTTCAACCACGCGCAGGTCCATCGCCGGATGAGATCCAGGGTTGATGATGCTCACCGGCCGTGCGCCAGCCAGGAATCGTGCAGCTTCTTGCGGTGGATTCACGGTTGCGGACAAGCCGATGCGCTGTGCGGGCTTGTCAAGCAATGCATCAAGCCGTTCCAAGCTCAAGGCGAGATGCGCACCGCGTTTGGTACCAGCCACCGCATGCACTTCGTCCACGATCACCGTGTTTACGGTAGCGAGAATGCGCCGCGCCTTGGAGGTAAGTAGCAGGTATAACGATTCTGGCGTGGTGACGAGGATGTCCGGCGGATGCGAGACGATCGCGCGACGCTCCTGCGGCGTGGTGTCGCCGCTGCGTGTCGCCACGGTGACGTTCGGCGCTTGAAGCCCCATATCGCGGCATTCGGCGGCGATGCCTTCAAGCGGCGCTTGAAGGTTCTTTGCCACGTCGACCGCCAGCGCCTTCAACGGTGATACGTACAGCACTTTGACGCCTTTGGCCATAGCGTGCTTGCGTCTTGGACGAGCTCGACGCCCCGACTTCCCGTTCGAGACAGCATCCGATTCGTTTGCCGGCATAACCACCGCATCATCGCCAGGATTGTCGTGAGCATCGGCGATATGCTCGGGCGCGGAACGTGCGGCGTGCTCCCCCATAAGCCGGTCGATCGCCGAAAGGAACGCGGACAGGGTCTTGCCGGATCCGGTGGGCGCGATCACCAGCACATTCCCGCCCGAATGGATCGCCGGCCACGCGCCTTGCTGCGCCTCAGTCGGCGACCCGAACGCATGTTTGAACCACGCCCTAGTGGGCTCTGAGAACAAGTCCAAACATTCGTACATACGTTCGATTATGACAGTCACCACAGACCACTCGACACACGTTGCAAACGCTAGTCTTCCACCTGTGGCCCATCCGAGAATTCGAGAATATCGCCAGGCTGGCAGTCGAGAACCTTGCAGATCCGATCGAGTGTGGAGAACCGGATGGCTTTGGCCCGACCGTTTTTGAGTACAGAGACATTCGCCGGTGTGATATCAATGTGTTCAGCTAGCTCACCGACGCTCATCTTGCGCTTGGCGAGCATCACGTCGAGGTTCACGCGAATCGCCATCAGATCACCGCCTCGAGCTCATCATGCTGTGCGATCGCAGCCACGAGCAGCGATCGCATGATAAGCATGAGCAGAATAAACGCAGCAACGAGCAGCAATGCGACTAGACACCCAAGCTCCACCGCAGGCATAGTCACAGCGGCAGGAAAGCATTCGCCACTCGTCGGATCGCAGTAGTCGAACTGCGCGAACATACCAAACAGCAGCACGAACAGCACCAGCGCGCCTTCCGCAGCGGCGCATCCGATGATCATGTTCACCCAGAACACGGCCTTGCCAGAGAACACGTCGTGTCGTCTGGCCAGATCCAGCAGACGCCACAACGGCACCATGGCGACCTCGAAGCATGCGACTCCGAGGATTCCAGCGATCGTATACGGCCAGCGTGCTGGAGCCGTCTCGGGATACGTCAGCACAACATCGCCGGCGACCACATAGCAGGCATACTGCCCCCATAGGCAGATCAGTGCAAACAGAACGATCAGCGCCTTAAGCGCGCCAATCGCCCACGGATGCTCTTCACGCCACATGGTCGACCGCATCCCGGACGACCCGTTCAACCAATTTGCCGAACCCATGACGGCCACCCTCCCCCAACAAGACAATATCCTATCGAAATTCGATTATCAATAATCGTAATTCGATACTAATCTATCGTTTTTCGATATGCAATAACCCGCACGCAATCATCACACACCACCACACCACCGCCTGTCAGCTGCGCTTGCGACGTAGCGACTCGTGCATGAATGCCATCAATGCAAGGAGCACCAGTAGGTAGAACGGGTAGAGCGAGATCGTCACATACTGTGCAATCAGGCCAAACACCGGCGGCATGGCGAGTGAACCAACATAAGCACTGGCCATCTGCACGCCGATAATCGCCTGCGAGTTCTCCTCACCAAAATACGTAGGCGTCGAATGAATAACACACGGATAGATCGGCGCACAACCGAGTCCGATCGTCACCAAACCGACCACAGTCCCCCAGGTCCCAGGCAGCGGCAAGGTAACCAGCAACACACCGAGCAACAGCACGCATTGGCCGATGCGAATCATCACAGGGTCGCTGAAGCGCATCGTCATAAAGCCGCTTAGCGCACGACCGATGGTGATGCCCACATAAAACAGGCTAGCGAAGGAAGCCGCAGTGGTTTTATCAACACCGTCGTGCATCACCATGTAACTGCTAGCCCATAGGCCGGCAGTTGATTCGATTGCGCAGTAACAGAAAAACATAATGAGAATTTCTTTGGCACCGCGAATGGCGAGTACACCAGAAAGTCCTAACGGTTTGCGTTCGGTAGGCACGGTCGTCTTAGCATTACCGTCAGCACTACCCGCAGTACCCGCCGCGGCCGGCACTGCCGTACGCGACTTCCACATCGGCAGGCTCAGCACCAGTACCGCAGTGAGCACGATCTGCATGATGCTGATATATCGATATCCCCAGGCCCATCCTTGGCCGCCAGAAAGCGCAAATCCCATGATGTATGGGCCGAGCGAAGCACCCACACCCCACATACAGTGCAGCCAGCTCATATGCTTGCTTTCATAATGGATCGCGACATAGTTGTTGAGCGCTGCATCAACACCACCGGCACCAAGACCGTACGGGATTGCCATGAGCAGCAGCACCCAATAGTTTGGCGCCACCGAGAAGCCAAACAGCGCCGCAGCGGTCAATCCCACAGAGATTGCGGTGACTCGACCAGCGCCGAGCTTGAGCGTCATACGATCACTGAGCAGTGCGGAGATGATGGTACCTGCGGAAATCGTCATTGAGATTCCACCCGCCCACGAAACGGGCGCGCCGAGATCTTGACTCATCGTCGGCCATGCTGAGCCAAGTAGCGAATCCGGCAATCCTAAGCTAATGAAGGCCACATAGATCACAGCAAGCAACAGGTTGACCATATCCCCTCCTTACATCACGCGCGCTATCGCACACACAGACAATAGATAAATGTACGTTCGTACAAACCATAGCGAATATTGAAGATAATTACCAGTTGGTAGCCAATGGTCGTGTCGCGACACGCCGATCAACATCTACATCAACATCTGCGACACCCTTCACACACCCCACCAGCACCCTCATCAATCGCCAAATCGGCGCGTCAACCCAATTCGCGCACGGCGAATACACCAAGAATCAGCCAATATCACGCATGATTAACTCAGAAGTATCCACCCGTGGATCAGGACACATCGCCATAAAGGAGCGTCAAATGATCACGAAATCCGGCCACAATACCGCCAATACCCGCATAGAACACGATTGCATCGGCGAGCTCGAGGTACCGGCCGGCGTCTACTGGGGTATCCACACGCAACGCGCCATCGGCAATTTCACCGTCTCTGGTATCCCCGACTCCGCGCACCCGCAGCTGGTCAAAGCCTACGCAACCGTCAAACGCGCCTGCGCCGAAGCTAACGCTGAACTCGGCCTCATTGACAACAGCAAAGCGCGCGCCATCGTCGCCGCATGTCTTGAGATTGAAAGCGGCAAACTCGCCGATCAATTCCCCGTTGACGTACTACAAGGTGGCGCTGGCACTTCCACCAATATGAATATCAACGAAGTTATTGCCAACCGCGCGCTCGAAATCATCGGCCATCAGCGTGGCGACTACGCTGTCATCCACCCGAACGACACGGTAAATCACAGTCAATCCACCAATGACACGTATCCAGCCGCATGCAAGCTCGCGCTCATCGACGCGCTCAACCCGCTTGCTGAGGAGACGAAGCAGCTCGCCACATCGTTCCATACTCTGGCCGACCGACATATCAACGATGTAACCATCGGCCGCACGCAACTGCAGGACGCCGTGCCAATGACGTACGGCCAGGAATTCCACGCATTCGCAAGTTTTTTGAAAACCGATCTTGCTGAGCTGGAGCGCGTCGTACCGCAGCTGATGACACTCAATCTGGGCGCTACAGCCATCGGCACTGGCATTTGTGCTGACTTGCGCTTCCGCAAGGCAGCCACTGAGCATTTGGCCCGTATCACGGGCCTGCCAATCACCGCTGCACCCGACCCGATAGCCGCGATGACCGACATGAGCGCGTACATCGCTGTCTCGCAAACCGTGAAGAATCTTGCCATCCATCTAAAGAAAGCAGCAGACGACCTACGACTCCTCAACTCCGGCCCGCACGACGGGTTCAACGACCTGAACGTGCCAGCACGGCAGGCTGGCAGCAGTATTATGCCCGGCAAAGTAAATCCAGTGATTCCCGAATGCGTGGACCAGTGCTGTTTCATGATCTTCGGCATGGACACGACCGTCACATGGGCCGCCTCCGAAGGACAGCTGCAACTTAACGCATTCGACCCGGTGATTATTCACGCGCTGCTTGGCGGTATTGATCTACTCACGAATGCGATGGCAATGTTCCGCGAGCGTTGCGTGGATGGCATCACGATCAACGCCGAAGTAGGCCGCCGGTACGCCGAATATTCTCCGTCGATCGCCGCCACACTCAACGACGCGATCGGCTACGAGCATGCGGCTGACATCGCTAAGGAAGCAGCGGTCAGTGGCCGTTCTGTGCGCGAGGTTGCTGGTGAACGTACCGATCTGCCGGCCAGCGAGCTTGACGCGTTGCTTGACCCGATCTCTCTGTCGCGTAGGCTCGGTCAGACGTGCCGCGAACGGCACGAGTAACGCCGCACATCACGCGCAATCACGCATCAATAGCAATGGGCCTGCGCAAGCAGAATGTCTGCTCGCACAGGCCCATCGTATGTGCGCCGGATCGCGCACAATAGGATTCGCTTCGATCAGGTGTCGATCTTAGAACGATCGAAATCGTCGGCGTTGTCGACAATGAACGCCTTGCGCGGCGGCACATCGTCGCCCATCAGCAGGCTGAAGATACCGGCAGCCTGTGCAGCATCCTCCATGCGGATGCGGCGCAGCATACGCGTGCGCGGGTCCATCGTCGTGTCCGCCAGCTGGTCGGCATCCATCTCACCCAAACCCTTGTAACGCTGGATGTCCGGATTGTAGGAGATCTTGCGCTTCTCAAGGTCAGCGAGTTTGCCAGCAAGTTCGTCGTCGGAATACGTGTAAATATATTCGCCCTTGTGCGAGCCGGCGAGCGCGATGCGATGCAGAGGCGGCACGGCGGCGTATACGTGCCCATGCTCAATGAGCGGGCGCATATACCGGTAGAACAAGGTGAGCAGCAGAATACGAATGTGCGCGCCGTCAACATCAGCATCGGTCATCATGATGACCTTGTTGTAGCGCGCCTGTTCGATGTCGAAGCTTGCGCCGGAGCCGGCTCCGATCACCTGGATGATCGCTGCGCATTCCTTGTTGGACAGCATCTGGCTCAGCGACGCCTTCTGCACGTTGAGGATCTTGCCGCGGATCGGCAGTAGTGCTTGGAAGCCGGAGTTGCGCGCGGCCTTAGCAGTACCGAGTGCGGAATCACCCTCGACGATGAACAGTTCGGCCACGTCGTCGTTGCCCGGCTGGCAGTCGGACAGTTTGGGCGGCATGGATGCGGATTCGAGCGCGTTCTTACGCCGTGTGACCTCTTTAGTTTTGCGCGCTTGGATGCGCGCGTGCATTTCGCCGACGATCTTCTCGAGCACGCGGCCGGACTGTTCCTTGTAGCCGCGCTTGGAGCCGGTGATCATCTCGCCGAACTGCTTGTCAGTCATTTTGGTGACGATCGGCTTGACCTGTGCAGTTCCAAGCACGTCCTTCGTCTGGCCTTGGAACTGGGGTTCGGCGATGCGCACGGTGACGACAGCGACGAGTCCAGCCGTGATGTCGTCGCGTTCGACGCGCATGTTGGAATCTTTGAGATTCACCTTGAGCTTGCGCGCATTGTCCTCGACAGCTTTGCGAATCTGCTTGGTGATGCCGTTGAGGAAGCCGTCGACGTGCATGCCGCCGCCGGGCGTTTCCACAACGTTGACGAAGCTGCGCATGACGGTGTCGTAACCGTTGGTCCAGCGCATCGCAATATCGACACCGCAGGTACGTGTGACCTTGAGCGCGTGTAGTTCGCCGCCTTCGCCGACGGCCTGCGTCTCCTCCTCATAGGTGTCCTCGCCTTGGATGCGCCAAATGTCGGAAACAGCTTCGCCAGCTGAGAGAAAATCGACGAAGTCTTTGACACCGCCGGTATGGCAGAATTCTTCGACGCGACGGTGTGCGTGACCGGCAGCGTCAGCCTTGGCGATGGCTACTGCATGAGACTGCGTAGCATGTTTCTGCGCCTCAGTAGCGTCAGTGTCAGTAGCGTCATCACTGTCAGCGCTGTCATCAACAGTCTCGTCAGCAGTTTCAACAGCATCAACGGTGGAGTCAGCAAAACGCTCATCGCGCTCATCGACTTCATGCAGCTCGTCGATCTGATCATCACCGGTTTCCGGAATATTCTCATCAATAACCGTGATTTTCAGCCCCGGCACCAAAAAACTGGTCTGGCGCACACGGTCAATGAGCTGCTCATAGCTGAACTGCGCAGTGTCATTGAAAATCTCCGGATCAGCCCAGTAGCGAATGCGCGTACCCGTGGTTTTCGGACTGACCTTGCCAATAATCTCCAGCTCAGTTGGCTTGTTCTTACGCGTGCGCTTGAATGGCGAATCCGGTGAAGGATGCGTAGGATCAGCATCCGTGTACACGCCTGGATGACCCTGATGAAAAGCCATGTGGTGGGTTTTCCCATCACGATCAACTTCAACATCAAGGCGCGAACTCAACGCGTTCACTACCGACGAGCCAACACCATGCAAACCGCCTGCCGCGTTATATGACGCATTACCAAACTTGGCGCCCGCGTGCAGTTTCGTGAGCACGACTTCAACGCCGGTGAGCTTGGTTTTAGGCTCGACGTCAACAGGAATACCACGACCGTTATCTGCTACTTCGATAGAACCGTCGGTGTGCAAGGTGACGGTGATACGGTCGCATGCGCCGGCGAGAGCCTCATCCACAGAGTTGTCGATGATCTCCCACAGGCAGTGCATGAGTCCCTGGCTGTCAGTCGTACCAATGTACATACCAGGGCGCTTACGCACCGCATCAAGGCCTTCAAGCACGGTAAGACTGTCTGCACCGTAGGATTCAGGCATAGTTCTCCTTGTTTGCTCCAGGTAAGACAAAAAACGTGCTCCCTTGTGGGGAGCACGGAGAGGATCATTGATCCAAGAAGTCGCGCAAAGTTTGCGAGCGCGAAGGGTGACGCAGCTTCGACATGGTCTTCGACTCGATCTGACGGATACGTTCACGAGTCACGCCGTACACGCGGCCAATATCGTCAAGCGTCTTCGGCTGGCCATCTTCAAGACCGTAGCGCATCTTGATCACGCCGGCTTCACGGGGGGACAGCGTTTCAAGCACCTGCTTGAACTGCTCTTGCAGCAGTGAGAATGCGACTGCGTCGGACGGTGCGATAGCGTCGGTATCTTCGATCAGATCACCGAACTCAGAATCGCCGTCCTCGCCGAGCGGAGTGTGCAGTGAGATCGGCTCACGGCCGTACTTCTGCACTTCTTGCACCTTCTCAACCGGCATGTCAAGCTCGCGTGCCAGCTCATCAGGCGTAGGCTCACGGCCCAAATCCTGCAACATCTGGCGCTGCACACGGCTCAGCTTGTTAATCACTTCAACCATGTGCACAGGCACACGAATCGTACGCGCCTGATCAGCCATAGCGCGGGTGATTGCCTGACGAATCCACCAAGTAGCGTACGTGGAGAACTTGAAGCCCTTCTTCCAGTCGAACTTCTCGACTGCGCGAATCAAGCCCAAGTTGCCTTCCTGAATAAGGTCGAGGAAGAGCATGCCACGGCCGGTGTAACGCTTTGCCAGCGAAACAACCAGTCGCAGGTTAGCTTCGAGCAAGTGGTCCTTAGCTTTCTTGCCGTCGTTTGCAGCCCACTTGAGCTCACGCTTGCGCTTAAAGTCCATCTTGTCGGATTCAGTGTCAAGCAAGTGCTGCGCGTACAAGCCAGCTTCGATACGCTCCGAGAGGTCAACTTCCTGCTCAGCGTTCAACAGGCTCACGCGGCCGATCTGCTTCAAGTAGTCCTTGACTGGATCAGCGGTAGCGCCAGCAGCAATAACACGGCGCTTCGGATTGCCCGATGGCGTCAGATTATCGTCGTCATCGTCATCGCGTACAACGAAAGCGCCCTTCTCCTTCGGAGTTTCGACTTCTTTACGAGCCCGCTCATCGCTGTCCTCGTCGTCGTCATCCTCCGACTCGTCTTCATCGTCTTCGTCGTCGAGATCATCCTCGTCGTCTTCGTCATCAACGTCCGTGTCGTCCACGTCGTCGAGATCGTCGTCGAGGCTGTCAACATCAGGCTCGTCGACCTGATCGTCGTCAAGATCCTCGTCCGTTTCTTCAACGCGAGTCTCTTCCTTAACCTCGGGCGCGGCTTTCTTCGCCGTGCGCGTGCGCGGGGTCTTGGTCGCGGTCGTCTTACGTGCCGTCGAAGTCTTGCCTTTGCCTGCCGTGGCGGTCTCCTTCTTCCTCGTGGCGGTTTTGCGCGCGCCGGTGCTCTTGGATTTCTCGTTGGCTTCCGCTTCGTTCACCGTCGTAGCTTTCGTGTCCTTCGCAGCCAAACTCATCCTCCTGCTTGTTCTCGCCAGCCGTGCTTATACCACAATAGGCGCACTTCTGGCAAGGGCAAATCGTCAACTATTGGAGTTAACCATCTTCCTAGGACGATTATTCCCATAGCCGGCATCTTTCCGCGCGCCGCACAGTATGTAACACGATGCAACACGCTTGAGCACCAGCGCTTACGCGTTGTTGAGGCTTACCTCACTTGCCTCGCTTATCTCACTTATCTCAGTGAACTGCCTAGTGGCTGTCCGTCACGCCAAGCTGGCCCTGTTCCTCGTTGAATCGCTGAACAGACAATAGCCGCTAGCGTGCACTCATCATCCAACATCAAACATTGCAAAGCGAATGTAACCGCGCGCCGATCTCCAATCCACCATAATGCGTACGCAATAATTGCCAGCGGTTGGATACCGAATCGTTCCGGTAGTGCGCCGATCATACTGGTGAGTAAATCGACGCCGGTCAAGCATCGGCGTATGTCAGGGCGGCGTTGGTCATCGGCGAATGCGCGATTGAGTTCGCGATACATGCGACGTTGCACCGCTGGATCATGAGGCCGTGCAGCAAGTTCAATCATTACTTCGACATCGGCATACGTTGGCACAGCAATCAGTGAGAGTACGAGTGCGTCGCGAATCGAAAGCACTTCATTCATGCCTACAGCTAGCGCAGCAACCGCTTCAACATCTAATTGTGATTCGCCGTGTTCGAGCGCATCAGCCCACCAAGCAAACGGCGAGCGCACCCAATCGTGTGTTGCAATGCTCGCGCCTCGGCAACGTCGATCTTGCCGATATTGACTAGTGAGCTGCGTTAACCGCTGCGATGAGAGACGTTCTACTGCACTGTATTGCTCGCTGGGCACATGCAATTCGTGGACAGCAGATGCTGATTGTTTCAATACCATGACAATCCCCCTTGATTCATGGAGCCCGCATTGTCACTGACAATCACGGGTGTATTGGTACGGCTGATTTCCCCGATCAACCGCATATGTCTACTATGCACTATCTTCGCCATTTACCACGCGTTTTTTGACCTATGTGGTCGAAGGCTTATCAGCGTTGGAAATCCGCCAATCTTGTATTCGTAAAACCTTGTGGATAACCTCTTAGGTATGAGTACTGCATCGGATTTGAACCTTATCGAACCGCGTATTGGCGTTTTGGTGGACCAGTTTGCGCGTGTTGGCAGCAATGAGTCGATTGCGCAATCGTGCCGAATGGTTATGGACACGGTCACTCGACAAGCGGTTGTTTCCAGTGAGGGAGGCAAGCGACTGCGCGCGCTACTGGTACTTGATGCATTCGATGCAGCACAGCATGCTCATGTCAATGAGTCTCAATCGTGTCACGCTGATACTCCACGTGATGCGGTTGTTGACTTAGCGTGCGCTATCGAAGTGTTTCAAACTGCAGCGCTCGTGCATGATGACATTATTGATGAGTCTGATTTGCGCCGTGGCAAACCGTCAGCGCATCGCGCGTTGGAGTCTGCTACGCACAGTGCGTCAATCGGCCGTGGATTAGGCATTATGTTAGGCGATCTGCTGGCTACCGCTAGTGTTGATATTGCCAATGCTGCAGCGCAGCGCATGAACGCCGATGCTGGCGCTATTGTCTCAACGTTCTTAACCATGCACCGCGAAGTGGAAATTGGTCAGGTACTTGATCTTGCTGTCGAGTTGAATCCGCTTGATAATCCTGAACAGTTGGCACAAGCGTCGTTGAATGTTTTCCGTTGGAAAACGGCGAGTTATACGACGATCGCTCCGCTTGAATTCGCACTATTAGCAGCTGGGTTTTCGCCGGATGTTGCGCGCAACCATGCGATGGCGATTGGTTTGCCGCTCGGCCAAGCTTTCCAGTTAGCAGATGATTTGTTGGATGTTATTGGTTCGTCGCGCAATACTGGCAAGCCGGTGGGCGGTGATATCCGCGAAGGTAAGCGCACGGTACTGTTGGCGGATGCGCTGGCTCATGCTAGTGATGCGGATCGCGATGAGTTGATTCGTTTGTTCGAAGCTTCAGCGCGCAGCAACGCTGACGTACAGCATGTGATTGCACTGTTTGCTTCTACTGGTGCGATTGACCGTTCGCGTGAGCGTATTCGCACGTTGTGGGCGCGTTCGAAGGCTGCAGTGTATGAACTTGGTCTTCCTGATGAGGCGACGAACGCACTCGTCACAGCATGTGCACGTTTCGTACCGGATTTTGCCGTGTAGGATTCGCGCCACCATATACACTGGGGAAAGACGATTCGCGTTTGAAGGAACCTTACGAACAACCATGAGTGAAGCCGCAGCCACGCCGGAAGGGCAGACGATCGAAGGACGCTATCGCGTCATCCGCAGGATCGCGGAGGGCGGCATGGCCACCGTGTATGAAGCGGTGGACGAGCGGCTTGAACGTACGGTCGCGATCAAAATCATGCATACGCAGCTGGCGCAAGGTGCTCACCGCGCGCAGTTCGTGGAGCGCTTCCGCCGGGAAGCAAAGTCCGCCGCCTCGATTGCTAACCCGCATATTGTGCAGGTGTATGACACTGGCGAGTTTAACGGGCTTGACTATCTCGTTATGGAGTATGTGCATGGCGTGAATTTGCGTCATGATATGAATCTGCAGGGCACGTTTAGTGTGCGGGAAACGTTGCGTGTTATTTCTGAAACGCTTGACGGCTTGGCTGCCGCACACCGTGTGGGCGTGGTGCATCGTGATATTAAGCCGGAAAATATTCTGCTGAATGATCGCGGGCACGTGCAGATTACTGATTTTGGTTTGGCTAAAGCTGCGTCTCAAGCTACGCTCTCGTCTACTGGCATGCTGCTGGGTACGGCCGCGTATTTAGCGCCGGAGATGATCGAAAATAATCAGGCAACCAAGCAGGGTGACTTGTATTCGGTGGGCATTATGGCGTGGGAAATGCTCGCTGGTGATGTGCCATTCACGTCGGATAATCCTGTCACGATGGTGTTTAAGCATGTGCATGAGGATGTGCCGTCTGTGGCAACAGTCTGCCCTGGTATTGACCCGCGTGTTGCCGCATTTATCGCACATTTAACAGCTCGTGCGGTTAATGATCGTCCTGCGGATGCGGCCGATGCATTGCACGAGTTGCAACAGTTTACGCCACAACTCGATATGGCCGCATGGCAGTATCGTAAGCTGCCGGATGATGCACGTCAGGATGCGCATGAGTCCACGGTGCCGGCGCTGGTTGGCACAATTCCAGCTCCTCCTGCTCCCCCAGCTACGCAGGTGTTGCCGAATACCGTGCCGGATACTGTGCCGGATACTGCTGGCAGCGAGGAGAATGGTTCAACTACTGCCGCAGGTGCAACTCCTGTGCCTTCTACGCCTGGAGCAGCGGTTACCACGCCCCTAGCACCCGTACCACCGGTACAAAACACGCCAGTGGTAACGGATCAGACTGCCACGCAAGTAATTACCTCGCAGCCTGGAAGCACCACGCAATCGATTGACTTAGCGGCAGTTTCTGATCCTGATATGCCGAGCTCGCCGTCGCATAACCTTCCTTTCCCAACTATTTCTGCGCAGAACATGCCGCACAGCGCGCAACACAACGCGCAGGTTGATAGGCCGCGTAAATCTCATAAAGCGTTGATTATCACGCTGGTTGTTGCTCTTGTTGTAGCACTATGCGCTGGCGGTGGCGGTGGAGCATGGTGGTATTACCTTGGTCCGGGCAGTTATTGGACAGTGCCGCAGCCGACTGACGTCACCTGTGTTCAGGGAGAAGCATGTTCTACTGCTGGCGCATCATGGAGCACGTATAAGAGCACGTTGAACGTGGCGAATATTCCGTTCAAGGTTTCGCAGCAGTACAGTGATGATGTTGCACAAGGTGCGATTATTACCACGAGTCCGAAGAATGTTGGCGATCATATTAGCAAGCGAAACAACGATCATTTGAGCGTTGTAGTGTCGCGCGGTGTCAAGCCCGCAACGGTTCCAAGCGATATTGACGATCCGAACTCAGCCAATGGCAAGGATCCTCTGGCTGCGTTGCAAGCAGCTGGCTTTACGAATGTTACGCGTGATGAATCGCAGGAGCAGTATTCGCAAACGCTGCCTGAAGGTACGCTGCAATCCATTAGCGTCGAACCGGGTGCTACTCTGCCGCATAACGAGAAGATCACGGTAGTCCTGTCGAAGGGGCCAATGCCGGTAGCAATGCCTGACGTCGTCGGCAAAACGCAGGACGAGGCGATGGCTGCGTTGAATGAAGCCAAGCTCAAGGTCACTACGTCTGAAGCGTACGATGACAAGGTACCCGCCGGCAGCGTGGTTTCTGCGTCGGTGAACGCTGGTTCGCAACTGCATTGGGGCGATGCTGTGTCGTTGGTGATTTCCAAGGGACCTGAGATGGCCAACGTGCCGAACGTGGTTGGTCAGAACAAGGATGCGGCGACCAAGACGCTGCAAGCACTTGGCTTTGACGTAAAGACGACTGGTTTGAACATTCTTGGTTTGGTACAGCAGCAAAGCGCTACCGGTCAGACTCGTCTGCGTGATGAGAATGGCAAAAAGACAGTCATCACACTGACTGTTGTGTGATGATGAGTGATTACTAAGCGCAATCATCACTGATTTATGCGCATATAGTTTGGGCAGCTTTCCAACAATGTGGAGAGCTGCCCAAACTAGTATTGTTGTCGTTTTCCGGCACTTCTAGCGTCGAACATGTTACGCCTGCTGCTGTTCGCTCGCTTCCGCTGTTTCAGCCTCAGCCTTTAGCCGTGCCTTAACTTTTTGCGCGTATTCATCCACGTACTCTTGTCCGCTGAGCTTTTGAATCTCGCGCATCAGACGGTCGGTGAGTTCGCGTGCTTCCTCATGCGTGATTTCATCATCAGCCTTCTTCTCAACTGGAATCGGCTTGCCATAAATCACTTGCGTTTTACCCTTGCCCGGAATAATCTGCCCCGGCTTTTGGATTTCGCGCGTGCCAATCAGCGCAGTAGGCACCAGCGGGCAGCCGGTTTCCAACGCAAGACGCGCGGCCCCTGTGTGGCCACGGTACAAGCGGCCGTCGGGACTACGTGTACCTTCGACGTGAATACCGAACAGATGACCATCTTCAAGAATCTCACGCGCATGAGCGAGCGCACCCAGCGACTTGGAGCCACCTGAACGGTCCACGGGGAACACGCCGACAGAAGTGAACCACCACTTCTTGAACTTGCCTTTAATGCCCTTACCTTCAAAATATTCAGCCTTGCCCATGAAATGCACCATGCGCGGGCAGGTAATCGGAATAAGCGCATCATCAATAACGGCGAGATGGTTCGCAGCAATAATCGCTCCACCATGACGCGGAATGTTTTCCAAGCCGTGCGCAGTCGGGCCCATACGACGACGAGCGACCCAACCGAAGCCCTTAACAAAGAACCAGTACAGCACGATTGCCACCTCCAACGGTTTGCGGCGGTTTGACTGGCCGCTTGATTACAGTAGGACTATATGACCGAGAACCACAATAGCAATGCGGACAGCGAGCGTCCAAACCCCACGCCGCAAGATGGGCAGAATTCCAGCACGTCTGGAGCTGGCGACGATTTGGATTGGGCAGCATTCGCAGCTGAACATGCCGATGATCTTGATGATGTAGCGCGTTCCCGTAATGCGCGGCGTTTTGAACGTCATGCGCAGCGTAAAGAAAAAGAAGCACTGCTATCAGTGAATGATCTTGACGCTGGCACGTTTACGGACGATGTTGTTCCATTGCATCAGCGTGGTCCACGCGATCACGTGGGTTCTAGCTGGCTTGACACTGACGATGTGATGGATCAGTATGGTGACGATTTTGTGCCGCCGAATCCAAAGATTGGGCATGTTCAGGCTTCGAAGCTTGTGTTTTGGATACTGCTTCTCGTTGGCGTTGCTGGCATTATTGGTTCAGTGTTCGTTCCAGCACTAGCCGCTATTTTGGGTTCTGTGTTCGGCGTATGCGCGCTAATCGGTGCGGCTGGCTTGATTTTGCAGCATAAGGGGCACAGTGAGACGCGTACTAACCCGTTTGATGATGGTGCAAGGGTGTAGTCTGCTGGCACACGTATGACGATGCCATCATTGTTTGAGTGGGGGGTGCGGTTCACTACGTGTGTGAACCGCACCCCCCACTCGTATACGTCTTGGCCGCAACACCTTACGAAGCAAAGTCGATAGACTCTTGCAGTTCGGCAATCATAGCTTTTGCCGCGTCTAGGGCTTTACGTTTGCCGAAGACAACATCTTGCTGATAGCGGATGATGGTCTTATCAAGTTCGGAAGCACCATTGGGCGTAATCGATGGAGAGGTACCCAATGTGGGCTGAATCGTATCAACGAAGTTAAGCGCTGTACGATCAGTTCCCGACACGCTGTTCGCTAGCGTATGACGGATATCGTCATTGGATGGAATGCCGCGTTCTGTGCCGAGGATCGTTCCTGCTTGCTTGTTGTTGATCAAATAGTTCACGAGCATAGCTGCTTCAGCTGGATGCTGGGAGCTCGAGGAGATCGACCAGTACATGCCGGGCTTGAGATACATGGTTTTTGCTCCCGGGTCGATCTGCGGCAGTGGCACAATCGACATGTCATCGGTGCCAGCTGCTTGGGCGTAAGGCGTAATCATCGTGGCTTGTGTGATCATCATCGCCTGTTGGCCTTTGCCAAAGTCGCTGTCGTTGAGTGTCGCAGCACTGTTTTCACTCCACCGTTCGCGACTGCCTTCGACGCCGTTGCTAGCCCAGTCAGCAGGCAATTGTAGAAACGATGCGAGTGTTTGAGGTTGAATGACGATATGGTTGCCGTCGAACAGTTTTTCGCCGTGCTGGCGCGCCCACAATTGCAAGCCATAACCGTTATTTGGTGCCAGTGAGCCGATGATTGTGCCGTTGGACTTTTCGGTGACCTGTTTGGCGAAGTCAGCGAATTCATCCCACGTCCAATGGTCAGTATCGGGCAGTGTGAGCCCAAGATTGTTGAGAATCGTGTTGTTGACGATGACGCCATATTGTGCGGTGGTGGCGGGGGCAGCGACCTGTTTACCTTCGACTTGCCCCATTGATTTGAGTGAATCGCTCATACCATTGAGTTCAAGATATTTCGACGCTGTATTGAGGTCGAGAAGCGAACCCATCGAACCGTAGAACGAGAGGTACAGTTCGTCCATTTGCATAACATCGGGCGCGTTGCCGCCTGCCGACTGTACAGCGAGCTTGTCCCAGTAGCCAGTCCAGTCGGAGTATTCCATGTCAACGTGAATGTTCGGATGCAGTTTTTCGAAGGCCGCAACCGCTTGTTCGGTGGTTTCGACGCGCGAGTCACCGCCCCACCAGTCAAGGCGGATGGTCACGTCGCCATCCGATGCCACAACTGGCACGTCAGAGGCACCGACCGAGCTGCCGCACGCGGTGGTGACGCACAATGCCACGGCCGCCATCACAGCTGTCAAATACTTCTTCCATAAACGCTTCATCTTTGAATCACTTTCAATGCTTACTTACCACCAGTAGTGGCGATGCCTTGGACTAAATACTTCTGCCCGAACGTGAATACGAGGAACAGCGGGATCAGGCTGATAACGCTCATGGCGAACATGGGGCCGTAGCTGGATTGGGACTGCGAGTCAATAAACGTGCGCAAAGCAATCGGCACAGTGTACATGTCGGGTTTGGTCAGGTACAACAACTGACTGAAGAAGTCGTTCCAAGTCCAGATAAACGTGAAAACAGCACAAGTACCGATAGCGGGTTTCATGAGGGGCAGGAGGATCTGGAAGAAGATGCGAATGTGGCCGGCACCGTCGATGTTCGCCGCCTCGTCGAGGTCGCGAGGCAGCCCGCGTAGGAACTGATAGAACAGGAAGGTGAAGAAACCGTCCATGGCGAGGAATTTAGGGACGATGAGCGGCACGAACGTGTTGATCAGGTGCAGTGAGTTCCACATGATGTACTGCGGGATGACGATCACGTGGATCGGAATCATGAGCATGAGCAGCATGAAGCCGAACAACACGCCGCGGAATCGGAAGTGTAATCGTGCGAACGCGTACGCGGCCATTGAGCAGGTGAGAATATTGCCGATGATCGCGAAAACGACGATGATCAGCGAGTTGAGAATGTAGCGACCAAACGGATAGCTCAGTGCGTTCCACCCAGCGACATAGTTTTCCCAAACAGGTTTGGTGACGAGCAATCCCATATTGGTGAAGATCTCGTTTTGTGGGCGCAGGGAGCTGGCAATCATCCACAGGATTGGGTAGAGCATGAGGATGGCGAGCAGCAATACCACGATCTGTTTGATAATGGCGCTGATCATGCGAACGGCAGCCCTCCCCCGGTTGGGATTCATACCGTGGCCGGAACCGAGTTCTGCGTATGCGCTGGTTGTCGTAGTTTGTGTCGTGTCAGTCATCGTAATGCACCCAGAATTTCGAAAGAGCAAAGTTCATTCCCGTTAGCGCGGCCACGATCAATACCATGATCCATGCCAGCGCGGAGGCGTATCCCATGCGCAGGGAGGCGAATCCCTGCTGGTAGAGGTAGAGCGTATAAAACAATGTGGAGTCGCTTGGCCCTCCGGTTCCACCGGAGACGACGTACGCCTGCGTGAACGTTTGGAATGAGTTGATGACTGACATCACCAGGTTGAAGAAGATGATCGGTGAGAGCATCGGCAGCGTGATCGACCGGAATTGCCGCCATGTGCCGGCACCGTCCACGCTGGCAGCCTCGTACAGTTCGCGCGGAATTTGGCGCAGACCGGCGAGGAAGATGACCATCGGAGAGCCGAACTGCCACACGTGCAGAGCCATAAGCGTCCAATTGGCAGTATCCGGGTTTGCAATCCAGCTCATCGTCGTATCGATGCCGAAAATCCCAAGAAAGGCGTTGAACAGGCCGTCAGCACCAAACACCATTTTCCACAGGACTGCTACAGCAACCGAACCGCCAAGCATGGATGGCAGATAAAACGCGGAACGGTAGAACGCAAGGCCCCTCATGCCGCGGTCGAGCAGCACAGCGAGAGCGAGTGCAGCGACCAGTTGCAGCGGCACGGAGACGATCACATAGGTGAGCGTTACGGTAAGCGAGTTAATAAACCTTGGGTCGGCGATCATGTGCCGGTAGTTCATCAGGCCGACGAACTGCGGCGGTTTAATCATGTTGTATTTGGTGAAGGAGATCACGAGCGAGTACAACATGGGGATGAGGCTGAGGCATACTGCGCCAATAAGCCACGGCGCAAGAAACCCCAATGCTACTTTGGTGTCGGCTGGCTTGTCTTTCGGCTTATGCCGGTTGTTGACCAGCACTCCGAATTCCGCAAACGAACTCACAATGTCCTCCTGCTCGGTATCGCCATCATTGGCTCGATGCCATTCACGATAGAGGCGCGAAGCAGACCCCCTATCCGTGTTGCCAAAGTTGCCAAACTGGTTGCCAACGCACATTGGCTCGCAGACGGAATAGGAGTAAGAACATACCTTCAGTCATAACAAAGGCCTCTTCCCGAAGGAAGAGGCCTTATCGTGTCAGCCGAACCGCAGCAATAAACAACGGTCAGCTAACCCGCACACACTATGCTCTTGCGAGCGTTCACGCCTTGGACTTAGCGGTTGCAATCCACTTGTCGAGCAGTGCCGCAGCCTTGCCGGAGTCAACTGCATCTTCAGCAATCGCGTATGCTTCCTTGAAGCGCTCAGCTAACGTGCCCTCGCCAACCAGATGACCGTCAGCTACGATGGCGGATGCAGCGTTGAGCAGCGCGGTGGTGCGGGCTGGAACATCCTTACCAGCCAAGAAGTCACGGAATGCAGCAGCGTTAACTTCAGGCTCACCGCCCTTCAGCTCGGCGACGTCGATCTTGGCAAGGCCAAGGTCCACAGTCGGGTCGAAATCAGTTTCAGTCACCTTACCGTCGCGAATCTCCCACACGGAAACCGGGCCAGTAGGCGCCAACTCATCAAGACCCTCATGCGAGGTGTACACCATGCCAGACTGGCCGTTAGCAGCGTATACAGCAGCCATAATCGGGCTAACCTCACGCTTCGCGCAGCCAATAGCCACGTGCGCAGGCTTTGCCGGGTTGGTCAGAGGTCCCAGCACATTGAACACGCACGGAATACCGAGCGCAGCGCGAATCGGGCCCACGAAGCGCATGGCCGGGTGGAAGGTGCGCGCAAACGCGAACGTAATACCCACCTCGTCGCCAATCTCACCCACTGCTTCAGGCTTCAAATCCAGCGGCAAACCGAGTGCTTCAAGCACGTCGGCGGCGCCGCACTTAGACGATGCCGCACGGTTGCCGTGCTTGACGATCTTCACGCCAGCAGCCGCGGCCACAACCGAGCCCATCGTCGACAGGTTCACGGTAGCGAAACCGTCACCGCCAGTGCCGACGATGTCGGTGGTTTCACCGGAGACCTTCAGCGGCACAGCGTGCGACACCATGGCCTTGGCAGCGCCAGACACCTCCTCAGGAGTCAATCCCAGCTGCTGCTGCATAGCAAGCGCAGCACCCACAGCTGCCGGATTTGCGTTGCCCTTCATCAGATCATCGACGAACCATTCGGATTCCTCGGCGCTTAAGTGGTCTCCCCCGACCAACTTGGTGAGAATCGACTTCCATGTGATCTCTGCCATTGTTCCTCCTTGACGCTGGAAGGCGCCGTTTAGCTAATATCGCCGCTCATTGTAGTGGCCGAACGTTTCACTGAGCATGATCTTCCATATAGCAGAACAGTCCGGAGTCTGCTCTCGTATGAGAAGACTCCGGACTGTTTGAGACTGGTGGCGATCGTGTCTGCAACCACGACCGCCGCCAGTCACACGTCACGAGTTATGCGTTACGCGTGGTGCTGATCACTCAGTGGTCTGCGGCCAGCACTGCTCGTACTTGATACCGGTGAGCTGTTCGACGACCTTCTTAGTAGCAGGATCGACGTCAGCCTTGCGGCCACCGGCCTTCAAGCGGTCGATTTCCTTGAGCAGCACAGCATCGGTCTTCTTGTCGAGCTTCATCGTGAAGGAGATGATCCACGCTACGGCCAGGCCGGCGATGATCCACCACACCAGCACAGTGCCGATGGCGTTCACAGCCTGCTCAGGCTGCGGCTTGCCAGCCTTGAACGCGTCCTCAACAAAGCCGTTGGCGCCGAGGAACCAGCCCCAGGCCATCGCGGACAGGCCTGCGGTGATCTTACGAGCGAACTGCTGGAAGCCGATGTACAGGCCGCCGCGGTTCTCGCCAGCCATGATCATGTCAACATCCGGGATGAACGGGAACACGTTCCACGGAATGAACCAGGTCATAGCGCGGAAGATAAGCCACCAGACCATGACCACGTACAGCGCGGTGTTCCAAGCTGCGGTGTTGTTCTGAGCGGCGGTCTGCCACAGGCCCCACAGGCCCAGGAGGCCGAGGATGGCGCCGGCGAAGTTCAGGGAGAACATCTTGCGCGGTCCAAGCTTGGCAAAGATCCAGCCGAAGACCGGCTTGAGCGGTTCACCAATCAGCGCCATACCCAACAGAGCGGAACCGAAAGCGACCGGCTTGTTGAGGTTGTAGAGCACGAAGAACAGCCACACCTGGCCGAAGATGTCCAGGAAGGACTGGCCAAGCAGGTAGATGAGGATGTGCTTGCGGAAGGTCTTGTTGCGCAAGGTGGAGAAGTAGCCCACGAAAATGTCAGCCACGCCCTTGAGCCACTTGCCGAAGTTGAACGGTTCCTTCTGCTCCGCCTCGATAGTTGCCTCGTCGAAGCCGGCTTCTTCCGGGGTCAGCTCCCAGGTGGACTTGTAGGCGATGAACACGAACACAGCGAACAGTACGATGAAGAAGCCCATCGAGATCGTGTAAGAGGAGCTCTGCTTGTCACCAAGCGCCTTGAGGAAGGCAGCCATACCCAGCGGGATCACAGCGGTGGAGATGCCGGAGAACAGCATTCGCGTGGTGGAGAGCATCGTGCGGCCGTTGAAGTCGGTGGTCATCTCGTTCGGGAGCACCGAGTACGGGGTCATGATGAGCTGGTTGGCAATGATCCACAGCGCGTACACGATGAAGTACGCCCAGAATGGCAGACCAGGCACAAACATCAAGATGGTGACCAGCAATGTAGGCACGCCAAGCAAGATCAGGAAACGACGGCGGCCGAACTTGCGACCAATCTTCCACTTGTACAGATTGTCGGACAGCGTACCGAAGATCAGTGCGGAGAAGGCGGCGAGCATCGTTGCAATACCAACGATGGAGCCAGCCTGCGCAACCTTGAGCCCTGCGAACGTGGTCCAGAATAGGGTCAGGTACGTGGCGATCTGACCGAAGCCACCGCCGTAAAAGTCGCCGAACGCGTATCCGATTGCGTTGAGCAGTGTAATTTTGCGTCCCTGAGGCACGTTAGCCTTGGGAGTGGTTGCCTGCTGTGTCATTGCAGCATCCTTTCCGTATCCGGCTCCGGGAGGCACCCCGAAGCCGGATTTTTCTTGTGTCCGTGAAGGTCGGGAGGCACCCCGATTCCCCACGGTTTCGAATCCCTGTGGATTTTCTTCTCGTATGAGGCAAATGTTTGCGCTGATGATCCGGTTCCTTCATCGGAAGCCAGTTCGCGTCACTTGCCCCACTTGGATTTCATGGCGGCGAAGATCTCGTCGTCGGTCGGGTGGTTCTCCATGTTCATGATCACGAACACGTCCTTCTCCCAAGCCGGGTAGCAGAAGTCGCGCAGCCACTGGTAGTAGTGCGGGCCGTCACCCACGCAGCGCAGGTAGCCCATCAGCTGCTTCGCAACCCAAGCGGACTGCTTGATGTCAGTCAGGCAGTCATTGCGCCAGAAGCCAGCCCACTTGCCGTGTTCGCGGTCGCGCATTGCGCGGTCGCCGGCGGTGAACTCTTCGGCCGCGAGTCCGGCGTCGTAGAACGCGTGCTGCCAGTCCTCCTCATATCCGGCGAGCAGTGCGTCGCACACGTGCACGGATGCAGCCACTGAGTGCTCGTAGATGCCGACCTCGACACCGATCGAGTCGCGGATGAGCTCGGCAGCGTCTTCTTCACCGCGCAATTCGGCGGCAATGGCAGCCAGCTCTACCTTGTCGGCGAGCGCCGCATAGCGAGCAACAGCCGGAGCGATCAGATCGCGGTAGAAAGTGATCTGCTCCTTGAGGCTGGCAGCATCGTGCATCCAACGCAGATCTTGCGCGGGGGCTTGGCGGTCGCGCAGCCACTGGGTGATGAGCATGCGCGGCACGTGGTTGAAGTACTGTTCGCCGGCGTGGTCATCCCAGTTGGGTCCGTACTGGACGGCGGCCTTCCAGTATTCTTCGTACAGGTCGAACACTGCGTCCACGTTGTCGTCACCGTAGTAGTCGGCGATGTAGTCCTTCGCGGTCTTCTCGAAGTTGATCTTGCCGTCGCGCCAAATTGCAGCGATGAAGTTGAGGAAGTACACGTGCGGCTTGATGTTGGAGGCGTTGACGATCCATACGTCGTCACCACCGTTGACGATGACATCCTCGAGCTCCTTGGCGACGAGGCGCGGGTCGTTGGTGATGTCGGTGGTGTGGTTGGCGGCCTGCAGGTCATAAAAACTGGCGTGGTAGTAGATGCCGTTGTCGCCGTCGTTTGTAGGCATGGCGGGCACGCGCGGGTTGTTGTTTTCCTGACGGCGGGAGACCATGCGGCCGAAACCGTTGTCGGCCCAAATCTTGGCCACCTGCTTGGGGTACGTGAGCACGCCTGCGCGGTAGAGTTCCATCGCTTCGCCGTACAAGTAGATCACGCACTGCGCACCCGGGTCGGCTTCCTGCACCATGTCGTACTGGCGCTGGATGATCTCGGAGAGCAGCTTGCCGCGAGCCTCGTCGGTGGCGTAGCGCGGGTCAAAGTTCCAGAATGGCTGGTCGCCTTGGCCGCGGAAGCCGAGCGTCCACACGGTGCGCTTGCCTTTCTGCGCTTCGATTGCTTCGCGCCACAAGGCTTCGAAACGAGGCTCTTCCTCAGGCCACTTGGGCTGTACACCCGGGTAGGCGGCGGCGAACATGCGTGCGCCGAGCGGGCACGCATGATGCTGGTTGATGTAGAAGCCCATGTCTTGTGCGAGCTTCAAGTGTGGCTCGCCGCGCTGGCCGGAGCCGGGGATGACCATATTGCCGCCGAGACGGTACACGGTCTCAAACGCCAGTCGCCAGGTCTTGTCGAGGTCGTTGTCAACCTTCCAATCCTCGAGGAGTACTTCGTCGTTGATGAAGAAGCCCTTGTATTTGACGGCGGTTGGCTTGCTGGTGAGCGTGAAGTCGTCGGCGAGTTCGATGGATGGCACCGGCTCGAAACGCTGGTCGTTCCAGAACCAGAAGTCCTTGACGCCGAGCACTTCGCGGCTGACCGCGTACAGGCCGTAAATAAAGCCGAAGTCGTCGCCAGCGTGGATCTCAAGGTTACCGTCCGCCACACGTACCTCATAGGTTTCCGGATTGTGCGGGCCTTCGACGAGCACGATATTGGCGCCGGGGGTCTCGGACGGCGCAATCGTGGCCTTCAGGTCGCGCTCGACATCCTCAACCGCAAACGATACGGCCTTGGATGGCGCCGCACCCGTTACCCGCGTGGCGGCTGTGATGGATATAGACATGGTTCCTCCAGGTGAACTTGTCTGCTGCTTGTTTTGTTGCGATTCCTGCGCTCCTACGCGCTGGCGTTTCGCTGACATGTTTTATATTCGTCTGATTCAGCACCCCCATTGCACTTGTTGCCAAAGGTTGCCATAATGTTGCCGAGCAGTTGAAATGTCATCCACAGTGCCGGAAAGCCAGAAGGAACCTACCATGGCAAATGAGCGACGCAAAGCAACTATTTATGACATCGCGCGCGAGGCCGGCGTCAATCCCTCTACGGTTTCACGCGCGTTGAGCCAGCCCGGTCGCGTGGCAGCAAAAACTGAGTTTCGCATTCGCCGTATTGCTGAGCAGCTCGGCTATCTTTCGATGGATGCCAGTGACAGCGATGAGCTACTACCATCCACTGGCATGATGGCGGTTATCGCGCCCACGCTCGCCAATATGCTGTATGCCTTTACTGTCAACGCATTGCAACGTCGTCTTGACGCGCGCGGCTATGGCTTAATCACTCTTGATACCGACGGTAAGCCAGCTGCTGAGCGTAAAGCCATGTCGTATGTCATGCGCAATGTCGACGGTGTAGTACTACTCTCCTCGAGACTAAGCGAACCAGATATCCGCCGTATTGCCCTTGTTCGCCCGGTTATCCTACTGAATCGTGCCATTCCAGGATTGAACAGCGTTACCGTTGACGTGGCACAAGCTGTTGATGATGCTGTTCGCAGACTCAAAGATAGCGGTCACTCTTCTATCACGTATCTTGCAGGCCCGGCAAGTTCATGGTCGAATGAGTACCGCCGTCGATATATTCGCGCAGCAGCCTTCCGCTATGACATGACCTATCGCGTGGTTCGAGAATGCGCGCCTAATATCAGCGGTGGCGTGCAAGCGCTTGAGCAATATCTCATTCGCCCTACTGACGCAGTGTTCGCTTTTAATGACGATCTTGCTGCCGGGTTTATCGACGCTGCAAAACGCAATGGGTTGCGTATTCCTGAAGATGTTTCGGTGATCGGCTTCGACAATATCGCTACGGCGAAGCTCATCTCTCCCTCATTGAGCACTATTGATCTGAAAATCAACGATATCGCTGAACATGCTGCTGACGCGTTAGTCAGCGCAGTACGCAATCCTGCCGGTGCAAGACCTTCTACTATCTCGCTCAATGCTGAGTTTGTCGCGCGTAATTCGATGAGCTTGCACAAGCGTTCCACCATGAAACTTGGCCCTTACGCAGAAATCCGGCGTTCAAGTGACGTGGTTGCACTCACGATGCTCTCTAATGCGTTTAACGAAACGCTACCGCGTATCAACGAATTCATGCGTATCCACCCGCATATTGTTATTGATCCAATCGAGGGGCGCACGCAAGAGAACACGCTCGCCTTGTACTGGGAGCGCGTAATCAATCATCGTTCTGTACCTGATCTCATCAATCTTGAACGAACAGCGCTCCCCCAGCTTGCCGCATCCGGCGCATTGCAAGATCTATCCGACACTGGTATTGAAGCTGAAACTGCGCCACTTGTCGACAAGGCTGCATGGCGTTCAGCACACTATGCAGGCAAACTCTACGGTATTCCTGGAGATCAGTCGCAGACCGTGATGTTCTACCGCGCTGACTTATTTGATAAATATGAGCTCACACCACCAGCTACATGGGATCAGCTTTACGAGGAAGGCGTAGCGTTACATGCGCGCAATCCGCAACGCTATATGAGCATTCTTGATACTACGAACGTGCAGCATTACTTGTCGTTCTTCCGCTCAGCACGCGTACAACCGTGGCGTGTGGAAGACAACACCACGATCGCTTTCCATATGACCGATGAGCTCATGGTTTCTGTGGCGGAGTTTATTCAACAATGTCTCGATGATGGTGTGCTTGCCGCAGAACCAATGTGGAACAACCGGTACATGCTGCCTGATTCTGGCAAGTATCTCACCGTAACGTATGCGAATTGGTTAGGTAAGATTCTTGCTGCCTCGTATCCGCAAGATAAAGGTCATTGGAAGGTGGCGCTACCGCCCGCATTCGTTGATCCAGGTAAGGTGCGCACTGCAGAAATTGGTGGCTCAACCTTGGCAGTAAGTGCAGGACTGCCGAAAATCCGTTTGCAAGCAGCACTAACATTTATTCGCTGGTTCCAACTTGATCCAGCATCAGTGGAATTACGAGCGCCAGGCGGCGTGTCTGCGGCGGCAGGCTATGTGGAAGATTTAACACGACGCGGTACGGTAGATCCGTATTTCAATCAGCAGATTTACGACGTGTATGCGAAATCAGCTGCACGTGTGAATCGCGATTGGGATAATTTGCCGTTCTATAGCCAGCTCAACGCTGAGTTCATGCGACTGATCGTTCCCGCATTGCACGCGGGCGGCAATAGTGCAGCGTTACTTGGCGAATGGGAGCGGCGACTCAAACTGTACGCTGTCTCGCAGGGCTTCACCGTACGCTAGCTCGGGCAATACCCCTACCCATGGGGATTTCATAGTCAAGTATAGGGAAAATGATGTGCCCTAGAAACGCAAAGAGGCTTCCCACAATGGGAAGCCTCTAGCTCATGTGCGCACGTTATGTGCGAGCACAACTACTGGCAGGTCACGCCTCGTTCTGACCGTGGCACATCTTGTACTTACGGCCGGAACCGCACGGGCACTGCGCGTTCTTCGGGGTACCCGGGAACGTACGACCATCAGCCCATGGAGTCTTCAGCTCTTCGCTCTTCGGGCGCTTGCTGACCGGAACCTTGCCTTCAGCGTGGCTGATCGGAGCCGGGCCAGTAATGGACGACGTAGTCTCGCCAGCTTCGGAAGCCTTAGCAGCTTCAGCAATAGCAGCCTTCTCTTCGTCAGACTCGTCATCCAACGTGTCCGGGTCGGCCGGCTCATCGCTCACAGAAGCTTCAGCCTCATCAGCCTTATCCTCTTCAGTGTTCTCCACACCAAGAGCAGCTTCAGCCTGATCAACGGCAGCGTCTGCGCTCTCTTCGGATTCCTGCTCAGCGGCCTTAGCCTCATCGGTACGAGACACCTGCTGTACATCCACGTGGAAGAGCAGCTGAACCGACTCTTCCTTAATGGCCTCGATCATCGAGTTGTACATCTGGTAGCCTTCGCGCTGGTATTCAACCAGCGGATCACGCTGGCCCATACCACGAAGACCAATACCATCCTTGAGGTAATCCATCTCATACAGGTGCTCACGCCACTTGCGATCAAGCACAGCGAGCACCACACGACGCTCAAGCTGACGCAGGCCATCGGTACCGATCTTCTCTTCGAACTCGGCGTACTCCTTCTTGGTCTGTTCGACGATCACGTCGCGTACAGCCTCAGCAGCCTTCTCGCCCTTAGCGCCTTCGGCAGCAGCCTTAGCAGCATCCTGGTCGATGTCAAAGCCGAACACGGTCTTCAGTGCCTTGAACAGGCCATCCCAATCCCAGTCAGCCGGTTTCGCAGAGCCCTTCTCAGCGCCCTTGACGTAGCTGAGCACCGTATCGGCGATGAAGCGCTCAATATCCTCGTGGATATCCTCGCCCTTCAGTACAGCCTGACGCTCAGAGTAGATGACCGTACGCTGCTTGTTCATCACGTCATCATACTTGAGCACGTTCTTACGAATTTCGAAGTTACGTGCTTCAACGGTCTTCTGTGCAGTGCGCACACCCTTAGAAACGGTCTTCGACTCGATCGGCTCGCCTTCAGGCATGCCCTTGGCCATCACACGAGCAACGAGCTGCGTGTTGAACAGGCGCATCAGATCATCCTCAAGCGACAGGTAGAAGCGGGATTCACCCGGGTCGCCCTGACGGCCAGAACGACCGCGCAGCTGGTTATCAATACGACGAGACTCGTGACGCTCAGTACCGAGCACGTACAGGCCGCCAAGCTTCTTGACCTCTTCGTGTTCGTCCTTGACCTGCTCCTTGACCTCAGCGAGCACGCCCGGCCAACGCTTCTCGTACTCATCCGGAGTGTCCTCAGGCGAGTAGCCATCCTTCTTCAGCTTGGCATCAGCGAGGAACTCAACGTTACCGCCGAGCATGATATCAGTACCACGACCAGCCATGTTGGTAGCCACGGTAACTGCGCCCTTACGACCGGCGACAGCAACCACAGCAGCTTCCTTGGCGTGCTGCTTAGCGTTGAGCACCTGGTGAGGAATGCCAGCAACATCGAGCAGCGAAGAAACAACTTCAGAAGACTCGACGGATGCGGTACCCAGCAGCACCGGCTGGCCCTTCGCGTGGCGCTTTGCAACATCCTTAACGATGGCGGCCAGCTTCTCCTTCTTGGTGCGGAAGATCAGGTCGTCCTGGTCGATACGGATCATCGGCTTGTTCGTCGGGATCGGCAGCACACCGAGCTTGTAGGTGCCCATGAACTCAGCAGCCTCAGTCTCAGCAGTACCGGTCATACCAGCGAGCTTGTCGTACATACGGAAGTAGTTCTGCAAGGTGATGGTTGCGAAGGTCTGGTTCTCAGCCTTGATCTCCACGTTCTCCTTGGCTTCGAGCGCCTGGTGCAGGCCTTCGTTGTAGCGGCGGCCCGGCAGGATACGGCCAGTGTGCTCGTCAACGATAAGTACTTCACCATTGGTGACCACGTAATCACGATCGCGCAGGAACAGTTCCTTAGCCTTGATGGCGTTGTTCAGGTAACCGATCAGTGCGGTGTTGGCCGGCTCGTACAGGTTGTCAATACCCAGGAAGTCTTCAACCTTGGTGATACCTGGATCGAGGATGCCGACGACCTTCTTCTTCTCGTCGACCTCGTAATCCTCGTCACGAGTCAGCTTCGGCACAAGGCGCGCAAACTGACGGTACCAACGGGTCACGTCGCCTTCAGCCGGGCCAGAAATAATCAGAGGCGTACGAGCCTCATCGATCAGGATGGAGTCAACCTCATCGACGATGGCGAAACGGTGGCCGCGCTGCACCAGTTCGCTCTTCTCCCACGCCATGTTATCGCGCAGGTAATCGAAGCCGAACTCGTTGTTGGTGCCGTACGTGATGTCAGCGTTGTACTGCTTGCGACGCTCCGGCGGCTTCTGATCGGTGATGATGCAGCCGACAGACATGCCGAGGAAGCGGTAGATGCGGCCCATGAGCTCGCTCTGGTAGCTGGCGAGGTAGTCGTTGACGGTGACCACGTGCACGCCCTTGCCTTCGAGTGCATTCAAGTAGCTCGGCAAGGTGGCGACCAAGGTCTTACCTTCACCAGTCTTCATTTCAGCGATGTTGCCCCAGTGCAGGGCTGCGCCGCCCATCAGCTGCACGTCGAAGTGACGCTGGCCGAGGGTGCGCTTAGAAACCTCGCGCACGGTGGCGAACGCCTCCGGCATCAGATCGTCCAGCGTGGCACCATTGTCCAGACGCTGCTTGAACTTGGCGGTCTGGCCTTTGAGCTCCTCGTCGGACAGAGCTGAAATCTCGTCCTCAAGAGCATTCACGGCCTTGGCCACGTTCTCCAGCTTCTTGATCTGGCGGCCTTCACCCATTCGAAGGGCCTTATCGACGATATCTACCACATTCGCTCCCTGTTTAACTTCGGACGTCAACGAGCCAGCCCGACGTCGTACGCCGCCGGGCACAAACTTCAACCATGATAGGCGAACGCGCCGATTTTCACGAACTGCGACCCGCGCGCATGGACATTTTCTTCACGACGAGCATGATCACTCGGTGTTTTCATGCGTGCCGCTCCCACCAATCAACTGGCACAAAAAGGTCCGCCCGACTTGATGCCGGACGGACCTTTATCAGTTGCTTATTCGTCGATCTTGCTCTTGCGTGAGCGTTACCCTACCGACGAATCAGTGAGGAGTACCCCCTTACTTCTTCACGTTTTCTGGGGTGTCGATCTCGAACACGCCGTAGCTCCAACCGTGACGGTGGTAGACGACGGACGGACGGCCAGTTTCCTTGTTGACGAACAGGAAGAAGTCGTGACCGATCAGCTCCATCTCGTACAGTGCCTCATCGATGCTCATCGGCTCTGCGATGTGCAGCTTACGACGGATGACAATCGGCGTGTCGCCAACCTGGACTTCCACAGATTCGCCAGGACCAAGATCAGAAGCGACAGCAGCTTCAGGGCTGTTGTTCGGCTCTTCCGGCTCGGCTTCCTCTTCCGGCTCCGGCGGGGTAATCACGCCCAGATCAACCGGCACCGGGTTGGTGTAGCCGCGACGATGATCCTTACGACGATCACGCGTACGGCGCAAACGCAGAGTCAGCTTGTCAAGCGCCATGTCGAGCGCGCTGAACTCATCAGTGCTCGAAGCCTCAGCGCGTACCACGGTGCTACCGGCAATAACGGTAATCTCCACGCGCTTGGCAGTATCAGCCTGACGCGGATTGCCTTCATGCGTCAGCACGATCTGCGCGCGCTGCGCATCCGGTGCAATAGCGGTCACACGATTCATCTTGCTTTCGACGACATCACGGAACCTTTGCTTGATCTGCGTATGGCGTCCGGTAACGACGATTTCCATGTGGACCTCCCTATACTCAAGCGGTTTCCCGCTATATGTGTGCCGAAAGGCGTCCTCGCCAATCGGGTACGTTTTATTGTAGCCGAACGAAAGGTAAACTCTGGGAAGAACTCGCCCATAGAAATATGTTTCTTTTTTTCCAGCGTTTCGTAACGAAGATATGCTTGGATTTGTTTGTTTCGTGCGGGGTGCGCAGCAAGATGGGCACATCGTCACTACGGCAGTGCCGTAATGACGCGTTTTTATTGCTTTCCTTAGAGGAAAGCAATATACTTTCTTATACGGAAAGTTATTCTTGTTAGCTCACCTCTGTGAGGCTCTCTTCCTCCATCACCACCCTTACTCGCTCGTAGCAGTGCCCTGCAATATCAATCTCTGATCGCATATATGCTCGTCAAAGGAGACTTGCGATGACGTCAACTCAGCGCACCGTTCATCACACCCCGGCAAACACCCCAACCCCCAGTAGTCATCCCGAACTGAATGCAGCTCTCGCGCAGGAAGCATTGAACACTGTGCGGCAAGGCCGAGATAGCATTGCCGATCGCATCACTCCCCCTGGTTGGTTCTATCCAGCAATTGCACTGCTTGCCATATTCAGCGACCTTGGCTACCTTATTGGCTCGCTGTACACAACTCTGTCGTGGAATCGATTTCAGACATTGCAGAGTGAATATATAGATAAGCTGGAGGCCGCTGACGCCGCTGGAACATCAACAGACTCGATCGCTGCCATATACGATTCGCCAGTTTCGGCAGCAAAGAGCCAATGGAACTTCGCTGTAGCCACACAGTTCGCACTATGGGCCGTAGCTCTTGCCAGCATCGCAGTGCTGATCATGATGATTCGCTGGATTACGCGTTCACGCGGACTGCCGGATCGTGGCGGATTGTGGCCCGGCGGCCTCACCTTCGGTATTCGTCCGCGCAACGCAGCTATGCGAGCATTGCAGATCACCATGTACTGTGGGTTTGCCGCATACGTTGCGTTCACGATCTGGTGGTGCTCCACTATCAGCCCTCATACTCCCGAGGAGATAGGGCGAGCTGCTTTAGGACTTCTGCTGGCAAGCTGCGTGTGGTTTATTTTCTTCGTTGCCACCGAACGCTCATACGACGATCTTGCGCGCAAAGCATTGCTGGAGATCTGACATGACCGATTCGACGCGTATCATCCCCCAGTTCGATCCAGTGATTCATGAGCCGATGCGTCTGCGCATCTGCGGCATGCTCTCTGCGGTCGACGAGTTGCAGTTCGCGGCCTTACGTGACGCGCTGCAACTGGGAGACGCGGCCTGTTCCAAACATCTCAAAGCGCTCGTTGACTGTGGGTATGTGTCCGTTGATAAGCGCGAATCTGATACGAGCCGGCATATGGTGCGCTGGTATGCGATGACACCGGCCGGGCGTGCCGCTTTCGACGGACATATTGCCGAGCTGAAGCGTATCGCCGCTGGCATTGTCAAGTGACGTGGCGCAAGCAACCCTGTAAGCTCTTTTCGATTCATATACGTGCATGTGGCGTACCACCGCCTGTACGCCCTATCTGTATAATGGTGCGTTCGAGACCCCCAGATGACCGCGGCCGCGTCATTCATTTGGCAACGCTGAGGAACTTCCGGGCTCCACAGAGCACGATGGCGGATAACGTCCGCCCAGGGCGACCTGAGAGATAGCGCAGCAGAGAATAGACCGCCCGCGCGAGCGGGTAAGGGTGAAACGGCGGTGTAAGAGACCACCGGGCCGCTGGTAACAGTTGGCCGCATGGCAAGCCTCATCGGGAGCAAGGCCAAGCAGATGGCGGTAAGGGCTGCTCGCCCGTGCCATCGGGTAGGCCGCTAGAGCCTGACGGTAACGTCAGGTCGAGATGGATGGTCATCCGCGTGGTAACACGCGACAGAACCCGGGGTATCGGGGGTCTCGTTTTTCTTTTTCCGAACCTCAGTCATTGCTAGATTGGTCAAACAGTGCGTGCGCGACCTCTCCCAGCGTGGCAGGGTTATGTCCTTTGCGCCCACCAGCTGACCAGAAGCGACGTTTGCGTGTTTGCTGGTCCAAACCAACCGTTTTGCGCGCGCTTTGCCGTCCTAATTCCCATGCGGCATCTTCAAAAGCGCCTTGTTCACGAGCTTGTTCACACACGCGCATAGCTAATTGACGACCGACACCTTTGCGCGTGAGATCTGCCATTGCGCCTCGCTGGCCCATGAGCCTGTTCAAACAGTAACGTAACGCTGATTGCGCATATGCTTCATCATCCAGTAAAGACAATTGCGTGAGTCGATCAATAACATCCGCAACAATATCTTCATCGTAGCCTTTAGCTATCAGACGGTCACGTAACGCGCCGGATGGTCGAGCTGCAGCGTCAAGCAGCCTCAGCGCAGCCTCCCGGCAGGCATCATAATCGCGCGGATCTTCAACGCCTTTCCCCTGCGCTGAGTCCGACTGTACGCCCGACATGCCAATACTCTGTGATCGAGAAGCATATCGAGCATTCGTACGCTGCTGCCGACTGCGACGATGCCATGCTGCACTCCCCGCGCTTGATTGACGTGCAGGGAAACTGCGCTGCTGGTTGGTGATGACAGCGTCAGTCGCACTGTCATCACCAACCAGCGGAGCATGATCTGCGAGAAAATCTTCCGCTCGTATCATTGCCAATAACTACAGTTCACTAGGCAGCGCTTTTCGACGCAGTGGCCTTGGTGTCAGCGGGCTGAGTATTAGCATCGCCAGCAGCATCTGCTCCTGCGTCAGTCTGCGGCTCTGCTTCACCTTCAGCAAACTGATCCTGTGGTTCAATCAGACCAAATTCAGCCTTGACCTTGTTTTCAATCTCTTCAGTGATCTGCGGATTGTCTTTGAGGAACTTGCGTACGTTCTCACGGCCCTGACCGAGCTGATCTCCGTCATAGGTGAACCACGAACCCGACTTCTTCACCACGTTGCACTGCAAGGCCATATCAAGCACAGAACCTTCTGTTGAGATACCCTCGCCATACAGCACGTCGAACTCTGCCGACTTAAATGGCGGAGCCATCTTGTTCTTCACAACCTTGACCTTCGTACGGTTACCGATTGCTTCATCACCAGATTTGATGGTCTGAATACGGCGAATATCCAATCGCACTGATGAGTAGAACTTCAATGCCTTGCCACCAGTAGTGGTTTCCGGATTGCCGAAGAAAACGCCAATCTTCTCACGCAACTGGTTAATGAAAATAGCGGTCGTGCCAGCCTGTGCCAGAGCACCGGTCATTTTGCGCAGTGCTTGGCTCATCAATCGAGCCTGCAAGCCAACGTGACTGTCGCCCATGTCACCTTCAATTTCAGCTTTAGGCACTAGCGCCGCCACCGAATCAATAACAATCACGTCGAGAGCACCAGAACGGATCAGCATATCCGCAATTTCCAGTGCCTGCTCACCGTTGTCTGGCTGCGAGACAATCAAGGAATCCGTATCAACACCCAACTTACGGGCATACACGGGGTCGAGCGCATGTTCTGCGTCAATAAACGCAGCTACACCACCATTTTTCTGTGCATTGGCTACTACATGCAATGCAAGCGTTGTCTTACCCGAAGATTCTGGACCGTAGATCTCCACAATACGGCCCTTTGGCAAGCCGCCAATACCCAACGCTAAATCAAGAGCCAGCGACCCTGTAGGAATAACTTCCACGTTCTGTTCGGGTCTATCCCCCAAACGCATTGCCGAGCCCTTGCCAAAGCTTTTCTCTACCTGCTCGAGAGCAGAGTCCAGTGCGGCTTTACGACGCGGGTCGATACCATGCGCGTCGCCAGCTCCCGCCGCGGACTTTGACCCGGCTTTTGCCGCGCTTTCCTTCGTACTCGTGCGCTGTGCCATGTCAGTCTCCTTCACGTCAGTGGGCGGATATCAATATCCACCGTACGAATCAGCAGCATATCGACGCAAGCTGTACCGACTTATGTGGTCGAAGGCTACTGCAAAAAGTCTGCACAGTAGCCACAATTCCCTACTGCCGTAAGGAATAAGTCGGCGTGTTGCTTGCTCGTCCACTTATGCGATGCTTTATCGTCTTTATGTGGATAACCATACCCCACAAGGCGAACATTTGTTCGATTATTGCTCATGGTTACGGCTTACAACATCGTCAAAACCGCATGCAATCGCCAGACACGCCGTAGCGTAGTTCACCCCATCTACCGTTTATCGAGCAGGCATAGGTGGTGCATTGTGGCCTCTACCCCACCGCTGCGGGTCACCAATCTGCATATGATCGCACAGCACATTCCATACCACGCGTGGTTCAACACCATCAGCCAGCGCCTGCAGCGCAGACCTACCACCGAGCACATCCAGCGTCTGATCTCGCACTAGGCTGCGGCCATACGCCTTGCCGAATACTTCATCAACCAATTCCCAGAATTCTCGCTCATGCATGACCCACCAGTGTAGCCTCAACCTCACACCAGCATTCAACAGTAGCCCCGCGCACAACCGCAAACAAAAAAGGTTGCCTGCATGTCAACAGGCAACCTCATACAGCTTGGCAACAGGCCAAGTTACGCCTCAAGCGAGTCAAGATAGTCAGCAACTAAACGCAGCATTTGTGCAGTGCTCACACCCAGCGATTCAGCGATCGAACTAAGCAATTCTGAACTTGCTTCCTTTTGACCACGCTCCACTTCAGACAGGTATCCAAGCGACACCCCGGCCTTTTCACTCACTTCACGCAAGGTCTTGCCGTCACGCGTACGCAAATCGCGCAGCACGTGGCCGATAGCTTCGCGCAGCGAAACATCCTTAGCCTCTGGAGTGCTCTGCACACTACGTACTGCTGCGCGCGGCTTCGTCTCGAAGGAATCCTCCGCCATACGCATACGCTCAAGTTCAGCTTGACGCTCATCCTTCGCCTTCTTGGCAGCGCGAGCACGCAATACCTGCTGTTGAGCAAACAGTACCGCCCTACGCTGTGCTGGGGTCAGATCGCGCATGCGCGCGGTGCCGGGTTGTACCCTTTGCGGGATGGTGGTCGTCTCCATGCGTTCGCTGGTTCGAGTCATCGTATCCATGTCTGACTCCCCTTTCGTGTTGTTCATATCGTTCAAGCGTTCCACTATGACCAACACGACCAGGCGCAGATTATTCCTGTGAATCCACTGTGAGTTGGCTCACTATCTCCATAAGGCGCAATACGGTGAGCTCACGCACATCCTCGCGCGAACCATGCAAACGCAGTTCGTATGCCGCACACAAGTCCGTACCGGATGGCGCAGCAATGGCCGGAATACTCACGCCCACATACACTAATCCGGCGGGCTTGTCACCATCAGGACCAGGACCAGCTACTCCTGTTGTCGACAAACCAATCACACCACAATATGCAGGTTGCGTATACAACCGTGCTGTATTGCGCGCCATCTGCCGAGCCACTTCAGGGTGCACTGCACCTTCACGCTCAAGCAAGCTGCGATCAACACCTAATATGGACGCTTTTGCTGCAATGTCATACGTCACTGCTGAGCCAAGGAACACGCGAGACGCGCCAGGAATACGCACGAATGCATCCGCAAGCAACCCGCCAGTCAGTGACTCAGCGCAAGCGATTTTTATATCGCGCGCCTGGCACCACGCCAGTATGCGAGCTGCTCGCTCATCGCGCGACAGAGCATTTGCCTTATCAGGCATTTGCGTTGCTCTTCTTGCGGCCAGCAAACGTGTTGACGAGATACAGAATGCCCGAGTACAGGCACAATGCCAACGCCACGTAAATAAACACGTATGTCAGCACGTAGTAGATTGTCATCCACATCGGCACAGTCTGTGCTGCGTTGAGATGCCACACCGGCAGCAGCAGCATAGCCAAACCAATGCACTGGAACAGAGTCTTCAGCTTGCCAGGCCACGCCGCAGCAATGACCTTGCCACCGGTGTCAATAACGAAGAAGCGCATCACCGTAATGCCGATTTCGCGCACGAGGAAGAGAATAGTTACCCACCAGCCAATTTCACTGAACACCGAAGCAACGATCAATGTTGAACAAGTCAGCAGCTTGTCAGCGATCGGGTCCATGAGTTTGCCAAGCTCAGTGACTTGGTTGAACGTGCGCGCCATCCAACCGTCAATTTTATCGGTCGAAGCAGCAACAATAAACAGTATTGCAGCCGCCCAACGCAGTGCAATATTATTCGCGCCCCACGCACCGGCAGCAATATCAAGGCCAAGAAACACCAGCACTAGGACAATGCGGGTGTACGTGACCAGATTCGGCGGCGCGTTCCAGCCATCGAACAGCGATGTCTTCGAAGTTTCTTGACGTTCCTTCATGTCTGTAGCCATAGTGTTCACCATACCCTCACGTTGCTACGTTGAATGAGTATCAGCTGACAATCGTCAGGAAAACCGCCGATACCATCGGTCACTGTGCTCACTCGTCTTGCCTTGGCAAAGCTGCTTGTGAGTCTGCCGCCCCCGCACTAGCACTGCCAGAGTGAATCGAACTGGTTTCTCCTCGAATAAAGGCAAGGACTGCCGGCAAATCTTGCGGCTGTACCAACACTTGGCGTGCTTTAGAGCCTTCCGATGGGCCAACAACACCGCGCGATTCCAGCAAATCCATAAGACGGCCTGCTTTTGCGAAGCCGACACGCAGCTTGCGTTGCAGCATTGATGTGGAACCAAACTGTGTGGTGACTACCAGTTCAGCCGCCTGCAGCAACACGTCAAGATCATCACCGATATCCTCATCCGGCTCAACAGCAGCCTTTTCTGCTTCCTTGGCCATCTGCTCAATATCTTCGCGATAATGCGGTTTGCGTTGCGTGCGCACAAATTCGACCGCTTTGCGAATCTCCGACTCGTTCACCCACGAGCCCTGCACACGAATTGGCTTCATCGAGCCCATCGGCAGGAACAAAGCGTCACCCTGGCCGATCAGCGTCTCAGCGCCTACCGAGTCGAGAATAACGCGCGAATCAGTAGCCGACGACGTTGCAAATGCGAGCCTTGAAGGAATATTGGCCTTAATCAGACCAGTGACCACGTCAACGGATGGGCGCTGCGTGGCGAGCACCAGGTGTACGCCAGCGGCTCGCGCCAACTGCGTAATGCGCTGAATAGAGCTTTCCACGTCGTTTTTGGCGACCATCATAAGATCAGCCATCTCGTCGACAACAACCAGCAGATACGGGTATGGAGCAACCTTGCGGTTTGAACCGGCTGGAGCATGCACCTTGCCAGCGCGTACTGCCTCGTTAAAGTCTTTGACGTGGCGGAATCCGAAGAACTGCAAGTCGTCATAGCGCGCATCCATCTCCTTAACCACCCATTCGAGAGCTTGAGCAGCCTTCTTCGGATCGGTGATAATCGGCGTTAGTAGATGCGGAATACCCGCGTACGCACTTAATTCGACACGCTTCGGGTCGACCATGATCAGTCGCACTTGCTCAGGAGTCGCGCGCATAATAATCGACATCAGCATTGAGTTAATAAAACTCGACTTACCTGAACCAGTTGCACCAGCAACCAACAAATGCGGCATCTTCGTTAAGTCAGCCGTGACGAAATGGCCTTCAACGTCTTTGCCAACACCAGCAAGCATCGGGTTGGGATCGTTCATTGCCTTATCAGAACGCAACACGTCACCCAAGTGGACGATTTCGCGATCGTCGTTCGGAATTTCGATACCGATAGCGGACTTACCGGGAATTGGCGACAGAATACGCACGTCAGAGCTAGCAACCGCATACGCAATATTGCGCTGCAAGTTGGTAACCTTCTCGACTTTAACGCCAGGGCCAAGCTCAACCTCGTACTGCGTAACCGAAGGGCCGCGCAGGAAGCCAACAACTTTCGCGTCCACGTTGAACTGCTGGAACGTGGAGGTCAGCGCGCGGATAACGCGATCGTTAGCCGGGGTGCGCACAGCGTGCGGTTGACCATGCGACAGCATATTCAAATCCGGCAACTGATACGGCGCATCCGGAATACTGCCCGCTTGCTCGTCATCAGCATTCGGATTCATGTCTTCGCCACTGTTCGCGCTGCCAGCCGGCACATCTGCTGCGCTTGAAGATCCAGCAGGCACAACGCTCGGCACTGCACCTGGTACTGCGCTCGGTACTGCGCTCGGCACACTTGACGACACAGTACGCGGCTGTGTTGGTACTACTGCAGCCGATCCGCTGCCGCCAACAGCTGGCATAGCCGCCCACGGATCAGCAGACGGCCCGGGCATTGCTACCGTACCGGAAGATGCTACTGGTACCGGCGCGTTTGCAGACCCAGCCCCCATCGGTAGTGTGCCATCTGGATCAGATGCCCAGCTAGCCGCATTATCATCCCCGACAGTGGAAGAAACTGTGCGTGGCACAACACCACCGTGTTCATCCAATGTAGTTTCAGCTGCCTGACCGTGACGGCTAGCTGCACTGGTGAACGGATCATCGCCGGCGTAACGCTCCAAAGCAGTATCATCATCCTGCTTGCTGCCACGACGCCAATGAAACAGTCGAGCAAAGAAGCTTTCTTTTACCGGGCTATCAGCGCTCTCAGCCTCAGTTTCATCACTGCCATCATGTGCGGGCACGCCTTCGGCAAATGCGAGCGTATCGTCACCAACGCGCACTTCATTGGGGAACTGGTCGCTATCCTCATCGCTACTGCCTCTATGACCTGTTTTTTCAGGCATAGCGCCACTGATTGTTGCAACCAACGCACGCGCTCGCTCAGGAACCTCATTGACATGCGTGCGGGTGATCATCAGCAGCGAAAACAGGCCAACAACGACGAAAATAATGACCGCGAACACCTTGGACAATCCCCAAGCGAGCGGCGAACCCAAGAAGAATCCAAACAAACCGCCAGCGTTTTGCAAAATACGAATGTCAAAAACGCGCGCGTCAGAGGCGATAATCACATCCAAAATCGAACAGATTGACCACAACAGCAGTGTCCAACCGGTAACTACACGCGGATTGTCAGAATCTTTGCCGCTATTGCGCATCAACCGAACAGCAACAATAACCAGCAGTACCGGTAATACCACGCTCATTACGCCCAAAACGCCAGACGAGAATGAGTGCAACACGCGCCCAATCACACCGTTCACACGGAACCATTCGGAAGCGCAAAACAGTACAGCGAGCACAATGAGCAGGAAGCACAAGCCATCACGGCGGTACACCGGATCATATTCACCCACGCCGGTAATAGAACGCACCAATGATCCGAAAGCACGCGGAATCGCGAGAAGTACCTTCTTCCACATGGGTTCTGGTTCGCGCGGATCCTGCCCACCGCCGTCGCGAGAACTCCCCCGCGACGACCGCGTGCGAGAGCGGGAATCAGAGGATCGATTATCTGATGAGGATGCTGTACGTGCCATAACGCTTCAGATTCTACCCATCACCCATCACTTTACGCCGACGATGTGCGTCAAAAGCGCACAATTCACCTCCAACGCATGTACCATCTAACTATGACTCCAGCCGAACGTGCGAGCGCAGTCGCATTCTCTCTTCACAACTGCGCATTGGAATCGATGAGGCCGGGCGAAGCAACGATGCGCGCCGCGGCCTGCTACGAGCGCGGTGAAGTGGACGTGCTCGGACTCATCGACACTGCCGATCGGGAGACGTCTGGCATTGTGAACGGGCGACTTGCTGATGGCAGTCTCGACGATCATGCAACCGATCATGCGAGCAGCGTGTTTGCGCGCACGGTACTCCTTGCTGAACGCCGTTGGAATCCAACCGGAGACTTACACGAGCTCATTGCTATTCATACAGCATTGTTTGAAGGCGTGTTTTCGGACGCTGGTCATTTGCGCACATCGAATGTGACACGCGAAGTGACAAGCGATCGAGCACGTGCAAAGAATCCGGAAGCGTTTTTCCCTGCGCAGCTCATCGAAACCGGCGCGCTCAATATCGCCACAGAGCTAGCTGAGAAGCATAATCTCAACAATCTTGATCGTGACGATTTCACGCACGCGCTCGCGTACGTGTACGACGAACTCGGTTACCTGCATCCCTTCAAGGGTGGTAATGCGATGACATTGCGCATTTTTGCTTCTCGACTCGCGCATGATGCCGGTTGGGATCTTGACTGGGGTACCGTGACGCGCGAATCGTATAAAGCAGCGAAATTGCGCGCGTATCAGGGTGATATCAGCGGTTTCGAACGAATGTTTGCCACGATTGTGCGTCCGGCGAATCCAACGCGTATTTTCCTGATTGCTGGATGGGAGCAAGGTCCCGCACACTGACGGCACCTGCAGTAAGTACTCTTCAGTACCACCAACATGTACAGGGTTGCAGTTCATTCCTGTGAACTGCAACCCTGTACCTATATTCAGCGTGTGTGTACGCGTATATCAGTCGATATCGCCGAGATGATGCTGTACGTATTCGTCGGCTTGCGCGTCGATCGGATCGTAGTCACCAGCATCAGCGTGGTCAATAATGGCCATTGCTTTATCAACCAGCTGTGGGTTGAGCGCTTGCAGCCAGTGAATGCGCGGATCTCGACCAAACCAGCCCATCTGCTTGCGGGCAAGACGCTTGGTTTTTTGCGCAATATCGTAGAACGTGTACTCCATGTCACGCAGGCCGTCGAGATAGTCGATAACCTGCTGATAGCCGAGCGCACGACCGGCAGTAGCACCCAAATGCGGGCGCAAACGCTCCACTTCTTCTACGAAACCGCCTTCAAGCATGTGCTTGGTGCGAATATCAATACGCTGGTCCAACTCCTCACGCGATAAGTCAAGACCAATTTGCACGGTGGGAATCACATACCGATAATGCGGCAAGCTTGCTGAATACGGCCGTCCTGTGACCTCGATGACCTCAAGTGCGCGAATCGTACGCCGTGGATTGTGCGGGTCCATGCGCGAGGCAGCTTCAGGATCTTTGACGGCAAGCTCATCGAACAGTGCTCCCGCACCTTCGATTCGTTCGCGCTCTTCGAGTCGCTTGCGCACTTCAGGGTCAGTTCCAGGGAAAGAAATATCGTCGATGGCGGCGCGCGCATACAAGCCCGAGCCACCTACCAGAATTGGACGAATACCGCGATCTTGCAGATCGTGAATACAGTCGCGCGCAAGCTGTTGGAAGCGCGCAACTGACATCGCTTCATCCGGATCAACAATATCGATGAGATGATGCGGTACTGCAGCCTGTTCTTCCGCTGTTGGCTTGGCGGTACCAATATCCATACCCCGATACATTTGATACGCATCAGCGTTCACGATTTCAGCGCGTTCTCCGCGCACCGCCAACGCTTTGGCGATGGCGATACCCAGTCCTGTTTTGCCGGACGCGGTAGGGCCGACAATCGATACGACTCGTGCTGTCATGATGGTTATCGCCTCACTGAATACGTTTGGCCTTGCGCTGGGTTAGGGTCAGCGATGAGATTGTGGCGGCCTGCATGCGTAACAGTTGCGGTAACAAAATCGCCGATTTGTGGCATAGGCTCACCATCAGGCACACCGATATGCACCAACACACCAGTTTTTTCACGGCCCGTTACACGATGCGTGGCAGCATCCTTTTTGCCCGTCGTCCCCGTGATCATCACCTCAACATCACGGCCCTCGAACTTGGCAAGCTCTTCAGCAGTAATCTGCTCCTGCAACGCTACCAGTCGGTCGAAACGCTCCTGGACCACGTCATGCGGTATTTGTTCCATAGACGCAGCCGGGGTGCCCGGGCGCGGAGAATACTCAAATGTGAAGGCGGAAGAGAATCGTGCTTCACGCACAACGCGCATCGTCTCTTCAAAATCCTCGTCAGTTTCACCGGGGAAACCCACAATAATATCCGTGGAAATCTGCGCATCCGGCATGGCTTCACGAATACGACCAAGAATGTCAAGGAATTTCGCTGAACGATACGAGCGGCGCATTGCGCGCAGAATGCGGTCAGAACCAGACTGCAGTGGGAAATGCAGTTGGTGCATAATGTTCGGTGTTTCAGCCATTGCAGCGATCACATCGTCCGTGAATGCAGCAGGATGCGGCGAAGTAAAGCGCACGCGTTCCAAGCCTTCAATGTCGCCGCATGCGCGCAGCAGCTTAGAAAACGCGTACCGGTCGCCAATACCATAGCCGAACGAGTTCACGTTCTGGCCGAGCAGCGTAACCTCTTTGGCACCGTTATCCACGCATTGGCGAATTTCAGCAAGAATATCGCCCGGGCGACGATCATGTTCCTTACCGCGCGTGGTCGGCACGATGCAGAACGTGCACGTATTGTTGCAGCCGATCGAAATTGACACCCAGCTGGAGACGCGCGAGGCGCGGGCGGTCGGCAACTGGCTAGGGAAATAATCCAGATGGTCAACCACGTCAACCTGCGGTTCACCAATCATGCGCGCGCGATCAAGCAGCTGCGGCAGAGAGCCAATGTTCTTCGTACCGAACACTGCATCTACCCATGGCGCTTTCTTTGCGATCTTCTGACGATCAAGCTGCGCCATGCACCCGCCTACTGCGATTTGCAGGTTCGGCCGCTCACGCTTCATCTGCGCCCACAAGCCGATCGTGCCATACATACGCTCAGCAGCGTTTTCGCGCACTGCGCACGTGTTCATCACGATCAGGTCAATATCTTTGTCAATCACCTGATCTTCAGTCGCTGGCACATAACCGTCTGCTTCAAGTACGCCAGCAATACGTTCGGAATCATGCACATTCATCTGGCATCCGAGCGTGTGCACATAGTACACGCCCTTGCCACGGTTTGGCATTGCGGCAGCATCAGCCGCTGGTTCAGCCAGTTTTGAGGCGCGTTCAGCCTCGGTCATCATGTCTTCATTCATAGTTTTCCATCGTATCGATTGCCCACGCCAGAGCGTCAACCGTGTTGCGTCACGCTGGTAAGTCTGCTTCAGCGATTATTCAGGTTCAGCACACATGTGCGGTTACAATATTGACCGTGATACTTGACCGACAGAACCGCATCAATACCAACGATCTCAAAGCGCGACTCAAGGCTCTTGGTGGCGAGAACACCCCGTTCCCCACCGATGAGATCACTGAATTCGCTGATCTTATGCAGGTCTACGAAGGCGCAATGTATGAGATCAGTACCAAACTCGAAATTCTTGATTCTGAGTTTCAGGTTCGCTTCGCACACGACCCAATTCATCATATGGAACGGCGTTTGAAGTCGGTGAATTCGATTCTAGGCAAGTTGGAACGCAAGGGGCTGCCGCTCAATGTTGCGGCAATGCGCGATAACTTGTTCGACGTGGCTGGTATTCGTGTGATCTGCAACTACCGCGATGACGTGTACTCTGTATCGAATTATTTGTCAGCGCAAAACGATATTTCCGTACTGCGCGTCAAGGATTACATTAAAAATCCTAAGCAAAACGGGTACCGCTCACTCCATGTGATTTATGCAGTGCCAGTGTTTCTGTCATCCGGTGCTCACTACACGCCAGTTGAAGTACAGTTCCGTACTATCGCTATGGATTATTGGGCGAGCCTTGAGCATGCATTGCGGTACAAAACTGATTTGCCTGACGCTAAGCTGACCGAGCATTCGCAAACACTGCTTGACTGTGCGCGTTCGTTGCAGAATATTGAAACGCAAATGCAGAATATTCACCGTGATATTAACGGCGCACCACAGGCTGGCGAAGCGCCGAAAGCTGACTAACGGCTTTTTGCGCGTGTTGTAAACGGGTTTGCGGGCAGTTGTGCGAGCATCGTGCCCGCAAAAATGAGCGCGCACCCAAGGTAACCGCGCGGGGTCATCACCTCGCCGAGTAGCAATGCGCCGCCAAGCACTGAGAAGAATGATTCCAGTGACATGACAAGGCTGGCTTGTGTTGGCGGCACCCATTGCTGGCCAACAACTTGCAATGTGTACGCGATACCAACCGAACCAATGCCTGCATACAACACTGCTTCCCACGCTTGAGCAGCACCTGCCCAGTTCACTGATCCTTCGATGAGTGAACCTACCCAACTCAAGATGGCAGTAGTAACAAATTGCGTGAAAGACAGCACTAGTGCGTCAATACGAGACCCCAATGTGTCGATGACCAAAATATGCGCGGCAAACAGCACTGCGGTGAACAATAGCAATAGGTCGGCCAGCGTTAATGAACCGAACCCATTGGTGATGCACAGGCAATAAAAACCTACGACAGCAATCACTACTGCGATGATGGTCATCAAGTGCACGCGTCGATGCAAGAATACGAAGGCGAGCAGCGGCACCATCACAATATACAGTGCCGTAATAAATCCAGCGCGGCCAGCCGAGCGACCGTAAAGAATACCGTATTGCTGCAAGGTGCTCGCAGTGAAGAGAAATATGCCGCAGATTGCGCCGACAATGATCGGATTGGAAAGCCAGCGCGCATGATTGGCCTGTGCGCTAGCCGATACTGTCGGCGTTGCAGCGTGCTTCATCCGGCGCCATGCGAGCAAAGGAATCAGTGAAAGCGCACCAAGCGTGAATCGTGTTGCGTTGAAAAACAGTGGGGTCATCGAATCCATGCCCTGCACTTGAGAAACAAACGCAAATCCCCAAATCAACGCGGTTAATAGCAGGCACGCGAGCCCCATCAGTTCCTGTCTCTTCATGAGGCACTACGGTACCGGCGGCATGTGACGGATATGAAAAAGCCCGACTACTTGAGCCGGGCTTCATCCTATGCGATTACTCGCAGGCTAGTCTCTGCTACCGAACAGCTGCAGGATGTACAGGAACATGTTCACAAAGTCGAGGTACAGGTTGAGCGCGCACACGATCGAAATCTTACGAATCATTTCCGGGCCCTGAGACTCATAGTGAGCGAACAGTGCACGCGTAGCCTGCGCATCGTACATCGTCATGCCAGCAAACAGCACCAAGCCAATTGCGCAGATAATACGCGTTGCTTCGCCAACTCCTGGAATGAACATCAGTACTAGTTGCGAGATGATCAGTACGATCAGGCCAACCATCAGAATTGGGCCGAGCTTGAGCATGTCAAACTTGGTGGTCAGCGAGAACATCGTAAGCACAAGGAAGAACAGTGCGCACATGCCAAGCGCAATACCAATATCAGACAATTGGTACACGATGAAAATCGAGCTGAGTGTAAAGCCCATCAGTGCAGCATACACGTAGAACATGACGCGAGCGGCTGTAGAGCTAATGGTCATAATGCGTGCGCCAAGATAGAGCGCGAGACCTACCTGAACAATGGCGAAGAGGAAGAACCCGATCAGACCAGTAGCGCTGATAAAGGCAACATATGCACCAGTCATCTGCGTGAATACAGCGACCACGGCGGTAATAATCAGGCCGATGGTCATCTCACCATATGCTTTTGTGACTGAGGCTCGCTGTGCCTGCTGCACTTGTTCATAGGAATACGCAGTTTGCGCGTTCATGGTCGCCGTACCATTGGGCGCATACCCATACTGGGGCTGACCGTAATTGTTCTGCGTATAAGGGCTCTGTGCGTACGGCTGCTGATTCTGACCGTATTGCGGCTGGCCAAATGGATTGCCGTTACCTTGCGGCTGCTGACCGAATGTCATCATGACTCCTTGCTTGTCGCTTCTCCCTCATCCTACGGGGTATCGCCTGAGAGTCACCTGAATTTCAGCCTGGAGCATGGCGGTTTCACGATATGCGCACAGGTGGGTAGACAAACACCTACCCACCTGATCAATCTGCGCGCCTACTGCACTGAACTTACTGCAACGTAAACGTGTGCGTTACTTTGGCATCGGTAAAGTCAACAGTGCCTTCAACTTCAATGCTGACTGGGCTGTCATCTTCAAGCACGTACGCTTGCGTGACCGTTGCGGTGCCTCCTGGCTGCAATTTCGAGAGCGCCGAGTTGGCATCGTACCCCTCTGGAGCCTCAGTGAAGATTGCAGTATCAAGCTGACGGCCGTTCTGGAACGCGCTGACCATGTAATCCATGTAATTCGAGTTTTCAGACTTATTGTTAGTCAACTCATACGTCAGTACTGCCGTGGGCTTGCCTTCGTAATCTGCACCGGTTTTGGTCAATGACACGAGTTTGACGTGGTAGTTGCCGGAATCAACATCGCCTTCCATGTCCTGTTCGCCGGTTGCGGCTGCCTTGTCTTTTGACGTGTCGCCGTCAGTGGACGATGCATCAGTGTCAGCATTGTTCTTCTGCGTGGCGTCACTGCTGGACTGACTGGACGTTGATGACTTGTTGGCGTCGTCTGTTGAAGAGCTGTTCGGTGCTGCAGTGCTACCGAGAGCTGCCACAACAATGATGATGATCAGCCAAAACCACCATTTTTTCCACAGTGGTTTCTTCGGTTTTGCGGCATGCTGCTCACCTTGGCTCACGGGCCGCTGGCTCGGCTGCTGAGCAGGGTTGGGGTTACTCATAGCTCCTTCTTTCTCTTTCGCGGCAATCGGCGACGCTCATCGTGCAGGTTGCGGCGCCTGACACATACGACGCTATCGAAATACGCGCCACGCCGTCAGTGGACGAATGGTCATATTGCATTGCCCATTCGGGCAATCGAACGTGTCTAGACGCGCCCGTTCGTTCAATGGTGTCGATCGGCGAGCAGCAATACAGTGGGAAATATGACCGCACCTTCCTCGATGCCACGCTTGCCTCACCGATGGCCACTGTCTATTACGGCTGATGACGTTGTACCAGTACGCACACGACTGTGGTGCACGGTGGTGATGATTCCTCTCGCCATGATGATGTGTTTAGTGCAAGTTGCTTATGCAGCCTCAGCATTCACGAATGAGGATGGTGACCTTACTAACCCGTGGATGATACTGGGCGTATTGCTTGCGCTGGTCTGGCCGTTTGTGTTGCAAAAGCGTTCGAAGCACCCTGAACCTGTGTTCTGGATTTGTGCGCTCGCGACCCTAGTATTCCCTTATGATCCGCTACTGATGCTGATGGCGTTGTGCTCGCTCATTGCTCGCCGATCAGACACGCGGCGCACGTTGCGCGCCATAGTTGTTGCAACACCGATTGCTGTTTGGGCACAATTGCGTGATGCACTTCAGCCAGCAGGCACATCGTTCTGGCATGAAGTGTTTGCCAAACCAGGCACTACTGATACTGGGCAAACGCCGGTCATGCTTGTTGAGGAATCGACAATTGTGACGACTGCGATTGTGATCGCGCTACTAGGCGTGGGCGGAGCCATATTGATTGGCTTGCATATTCGTTCGCGCGCGCGACTCAACGAGGCAGATGCGCGCACTGAAGCCGCTCGTCATCATGCCGCACACTTACAAGATGATCTTGCCAATCAACAGCTTGCTGATGCGATCGCCGCTGAAGCACATGATACGTTGGCGCATTCGCTATCGTTGATTGCACTCAATGCGAGCGCATTACAAGTCGAGGCTGCGCGTTTAGCGCAAACTGATCTGCACGAAGCCGGTACCAATGTTGACGATATGCGTCGGCGTGCGCAAACGGTCGCGCTGAAAGCTGATGAAATCCGCCGCCAGTCGGCAGGCGCTTTGGACGAAGCGCATGCGATTATCGACATGTTGCGTCACCCACAGCAGGCGTGGGAACAATTGGCTCCCAGTGATGAGACTGCGTTAACGCGCGAATCGTTGGACGCGTTGATTCAAGATACGCGGCGAGCTGGCACATCGTTGAACACGTGGATTGATATTCATCAGCTGGGTGATTTAGACGAGACGATTGGCAAGGTTGCGTATCGTGCGATTCAAGAAAGTCTCACCAATGCGTGCCGTCATGCTGTTGGCGCACCAGTGTGTTTGGAAGTAACAGTCAATCCGCAGCAAGGCGTGCACGTGCATGTCAGTAATCCCATCACTGGCAGCGAGTCGCATGATGCTAGTGCTATGCCAGCTGCTTCATCGAACGATACTGCGCACAATGCGCGTACCGGTGCTGGACTTCCCGGTGTTGCTGCGCGCGTTCGTTCAGTGGGCGGAGAATGCCGCTATGGCAGTGATGCTCAACAAATCTTCCATGTTGATGTGGTATTGCCCTGGCACACGCCAGATAATCCAGCAACGCCCAGTATGCCGGCCGGCTCCACCGCTACTGTGCCAGTATGATGGGCATCGTGAAGGCAGAAGAACCGCGAGAAGCTAGCACGATTGTCACTGTGAGTATCATCGATGATGATCCGATGGTCTGTCAGGCGATGGAATTGATTCTCAACGATTACTCGCAGGGTCTTATTCGCGTAGTATCCACGTCTACTGGAGGCCGCGAAGCAGTGCGAAAAGCACGTAGCGAGCACCCTGACGTCGTGTTGATGGATATCGCCATGCCTGACATGGATGGTATTGCAGCTACTCAGCAGTTGCGCGCACTGCCCCATCCAACGCATGTGTTGATTCTTACATCGCTTAATCCTTCGAATACGGTGCAACGCGCAATAGAAGCGGGTGCTGAAGGGTTTGTGTCGAAAACGGATGCGCCGGAGGAAATTATTCGTCGCGTGCTTGATGTGTGTCAGGGCGCCCCACAGTTCAATGTTGCCAGTCAACGGCAGTTGCTTGCTGATCTTGGTTCGTCGCGTCCGCAGGCTCGCCGCGATGAGGCACGCGCATTGCTTAATGCGCTGCCTGCGCGTGAGCGAGAAACAGTGATTCTCGCTGCCGAAGGAATGACGAATGCGGAGATTGCGGCGCGCATGTTTATTTCGGAGCGTACGGCCAAAGCGCATCTTTCGAGCGCGGCTGACAAGCTAGCAATGGGCCGCGTGCAAATGGCACGACTTGTTGAACGGGCCGATCTTGATGATGGGACGCGCCCAGTGATATCTGCCTGACAGGCTGGGCGCACGCTGCTAGGCTGGAGATTGAAGCATGGCGTGTTCGCCACGCGCGCCAATGGAGGGGGTAGGATCACATGTCGATCAGTGCATACGAGAAGCCGCTAGGCAAAGTATTCACCCCGGATTATCAGTTCTCAATTCCATCATTTCAACGCGCCTATATTTGGCGTCGAGAAAACATTCTGCAGCTGATTAACGATCTTGAGGAAGCAGCAAAAACACCAAATACCCCGTATTTTCTTGGATCGTTGATTCTCGTTCGAGAAGGCGGCACGCGGTTTAGTGTGATTGATGGCCAGCAGCGACTGGTATCACTGTCGATTATTATTGCCGCTTTGCGTGATTTGGAAACTGACCCGGAGTGGATGCGTCTGCTTGATGCGCTGATCGTAGAGCCTGGCGACAAATTGCGTGGCATTGCGAACGAGCCACGGTTAACACTGCGCGAGCGTGATGCGGCATTTTTCCGCGAATATGTGCAGGAAGGTAATCTGGAAGCGCTCTTCGACTTAAGTGATGATGATTGGGCGTCGAACGCACAACGCAATATCACGATTAACACTAAAACAGCGTATGACGCGTTAGATGCGCTCAGTGAGGATGAGCGGCATCGTTTCGCCTCCTACTTGGTGAACGGTGTGACGCTGGTCATTGTGACCACCGATGATCTTGATGGCGCACATCGTATTTTTGACGTGATGAATATGCGCGGTTTGCCGCTCACCCCGTCGGATGTGTTTAAAGCAAAAGCATTATCCGGTATGAAGCCAGCGGAAGCAGACGCGTGGGCTGCCCGCTGGGATGACATTATGGATCCGCTGGGCGATGATACCGCGCAGGTTGAAGAATTCTTCGCATACTTGCATATGATCGTCACGCATAAGCCGGCTAGCGGCAGGCTGATTGGTGATTTTCTTGATGAAGTATTGCAACCGTATCTTGCCGGCGGCACAGTAACGGCGTTTATTGATAAAGTGCTTGCACCATATGCGATGGCATGGCGTATTCTTGAGCGTCCGAGTGAGGCATTGCTACCAGATGAGGCACGTGATGTGCTCGAATTGTTGAATGATTATTCGGGGCATGAATGGCGACCTGTTGCTATGTGGGCGCTCGTGCATTCGTTCCGCAATTTAGGAGCGCCTGGTGTTTCACCATTTACGGCCATTGGCGCTCATGCCACTCGTTCTGCGGCTGATGCAAAAGCTGTGCTTGATCTTCATGACCGGCAACGGCTCAAGGAAGTGCTTGTAGCGCTTGAGCGAGCGACCGGCATTGCCACATTGAATCGTCATAGTGCGCTTACTCGTCGTGGGCGTGCTGCTGCTGCAATTCGCGATCTTGACAAGGGTTATCCGGTACGGCTTGTACGCGGACTGTCTGTGTCTGCCAATGATCGTGCAGGAGCTTTAGTACGTTTGCACGGTGAATTACAGGGTGAAGAGAACCTTATTCGACTGTTGTTGATTCGCGCAAACGAGTGTAAGGCTCAGTCGCGTATTACGCGGCCGCGTTCGTTGAGCGCTTTGCCAATCATGCCGTTGGATATTACGCAATCGTCATCGTTTGCTGACTGGACGCAGGAACAGCATGATTTTTGGATGTATCGACTGGGCAATATGGCGTTGGTACAGGGCAGTGAAGATCAGCTCAATCGCCTTACCGACTATGATCGCCGCCGTAACCGGATGCTTATGCGCGCGGATTCGCGCCGATTCCCGCTTACCGCGCAGTTAGAGGATTTCAATGCGTGCACGCCGCACATGCTGCATGCACGGCAGGAAGAAACTATTCGGCTGATTGCCGAATACTGGGATATTCGCTATGACGAAGATCATGCTGACTTGACTGCGCAAGATGTCGAGCAGCTTGCTCGCGATCATGCGGCCAAGCCTACGCGCGGATCTCGCCGCGTCACTATTGCACAAGTGGTGGCTGCTGGCTTGCTTATTCCTGGTGAAACGTTGGTGTGGGAGCGCCCGCGTAAGGGTGAGCGTTGGGTGGCAACGGTGACTGAACATGGCCGATTCCGTTTGGAAGATGGTTCGGAATATGCGTCACCAACGGCGGCCGCAAAAGCAGCCAGTGGCAGTACTGGCAATGGTTTAGATGTGTGGAAGCGTACTGCGGATGGCCGCAAGCTGAGTGATATTTGGAAGGAATATCGTTTGCGCTACTAGTGGTGCACAGTGCTGAAGGCATTGCGTACCTAACGCGTAAGGGGCTGGTTTGATATCTCGTGATATCAAACCAGCCCCTTACGGTTCAACAGCGTATTACTTCATGAGGTTGCGCAGCACGTATTGCAGAATGCCACCGTTACGGTAGTAATCAGCCTCACCAGGCGTATCGATGCGCACGACCGCGTCAAACTCAGTCTTGGAGCCGTCGGCGTGCGTAGCGGTCACGTGCACGGTCTTCGGGGTCGCACCATTGTTGAGTTCTTCGATACCGTCGATATCGTAGGTTTCTGTGCCGTCGAGACCGAGCGACGTGTAGCTCTCCCCTGCTGGGAACTGCAATGGCAGCACACCCATGCCGATCAAGTTGCTGCGGTGAATACGTTCGAAGCTCTCGGTGATGACTGCCTTGACGCCAAGCATGAGCGTACCCTTAGCAGCCCAGTCACGAGACGAACCGGTACCGTATTCCTTGCCAGCAAGCACAACTAGCGGAATGTCAGCAGCCTTGTAGTTCAGCGATGCATCGAAAATCGTAGATGGCTTACCAGTCGTGAAATCGTACGTGAAACCACCGGGCGTAACCTCGTTGCCGGTGGAGGCAAGCAGCTGGTTCCTCAAACGAATGTTACCGAATGTACCGCGAACCATCACCTCATGGTTGCCTCGACGAGAACCGTACGAGTTGAAGTTCTTCGGTTCGACGCCGCGTTCGGTCAGGTACTTGCCAGCTGGGCTGGATGCCTTGAATGCGCCTGCCGGGGAGATGTGGTCAGTGGTGACCGAGTCACCGAGCAAGGCGAGCACGCGGGCACTGTGAATGTCCGAAACCGGATCCGGCACGGCCTTCATGCCATCAAAGAACGTCTGACGGCGCACGTACGTGGACTTCGGATCCCATGCGAACAATTCGCCTTCAGGCACGTCGAGGCCCTTCCAGCGATGGTCGCCTTCAAAAACGCTCGCATAGTCTTTGAGGAACATTTCGCGGCTCACGGTGCCGTTGACCACGGCGGCGACTTCCTCATTGGTCGGCCAGATGTCCTTCAAATACACGTCGTTACCGTCCGGGTCTTGGCCGAGCGGCTGGGTTTCGAAGTCGAAGTCCATCGTGCCGGCGAGCGCGTACGCGATGACGAGCGGCGGCGAGGCGAGGTAGTTCATCTTGACGTCCGGGCTGATGCGGCCTTCGAAGTTGCGGTTGCCGGACAGCACGGCGGTGACGGTCAGGTCGTTCGCGTTGATCGCCTCGGAGATCTCCGGCAGCAGCGGGCCGGAGTTGCCGATGCAGGTGGCGCAGCCGAAGCCGACGAGCTCGTAGCCAAGCCGGTCGAGGTCGTCCTGCAGGCCTGCGGCCTTAAGATAGTCGGCGACGACCTGCGAGCCGGGAGCGAGCGAAGTCTTCACCCACGGCTTGGGGCTCAGGCCCTTGGCGACCGCGTTGCGGGCGATCAGGCCGGCGGCGATCATCACGGACGGGTTGGACGTGTTCGTGCACGAAGTAATGCTGGCGATGGCCACGTCGCCGTTGGTGAGATCAAAATCACCGCGGAAGTCGGTGGATACAGCAACCGGCTCCTTGACAGTCTTCGGCGTTTCATAGGCGGGCAGTGTATCTTCGAACGTCTTCTTGGATTCGGACAGCACGATACGGTCCTGCGGACGCTTCGGGCCGGCGATGGACGGCACGACGGTAGACAGGTCGAGCTCCTCGTACTCGGAGTACTGCGGTTCGACATAGTCCGGGTCGGATGCGTCGCCCCAGAGATGATTGGCCTTCGCGTACGCCTCGACGAGCGCGACCTGCTCGTCGGAGCGGCCGGTGAGCTTGAGATAGTCGAGCGTAACCTGATCGATCGGGAAGATGCCGCAGGTGGAGCCGAATTCAGGGCTCATGTTGCCGATGGTGGCGCGGTTGGCCAGCGGCACAGACGCAATGCCGTCGCCGTAGAATTCGACGAACTTGCCGACAACGCCGTGCTTGCGCAGCATGTCGGTAATGGTGAGCACCACGTCGGTAGCAGTCACACCTTCGGGGATAGAACCGGTGAGCTTGAAGCCGACGACGCGCGGCACGAGCATGGAGATCGGCTGGCCGAGCATAGCAGCCTCGGCTTCAATACCGCCAACACCCCAGCCGAGCACGCCGAGACCGTTTTCAGTAGTGGTGTGTGAGTCGGTGCCAACGCACGAATCAAGATATGCGAGATCGCGGCCGCGCTCCCCTGCCTTAGTCATAATGACTTTGGCAAGGTATTCGATGTTGACCTGGTGGATGATGCCGGTTCCCGGCGGCACGACGCGGAAGTTGCGGAACGCCTGCTGACCCCAGCGCAGGAACTGGTAGCGTTCGCCGTTACGCTGGTATTCGATGTCCATGTTCTGCTGAACAGCGTCGGCAACACCATACTTGTCGATCTGCACAGAGTGGTCGATCACCATGTCGGACTGCACCTGCGGGTTAATAACCTCCGGGTCACCGCCAAGCTGCTTGACAGCGTCACGCATGGTAGCAAGATCAACAATGCACGGTACGCCAGTGAAATCCTGCATCACCACGCGGCTTGGCGTGAACTGGATTTCATGGCTCGGCTCAGCAGTCGGATCCCAATTCAGCAGTGCCTTAACGTGATCGTCAGTGATATTGGCACCGTCGATATTGCGCACGAGGTTCTCGACCAGCACCTTCAGCGAATACGGCAAGTGATCGACGCCGGGCAGATCAGCAATCGAATAGTAGTCATAGTCCTTGCCATTCACACTCAGTGTGGATAGCTGGTTGTCTCGTACGGACATGTTCCCTCCGGCCTTTAGATCGGCGAATCATGATTTCGTCGCCGATTATCCGCCGCTAACGATACCGGAGTGTTACCTCAGCTCTGGCGTGTCGGATTGTAATGTGAGACAATTCGCGCCCCTAACGCCATCACAACATGGCACAGTACAAAGATCACTGCGGCAATCAATAACGCTACGCCCGTAGCAATAAGCACTCTGCCTGTAGGCATGTGCAATGCGAAAAATTGGGCTACAAATGGAATACATAAGCCAATAACGCCAGCGGCAGCAAATGCGGCAACCAGTATGCCTCGCCATGAGTTCAAGGGGCTGGCTACGCGAGCAAGCACCAGCACGCCAAGGGTGAATACGATGATCGCACACGTGGCACGCAGCGACGCTAAATCAGTTTCGCGCGCTACATTCCAGTGCATGATGCTCGGCAGTAGCCATGCTGACAGCAATACCGACAAGGCAATCGCCGTTCCGCCAGGCAACGCGAATCGTACAACGCGGCCTAAGAATCCTGGTATATAGCGTCTCGTATTGGGTGCGAGCGCGAGAATAAAGGCAGGCGCTCCAATGGTTAATGCTCCCACATACGTAATGTGACGCGGCAAGTACGGAAATGGGATAGCGGTCAGTACTACGCCTAGCGAAATCAGTGCTGAATACACTGTTTTTACGAGGAACAGGCTGGCGACGCGCTCCATATTGGCCATTACTTGACGGCCGCGTGCCACCACGTCAGGTAAATGAGCAAACTTCGAGTCAACGAGCACTACTTGTGCGACTGCTTTGGTAGCAGGCGCCGCATTGCCCATTGCTATGCCAAGATCAGCTTCTTTAATAGCGAGCGCATCATTCACACCGTCACCAGTCATTGCTACCACATGATGCCCAGCATGCAATGCTTGGACGATAGCTTTCTTCTGATCCGGCAGTACGCGGCCAATAACATCCACATTTTCGAGCGTTCGTGCAAGCTCATCAATATCTTCCGGTAGCGTACGCGCATCCATGGCGATTGGCTGACGTTCGCCAGTAAGGCGTACTTTGGCGGCGATCGCGCCAACAGTAACCGGATTATCACCGGAGATGATCCGGCATCGCACGCCTTGTTCGCGGAACCATGCGAGCGTGCCCTGAGCGTCAGCACGGATGCGTTCCGCGCACACTACCAAGCCCACTGGTTTCGCTTGCGGATCCACCACCTCCTCAGCTCCCCCGGCTGAGGGGGCCGAGACTGTTGCATCTTCTGGAGTCACTTGTGCTACCAAGAGCACACGATTGCCGTTCTCAGCGAGCACGTTCACCTGTGCGAGCACATTCGCATAATCGCCGTCAAGTGCGCGCAAAAGCACTTCTGGCGCGCCCATATACCAGGTCGTGCCGTCACCATATGTGACAGCACTCCATTTGCGCGCAGAAGAAAATGGTACGCGCGTTACAACCTGCCCCTCGCTGAACCCTTGGTCGCGCAAACCGGCAAGTACTGCTTGCCCCGTGCCATTGGGTTGTTCTTCATTGGCTAGATCGTAGAGTGCTTGCTGCGCCACATGTTCGCTGCATGATGTGCTCGGCAGCATCGCAATATGGTCGAATGCTATGCCACCATCGGTGATCGTACCGGTTTTATCAAGATTCAAACAATCAACGCGAGCTAACGTTTCTACTGATTCAAGCTCTTGCACCAGCGTGTTATGGCGTGCAAGTCGCATGGCTGCGACAGCAAAGTTCAACGATGTGAGCAGTACTAATCCCTCAGGAATCATGCCAACAACGCCAGCTACAGCGGACACTACTGCTTGCCGCCATGCGCCAGTCGATAGTGCGATATTCCATCCGCCTACCGTATTGATTTGCGAGATAATCAGCAGCACACATAGCGGTACGACGAGAAACGTCATGAATTTCAAGATGGTGTTAATGCCCTTGTTCAGGTCAGACACCGTTTTTTTATACACTTTGGCTTGCGCGGTGAGCGTTGCTGCATAACTATGCGCACCGACTGCGCTTACTCGCACTAATGCCATGCCGGCAACCGCAGTGGAACCGGAGTACACGTTATCGTCAGTTTGTTTGCGAACGGTGCGTGATTCTCCAGTGAGCATCGATTCGTCAAGTTCTAGTCCCCACGATTCGATAATGTGCGCGTCTGCTGGCACTTGTTCGCCAGCGCGAATCCACAGCAGATCATCAAGCACAATACCGTTGGAAGGAACTTCAATATTGGTTCCATTGCGGCGTACGGTGTAATCGGAGGCGACAAGAATTGATAACCGGTCGAGCGTACGTTTTGCTTTGAGCTCGGTAACAATGCCAATACCCGTGTTGATAATGATGACAAAGCCGAATACGGCATCCTTCCAGGAGCCAGTAATCAGCACGAGAATCATTGCGGTGACAATAATCCCATTGAATAACGTGAACACGTTGGCGCGCACAATATCAGCGACTGAGCGTGAGGTGGCGTCACGTACAATATTGGCGCGACCGTCAGAGAGTCGTTGATTGACTTCTGATTCGCTTAATCCCGATTGCGTTACCGTAGGCAAGGAGGAACGTTCGCTCATACGCTCCACCCTACCGCGTGGGTCGCACAGCACTACATCTCACCGTATTCAACGCATCAGCTCATCATGCAACGTTTGTGGTTACCATCATGTCTCGCTCATGCGGCTCATCGTTAATCACCGCGTCGATAGCTTGATCGATTGGTGTAGCATCCGTAGCACGATCATTGATGGTGAACACAGCTGCATACAACTGCGTATTCTGTGGCGCTGTTTGTGGTTCAAGCAGTACGACAGGAATACCCGCTTCACGTGGAGCCTCCAATGTTTGAGCCCAACTATCAGCAGTGTTGTCGGTCACATCAATACCGCTAATGATGATGACGTGCACTTGCTGATTCGTCATATCAATCACACCTTGCTGCGCAGCGGTGACCGGATCGCTGACTTGAGATGTCGACACATACGAGGCATGTAATTTCGCGGTCGCAAACGCTGTAAGCACCAAGCGATCTCGATCAACGTCAGTAGAGCCGATCAGGCTAATGAGCATATCCGCACGCTGAATACCCGCGTGAGCAATTGCTGGCTGATGATCCTGCGTGTCGCCAACTGCTGCTCCGTTAGGCGTACACGAAGCCGTTGTGAACACTGCGCAGACAGCAAGCAGCGCCGCAGTACAGCGCATCGCTATGCGTGTACGCACACGATGTGCTGCACTGCTTATCTTCGTCTGCTCTGCGGCCGTGCGGAACATACTATTCTCGTTCCGTACGCGTGAACACGCCCACGGTTTCAACGTGGTGAGTCATCGGATAAATGTCGTACGCGTGAATGTCGGACAATGTGTAGCCGAGTGAAACTAGCGTCGCCGTATCGCGAGCAAGACTCGTGGGATCGCACGCAATGTAAATAACCGTGCGAGCGCCGCTAGCCGCAATTTGACGGCATACTTTAGCGTGTGCGCCGGCACGCGGCGGATCAAGTACGACCAGATCAGGCTTCGCTAAATGCGCTGGCACGTGTGCGAGCGTCGCTGCCACATCACCACAGCGAGCATCAACATCAGCGAGGTCATAGTGGCGCAGGTTCCTCTGCGCATGCTTCACCGCGGTTTTGCCGCCTTCCACGCTGAGCATACGGGTACGCGGTGCGACCATCGTGGCTAACGGTAGTGTAAACAAGCCGGAGCCAGAGTACAGGTCCCAAATGCAGGCAGATCGCGCACCGTCTAGTGCACGACGCGCCATATCAATAACATGGCCAGCAAGCGAAACGGGTGCTTGACGGTGTACCTGCCAAAAACCGTTCGCATCAACACCATATTCGAAGGTGGTGTGATCGATGGTGACGCGCTCGGTGAGCATTCGGCTACCAGCGTTCATGTCACCGTCAACGAGTACGGCGTAATTGTCGCCGATTGCCTCCGCCAAGTCCATACCGTCAGCCATGTCGCGCGGTTCAGGAACAGACAAGCGAATCTGCGAGCCCGGCTCAAAACCGCCGTCCCATACATGATTGCGCTCAGCAACATTGAGCAGCGCATGCGTAGCCAGTGGCATTGTGTCGAGCGGCACGCGCGTATGTGAGCCACGGCGGCGCATAGATGGGCGGCCATCATCGTCGGCGATCATCTCAATACGCGTGCGCCAGTGAAGTCCGCCTAGTGCTTCATCACCATCGATGCGGTCAACAGGCACGATTGTTTCAACATGACCGAGTCGGCTCATCTGCTCGCTGATCGTGACCGCTTTCCAACGAATCTGACCAGCTAACGATACGTGCACTAGATCAGCGCCGCCAACACCGCCGCCCATCGAAAGAGGGCCGGCAAGCGGCCATGCGGGGGACACGCGATCTTCGCTCGCTTCAAGAACCTCTACAACTTCGCCAGTCCAATAGCGGTCGTCGCGGTCGTGCGGTTCGTCGAGTTCAACGCGCACTAGTTCGCCTGGCAATGCGAATCGTACGAATACAACGCGCCCATCAATATGGCCAACGCAACGTCCCTGATCGGCGTATCGTTCGATGCGCACTTCAGCGTCCATAATGTCCTTTCCGTTTCGCGTATGCACGCTATTTCGGTCAGCCAGCTCAGTTGGCTGATGCAGATGATTCAGATGATGCAGATGATGCAGATTCGCTCTCAGCGTGTGCTGCTTGTGCTGCAAGCTTGTGACGATGCATGGGAGTAGCAACGATCAGATACGACACCCAAATAGCTAATGCCCAGAATGGAATGCCCATCAGCAGGCGCGTAGTACCAAGCCAAGCGACTTGATCTGCCAAGTACAACGGCACCTGCACAACAAGTCGCAGTCCAAACACGCCGATCCACAACAGTGTGACAATCGTATACGCACGTTTGAGCGGCGCATCATCCAACCAATCATGCAACCAGGCACGCCAATGCTCAGTGGGCAGTGTGCGAATAAACTCGATCATCACGCCCAGTCCAGGCACGCGAATCAGCAAGGTTACCGTCAGCAGCACCATATATGCGGCGTTCGTGAGAAACCCAAACAGGTAATAGTTGCGTGCTTCATGGCTTTGCCATGCCCAAATCAGGCAGATGCCAACAGCAATAAGGCCTGAAAGCGCGCCCATCAGCGATTGCCGTTGAATGAGACGAACAATAACCTGCGCTACAGCGAGTACTGCCGAAACAATAATCGTGAGATTCAGGTCGCTCGTCACCACAAACAGGACGACGAATACGACGCCAGGCAGCATCGATTCGACAACGCCTCGCGGGCCACCGATAGCGTCGATAACAGAAAAATCATCATCGCCAGCGGCGGCCAGTGAGGCCATACCCGTGCGCTTTTTGGGATTCTGGTCGTTGTCGTTCACAAATGATCACTCCTGTACCGCACGCATATTGCTGCATGCGGAAGTCACGGGATTGTAGAGACGCGTTATCAGCGAACCTCAGAGAACATCGGGCCACGAGACAACGTGGTCTTCACCTCAGTCTGCTGATCGGAATCGAACGGACCAGTCGGCTTGCCCGGAATATCCTTCAGATGTTCCTTGCCTTCCGTCTCTTCCTCGCTCTGGCTTGCAGCAGCCTTACGCTCAGCAGGGGTAACGGGCGGGTGCATAGGGATCAGATCGCGCGGAGCCAACGGTTCTTCACCACGCTCAACAACAATGTCAGCAAAGAACTTGTTCAGCGCTTGAGTCTCCGGGCTATCCGGGTCGCTGGCAGCCTTGCCGGAGAAAATACCACGCAGCATCCAACGCGGGCCATCAACAGCCACGATACGCGTATTCAGGGTTTTGCCGCCCTTCAACGTCACCGGCAATGCCAGCTCAGTGCCGAACACGCCCGGCTGCTCGGTAGCGTTCTTGTTCGCTTCAAGCAGATCAGCGCGCACATCATCCCACAAGCCCATCGTCTTAGGAGCTGCGAACGCTTCGATTTCCAAGCTGGACGATCCGTAGGTAATCGTGGAGCCAAGAACCTGCTGCGTGGAACGATTTGCCTTAATACGCAGCTCAATACCCTGCAAGAATGGCAGATAGTAGGAGCCGAGGTCCAGGTAATCGTCGTAGTCAGGCGCGTTCTCATCGTTCACGTCCCACGGGCCATACGTTTCACCACGGCCCTCATACGTGTCAGTTGGCGTCGTTGGCGTTTCCGGCTCAGGTGCAGCGTCTTCAGTGTGCTCAGCGTTGAGCGACTCGTCCTTGGCAGCCTCGTCTTTGGCAGCCTCGTCGGCCTTGTCCTCGTTCTGGTGCTTCTTCCTGCCGAATCCGAACAGTCCCATTGAATCCTCATTTCTTACGGGTGCAACGCCAACTAGCGTATCACCCTGCCTTGTTATTGGCTGAAAGCCGGGCCGAAGCCGCGCTCACACGTCGTAATCAATGCTCAATGGAGCATGATCTGACCATCGAGCATCGTACGTGGGCGCCTTGTCAATAACAAATCCACGAGCCGTTTCAGCAAGTTCTGGAGTGGCAAACTGGTAGTCAATTCTCCATCCCACATTGTTATCAAACGCACGTCCACGCTGGCTCCACCATGTGTACGGTCCTTGAATATCACCGGCAAGATCACGCATGACGTCAACGAATTCCAGCTCTCCTAGCCATTGGTCAACATATGCGCGCTCTTGCGGTAAAAATCCTGCATGCTTTTCGTTTGCTTTCGCGTTCTTAATATCAAGCGGCGTATGCGCAATGTTGAAATCGCCGCACAATACTGATTGTTTGCCGCCATGCGCAGCCTCATCGCGCAGTTCGCGCATACGAGTCACCATTGCATCAAGAAAACGGTATTTTTGCGTCATTTTGACCGGATCGTCAGCATTGCCTGCGTGCACGTACACGCATACTACCGTGATGCCGTAGCCTTGCGGAGTAGTTACGTCAGCTTCAATCCAACGCCCGGTATCAACATCGTCATCGAGCCCTGGAAGACCGTAACGGCGTGCGGTAACTGGCAAATCTGTAGTAAGAGCCACACCAGCACGGCCTTTAATACGGCAAACCTCGTTCATGTGCTCACTGCTAGGAGCGAGGCGGTTAAGAATGCGATCCACATCTGGTTGTGGAGCGCGCACCTCCTGCATACACCAGACGTTTGGCGTATGCGTGTCAGCCCAGTGGGCGATGCCTTTACGCTCGGCTGCGCGAATACCGTTCACATTCGATGTCGTAATGGTGATGGTCATGCCGTCCACTATACAAAACACTCTCTGCTGCGTATCGCTATCAGGCCAAATACAACAAGAGGCATATCGAGAAGATCATTCTCGATATGCCTCTTACGCGTTACTCGTAGCTTGTATCAGTCCAAGCCGAGCTGGAGCTTGCCGCCAGGAATAGCGTCAAGCAGGTCGCGCGTGTACTGCATCTTCGGATGGTCGAACACCTCATCGGTCGTAGCGTGTTCAACCAAGCGTCCGTGCTGCATCACCACGACTTCGTCGGCGATCTGACGAACCACAGCCAGATCGTGGGTGATGAACAGGTAGCTCAAGCCCTTTTCAGCCTGCAGATCATTAAGCAGACGCAGCACCTGATCCTGCACCAGCACATCCAGTGCGGACACGGCCTCATCGCAGATGATGACATCCGGGTCAAGAGCCATAGCGCGCGCAATAGCGATACGCTGACGCTGGCCACCAGACAACTCGTTCGGGTAACGGGTCATCACAGACTCAGGCATCTCAACCATGTCGAGCAGCTCACGCACACGCTTAGCACGGCTCTTCTTATCGCCGATCTTATGAATGCGCAGCGGCTCTTCAATCGAACGATAAATCGAGTACATCGGGTCAAGCGAACCGTACGGGTTCTGGAACACCGGCTGCACGTGACGGCGGAAGTCAAGCAGTTCCTTGCCCTTGAAGCTAGAAATATCCTTGCCTTCGTAAGTCACCGTACCGGAGGTCGGTTCAAGCAGCTTCAACACCATGTTGGCCACAGTGGACTTACCAGAACCGGACTCGCCCACGATAGCCAGCGTGGTACCACGCTTGACCGAGAACGATACGTCGTCAACAGCCTTGAACATTTCCTTCTTGCGCGGAAGCTTGAATTCCTTGGTCAAGTGGTCAACGGTGATAATGTGTTCGCTCTTCTCAAGCGTTGCCTCACCCTTTACCTGGTGTTCGAGCAGTGCATCCGCATCTTCACCGCGTTCCTTAGCGGAGATAATGCGCTGAGAAGCCAGCGAGGGAGCTGCTGCCACGAGTCGCTTGGTGTATGGGTGCTGCGGGTGCTGGAGTACTTCGAGACTTGGGCCGGATTCGACAACCTGACCCTTGTACATCACGACGATATGCTGAGCGCGCTCGGCAGCCAAGCCAAGATCGTGGGTGATGAACAGTACAGCGGTTCCCAGCGAGTCGGTGAGCATGTGCAGGTGGTCGAGGATCTTCTTCTGCACGGTCACGTCCAGTGCAGAAGTCGGTTCGTCGGCGATCAGCAGGTCAGGGCGGCATGCCAAGCCGATAGCGATCAGTGCACGCTGGCGCATACCGCCGGAGAACTCGTGCGGGTACTGGCGAGCACGCGTGGCAGCATCCGGCAGACCAGCTTCAGACAGCAGGCCGGCAATACGATCTTCCATCGTGGAGCCGGTGACGTGCTTCTTAGCGATCTCCCATGCCTTATCGTCGCTCACGCCGGCCTTGATCAGGTCGTCGGCAACACGCCAGCGGGTTTCAGAACCGGGCACCCACTCGTCCTTGAAGTACTGCATGACGTTGTCAAACTTTTCACCGCTGACACCAATAGCAGTCAATGCGCTCTTCGCGTCTTCAAGCAGAGCGGGCAGCTGAGCGGAGCCGATAAAGGTCTCATCATCATTGCCCTTTACCGCGACCTCGTCGCCGGCCAGCGCCTTGGCAAGCGCAGAACGCTTCTCATGCGAGACGTCCATGCCATTGGCCTTCAGTGCTTCCTTAACCTGCGTGCCAATACGGTACACAGGGTTAAGGTTGCTCATCGGGTCCTGCGGGACTAGGCCCATCTTAGAGCCGCGCAGCTTGTCAAATTCCTTTGGCTTAAAGCCAGCGATCTCTTGACCTTCCAGCTTGATGGAACCGCCAACAATATGACCAGTGCCGGGCAGCAGGCCCAGTACAGCCATAGCGGACGTGGACTTACCGGAGCCGGATTCGCCTACGATAGCCACCCACTGACCGGGGTAGACGCTAAAGGAAGCGTCGCGCACTGCGTGCACTGCACGCTTGTCGTCGGTGGTGAAGTCGACCTGAAGGTCCTTGACCTCGAGCAGCGGGCCCTGTTCGCGCTGCATAGCGACGATCTTGGCCTCGGTGTTCTCATTCACGTTTTCAGTCATTGGATTTCCTCACGATCACGCCGTACGGCTCTTCGGGTCAAGCGCGTCCTTGACGGCGTCACCCATCATGATGAAGCTCAACACAGTGACAGCCAGAGCCACGGACGGGTAGAACAACACCATCGGGTTGGTCATCAGGTTGGTCTGTGCATTGGAGATGTCGCCGCCCCAGCTGACCGTGGTGGTCGGCAGGCCGACACCCAGGAAGCTCAGCGTAGCTTCGGAGACAATGTAGGAGCCCAGCGACGTGGTACCGATAACGATGATCGGGGCCAGCGAGTTCGGGATGATGTGGCGGAACAGATTACGCATTGGAGTGGAGCCCAGAGCCGTAGAAGCAGTGTTGAACTCAAGGTTCTTCGCTTCCAGCACAGCGCCACGAGCAATACGCGCAGTGGATACCCAGCCGAACAGGGCCAGCACGAGCACGATCTTCCAGATCGACGTGGAGGTCTTGAACATCTGCAGCACGACGATGGCGCCGAGCAGCATCGGGATCGCGTAGAAGATATCGTTCAAACGGCTCAGCACTGCATCAATCCAGCCGCCGCAGAAGCCAGCGACAGCGCCAATCAGCGTACCGATGATCACCACAAGGATCGTCGACAGCAGGCCAACGGACAGCGACGTACGCGTACCGTACACGGTACGAGCGAACACGTCGCAGCCCTGGAAGTCAAAGCCGAACGGGTGGCCAGCTTCCGGGTCGCCTAGCGAGTTGTCCAAGTTGCAGTAGTTCGGATCAGTCTTAGTCAGCACGCTTGGGAACAGTGCTACAAAGATGATGAAGATGATAAGAATGCCCGAAATGATGAACAGCGGGTTCTTACGCAGGTTGCGCCACGCATCAGCCCACATGCTCGTAGCCGGAGCGGATTCATCAACCTTGTCGACATCCTGCAGCGGAGTTTCATCAAGAGGCGCGACGAAACGCTCCTGCCCGGGGAGGACGGCAACGTCATGGATAGTCGTGTTGTCACTCATTGTGTTATCCCTCCCCTGCATCACGCGTAACGGATACGCGGATCAAGTGCCGCGTACAGCAGGTCGACGATCAGGTTGCAGACGACGAAGACCAGCATCAGCAGCGTCACGATGGACACCACAAGGTTGCTTTCGCCCTTCAGGATGCTCTGGTAGGTCAGGAAGCCAACGCCGTGAATGTTGAAGATCTGCTCGGTGATCATAGCGCCACCCATCAGTGCACCAAGATCCTGGCCAAGGTAAGTCACCACAGGAATCAGCGAGTTACGCAGCACGTGACGAACCATCACTGACTTGTTGCTCATACCCTTCGCGCGCGCCGTACGCACGTAATCCTCAGCAATATTCGAGGAGATTTCAGAGCGGGTCAGACGGATGATATAGGCCATAGACACAGAGCCAAGCACCATCGCTGGGAACAACAGGTCGAAGAAACCAGGGTCGTTGCCAGCGGTCACAGGGATAAGGCTCCACTGCACGCCCAGGAAGTACTGGCCAGCGAAGCCAGTCACGAAGGTAGGCACAGAGATGAGCAGCAGGGAGACGATCAGGATAACCGTGTCGTACCACTTGCCCTTCTTCAGGCCGGAGATGATACCGAAGATGATACCGAAGATAGCCTCGAAGAAGAAGGCCATGATGCCCAGCCTGATGGTCACCGGGAATGCACGCGCAATTTCCGCAGTGATTGGCTGACCGGCGAACGTCTGACCGAAGTTCAGTGTCAGCGCGTTCTTGAGGAACAGCAGGTACTGGATGATAAACGGTTTGTCGAGGTTGTACTCGGCGCGGATCTGGGCGGCGACAGCTTCGTTAACCGGCTTGTCACCAAACATCGCTTTAACCGGATCGCCCGGCAGTGCGAAGACGAGTGCATAGACCAGCAGTGTCGTGCCGAGAACCACGGGGATCATCTGCAATACTCGGCGCAGAAGATACTTGCCCATTGGCTTCTCCTTATTCTTTCGGACCGGCCGTCCGCTTCTCCCCCGCACGCAATGGGCGCACGAAAATACACTGGGCCGGTCGCTCAGTACCCCGTAAGTCTACCCCATGGGTTGACCTGAATGTTTCGTGAGGATGACGTGAATCTTAAAAACGGTATATCGCGGATGTTGTAAAGACACGCGCACAAGCTGTTTGAGCATACAAAACGGGGCGGAACCCGTACGGATTCCGCCCCGTTCGCAATCAGAGATCACGAAGATGATCAGCAAGCGCTTAGGCTCACTTGGTCAGCTCCTCGTAGACCGGCAGGTTCTGCCAGTTCATCTCGAAGCCCTTCACGCTGGTGCCAGCAACGCCGCAAGCGTTGGAGTAGTACAGCGGGATGGACGGCAGGTCCTGCAGCAGGATCTCCTGAGCCTGCTGGTAGAGCTTGTTGGCGTCGTCGGTGGACTGGGCAGCGTAAGCCTCGTCCATCAGCTTGTCGAAGTCAGCGTTCTTGAAGTCACCATCGTTGGAGCCCTTGCCGTCAGCAGCAGCAGAAGCGTACAGCTGGAACAGGTAGTTCTCAGCGGACGGGTAATCCGGCTGCCAACCAGTACGGAAGGCGCCCTTAACCTGACGGTTGGTGATCGCGTCACGGAACTCCTGGAAGGTCGGCACCGGGGTGGTGGCGACGTTGATGCCCAGGTTGTTCTTCAGCTGGTTGACGATAGCGTCGTAGATCGGCTTAGCGCCACCATCAGCGTTGTAGGAGAAGGTCAGCTGGCCATCGAACTTGGAGATAGCGTCAGCCTTGGCCCACAGTTCCTTAGCCTTGGCAGCATCGAACTCGAGGTTGTCCTCACCCTTCAGGGAGTCGGAGTAGCCAGGGGTCAGCGGGGAGGTGAAGTCCTTGGCCGGGGTGCCGACGCCGTTGAGCACCTTGTCGGTGATCTGCTCACGGTTGATGGCCTTGGAGATAGCCTGACGACGCAGCTGGCCTTCCTCGGTGTTCACATCGAAGTGCTCGAGGTTGGACGGAATGGTGAAGGTCTGGGACACAGAACCAGCCTTGTTGTAAGCCTGCACCTTCGGATCCTTCTCGAAGGTCTTGGTGGCGGAGGCCGGGACGGACTCCATCACGTCAAGGTTGCCAGCCTGGATGTCAGCGTAAGCAGCCTTGTCGTCAGTGTAGATCTTGAAGGTGATGCCGTCGTTCTTAGCAACGTCGTTGCCCTTGTAGTCAGGGTTCTTGACGAGGCGGATTTCCTTGTTGTGATCCCAGCCGTCGAACTTGTACGGGCCGTTGCCTACCGGCTTCTCGCCGAAGGCCTTCGGATCCTTGTAGAAGGATTCCGGCAGCGGAGCGAAGGCGAGGTAACCGATCTTGATCGGGAAGGTGGCGTCAGGCTGAGACATGTCCACAGTGAAGGTGGTGTCGTCAACAACCTTCAGGCCGGAGAGCTGCTCGGTGCCCTTGAGGCCGTCCTTCTGCAGATCGTCGAAGCCAGCGATGGTGGAGAAGAAGGAGGAGCACTTCTGAGCGTTCTTGGCGTTAGCCACGTAGCTCCAAGCCTTGGTGAAGGACTCAGCGGTCACCGGGGTGCCGTCGGTGAACTTCCAACCAGACTTGATCTTGATGGTGTACTGGGTAGCGTTCTCGTTCGGGGTGATGGACTCAGCCACTTCGTTGGAAGCGTTGCCCTTAGCATCGAAGGAGACGAGGCGAGCGAACAGCAGGTCGCCCGGCTTGCCGCCACCGGTCTCGTTGGTGTTACCCGGGATCAGCGGGTTCTGAGGCTCGGAAGCGTACGAGGTGATGATCATCTTGCCGTTATCAGAGGAAGCGGTGTTGCTGTTGGAGGAGCCGCAGCCGCTCAGCAGCATGGCCAGCGAGCAAGCCGCGGCCGCGAAAGCAAGAGCTTTCTTCTTCATATGATGTTCTCCTATTCCATTGTCGTCGGGCCTTGCCCGGCGTTACGCAAAAGGGGCTGGCACATGCGACACACGTATGTGCACAACCCCTTTGCTGATCAAGGCTTATTGTTGCGCGGTTTTACGACAACGCATAATCACGAGTTCGAAACACTTCGCAGCAGTGTTATGTACAGTCATCGATGTTGGCCAGCGAGGGGCATGTGGCGAGATTCCAACGGATTTCCCAGCTTGATACAAGAGTGTTCACATGATATTGCTGTGTGACAGTGTGCATAAATCCACTGCGCAATGTTACGAGTATGTTAATTCCAGGCGTTTTTACGTTATATTTGCTTACAAATTTCCCCGATGGCGTATCTACATGGTGAGACACGAAGGCAGCAAACCGTACTTTTGCATTCACGCGCGAGGGAATGCTTGTGTATAACGCGCCTTCAACTGCTCAATAGACACATGCGTATAACGCTGCGTAGTTTTTAGCGAGGCATGCCCCAACAGCTCCTGCACTTCGCGTAAGTCAGCGCCACCATCGAGCATATGTGTAGCGGCGCTATGGCGCAGTGCGTGAGGCGCGATATCTGGTACGCCGGCTTCCTGAGCTTTACGATGGACCACCATGCGTACTACGCGCTGATCGATGCGCCCACCACGCGCACCAAGAAACATAGGCGAGCGCGATGATGACGATTTGTGTGCCGCTTGTGTGTTGCCCCGCGCAATAAGTACCGAACGCCCCTGCTCAAGCCACGCTACTAATGCGGCAGCAGCTGGAGCCCCAAACGGCACAACACGTTGCTTGTTCCCCTTACCAGTGACACGCAGCGTGTGCGAAGCTAAATCAATATCGCCAACATTCAATCCAGTCAGTTCTGCTACACGAATCCCCGTAGCGTACAACGTTTCCAACATTGCAGCATCACGCAACGCAATGGCATGCGTTACCGCCTTGTTGGTACGCGCACCTTCCCTATCGTCAGAGGCATTGTTGCCGTGCATATCACTGCTATCACTGCGCGTGCGCGAATCATCGATAGCGGTAGCATCAGCATCTGCAACATCCATTAACGCTCCAGCCTGTGCTTCAGTTAACACGGTAGGCAGTGTGCTGGCACTTTTGGGTGTCATCAATACTGCTGCTGGATCCGTTGGAATACGCCCGCGTTCATGCGCCCACGCAAACAGTGCGCGTACGGAAACGACTTTGCGAGCCATGCTAGATCGCGCATGCGTATGCGTCAGGTCAGCCATCCAAGCGCGCAAATCATCCGTTGTTACTTGGGCCAGCGCTGTGATACCGCGCTCAGCGAGCACAGTGCTGCATTGCGCAATATCAGTGCCATACGCTTTTACCGTGTTCGCTGATAAGCCACGATTTGCTGCAAGCCAAACAAGGAAAGGTGCTACATCGTTATCAAAGGGTGATGGTTGTGCGTCTTGCGTTACGCTCGATGAGCGGAGCGATGCCTCAGTTGCAGTTGACTGAGACGCTGAAGCAGACGATGACGACATGGCAAACTCCCCTTTTGCTTCTACATTACCGTTCGCAGCGCTACGATGGAACAACGGCACAGGCAAAGGAGTCGATATGGCAATCCCTAATGAAATCCCAGCGCACGCGCGCGTAGTCGTTCGCGTATCCGAAGGCGTAGATCCGATTGATCATCGCATGAAATACCGTGACTACGTGGGGCATGTCACCTCATGGGATGGTCATACGTTGGAAATGACTCGCGATGCTGCCGCTAACGGTTCACGCCCTGAACAGCGCGTCACTATTGATGCGGATACGATTATCACACTTAAACCAGTACCGGAGCGACCCTTTACTCGCCCATAGAATTCTCATAAGCGATAATCCCATAGGTAATAAGGTATACAGGCGTAGCGCAACGCTAGTATCAGCCGTACTGTTACGCGCTACGCCTAGCGCCGACTAGATTGCGGAACGTACCTGTACGCGCATATCGTACGAATCGCGAATAGCGACAATGTGTTCGCCGCGACGAGCAGAAGCCAATAGGTCTGCGCGCCAATGATCTGGGTCGATATGGAGATCGTATTCCGACTGTTCGGCACCCGGCACGGATGCCGGGTCCCCGGCCGAATCGCGCAACCGTTGCGCGGCTTTGTAGTCGCGGAATGGTTGACCGGCAGCAAAGAAATCAGTAATGCGATCACTATCACCATCGCGCAACGCGTCAGCCATATCGGTTAACCGCGTGGCCATCGAACGCAGGAGTGTCTCAACATTGGCAGCATCCTCATCGACCATCGCACGCGTACGGTTTGGATCGGTGAGTGCCACGCGCGTCATATCACGCCAGCAGCCGGCAGCCAGTGCGGCGGCAATATTGCGGTCAGGGTGAGCCGTGATTTCATTGATCAATGCCGTGGATACCACGTGTGGCATATGTGAGATCATGGCAGCGGCCCCATCATGCACGTGATCGTTAATCACAATAATGCGATTGCCTACGCCCTGAACAATCAACCGTGCAACAGCGAGGAAACGATCATAATCCGTGTGCTCGTCTACGCTTACTGCCCACAATGCGTCGTTGTACAGCGCAGGGTCAGCTGCCGACCATCCAGACAGTTCATTGCCGGCCATAGGGTGTGCTCCTACATAGCACTCCCCTAGTCCGGCGTCGTTCACCTGTTCGCGCACCATAGTTTTCACACTGCCCACATCGGTAAGCGTTGTTACCTGTGAATTAAGCGAACGCTTCAACTCGGCAAGTATGGCGGGCATTGCTTTGAGCGGATTGCACAAGACAATGATTGCAGGCTGAGCTTGCGCCAATTCAGCTAGCGTTGTCATACAGCGAATACCGTCCGCTTGCGCCTGTGCGTACGGATGATCACGGTGATTCCAGGCGATCACGTCCGCTCCGCGCGCGACGAGCCTGCGTGCAAGTGAGCCACCGATCAGTCCCAAACCGACGATACCAACCGTGTGATTACGGTCGTTGGCATGAATCGTATGCGTTGGTTGCGCTTCTACCACAACAGCTCCTTGCAGGTTTTATCATCGTTCATCCAGTCGCTTGAGGCATTATCCTCGTATCGCACGCCACCGTTTGGCAGCGACCATGCGTATACCGGTGGGCTAGGCCGTTCGCGACGTGGATATACGGCCAGAGTTTTCACCCAGTCGCCGTGTTCGATAACTTCGCCAAGCACTTCACGAAAATGCGGTTGCCATGGGGCTGCATCCATAGTGGCAATAAAACTGTACGTACCGTCTCGGCCTTTAATAGGGCGTGAGATAAAGCTGGTCATGTTGAGTCCTGCGTCACGCAAAACATCCAACAGGTTTGCGAGCACGCCCGGGCCGGTATAGAGCGGAATGAACGCGACAATGGATTCGAATTCAGCGTCGTCACGATTTGCTTTGCCGCTGCTGACGCGCGCTGCTACAGCTGCAAGTTGTGCAGCTTCGGCGCGAGGTGCCAGAATCAAAAACTCGGTGTGTGCACCGGGATAATCTTCAACAGCTGTTGCAACGCGCGTCAGTCCGTACAGTTCGCCGCAAATTGCTGGGCCAAGTGCGACTTGCCCCGGTTTGAGATCACGGCATGCGGCACCATTGGATGCTGCCGGCACAGCAGTGAGCTTATGTTCGGCGGCAAAACGACGGCATTGTGCTAATCCGTGAGGATGCGCGGTGATTGTCGTGCATGATGCAATGAGCGATGCTGCGTCTGCCGTGCTGTCTGTCGTATGCGACGAAGCAGGTTTGACAAATGCGTCGAAGGAGACATCAATGCCGACGCGTGCGAATGCGGCAGTGTTTCGTGCGTCGATTAACGCGTCAAGATTGGGGACCACGTATCCTTCGATATTGTTTTCCCAAGCGATAGCACCCCAATCGCCATGGTGTTGAACAGCGTCGAGAATCGCTGGCACATCGGGTTCAGCTTGCAAGGTGATCGTACCGTCAATAGCGTGCAATGTTGCTGCAGCTTGTAGTGCGGCTTGATGCGTGAACGTGCCTTCAGGGCCAAGATAGTGCAGCGTGGTCATGATTAGCGTGCCTCACCGGCAGACGAGCTGGGACTGGTGGCTCGGGGTGTAGTTCCGTTTGGGGTTGGTTTTGTGCCGATACGGAACCATGATGCTGGCATAAACAGCATGCCAAGTTGGACGAGAATCATGCCGATAAGCCAAATGTACCCGGCATGCTGGCTGAAGTATGGTACTGAGCCGCCAAAGCCGATTGGCGTGAGTGCGTCGCCAGTAGACGCTCCGGCAATAACCCATGCTGTGCCGGATGATGCGATCAGATGCAATGCGAGGCCGACGGCGTCGAGTCGAGCGCGTGCACACCATGTTGACAGGATGAGGATGAGAAAGGCGATTGCCAGACCGTAAGGAATATTGGATGCCGCTCCCATACGATGTGCGAATGTGCCGAATACGGCAACCAGTGCACCAGCAAGTACGGTAACAACACCCCGCGCAATCAGCCCCAAACGATGGGACCACGGCAGGTTAGCACGATCTTCCAATTGCATCATGCGTACCAGTATGCCCCGAACGGGCGAACAAACGTATGAAATTGATCGGTTGTGCGTTGCTAACTACCTGGTTTGCACTGATATTGTGGCGGTCTCTCCCCCAGTCAGCTTCGCTGACACCCCCTCGGCAGAGGGGGGCAAGGCTCCGCCAGCACCTATACAAGGAGGTCGGTCTACCGCAAGTAGATCGACCTCCTATGCCTATCAAATCAGGCTACTTCGTGGCTTGGTTATTCTGCTGAGCCGTTAAGCAGAAGGCCCAGTGGGCCTTCTGTAGGCGAAGTGAGCGGGCACACTACAAGCGCCCGCGAAGTCGTCAAAACAATCGGGCTACTTCGTAGCCTGATTGTTTTGACGATGCCGAGGCGTTAAACGAACAGTCCAGTGGACTGTTCGTAGCCGAGGTGAGCGGATGCCACCACAGGGCATCCGCGAAGGCAGCGTCGTCAGAATAACCAAGTCACTTCGTGGCTTGGTTATTCTGACGACGCTGCTTGGCGCGCCACTTGTACCAGTCTTCACGGCCGAGGATGATCTTGCGCACGCGGATGGATTCTGGCGTGACTTCGACGCACTCGTCTTCGTTGGCGAAGTCGAGCGACTCTTCGAGGCTCATCTTGACCGGCGGGGTCAGGGTTTCGAGCACGTCAGCGGTGGAGGAACGCATGTTGGTCATGTGCTTGGCGAGCGTGATGTTCACGTCGAGCTCGTCAGGCTTGTTGTTCATGCCGACAACCTGGCCCTCATAGACCGGGGACTGCGGTTCGACGAAGAAGATACCGCGAGCCTGCAGACGCTGCATAGCGTACGGGGTGGCCACACCCTTACGATCGCACACCATCGAACCATTCTGACGGGTGACGATCTGGCCTGCCCACGGAGCGTAACCAGCGGACAGCGAGGAAGCAATGCCAGTGCCGCGGGTGGCGGACAGCAGTGCGGTACGGAAGCCGATCAGACCACGGGACGGCACGGTGAACTGCAAGCGCACCCAACCGGAGCCGTGGTTGGACATGGAGTCCATGCGGCCCTTACGGTCTGCCATGAGCTGGGTAACCGTACCCATGTACTCTTCCGGCACGTCGATGGTGGTGTTTTCCATCGGCTCGTTGATCTGACCGTCGATGGTCTTGGTGACTACCTGCGGGCGGCCGACGGTCAGCTCGTAGCCTTCGCGGCGCATCTGCTCGGCGAGCACAGCCAGCGCGAGTTCGCCACGGCCCTGCACTTCCCACGCGTCCGGGCGGTCGGTGGGCAGTACCTTGATCGACACGTTACCGATGAGCTCGCGGTCGAGACGATCCTTGATCATACGAGCGGTGAGCTTGTGATCCTTGCCTTCAGTACCGGCCAGCGGGGAGTCGTTGACGCCGAAGGTCATGGAGATAGCCGGGTCGTCAACGTGGATGAGCGGCAGCGGCTTCGGATCGTTCGGGTCAACGATGGTTTCGCCGATCATGATATCGTTCACGCCGGCGACGGCGACGATGTCGCCAGGGCCTGCGGATTCGACGGATTCGCGCTCGAGGCCCTGTGTGCGCAGCAGCTCGGTGACGCGGAAGTTTTCGATCGAGCCGTCCACACGGGACAGGCCGTAGGTCTTGCCCTTCTCCAGAGTGCCGTTGTAGATACGCACAAGGCCGAGTCGGCCGAGGAAGTCGGAGGAGTCGATGTTGGCGACGTGAGCCTGCAGCGGGGCGCCTTCCTCATACTCCGGGGCCGGGATGTACTTGATGATGTCTTCGAACAGCGGCTCGAGGTTGTCGTTGTCCGGCAGAGCGCCGTCGGCAGGCTGGTTGGTGGAGGCGTAGCCGGCCTTAGCCGCGCAGTAGACGACCGGCAGGTCGAGCAGATGGTCGAGATCGAGGTCAACACCTTCCTCAACAACATCCTGCGCGAGGCCGAGCAGCAGGTCAGTGGACTCGGAGACGACTTCTTCAATACGCGCATCCGGGCGGTCGACCTTGTTCACGCACAGAATCACCGGCAGCTTGGCCTCAAGCGCCTTGCGCAGCACGAAACGGGTCTGCGGCAGCGGGCCTTCGGAAGCGTCCACGAGCAGCACAACGCCGTCAACCATCGAGATACCGCGCTCAACCTCGCCACCGAAATCGGCGTGGCCGGGGGTATCGATGATGTTCAGGGTAATGCCGTCCGGGTAGCCATACTTGGCGGCCAGCGGACCGGTGTACTCGACGGCCGTGTTCTTGGCCAGAATGGTGATGCCCTTCTCGCGTTCCAGATCGTTGGAGTCCATCACACGATCCGGCACTTCTTCACGCTCGTTGAACACGTGGGACTGCTGGAGCATCGCGTTCACCAGCGTGGTCTTGCCGTGGTCGACGTGTGCCACAATGGCCACATTACGAATATCGCCGCGAACCGCCATAGAAACCTCTCTTAATTGATTCTTTGCGTAACCGCCCGGTACATGACCGGTGTTGTTGCTTCGGTGGTACCTTATTTCACTTACTCACAAACCGGCACAAGCATACTCATATGCTTCGACCGCCCTATATGAAGCAACTAGTGATCGCTTACATAGAGGACGGTCGATGTATTCCGCGCTCAATGCGATTAGTCTTCGAGGTCAAGCCCCTTGCGTTCAGGCAGGCAGAGTGCTGCAACGCATGCGAGTACGAAGGCGATAGCAAAAATAATGAACGCGACTGCTTTGTTACCACCGGACAGGGTGAGGAACCACGGCATGAGCAGTGGCGCAATAATCGCGGCGACACGACCGCATGCGGCGGCAGCGCCAGCGGCAGCACCGCGCAGTCGAGTCGGGTAAATCTCTGGAGTGACCGCGTACAGCACGCCCCATGCGCCGAGGTTAGAGGCGGAGAGCAGCATGCCGAACACGAGCACGAGTGTTACCGAACCAGCCTGTGAGAATGCGAATGCTGCTAGTGCAGATATCGCGAGGAAGATGCTCAGTGTTTTGCGCCGTCCCCAGATTTCAACGAGCCATGCGGCAAGGAAGTAGCCTGGCAGCTGGGCGATGGAGATCGCCAGCGTATAGCCAAACGACTTGGTGAGCGAGCCGAACTGGTCCGCGAGCAGCGACGGCATCCACGTAAACGCGCCGTAGTACGAGAAGTTCACGAAGAACCATGTGGCCCAAATTGCTGCGGTGCGCGCAATATATTTGGAGCCAAAGAGTTCACGCGTGTTGATTTTTGGCAGTGGCTGCCCTTTGGGAGATGCGACTGGTGCCACCCCGCCGGCAGCTTCAAAGTAGCGCACAGCTTGTTCAGCTTCGTCTTCACGGCCCTTAGCTTCTAGGAAGCGTACGGATTCGGGAATGTGTACGCGGGTGACGATCGCGTACAGCAATGGCAGTGCGCCGATTGCCAACGCCCAACGCCATCCCCAATCGCCGGTGTTAGGGATGACGAAATAGCCGATCATTGCGGCGATAATCCAACCAACTGCCCAGAATGATTCGAGTAGGACGGTCATGCGGCCGCGTTGTTTGGTTGGAGAAAACTCAGAGACGAGCGTGGAGGCGACTGGCAATTCGGCACCAAGACCAAGGCCGATCACAAGGCGCGCGCCGAGCAGCATGCCCAGCGACCAAGACAGTGCCATGACACCGTTAGCAATACCGAAGATGATCAGCGTGGCAGTGAAGACGGTTTTACGCCCCACTCGGTCGGCGATGAAACCGCCAAGTGCTGCGCCAACAGCCATGCCAACGAAGCCGATAGACAGCACCCACGATTTTTCGGATGGGTTGAGGTTGAAGTGTGGATCAGCGGCAATGGCTGCCACAACAAACGATACGAGGCCAACATCCATGGCATCGAACGCCCAGCCGATACCGGAGGCGACGAGCAGTTTGCGGTGAGCCTTGTTGAACGGCAGCCGATCGAGCCGTTCATTACGAGTAAGTGGTGCTCCAGCCGGTGATGATGCGGCGGATGCTGACGTGGCTTGTGCCATGACAATTCCTCTCTATTGGGCGAAACTATAGACGTTTCGCACACAAGGAGTCACCATAGCACTACTTATAGTCACAATGACTATAAGTGTTTGCATTAGCGAGAGATACTCAATAATTTCAACGTTTTGGAGTATCGGTCATCAGAGGCCCTAGCGCATCATCAGGGTCATCTCGCCGAGTGCCGCTCGTCATCGACAGTGCCGAATCTGGAGTCATACTCCAACGTTGCTCCCCCGGAACTGGCACATACCGATACGCTGCAGCAGGCCGCTGACGGCCTTCGCGCACTTTCGTACCAGTCTCTTCAAGACGCCCACTCGCCAACATTCGACGGCGGAAGTTCGCCAAATCAATATCCTCGCCAGTCACTGCTTCAGCCACATTATGCAACTGACGCAACGTGAATTCTGGGCCCACTAGTCGCGTTACCAAATCAGGATATTCAATACGCTCACGCAACCGTTGCAAAGCATGATCAATAATGGCCCGATGATCAAACGCTAATGGCGGCAACTCATCTTGCGCAAACCAACGCACATTATCACTGGGCGCAAAATCACGCGTTTCTGCACGCCCCACCAACGCCCAATACACAATCGAGACCATTGGCAAACCGCCGTGAGAACGTTCAGGACCGCCAAACGTATGCAATTGCTCAAGATACGCTGGATGCAAATCAGTAGTAGATTCCAACGCCAAATACGCCGAGCGTTCCAACGACAAATCCGCGCGCAATCCCCCACCAGGCAGCGCCCAATCACCTAAATATGGTTGCTTAGTACGGCGCACCAGTGGCAACCACAATCGCGAACGCCCTGACGAATCCGCGTCATCTGCGCCACTATCCGAATCTGTCTTACCTGGTCCCAACGCCAAAATAACCACGGATACGCCAACCTGCGGAGGCCGGCGACGCCGTTCACTCACATTGCCAACAACGCCACTAATCGTCATGCTGCGCTCATCGAACGCAGTATCATCGCCATATTCCATCGTCACTTGAGTCACCTGTCACTCCTGCGATTCCCACGCATTATCAAACGAAGCCTCTTGCTGCGCTTGCGCTACCACTGCACCCGCAGAATCAGGCAAAAACGGTGCCAATGAAGGCAATTGATCCAACGAATCCAATCCCATCTTCTCAAGAAACACGGCAGACGTTACCAACAGTGCAGCACGCGACTCCTCATCTACACCTTCCTCGCGCACCAAACCACGAACCATCAGTGAACGAATCACACCATCAGAATTCACACCGCGAATCGCAGCAATCTGCGCGCGCGTCACCGGCTGCTTATATGCAATAACCGCCAATGCTTCTAACGCCGCCTGCGAAAGCCGAGCACTCTGACCATCGGTAACAAACGCAGCCGTTACCTGTTCAAACGCTGCACGGCTCGCATACTGCCATCCGCGAGCGCTATGGCGCAATTCAAAACCACGATGCTCATCGTCATACGATGCACGCAATGTTGCTAGCGCGTCATGCACTTCTTGCTCATTCACGTGAAGAATACGCGCTAAATCAGCCTCCTGTTGTGGCTGATCAGCAACCATGAGTATCGCTTCCAAACAAGCGCGCAAACCGCCAGGGAACGCATCTACTGCGATGCCGTCATACAACGCTTGTGCTCGTGCTGTTTGCTGGCTACTCATGCAAAATCCTTCTCGCTTATATTCACACTCACACTACTCGTATTGTCGGTGCCACTGGTTGCATGAGCAATGTCAGTTCCGTCATGGTCAGCGGCATGCACCCATCGCACATATAGTTCTTCGAATGGCCCGTTTTGTCTCACTTGCAGCGCTCCTTGTTTGAAAAACGCCAGCACTGCGAGGAACCGTGCCACAATCTCAAGACGCCCGTGAGCATCCTGCGTCAACTGTGCGAAGGTCATCGAACTACCAGATGGCAATGCGCGCAATCGGTCGCGCACAATCGCGGCTTGCGCACGCAAATCCACCAACGGTACATGCAACTGGTGTAATGAAACTTCATCAACCGGCGCGTTGGTGAACACATGAGCTGCAATACGTGCTAAATCCTGCGGCCCAAGCGTCCATACCAATTCGGGAAGCATCGCCGTAACTGCTTCATCTACGGCAGCTGGATGCGCAAAGCGACCGGCGTTAGCCGCTAATCGCGCACGGAAATCCACTGACGCTTGCTTGAATGCGCGATACTGCAATAATCGTGCGAACAGTAAATCACGTTCGCGCAATGCCTCAAGGCTTTGCTCGTCTCGTGTCTCATCAGACTGGCTTGGCAGCAATGCAGCACTTTTTGCTTCAACCAGCACTGATGCTACGTCGATAAACGCGCTCGCCTCCTCCATATTGTGCGTAACATCCATGCCGCGCACATACGCGAGGAACTCCTCGGTAATAGTTGATAGCGATACTTCGGTCAGTTCAAGACGACGGTTAGCGATCATGCTTAACAGGGCGTCAAACGGCCCTGAATACACGTCAAGATCCACTGAAAACCCTGAGCTCAATGAGCTCACGTCCGGCGTATCAACTGCCGAAGGTACTCCCCGCTGGCCTAGCATTCCAGCTATTGCGGGGTTCTCGCTCATGCGACAATACCGCGCGCCACTAGTTCGCGCGTTACCTCACGATACTCTTTTGCAGTCTTGTGCCCAGGCGCAAAAATCGTAATAGGGGCTGCGGCGACGGTGGCATCTGGCAGTTTAATCGAACGAGAAATCACCGAATGGAACACTTTATCTTGGAACGCCTCGTAAATGCGCTGTAGCACTTCCTCGCAGTGCAGTGTGCGCGTGAACATCGTGACTAGCACGCCGTACACTTGCAAATTCGGGTTGATACGCGACTGCACTTTTTCGATGGACTGCATGAGGAGAGCTACACCGCGGAGTGCGAAAAACTCGGCAGCCACAGGAATGATCACGCCATCTGCAGCCGTAAGCGCATTCACAGTGAGCAAACCGAGCGACGGCTGGCAGTCAACGATAATGACATCGTATTCGTTCTTCAGCTTGCGTAGTACGCTTGCGAGAATTTGCTCGCGACCAACTTCCGTAACCAACTGCACTTCTGCGGCCGACAAGTCAATATTGGCAGGCATGACATCAAGATTGGCGAATGCAGTGTGCTGCACAATATCGTGCGGGTCAACCGAAGGGTCGAACAGCGCCGTATACACCGTGTTTTCTACCGCATTCGCATTGATGCCAAGGCCCACGGTAGCAGCGCCTTGCGGGTCAAAGTCAACAATCAGTACACGGCGACCATACTGGCTGAGTGCGCCAGCAATGTTAATAGAGCTAGTAGTTTTACCAACGCCACCCTTCTGATTACACATGGCGATAACGCGCGCGGGACCATGGTGATCCAATGGTTCGGGCGCGGGGAAAGTCTCATATTCTCGTCCAAGCAAATCAGTAGGCATGACCTCTACCTTATCAATATCCACGTCGTCCTGTGGAGCAACGACATACGTTCCAGCCATCGGCAGCGTGCCCTGTTGTGCTCCGCCGTCTTGCGTGCGCCTGTCACGCCAGTCGCCCATTGCTGCCTCATTCCGCCGTCGGAAAAATCTCCGTTTCCACCTTACTCGCGGCCGCACCCAGCGCAGCCAATGCGAAGCCTAATCATCGGGCTCTTGGATGCGACATCAAATATGCTTCAATCAAATGCTCTGGGCTCACATGCGTGTAAATCTGCGTTGTAGTTACCGATGTGTGGCCAAGCAGTTCTTGCACCGTGCGCACATCAGCGCCACCTTGAATCAGATGCGTGGCGAACGAATGCCGTAGCGTATGCGGGTGTAATGGTCGATCGATGCCAGCGCGGCGGCCGGCTGCTTGAACAATCAGCCAAATCGACTGTCGTGAAATACGCTGACCGCGCTTGTTTAAAAACAATGCGCGGCGCTCTGGCACTGCTGCTTTCGAGCGCGCTTCTAATTGAGCGCGTGGCCCTTGAAGATAGCGGCGTACCGCGGCACATGCGTAACTGCCAATCGGTACTAGTCGTTGTTTAGAACCTTTACCCATGAGACGAGCCACATGCTCGTCATCAAGGTCAAGATCGTCAAGATTCATACCAGCTGCCTCAGAGACACGGCAACCGGTTGCATACATGAATTCAAGCACTGCTTTATCGCGAAACGCTACCGGGTCATCGCAATCAGCACTAGGCGTAGCCGCATCTAACAGGCGAGCGGTTTCGTCAACGGTCAGCACTTCAGGGAGCGTAGAGGCGCTCTTTGGAGCTTTAACATGGGCAGAAACATCATCTGTTACCACATGTTCGGCAAGCGCAAAACGATGCAATTCGTGTAATGAGGCAAGTCGGCGAGCTTTCGAGCGCGCTGATTCGCCTGCAGCGTCTAGAGCAGCGACATAATCTTCAATATCACTGGTACGAATATCAGCTGGATGATCAATACCGCGTGCGTGCAACCATCCCACGTATTTGGCGATATCAGATTCGTATGCTTTCACCGTGGCATCAGCAAGGCCACGTTCAATCGCAATATGCGCAAGGAAACGCTCACGGAGCGTGTCGAAATCATGTTTCATATATCTCTCACCTCACATTGCGTTGTGGAAAGCCTAGCAACATACGAAGAAACCCCGCCATTAAGCGGGGTTTCGTTCAGTCAATCAGTCCAATGGGCTATTTGTTTCGCGCCTGACGCGCTTCACGCGCCCTTCACAGCTGCCCAAATTGCAGCTGCTCACCTCGGCTACTCACAGCCCACTGGGCTGTGAGTTTCACGCCTCGGCAGGAGCGTTGACGTCTGCAGGCAGAGCGGCCTTGGCCTGCTCCACGATCGCCTTGAAGGTCTCCGGGTCAGAGACAGCGATCTCAGCGAGAGCACGACGGTCCAGCTCGATGCCAGCCAGCTTCAGGCCCTGGATGAAGCGGTTGTACGTGATGCCTTCAGCGCGGGCAGCAGCGTTGATGCGCTGGATCCACAGCTTGCGGAAATCACCCTTGCGAGCCTTACGGTCGCGGAAGTTGTAGGTAAAGGAGTGCAGCAGCTGTTCCTTAGCCTTGCGGTACAGGCGGGAACGCTGACCGCGGTAGCCGGACGCCCTTTCGAGAACGACGCGACGCTTCTTGTGAGCATTAACTGCGCGCTTGACACGTGCCATGATGTATTCCTCTTTCTATCTAACGGCTCAATGGTGCTCGGCGAATCAGATGCCCAGCAGCTGCTTCATCTTCTTGGACTGTGCCGGGGCCAGAACCTGGTCGGCCTTGAGGGCGCGACGCTTGCGAGCAGACTTGTGCTCGAGGTTGTGGCGCATGGACGTGCCGGCCTGCATCAGCTTGCCCTTGCCGGTGACACGGACGCGCTTGGACGCGGCGGAATTAGTTTTCATCTTCGGCATTGCTGCCCTCCTTGGTTGAATTCTTCTTCGTGGAAGTCTCGGAGGAAACCGCAGACATGGCTTCCTTGGCGGCCTGCTGCTGTGCTTCCTGCTTGGCGGCCAGACGAGCAGCCTGGCGAGCCTGACGCTCCGCACGCGACTGATCACCGCGACGGCGCTGCTCGGACTGGGTGTGCACCTTCTTGCCCTTGGGCGCCAACGTCATGATGATGTTGCGACCCTCCTGCTTCGGTGCGGATTCAATGCTGCCGTACTCCTCAACATCGGCTGCAAGTCGACGCAGCAGTTCAACACCGCCGATCGGACGGGACTGTTCACGGCCTCGCAGCATGATGGTGACCTTAACCTTGTCACCACCGCTCAGGAAGCGCGTGACATGACCCTTCTTCACTTCGAAGTCATGATCGTCGATCTTCAGACGGAAGCGGATCTCCTTGATCTCGGCAGTGCTCTGGTTGCGGCGCGCTTCACGAGCTTTGATCTTCTCGTTGTACTTGAACTTGCCGTAATCGATGAGCTTGGCGACAGGAGGCTTCGCATTGGGCGCCACCTCGACAAGATCGAGGTTCGCTTCCTTCGCCAGGTTCAGGGCGACCGAGGTCGCGATCACTCCCACCTGCTCGCCGTTTGGGCCGATCAGGCGTACCTGCGAGACGCGAATCTCGTCGTTGATACGTGGTTCGTCGCTAATGATGACTCCAATCCTCATATTCTCCCGGGCGGCCTTATCCGTAACCATTCATGAAGTCATAAGTTCATGGCATGCCAATATGCGAGCCGAAGAGTAATCTCATCAGCAAACACTGAATGGTAACGCTTTCGCGTGCATTCGTATCGCACTACCAATGCATATCTCATGCTTGGCAAAGGCTTATGCCTTGAACCCGAAACCATGAAGGGCTTCCAGGTGGGGCGTACCCGCTTTCTTGATTTCTCAAGCCTTGTAGATAATACCACATGGCACGCTCCGGGCGTGTCGCAGACAATACATGCAGCACAGGCACTATGCAGACCGTCGTGCCTGTGCCCACTACTGTACGGATTTCAGCAACCCGCCAATGCCTTCACGTTTGAGAAGCTCACGGTACGGCCCTGCTTCCTGGGCAATCAGTTGATCAATGGCTTTCATACCAAGTACTTCAACCGGTGCACGATCGTCGGTGAGAATGAGCCTGCGATCGCCAGTATCATTCGACGGGTCACGAACCGCTGTCATGCGCTCAGCAACATCCTCCATGTATTGCGCAAGCTCTTCATTTCCAGTGCGTCGCAGTGTCGAATCGCGCAATGCATCAGCTTGTACGTCTGCATACATGGTGCTGGTCACCGGCTTACTGATTGTGGCAATCTGGCCAATTGAACGCTGTGAATCATCACACGCACCGTCTTGTGTGGCGAATTGCTGACGTTCTGCAGCAGTTGGCGCTTTAGCGAACAGTTCACGGTTTGTTGTGCCAGGCACGTCAGCAGTGTATGTCGTGCCTACTCTGCACGCACCATTAAACGCATTAGCAATAGTCGCCTGCAATGATTCGTTGATTGAGCCAGCACCGTCAGAGATCATGTTCATGTTGACAACCATCACACCGCCGGGGTTCAAATGCCGCCGCACCATCGAGAAGAACTCGTCGGAACTCATCTGGAATGGGATCGTGATGTCTTGGTACGCATCAACCATGATCACGTCGTAGGTATCTGTTGCAGCGGACAGCCATGCGCGCCCGTCGTAGGTGGAGACGGGGATGTCGGCCGGCTCGTCGAAGTATTCTGCCGCCAGATCGGTGATCTTCTGGTCAATCTCGACGCCGGTCACCTTCATATTCGGGTAATAACGCTTCAGCTGGCGCGCATACGTGCCGGTACCCATACCCAAAATCAATGCAGAACGCGCATGATCAGCGAGCGCCGGCGCCGCAAGCGCTGTGTCGTAATACATACCCGTCAACCCTTGGTTTTTCATCGTGACTGACTGCACGCCAAACAGCACGTTGGTTGACAGAATCGTGCGGTCGGAAAGGTTCTTGACCTGCAGATAGTTGTAGATCGACTCACCTTCGTACGCGATAGCGCTGCGATTCTCCCAGAAAGCGAAACCGGTCATCGGCGAGAGCACAGCGGAAACAACAAACACAACAGCTGAGACGACGCACACAACGATACGAATACGCGAAGCAATGAAGTACGCCAGTGCGAGCGCTAGCAACAAACCAGAGAAAATCAGGAACGTTACAAACGTACCAACGGCAGGAATGGTTACAAACGTGGGCAGGAATGTGCCAAGGATTGAGCCGACAGTATTGCATGCGGACAGTCGGCCGACAACAGACGCATTGTTCTCCAGCGAATCGGTCGCGAACTTGTTCAGGCCAGGCGTAACGGTGCCAAGAAGAAACAGCGGCGGCACAAAAATAATCATGCAGCTAATAAATGCTGCGATGATCAAAAAGTTCGTTGACACGGTGACGATCAGCAAACCGGACACAAGAATAATCACATATTTGCCCACGAGTGGAATGAGCGCAATCCATACTGCAGCAATGAGAATACGCAAGTACAAGCGGTCAGGATTAGGGTCTTTGTCAGCCCAGCGTCCGCCGAAAAGCGCACCGAGAGCAAGCGCGATCATAATCGTGCCGATAATAATGGTCCATACAATCTGCGAACTAGAAAAATACGGGGCAAGCAATCGCGACGCACCAAGTTCCGCAGCCATCACGCCCATACCTGAGAAGAACTCGGTGACATAGAGGAACAGTTTCGACTTCAAGATTGGTCGTTCTGATTGCACATCCACTTTCGCCATAGTCTCCCCCGCCTTGCGCATTCACCGGTATGCTGCGAGCCTACACCACTGTGAGTCATGCTGCACTGTCCACAAATCTGCAGGCGAGGCGTACAGTGGTGCGCATGAGCGAACAGACTTGTGTAATTTTCGCGGCTGGCGAATACTACGGGGACACGCCGATAGTGCCAAGCGGCGCACTGGTCATTGCTGCGGATGGCGGATTGGACCATACGCGTGCGTTGGGTATTGAAGCAGATTTTGTGATCGGTGATTTTGATTCGTTGACCAGTAGCGTGCCGCATGGTTCGAATACGTTGCGCCTGCCTTCGCAGAAAGATGACCCCGATCTGCTATCAGCGCTCAAAGTTGGCTGGAATCGCGGAGCGCGCCAGTTCCGCATATATGGCGCATTAGGCGGACGAATCGACCATACTATTGCCAGTATTCAGTTAACCGCACTGCTCGCACAGCATGGCGGTGTTGGTTTTCTTTATGGCGATGGCATGATTGTCACTGCGGTTAGCGATGCGCGACTTGATTTTGCAGCGCGCCATGTGGATAGTACTGGCGATGCGAGAGCGCGCATGGTGTCAGTATTCGCGCATTCGAGCGACGCGCAGGGGGTCAGCGAGCGCGGATTGAAATATGAGTTAACGGATGCGACGCTGACAAATACCATTGTGCAAGGAGTCAGCAATGAGCTTCTTGATGAGCGTGCAGCATCCATTGATGTACGTCAGGGCACGCTGATTGTCACGTTCCCCTCCAGTGAATCTTTGCCACGTATTACTCGTCATCATGCTTTCACTGGAGATCTGGGCGCGTTAGATACCACCGTGTCTTCCGCATTGGCGGTATGACGCGCGCAGTATTCGTACAGGATTGTTTTCCCGAATACCCCGAATACCCCGAATACCCCGAATACTACAGATGTGAGCGTTAACGAAACTTTTGGTGAATCATGCCCACGGCTTGAGCGGTGACGTTGCCCTCGTACAGACGGCGCATTACAGTAAGAGTGTTGGTAAACAACGGCGTGGTGCGTTCGCATGCGCCACTGCCACCCTACAAGGGAGAATTACATGACAGTTAAGATTGGTATCAACGGCTTCGGTCGCATCGGTCGTCTCGCCTTCCGTCGCATTTTCGAGCTGCAGGCTCGCGGCGGCCAGGCTGGTGACATCGAAGTTGCCGCCATCAACGATCTGACCACTCCGGCCACCCTGGCTTACCTGCTGAAGTACGATTCCACCCACGGTACCTTCCGTCACGACGATGGCACCCCGGTTGACGTGAAGGCCACCGAGGACTCCATCGTGGTGGACGGCAAGGAATACAAGGTCTACGCCGAGAAGGACGCCAACAACATTCCGTGGGTCAAGAACGACGGTGTTGAGTACGTGCTCGAGTGCACCGGCTTCTACACCTCCGCTGAGAAGTCCCAGGCTCACATCAACGCTGGTGCCAAGAAGGTTCTGATCTCCGCTCCAGCCAAGGATGACGTCACCCCGACCGTCGTGTTCGGCGTGAACCACGAAATCCTCAAGGCTTCCGACGTGATCGTCTCCGCCGGCTCCTGCACCACCAACTCCATGGCCGCCATGGTCAAGCTGCTGGACGAGAAGTTCGGCATCCGCGCTGGCTTCATGACCACCATCCACGCTTACACCGGCACCCAGATGCTGCTCGATGGCCCGCGTGGCACCAAGACCGGCCGCAACCTGCGCGCTGCCGCCATCAACACCATCGCTCACTCCACCGGCGCTGCTAAGGCTATCGGCAAGGTCGTTCCGTCCGTGAACGGCAAGCTGCAGGGCCACGCTCAGCGCGTCCAGGTTCCGGATGGCTCCGTCACCGAGCTGACCACCGTCCTGAACAAGGAAACCACCGCTGACGAGATCAACGCCGCGTTCAAGGAAGCCTTCTCCAACACCGATTACTACGGCTACAACGATGAGGGCATCGTTTCCTCCGATATCCTCGGCGACACCCACGGTGGCGTGTTCGACCCGACTCAGACCGATGTGAACAACATCGACGGCCTGACCCTGGCTCGTACCGTCTCCTTCTACGACAACGAGTACGGCTTCACCTCCAACATGATCCGTACCCTGCTGTACTTCGCTGAGATCTCCGAGTGAATGCATGCGGGTTTGCCCGCAATGATTCACGACTAGCTCGCGATAACGCATAGTAAGAAGCCTCGAAGCGTAACAGCTTCGAGGCTTTTGCATGTTTACTCACCTCACCTCACGAGCTGCCGCATATCGGTGGCGCAATATCGTTCGGTGACTCTTCGGCTTAGGATAATGGGCATGGCTAAGAAGAAACATGAGAAAGGCGCAGGTTCCACGCCGGCCACCGTGCAGCTCGAAGCCGCTGGCGTGCCATTTACCACGTACGAATACGAGCATTCCAACGATCACATGGATGACGGGTACGGTGTTGAAGCCGCAACCAAGCTCGGCTTTGACGAGCATCAGGTATTCAAAACACTCATGGCTGATACCGGCTCTGAGCGTGTGGTCGGCGTAGTGCCAGTCAGTGGGCATATGGATTTGAAAGCGCTCGCTGCTGCTGTTGGAGCAAAGAAAGCAACTATGGCCGATCCGAAAGTTGCTATGCGTGAATCCGGCTATGTTGTTGGCGGTATTTCACCGCTTGGCCAGCGCACCAAACATAAAACTGTGCTTGATGAATCCGCATTGCAATTCGATCAGATTCTTCTCTCCGGAGGCAAACGCGGCTTTTCTGTAGGCGTCAATCCCAACGATCTGCTCAAAGTACTTGACGCCGTCGCCGCTCCGATCGGCACTTGGTAATCTACCGCGCCTGCGAAGGCTACCGGCGGAGCTCCGCCAGCTGAGCCGTTAAGCAGAAAGCCCAGTGGGCTTTTTGTAGGCGAAGTGAGCAGGCGCGCTACAGGCGCCTGCGAAGGCTACCGGCGGAGTTCCGCCGGTAGCACGAAATGCATATTCTCTTTAATCGTTTCCACTGTGGTCACATCAGTGAACCCTTGGGCTTTGAGTGCATCGATTACTCCCGCAACGAGTTCGTCGGGCACTGATGCTCCGGAGGATACGCCAACGGCTTCGACACCGCCAAACCATGCGGGGTCGAGTTCGTTTGCATCGTCAACACGATGTGCTGTGCCACGTTGAGCTAACGCATCTTGCGCTACTTCCATCAAACGTACTGAATTTGATGAGTTTGCTGATCCAACGATCACCACACAGTCGGATTGTTCAGCAACAAGTTTGACGGCAGCTTGACGATTCGACGTTGCGTAGCAAATGTCAGAGCTTGGCGGCTCTTCAATCCATGGGAAGCGATCTTTGAGTGCTGCAATCGTATCGGCAGTTTCATCCACGCTTAACGTGGTTTGGCTGAGCAGTACCAGTTTCATATCCGGCGTGAAGTCAAGCTGTGCAACATCATCAGCGTGTTCAATAAGATGTACGTGTTCGGGGCTCTCCCCTACCACGCCAACGGCTTCATCATGGCCTTTATGCCCGATGTACACGATTTCATAGCCCGCGCGCACAAACCGCAATACTTCACGATGTACTTTGCCTACTAATGGGCAGGTAGCATCAACAACATGCATGCCTCGGCGGTCCGCTTCAGCTTTCACTGTTGGCGACACGCCGTGTGCTGAGAACACAATCGGAATGCCAGCTGCAGCGGCCACATCTGGAATTTCAGAGAGTTCTTGAACAAACACCGCACCTTGCTGAGCAAGTTCTTCTACCACATGCTTGTTGTGTACAATCTGACGGCGAACATACACTGGCGGCAGTCCATCGGCACGTGAACGTGTACTATCCGCGGCTTTAAGAATCGTGCGCACCGTGAGAATCGCTCGATCCACGCCAGCGCAAAATCCGCGCGGGTCCGCCAATACGATGCGTTTGGTCATCCGTTTCACCTTTCACGTCTATCGCATGCCGTCTGGCTTTGTCTATGCTCCACACCACTGTAGCGAGCCTTATACCGAAGCGAACACGAGAGGCAACAATTTCGCCCGTTTTATCACGTGATTCAGTTGAGTGTCTCGCATGGCGGCGTTATCTTGCGCGCTACACTGATATGGTAGCGGCAACGGTGTTAGCGGTAACACAACGTTGTCGAACACATAGACACCCTTCATCTCAATGGAGTGATACACATGACGAATAACATTCCGCCGCGCACCGGTCAGCAGTATTCCATCTCCCACGGCGACTGGTCGGCGGTGATCACCGAACTGGGCGCAACGATGCGCAAGATCACCTATCAAGGCAAGAACGTCATCGTGCCGCTTGGCCCCGATGATCCGGTCACCTGCTGCCATGGTCAGCTGCTCGTACCGTTCCCGAACCGTATCGAAGCGGGCACGTACACGTTTGAGGGCACAACGTACACGCTGCCGATCGACGAGCATGATCGCAATACCGCTATTCATGGCTACGGTTACCGCTCCTACTGGAAGCTCGAGGAACTCACTGAAAACTCCGTCACGCAGTCGTGGCGTGTACCATTCCTGCTCGGTTACCCGTTCGACGTGATTGTGACGGCTAAGCATGAGCTTGATGATGACGGCATGCATGTGACCGTGAGCGCCTACAATAACGGCGATGTGGATGCTCCGTGGGCACTGGCAATCCACCCGTGGCTCGATAACGGGTTCAACGGTTACGGCGATGAAATTGACGGTCACAATGCACAATGCCATCTGACCGTGCCGGCTAACACGCACGTTACTGTGGATGAGAATCTTATTCCGACCGGCACTGAGCCAGTGGATGGTACGAAGTATGATCTGCGCGATAATCCGCTGCTGACTGGCCAGCCGTTCGACGACGCGTGGACTGACGTGCATCACGATGCTGATGGCACGACGACCGCCACGTTTACTCGCCCTGACGGCCTGCAAATCACGGTTGGCGGCGATGAGACGATTACTTCGTTCCAGGTGTGCACGGGTACTGGCTTCCCCGCGAACCAGCACCCGGCTGGTACTGCTGTCGAACCGCAAACCGCGTATGCTAACGCGTTCAATACTGGTATTGATCTCATCGCAATTAAGCCAGGCGAGACGAGCGAAACGAAGCTGTTCATCTCTGCTCGCCAACTAGAAGCATAAATCAGCGTCGTATTACCGGCTGCTAGAAGTGAAAGGCGGGACGCGACTTGCTAACGTCTCGCCTTTATGCGATAATCCCCAAGGCTTATCAATCGTACGAAAAGGAGTCCATCATGGGCATGCGCGGACGCAAGCGCAAGGATCGCCGCAAGAAGGCCGCCAACCACGGCAAGAGGCCAAACGCCTGATTCTTGTCGATGACGTTACACACGTCATCAGCATATAAAACCCCGATATACAGCGATTATCACGCCATATATCGGGGTTTTTCATATGTTCAAATTGCTCATCGAGCAACAGCTCTCAGCTGCAACAGGATCGTGAACAACTACCATCACAGCGAGGATTGCCGCACGGGCAGCCTGTCGCTGTTTCAATATCGCCATCGCACTGGTTTTCACCACAACACCGATCCAGCGTGTCGCGCAAACGAGTCAGCAGACATTCCGGCGCCTCTTGTGGGCGCAAATAGGCGCGCAACGCTCGAATCATCGCCTTTTCGCGCGCGTCACAGCACGATTCAGGGTCAAAACACTCACCTGAATCCATAGGCACCCACTGCGCGCTGACACTAGAGCCATCAGACACATCCGCGTTTACATCCACCGTCGTGATACGCACATCCGTATGAATTACCGCACCGTCAGGCGTCCGCCGGGTGATGGAGATACGACCGTGCCGTTCTACAGGCTCGCCCATCATCACTCCTTTCCCGTATCGGCTGCCTTACCACTGACAGCTCGCCGTGTAGCATTCGTAGCATGCGACGCAGCAGACGTACGTGTCGCACTGCTCGTCATGCTTTCCGTATGTTCATTATGCCCATTATGACCTGCACCTGCACGGTTCGCGGACGGTGAACCGTAGCCACGTTCTAACGCGTATGACGCAAGCTCACGTTTTAACTGTGCGCGCGCACGATTGAGTCGGCTCATCACCGTACCAATTTTGACGCCTTGCTCGTCAGCAACTTGCTGATATGACTTACCATCAATCGCTGCGTCAATAAACACTTGCCGCCGTTCAGGAGACAAATGCGCGAGCGCCTTCATAATCTCCTCAGGTGCAAACGCATCCAAATATTCCTGCTCAGCTGACTTCAACTCTTCTGGCGAATGTTCAGATGCTGCGTAAATATCCCAGTCATCATATTCGCCCGTAGAATCGTTAGCTCGCTGCGGGCGCCGTTTCGCTTTCGCATACTGGTTAAAGTATGCGTTGCGTTCAATGGTGGTCATCCACGCTTCGAAATTAGAGTCAGGGTTAAATGAGTCAAATGCTTTAAACCCGCGTTCAAACGTGTCTTGCACAAGATCTTGAGCATCGTCAGGATCATTGGTGAGTTTCATTGCCTGACGGTATAACGCGTTTACCGCAGGCATGGCAAGCCGTTCAAAGCGCGCGCGCTTCTGCGCTGTAGTCTCGCTCAATGTCTGCTCGTCAGTCACGCACACCATTGTAGGCGGCGCGGCAACCGTGCTTGTACAATAAGGGACGGATTTGTTAGGAAAGGTGCTACGGCATGACACTCACTTTGGCGTCGGCGACGCAACTGCTTAAGGAACACGGCTTGTTGCGCGAGATCATTCGACGTGACCATTGGACGCTTGATCCGCATGATTTCGATGACTGCGACACGGCGTTCGCAGCAATCACCTATGACACTCGTCAGGTGAAAGCTGGCACGCTGCTATGCTGCAAGGGCCGTTTCAAAGCTGAATACTTGCATGGTATTGATGAAGCTGGCCTTCAAGCATATGTGGCAGAAACAGATTTTTCTGGCGAAACTGATGCTCCAGGACTGATTGTGAACGATGTTCGCCGTGCTATGAGCTTGCTGTCTGCACAGTTCTATGGTCGCCCGCAGGATGAGCTGACTGTTGTTGGTATCACTGGTACTAAAGGTAAGACTACGACCGCGTACTTTACACAGGCTGTGCTCAATGCGTATAGCGATGGTCATGCGGCGCTCTTCTCCTCGGTGGACAACTGTTTGGACGGGCATACGTACGTTGAATCTGATTTGACTACGCCTGAATCAATGGACGCATTCCGCATGATGCGCGAGGCTGTTGATAACGGTATGAAATACCTTGTGATGGAGGTTTCCTCGCAGGCATACAAGGTGGAGCGCGTCTATGGGCTTACGTTTGATGTGGCGGCGTTCCTTAACATCTCCCCTGATCACATTAGCCCGATTGAGCATCCTACGTTTGAAGATTACCTGTACTGCAAGCGTCACATTATTGCTAACTGCCGTTCGCTAGTTTTGGGTGTTGACGCAGACCATGCGGATTTGTTGCGCCAAGATGCCGCGGCTGCCGGCGTACCGGTGACGACGTTCGCTTTGCGTAACGATTCCCTGTACACCGCCAGCTCTGAAACTGACAATGATTCAGCTGACGCTGATCATACTGTTGCAGATTTTGTTGCTCGCCCTGCTAATGAGGCACATAGCAGCTACCATATTGCGGCTGATAACGCTGATCTTGGTGCGTTTACGCTCGCACTGGATGGTGACTTCAACTATGCGAATGCAGCAGCCGCACTGGCAATCGCGCAGGCTGCTGGCGCAGATCTGCACGATGAACGTGTGTCGCATGCGATGACAACCGTCCGTATCGCTGGGCGCATGGAACAGTTCCGTGATCCGCAGTCGAATACGCTTGCCATCGTCGATTATGCGCATAATTACGCGTCGGTCACCGCACTGCTCGACTTTGTGTATGAGCGGTTTGGTGAGCAGCATCCGCGTATCACGCTGGTTACTGGTTCGGCTGGCAACAAAGCGTATGATCGTCGCAAAGAAATCGTTGAAGCCGCGCAGGATCGTATTGCAAACTTTATTTTCACGGCTGAGGATACTGACAGCGAACCGTTTATTGATATCTGCATGCAAATGCAGGGGTATATTACCAACGATGCTGTTACCTCAACGGTGATTTCTGATCGTACGACCGCTGTGACGAACGCTGTCTACGATGCGCGCGCGCATGCTGACCAGTTCAACATTCTGCTCATTATCGGTAAGGGCGATGAGCGTTGGATTAAGAATCATAACAAGCATGTGCCGTTCGAAGGCGACGATCATATTATCGAGCGCTTGTTCGCCTAAACGCGAGTACACCCGCACATCCGCACATATTGCTGCCGACGTACGCTGCAGTCGGCAGCGTGAAACTATTAGGATTCGTAAGGAACATACAAGCATGATCACGTTGGAGAAGTCCGATTACCCGCAGATGGAACAGGCTGCGTCTGATGCTGGAGTGACGCTGCCTATTGAGCAAACCGGAATCTGGGCGCGTTTTCAAGCGGATATTCCCGGTCGTACCCCGTGGGGCGTGTATTTGATCAAGCGTGATGGCGATATCATCGCGTTCATCGCGTTCATCGACATGGAGACGCACGGCTATCATTACCTGCGTTCGATGCACGGCCCGGTCTGGATCACCAAGCCGGATGAGGCTGAGGAGCGCGAGACGATCGACGCGATCGCTAAAACCGTGCACGAGGCCGACCGCCGCGTGGCGTTCATTCGCATCGATACTTGGTTCACTGACGGCACCGTGCCGGTACTGTCCACCGTGCCGTACGACCAGACTGTAGTGATCAACGTGACCGGCGGCGATGACGAGATTCTCGCCCGCATGAAGCGCCGCGGCCGTCGCGATGTGCGCAAGGCCCTGCGCGAATGCCCGGCCGAATGCGCTGATGAGACCGCTGAGGCGATCGCCGATTTTGCGGAATACTACGATGTGATGGTCGAGACCGGCAAGCGCGATGGCTTCACCCCCGCGCCGATCACCGATTACTCCGATATGATCAAGGCACTTGGTGCCGATCATTGCCGTGTGTTCGCCGCACGTATCGACGGACGCGTGGTTGCTTGGTCGATTGTTACGGTCAATGGCACGCACGCGGTGCGCTACTATGCCGGTATGCGCAACGATGTCATGCGCCTGCATGTCACTGACAAGCTGCTGTACACCGAATGCTGCATCCTCGGCTCGCAGGGCATTACCGAATACGATCTCATGGGCATTGGCTCTGATTTAGCACCAAGCCTGAATGGTCTTAACGAGTTCAAGTGCAAGTTCACCGAGGAAATCACCCATGTGGCTGCCGGGCGCGATGTGCCGATTAAGAAGGCGTTCTACAGTACGCTGAAGCTTGCAAAATCCGTTAAGGATGGGCTGAAGAAGTAGTCTCAGCTCACGTGCTATCGCGAGTTCATATGGTGAAGTCCCTGATCTTCATTTCGAAGGTCAGGGACTTCACTTTTTCACCATACAGTGGCAATTGTGTGCTGCACGGGTTTCTTGATATCTTCGCAAAGATCTGCGTCAATATCAGCGCGTATTCAACACTGCTTCGATAATCGTCTGCGTTCGCGCACGCGCAGTCTCACCAGCGCCGAGTTCAGTTGGCAAACACAATGCGGTAGCAACGAGGCGATCGCTCACCGTTACCGTGGAGCGATCTAGCGTATCGAGACCGTACGCTGCCGGGTCGGTGACTCCGGGGAACAATTCCGGCCGATACCAGCGTTCAGCATAACCTCCTGCAGCGCGCACAGCGGTGATAATGCGCTCAGCAGCCTCGGTGTCACGAGCGAACAGGGGGAAGCGCAGCAACGGCTGTGGGCCACCGGCAGTTACGACACTCGGCATCGTCACATGATCGCACTTGGAAAACGCTGTACGATACGCGTCTACAATCTCGCGGCGGCCAGCCTCGTTGGTGTCAAGGGCTTTGATAGCGTGTTCGGCCTGTGCGGCGATCCACGGGGTTACACTCATCGGCTGCGAGGCCAGCCCACCGCGGCGCTCGACGTCGGCGATTGGCGGCTCATACCAGCCAGCGCGCGTCAAAACACCGCGGAGGCGCCCGCCAAGGGAGCCAAGCCGCGATAGCACACGATTCTCGTTGACGTAGATTTTCGTAACAGTATCCACATGCTTCGGAGGTTCGGCGAGCGCAGCAAACCCGCGTCGAATTGCTTGGTCAAGTTCAGGATCGCGCTTTGCGAGATGCGGGTTTACCCATACGGCGCCACCGAATCGGGTCGGCAGAATCTTTTCCACGCCGAACGAGTGCACAGAGACGTCGGCCAGCGGCTCCCCTGCTTCATTGTGTGCCATACGGGTAGCGCAATGCGCGCAATCCTCGACCAGTAGCGCATTGAGCCCGTTCGTGAAGTCGGCCAACCGTCGGGCCTCTTCGGAGGCGATCGCGCCAAAGGTGTGTTGCAGCATCACAGCATGAATCTGCTCGTCAGCGCCGACGCGCAGCGAATCGATAGCATTGGCGTCGATCGCCATCGTATCCGCATCAACATCCGCATATCGCGGCGTCAGTCCTGCGACGATAATCGGATCAACTGCCGTGCAGCAAGTGAACAGCTGCGTAATCACCGATCCGGCGCCGCGCGTGGCACGCAATGCTTCGAACACAATCTGCATGCCATACCGCGCTTTAAACACAGGAAACCAGTCACCCGCATTCGTCCCCGTACGCTCAGCTAACGCTTTTCGCAAGTTTTTGAATCGTCCATCATCGTTTGCCATTGCTTACGCCTTCCATCCAATCGGCTGTCAGCCGCCGTTCCCACACACATTCCAATGCCACATTACTGTATCGCGTCATTGCTTCTCCAACCTCCCTTCGAACATGAGATAAACGACACCCCCGATGTCTGAAACATGGAAAATGATTTACCATTACTGCAGATGTGAAGGGAGATTATCATGCAACGACGCTCATACCATCGGTTCCCACAACTGCGTAAAACTGTTTGCGGTATGTCAGCAGCGACATTACTGATCACATCACTATGTATGCCCACAACGATCGCATTTGCAGCCGAAACCGGTTCAACCTCCCCTGAAACAACGAACAGTATCACCAGCGACGCAACAGCCGCCACAACGCCAAGTAACAACGCATCATCCTCGGCACCAGATACAACCGCAAACGATAGTTCAGAGGAACCTCTCGCTACTAATGAGCAGCAGACCACGCCCGAAGCTGATTCATCAACCGATCAGTCCACTGAACAATCATCTCAATCCACGGAACAATCACCATCTCATTCCGGTACGTCCACACTTCCCCCTGAGAAGACCGGTCCTACATATACGGTTGAGTATCTTGATGCACTGGCCGAAGCAAATAAAGATCTCATCAATGAAGGTGAGTACACGATTTCTTCGGCATTGGCCAGTAACTTAGTACTTGATGTGTCCAATGGCAGTACTGACAACGGCGCAAATGTGCAAATATACCAAGACAATGCTTCCCCAGCGCAGCGATGGAAGGTAACAAAAGACGATAAGGGCTATCTGACGCTCACCAACGAGGGATCCGGCAAAGTACTGGATATACTCTCAGGAAACAACCAGTCTGGCGCAAACGTTCAGTCGTACGCATCCAACAATTCACGGGCGCAGAAATGGATCGCTATCAATTCAAATGGACGTATTATTCTACGCTCCGCACTCACTGGCGATTACCTACTGTCATTGGATGTATTCGACGGACGCGCCAAATCCGGTACCAATGTGCAATCGTATGCCGATAACGGATCGCGTGCGCAACAATGGAATTTTGAAAAAATCATCGATATGACGCCCCAGGTTCGAGCATATTGGAATCAACATCTTCGTCTTGGCAGGCCAACACAACCGGCTGAAACAACAACTTATGGTTTGCGCCAAACGTTCCAGCACGGTGCGGTATACCAATGGACCAATGCCAATAACAAAGTCCTAGGAGTCGCCGGTGATATCTATGCAAAATACGCATCACTCGGCGCAGAAAACGGCATTTTAGGAATGCCGCTCGTCAATGAAACAACATTGCGCGGAGGCCATTCACAGGCGTTCCAAAAAGGAGAAATACATCAGTCCGCTGCAGGAACGTTCTTCACACGAGGAGATATTCAAAACTATTGGGCCGCACATGGATGGGAAAACGGATGGCTTGGGTATCCCACTAGTGATGAAGTCACTGGTTTACGTGACGGCGGAGCTTCGCAACGGTTCCAAGGCGGTACTCTATTTTGGTCCACCGCATCAGGCGTCCACAGTGTCAGCGGCACTTTTCTTGGCGATTATGCAGCACGCCGCTACGAGGCCGGAGATCTCGGCTACCCCGTCAATGATGAGCATGATTGGAATAAAGGTCTAGCTCAAGACTTCCAGCATGGCACATTGTTCTGGAATGGTTGTGGTAAGAAAGGATGGCAGAATCCCGCCCAATACTTCCAAGTGAGTTCATGTGATGTGGGTGTACCCGCCAATGGCAAGTTCGGATATGCTTCGCCATCACGTATCACAATGAATGCAACGCGCGATCAAGCAATCGAAGCAATGATTAGCCGTGCCTACGATTATCTCGGTACGCGTTATGTGTGGGATTATGCATTGCAGCCGGGTGTTGGCGTTGATTGTGCTGGCTTGGTAATGCAGTCACTATACGCGGCAGGTATGGATTTGCATGAGTACAATCCATCGAATCATTGGTACGATCCGTGGCATAGTCATGATGCAAATAACATGGCTGCTGACAGCCGTTTCATGCATGTGTCATTAAACGATCGTCAACGCGGTGATCTGATCTATTGGCCCGGACATATCGCGATCTATCTCGGCAATGATCAGATTATTGAGGCGAACGTGCCAACTGTACGTATCAACAGCCTGTGGGCGTACGGCGCGCCTTCCGGTGCGCTGCGTCCGTTTGTCTGATTGAGATCGTCTGCAAGGAAGAAGGATTCCATCATGAACGCAGCACAACATCACTCGTCAGGCCATCCATTGAATCGCACTATTGTGATTATTATTACTGTCGTCGTAGCAGTACTGGTGGTCGCAGGCATCGCATTCGGCATACTCACACATAGTCGTTCCGCTCAGACTGCCACTAATCCAACAACCAGCGAGCAGCAGAACAACAATAACAATTCAACATCTACGAGTAACGATGACACGGCAAAGGATAATGACGATAGTCAGCAGATCGATGGTGACGATCAATCCCAATCCAATCAGCAAGACCAGCCGGGTCAGCAGCAGTCGACATCAACCGACATTCCAACTGTGCTTCAGCAAGCCGACTCAGCATGCAACCCGCATACCACGTTCAATGCAGAAAACCCCACTCAGGAGTCACTAATTGTCGATCAAGCGACGCGATCATTAACCCTGATGTCCGGCGCACAATCCAACTTCACAACCTACGATTGCATCGCAAAGCAACTGCAGATTCCTACTGATGTGACCGCCGAAATTGAATCAAAACAGGACCAGCCTGATCAGAAAAGCTTTACTTGGAATGGTCTCACCGGTACTTGGAGCTACAACGTTAACAGCGGGTTGCAACTCTACATCGTTGGGCAGTAAACGAACGAGCATCATATACATGCATATGACTCATCAATAAACAACTTCAACCAACGTTTATGTACAATGTCTTATCGGCATGTAAGAAACGCATGACAACCTTACGCGTATGAACCATAATCTGCTTGACAACACGCCAATATATCGGAAAGTACGCGGCCCCGGCGAAGCGAAGGAACAAATACGATGACAATGTTTCAACCGGTGATTCTCGGCGGCGATCTCGGCGCATATGCTTTGGCGCGCGAGCTTAACGACGCGTACGGTGTTCAGCCAATTCTGGTCACCGCCTACAATCCGAGCGCAATCCGCGATTCGAAGATCATCACCCGCCACGCCTTTGATAAGGCCAATGAGGAAGAGCCGTTGGTTGAAGAGCTGCTGCGTTTGGGAGCTGAACTGAAGGCGGCAAATCCGCGTCGTAAGCTGCTGCTGCTGGCGAATACTGATTGGCGTATTCATGTGCTGGCATCGCATCGCGACGAACTCGAACAGTATTATGTTGTGCCGATTCCGCCGCTGGAAGTCATTGATCAGGTGAGTGACAAGCAGACATTCGAGCGACTCGCCACCGCGCAGGGTATGCCAGTACCGAAGTCGTTCTATGAGGATTTTTCTGCAGCGGGAAGTGCCGGCTGGGTGCCGCAGCCTACGCCTGCAGACCTGCATTTTCCGATTGTGGCGAAGCCTGCTGATAGCTCCCAGTATGAGAATCTGATCTTCGAAGGCCGTCAGAAGGTGTATCGCATCGACACGGATGCACAGTTGCAGCAGTTGTGGGCGACGCTCGCGAAGGCTGGATTCCGTGGCACGTTCGTTGCACAGGAGCTGATTGAGGGCGATGACACTGGTATGTATTCGGTGACCGCGTACGTGGATACAACCGGCACGGTGTCACTGTTGTGCTCAGCGCATGTGCTGCTTGAGGAGCATCATCCGGCGACGTTGGGCAACCCGTGCGCGATGATTACCGAACCGATTGATGAGATTTTGGAACCGGCGAAGCGTTTCCTCGAGTCGATGCCGTACCGCGGTTTTGCAAACTTCGATGTCAAGCGCGATCCGCATACCGGCCGCTTCTATTTCCTTGAGGTGAACCCGCGTATTGGTCGCAATAGCTTCTACGTGTACGGCGCTGGCGTCAATCCGATGGAGGTGCTGGTTTCTGACGTGATCGAAGGGCATCCGATGGCGGCGCGCGTTGCACGCGGCGAAGTGCTGTATTCGATTATCCCGAACCCGCTGCTGCTGCGTTATGTCACTGATCCGGAGCTGAAGGCGCAGGTGAAGCGTTTGCAGAAGGCGGGTCGTATTAGCCCGCAGCGTAACCCGAAGGATGGCGGTTTCAAGCGTTGGCTGCACTTGACAGAGTCGGAGCTTAACCAATATCGCAAGTTCGCACAGTACTATCCGAAGCCTACAAGTACTGGGTTCTAACGTTCTAATAATTGGCTGTAATTGGCTGTACAACTCACAATCAACGCGAAGCGACGATTGTGGTAACACTCCCCCAGTCTTCGCTTCGCTCAGCCAGCCCCCTCAGCTGACAACGCCGTGTAGAAAACAGCCCTGTGGGCTGTTTTTAGGCGTTGTGCTCGCCGATAGGCGAGCAGGCAAAACGCTCGCGAAGCGAGTCCATAGTTTTACAGGACGCTCCCGGCGAAGCCGGGTGAGGGAGCGGTCGCGGTGCTCGCCGCTAACAACACAGCATCGCGCGCAAGCGCGATTCCGGTACAACCCGCTCAGTCCCGCTCCAACTTCTGCGAAACAACAGCGGTCACGCCATCGGAACGCATCGTGATGCCATACAAAGCATCCGCAATGCTCATCGTGCGTTGTTGATGTGTAATGATAATCAACTGCGCGTGTGATCTCAGCTCGTTGAATGCGTTAATCAGACGAGTGAGATTCACGTCGTCGAGTGCGGCTTCGACCTCATCCATCACGTAGAACGGACTGGGTCGCGCGGTAAAAATCGCAAACAGCAACGCTAGCGCAGTCAGCGAGCGCTCGCCACCGGAAAGCAAGCTCAATTGTTTGACTCGTTTACCGGCAGGGCTCGCTTCTACGATCACACCGGTGGTGAGCATATCCGCAGGATTTTCGAGGCGCAATCGCCCAGTGCCTCCGGGAAACAGGGTGGAGAACATGTTCTCGAACGCGGCTGCCGTATCGTCGAACGCGGATTGGAATACGGAAACCATCGTAGAGTCGAGTTCTCGAATAAGCTGCATGAGATCGTCACGTGATTTCACCACGTCATCGCGTTGCTCATTCAAATACCGGTTACGTGTTTCAAGCGCCTCATATTCCTCAGCAGCAAGCGGATTGACTTTGCCTAGAGCAGCGAGATCACGCTTGGCTTTTTCTAAACGTTTCACCTGCTCTGCGCGCACGTATGGCACTGTCTGATAGCGCTGTTCATGCGCATCCGTACTCTCGCTCTCATCACGCTCAGCCGCTTCATGAGCGTGAGATTGCGCATTGTCGTTGAGCGGTACAGGGCGGCCATCATCATCTAACACTGGCACTGGCAAACTGGGATTGTACTCGCGTACGAGTTCGTCAACGCTCATGCCCAGATCGTCAGCAATTTTTTGCGTAATACGCCCATACTCGCCTGCTGCGCGTTCGCGATCCACGTCCAGTTCGTGTTCGCGGCGTTGTGCTTGTGCGACTTGCGGTTCAAGAGCATCACGCTCGGCACGCAATTGTTTGAGTTCCTCATCGTGGCCGGATGCGCGCGCTTGCAGTGTTTCACGGCGTTGCGTTACGTCAGCGATGGCTTGAGCGACCATTTGTGCGACTGCTGTAGCGTCTTGTGCGATTGCTTGCGCACGAGCAGCTTGTGCTTGTTTGCGCGCGTTCATGGCTTCAATGCGCGCACGGCGTTCTACCGCTTCTTTGGCTTGGTCGCGCAGCAAACCGATTTGTCGATCATATGATTCGGCTTTACGTTCAGCCTCTTTCCACGCTATTTTGGCGGTAATTTCTCGTTCGCGTGCGTGAGTAAGACTGGTCTCTAGTTCATGTTCGCGCGCAGTGAGTTCATCAGCATTAGCGTGCTCACTGTTCGCATTCTGCGCGGAGTCGAGCGCACGGCTAAGCTCATCAAAAGCACGCTGATGAGCCTGTGCATCGTCATGAGCCGTAGTGATTTTAGCGTCGAGCGCACGAATTTGGCGTTCTAATCCAGCAATGCGATCATGTGCAGATCGTAATGCTGCCGCAGCTTGTTCGGCTTTTACTCGCGCTTCGGTTCGTTTTGCTGCTGCTTGATCAACAGCGAGTCGAGCTTGGTCACGCTCTGCGCGCGCGGTTTCGATGCGCTGTTCGATTGCATCGCATTCAACTTGCAGACTGCGCATGTGTTTGAGTGCAGCATCTCGGCGAGCAGCAAGCGACAGGTCACTTTGTGACAGTGCTGAACCGCCCACTGCGCCGACCGTATTGACGATCTCGCCGGCCTGTGTGACAGCACGCGTGAACTGCGGCGCTACTCCCCCAGTATCGGTAGCATCTGCCTGTGCGGTTACTGCCACCGCTTGTTCGAGCGTGTGCACAGCAGCAGTATCAGCAAGGAGTATGCGCGCTGAACGCACTACATTGCGTGCTTGTTCGCTATTTGCAGCATCCGGATTGACGCTGATCAAATTCGCGGCAGGAATAACCGCATTATCAGCCAACGCGGTTATATCTACCGTCATATCTGCATGGTCGCTAGCGTCGCTCGCTGTATCGTCTGCTCGCAGTACTACTGCGCGCCCCCAACGGTCTTCGCGCGCACGGTTCAGCGCATAACGCAATGCATCATTGTTCGGCACAATAACAGCGTTCGCGAAATCGTTGAGGGCGCGGGCAATAGCTTCTTCCCAGCCTTCAGCGACGTGAATAAAATCCGTGAGGTGGCCGAGCGCACCAACCCCAGCATCATGTTCTAAGGATCCGGAAGCGTTGCGGCTTTCCAATGTGTCGCGTAATGCGTCAGCTTTAGCTTGCAATGAAATAATGGTGCCGTTGAGTTTGCGCTGCTGATCTTGTAGCTCATTGAGCGCATCAACTGCGTCAGATAGGTGGCTTCGCGCAGCGTCCAATGCTTCGCTGCCATCATCAGTGTCCTCACTGTTTGCAGTACGTTCTAACGTGCCACGTTGCGTTATCGCGTCAGCTCGCTGCGCAGTCAAACTATCGTGCTGCGTGGTGAAATCGGTGACACGACTGTGCGCGAGTTGTACCGCGGCTTCTTCGCGCGCCAGTTTTTCGCGCAGGTTTGCGATTGTTGTTTCGCGCTGGCGAACTGTGCGTCGCAGTTCGGTAAGCGTTTGGCGTATGGAAGCTAATTGTTTTTCATCATCCGCACGCTGCTCGATCGCGTGATCGAACTGCATGCGCGTATCCTGCACGCTCGCGCGCGCCTGGTCCGCTAATGTTTCAAGCTCATCCGCTCGCTGGTTCAACAATTGCGGATCGTCGCCCATGGCGGTAATAAGCTGACCGCTCATCGAATGCGCGCGTTCTTGTGCGATGGAAGCTAATGATCGCAACCGTTCTTCAAGGCGTGACAGCTCATGCCATGTTTGATTGATGGCGGCGAGCGCAGGACTTGACTGCGCATTCAATGCTTCAATACGTTCAATGTGCACTTTCGTGCGAGCAAGTTCTTGTTGTGCTGCGGCAAGCTGTGCTCGCACGGTATGCAAGTTGGCGCGTATATCGTCGCGCTGCCGCATGATTTGTAACGCGTCGTCAGCGTAGAGGCGACTTTGCGCGTCGCGTAGCGTTACTTGAATACCATCGGCGCGGCGTGAAATGCGGGCTTGACGGCCGAGTGGGCCAAGTTGGCGTCGGATTTCGCCAAGTAAATCATCAAGGCGCGCGAGATTAGTCTCCGTGTTGGCGAGCTTACGCAGTGCGCGCTCTTTGCGTTTGCGATGTTTGAGGATGCCAGCGGCTTCTTCGATGAACGCGCGATGACCGCTGGGATCTGCTTTCAGAATGCTGTCGAGCCGGCCTTGGCCGACGATGACATGCATTTGCTGACCTAAACCAGTATCGCTGAGCAGTTCTTGAATATCGAGCAGACGGCATGCAGAGCCATTGATCGCGTATTCAGAGCCACCATTGCGGAAAATAGTACGACTGATGGTCACTTCCGTGTAGTCGATGTTCAGCGTGTGATCACTGTTATCGATGGTCAAGCTCACTTGTGCGCGACCGAGTGGCGGGCGCGATGAAGTACCTGCGAAGATCACATCCTCCATGGATGTGCCGCGCAGGTTTTTCGCGCCTTGCTCGCCCATGACCCACGTGAGCGCGTCAACAATGTTTGACTTGCCGGAACCGTTCGGCCCGACTACTGCGGTAATGCCCGGTTCAAACCGGAGCGTTGTCGCAGAGGCAAACGACTTGAAGCCGCGCAACGTGAGTTCTTTAAGATACATGAGTGTTAGTTCGCGTCCTGCGAGAACGATGTATCGTCAGCTTCTTCGGCAGGTGTTTCATCGCCGTTGTTCGCGCTCTCTTCGTCGCTGGTGCCAATGCCAGCGAAGTCGTTCTCGTTAAAATCAGGGTTTGCATCGGTCGCGAAATCGCGGTCGGCAGCATCCTCGGCAGGAGCAGAGGTATCAGATGATGCAGTACCAAGATTGGGTTCAACGCGTTCGGCCTTAGGCTTGGCCAAATCGGGGTTCATTTGCTCTTTGAGCAGTACGCGCGCGTCACCAGCAGTGACGAAACTGCCGCAAATAAGCACGCCGCGGCCGTAACCAACACCAAGCTCATCTTCCGCGTCAACCATATTGACAGCCGTTTGGATAGCGTCCGGCAGGGAGTCTACGCGTGTTACGCGGTCGCGCCCGAACACGCTGACAGCAACCTTTTCTAATTCTTCAGCGGGCATAACACGGTCGCGCCACGAGTTTTCGGTAACGACCACGTGGCTCAAAATCGGCTCGAGCACGCCCAAGTATTCTTCGACCTGCTTGTCGCCCATCATGGCGATGACGCCAACCAGCTGGGTGAAATCGTAGCTTTCTTCAATAGCAGCACGTAGTGCTTCTGCCGCGTTGACGTTATGACCACCATCAAGAATGATGGTCGGCGAGGTACGAATCTGCTCAATACGCCCAGGCACGCGAACGCCCTGCAACGCTTCAGCAACGAGATCACCGTCGAGCGGACCGTTCACCGGGATAACTACTTCGGCAGCGGCGAGCGCGGCGAGCGCATTGTGTGCTTGGTGTTCGCCGAACTTGGCGATTGGCACGTCCGTGTACACACCGTTGGGCGTGTGCAGCGTGGCAATTTGACCGCCGACTGCGGGCATACGACCGGTGACTTCCATTTCGTAACCATCGCGTACCAGTGTTGCGTTGTTGCGGCGCGCAGCTTCTTCGAGGATTGGCATGACTTCTTCCTCGTGCGGCTGACGGCCGATAATCGCCGTGCATCCAGGCTTGATAATGCCAGCTTTCTGTTCGGCGATCTTCTCGACGGTGTCGCCGAGCCACATCATGTGGTCCATGTCGACAGGGCCGATAATTGCCGCGTCGGCGTCGAGCACGTTGGTCGCATCTTGCAGGCCACCCATGCCAACTTCTACGATGGCTACGTCAACTGGCGCGTCGGCGAACTTCCAGATTGCCATCGCGGTGAGTACTTCAAAGAAGCTCATGCGCGGCTTGCCTTGTTCTTCCATTTTGGCGTCGACGAGGTCGACGAGGTCTTTGACCTGATCCCAAATGTCAACGAAATCGTCGTCGGACAGCTCTTGGCCGTCGATAGCAATACGTTCATTGATGCGTTCGAGGTGCGGCGAGGTGTACAGGCCGGTGCGCAGCCCGTACGCGCGGCAGATCGCTTCAGCCATGCGCGCCGTGGAGCCTTTACCATTAGTGCCCGTTACGTGGATAACGCGGAATGAGTGTTCGGGGTGGCCGAGGATGTCGAGCATGAGGTTCATCCGGTCGAGATCCATGTTCGTGGTATTGTGTTCCGGCGGTCGGCGCATAATATCGCGCTCGACGTCGAGAATGGTCTCGTTATATCGATTCGGATGCTCGAATGACATGACTTGCATCGCCCTTTGCATGGTTAAATAGTGCTTGCGTTGAACGCTCATATTCTAGAAGGTGGCGTCAACCTAACACTTATGCGTTTGCGCGCGGCGAATATACAGATCTTGCTGACGGTGCCGCGGCGACGATTCGCACGCAGTGCGACTAGGATGAGAGCGGTAACACTGTGACTCGATTATGCGAGGAGTGATCATGAGCGAAGTCATCACTGAAAAGGACAAGGAGTATGAGGCTCGCGAGGAGGCGAAGGCTCCTGGCGCAGATCAGCCGATGAGCGATCGCGTGAACAACCGTTCGCTGCGCCCGCGTTCTGAGGCTTTCATTGATTTCATGAAGACCGGCTGGGATTCCAGCGAGCCGGATATTGAACCGTTGGAGGCTGCCAAGTACACGCCAGCACGTCTTGAAGCGCTGGGCCGTGCGTTCCCCGGCGAGCGTCTGGTGATTCCGGCTGGTCAGCCGAAGGTGCGTAACAACGACTGCGACTACATGTTCCGCCCAGACACTTCGTTCGCTTACTACACGGGTCTTGGCCAGGATTACGAAGCGGGTGCGGTGCTGGTGCTCAACCCGGTTGATCCAAACAGTGAGGAAGCCAAGGCTGGCAAGACGCATGAGGCGGAGCTGTTTGTGGCTCCGCGCGCCGACACCGCCACGCAGGACTTCTTCATGAACCCGCATTATGGCGAGTACTGGGTAGGCCCGCGCGCGGGGCTCAAAGAGATGACGGCAATGACCGGCATCGAAACGCATGATATTGCTCAGCTGGCAGATGCACTGTCGAAGGATGTTGGCGCTGAGGCTGGTGCGGTGCGTGTGCGCGTGATCAGCGATGTTGACCCGCAGATCACGTCGCTGGTGGAGTCGATTCGCGAGGCGAACGGTTATACGGATCCGGATACGAACGCTGCCGACGATGATAAGCTGCACGAGTTTGCTGCTGAAGCCCGCATGGTCAAGGATGCGTATGAGATCGGCGAAATGCGTAAGGCTGTGGCCGCCACGAAGCACGGTTTCGATCGCATTCTTTCGAAGCTGCCGGAAGCTCTTGATAAGCCGCGTTCTGAGCGCATTCTCGAGGGCGCATTCAACGCAGTAGCCCGCGAGGAGGGCAACACGCTCGGCTATGACACGATTATCGCGTCGGGCGAGCATGCGCCGATCCTGCACTGGATGCGTAACACGGGCGTGGTGCGCAAGGGCGACATGCTGCTCATCGACGCTGGCGTAGAGGTGAACAGCCTGTACACGGCCGATATCACTCGTACGTTCCCGACTAACGGCAAGTTCACCGACTTCCAGCGTCGTCTCTACCAGGCGGTGCTCGATTCCCAGCAGGCCGGTTTTGAGGCAGCTAAGCCAGGCGCAACCTATTCGGATATTCATCACGCGTGCATGCGCGTGATCGCCGAGCGCCTGCACGAGTGGGGCCTGCTGCCGGTAGACGTCGAGGAGTCCCTCTCCCCTGAAGGCCAGCAGCATCGTCGTTGGCTTGCTTGCGGTGTGGCGCATCATCTTGGTCTTGACGTGCACGATTGCGCGCAGGCTCGTTACGAGTCGTATCAGGGCGCGAAGATCACGCCGGGTATGATCTTCACGATCGAGCCGGGCCTGTACTTCCGTGAGGATGATCTGCTGATCCCGCCGGAGTACCGTGGTATTGGCATTCGTATTGAGGACGATGTGCTGATGACCGAGAACGGCCCCGAATGGATTTCCGCCGGCATTCCGAAGCAGCCCGATGAGGTCGAACAGTGGATGGCCGAGCGCGCAGCGGCCGCCCACGAGGACTGAGTAGTCATGCCTACACCAGATTTCGTATTGGAACTGCGCAAGAAGATCGGTCATGATCTTCTCTGGCTCAACGGCGTCACCGGCTGCGTGCTGGATGGCGAAGGCCGTATTCTGCTCGGTCGGCGAAGTGATACCGGCGAGTGGGCGATGGTGTACGGCATCAATGAGCCGGGCGAGCAGCCTGCCGATACGGTGGTGCGCGAGATCAAAGAGGAGACGGGCGTGGATGCGGTCGTCACTGACTTGGTGGCTGTCGTCTCCTCGAGCAAGGTGATCACGTATGCGAACGGCGACAACACGATGTACATGGATCATTCGTTCCTGTGCGCGTTGAAGCCGGGTGGCAATGCGAAGCCGTTTGTTGGCGATGAGGAGAGTCTCAACGTTGGTTGGTTTGATCTCGACGACATGCCGCAGCCGCTTGCCAAAAGCACCGTGGAGCGTCTGGCGATCTTCCGCCGGTACATCGAAAACAAAAGCCACGGAGACGCACATGCGATCTTCGTGGCGGATGGTGTGATGCACTGAGCGCCATCAACCACAAGATAGGGGCGGTGTTTCCTTCTCAACTCATCGAAGGAAACACCGCCCCTATTGCATAGGTGGCTTATCCGCGGTTACTTGACCTTACGGCCGGCGCACCACACTTGCTGCACCTTCCAGGTGGCAGGGTCGGTGATCAGCACATCGGCAGCGTATCCGGGTGCCAGTAGACCCAGAGGAGCGCCGGTTACTGCGTTCGGCTTGTCGTAGCCGAACGCCTTGGCCGGGGTGAGTGTGGCCGCTTCAACAGCATCCACTGGCGAAATACCCAGCTCGTTGACTGCACGTTCAACAGCAACTTCGAGCAGCAGCGTCGATCCAGCAATTGCACCGTTGGAAACCAGTCGTGCGTGGCCATCAACAACATTGACGTCCAGCGCTCCGAGCTTGTAAGCACCGTCCGGGCAGTCGGTAGCGGCCATTGCGTCGGTAACAAAAGCGATGCGATGCGGCGCGAATCCGAAGCCCAAGCGAACCATCGGGTTCTGCACGTGGAAACCGTCGTTAATCAGCTCGATGGTAACGCGCGGGTCTTCTACAGCAGCTGGAATCGGGCCCGGCTTGCGATGGTGCAGTCCGTTCATCGCATTGAACATGTGGGTCATAATGCCGGCTCCTGCGTTAAAACCACGCTTGGCGGTCTCATAGTCGGCGTCACAGTGGCCAACCGCAGGAACGACGCCGGCGGCGGCGAACTGCTGAATTGCGCTAATACCGTGCGGCAGCTCGGGGGCGATGGTGATCTGGCGAATGCACCCGTCAGCGGCTTCCAACAGCTGTTCAACCAGTTCAGGTACCGGGTCCTTTAAGCATTCTGGATCATGCGCACCTTTGCGAGCGAGCGCAAGGAACGGACCTTCCAAGTGAGCACCCAGAATGTCGGGGCGCATATCCATCTTGGCACGCACGTTCTTCAAGTTCGCGCAAATGACGTCAACAGGGTTGGTGATCAGCGACAGCACCTGTCGGGTAGTGCCGTGTACAGCGTGGCCTGCGCGTGCGATATCAATACCTTCTGGACCATCATCGAAGGAATGTTCCCATGCGCCGTGTGCGTGAATATCGACGTAACCAGGCGTGACCAGTTGCCCTGCGGCGTCGATCACTGCCGTGTCGTCGGCTGGATCGAGGCCGATAGAGCGGCACGCTGATTCGAATTCCTCATCATCGGTACCGATGGCAGTGATAACACCGTGTGCGGCGGTCAGCCAGAAGTGACTGGTCACTCCCTGTGCGTCAACTTTGCGCGCGCCGCGGATAGCGATACGTTCCGGGGCTCCGGCCAGCGATTCGCTCACCTGCGCGACGATCTCTTCTCGTGATTGACTCATATCGTCATGCTCCTTATCGAAAAAACGCTCCCTTGCCGAGTGAAGTAGCAAAGGGAGCGCTGGTAAACGATGAGATCAGATGCCCTGCCATGCCGGCTTGTGCGCGAATGCGTACTTGTAGTAGTCCTTGTGGCGCAGGCGAGAAGCAGCAGCCTCATCAACAATAATCGTTGCATGCGGGTGCATTTGCAGTGCGGAAGCCGGGCAGAAGGCGCTCACGCCGCCCTCAACGGTCTCCTCAATGGCTTCAGCCTTGCCTTCACCGAAGGCCAGCAGCACCAGGTGACGAGCGCGCATAATCGTGCCAATACCCTGCGTAATGCAGTGGGTTGGCACTTGGTTGATGTCGTCGTCGAAGAAGCGTGCGTTGTCGATACGAGTCTGCTCGGCAAGCGTCTTAATACGCGTGCCGGAAGCCAGCGACGAGCCAGGCTCGTTGAAGCCAACGTGACCGTCGGTACCGATGCCGAGGATTTGCACGTCGATACCACCCGCAGCTTCGATAGCTGCATCGTAATCAGCACCAGCGTGTTCGATTTTCTCGCCATCTTCCAGCGGCGCACCGTCGAGGACATCACCGGGCACGTGAACCTTGGCTGGATCGAGGCCGAGCGGCTCAACAACAGTGCGGTGAATGGTGGAATGGTAGGACTCAGGATGGGTCAGCGGCAAGCCAATGTACTCGTCAAGTGCGAAGCCGCGCACCTGGCTGACATCGATGCTCTCATCCTTGACGATTTTGGCGAGTGCCTGGTAGGCAGCCAGCGGGCTGGAGCCTGTAGCGAGACCTAGCACTGCGTTGGGCTTGGCCTTGATTAAATCAGCGACGCAACGAGCGTAGATTTCGCCCGCTTCCTGCTCGTTCTTGACGACAATTACTTCTGGCATGTTGTCCCACCTTTCTGGATTATCCGCGGCTCGGCAACGCCCTCGTCACCGCGCGCACATCGTGTTCGACGACGGCGATGGGCTTGCTACATCCGTAGCAGTTCCGCTATTTGTTAAGTATACTAACTTATTTCATTTTGTGCACGCTCCGGCGTTTACCATGTCATGGCCATACAATGAAGAAAGCGTAACTTTCTCTCCGGCATTTTCGCCGTCTTCGCTCGCTTGTGAAAGGACGTATCATGACCGCTTCCCGCCGCTCCGGGATCTGGGCACTACATACCCCGGACCGTAGCGCCAAAGCCAGTCCAGCGGATGTACGCCGTATTAATCGATCGTTGATTTTTAGCCTACTGTTCCCTGATCATCAGTATTCACGTGCTGAAATTGGCCGGCGCACTGGATTGTCACGAGTAGCAGTATCCGACGTTGTCAACGACATGCTTGACTGTGGCCTTCTGCGCGAAAATGGTCAAGAATCTAACAGTGGCAAAGGTAAGCGCGGCACACTGTTAAGCGTTGATACTACGCGACTGAACATTATCAGCATTGACATGTCGCAACCGCATCTCATTCAAGGTGCTGTTACCAATTTGCTTGGTATTCCTACGTATCGCGCTGAAGCAGCGCTCAACGCTGTTGATCACGTTACGATCGAGATGATCACCTCGATTATTGAACAGCTCCTCAATCACGCTGGCGACGCTATTGGCATTGGTATCGCAGCCCCTGGCGTTGTCGATGAGGAAGGCGTGGTGCGCCGTTCCACATTGTTCGGCTGGGAAGATCTTGATCTGCGTTCACCAATCGAACAACATTTTGGAATTCGCGTCACCGTTGATAACGACGCCACCTGCGCGATGCTCACCGAACGGTTCTTCGGCCAAGGCGGACCCAATATGCTGTTTGTACGCATTAGCCGTGGCATCGGTGGCGCAGTGCTCATTGATGACGTACCCGTTATTGGCGAATACCATGCCGGCGGCGAAATCGGTCACATTTCACTCGACCCGCAAGGACCACCTTGTGCGTGCGGCAAGCGCGGCTGTCTCGAGCGGCTCATTTCAGCAACTTCACTACGCGCTCGTATGCAGCATGCGTCGCTTCTTGAGCGCACGCAAATTCTTCGACAAGCTGGCACATATCTTGCCACCGCGCTCTCCATGCCAGTCGGCCTGCTCGATATGGCGGACGTGTGCGTGTATGGCCAGCCCGATATCGTCAATGATGATTTTCTTACCGCGGCCCAGCGGCGATTTGACCAGTTGACTGGCTCGTCATTCCATACGCGCACGATCATCCGTCGATGCCAATGCGGCGGCGATATCACTTTACGCGGCGAAGCATTATCCGTATTGCATAATTACCTCGAAAGCTTGTAAGCGCCCGCGCAATTACTCGCTCATACCTTCAATAATTGCGGCGTGACTTGCGATACACCAAGCCACGCCGCAATCGCCGATTACTTCGTTACCATCTGCGCGCTGCGGCGACTGCAGCACGCACTATCTGCCTATCAGTCTCATCAATGTCTTCATGACCGCCGCCGCCAGGGCCACCGTTGGACGGGCGCGATCGGCGAGCAGAAAGATGCACTGAAGACACACCCGCATCCAACAATGCAGGAATGTCATCGATTGCAACACCACCGCCTGCTTGGATTTGAATGCGCCCACCTGCGTGTGATACCAGCGCTCGCAATTGATCGAGTCCTTCGATAGCGCGCGCAGCACCGCCGGAAGTGAGTACTCGCGTATATCCCATGTCGATCAATGCTTCCAGTGTTGCAAACCGGTTCGCCACCATATCAAAGGCACGATGGAACGTGATCTGCACCTTGCGATTACACCGCTCAGCCTCATCGCGAGCAGCTTGCACCAGTTGTTCAGCAAACGGCAAATCAATATCACCCTCTGCGGTCAGCCCACCGACTACTACGCCAGTCGCTCCTGCGAGAATCGCTGAACGAACGTCTGCAAGTTGCACTTGCTTTTCAACATCATCGTATGCAAAATCGCCGGCACGCGGACGAATCAACGCTTGCACTCCTTGTGGAACGCCCACATGCGTGCATGCTTGAATCAGCCCAAAGCTGGGAGTCATGCCTCCTGTGCGCAATGCCATACACAGTTCGACACGGTCCGCACCCTCTTCTACGGCGATGCGCGTGCCTGATACATCCTGTACTGCTATTTCAACCGTCATGCTCATCTCCTTTGACGCAACATTGCCGATGACTTCACTAGGCTATCATCCCCTGTTTCAGCGGCGCGTCGGAGGGAAAAGATAAGTGCCATAAGGCGACACGCCGTAGACCCCCTTGACTACCCATTTTGAGTTAACTGCGTTAATATATAAACATCGTTCAGATTCAACGACGATCATGAGACACGACGCAGATAGTCGGCAACGACTGCTGTGGCATAGGCGCAACCAACGAAGGAGTAGCGATGGGCAATATGGCCGGCACAGCCACATCAATCGCATCGGTCTCCGAATCGAACCGTTCGCGCATCATGCACCACCTCTACCAGCACGGTGTCAGCTCTCGGGCACAAATTGCAAAAGCCCTCGAACTCACCCCCGCAGCCATCACCAAAATCACCGCAAAACTCCTCGATGCAGGCGTTATCGAAGAAACCGGCGATCTTGAAGGCAGCAAGAACCGTCGCTCTATCGGACTGAAACTCGATAAAAACGCGTTCCATGTTATTGCCGTCAAATTCGCTCGCAGTCTGGTACAAATCGGTGTTTTCGACCTCGCCGGCACCCCGCTGACCGTACGTGACCTCCCGCAAATCACCGAGGACACCATCAGCGAAACAGTGAATCTGCTTCATGCGATCATCAACGACATGATCCATGCCGACTCCGCTATTGTCGCTGTTGGTATGGCTGTCCCCGGACCCTACCTGCGCCATATTGGCCGTACCGCAGTCGTCTCTTCGATGCGCGGTTGGCAGCGCGTCAACTTCCTTGATGAATTCGGTGGCGCTTTCCCCGTCCCCGTATTCGTTGAGCAAGACGCTCGCGCAGGCGCTTTCGCACAATACTTATTCGACCCCTCTGTTGCCGACGACGGTCTCGCCTACTACCTCATCGGCGAAGGCGTAGGCCTCGGCGTCATCGACCACGGTTCAATGATCAACGGCGCAATGGGAGCCGCTACCGAAATCGGCCACGTCAGCATTGACATTCACGGCAAACCCTGCGAATGCGGCAATGTTGGTTGCCTTGAACGCTACTGCTCTACTCCCGCTATTCACGAGATGATCGTCAATGAAGGCGACCTGATTGACAACGCCAGCCAGCTGACACACACGCAAGCTGCTCGCACCCTGTTTGCCATGGCAAAGCACGGCAACGAACGCGCGATACAGCTCGTTCGCCAAGTCGGGCAATACATTGGGTTCGGCTGCGTGACTATCTTCAACGCGTTTAACCCCGCGCAGATCGTCATCGGTGATATTGTCTCCGAAGCCGGCCCGCTCCTCCTCGACGAAGTCAAAACCGTTGTCAATCAGCACGTTATTCCTGAACTCAACGAAGCGACCACCATCACCCTATCCGAATTACCTGCTGATGCAGCGCTCGGAGGCGGTGCCGCAGTCGCCATTAACCAGTTCCTTGAGCATCCATCCATGTTCTTCGAACTCACGTAACCAACCTCGCAACAGCGAGATATGTAAGTTTTTCCAAATTTTCCAAACGGAAACCACTAACCACACCACATCCAATGAAAGGAACCATCATGGCCAAGCCAATTGTTCTGTCTCTGGGAGAACTCCTCTGGGATATGCTGCCCACTGGCAAGCGTGCAGGCGGCGCCCCCGTTAACTTCGCCTACCATGCGATGATGAATGGTACTGAAGGCTGGTCCATCAGCGCTGTTGGCGAAGACGAGCTCGGTGACGAACTGCTTGTCGAGGCTGAGAAGGCTGGCATTCACACCATTATTCAGCGCAACGCATGGCCGACCTCCACCGTTGAAGTAGCGCTCAAGAACGGTATTCCGGAGTACACCATCGTTAAGGGTGTGGCATGGGATCACCTGCTGCTCACCCGCCAGCTCATCGAAGTTGCCGAGCAGGCTGACGCTGTATGCTTCGGTACGCTGGGCCTGCGCTCCCCTGAATCGCACGACACGATTATCGAGCTGCTCAAGCACACTAAGCCGTCCGCAATGAAGTTCTTCGACATCAACCTGCGCGGTGACCACTACTCCAAGGAGCTCATTGAAGAGCTGCTCGGTTACGCTACCGTGTTCAAGATCAACGATGCTGAACTGCTGCTCCTGCGCGACATGTTCGATATCCGCGGTACTTCCGACGATGAGGCTTGCCGTTGGTTCATGACCGAATACGGCCTGGATTACGTGATCCTGACCGGCGGTTCCACCTTCTCGACCATCATCTCCAAGAACGGCGAGTCCTCCACGCTCAATACCCCGCATGTTGAGGTCGTTGACACCGTTGGCGCTGGCGACTCGTTCTCCGGCACGTTCACCGGCAAGATTCTCACCGGCTCCACGCTGGCACAGGCTCACCGCGCTGCTGTGAACACTGCTGCATTCGTGTGCACGCAGGCTGGCGCATGGCCGAAGTACCCGGAAGTCATGCCTGACTATCTGGCCGAAACTGAAAAGGCGTCAGAAGCCGAGTAAGCATGCGAGCGCACTAGCGCTCAACGCAGCATTGATGGTCTGAGGTCTGCGGCCGAAAACCATCAGAAACGCAGCTATGGCGGCACAACAACGATGTCGCGTCGCCATAGCCTCCCCCCACTCATCCTCATTCATTGCAGTATCACCGTCTACGGTGTGCCTTCGCGTACCTGTTTTCGGCTGGACTGTGCCAGTTTCACATCGATCTACTACAACCAACAACCAAACACAAAGGAGTAATCATGGCCATTCAGGATACCGTCACTGGTGTGCAGCACGTCGGCATTCCTACCACCGATCTCGAGGGCACTATTGCCTACTATGAGAAGCTCGGTTTCGAGTGTCTCGGCATCTACCCGAACGGTGACGATCGTTGTACGTTCCTGCGCTTGAACAACCTCACGCTCGAAGTGTGGACGATGGATCCGACCCCGATGGAGAACGGCGCAATCAACCACTTCGCACTTGACTCCAAGGATATTGAAGCATCGTTTGCTGAAGCACAGAAGCTTGGCCTGAACTTCGTTGAAGGCTCTATCCAGCACATCGACACGTTCTGGGAGCACGGCATCCGCTACTTCAACGTGCTTGGCCCCAACCACGAGGTCATCGAGTTCTGCCAGATCATGTAACTGTCGCCTGTTGGTGTGTGGCAACTCAGTAACTGCTAGTTGCCGCACACCAGCTTCACTCACGCAAAGAAACAACAAGGGGAATCACATCATGAGCAACACAACCGCCGCAAAGACGCCGTGGGTAGAGAGCCCAGACGGCTACCTTGACCGCACACCGGTCCTCCAGTTCGCAATGACCTCAGTGCTGTTCGCCTTCTGGGCGATCGCCTCCAGCTTGAACGACGTGCTGATCACTCAGTTCAAAGCCGTCTTCGAGCTGAGCGACATGCAGACCGCGTTCGTGCAGAGCGCTTTCTACGCTGGCTACTTCATCATCGCTATCCCAGCCTCCCTGTTCATTAAGAAGACCAGCTACAAGGTCGGTATCATGACCGGTCTCGCGTTCTTCGCGCTCGGCTGCTTCATCTTCTTCCCAGCCTCCCGACTGGTCACCTATGAGGTCTTCCTGTTCGCTATCTTCGTCGAAGCGATCGGTCTGAGCTTCCTCGAGACCTCCGCCGACACGTATGCGACGCTGCTTGGTCCGAAGCGTTTGAGCACGCTGCGCCTGAATGTCGCGCAGACGATGAACGCGCTCGGCCTGCTCACCGGTATCCTGCTGGGCAAGTACCTCGTGTTCCAGGATTCTAACCTGCACACCGAGATGGAGAAGCTGCGCGCCACCGATCCGGCCAAGGCTCTCGAATATGGTTCCGACCAGCTCAGCCGCACGCTGCAGCCGTACATGGTCGTTATGGCGATCATGCTCCTGTTCATCGTGTTGTTCGCGATTGTCAAGTTCCCGAAGTGCCGCCCGCAGACCAAGGAAGGCGATGTTGCCAAGGCTAAGCTTGGCGAGACGCTGAGCTACCTGGGCCACAACGGTCGCTTCTGGCAGGGCATCGCCGTACAGTTCATCTACATCGGCGCGCAGACCGGCATCTGGTCGTTCACTATCCGACTGGCTCTGAACATCTCCGAGCAGGCTGGCGCTCCGATCTCCGACCGCGACGCGGCAAACTACATGATCATCAGCTACATTATCTTCTTCGCCGGCCGTATCTCCGCCAGCTACCTGCTGTCGAAGTTCCGTGAGACGCGCGTGCTTGCTGCGTACATGATCATCGGCTTCCTGGTGTTGCTCGGCACCGCGTTCATCCCCGGTATGGCTGCTGTTTGGCTCGCCGTGCTCGTGTCGCTGTTCCTGGGACCGGGCTGGCCGACGATCTACTCGCGTACGCTCAAGACCGTCGAGGATCGCCGCCACACCGAGACCGCCGGCGCCATTATCGTAATGGCTCTGGTTGGCGGCGCTATCCTGCCAATGGCTCAGGGCGCACTCTCTGATGCGACCTCGATGCAGTTCTCCTTCATTCTGCCGGCTATTGAGCTGCTGATTGTCGGCCTGTACTTCATCACCGAATTCAAGCGTGACAAGTACACTCCGGCCCAGCTCAAGGCTATGACTGAAGAGGGCAAGATCGAGAACTGACTTGCTTGTCAGTCGTAATCTGCAATAACAATAGCCGCTTCTCCCCTGCCCGAGCAGGAAAGAAGCGGCTATTGTTTTCGCGTTTGCGTAATCTCACGCGTTCGTGGAGTCGCGGGGAATTGAACCCCGGTCCGATGACCGTACCCTCAGTCTTCTACGTGCGTAGTTCACTGGCCAAGATGGCAGTTTTTCTGCCCCCGCCTATGTCGTGAACAACGGGCGGCGAGCATATTCGCAGTTAAAGTCCCTGAATCACCCTGCAACGCAGTGACTCAAGCAAGTCTTTTAAACGACGCTCAGCATCCCCCCAAAGACGAGAGGGAGTGAACGGAGCGGCTGCTCACTGGTTAATCCTGGCGCGAAGCTCAGGCAGCGAGAGCGAACTCAGTGCGGTTAGATTTAGCACTTATTCTTTTGCCGGGGGCATCCACGAGCGGACCCGGCGTTCTCGGCACGCTTCCCTGCGACGAACAGGTCACCGTCGAAACCGATCGACCCCAATCTTGAATTATCAAGCTCCGGCCCAAAAACCGGACATCTCATTGTATCCCAATATCGTCAGCGCGCAAGCCCCGCGTGGCTATGCCGCCAGCGAACGAGCGATCGCACGCCTGCTACTGCCGCGTGCGCCAAGCATGCACGCTGTGCGCACGTCATCATTTGATAATCGGACGGCTGGGAGCAGAAACATCAACTTGATGCTTATCGCCGATCTTGGTGGGATCGTTGATGAGCTTATCGACAATCGCAGCTTTCAACTTCAAATCTGAGGAGTCACCCCACACTACCGTATAGGTGCCGCTCATCTGCGTAGTGATGGAATCCTGCGTTTTAGCCGTTACTTTCGTAATAGTCTGCCGCATCGTATCCGGCAGGCCACCAAGTACTTTCAACGCTTCCTTGACTGCACGATTATTCAGCCCACGGTTAACATCGCTGACTTCAATAACCGGAATGCCCTCGGTAGAAGCATCGCCAACAGCGTTCAGCACACGTGCTTTACGGTCTACCGCAACCATTGAGCCATCGGAGCTTTTCAGCATTGCCGCCGGCTGCTGTGCTTTCACCGCAACCGACAGCGAGCGCGGATAGTGTTTGACAACGGTTGCTTGAGTCACGCCAGGAATTGACTGCAGTTGTGTACTGACATCGTCAGTAGACACCAATAGCAGTGATTTTCCAGCTTGTTTGCCAGCAATGTTGAGAACGTCGCGTTCGCTCACCCACTCATTGCCGCCTGTAACACTAATTTGCGACGTCTCAAGCCGGAATACTGTAGAGAAGAACAATAGCCATACGAGCGCGCAGACGGCAGCGATAGCAGCGACGATGGCCGTAACACGCAGTGCGATAACGCGCACGCTCGCCTTGCGTTTCTCACGCAAACGCGCATCAAAATCAAGGACTTTTGGCCGTGTGGCAACCCCGAGCACGCCAACGTTTTCGTTGAGTGTTTTCGAAACAACATCGTCGCTATGCAAACGCCGTGCGTCAACAAATCCACCTTCGCTGGATCGCTCAACAGTGCCAGAATTCACTGTGCGTGAGCCGGTTTGCGGCCGTGCAGGCGAGGCGGAACGTGCACTTGTGCGAGAGCTAGTGCTGCGCCCGAAACGTCGGCTTACTGCAGCCTGCGTTTGCCGTGTACGCGTGCGACTGCGCGACGACGAACGTGAGGTGCGTGGTATAGAACCGGTACGAGGCGAGCTTGTGCGCGCAGATCCTGTACGCGAAGTACCCGTTGCAGAGGCGGCAGATTCGCGTTCAGCTTGCGAACGTGTGTCTGTGCGCGCAGACTCAGTGTTGCGCACTGTACGCGCACTCGTGCGTGTTGAGCGCACTGGTCTTGACACGCGCGGTTTGCGCCCTACGCGCGGCATAGTACCGGATTGCGTGTGACTGTCGGTGTCAACGCGACGAGCAGCAGTATTGCCGCTGCCAGCAGTGCTACTGGAATCTGCGGAACGTGTGTTTCCGGCTCCAGCGTTTCCAGTCACCGTGCGGCCAGATGAAGTCACACTGCGACCAGTACCGGCCCCGTGAGCGCGTGAAGCAGCGGACCCCGCAGCGCCAGATCGAATAACCCTGCCTGCCATTAGCGCTCACCGGCGCTGTAACGCGCGTCGAGGGCGTGCAGAATCACCTGAGTCATCGTCGTAATATCACCGGCACCAACCGTAAGAATGACATCACCTGGGTTGGCGCGCATCGCAAGCATTTGCGCAGCAGTATGCATGTCATCAACTGCGCTAATCCACGATGCTGGATCGTGCGCAATATCTGCCGCTGCATCAGCGATAGTACGCGCTGAAATCTCAGGGAAATCCTCTTGCTTTTCACGCGCGGGGAAAATGCCGGTGACAATCACATCGTCGGCAAGGCTTAATGCTTGTGCGAATTCGTGAGCGAAGAACTTCGTGCGCGAGAACAGGTGCGGCTGGAAGAGTACGCGAAGTACTGCCTGCGGGTAGCGGCGGCGTGCAGCATGCAAGAGCGCGTCGATTTCCGTAGGATGATGCGCATAATCATCCACGACCGTCACATCGCCAACGCTGCCACATACTTGGAAGCGTCGTGCCGCACCCAAGAATGACGATGCAGCTTCAGCAGCCTTGTGCGGGTCAAGTCCTAGCAGCATTGCGGCCGTAATCGCCGCCGTAGCATTGCGCGCATTATGAATACCAGGAATTGCTAGGCGAACCGGCAGATTCAACGGCTGTGCGGCACCAATAAGTGCAGCTGGCACGCACATGGTGAATTGTTCAACACCACTATCAGCTTGTTCGCTTTCGGAAGTGATTGTCACGAGCGTGGCACCGTTGGTGTCACCGAACTGTTCAGCAGTCTGTGTCGTCGTGATAATAGTGTGCGCGCTGATTTGCGGGTCGAGTGCGCGCAATACTGCTCGTGCGCCTTCATCGTCGCCAGACATGATGACATAGTTTTTCGCGTGTCCTGCGTGTTCTACGAACGCTGCGCAATAGTGTTCTTCGGTACCGTAATGGTCAAGATGATCGGCTTCAGCGTTGGTGATGATGGCAATATCGGGATGATATTTTTCGAAGCTGCCATCAGACTCGTCCGCTTCTGCAACCAGTACTTGACCTTCGCCAGCATGGCCACCGTCCAGCGTGCCACCACCGGGCGCTTGAATAGAGCCGCCAATAGCGTAGCTTGGATCAGCGAGCGCTCCTTCGCCAGCGTGCACGAGAATATGTGCGAGTAGTGAGCTCGTTGTGGTTTTGCCATGTGCGCCAGCCACGGTAACCGCACGGCGATCGTTCATCAGCAGGGCAAGAATATCGCTTCGATGCACGATAGCTTTACCAGCTTCGTGAGCTGCAACGATTTCAGGATTGTCCGGCTTGATAGCGCTGGAATACACTACGGTTTGCGCGTCAGCGACGTTTTGTGCGCGCTGACCAAATTCAACAGTGATGCCTAGTGCTTGCAGTCGCTCCGTTTTAGAGCTGGCCTCGCGGTCAGAACCGTCAACAACAACGCCACGCTCGTGCAGCATTTCAGCAAGCACGCTCATGCCGGCGCCGCCGATGCCGATGAAATGGGTTCGCCCTAAATCAGCAACCGTAGCGTGCGCGTCAAATGCGGCACGAGTCGGATCAAGGATGGCGGTTTCGGCATTGGTAAGGGTTTCAGACACGGCAAATTCTCCTTGGGATATTCAGCTCATCCCATTATGAGCGAGGCGCCCCCCAAGGGGCACGCTTCGCATGAATGTTGTACGGCACGTATAGAGGTTGTTGTGCGCGAATACTAACGAATCAGTCCAAGTACACGACGAGCCATCACGTCTGCTGCATCGCGAATACCATACTGCCAAGCGCACTGCCCCATGTTGGTAAGCGCATCTTCATCCGCTAGCAGTGCAGGAATGTGCGAGCTTACCCACACGTCAGTGAATTCACGGTCGGCGATCATTACGCCACCGCCAGCGTCTACTACTGGTTGCGCGTTGAATCGCTGCTCACCGTTACCGATCGGCAGCGGCACATAAACGGCAGGCAAGCCCAGCGCGGCGAGTTCGGAGACCGATCCGGCACCAGAACGGCAAATCACCAGATCCGCACAAGCGAACGCTTCATCAATACGCTCAAGATATTGCGCCACATGATAGTCGCCTTGGCCAGCTGAATCGGGGCCAATACCAGTGAGCACTTCTTTGCCAGCGGATGCGCTTACTAGTGCGCGTACTTCGTCGATTTTGCCCTTGCCGGTCAAATGGACGATTTGCGCATGGCGCAGGAGGGTTGCAGCACTAGAAGCTACTGCACGGTTGAGGCTGACTGCACCCAGGGAGCCGCCGGTAACCAGGATCATTGGGCGCGTGGGGTCGAGACCGAGTGCTGCAGCACCTTGTGCGCGTGCAGCTGCACGATCGGTCGTAAAACGATGAGCGAGATCACTGATTGCTGGACGCAATGGTAATCCAACGCGCTCAACCGTCGCTGTTTTACCAGGTTTCAGCCCTGTGTTCTCATATACAGTGCCGATAAACGCAGCGTGCCGAGCGCCAAGCTTGTTGGCCATGCCAGCACGCGCATTTTGCTCATGAATGGCAACCGGAATACCCATTTTGTGCGCTGTAGCATACGCAGGCGCGGACGCGTATCCGCCAAATCCCACAACAACATCGGCTTGGCGGCGGGTCAGAATGTCACGGACTTTGCGTGTTTCGCGAATCCATTTCGCGGGGAATTGCAGCATGTACAGGTTTGGTCGGCGTGGGAATGGCACCTTGTCAATCACGTCGAGTTCGAAACCGGCTTGCGGTACCAGGTCGCGTTCGAGGCCGACTGCAGTGCCGATAACGCTGACATGCGCATCGGGGTCAATACGACGGATAGCGTTGCCGACAGCGAGCAATGGATTGACGTGACCTGCGGTTCCACCGCCGGCCAAAACAATGTGGGCTGATGATGCACTCATAGTCTACGAGCTTAGCGCGTGCGGCGACGAATAGCATTGATGACAAGCCGTCATGCACGACACGCGCACGAGATCATGCGCTCGAAGTACATGGCATGTGCGCGTGCAGTGCGTGATGGCACTTATGCCTTAGACGAGTCGGCTTTAATCTGCGGTTGCGATCGCATCAGGCTTGCTGCCACTCCGGCTGCAGCAAGACACATAATCAATGATGAGCCGCCTGCGGATACGAATGGCATAGGAACGCCCATAACGGGGAACACGCCAACAACAACGCCAATATTGACCAGCGCTTGGCCAACAATCCATACCGTAATACACAGCAAGCTGATCGACACGTATCGGTCTTTCGTTTGCAACGCAACACTAATCATGCACCAGCCGAGTACTACGAACAGTACGATCACAATAGCGGCGCCAACAAACCCTGTTTCTTCGCCAATAATGGCGAAAATAAAATCGTTATGCGCCTCAGGCAGATAATTCCATTTTTCGCGTGAATTACCAATGCCTACGCCGAGTAATCCTCCGGATGCTAACGCATACCGCGCGTGCATTGACTGGTAGCACACGCCTTGTATGGCATCGCCAGTGCAGTCCTGATACGCTGCCAGCACGCGGTTGAGACGGTTTGGGCTTGTAACGACTAGCGCGCCAACACCAACAACACCCAGCAAGGCTAGTCCGGCTAAGTATTTGACAGGGAAACCGCCGAGAAGGAACGCCACGAAGCCAATAAACAGGACGATCATGCCGGTTCCCAAATCCTTGCCCATCATGACCAGTCCAAGGCAGAGCACATATAGCGCTGAGGGTACTGCGTATGCTTTAAGTCCTTCGCGTGTATAGAGTTTCTTCGCATTATGCAGTGCGGAAGGCAACCAAATACACAGTGCAAGTTTGGTAACCTCAGCCGGCTGCATAGTAAATACGCCAGGTTTACCAATCCAACCAGCGTTACCATTAACTTCCACACCGAGTGGCGTAAAGGTAAGCATCTGCAGAAAAATGGCGAATACCAGTGCACCAAATCCCAGTCGCTTATACACCACAGCTGGCATGCACATGAGCAGAACGCCGACAATCATGCCGAGCACACAGTACATGCCTTGGCTAATCGCCTGCTTAAACGGGGATGCGCCCGCAGCTACCATCGACACCGTGGAGCTGGAGAACACCATAATCACACCAAAGCAGGTGAGCACTACCACGGCAGCACGGAATCCGTGATAACACCACAGCGGATTGAGCAAACTGCGGATGCCAGTGTACCGGCTGAGCACATCAATATCATCGTCCATCGTCGACGTGCGAACTGTACGCTTCGCGTCCCCGCGCGCAAACGTGCTGCTCGCAGTGCTGGCAGCGTCTTGCGTGCGCGAGGAGCGTGTGGATCGTGGAGTTCGCGACTGTGATGATGACGACTGTGACGATGATGCCGCCGTTCGACGCGGCTTACCCACGCCGACCATGCTGCTCAACCCACCGCTCAGATTCAGTGGCAAATCGGTTACCGCGGTCAGCATAGGAGACGAATTGGTCCATGGAAGCGCAAGCCGGCGCCATCAATACCACATCACCAGCCGTCGCATACGCTCCAGCCGCATCAACTGCGCGGGCCATAACAGTCTCATTGTCAGCTGGATCAATGATGGTAGTAGGAATATCCGGCGCGCTCGTCGCAAAAGCGTCGATCATCGGCTGCTGATCCTTGCCAATAATGACTGCAGCCTTGATCGTATGTGCTTGATCAGCAACCAGCTGTTCGAAACGACTGCCCTTCGCTAATCCGCCAGCAATCCACACCACGCTCTTAGGCGCAAAGCTGCTCAGCGAGGCGCGTGCAGCATGCGCGTTTGTTGCCTTGGAATCATCGACGAAGCGAATCGTACCGCCATCAACATGAGCGGTAGCAACCGTTTGAATACGATGACCGCCGGGAGCAAAAGCGCGCAATGCTTCGAGCGCACGATTCACATCGGCACCAAGACCAAGTGCTAAAGCGAGCGCAGTAAGCGCGTCAGCCAGCAGATGCGGGTAGATTGTGCCGTCCGGCTCGCACAAGTGCGGGAATTCACGCACAGCAGCCACACGATGAGGCTCTCCCAGCTTGCCACCAGCAATGCCGCTCAAATCCACAATCCAACCATCTTCGACACCAATTTGGCCACTCTTCGGAACTCCGAGCGTAAATCCAATACGACGGCAGCTAGGAGCGGTTTGTGCGGCCTGAGCTAAAGCGGTCACGCGCTGATCGTCGGCATTGTAGACGAGCGCACGCTGTACGCCGTGGAACACTTTCGACTTGTCGGCAGCATAGTTTTCGATACCGTCATGCCAGTCAAGGTGATCATCAGCGATATTGGTAATTGCTGCGCAATCCAATGCTAGTGAATACGTGAAATGCAGCTGGAAAGAGCTTAATTCCACGCACAGGGCATCGTTGGCTGGGTCAATCGCAGCATGCGAGACAGCCTTGCCAATATTGCCTACAGCTGGCGCAGTCAATCCGCACGCGGTTAGCATTGCGGAAGTCATCTCCGTGGTGGAGGTCTTACCATTCGTACCGGTAATACCCACCCATGGCGCAGGCTTACCAGTGCGCTCGTTGTTGGCGCGCAGTAGCCATGCGAGTTCAACTTCGCTCATCACAGGAATACCGCGGCGCTGTGCTTCAAGAATGAACGGCGTACGCGGATTGAATACCGGCGACGTCATGACGAGATCAACGCTATCCCAGTCAATATCGTCGAAGGAATGCAGATCAGCTTCCGGCTTGCGCTCATCGACGCCAATTACGTGCGCGGCGCGTGTCCGCAGCACGTCAACCATGCTTCGGCCGGAAATACCAAGGCCTGCTACTACAACCGTTTTATCGCTCAGATCCATCGTTCCACTCCCCTTTCGTGGGTTTGCTGCCCGCTGTGAACGTTTCGGAATACTTGAAGTTGCTGTTATGTGTTATTGAATTCAGTTGAATAGCAGACCGGAATGCACTACCCAATCGCCGTAGAACAGTGTCAATCCAGTGATGACGAACAAGAATTCAACCATCCAGAAACGCACCACGACTTTGCCTTCACTCCATCCGAGCAGCTCAAAATGATGGTGGATTGGCGCCATTTTGAACACGCGACGGCGAGTGAGCTTAAATGAAGTGACCTGGATGACATCGCTCATCGCTTCGATAACGTACAGGCCGCCAATGATGACAGCCAAAAACTCCGTGTGCGTTGCAATCGACAATGCGCAGAACAGACCGCCAAGCGCTAGGGAGCCGGTGTCTCCCATGAACACTGTTGCTGGGTTCGAGTTGTACCACAGGAAGCCGAAGCATGCGATGGCCGCGCATACGGCAATAATCGTCAAATCAAGCGGGTCAGATACTGCATACGAGTAGCCTTCATGCGTGCCGCCTTTAATGTGGTAGCTTTCCCAGAAGGCGATAATGCCGTAGCCTGCAAAGGCGATCATCGATGAGCCTGCAGCCAGACCGTCAAGACCATCGGTTAGGTTTACTGCATTCGTCCACGCGGTCATCAGGAAGTTCACCCATACCACGAAGAGGATGACAGCAATCACACTGCCTGCAAACGTAAAGGTGATAAACGGCTTTTCGATAAAGCTAATACCCGGTTGTGCACTGGGGAAACCGGATTTGGTAGGAATAAGCAGTGCGAGCACCGCGTAAATCGTACCGAAAATAAACTGGCCAATAAACTTAGCTTTCACTGACAAGCCAAGGTTTTGCTTCTTGCGCACTTTCGCAAAATCGTCAATAAAGCCCAACAGACCCATAGACAGCATGGCAAACAACACCAGCAGTGCCGAGGGAGAAGGCACTTGGCCGAGCCTGAAGAAACGGTACAGTGCGGAGGCGAGCCAGCCCAAGATGATAGCGAACACGATCGCTAAACCACCCATTGTTGGCGTGCCACGTTTAATCTGATGCGACTTCGGACCGTCCTGTCGAATGTACTGGCCGTAGTGCAGCTTATGCACGGTGCGGATCAGCAACGGCGTACCGGTCAGCGTAACGACCAGCGACACCACAATTCCAATGATGAGCGAAATCAACTCAGCACTCCACTTCCTACTCGTCCCGTATTCATTGGCGCGAATTATGCCATCAGGCGGCCGCGCCCGGCTCCCCTGCTGCTGACCATCGTTCAGCCAGCGCACTCAAACCAGAAAAATGCGATCCCTTCAACAGCACCACCGTGTCAGCATGCTCGCGAGCCAATTCAGCAACACGCGCATCAGCCTGATCGGCGTTATGCACCCAGTCTACTGAGGCAGTGGTATCGCCGTCAGTGTGCTGAGCATCCTGCTCGCCTTGAGCAAGCGCCTGGCGTGCTCCATCAGCAATCGCACCAGCCAGCTGATCAAAATGTTCGTCAGTTGCATTGCCAACTGCCACCACAGCATCAAGGCCAAGTCCCGCAGCATACGCGCCAATAGACTCGTGCAACGCCTTCTCGTCACCGCCAAGCTCAAGCATGGCACCAAGTACAGCGACACGGAACGGCTTGACGCCACCGCGACGCCAACGTGCCAGTCCATCAAGACCAGCCTTCATGGAATCAGGATTAGCGTTGTACGAATCGTCAATCAGCGTAAACTGGCCGCCTGCACGCTGCACCGCAGACACCGCCATACGATGAGGACTAATACGCGACTGTGCTGCCAACGTTGACGCAATATCCGTCAACGACATGCCAAGCGTGCGTGCCACGCTCGAAGCTGCAAGCGCATTCATCACATTGTGCGCGCCGCAAATACCCAGCGTTACCGGTACGCGTTCGCCATCAGCAGCAATCATGGTGAAGGAAGGATGATCAAGATCATCAGTGGTGATATCACGCGCAGTCAACAAGTCAACGCGACCATCATGCTGGTCTTGAATGCCAAACCACAGTACGTCACCAGGAGCAATAGCAGCCATTGCGGCTACATGCTCATCATCAGCATTCAGTATTGCCGTACCACCGGGAACCAAGCCCTGCACGATTTCGCTTTTTGCTTGCGCAATACGTTCCACCGAGCCAAATTCGCCCAAATGCGCGACACCGACCTTGAGTACCACTGCAATATCTGGCGGGGCAATACGCGTGAGTCGAGCAATCTCACCAACATGGCTTGCACCCATTTCTGCAACAAGGAAACGCGTACGCTCCCCCACTTTGAGTGCAGTAAGCGGCAAACCAATCTCATTGTTGAACGAGCCAACAGGTGCAACGGTCGGGCCAACTGTTGACAGCAATGCGGCAGTGAGGTCCTTGGTCGTTGTTTTGCCAACCGAGCCGGTAATACCAATAATCGTGAACGGTTCACCGCTTGCACGGCGGGCAGCAATATTGGCGCGAGCCAGTGCGCCTAGTGCATCAACCGTATCGTTCACAATGATCTGCGCAACCGGAGCCTCAACCTCGTGTTGTACCAGTGCGACTGCAGCACCCAATTGGGCTGCTTTCGCCACAAAATCATGCCCGTCAACACGCTCGCCAGCGATGGCGACGAATACTGAGCCTTCGCGTACTTGACGCGAATCGCTCACCGCGCTGGTTACTACAGCGTCAGCATCGTGCACAGCGGTTTGCGGTACGATCAACCGTCCGTTCACTGCCTGCGCGACCTGCGCTACAGTCAGCGGCATCATCGTTGCCTCGTCGTTCATGCCTGTTGATCCTCCTTATGGGACTGCGTATAAGACGGTTCACGGTGCGCGAGCTCGTGGGAGACGCGCAATGCGCTACGAATATTGCTTTTGCGCACACCGGCTGCCATTACCATGGCGATCGCAAGCGATAGTTCCCGAATACTTTCGCGATCATGTGCAAATGGTGCTCCAGCTGCAAGCAAATCAGATTCTTCATCGCTGGCCGCAATATGCGTTTGATCGTCAACAATAAACCCATAGTGACTGGCGAGCTGCTCAGTAAGCGAACGGCGGTCATCGGGCAGAATGTGAATGCGTTCCACGCCGATAACATCAACGTTCACGCATGTCAGCGCATCCGGTTGCAGCGTGCGATCATCCAACGCGATTACTACAGCCGCAGCACCATCTTCTACGCATACTGACAGCGTTTGCTGTACGTCAAGAATGGACAGTGGATAGTGAAGATCCAGCTCACGTTCCAATGATTTAGACCCTGCTGAGGTAATAACTCCCACAGGATTGCCGAGCATATGCAAGAATTCAGCAACATAGTCAACGTACGGCTCAACGCGATCAGCATCATCAGCGCTGACTACGAACACAGCGAGTGAATTCGATGGCGTACCAGCGAGATCACTGGCAAGCCGGCCCAGTTGTAGTGGGGTCAAGCGCGCGCGACACAACGGTAGTTCAGTGCGATCGCCAGGCAAACGTAGTGATGGTGGCACCAACGCTGCATACGCGCCTCGCGTCTGCGCTTCAGCAATTCGTTTAACATCTACGCTCTGCGCGGGCACGTACAAGCATCCTGGGCGCACCGAATCAATATCATCGGCAATCGAGGTGACCGTCACTCCCGAGGCAAACGGTGGGTCTAATTCGAACCCATACCGCTCAGCCATATCACCTAGCGTCATGCGCCCGGCAACAGCTTCGCTCACTGCGCTCATCGTCCCACCTTTCCCTCGACGTTCATCATGATTTCCTCATATCCTCCAGAACCGTTGTGGTTCGCTACGGTTTGTTCCGCTGCTGATATGCTCACCAGTCCACTGCAATAGCATCGTTGCGCGGGCTCGAAACGGGCACATCGTACTTCTGCATAAGGAATTCACCGATCTGCGCAAAAATCGGGCCTGCAGTCACACCGCCATACGTGCCAGCCGGATCCTTCAACACCACAGTAATCACATACTGCGGATTGTCGGCCGGAATCATACCGGTGAAGTCAGCGACAATAGAGGTCAGTCGGCCATCAGCACCAGCAACCTCAGCAGTACCAGTTTTTGCCGCAATACGGTAGCCGTCAACGTGCACGAGCTTGTCGTACGATTCAGCAACTGACTCCATGGCGTTCTTCACATCCGACGCAACCTGCTCGTCCACAACACGCGTGGCACTGCCCGAAGTGGGAGTTTCTACCGTGCCATCAGCGTGCGTAATCGACTTGATCAGCGACTGCTGATTGCGCACACCCTTATTGGCGATAGTGGCCACCACGTTAGTCAACTGGATAGCGTTCGTTGTGTAGCCTTGGCCGAACAGCACCGTATTGGAAGTACGACCATCCCACGCTTCAGGAGAGCGCAGCACGCCTTGCGATTCGCCAGGAATGTTCAAACCGCTGGACTGCCCAACACCAAACTTGGTGAGGAATTCGTAGCGTTGCTCATTGGTGTACTGTGCGGATGCCATCACCACGCCAACGTTCGACGAGTTTTTAATAATGCCCGCAAGCGTCCAATGCTCATCGCCATGCGATGACGAATCGTGATATTCCTGACCGTTCTTCGTATAGGAGTACGGCACGGTGAACTTGTCAGTAGCCTTATGCAAGCCGGTTTGCAGCAAGCCAGCCATCGTAATGACCTTGCCCACCGAGCCTGGTTCAAACGTTTGGCTGACTGCACGCGCAGTATTGAGCTTGGCATCATCACTGCCAGCCTCATACTCGTCAGTGTCTTCAAGAGCAAGAATTTCTCCAGAACCGACCTTTTGCACAACGGCAATACCCCATGCCGCGCCACTCTTTTCCTTGCCCTCTTTCAACGCTTTCTTCACATACCAGTCAACATCATGGTCGATCGTCAATGCCACGTCCGAGCCGTTAACCGCATCCTTGGAATCGGTCATGGTACCGGGGATTTCCTCGCCACCATTGCCCTGCTGGTACACAACATAGCCGTCAGTACCGTTGAGCGCCGAATTCTCCATTTGCTCAATACCAGCAACGCCCGTATTCGAATCGTCAACGCCACCGAGCAACGCACCGAGCTGCGTGCCATTGGCGTATACGCGCTGGCTCGACAACGTGCCATACACAATGCCGCCCAAATGCAGGTTATCAATAGCTCGCTTCACAGCCGGTTCCACGTCCTTTTTGATAACCACATACCGGTTCGTACCAGTCAGTTTGGCGCCCAACTCCATGGAGTCAAGGCCCAGCACAGGCGCGAGCAGGCGCGCAATAGCAGCCGCTCCCTTAGCGCCAACACGCTTACCGTTGACTTTATGGCAGAATCCAGCTTTTTCAGCCTGCTTCGTACCGCAATTAATCGGTTCGAACGTTGAAGCAAGATACGGGTCACCAATAATGGTGTAGCGTTCGACGCTTTGCGCAAGTACCGTGCCGTTCGTATCAGTAATACGACCGCGCATAGCCTTCACCGTAACTTTGCGCGTGCGCGCATCAGTTGCAGCCTGCGCAGTAGTCTGACCGTCAATAAGCTGAATCGAAGCCAGTTTGATCATGCACGACGAGGCAATAAGCGCCAAAACCACGCCGATCGCAATGCATTCAGCAGCAAACCGGCGGGCTTTAGCGAATTTGACAAGCGAAGTGATGGCCTTGATCATTGCGCAGACCCCTTGCTGGGCGTATACCCATTGAGATCAATCGTGATGGAATCCTGGGAAGGAACCATGCCCATTTTCTGCGCTTTATCAGGCAGTGAAGCAATTAGCGCATCAAGTTTGGCACGATCATCCTGCACATCCTGCGACAAGACGTTAATGTGATTCTGCACTTCAGAAGCTTCAAACGAGTTCTGTACCATCTGCGTGCGCAGCATCAACGCGCCAAGCAACGTCGACAGCAAAAATGCCACCGCAATAACAATATGAATCAACGGCGTGCTGCGCGTACGCGTCCACGCAATCAGTCGACGGAAACGTTCAGCCATACCATCAGGGCTCTTGTCTGAACGCGTGCCATCAACAATATGCAACTGCGGACGCGATGCTGGACGCGCCTCGCTTGGTGCGCGTCGTCCCGCAGGCGCGGCGCTTGAGCGAACCGTTCGCGATGTGGATGCCATGTCAGTCCCCTGCTGTCAGTAAGCGATCGATGTTGAAGTCTGTTGATTATGTTGTGTACGCTTTGCGCGGCCTCGTCGACTGGACTGCTCACGCTGAGAGCGCTCGCGTCCTTCACGTGAGTTCTGCTGTTCGAACTGTTTGCGCCACCGCTGCGGCAGTGGTCGTACCAGTTCCACACCGCGCAGCCTTACTGAGGCTGATCGCGGATTGCCCGCAATCTCTTGCTCGTCGGCTTTCATCGCGCCTTTAGTGATCGCGCGGAAGAACGGTTGCGCGTCGTCAGGAATAATTGGCAATCCGGCAGGCGCATCTACCTTGAGTCCTTCATTCATGAATGACTTCACTGTTTTGTCTTCCAAGGAATGGTATGACTCAACGACTAAGCGGCCGTGCGGAGCCAATCGCTGCGCAATCTGCGGCAGTGTTCCAGCAAGCTTGTCGAGTTCGCCGTTCACTTCAATACGCAGTGCTTGGAACACGCGCTTAGCAGGATTGCCTGCGGGGCGGTGCGCTTGCGGCACGGTTTCATCAACCAATCGATTGAGTTGCCCCGAAGTGGTGAGCGGTTCATGGTCACGTACGGCAACAATACGGCGAGCGATTTGCTTCGAGAATCGCTCTTCTCCGTAGGTGCGGAAAATACGCACAAGATCTTGCTCAGAATACTCAGCTAAGATGCGCGCAGCAGTCAGCGGCTGGCTGACATCCATGCGCATATCGAGCGGAGCGTCATGCGAATAGGAGAAACCGCGATCGGTTTCATCAATCTGCAAACTGGACAAGCCGAGATCCATGAACGCAGCATTCACCGTACTAATGCCCAGATCATCAAGCACGTCACCGAAAGCATCAAACGCAGCATGCACGGGCGTGAAACGATCAGCCAATCCTTCTCGACGAATGCGTTCAGTAGCCATTGCGAGCGCTTCAGCGTCACGATCAATGCCGATCAGGCGTGCGCCTGGAGCCGCCTTGAGAAAAGCGATCGTGTGTCCTGCCAATCCCAATGTGCAATCTACAGCAATAGCACCCTCGCTCGCGAGCGCAGGCGTCATTAAATCTACGCATTGCTGGAGCAATACGGGTTGGTGGATGGCAGCAAGGTCGGTGGAGCGTGATTCGACATTGCTGGCACTGTTTACACTGTCAGTGACAGTGCTGCCAAAGTTAGTATCAGTCAGGTTGTCCATCAGAAATCCACCGCCGGTAGTACGTCGTCGGCTATGTCGGAATAGCCTTGTTCTTTCTCGTTGAGATACTGCTCCCAAGCCTCGCGGTTCCAGATTTCGGCGCGAGTGCCTACACCGATTACTACGATGTCGTTGCCGAGATTCGCGTAATCGCGAAGCATTTGTGGCACGAGCACACGTCCTTGCTTGTCTGGGTCTTGGTCAACCGCGCCGGAGAGGAATACGCGTAGGTAATCGCGAGCGGCTTTATTACCCATTGATGTGCGCTGAATCTGTAGCGCGATCCTGCGAAATTCACTTTGCGGTAGCAGATAAATGCAGCGCTCCTGCCCGCGCGCCATAACAAGGCCCGGTCCGAGTTGTGTACGGAACTTGGCTGGTAAGGCAATGCGGCCTTTAGCGTCAATTTTGGGCGTGTAGGTGCCCAACAACAGCGGAGGCAAACCGGCGAGATCCAGCCCCGCAGTAGGGTTCGAGGCAGGGTTCGGCACGCCCTGCGGTGCCGTCTCATCAATCACCGGTTCACCTCCTTTGCATTAATCCGCATACACCAAGTCACCACTTTACCCCACTCGTCACCATCTTCCCCCACGAAAATGTCTTTTTGACGTGTTTTCGGTGCTCATCCTCCACATCCGGCGATTCGCGGCTGACAGATACCCCCGCGTGCCGTGTCGCACTGTCATGACAATCGCCGCTGAGCTGCATTGCTCACGTGAACGTTCGTATGCCCTTTGCGCTACATTAGATTGCCTTGAGTTTCACCCCTGGACCATTGGCACTTCACGAGAGAGATGGACAGAATGTCGGGATTTTCCTCGCAGCTGCATGAAGAACAGCAGGCCGTTGACCGCGCCTATAACCGCCTAGACGCATTACGCGCACAGAACCGTTCTCGGCTTGACACCGTGCGCGCAGCCGGCTCGCACGGCTCGCCCACCCAGCGCACTGAGCGTGACTCCTTCGCCACCATGTACGAGGACCGACTCACCCAGCTGCGCGCTGTTGAGGATCGGCTCGTGTTCGGCCGTCTCGATGATGTGCACGGCAAACGCAGGTACATTGGGCGCATTGGATTGGCCGACGAGAAGCATGAGCCGATTTTGACGGATTGGCGTGCCGAGGCAGCGCGCCCGTTCTACGAGGCCACGCCGTCCAATCATGGTGACATTGTTATGCGCCGCCATATCACACTCAACTTCCGTGAAGTTGTTGGCGTGGAAGACGAAGTGCTTGACATTCACTCTGAGCAAGTCGGTAAAGCTTCTTCCGCCGGTACACTCACCGGCGAAGGCGCTCTGCTGGCATCGCTCAGCTCGCGACGCACTGGCAAAATGACCGATATTGTTGCCACAATCCAAGCTGAGCAGGATCGTATTATCCGCTCTGATATGGCTCATGCTGTTATCGTGCAGGGTGGTCCTGGTACCGGCAAAACTGCAGTCGCATTGCACCGTGCCGCATACTTGCTGTATACGCATCGCAATACATTGCAGCGTTCTGGCGTGCTGGTTGTTGGCCCTAGCTCTACGTTCTTGCATTACATTGACCAGGTGTTGCCGTCTTTGGGTGAAACTGGTGTAGTCAGTCGTACGATTGCTGATCTCATCCCTGGTATTACTGCTACTGCGCACGATGCGCCTCGAGCCGCCATGCTGAAAGGCGATCGGCGTATGGCGCAAGTGATTGCGAACGCAGTCGCCGCTCGCGAACGTGTACCCCGCGATCTGCCAACTATTCATGTCAACGGTCTGGCCGTGCGCATGACTGCTACTGACGTGCAGCATGCCATCGAACAGGCGAAGCGCACTCGTCAGCCGCATAATAAGGCTCGCGACACGTTTGTGCAGTCAATGCTGATGTCATTGCGCGATCGTTACGCAGAACAGCTTGACTATACGCCAAGCCAAACGGAGCTTTCACAGGCACTGTCGCAGCTGCGCATGAATGATAAAGTGCGTATCGCGTTGAATCTTGCTTGGTTGCCTATGAATGGACCATGGCTGATTGATCATTTGTGGGCCAATCCAGCACGCCTGCGCGCATACGCCCCCTGGCTGTCCGACGAGGATATTGCGACGCTGACGCGACCGAAGGGTTCGCCGCTTACTGTGTCGGATATTCCGCTGCTTGATGAGGCTATGGAATTGTTAGGCACCGATCCGAAGACTGCAGCTCAGCAGGCTGCTCGCGACGCCAAGCGCGCTGAAGAAGAGCAGTTTGCTCGCGATACGCTTGCGCAGGCTGGTATTGGTTCAGGTATTGTGACCTCGCAAATGCTTATTGACCATATGAATGGTGCAGGCGATGAGATGACTGCTCAGCGCGCAGCGGCTGACCGTGAATGGACGTACGGGCATATCGTTGTTGATGAAGCGCAAGAATTGACGGCAATGGACTGGCGCATGCTCATTCGTCGTTGCCCGTCTCGTTCCTTTACGATCGTGGGCGATGTGGCGCAGACTGCGGCTCTTGGCGGCACGCGTCGCTGGAACAGCACGATGGATCGCCTGTTTGGCGAGCATAACTGGGAGCTCAATGAGCTGACGATTAATTACCGTAATCCGCAGGAAGTGTCGCATCTTGCCTCTCGTTTTGCACAACATGAAGGCTTGTATATTTCCACTGTGAACGCGGTACGTACTATTCCTGATGCAGTACAGCGTGTGACAGTGAAGGATCAGGCTGCATTGAGCGACGAGGTTGCGCGCGTTGCCACGCAACTTGCGCAGCGGTTTGTTTCTGCTGATGGCACTGGACGCGTAGCTGTTATCGCTCCGGATTCGTATCTCGACACGCTGAGCAATGCGATTCTGTCTCGTCTTCCCGACGCTTTGGGTCAAGAAGAAGCGGCGCGTATTGCGCGCCAGAAAGAGTGGGATGCGCAGGTTGTTGTCACTTCTACTGAAGCGGTGAAAGGCCTTGAATTTGATGCTGTGGTGGTAGTTCAGCCAGGGCGTATCGAAGAAGACGCTCCATCGCGTCTGGTAGCTGCCGCTGACTTGTATGTGGCAATGACTCGTCCGACACAGCAGCTGTTCATCGTGCGGACCGATGATGACGAAATCGCCCTGAACCTCTAAGGTGGTGGACATGGCAAAAGCGTTACTTCTGGAGAACATTCATCCCTTCGCCGCGCAATCGCTGCGCGATCATGGCTTCGAGGTCGAAACCATGCAGGGCGCGCTTGGCGAGGACGAACTCATCCGCGCCCTTGATGGCGTGGACCTGCTTGGAGTGCGATCCAAGACGAGCGTGACCGCGGCAGTGATTGATGCATGCCCATGGCTGACTGCCGTGGGATGCTTCTGCATTGGTACTAATCAGGTTGATCTTAACTATGCGGGCAAAAAAGGTATTGCCGTGTTCAATGCCCCATATTCCAACACGCGTTCCGTGGTCGAACTGGTGATTTGCGACATTATCTGCTTGATGCGTCGTATTCCGGCGCATACACATCACATGCGTCACGGCTTATGGGATAAGTCTGCCTCGGGTTCGCATGAGGTGCGTGGCAAAACGCTGGGCATTATTGGTTACGGCAATATTGGCTCTCAGCTGTCTGTGCTTGCTGAAGCATTAGGCATGCGCGTGGTGTTTTACGACATTGAAGAAAAGTTGGCAATGGGTAATGCACACCGTTGCGAAACGCTCAACGAGCTGTTGGAACAGTCTGATGCAGTGACGTTGCATGTTGATGGCCGCAAGTCTAATACTGGCTTCTTTGGCGAGGATCAGTTCGAGCATATGAAGCAGAACGCGATTTTCATTAACCTATCGCGTGGTTTTGTTGCTGATCTTGATGCGCTGAAGCGTCATCTTGATTCTGGTCATTTGTCTGGCGCTGCGGTTGACGTGTTCCCGGTTGAGCCGAAGAAGGTTGGCGATCCGTTCCATACGGAGCTTGCTAATGAGGACAATATGATTCTCACTCCGCATATTGGTGGTTCCACGCTGGAAGCTCAGGAGTCGATCGGTCATTTTGTGTCACAGCGTCTTGAAGATTATTGGAGCAAGGGTTCCACGATGCTGTCGGTGAATATGCCGCAGCTCACGCTTGGCCCTTGCAAGGGAGCAGCTCGCATCGCTCACCTGCATGCAAATCTGCCTGGTGTGCTTGCTCGTGTGAATCATGTGCTGGGCGAGCGAAACATTAACATTGCTGCACAGTCTCTTGGCACTGAAGGCGAATTGGGTTATGTGGTGACTGATGTGTCGCAAAAGCCTGATCAGGAAACGCTCGATGCATTGAGCCATATTGAAGGCACAATTCGTATGCGCGTGATTAGCTGATAGCGATGCTGGTTGCTTGCAGCCGAGTTGTACGCGCGCAAAGGGTACAAGACAAAGCTAGCGATTCGTAGCAAGTGGGGGTGTGACCGTGTTGAGTCACACCCCCACTTGCATGATGTAATACATGCGCGCGTCTATGTGCAGCACATACACGCGTGGCACATGCAGCAGTGTCCTTTACGCCTGTTTATCTGCAGCCTTCTCCTTGCGCAGTTCATCGATAGCACGCTGGAAGTCTTCTAAACCATCGAAATTCTGGTACACGCTAGCAAATCGCAGGTAGGCAACCTCATCCAGATCGCGAAGCGGCTCGAGGATTGCTTTACCGACATCGTCAGAATCAACTTCAGCTAAGCCACGAGAACGCAGATCTTCTTCAACGCATTGGCCGAGTTTCTTCAAATCATCCTCATCGATCGGCCTACCTTGGCAGGCTTTACGCACACCAGAGATTACTTTCTTACGGTCAAATGGCTCAACATTGCCGGAGCGTTTACGCACCAGAAGCATGGTGCTTTCTACAGTCGTAAACCGCTTGTGGCAAGTCTGGCATACCCTACGACGACGAATAGAGTACCCATCATCACTAATTCGTGTATCGATAACCTTCGTATCGGCGTTCTGACAATAAGGACAATGCATGACCTCAGAATAGCGTACCGCCTGACAAAACAAGGTCATGCGTCACCTCTTCAGTGTTTATTCCACTGGCACAATGATCTTTTGCCCAGCATGCAACGTCATATCATCAAGCCCATTCATGGCGATCAAATCATCTACCGTATCGCGAACATCACCACCTTTCGGCGTAATATCTTCCGCATACGACCACAACGTATCCCCCGGCTGCACGATATAGCTCATCGTGCTCGTCTGTACAGCAGAACGAGCTTGAACCGGACCAAACACAAGCACAGCAATACTAATCAACACCGCAACGAAAAACGCTAATGGCCAACGCGTACTACTCACCGTGCGGCGATTGCCTGTGCGTGACAAAGAATGCCGATTGCGCTGATGGCAAGCTCCATCAAGCGTTACTCCCCCAATTGACTTCTTGCTATGCGTTACAGCATATGTGCCGCTTCGGCTGTTCCTTTGATCCACGTGAATATATGCATGAGAGCGCACAACCCGAGGAGCGGCTTGATCGCCTGTATGAATACCAGACATCATCGTCGGTGCCATATACGCCATAATTCCACCACCTTCTCGAACAAAAGTTCTATCGAACAGGTGTTCTGATTATGGCACATCTGTTCGACTTGTGCAACACGCTGTGTCGAACAGATGTTTGATTTCACGTGATGTTCACGTTATGCTGGATGCATCATACGAAAGGAGCCCAGCGTGAGCACCATACCCTTCGAACCGAAGCAGGCTGCCAGCCGTCAGGGCCGGCCTACACTCACTGACCGGCAGCGCAAGGTCCTTGATGCTATTCGTGACCACGTTACGCAGCAGGGCTTTGTTCCATCTTTTCGTGAGATTGGCGAAGCAGCTGGGTTAAAAAGTCCTTCTTCTGTTAAACATCAGCTTCAAGCATTGGCAGAAAAAGGCTATATTCGCATGAACGCCAATAAAGGGCGTGCTATTGAGCTTATTGATGATCTTCCTCGGGAGAGCACACAGGTTGCCACTGTGTTGCCATTCCCCACGAGTAGTGAATCCAGCGAATCAATTCAGGAATCGCGGGATGTGCCGCTGGTCGGTCGTATTGCCGCTGGTGTGCCTATTACGGCTGAACAGCATGTTGATGATGTGATGCGTTTGCCGGAGCGGCTTACTGGCACTGGTAATTTGTTCATGCTGGAAGTGCATGGTGATTCAATGGTGGATGCTGCGATCTGCGATGGTGATTATGTCGTAGTTCGTGAACAGCATTCTGCAGTGAATGGCGATATTGTTGCAGCACTACTTGGCGATGAAGCTACTGTGAAGACTTTCCGTAAGGAAAATGGGCATGTGTGGCTTATTCCTCACAATCCTGCTTACTCTCCTATTGATGGCACGCACGCGCAGATTATGGGTCGTGTAGTTACAGTATTGCGAAAGCTGTGATCAACGTCGCTTGATCGTTGTGTTGCTGAGGCATACTCAGCAACACAACGATCAGTTACATTTCTAATTGTTCTGGTTGAGTTTGTTCATACCCTTCTGGTTCAAGTTGGAATGTGGTGTGTGGCACTGATACTGGGAAGTGTTCTCTCAAGCAGTCTTGTAATTGGGCGAGCACTTCACCTGCTTGTTCCATGGTGATGGTGCGGTCTACAACTACGTGTGCCATGAGTATTGGCATGCCGGTGGATACGGTACTGGCGTGTAGATCATGGACGGCGATAACGTGTGGTACTTGTTCCATGTGGGCGCGTACTTCGGTGAGGTCAAGGCCTTCTGGTGTTTCTTCGAGGAGTACGCGTACGGCATTGCGTAAGAGTAGCACTGCTCGCGGGATCATCATGAGTGCGATGATGCCGCCGGCAACTGCATCGAATCCTGCCCATCCGGTGCTCATCATCACGAGTGCGGATATCACGACAGCTACTGATCCGAGCGCATCGTTCATGACTTCGAGGAATGCGGCTTTCATGTTCATGTTGTCGGATCGTTGGCCAACGAGTGCAAAGAGGGAGCCGAGGTTGGCTGCGAGTCCGAGTAGGCCGAAGAACAGTAGTAGGTTGATGTCTTGTACGGCGTCTGGTGATTTGCCGAAGAGGCGCATGGCTGCTTCGACGAGTGCATATATGCCGACGATGAGTAGTGCTAGTGCTCCGCATGCGGCTGTGAGTACTTCTAGACGCGCCCATCCCCAGGTTCGTTTGGTGCTGGGTTTGCGTTGCATGAGTATGGCGGTGATTGTGGAGGCTATGAGTACTGACATGTCGGTAAGCATGTGGCCTGCATCGACGAGCAATGCTAGTGAGCCGGTGATGATTGCGCCAATGACTTCCGCTACGAATACGCTTCCTGTCATGATGAGGGTAATCGCCAGTCGGCGTTGATGCGAGCGAGCATCTGCACCGGATTGCATAGCAGTGGATGCTGCTGCATGGTCATGACTCATTGGTGTCTCATTTCATGTATCGGTGAGATTGCTTCTCACAATCATTCTCATTAGTCCATAAACGACGAAACCCCGGCCTATAAGCCGGGGTTTACATCATAATTCCGTGGGTATCAACCACAATCAACCAATACCCACGAATATTTGATTGATGTGTGCGAAAAACCGCCGTCTGAGACCGAAGGCGCACGAAGGTGCGTCGAGCGTCGAAGAAAGGCGGTTTACGCTCCATCAATCACAGCAATTTTGCAGGGTGACGCGTGCGTCCGCAAGGCGCACCGAGGGAAGTCGCACGAAGGTGCGTCGACCGAGGAGCAACGCAGCGGACGCTCCGTCACCCTGCAAAATTGTTAGAAGCCGAACTGGGCGGCAGTCTCCTTCAGCGTCTCTGCGGAGCGCTTGAGGGCTGCGAGCTCCTTGTCGGAGACGGGGGTGTTGATGGCGGTGTTGACGCCCTGACGGTTGAGGAGGGTGGGGACGGACATGCAGACGTCGGAGATGCCGTGGAAGTCCTTGAGCATGGAGGAGACGGGGAGGATGCGGTTGGAGTCGCGGAGGACGGCTTCGATGATGTCGACGCCGGACATGGCGATGGCGTAGTTGGTGGCGCCCTTACCGTTGATGATCTTGTAGGCGGCGTTCTTGACTTCCTGGTGGATTTCTTCGCGCTTGGCGGCGTCGAGCGGCTCGTGGCCCGGCAGCGGGGTCCAGTCGCACATGGGGACGCCACCGATGGTGGCGGAGGCCCACAGCGGGACTTCGGAGTCGCCGTGTTCGCCGGCGATGTAGGCGTGGACGTTCTTGACGTTGACGCCGGTCTGCTGGGCGATCAGGAAGCGCAGACGTGCGGAGTCGAGGTTGGTGCCGGAGCCGAAGATGCGGTTGGTGGGCAGGCCGGAGAGCTTCTGGCAGACGTGGGTGACGACGTCGACCGGGTTGGTGATGAGCATGTAGATGGCGTTCGGGGCGACTTCCATCATGGAGGGGATGATCGACTTCATGATGTTGATGGTTGCACCGGCGAGGTCGAGGCGGGACTGGCCTGGCTTCTGGCGGGCGCCTGCGGTGATGACGACCATGTCGGCGTCGCGGCAGATTTCAGGATCGTTGGAGCCGGCGATGGACACGGTTGGGTAGAAGCTGGAGCCGTGCTGCATGTCGAGCACTTCGGCTTCCACGTGCTCCTTAGCGATATCTTCGAGAACGATCTCGCGTGCGACGCCGCGCTGGGCTGCGGCGAAGGCGAGGGTAGAACCGACGGCACCGGCTCCGACGATGGCGAGCTTGGTGGGCTTAATGGACGATTCAGCCATGGTGTTGCGACCTCTCTTAGCACAACTTCCCGTTATGCGAACGGGACTTCTTTTGGATAACACAAACACTTTATCTACACATAATGACGTTTTGCCATATTGGATTTGCTATGCCGCACTATTATTACTAAGCACGGCGTTTCCAACGTTGTTAGCGCTCACAGACTATGCTGTATAGTCACCGCAAGAGTGACGCAGCTCACACGTGAAATCACCAATGGTCATCACTCCTGCCAGTCATCGAACCTACCAAGAGTGAGGCTGACTATTAGTCAATAGCCTGGTCCACTACTTGTGCTGCCAATCGACTATCAACGTTGGCTTCAACCCATACGCCGTCGTCACGCCAATCGACTGAATCAACACTGCCATACTCACGAATACGTGATAATAGTGCGCCAGCCGAATACGGCAGCAGCGCAGAAACATGCACGCCAGGAAGTGGCAGCATCGCTTCAATAGCATCACGCAGTTCATCAAGCCCTTCGCCGGTATAGGCGGAGACAAGATGCGATTGCGGCTCCAGTGAAGTCAGTCGTTCACGTGTTGCCTGATCAATGCGGTCGATTTTATTGAACACCAGTACACGCGGAATTTCTGCAGTGCCCTCAATGTCAGCCAGCACATCGTTGACTGCATCAATTTGCGAGAATGGGTCAGGGTGAGAACCATCAACAACATGCAGGATGATGTCAGCTTCCGCTACTTCTTCCAACGTGGATTTAAACGCTTCAACGAGTTGTGTTGGCAGTTGGCGAACAAAACCAACGGTATCAACATACGCATAGAAGCGCCCGTCATGCGATTTTGCACGGCGCACAGCAGTGTCAAGCGTGGCAAACAGTGCGTTCTCAACAAGCTCACTAGAGCCTGTCAACCGATTCGTCAACGATGATTTGCCAGCATTCGTATACCCGACTACGGCAACCGTTGGCAGGCCGAACCGTTTGCGAGCGCCTCGTTTGACTTCACGAGCAGGAGCCATTTCGCGGATTTGGCGGCGTAATCGTGCAATTCGGGAGCGAATGACACGACGGTCCATTTCGATTTTTGTTTCGCCAGGGCCTCGCGAACCGATGCCAGCGTCTGCGCCGGCTGCACGGCCACCTGCCTGACGTGATAGTGAACCGCCCCAACCACGCAAACGCGGCAGCATGTATTCCAATTGTGCGAGTTCAACTTGCGCTTTGCCTTCACGCGAAGTCGCGTGCTGAGCAAAAATGTCGAGGATTACCGCGGTGCGATCAACTACTTTGACTTTCGTAGCGTCTTCGAGAGCACGGCGTTGGCTTGGTGGTAGATCATCGTTGACGATAATTGTATCGGCTTCCTCACGCTCTACGATTTGCGCGATTTCGCGCGCTTTACCGGAGCCTACATATGTGGCAGCGTCTGGTCGAAGTCGATGTTGCAGTAGTCCGTCGCATACGACAGCGCCCGCAGTTTGTGCAAGGGCTGCCAGCTCACGGAGCGACTCTTCTGCTTGTGCGGCGGTAGTTTCAGCACTCGACCACACGCCGACGAGCACTACGCGTTCAAGACGTACTTTACGATATTCAACTTCGGTAACATCTTGTAATTCGCCAAGGCCAGCTACATGCTTTAACGCGTTACGTGATTCGCGTTCTTCCCAGATTTCGTCTGACCGTTCGCCAACTCCTACGCCGTGATCATGCTCGTCAAGCAGCACGTCGGATTGGTCAGCGAGTACGCCGCCCTGTTCCAACTCCCCCTCTTGGCTGGCGGACCGTTCTTGCACGGTCGTTTCTTCAGTGGACCGTCGACGGCTCTGATCGATCAATGGCACCTCTCGCTTGACTCACGATTGAACTATGGTGGTTCCTATTATCATCGTGTTGGACGACAGGCATATCAGGGTATCTGTATACAGGGCATATAAGGAGAGGCATGGTCGAACAGTATTTTTCTGCCGAACCCGCGTCTGAGGACGTTCGCCGTTCGCTGAACGTGAGTGTGCAAGGTCATGACGTACAGGTTGAAACGTCGAACGGCGTGTTTTCTGGATCTCGTGTTGATCTGGGCACGTCGGTGCTGCTGCGCGAAGTGCCGGACGCTCCTGAAACGGGCGCACTCTTGGATTTGGGGTGCGGTTGGGGTCCGATTACGTTGGCGTTATCTCTCGCCTCGCCTCATGCCGATGTGTGGTCAGTGGATGTGAACACGCGTGCACTCGAGTTAACTGCTGAGAATGCGAAGCGTAATGGCTGCACTAATGTTCATGTCACCGCTTGCAATGAAGATGGCAAGCCGCTTGCCACGCAGCCTGCCGGCGTTTGCGAATCAATGCCGGATGATCTGGTGTTTGATGCTATTTGGTCGAATCCGCCTATTCGTATTGGTAAAGACGCGTTGCACACGTTATTGATGGCGTGGCTGCCGCGACTGAAGCCTGCTGGCGGTGTTGCCTATTTAGTCGTGCAGAAGAATCTTGGCGCCGATTCCTTGGTTCCGTGGCTGGCGAGTGCGCTTGGCGACGACTATGAGGTGTCCAAGTATCATTCTGCAAAGGGTTATCGTGTTATCGAAGTGGTGAGGAACGCGTAACCGCATAGTCTTTCGCTCACGCCAGTAGGCCAGCACACCGTAGTTGGTAAGGTCAACCTGTACGTTCAACCGTAGGTTCAGTCTGTAAGGTCACAGTAGGAACAAGTCATTGATGAAGTTCGAATATCCGTCCGAATTACCAGTTAGCGCAGCGCGTAACGAGATTGCTGATGCAGTTCGTCGCAGTCAAGTGGTGATTGTTTCCGGCCAAACTGGTTCTGGTAAAACCACGCAGCTGCCGAAGATTCTGCTGGAGCTTGGCCGCGGATCGCATGGCCGGCAGATTGTGCACACGCAGCCGCGGCGTATTGCTGCGCGCACGGTAGCGGAACGCATTGCTGCTGAAATGGGTGTGCGCTTGGGCGATGAGATCGGCTATCAGGTGCGTTTCACGGATGAAAGCTCACCGAAAACGCGTTTGCGCGTGGTCACTGACGGTATTTTGTTGGCGCAGATTCAACGCGATCCGCAGCTCATGAAATACGATACGATCGTCATCGATGAAGCTCATGAGCGCAGTCTCAATATTGATTTCCTGCTCGGCTATCTGACCGCATTGTTGCCTAAACGGCGTGATCTCAAACTGGTTATCACTTCAGCAACGATTGATTCAGTCAAATTCCAAGAGCATTTTGAACACGCGCTGCACACCAAGGTTCCAGTGATTGAAGTGTCTGGCCGCACGTACCCGGTGCAGGTTGTGTATGAACCGTTGGGGTGCGCGCCAGCATTGATGCGCAATGTGCCTGGTTTTGAAACGGGCGCTATGCCTGGCGAAGATGAGTATGCTGCGTTGTCTGCAGCACCGAGTGGTGGCCGCGATGATCGTGAAACGACCATGGATATGCCAACTGCTGTGGCACGCGCGTGTGCTGAGCTGATTATTCATTCCAGTCATGAGCGTGGCGCTCGCGATATTCTCGTGTTTGCTTCTGGTGAACGCGATATTCACGAGTTTGAAAATGCGTTGCGTCATCATTATGGCCCGCGCGCGGATGATATGCGCAGGCCGGATGCGATTGAGATTATGCCATTGTTCGCACGCCTGTCTGCTAAAGAACAGCACAGGGTGTTTGAACCGCATACGCATCAGCGTATTGTCATCGCCACGAACGTGGCGGAAACCTCGCTGACGGTTCCTGGTATTCGTTATGTAGTAGATCCGGGTACTGCGCGTATTTCTCGCTATTCTAAGAGCGCTAAAGTGCAACGACTGCCTATTGAGTCAATTAGTCAAGCGAGCGCTGATCAGCGAAGCGGTCGATGCGGTCGTATTGCGGATGGTATTGCGATTCGTCTGTATTCTCGTGAGGATTATGAGACGCGTCCGCGGTTTACTGAGCCGGAGATTTTGCGTACGTCGCTGGGTGCCGTGGTGCTGCATATGTTGTCAGTTGGCGTGGCGCGTACTGCGCAAGATGTCACTGATTTTGGGTTTATTGACCCGCCGGATATGAAGGCTGTTTCTGATGGTTTTAATGAGCTTACTGAGCTCAAAGCCGTCGCTCGGAAGCATGGCGAAGTGGTATTGACGCATGTGGGCCGTCAACTGTCGCGTATTCCTATCGATATTCGTCTTGGCCGTATGGTGATTGAGGCCGCGAAGTCAACGACGCCAGACACGTTAGCTGCGGTGTTGGTTATCGTCGCGTTCTTAAGTTTGCAAGATCCGCGTGAACGCCCGGATGAGGCGCGTGATGAGGCTGATCGTATTCACAATCGATATGCGGATGAGTCGAGTGACTTTTTAACAGCGCTGAACATATGGGATCGTATTTTCCAAGCGGATGGTGAGCCGAGTAATGCTGCGTTGCGGCGTATTTGTAAAACGGAGTATTTCAGCTGGCTGCGTATCCGCCAGTGGAAGGATCTGGTGGCGCAGCTTACGGAAATGTGCCGTGAATTGAAGTTCAATGTTGGCTCACCGCAGCCTGCTGCTCGCCCAGAGTTGACGATTCGTCAGCTGCCTATCAATCAGCAGGCAGCGCATTCGTTGTGTTGTTCTTGGGATGATCGTGGTATTCACACGTCAATGCTGGCCGGCTTGATTTCCATGATGGGCATGCAGATTATTCGCGAGCCGAAAGCCTCTGATTTCACCGGGTTGAAGGGTGCGGCGAAAGCGCGCGCATTCAAACGTGCGCAAAAGATGGCGAAGAATGACTATCAGGGTGCTCGCGGTACGCATTTTGCATTGTTCCCAGCCTCAAGTGTGGCGAAGAGTACGCCAGCATGGGTGATGAGTACTGAGCTGGTGGAAACGAGCCGCTTGTGGGCGCGGTATTCTGCGGCGATTGACCCAGCTTGGGCGGAACCGCTGGCTGGCCAGTTGACGCGTACCACGTATGCGGAACCGCATTGGTCTGGTTCGCGTGGTTCTGCGGTAGCTAGTGCGAAAGTGTTGCTGTATGGTTTGCCGATTGTGCAGGATCGCACTGTGCAGTGGGGCCGTATTAACCCAATGGAGGCGAGAGATTTCCTCATCCGTCAGGGTTTGGTCGAAGGAGATATTCAGCAACGGTTTAGTTACGACGATTTCGTGACGCGTAATCGTGACATTCTTGAAGATGCTGCTGATGATGCGAGCCGTACTCGCCAAATGGCGCAAACGGTAAGCGATGAGGATCTGTACGATTTTTATCAGTCGGTAGTTCCTAACGATGTCACCTCGGTAGCGGATCTGGCGAAATGGTGGAAGCGCGAGCATGATGAGCACCCGCATTTGCTTGATTTCGACCCGAACAAGGTGGAGCGTTTAGCCGATACGAATTCGGTGAGTTTGGCCGATTACCCTGATCATTGGCATACGCTTGGCACTGACGGTCAGCCGATTGATTTGCGGTTGAGCTACGTGTATGACCCGCATGATCCTGCTGATGGTGTGACAGTTCATGTACCGTTGAAAGTACTGTCTCGACTCACGCCTGAACAGTTCACGTGGAATGTGCCCGGCCTGTTGGATGAGCTGATTGTCGGCATGATTAAGGCGTTGCCGAAGACACTGCGCGTGCAGTTTGTACCTGCGCCTGATACTGCGCGTAAGATCCGCTCGTGGATTGATGATCATTTTGCTCATTTGCCTGGTTCAGGTGAGCGTAACAAGCCGTATTTGCCGCCTGAAGATGCGCTCAGCGATGGCAATACCAATCGTTGGCCTGATTTACCGCATGTGTTTACGCAGGCAGCAATCGCAACCGTCGGCGCACAAATCCATCCTGAAGTGCTGACGGGCGAATTGTGGGAGAAGCTCAACCCGTATCTGCGTGTCACGTTTGCGGTTGAGCAGCAACTTCCGGCGCCGAAGAACGCACGTAACCGTCGTGCGCGCGGGCCAGTGAAAACGTTAGGCACGTCGAAGTCGCTGGTTGAATTGCAACGTCAGTTTGCGCAACAGGCGGAAGCATCAGCACGTCAAATGGTGCGAAAGCAAGCTGATCGTGCAGCCGACCAGGGCAAGCTGGTTGAGCAGGCGAACTTGTTGCATAAGGCTGGTGCGACTACTGAATCGCGTGCAACAATGCTGTGGCGTGGTGCGCTGGATGCATTGCGACTGCCCAGTGAGCGTATTTCGTCGCGTTGGCTAGGCGCGGAAGCGTTGATGTTGGCTTCAGCACCGTACAAGTCGACGAAGGATTTGGTAGAGGATTTGCAGTTGGCTGCGGTCAAGCGTCTGCTACCGAAAGTCGATACGCTGCCGGACGATGACGCGTTGGCCGACGCGGTACTCGGCGTCACCGAAGTGTTCGAAGACACCGTGTACGCGGTCGCACATGATGTGATTACGATTCTCAAACGCTATGCGGAGGTTGACAAGGCAACGAGCGGCAAAGCGGATTTGCCGATGCTCTCAGTATTGCAATCAGTACGCGAGCATATTGCAACGCTAGTGTTCCCCGGCTTTGTGGGCGCCGCTCCCCCAGATGCGCTGGTGAATATCCCGCGCTATCTGCAAGCAGATGTGATGCGTTTGAACAAGGCGAAAGCAGATAAGAACCGCGATGTGCGCTGGGCGTGGGAGGCAGACGAGGCGAAGCAGCTGGTGGATAAGGCTGCCGCACGTGCCAAGGCTGAGCCTGCTGGCCCGCGCCACGAGGAACTCACCAAGAAGGCGGATACCGCCCGCTGGATGCTGGAGGAGTTCTATGTCTCCCTGTGGGCCCAAGAATTGGGTACGCATGGTCCAGCAAGTCTCAATCGTATTAAGAAAGCGCTGGCCTAACGATACTGGTCATGAACATGGTCGTGAACAACAACGCTGAGTAATCAGCCTGTGTTGTTCACGACATTGCTCATGCTTTGAGCGTTCTTGATGCTTTCGTGCGCCGCACGCGCACATCCGGCTACTACAATGGGCGCACGATGACACAGTCGAATAAGAAGAACACATCACGTACTAAGCGCAAGTCAACACGCAATCGGACCGTTAATCGAGGCAAGCAGTCTAAGCGGCCACACTCTACGGCAAAGTCTCGTCGCTCGCGGAAAACTCGCAGTTTTACCCGCTGGTGGCAGCATGCAAGCCTTCGCACGCGTCTTGTCTCCACGCTCACCGCGCTGATTGCAACCATTTGCGTTATTGCCCTGGTGTGGACGCTCACGGATATTGTGGTGCAGCGTATCGAAATCGTGCAGGCACAGAATCGTCAATCTGAACTTGTACAAACCTATAATTTCGATCCTGGCGACATTATTTCAGACGGTCAGTTCTTTAATGCTCACGCAATGAGTGAAGCAGAAGTGCAAGCGTTTCTTAACGAGCAAGGCGCGCAATGCTCTGGTACGCAATGTTTGAAAACCCGCACATTCGATACTGAAGATCGTGCTGCCGACCAGTATTGCAGCGCCTACAAGGGCGCGAAAGGCGAAACTGCTGCAGCGATTATTGACAAGACTGCGCGCGCTTGCAAAGTCAGTCAAAAAGTATTGTTGACCGTCTTGCAAAAAGAGCAGCAGCTGGTTACGGCTACTCATCCAAGCGACTTCCAGTTCAAAGCCGCTATGGGGTTAAGTTGCCCAGATGATGCGAGCTGCGATCCACAGTACGCTGGTTTTTTCAACCAAGTATTCGGTTCAGCGCAACGCTACCGGTATTATGCAGCACACGAATCGCAGTATGGCTATCATGCGGGTCAGCTCAACTACATTCAATATCATCCGAACGCAAGCTGTGGTGGCAGCGACGTGTATATCACTAATACTGCAACTGCACTGTTGTATATTTACACGCCCTATCAGCCTAATACGGCCGCGCTCGCAGCAGGAGCTGGTGAAGGCAACTCCTGCTCAAGCTACGGTAATCGTAATTTCGCGATTATCTACCAAGGCTGGTTTGGCAGCGCGCGATAGTAGCGCACAACGCTGATCGCACGAAGCAGCTGTTTGCCGAAATCAGTACGCGATTTCTTTGTTGATATACGGCTTCAGCATGACGGTAGTGCCGACAGCGAGCAGTGCGAAAAGAGCACCGAATGGGCCGAGCCAAGTCAAGCCAAGCCCATCGTTGACTACGCCGCCGACTGCTGAGCCGACTGCGATACCAATGTTGAACGACATCGAATTGAGTGAAGCTGCAAGGTTCAACGAACCCGGGTGCGACTGTGCAGCAACATCCATGTACAGTACCTGCGATGATGCATTAAACAGGTACATAAACATACCCAGCACAATCAGCAATAACGCGCCATAGAGCGGAATAATGCTTGCCAAAGCCAGCGAACACAGCAACACGGCGTGCGCAAGAAATACCCAACGCAAGTGGCACAATGGCTCCACTCCCCTGCCCTTTTCCGCGAGTTTGCCAGCGTGCAAGTTACTCCACAAGCAAGCGGCACCATACACAACCAGGCCAATGCTCAAATACTGTTCAGGCACATGAATTTCATCGCGCATAATCGGCGTTAAATACGTGTAGAACACGTAACTGGATGCGGCACCGCACACAACAGCAAGCACACCAAGTTGAATACGATGATCAAGGAACAAGCGGAACTGGCGAATAAAACCAACCCGGACAATGTGGCTGTTGCGTGGCAGTACGGTAAGAATTAGAATAATCACCATCACCGTAAGCACATTGACAAGGTGGAATGCCCAACGCCAACCAAATACGTTCGCTACCCACGTGCCAATCGGCACACCAACCACGGAAGCAATCGAAAAGCCGGAGAACACCCAGGCGATGAACTTGGTGCGATATTTGTCAATCGTCACATCAGGCGCGTAGGTCATGGCGATGGCGACCAGCGTGCCGGAAACGAGCGCGATCATGATTCGTGCAATTACCAGCACTCCATAATTCGGCGCAAACGCGCACAACACATTGCCAGCGAGGAACACACCGATCAACGTCAAGTGCGTAGCAAATCGCGGGAAGCGCGCGGATAGCGCCGAGCCAAGCGGCGTGACCGGCGCGTAGACGAATGCAAACAGAGACACCAAGTTGCCGACAGTGACTTCGGAAACTTTCAGTCCACTTGCAATATCGGGCAGAATACCAACAACAACAAATTCGCTCATGCCCAGCACAAAGCTCGAAGCAATCAGCGTGATAACCGGCAGGGTGAAGAACCGCTCATTACGCGCGGTTGTAGGTGCTGTAGACATGCGGGTTTCCTCTTCCATTCATATGAATCAGCGATAAGACTAAAACAACCTCTCCCCCATTAAAACCCCTCGTAGATCGCTTCCGCGCGTCGTGTTATAAGTCGCAGAGGCAATGCAGCCAACATTGCAGTCAACAACACAACCAACAGTACAGCCAGCAGTAATAAAAAAGCCTCTCATACGCTACACGTATGAGAGGCTTCCAATACAACCGTCACAGCTTCGGCAGGTACGTCTTCAACTCGTAGGGCGTGACCTGACGGCGATACTCGTCCCATTCCTGATGCTTATTGCGCAGGAAATATTCGAACGCATGCTCACCAAGCACACTGGCCACAAAATCGGACTTCTCCATGATCTTGAGCGCAGAGTCGAGCGAATCAGGCAGCGGCTCAATACCCATTGCCTGGCGTTCAGCATCGGTCAGCTCCCACACGTCGTCGCTGGTCGGCTCGCCAAGCGTCATCTGCTGTTCGATACCGTCGAGGCCTGCAGCCAACAGCACCGAATAGGCGAGGTACGGGTTCGCAACCGGGTCAAGCGCACGGAATTCCATGCGAGCACTGTTGCCCTTGCCTGGCTTGTACTGCGGGATACGCAGCAGAGCGGAACGATTGTTGTGCCCCCAGCAAATGTAGCTCGGAGCCTCATTGCCACCCCACAGGCGCTTATACGAATTCACGTACTGGTCGGTAACCGCGCAGATCTCAGCCGCATGGTACAGGATGCCGGCAGCGAACTGACGAGCGGTCAAGGACATGTTGAACTCCTGGCCAGCCTCGTAGAACGCGTTCGCATCCCCCTCAAACAGGCTCAAATGCGTGTGCATACCCGAGCCAGGTGCGTCAGCAATCGGCTTAGGCATGAAGCTCGCGTGAATGCCACGTTCGAGCGAAATTTCCTTGACGACCGTGCGGAACGTCATAATGTTGTCGGCGGTAGTCAACGCGTCGGCATAACGCAGATCGATCTCGTTCTGGCCAGGGCCAGCCTCATGGTGCGAGTATTCTACCGAAATGCCCATCTGCTCAAGCATATTGACGGTCGCACGGCGGAAATCCATGCCAGGGCTACGCGGCACGTGATCAAAATAGCCACCCTCATCAATCGGAATTGGCGGCTTCGACCAGTCATCCTGGCTTTCAAACAGGTAGAACTCGATTTCAGGGTGCACGTAGAACGTGAAGCCCTTTTCCTTCGCCTTGGCGAGCGCGCGCTTCAACACATGACGCGGATCTCCCAGCGACGGCTCACCATCAGGCGTGAGAATATCGCAGAACATGCGCGCAGTGCCTTGTGGGCCGCCTCGCCACGGCAGAATTTGGAACGTGGAAGGGTCAGGGTGCACAATCATGTCATCTTCGGACACGCGTGTCATACCCTCAATGGCAGAACCGTCGAAGCCCAAACCTTCCTCGAACGCTGCCTCCAACTCGGCGGGCGCGATAGCCACGGATTTCAACGTGCCGAGCACGTCAGTGAACCACAACCGAATAAAGCGCACGTCGCGTTCTTCGACCGTGCGCAGGGCAAACTCTTGTTGCTTATCCATAATCGCCTATCGTTCCATAGCCGTGTTACGAGGAACGTTAACATTCCACGTTGGTAGTTCATATCGGTAGTGCGGTATGACGGATGTTCATGCACGCGTACATGCTGGTATGTGCCGTTATGGACTTCGCATACGCGGTAAGGTTGTGTGTGTGAGTGAGAGCAATATTCTGCATACGGCGGACGCCGATCATCCGATTATCGACATGACCTCTTGGCATCAAGCATCAACGCCAGCTGAACGCGAGCGCGCAGGCCTTGATCGTCGCTTCCGCATTCCGCTAGCGAGCCATGCGCTGTGGCAGGTGCGTGAAGGGCGTCGTGATGTGATCGGCTTGCTGGAAGAGCAGTCGCGTGCGCGTGTGCCTGATCTCATTCCGTTGCGTTACCAGCGTATGAGTGTTTCTGCGTTCACGTTCTACCGTGGTACGGCTCTGATTATGGCAAATGATCTGGCACGCACGCCGGTTACTGGCATTCCGGTGCAGGCGGTAGGCGATGCGCACATCGGTAATTTTGGTATGTTCCGCTCTCCATCGAACCGACTGGTGTTTGATATTAACGATTTTGATGAGACGACGACCGGGCCGTGGGAGTGGGATATTAAGCGCCTCGCTGTGTCGGTGGAGATTTGTGGGCGTGCGAACGGTATTCGTAAATTGGATCGTCGTGCTGCGGTGAAACGCTGCGTGCATTCATATCGTGATCATCTCAAGCAGTATGCTGCGATGGATTATCTTGACGCTTGGTATGACCATATTGATGTGGAGGCGGCGCTCGACCATTATGAGAGTACCGTTAACGGTCAGCGTAATCGCACGCTGCGTGATGCTGCAGCGAAGGCAGCGTTGAAAGATTCCAATCGTGCTGCTGCCAAGCTCACGTATCGCGATGGTGACACATTACGGTTCCGTTCGAAACCGCCGGAGTTGACGCCAATTAACGAGCTGCAAGACTATGCCGATTTGGAGGCATTGCAGGGGCGGCTTGAAACCTTGTTCGATAGTTACCGGCATAGCCTGTATGAGGATCGTCGGCACGTGTTGAGTCATTACACGTATCATGACACTGCTCGAAAAGTAGTAGGTGTTGGCTCAGTGGGCACGCGCGCATGGGTGTCGGTGCTTACTGGCCGCGATATTAACGATCCGTTGATGTTGCAAATGAAGGAAGCTAACGAGTCAGTATTGGAACGTTTCGTTGGCCGCTCCCCGTACGCGACGCATGGCGAGCGCGTGGTGCAAGGGCAGAAGTTGATTCAATCGACTGCGGATGTGCTGCTCGGTTGGGCGAGTTTTATGGCGGAAGATGGGCACAAGCGTGATTATTATGTGCGCCAATTCTGGAATGCTAAAGGGTCGATTGATATTGACCATCTCAATGCGCTAGCGCTGTCTGATTTGGGGCGCATGTGCGCGCGGTGTCTCGCTCATGCGCATGCGCGTACTGGTGATCGTATTGCCATCGCCGCTTATGTGGGTGATGACGAATCCTTTGATGAAGCGATTGCCTCGTTTGCCGCATCGTATGCGGACCAGAATGATGCAGATTATGCGTTGTTCAAGCAGCTTATTGATTCTGGCGAATTACCCTGCGCAGCCTGAGCGCATTGAGGTTCGCACGCGATGGTGTAACTATGCAAAATGCCATCCCGTGCGAACCGTTGAGGGCATGGGATGGCATAACGTGTCGAGGCAGCCGGCTATTGCGCTTACTTTGCGACTTCGAGCGCTTCCTCAAGGGTGAAAGCGCGAGCGTAGAGGGATTTACCCAAGATCGCAGAGTCAACACCCAGATCGGCAAGCTCCTTGATAGCGCGCAGATCATCGAGCTTGCTAATACCACCGGAGGCGGTCACTTTCGCATCCGTGCGTTCAGCGACTTCGCGCAGCAGGTCAATGTTTGGGCCGCTCATCATGCCGTCGCGCGCCACGTCGGTAACCACGTAGCGTGAGCAGCCAACAGAGTCGAGGAATTTCATCGTCTCAAACAGGTCGCCGCCTTCCTTAACCCAGCCGCGAGCCGCAAGCGTGTGGCCACGTACGTCGAGGCCAACGGCCACGCGATCGCCGTACTTCTTGATCACCGAAGCGGTCCAATCAGGGTTTTCCAGTGCGGCAGTACCAATGTTGACGCGTGCAGCCCCTGCTTCTAGCGCAGCATCGAGCGATGCGTCATCGCGCACGCCACCGCTCATTTCAATATTGACTTTGTCACCAAGTTCGTGCACGATTTCGCGCAGCTGAGCGCGATTGTTTCCAGTGCCGAACGCAGCATCAAGATCAACCAAGTGAATCCATTCCGCGCCGGATTCGACCCACGTGCGAGCAGCTTCCAGCGGAGAGCCGTAATCGGTTTCAGAACCCGATTCGCCTTGGCGCAGGCGCACAGCCTTGCCGTCGCGCACATCAACAGCGGGCAACAATGTCAGTGACATAATATGACCTTTCTTACCGGTGTTTTAGCTTCTTAGCTGGATCTCAAACGATGAATCAGAACGTAGCCAACCAGTTGCGCAACAGTTGCGCGCCAGCTTCAGCAGACTTCTCCGGGTGGAATTGCGTAGCAAACAATGGTCCACGCTCATACGCCGCAATAAAACGACTGCGACCATACGTGCACCATGTGATACGCTCCTCATCACCCAAGTCGATATATTCGGAGCTTAAATCTTTAGGCGTGGCGGAACATGCGGCGTAGGAGTGCACAAAGTAAAAACGCTCATCCGCAACACCGTTGAGCAGTACCGAATCAGCAGGCGCTTCCACCGTATCCCAGCCCATATGCGGTACTACATCGGCGTCAAGCAAGTCAACCGTACCGCCAATGAGTCCCAAGCCGCTTGCTTGCTCACCATGCTCGTTGCCTTGGTCGAACATGATTTGCTCGCCCACGCATACGCCGAGCACCGAGCGGCCAGCACGCAGGCGATCCATAATGACACGATCGCCGGAAACGTGGCGCAATCCTTCCATGCATGCGCCGAATGCGCCAACACCAGGCACTACCAGACCGTCAGCTTCTAATGCTTGACGATAATCGGAGGTCAGCGTCGCATCGACGCCGAGGTTCGCGAGAGCACGCACCATGGAACGCACGTTACCGAATCCATAGTCAAATATCACTACCGAAGTCATGCTTGGTCTCCTCTTTACTCGTGTTGCTGATACCGGCTTAATGCCTGTCGATCATCACCAAGTCGTCTGTTAGCCGATACGCGAAGCGCTACCGCGGCCAAAACGCGTGAACTCGGCGATGATAGCCATCGCCTGATCATGGTCAAGGTCGGCGGAACGTATGATGTCGAATCCTTCAGCTTGCAATGCGGCTTCATCACTAATGCCCAGCATGAGATCTTCAACGAACGGCGCGGTGGCACTAAACAGTACTGGTGGCACGAACGTCTGATCTGGCTTGCCTTGCAAGTACATGGTTGCTTCGAGCTTGTCGGCACGATTGACTGTGAGCACAACAGCCATGCCAGAAACCACAATGGTCAAGTCATGGGCTGCAGATTCAGGGCCATCGCCATCGAGATTGCGCAAAATGGCTACCGCGCCTTCTTTGGAGCCGATGCAATCAGCAGAAATGTCAGAAAGCTGGCAGAACGCAGCAAGGAGTTTTGGCGACGTGAGCCGAGTGATGAGCATTGCAGCTTTCGCCTTATTGCCCAGCAACCCTTGCAGTTCATCGTCAAAAGTCGTCGAAGGATCGGCAGCATCACTTGCCTGCGCGTCAGATGGCGCACCGGAAGCATCATGCGCATCAGCTTCTGGTGTGGACGGATCAGCGGCATGCGTTTCAGCAGGCGAAGCATTGTCCGCTGGAGAGCCGTGTTGGGAATCCTCTTGGAATTCTTTTTCGAATCCGGCGAGGGCTGCCTCGAGCTCCTCATCGCTGAAATGCGCGTCGAAATCGTCACCGTTGGAATCGTTATTCGACGAATCGAACGGATCAGGAATGTCGAAATCGTCGTTGTGCGGCTGTTCGTCACTCATCACAGCGCACCCTTCGTGCTCGGAATCAAGCCTTCAATACGCGGGTCAGGCTCGATAGCGAATCGCAGTGCGCGTGCCAGTGCTTTGAACTCAGCTTCAGCAATGTGATGCGGATCGCGGCCAGCAAGCACCTGCATGTGCAAGCAAATACCAGCGTGCAGCGCGATCGATTCCATCACGTGACGCACGAGCGAACCAGTGAAATGCCCGCCCATCATGCAGTATTCGAAGCCAGCTGGCTCACCAGTGCACACGCAGTATGGGCGCCCGGAAATATCAACAACAGCTTTGGCGAGCGCCTCGTCGAGCGGCACGGTCGCATCAGCAAAACGACGGATGCCGCGCTTGTCGCCGAGCGCTTGCTTCAAAGCCTCACCGAATACGATGGCAGTGTCCTCGACGGTGTGGTGCACGTCGATGTCAGTGTCACCGTGAGCCTTAATGGTCAAATCGATAAGTGAATGCTTACCGAGCGCGTTCATCATATGGTTGTAGAACGGCACAGACGTGTCGATACTGGTTTTGCCAGTACCGTCGAGGTTCAGCTCAAGGTCAATATGCGATTCGCTGGTTTCACGAATAATGTGCGCGGTGCGTGCCATGTGATGCTCCTTACCGTCTGTTCTACCGTGTGTTCTACGTTTACTGCGCGCCTGTTACGGGCACGCTTCTATTCCGCTTCCACAATACGCAATGCTTCAACGAGTGCTTCGCGGAAGCGTGCCATTTCATCATCAGTGCCCATGCATACGCGCATCCAACCATTGGGGCCGACGACGCGGATAAGCACGCCACGCTTCAACAGTTCGTCAAAGATGCGATCGCGCTTATCGAAGTGCCCGCCAAACAGCAGGAAGTTCGACTCGGATGCGGCAACTTCAAGCGGCTGGCCCTTATAGGTCTGGGTCTTAAGCCATGCGGCAGTAGCTTCGCGGGTCTCGCGCAGGTGAGCAACCTGGCTGAGCTGTTCGTCAGTGTGTTCGAGTGCGGCGAGTGCAGCAGCCTGCGTGACAGCGGACAGGTGGTAGGGCATGCGGACGATGCGCACGCAGTCGATGATGCCCTTGCTCGCTGCCAAGTAGCCGACGCGAGCGCCGGCGAACGCGAACGCCTTGCTCATCGTGCGGCTGACCGCGAGGTTCGGATGCTGGTCGATAAGCGTGACAGCACTGGGCGTGCCAGGATTGCGGAATTCGACGTACGCTTCATCGACGACGACGATCGGGTGCACGCCGGGCGCGGCGCCTGCCACGTCGGCGCTCTCGCACACCTCGAGGATGCGTTCGAGGTCAGCGAATGGGAGTGGAGTGCCGGTCGGATTGTTCGGGCTGGTGAGGATCACCATGCTCGGCTTGATCTCATGAATTGCTGCGATGGCAGCATCCACGTCGAGCGTGAAGTCAGCGTTGCGGTGTGCGAGCTTCCATCCGGTGAACGTGTCGCGCGCGTATTCGGGGTACATCGAATACGTCGGATCACAGCCGAGCGCAGTACGGCCCGGGCCGCCGAATGCTTGGAACAGCTGAAGCATGATTTCGTTGGAGCCGTTCGCACCCCACAGCTGGTCGACAGTGAGACGCGCGCCGGACTCTTTAGCGAGATAATCGCTGAATGCTTGGCGCAATGCAATATGCTCACGATCGGGGTAACGGTTGAGCGTATGAGCGATTTCGCCGACGCGGCGCGCGATCGTAGCGCACACTTCAGGGTTCGGCTCGTACGGGTTCTCGTTGACGTTGAGGCAGACCGGCACGTCAAGCTGCGGCGCACCGTATGGTTCTTCGCCAATCAAATCGTTGCGCAGCGGCAGATTCGCTGGAATCGCGTTGGTTTCTTCAGTCATGTTCTCTCCCCCAGTTCCGTTTCTTGGCCCCCTCGGCTGAGGGGGCTGTCAGCGAAGCTGACTGGGGGAGCGTCACCGCTCCAGAACGTTTCACAACGTCCGACTACCCCTCAGTCAGCCTACGGCTGACAGCTCCCCTGACAAGGGGAGCTGAGCTCATTGGCATATGCCCTTTTAGCGCAGGCCAGCTTCCTTTTCCTGTTCGCGCAGTGTGGCCTTGTCGTATGGGTCCTTGACGAAACGGGACAGGACGCATTCGCCATGAGCCGGCAGGTCTTCGGACACGGCGAAGGCGTTGATACGTGCAGCGAGTGCCTTCAAGCCTTCCTCGTCGTATTCGATAACTTCGACAGGCTTCATAAAGGTGTGGACTCCTAGGCCTGCGGCGAAGCGAGCGGTACCACCGGTGGGCAGCACGTGGTTGGAGCCAGACATGTAGTCACCCAGCGGCACCGGCGAGTAGGGCCCGCGGAAGATGGCGCCTGCGTTCTTAATACGCTTGACGACCTCATCGGCATCCTTGGTCTGGATTTCGAGGTGTTCGGCAGCGTACGCGTTGGCTGCGTCGATCGACTGGTCGAGGCCGTCGGTCAGCACAATCGCAGACTGCGTACCGGACAGGGACGTGTGCACGCGCTCAGCATGTTCAGTGCGCGGCACGCGGTAGTTGAGATTCTCCTGCACCTTGTCAGCAAGCTCAGGAGAATCAGTGAACAGCACGGAGCCGGCGAGCTCGTCATGCTCAGCTTGACCGATCAGATCAGCGGCGAGGAAGCTTGGATTAGCGTCCTTATCAGCAATGATGCCGATTTCAGTCGGGCCGGCGACTGCGTCAATGCCCACAAAAGCCGACACGAGCGACTTAGCAGTGGCTACGAAAATGTTGCCCGGACCGGTGATCTTGTCAACTGGATCGCACAGCACGTCGCCATCCTGCGGCTCGGAGCCCTTGGCACCGTACGCAAACATGGCGATGGCCTGTGCGCCGCCGACCGCGTACACTTCCTTGACACCGAGGATGGCGCAGGTAGCGAGGATCGTCTTGTTCGGCAAGCCCTTGTCATTATCGCGAGCCGGCGGGGTGGCGATGGCGAGCGATTCGACACCAGCAGCCTGCGCGGGCACAGCGTTCATGATGACCGAGCTCGGGTAAACGGCCTTGCCGCCAGGCACATACAGGCCGACGCGCTGAATCGGAATCCAACGTTCAGCAACGCGAGCGCCAGGCGCAAGATCCGTGTGGAAGTCCTTCGGCACCTGGCTCGCAGCAACAGCGCGGGCACGGCGCACGGATTCTTCAATAGCAGCACGCACTTCAGGATCGAGCGTAGTCAGTGCAGCTTCGATCTCCTCTTCAGGCACACGCAAATGCTCGGGGCGCACATGATCGAACTTCTCCTCGAAGTCACGCAGGGATGCAGCGCCGCGCTCCTTCACATCGTTCAAAATCGGGCGCACCAGATCGGTCGCCTCGGAAGTGCCCATTGCAGCGCGCGGCATCGCGGCCAGCAGTTCAGCACGGGATAGGTTCTTGCCACGAAGGTCGATGATTCGCATGATGTTTTCGCTCATAATCCCTCATCGTAACAACGCAGCATCACGAACCGCCGTCCCATGTCCGTTTTCACCCAAATCGTGAGATACCGGGCGTATTTCAGCGCTCTTCAGCCTCGATCTGCGTCAGATATGCGAATAAAGCACTCAAATATATGTCTCGCAGCTAGATAAGTGGCGCATCCCGTAAAGCCTGCGCACCGGAAGTTCCTATCGCCGTATCCGGAATGCCGATGAGCTCGATCGCCCGCGTGACAAGACCAATAATATCCGGGCCTTCACCGGTTACCGAACGGTACACTTCCTCGAAATCAAGGTTGCCGTAGTCGTGAACGATCCAGTCACGAGTACCGGCGATGGCTTTCCAAGCAACCTCCGGCTGGGATGAGACAAACTGTTTCGACAGTTTCTTAACATGCTCACCGACTTGAGCAACCGCCATGGATACTGCATGCTGACGAAGTTCATCCTCTTCGAACTGTTCAATCGTGACCCCATGGAGAAACGATAATGCCAGCTCAAGTTCGTGCCGAATCTGCAGCAGGTGAATCAGATCCCTCTGAGGATCCATTTCGGAGTGCGAACCGCTCATACCTGCTCCTCGTCATCGGTCGGCAAAATACGCAAAATTGGTTTGGACGTCACATTACGTACAAATAGCAAACGGATCATCTCATCATACGGTTTCTTCTCCGACTGCGTGATGTAATCAGCATCCACCAGATCGATATCGCGACCAAACGCATCCCTTAAGGCACTTCTGAAATTCGCCACTCTACGTGCACGCATATCGTCATGAGAAGTGGCATAAATGAAGTCAATGTCAGAATCGGCATTGGCCTCACCGCTAGCCATAGAACCAAACAAATACAGTTCGTCAATTCCATATTGACGCGCAAACGGCCGCGCAAGCGTAGCGATATCGGATGGAGAGGGAACACGTTCCTCTCGTCCACTATCATGCCGGCTCGCCGGAATTATTGCCGCTGTCATGGCTCCATCTTATCTGCATCGTTTCCAAGTCGGGTTTCATACGATCGATTGGTGTGAGCTCACTTCAGAGCAGCGAGTGACGGGTAGAGAGCGACGAAACGGGGGTAGAGGGTGTCGTAGGCGCGCATGGCGGATGGCTCAGGCTGGTAGACGGTGCTTTCACGTACAGCGGCGACCAGATCAGGGCGATCGAAGACTAGCGAGGCGAGCGCGACAGCAGGCAGGATGTCAGCGTTAGCGAATACCTCGACTGAGTGATGCAGCATATCAGCCAGGATTTGACACCATGCAGCTTCGCGTGCACCACCGCCGATGAGCGAAATCGAAGTTGGTGGCTCATCGAAGCTTTCCATGCCTTGACGGATGGAGAACGCGACGCCTTCGAGCGCAGCCCGCAGCATATCAGCACAGCTTGCAGCAGGCGAAAGTCCTACGAATGCGCCGCGTACTGTCGGGTTCATTACCGGGAACCGCTCTCCCACTAAATATGGTAGGCAGAGCACACCATTGGCGCCGGGTTCAGACGCTGTGATGAGCTCATGCGCACGTGTATAGTCGCCGTCTGCAAACAGTCCGGTCGCCCAACGGTGCACGTCGCCGGCATTGAGGAATGGTACGGCGTTGACGAATCCGTTAGCGACGCCAAACGCGAGATTCGCCGCTCCCGGCTTGTTTACGAACGGTTCGGGCGAGACAGTGGCGATCCAACCGGAGGTACCGAGGTTGATATTGTATTGGCCGGGCCGGCTGACTCCGCTAGCGAACGTGGTGGCGCCCGCGTCGCCGATGCCAGCGTATATGGCCGTGCCTGCCGCGAATCCGGTCACTGCAGCCGCAGTAGCAGTCACCGAGCCAACAACGTCCTGAGGCTTGTGCAGTTCAGGCAACAGCGCAACATCGATGCCAGCAGCCGTGCACAGTTCTTCATCCCACTGCTCGGTATGAATGTTCATCGCACCTGCGGTAGAGCAGGCGGCCACGTCGCCAACGCACACGCCTGTTAGGCGCGCAATGAGATAGTCCTTGGAACTAATCAGCACATGCGCAACCTGCGCAAAGGTGTCTGGTTCCTTATCGCGCATCCACATGAGCTTTGGTAGTGGCAAGCAGCCTTCCAGTCGATTACCAACGACGTCAAGAAAACGTTCGTGTCCGCCAGCATATGCGTCTGCGAGCGCACGAGCTTGTATTTCGGCGCGACCGTCGGAGTACAGGATGGCGTTGCGGACCGGGTTGAGATCGGTATCGAGCGCGATGACGTCCTGCATTTGCCCGCTGAAAATGATGCCGGCGATGCGCGTCGTGTCGAAATCAGGATCGTCGTGCGCCGCATTGTGCAGCATCGCTTGCGCGACCTCGCACATCACTCGCCACCATTGATGCGGATCCTGTTCGCGCACGCCATCGTCAACGATCAAGTCAAGATCGCCGCTTGCCGAAGCAACGATACGACCACTGTCGTTCACTAACGCACCTTTAAGCGCCGTCGTACCCGAGTCGAACACCGCAGCATAGCGCGCGCCGTGCATGCTCTCGTCCGCCGTGATCATATCGTTGCGCATATCACCCTTGCTCATGACATTTATGGTAGGTGCATGATGCGTGTTCGTCGGCGACCATTTCATACCCGCACCGCGCGGCCACTCCCCCGCCGCTGCGCCGAGAGCGCAAATGATCGGCGGCAGTTCCGTAGAATGTCGTGCGACGAAGACCAGTGCAATACTGCGCGCTCGCAATGGTGGCGCGGCGTAATTGATGAACGGAGGGTTCATGGCGATTCAATCGACGATCATGCTCAACAACGGCACGGTAATTCCGCAAGTGGGTTTGGGCGTGTTTCAAACGCCAGATGGCGAAACAACAGCGAACGCGGTCGAGGCGGCGCTTACAGCCGGCTACCGTCACGTGGACACGGCGATGATCTACGGCAACGAACGTTCCGTAGGCGAGGGCATTCGCCGTTCCGGCGTGCCGCGCGGTGATATGTTCCTCACAACGAAGCTGTGGAACGACGACATCCGTGCCCGCCGTGGCAAGGCTGCATTCGAGGAGAGTCTGGAGCGTCTCGGCGTTGACTATGTGGACTTGTATCTGATTCACTGGCCTGCGGACGGCTGGCAGCAGGCGTGGGATGATCTGCAGGAGATCTACGCTTCCGGACGCGCGAAGGCAATCGGTGTAAGCAACTTCCAGCAGCATCACATTGAAGAGCTGTCGAAGAACAGTGATGTGACGCCGGCGGTCGATCAGATCGAATCGTCGCCGCAGTTCGACAATCAGGAGCTTATCGATTTTCTTGCCACCAAGGGCATTGCCACTGAAGCGTGGAGCCCGCTGGGTGGTACCGGCGGCAACCTGCTATCCGACCCGACGTTGGCTAAGATCGGTGCGAAGTACGGCAAGTCGCCGGCGCAGGTGGTGATTCGCTGGCATATTCAGCGCGGTGTGATCGTGCTGCCGAAGTCCACGCATGCCGAGCGTATCCGTCAGAACTTTGACGTGTTTGATTTCGTATTGTCTGACGCAGATATGGCGGCGGTGAGCGCGCTGAACACTGGCAAGCGCAACGGTGCTGATCCAGACAATTTCGATTTCTAATCGACTATCACGGGCGGGTTTGCGGGGTTTACGCTCCGGAAACCCGCCCGCCGCATAGCTGCCCTCGCGGTATTCTAAAAAGGATGTTGCCTCGAGAGGAGCGAAAATGGGTTTATTCGATTTTTTGAATGGCGATACGCAGGGGCCTCAACAGCCTTCGAATAATCCGTTTGCGCCGCAACCGCCTGTGTATGGTAGCGCTAATACAGCTCCGGCTCCTTGGCAGTCTACTGGCAGTGCTCCGTTTGGTGGGCAATCTTCTACACCGTTCGGTGCGGCATCAAACACACCGATTCCTCATCGCTCTTCGTCTGGTGCTGGACCGCGTTTTATTAAACGCGCTACGGAGGAAGAGATTGGCAACGCTTGGCCGGCGGCAATTCAGCGTTATCAGTTGCAAACGGTGCAAGGCAATTCGTTTGTTCCACAAATTGATAATTCGCTAGTGCCACGTGTCACCCCTGAGCAGCGTAAGAAGTTTAGTGCGATTAAGCATCTGCCTATTCATGGTCGTCGTATTTATGGCAAGCCTGGCTCAGGCTTGAGTGACAGTGATTTTGGTCAGGAGCAGGTGCGCTCTGGTACTGCTGGCGAGCAGATTTTTGCCAAACTGCTCAGCCGTGATGGCATTCTTGACCGTTGCGTTTCGTTTTGGTCGATGGCTCGCCCCACTGAGGATGGTGAGCGTGATTCCAGCGGCGCCGATGTTGACTGCGCGCTGTTGATTGATAATCATCTGTTGCTTATCGATGTGAAGAATTATCGTGCTGGTCTTGCTTATCACACGCTTATTCCCGATAAGGCTATGTTCTGCGTATATCCAGCGGCGCGCGTAGTGGCGCAAAACCCCTATATTTTCTCAGTGAATATGAATTGGGCGCGCAATAATCTCAATGATTATCTCGGCCCTCGCTGCCCGGGATTAACTATTGACACGTTTGTGGTGCTGGTACCGGGTGAATCTGGCGAAGCGACATTGGATCCTGATATTACGTGGCCAGGTGGTATTCCCGCATATTCATATTCCGCGTTCAAAAGCATTGTGAACCGTATGCTGCCCCCTAATCAGGGTTTTGTGCGGCGTACACCGCTTGAGGGCTTTCTTGCTTCCATGGTGAAGCATTACACGTGCTCCCCTATCTCGCCTACAGCACCAGTAAACGAGAGCGCGTGGCCGAAGCCAACGTTTGATGATGATCGCGATATTGATCAGCTCAACGAGGGCGGTTCTCACGGTAAAAGCGGTAGCGGTAAAAGTAGTAAAAACAGCGGCAAAGGCTCGTCAAGCAAAGCTGGTTCGCGCAGTAGTAGTGAGCGCTCTTCCAGTAGCCGCAGTGAATCGAAACCGCGTAAGAGTAGCAGCGAATCGTCGTCAAGCTCGTCAAGTGGCTCCTCGCGCTCGAGTGCTTCTGCGAGCGCGAGCGCGAGCGCAACGAGCACCGACGATAAGCCGCGTACATCTTCGCGGTCACGAACCAGCTCGTCTACTGCATCAGATTCGTCACGATCTTCTGCGTCTTCAAACAGTCAACCGTTTGGCAGCTCGCATGCATCCTCATTGCCGACGGGTTGGGGTGCTGATGATATTGATGATGACGATGATTGGGTGCCACCGTCGAAGATGCCGAAGCCTGAGCCTCAGGCAGCATCGCGCGCATCCGGTAGTGCGCGCGCATCGGCAAGCCGATCATCGTCTCGCTCAACAGCCGCTCACAAAGATCCTTTTGCTCGCCCGGATGGTCAGTCGCGTACTGCCTCGTCAGGCTCAGCAAAGCCCAAGGCTCGTGCAAAGGCTGCAAACCCGTATTCGCTTGACCATGAGCCGCCGCTTGATGCTGCTACGTTGAGCTACGAGTGCGGTCTTGACCCGAATATGAAGCCAGTGTCGCTCTCGCTCAGTGGTGTTTCTGGCGTTGTTGCTGCTGGCACGTCTGGCATGGGCGAAGTGACGGGCATGATGTTTATGGCCACGTTGCTCGCTAAGCGTGCGGGCGTGTTCATGCGATTTATTGACTGTAAAGACAGTGCGTACTTGGACACATACCAGCCTGCGTTCGCAACGCTGATTCACCGTTCGCAAGGTCTTGATGCACTGTTAAAAGAAGTGCAAGATGTGAAACGCTTAGTTGATTCGCGTTCGTTCCTAGTCAGGCGTTTGCAGCCTAACGGTGACTATTGGGCGATGAATGCTGAGCGTCGGTTGAAGCCGCTGATGCTGTTTATTCACGAATGCGGTAGTTTGTTCAACTTGGATTCGAGCAGTGGCTCTGTTTCCAGCGAGGACCGTGAGGCAATCGAGACGATTCAGCAACTGCTGTTGCAGATTATTGAACGCGGTCGTCAAGCTGGTGTCATCGTCGTGTTGTCAACGCAACAGCCAGGCCAGGCAAGCTTGCCGAAATCGCTGGTGGATGCTTGCCAAATGCGTATCTGCTTTGGTGCAGTGGATGATACTGTCGCATCGGCGATTTTCAGCGATCGTGCTTCGACCAACGGTAATCCAACCACCACACTGGAACGCAGCCATGCGGTGATCTCTATGCCGCAGAACACTATCCCAGATGTGCGTTTTTACACGATCGCTAAATCAGTGACCGAGGGATTGCTGGGCGATACTGCCAAACCGCAAGCATAAACGAAGGCACATGCGATCAAGTTGGTAGTGGCGGAATATCTCCCTTGAGGTATTCCGCCACTTTCACATTGTGTAGTGCCTTACAGGCGATCAGAGAACTCTTGCGCGTATTGCATCGACTGTTGCAACATCATATTGTTCGCCCAATCGAGTCGCTGGCGCGCAAACTCCAGTTGTCTAAAAGCTGTTTGCATATTGGTATCATTCGTACCTTGCATAGCTTGACGTATTTGTGCGCTGAGTTGTTCAATCTGGTGTGTTTTCTCTTGCAGTACGCTTCGATTGCCCATAATGTCTTGAACGATACTGCGCAGGTTACCGCGAATACCCATGACAGAGACACTGCCGCCGACGGCTCCCATTGCGCTGCCTGCAGCAGATGCTGCTGCAGAAGCGGCGCTAGACACTGCTGGCCCAGCAGCAGCTGCAGCACCTGCCGCACCATCTGCCAACGCGTTCGCAACTCCTGCAGGCCCACCATGATTCATCAACATTTTAGCCGCTGCCGCGCCACCCAGCGCAGCTGCTAATCCCATAGCCCACCGGTATCCGCGCAAGTTACCAAGCGGTCGTCCATCCATATTGTCAGCAAGATAATGACCAACATGCCCCTGCTGCTCATCATCAAAATACGCTCGGGCGCCTTCACGTTCCGCATCGCTTAAGCCACCGTGTCGTAAGCGGTCTACAAACTCGCTCATCACATTTTCCTCGTCCACGCTTGTACCGTCACCATGACCAGTCAACGTGTTCATGCGAGCGACACTCGGACCAAGTTGTGCAGCAGCTTGCTGCTGAGCAGCCGTCCCAGATGCTGCACTAGGCTGCGTATTTTGTTGTGTAGCCTGTGCCGTATTTTGCGTTGCAGACTGCTGTTGCCGTTCTTCTTTGTTGCGCGCAACCACATTGAAACCTACAGTCAGTCCCATACCAAGAAGACCCGCAATCATTGGTCCAACAATAGTGCCTACTACTGCCCCACCAATTACTACACCTATACCCCATCCCATGAAACGAAGACCCCATTTGTGGAGGAAACCATCATTGCTGATAATTGATTCTTTGATGAAATCCGCTGTAATAAGGTCTGATGGCACATGATCTTTGAGCTGACTGAGAACATCACCAATGATAGGAATATTATCTACCGCTTCACTATCATGAAAAAGATCATGCAAGGATTTGGTATCACTAATATCTGTAGGATCTACATCGAGTGTCTTTTTGCCTGATAGAACGTCAGGGTCAAAAAGGCTGCCCATAACCTGAAACGTTTTTGTCAATCCAGCTGGAATAATCTGAGCATCCCAGTAGTAATCGCACTTTGATAAAAACGACGATGCTCCCCTAAACTTGTCAGCAATAAAATCAGAAGCATTATCTAACGCAGTGTCAGCGCTATCAAATAAGTTAAATAACAGATTATGATTATGCGGACTGTTTTGCGTGGCCGCATAAGTGCTGTGCGCATTATTCAGCATTATGGTCACTCCATCCACATGAGAAAAGCGAAATCATTGGCACACAAATCCGCAATTGTTTTGATTACTTCGTGAGCAACTGCTAAGGAGTCTCGATTCAAATGATCTGCAGTACGTCGAATTGATGCACGTACGTCTAGCCTTGGCTGGCTAAAAAGCAGATCAATAAGCGTTGGAGATAATTCCCGAGTTTTCTTGTTCGGATTCGATGAATATATAACATTTGAGAGCTTGGGATTTTCCTGCTGTTCCTGTCCTTCTACTGGAACGCGGAACCCATATGGCTCTAGATGCACACCTTCAAATGAATCGAGTATATGCATTCCAGGATCAATTCTCAGAATTGCTTTCTCCTGTATCATCCAGGGAAGAAAATCATCAGGAGCCTGCTGACCTTTCAGCCATTCAAGCAGTACGGATTCTTCACGTGGCGTGGCCATGTACTGGATTACATCATTGAAATCCGGTGGAAAATCATGCAAGCGATTTATTGCCACGATCATAGGAATAGCACTATCATCTTCATCGCGTAAAAACTGTGGCAGTTCCTTGCCGATCCAAACGTATGCCGGCTCTTTGAGCTTGTTCAGATCCAACGTATCCGTATACTCACTCATCCACTGTCTCCCCCCTATTATCCGGCTTATTCAGTCTCACTTAACGGTTTCACACTCACGTCTGTTGTAATGCGACAACAGCTTGGTCAATAGCTTTCGTAGCCTCGTCCAATGCGCCATCAATCTGCTGGTCTAAGCCAGTGGCACTGCCGCCGATTACTGCTCGCATCTCAAAACGATGACGGTTGACTCTGCCGCGCAGTTCAAGCAATTGGCGAGCGATATCTCGAGCCATATACGTGTAGTCACTCATCGCTCATCACCATCCTTACGCCATGTATTTCGCTCATATATAGGCATCGCGCAGTAGCACATGTCCTGTGCGCTGCGCGATACCAACGAATCCACTGAACGGGTGCGTTACGCCCTTGCGGACCACTCGTCGCCGGTTTTCTTCACCTGGCGCAGTGCGGCAATGGTCTGTTCCAGCGACTTGGTAGCAGCAGCGAGAGTCTGTGCAATCTGCTTATCCTGACCGGTAGCAGTGTTACCGATTGCGGCGATAACCTTCTGGCTTTCTTGAGCGAACTTGTGCGTGAACGGTGCCAGCTGATTGCCGATCTTGTCGGAATTATCTGCCAGCGCGCGCACTGTCTGCCTCAGTTGATCAAGTGTTGATGCCATGTTCATTCTCCTTTGTATTGATACCCATTGGGGTATGGCTATCTGCGATTGAATTGGATAAAACTTGGATAAAAATACCTATATCGGTTACATCATCAGTGCCACAGCTACTGCGATTCCAATCACAGCAACCACGCCAACAACAATGCCCACAATCAGCGCAACGTTCGGCTTCTTCTTCACCGGTTCCGGCGCAGGCTTTGGCTGGTTCAGCATTGCACGGCGTCGAGCCAGCGCAGCTGCAGCTGCAGCACGCGCACGAGCAGCAGCCTCTGCTTCAGCTTGCTTTCTGCGCGCTTCAGCCTCATCCTCAGCTTTCTTTTGGTGAAGATAGGCTTCTGCGGTTGATCTGATTTGCACAATCAGATTATGCTGTTGCGCTTCCAACACCTGCGGATCCGCATTTGAGGGTACGGGTCGAACAGCTGGAGGAATACGTACGTTCATCGCCGCATACGGTCCAGACGCGAGCGAGCTCGCTACCCTACCGTAATCCGCTTTTGCGTGTTCGCTTTGCTCCGCGACTGCTTTGCGTTGAGCGCGCGCTTCAGCATCGAGTCGTTTTAGCGTCTGAGCCATTTTTTGTTCGGCTTCAACGTTTACACGAACAGCATCTTCAAGCTTAACGTTGATGTTTTCTACCAGCCTCTGATACGAGACGATTTTGTTAACGGGCATCACGTAGCTCCTTCACCAGGTCTCGCAACTGCTGCGGGTTTAATGGCTGATAAGGGATCATTATGGCTGCTGAAGTCATTCCTTCGACATCTTTGTAGAGCGCACGGTTTTCCGCACCATTCCATGCAGAAGTAGGACTGTCAATCCTTATAGCTTGTTCATGGGTGCCATAGAGCAAAATCTTTCCATCAAACGCGCCGGTTGGTCCCAAACCGTTCTGCATGAACGTCTCATAGCCAGTGGCGTTCGACCACCAAATAAACATATGGATGTTGACCATTGAACCAGTAGAAAGCAGCTTGAACAGTTTCTCTCTTGGCGTTGGCTCGTTCGAGTACACGTTCATGCCAGCGTTGAGGCTGGAATTCAGCGAACTGCTCGCCGAGCTGGTGGTATCAGCAGGGTTAGAGCTGCCAGCAAGGTTAGTGCTGCCAGCAGGATTGGTGCTGCTGCCAGTCAAATTCGAGCTGCCAATACCCAGATCAGAACTGCCCGCACCCAGGTCCGAGCTACCCGCACCAAGATCAGAGCTGCCAAAGCCCAAATCAGAGCTTCCAAAGCCAAGATCAGAGCTGCCCGCACCAAGATCAGAGCTGCTTGCGCCATTAGTGCTCGGCGCATTGCTCGGGCTGCTGATGTTGTCATCCCAGCTCAAGTCGAGATTGTTCGCAGCAACACTCAGACCAGAATCCGGGAACATTGACGATGCAGCCGGAACAACTGGTGCCGTAGCAGTCTCAAATGGCAGTGGCATAGGCTTATGATCAAAGTCACCACTGCGTTCGATAGCAAACACCATCACATACATCGGCGGATCGCTCTCCCGATGTTGCATAAGCAGCTGATCTGCCTTGTCGAACCAGCGAATCGCATCACGCTTCTTCACGACCTCTACATCGTGGCCGAGGTCTTTCATCGCTTGTATCCACTCTTCAACATGGTTGAATTCGCGGTCACGGTCAATCAAGCAGTCAATAATCACGAATTTCGCACTACCAGGCACGCACGAAGCAGCCAGAGACAAACCAGTCGCCTCAAGCAAACCGATACCCATGTTGTTGTCTTGATCATCGTCAAGCGCATTCGGCGATACGCCATTGCCAATAACCGCAATATGACGTCCCATACCGTCGTCGATCTTGAACGATACCGGGTTCGGATCCACCGCAACAGGGCGGCCCAAGTATGCGCGCGTAACGCGGCCACCAAGTCGACCATCACGCTGAAGATCAATCAGATCGCTAGCCAGGTCAGCAGGCTTCGTACCGTCGAACACCATCGGCCCAGTAGTGGAATCCTTAACCCGCTTATACCACTGCTCTTGCAAATTGTTCAGCTGATCATCCTTGGCCATCGCCACCATAATGGTATGGTTCGAATCGAGCGCACCATAGTCATAATTGACAATAGCTTGACCACGATAGTGCAGTCGAGCTGCCGCAAGATTGCCTTGCACGAATGTGGCTTGTGCTTGCTCAGGCGAGTTTTTCAAACCAATACGGATCGGGAACTGGCCAAACAGGTTATCTGCCGAGTTGGCGAGCGCTTGAATACCGGTAATGGTCTGCGACGCGAGAATCACATGGATGCCGTATGCTCGGCCAAGTCGCACATCCTCTTCAAGCTTTGCTGCAGCCTCAGAGTTAAGATCACTATTGCCGCCCTTGAGCAGCATTTGGAACTCATCGATAATCACGACAATACGCGGCATACGCTCGTTGGGGCGCTTCGCACGATATTTGGCGATATTATCGACGTCAACCTGCTTAAACAGGCGTGAACGACGCTCAATTTCCTTACGCATGTAATCAAGTACTGCAAAACCGAAGTTTTGATCGGCTTGCAGGCCAAGGATACGTGCCTGTGGCAAAAATGCTGGCGAATTGCGGCTCGGCGCCATCGGTGCCAGCGTGACGCCATCCTTAAAGTCAAGCAGATAGAGTTCCAGCTCATCTGGCGAATAGCGCGAGCACATGCTGTAAATCATGACCTTGAGCAGGTTTGATTTACCTTGACCAACAGCACCAGTAACGAGAATATTGTGCTTCTGCGAACGCTCATCACCGATCGTGATTTCCGCGTTCGCAATGCCTTCACGGCCCAGCGCAAACGTAATGCCGTTAGCGGTAGACATGCCCCAATCATGCTTGGGTTGGACCTCATTGAAGTCAACAATCGGCAGCCTCAAGTTGTGCGCGCTTTCGGCAACCTTAGCTGCAACCTGTGCCGCTTCAGTAGCACTCAATGTGCGCAATTCAATGGGGAACGTGTTGGAAATATTCCATGTTGGCGTGCGATGAGTGAGGTCGAAGCTCGTGCCGAGCGTTTGAATCTCGCTCAGCGAGCACCATTCAGGAAGCTTGGTCGGGTCGGCAATACGAATGATGAAACTAATACCGTAGCGTGGCGCTTCGGCGATGAGTTTCATGAGCCGGCGATGTTCTTCTTCGCGTATTTCGCCCGGGTAATCGTACAGCGTTACCAGCGTGTACTGTTCGACTGGCATACCAACTTTTTTACGATAGCTCACGAGCGTGGTTTCCGCGCCCTGCAAGATATTGCCGACGCGCTGCAGGGTTTCACTGCATTCGTCGATAATGCCATTCAAGCCATTCGCGCCCATGCCACTGGCAGCTTGCACGGTACGCACCATGTTCTGATCTTCTTGAGCAAGGGCAGAAAATGGGGCAAGTGGCGTACGGTATGAGGGATCGTATGCAACCAGTTGCAGCTGATTAGGCTCTGTATGTTCGATTGCCGTGGCGATAATGGCGCGAACAAATCCTTCTGCTTGAGGATTGTCGCCGGTGACTACGATATTGCCGTGACCGAGCAGCGGAGCGATGAGTGGCATGCTGATGTCATCATTGACATCAGCTTTGCGGCCATCGATACGAAAACGTCCAAGTTCGACATATTCAGCGACGCGTAGCGCTGGATTATCAATTTTTGGTTCAGTCAGTGATTTCGCACGCGATGCAGCGTCAGCTACTGCTGAAGTAATCGCATCTGTCGCGCGGATTTTAGCCACCATAAGCTGCCGTTTTGCATCAGCTTTTGCTTTGCGCGTGCGCGCTTCCTGTGCTTGAGCTTCTCGAGTGCTCCACGACTCGAGAGCACCCAAATATTGGGCGTGAACCCGTTTGAGCTCTTCGCACTGTTTGGCGATTCGTTCGCGAAGCGTCGCCAGCGTTACCGCAGCCATGATTAACCTCTCACTCGCGTATAGGTTCGTTCGATTGCATTGCGCAATGACCAACAATGTACGAAACTGCGGGTGGCATTGACACGCATCACCCGCAGTTACTTGATTTCGCTACTTGTTTTTCGCCACGATTACTTGCGCTGGGCGCAGTACTGTGCCGGATAGCATGTAGCCAGTGCGCAGAACTTTGACGATAGAATCCGGTTGCACGCCTTCGGTAACCGGTTCAATGCCAACAATTTCATGCACTTTCGGATCTACTGTTCCGTCCGTGTCGATCTGTTCAAGACCGTAGCGTGACAGCACTGTGATCAGCTCATCAGCAATGGACTGGTTGAGATCAGCGCTTGGCTCGTTCGCTTGCAGACGGTCAACAGCGAGCAGTAGCTCCTTGGCCATTGACGCAAACACTTTGTACTTGTCAATGTCATCGCGGCGTACAAGGCTCGCGTTGACCGCTTGAACAAGCTGCTTCGTGTTCTTATCATCAGCGAGACGGCGCACGAACAAATCGCGCAGTCCTGCGACTTCCTGCGCCAACTGCGCAAGGGAGTCCTGTGATGTTTCGTCGCTCATAGCCTATCCCCGATCAGTGCAGGCCCGTGTTCTGGGAGGCAGTGCCACCCAGCTCATTGTTCACAGCCCAACCGAATGGGAACATCTTCAGGTATGCGCCGTAGCCAATGCCGCCGGTCAGTGCCAGGAAGAGGATCATCTGGATGAATTCAGCCTTGAACAAGCCGCCAATGATCAGCAGGCCAATGAACCAACCGATCACGCACATCGCGAGGTAGCCAATGCCAGGCCAGCGGAACTTGCGCGCGGACGCAGCAGCCAGATCAGCATGGTGCTGGGCGACGCGCTGGCGCAGTTCTTCATCCTCAATCGGGCCGAGGGAGTCGATTTCAGCCAGACGCTGCTTGCCGAGCTCAACCTGCTTCGTGTTGGCGTAGAAGAACACGGTACCGTCAGCATTGTTGCTCTGGTTCCACGAAATATCGATGAGCAGCAGGTTGATGTACGTGCGCTTAACGTAATCATCGTTCGGGAATGCCTGATGAATCTGGCGAATGAGGTTCAACGATTCCTCATTCTTCTTCTGATCCATCAACGCCCACGCAACACGGCCTGCATAGTAGCCGTTCTGCGGGTCCAGTGAGGAAGCGTGGCGGAAGGCCTGCTCGGCGTCTGCGTAGCGCTTCTCAGAGTCAGCGATCTCACCGATCAGACCGTACAGCTTCGGCTCGTTCGGCGCGTACTTGAGCGCCTGGTTTGCGGAGAAGTTTGCGTCGCCGTAATCCTGAATTTCAACGTCGATGTTGGCACGCATGTACCAAGCATCCGGGTTGTTCGGCTGGATTCGCGTAGCTTCCTTAACAGCGTAGACAGCGTTGCGCATGTCACCGTTGCGGTAGTAGCGGCGCACGTCGTCGAGCGGATCTTCACTCGGACCCTGCTGGGCAGCCTCGGCAGCCTGCTGCGCTGCGGCAGCTGCAGAAGCCTGTGCAAAGCTAGCGTCATACTGCTGACGAGCGGCAGGGTCAAGCAGTACCTTTTCCGCTTCAGAAATCTGCGCGGTCTTCTTTTCTGCCATGCTGCGCTGGTCAAGGTCCGGCGAGCCTTCAAGCTGACGGAAGCGCTTGCGCATAGTGCGGATAGCTTTACGGATGGTCTCTTCATCCGCGTTCTGCTCGATGCCAAGCAGTTCGTAGTAGTTCACGAATGCCATAATTTCTCTCTTTTTCTCCTATGGTGATGCTCTAACGCAAGTTCTGCGCCGGAGTTATTGCGCAGATTGGCCGGATACAGCAGTTTGTCTGCTTGTACTCATCCGGCCAATCATTGCGCGAAATGTCTGTAAGCGGTTGACTACTCGACGGTCATACGGCTGATCTTGTCGGTAGCGGCAGCAACCTGTGCGTCATCCATGTTGGCTGCACGATCGATTTCGAACATGCCCAAGGACTGGCCGCTGACCAAATCAGTCACTTCAATTTGCACCGTTTGATCGATGTCGTAGTGGTAGGTCACACGAATTGGCGATTCAGCCGGGTACGGCGGAATACGCAGTGTGCTTTCACCCAAGATCACTACGAAGTTCGGGTCCGGATCGTCACCCTGCGTCACCTGGATACGAATTTCAGTCTGGTTATCCGCAACCGTGTAGAAGTCTTCAGAATACGATCCTGGAATCTTAGAGTTGCGCGGAATCACCACAGCATTAGACTGCTTATCCGTTTCCGGATTATAGGTGAGCGTACCCAGTGCCTGCGAGGTCACATCCTGAATGACAATAGCCTTGCCTACGCCGGGTACCACAGTGCCTGCACTAGGTGCGGCAGATGGATCCGCTGGCGCTGCAGGAGCGCTCGGATCGTCTACAGCGTAGGTGCCGCCACCGTTCGCTACCTCAAGAGCTGCCTGAATGGAAGCACCAAGTGCCACAGCCTCATCAGGGTTCACGTTGGTTTCTGGCGTCTTGCCAGACATCTTCGTAACCATTTCACGGACCATTGGCATGCGCGTAGAACCACCGATGAGCAGCACGTAATCAATGCCATCCCATGTCAGGTTCGTCTCATCAAGCACGTCTTCAACAAGGTCACGCGTACGGTTGAGCAGCGATGCCGTGGCCTTCTCAAAGTCTTGGCGGCTCACAGTCACCTTGTAGTTCTTGCCTTGGAAGGTAATGAACACGTTGGTCTTGGCAACATTGCTCAATGCGCGCTTGGCCATTTCGGCTTTTTCGCGCAGATCAGCAGTGGCAACAAAATCGTCAAGCAGACCTTCGCCGCCCTGGCGTGCTACGTCGGCAGCAATGAGCTTCATCAGCTCATTGTCGAAGTCATAGCCGCCGAGGTTACGGTCGCCATCAGTACCCAGTACTTCGAAGTTCAGGTTTTCGATGCGCAGTACGGTCACATCAAAAGTGCCACCACCGAGATCGTAAACCAGTACGGTACCGTGCGTTTGCGCGTCAAGACCTTAGGAAATGGCTGCGGCGGTAGGCTCGTTCAGCACTCGCATCACGTTGAAACCAGCCATTTTGCCGGCTTGCTTAGTGGCGGTTCGGCGTGCGTCATCGAAGTATGCAGGAACGGTGATTACTGCATCGGTAACTGGCTCGCCCAACGCGAGTTCAGCATCCTGCTTGAGACGCTTCAGAATGATTGCGGAGACTTCTTCAGCGGTGTATGACTGCCCCGACGTGGAATCAAAACGCCAGTTTGGATCGCCCATATGCCGCTTAACAAACTGGACAACATCGTCCGGCGATTGAGCGGCCATGTGCTTAGCCATCGTACCGACGACCGGCTCATCCTTGCCATCGGTTTCGGAGAAGAATACTACTGAAGGAGTCGTGTTCTCTCCCTCAGAATTCGGTAGGATGGTAGCTCCACCCGCGTCATCCATAATGGCGACAGCGGAATAGGTAGTACCGAGGTCAATGCCAACTGCACGCCCCATGGGAAACCCCTTTGCTAAGAAACACTTACGCTTCAAAACTATACGCTTGCGGTCGTAACGTACAAGAAATCAACACACATAGCGGACAGACAGTATTCCGCGCCATTGCAGACATACAAACGGCCGGGCACCCTAAGTAAGGACTTCCGGCCGTTGTTATCTTGCTCACTACCACTATGGGGGTGTGGGCAGCAATGCTGCATGATCATGCGCAGCTATGGTTCAGTTATGGTTCTACTGTAATTCAGCTGAAGTTCTGCGCATGGCATGCGCGCAGTATTAGATCACGTGATACTCCTTCAGCAGCGTGGCAATATCAGTGCCGTCGAGCTTCTTCAACACCTTGCCGAGCACTGCGCGCTCCACGAAGTTGAGCTTCATATCCGTCACCGGCTTGCCGTCGCGCAGTTTGACGGTCGCGTTGAGCAGGTTGCGTACGTCGTAGACGCTGCCCCACACTTCTGGCACGCCGCGGTCCACGTCGAGCAGCGTGTACACCGCTTCCATACCGGTACGCATTGAGTATTCGGTGGTGAAAATCGTGTCGCGAGGAGTCTCAGCAAACTGGCCGAGGAACGCGAAGTTAACTGCACCATCCGGCACCACGTCCGGGCGGTCACCGGCGGCACGCGGCATGAAGAACGCGGTGATGTATGGCATCATCACCGGCACGGTGTTGGCGTGGCTCTTGGCGAGCGCTTCGATTTTGTCGGTTGGCACTCCCATGTGGTAGAGCCATTCTTCGCAGATTTCCTCGCCGGTGCATTCGGTCATCGGCTTCTTGACGTAGTTGCCGGGCTTGTCAGGGAACAGGCCGTAGACCCATACGCACAGCTGGTCCTTGGGCTGGTCGCGGAACTGCTGTTGGCGGTTGAGTGTCCAGCTCATCAGCCAGTTGGAGTCGGTGACGGTGACGATGCCGCCGGTGACGACGTGCCCGGTGAACGGGTCGCGCTTGCAGATGCGCTGAATGTAGGGCGGGATCTCCTTGTCGAGCGTGGTGACGGTGGCGCTCATCCACTTGGTGGCTTGCGGGTCGGAGCAGAAGGTGTCCGGGTGGCCGAAGCTCGGATCTTGCTTGGCGATGCGACGCCACATATCCCAACCGCCGCCGGGCTTAATATCCGGGTTCCACGGGGCTGGCGAGTGTTGCGAGCCCATCGTAGAGTTCTCGACGCAACCGCCGTTGGTAATGAATACGAAATCGTTCTCAGTTAGGTCGATTGAGGACTTCTCGCCTTCATGGTCGATGTCGATGCGTACAGCAAGCTTCTTAGTTGGCGTGGAGTATGGATTGCGCTTGAAGACGCCGGAGGTTGCTTGGATTTTGAGAATGGTGTCTTGACCGACGCCGGTGTGCTCGCGCTTGGGACCGTCTCCACCACCGATCGCGAAGGCAACGTTCTCAACCTTGGTGTTGTAGTGGAACTGCACGCCGTGTGCTTCGAGATACTTCACCATCGGCAGGATCATTGACTCGTACTGGTTGTAACGAGTAAAGCGCAGTGCGGAGAAGTCTGGGAGTCCCCCAATGTGGTGAATGTAGCGCTTGATGTACAGCTTCATTTCGAGTGCAGAATGCCAGTTTTCGAAGGCGAACATCGTGCGCCAGTACATCCAGAAGTTGGAGTTCAGCACTTCGTCGTCGAAGAAGTCGGTAATCGGCTTGTCATACAGGTCTTCGTCGGGGGTGAAGAACAGCTTCATAATCTCTTGCGAAGCCTTGTCAGAAAGTCCAAACTTGCCGTTCGTTTCAGCATCGTGACCGAGATCTTTAGTGGCACGGCACAGTGAATAGTTGGGATCTTCTTTGTTCAGCCAGTAATACTCGTCAAGTACGGAAACGTCTGGCGTTTCAATGCTCGGAATGGAGCGGAACAGGTCCCACATCACTTCGAAGTGGTTGTCCATTTCGCGCCCGCCGCGCATTACGTAGCCGAGGCCTGGAATCTCCGCGCCGTCGCATGCGCCACCGGCGACTGGGTCCTTTTCGAAGATGTGGATGTTCTTGCCGGGCATTTGTGCATCGCGCACGAGGTAGCAGGCAGCAGAGAGTGCTGCGAGTCCTGTACCGATAATGTACGCGTTTTTCGTCTCTACACCGGCCGGCTTCTTCGGACGAGCAAATGCTTCATAATTACCGTTTGAGTAGTACATGGTCCGCCTCCCCGAGGATCAGGTTCACAGTGTTGACATTGCGTCAACGTTGTTAGTGGCATCTTGCCGCATTGTTCTCTTCCCCGCCATAGACAGTAGACCGCGTTTCGCCGAATTACAACGGTTGCGAACGAAGTCTGATAAAGATTCAGCGGCAATTCAGCACGATTCTGCGCATGCCGCCTGCAGCATCCCGGTCGTTCATCGCCCCGAACCGGTATCCTCAACAGATAGCGAACGCTGTTACACACGCCCGAGACGCACCGGGTGAGATACGAAGGAACGAAGGAGCCCCATGGCACTGACCAAGAAGCAGACCAAGCAGCTGCGCGCACTGGCAAACCAGCTCAAGCCGCTGCTGTTCATCGGCAAGAACGATCTGACCGACGCCGCCGTCAAGCAGGCGGATGAGACCATCGAAAAGCACGAGCTGCTCAAGGTAGCCGTGCAGGACGGTTCCGGCCTGACCGCCAAGGAGGCTGGCGAGGAGCTTGCCGAACGCCTCGGCGCTGAGCTCGTGCAGACGATCGGCAATCGCTTCGTGCTGTATCGCGAGTCCAAGCGCGACGATGTGAAGAAGATCGTGCTCGTACGCGAGTAGCGGTTGGCCTGCGAACGACTGTCGGCAACTCAATCGCCGCACTTACGGCGTCAAACGGCCCGCAATCCACACACGGATTGCGGGCCGGAATTATATGTCGTCAGATGTTGTAGCCACTCAGTTGGTTACCGTGAAGCCTTGGCTTTCGCCGTACTCAGTGAGTGCCTTCTGGAAGTTGGCGAGGGCTTGGCTGAGCGTGACTTCCTTGCGGTAAGCCGGGCCGAGGTTGTCGCCGTAGATGCTCATCGCGTGAGCGCTGAACGGCATGTAGGAGAAGCCTTCGCTCACCTCGCTGGCCGCCTGAGCAAGCACCTTGTTGTATTCCTGACCACCGAAATACTCGGTCAGTTGGTCGGAGCCGTTAAGGAACTTTTCGGACTTGAGCGTCTCCAGATCGGAAGGGAACGAGCCGTTGTCAACGCGCGCATCGATGCCTTCACGCTCATGGTTGACGAAATCGATGTACTTCCAAGCAGCCTTCTGCTTCTCACTGGAGGCCATAATCGCCAGCGTGGAGCCGCCAGCCTCGCCATTAGATGGCTTGGATTCATCCCACTGCGGGATCGTAGCAACACGGAACTTGCCGGAAGCCTGCGATGCGCTGGTGAGCAGGTTGGCGCTCATCCACGCGCCGTAGTTGAGCGATGCAATAGTGCCGTCGCCGAGACCGCGGTTCCAGTCGTCGGACCAGGAGTTGACCTTCGTGTTGATGAGGTCCTCGTCGATCATCTTTTGCCAGAAGTCGGCGACCTTCTTGACAGCCGGGTCGCTAGCGAGCGTGATCGAGACGTTTTCGGCGTCCTTGATCTCGTACGGGCGGCCACCAGCAGCCCAAATCAGGCTGGCGAGTATCGTGTAGGAGCCTTCAGAACCGGTGTCGGCGGTGATGTAGTGGCCGCCGCCGAGCGCCTTGATCTTCTTAGCGGCCTCATAATATTCATCCCAGGTCTTGGGAGGCTCGGTCACGCCGGCAGCATCGAAGACTTCTTTGTTGTAGAACAGCGCGGTGGGGCCGGAGTCCATTGGCAGGCCGTAAATACCGCCGTTGCTGTTGACCTGCGCCCACGTGCCGGGCGTGTAGAAGCCGTCGTAGTCCTTGGCGCCCATGTCGCTCATGTCGGCGAGCGAACCGGCGAGCGCGAACTGCGGCAGCGCGTGGTATTCGAACTGGGCTACATCGGGTGCGCCCGAGCCGGCATTAATCGCGTTGGTCAGGGAGGTGATGGTCTGTACTGCAGAGCCAACGTTAGTGAGCTTGACTTTGATGCCAGGATTTGCCTTTTCGAAGGCTGCAGTTGCCTGCTTGAGGGTAGGCTCCCATGCCCACACGTTGATTTCAACCGGATCGTCTGCAGTGCCTTCCGGCCCATTAGCTCCGCTGCTTGACCCGCATGCCGCAAGGCCCACGCCCATCAACACCGCGAGTGCGGCGGCGGTGACCTTAGTGCCGGTTACATGCTTCATATTGTGCTCTCCCTCCCGAGGCGACCCTGCCTCGGCCTTCGCGGATCCGTAAAGCCCCTGAGACGACGTCATCACTGCCGTATAGCCAGATCCATATTGTGTAATCGTTTACAAGATGTGAGTATACACTGGTTTGTAAACGATTACAAATCGAATGGTGTAAAGGACGGCATGCACATGGCACACAATCAGCCCGCAAACGGCTCAACCAAACGCAAGCCGAGCGGCAAAAAAACCAATCATCATGGACGTCGCCCGCGTGTCGGGGGTATCGTACGCAACCGTGTCACGGTTTTTAAACGGCAACCCACACGTCTCCCCCGAAGCCGCAGAGCGCATTGCCGCCGCCGTGCGCGATATTCACTACATTCCCAACAATGCAGCGCGATCGCTCGTACGGCAGCGTACGCAAACTGTTGCGTTTGTTATGCACGGCGAGCCCGAGTCCATTACCACCGATCCCAATATCAACACCATCATGGTGAACGCCAATCGGCGACTGAGCGACGCTGGCTATCAGCTCGTTGTCCTCATTGCTGATAGTGACGAAGCAGGCGAACGCATCGCGCGACTCGTGCGCAGCGGATTTGCTGACGGTTGGATTCTCAACAATCTCCAAGTTGATGATCCATTATTTACCGTATTTCGTTCAGTTGACGCGCCTGTAGCAGTTTCAGGCGCCGGCTATGGCGAGTCGTCACCATTCCCAACCGTTGATATTGATAATCGTGAAGCTTCAGCTGAGTTGACACGCTATCTACTTGGCAAAGACCATCGACACATCGCGTACATTTGCGGCCCCGAATTTATTCCATGCGCGAGCGAGCGCCTGCACGGCTTTCAAGAAGCCATGGGTGACAATTTCGACCCTACGCTGGTTGTTCAAGCAGAAGATTGGGGCCGTGCAAGCGGGCAGAAAGCACTCCTTGAACTGTTGCAACGACTAGCGGGCGCGAGCAGTGATACTGCGCCCAATGTTCCAGCAGTGCTGAAACAGCAGCATATTGACGCGCTGGTATGCGGTAACGACTGTCTTGCTGCAGGTGCCATGCAATATTTGATCGCGCATGGCGTGCGCATTCCTGAAGATGTGGCTGTAGCTGGGTTTGATGATAGTCCGGATGCGCAAGCTACCAATCCGCCATTAACCACCGTGCACCAGCCTATTGGCCAGTTCGGTGTGCAAATGGCGGATATGGTGCTCAATCAACTTGAGGGTGATGAAGCGCCAAGCATTGTTTGGCTGCCTACGCATGTGGTAGTACGCCATTCTGCCTGACTATGCAACGCGCCTCACTCTGCACGCGTCAGATATTGCCGCGCACGTGCTGATTCGCCCACGACTGCGATTGCACAAACGTTGCTGGATCAGCACTGACACGCCCATCAGGATCATGGAGCGCATCGATTGCAGCGAGTTCCGCTGCACTCAAATCAAATTCAGCGCTAGCCAAGTTCTCCTTCATGCGTGCAGCATGCTTGGACTTCGGGATGATAATGCGCCCTTCTTGCGTATGCCAACGCAACACTACTTGCGCTGGAGTAACCCCATGCGCTTGAGCAGCAGCCACAACCGGCGCAGATTCAATATCCTTGCCATGGCCAAGCGGACTGTATGCTTCAACCGCAATACCATGCTGCGCGCAGAACGCACGATTATCTGGCTGCGAATAGCGTGGGTGCACTTCAATCTGGTTGACAGCAGGCGCCTCACCGGAGTCCTCGATAATCTTCTCCAAGTGCTCGGGCAGGAAGTTGCTCACGCCCGCCACGCGAATAGCACCCTCATCGCGCAGCTTCAACAGCGCGCGCCACGTTTCACAGTACAAGTCAACAGCGGCGAATGGCCAATGAATCAAGTACATGTCCACAACGTCGACGCCAAGCTTGCGCCGCGACTCTTCAAAAGCACATTGTGCCGCATCATAGCCTTGATCACAGTTGCGCAGCTTGGTAGTCACCCACACCTTGCCAGCCATGCCGGTGGCTCTTAGCGCATCACCAACTTCTTGTTCGTTGTAGTAGGCCGCAGCAGTATCAATGTGCCGATAACCGATTTCCAGCGCTTCCTCGACAGCACGTTGCGTGTCTTCCGGAGGAATTTGGAATGTACCAAACCCGATCTGCGGAATCACTGACGCTGCCTTGTTCTGCAATGTCAGCATCGGCTGATTAGTACCACTCGCGTTGTTCGTGTTTGCATTGTCGTTAGATGCCGTCATTTCGCTCATGATGCGCCTCTTCGTAACGTAAATACTCGGCATATGGCCCGGTATTAACCCGGACCATGCAACCGACGCTATGGTATCGCGCAAAACCGCACGCATTCAAGCACAAGCGCACATGCTCGCACAAATACGCTCACAGCGCATCAACTACGCGGCACTTACGCAACGCTCAGGCAGCAGGCAAACATCCTGGGCCAAAGAGAATCTTAATCTCAGCAAACAAGCTCGTATCACGCTTCACGCGGAAGCGGTCACCAAAGGTGAGCACTTGCGCATTACCACTGTCATCGAGTACTGCCAATCGCACCTCGCAGTAGCCCGGGTGCCGCGCAATCACTTGTGCGAGCTGCTCCACATTGCCGCGCTCGAGCGCTACCTGCGGCAGCGTAATCACCAGCGGGCGCTCATCAGCAGACTCTAATGTTGGCACTTGCATTTCAGTGGCGCGCAAGCTCACCGTCTCTTCGCGCACTTCCACCTGACCGCGAATCTGCACCACCGTATCAATCGCAAGTTCAGCAGCAGCAGCCTCATACACTTTGCCAAAGAACATGCATTGAATCGAGCTTTCCATATCCTCAATGGTCACAATCGCCCACGGGTTGCCCTTCTTGGAAACACGGCGATCCACACCGGTAATCAAGCCCGCAAGCGTAACCTGCTGACCATCAGGCATAGTGGGAGCACGGTCGATCAAATGCGCAATCGACATTTCGCGCAAACCTGCAAGCACTGCTTGCATGCCAGAAAGCGGATGGTCAGACACGTACAAGCCGAGCATTTCACGTTCGAAATTGAGCTTGGTTTTCTTATCCCACTCCTCAATATCCGGCACGGTGACAGCAGCATCGCCCATCGTCTCTGCTCCGCCATCCTCAGCATCTGCGAACAGATCAAACTGCCCTTCAGCTTGCTTACGCTTCAACCCTACTACCGAGTCGATTGCCGCCTCATGCACCGTAAATAGTGCGCGACGGTTCGGATCAATAGAGTCGAATGCGCCAGCTTTGATCAGCGATTCCACGAGACGGCGATTCAGTGCAGTTAACGGTACGCGGCGGATGTAATCCATGAAATTCACGTACTTGCCGCGCTCACTGTGCCGCTCAGCGATGATGTCTTTCACCGCGTTTTCGCCAACATTGCGGATAGCGCCAAGGCCAAAACGCACCACGTCGCCGACAGCAGAATACTCGTATACTGATTCGTTCACATCCGGCGATAGCACTTGAATGCCCATGCGACGCGCTTCGCCCAAGTACAGTGCAGTCTTATCTTTGTTCGTAGCTGCGCCCTGCAACAAGGCTGCCATAAACTCGACTGGATAATGCGTCTTCAAATACGCAGTCCAATACGAAATCAGACCATATGCGGCAGAGTGCGCTTTGTTAAACGCGTAGCCGGAGAACGGAACCAGAATCTCCCAGATCGCTTCTGCAGCTTCCTCGGAATAGCCATGCTCTTTCATGCCAGCAAAGAATGGAATCTTCTCCTTTGCCAGCACTTCCGGCTTCTTTTTACCCATAGCTCGACGCAACACGTCTGCCTTACCAAGCGAATATCCAGCGAGAATACGCGCAGCAGACTGCACCTGCTCCTGATAAATAATCAGACCATAGGTTTCATCAAGCACCTGCTTGAGCGGCTCGTCAAGCTCAGGATGGATTGGCGTGATCTTCTGCAAACCATTCTTACGCTTGGCGTAGTTGATGTGCGATTCCATTGACATTGGGCCCGGTCGGTACAGGGCGATCAGTGCGGAAATATCGTTGAAGTTATCAGGCTTCAACGTTTTCAGTAGCGAACGCATGCCATCAGAATCGAGCTGGAACACGCCAAGCGTGTCACCGCGTGACAACAGCTTGTAGGTTTCCTTATCGTCCAGCGGAATCTTCGTGTATTCGATCGGCTCTTTACCATTGTTTTTAATGTTGTTGAGCGTATCGCGAATAACTGTCAAGTTGGAAAGTCCCAAGAAATCCATCTTGACCAAGCCCAGCGTTTCGCACGTATGGTATTCGAAAGTCGTCGTAACCGTGCCATCAGTACGTTCCAGCAGCGGAGACGTGTTCGTAATCGGCTCACTACCCATGATCGTGGCGCACGCGTGCACACCAGTCTGACGAATCAGACCTTCGATACCCTTCGCTTCTTCCGTAATGCGCTTGGCATCCGGGTCAGACTCGTAAAGCTCACGATATTCGCGAGCTTCCGCATATCGCTTCGCCGTCGGATCGAAAATATCATGCAGACTAATATCTTTGCCACCGGTGGCTGCCGGCGGCAACGCTTTAGTAATACGCTCGCCCATTGAAAACTCGTAGCCCATAATGCGAGCGGAGTCTTTAAGCGCCTGCTTGGTTTTGATCGTGCCATAAATCACGCACTGAGCGACCTTGTCACGACCGTATTTTTCACCGACATAGTCGAGTACGCGCATACGACCTTCCGGGTCGAAATCCACATCGATATCCGGTAGGGAGACACGCTCCGGGTTCAAAAACCTTTCGAAGATCAGACCATGCTTGAGCGGATCAAGTTCCGTAATACCCATCGCATAAGCGACCATGGCACCTGCAGCGGAACCACGGCCTGGACCGACCATAACGCCGTGCGTTTTCGCCCAGTTGATGTAGTCAGCCACCACAAGGAAGTAGCCGCAGAACTGCATCTGGCAGATCACGCCACACTCATAATCAGCTTGCTTGAGCACTTCAATGGGCGGATTGCCGTCATAGCGCTGTTCCAAGCCTTCCTCGACCTTTTTCAAGAAGAGCGAGGTCTCATCCCATCCTTCAGGGCAGTCAAACTGTGGCATGAACGCGCCATCTTCATGATCGTCAAAGATCACATTGCAACGTTCAGCAATTTCCAGCGTGTTATCGCATGCTTCAGGGAGGTCCTTGAACAGTTCGCGCATTTGTTCAGCGGACTTAATGTAATAGCCCGAACCGTCGAATTTAAAACGGTCAGGATTGTCAAGCGTGTCTCCTGAGTTGATGCACAACATAGCATCCTGTGCATCTTTATCTTCTTCAAGCACGTAATGCGAATCATTCGTCGCGAGGAGCGGCGCGTTGAGTTTCTTGGCAATCGTGAGCAGATCATTAGTGACCTGCGTTTCGATTGTCAGACCATGGTCCATGAGTTCGATAAAGAAGTTATCGCGACCAAAAATGTCTTGGAATTCGCCGGCAGCGCGCAACGCTTCATCAAACTGGCCCAGACGCAGCCTCGTTTGAATAATGCCCGAGGGGCAGCCTGAGGAAGCGATAACACCCTTGGAATATGTGGAGAGTACTTCCTTATCCATACGCGGGTATCGCATAACACGGCCTTCAAGATTGGCCACAGAGCTCGCCTTAATCAGGTTGACGAGTCCTTCATCATTTTCAGCCCACATAGTCAAGTGGGTAATCAAACCGCCACCAGAAACATCATCGCGTCGCTGTGCTTCAGTGCCCCAGTGCACACGGGATTTATCTTGACGAGCGGTTTCCGGGGTGACATATGCTTCGATGCCAATAATCGGCTTAATACCAGCATCAACTGCGGTACGCCACAGCTCATAAGCGCCGTGCATGTTGCCGTGATCAGTAATGCCTACTGCCGGCATGCCAAGTTCTTTCACCCGGTTTACCAGATTCGGGATTTTTGACGCACCATCCAGCAGTGAATAATGCGTGTGGTTATGCAATTGCACAAAGTTCTTCCCCGATTCGACCATGTGTTCCACCATACCGCATGACCTCGGCTGTGAGCAGAAGACAGCGGCAGTGTGCGCTTGGGCCGGATTGTGTAACAAGGCATGCGGTAAGCGCTGTTACTTCACAATAAGGCATGGTCAACACGCCGATATTGTGGATAACTCGCTACCCTTCGACCACATTGCCCGTTTTTTCTAGACACGCATAGGTTCTATCGTCTACGCTCACAGAACCGGGTTACAGCGGTTGATATGTCGGCAATGGATGACGACGTGCGAAGGGGAACACTGATGAACGATATACAGCAAGTCAACGCGCAACAACACAGCACACCACCGAATATGCAGCAGAATATGCAGCAGAACACACGCGCACGGCGACGAGTTACTGATGACATTGCCATCGTACGAATTATTGCCATCGTGCTGACTGTGCTCGGATTATTGACTACTACAGCCTGCATATGCGCTATGTTCTATCTCAACCGCGGAGAATATAACCCGCTTGATGTCTTCGTACTCTTAGCGGCTGTAATAGTTGGCTTAGTTACGCCAATGCTGCTGCTTTCTGCGCTTACTTCATGGATTATTGTTGCCGTAGCATCGTGGCGTAAACGTCGAGCTGCACGCATAGCAGCAATGTTGTCACCTGTGCCACCAATGCCGATGTATGCTGCGCCCGTTACTCCTGGTCCCGTATTGGCAGCGGCACCCGCGCCCACTTCGCCACTGCCGCCAGCGCATCATCCGAGAGTCTACAATGAGCCACCCATGCGTGCTGATGGACGATTCACGCCACTTGGACATGGTGATGGGAATGCCAACATGCCGGCAGCGTACGGTCCATTGTTTGCTGAAACAGTTACTGCGCCACCGGCTGCGGGGCTACCAGTTCCTGCATATGATCCTGATCCGACGACTGTACATGGCGTTCCCGCATCGTTTCCAATGCATGCGCGAGATCAGCCGGATACTGAGACTGCACAGTAGTCCATACTTTGGTGCGAGGGTGCTTGAACTCGAGGCGCATTGCGTGTAACCACTGGCGGTCAAGTCCCAGTTCATGTGACAGTACAGGATTAGCTCCATACATCGGGTCACCTACCAGAGGGTGGCCGATCGATGAAAAGTGCACGCGAATCTGATGGGTGCGGCCTGTTTCCAAGTTCACCGACACCAGTGTCGCCTCGCCGAAGCGCTCCATAACATCCCAATGCGTAACAGCAGGCTTGCCTGCTGGAGTAACGCAGAATCGGAAGTCGGAGACCTTCGCACGGCCGATCGGCGCCTCAATGGTGGCCTTGTCCTCTTTGAGGTTGCCTTGTACCAGCGCATGATAGGTTTTCACAACCTCATGCTCGGCGAACTGACGGCGCATCTCCTTGTAGGCGAGTTCTGACTTGCATACCAGCATCAGTCCAGACGTGCCAACATCTAGACGCGAGACAATGCCCTGCCTGCCGGGAGCCCCATAGGAGGTGATGTGTACACCGCGATCTAGCAGACTGCCGAGCACGGTCGGGCCCGTCCAGCCTACTGAAGCATGCGCTGCCACTCCGACTGGTTTATCAACTACAACAACATCATCGTCTTCGTAGACGATAGCCATATCACGGCAGATTGGTTCAGGAGTCTGCTGCTCTTCGACAATGTCGAATTCGACAGTGTCCCCCGCCATCAGGGTGCTTGATTTGGCGATCTCACGGTCAAGCACACGCGCTTGACCAGTTTCGATAAGCTCCGCCGCCTTTGCTCGGGAGATTCCCAGCATCTTGGAGACCGCAACGTCGAAACGCGCGCCCACCAATGCGTCGGGAGCCGGAACAAGACGACTCATAGAGCAGCAACCTCCGAATCCGCGGGCGTCGGCGCACCATGCGCACTATCGTCACCCTTGCTGTCAGTATCTACGTCGCTTAAGCGTTCCTGAAAGGCTCGGAATGGCACATCCATGACAATCATCACCACAATGCCAATCCCCGCAACCATCAGGAAAATATCGGCAACGTTGCCTACCGACCATCCGTAGTTGAGGAAATCCACAACCTTGCCGTTGAGAAACCCATCGGCGTATGCCACGCGATCAATCAGATTGCCCGCAGCTCCGGCGAACGCAAGTGCAAGCAAAACAGACCAACGCATTGAAGTCGTACGTACAACCAGCACCACCAGCGCAATGCAAGCGATGATCGCAAGCACAGAGATCATCCACGTATTGCCAGCCCCGAATCCCAGCGAGGCACCGGGGTTGTGTACCAGCGTCAATGACAGCAGGTGAGGAATTACCGGTACGGTGCGACCATCGCCGAGCGCAACACTAGCCCAAAACTTCGTGAGCTGATCAATGATGAGCGCAACAACGGCCACACATGCAAAGACGGCCACGCGATCGCGCAGCCGTCCCTGACGATCCTTCATCGACTATTCCGCCTGCTTGCCGATCTGGTCGTAGTTGTTCGTGTCAGACACCTGACGCGACAGCTGACCCAAGAACTCGGTAAGGCGAGCACGATACTCAGTCTCAAACTGCTTGAGGCCCTGAATGTTGCCCTCAATCACCTTGGACTGCGTGGTGAGCTGATCGCGAACCTGCTGCGCGTAATCATCCGCAGCGGAACGCGTCTGCTGATCGTACTCGGAAGCACGACGCTGCACTTCAGCCTCATAATTGTCAGCCTGCTGCTGCGTGTTGTGCTTGTACGTGTCAGCATCCTGGCGGGTCTTCACCGAGTAGGCGTCAGCATCGTTACGAGTGCGCTCGGAGTAGGCGTCAGCGTCAGCATGCACCTGCTTGTTGTAATCATCAGCCTCAGTGCGAGTGCGCGAAGAGTAATCGTTGGCCTTCGTGACCAGCTCGTTGTACTTGTTCTGGCTGGCTTCGGTGATTTCCTTCGCCTTGGCCTTGCCCTTATCCACATACTGGTCGTGCAGCTGCATAGCCAGCGTCAGCATGGCGGTAGCTCGCTCCGGCTCAGTGTTGGCGGCAGCGGCAGCGCCAGCGATCTTCTGCAGGCTGCCGGTTTCAGTGCTCGGCTCAACCTTGGAGACCTGCTTGCGCAGCTGCTCTTCGCGCTGCTTGGACTCGTCAAGCTGACGAGCAAGGTCACCAGCCTGAGCAGCCTGCTGCTCAGCAGTAGTGAGCTTCTGCTGCATCGCAGTAATCTGCTGCTGCGCTTCCTGAAGCCTGCTGGACATATCTTCAGCAGTGACGCGATACTGGTCGCGCTCCTGCTGCACAGCGGTAAGCTGCTTGGCTACATCAGCCTGGCCAGAAGCCTTGGCAGCCTGCGCGGTCAGCTGATCAACCTGAGCGCTGAGACGATCAACCTGATCCTTGAGCTGCTCATTCTGCGAAGACAGTGCGCGGTTGCTTTCCTCAGCTTCAGTGAGCTTCGCTTCAGCAACCTTGGCAGCCTGATCATCCTTATCGTCAGACTTGGCAGCGGACTTCAACTGCTCATTTTCGCTCTGCAGCGACTGCACCTGCGCGGTCAGCTCGGAGATCTTCGAGTTGAGCTTGGTCACTTCCGGACCGAAGGACTGCGTGGCCTGGCCACCGGACACGGCCTGCCTGCCCAACGCTTCGACGGTTTCCGTGACCTGGTCAAGAAAATCATCGACCTCGTCGACATCATAGCCTTCCTTGAAACGCACGGTCTGGAAGGTATGCTCCCTAATATCTTTCGGCGTCAAAAGAGCCATAAAACTTACACCTCGCTTTGGGCACGATGCCTCGCTGTGTTGGTATCAACTTCCGATGCTATCACGTACCCTACGCGAATGCGCGCTCGAACGCGCTTTACGAGCGCTTTTCGTGCCTCGATTTACCTCTTTTGGTGACGTTGACGCTGAAGTTTATGCTGCGTAGTAGCTGGAGCTTATAGCAAAATCTGCAGCACAATCAGGATGAAGTACAGCACGATAAAGCTTGTATCAAGCGACATGCCCGGTCCAAGCGGAATTGGGCGAATGTAGCGGCGCAACCATCGCAGCGGAGGCTCAGTAATCTGATAGACCACATTAATCAACGCTGCTACCACTCCGCGCGGATACCAGCGCGGCACGAGCACTGCTACCCAGTCCAGAATCATTCGAATAAACAAAACAGTGATATATGCACCGATGGCCCAATCCACGATGCTATGCACGATGTAGAACAACATGGCGTCAGCTTAGCAAGATAATAGGGAAAAGAATTGCCGGAAGCTGAACAGCTCCCGGCAATCACGCTATAAAACTCTGGATGGCTTTATTGCAAAGTGACTCAGTAGTAACTCAGTCTGCAAACAGGTCATGCGCTGCAGACGGCGCCTGCGGCTCTTCGACCTTAATGTTCACCTGGGCTGGGCTGAGCAAAAACACACGCGGAGTAACACGCTCGATAGACCCGCGCACACCAAAAACAACGCCGGCAGAGAAGTCGACGATGCGGTACGCTACTGCTTCAGATACGCCAGTAAGGTTCAACACCACGGGCACACCGTCGCGAATTGCACGGCCAACAAGCTGGGCGTCTTCGTATGACTTCGGGTGAATGGTAGTAATACGGCTCACTCGATTTTGGAACGGATTCGACTCGCGGCTACTAGCGCTTGCACGCGAGGTCGCCGGCGTGGAAGCTGGCGCAGGCGTAGAAACCGGAGTAACGGTATGGTCCGCGTCGAAACCGGGATCATCGTCTTCTGGAATGTCAACCGGCTCGTCGTCATCTACCACATCCGCCATGCCCAAGTAGGACATCGCGTTTTTCATAAACCCAGCCATCGCAGTTTAATCCTTTCGCCTTCGCGTCAGCGCAGAAAATCGGGAATGTCCAAGTCGCCCGGGTCGTTAGGCGACACTACCTGGTGTTCAGAAGTCTGATCGTCGAACGGCAGCGAGGTAGGCTGCTGCTGTACCGGACGGGAGGCAAAGCTCGGCAGCGGGCGCACCGGCGGCGTGACAGAATGGTTCGGTGATGCTGCAGGCGCTGCGCTCTGGGATGCAGCAGCCGGGGCAGACTGTGCGGCAGGCGCTGCAGAAGCAGCCGCTGCGGCAGCCTTGGCAGCCTTAACAGATGGCGCGTTTGCGTTCTTCGAGTCAGCGTCAAAGCCAGCGGCGATAACGGTAACGCGCACTTCGTCGCCGTATGCGTCATCGAGAGCCAAGCCCCAAATGATCTGCGCTTCAGGGTGGATAGCCTTGCGCACCAGCTCGGTAGCCGCGGATGCTTCCTGCAGCTTGAGGTCGGTCGGACCAGCGATGTTGATAAGCGCGCCATGTGCGCCTTCGACGCTGGATTCAAGCAGCGGCGAGCTGATAGCAATTTCGGCGGCCTGGGTGGCGCGATCTTCGCCCCGCGCGGAACCAATACCGAACAGTGCAGTGCCGGCACCACGCAGAATGGAGGTGACGTCAGAGAAGTCGACGTGAATGTACGAGTTCATCGTGATCAGGTCGGTAATACCCTGCACGCCAGCAAGCAGTGCGGAATCAGCCGTCTTGAACGCTTCAACAATGCCGATGGTACGGTCAGAGAGCTCCAGCAGGCGATCGTTAGGAATGACGATCAGTGCGTCAACTTCCTTACGCAGATTCTCGATACCAAGATCGGCGGATGCGGAACGCTGCGGTCCTTCAAACGTAAACGGACGAGTGACCACGGCGATAGTGAGCGCGCCCTGCTGGTGTGCTGCACGGGCGACGATCGGGCTAGCACCAGTACCGGTGCCGCCGCCTTCGCCACAGGTCACGAAGACCATGTCAGCGCCCTTCAGCGCTTCTTCAATATCAGACTGGTGATCCTGCGCAGCCTTGCAACCACGCTCAGGGTCAGCACCCGCGCCCAGACCACGGCTCGACGCATCATTCAACGAGATCTTGACATCAGCATCGGAACGCAGAAGATCTTTAGCGTCCGTGTTGATAGCCACGAATTCAACATTCTGCAGGCCCTCGGCAATCATGCGGTTCACTGCATTGCCGCCGGCGCCACCGACACCGACGACTTTGATGTTGGTCTTGTCGTTGAAATTGTCAGTCTGGGCGATCTCGCTCACCATTGTCTCCTGTCACTCACACGGTTACGCATAACTCTATCGCAGAACGGATAAATATAAGTCCATTTTCTCGGCGTGTATCGGCGTTTTTCCACGTCATTTGCATATCGGTGGGTATGCTTTGCGCGAAACAGCGCACGTGGAAGGGGCGCCGATCCCCTATTGACCACCCGAAACTATCAGTATTCAGCATCCATTGGGTCATCACCGAACAATGTTTCACGCTCCTCATGCGTCGTGGTACGCGAGTCAAGCCAACCGTAAGGTAGGTGAACTTTCTTCGCAAAACGTACACGACCGCGAGGTTTGTCTTTCACTCGTTCAGGGAACCTCATCGCTGGGTCAAGATGGGTAATCTCACGCTCTACATCAGCAAGGCTTTCACATTCCATGAACGCTTTGCGGGTTGAGCCACCCACCGGAAATCCTTTGAGATACCACGCGATGTGCTTACGCAGATCATGCACCGCCATGCGTTCATCACCGTCATAAAACTCGGTGAGTAGTTGTGCATGGCGCATAATCACGCGGCATACATCCCCAAGAGTGGGGTCAACTCGCGTCTCTTCGCCGGCGAATGCGTGTCGAATATCAGCGAACAACCATGGGCGTCCTTGGCAACCTCGGCCGATAGCAACACCAGCGCAGCCGGTTTCGCGCACCATTTCGAGCGCATCGTCCGCTCCCCAAATGTCGCCGTTGCCGAACACGGGAATATTGAGCGCTTCCACCAGTTCACCGATGCGACTCCAATCGGAGTGACCACCGTAGTACTCGGCGGTAGTGCGCGCGTGCAGCGTCACAGCCGCGCACCCCTCCTCCTGCGCGATGTGGCCGGCTTCGAGGAATGTCTCATGCTCATGATCGATACCGACGCGAATCTTCGCGGTGACGGGGATGTTTGCCTCGCCGCACACGCGCACGACGCGCTGGATGATCTCGCGGAACAAGTCGGTTTTCCACGGCAGAGCGGAACCGCCACCGCGACGGGTGACTTTTGGCACCGGGCAGCCGAAGTTGAGGTCGACGTGGTCAGCCATGTTCTCGTCCACGACTATGCGCGCGGCCTGTTCGACGATAGCTGGATTGACGCCGTACAGCTGCAGCGAACGAATCTTCTCGCTCGGCGCGAAATGGCACAATCGCAACGCCTTCGGGTTGCGGGCGACCAATGCGCGCGCCGTGATCATTTCGGCCACATACAGGCCGTCGGGGCCGTATTCCTCGCAGATCACACGGAACGGCCAGTTGGTAACTCCAGCCATCGGCGAAAGCACAACCGGCGTGGGTACGGCGATCGGACCAAGCTGGACGGGTGATATCGTCACTGGCTCTGCTGCAGACGTCTGGGCGGGCGCATCCGTGCGCGGGTCGAGATTATCTGTCTCATGCGGCGCATTCAGCACAGTTTCCTTGGTTTCTGCCACGAACAGCCCTTCCATAGTCGTTTTGTATGTCATCGCACACAAGTGTGGCTCCTCTTGCAGTAAGAGGAGCCACACAACTGCTTACTGGTTACTGGAATATGCGTGTATGTATGTCAGCACATACTCCAAGAAACGCTCAATCAGTACAGGCCGCCGGCCTCGTTGATCTTCACGGAGTCCGGCCAGGCCTCGCCGCCCATCGCGACCGGCTTCTGCGGCACGTGCGTGCGCTTCTCACCGATACGAGAATCCACGTATTCAGCAACGTGGTCGAGCGAGACACGCTCCTGGTTCATCGTGTCACGATCGCGGATGGTCACAGCCTGATCATCAATCGTGTCAAAGTCAACGGTAATGCACAGCGGGGTGCCGATCTCATCCTCACGGCGGTAGCGGCGGCCGATAGCACCAGCCTCGTCGTAGTCGATCATCCACTCGTGCTGACGCAGGTCAGAAGCGAGGTTCTGCGCGATGTTCTGCAATTCAGGCTTCTTGCTCAATGGCAGCACAGCGGCCTTGATCGGAGCCAGACGCGGGTCGAGGCGCAGCACGGTACGCTTGTCAACGCCACCCTTGGTGTTCGGCGCTTCGTCCACATCGTAGGCGTCCACGAGGAAGCACATGAGGGAGCGGGTCAGGCCGGCAGCCGGCTCGATGACGTACGGCACGTACTTCTCGCCAGTGGCCTGGTTGAAGTAGCTCAGATCCTCGCCGGAGTGCTTGGCGTGCGCGGACAGGTCGAAGTCGGTACGGTTCGCGATACCTTCGAGCTCGCCCCAATCGGAGCCCTGGAAGCCGAACTTGTATTCGATGTCGACGGTGCGCTTCGAGTAGTGGGCGAGCTTGTCCTTCGGGTGCTCGTAGTGGCGCAGGTTCTCCGGCTTGACGCCGAGATCGAGGTACCACTGGGTGCGCGCGTCGATCCAGTACTGGTGCCAATCTTCATCGGTGCCCGGCTCGACGAAGAACTCCATCTCCATCTGCTCGAACTCGCGGGTACGGAAGATGAAGTTGCCCGGCGTGATCTCGTTACGGAAGGACTTGCCCATGTTGGCGATGCCGAACGGCGGCTTGGAACGCGAGGAGGTCATCACGTTCTTGAAGTCCACGAAGATGCCCTGCGCGGTCTCCGGGCGCAGGTAGTGCAGGCTGTTCTCGTCCTCGACCGGGCCGAGGTGCGTGCGCAGCATCATGTTGAAGTCGCGCGGTTCGGTCCACTTACCGCGGGTGCCGCAGTCGGGGCAGACAATGTCGGCCATGCCGTTCTCCGGCAGCTTATCGCCGTGCTTCTCCGCGTAGGATTCCTGCAGCTTGTCGGCGCGGTTGCGCTTGTGGCAGTTGAGGCATTCGACCAGCGGGTCGTTGAACACGGCCACGTGGCCGGAGGCGACCCACACCGGGGTCGGCAGAATAATGGACGTATCCACGCCCACCACGTCGCCACGGGTGACGACCATCGAACGCCACCATTCGCGCTTGATATTGTCCTTCAGCGCGACGCCGAGCGGACCGTAATCCCACGCGGAGCGGGTGCCGCCGTAGATTTCGCCGGCGGGGAACACGAACCCGCGACGCTTCGCGAGGGATACGACTTCATCGAGTTTGGATACAGCCACAATGCACCTTCTGGTTTGAACGGTTTGGGGACTAGTTAGCGTTCCCGAGTTTATAGGCACAGTCTGACACGCCCGATATGCGCCTGCTACATGTTCGCGATGATCGCCGCGTTCACACGGTGGCGCGCCTCGAGCAGCCACTGCGCACTATGCGGCCAGTCGCGGAAAGTAAGCGGCCGCTCGAGCCCCTGTTCCAGCAGGTCGACCACCGACTGATGTCCGATCATCGATTCAAGCAGCCGGCAGGCGCGCAGATCGTCCAGCGCCTCCTGCATCACCATCAAACGAATTGATTCTTCTGGCTCGCCGCCCCGGCCCGGGTATACGGCAAACGAATCGCCCGCGGGGAACGCGTCGCCAGCGCCGGTCTCCTGATATGGGTCGATCGCGCGCGTCAAGTTCGCAGTGTTGTAGAAGTTGTATCCCCAGTGCAGGAAGCCGGCCATATCGTATTTGAAGAGTAAGAAGCCGAGGATGCGATTACGATACGAGGGCATTGACATGAAGCGGTTCGGCACGTCGATGTTCTGCGCGCAGCAGTAGTACGTCCACAAATCAGGCACGTTCGCGTCGATGAAGTCATCGACCGTGTCTTCACAGGGCACTGGCCGCTCGCATACGCCCTGCTTCCAATAGGCGATGTCGCTCAGCGCGTCGATGATCGGATACCCTTCGAGCAGTGGCGCCACCAAGCGTTTGGCGGCGAGGTAGCTTTCCAGATGTTCGGCGTGCGGCTCGTCTGAGATATGGAAATAGGTGTCCTGTGCGATGCCGAGCGCGTGCAGATGCTCGTCCAGCTTCGGCAGGAACGAGCGCAGGAACGCCGGATAGCCGTCGCGCTCGTCGGTGGCGGACTGCTCCCAGCCGAATACGCGGCGGATTTCGCCGTCGATGTTGGCGACGATCTTCGGCGGATGCGCGGCGCCCCACTGCGTGAACAGGTGACTCATCTCGAACTGCCTCACGCCGCAACGCCGGCACATCGCCACCCAACGGTCAAACAACGTGAAGTCGAAGTTCCAAATCGGCTCCGTGCTTTCGCCGCCCGGCAGCTTCGTTACACCGATTAGTTGCGTGGTCGTGCGCTCGCCGCCCGGCAGCGTGTCCAGCGGCGGGGTGAACAGCGGGGTGAGGATCATCGTCACGCCGCGCCTGACCGCCGTGCGCACAAAGCGCTTGAGAATACGCCAATGCTCCTCGGAAAATACGGGCACGCCGTAATAATCCGCTAGGCAGTCGGCATAGAACCATTCGGTGAAAACCAGCTTTTGTTCAGGCAGTTCGCTGGCGATGACGCGCACTTCAAGGGTTTGCGATTCGATGACGCCGCCGCGCGCATCGGTGATGCCGATATGCAGCGGAAGCGTGTGGATTGGTGATTTGCCAGCAGAATCGCCAGTTTCCGGCAGCGCCTCGGCCGGCGGCAGCTCATCGGCGGGCGGCAGTTCGACGTCCACCCACAGCGAGCGCCACTGCCTCGGCATCGCGATGACTTCGACAGCCGGGCCGGCAGCCAGGTCTGCGGCGGTATCCGCGGCATTCACGCAAGGTTCGATATCGCGCAGCAGATCAGGGTACAGGCCGGGTTGCGTGGAAAGATAAGCATCATCGACCTGCTGGTAAGCAGGAAAAGTAACCGGCACATTCTCGACGCGGCGGATGCGCGCACGCTCGGCAAGCGGGCCGGATATCGTCACGCGCATCACGGGATTGGACGGGTTCGCTGCCCCGGCCGGCACGTCCTTGCGCACGTCAGCACCTATATAACGGTATGCGATCTGAAACGACACCGTTTCGCCGCCGAGTCCTTCGAGCACGCGGGCCGGCGGCATATCGGCCGGCGTCACGGCAGCGGCGTCACCTGCGAACGTCCGAAGAAAAACCTTTTCCAACGAACTTACGATCCTGATGTCGAAAGCAGACATGTACGTGGCTCCTTTCCTGTGCGTGTTTCTTCCTAGACCGGGCCTCCATGCGCCGACCGTATGACGCCGTCGTCGTTCGTTGTCCATCATGCGCGAATATCTTCATCGTAGCGTCGAGACTCTATCGCAATCCTAATTGAGCCGCTTTATATACCATGCGAATCTGCGACTCGCCAGACCGAAACTGGGTCGATTCGCCGTTTCTGTGCGATTTTGTCACGAAAATGTCCATGTTGGCGCATAGCGTCAAAACCGTAATGCAGGGGAACCCGGTAATCAACGGCCGGGTTGAGAGTGGCGTGAGCCTGACCCTTGGAACCTGTTGGTCAAGACCATCGTAGGGAGCAGCGATATGAGCGATGATTCGCAGACGCACTGTTGCAATGATGCAGACAATACCAATCCGACTGGCGATCTCAATGATCTGACCGATCTGCGTGAGCGTATCGCGCAGGCGGTTCGCGACGTCAAGAAGACCACGCCGCTGGCGCAGTCGTTCACCAATTTCGTGACGATCAACCTGGTGGCGAACGCGCAGCTGGCGGCGGGCGGCACAGCGGCGATGAGCTTCCTGCCGGACGACATCATCGACACCGCGTCGATTTCCGGCGCGGACTATATCAATGTCGGCACGCTGCTGCCGTTCTACAAGGATGCGCTGCCGCAGATCGCGCGCGCATTCCGCAAGAGCGACCACAAGTGGGTGCTTGACCCGGTGGCGGCCGGCATCGGCAAAACGCGCACCGAGATCCTGCGCTCCTTTCGCGCCGCTCCCCCGACGATCGTGCGCGGCAACGCGTCCGAGATCATCGCACTAGCGACCATGTGGGGGCTGATCTCCGCCGACGAGGCGAGCCGCCCAGCCGGCGTCGAATCGGTGGATGAGGTGGATGCCGCAATCGAACCCGCGAAGAAGCTCGCCGCGTTCCTCTCCGCTTCGACCCCGAACAATCAGGCCGCAGTGGCCGTCTCCGGCAAGGTCGATCTGGTGACCGACGGCGAACACGTGTACCGCCTGCCGGGCGGCAGCCCTCTGATGGAGAAGATTACCGGTGCTGGTTGCTCGCTGGGTGGCGTGACCGCCACGTATCTGGCCGTCGCCGAGCCGCTCGTGGCCGCGCTAGCCGCGTCGCTGCTGTACAACCGTGCGGCCGAAGTCGCCGAAGCCAAGGCCGAAGGCCCAGGCTCGTTCCAAGTGCATCTGCTGGACGCGCTGTGGAACGTCACACCCGAGCAGGTGGCGGGTTCCGAGATTCTTTCTTGATATCAGGAGCAAATATCACGCGAGCACAGCGAGCCTCGGCTCCCTCGACTAGGCCGAGCCGTCAAGCAAACGCCAGAGGCGTTTGTAGGCGAGGAGCGAGCGACAGCGAGCCAGCAACACAGTCAGCCGGAGGCTGTCCATATTTGCAGGACGCCGAGGCTCCGCCAGCTTGGCAACAATTCATTGCTGTATATCACATCAACAACTGACTTCCCTTTTATATATAGAGAACAGAGGAATCATCATGGATAACTATCCATACGCATCGATGCGCGACTCGTTCGACCTGTCCGCGTATTTCGTCGTCGGTCCGCAGGATACGCACGACCGACCGGTCACCGACGTGATCGAGGAGGCGTTGCGCGGCGGCGCGACGTTCATCCAGCTGCGCGGCAAGGACGCCGACGCTAAGGAGATCACTTCGCTCGCGCAGGACATCGCGCAGATCATCGAGGATAACGACAAGTCTGATTCGGTCGCGTTCGTGATCGACGACCGCGTGGATGTCGTGTGGCAGTGCCGTAACAAGGGCATCAAGGTCGACGGCGTGCACATCGGTCAGACCGACATGGAGCCGCGCGAGGCCCGCGCACTACTCGGCGACGACGCGATCGTTGGCCTTTCCGCGGAAACTGAAGCGCTCGTCAAGCTCATCAACGAGCTGCCTGACGGCTGCATCGACTACATCGGCGCAGGCCCGCTGCACGTCTCCACTACTAAACCAGAAGCCTCCGTCGGCGGCAATGACGGCTCCGGCCGTACGCTCGACGCGGATCAGATCAACACGATCTGCTCGGCCTGCGACTTCCCGGTCGTGGTCGGCGGCGGCGTGACGCTCGCCGACATGGACATGCTCGCGCGCACGAAGGCGGCCGGCTGGTTCGTCGTCTCCGCGATCGCCGGCGCGGACGATCCGCAGGTCGCGACCCGTCAGATGGTCGAGGCGTGGAAGACTGTGCGCGGCGATGCGAAGCACGGCTATGCCAAGCGCGTGGAAACCAAGCCGGAGGAAGCCGCTCAGGCCACCGAATCCGCCGAGCCGAAGTTCACCAACGCGAAGGAGGCCAAGGAGGCGCAGAAGCTCGCCAAGCAGCAGCGCGTCGACATCGCCGCCCGCGGCTCCAAACAGCGCGACAAGGCGCACATCCGCAAGACCAAGCCGGTGCATTTCGAGAACCAGTTTGGCTCTTACGATCTCGAGGTGCCGTACACCGAGATCAAGCTGTCTGACACGCCCGGCGTCGGCCCGAACCCGCCGTTCCACGACTACAACACCGAAGGCCCCAAGTGCGATCCGAAGGAGGGCTTGAAGCCCCTGCGTCTCGACTGGATCCTCGACCGCGGCGACGTGGTGGAGTATGAGGGCCGCGAGCGCAACCTCGCGGACGACGGCAAGCGCGCGATCAAGCGCGGCAAGGCCACCAAGGAGTGGCGCGGCCGCAAGCACAACCCGCTCAAGGCGAAGGATCATCCGATCACGCAGATGTGGTACGCCCGCCACGGCATCATCACCCCGGAAATGAAGTATGTGGCCGAGCGTGAGAACTGCGATGTCGAACTGGTGCGTTCCGAGCTCGCCGCGGGCCGCGCGGTCATGCCGTGCAACATCAACCACCCGGAGGCCGAGCCGATGATCATCGGATCCGCCTTCCTCACCAAGCTCAACGCGAACATGGGCAACTCGGCCGTCACCTCGTCCATCGACGAGGAGGTCGAGAAGCTGACGTGGGCCACCAAGTGGGGCGCGGATACGGTCATGGACCTTTCGACCGGCAACGACATCCACACCACGCGCGAGTGGATTCTGCGCAACTCCCCCGTGCCGATCGGCACCGTGCCGATGTACCAGGCCCTCGAGAAGGTCGAGGATGACGCCTCGAAGCTGTCTTGGGAGCTGTTCCGCGACACCGTGATCGAACAGTGCGAGCAGGGCGTGGACTACATGACCATCCACGCGGGCGTGCTGCTGCGCTACGTGCCGATGACCGCGAACCGCATGACCGGCATCGTTTCGCGCGGCGGTTCGATCATGGCCGAATGGTGCCTGCAGCATCATCAGGAAAGCTTCCTGTACACGCACTTCGACGAGCTGTGCGACATCTTCGCCAAGTATGACGTCGCGTTCTCGCTGGGCGACGGCCTGCGCCCAGGCTGCCTTGCGGATGCAAACGATCCGGCGCAGCTGAGCGAGCTGATGACGCTGGGCGAGCTGACCCGCCGCGCGTGGGCGAAGGACGTGCAGGTGATGATCGAGGGCCCGGGCCACATTCCATTCGACACGGTGCGCATGAACATCGAGATGGAGAAGGCGATCTGCAACGATGCGCCGTTCTACACGCTCGGACCTCTCACGACCGATACCGCGCCGGGCTACGATCACATCACGTCCGCGATCGGCGGCGTGGAGATCGCCCGCTACGGCACCGCTATGCTGTGCTATGTGACGCCGAAGGAGCACCTGGGCCTGCCGAACAAGGATGATGTGAAGCAGGGCGTGATCGCGTACAAGATCGCCTGCCACGCGGCCGACATCGCCAAGCACCACCCGCACGCGCAGGACCGCGACGACGCGATTTCGAAGGCCCGTTTCGAGTTCCGTTGGCTCGACCAGTTCAACCTCAGCTACGATCCGGATACGGCGATCGCCTTCCACGACGATACGCTGCCGGCCGAGCCGGCGAAGATGGCGCACTTCTGCTCGATGTGCGGCCCGAAGTTCTGCTCGATGGCCATTTCGCAGAACATCCGCAAGCAGTTCGGTGGCGAGGCCTCTCAGGAGCAGATCGTTGCCGAATCGGCCGAGAACGTGGCTCGCGGCATGGCCGAGATGAGCGAGAAGTTCAAGGCTCAGGGCGGCAAGCTCTATACCACCGCCGAGTAAGCGAGTAGCCTAGAACATATGAACATGTGGCGACCGCGGTCTGCAACGACGCGGCCGCCACATGTTATAGAAAGGACCAATCATGACCACCACTCTTATTCCTGTTTTGGCGATTTCCGGTTCGGATTCGTCCGGCGGCGCCGGCATGCAGGCCGATCTCAAGACCATGCTCACTAACGGCGTGTTCGGCATGAGCGCGATTACCGCGCTCACCGCACAGAACACGATGGGCGTCACCGGCGTGCAGAATGTCACGCCCGACATGGTTACCGCGCAGATCGACGCCGTGTATGCGGACATTCCGCCGCAGGCCATCAAGATCGGCATGGTCTCCTCCGCCGAGCTCATTAACGCGATCGCTGACAGTCTCGAAGCGCATCAGGCGAAGAACATTGTGCTCGACCCGGTGATGGTCGCCACGTCCGGCGCGAAGCTCATCGACGATGATGCGATCGCCGCGCTCACCGCACGCCTGTTCCCACTGGCTACGGTGATCACGCCGAACATTCCGGAGACTGAGGTGCTGCTCGAGCTGCTCGCGCACCATGATGCGACGCTTGAAACCGAGAAATGGGCGGAGACGGCCGAACAGTCGCACACGATCGCGGATCGTGACGCGATGGAGCGCGCCGGGCGGACTATCTCCTCGCATTACGGTTGCGCGGTGCTGGTCAAGGGCGGGCACGGCGTGTCCGATGCGAACGATTTGCTGGCCGAGCCGGACGGCACGGTCACGTGGATCGACGGCGAGCGCGTGGACAATCCGAACACGCACGGCACCGGCTGCACGCTGTCTTCCGCGATCGCCTCGAACCTTGCCAAGGGTGACACTCTGCCTGACGCGATCCGCCACGCCAAGGAATACCTGACCGGCGCCCTCAACGCCCAACTCAACCTCGGCCACGGCTCCGGCCCAATGGACCATGCATGGGCGAGCCGTTAAGCAGGAAGCCCAGTGGGCTTCCTGTAGGCGAGCCCTGAGCGAAGCGACAGCTGAGCGAAGGCAACAATGAACCACACCGCAGGTGTGTCCATAATTGCAGGACCGAGCCGTTAAGCTCGAAGCCCAGCGGGCTTCGAGTAGGCGAGCCCTGAGCGAAGCGACAGCTGAGCGAAGGCAAAACTAAACCATGCCAGTTGTGGTGACGCTCCCTCAGTCGCGCTACGCGCGCCAGCTCCCTCAGCCGAGGGAGCCACGGCTACCGCATCCACATTGGCGTGCGTCCACTTACTCGGCTCCCTCGGCGGAGGGAGCTGTCAGCCGTAGGCTGACTGAGGGAGCGTCACACCACAAACACCGCAACCAGCATCCGACACGACAACAAGTTTCGCCGTACACGCCAAAATGCGAAGAACCACTTTACAGCTTCGTCTTACAAAGAGAGTTCATGGATAAAGGAGTACCTATCATGCCTATTGATCGCAATGCAGTAAAGCAGGAAGTGCCGGTTGATCCGCAGACCGGTAAGCCGTATCTCAATACCGTTGCCGCGATTCAAGTGTCGGCAGCGGGCGTCGGCTCGGAGGTTTCGCCATATGTAGCGCAGGCTATTGAGGTGATCCGCGAATCCGGCCTGCCGCAGGAGACCAATGCTCTGTTCACCAATGTGGAGGGCGATCTTGACGAGGTGCTGCATGTTGCCGGCGAGGCTGCGAAGAAGCTCGCCGAGCAGGGTTATCGCACGAGCCTTGTGCTGCACATGGATATCCGCCCCGGTTTCACCGGTCAGCTGACCGAAAAGCCGAAGCTGGTGGATGAGATCCTCGCCAAACAGAATCATCACTGACGTCAGCCAGTCAATGTGATGCCTCAACCAAGGGAGCCGAGTAAGTGAACGCACGCCAATGTGGATGCGGAAGCCTTGGCCCCCTCAACGAGGCCGAGCCGTGAAGAAAACGCCAGCGGCGTTTTCAGGCGAGGTGCGAGCGACAGCGAGCCAGATAATGCCGTGCGCAGCACGTCCGAAATTGCAGGACGGCTGTCTGAGCGGAGCGAAGACTGGGGGAGCATCGCGGTGCCATGCGCCGTCAACAACACATCATCGCGCGCAAGCGCGATACCGATACAACAAACATGCGGCACCATACACACCAAAATACGAAGAGCCACTCTACAGCGGAATGATGGCCGATAGCGTCCACTCTCCGTCTTGCGAATCGTACTGCAATTCGCCGCCACGGCGTTCGATGGCCTGACGGTATCGGCTCAGTCCAGTGCCGGATGACATGGATGGGGATGCGGCCGGTAGTGCATCCGACGACGCTGCCAGCGCCGCTCCTCTACTCTGCTTTCCGGTATCGTTCGCGTGACGGTTCTGTTGACCGTCATACTGCGTGTCGATCAGGGCGATCTGCACACTGTCAAGCCCGATGCCGACCGTCAGCACATAGCCCTGTTCCGCTTCGGCATGCTTGGCGATGTTGCCGTACAGTTCCTCCAGCAATCCAGCGATCATGTCGTTGCGCGCGGCCGTATCGTTCGCATTGGAGACGATCGTCTGCCCTTCGAAGCCGAGTTCCTTAAGCCGATGGTCGCCGGTATGTGCAATATCCCGCAGCTGGGCGGCAAGCGGGCAGTCGGCACGATTGACGGACGGCGATATCACGCCGGTAGCGCCTGTTCCAATCGTATTCGCAGCTGTCTCGACAGCCACGCCCCTATCCCCATCCGTGTCATTCTTCGTTGGTATGCCGGCGACCGCATGAGCGTCATCGTCATGCCCTTCGATCACGCCGATGACCTTATGCGTGCGATCTAACGCGCCCATCGCCACCTCGCGCAGTTCCTGTAGTTCCTCGAGCGTAGGCGTCTTGCCATCAGCGAGGTCCTTGTCCATGCGCAGGATCAGATAAGCCAGATCGTTCGACACATAGTCGTGGATATCGTGCGCGGCACGTTCCCTGCGCCGCCGGTATGCAAGTTCGAGCTGCGCCTGATGCCGCTCATGATTCCACCGTGCGGCCATGCCGCCGAGCATGAATCCGATGAACAGGATGACGACCGGCGTGACGCCGTAGATCGTCACTGAACCGAGTATGACATGACTGCGATCGCTGCCAGCATCGCTATCGTTGTCATGATGAGTGTCGTTGTCACCGATCGCGTTGCCATCAACTGAACCATCGCTATCTGTCCCATCTGATCCGTCCACATTCGAACCACTCATATCCGAACCGCTCATATCAGTGTCCGAACCAGTATCCAAAGAATCCGAGCTGCCCGAACCCATTGACGTGTCGGTCATAGCGGTGTCGTTCACCGGCGCGGAGTTCGGCAGTGCGACGCCGCCACGCGCGAACATCCACGATGACAATGCTACGATCGCGACGATCACGGCGATACGACGGTTCGCATACCCGGCGATGCCTACCGCCAACAGAATCGCGAACAGCAACGCGGATGGCATATGCACCGGCGAGATACATAGCAACGTCCAGAGCAGCGCGACCAGCATGCTACCGCTGACTGGGCGGAATGCCATGACGATCACGGCCGCGATGAACACCATGACGGGTACGGTGTCAAACATCGGCATGGCATCGCTCATTAGAGCGAACAGTGTCTCCGCCGTGCAGGCGAGCGCCACGATCAGCGTGGCGGTGAGCAGCCATGCGTTGCTCACACGCCGGTCGGCAGCGGAAAACCATTCCCGTATCGCGCCCATCATGCACCCCGTTCCTTGAGTCTTTGTTCGTTTCACACGGCCGATTATTGCGTCAGAATTCGTGCCGTCGCACGCATATCGAGATCGCGTGCGCTCGGCTGCGTGCCCCGAGTTTGGCGAGCGCGCGACGCTCGAAGGTGGCGACTGTGGCTTCACTCACGCCATACGCCGCGGCAATCTCCTTGGTGGCCAATCCCTCCGCGTACAGGCGCAACGTGTCGCGTTCCTTGGCGGACAACGCCCCGCGACGCTCATACGAGCCGTCCTCAAGCAGCATGTGCGCACTGGCCGCGTCAAGAAAGCGAACGTCGGCCGTCGCTCCGGCGAATGCGGCGCCGGCAGCTCCGGTGCGCCCGACACCGTCTCCGACGATGCCGGTACCGCCCACCTCGCCGCCATCATCCAGCCTGTCACTACGCCCGCACGCGTTGGTCGCCATTCCGCGCGCCGCGTTGCGGATCGCTGTGGCCATGCCGTTCAGATCGGTTTTGGCGATAAGCGCCTGCATGCCGCAACGTGCCGCCTCAGCGCAGAACGACGTGACAGCATACGAGGTGACGCCCACCACGCCGACTTTCGGCGTTTTGACGCGGATCGCCCGACATACCTCAGTGCCGGGAACATCGCGCATCGACATGTCGGTGACCAGCACGTCAGGCCTTTTCGCTGTACTCAAGCATCGCCGGATGGCGACCGCACCAAGTTCGCTAGTCCAGATCACTTCGAAGCGGGCGTCCATGCGCGCGATCATCGCGGCGAGCACTTTCAGCGCATAGGGGTCGTTGTCGACGATGCCGATGCGGATACGTTCGCAATCGCTGCCAACAATGTGCGCGTCATCAATGCGAACGCCGTCATTGGAGCGAACGTTCGCACTATCGCAAACGTTCGCAACACCGGCATCGGTGGCATGGAGAGCAATATCATCCATATCTCCCATATCCGCACCTCCCGCGTTGTCCCCCTCATCATGCCGCCCGAACGGCCGCTTCGCCGCCCGCCGTCATGGCTGCCATGACAACCATCATCCCACCTGTCGCCGCTGTTCTACAGTGGAATCATCAGGACACGCCGCGCCGGTCTTCCACCGGCGTGCGGCGATCCTCATAAAAGCCGGCAATCCGGCGGAAAGGAGGCCATCATGACCTCTGCACCATCCACCGTCAACCGTGTACTCTCCGGCCGCAACGGCACTCCCGCTCCCCTGTTCACCTGGAACCGCGCGCATTGGATCGGCATCGGCGCGCTGATGATGATGCTGGCCGTGCTCATCTGGGGTGCAAGCGCCTTCATCGTGGAGCCTGAGGCTGTCAGCGACTCCGCCCTCACCGATGCGAACGGTTTTGTCTGGCACACCAGCATGGCGACCTTCTGGCCTATAGCATTGGCAATCACGAACCTGATCCTCGGCTCCATCCGCACCGGCAGCCTGTCGTTCCCGGTCGCGAGCGCGCTGCTTGGCCCGGTCGGCTTCGGACTCACGAATCTTCGCATGCGCCCGACCAGGCAATTCGCCAACGCATACTTATCGAATGGCGAATGGCTTGAGCTGATGCGCGCCGACGGACCGCGTATTGTTATGCAGACCTTCGTCGCCTGCGTGCTGCTGCTGGTGTGCTATTCGGCGATCGCGTTCGCCTGTTATGCGATCGGCCGCTACGGGCTACGCACGCTGTTCGTCAACCCGCCGCCCGCCAGCGCAAGCGGACGTATGCTCACGTGGATTCGCCGCGATACCGTGCGTTTCGGGTGCCTCTTGGCGTTGGCGATCATGTACGGGCTGCTGCTGACGTTAACGCTGATCGGCGGCGACGCAGCATTTATGGGCGCGATCATGATCAATTTCGCGCTGCCGCCGGCCCTGCTGGTGATCTGCGGCGCGTGGGCGTCGCGTGACAATAAGCAACCGCAACCAGGCGTAGCGGCACTGCTGAAAACGTATGCGTTTCCGCTGATCGCCGCACTAGCCGCAGTGCCGTTTCTGATGTTGCTGATCAGCCCGTTCGATACCGAATGTGCGCTTGGCGTCACGTGCACTCGACTCGGAGGCGTTTTCGTGCAATGGTATGCGATTGAAACCATTGGTTTTTTTGCACTCGTTTACGTCATCGCCAGCTATATCGGGTTCCTTAGCGTGCGCGTCGTGCGCTGGATCGTGCGGCGCGTCTCCTCGCGGTAGCGGATTGCGCGACACGACCAGGCCGAATATGAACCTCACAAACGCCATAGACTGATATCAAGCCGCGCAACGAAGCGCGATCGTCACCCGAAAGGGGTGCGTCATGAACAAGCGAACAACTACGGATATGCAGGCTCATCCCGCCGACGCCGCACGCCCCGCTGGTGCCGCGCAACTCGACTCCAGCGAGCACAATCATCATGACGATGTCCACTGGCTGGAGCAGCAGCGAACGCAGACTCGGCACCGCAAACACCGTGTGATCATTGCCGTTACGCTGATTGTCGCCTTGGTGATATTCAGCATCGGCGGCGTGTGGTGGACGGCCGGTGGAGGTCGCTTCTTCGCAATGAATCTGATGAAGCCCGCCGCGCAGCCGGCCAGCGAAGCCGCGCGCGAGGCCACGGTGTCGTTCGCGTATCGCAGTGCGCCGAGTTTCCTTGCACCGGCGAATACGCAGTCCAGCGACGCCGAAAATAACACTGGCACCGCCGACCGCAACGGTAATGTGAACTACTCCCCTGTTTCAATGTGGATGGCGTTGGCGATTCTTGCGCAAGGTGCTAACAGCTCCACGCGCGCGCAGATGAACGAGTTGCTCGGCGCAGGCTCGCTTGAAAGCGGCGATTACCGTTCGCTACTCAGCGCGGTGAACGGACACTACGGCGGCGCGAAATCCGAAATGGACATGCACAATTCGGTGTGGATCAACCGCGATTGGCAACTGACCGATGCGTTCAAGTCCACAGCGAAGAACGATTTCGACGCGGACATCCATTCGCTGAATTTCGCCGATTCGGCTGCGGCGGCGAAGCGCATGGAAAGCTGGATCGCTGAACATACGCGCGGTATGTTGGCCCCGTCGCTGAATCTCGATGATTCCACGATGCTCACGGTGATCAACACCGTGTACGCTGACGGCCGTTGGCAAAGCCCGTTCGACCCGGAAAGCACGCAGGATTTCACCTTCCACGGCACAAATGGCGATAACGAGGTGCCGATGATGATGAAGACCTTCGACACGATGATCTGGGCACATGATGAGAACGAGACGTGGCAGCGCGTGTCGATTCCGTTCGACAACGGCGGCGCGCTGACGATCCTGCTGCCCAAGGCTGGTCATTTCGATGAGATCGCCGGCAACGCGGACAAGCTGCTTTGGGCGATGTCGACGTGCCTGAGTCGCGGCGAGGATGGATCCTCCGCTGGCGGATACGCTTGTATGGCGGATTCGGCGGCCGGCATGGGGGTGAGCGCGGAGTCGAAGGAGGTGTTCGTGCGGCTGCCGCGCTTTGCGATCAAGAACACGTTCGACCCCGATGATGTGCGCGCCGCGTTGGAGTCGCTCGGTATGACCGACGCGTTCGATGCTACGAAAGCGGATTTCGGCGCGATGACAGAACGCGGCGATGGCGCCGGGAACGTGTATTTGAGCCAGATCATGCAGGGTACAGCGATTGACGTGAACGAGCATGGTGCAAAAGCGTCGGCGTTCACGTTCGCCGACGCGGAAGCGGGGAGCGCTCAGGTCGAGGACATCGTCGAGTTCGATGTCAACCGCCCGTTCCTCTACGAGTACGACACGCCGGACGGTGTGCCATTGTTTATCGGCGCGGTACGCAACCTATAGCCAGCTCCTCCTCTACGCGTTCATGTGCATAAGTAAGGAGGCTGGGGAAGAACACGGTATTGAGTGTTCTTCCCCAGCCTCCTTATCGATTTATTGATGTTCTGCACCAGTTGTTATGCGAACATCATCATGTCAGCCGCGCAGAAGAATCTCCGCAAGCACGGATTTGACAGCTGATGGCATGTGCGAATCGGAGCAATCTTCCATATCGTCACTGCTCACGTGTTCCATCGCATCAAGCGAAGGCAACGCCAGCGGGCCGTCGTGGCGAATAGCCGCATACGTGCGTTCCTTGGTCAGGTAGCGCATGTCAGCATGCATAAGCGCGTCAAACGCATCCTGCACATACGGGTTTGCAGCGATAGGCGCATTGGCAAACTGCACACGCACTTGGGCGCTGCTCGATGCTGTAACAGTCACGCTCAGGCTGAGCGTATGCTCGTCATACTGCGCGTTCGCCGTCGCCGGAAGATCATCCACCGTGGCACTCACGGTACCCTGAGCCACGCCGCGCAACGTAATCGTCCACGTACGGGTTGCGGGAACAGCGTCCGCCGCACCTGCAACCGGAGCGATTACCACTTCAGTCACATCATCACCGTCTGCAACCGGTGTCATTGTGATGTCCGTAGTCGCATTTGCACCATGACCGTCATCCTCACGCAGCGTAAACGAACCAGCCGCGCCAGGGAATGCCAGCACAGTCAATGCTTGCGGATTATCAACGCCGTTCACTGGGCTATCAGTACCATCGCCAAGCTCCTGCAACGGCACGATCGCTCCAGCCTTCGCAAACACCGGAATGCGGTCAATGCCACGCCACACGCCAATACGGCGGCCATCAGGCGCCGAGGAGGCATAGCGACGGCCATCAAACAAGTCGAACCATTCACCGCGTGGCAGCCACACGTCGCACGAAGCACGATGTGAAGCCTTATCCATCGGCGAAGTAATCGGAGCTACGAGCAGCTGCGAGCCAAACAGGAACTCGTTCGGCACGGTGTACGCGTGATCATTGTCCGGCTCCAGCCAATACATCGGTCGCACAATCGGCGTGCCTTCTTGAGCTGCAACATGATTCATCGTGTGCAAGTACGGCAGCAACCGGTGGCGCAAACGCAACGACTCATTCATCGACTCGCGATATTCCGGCTTGAAATTCCACGGTTCCTTGCCATTGAACGGCGAATCAGTGGAGTGCAGTCGGTTAATGGGGCTGAACACGCCGAGCTGATACCAGCGCGCTTCCAGCTCCTCATCACGGTAGCCGAACATGTGGCCGCCAATATCGTGACTCCACCAACCGTAGCCAATATTGGACGCGGTAGCAGTGAAGTACGGCTGGAATTGCAACGATTCCCACGTCACAATCGTGTCGCCGGAGAAGCCGACCGGGTAACGGTGCGAGCCAGGGCCAGCATAGCGGGAGAACGTCAAAGGCTCGTGGCCTTCACGCCCAGAGTCGAGATAGTGCAAGTGGTTGAGCGCCCACAGCGGGTCAAGACCCTTCTGACGCGTCACACCACCCTGCTGCCAGTCCACCCACCAGAAATCAACACCCTGCTGCTCGAGGTCATGATGCACGTCAAGATACGTGTTAACAAACTTCGGGTTTGTCAGATCGAATTCCACCGGTTGCTCACTGCTTGGATCAATGTCCATTTGAGCGGCAGCCTTCGGATAGCAGTCTTCGAATGCGCGAATACCGTCACGCGGGTGATCGTTCAGCGTGACTCGGTAGCCGCGCTGGTGCAAGCCATTCAAGAAGTGTTCTGGATCCGGAATCAGCTTGCGATTCCACGTGTAGCCAGTCCAACCAGAGCCGTACTTCGGGTCAACATCGTCAACGAGATGCCAGTCCATATCAATCACGGCCACCGTGAATGGCAAGCGTTCGCGTTCAAAGCGGTCTGCGAGCGCCAAGTATTCATCGGTGGTGTACCGGTGGAAGCGGCTCCACCAGTTGCCGAGCGCCCAACGCGGCAGTAGCGGCGTGTCGCCTGACAGTCGGTAGAAGTCGCGTACTGCGGCGGCGTAATCATGACCGTGACCGAAGAAGTACAGGTCTGTTTCGGCGTGTTCACGCGGTGTGATGCGCGTACCGACGGTGGGGTTTGCATCGTCGGAAACGATGAGATTCGAGGCTGAGTCGTCGAGTACCGCCCAACCATCGCGTGATACGACGCCGAGTCCCAGCGGGATCTCACCGTTCGCCCAGTCGAGGGTACGCGCGGTGCCGCGCAGGTTGCCGCTTTGCGCCTCACCATAGTGCCATGTGTTGGTTTTGGTGTTCTTGACACCTTTGACGACGATGCTTAATCCTTCTTTGCTAAAGGGCTTGCGATCGTAGGTCAGGCGCAGCGATGGCGTTTCTATAACAAGCAGACCATCAGCTTCAGATACCGTATAGTGCACGGATTGACCAAAGTTGCGACGCACAGCCATTTGTGTTGCTGCATCTTCAAAAACGCCTTCATCAGACCATTCCAGACGCAGTAGTGCATCTGACAGAATGCCAATACGCCAATTGGTGCCAGAAACAATAGCTTCTGGATTCATTACTGGTTCCAGTTGCATTGTGGGATTCATCGGATGCGTGTCAGGTAAGTGTGATTCATACATACGGATGCACTCCTTTGTTGCCTTATGTTTGATGAACTTGATCATACATTTTTCCGACACGATTTGCAACCGGATGCAAAACGTGTTATTGTTTCAACCATCAGCAACGGCAAGCTTCCTCAAAACAAAAGGAAATAAGCATTGCACACGGTGACATTCACGGTGACATACACTGTATGATCACCGCGTTGATCTCAGGGAGGAGACGATGACTCAGCAATGATTACCATGACTGGAAAAGCAATACGGAGGTGGTGGGCACTGTTCGCACTGCCAACCGCTCTCGCATTCATCGTGGCGTTCATCATCCCGCTAGCAATGGGTATCTATCTGAGCTTCACAAGCTTCAGGACGATGACAGATGCAAAGTGGACCGGCCTTGACAACTACCGTCAAGCGTTCAGCGACCCCGAATTCGCTAACGCACTGTGGCGCACGGTAGCCTTCACCATCGTGGTTACCGTCCTGGTGAATGTCATCGCCTTCGCCGTTGGCTACATGTTCACCAAGGCAATGAAGGGTGCAAACCTCTTCCGCTCGGTGTTCTTCATGCCAAACCTCATTGGTGGCATTATCTTGGGCTACATCTGGCAGCTGCTGCTTAACGGTGTGCTCGCCCTGTTTGATAAGTCGCTTACCTACTCCGCTGTCTACGGCTTCTGGGGCATGGTTATCCTGTTCTGCTGGCAGCAGATCGGCTATATGATGGTCATCTACATCGCTGGCTTCCAAAGCCTTCCGGGTGATCTGCTCGAAGCCGCACAGGTTGACGGTGCTTCCGGCCGTCAGATCCTCTTCCGCATTACTATCCCGCTGATGATGCCGTCGATCACCGTGTGCAGCTTCCTGACGGTTGCAAATGGTTTCAAGATGTTCGATCAGAACTTGGCGTTGACCAACGGCGCCCCGTCCAACACTTCCGAAATGCTCGCACTGAACATCTACCGCACGATGTATAGCCGTACCGGCTTTGAAGGTGTTGCACAGGCTAAGGCTGTCATCTTCTTCATCATCGTTGCAATTGTTGCAATCATTCAGAACCGCATCACCACTTCCAAGGAGGTCCAGGCATGACCGACAAGCTCAAGCACGGATGGTTGTGGACCGCGATCTTCGCTGTGGTCTCTCTGGCCTGGATTTACCCGATCATCCTGGTCATTATCAACTCGTTCAAGAAGCGCGCCTACATCTCCAAGGACGTGTTCTCTATCCCCGCCGGCAAGTCCTTTGTTGGCCTCGAAAACTACGAGCGCGGTATTGAAAAAACTGACATGCTCGCCAGCTTCGGTTGGACTATTGTCATCACGCTGGGTTCGGTTGCACTCATCCTGCTGTGCTGCTCGATGTGCGCATGGTGGATTGTGCGCGTGAACAACTGGGTTGCGAAGACGATGTACGTAGCGTTCATCTTCAGTATCGTCGTCCCCTTCCAGATGGTGATGTTCCCGCTGTCCAAGATCACCGACATGTTGAGCTTGAACACCCCGTGGGGCATGTGGATTATCTACTTGGGCTTCGGCGCAGGCCTGCCAGTGTTCATTTTCACTGGTATCGTCAAGTCGATTCCCGCTGAAATTGAAGAAGCTGCAATGATTGACGGCGCTACCCCGCTGCGCACATTCTTCACGATTGTGCTGCCGATGATGCGCCCCGGCTTAGTGTCGGTTGGCATCCTCGAAATCATGTGGGTGTGGAACGACTTCCTGATGCCGTACCTGTCCCTCGACCTGCAGCGCTTCAAGACTCTGTCCATCGCCATCCAGTATCTGCGCGGCGGATACGGTTCGGTTGATATGGGCGCCCTGATGGCTGCACTGGTGCTCGCGATCCTGCCGATCGTGATCTTCTACCTGTGCTGCCAGAAGTACATCGTCAAGGGTGTGACCGCCGGCGCCGTTAAGGGCTGACCGGTCCACCCCGGTGCTAGCGTATGCCGAACGCTAGTGCTGTTCCTCCTTCCCTCATGGTTGGCGGCGGCAACCTTCCGCATAAACCGCCGCCAACCGTTCCCTCCCCCACTTTCAATGACATTGCGATGCAATACTGCATGTCATAATGCAACCGGAGTCATTTTGTGCACTGATGCACACGTACTCATCCAACATCGCAATCAACCATTCACTCTTACCCCTCATAACCCAATCAACTAAATAATCAAAGCCAAACGAATCCAGCGAAGGATTCGTCAATGGAAAAGGAAAGGAAACCACCATGAAGAAGCAGATCAAGGCCATCGCCTCCATCGCGGCACTGTCGATGATGGTCGGCACGCTCGCGGCCTGCGGCGGCAGCACTGCAGACCCGAACAAGGGCAAGGTCTATTTCGTCAACAACAAGGCAGAGGTCGTTGACCAGCTTGACGATCTGGCCAAGGAGTACACCAAGGAAACTGGCGTTGAGGTGAAGGTCCTCTCCGCTGCAAACAACTACGACAACACCCTTGCTTCCGAGCTGGCTAAGTCTGACGCCCCGACCATGTGGAGCATCACCGGCTACCCGAACTTCGCTAAGTGGAAGGATTACATGGAGCCGGTTGACGACTCCGCCGCCTACAAGCTGCTCACCGATGAAGGTAAGGCTAACTCCTACCAGGCTGACGGCCACCACTACACGCTGCCGTACGCCGCTGAATGGTACGGCATCATCTACAACAAGAAGATCGTCAACGAGTACGCTTCCAAGGATTACGCAAAGATCAAGTCCGACAAGGACATCACCAACTACGACGTGCTCAAGGAAGTCGTCGAAGACATGCAGAAGCACAAGGATGACCTGGGCATCGACGGCGCATTCTCCTCGCCGGGCATGGACTCCTCCAACGGCTACCGCTGGGCTTCCCACATGACTCGTATCCCGCTGGCCTTCGAATACAAGGACAACAACACGACGTTCATGAAGGAAATCAAGGGCACCTACGTCGACAACTACAAGGATCTGTTCGACCTAGAGATGGACAACAGCCCGACCCCGCGTTCCATGCTCACCTCCAAGACCTATGAGGATGTCACCAGCGAATTCGCTCTCGGCCAGGTTGCTTTCTACACCAACGGTGTGTGGGCTTACACCCAGATCAAGGACAACGAAGTCGCTGACGAAGACCTGGGCATGCTCCCCTACTTCATGGGCATTCCTGGTGAGGATGCTTACGGCCCGGCTGGTATCTACGACGCTTCTTGGGCAGTGAATAAGAACGCTAGCGAGAAGGATAAGAAGGCTACCTTCGACTTCATCGAGTGGCTGTTCAGCTCTGAGAAGGGCAAGAAGGCTATGAGCCAGGACATGGGCTTCGCTGTGCCGAGCACCGCATACGGCGATGACGACCAGCCGGCTAACCCGCTGACCAAGGCTGCTCGCGCTTACCTGACCGCTGGCAAGCCGAGCGTGCGCTCCTTCTCCACTCTCGATGCTTGGGGCCAGGGCGTGCTGGATGCTCTCGTTGAGTACGTCAACGAGACCGGCGACTGGTCCAAGGTCCGCGACGCTTACGTCAACGGCTGGAAGACTGAGTGGGCTACCGAAGAGAAGACCATCGGCATGCTGCCGGAAGCCACTGCTTTCGATGCTGAGTGAGTCTCCTATCATTCAGTTCGATTGCTAACTGAATGAGTTGATATCACCGCGGGGATCATACACAGGTATGGTCCCCGCTTTTTTGTATTTATTTACGCGACTTTGTGTTCATTGATTGCTGCTGTGGTGCATCATGTGATTGCGCAATCGCATGATGCGCCACAATCGTATGCCACCGGTTGCATGCATATAAAAAGCGACATCGGATGAATGTATCCGATGTCGCTTACGTGTTGTTCAGCGATGCTTGCCGCTCTACTTATGTGCAGGCCCCAATGCGCGTGTAGCGCGAGGTGCTGTCGTTGAACCACGCACTACCATCTCAAGCGGGAATTCCTCGAATGGCTGAGCTACTTTCCGATCGTTAATAATATCGAGCAGTTTCGTTGCCACACTCGAAGCCATTGCGCGCGGATCCTGCCGCACCGTAGTCAAATCCATATCTTGCGCATAAGTACTGTCATCAAAACCAGTGACTGACACGTCTTCAGGAATACGAATACCAAAATCACGCATCTTGCACATCAGTGGAATAGCAATGCCATCCTCCTGGCAGCACACTGCAGTAGGCAACTGCGGCAAACCAACAAGATGATTAAACGCCTTGTTGAAATTCGTATCATCATCAGTGATCGGAATGACGATCTGCTCAAGTCCTTCCTGCTCGCAAATATTGCGATATTCAGCAAGACGGCCGGAAGTACTGAACGGCAGTGTAACCTGCGGATTTCTTCCTACATACGCGATCCGGCGGTGACCGAGTGAAATAAGGTGACGCATCAGCATGCGCACACCCAGTGCATCGTTCACTGATACGGAGACAGACATGCCTGCATGCGAAGTCGTGTTGATGCCAGCGATCGGCACGTTCATGGTCATGAGTCGTTCGGATTCCTCAGGATCAACGTCGAACGATGGCACGACCACCGCATCAGCATTACGCCGAGCCGGCATCGTATCGAAGAACTCGCGACGACTTTGCGTGTCACCAATTGGATAAATCGAAATATCGTAGCCGGCAGGGTGAAGTACGTTGTCTAATCCTTCAAAAACACGCGAATTAAACCATGTCGTCACCGTAGCGCTCAGCAAGAGCGCCACACGAAATGACTGGCCAGATTTTAATGCTAGCGAGGAGCGCGACACCGTAAAATTCATTGCCTCGGCTGTCTCCATCACCAGTTTGCGCGTCTTTGCAGAGACAAGATCTGGACGAGAAAAAGCGCGCGACACTGTCGACGCAGATACCCCCGCACGAGCGGCGACATCGTAGACTGTAACTGAGGTTTCCATACCCTCTATCATACGTCGAGCATTCGTGTTTTGCACACGCTTTCATATTGAAAACATTGAAAAAATGACGTTTTTTCTGCACAAAATAGCATGTTGCTGAAACTACATATTACAAAATTGGCTCAACTGCAATTTTTGTAATGCAACGAACACATAGTTGCAAGTCAATGCCGCCCATCGCCTACCGCTACGTGTATCGTTTGACGTATGACCACGATGAAGGAGATCGCCGAACAAACGGGGGTGTCAGTATCCACCGTTTCCCTCGTGCTCAATGATCGAGACGCCGGACGAGTCAAAGCTTCTATCGCCGCACAGGTGCGCGACACCGCACGCAAACTTGGCTATCGTCCCAATCCTCTCGCACGATCATTGCGCACCAGTCGTACGCGTATTCTCGCATTCGTCAGTGAAGAAATCGCCACTACCCCTTACGCCGGCGGCATCATCCTTGGTGCGCAGGATGCTGCCAGCACACTCGGCTACATGCTGTTCACCGTTAATGCAGACGGTCGCGTAGATGAAGAAACCGAAATCGCCACCCTCAAACGCTATGGTGTAGACGGGTTTATGTACGCAAAAATGTCGAACCGATACGCCAACGTGCCCTCCAGCCTTGGCGACTATCCGGTTGTTTTGGTCGATGCCACCGACCGCGAAGGCCGCTTCCCTAGCATTGAACCAGATGAATTCCGTATCGCGTACGATGCAACCAAACGACTGATTGATGCACAGTGCGAGCGCATTGCATACGTTGGCTGTTCAGAATTGATGCTCGCACAGGACGGCCGTCTTGAAGGCTACCGGCGCGCACTGGAAGATGCTGGGCGCAAATTCGACGAGCGACTGGTAGTTAACGTGCTCAACAACGGCCCCGCACTGCAAGCTGTGAGCGACTTGTTCGACCGTGAGAAGCCCGATGGCGTCTTCTGCTTTAACGATGCGCGCGCATGGTATGTGTATGAGTGTGCTGCGCGGCGCGAGCTCACCATCGGCAAGGACGTTTCCGTAGTAGGCGTTGATAATCATCGCGTATTCGCGGAGACGTTCTCACCACAGTTGACCACCGTGGAACTGCCCCATTATGAAATGGGCTATTGGGCGACGTGCAAGCTTGTTTCCATGATTGAGGATCGTGATCTTTCCGATCTACAACTACCGCATACCACTGCTGCACTGCCACCGCTTGACGCTCCGATTCCAGCGAAAATCCACTGCACGCTTATTGAAAAGGAATCCGTGCGACGCTAACAGTGGCAACACTGTGCGCCCGTGTTCATTGCCGCCCGTGTTCATTGCTCAACGTGCCAGCTCAAAGTCCTAGCTCTTAATTGTTTGAGCACACACATGCCCATCGCGCGACACGCCGATACACAGTATCTTGGAAAACCTAATAACCGCAACATTTCAATCGTTTGACGTCACGCAGCAAATGTGTTTCGTACGTAGAACGTCAATCGTTTGACGTAAATCGATTGACGTTCTATCATATGAAGTGTCACGATTCCCCACAACAGCGCGGAAGCTGGGCAGGGAACCCCTATAAACCACACAATGGAGATAGACACAACACAGTCGCACGGCAGCGACTGAGAGGGACAAGGGAACAACAACAAATGGCAACAGAACGCAAAGCTGCATGGCGAAATCCTTCCTATTTGGAAAGCTCGTTTGGCATCTTCATGTTTTTCTGCTCATGGGGCGTATGGTGGTCATTCTTCCGTATTTGGCTTGAATCACTCCAGCTGAGCGACACTGAAATCGGTACCATTTACGCCATCAACTCCACCGCGACCATGATCATCATGTTCGCTTACGGCGCGATCCAAGATCAGCTCGGCATCAAACGAAACCTGGTAATCGTTACCTCTATTATTGCCGCGCTCGTCGGCCCATTCGTCCAGTTCATCTACCATCCAATGCTCATGGCTGGTGGCAACATTCGCTGGGCGGGCGCACTTATCGGATCCATCGTCCTATCAGCCGGTTTCATGGCAGCCTGCTCGCTGCTCGAGGCCGTCACTGAACGCTACAGCCGCAAATTCAACTTCGAATACGGTCAGTCGCGCGCTTGGGGCTCCTTCGGCTACGCGATCGTCGCACTGTGCGCTGGCTTCATGTTCAACGTCAACCCGATGATCAACTTCTGGGTCGGCTCTATCTGCGGCTTGGCCATGCTCGCCATCTACGCGTTCTGGATTCCAGCCGAACAGCGCGAGGAACTCAAGAAAGCTGCTGATCCGAAGGCTGAAAAGTCTGGCCCGACCTTCAAGGAAATGGTCGCTGTGCTCGGCATGCCAACCCTGTGGGTGCTCGTCGTGTTCATGTTGTTCACCAACACGTTCTACGTCGTGTTTGACCAGCAGTTCTTCCCCGTCTACTACCGCAACCTGTTCGCCACGCCGGAAATCGGCCAGGCCACTTACGGCACGCTTAACGGCTTCCAGGTCTTCCTTGAGTCCGCGATGATGGGCGTGGTGCCGATCATCATGAAGAAAATCGGCGTGCGCAACTCACTGCTGCTCGGCGCGTTCGTCATGTTCGCTCGCATCGGCTTGTGCGGCGTGTTCCACGATCCGGTTATGGTCTCCATCGTCAAGCTGTTCCACTCCATCGAAGTGCCGCTGTTCTGCCTGCCGGCATTCCGCTACTTCACGTTGCACTTCGACACTAAGCTGTCCGCGACGCTGTACATGGTCGGTTTCCAGATCGCTTCTCAGGTCGGTCAGATTGTCTTCTCCACGCCGCTGGGCTGGTTCCACGGCCAGATGAAGGCCATGCTGCCGAACAACGACATGGGTTCGCGCGTCACCTTCTGGGTTATCTCCGGCATTGTGCTCGCAGCGCTGATCTACGGCTTCTTCGTTATCAAGAAAGATGACCAGGATGTCGGCGGCGACCCGTTCTACACTGACAAGCAACTGCGTCAGATGGAGGCGGCCAAGGCCTGATTCTGCTCGCAACATTCCACAGCACCGTCCCCTCGGGGGCGGCCGCCCGCAACGTCGGTCATGAGGTGTTTTTTTGATTCCCCTTCCTTGTCCTCTTGACCCACGATGCGGACGGCTTCCTCCGCACAACGGGCATAGTCAATCGCAGACCATGCCCGGTCCAAACCCACAACCACCCGCAATCTGCCCTAACCATCCACTACCAAACCAATAATCACCCATCAGCATTGAAAGGAAACTCAACGATGAGCGCATCCCCTGTCTACACTCCAATCGCCGATCATGACGCAGAGCTCGCCAAAGCCGAAGCTGGCGTTGCCAAGCTCGCCGCAAGCCGCAACGACCGCTGGTACCCGAAGTTCCATATCGCCTCGAACGGCGGTTGGATCAACGATCCGAACGGCCTGTGCTACTACCAGGGCCGCTGGCATGTCTTCTACCAGCTGCACCCGTACGGCACCCAGTGGGGCCCGATGCACTGGGGCCACGTCTCCTCCGCCGACATGGTGACTTGGCGTCGCGAGCCGATCGCGTTCGCACCGAGCCTCGAACAGGAGAAGAACGGCGTGTTCTCCGGCGGCGCGGTTATCGGCGACGATGGCAAGGTCAAGTTCTTCTACACCGGTCACCGTTGGGCTAACGGCGTCGACAACACCGGCGGCGAGTGGCAGGTGCAGATGCTCGCCGAGCCGGATGATGATACGCTCACGCACGTCACCAAGCGCGGCATGGTCGTCGACTGCCCGCGCGAGAAGGTGCACTGGCATTTCCGCGACCCGAAGGTGTGGAAGACCGCCGGCAAGTGGTGGATGACGTTCGGCGTCTCCTCCGCCGAGCAGCGCGGTCAGATGTGGCTGTACGAATCTGATGACATGGTTGACTGGACGTTCAAGACCGTCCTGTTCGAGCACCCGGATCCGAATGTGTTCATGCTCGAATGCCCTGATTTCTTCCCGATTCGCGACGCTGAGGGCCACGAGAAGTGGGTAATCGGCTACTCGGCGATGGGCGCGAAGAAGCACGGTTTCGACGCTCACAGCACGTCGGCCGCCGGCTATCAGATCGGCTCGTGGACACCAGGCGAGGCGTTCGTGCCGGAGACCGAGTTCCGCCTGTGGGATTGCGGCCATAACTTCTATGCACCGCAGTCGTTTAATACCGCCGCTGGCGACACCGAGGCGCCGGGCCGCGACGGCCGCCAGATTATGTACGGTTGGATGAGCCCGTTCATTCAGCCGATTCCGATGGAAAACGACGGCTGGTGCGGTCAGCTGACCCTCCCCCGCGAGATTACGCTCGGTTCGCGCTGCGGTGATATTCACACTGCGCCCGCCGCTGAGATCGAGGGCTTGCGTGAGGATACGATCGACTTCGGCGCGCTTGAGCTCACGCAGGATGGCGAAAAGGTGCTACTGGATGATGCCGAGGCTGTGGAGATCGAAATGACGATCGACTTGGATGCTTCTACTGCGGAGCGTGCGGGCCTTCGCGTGCAGGCGACTGGCGATGGTGCGTACACGGCGATTGGCTTCGATGAGCAGATCGGCCGTGTGGTGGTTGATCGTGGTGCGATGCGCAACGGTGACCGCGGCTACCGTGCTGCCCCACTGGATACGGATGAGCTGACCGGCAAGTTGGAACTGCGCGTGTTCGTGGATCGAGGCTCGGTTGAAGTGTATGTGAACCACGGCCATCAGGTGCTCAGCTCCTACACCTACGCCTCCGAAGGCCCGCGCGCCGTCAAGCTCGTTGCCGAATCCGGCTCGCTGAAGGTGGATAGCCTGAAGATCCACCACCTCAAGTCCATCGGACTGGAGTAACACTCCCCCTGCTGACCTACTCACTCTTTATCCCCTCAAAACGGGAGTAAGTCTGCAAAGATGCGTGCAGTACCCGGGCATACGGCCTCCTAAACACGCAAAACTGGCCGTAAGCCCGGATGTAGGCCACAAACCTTGGTACGGTACACGCCACACGTACCAACAGGCTTATGACAATCCCGGGCATACAGCCAGTTCCACCACGTAATACAGCCGTATGCCCGGGATTTCTTAATGTGACCGAGAATGAAAACCTTACTTCACGGTCTTCCAGGCGATGTTCTCAGCCTGCCAACCCTGCTGAGTGGTAACCACTTGGTACTCGTACTCGCTCGTCGTGTACAAGTGCTCACCATTGTTCGGATTGTACGCACGCCACACGGTCACATCACCATCAGCAGCCTGATACCAGGCAATGTTCTCGCCGTGCCAGCCTTCAGCAACACGAGTGTCATACTCAGCCTTAGACGCCGTCCAATGGTGGTTGCCATTGTTCGGATTGTAGAGACGATAGACCGGAGTACCCTTCGTCGGCTGCTTAAACGCAACGCCTTCGAAGTTCCAGCCGGCCTTCACCAGCACGTCGCGCTCGTACGCGCTCGTCGTGTAATGATGCAAACCAGAATTCGGATTGTAGAGACGATACACATCAATCGTCTTCACGGTCTGATCTGGCTTATCAGGCTCAGAAGGCGTCGTCTCACCACCAGTCGAACCACCAGTGTTACCACCCGTATTGCCACCGGTCGAAGGCTTCTTCTCAAGCCCCTTGCGAGCCGTCGTCAGCGTATTCAGCGCTGCAGTGAAATCATCGTCAACAGAAAAATCATCAGTTGCGATCTTCTTAGCCGAAGCCAATGCGGACGAGTATGCAGCCCACGAATCCGCGGTGTACTCCGATTCCTGCAAATTCTCAGCCTCGACCTTCTTGATCTCAGCGTTCAGGTTCTTCAGCGCTTCGGATTCCTCTTCCGCTTGGAAGATCTTCACTTCAGCGACCTTGGAGAACGGGCTATCAGTACCGTAGTTGGCTGGCGTAAGGACCAGTTGAATGGCCTTAGTAGCAGGTAAACCACTGAGATCCACGATCGTCGGGGTCTTATAGTTAGCCGCATCCGGCTTGCCGACGATGTCGGCGTCCACCCAATCCTTATCGTTCTCGTCAAGATACTGCACCTTGAATTCAGATGGCGCAGCTTCGGCCTTGGTCTGATCAAGGTAGAACTCGAGCTTGCTTAACTGATACTTCTGGTCGAAGGTCCAGTTCAACCACGACGGATTCGCTGCCGCATCCTCATCCTTGTCTTTCCAGTTCGACCAGTTGGTCGACAGATCGTTGTCGCAGGTGTACGACGCCTTCGAAGTGCCCCACTTGGTCTGCACATCAGAAGCCTCAGCGGTCGAGCAGAACTTGTTCGCCAAGTTGACCACGTTCTTCACTCGTACGCGGAATTCCGCAGTCTTGGAACCATCTGCGTTGAGCTTGACCGTGACCGAAATCACGCCATCCTTTGATGAGTCGAAGCCAAGCAGCGTGTATTCGGACGCGCTGAGCACACGCGTGGTGCCGTCGGTCAGAGTCGCGGTGATCTCCAAGCCATCAGCATCCAGTTCCTCGCCGGTAGAGTACACCGTCTTGGCCGGCTGCTGAGCCACGGCGATGGATGCGATATCAGTGGACGGAGCCTCAACTTCAACCAGTGTTACGTTGTCAACGTAGGCGAATGAGCCGTCAGCAAGATCGTTCTGTGCGATATTGACCCACAGAGCACTGTCTGCAGCAGCATCCCACGGAACAGTAAACGTACCGGACACGTACACCTTGTCGCCGCCCTTTGCGGTTGCAGCATCGACGGACTTGGCCAGCAGCTGATCCTTGTATTGGCCGAAGTTGCCACCTGCACCAGAACCCTCTTTGCGAGAGTTGACCGTGGCAGTAACGGTAGACGCATCATCCGTGCTCGCACCGGTGGTAATCCAGAAGCCCAGCTCGTAAGTCTTGCCAGGCTGCGCCGGAATGTTGCGCTGATCGATCTGCGTGAAGTTCACGCCGTCGAGCTTGCCGAGTTTGGCCGCGCGTTCGCCGGAAACAACTGCATTCTTCTGATTGACGTCGGAACGATACCGCTTGACACGGGAAGTGTTGTTATTATCGCGGCTCACCGAATGATCATTGCTGGCAGACGCCCACGGGGAGACACCGTTGCCGCCCGAACCGCTCTGGTACACGCTTTCGAAGGAGCCGTCCCACAGCTGATCATGCACGGTCTTGACGTTGACATCAGCGACCGCTGCGGTCTTGCCGGAATTGGTCAGCGTCAGCTTCGACACATCAGACGCCGTGCGCACATGCAGCACCTGCTTACCAGCGCCTGCGGTCTTCTGAACGTAACCGCGGTTATTGTCCAAGCTCACCTCAAGCACTGCATCATCGGCGGTAGTGGCCGTGATCTCAAGCGTCGCATTGCCGGGCACGTCGATCGTCTTGGTCGCACCAGCAGCCAAATCACCGATTGTACCGGTTTCAGTCGTATCGGAACCTTGGAAAGCACCCACGGCAGGAGCGGACCAACCGGACACGACGTGCTGCGTACCGTAGGCCTGCGCAGCATGATCGAAGCCCTGCGGGAAGTCAAGCGTCTTCAGCGCGGAAGCACTGGTCAGATACTTGTTGGAGATAGTAATCGGAAGATCATCCGTGGCCATCGCACGGCCCTTGCCGGCCGCATAATCGGTGGCAGAGGAGGAGTACAGCGAGCTCAGATCGCCCTTGGCCACAGCTGCAAGGTCGACGCCAGTCGCAGCGAGATAATCACTAAGCGCAACATGCGTGTTGCCATTCTCTCCGACTTTGACCCACTTGGCTTCATCACCGCCTACGTACAGGTTGTTCCCGTAGTTGAGCTGGAATGTGTCATCAGCGACCTTGGCGTTCTGATCGGCCATCGACGTACCATTCTGCGCGATGATCACATTGTTGGAATAGCTTACGCCAGCACCATCGCTGTTGGTTGTTCCAGCAAACGTGACATTGTTGCCTTCGGGCAGTACGACGGTGTTGTTGTAGAAATTCCAGTCGGTGATACCGTACAACTGCATGGTGCGATAGGTATCCGCCACCGCATCGGCATCCTTGTTCGCCGCTACACCGTCGTTGACGGACAGGTTGTAGCGGAACACACCGCCCTCGGCGAGACCGATGTTCTCCTTGGTCCCCATCCAATTGGTGCAGGCGCATACGAGTGTGGCGCCGCCGGCATTGCCGTGGCTGTAGTTGTACTGGAATACAGTGCCTCGAGTGCCGTAGTCGAAGTCCCATGCGGTTCCGTCATTGTTGCCAGCCTTTTTCTGCGTATTGGTGACCTCGTTGTACTGGAACAGCGTATTGTCCGCATTCCAGTTCCAAATACCGGCGTTAGAACCGTTCATCTGCTTGCTTGCAGCGTTGCTCAGATAATTCTTTTCGACGACGGCACCATCGGACATCTGCACGACGATGCCATCTCCACCGATAGTGTTCAGCGTGTTACCGGCGATATAGATGTTCCGGTTGGGCGTCCATGAGAAATCGTCGCGGAGAGAGCCGGAGACCGCACAATCCCAAGCCACGTCCTCACGGCAGCGGAAATCGGTGGACATGTTGATGCCGGAGCGGGTCACGTTGGTGATCGCATTGCCGACGATCTGCACGTCATCAAACCAAGAGCGCGTCTTGCGGGAATCATCGGTCTTAATGCCGGCCTTGGTTTGTTTCGCGCCCTCGACCGGAATGGAGCGGCCGTAGGTTTCCAGCTGGATGCCGGCGGAGCCGCCGAGGTCCTTCTGCGTTTCACCGTAGATGTCGTGCACGTTGTTATTGCGGATAACGATGCCTCCTAGTTTGCCGGCATTGTCGTTCTCCGCCACGATGCCGCGGCGCATGTATTTGTACTGATCAGCGGCATCTTTGTCTGTGTTGGTCACTTCCAGATTTTCGACGGTGACGTATTGCGCATTGCGTAGCAACACCGTTTCCGACACTCCGTCACCGGCGAGCACAGGAGCACTGTCACCATCGCCGTAGGCGCCGATGATGATCGGATTGGCTTCGGTGCCCTGCACATTCACGATACGCAATGCGGCTTTAACGCTGGCGCCATCAATACTTTGTTCTTCGCTAGTGCAGGTGGTGCCACGCTTGAACAGAAGCTGATCGCCGGCGGCCAGCTTCGCAGCCTGCGCGTTGGCGGCAGCGAACGAATTGAAGGGGCTGGATTCGGTGCCGTCACCGCCGCTTTGCGCGGAACAATCCACATAGTATGCCGTGCCTGTGGCGGCTTGGGGCTCGTTTTCCGCCGCAAGTGCGGGAGCGGAACTCACCAGCATCATGCCGGAGAGCGCCATTGATACGGCGACAGCCCCTCCCAATAGTTTCTTCCCTATCATTTCCTTGATACTCCTTTGTATATCCGATGCATATACGATTGGTTCTGGCGAAGCCACACGTACAACGCCGCTTGCAGAGGCCGCTTTGCCCCGCTTGTTCATTCCTCCTTCAATTCGCATCATCGTTGACGACACCATGTCCCCGTGGATTCGCACATAAATCCTCGTGACACTATCAGCGACCAATACCGGAGTTCTGTCAGCTCCGACTTTCTGCAATATCGCAGGATTTATGTGACCGGTTACACATCGCAATATAACACATATGTCACCGGTTACATAATTGGAACCATGTCTCTTTGTCATCAAGCGTTTTGACCAGACACACAGCACGCAAACGACGTTGCAGGCCCGCGCTATCCACTTGCCGGAACCGACGATTTCGGAGCGTTCTGCGCCGGTTTCAACATGAAGATTGCATCTATCTCCGAAGCAACGAATAACATAACGTGAAAGTATGCGCCAACGCGGAAGCGCAAGCGCATACATTCCCCCAACATGAAGAGAGACCAACAATATGGTTCCAACCGACAACCAACCGCAACCGCGCAAACGCGCAACCATGGCTGACGTCGCCGCACTCGTCGGAGTCACCAAAACCACGGTCTCTCGCTACATCAACAAACGATCCTACGTTTCACCGGCAACCGCGAAGAAAATCGAAGCCGCCATGCGCGAACTGGACTTCACGCCCAACCGCATAGCGAAAGCGCTCTCACAGCAACATACCAATGTGGTCATCTACGTCATTCACGGCAATCTGCTGCACGTCGCGCAAGACCCGGGACTGAACACTCACTACGCGTCCGCCGGTCTCGAATTGGCCCGGCACGGCTACCAGATCCTGTCTATGACAGTAGACAGTGAAATCTCGATCAACCAGCTGAAACGCCTGATCACCGAACGATTCGCCGACGGCTACCTATTCTCCCCAAATCATGACGACGACCCCCTGCTGCAAATATTCGCCGACAGTGGAGTCCCAGTGGTAACGGCCGGCAACTGGAACGCCCAAGCCGACATGATGCGTGCCGTTGACAGTGATAACTGCGCAGCCATGAAAACAATGGGCGAGTACCTCATCCATCATGGAAGAAGTCATATCGCCTACGTGGCCGGCCCTCAGGACAACGCCTTCTCGTGTGAACGAATCAACGGTCTGCGTGATGCATGCTCCAAAGCAGGAATCGCAGCACCCAGCATATTCCACCTTGCAGCATGGAATGGAGATGACCTCGATGCAGTTTGGAGCCAAATTGAGCCTATACTGCCCAGCCTCGACGCCATCGCTGCCGCGAACGATATCATTGCTGCGAACATCATCCAACGTCTGCAGGCACGGGCCTATCGAGTGCCTGAGGACATCGCCGTGACCGGGTTCGACAACACGCCGATCGCTGCGAACAATAAACCTCCGATCACAACCATCGACCAGCATCTCGACCAGCACGGCACGATGATGGCCGACGTGTTGATGACGATGATCGACAACGAACCCGTACCGGATTCCGTGATCTACGTGCCCACTGAACTCGTCATACGAGAATCTGCTTAACCACCAGGAATGCAGAACAAGCTACCGCGCACATGCTGAAATCGGCGATTCCAAGTCGAGAATCACCGATTTCAGCATAACGAGGCTCTCGTATTTTGAGGTAGTTGGCAAAATGTGTTGCCGAATACCGAATGTCAGTTGCGTCAATTGTGGTGACGCTCCCCCAGTCAGCTACGCTGACAGCTCTGCTAACGCAGAGCCTTCGCGGCAAAGCCGCTCACTTCGCCTACAAACAACCCACCGGGTTGTTTGCTTCACGGCTCCGCCTCCGCCGAGGGGGGGCCGAGGCTACCACACCCACATCAACGCGAGTCCACGTAACTTGGCTCCCTCGGCTGAGGGAGCTGGCTCGCCGTAGGCGAGACTGAGGGAGCGTCACCAGGATGACAGTAACAACTATCAATTCTGGTAACTACCCCTCAGTCACGCTTCGCGTGCCAGCTCCCCTGGCAAGGGGAGCCGAGGCTACCGCACCCACATCGATGCGAGTCCACGTGTGGTTCAGCCCCACTGAGGGAGCCAAGGACCCGAAACTACTTCACGGTTTTCCAGGCGACCTCTTCAGCCTGCCAACCTTGCTGGGTGGTGACCACCTGGTACTCGTACTCGCTGGCCGTGTACAGGTGCTCACCGTTGCGTGGGTTGTAGGCACGCCACACGGTCACGTCTCCATCGTCGGCTTGATACCAGGCAATGTTCTCACCGTGCCAGCCTTCAGCAACACGAGTGTCATACTCAGCCTTGCTAGCAGTCCAATGGTGGTTGCCATTGTTCGGATTGTAGAGACGGTAGACTGGCGTACCCTTCGTCGGCTGCTTGAATGCAACACCTTCGGAGTTCCAACCAGCCTTCACCAGCACGTCACGCTCATACGCGCTCGTCGTGTAATGATGCAGGCCAGAGTTCGGGTTGTAGAGACGGTACACATTCACCGTCTCCACGGTTTGATCTGGCTCAGAAGGCGTCGTCTCACCACCAGTCGAACCACCAGTATTGCCACCAGTATTGCCACCGGTCGAAGGCTTCTTCTCAAGCCCCTTGCGAGCAGTCGTCAGCGTATTCAGCGCCGAATTTACCTCATCCAAGGAAGCATCGGATTTCGCAGCAATTTCCTTGGCAGACGCGAGCGCCTTCGCATACGCGGCCCACGAATCTGCCGTGTACGAATCCTCTTTCAGCCCTTCAGCCTCTACTGCAGCGATCTCGTCGTTCAACGCCTTCTTTGCTTCAGCAAGCTCCTTATCCGGTTCCGGATCAGGATCAGCTCCCTCGCGTTCGGCGATCTTCACTTCGGCAACCTTCGCATAATCGTTGCCATCCGCGTACGTGAGGTTCAACCGCACGCCCTTAGTGGCAGGCAGTTTGCTCAGATCAGCTGTGGTAGAAGCCCCGGCAGTCGTATCGACTGTCACAGCCGGCAGCTGCTCGTCGGTGGCATCCACCCAAGTGGAACCGTCGTCGCCAAGGTAGGAGACGGTAAAGCTCTTTGGAGCAGCCTCGCCCTTCGCCTGGTCAACGGTGAACGTGAGTTCGCCAAGCTTGTGCGCCTTGTCGAAGGTGTAGCTCAGCCACGGATCAGTGTCACCGGTACCCCAGTTCGACCAGTTGGTGGCAGGATCGTTATCGCAGGTGAGACTCGGCAGCGATGCAGCTGCCCAGTTGCTCGCCGGTTCATACTTGGAAGCGGCGGCAGCAGAGCAGTAGAGACGTGCCAGATTGCTTTCCACAGTCACCTTGACTTTCGCAGTAACCGAGTTGTCAGCGACAAGCTTCACCGTAATGGTCTGCTCGCCAAGCTTGGTGGCATCGAACCCTTCAACCGTGTACTCGCTGGAATCCAGTACGCGAGTCTTGCCGTTAACGAGCGTAGCGGTGACTGTCACATCCTCCGGATTGATATCCGCGCCCTGAACGATAGTGCTGCTGGGGCCAGCCGCCGCAATAGACTGGATCGCTGCGGTCTGCGACGCGAACGCCGTACCGTCGAACGAGACGGTGAACGGCCCCACGTTGCTGTTGGAGGTGGCGAATACGCCGGCATCGAGACCGGTAGCATCAGCGCCGGTTAAGGTCACGTCGGCAACCTTGGTCCACTCGTCTGACTCAGCATCACGGTAGTATCCGGTGATCGTGTCGGCCGCTGTACGCTCGATCTTCAGTTGCACGCCGTTGGTGAAACCGCTGCCTACATGCGTGGTTTCCTTGTCGATATAGCCGTCGCTGTTGGAATCGTATTGCATATAGATGCCGCTCGGGCTGGCGAGAAGGGTCGCGTAACCCTTGCCACCGTTAGCATCAGCGAGACCGTTGCGAACGATGAGTCCAGCGCGCGGATCGCCGTTACCACCGAGATCGATGGGCTGAACAATGGTTTGCAGGCTTTCACCAGTTTCCAGCACGTCCGGCTGGTAGATGGTGCTGCCTTCGTTACGGTCGGTCCATACGCCCTTGTCAGCGTTGGCGGTGATGGAGAAATCGTAGGTGCCGTTGGCGGATCCCACTGTGCAGGCGCTGCCGCCCTTCCAGTGAGATTCCTTCCAACCGTTGGCTACCGGGGTGTTGCAGGAGACGGTAATGGAGCGGCGGAAGGTACGACCAGCATTAAAGTTGTCGTCTTCGGCTAGCGTTCCGGTGATGGTGTAAGTGCCGGGCACGTTGAACTCATACACGTTAGAGCTGGTGTCGGCCTTTGCCTTGGTGCTCGCCTTTGCTGTAACCGCAGTGCCACCTTGAACGTTCCAAGAGACACTTTGAGTGGTAACAACAGCGGATGCTCCTGTGCCTTCAGTTACTTCAACTTCGCTCGGCAACGTGATGGTGCCACCGGTATCAACCGCATCAGGAAGATCGTCATTCACCTTCCAATTGATCACCGTTCCCTTGGCGCTGCCGTGATTATCCCAGTAGTCCAAGGTCCAGCCGTTCGTTTCCCCTTCTTGTGCGGGGTTGTGCATTTCGATGGTGCCGTTTTCGCCGATGGTTAGCGGTAGCCACACGTATGTGGAGTCGGCTTTGCCGGCATCCCAACGGTCGCCGAGATAGATGAAATGCCCTTTGGCCTGATCCACAGCGAGCACGCTAGCGGATTGCGAGCCGAACGTGGTGCCGCGAGAATCATCCACGGAAAGCAGACCATCGGCGCCTTCGGGCATGCTGTTGTACCACGTGTTCTCGTGAGCATCATCGCTTTCGACACCGCGAATCCAGCTGCCGAGCATCGAATCGGACGTATAGTACGTCTGTTTGTTCGGCGACCAGCCGGTCGCGCCAGAGGCGATGATGTTGTAACGGCCGTCGTATTGGAACACGGCGGGCGCTTCTAGCGAGCCGTTCTGCTTGACGATCTGGAAATCGACGCCGCGAACAGGAGCATCAGCGGTACCGTCCGCGAGAATGTACGGATACTGCCCATCAGCTGAATACTGCTTCTCGTCTTCGGATTGATCCACGGTCGTAGTTTTGACTACGTTGGTGTATTCATCGTTGAGCTTGGCGATATACAGCGTTTGATTGGCTTCGGAGGAGTACAGCACGTACGCACTATCATCCTTCGGGTCAACAAACACGGTCATATCACGACTGTCGCCGTTCTCACCCCAACTAGGATTGCCAGCAGCCTGTTTCCAATTGTTCTGGTTGGGCAGGCGGTAGGCGCCGATCATCGTGAACGGGCCAGCAGGATTATCCGACACGGCAACGCCTGCAAGCGCGCGAGCGTAATTAGAACCACCGGGCGAGGTGCTGCCATCCGAATGCCACCACAACACGTACTTTTTGGTTGCCTTGTTGTAGATGATTTTCGGGCGTTCGAAGATGCCCTGCACGGAATCTACCTTGCCGTCACCGTCCTGATCTGGGTTGGTGTTGAGGTAGGGGAAGATCGCGTCAGCCTTGTCGGTGTCTACTGTGCCATCGGATTTGGTCAGACCGTAGGCTTGATTGAAGTAGGCAAAATCAGGATTGGTGGTGTCGGTCAGTTGGGCTTTGCTGGTGACTGCGCGCAACGCCACACCTAGATCGGTCCAGTTGTAGAGGTCTGTAGACATGTAGGCGTGAACGCCGGGGCTGTTGTCATAGCCGTTGGAACGATCCTCGCCATACCAGTAGTAGGCATCGCCAACTTTGACGACCTGCCCGCCATGCGCCTGGATGTGCGTACCACCATTATCGTTCGCGTTCTTCGCATACCAATACGGCTGGAAGTAGTTGCTGGCGTTCGCTCCAGGGTCGGTCGTGGGCTGGAATGCGCTGTATGTGGGGACTTGATCGATGGTCGGCAGATAGTCGACACCGGCGGCTGCAGCGGAGGTGCCAGCCAATCCGAGCGATATCATTGTCGCCGTTGCTGCGGTTGCGGCGATCACAGCGTGCAATCGCCCTTGAGTCGATGAGCGAGCGGACTCTACCGCTTTCTGAGATGACGTTGTCGCTCCGATGCGACGAGCGATCTTCTTCACAAGATTCATATGCTTCTCCATTGATGCATTGCTGATATGAAAATCGGCTGACTCCCGTGTGCTCACGAGAGTCAGCCGATAACTCTTACTTCACGGTCTTCCAGGCCACCTCCTCGGCTTGCCAACCCTGCTGGGTGGTAACCACCTGGTACTCGTACTCACTCGTCGTGTACAAGTGCTCACCGTTGCGTGGGTTGTAGGCACGCCACACGGTCACATCACCATCGTCAGCTTGATACCAGGCGACGTTCTCACCGTGCCAGCCTTCAGCAACACGAGTGTCATACTCAGCCTTAGACGCCGTCCAGTGGTGGTTGCCATTGTTCGGATTGTAGAGACGGTAGACCGGAGTACCCTTCGTCGGCTGCTTGAACGCAACACCTTCAAAGTTCCAACCAGCTTCCACCAGTACGTCGCGCTCGTACGCGCTCGTCGTGTAATGATGCAAACCAGAATTCGGATTGTAGAGACGATACACATCAATCGTCTTCACGGTCTGATCTGGCTTATCAGGCTCAGAAGGCGTCGTCGAACCACCAGTCGAACCACCAGTATTGCCACCGGTCGAACCGCCGTCGTTCTTCTTCACCGTGAAGGTGACCGTGTAGGTCTTCGTCGCGGAACCGTCGGCCGCGGTGACCGTGATGGTCGCCGTGCCGCCAGCCTTGGACGTGTCCGCACCGTCGCCGCTCACCGTGACCTTCGCGGCAGTATCAGCAGCGTAGGCCTGCACCACCGGGTTGGCCGTGGTACCAGCCGGCAGCTCCACCTTGTACTCGGTCTTGTCGGCAGCGAATCCGTCGATCGTCGCACCGTCGAGGCGCAGGTCACCCAGTGTCGCATCCGCAGCCGGAGTCACCGATTGCCTACTCTCGTAGATACGCACTTGGGCGATCTTAGCGTAGTAATTGGCGTTATCCGCATAAGTTAGCTTAAGCCGTACACCTTTAGTGCTGGGAAGCGCATCGATGTTTACCGTGGTCACATCACCACGGTTGATGTTGTCACCGACTTCAGCGCTGACACCGGAGTCTACCCACGTGCTGCCATCCTCAGCGAGATACTGCACGGAGAAGCTCTTCGGCGTGGCCTCGCCATAGGAGACGAAATCGAGCGCATGCAGTTTATGCACGGCATCGAACGTATAACTCACCCACGGATCAGTATCAGTACCGGACCCTTCCTGCTTCCAATTCGACCATGCCGTATTGTCCTTACCGTCACAGGTATTCTGCACAGTGTTGGAGCCTTCAGTGTACGATGCCTTGGCGGTGGAGCAGTTGGCTGCCGCAAGATCATCACCGTTTTCCGGCGTGGCCTTGGCGAGATACACGGTGGCCTTTACCGCAAGGGTAGTGTTGCCGGCAGTATCCCCAGCATCGGCGGCTACGACATCGGAGGCCGCAATCGTACCGTTGACGACGATCGAATCGCCTGCCGATGCGCCTGCGAGCTTGGCGTCGAGATCACCGAAGTCCCAAGTGATCTTGGATGCGTCGATTTCAAATGCGGGCGAGGTCTTCGCGTGCGCATACACCTTGGCGGATTCGACGGCCGTCTTCACGTCATCGGCGGATGCGTCTGCAAGTACGGTGGCGGAAACTGGGTCAATCACGGTGAACGAACCGACGTAAACGGTCGCGGTCACATTAAACGTGCTGCCGTAGGGGTCAGTGACGGTTGCGGTAGCCGTGTAGCTGCCGGCTTTGCTCACGTCAACCTTGGAAACATCCCAGTCTCCGGAAACGGTAGCGGAGCCTTCACCCCACGCGTACTTGAGCGTGACGGTGCTGGGCATCGTAGGTTCAGTGCCAACGGTGGTCTGCACGTCAATGGCCTGCTGGCCGGTCGGACTCACGTCGCGAAGCGTCCATGTCTGGTTTGCGGAGGGCGTCTCACCTGTGGCCGACGTCCACAAACCAATCTTCGTACCGACGGCGGTTTTCTGTCCGTCCACATCGAGGTTCCGCTTGGCGGCCGTGTTGAGTAGTTGGTATGTAGAACCGTCGGAGGTGTTGAGAATCCACCTCGCTGCCGGATCAGACTTCGCTGCTTCGACCGTCTCATCAGAGAGCGCGTTCGTACCATCCTTGGAGACGAGCACTTTGCCGTCGGCGTTGGTGATCACATAGATCTTGAGATCAGGGCGCTCGGAATCAGCGGCCTGCTCGACCTGCGTGAACTTCCAGACTTGCTTCTTCGCATCGTCCGCCGCGATGGCAGGCTCGGCAAGAGAGAGTGCAGAATCGCCAGATGCGATCGCAGCCATGGCCTTGCCGGACTGCTGCCCGACGATCTGATACGTGTGACCGGACTGGACGCCCGCATCCTCAGCCACTCCGGAGACACCGGTGAGCTGGATGGATGCGATGGAACGTGCCGGAACTGTCACGGTCGCGGTCTTGGCGGCCTTGTCGATTACCACAGAGCCCGCGTCTTGCTTGACGTTGCTGGTCTTGGCGAATACTTCCGGAGTGGCGGCGTCGACGCCGGCGTTCTTGTCCTCGTCTGAGGTTTCGGTGGTCAGGTACAGTTCGCCGGAAGCATTGTCTGCGATCTCGCCGTACTTGGAGAGGTCGATGACGAAGGTCTGCGCGGCAGTGCCGGTGTTGCGGTGCACGATGGTCTGCGTCGCGGAGCCGTCGGACGCGGTGGAGGTGGCGGTCATCGTGTTGTTTTCATCGTTATTGGCGATGATCTTGTCGCCGGCATGGATGAAGTGGGTGATGGCCTTGACACCGTTGTACTTCGCGTTTGCGATGACGGTGCAGGGCTGCAGACCGTCGGTCGTGCCACCATTGTTGTTGACGCGACGCTCGGAGTAGAGCTTGCCGTCGGCACCGGCCACGGTGCAGTCGAAGTCGATGAGCACGGTGCCCCAATTGGTGTTCTCACCGGCCGGGTTGACGTTGGAACCCATCTGCATGTTGTACTGATCCTCGACGACCTGCCAGAATGTGAAGTCCTTGGATTGCAGTCGGGTCACGTTGGAGCTGATGTAGCTCATCATGCCAAGCGCGTTGTCGAAGCCGTACGGGTTATATGAACCGCTTTGCCAGGAGCCATCCACCTCGCTCATCGACAGCTTCTTGCCGTCCGCTTGCGCGATGTCGCGTGCCAGCATTTGGCTGCCGGTCGAATACGCGTGCACATTGTACTGATCGATGAGATCCTTGACTTCCTGCGGATAGGCGTTGTACGACTTGACGAAATCGCTGGAGTTCGTGGCGTCGGTGGCGGCGATGATGGTGTCGGAATCGCTGCCGAGCGCCTTGGCAAGGGCCTTGATGGTGTCCTGCTGTTGGGCATTGTTCACATGCATACCCTCCTGCGGCTTCTTCAAAGCGTCGGAGTATGGAGTGACGGACTTGTCTTTGTCAGCGTAGTACTTGTCCCAGTAGTTGTTGATGAGTTGGACTTGGGACTTGATGTTGCTGTCGTTCTCATCGGTGTAGTCGGAGGCTTTCTTGCCCGGAGTGCCCCAATAGCTGGTTTCTGATTCGTTGAACGGCTCGACGGTGTCGACGTTCACGCCGAGGCTCTCAAGATGCTCGACGTTCTTGGCGAGGTATTGCGCGAATTTCTCCGGATTGGCGAGATTGTTGGCGCTGGAATTGTATCCGCCGGTCGCGTAACCACTATTGGTGAGGAACCATGGGGCTGAGTTAGAGAAGGCTTCGACGTCGGTGATGTCGGGGTTGTCGCCAGTGGCGCCACGTGTGATCCACCAATCCTGAGCGGCTGACTTGCTGAAGTCGTATTGGCTGTCGTCGGTTGGGTCGAAGGCTTCGGCGAGCTTGTCCTTGTCGGCTTGCTTGGTGGTTACGTTATCACCGTAAACACCAGCAGAACCGTCCGGATCGTCCTTCCACGTGCCGGGCACAGCGGCGCCTTGGCGCATGAATGGGTAACCGTACGCGACATCGGAGGCGTTGCCACCACCCACGTTGTAGCGGGCCATGTTCAAATCGAGACCGTCAGAGCCGAAAATAGACTGGTAGAACTGCTCGCGCAGTTGCTTACCATATTCGACTGCGGCCTTCTTAGACTTCTCATCGCCGAGATTCTTGGTAATTGACGATTCTTCACCATAGCTGCCGGTTGCGTTTGCAAACCATGCAAGCGAGGTGCCCCAACCGTCAAAACTGTTGGCGTACCACGGATTCGGGGTTACAGTGACAGTGTTGTCAGCTGCATATGCCGTGCCGACAACACTACCTCCTCCCACTAAGGTCGCCGCCGCAACCATTGCGGCTAGCGACTTGCCGAATGCCTTCATCACGTCTCCTTTGTCGCGTGAACCATTGCTGTGCCAGTTGCCCTAGCAATGAGGTGATTTCGCTACCATGAGAGAAGACATCATTGTCGGACAAATTGGCGTTATACCGCCCTTCCTGCGGTATAACAGAAATGTTTGCGTAAACATTTCTGTTAATGGTTAAGTATACCACCACAATGCAGAAACGCCTACCCCTCATGTCTGCCGGGCATAGATGCCAGTCGAAACGCGTGCCAATGCGACAAACACACGAACTCGCTTACCCGTTTCCGGGCATACAGCCTATTTCGGCATACAAAAAGGCCGTATGCCCGGGAAAAGGCATACGGCTTAGACGCTAAGAAGTGCCAGCAATCGCTGGGCTAGCTACTCGTTACTTGGTTACGCCACCAAAACGACGATCACGATGAATGTAGTGGTCAATGGAACGCCACAGCACTTCACGCCCACAGTCAGGGAACAGTTCAGGCACGAAGTCAAGCTCGGCGTAAGCAGCCTGCCACGGCAGGAAGTTCGACGTGCGCTGCTCGCCAGAAGTACGAATCACCAAATCGCAGTCAGGCACGTCAGGCAGATACAAGTGATCAGCAATCATCTTCTCAGTCACACGATCGCCAGAAATGCGACCATCGCGCACCTCGCGCGCAATCGCCGCGCACGCGTCCGCAATCTCTGCACGCCCACCATAGTTGATGCAGAACACCACGTCGATAACCTTATTGTTCTTCGTACGCTCTTGCGCAATCTCAAGCTCGTCGATCACCGATTTCCACAGCTTCGGCCGGCGGCCAGACCAGCGCACGCGCACGCCCCACTCGTCCATCTGCGCCACACGACGGTGAATAATCTCACGCGAGAAACCCATCAGAAAGCGCACTTCCTGCGGGGAACGCTTCCAGTTCTCAGTGGAGAACGTATACAGCGACAGGTAACGCACGCCTGCTTCAATCGCACCCGCAATCGTATCGAACACCACAGGCTCGGCGGCTTGATGCCCGTTCGTGCGAATCATGCCGCGCTGTTTGGCCCAGCGTCCGTTGCCATCCATGATCACGCCCACATGGCGAGGCACTTTGTTCTTCGGAAAATCAGGAATGATAGACGGGTCGGAAAAAGGTGCCGCCGGAATGTTCAGCGACGTGTAATCGACGTTTTCGAAAGCCATACCCGCTAATCTAGCAAGCGCAGGGAACGAATCGGCCGCTCAAGGTAATACTCCCCCCACTCTTCAACAAAGTGACGGATCGATACGTGAGGCATTGGTTCATCCAGCACCGTCCAATCACCATCGACTGCAGCAATCATGCGCACACGCTCATCATTACTCAACGGTTGCGCATCCGGAGTTCGGTCAGCCGCGCACATCACACCACCGCCAGCGACCGACAGAAACACTCGCTCGCTACTATCTACTACTCGCCCGCACACCACGCATGACCGCAATCGCGGTGTCCAACCAGCTAACGCAAGCGCGCGCAGTACGTACGAGTCGCCAATTGCTGCAGCCGGGTGAGCATGCTTCGCGAGCGCGTTGAGTGCTCCGATCAGCAGACGATACTGCGCACTCGCCTGCTCATTTTCTGCTGATACGAGCTTATCGACTGTTTCAACGATGACGTTCGCTACCTCATATGCGTCATAGTCGGCGCAGATTGGAGCAGCGTATGCGGCGATCGATTCTGCTTGTGACACAACATCGAGCGACCGACCAGTGGCGATCAGAATGTCAACGCGCATGAATGGTTCGAGGCGACCACCGAATCGTGATTTCACTCGGCGTACGCCTTTGGCGACCGCGCGAATCTTGCCATGCGTGCGTGTGAGCAAGGTGATAATGCGGTCCGCTTCGCCGAGTTTGACAGTGCGTAGTACAACGCCTTCGTCACGATACAGTGGCATAGCACATCTCCTTTCCGCACTTGCTCCCAGCACACACCGCGCGCACAGCCTGCAGCGCTGGCAAACACTCGCTCACGCTAGTAAACCGTTAATAAATAAACAATCCCCAAAACGCGAAGACAAGTAGCACACCGAACATGGCAGCAGCAGTCACCCAAAACAGTACGCGGCCAAGACGAGTGGAAGCGAGTACTGGTTCGCGGCCAGTGACCACGGCGCGAATAGAACCTTTGCGCGGAGGCCAGCTGATCATGCCTCGCATTGAGGCGACTTCAATCAATCGGGCGAACACACGCGACCAAGCCCAAACCACCAGCGTGCACACTACTTGAATAACCGGCCAACTCCAATAAATCAGCCCAGGATTCTCGTCAGGCGCACCACCCCATGCGAGCTTGATGACCGCGATAACTACTTGGCCAATGCCCGCAGCAAACAGCACAAGCGTTGCCAGCGTGGTGATCGTCAGGGTCAACAGTTGGCTGCCGAATCCGTGCGAGAAACCAAGCGCGCCATGCTGTTTAAGCGCACCATGCTGTTTAAGCGCACCATGCTGTTTGCGCCAACGCAATCGGATCGTACGCCCCAACGCCACCATTGAGACAATGAGCGCCGCACACAACATAATGAGCATAAACACATGCACGATCAGACCGTACACCGTCAGCCCTCGCATGGCATGTAGGTCTTTGGGCACGGTGATTGATTGGTAGAGTTTGACGCCAGCCACGCGTTCGCTGGTTTGTTGTAGCCCATGAACGGTGCCCACTGCCCAATCGATAAGATCAGTGACATATCGATCAGCAAGCGGCGTTCCCGTTTCGGATTCGTCGCCCAAACGCAGCACATGGTTGGCTACCGGGTAGCTGCGTATCGTCATATCCCAGTTACCGGCCTGATGCGCCATGTGCAGCATGGCTTCAGTACCTTCAACTTGCGCGGTCATTACATCTTTTGAACCATATGCTACGAACGTGGGAATGGAATAGGCCTGTGGGTCGAGCGTATTGATGTCAAGATTAGTTAAGCCAAACAAGTCGCTGTCGGCACTAAATACGCGGCGTACCAGCGACTGATATCCCTCATTAGCCCCCACCAATGTGAAGTCTTGAGTAACAAAGAATCCCAATGATTGTCGCGGCGAATACACCATGGGGCTTAACAGGATTTGGAAGGCGACGTTATGGTCAATATCCAGTAAATACGATGACACCCACGTCGACTCGCTTGTCGCATAAATACCAACCTTGGCATCATCAACTTCAGGTAGATCACGCAACAGATTAATGACCTGGTCGTATACGCGCGCGGAAGCTGGATAGTCGCGGTCTATATCACTGGTAGACCATGCTGGTTTATCCAATACTGCAGTCACAAATCCAGCTGAAGCCATTGATTGTGCCACATCGCCAAACGAATTCTGTGCGGTGCCATAGCCCGCACCATGCATAAACACCACGCCTGGCAGCTGCTCCCCCGCGCCAACAGGCTGACGAATAAGCACATGCACGCGCTGAACTTCACCAGTGGACGGGCGTTTCGCGTGAATCCACACCGAGCGTTCAACCACCTCATAACTGCCCAGCGATGGCAATGCAAGCCCATCAGGATTATCAAAAGTGACTTGCGTATCTGCAGATAAGGTGGCAATGGTTTGACCAGTCGGCTCATTATTCCACGGCACTGCGGTTGCATTCGATACGAATACGAGTATGCCCATCAGAATAATGAATATCGGCAAGCTCAGCATCAAACGTCGCCCGCGGCTCCACGGGCGCGCGCTCGATGGCGAAGTTGCCGCGCCAGTAGTCGACTGGTCCGTTGTCATCGACTGGCTCATGCAGCCCTATTCGGGTGCTGAATGGGAATAACCACCGGACCGGTAGCACCCGCTGGCACTTCACCGTTCGCTTCCATATTCGCCGCAATATCGTTAGCGATATCCAGTAGTGTTTCGACGATCTGATCTTCAGGAACTGTTTTAATGACCTTGCCCTTGATGAAGATCTGCCCCTTGCCGTTGCCGGAAGCTACGCCAAGATCCGCTTCGCGCGCCTCACCTGGACCGTTCACAATGCAGCCCATGACAGCCACGCGAATCGGTGCCGTAATATCTTTCAATCCTTCAGTTACCGCAGTAGCGAGCTGAATCACATCAACCTGCGCACGCCCGCAGCTCGGGCAGGAAATAATATCGAACTTACGCGGGCGCAATCCCATGTATTCGAGCAGTTTGCAGCCGACTTTTACTTCTTCAACTGGCGGTGCTGACAGTGACACACGAATCGTGTCACCAATACCCTCGGCCAAAAGCGCGCCAAATGCGAGGCAGGATTTGATCGTGCCCTGCCATGCGGGGCCAGCCTCGGTAACACCCAAGTGCAGTGGCCAATCACCTTTAGAGGCGAGCAGACGGTACGTTTGCACCATCGTGATCACATCGTGATGCTTGACGGAAATCTTGAAATCGTGGAAGCCAACATCTTCGAACATGTGCGCTTCCTTCAATGCGGAAGCAACCAGCGCTTCAGGAGTCGGACCGCCATACTTGGCGTACAAATCCTTATCTAGCGAGCCCGCGTTGACGCCAATGCGCAGAGAAATACCCGCGTCCGTAGCCGCTTTGCAAATATCAGGTCCAACCTGATCGAATTTGCGAATATTGCCAGGATTGACGCGCACAGCCGCGCAACCAGCATCGATAGCTTGGAACACATACTTGGACTGGAAGTGAATGTCAGCGATTACCGGAATCGGCGACTTGCGCACAATCTCAGGCAGTGCGTCAGCATCATCCTGACTGGGCACGGCAACACGCACAATATCGCAACCGGCGGCAGTCAGCTCTGCGATTTGCTGAAGCGTGGCAGGCACATTAGCCGTGAGCGTATTAGTCATCGACTGCACAGAAATAGGCGCTCCACCACCCACTGGCACTGGACCGACCATAATACGGCGCGACTTGCGGCGCGGGTGCAGTGGCGATTCACTGGTCAGCGTCACTGGGTCGCCGGTCTTGCGGAACGGTTTGTCAACAGTGTTCAGGCTCATGTCTTTCCTTTTCCACGTGACAGCCCGCACGTGAAGATAGCTACTGTTTGTGTCTCAAATCGTCTTGTTTATCAGATCATCGGCGCGATGACGTGCTTCAAGCTCGACTTGACTCATTTCCTCCACGGATGCGAACAGTGGATCGCCGCGTAGCTCGGCATCCATCTGGTCAAGCACGGCTTTAACCGTGTCAACGATACCGAGGTATGTAAGGCGGTGATCAAGGAACGCGTGCACTGCCTGCTCATTGGCCGCGTTGAGTACTGCCGTGTGCTTTTCGGAAGCAGCAAGGCACTGGCGGGCGAGCGAGACCGCAGGGAACGCTTCGTCATCTAACGGTTCGAACGTCCATGTGGCAGCTTGTGTCCAATCGCAGGCAGCAGCAACATTATCCAGACGTTCAGGAGCCGATAGGCCGAGCGCGATCGGCAGGCGCATGTCTGGCGGGGAGGCTTGGCAAATCGTTGCACCGTCGCAGAATTCAACCATCGAATGGACGATGGACTGCGGGTGCACGGTTACCTCAATGCGTTCCGGCGGCACATCAAACAGTCGGCTCGCCTCGATCACTTCAAGACCCTTGTTCATCAGCGTGGACGAGTTAATCGTCACCACAGGGCCCATATGCCACGTTGGATGATTCAACGCTTGTTCTGGCGTGATATTGGTCATATCCGCGCGTGTACGCCCACGGAACGGACCGCCAGACGCGGTCACAATGAGCTTGGCAACTTCCCCATGTGTGCCAGAGCGTAGTGACTGCCAGATCGCGGAATGTTCCGAATCAACAGGATTGATCTGGTCATCACGCACTTGAGCGCTAAAGAGTAAGTGACCGCCAGCTACAACGGATTCTTTATTCGCTAGTGCAAGCTGCGAGCCAGCTTTAAGTGCTGCGATTGACGGTTCAAGGCCAATTGACCCGGTGATGCCATTGAGCACCACACCGGCACCGCTGCCAGCCATGCCAATAACGGCTTGCGGGCCAGCTTGTATTTGCGTATAGGGAGCGCCGGCGTCATCGAGCGCACGACGCAGCGCGGGTACCGCGTCAACATTCCATACGGCGACCTGCGGCACGCGGAAGCGCACAACCTGCTGGGCGAGCAGTTCCACGTGGGCTCCTCCAGCAGCTAAACCGGTGACGGTGAAGCGTTCTGGATGGCGTGAAATAACATCAAGTCCTTGTGTGCCGATCGACCCGGTCGATCCGAGGACGACGACCGTTTCGTTGCGCTGACTCATCGCTTGTTGCTCAGCTCCTTACCGTATGAATATCGATTGTGAATAATGGCTGAACGGTGATGTTCAGTCCTTCTTCGGCGTGGTGGAATCGTTCTCTTCCGTTGTGTTAAGCGTGGGGAACGAAAGATCAGGAATATCAAAGCTCATGCTTACCGCTGGATCGAAGTAGAGGTTCGGGAAGGAACTGTTCGGATCCTCATTGTGCTTTGCAGCGGTTGAAGAACCAGTGGAAGGCTCCTGCGGATGCGTAGGAACGTTGAGCGGAATGGACTGCGTGACGCGTGCCTGTGGAGCTGCAGACGTGCTGTCGGCTCCTGCAGCGGCAGTGTCAGCCGCGTCAGCGCTTGCAAGAGGCTGCACGACTGGCTGGATAACCGGCTTAGGAATTGAACCGGTACGGCGCTGCGGCTTAGCTGCTGGCGCAAACGAGACCGGCATTGTTTCAGGCGCTGGCGCAGACTGCGGCTGGTCAAACAGTGGCATTGCGGGCTGCGACTGCGGTGCAACAGGGGCAGCTGGCTCTGCGAATACTGCCGGAGCGGCAGGCGCGGCTGGAGCGGCAGGAGTAGCCGAAACAGCTGGCGCGAACGATGGCAGTTGCGGCTCATCAGCCTGACCCGCAAGGCGAGACAGTGCAGCAAGCGATGCGTCACCGTTGGATGCTGCCGTATCTGCTACCACAGGCTGTGGCGGCACAGACTGCGCCACTACGGGCTGCGGTGCAGGCGGAACCGGTGCTGCGGCAGGTGCGGCTGCCGGCGCTGGAGTTGTGTCAGCAGCGGCAGTCGTGGCTGCGGCAGAAGTGAAGAGTGCAGCCTCTGCCTCGTGCAGTTCGCTGAAGGATGGATTGTCATCAGGCTGTGCGATCGGAGCTGCCGGAACATCAGACTGCGCGGACGCATACGCGTCGCCGTCGCCAAACAGCGGGGTCACTGAAGAAGCAGATCGTGGCGTTGCTGCCGCAGTTGCGGTCGCAGTCGAAGACTCCGAAGACGCGCCAATGTAGTCAGCAACACGCGCAAAAGACTCTAGACGGCTGAGCAGCTGCACGCACACGTTGAGATAAAAATCAACTTGACGCTCGTCATAACCGCGCTTGCCTTTGCGCTGGGTGAAAATCACATTGGCAACAGACGTGGAATTGACGTCAGCGAGTTTCTTAGCGGTCTGATCGTCAATATCTTCCGCGCCCAAACCCAACGATGCTTTGTCGATAATCTGATCAATGATTCGATCGACTTGCTTGCGATCATATGAAGGCCTGCTATCGCGGCCACGCGCAAAACGCTCCCCGAGTCCACGGCTAGCGTGATCGCACACTTGACGGTACAGCTCCTCGGTACGAGCCTTCCATGCAACGCGGCCGTGATCGGTAATTTCGCGCGTTGTTTGCTGATCCACTACTGCCTGTTCGAGGCGAGCCAGCGCCGCATCCACCTGCGCAATGTCATAGCCACCCTTGGCGAGGTCGAACGACACGTTTTGAATATCCTGCTGGGTTAAGCTGTCATCTTCGCTTTCATACAGCGTGTGTGCCCGGTCAAGAAAGGCGTCCACCTGAGCGGGATCGTAACCCCACTTGCGCTTACCGACGCGCGCAATCCCCGCGCCTTTCGCTTCTGCGTCCTTCTGCGCCATTGGTTACCGACCTCCTAGGATTGTTGTACTGGCATTCACTTTACGTGAGCGTTGCGACGCGACCGGCCTGCGATTCCTTTCTGGCCTTAAGACACGCCCCCACAACAGTGTGGACTCGCCGATGCACGCCTTAATACGGACCATACGCTACAGTGTATGACTGCACACGTTGCGGGCAATTAGCTCAGTTGGTTAGAGCGCCACCTTTACACGGTGGATGTCAGGGGTTCGAGTCCCTTATTGCCCACCTTGTTCAACTTTCAACACTTTGCACTATCGTCGCAATATTGTCATTTCGTTACCGCTGATCTGTCACTGCTGTGTTTTTCAGCGATCAGCTCTCAGCAATCAGTGCACAAGCAAGCGCAGTTGTTCAGCCGTTTAGGCATAACGCAATGCCAGCGATACCACATGTAACTATCTGATATCGCTGGCATATAACAATGTGTTAGCGGTAGTGACTTACCTTAAGCCCTCAGCGGCCTTTACCAAAGGCGCGCAGGCGAATACCGTTCCAATCTGGCCCAACGGTCAGTGGAGTTGCAGCATTCATGCCAGCGGTCTTAGCTGCGGACTGTACGGTGCTCGAGCTCGCCGCTCCCGGGCGACCGGGCTTTGGCGTCAACACCCACAGCGGGCCATCATCGCCCAGTACGGAGTAAGCGTCCACGATGGTGTCGGACAGTTCATCCTCATCATCGCCGTCGCGCCACCAAATGATTACGCCGTCAACAGCGGAATCATAATCCTCGTCGACTAGGTCCTCACCAGTTAGATCTTCAATTTTGGCGCGGATTGAATCGTCGACGTCATCATCCCACAGCCATTCCTGCACGATGTCGCCGGGTTCGAATCCGAATTCTTCACCATTCTGTGATGCCGTTTCATTCACGGTGAACACATTACCAAAACGTATGGCGCGACGACGTTAACACACCGTGTCCTTGGGATTTTTTTCATGCAAAACGCGTCATCACTGCTTGACAGTGCACCCAGACAAGGTACCCCCCTTGCCTTCGCCAATAGCAACCAGCGCCTGATACGCCTCATCTAGCGTCGATACTTTCACGACGTGAAGTCCATCAGGCACATGTCCAACTACTTCGTCGCAGTTTGATTCGGGGGCAATAAACCACTGTGCGCCGTCACGTTTCGCGCCAATCATTTTCAGTCGAATACCACCGATTGCACCGACTTTGCCCTTGGCGTTCATCGTTCCTGTACCGGCGATGATCTTGCCGCCTGTTTCGTCTGCTTCGGTGAGCTTGTCGATGACGCCAAGCGCATACATCATGCCTGCGGATGGGCCGCCAATATCGTCGACGTGCATGCTGACCTTCACGTCTTCTACGTCCATGCCTTGCTGAGCGAGGAACGCGAGCGCGGCTTTGGCTGCAGCGTTCTCGGAAGCGCTCATTTGTTGAGCGGATTTGTTGGCGTATTCTTCACTGGTTTGCCCTACTGGTACGACGGCTTCGCGCGGCATCACTGTTTGTTGTGGGTCAAGCCAAGCCCACATTGCTTGCGCGTTGGTCACTGGATAGCCGGGTACGCCGGAAGCGTTCACGGTGGTGAGCAGCAGCTTGCCGGAGGTGGGTTGCGTGTCTGCGCCGGTAATTGCGATGACTGATTTGCCGCCAGTCTTGCCTAATACGTCTTGCGTCGGCCCTGGTCCTTCTACCACGTACGCGCTGGGCATCACCATGACTGCGGCGCATAATGCTACAGCGATTGCGCCAGCGAAATAGCGCAGTGTGTGCGATGAGAAGTATGCATGTGCGCGAGCGCGCAGACTGTTAGTTGATGGTTCATTACCGTCTGGCTGCCCTGGCTGAACACTTTGGTGTTGTGCCATGTCACCGTGTAATGCGCTGTGCGCGTGAAGTTGGCGTTTCGACTGCATATTCGGCATACCTCCCATAATATGGAATCAACTGACGTTAACACATAAGGCGGGGAACACCATGGATGAGAACGCGATGCGGCAGTGGTTTATCGACTGCTTCGGACCGGTGCAGGGTGAGATGGCGTGGAATCAGCTTTCTGAGCTACCGCCTGAGATTCGCGAACAATTGATGAGTCAGGATGTGAGTAAGCTACCGAAGCCTGCTGAAGTGCAAGCGCTTATGCAGGCGTTTACTACCGGCGGTTTGAACACGGTTGGCGACATGCAACGCACTGTTGATTCTGGGCCTATCAATGTAAAGCTTGCGAAGTCGCTGGCGTTGCAGAAAGCGAATGCTGATGGCTCGCAGACTGTGGTGAACGCGCAGGCTGCTGATTTGACGCGTCGCGCTATGAGTGAAGCGAATTTGTGGCTGGATACTGCATGCCAATTCGATCCCGCTCCGGGTGAGCCGGAAACGTTGACGCGCGCGGGTTGGGTTGACAAGACGCTGGATGCGTGGGCGCAGTTTGCAGCTCCGGTTGCACAGTCGATGAATGATGCGTTGGCGTCGGTGATTGCTGACCGTTTGGGTGACTCGTTTGGCGGCGAAGTGACTGGCATGTTTGCTGGCCCTGTGCCGATTCCAATTCCTGATGGTATGAAGAACCCTGCGCAGATGATTCGCTTGCTGGGCAATACATCGTTCTCTATGCAGCTTGGTTATGCTGCTGGTGATTTGTCGCGTGAAGTGAATGGCGGTTTTGATCAGGGTATTGCCTTGTTGAAGAATCCGGCCGGCGCGCTGATTGCGCAGAATATTGCCGAATATGCGCAATCGTTGGATATTCCGGTGGCTGAAGTGACGGCATTTTTGGCATTGCGTGAAGTGGCGCATGCGCGTCTGTTTGCTGCAGTGCCGTGGCTGATGCCTCGTTTTGAAGCGTTGATTGGCAAGTATGCGCGCGGTATCACTATTGATCTTGACGCGATGGAGGAGCAGTTGCGTGATGCTGCTGCGATGGATCCTGAGTCGATTTCTGATGCGGTGAATCTTACGAAGGTTGGTATTCCGGATACGCCGGAGCAGAAGGCTGCATTGGCATCGTTGGAGACGATGTTGGCGCTGGTTGAAGGCTGGGTTGATTGCGTAACGTGGCGTGCCGGCATGGCACACATTCCGCATATTGAGCAGCTTCGTGAGATGATGCGTCGTAAGCGTGCGGTTGGAGGCCCTGCTGAGCGTACGTTCGAGTCCCTGCTGGGTATGCAGCTGCGTCCGAAGCGTATGCGTGAAGCGGCAGCTTTGTGGGAGCGGATTACCAGCGCGGATGGTATTGAAGCGCGTGACGCAAAGTGGTCTCATCCTGATCTGCTGCCTGCACTGCCGGCCGAGGAGACCGCGCAGGATGGTACATCAGCAGCTTCGATTGATCATCCTGCTTCTGGAACTGACGCATCTGGCGCAGGCGCGTCCAACAGTGCGCAGGATGCTACCGGTTCGACGATCGACTGGGATGCTGAGCTCAGCAAGCTACTTGATGAAGACGGCGGCGATGGGAACAACGGCGACGCAGATAACGGCAATGAGTCTGCGCCCGACTCCCCCGATACGCCTCATCCGGATGCTGCATAGTTGGCATAACTAGAGCATCAACAGTTGCGCGAACAATACGAACGCCTTCGCTTCAGCACACTCACTGAAGCGAAGGCGTTCTCGGTTTTGCACAACAACTCAACTATGCGAGGAATCGGCTCACAGTGCGATTGCCTCGACTACTGCCGTCTTTAGAACGCGCGTATGACATGCACAATCCGTTTTCTGCGCGCGTCACCCCCACATACATGAGTCGACGCTCCTCTTCAAGCGCATCCCCCGGTTGCGGTGAACCGTATGGCATCAGTCCTTCTGAACAGCCGATCATAAACACATACGGAAATTCCAAGCCCTTCGAGGCATGGATCGTCGAAACCGTCACGCTGCCAGCATTAGCGCTTAATCCCATCGCTTCCAATAGCGCAAGTTTGCTTTGCGCATCGTCGGCGAGCGCACTCGCTTGCCATCCAGCATCGCTGCGCACGCGGTAGCGCAAACCTGCAGCTTTCAGCGCAGCGCAAATGGTTGGTTGTTGTGCGTTAATGCGCGTGAGTATGGCAAAGTCTGCTGGATGAGCGCCTTGAGCAACCATGCGCGCAATGCGTGCAGCAACGCCTTGTGCCTCATCAGCATCCGTGTCGTATACAGCATGACCGACTCGCAACCCGTTTTCGCGCCCTGAAGCAAGGATTAAATAGTCGCTGCGATTGGGTGCCCCAGCTAATACGCGATTCGCATAGCGCACTACTTGTGGCGTAGAGCGATAGTCAGTACCAAGCGTGATATCAGCGCTCAGCGGGCGGAATTCATCCGCAAAATGCAGCAGATAGTAGCTGCTTGCTCCAGCAAACGAGTAGATGGTCTGCGCGGGGTCGCCAACTACGCACACGTTGCGATTATCACCAAGCCACAGTCGCATAAGCCGGTGTTGTAGCGGCGAAACGTCTTGGTATTCGTCGACCGTCAGCCAGCCGATAGATGAGCGGATCGAAGCGGCAGCTTCTTCGAAATCGTCGAGCACATGGCAGGTAAGCAGCAAAATATCGTCGAAGTCGATCTGCCCGCGCGCGGTTTTTTCTTGCTCGTAGGCGGCGTACACGTCAGCAAAGCGCGCTGGGTCGAGATCTGCGGGCGGCTCGCGGTGCTGGCTGGCGCACACACGTGCGTAATCATCACCGGCGATGAGCGATATTTTTGCCCAGTTGATTTCCGCGCGCACATCGCGAATGCGCGCGGGTTCTACGTCAGCCATGTTGGTAACGCGACGCAATGCACGTTCGACAATATCGCGCTGATCGTCAGTAACGTGTGGGAATGGTGCTTCGCAAATGTCAGGCCATACGCGGCGCAATTGGCGCAATGCGGCCGAATGGAAGGTTGCGGCGGTCACATCGTCGCCAATGCCTAGGGTTTTCAATCGTGAACGCATTTCAGCAGCGGCTTTTACCGAAAATGTGACGGCGAGCGTACGGCGAGCATCCCAGTCGCCGCGCGCGCACGCGTAGGCGATACGGCGAGTAACGGTACGTGTTTTGCCAGCTCCAGCGCCGGCGATAATACGCACAGGCCCGTTCGCCGCGCTGGCGGCGGCCCGCTGCGATTCGTCAAGCCCCTCAAGAATCGCTTCAGGCGTTAAAGTCGTGTCTGCCATGCCTCCATTGTGTCGCACAAACAGCGTATTGCGCCACAGAGTTGCTCAAATGGCCGTGTTTCCGCGCTCTTCGCGGCCACGTCTCGACACGGTAGACGAGCGAATGTATTAGTGTGGGAGTGTGACTCATCGAAGCAATCTTATGTTGGCGGCGCTTACCTCGGCGATTATGCCTGGCATCGTCGTGGCCGGCGTACGCGCTAGTGACCAAGGCAATGATACAGACGCCGCAGTAGGCATCGATCAGGCCGTTGTGCAGGACGCTGCAGGCCGACAGTATGACGTGTACGCTTGCGATAGCGACGAGGGCCGTAAGCGCTTACAGGGCCGTGTGCGTGCAGCGCAGACGCTTAAGCGTGCGAAAGACCCAGCCGCTTTGGGTTTTGCGTTGGATAATGTGCTTGCATTCGCGGATGGCAAGGGCGAGAACAGTGTCACCGGTGGCACTGCGGTGATGGCAGCCACCCATCGTGCAGGCACTGCACGCCCGTTAACGTTGCTGACATTAGACGATTGCGCGAGTGTAGGCACGGCAATTGGTGCGATTCACCGGTTGCGCCCGAACTTTTTGCAGGCTGAATCGTACCCTGTGTTTACTACGGGGCAGATTCGCGCGCAGTTGACTGCGTGGATTAAGCGTTTGCAGCAGGCGGGTCATGTGCCTGCTGAAATTACGGCAAGCTGGTCCAGCATTATTGAAACTGAAGGCTTGTGGTCGTTTTTGACTTGCCCGGTACATGGCGGCTTTTCGGATGGTGACTTCCTGTTTGAAGGGTCTACGATTACTGCGATCACGAACTGGCAGGATATGCAGGTCAATGATCCTGCGCGTGATTTGGCGTGGATTTTCGCCAAGTTGGACAATGATCATCGCAATGCAGTTCTTGCTGCATACGGTCGCATGATGGGTTCACGTCTTGATGATCTCATCATGCTGCGCGCTAACCTGTGGCTGCAAATGGAGCAGGTGGGTGATTTTATTTCCGCATTGAACCGTGCGGATAGTCAGAAAATCATGCAGTTCAAAGCGCAGGTGGAGCGACTCGCTCACCAGTTGGGGCGCTTTACTCAGCAGCAGCGCACGACAACCACGACTGCTAGTGCTGCCAGTAGCCGCAATCCTTCGACGATTACGGTGGGCACATTGCTGGATGCCGAGGAACGCCGTCAGGCTGCGGCGCAATCGCGAGCCGACCGCGCTGCTGACCGCGCCGCCGATCCGAATGATGAAACTGATGAGACCGATCGCACCGGTTCAGCTGATATTCAAGCTGCAGGCACGGTGAGCGCTACGCAGCCGAGTGCTGCACCGGTCACGCGCGCTCATACTGCGTATAACGCTGCCTCTACGTGGACGAATCAGGAAGCCTCCTCATCGGAGACGATCGTTGTACACCGTGTAGCAACCTCTGCATCGTCGTCAACTGACGCGGATGATAAGACTGACGATCATGCTCCGGTAGCGGCCGCATCATCGACGGCAACGCCATCGGTTGCAACGCCATCAACTGCCGCATCGTCAACTACAACACCGTCGGTGTGGAATATGGCGGCAGCAGCGCCGGCATCGTATCCGGCTGCACGATCGCCGTTTGCTTCCGCAAAACCGCAGCAGTCTCAGTCGCAGGAAGCGCCAACGATTGCGATTCCGCTTCTTGAGCGTGAAGAGCGGGCTATGCGTGATGCGCAGTCGAGTCTGATTCCTTCGGCAAGTGCGAAGCACACGTCTGAAACAGTGACGGTCGCACAAACGCCAATTACTACGGCAGATAGCGCTGAAGATGATGACGATACGGGTGATGCTGCCGTGACTGTCAGCGTGGAAACCGATGACACTGATAGTCACGATATTGTGCAAACCGCTGGCACCAATGATGACCTTGATGACGATACGAATGACAACACGCCCAAAGCGTAACTAGTTGCCCCACTGCTCTTAGAGTAGGCAGCATGGTCACAGGCTTATCGCCGCAGACAGTTCATGTAAGAGCGCACGGCCGTTAAGTAACGACAGTCACAGTACAGCGAAAGAGGAATTATGGATATCGAACTTGGCATCCAGAATGTTGCCCGCCCGGTCACGTTCAGCACCGATGACAGTGCTGAAACAGTGACTGCCGCTATTGAATCGGCGCTGTCAGCAGGTACGCCGATTAAGCTGCTTGACGAGAAGGGCCGCCATATTGTGGTGCCGGCAAACGCACTCGGCTATGCGGTGATCGGTTCTGAAACCAAGCATGCTGTTGGTTTCGGCGCACTGTGATCAGCAGTTGTTAGCAGCAACAGCAAACCGGTGCAATTACTGAGTTTGCAATTACCAATGTAGGGGTGTAGTTCCAGTGAGCTACACCCCTACATTGGTAATGTGCGAGCGCTTACGCGAGCGGAATCGCTCCGCGACGCACAATTTCCGCCACGGTTGCGTCATCGGTGAGATTCTCACCCAATACGTTCGGTTTGCCGGCGCCATGCCAATCCGAGCCGCCGGTGACCAGCAGATGATGGCGTTGTGCGATCGCCAGCAAACGCTCACGCTGCTCGGGCGGATTATCACGATGCCACACTTCAAGCCCGTCAAGCCCCTCGTTAATCAAGCACTCTAATTGTGCGTCTGATAGCAGCACACGATTGCGGTTTAATGCGCCAGGATGCGCGATAATCACCACACCACCCGCTGCCGCTACTGCTGCAAGCACTTCATGCGTGGTTGGCGATGGTGTTGGAATGTAATATTTCGATGATGCGCTGACCACGCCAGCAAACGCTTCCGAGCGGTTCGTGTACACGCCGGCAGCCACCAGAGCGTCAGCAATATGCGGGCGCCCAACTGTGGTACGTCCACCTTCTTTGACTTGATCGAGCACTGACTGCCAGCTAATCGGATAATCCTCGCTTAAACGCGCCACCATTGCTTTCGTACGCTTCAATCGCGCTTCACGCGTATGCGCAAATAAATCCGACGTATGCCGGTCCCGCGGATCATATTGGAACGCCAACATGTGCACTGATACGTCCCCATCACATGCGGTGATCTCTGTACCGCGTAACAGGGGCATGCCCGCCGCCTGCGCTGCACGTTGCGCATCTGGCCAGCCGCTGGTCGTGTCATGGTCCGAAATAGACACGCCATGCAATCCAATATCATGGCTGAGCTCAACAAGTTCTTCAGGCGTTTTAGTCCCGTCAGAAAACACCGTATGGCAATGAATGTCCCAGCCCTCCTGCGGAGGCACGTTCACGATGTCAATACGAGTCATACACACCATCGTATGCGCTGACATGCCAGACACACGCCGGACGCGCAGAGCGCTATAAGCATTGTGCAGCAGCCTCACTGCGCGCGGCAACACGTGCACATATCGGTTGTCGGGCAGTACGCGCCTTACACTGGGATGCACACACCAGAGACGCGACAGGGGAAGCGAGGCACTATGAGCCATAACGACACCGAAGCAGCTACTACGACGAGCACAATCGCAGCCAATACTGATTCGACTGCACTACGCGGTTTTCGGCATAGTGCAACATGGACGTATCTCATTGCGCTGATTGCTTCAGTGGTTGCATTGTTTGTTTCCTTCATGCTGGCCGCTGAAACGCTGCAACTCGCACGTCACCCTGATGCCAAGCTCGGTTGTGATGTGAACGCGCTCGTATCGTGTTCAACAGTGGCACAATCATGGCAGGCAGAATTCATCAAGTTTGCCGGCTTGAGCTTCCCGAACGCGTTCTTCGGTATCGCGGCTGAATCCGTGTTCGTCACTATTGCAGTCATTGGACTTGCTCGCGTTGTAGTGCCCCGTTGGTTCGCCTTGTGCACGTGGCTCGGCTCGCTCGCCGCGATCCTGTACGCGTACTGGCTGTTCACGCAGTCAATGTTCGTCATCAACGCGCTGTGCCCCTACTGCTTGGTGCTGATGTTCTCCTCCACGATCCAGTTCATGGCCTTCAGCCATGCCACAGTGAGTGTGCAGCATATGCCGCGTAATGCGCGCGGTTTGAGCAAGTACTACCGTCTCAACTTTGATCTTATGGTTGATGTGGTGTGGGTACTGGCGATTATTACGCTGATTTTGGTTGTTGATGGACCCGCGATTTTCGCGTAAACATCAACGATACTTAGCTACTGACCTACTTACATAGACGACGGCCCGGGGAGATTTCTCCTCGGGCCGTCGTGGTCAATAGTGACGAATGCGCATTCAGTTATTCGATTACAGCAGTGTGATTTGTGCGACGATCGTCGCAGCACCAGTCAGCTTCACATCGTCATCTGTCACGTCTACGCGCAGTGTGCCGCCGCGCACCGTAATATCCCAATGGTCAATACCGGTTTTCGCGCGCAACGTCACGCCTGTAGCGCACAAGCCGGTGCCGCAGGAGAGTGTTTCGCCACAACCGCGCTCGTTGACGCGCATAGTGGCCCAACCGCATCCTTGAGCGCGATCAATATCGTCAATGCGCACAAATTCAACGTTCTGATCGGTCTCAATCACCGGCTCAACGCGTGGCTTCACTACTAAATTCAACGCTTCTACTTGAGGAAGTGTGGAGCCAGCGCCCTCTACTAGAGCCACCACATGCGGATTGCCCATGTCTACAAACGTGCCGTTTGCACTGCCCTCAGTGCCAGGAATGGTCACTTGGTATGCATCCTGTGCGCCCATCGTCCACGCGCCCATATCCACTTGGTACACGTCGCGACCATACGGTGCCACATCGCCCAACGGTGTCAGTATTTTCACGCCGGCGCGCGTTCCTAATCGCAATGGTTCGCCAGCAGGCGCATACCCCTCGCGCTGAGCGAACAAAGCAGTCGCGCGCGTACCGTTACCGCACATTTCAGCAAGCGAACCGTCTGCATTGCGATAATCCATAAACCATTCCGCTCCCCCAGCCTGGCACGTCTGAAGCTGTTCAGCGGAGAGATCCGCTACATATTCCGGATGAGTCAGACGCAGCAAACCATCGCCGCCAATACCAAAATGACGATCGCACAGCGAGCGAATTTCGTCCTCGCTCGGCGCAAATTCACCTGTGGGATCAGCGTAAACGACGAAATCATTGCCGGTCGCGTGTGCTTTGTATACGATGTTTGGAATGCTCATAATCACCAGCCTACCGTTATGCAGCACTGTTGAAATCGCGCGTCTCGCGGCGAGCGCCACACGACTACCACATTCCATGCACTACGCTGGTGAACGTTACTAGGCTCACGCAGTCGGCACAGTTCAGCTCACAGGCTGAAACCGCCGGCGTGCGTAGAGGCGTAGAGACAAACGCGTACGAATATTGACCGCGAACACTGATGGACTGATGAGGAAAGGCGGCAGACGGCTATGACTTCGACGGCGCCGATCGGCGTATTTGACTCCGGATTAGGTGGCATTTCAGTAGTGCGTCAACTGGTGCATGACATGCCTCATGAGCGCGTGCTGTATTTTGGTGATTCCGCTCATGCTCCGTATGGTGTCAAAACCCCCGAGCAGGTGCGTGAGCTCAGTCTGCGCATTGTGAAACGCTTCGTGGAACAAGGTGTGAAAGCGGTGGTGATCGCTTGCAATACCGCCACTTCTGCTGCTGTCAACGAGTTGCGCGACTTGTATGATTTCCCGATTATCGGCATGGAACCAGCGTTGAAAGTCGCGTGCGACCGCGGTCATGGCGTGCGCCAGCGCGTGATCGTTGCTGCTACCCCGCTGACTTTGCGTGAACACAAGTTTGCGGCACTCATGGATCGGTTCAAGGAAGATCATACGATTTTCCCCGAGCCTTGCCCTGATCTGGTAGAAATCGTGGAAAGCGGGCAGCTTGATAATCATGATCTGGTAATGCATACGCTGCACCAGTATTTTGACCAGTATGATCTCTCATCGATTGACTCGGTAGTGTTGGGTTGCACGCATTTTGTGTTCTACCGTGAGTATTTCCGCGAACTGCTGCCTGATACGGCGGCGATTATTGACGGCAACGAGGGCACGGTGCGTCATTTGGGTGTGGTGTTGGAATCGTTGGGCAAGCTTGCGCCTGAAGATGCAGCCGGTTCGGTGGAACTTGCGAACTCTGACCCGAGTGAGCGTATTGCAACACTGTCGCGTGAACTATTGGAACGGTAACAACCTTCCATTGTCGTGACTGCGCGCGTAAGCTCACGCTATCAGTGAATCATCGTTAAGGGGGTCAAGATGAGTAGCACACAGCATAAGACAGCGTTAATTGATGTCGGCGGCGGATTCCGCGCGATTTTTGGCGCTGGCGTAATGGACCGTTGCCTTGAAGACGGTATTGCCTTTGACCATTGCTATGGCGTTTCCGCTGGTAGTGCGAATATGGTGTCGTTCATTGCTGGCCAGCATGGTCGTAACCATAAGTTCTACACTGAGTACGCGTTTCGCAAAGAGTACGCGAGCTTTGACTCATATGTGCGCAATCATAATTTTGCCAATCTGGATTACGTCTATGGCACGTTAAGTAATCATGATGGCGAGTATCCGGTAGATTTCGCCGCGTTTGAAGCTAACCCTACAGGGTTCACTGTGGTGGCATGCAATGCTGAAGATGGTTCGACGAAGTATTTTGATAAGTCGGACGTGCATTATGACGATTTCAATATTATGAAAGCTTCAAGTGCAGTACCCGTAGCCTGCGAACCATATGTGATTGATGGCGTGCCGTATTTTGATGGCGGTATTGCTGATCCGGTGCCAGTGCAGAAGGCGTTGGATGATGGTTACGATCGCGTCGTGCTTATTTTGACTCGATTGAAGGATGTGTTGCGCGAGCAAAAGCGCGATATTGCGCCAGCGCGTATTCTGAAACGCTCCTACCCGGCCGCGGCAGAACGTCTGCTGAACCGCTACCAGACCTACAACGATGAGGTAGCGTTGGCGAAAAAGTATGAGCAGGATGGTCGCGTGCTTATTCTTGCGCCTGACGACTTGTGCGGCTTGTCAACGTTGAGTAAATCGTTTGAAGGACTTGAGCTGATGTACCGCAAGGGGTATGCGGCTGCTGAGGCGATTCGCCCATTCCTTGCCAGTTGAGTTGAGCACCGTTGAGTTGAGCACCGTTGAGTTGAGCACCGTTGAGTTGAGCACCGTTGAGTTGAGCACCGTTGAGTTGAGCACCGTTGAGTTGAGCACCGTTGAGTTGAGCACTGAGCCGCAGTAACTAGCTCAGCACACAACTCAACCGCGTATCTGCATATTGCGAACCGCAAAGTCGCACACTAGTGGCGCACGTTTTCGAGTGGCTCACCGGCTGCATAATGGCGCACATTGCGCAATGCGATATCGATAATGCGCTGCTCGGTAATCGCCAAATGATTGCCGCCAGCCACATGCGGCGTGATAAGGCAGTGAGCCTCGCTCCACAGTGGGCTGTCAGCTGGTAATGGTTCAGGTTCTGTAACATCAAGGCCAGCACCATGCAGCTGATCTTCAGATAGTGCGTGAGCGAGCGCACGCGGATCAATAGCCGTACCGCGCCCAGCATTCAATAAGATCGCCGTAGACTTCATCATCGTCAACCGGCGTCCATCAATCAGGTGATACGTGTCATCTGCAGCGGGCACGATCAATGCCACCACATCTGCGTCGGGCAGCAGTGCGTCGAGCTCGTCAAACTCATGCATTTCATCAATGCCTGCTGCTGGCTTGGAAGCGTTACGCCGCACACCAATCGTATGCGCGCCAACGGCTTTACATAGTGTTGCAAAATGCGAGCCAATATCGCCAGTACCAATAACTAGCACGCGAGCGCCGACTGGGCTTAACGCGCTGCCTAGGTCATGCCAGCGCTGCTCGCTTTGTTGACGCGCATACATGGGCACGTTTTTCATGAGCGCCCACATCATTGCAAATAAATGTTCGGAGACGCTTTGCCCGTATGCTCCGGTTGCGTTAGTAACACGCACATTGTCAGCTAATACGCCTGGAGCTACGTATCGATCAACGCCTGCGCTCCATGTTTGTAACCATTCCAACTGGGGGTAGTCGGCGCATGTTTCAGGCGCAATATTGCCGATTATCGCTGTGGCTTGTGCGCGCAATTCGTCAGGCACTTGCGCATGCCACACCATCGTGCCGCGTTGTGCGCTGACGCCTGTGAATTGTTGTTCGATGCCAGTTCCTGCAACAGCATCACAAAAAGCCTGCCGTTCCTTATCGGTTAACGGCAGGCAATTGACGATTAGACCATGACGTTCGCTCATGCGGCCTATTGTAGGCCGCTGACAATAGCAACGGCGAGCATGGTCCAGCTGCGATCGCAGCTCCAGCTACTTACATCGACTTATAGCTTTTTACTGAGCTGTGCGCGCGCCTGGTGCAGCAGAGGCCGGCGTAGAGCCAGCCGTTTCGCTCGCAGTGAGCATGGCTTTGGTGACCTGATTGTACAGGTCTTCGTAACCGCCAGGCGTAGAAGCAGGCAATACCACAGTCTTCGCATTCGTCGACTCAGACAGGGAGCGCATCACATCAAGATACTGGTTGAACAGCACCACGTTGTTCACGTCGTTAATGTTCATGCCCACGGCTTGCAGGCTCTTAATCTGGTCGACGATACCGTTAGCAATTTCACGGCGATAATTTGCTTGGCCTTCACCTTGCAAACGAGTCTTTTCTGCTTCTGCAGCAGCTTGGGTTTCAATCTGAATACGCTGTGCTTCGGCACGTTGACGCGTAGCTTCCTTCTCACGCTGAGCCGCGTTAATCGAGTCCATCGCATTCTTAACCTGCGGACTTGGGTCGATAGCCGTAATCAGCGTCTTAACAACCGTGAAGCCGAAGCGTGCCATCTCATTGCCAACAGTCTTTTGCACGTCAAAAGCAACATCATCTTTGCGCGCGAACGCATCATCAAGCGACAGTGCAGGAATTGCAGAACGCAGCGCATCCTCCATGTAACTGCGCAGCTGGCCCGCCGGGTCACGCAGCTCATAGTATGCAGTCGCTACGTTCTCAGGGTTCACACGGAACTGAGTACTCGCCACAACAGTGACGAACACGTTATCCAATGTTTTGGTTTCCAACTGCACGTTGAGTTGGCTGACACGCATATTGGTTTTGGTGGCAATACGATCAACGAATGGGATTTTGGCGTGAATGCCAGCGAACTGTACTTTGTGGAATTTACCGAAACGTTCGATGATGTATGCCTGCTGCTGCGGCACAATAAAAATCGCTGCGCTCAGCAATGCTATGAGAATAACCAGGATCACGATAAACGTAATGAGCGTAGACCCGAAGGCGAAAGCCCCCATGATTTCCCCCTAATCCTAATGACATAAGCCACTTCCACGTTGAAAGAGCTATGTCTCATCGTATCCCAACCATGAGGCAAGCATACCGGCAGGTGGACACACGCTTACACGGAAACGCATATACGCCACGCCGGCCGGCAACACACCATTACCGACCGGCGAACCAGCATATTTCCAATGAGTAGGCGCTGAATATGGCACTGCGTTAGTATGCGCCAGCAATCGCCTGATCAAGATCAGCGATAAGATCATCCACGCTTTCCAAGCCGATAGACAAGCGGATGAGATTACCGGTCACTCCAGCCGACAGTCGATAGTCTTCAGGAACCTCTCGATGCGTAATGTTGACCGGGTCCACAATCAGCGAGCGCGCGTCACCAATATTGGGCACGTAGGAGAACAGCTGTACACCGTCGATAATGCGACGCACGTTATTGACATCGCCATCCACCAGGAAGGAAAGAATCTGGCCGACGCCATGCGGGAAATACTTGGCTTTCAACGCATACTGTGGCGTATTACCAAGACCGGAATAGTTGACTTTGATAACATGCGGCGTGTGTGCAAGATGTTCAGCAATTGCCGTAGCAGAAGCTACCTGCTGGCTGACACGTTGCGGCAGTGTTTCCAGTCCGATCAGCGACAGGTATGCGTTAAACGGGCTTTGCACTGCGCCAAACGTGCGCAAATATTTAATACGAATGCGCTTAATAAACGCCGCGTTGCCGAATGCGCCCGCAAAACTCCGGCGATTGCCCTCAATATCAGCAATAACCTGTTCGGTGCGCGTGAACTGTGGGAAGCGGCCATTAGTCCAATCGAAGCGTCCGGCGTCAACAATCACGCCACCGATTGCATTACCGTGGCCGGTAATACCTTTCGTTGTGGAGTGCACCACAATATCAGCACCGAACTCGATCGGGCGCAGCAAGTATGGGGTCGGAACCGTGTTATCAACGATTAGCGCAATACCATGCTGGTGTGCGAGCTTGGCAAGCGGTTCAAGATCAGTGATTTCAGTAGACGGATTCGCAACAGTCTCGGCAAAAATCGCACGCGTATCCGGGCCAATCAGCGCTTCAACTTCATCAAGATCGTTGATATTGTGCACAAAATCAGCGTGAATACCGAACTGTGGAAGAAAATCACCAAGCGCATCCACCGAAGCACCATACAGGTTTTTGGACGCAATAATACGACCGCCGCCCTCGCCTGCACACATGAGCGCGTATGAAACCGCTGCCATACCACTGGACAGTGCTACCGCACCAATGCCACCTTCCAGTGCGGCAAGACGACGTTCTAACGCGTCAACGGTCGGATTAGCAACGCGTGAATATTCGAATCCCTCTTGAATTCCAGCTGCCAACGCTTGGCCGCGCAGTGCATCTTCAAGTTCAAATGCCGCAGAAGCGTAAATCGGCACACTCACCGCGTCCCCGTTACATCGCGCCTCATATCCTGCGTGAATCGCCTGCGTACTGAAATCGACCATTGAAATCCCTTTTCCGTACATCGCTAGTAGACGTACAAACTACATACAAATTGCGTTCAAGATAACAAAAATCACACAGCGACATTTGCGTAATGACATCGGTTTTCAAGGCAATAAGCCATAACTAAAACCTATAAGCTCCGAGCGAACTGTCCGCGACCTCTCGAAAATACGCTATTTTCACAATATTGCAATCGGTTACAGGCGCAGCAATTCAGTGGCGCTGATAAGCGATTCAAAATAACGTTAATAGCCGAGCACGCACGTCGTCGGCTATGACATGTTTAACTATGCACCAGAATGTGAGGAACTGCGGATTGCACTCGTGTGCAGTTCGCAGGCAAAGCTGTAAGGAAGGACGATTACGTTGGCGACTGCATCCAGCGAATATGCAAAGTTCGAACGCGTGCTGAACGGCGAAGCAACTGCGCCTGAAGATATTCCGCGCAGTGCTTGGCAGCACTTGGTAGGCAACGAATTTGATCCTGGACAGTTTATTAAGGCAACTATTGACTTCCAGCGTAAGTGGGATTGGGATTGGGTGAAGCTGCACCCGCGCGCCACCTATTTGGCAGAAGTGTGGGGCGCGCAATTTGATCCGGACGATTATCTGGATAAGTTGCCGCGTTATGTGGAACCGGTGATTAAGACCACGGATGATCTTGCCAAGATTCAGCCGCTTGACCCGAAGGACTCCCCGGTTCTTAAAGAACTTGTTTCGGATGCTGCGACCGTTCGCAAAGAGTTTGCTGACCGCCCGGTAATTCAGACGCTGTTTTCTCCGCTGAGCATCCTGCTGTGGCTGACCGGCTTGCCTCGCTTCCCGCACGGCAGCAACGCGTATGGCGCGAATCCGGTAATCACTTCGCAGCAGCTCATTACGGAAAATCCGGAACTTGCAAAGCAAGCACTGTCGGCGATTGCACAAACGTTGAGCGCCTACACGCAGTGGCTGCTTGAACCTACACAGCAGGGCGGCGCTGGTATCGACGGCGTGTTCTATGCGACGACGGGTACCGCAAGCGAAGAATATTATTCGAAGGCGCAGTTTGACGAGTTCTCCAAGCCGTACGATCTTGAAGCACTCAAGGGTGCTGAGCATGGTGTGACGATTCTGCACACGTGCGGCGCGGCAAGCCATCCGGAATGGTTTGCTGACTGGCCGATTGATATTCTGCAGTGGGATCAGTACCTGCCGGGTAACCCGCCGTTGAGCGCTGACTTTGGCCATACTGCATTGGGCGGTGTGAACCGCAGCTTGTTTACTAAGGGCACTGACCCGCAGCAGGTTATTGATCAGATTCGTGCTACGTTTGAAGAGTTTGGAGATAGGCCATTCCTGCTGTCTCCGAGCTGCTCGCTGCCGTTGTCTGATAATGACGATCTGGTCAAGCTGTTGAAGTCGAACAAGTTCTAAGTGTTCAACGCTTCACTGTTTACTGCATGTAATCACTGCAACTAGTACAAGGTTTGTATCAACCCCATAAGGAACATAATGAAAATCAAATCAGCAATTGCTTTTCTTGCCGCCTCGGCACTGGTCTTGACGGCTTCTGCGTGCGGCTCCGCAGGCAGCACTGTCTCGTCTTCTTCGAGTGCGAAGACCACGGTGAGCGTTATCGGCTTCCCGGGCCTGTTTGCTCAGCAGTTCGAAGAGCTGGTTATTAAGCCGTACGAGAAGGCGAACCCGAACGTTACGATCAAGTACACCGAGAAGAAGACCTCTGCTGAAAGCATTGGTCAGGTGGTAGCGGCAAAGAACCGTCAGACGTACGACATTGCTATTGTTGATAAGTCCGCGCAGGGCGATGCCAACAAGCAGGGCGTGTTCTCGAAGGTTTCTGCCGACGATGCGCCGAATATTAACGATCTTGTTGACACTGCAAAGTCGGAAGATGGTTACGGCCCATCCGTGTACATTGACTCCCTTGCACTGATCTACAACAAGGACACCGTGAAGAACGCGCCTTCCAAGTGGGAAGACCTGTGGAACCCTGAGTATAAGGGCCAGGTAGTCATGTCGATTAATAATGCGTTCGGCTTGAGCCTGATCGCCGGCTTGGCGCATGACAATGGCGATGATTACACGAAGTCCATTGATAAGGAAATTGACCAGCTCAAGCAGCTCAAGGGTGGCCAGGTACAGTCCTTCTCCCCCACTCCTGACGTGTACACGTCTGTAGCTTCCGGCGCTGCTCAGGTTGGCTTGGGCTGGTATGCGCGTGCTAAGTCGTTCGCTGATGAGAACACGAATGTTGGCGTGGTCGTGCCGAAGAATGGTGGCGTGGCCCTCACCCCGACCATTAACTTGGTTGAGGGTGCTCCGAACAAGAAGGAAGCGTTGAAGTTCCTCAACTATGCGATCGGTTCTGAAGCGCAGAGTGCGCTTGCCAAGAAGGGCTACTACGGCCCGGTGAGCTCCAAGGTGACGCTGAGCGACGATGAGCTGAGCAAGACGGCTGCTATTGATGGCGGTGTGTTGGAAGGCGGTGTGGTTCCTGACTGGAATTACATTGCTACCGTCACTACCGACTGGCTGCAGGTGATCAAGCAGGAAATCACCAGCTGACGATCATTTCCGTGTTTTGACGTGGCGCATGAGAGGATAATTCTTCTCATGCGCCACGTCATGGTTTCACCACCTAACTGATACCAGCGCATACCACCACATAACCGCCGCACAACCCACCGCATACCCTCCCAGTTTTTCCGACAATTATTCGAAAGGTCGACACATGGCAAACGATGATGCCTACCTCAGCCTCGATCACGTGGAGTTCCGTTATCCAGGCGCGCAGACGTCTGCCATCAAGGACTTCAATCTTTCCGTACGCAAAGGCGAATTGCTCACGCTGCTCGGCCCTTCCGGCTGCGGCAAAACCACCACGCTGCAGATCATTACCGGCATTTTGAAGCCCACGTCTGGAAGCGTGAACGTGGACGGTAAGAACATTACTGATTTGCCGATTAACCGCCGTAATATCGGCGTAGTCTTCCAAGATTATGCACTGTTCCCGCATATGAATGTCGGCCAGAATGTCTCGTTCGGTTTGGAAATGCAGAAAGTTCCAAAAGCTGAACGCGTGCGCAAGGTGAACGATATTTTGCACACGGTGGGCTTGGATGGTTTTGAGCAGCGTGCTGTAGCGTCACTGTCTGGCGGTCAGAAGCAGCGTGTGGCTATTGCTCGCGCGCTCGTAGCTCGCCCGAAGATTTTGCTATTTGATGAGCCGCTGTCAAGTCTTGATGCCAGTTTGCGTCAGGAGCTGCGCACGCAAATGCGCCGTATTCAGCAGGATTCTGGCATTACCTCGATTTTTGTTACGCATGATCAGCAGGAAGCGTTCGCGATTTCTGATCGCGTGGCTTTGCTCAATAAGGGTGTGATTGAGCAGATTGATGTGCCTGATCATATTTACAGTCATCCGTCTACGTCGTTTGTGGCACGATTCATTGGCGGCTCGAACCTGGTGCCGGTAACTGTTGACGGTCCTATTGCGTCCGATGGCACGGCCGATGTGGTGTGTGACCAGTTGGGCCGTATTCGCGGCGTACTATCCGAGTCTGCTCGCACAACTACCGGCGAACATGTTGCAGTCATTCACCCGCACCAACTCTCGATCAGCAGCGACACTGCTAGCTCAGCGCCGCAAGGCACGATTGTTGCCCGCGAATTCCATGGCGAAACCACCATGTATACCGTGCAGGCTGGCGATCTGACACTGCTTGTGAACCGTCATGATGCGTTCTGCGATCATCTGGAGATTGGCGCTACCGTTACCATCACGCCAAACGAAGAGAAGGTGTGGGTAATTCCAGCATGAAACGTCATCTGCGCCTGTCTACTATTCTGCTGGTTATTGCTGTCGCTTCGCTCGCATACCTGTATTTGGTTCCACTGGTGTACGTGCTGCGTACTGCATTCTCCGAGCCTTCGTCAATTGGCTTTTCTGATTCGGCAGCGCTGACCCTAGCAAGCTTCAAAGAACTGGCTACAAACCCGTATTACGTGAAAATACTGGGCACCACGCTGATTATTTCATTGATGGTGGCAGTGATGACCGCGCTGATCGCGTATCCGCTTGCGTTGGCGATTGTGCTATTCCCGGAGCGAATCGGTAATTTGCTGCTGATTTTTGTGGTCACGCCAATGCTCACCTCGTCGATCGCGCGAACGTTCGGATGGGTAGTTATCTTGGGCCCTACAGGTCTGATCAGCAGCACGCTGCGCACACTAGGGGTTGCGCAGCCTCCGCAGCTAATGGGTACTACGTTCGGTATCAGTCTTGGTCTTGCGCAAATTTATATTCCTTACGCAACGCTGATTATGTCGAGCGCGTTCGGTGCACTGAATCAGAACTTGAGCTATGCGGCGCAAACGCTTGGCGCTTCCAAAATGATGACGTTCAAGCGTATTATTCTGCCACTCACTGCGAATGGCTTGTTCTCCTCATGCATGCTGGTGTTCGTGCTCAGTGCGAGCGCGTATGTTACTCCGCAGGTGCTGGGCTCGGGCAAGGTGCAAACGCTTGCTACGGAAATTTACGATAGCGCTGTTGTGGCGCTGAATTGGCCGATGGCTTCCGCGTTGGCGATCGTGCTGATCGTGTTGTATGCGGCCATCATGATCATCGTTAACGTTGTGAAAGCTCATGCGGAAAGGATCCGTTCATGAAGACCAAACCGTATGGTCGCCTGCTTGTACTGTTCGTAGTACTCGCCATGCTGTTTTTGTGGGCGCCAATTCTGATCGTGGTGATTATTTCCTTCGATACGTCGAAGTTCTTGCGCTTCCCACTGCAAGGTGTAACGCTGAGCAACTATGTGTCAGCGGTCAACAATGAAGATTTTGTCACTGGCTTTATCAACAGTTTGATTATCGGCGTTGGTACCGCGTTCGTTGCCACTGCGCTTGCATTGATTATCGTGCAGGGTACGCGCAAATCAACAAAGGGTATTGGCGCGCTGATTCAAGGATTTGCCACCTCTCCCCTGCTGGTACCGCATATTGTGCTCGGCTTGGCGTTCTTGATGTTTTATTCGAATCTTGCGCTGTCTGACACGTATGTGGGTATTTTGATCGCGCACACGATTATTACGCTGCCGTATGGCATGCAAAGCATTGGCGCGAGTTTGAAAGCGTACAACGAGAATTCAGAAATCGTGGCGAAAACCTTGGGCGCGAGCGATACGGTGATTTTCTGGCGTATTCTCTTGCCGCAAATCTCCCCTGGCATTCTTTCCGCGTTGATTCTTGGATTCTTGGTGTCGTTTGACGAGAGCGTGATCGTCCTGTTCTTGTCTGGTCAGAATACGACGACGCTGCCGGTGCAGATCCTCAACTATTTGGAGGTTCGCGCTGACCCGGTGATCGCAGCAGTATCCGTATTGCTGATTATTTTCTCCGGACTGCTCATGCTGTTTATTAACAAGGTGCTCAAAGTCAAGTTTGTGTGATGCGCTCGCGTATCGCATGCAACGTGACTCACAACGCACATAACTTCATATCCACACACAATCCCATTCACCCGTCTATCTACTCGATGAAGGAGCATCATGTCTATCGCAATCAATAACGGCACTGTTTTGACATTCGACGCCGGCACCGTCCTTGCCAAAGGATCGGTGCTTATTGAAAACGGTGTGATCACGTACGTCGGCACTCAGGAGCAGAAAGCCGATACGGTGATCGATGCTGCTGGCAAAACCGTACTGCCTGGTTTGATTAACCTGCATGATCACGTGGATCGTAAAAGCCTGCGCGTCTACAGTCGTTCGATTCCATTCAAGGAGCAGAGCGACAAGCTGATGGAACAGTCTCCTATTTATTTGGCGTTCCATGCTGCGAAGAATTTGTATGACGAGCTGTGCAGTGGCGTGACCACGATTCGTGATTTCGGTTTGTTCGGTAGTGTGTCCCTTCACGCGAAGCGCGCGCTTGCCGATAAGGTGATTGTTGGCCCGAAGCTGCTGACGAGTGGCGAGCCGATTGCGATGACCGGCGGTCACGCCACCAAGTGGGGTTCGATTGAAGCTGACGGTGTGGATGCTGTGGTGCGCGCGGTACGCCATAACATTACGTCTGGCGCTGATGTAATTAAGATGATGGCTTCCGGCGGTTTGGGTAAGTACCCGGAGGAGGATCCGGGCACTCCGGAGCTCACTGAAGAGGAGCTTGCGGCTGGCGTAGTCACGGCGCACGCATTGAAGAAGAAGGTCGCCGCGCACGTGTACTCCACGGAGGCCATTGATAACTGCATTAACGCGCGCATTGACACTATTGAGCATGGTGCGTTCTTGACGAAGCGTCAGGCTGTGCGCATGCGTGAATTGGGCTTGGCTCACGTGCCGACGATCTCTGGCCTGGCTCCTATCGCCTACCAGCGTATTCTGATCGGTCAGGAAGAACTCGGTAACCAGATTCTGCACGACATTATTGATCGCATTAGCGAAAGCATTCGCATTAGTGCGCAAAACGGTGTGTTGCTCGGCGCTGGTACTGATACGAACGGCGAGATGGTCGAAGAGCTGGAAATGATTCGCGACGCTACTGACTGGCCGTTGGAGAAGGTTATCGCCACTGCTACGGTGAACGCTGCTCGTATTAGCGACGTGAACGCTGGCCAGCTGAAGACTGGTTTGCGCGGTGATGTACTGATTGTTGATGGCAACCCGCTTGAAGATTTGAATGCTCTGCGCAGCCCGTACAAGGTGATTACGCCTACTGCGGTGGTTGACGGCCGCCCGATGCCGCGCGGTGTGCGCCGGGCAATGCTTGAAGGCGATGCGTGATGGCGAAGAGTATCGCGCACACTGTTGCTGGCGATATTGAAGGTATCGCCAGCAATGGCTTATTGCAGTTCCTTGGCGTACCGTATGCGGCACCGCTGAACGCTGATAATCGTTTTGCGCCTCCACAGCCGGTTGAACACTGGGCGGAAGTATTACCGTGCGTGGAGCCTGGCCCTGCTGCTTGGCAGGTTTCTGCAGGCGGTTTTATTGGTGCTTCTGCAGTCTCGCCGCGCCCGCAGGGTGCTGCCTGTTTGAATCTGAACGTTCGCACGACTTCACTTGACGGCCAGCGCCCCGTGTTCGTATGGTTCCATGGTGGTGGCCTGTTCGGTGGTTCTAACTATGAACCGGATGTGCTCACTCACGCTTTTGCTGATGAGGGCATTGTTGAAGTTACGTGCAATTACCGTCTTGGCGTGTATGGCTATTGCGATATGGGCAATGGGTCAAATCCGAATCGCGGTACGCTCGATCAGATTGCGGCTCTTGAATGGGTGCGCGATAACATTGCTTCGTTTGGCGGCGATCCACATAATGTCACGATTGGCGGGCATTCTGCAGGCGGCTTCTCATGCGCGGAATTGCTCGCTTCGCCGAAAGCTCAGGGACTATTCCACAAAGTGTTTTTGGCGAGTGGCTCCTGCTCTGCACGGCATGGAGCGCGCACCGCTGAGCAGATTAGCCGTGTCACGTTTGACGCATTGGGTATTGACCCGGATCTTGCGCCAGCTGATCGGCTTCATCGTCTTGCAGCGTTGAGCGATCAGGCAATTCTTGCGGGCCAACGGCAGATTATCGAGGATTGTTACGTCAATCATTCCCCGCAATATGGCGAAGCTGATATTTTGGGGCTCGCCTACGAGCACACGATTGACGATTCGATTATTGTTCACGATGTGCCAGCTGTACTCGCGAGCGCAGCTCGGCAGAATATTCCTGTGCTGGTTGGTACTACTACTGGTGAATGCCGTGCGCACGCCTCGAAGCTGCCTGACACGTTTACGGATGCGGATGTTGCGAAACTGTACCGCCCGTGGATGGCACCGTGGGGTATTGATGCGCAAGCACTGACGGCTGCGTATCGTGAGTTCTTCCCCGAGGCTGATAGTCGTGGTATTGCGTCGATGATTAATGGTGATCTGCGATTTAACTTGGATAGTTTGCGCGTGGCATTGGCGCAGAAGCATCATGCTGGCACATGGCGGTTTGTTATCGGCGATTATGACGAGCATGGCATTGGTCTTACTCCTCATGGCGCGGTGCAAGGTCATGCGTGGCGTGGGCGCGACGGCAATCCGGCAGGATTAAAGCCGAATAAAACGCCGTTTAACCGTGATACGGCTGATTACGTGCACAATGCGGTTACCGCGTTTATTCGCACGGGCAACCCGTCGAATTCTACTGCTGATTGGCATGCGCAGGCTGAGCTTCGCGATGATCATGTGCTGTGGGTTCGCGCGCAAGGCGATACGGTAGCGGCCAGTATTATCACCGATCCGTTGTACCAGCGCTGGCAGTGGTGGCATGAGCAACTGCCGGAACGCTTTTCAGTAAGCAGCGAGCACTGACAGTTACTACCAGCACATATATGTTGAGGCGGCTGACGAATCTCATCGTCAGCCGCCTCAACATATATCCGAACTATCCACGGTACGGTGCTCTAGTTACGCGAACAATCCAGCGGAAAGATTACCGAAAATATCTTCTTCAGCACCGCTCGCCAGCAGTGCGTCATACGCTTTATCAAGCGCCTGGCCAAGGTCCTCAATGAGGTCGGTAACGTCTTCAATACCCACGGACAAGCGAATCAGCTCGTCAGTAATGCCAACCTTGAGGCGCTCTTCACGCGGCAGCTCGAAATGCGTCATGCGGCACGGCAGTTCTGCAAGGCTTTCTACAGCACCCAGCGAAACTGCCAGGTGGAAAATCTTCAGATTATCGAGCACGATCGCCGGGTCCACGCCGGGCACTACTTCGAAGGAGAGTACGCCGCCAAAACCCTTCAAACCATTGTCGGCAAGCAGGCGAGCCGTGTCTCCGCGCACACCCGGGTAGTTGACGGTTTTGATCAGCGGATGCACGAGCAGATATTCAGCAATCGACTGCGCGTTAGACTGCTGACGGTCCATGCGCAATGCGAGCGTTTGAATACCACGGCGCACATCATTGCATTCGACGGGAGCGAGCACACCACCGAAACGGTTTTGTGCAAAGTAGACTTTGCGACCGACCTCTTCGTCCAATACCACGACGAGTCCCGCGTTCACTTCAGAATGGCCAGCCAAATACTTGGTAGCGGAGTGAATCACCACGTCAGCACCCAGGTCAAGCGGACGCTGCAAATACGGGGTGACGAACGTGTTGTCCACAATCGAAAGCGCACCATAACGGTGAGCAATCGCGGAAATACGATTCACATTGTTGATTTGCAGGAGCGGATTAGTCAGCACTTCGAAGTACACGGCCTTGGCTGGCGTGGTGTCTTCAAGCTGACGACCGTCAAACGTGGTGCGACATCGTCCAGACACCGCATCATCCAGTGCCTTGTAGTCAGCAGTATCTACTGCTTCAAACGTAATGCCACGCTCAGCAAAATACTCGTTGAACAGCGAGTATGTGCCACCGTAAATATTCTTGCCTACAACAATGCGATCGCCCGGCTTAAAAATGCTGAGCACCGCGTGAATTGCAGCTAGGCCGGAAGCGAATGCGAAACCGCGCGTACCATGCTCAAGCTGCGCGATTTGCTTCTCCAGAAAGTCACGTGTCGGGTTGCCACTGCGCGCATAATCCCAGCGGGGCATAGCGTTGACCGATTCGAAAGCATAGGTAGATGAGTTGTAAATAGGTGGATTCACGGCTCCGGTGTTGTTATCGTTGACCGGCAGTCCGTGGACCAGCTGAGTGTTGAACCTCGTCATGTGCACCCCCTTGAGATGTTGTTGTTTGGTGTTGTATGCGCCCACAGTTTTGGCTGTATACCTTATGCCTGTGCGGCTATGCGCTAGATTACCTGACGCGTGTTATGCGAGGTGCGGCGTGGCTATATCCGTTTCTTATGGACTGCTACAGTGTGACCTGCATCACACCTGTTTCAGGCGCGCCACCGGAGCTCTTGATCGTCTTCAATGGCACAATGGTTGATGTCACTCATGGCTGCGAGCCAAGTCGCACGTCATGCAATCGAAGCAAAGGAGCTCCATATGACTACTGTGGCCATCGTCGGCTGCACGCATGCTGGCACGTTCGCCGCTACCTCGATTCTGAAGAATCATCCTGATTGGACAGTGCACGTCTTCGAACGTAACGGTTCGCTATCGTTCCTCTCCTGCGGTATTGCACTGTGGGTAGGCGATCATGTTTCTGACCCGAAGCGCATGTTCTACTCCTCCCCCGAAGCTTTAGCGCAAGCGGGAGCTACGATGCACATGCGTCACGATGTGCTTGACGTGGATGTGACTGGCAAGACACTGCACGCCAAGGATTTAGCTACGGGCGAGGTGAGCGAATACACGTTTGACAAGCTGGTGATTACCACCGGTTCTGCGCCAGTTATTCCGCCGATCGAAGGTCTTGAAGCTGCGATGGAAGCTGGCACAGTGATGCTGTGCAAGAACTGGGATCATGCGCTAGCTATCAAAGAGCGTGCGAAGAGCGCCAAGTCGGCAGTGGTTATTGGCGCCGGCTATATTGGCGCAGAAATTGCCGAACAGTTTAGCGAAATCGGCGTGAAGGCAACATTGGTGGATGCGTTGCCGCGCGTTCTGGCAAATAATTTCGATGCGAATATTACCGATACTGTCGAGCAAGCGTTTGAAGCGCATGGTGTGACGTTGGCGCTCGGTCAGAAAGTGATTGCGTTCCGCCCAGCCACCGGTTCAGATGGCGTGGAGGGCTCTGGCGTGACCGTGGTTACTGAAAAGGGTGAGTACACGGCTGACGTGGCGATTTTGGGCGCGGGATTCCGCCCGAATACGGCATTGTTCCGCGATCAGGTGCGTATGCTGAAGAACGGCGCGATCGTCATCGACGATTACATGCGCGTCTCTCTGCCGGACAACACGGTGCTGGATGACGTGTTTGCAGCCGGCGATTCTGCAACCGTGCGCTATAACCCGACCGGAGCCGACGACTATATTCCGCTGGCAACCAACGCGGTGCGTCAAGGTCTGCTGATTGGCGAGAATATTGTCTGCGCAACGAAACGCTATCCGGGCACGCAGGCGACGAGCGCAGTGCAGCTGTACGATCTAGCAATGTCAGCGACCGGCTTGACTGCTGGCGGCGCGGAAAAGCGCGGTTTGGCTGCGAAGTCGACGACGATCGTGCAGGATTACCGCCCTGATTTCATGCTCACGACGACGCCAGTAACCGCAACGATCGTGTGGAATCCGGTCACGCGGCGCATTCTGGGCGCACAGTTCCTGTCGAAGCATGACATCTCGCAAGCGGCGAACGTCGTGTCTGTAGCAATTCAGGCAGGGTTCACGATCGATCAGTTGGCTGGCGCTGACCTGTTCTTCCAACCGAACTTCAGCCAGCCGATCAACTTCGTCGGCGCGGTAGCCATTCAGGCGGTCGCTGAAAGCTGACAGGAAAGCTAACAGTCTTAGTCCGGGTCTCCTCCCGGTTTCGATTGTGTGCATATCCGGTTCACTACCTTATTAGTGTGCATTTCCGGTCTATTGAGATACCTAAGGGGGTATCTCAATAGACCGGAAATGCACACACCGAAGATTATTCTGTTCGCAAAGCAGTAGCTGGATCTTGCTTGGCAGCCTTCTTTGAAGGAATAAGCCCTCCAATAAGCGTGAGTATCACGCTTAAAATCACCAAGATTACTGCGCCCTGTACTGGCAGGTATGCGTTGACATCATTCGTGCCAATAAGATGATGCAACAGCATATTGCCGGGGATAATGAGCAGCAGCGTCACACCAATACCAATCAGGCCTGCGGTTAGGCCTACAATGCCAGTTTCTGCGTTAAACACCTGCGATACATTGCGTTTCGACGCGCCCATTGCGCGCAAAATACCGATTTCCTTCGTGCGTTCCAGCACGGAAATATAGGTAATAATGCCGATCATGATCGACGAGACCACCAATGAAACCGATACGAACGCGATCAACACGTAGGAGATCACGTTAATAATCGTCGTCACTGAGCTCATCATCAACCCCACGTAATCGGTGTAGACAATGCGATCAGCTTTATCGACAGTCTTGTTGTAATCGGTGATGGCTTGGGAAATATGATCCTTGTTCTCGAAGCTATCGGTGTAAATATTAATCGTCGAAGGAGCATCACGGCTGACCACGCCGAATGCGGCAAGATTGTCGTCATATGTGCCAGTGGAGACGTACTGATCGTAGATCGCCACGAGCGCATCCTGCGAAGCCGTAGCAATGTACTGGTCGAGGCTGGCAGCAAGCTGCTGCTCATCCATTGCTGCCATATTCTGCGCGCCAGCAGCTCCAGTCGCTCCCGCAGTCCCAGCGGTCGCCCCCGCCTGCCCTTGCGCTGTGGCTGCCTGCATTGTTTGCGCGAGCGCTTTAGCCATATTGGCCTTGTCACTCACGCCCAGTGACGCCACATAGGTTTTCGCATCCGCAGCCTTAGTGGCATCATCGGACGGCGAGAACGTCAAACCGTTGAGCACATTGCGCGTCTTGTTGACCTTCTGATCGGTAACAATCGCGCTAGCATCCGCGTGTTCAATAAGATCATCAGTTAACGCGCGCGTATAGCCAACACCAGCAGCAAGCGGCGTTGCTGAAGCGTCTTGAATCGGTTTGACCACGCCAACAATCTTGAGCTTTGTAGCCGAATCAAGCCGGCTGGAAATCTCGTCAGCATTGTCGCCAATATACGTGTAATTACCGTCCTCGCCTTTCACGTACTGGTCGGAAGCCGGAATCATATACAGCGTCTGGTTGAGCGCAGTATCGTAGTTAATTTTCGCAGTAGGAGTCGTAATCTTGTTGCCCGCGTCGATGTCGTTCATCATCGTGGTGTAATCGCTCGCCTTGAGCAAACCCAGCTCGTAGAGCGTAGTCAACGGCACTTTGTTATCGTCATCGAGCACGAGCACTACTTCATCCTTGGCCGTTGGCCATGCGCCGCGCACTACCCGGTAATTGTCGGTCACTACTTTGCTAATTAGCCGCGAATCGTTGGCTCCGGGCATAATCTCATGAAACGAGTCGGGTGCTGCATTCGTATCGGTTTTGCCGGTGAGCATTGACATTTGCATGCTGGTCACGTCAGACATGCTCGCCGACGGCCCCATCGAACTCATTTTTGAAGCCATTGACGAGGAGCTGGCAGCACCGATCGTCACACCATCCGCGTTCACCAGCGTGCCATCTGGATCATGATCGAACACGGAGAATTTCACGTCGTAGGAGTACTGGATGCCAGCTCCGCCAATATATTGGCGAATTTCACTCTTCGGATTATCAAGATATTTCTTGAAATCGGTGAGATTGTTCTTCGTAATACTGCTGGTTAAGCTTGCAGTTTGTTTAATACTGCGATCATCAGGGTAAATACCGTCAGTCTTGCCGCTTGATGATTCGTTATCACGCCCGCCAGCTTGCGCGCCCATAATGCTGGTCATATCGAACGTTTGCGAATCAATGGTGATCGGGTATGCGGTCATCGTGTCGCGTTGAATATTGTCAATATACGCGTTCACGCCAGTAGAAACCGACAAGATCAGCGCAATACCAATAATGCCAATAGATCCCGCAAACGACGTGAGCAGCGTACGTCCCTTTTTGGTTTTGAGATTGTTGAAACTGAGCGCAAGCGATGTGGCAAACGACATGGACGCACGGCCCATCGTGCGATGCACAGCCGGCTTTACTTCCGCTGCAGACGGCTCATAGGGGTTGGCATCACTGCGAATCACACCATCGCGCAGTTCGACGATACGCGTCGCATACTCATGAGCCAGCTCTGGATTATGCGTCACCATAACCACGAGCCTGTCCTTCGCAACCTCTTTCAGCAGGTTCATAATCTGCACGGAGGTGCCAGAGTCGAGCGCGCCGGTCGGCTCGTCAGCGAGCACAATATCCGGATCGTTCACCAGCGCGCGAGCGATGGCAACACGCTGCATCTGCCCGCCGGACAGCTGGTTTGGCTTCTTGTTGATATGTGCGCCGAGACCGACTTGCTTCAATGCCTTGCGCGCGCGTTGGCGGCGGCGCGACCGTGGAATGCCAGAGATAGTCAGCGCAAGCTCCACATTCGACAGGATCGTCTGATGCGGGATGAGATTGTAGCTTTGAAAGACGAATCCGATGGTGTGATTGCGGTAAGAATCCCAGTCGCGATCTTTGTACTGTTTGGTAGATGTACCGTTGATAACTAGGTCGCCGCTATCGTAGCGGTCCAGACCGCCGATAATGTTCAGCAGCGTCGTTTTACCCGATCCAGAAGGTCCTAAGATGGCAACGAATTCGTTGTCGCGAAGGTTCAGACTGACATTATCGAGCGCCTTCTGGATGAAGTCACCGGTTTTATATTGCTTTGAAATCGACTGGATCTGCAGCACGATGCCTCTTCCTTTGCGCAACAGTGTGATTCTTCCACTGTATCCGTTGCGCTATCCGTAGCAAACAATAGCTTCGCTGCCGGCGGACGCCACCGCGCTATCTGTCGAAAAACTGTCTGCTGTCTAAAACACGACAGCGGAAACAATCGTGAGCGACAGCAGCGAGAACAGCGTGGTCACCAGCACCATGCCCACCGCATAATCAGGCATATTATCTTTGCGCCCCGCAAACATCGCAATCGTAGTCATCGTTGGCAATCCAGAAATCAGCGTAATCGTCTCAATCATCTCGCCAGTGATTGGCAGCACCGGTACAGCAGCCGCGAGCGCTGTGAGCCCCGCATGAAAGACAAGCGGAAACGCGATCATTTTCAACGTCATGCCTACGTATAGTTCGTAGCGGCGCAGCACATTCCACCATTTGGTGAGTGCGAATAAGCCGCCAAGATAAATCAGCGACATGGGAGTCGCCATTGCGCCAATCGTGTGCAACGGCGTCAAAATCATCTTGGGTACGCGCACGCCAGCAAGAATGAAAGCGAGCGCGATCATTACGCCAATAAACGCGGGGTTCATGAACCGCCGTAGCAGGTTCATTAACCCTGCGGCGATTGTCGAGCGTACAGGCGCCGTCAACGTTGCTGCTGATTCTGCGTTGCGTTCTGCACTCGTGTGCGCGTTGCCGCGTACCGGCTCGCATAGCCATACGCCGTACGTCCAGAGCAATGCTTGGTCAACAATCGACATTAACGCTACGAAAATCGCGCCGTGCCTAGGAAACAGGGCCATGATGAGTGGAATGCCAATGAATCCAGCGTTGCCGAAAATCATCGACGCTTGAAAAATATGGCCACGCGAGCCACGGAGCCGCAGCACCCATGCAACAAGCGCGAAGAGCACGATAAGCAGCGTGTACATGAGCGCGGTCAGTAGCATGACGCCCCAGTTGGCGGCCAGTTCGCTGCGCGTAGTGCCGTCGACAGCGTTTGCGAACACTAGTACAGGGATGAGCACGTTGAGCAGTAGCGAGCACATGCCGTTGAGCGCGGTGGTGCCATAGAATTTGAGCCGCACGCACACGTAGCCGACTAGCAGCATGATGAAGAAGCCGACCAGCTGCCCTAGAACAATGTCGAACTGCGCCACGCGATTGCCCTCCTAAAAGATATGCTCTGCGTCTCTTCCGGCGGAATATCGTAGTCGGACCGTGGCACAAGAAGACTTGTTGGCGACTCGTTACGCTTGCGTTGCAGCAGTAGCGCGAGCGCGGATTTTTACCACCACATACCAGACGATGAGCGCCACGATAATCGCTGCAACACCGTACTAGAAGCGGTCAAGGAAGCCGGTGTCGACTGGGCAGGCGGCGGAAAGGGCTGCGGCGGGAGCGGCGAGCGGAGCGGCAAAGGTTCCAAGAGCAATAGTCTGTGTGATCATGATGCTCACGCTACGAGGTGGCGGCTGAGATGCTGCTAAGCCGCTAAGCGATGCCAATGCGCGGAGGTGTACGCGCATTGGCGAATGCCGCGCAATCACAGTAGATAATCACAGTAGAGATAATCACAGTGGACAGTATGACTATCAGCGAGCATTGGTCTACTACAGTTAAGCATCATGCTGATCAGACATGCAACGCTTGACGATCTTGACGCTATTGCCTCGCTTGAAACCGAGTGTTTCCCTGCTGCCGAGGCGGCCTCGCGCGAGCAGATCGCCACGCGACTGCATGCGTTTGCTAATCATTTTTGGCTGCTATTCGATGGCGAAACGCTGGTGTCGTTTATTAACGGCATGGTGACCGATGAGCCTGATTTAACCGATGCCATGTATGCGAATACTGCGATGCACCGCGAGCAAGGCGCATGGCAGATGATTTTTGGCGTAGTGACGTCCCCTGCTTATCAACATCAAGGGTATGCGAGTCAGCTCATGCGCGCGGTTATCGACGATACTCGCGCGGCCGGCCATCGCGGTCTAGTTTTGACGTGCAAAGAACGACTGATCGGCTTTTATGAGCGCTTCGGTTACCGTAATGAAGGCGTATCTGCTTCAACGCATGGCGATGTGGTGTGGTACCAGATGCGCATTACGTTCTGAAGCCCTACAGAATTTGTTCAAGCTCAGCGTTTTGCGCTTGTCCGCGGGAATATTAGACTGTTACGCGATTGTGTTGCGCGAATCCTCGCGGGGGCTACGTCACTCGGCTAGTGTGTTATCTTCTGCCGTGATGCTGCATCAGCATTATTGCTGCGTGCTGGAGTGATGACCGAAATCGGCTGGATTCCTTCCATGTGCTAGGTATTATGCGAGGTATGTATGCCATCCACACCCAAATCCGCCGCGTCTGAATCGCTGTCAAAGCGTGATCTTGTGCCGATTATTGTCATGATGGTCGGCAGTTTTACTGCTATTTTGAACCAGACGCTGATGACGTCTGCACTGCCACATTTAATGCGCGATTTTGGTATTACCAGCAACACTGCGCAATGGTTGAGCACTGGGTTCATGCTCACTAATGGCATTATGATCCCGATTACCGCGTTTCTGATTCAGAAATTCACTACACGGCAATTGTTCCTCTATGCGATTGGCATGTTTCTGTTCGGCACGCTCGTTTGTACAGCGGCGCCCGGTTTTGGCGTGCTGTTGGCAGGGCGCATTCTGCAGGCTATGGGCGCTGGCATGCTCATGCCTTTGTTGCAAACCGTGCTCTTCATTGTGTTCCCGCCGAATCGGCGTGGTACCGCAATGGGCTGGTTCGGCCTAGTGATCGCGTTCGCTCCTGCACTGGGGCCAACACTGTCTGGTTTGATTATTGACATGCTGCCATGGCGATTCCTATTCGTGCCACTGATCGTTATTGCTGTAGCGGTATTAGCCGTGGCAATTCCAACCGTGCGCAATGTCACCACGCCAACAAATCCGCGTATCGATATACCTTCGGTGGCCTTGTCAACGTTGGGTTTTGGTGGACTGTTGTACGGTTTCAGCGTGGCTGGGCAGAACGGCTGGTCTGATGCGGGTACTGTTGGCGCACTGATTGTCGGCGCAGTGGCGTTGGTGGTGTTTATTATGCGGCAATTGCGCTTGCCACAGCCGATGCTCAATTTCCGCGTGTTTGCTAAACCAATGTTCGCTTTGCCAATGGCGATTGTTGTGCTTGTGTTTGTCACGTTCATCACGTCGATGAATATTCTGCCGATGTATATTCAAAATTCGCTTGGACTCACTGCTTTACAGTCCGGTCTGCTGCTGATGGGCGGTGGCGTGGCTGAAGGTGTATTCAACCCGGTGGCTGGACGCTTGTTTGACCGTATTGGCATTCGTCGTCTTGCTCCGCCTGCGATTGCAGTGATTGCGCTTGCCTCGTTTGCACTGTCTCGAATGAGCGCTTCAACCCCCGCATGGTATCCAGCAGTGTTCTTTACCGTGATGATGACAGGCGTGGCATTTTGCTTAATGCCACTGACTACCACCGCGTTGAACCAGTTGACCGGACCGCTGATTGCGCATGGTACGGCAATGAATAACACATTGCGACAAACAATGGCGGCGATCAGCATCGCGTTGTATTTTACAGTGATGACCTCGCACACGCAGACAGCGTCGGTTGCCGGATCTGCGGGAGCAGGGCTTGCGCATGGCGTAGACGCGGCTTTTACTGTTTCCGTAGTGGTGTCATGCATCGCGTTGGTATTGTCGCTATGTGTGCGTGATACGAGCAGGCAGCGTTAACTGGCGGCGTATATCGTCGGCTCTATCGTTAGCTCCGTTAGGACTTGAATACGGCGTGACGATAGTCAGCCCAGTCAGGCATTGGCGTACCGTTTTCGAGGCTTGCGCGAATATCGCCGTAGAAATGCAGTTTGCGCAGCACATGCGCATAGGCCTCGTCCAGCTCGCGGCGCTGCTGTTCGATGGCTTCACGTCGATCGACGAGTAAGTTCATCATGTCGTCGATATGATGCTGCTCGTCAGCTTCGAACGTGAAGAACTGTTTGAGATCTTCGATTGACATGCCAGCGTGCTTGAAACAGCAAATAGATTTAAGCCGGTTAACGTGGCATTGCCGATACACGCGCTGCCCTGAGGGTGTGCGATCGATATTGGTTAAGAGGCCAATTTCCTCGTAGTAGCGCAGTGTTGATGGCTCCATGTGGAACATGTTGGCGACTTGACGGATCGTATATTCACGGGATTCGTCATCATTGTCAGCTGTAGTGGTATCTTCCTTTGCTGATGTCATAGCATCCTTTCTTGCGCACGCGCAATACTGTCACCGGCGGCATTGGTATTGACAGCGATGCAGTCGCTGCTATTCCCCGCGACACGCCCGAACAATCCCGTTTTCACCATCGATTTGCGTTCAAGCTCACTTGAAGAGTGATTATAGTACCGACGATCCAATCAATGATGTTTTGGAGGAATGATGTTTGAACCTACTGCCACGTATGAGCCGGCACCGACTCGCTACGATTCCATGCTCTACAAGCGTTGCGGTAACAGCGGTTTGAAGCTGCCAGCAATTTCGCTTGGTTTTTGGCATAATTTCGGCGACATCACGCCGTATGAGCAGATGAAATCGCTGGTGTTCACTGCGTTTGACCATGGTATTACCCATTTTGACTTGGCCAACAACTATGGACCGGAGCCGGGTGCTGCTGAGAAGAGCGCTGGCCGACTGATTCACCAGTACTTCGCTAAGCACCGCGATGAGCTGATCGTCAGCACGAAGGCCGGTTATGAAATGTGGGCTGGGCCTTACGGTGATTGGGGTAGCCGCAAGTATTTGCTGGCCTCGCTGGATCAGAGCTTGGAACGCCTCGGTCTTGACTACGTTGACATTTTCTACCATCACCGCCCCGACCCGGAAACTCCGCTTGAGGAGACGATGGGTGCGCTCGCGCAGGCTGTAACCAGCGGTAAGGCGCTGTATGTGGGCTTGTCGAATTATGATGGACCGCGCCTTGAGCAGGCTGCTGCAATTCTTGACGAGTTGCATGTGCCGTTTGTAATTAACCAAAATAAGTACAACATTCTTGATCGCACGGTGGAGCATAACGGTCTCAAGGAGACTGCGAAGCGCCTGGGTAAGGGCCTGATTACGTTCTGCCCGCTTGAGCAAGGTTTGCTCACCGACCGTTACCTTAACGGTATTCCTGCCGATTCGCGCGTCGCACACGATCCGCGCTTCCTGCATGAATCGGATGTTAAGCGCGTTCACGGCAAGATTGTGGCACTCAATGAGATTGCCAAGCAGCGTGGCCAGTCGCTTGCAGAAATGAGCCTTGCTTGGCTGTTGCATGATGATGCGGTAACTAGCGTGCTTGCTGGTGCTTCAAAGCCTCAGCAGATCATCGATAATATTGGCGCATTGAAGAACCTTGACTTTAGTGATGAGGAACTTCAAGCCATTGATCAGATCGCACAGAACTGACGCACACTCAATCGCAGAATCGGTTATCAGATAGTTGGCGGATGCGTACCTGCCAACTATTTGGTGACCGATTTCGCGTTTTATGCAAACGAATACAGGAATGCCAGCGTTTTCACAGGCGATCGCATCGTTGCGCCAATGTAAGCGCGGTTATATAGGTCATGTCAGCAAGAGCTGGCGAGGTTCGCAAGAACCCCATAACTGAATCCCTTCTTCTTCCCTCTCCTTTGCAAAGCCCGGCCTGATCACCGGGCTTTTCTTTTACCTATTTATGCTTTTATTTCGCCGCATAAGGCAAGTGCATGAAGTCGGGGACTTTATACCATTTGACGGGGTATCCGGCGCCGTGAGCACAGAATACTGAATCAGGAGTGTTGTCAAGATCAGATTCGGGGTTGTAGGCTGCATCGGCAATTACTTGTGCCTCATCATGGCAGGGCTTGTAGCCGCCAAATGTGCAACTTAAGTGGCCTTGCCCATGCGTGTAAGCGTTGACGTCCATCGCGTAGTCGCGCATTTCAGCAACAGGCACTTCACCGGTCAAAATCGCATACTCACCGTCAGTGCTTACTGGGTCAAAACTGCCAGACATGCGTTGAATATCAGACATTGCACGGCCGATCAAATCCTGTGGAACTTCTAGCCTGAATCGGTACCACGGTTCGAGTACGCGACACCAGCCAGGATCAGTGTTCACCGCGTGCATGTTGGCATCTGCGTCACTATCCGGTTGAGTATCGCCGGCACGCGTATCGTTTGCAGACGTGGCAGCGTTTGCATCATGCTCTTCGGCAGGATCGGTTTCACGAATGCGCGCAATATAGCCTTCTGGGTCGCCTTCTGCTTTCGCCATCATTAATCCTTGACGAATTGCGCGATAGGTAGATTGGCGGAAGTCACCACCCTCAGTGTGCTTTTCATGCGCTTTGCCAATAAGCAAGGTGATACGCATGTCCGTAATCGGCGAGCCGGTGAGCACACCAAGATGTTCTTTTTCTCGGAAGTGAGTCATAATCAGCCGCTGCCAGTTACGTGCTAATACGTTTTCACTGCATACGGTGGCATATGTCAGTCCACTACCCGGTCCAGTTGGTTCAAGGAGCACATGCACCTCGGCATAGTGGCGAAGCGGCTCAAAATGGCCTACGCCTTCAACTGGATGAGTGATTGTTTCTTTATATAGAATGCCACCCGGCCCAAATTCCACGTCGAGACCAAACCGGTCGCGCATCATCTGTTGGATGATTTCCAGTTGCACTTCACCCATAAGCTGTACGTGCACTTCTTGCAACCGTTCCTGCCATACCACATGCAGCAGTGGGTCTTCATCATCCAACGTACGCAGTGCAGTCAAACACTTGTGTACGTCATTATCGCCGGGCAGCAATGTGTAGGTAAGTACCGGTTGCAGTACGGGGCTTTCTGCATCCGGTTCACATCCAAGTCCCTCACCGGGGAATGTGCTTGTCGGCCCAGTGACCGCGCACACTGTGCCTGCGGGTACGCGATCTGCAATCGTGAATTTCGCACCGGAATATAGGCGTACCTGGTCAGCTTTTTCATGCCAGATTTCCACAGTATCGGCATCGTTTGCACTCATGGCGGCGTTTGCACTCATGGCAGCGTTTGCACGGTCAAGATCATTGCCACTCTTATCATTAGTGAGCATCATTTTGGCCTTCAGCTCACCACCAGTAACCTTGAGCCAAGTCAACCGGTTGCCTTGAGCATCATGCGACACTTTAAAAATGCGTGCGCCAAAATCCGACCCATATTCAGGTTCGCGCACATACTGCTCAATGCCGGCAAGCAATGCGTCAATGCCATCCATTTTCAGCGCCGAACCCCAGAAGCAGGGAAAAAGTTTGCGCTCAGCAATCATGCGGCGCATATCATCAAGCGGTATCTTGCCATGCTCAAGAAATGCATCCATTGCAGTCTCATCCTGCATGGCAACATTCTCTTGCATTTCCGGTGCCGTATCTGATTCAAAATCAGTGCATGCGTCGCCAAAGCGCCGCCGCAATTGCGCAAGCAGCATTGCACGGTCAGCTCCAGGCGCATCCATTTTATTGATGAACAAAAATGTAGGCACCTCATAGCGCTTCAACAATCGCCACAACGTTTCCGTATGCCCTTGCACGCCATCGGAGGCGGAGATTACAAGAATGGCGTAATCTAACGCTCGCAACGTACGCTCAGTTTCAGCCGAAAAGTCCACGTGACCAGGCGTATCAACAAGCGTCAGAGTCAAATCACCGGTTTCAATAATGGCCGGTTCAGCAAAAATAGTGATACCGCGAGCGCGTTCCATTGCATTCGTGTCTAGGAATGCGTCACCATGATCAACACGGCCAAGCTTACGTATTTCACCAGTGCGATACAGTAGCGCTTCAGACAATGTGGTTTTGCCGGCATCCACGTGCGCCAAAATACCTGCGACGATTCGCTTCATAACCGTTCCTTCCACATCGTTACGTCGTGTGCGCAATATTGCGCGTGCTCGTCGCCATCTTACCCGCCGCGCCGCCGCAATGTGCCAACATGCAATGGTTGAACGAATCGTTATAATAATGCGAGTTTTATGGCGTGCAAACGGCGCTCACCGTCTTGTGCGCAGCCTGCACGATTCACGTCAACCGCATCGAAGACGCACCTTGTGCTACGAGATACTGCGATGTGGTTGAGCGCCACGCACGATAACACGGAGGATGCATGATCACGAACGCGCTACCCAACGACTATGTCGTATTGGATTTGGAAACGACTGGTATCAGCTGGGCGCGTGACACCATTATTGAAATTGGTGCAGTGAAAGTTGTGAACCGGCAACCGGTGGCAACGTTTCAGCAGCTTGTGAATCCCATGCGGCGTCTGAACCCGTTTATTACTAGTCTGACTGGTATTACTCCGCAAATGCTTGAACCGGCGCCGACCCTTGACGAGGTGTTGCCTCAGTTTCTTGATTGGTGTGGCGACAACGTACTCATTGGGCACAATATTGTTCGTTTTGATATCAAGTTCATTGATATTGCATCACAGCGTATGTTGCACCGAGTAGTACCGAATCGGATTATTGATACGCTGCAGATGAGTCGTGAGCTCTTCCCCGCTGAGCGTCATCATCGTCTTGCTGATCTTATTCAACGGTTTGATATTGCTGACATTGAGGAACACCGCGCATTGTCTGATGCGCAACAGACTCGGATGTGTTTTGAGTGGATGCGCGATTGGCAGGATCGCCGCACTACTATGCCTGCTCACGATGCTTTGAGCGTGACTACGATGGGAGCTATGGATATCGTATCTGATGATGCCGTAAACGTTCGCAATGATACTGCTCATGACAACGTCACCAGCGTTGACAACGCTGCCACTACTGGCGAGTCTTCAACTCCAGCTGCACTGCCTGTACGCCTCAACGCTGGCGCACCCGCGCCAGATTTCACGTTGCCAGCCGCGCAACCGGATGGTAGCGAATCAACGATTACACTCTCGAGCGTGCTTGCAGAAGGCAAACGCGTCATCCTGTACTTCTACCCTGCCGCAATGACTCCTGGTTGCACTACAGAAGCTTGCGATTTCCGTGATAATCTCGCGCGCCTGACCGCACTGGGGTACACAGTGCTTGGTGTTTCTAAAGATCCGCTGCCGAAGTTGCATCGGTTTATTGAACGCGATCATCTGACGTTCCCGTTGTTGAGTGATCCGGACTTTACTGTGCACCAGCAGTATGCGGCCTACGGTGAGCGCAAACTGTATGGCAAAGTGCATGTTGGTTCGATTCGTTCAACGTTTGCGATTGAGCCGAATGGAACGATCACGCTCGCCCGTTACAATGTGCGCGCTAAAGGCCACGTTGATTCCCTGATGAAGCAGCTGGGCTAATCTCTTCTATCTACAAAACCAATGCGGCCGGATGGGTGAATCACTACTTCAGTAATGGTTCACCCACCCGGCCGCATATGTATATAACACAGGTAGCTGAAACGCCGCATCCGGTTGCATAACAATGAATCATTATGCAACCGGATGCGCCACGATATTCAGTTATGGTGTGCAGAAGTCAGCAGCTCACGCTTTCGCAACCTCAACACTCAGCTCCTGAGCAGCGTCATCGGCCACGATTTCAACGCCAGCCTCAGCGAGCGTCTCGTGTGCGATGAGATCGCGGAACTGTTCGAGCTTCGGCGCGTCAGCCGCCGGAGCGGTGAGCTTCAAGCTGATACGGTCAGCGATATCGAGATCCGCAGCCTTACGAGCGTCCTGCACGGCGCGGATCGCGTCGCGAGCGTAGCCTTCGGCCAGCAGATCGTCGGTCAGCGCGGTGTCGAGGATCACGAAGCCGCCGGTCGGCAGTGCGGCGGAAACGGATGCAGCTGCTTCAGCAGCGTTCTCCTCTTCCACGCAGTTGATCAGCTCATACTCACCTTCAACCAGCGCGAGATCGCCGGACGGCGTTGCAACCACAGGTGCGCCGGTTGCAGCATCCACATGCCAGTCGCCGGTCTTGGAGGCCTTGATTGCGAACTGCACCTGCTTGCCCAGGCGCGGGCCAGCAGCGCGAGCGTTCACCTTGAGCTGGTGCACGATCTTCAAGCCGTGGGACGGAGCGTCTTCCAGCGTGCAGAACTCGATGTCCTTAACGTTGAGTTCGCCCTTCAGCAGGTCAGCGTAAGCGCGCACAGCGTCCACGTCTTCGACGACCACAGTGAGCTTGGCGAGCGGCTGGCGCACGCGGATCTTCTCCGCCTTGCGCAGCGAGAGGGTGCCAGAGACAACCTCGCGCACCTTCTCCATTGCGTTGACCAGCTTCGGATCATCAACCAGTACGCGGCCAAGTTCGGTCGCCTCGCCGGTCTTCTCGTCCGCGAGGAATGGCCAGTCAGCCAGGTGCACGGATTCACCACCGGTCAGACCACGCCACACGGCTTCAGCTTCCATCGGGGCAAGCGGGGCAAGCACGCGCATGAACACCTCAAGCACGGTGTACAGCGTGTTGAACGCGTTCGCATCCTCATTCCAGAAGCGGTCACGAGTGTTGCGGATGTACCAGTTGGTGAGCACGTCAATGAAATCAGACGCGGCGTCGCAAGCGTCGGAGATCGCGAACTCGTCGAGCGACTTCTGAACCTTGGCGACCAGTCGGCGGGTGCGGGCCAGCAGGTAGCGGTCCATTTCCGGCAGGCCGGCGACCTCGTCAGCACGCAGCGCGCGAGCGTCGAAGCCGGCGCCCTTGTTGGCCGCGTTAGCGTACAGGGTGAAGAAGTAGTAGGAGCTCCACACCGGCAGCATGACCTGGCGGACCGTGTCGCGGATGCCTTCGGCGGTGACGATCAGGTTGCCGCCGCGCAGGATCGGCGAGGACATGAGGAACCAGCGCATGGCGTCGGAACCGTACTTGTCGAACACGCCGTTGACGTCCGGGTAGTTGCGCAGGTGCTTGGACATCTTCTGGCCGTCGGAGCCGAGCACGATGCCGTGGCAGATCACGTTCTTGAACGCCGGGCGGTCGAACAGTGCGGTCGCCATGACGTGCAGCAGGTAGAACCAACCGCGGGTCTGGCCAATATACTCCACGATGTAGTCGGCCGGGAAGTGCTGTTCGAACTTTTCCTTGTTCTCGAACGGATAGTGGAACTGCGCGAACGACATCGAACCGGATTCGAACCAGCAGTCGAGCACGTCGCTGATGCGGTGCATGTGGCTCTTGCCGGTCGGGTCGTCCGGGTTGACGCGGGTCAGGTTGTCGATCCACGGACGGTGCATGTTGATGTTGCCGTCCTTGTCGCGCGGGTAATCGCCGAAGTCGGCCTTCAGTTCTTCGAGGGAGCCGTACACGTCCACGCGCGGGTACTTCGGGTCGTCGCTCACCCACACCGGGATCGGGGAGCCCCAGAAGCGGTTGCGGGAGATCGACCAGTCGCGCGCGTTGGCGAGCCACTTGCCGAACTGGCCGTCCTTGACGTTCTCCGGAATCCAGTTGATCTGCTGGTTCAATTCCAGCAGACGCGGCTTGATCTTGGTAACGGAGACGAACCAGGAGCTCACCGGCTTGTAGATCAGCGGCGTGGCGCAACGCCAGCAGTGCGGGTAGGAGTGCACGTAGCTCTTCTCCTGGAAGAGGATCGCGCGGCGCTCTTCGGGGATTCCAGCGAGCGGGCCGTCGCCGGCACGCAGGTTGCGCAGGATCGGCAGGTTCGCGTCGAACACGAACAGGCCCTCATAGTCGGGGCACTGCGCGGTGAAGTTGCAGCCGTTGTCGAGCACGTCGGTGCTCTTGATGCCCTTGGCGTTGAGCGTGTTCATATCGTCTTCACCGTAAGGAGCCTGGTGCACGAGACCAGTACCTTCAACGGTGTCAACATAATCAGCAGTGAAGATCGTGTAGCCGTTCGGGCCAGGCACGTTGCCTTCCGTTTCAGCCTTCTCACCCGCAAAGTACGGGAAGACCGGCCAGTAGCGGCGGCCGGCCAGCTCGGAACCCTTGAGCTCGCGCACGACCTTGTAGTCTTCGCCGAGTTCCTTGGTGTAGTGCGGCAGCAGATCCTTGCCAAGGTAGAACTTCTTGCCGGCGAACTTGCCTTCAGTCGGCTCAACCTCAACGTAGTCGATGTCTGCACCGACAACGATTGCAAAGTTGGTCGGAACAGTCCACGGCGTGGTGGTCCAGAACACTGCGTAAGCGTCCTCGTCGCGCATCTTGACGGCGACGGAGACGGTGGTGTCCTGACGATCCTGGTACACGTCGGCATCCATGCGCAGCTCGTGCGCGCTCAGCGGCGTCTGGTCCTTCGGGCAGTACGGCAGCACGCGGTAGCCCTGGTATGCGAGGCCCTTCTCGTACAGCTGCTTGAACGCCCACATCACGGATTCCATGTACGGGATGTTCAGTGTCTTGTAGCCGTGCTCGAAGTCGACCCAGCGGGCCTGACGGTGCACGTAATCCTGCCATTCGTGCGTGTACTTCAAAACGGAAGCGCGGCAGGCATCGTTGAACTTGTCGATGCCCATTTCTTCGATCTGCGCGACCGAGTCGATGCCGAGTTCCTTCTGCGCTTCGAGCTCAGCGGGCAGGCCGTGCGTATCCCAGCCGAATACGCGGTTGACCTTGTGGCCCTTCATGGTCTGGTAGCGCGGGATGACGTCCTTCGCGTAGCCGGTCAGCAGGTGGCCGTAGTGCGGCAGACCGTTTGCGAACGGCGGGCCATCGAAGAATACGAATTCGTTCTGGCTGTGATCGCCGGAGGGACGACGTTCAACCGACTTTTGGAACGTATCATCCTTGTCCCAGTAGTCGAGAACGGTTTCTTCCATGTTGGGGAAGCTGGGGTTTGGCGCCACGGTTGCGGTTTCACCGCCCGCGTTCGCCTTGGGATACACATGATTGGTGGTTTCGCTCACCATGATTCTCCTCGTCAATGTGTTGCTCTGGCCAACAGGCGCAGCTTTCCCGACCGTTCCGTGGATTAACTGGAGATCTGCAGTGCGCGATGGTGACAATAGACAACCTCGCAGCAGAGCTCATTGCTCCCCCAGGACGGCGTTCAATGCTGTTCCTGCCTACGAGGACGATGACTAACTTTCTAACCTACGCTAGAATGCCGGTCACCGCGGTACCACCTCGCTTGTCGCCTTCTGTTCGGATTACCACACCCGCGCAGATGCGACCGCTTGAGTTTCGGCTATGTCGGGCCGATCCCGTCGGTTCTACTGGGCCATGACGTGCGCGGGCGTCCGCTTGTGGACATCCCACCGCTGGATCGCGGCCGTTCTTCCGAAAGCTCCCCGCTGATAACGGATCATCGCTTGACAACGAGGCATATTCTAACACGCCTGCGCGATTGGTACGGACGGTCGCGTGCATACACGGACCATTTACCTGCGTTGTGTGCATATCCGGTTCACCTACACCAGTTAGGGGGTATCAAAATAGACCGAATATGCACACACCCGAAAAAACACCATGAGAGCTAACGCCAAAAGGCCGCGACCAGATAAATGATCGCGGCCTGTAAGGAAGGAATCACAGGAAAGAAAAGAAAGTTGCCGGCCTCAGCTCAGTCGGCGAAATACTTGCGGATTTGGGATGCGGAACCGTAGGAGGCTTGAGCGCCGGAACCAGTGGCCGCGTATGCGGACACATAGGAGGCAAGCTCGGCTGATTCACGCAATGCGAATCCGGAGGCAAGGCCGGCAAGCACCGTGCCCATAAACGAGTCGCCGCAACCGGTGGTGTCTACAGCGTTGACATGCACCGGCTCGATGCGATGCACATCGTCGCCGTCAATCACTACGGAACCGTCGCCGCCCAACGTAATAATCGCTTGTTCAAAACCGAGCGCGCGCATACGATCGCGCGCAGCCTTCCAATCGAACTCATCCCAGTTATCGTCAGCCGGCTCGTCAATATTCAACAGCTGAACCATCTCGTGTTCGTTCACCAGCAGAATATCAGCCGATTCAATCAGTTCAGCAGGCAACACTGGCGTAAACGGCGAATCGTTCACCAGTACTTTTACGCCAGCCTCATGGCACATGCGCGCTGCGGCGGTAACCGTCTCAATCGGGCTTTCCAAGCACAAGCCGAGCACACTAGAAGAGGTGAGCTCATCGCGCATTGATTCAACATAATCAACGCTTACCTGCGCGTTCGAACCAGGCGAGTACACGATCGTGTTTTCACCGTTTGCATCCACGGTAATAACCGTCGTACCGCTGGGGCCTTCCACGCGACGCACGCCGCTGACATCCACGCCCGCTTCAGTGAGCTTACCAAGCAGAAAATCTGCGTTATCATCCGAGCCAACAGCGCCAAACATGTGCACGTTTGCGCCGATAAGCGCAGCGGCCGCAGCCTGGTTACCGGATTTGCCGCCCGGCAGAATACGCAAAGGCCCGGCGTTAACGGTCTCCCCCGGCTTTGGCAGTCGCTCAGTGACGACCGTGTAATCAGCATTCATTGATCCGACCACGGACACGCCGCCGTGCAGGTGGTCGAGCAAGTCAAGACATGATGCAGACATGATGCATTCCTTTCGGCCTTCTCGTTTCGGCCTGTTTTCTCTGTTCTACGCTTGTTCTACGTTTCAGCAAAATCGCGATGGGGGTAATCGTGTAGGTATGCAAATGCCCGGAGTCTGAGAAGACAAACCCCGGGCACTGCATTGGATTCGGGGTCAGATCGTCGGCGTAGCTGATAGGTTGTGCTGACGACTGACGCCTAGCGGGTTCACATGGTTATCGCGTCAGTGTCACGCACCCATCGGCAGGAAGATTGCCATGGAGAGGATGAACATGACGATCACGCCAGCGATCATCGGCACGCTGGTGCGGCGCACGATGTCGATCGGGCTCTTCTTGATGGAGCCGGCGACGATCATCACCACAGCGGAGACCGGGGAGACTGCGCGCAGCAGGTTGCCGGCGAGGCCCATCGGGATGGACACGGCGAGCACGTTGATGCCAGCGGCGGCGGCCAGCGGGACCATGAGCGGGACCATGGCGAAGAACAGTGCGGTACCGGAGCCGGACAGCAGCACGATGAGTGCGGTGAGGCCGACGAGGATGAGCGGCAGTACGAAGCCCATGCCGGAGCCGGACAGGCCGGTCATTGCGTTCTGCAGCTCGGTGATCAGACCGATGGACTTGAGGCCGACGACGAACACGGAAGCAGCAACCAGCAGTGCCACGATCGGCATTGCGCCACCCATGCCCTTGAAGAAGGACTCGGTGCCAGCGAGGGTTTCCTTGCCCTTGCGGGTGCGGATGAGTTCGCAAACGATGGCGATCACGAAGGAGAGGATGGAAGCGAGCTCAACGCTCAGGTTGATCTTTGCGCCAGTGGTGGAGGTGATGGCGAACACGACGAGCAGCATGATGATCGGCAGCAGCGGCAGGATCGCGTACACGGTGCGGTAGAGTGCGCCGCCTTCGATAGCCTTGACTTCAGCGAGTTCGACGTCATCAGCGGTCAGTTCGCCGCCAGCGCGCTTGTCCATGAACTTCTGCCAGAAGTAGTGCACCAGAGCCATGACGATCAGGGTCGGGATGGAGACGAGCACGTGGTAACGGAAGACGTAGTCGCTAGCGGTCAGGCCGGAGAACATGTCGGTCTTGGCGAGTTCGGCAGCGATGGCAACGTTGTCGGAACCGAGCGGGGTCGGCATGATCGTTGCGGTGGTGGCGATGACGGCAGCCGCGCTCAGCAGGCTCATACCAGCCTGGCGGAGCACCGGGTACAGGGTTGCCATAAGGATGATGGCCAGGTTGGAAGCGCTCGGAATAACCAGGGACAGCAGGTTGCCCAGCAGGAAGGTGATCGGCACGAGGATGTACGGGGACTTGATGTGTGCGATCGGCTTAGCGAGCACGCTCACGGTGACCTCGTTGGCGCCGATGTGCGACATGTAGCCGGTGTAGCCGCCGAGGATCAGGATGATGAAGCCAGCGGAGGTGAGGGTGCTAACGAACTGATCGCCAACAACCTTGAACGGGTCAAGCCAGGTAACGCCGCTGGAAACGAAGTCAGTGAAGGAGATGTCCTTGCCCATCAGCAGTGCGATGTACATCAGCACAATACCGATGAGGAACAGGGAGATCTTAATATCCATTTTCTTTACGAGCATGAAGCCCACAATGCCAACCGCGGCAATTGCCACGATGTACATAATCGCCAGTTCCATCGGTCTGGTCCTTTCTTTATTCTCTTTTTCTCTGTTATGAATGCACGATTGTTGTCACGTACGCGCTGTTGAAACTTACGCGCAGTGTGCGATGCCGTCCATGAACCAATCGCAGAAGCGGTCTGCGTGAACGCCGGTGGTAACAGTGGCGTTCGGCTCACGCTTGAGGTAACCCTTGAGGTCCACGACGGTGCAACCTGCGGTGAGTTCGCCAGCGGTTTCCACATCCACGAACGCCTTGGTCATGTCGAACAGGTCAGGTTCCAGCAGGCAGGCGACCGCGCACGCGTCGTACATCTTCAGGCCAGTGCCGAAGCTGCGCTTGCGGTAGCGCTGGAACAGGTCGTGGGCCATCAGGCCAACCTTGCCCATGTCTTTGAGCTGAGCGGTTTTCTCCGGCGGGATCGCGGTACCCAAGCCGGCGTCCAGCGTGGCCATGGTGATGTCAAGACCGGAGGCGAGCACGATCTTGGCAGCTTCAGGGTCGACGAAAATGTTGAATTCTGCCATAACGCCCTTGTTGCCACGGGTGACCGAGCCACCCATGAGCACGATGCGCTCAATGCGGGACTTGACTTCTGGGAAAGTCTTGAGCAGCAGTGCGATGTTGGTCAGCGGGCCGATCGGCATGATGGTGACGGGTTCCGCCGAAGCCATGATCTCGTCGCGCATTGCTTCTACCGCGTGCTTGTCCAGCAGCAGCTCGGTTTTCGGCTCGGGAAAATCGAAGCCTTCCATGCCGGTCTTGCCGTGGATGTCGCTTGCGTCATCAAGCTGGCGAATGAGCGGCTCAGCGGCACCGCGTGCGATCGGTACGTCCTTGCCGTAGTAGGCCATCAGCTTGAGTGCGTTCGTTGTTGTTGCTTCAATGCCAACGTTGCCAGCAACGGTGGTGATGAGGCGAACGTCAAAGCGTGGGTTGAACACTGCCAGAGCGATGGCGACGGCGTCGTCGATGCCAGGATCAGTGTCGATGATCAGAGGGATCTGCTTCATTGCTTGTTCGGTTCCTTTCGTGGTGCGTTGATATACGTGTGTATTGCGCTCAGCAAGTCGGTTACTTAGCTTCGCTTGTGGCAGCTGGTTCGACTGTGCTCAGTGAGATGGGATCAACGAATTGCACTAAACCACTGCCATAGCCTGGTGCCGGCCGGCGTAGGAATCCATGTTCTTCGTAGAACGTTTCCTTGCCAGGTGTTGCCATGAGGCCGACATACGCGTGAGCACAGCAGTGCTCTCGAATACGTGCGATGAGCGCGTTCAGCACCGCTGTTCCTACACCAGCACCTTGGTACTGCGGCAATACCACGAGGTCCTTGATGAAGAATGCGATACGTCCGTCGCCAACAACGCGCCCGATTCCAGCTGCTTGGCCGTCAACGTAGGCGACCACGGAGTAGAGTCCGCCAGCCAGTGCCATGCGCGCGTCTTCGATGTCGTAGTGATAGAAACCCACGGCGTCGCGAACACTTACGTACAGCTCGGCAGTCAGCGCATCGTGCTGAATCGATATGCACATTGTTCGCTCACCTCCTCTGCGAGTTTCTCTCAATCCGATTTCGTTGATCATCGCCATCGATAAAACGTTTAATCAACCAACAGAAAACATGATATAACCTTTTACCAACGTTGTCAAAGATAACGGTTTACCGGCGCACTTCAGCGCGTAAATCTGGTATTCACATACCCGTTAAACGCAGCAATATCAGGGAACACGCCGCAGTGGAGCTCCGACCGAGCCACGCTGTACAAACGATGTCGGAACATAGCGTGATTCACCACGACTGCGATCTTCATCCGCAATCATGTCAAGCAGCATATCCACGCCTTGACGGCCCATATCCTCCGCCTGCTGCGAAATAATCGCAATTTGCGGCGTCAACAAGCGGAACACAGCAATGTCATCAAACGAAATCACTGACATTTCGCCGCCAATATCAATACCGCGATCATGCAGCAAACCGATCATCGTGATCATATCAGGCGAGTATGCGCACATAATCGCCGTAACACCCGCTTTCAACAAATGATCAAGCCCTGCTTTACGCGACACATACGTAGAGTCACAATCAACCACTACCGCAGCCCCCTGCCCCAGCTGCGCCTCCTGCGCCACAGCGGAACGGAACGCCGCCTCACGTTCATTCACATTGAACGAGCCCAGCGACGAATGCGACACAAATCCAATATGACGATGCCCCAAACGCACCAGTTCACTAACCGCCTCACGAATACCCGGGTATGGGTCAGACACCACAAATGGCACCGAATCCACTCCCGAGACAAGACGATCTACAAACACCAATGGCAGCTCGCGCGCGATCAACGATTGCACGCCCGGCGAATTCACACCTTGCGGCACCACAATCGCACCGTCGATGCGCTGCCCCAGCAGATTGCCAATAAACGCATCCTGACGCTCCACTGTCTCCGCCGACGTTCCAATCAGCGTGGAGTAGCCGCGAGCATACAGCTCGTCTTCCATTGAAGAGACGAGGTCAGCAAAGTATGGATTGCGCAAATCAGGCACGAGTAGACCAATGGTTTTTGTTTGTGCCGAACGCATCGCACGAGCGCGCTGATCTGGCACGTATCCCATTTCGCGCACTGTGTTGAGCACCAGTTCACGCGTCTCGTCAGAAAAACGCCCTTTGCCGTGCAAAATCTGCGAAACAGCAGCAATAGACACGCCAGCCTTGTGAGCTATGTCTCGTATCGTCACGTAAGCCATGTCGTCTCCTTTGCACTACACCTCTCAGCTACGGAAATACTCCGTAACAACATGCGGCGGCACGGATCGGTACGCGTTCTATCAACGCCGCAGCACCACGCAACGTCATGCCGAGCGATTGATATAACGTCATATCAAGAGTACGCGATGCAATTGTCAGACAATCACATATTGACGTTTATGACATTGTTGTCAATATTGAGCGGATTTGGGACTACACTCGGAAGCCAAATTGGCTTGAGCTCAGCATCAACAGCAAGCAAACGGCAAGCATCTGAATCGGCCAGCGCGAATGCGGTTTCCACGCCGGCGTGGATGCGCACCGGCTGCAGCGCGCTACATTCGAGCCGCAACACACAAGTAGGAGGCTGATATGGGACGTTGGGAACGCAGTGAACGTATAGCACAGTATTACGCGGGCGCGTCGGTGGTGATTACCGGAGCAGGATCAGGTATTGGCCGACTGATGGCTGAGCGTATCGCCGAAGAGGGCGGCGACGTGGCAATCTGGGATATCAACGACAAGGCCGCGCAGGCCACCGCCGACGCGATCAACCACTCCCCCACCGCCACCGGGCGGGCGTTCGCGTTTGCCGTGGACGTTACCGATGCGAATGCCGTGGCACAGGCTGCCGAACGTACCGCCGCAGCCCTCGGCAAGGTTAACGTGCTCATTAACAACGCGGGCGTGGTTTCTGGTAACGATTTCGAGAATCTCACCGAGAAGCAGATCCGCCGCACGTTTGAGGTGAACGCACTGAGCTTGTATTGGACAAACAAGGCGTTTCTGCCGTATCTCAGACGGCAGGCGCGCGCCGCGACCGTCACTGTTGCTTCTGCGGCTGGACTGGTGGCCACCGCACGGCAGACCGATTACGCGGCCAGCAAGTTCGCTGCGGTTGGTTTTACGAACGCGTTGCGCAGTGAATTGAAGAAAGCCGGCTCGCATATTCACACGCTGCTGGTGTGCCCGTACTACATCAATACCGGTATGTTCGAGGGGGTGACGACCAAGTTCCCGCTCCTGCTGCCGATTTTGAGCCAGGAGAGGGTGGCGGATTCGATCGTTCGGTCGATTGCCACGGGCCGCGAGCGTTTGATTATGCCGCCGTTCGCTGCTGTTTCCACGATTGTGGCCGCATTGCCGCCGAAGATTGCCGATCCGATTTACAGCTTCTTCGGTATCAACGATTGCATGGATCATTTTGTGGGGCGCGCAGGCTCCAAGCGCGCATAATACGAAACCACGCAGGAGCACGAAGGAGCATCATCAAATGACTTCGATAAGCGAGGACACGTCGAAAACAACGCAGACGAATGGGAAAGCAACGTTTGACCGTCTTCATCACATGTTTCACGCGGATGTTTCACGACCGATTCGCTGGCGGCGCGAACAACTGACCGCAATGGAACGCATGCTGCGCGAACATTCAGGCGATATTGCTCGAGCAGTACGCGCTGATTTAGGCAAACCGGCAGCTGAAACGATGCTGATGGAAATTGGGTTGGTGCTTGACGAGATCCGATTTGTTCGCGCACGCATTGGCATGTGGGCGGCGCGCCAACCAAAACCGTTACATTATCTACTGCAGCCGGCGCTCGGCTGGACGGTTGCGGAACCGAAAGGTGTGGTGCTGGTTATCTCGCCGTGGAACTACCCAGTATTGCTCAGCCTCGAGCCAATGGTCGATGCGATCGCCGCCGGCAACTGCGTGTGCCTTAAACCGTCGGAACTGTCACCACATACCAGCGCGGTTTTGGCCAAGCTTATCCCCGAATATCTTGATGAACGAGCCTTTGCGGTGGTTCAGGGCGGCCCCAAAGAGACTACGGAACTATTGGAGCAGCCGTTCAATCACGTCTTTTATACGGGTGGCGGGCGCGTCGGTTCAATTGTGATGCAGGCCGCGGCGAAACACTTGACGCCGGTTACGTTGGAGCTTGGCGGCAAGTCGCCGGTGTTCGTGGATGGTACGGCAGATCTTAATGTGGCAGCTCGTCGTATTGCGTGGGGACGATTCATTAACGCGGGTCAGACTTGCGTGGCTCCCGATTATGTGCTGGCCACCGCGGATGTTGCACAGAAACTAGCGGAGAAAATCAGTGAGGCGGTTACGCGCTTCTTCGGCGCGGATCCGCGGCAATCGGCCAGTTTCGGCCGTATCGTGAGCGAACGGCATTTCGACCGGATTGCAGCGCTTCTGCCCTCCCCGGATGTTCCCGGCAGCGGACGCGCGGTGTGCGGCGGCGAAACTGATCGCAGCGAGCGCTATATTGCGCCCACGGTTCTAGTCGATGTATCCGCGAAGGCTCCGGTTATGCAGGAGGAGATTTTCGGGCCCGTACTGCCGATTCTTACGATCGCTGATGCGGATGCGGCCGTTGAGTTCATTAATCGTCGGCCACGCCCATTGGCCGCATATGTGTTCACGCGGCGCTCGTCAACGCGGCGCCTGTTCGAACGGGAAGTCAGTTGTGGTGCGCTCGGGTTCAACCTGCCGCTTGGTCATCTGATTTCCAGCCGGCTGCCATTCGGCGGCGCCGGCGCCTCAGGGCTTGGCTCATACCATGGCAAGGCAGGATTCTTGGAATTCAGTCATATCAAAACCATGGTGAGCAAGCCGACTTTCCCGGACACGCTCGAGCTCGTCTACCCGCCGTATGGCAAGGCAAAGCAGGCCCTGATCCGCACGGTCAGTCATCTGCTCTAGCACCGTCATGGCTCGGCGCGCCCGTTCGCTGATTCAAGTATCGTTAAAGAGAAATAAAGGAAGGGAGGGATTATGAGCGAAGAGAACACATTCACGATGATGGGCATCAAAACCCAGTGGGATGACAACACCATCACGGTTACGGAACTCGGTTTCCCGCATCAGGCCACGTTTGACAATAACGGCAGGATTCTCTCCTCTTCCTTCGGCAAAGAAGGCGAATCATTCCTTCATCACTGGTTCGACCGCGTAAAGCCCACAGTCGATGGTCTACGCGCCATTGACCGGGAATACGCCGATGCCTGAAGTCTTCAACTTCGCCGGATACTCCATCTATTTCACAGCGCTGGATCGCGATCACGGCGTTCACGTTCACGTCGCCTACGGTTCCCGCCATGATCTCGCCCGATTCGTATTACATTCGGACGGCACGGTGGTTCTGGCGCATAATAACGGAAAGCTTCCGGCAAAAACAATCAGACGTTTGCAGTTCTTCCTGACCGAGAATTACGACGACATCATTGTCGCTTGGCGCATGTTCTTTGGTGACGGCTACCACTTCGATCGCTGATATCAGCCAGATGATATGAGGGGGGAGTGCTCCGCAATATTTTGCGGAGCACTCCCCCCTCTGTCGACTACTCGAGTTCCACAGCTCCGGTATACAACTGGTAATACTCGCCCTTCTGTGCGATCAGCTCGTCGTGCGAACCGCGTTCGATGATGTTGCCGTGGTCGAGCACCATGATCACGTCGGAGTTGCGCACAGTGGACAGGCGGTGTGCGATCACGAACACGGTACGACCCTTCATCAACGCGTCCATACCAGCTTGCACAACCTCCTCGGTACGGGTGTCGATCGACGAGGTAGCCTCGTCCAAAATCAATGCCGGCGAGTCAGCCACTGCAGCACGCGCGATGGAGATCAACTGGCGCTGGCCCTGCGACAAGCCGGAGCCGTCGCCTTCGAGCACAGTCTGGTAACCCTTGGGCAGCATGCGAATGAAGCCATCAGCGTTCACGAGCTTCGCCGCTTCGATGCACTCCTCGTCGGTGGCATCGAGTCGACCGTAGCGGATGTTGTCCATCACAGTACCGGTGAACAGGTTGACATCCTGCAGCACGATGCCGAGCGAGCGGCGCAGATCAGGCTTGCGAATGTTCTTCACGTCAATGCCGTCGTAGAGGATCTGGCCTTCCTGAATGTCATAGAACCGGTTGATCAGGTTGGTAACCGTAGTCTTACCAGCACCGGTAGCACCCACGAGTGCCATCTTCTGGCCGGGCTTAGCAAACCAAGTGATGTCGTGCAGCACCGGCTTGTCGGGGTTGTAGCCGAAGGTCACGTTGGTGAAGCGCACATCACCCTGCAGGAGCGTCAAGCGGCCATCTGGCGAGGTAATAGCCTGCTCCTTGGCCTTGAGTGCCACTTCGCGCGCCTTGCCGTGCAGTTTCTCCGCGGCTTTGAGCGAACGCGTACCGTCGTCGCCAGCTTCGCGCTTCCACGCCCAGTGGCCTGTCTCATGGTCAACTTCCGTCATTGTGCGGCCGTCGGAAGCGAGTTCCACGTTGACGAGCGTCACGGTACCGTTGTCCGTTTCGACCGGCTCATCCATCAGCGCGAAGATACGCGAAGCACCGGCGAGCGCCATCATCACCATGTTGAGCTGCATGGAGACCTGGCCGAGCGGATTAATGAACGAGCGAGACAAGGTAAGCAGCGAGATTAGTGTGCCAAGCGTCAACGTACCAAAGCCGTTGAGGCCTACGTTGCCAACGCCAGCGAGTGCCATCGCACCGCCGACGATAGCGAGCAGGATGTAAAGCACGTAACCCATATTGCCAACAACCGGCATGGTGACGTTACCCCACGTGTTCGCCTCTGCGGCCGCCTCGAACAGTTCCTGGTTCTTCTCATCGAAGGTCTTTTGCGTAGCGTCCTCATGGTTGAACACCTTGATGACCTTCTGGCCGTTGACGGATTCTTCAACGAACGCGTTGACGTCACCAAGCCACTGCTGTTGCTTAACGAAGTAGCGACCGGCTCGTCCGACGATTGCGCGCACGATATAGAACAGCATCACGGTGAACAACAGCACGAACACGGTGATCGGAATCGACAGCCACAGCATGGAGATAATGGCGGCGATCGCAGAGATCATCGAAGCGAACATCTGCGGGAACGACTGGCTAATAGCCTGACGCAGCGTATCAGTGTCGTTCGTGTAGCGACTCATGATGTCGCCGTGCTCATTGGTGTCGAAGTAGCGAATCGGCAGGTACTGCTGGTGCGCAAACATGTCGTCGCGGATCTTTTTGAGCGTGCCCTGTTCGACAGTGACGATGAGCCACTGCCACAGCCAGCTGGCTGCAATACCGGCGACGTACAGGCATCCCATGAGCGTGATGGCGCGCAGCAGCGGCCCCCAGTCAGGGTTCGTGGCGCCAACCATCGGCAGAATGTATGTGTCGATCAGCGACTGGAGGAACAGTGCCGAGCCGGCTTGGGCGGCCGCACCGATGAGAATACATACAACGATGGCGATAACGCGCCACCGGTATTGCATGATGTAGCCGAAGATGCGCTTAGTAGTACCAGGAGCAGGTTTGCCCATGCCCGGCTTGCGGTTCTTGAAGTTCTGCTTCGTATCGCTCATCGTGCTTCTCCTTCCTGCATAGTCTCTTGTGCTGGCTCCTGCACAGCAGCGCGCACTGCGGCGGCTTCTTGTGCTACTGCAGTATCGAGTGCCGCTTGGCCTTCAGCAGTGTTCTTCGTTTGGGATTCGTAAATCGACCGATACTCATCGCAGGTTTTGAGCAGCTCATCATGCGTACCCTTGGCCATAATGCGACCGTTATCCATGACGAGAATCATGTCAGATTCCTGCACGGAGGCGACGCGCTGAGCAATGATGATCTTGGTGGTATCCGGAATCTCATTGTGGAATGCGGCGCGAATCAGCTTATCAGTCTTGGTGTCAACTGCCGAGGTTGAATCGTCCAAAATCAGGATCTTCGGTTTCTTCAACAGTGCGCGTGCAATGCACAAGCGCTGACGTTGACCACCAGAAACGTTGGTACCGCCCTGCTCGATGTACGTATCGTACTTGTCAGGGAATTCCTGAATAAAGCCGTCGGCTTGTGCGAGCTGGCAAGCGTGGCGAATCTCCTCGTCGGTGGCGTTCGGATTACCCCAACGCAGGTTCTCGGCGATCGTGCCGGAGAACAGCACGTTCTTTTGCAATACCATTGCGACCTGGTCGCGCAGAACTTCGAGATCGTAATCACGCACGTCGATGCCACCGACCTTGAGGGAACCGGAGCTGACGTCATACAGACGCGGAATGAGCTGTACCAGCGACGACTTGGCGGAACCGGTGCCGCCGACAATGCCGACGGTCATACCAGACCAGATACCAAGATTGATATCATCCAACACTGGCTTTTCAGAACTGTCAGAGTAACGGAATGTGACGTGATCGAACGAAATCGAACCGTCCGGCACTTCCATGACCGGCTTATCCGGGTCAGTAACAGTGCTCTGTTCCTGCAACACCTGGCAGATTCGTTCAGCGGAAGCCTGCGAAATGATGATCATCACGAAAATCATCGACAGCATCATCATGGCCATGAGAATCTGCATCGCATAGGTCACCAACGCCGTCAAATCGCCAGTCGTCAAGCCCATTGCAGCATTGTTGCCGGAAGCAACAATCTGCTGGGCACCCATCCACGAGATGAGAATCATCGAAGCGTAAATGCAGAACATCATGATCGGGCTGTTGAAGCTCATAATGCGTTCAGCCTTAGTGAAGTCCTTGAAAATGCGCTGCGAGATACGATCAAACTTGGAAATCTCGTAGGATTCGCGGTTGTACGACTTCACTACACGAATGCCTTGCAGGTTCTCATCGACCACATTGTTGAGCGCATCGTACGTGTGGAACACGCGCTCGAACACTGGGTGTACGAGTACTGCGAGGCCGCATAGGCCGATAGCAAGAATCGGGATGCACGCGAGGAACACCATTGAAATCGACGGCGAAATGCGGAATGAGAAAATCCACGCCACCACAACCATAATTGGTGCGCGTACGCCCATGCGAATCATCATGCCGTAGGCCATCTGCAGGTTCGTCACATCCGTAGTCAGACGCGTGATAATCGAACCAGTGGAGAACCGGTCAATATTGGTAAAGCTGAACGCCTGCACCTTCTCGAACTGGTCACGGCGCAAGTTCTTCGCGAAGCCCGCGGCCGCAATAGCCGCATACTTACCAGCAAGGAAGCCGCACGACAATGACACGAACGAGCACAGCAACAAGATCAAGCCGAACTTGACGATAGCGGGCATACTGCCGCCGGTAATGCCCTGATCGATCAGCGAAGCCATAACCGTAGGAATTACGATTTCTAGGATGCTTTCGATGATGACGAACAGTGGCGTCAGCAGACTTTCCTTCTTGTATTCGCGCATCGACCCGGCAAGCGTACGAATGATGTGCTTTGGCTTGTCTGGTTCAACGGCTTTACGCGACTGTTCGATAGCCGCCTCTGTGGCGGTTGGATTATCGCTCATTTACTCTCCTCCTTCGTCTGATCGTTGTGTGTCATCTCCTGCTCCTGCACCGAAGTAGCTGGTGTGCGCGGTTGCGTACCCGCGCGCTGTTCGAATTCGCGTTGCGCCGCACCGATGTTCTCCCTCATCCGGTGGATGCACGCGAGCAGCGTCTCGCGTTCTAATGGCGTCAATCCTTCGACCAGCAGTTCTTCCATTCGCTCGCCATTGGCCTTCAAATCAGCGACAATCGCGTCAGCCTTTTCGGTGAGCACAATGCGTTTGCAGCGCGCATCGTGAGCGACTGATTCGCGCACAATCAGCCCTTTTTTCTCCATCAACGCGAGTACTCGCGAAGCGGTAGAACGGGTGATGCAGAATTTGCGCTCGATATCATGCTGGTAGATCGGCCGATCGCGATTACGAGCGAGAAACAGGATGATATGCGCATTGCCACCGGTTGCCACACGGGCTGATTCTGGCATGCTTTCGCCCAGATACCGGTCAACGGCTTTGCTCAGCGCCCTCATTTCAATACTGAGGACATGTTTGTCCATGATTGTTCCCCATCACACATTTGTTGTATATGCAACATGACATCGTAATATAACCCACATACAACAGTTGCATATGCAACATTCAGCGTGTCGAAGAAATCATGGAAATCGCGCACGCCATAGCGCGCCGCAACGATCAGCTACTTTTGCAACGTGTAGGTCATGACACCAGATCCATACTGCCCGTTGATGTAAGTCTTATTCTGCGTGTTCGACGCCGACCACTGTGTCGGTACCGCCGTCAGTCCCGCAGGAACGTCGGAGACATACATCTCGTAAGTGTCCATTGTGCCACCTGGAGCAAGTATGCCCGTCTCCACCGAATAATGATTACCGCCCACCTGATTACCCGAAGCGTCGCGAAGCACATAAGTGACTGACGCCTGATCGAACGTGACCTGCGTATTGTTACGCACAGTGATATGCAACTCGTGCGAATCTGCGCTCTGACGCTGCTCTGAGAACGAGACGATCTGGATCATGTCCGATGACTGCCCAGACGCAGACGCCGCCGAGCTAGCAGACTTCAACTGCTCGTTCTCCTTGGTAAGTTCATCGTTCTTGGCCGAAAGATCCTTGTTTGCCTTCGTGAGCTTGTCGTTTTGAGAGGCGAGAGAACCGGTTTTATCGCCAGCCTTCTCGTTTTCCTGTTTGGCTGCGGCAAGCTGCGATTTCGTGTCCTGCAATTGGCGGGACAGTGTATCAGCCCTACCGCCAAACCACGAATAGCTGATAGATCCGACACCTACACACAATATAAGCGCGACCGCTATGGTGATGATCAGCGCAACGACGGGGACGCGCATAGCGAAGAACCGCGTGACCACGGATACTTCCTGCCCTCCGCCCGCGGAAGGCGCAGAAACGTTTGGGCTGGAGCCTGGCTCCCATGATTGCTCGACACTGTCCGTCGAACGGTGCAACCAATCCTCGCTGCGCGTAGGGGAAGCAACAGGAACCTGTGGTCTATCAGACGGCATCGGCTCGGCAGGTACTCCTGTAGCCGGTTCAGTAGACGAAGTACCCGAATCGTCCCCGTTATTCATGCTCGACTTTTGCTGCGCTGCACCGTCGTCCATAGAGCCCTCCCCCAGTATCTACTTTCAGTCTAATTGCGCGGCCCAGCATCGCCGGCAGTCTTCAGTGAACTTCATATGAACGCGAAAAAGGGCGCTCCGCATGAAGCGAAGCGCCCTGCGGCCGTCACAGGCCTGATCGGAAAGAAGGAGAGGAAAACCGATCAGCCCTTGACGGCGCCGGCCATAATGCCGGAGACCAGCTGCCTGCCTGCAACAAAGAAGAGCAGCAGCAGCGGGAAGGTGGTGAGCACAACACCAGCCATCACCATCGTGTAATCAGTGAAGTACGCGCCCTTCAACGTAGCGGCAGCAACGGTGAGGAGGCTGTTCTTGTTCGGGCCGAGGATCAGCATAGGCCAGAAGTAGTTGGTCCACTGCGCAATGAACGTGAACAGGAACAGCATCGCAGCTGCCGGGCGAGCTGCAGGAACAGCCACTGACAGGAAGGTGCGGAACATCGAGCAACCATCCACGCGCGCCGCTTCAATCAGCTCGTAAGGCAACGCATCCTGCAAGTATTGCGTCATCCAGAACACGCCGAATGCGCTCACCAAGCTCGGAATGATCACAGCCCACAGGGAACCAAACAGGCCAGCCTTGTTCGCCATAATGTACAGCGGGACAACGCTCAGCTGCTGCGGAATGGTCATCGTACCGATAACGATGGTGAACAGGATGCCACGCCCGCGGAAGCGCAGCTTAGCAAATGAGTAGCCGGCCAGCGTGCTGAAGAACACGGTGGAGACGGATACGATCGTTGCCACAAACAACGTGCCACCAAGTGCCTGCCAGAACTTGATCGCGTTGAACGCGCGAGCAATGTTCTTAAACAAACCAGGGCCAAGAATCATTGCCTGCACGCCATACTGCGTGCTGGAACTGGCTTGCGAAGCAATAGAAACGGCTACATACAGCGGGATGAGGAAGATGAGGATGGTGACCGTGAGGATCAGGTACGTGCCCCATCCGGCGCGGCGGCCCTCACTGGTCATGCCCAGCTTCTTGCGGCGCTGCTTGGCAGCGGCATTGGCCACACCCTTGCCGTACATTTGCTCGAGGGCGGGGGTGCCCAGATCGGTCTTGTTGCTTTCGTTGGTGATGTCAACCATGATGATCAGTTCTCCTTTCCGTCCACGATGCCGGCAGCGCGGCGAGCTTCAACGCCAGAGCGGCGAGCAATCTCATATTCAGCTTCCTGCTGAGCCTTAATACCAGCCAGCTGCTCCTTGCTTGCCTTTGGAGCACCACCGGAAGCCAGTCGCTGAGTGATCAGGAAGTTCAGCACGGCGAGGAACACGATGATAAGGAACAGCAGCCAAGCCACTGCAGCTGCACGGCCGAGGTTCGGCTGGCCAATAGTCACCTTGTTGAAGCCCATATCCCACAGGTACAGCGACAAGGTCAGGTACTGGCGGTTCGGGCCACCATAGCCGGAAGTACCGTTGTGGAACATCTGCGGCTCATCGAAGATCTGCAGACCACCAATGGTGGAGGTGATAATCACGAAGATCAACGTCGGGCGCAGCATCGGCAGTACAACCGAGCGGAACGTGCGCCATGCGCCAGCGCCGTCAACAACCGCAGCTTCGAGCACATCGTTCGGAATTGCTTGCAGCGCGGCGAGGAAGATCAGCGTGTTGTAACCAGTCCAACGGAAGTTGACGATCGTAGCGATGGCCACATGCGACCAGAACGTATTCGCGTGCCACAGGATCGGGCTCATACCCAGGTTGGTGAGCACTACGTTGATCACGCCCATCTTGTCGGAGAAGATCTGGGAGAAGATGATACCTGCTGCCGAAGGAGCCACAATGTACGGCAGCAGCACGCCCATGCGCCAGAAGGTCTTGGCCTTGAGGTTTGCGTTGAGGATCCATGCGAGGAACAGTGCGATGATGATCTGCGGCACCGAGCTCAGCAGGAAGATCGAGAACGAGTTACGCAGAGCATCCCAGAACGATTCCTGGTGGATAACCCAGGCGAAATTGGCCCAGATGCTTGGTGTATCGCTACCGCAGGTTGCGCCACACACTGCGACACCACCGTCGCCAGTCAACGTGTTGTATTGCCTGGTAGCAATGTACGCGGTGTAGAACAGCGGGAACAGGCCTACGATCGCGAAAAGAATAAAGAATGGTGCCACGTAGAGATACGGGGATGCTTTCCATTCGAAAATGCCCAGACGGGCTTTAAATGACGGGGACGCGCCAGCTTCGTTGCCGGCCTTGCGCTTTGCCGTTGACATAACCTCTCACTCCTTTTTTCTTCGCTAGCGATGAGATCTGCCGCGCTTCAGCGCGCAGCAATGATCATTACTCCCTAGCAAAAGGCTCCGTCGCCGCCGAATATGGTGGCGACGGAGCCGCATGATTATGGATGGATAACCACCGATGTAGTCGGTTAGCTCAGAGCCTTGACGTCGTTAACCCACTGCTTGTAGGAAGCATCCGGAGTCTGCTCCTGCGTAGCATCAACTCGGTTGAGGGCGTCGACCATCTTGGTCTGGATGTCGAAGTACTGGCTGCCCTTGTACGGAACGATGTCGTAAGCCTTGGCGCGGTTGGCGAAGATCTGGCCGACCGGAGCGTCGTTGAGGTAAGGATCAGTCTTGCTGGATACATCGGAGCTTTCCTGAGCGGAAACAGAGCTCGGGTAGTTGTTAGCGCTGGTGAACAGAGCGACCTGCTGATCCTTGGCAGTCAGCCAAGCGACGAGCTTAGCAGCTTCATCCTTGACCGGAGAGGACTCAGGGACGACCAGGTAGGAGCCACCCCAGTTGCCGCCACCGCCAGGGAAGACGTCGGCGATATCCCAGCCCTTGAAGTCTTCGCCAGTGTTGCCCTTAATGTTGGTGAGCAGCCAGGTCGGGCACTGGATGGTAGCGAAGCCATCATCAGCCTTGAATGCTGCGTTCCAGTCGTCGCTCCACTGGGTGAGGTGAGCAGACAGATCCTTGGTGGAAGTCAGCTCGTCGTACATTTCCTTGATCTTGTCATTGGAGGTGGCGATGATCTTGCCATCCTTAGTGACGTAGGATTCTTCAACCTGGTTGATCATCGACTGCCAGTTGCTGGCCATCGAGTCGTACCACGGCAGACCGGTCTTTTCGGTGTATTCCTTGCCTGCTGCGAAGTAGGAGTCCCAGGTGGCGTTCTCGCCGCCGAGCCACTTGGCTACAGATTCACGATCGGAGGGGAAGCCCGCCTTCTCGAGCAGGTCTGCACGGTAGCAGATTGCCTCAGGGCCGATATCGGTGCCAGCACCGATCAGCTTGCCGTTAACAGTGGCGCTTTCCTTCTTCCAATCAACCCAATCGTTGTCCTTGGTGTAGGAGGAGAGGTCAACGAACTGGTCCGGCATTGCCATCAAGGACGGCATCCAGTCAACTTCAGCGAGGTAAACGTCATAAGCATTGGAACCGGTGGAAATAGCGGTGTTGAAGGCGGCACGAGCATCATCAGAGGAAGCAGCAACAGTCTCTTCAATCTTAACGTTCGGGTGCTCCTTCATGTACTTGTTCCACAGATCAGCACCAGCACGCTCGGCAGTAGGCTTGCCAAAACCAGGGTTGTTGAAGGTCTGGACCTTGATGGTGATCTTTCCATCAGCGCTGGAGGAGCCACCAGAATTGGATTCGCCACACGCACCGAGGCTGGCAATCATCGCCAATACGGCAACGGAAGCCAATGCCGGCTTGAACTTGTTCATCTCATCCTCATTTCCTTCATCGCACTACTGTGTGCGATTTATCCTTCCCCACACATCACTGTGTAGGCCCTTTTCGAACCGGGGAATCACCCCGCGCTTTGGAACCGTTTCCATTGCGTATTCATAAGATACACCATTTGAGGCGAATGCAACACCCACGGCGTGTTGCAAAGCAGCACAACAAAATACCTGAAAAGCATTGCAAAACATGGCAAATAGACATGTTAACGCTCCCATGCCAAATAGAAAGCGTCATTGTCAATTTCAACCGATTCAAGGGAAGCGATTCCACATTATCGGACATTTCTCAGCTTTTCAGCTGTATTTATCGATACAGTGCCCTGCATTACATGCGAATTGGCACGCTCAGTACTCTTAAGTGCACGCGATATACCCAGCGATACACCCCGTGCGCTCGGCTTATTCCATCCAACGCACGCAAATACACCCACAAAACCGCATTATCATGCGGATTCGCGCACAATCAAACGCACCGGGAACCGCTGCGACGAGACTTTCCACGAGCCATGCTCAAGTCGATACACCAGCATGTCAGTGGCAGCTTCAGCCACAACATTCAAGGGTTGCGCAACTGTAGTTAACGGCGGGTTCAATAAACGCGCCGCTTGCAAGTCATCAAAACCAATAACCGCTACATCATTAGGAATGTGTTTGCCTGCTTTATCCAACACTTGCAGCACGCCGGCCGCAATTTTGTCGGAATGCGCAAAAACGCCGTCGACTTGTGGGCAAGCGCTCAGAATGCGTTCCATCGACCGCTGCCCATTTTCAATCTCATAACTGCCAGAGCACACCATTACCGGCTCGAGATTATTCTCTTTCAGTGCAGCCAAAAATCCGCCCGTACGCTCGCGCGGAGTAGGCATATCTTTAGGCCCCTCAATCAGTGCAATATTGCGGCATCCGCGTTCAACCAAATGCCGCCCAGCCTGATAGCCGCCGTCATAATTATCAACATCCACAAAAGGCGCTTTATAGCCTTTCGGCGGCGCTCCAATAAACACAATCGGCTTATCCATTGCTCGCAAAGATCCGGCAAACTGTTCGCCCTCGTGGAAGCTCACTGCCACCACGCCTTCAGCGCCGGATTTGCCCATGAGCTCCTCAAATCCAGCCACATCACCAGGCGCCACCAGCGACAAGAATGGCAGCAAATTCCTGCGCGTCAACGAGGCACTTAACTGGCCGAGAATGCCAACAATAAAATCGTCGCGAAACAGGAAATCCGTAGGCTCCTCGGCGACTAATGCCACTACATTGCTGCGGCCACCGGTAAGCCTGCGCGCAGAAAGATTAGGCACAAATTGCAATTCTTCAGCGGCTCGGCGCACTTTTTCGCGCGTTGCCTCGGAAGCAGACCCCCCACCCAGTGCGCGTGACGCAGTGGATACCGCAACTCCAGCACGTTTGGCTACATCGCGGATCGTGATCGTTTTCTCATCTTTTCCGCTTTTATCGCCCCGCAGCACCATTGTCACCACCTACTTCCACTCGCCGAAGGTATCTATCGCACTGCTTCATCGTAGTGCGTGAGCCTCGGGAACTACACATTATGGTATGTGCGTTCCACCCATTCTACATGACGAAACGCGCAAATGGAAACGGTTCCAAAAATGGTATATGCTGTTCCCATCAGCACGAGCCGCTGTGACATCACACAACGCAGTTCAAGATCACCAGCTCCGTGCGGACACCCAGCCCAAGGAAGAGCAAGGAAGGAACTACCATGCGATACGGCCATTTCGACGATGAGGCCCGCGAATACGTAATCGAAACGCCTGCAACCCCACTACCGTGGATCAACTATCTTGGCAACGAGGATTTCTTCTCCCTCATCTCCAACACTGGCGGCGGCTACTCCTTCTATAAGGATGCCAAACTGCGCCGCATCACCCGCTACCGCTACAACGGCGTCCCCACCGACAACGGCGCACGCAACTACTATGTGAGCATCATGAGCGGCAATAGCGAAGACGCCAAACCAGTCGAAACCTTCTCCCCCACGTTCCTGCCTACAAAAACACCCCTCGATGAGTATCGCTGCCGTCACGGCATCGGCTACAGCGTATTTGAAGCCGCCAAATCCGGCGTCCGCACCGCGCTCACCGCGTTCGTGCCGCTGCACACCGCCGCAGAAATCAACCGTCTTGACGTAACCAATACGAACGACCACCCCGTCACCGTAGACGTAACCGGCTGTGTGGAATGGTGCTTGTGGAACGCAGTCGACGATTCTACGAACTTCCAGCGCAACCTCTCCACCGGCGAAGTCGAAATCGAACGTCTCGAAGACGCTACGATCGTCTACCACAAAACCGAATTCAAAGAACGCCGTAACCATTACGCGTTCTGGGCTGTCAACACGCCCGCCATTGGCTTCGACACTAGCCGCGACGAATTCTTGGGCCAGTTCAACGGTTGGGATACGCCGCAGGTCATCGCCGAAGGGCGCGCCCACGATTCCGTGGCCCACGGCTGGTACCCGATCGCCGCAAACCGTGTACGCATGACGCTTCAGCCGGGCGAGACGCGCACGGCGATCTTCATGCTCGGCTACATCGAAGTGCCGAACGACCAGAAATGGGAGGATCCGAACAATCCTGCGAAGGTCGGCATTATTAACAAGAAACCAGCGCACCAGCTGTTCTCGCGTTTCAACTCTGTAGCTGAAGTTGACGCAGCACTCACAGCGCTGAAGGCATACTGGAACGGCCTGCTGAGCACGTACAGCGTCGAATCAGGCGACGAGCGCCTCGACCGCATGGTCAATATTTGGCATCAGTACCAGTGCATGGTCACGTTTAACATGTCGCGTTCTGCGTCCTATTACGAGTCCGGAACCGGCCGCGGCATGGGCTTCCGCGATTCGAACCAGGATCTGCTGGGCTTCGTGCACTTGGTGCCCGAGCGCGCCCGCGAGCGCATTATCGACATTGCTTCCACGCAGATGGAAGATGGTTCCGCATGGCACCAGTATCAGCCGCTCACCAAGAAGGGTAACGCGGATATTGGCGGTGGATTCAATGATGATCCGCTGTGGTTGATCGCCGGCGTGTACGCGTATTTGGCCGAGACTGGCGATGTGAGCATTTTGAACGAGCCAGTGCCGTTCAACAATGTTGAAGGCTCTGAGGTTCCGCTGCTTGAGCATTTGCGCCGCTCTGCGCACTTTACGATGACGCATTTGGGCCCGCATAAGCTGCCGCTGATTGGCCGCGCCGATTGGAATGACTGCTTGAACCTCAACTGCTTCTCCTCCACTCCGGGCGAGAGCTTCCAAACGGTGGAAAATAATGACACCGGTGTGGCAGAGTCCGTGTTTATTGGCGGCATGTTCGTGCTCTATGGCGGCCAGTATGCGGATATTCTCGAGCATTATGGGGCTGAGTGCAATGTGAGCGCTGATGCGCTGGCGGCTGAAATTGCTGATGTTCGCGCAGCAATCGGCGCCATGAACGAGGCGGTGAAGACTGCCGGCTGGGATGGCGAATGGTTTGTGCGCGCGTATGACGCGTATTCGCGCCCGGTTGGCTCGCATACGGATACTGAGGGGCAGATTTATATTGAACCGCAGGGCATGTGCGTGATGGCTGGCATTGGTCTTGACGACGGCAAGGCGCAGGCTGCGCTCAAGTCTGTGCATGATCGTCTCACCTGCGAGTGGGGTACGGCGATTCTCGCACCCGCGTATTCGACGTATCGCATCGAGTTGGGTGAGATCAGCTCGTATCCGCGCGGATATAAGGAAAATGGCGGTATTTTCTGCCATAACAATCCGTGGATTTCGATTGCGAACGCGGTGGCTGGCAATGATGATGAGGCGTTCGCGGTCTACCGCCGTAACTGCCCCGCATGGTTGGAAGATAAGTCGGAGATTCGCAAGGTAGAGCCGTATGTTTACTGCCAGATGGTGGCCGGCCCAGAGGCGCCAACGCCTGGCGAAGGCAAGAACTCTTGGCTGACTGGTACTGCCGCGTGGACGTTCGTGGACGTCTCGCAGTATCTGCTCGGCGTGCGCCCAACGTTGGATGGTCTGGTTATCGAACCGCATCTGCCGGCTGAATACACTGACCTGACGGTAACGCGCGTCTACCGTGGCGTGACTTACACGATCAAGCTGCAGCGCACGGGCTCGCGTTCACTGGTTGTGGATGGCAAGGCGATCGATGGCTCCGTGGTGCCGGCGCCGGCTGCGGATAGCGGCGTGACCGCGGTGGATGTTGAGGTCACGTTCTGACACACGGCGGCTAGGTTATCAACTGAACCATTACTGAAATTACTGAAGATTACTGAAACTACTGTGCGCTCTCGCAGCGCGCAGTAGGCTAGTTGAGGGGCGTTACACGATCGGCGTGAATATGCACATTGCGATCGCAGCCGCCCCTCAGTCATGTTGGCATGACGGCCACATCACAGGAGGATTTCATGCAATACATTGACCAGACCATTACCGGCGTTGACGGCAGCGAAGCGCGTTTTGTCGGCTATGTGCTTGATAACAGCGAGGAGATTGATCCAGATCGTCACCGTCCAGCCGTGCTGGTGATTCCTGGCGGCGGCTATCAGATGACGTCGGATCGTGAGGCTGAGCCGGTGGCGATGAAGTTTGTTGCAGCCGGATACCAGGCGTTTGCACTGCGCTATTCGTGCGCGCCGAGCGTGTACCCGACGGCATTGCTTGAGGCCGCGCAGGCGATGACGTTGATTCGTGACCATGCCGACGAATGGCATGTGGATGTGAACCGTGTGGCTGCAATCGGTTTTTCTGCAGGCGGCCATTTGGCTGCAAATTTGGCGACTTCGGTTGGCGATGATGATCTTGCGGCCGCTGGCTATGATCCGGATGCTGTGCGCCCAAATGCACTGATGCTCGCCTATCCGGTGATCACTGCTGGCGAGTTTGCGCATCGCGGCAGCTTTGACGCGCTGCTTGGTGCGACGCGTAAGGATGATGCTGAGTGGCTGGATAAGCTCTCAATTGAGCAGCATATTGATGCGAAGACTCCACCAGTGTTTGTATGGCATACGATGACCGACATGGATGTGCCGGTGGAGAACACGCTAATGCTGATCGCCGCCTGCCGTGCCGCAGGAGCGAGTATCGAAGCTCACCTGTTCCCCGAAGGCGGGCACGGTACTGCACTCGGTAACGAGGAGACCGCCGTGCGTAACAACCCGGCCGCTACGATTGTGCCATGCGTGCAGATCTGGCCAAAGCTGGCTGTTGATTGGTTGAAGCGCACATTCGCCGCATAACTTTACGCGTACCTTATGTTAAATGCCGGCGCCCTTATGGGAGCGCCGGCATTCGCATGTTTATCGCGCGTTACTCAGTAATGTTCTTCGTAAGCTTGGCGTACTCGTCAAGCAGGTAGGAGGCAAGGGTCTTACCGCCCTCGCCCAGCAGCGTAGGCAGCGAGTTGATGGGCATGGACTGGAGGAACATGCGCATCATGGCGTTGTCTGGCAGAGTGGGCAGACCGTTGGTGCCAGCAGCGGCGATGGCGGCTGCGACAACCTTGCCGCCCACCGGGTCGGACTCCCACTCACCGTACGTGGACCACTCGTTGAGGGGCAGCGACTTGTTATCACCATCGAGCGTCACGTTCACACTCGCAGCGATATCGCGGCTCGCTGTGCCGACCTCGATGCCGTATTCGCCCGCCTCAACGTGCCAGTCACCAAACTTCTCAGACCAGTAGGCGAACGCGCGCTCGTCCAGATCGATGGTCACGGTCTTGGACTCGCCAGCCTTGAGGAACACCTTCTCGAAGCCCTTGAGCTCATGCTTCGGACGAGCCACGTCGGAGGCGCCCGGAGCCACGTACACCTGCACGGTTTCAGCGGCGTCCACGTCGGAGGTGTTGGTGACGGTCGCGGTCACACAGGCGGTGTTGGCACCGGTCTTGGTGGCGGAAACCTCGGAGATCTCGAAGGTTGCATAGCTCAGGCCGTAGCCGAACGGGTAATCAACAGCCTTGCCGTAGGTGTCGTAGTAGCGGTAGCCGACGAACACGCCTTCGCCGTAGTCAACGTGGCCTTCCTCGCCGGGCCAGTTGAGCATGCTCGGGTCGTCATTGATGTCCAACGGAATGGACTGCGCGAGCTTGCCGGAGGGGCTGACCGCGCCGAAAATCACGTCAGCGAGCGCCGGGCCGCCGGCCTGACCGAGCAGCCAGGATTCGAGGATGCCCTTGGCGTACTTCGCCCACGGGTTCACGGTGACGACGGAGCCGTTGGAGAGTACAACGACAACGTTCTTGTTGACGGCGGCGACCTGCTCAAGCAGGGCGATCTGCTTGGCGGGCATGTCGAGGGTGTCGCGGTCGAAGCCTTCGGATTCGGCAGCTTCCGGCAGACCAAGGAACATGAGCACGACGTCGGCACCCTTGGCGGTTTCAACAGCCTGCGCTTCGAGCGCCGGGTCGGCCGGCTCAAGATCGAGCGTGAAGCCGGGCGCGAAGTCAGCGTCAATACCGCGAGCGGTGAGCGTGTCGAGGAAGCTGGTCATCTTCGTGGGAGTGATGTGCGAGGAGCCGCCGCCCTGGTAGCGCGGGGTGCGAGCGAATTCGCCGATAATCGCGACCTTCTTGCTGGCAGCAGCGTCAAGCGGCAGGATTGCGTCGTCGTTCTTGAGCAGCACCATCGATTCGATGGCAGCCTGGTGAGCGACTTCGTCGTGCGCGTCAACGTCGAAGCGGTAACCGTCGATGCTCATCGCGGCGCGAGTTTTGTTCACCAAGTCGATCATGCCTTGTGCCATCGCGTCGAGCTGAGCGGGGGCGATACGGCCGTCACGGGCAGCGTAGACGATCTGTTCATCGGTGTAGGTTGGCGGCATTTCGAGGTTCAGGCCGGCGTTGAGAGAGGCGACGCGGTCATGGTCGGCACCCCAGTCGGACATGACGATGCCCTTAAAGCCCCACTCGTTGCGCAACACGTCGGTGAGCAGCCAACGATTCTGGGCGGAGTGCACGCCGTTGATGCGGTTGTAGGAGCACATGATCGTCCATGGCTGGGCGGTCTTGACGATGTGTTCGAAGGCCGGCAGGTAGATTTCACGCAGGGCGCGCTGCGAGATGCGCGCGTCAACGCGCAGGCGGTCGGTCTCCTGATTGTTGGCGGCGAAGTGCTTCAGCGACGTGCCTACGCCCTTGGACTGGACGCCGGCGACGATGCCGACCGCCTCATGACCGGCGAGGTACGGATCTTCGGACCAGTATTCGAAGCAGCGGCCGCCGAGCGGATTGCGCTTGATGTTGACGCCAGGGCCGAGAATGACGGCGACTTTCTCTTGAATGCATTCTTCTGCCATGGCCTCGCCCACCTGGTGGATGAGCTCAGGGTTCCACGAGCTGGACAGGCCGGCGGCCGGCGGGAAGCAGGTGGCTGGCACAGAGTCGTCCAGATCGGTTTCGCCGGTGCTGGCGGCTAGGGACTTCCTGAGGCCGTGGGGGCCGTCGGTGATCATGTAGCCGGGGATGCCCTTGGCCTCGACGCCCTGCAGGTGCCAGGCGTCGCCGCCGGAGGTCAGTGATGCTTTTTCTTCAAGCGTGAGGTCCTTGACGGATGGGTAGCTGCTCTCGCTCATACTGTCTCCTTCATGTGCGTTGTGTTGGCGAGCTGCACTTGTAGCTCGGCGATGTTGATGTGTGTTGTGGTCTTATTGGTATGCGGTGACGGGTGGTAAGCTCCCACTCCTTTGTGAATCGGAACTCACACTTCAAACCAACCGGTTGGTAGGTAGATTATCAAATAATCATCTTCGACACGCAGAAAGTATTTGTAAAGCTTACCTACCAACCGTAAGGTTAGCGATATGAGTACTACGAACGATAACCGTCGCGACACTGATGTACGCGGCGCTGATACACGCAGCACTGACGCACAAATCGCTGACATGCGCGATGCAGCGCACACCAACGATAGCGATCGACTGAATGCAATCCTCGACGCTACGATCGAATACTTCGGCCGCCTCGGCTACTACGGCACCTCACTGCAGCGCATCGCTGACGCAGTAGGCTTAACCAAAGCTGGCGTACTGCATTACGCCGGCAGCAAGGAAGGACTGCTGAGCCTCGTACTCACCGAACGGTACGATCGCGAAACCGAGTCGATTACCGAAAGCATGGTCACCGAGGAACGGCCGCTGATCGCCAACATGTGGCGGCGAACCGTCGCTGTCAACAACCACCGGCCTGCACTCGTGCATATGTTCTCAACCTTGAGCGCCGAAGCTCTTGACCCCGGCCACCCTGCGCATGAGTATTTCGCGCGCCGAGAGCAAAGCATTGTGTCGAACGCAATGAATATCAACTGGCAAGTGCCAGATGGCGTCAATGTGCAACATGTTTTGCAAGCAGGCTTTTCGATGATGGACGGCCTGCAATTGCGATGGCTGCGCTCCCCCGGCCAAGATCTGAACGCCATGTGGGCCGAATGCGAGGATGCGCTATTGCCACTGCCGCTGTGGGAGGGCTACCGCTGATTCATGCCGCCAGATTCGCCGAAAGGAGACCCGCATGGCCAGACTGCTGCTAGTTGAAGACGAGTCGCGCATGGCGCAGGCTGTCGCTGAGCTGTTGCGCCGGGAAGGCTATGCGGTTGACGTGTGTGGCGATGGCGAGTCCGGCGCGCAGGCCATCCGCGAGCGCACATATGATGCGATGATTCTCGATGTGATGCTTCCAGGACGTTCAGGCACGAGTCTGGCCACGATGACGCGCGATCTGGGATTGACCACGCCGATTATCATGCTAACTGCGAAGACCTCGGTGGACGACAAGGTAACCGGCTTAGATTCAGGTGCGGATGATTATCTAACTAAACCATTCGCCGTGCCAGAACTACTGGCTCGCGTACGCGCACAATTGCGCCGAGTTGGGGCGTTAGACGATCATGCCGCGTGCTCACGTACCCGCACATTCGCCGATCTGTCGTGGGATGTATCGTCGCTAACACTGCGCTGCACGACCAGCGGTCAATCCACAACGCTCAGTCAGCGCGAATCCGCCTTGTTCGAGACGCTACTCGACAATGCCGATCAGGTACTTTCGCGCGATCAGCTGCGCGCAGCCGCATGGCCACAAGCCTATGGCAGTGATTACAACAGCGTCGAAGTGTATTGTTCGTTCCTACGTCGCAAGCTCGCATTCGTTGGTTCGACGGTTCAGATCAGGGCTGTGCGGGGGCTTGGTTATGTGTTGCGCGATGGAAAGGACAGCTGATCATGTCTACCAGCTCGCATCACTCTCCTCACGCATGGCGACTGCCGCCACACTCATCGCACGACCCACTCTTTCGCCGTTCGCGGCGGCGTATCGTCGCAGCGATTCTTGGTGTGCTCATCGTACTGGTCGCAGGGCTGGTCGCGTTGATCTACACGACCAGCTATCGCGAAGTGTCCTCGCGTAACGAGCGCATGCTTGAACAGTACGCGGCAGTGTATTGGGAGCATGGTTTGCCTGGTACCGACACTCCCCCAACTTCTGACGATTCGTGGCCGGCCGGTCAGCCGCAATCCGACGTAGCTGCCAACGGTGATTCTGCGCAATCCAACACGCAATCCAACACGCAACCGTCACAGCAGACTCCGAGTGGATTGCCAGCAACAGATACGTACACGTCGCAGACGTTCTATGCAGTCGTGTTCGATGCTACGGGCACGGTCAGCGACTACGCGGGCAATTCATCCGCGGGTATCACCGAGCAAGCGCTTGCCACAGCCGGCAAATCAATGGCAGCACAACATCACATCACATGGGCGCATGCGAACGCCAATCTGAGCGAACCGGACGTACTCGCTACCGGATCCCTGGACCAATGGATGTACCGGATTGAGCAGTATGACGGGCGCACGCTCATAGTGATGATGGATAACACGGTCATGGATGAGAACATGGCCACGCTGATGCGCTATACGGCGATGTTTGGGGCGATTGCGTTCGTGCTGCTCGCTATTGCGGCCTGGGGGCTTGCGTGGCTGATCATGTTGCCGTTGGAACGTGCACACGCCGAGCAGCGACGGTTCGTTGCCGACGCCGGTCATGAGTTGAAAACGCCGGTCGCCACGATCGGCGTGAATGCGGAGTTGTTACGACGCGATATCGGTGATAATCCGTGGCTTGACAATATTGAGTTTGAAAATCAGCGTATGAGCCGTTTGGTTGCGCAACTTTTGGAGCTTGCTCATGCGGAAGCAAGCGTCGAAGCCGGATCGTCGCATGATGATGTCATGCCGTCCGTCGATCTGAGCCGACTGGTATCCGGCTGTTTGCTCGCGTGCGAGCCGGTCGCGTTCGAGCATGGATTACGTTTTGAGGAGCGAGTTGAGGAGCGAGTGCTAGTGCGAGGTAACGAAACGCAACTCGGCGAACTGATATCAATTCTGTTCGACAATGCGGTCGATCATGCACATATAGATGCGACGAACACTGCAACGAACAACACGGCAAACAGCACAACAACTAGCGCCGCTACGGACGGCGTACTCGACGTCATCCACGTCGCGCTGCACGCGGAACATGGTCGCGTAATCCTCAGCGTCACAAACCCCGGTTCACTATCGCCGGAACAGATCACCCATTTGTTCGACCGCTTCTACCGCGTCGATGCTGCGCACTCCGGTGCTGGCACTCATTACGGACTTGGCCTATCCATCGCGCATGCGATCGTTGCTGCTCATCACGGCACTATTTCCTGCAGCAGCGAGGCCGACCATGTCACGTTCACTGTTTCGATGCCGTCCGCCTGAGCCATCACGCGCCCAATCCGGCTCAGCGCAGCTGGTTCAATCTTCGTTCAATGTTCGCGGGCTACCTTGACGGCAATGGACGCGAACGGCGTCCCTGAACGTGAAGGAAGACCATGACCAGACATGCATCACGCCGCAAGATAGCGGCGGCGCTGGCAGCAGCAAGCGCACTGTGCGTCGCGCTCGCCGGATGCGCTGGAACCAGCAGTAACACAGCAACCAGCACAACCTCATCATCCACATCAACCGCTAAGACGACCACCGCTGCAGTCAAGGACACAGCAACCAAAACCACCATCGAAAGTACGCTGAACCTCAAGAACAATACCGACCAAGCGTGGACCTACCAGAGCGACGCTGATGCGTGGGTACTTTCGATTGTCTCGGCTGTCACGAATCCGGAACTGCCCGACCAACAGGGCGTTTCGGTCGCCGTTCCGGGCGCATATGTGACCGGCATTGACACGGACGGTGACGGTACGGCGGATACGACTGCACAAACCGCGACCAGCGGTACCGCGGTCAAGGGCTCGCTCGTGATCGACTATAAGGCCACGATCACCAGTGAAAACGGGCAGACGTACACCGCTGCAACCGCGCCGATCATCTTCACCACGGGCGCGGCCGGCTACAGCTCGCAGAACAATCAGCTCGCCTCCACGCAGTACGCGGCCGACGGTTACATCGCGATGGCGTCCGGCAATCGCGGCAAACAGAGCACCGTCACTGATGCCGACGGCAACACGACGTACACGGGCGACGCGCCACTGTGCCTGGTGGATCAGAAGGCGGCCGCGCGCTATGTGAAGTACAACATCATGCTCGGCAATCTGCCCGGCAACGTGGATCGACTGGTTACCACGGGCGGCTCGGGTGGCGGCGCGCACGCTGCAATGTTTGCCGCGACCGGCAACAACGAGGACTACTATGATTATCTAGCCGAGGCGGGCGCAGTCGGCGTGTACAAGACCACAGACGGCGGCTGGACGTCGAGCGTGACGATCAACAACACAACGAAGGCGATTTCGGATGGCGCGTGGGGCACGATCGCGTACAGTGCGATTACTCCGCTCGCTCAGGCTGATATGGCGCTCGCATTCGAGTATTATCTCGACCCGGATCACGAGTATTCGTCCGATTTTCAGAAGAAGATGGCCAAATATCTTGCGGCCGAATACATGGAGTACATTAACGGGCTGAATCTGAAGGTTAAAGAATCGGCAGTCGGCTTCGACTTGAACGGTGACGGCGACAAGAAGGATACGGTTAAGCTCACCATTGAGCATGATTCCGGCAGCAAGTACAAGAGCACGAATGGCTATCACGGCACGTATCTTGACCTGTATTTGGCCGAATTCGAGCAGAATCTGCAATGGTATGTTGACAATCTCGGCTATGCGAGCGGCTGGACGTGGTTCGACAAGGACGGTAATGCGCTGTCTGACGCCGAAGTGGCGGCGATGAGTACAGCAGACAAGGCGACCGCATTTTTGGAAGGCCGCTATGCGAAGAGTTCATCTAGCAGCGACGGCATGGGCAGGCCGGGCGGCGCGGGTGGTAGCGGCACTCCCGGCGATGGCAATGCGCCGAGCGGTGAGCCGCCCAGTGGCGAAGCACCCAGCGGAGAAACACCGTCCGGCGCTGCCCCTAACGGCGGGAGCAGCAGCTCCTCATCCCAGACTGAGGTCGTCGGCACGCCGGATGCTGGCACCACACAGTCGTCGAGCGGCTCGCAGGATTCCGCAAACTACGATTCGTTCTCCGCGATGCTCGCTGCATATAAGTCCGATATCGCGAGCGTCGAGCAGGGCGACAAGTACGGCAACAACATCGTCGAACTGTACGATCCGCTCAACTACATCGGTGCAGACGGCACGGATGATCCAACGTGGACGCGCGTAGTGATGGGCGCATCCGAGGGCGATATGTCGATGTTCGGTTCGCTGAACATGGAGATTGCATGGCTAAACGCCGGTGTGAACGCGACGATCGAATGGCAGTGGGATGGCGGTCACGTGCCCTCCGAAACGCTGGGCGAATCGCTGTCGCTAACCGTTGACGAAATGGTCGGCAAGTATGACAAGTCCGCCAAGAAGATCACCAAGGCGAAGGCCGAAACTGTGACAGAAAACGGCGATGCGACCGAGGCAACCGGCACGGATATCAGCAGCTGGGTGAAGACCAAGAAATCTTCGAAGACGACATCTGGGCTGTCTGTTTCGTTCACGTTGGCAGCAGCTGCGGCTTATCGTGCCAAGGGTGCGAGCAAAGCGGTGCCCGGATTCGACGTGATTGACTACGGTCAGGAGGATTACGAGTTCGGCAATGCCACACAAGATGCGCGGCATTGGGACAAGTACGTGCTCGCTGTGCTACAAGAACACGAAGACGAACTATCGCCACTGTTTAACGCCAGCTGACAGTCCACTCACGGTTCCGTCTGCCAACAGAGGCTCGGCAGACGGAACCTTTTCAGACCTGAGCAACGCAACACACAGCCTCTCAGCATCACAGCACGATCACCCATCACCCTTCTAAGATGAGAAGCGAGAGTTGCGAAATGCGAATGCGGGGAGGCAGCACTCATGAAAATGCTGGCGGCGGGCATCGACCCATCACAATCCAACTATTGGTTAGCCTCACCAGCTGCCATCATCAAACAGACTTTCCTCTACCCGATTACCGCGGGCGCGCTGACTTATTATGCAAACTATTCGCTGCGCCGCCGGTCGATCGATAATTTCATGATCGCGTACATCAGGCAAGGCACGCTTCATGTAAAAACTGCAGGCGTTACCCATACCGCAAGTCAAGGGCAGTTTATTGTGCTCGATTGCAGTATTCCGCATGATTTTTGGACTACAGAACCTTGCCAAGATTATTTCATGCATTTCAATGGCCCCTCGGCGAGCGCATACTGCCGCTATATTGTTGCGAATGCTGGCAATGTGATTACGCCATCCGCCGGCGAGGAAGCGGTGGATATGCTGCGCAGAATTATTGACGTGCTTTCTGGCCGAGTGCATGCCAGTGCGCCGGAGCTCAATCACAGTATTGATGGCATTCTTACGGTGTTAGCGTCTGAACGTACTGATGAGCCGCGCACGTTTGCGCAAACTGCTATTGACCGCGTGGTCAGCTATATCACTGAGCATTTGGCTGGTGATCTTTCGATTGATGCGCTGGCGGTTATCGCGTGTATGAGTCGTTTTCATTTTGCGAAAACGTTTAAAGAGCTCACTGGTGATAGCCCGTACGATTTTGTGACGCGTACCAGAGTGGAGCATGCGAAGTATTTACTCTCGCTTACTGATATGCCTGTTGCTGCGGTTGGCCGTGCGTGTGGATATAGTGCGCCAAGTACGTTTTGTGCGATGTTTCGCCGTGAAACGGGGGCTTCGCCGTCAACGTATCGCAGCATGGTTATGCCAATATCTGACGTCAGTGAAGATGCCAAGAATTAACAACTCATCCCCAAGAATACGCATTGAAACCGCGTGAGAATCCCATGCAATCCTCCTATGCTTCGTACATAGGCAAGGGGTTATCAAGCAGTTGAACGAACAATAATTCATTGCCTATAGACCTGAAAACACGGATCGCGTCATCGTCGAGCGAGCCGCAGAGAAAACCTAAGGAGAGGCGGAATTATGCGAGTTTTTACCAAAGCTACTGCGTTGGTTGCAACGTCTGCACTGCTGTTGGGTGTGAGCGCGTGCGGGCAGAGTGCAAGCACAGGTGAGAGTGCTGATGCGAAGCAAACCGTTACCGTGTGGGCGTGGGAGCCTACGGTGAAGAAAGCCGTGCAAGGATTCGAAAGCAAGCATCCTAATATTACAGTGAACGTAGTCAACGCTGGTTCTAGTAACGATGAATACACGGCGCTCAGCAATGCGCTTACTGCAGGCAAGGGTGCGCCTGATTTGGTGCAGCTTGATTTTAATGCTGTTCCTCAGTTTGCTATTTCTGACGGTTTGGAAGAGCTCTCCCAATATGGTTTTAGTAAGAAAATGCTGGCGGATTACACGAAGGGCGCACAAAGCGGCATTTCGGTAAACAATGGCATTTATGGTGTGCCGATTGGCGGCGGCCCAATGGCTTTGTTCTACAACAAGGAGATTTTTGACAAGGCTGGTGTGACTGAAGCGCCAAAAACTTGGGATGACTATTACGAGGCTGCGAAGAAGATTCATGCGCTTGGCCCTGACTATTACATTACGAATGAGTCTGGTTCCGACGCTGGAATGGCATTGTCGTTAATCTGGCAGGCTGGAGGCCATCCGTTTAGCGTGAAGGGCAAGGATATTACGATCAATCTCACGAGCGACCCTGGCGTGAAGCACTACGTTGATCTGTGGCAAAAGCTAATTGATGAAAAGCTTATCGACACTAAAACGCAGGGTTGGACTGACGACTGGTATCGCGGCCTTGGCAATGGTCATATTGCTTCGCTGGCGATCGGCGGTTGGATGCCGATTACGTTGCAAACGTCTTCAGCGGAGGCGTCCGGCAAGTTCCGCGCCGCTCCCCTGCCAGTGTGGAGCGATAGCGATACTGCCAGCGCTGAGAATGGTGGTGGCGCTCTGTCTGTAGTGAAGGGTTCTGCGCACGCTGCGGCCGCATATGAGTTCGCTAAGTATGTGGGTTATGGCGAAGGTGAGAAAACGCTGACTGACAACGGCATTGTTCCCGATTTGACTCGCACGTTGAGTAGCGATGAGTATCTTAACCAGCCGAAGGAGTACTTCGGCGGCCAGGAAATTAACAAAGTGCTGGCGCAATCGGCAAAGAATGTGACGAGTGAATTCCAGTTCCTGCCATATCAGGTGTATGGCGGTTCGATTTACCCAGACAATATTTCTACCGCGTTTACTGATCCTGGTTCTAAAACACTAGCGCAAGGATTGGCTGACTGGCAGAGTGCACTAGTGAAATACGGTGAGGAGCAAGGGTACACGGTTACTACTAAGTGAGTGGCCACTCAGTGATTGATGCGATGCGGCTCGGCCGGCTACCCCCGTTCGAGCCGCATGTGTTGATGGGAAGCATATGATGAACACTTCGATTGATGCTCCATTTGGCGGGGCTCCCGGGCGCAAACCGCTGCTGGTTTGTGTAGGCGACAGTATTACGCAAGGCGATACTGGTATGGGGTTTATGGCTCCATACCCGTGGCCTCAGCAGGTAGGCAAACTGTTGGGCGTTGATGTGCGCAACTGTGGGTATTGCGGTGCCAGCACGACGGATTATCGAACATATCAACCGTGGCAAGCAGCGCGCGCAGCATTACCACAAGCAACGGTGATGACTATTGGCTTGGGAACGAACGATATTGATTTGGAGCATGCGCGCGACATACCAGCACTCGAGCGCGTAGCAACACAGTTAGCACAGATTGTTGATGAAGCGTTAGCGATTAATGCGCGCATGCGCGTTGTGGTGCTGTCAGTGCCGCAGTTCGCTACGGCTGAGCCGATTATGAGCCGTTTGAGTAGCCCGATTATTCGCGAGATGAACCGCGCGGTGAGCATGCTGAATGATTGCTATGTTGGGCTGTGCGAGCGGCGCGGTTGGATGTATCTTGACTATGCTGATGTGCTCAATGGGCGGCGTGAATTGTACGGCAATACGATTCACCCGAATCAGCGCGGATATGATGCCATTGCCGCCGCGATCGCGCGCGAGCTGATGCCGATCTTGACTCCCACAGCTGAGAAGGCTGCCTGAGATCATCATCGACTAGGCGGAGCAAAAACCGTGGGGGTAGCTACCAGAATTGATGGTTATTGCCATGATTCTGGTAACTACCCCTCAGTCTCACTGCGTTCGACAGCTCCCCTGGCAAGGGGAGCCGAGGCTACCGCACCCGCAGTATTGTCTTACCGACACACACAGCGTTATCTGCTATGCGCATTGCGTCACCAAAGGTGTCACGCAACGGTGAACGTAGCGGCCTTAAGGTCGTCGCGACGGCTTGAGTGGCCGATGAGCAGTTCGAAGTCACCGGGCTCAACAATGCGATTCGCATCCTGATCGACGATCGTGCATTCGGCGACCGGAATATCAAAGCTCACGGTCGTGCTCTCCCCCGGCTTCAACGTCACGCGGCGGAAAGCTTTGAGCTCACGGTCGGTCCAACTGTACGAGGTCACAATGTCGTTGATGTACGCTTGCACGACTTCAGTACCAGTACGATCGCCGGTGTTGGTCAGCGTAATCTCAGCGTGCACGGTGTCTGCGGCAGTGAACGCACCGTGAGCTCCAGAAGCGCCACCAACAATGCGCACATCCCCATATTCGAACGTCGTGTAGCTTTCGCCCTCGCCGAACGCGAACGCCGGGTCCTGCGTCAGGTCAGCGTAACGGTTGCCATGCTGGCCGCGAATCTGGTTGTAGTACACCGGCAGCTGGCCAACGTGACGCGGGAACGTAATCGGCAAACGACCGGACGGGTTTGTAAGACCCAGGATGATCTCCGCAATGGCCTGACCGCCTTTCATGCCCGGGCTCGGCGCCCACAGAATCGAACCAGCACCGGCCGCCGGGTCGTTGCAACGCTTAGCAAACACGTCGTTAGCGCCGACGATGCTTGCCGGCAGCACTTGCGGTTTAGAACTCACGAGCACAGTGACCATCGGCTTGCCAGTTTCGCGGCTGACGGCTGCGAGCGCGTCAAGCAGCGCGTTCTGGCCACCGAGCAAATCAAGCGTGGCAGTGGAGCAGGATTCGCCAACGAGCTGAACAACATCGCCTACCACTGCAACGATCAAATCAGATTGGCGAGCGTTCGCAACTGCTTCGTCAATCAGCGCTTGGTCAACGGGCGCGTTGACGGCAACCTTCGGGCGCGGCTGACCATCGGGGAAGAATTCACCTTCCGGATCGGGCACGAGATCTACCACGTTGGCGCCGCGCGAGTAGACGACTTCGCAGCCGTCGCCGGCGAGACGCTTGAAACCGTCGAGCACGGTGGTGATCATGTCGCGTGGCTGACCGTCCGGCATCCAAGAAACCTGCCCGGAGTTGCCAGCCCAGTCGCCGAGCTGGTTTTGCGCATCGTCGGCGAGCGGGCCGACCACGGCAATGCGCTTGGCAGCGCCGGTCACACCAGCGGTGAATGGCAACGCGCCGTCGTTACGCAGGAGGGCAACTGATTCGCGGGCGAGCGCAAGGTTTAGCTGCTGGTGTTCGTCGGAGCCGATAACCGTCTTGATACGTGTCTCATCCGGCAGGCGCGGATCTTCAAACAGGCCGAGGCGGAATTTCAGCGCGAGAATACGACCGACGGCCGCGTCGATGAGCGCTTCGTCGAGCAGGCCGGTCTTTACGGCTTCGATCGCACCCTCGTAGAACTGCGGGGTGGTCATCACCAGATCGTTGCCGGCCTTGACCGCGTCGGCGGCGGCGTGCACGTAATCGGGCTTAATTTTCTGCTCCCAGACGGCACGGCCGACATTGTCCCAGTCGGTGATGAGCGTACCGCGGTATTGCCATGCGCCGCGCAGTTTGTCGGTGAGCAGCCACTTGTTGAAGGTGACTGGCACGCCGTCAATGGATTCGTAACCGAGCATGAACGTGCCGCAGCCTTCTTTGGCGACTCGTTCGAACGGCGGCAAGAACCAGGATTCGAGCTTGCGATGGGTCATGTCTGCTTCGGAAGCGTCGCGACCACCGTGAGTTTCGGAGTAGCCAGCGAAGTGCTTGGCGCAGGCGAGGATCGCGTTCTTCGGCAGCTCCTCCCCTGCCTTTGCGCCGCCCTGATAGCCTTTGACCATGGCGGAGGCGAATTCGCCGATCAGTACCGGGTCTTCGCCGAAGGTCTCATCGACGCGACCCCAGCGGGTGTCGCGCGCAATGCAGAGCACTGGAGAGAACGTCCAGTGCACGCCGGTACAGGAGACTTCTTCGGCGGTAGCGCGGCCGACAGCCTCGACCTTATCGGGGTCCCAGCTGACAGCCATGCCGAGCTGCGAAGGGTAGATGGTGGCGCCCGGCCAGAATGAGTAGCCGTGAATGCAGTCGTCGCCGATAATGAGCGGAATACCGAGGCGCGTCTGCTCGTTGATCATCTTCATCGCGCGCGGTAAGTCTTCGGGGCTGGTGTGCAGAATCGAGCCGACGTGCTTGTTGACAATGAGATCTTCAAGGTCGCCGCCGCGCGCGTCAAGCTGCATCATCTGGCCGACCTTTTCTTCCAAAGTCATGCGGCCGAGCAGGTCAGCAATGCGCTCATCGGCTGGCAGATCAGGGTTCTTGTACGGCAGGGTTTGTTCAGTCATGGCGTTTTCGCTTTCCTCGATGAAATCGAACGACGTTAATTAACTACCACTTGGTAGTTTATCAATGTTGTGACTGCGACACACGGCATATTCGCCGTCACACAACCCCGTCACACTACCGGCACTCATCCCAATCTGGGGAAGGAAACAGCATCGGCTCAAAGCCTGCCCACTCGGCTACCAAGTCAATCGCCGGCTCGCGCAACCATCGCAGTTGCATACCGTCCATAATCTCCATTGCGCGGCGCACAGTCGGCCGCAGTTCATCAAACGAGGCATACCGCGCCGGAATACGCCAGTTGAAGCCGCGATAGTAGTTCCAAATACCATCCGGTCGCCCCGCAAACTCGTCATGTAAGGGGTGATCAGGATTAAACGATTCCACTTGAATCATGGAAAACAGTTGCACCAGCATTCGCCGACTCGCGTTATATCGCACCAAATATCGCAAATATGCCGGAAAATGCAGATCATTTTCAAAGCTGCCTGCTAAGCCCGACTGCATAAAGTCTTCAACATTGCCGTCAACGTTGTAGCTGTCGCGATACACCATGGCCAGCATGTTGTCTTTGCTGCCGATGTACCGCAGCACCCCCTGTTTGGTAACCCCTACCATGTCAGCAACATCCTGCACGGAAATGCCGTTATACCCGCGTTCGGAAATCAAACGCACTGCGGCGTCAATAATCTCGTGGCGCCGCTCATCAGGGCTTTTACGTACGCGTCGTTGCGGTTCGGCCGCGCGAGATGCGGATGTGGTGGTCGTGGACATACCTGACAAGTGTAGGCGACAGCGTAGGCGAACGGCGACCAACCGACCATGCTCGCGCAGCATCACGCCCTCTGTCGCTGCACCCCTTCTGTCTCCACACCACCTTGCGACACGCCGATACCCGCGTGCACTGAGCCAGTTGTTTTCGGCGCGGCGGCGGCAGAATCCAGTGAAGAACGATACGATGGTGGAGGGTATCGTTGTTCGATCATGTGACACTGCTGTGGCATGACCGGCATGGCAACGAGCCGAGGAGGAATCGACGAAGACGCCGATGAAGGAACGAACGCAGGCAATGGAGCGTAACGAGGAGGCATTATGTTGTACGGCAGTATTGAAGGGGTAGGTAAACCAGTTTCGCGTATAGTGCTCGGCACCGCGTACCCTGCGCTCACTTCCGGCACACAAGATCCAGGTGAACTGGCTGATTTGCTGAATACCGCAGTGAGCACTGGTATCAACACGATTGATACAGCAAAAGTGTACGGGCAGTCGCAAGCGATGCTTGGCGGCTGGATTGCTGGATTAAGCAAAAATGAACGCGACCGGCTGGTGATTGAAACGAAGGGGTGCCATCCGCTCGATGACGGTACGCCGCGCGTAACACAACAAGCACTTGACGAAGATATTGACGATTCACTGAACAAGCTCAATGTTGACTATATCGACGTGTATTTACTGCATCGCGATAATCCGCAAGTGCCAGCTGGTGAGATTGTTGAATGGTTGAACGCGCAGCAACAAGCCGGCCATATTCGCGCATTTGGCGGCTCAAATTGGACGTCGGATCGTCTTGCTGAAGCCAATGATTATGCGGCTGCGCACGGGTTGACACCGTTCACGGTGTCTTCGCCGAATTTCAGTCTTGCCGCCCAGGAAGGCGACCCGTGGATTGGCAGTAGCGTAACGCTCAACGGCGCTGATGGAGCCGCGAATGCGCGCGAACTTGACTGGTATCGCGGCAGCCAAATGGCGGTGTTTGCTTACTCAGTATTGGGCCGCGGATTTATGACTGGCATGTTTACGTCTGATGATCGCGCGGCAGCTGAAGCGCGGCTTGATGAGCCTGCTCGCCGCGGGTATTGCTATGCGAGCAATTTTGAACGATTGCGCCGCGCGGAGATTCTTGCCATCCGCAAGCATGTAAGTGTGCCGCAGATTGCGATTGCATGGGCGTTTGCGCATGACTTGAACTTGTATGCGCTGCTTTCCTGCACGTCTGAAGCGATTATTCGCAGTAATGCGGCCGCACTGGACTTGACATTGAGCCCAGAGGAAGCCGCATGGTTGAATCTTGAAAGCGAAGAATTAGAGACCGAATTGGATGTCGAGTAGCGCGTAGCGTTATGCGCGTGAGATATGGGGTTATACACCAACGGCGAGGCTCCAGCAGTATGTGACTGGGGCCTCGCCGTTGGCGTATTGGGGTAGTGAGTTCCGCTAGCTCAACCGTGAACGCGTGCGATGCGTATCGCGTATCTCACTATGTTGAGAGCACGTTACTCTTGGAACACGTCTGGGTGTTTCGGGTCGCCAGGAACGTCCGACAGCAAGCCTTCGAGACCAAGGAATTCCTTCCAGAAGTCGAGCGGCTGGCCGTACGGCGTAGCTTCACGACCGTGCGCTTGCAGATTGGCTTTAGCCTCATACACTTCGGATTCGGTAATGCCTTCGAAGTAGCTTTCCAAACGATCGCGATTCTCAGGAATGTAGAACAGCGAAGCGATGATTTCCGTAAGCCGTTCTGCGCGTTCGATTGGCAGTGAATCCCAGTGACGCAATTCGATGAAGTTCTTCAAGCGCACATCGTTGAAATGCGTGGAAATAATATGGTTGATCTCGTACGGGTTGAGTTCGCGATCGGGGTACACTTCGCCAGCATTCTCGCGGAAGGCGGGGCGATGCAGTTCCTTCGGGGATGCACCGGAGGCTACTGCTTCAGGCGTGTGCGTCAGGTCTGCGAACATGAGTGGCGTGGAAAGCACGTCGATGGCGTAATCTTCCCAGCTGTAACGCGGGTCGAACAGGCCCGGCAGCACGTTTGTGCGCTGGAAGTCGAGGTAATCCCACATGCGCTGGCGCAGCAGCGGGTATGGGTTCGTTTGGCCTTCAAAATATGGGGTGTTGCGGAAGAAGTAGGCCAGAATCGGGCCGATTACTGTGCCCAAACGCATTTTCTCGATCGCATCTTGCTCGTCAACGAAGTCGATACTCACCTGCGTGGAGGCGGAGCAGCGCATCATGCATGGGCCGAATTGGCCTACGCGGCCGAGGTAATCGGTCATCGCGTCGTAACGGTCCTTGGGGTTGACTGGCACGTCCGCGAAGCTGGACTTGGGCTGGTAACCGTAGTTAACGAAGCGGAATCCGAGTTCGTCCAGAATCGGATCGGCTTCGCGACGGAATTTCGAGTATAGCGAGACGAGATCGCTGGGCTGGCGGAGCACGCCAATCGACGTTTCTACCTGACCGCCTGGCTCAAGTGATACTGCCACGCCTTCGCGGGCTAGTCCTACCAGATGACCGTTTTCCCAGTATTCCTTTGATTCGTCGTAGTAAGGAGCGAGGCGCTTGAGCAGGGTTTCAATACCGTTCGGCTCGTAGTAGCTGACGGCCGTATCGTCGGCGTTATGCACCGGCAAATGCTCGATTTCTACGCCGAAACCACCAGTGCCACGTTTTGCCCGCCCGTTTTCAAAAAACTTCAGGAGGCTTTCAACATGCTTCGGGTTCGGCTTGGCCAGCAAATGGGCATAACTGATACGCGGTGTACTCATGCGCCCAGCATAACCGACCGGCGCGTAGCGACGCGACCGATCGGCTATACGAAAAACCGATAACACCCTAACCAGTAGCAGCACAGACACTCATGCACCCTATATTGTCTCATCGATGAATTACGATGAATTCATCGATGATATGAACGGGGGCCAATGATGATCCACCTCAGGGAAAGTGCAACAGTTGAGTTCAAGCAACAGTTAAACGATGCTGTCAAGCGGGAGATCATTGCGTTCGCGAACACTGAAGGCGGCGATCTGTATATCGGCATCGATGACGATGGATTGCCTCTAGGCGTTACTGACCCGGATGGGGTAATGGGTGCAGTCGGCGACATGATTCGCAATGCCATCAAGCCTGATCTGACACCGTATACCACTATTGCATGTGAATCAATGGACGATGAGAGTGGAACAGCGCACGCTGTTGTTCATGTCACCGTGCTGCGAGGAACGAAGCGGCCGTATTATTTGGCCGCTAAAGGGATGCGTTCTACGGGTGTCTTTATTCGTCATGGAGTCTCTACTGTTCCTGCTGACGAGGAACGCATACGCCAGATGATTAGGGATGCTGATGGAATGGTATTCGACACTGCAGTCAGTGTTAATCAAGAGCTAACGTTTGATTATGCGAGTGCAGTGTTTCAACGGCGACAACTGCCATGGGGTGAGCCACAGCAACGTTCGTTAGGGTTGATTAATGCGGATGGTTTGTATACCAATGCGGCAATGCTGATCTCTGATCAGTGCAGACATACTTTGAAATGTGCTGTATATCAGGGGTGTTCTAAAACGCAGTTTCTTGCACGCCAAGAATTTCAAGGTTCATTATTACAACAGCTTGATGAAGCAAATCGTTATGTAGAGCTCAATAATCCGGTGCGATCCGACGTTACTGGTTTATATCGGAATGATTCTTATGCTTACCCTCCTACTGCGCTTAGGGAAGCATTAGTCAATGCGGTAACACACCGTGACTATGACTATTCTGGTCCGACATTGATCAGTATTTTTTCCGACCGCACGGAGTTTGTGTCTTTAGGGAGTTTGGTTAAAGGGATTACTTTACCGGATCTCGCTAGTGGTATTTCGCAGTCGAGGAATACAACACTTGCCAATGTGTTCTATCGTCTGGAACTTATAGAAAGTTATGGCAGTGGTATTCCGAAGATCATGGAGGAGTACGCTAACAATAGCGTTTCTCCTATTATTCGGATTACGCCTGGAGCTTTTACACTCAGCCTGCCCCGGCTCGACACTCATCATGAGACTGGTGGCAATCATGCTGGAGGCTTATCACCAAACGATAATGGGCAGCCAACTATTGGGAATCGACTCCCGGCAGGGCCTCCTATTCACGTCGAAGGCAATGTGCAAACCGCTGTACTTTCAGGCTACCCAACGGGTCAGGGTACTGGAACACTCGAGCTTGTGCCAGCCGCCCGCACATCAAATATTCGTATGCCCGCCAACGTTGCCGACCATGGTGAAGTGGCGCAGCAATCATCTGCTCATACGTTGGAGAGTCTCACACTTGATCTCATTGCCAAAGCACAAACCGGTATATCGCGTATGGAGCTTCAACAAGAGCTCGGCATTAACAAAAACCGTGCCGCTTACGTATTACGCAAACTGGAACACGATGGCAGCATCATCTCCACCGGCACCGCCCGCAACACCCGCTACATCGCAGCCTAACAACACAGCCCGCAAGACTGCCCATAATTACAGAACACCGTCAGCGAAGCTGACTGAGCGGATTCGAACTATCGCATCTTTGATAAGACATGCATCTTATAGCAAGATGCTAACGCGCTGGCGGAGCCTCGGCTCCCTCGGCTAGGCCGAGCCGTTAAGAAAACAGTCCAGTGGACTGTTTTTAGGCGAGGAGCGAGCGACAGCGAGCCAGCAAACAGTCAGCCGCAAGGCTGTCCATAATTGCAGGACGCTGTCGACGAAGCTGACTGTGAGGGGACTCAGGCTACCGCATCCTTGATAAGACAGCATTAACTCACCGCAACACTGAACACGCTGGCGGAGCCTCGGCTCCCTCGGCGGAGGGAGCTGTCTGAGCGGAGCGAAGACTGAGGGAGCGTTAGGCGGCACGCAGTGCCGCCCATCATCGCAACAAATCAATCAGCCGCGGTCAGCTTAGAATGAGCTTTCTTGGCTGCCGCAATCATAAGCTTGATACGATTCAGCTGGTTCGCTTCGCTCGCGCCCGGGTCATAGTCGATGGAAACAATGTTGGCTTCCGGGTGAAGTCGACGAATCTTGCCGAACATGCCGCGGCCGGTCACATGGTTCGGCAGGCACGCGAATGGCTGCGCACAAATCACGTTCGGGCATCCCTGTTCAATCAGCTCCAGAATCTCAGCGGTCAGCAGCCAGCCTTCACCAGCCTGCACACCAATCGACGTAACTTCGGCAGCCTTCTTGACCAGTTCAGGCATTGGATCATCCTGCTTGAACTTGCCATGAGACATGGCGATCGCCTTCTTGATCGGCGCATTGTAACGGTCAAGCCCCCAGCGCATCAGCGCATACAGGGTCTTATTACCGCCCATGCCAAGATTATGCTCATTCCAATCCGTAATGTACGGGCGGGTTGTCATGAATTCCATAATGCCAGGCACTACGGCTTCGCAATCCTGCGATTCGATCACATCAACCACGTGATTGTTCGCGTCCGGCTGGTATTTCACCAGAATCTCACCAACCACGCCAACGCGCACCTTGCGCGGAATATCACGCAACGGCAACGCATCGAAGCTCTTGACGATTTCGGCAGCGAGCGTGCCATACGGCAGATAGCCCTTCTTCAACCACGGGGTCTTCGCCGCAGTCTTTGAATACCCGTGATGTTCGATCGTCTCGCGCACAATCGTGTCCCACTGTTCATACAGGCGGTTCGCGGAACCCTTCTCCACCTCGTATGGGCGCACACGGTACAGGCACTTCATCAGCAGATCGCCCAAAATCAGCGCTTTCACCGCGCGGTGCAGCATCGGCACGGTTGCTTTGAAGCCTGGATTATCTTCAAGACCTTGCGTAGAGATTGCAATCACAGGGATTTGCGGGTAACCAGCGTCAATAAGCGCCTTGCGAATCAAACCAAAATAGTTTGTCGCACGACACATGCCACCGGTCTGCGTAATGGCGAGCGCCACATGATCGGGATCGTATTTGCCTTCGAGAATCGCGTCGATAAGCTGCCCAATAACCATAATTGCCGGGTAGCAAGCGTCGTTATTCACGTATTTAAGGCCGGTTTCCACGTCCCCACGGCTTGCATGCTTGAGCACGTCGAACTTATAGCCGCCGGAGCGAATCACCGCCTCCACGAGCGACAGGTGAATCGGGCTCATCTGCGGAGCGACGATCGTGTAATCCTTCTTCATGTTCTTGACGAACTTCTGACGGTGCGCGTAACGGCTCATCGTGGCGTTATTATGCCCAGACTTGCCAGACTTCGCTGGCTGAGCGGATGCAGTAGTGCCGTCTGACTGCAATGCGCCGACTGCGGCTGCCGCAATATCGCGTTGAGCTGCCCTGCGGGAAGCTTCGCGCACAGCTTTAGTGAGTTTCGGATTCGCGGCCATCGTAGTATCAAGCAGCACTTGGCGGCCTGGAGTTGGCGCTTGCGATCCAGTCTTGCGGAAGCCTGTGGACTTGGGGGCTGTAGCCGGCGTGGAAGCACTGTCAGCTTGTTCGGCGCGCTCTTCGCGTACCTTTGCTTCAGCAGCATCGAGCGCAGCTTGCGCTGCTGCCAACTGTGCGCGCGCTTGTGCGAGCTGGTTTTCAGCTTCGCGAATTGCCGCGCTGTTCGCCGTATCCTGCTTGGTGGGCATTTCGCCAGCGGATGCAGCAGCAGTTATCTTGCGCTTATTGCGTTCGCGTTCTTCAACAGCGGCTTTGAGCGAACGCAAGCGAATCTTCGCTGCACCCAAGTTTGATACTTCGTCGATTTTGAGCAGCGTGTACACGTCGGCCTTGTCCGCGAGGATTTCAGACACCTGATCGGTGGTGATTGCGTCAAGACCGCAGCCGAACGAGTTCAACTGTACGAGTTCAAGGCCCGGGTAGGAGGCAACGAAGTGCGCTGCCGCGTACAAGCGTGAATGGTATGCCCACTGGTTGGTAACGCGCAGTGGCATGCGAGCCACGGTTACTTTGCGATCGTCAACATGACGGAAACCGTTCGCATTTTTCTTGCGCGGATCTTCTTCACCAGCGGCAAGGAACTCAGTGAGATCAAGTTTTTCACCAGGCTGCAGTTCGCACACTGAATCTTCAGAGAGTACGACCATGCCGAGCGAGCAAATGGTTTCCGGAATACCATGATTGATTTCCGGGTCAATATGGTAGGGGCGGCCTGCGAGCACAATGCCACGGCAATTATGCTCTTTCATGTATGCCAGAGCTTTCAGGCCTTCTTGCTGCACGTCGTTTTTGAATACCTTGTCTTCCGCGTATGCGGCTTTGACAGCGGTTTCAGCTTCTTCGCGCGTAACGTTTGCCCATGCGAATTCTTCAACAATACGGTCGACCATGAGCTCATGGTTCGCAAGGTTGAAGTATGGGTGCATGTAGCGTACGTCTGGGTCGCGCAGTTCGGGCATGTTTGCGCCGACGACGAGCGGATAGTTCGCTACGACCGGGCAGTTGTAGTGGTTGTCCGTGTTGGGTACGAGGTTGTCTTCGTAGCTTACGCACGGGTAGAAAATGGTTTTGATGCCCTTATTGAGCAGCCACTTAATGTGACCGTGTACGAGTTTGGCCGGGTAGCAAATGTTTTCAGAGGCGATCGATTCGATACCGGTTTCGAACAGTTCGTGCGAGCTACGGCCGGAGATCATGACTTTGAAGCCGAGTGAAGTAAGCAGTGTGAACCAGAACGGATAGTTCTCATACATGTTGAGCGCGCGCGGAATGCCGATTTCGCCACGGGTGGCTTTCTTGTCGGTCAGGCGGCGGTAGGCGAAGCAGCGCTTGTACTTGTAGTCGTAGAGGTTCGGACGGTCGGAACGCTTTTTCTTTGCGTCGCCACCGCGTTCGCAACGGTTACCGGTGACGAAGCGTGAACCGTCGGAGAATGTGGTGATAGTGAGCTTGCAGTGGTTTTGACACAGCTTGCACACGTCTCGTTCGGAGGTCATCGACATGTTGTCGAGTGCTTCGCCGGTCAGAATCGACGACTTGGTGTGGTGCACGCCGTCGATAATGATTTCGTTTGCATTCGCGGCAGCTGCTTCAACCGATCCACCATCCGCGGTCACATGTTCGTGATCGTCGTCAGCAACATCCTCATAGTGCATGCGTGCAGTGAGCGCAGCACCATACGCACCCATCAAACCAGCAATATTCGGGCGGGTAACTTCGCGTTCAGTCAACAGTTCGAACGCGCGCAGCACAGCATCGTTCAAGAACGTGCCGCCCTGCACTACAACCGTGTCGCCAAGTTCGCCAGAATCGCGCAGTTTAATAACCTTGTACAGCGCGTTACGCACCACCGAATAGCACAAGCCGGCGGCAATATCCTCGATGGAGGCGCCTTCCTTCTGCGCTTGTTTCACCGACGAGTTCATAAACACAGTGCAACGCGAACCAAGGTCGACTGGGTGCGTGGAGGCAAGCGCTTTTTGCGTAAACTCCTGAATCGTCAAACCCATCGACATAGCGAACGTTTGCAGGAATGAGCCGCAACCGGACGAGCATGCTTCGTTGACTGCGATCGAGTCAATCACACCGTCAGTGATGGCTAGATACTTCATATCCTGGCCACCGATGTCAATAACGGCGGTAACACCAGGGCTGACCATTTCCGCACCGCGATAGTGCGCCATGGTTTCTACCACGCCTTCATCCAAGTGCAGGCCGGTAGTGATCAAGCCTTCGCCATAACCAGTAGCGCAGGAGCGTGCAATCCACGCGCCTTCAGGCAATTCAGCTTGGATTTTCTTAACGATGTTGATCGCAGCCGTAAGCGGGCTACCTTCATTATTGGCGTACGAAGACCATACGATTTCGCGATCATCGTTCACGAGCGTGGCCTTAATGGTAGTTGACCCCGCGTCAATACCAAGGAAGTGAGGTCCGCGCGCGCCTTCTAGCGTGCCGATATGCACGTGTTCGCGATGATGACGCTTGTTAAACGCTTCACGATCCGCTTCCGTGGGGAACAGCGGCGGCATCGTAGGCGTATTAGACGGCAGGTTTTTGAGCTCATCCAAGCGTGCGAGAATTTCTGCACACGAATGCGCTTCAAAATGGTGACCTTCATCATCACTATCAATATCGGCTTGCAATGCGGCGCCGTACGCAACATACAGGTGCGCGTTGGTCGGCACAATAAACTCGTCAACTTTGCCGTCCAAAGCACGCTGGAACGCGGCACGCAGCTCACTCATAAAGAACAGTGGGCCACCCAGGAAGATAACCGTACCGTGAATTGGACGGCCGGAAGCGAGGCCTGCAATCGTTTGCGTAGCAACGGCAGTAAAAATCGACGCGGCAAGATCAGGCTTAGCAGCACCATCGTTGATCAGCGGCTGCAAATCAGTCTTAGCAAACACGCCGCAACGCGAAGCGATCGGGTACAGCGTCTGATAATCCTTCGCCAAATCGTTCAAACCGGAAGCGTCGGTGTCAAGCAATGTTGCCATCTGATCAATGAACGCACCGGTACCGCCCGCGCAGGAACCGTTCATGCGCTGTTCGGGCGTTGGCTTCAAATACGTGATTTTCGCGTCTTCGCCACCGAGTTCAATAATGACGTCTGCGGCTGGATATTCTTTGTCGATTGCCTCGGTTTCTGCGATAACTTCCTGAATAAACGGCACGTGCATGGAGTCCGCAAGTGCCAGACCGCCCGAACCGGTGATTGCAAGACGAATTGGCTCGTCGCCGCGGCCAAGCTTTTCGAGTTCTTTATGAATGTCAACAAGAAGACCAGCAACGGTAGCGCGCACGTTCGCATGATGGCGTCGGTAATCGGAGAAAATGGTGTCGTTTAAGGAGTCGGACTGATCGAGCACCACGGCTTTAACCGTGGTGGAGCCAATATCGAGCCCCACGCGCAACGGCTTCGTATCGCGGCTTGTCGCTGCGGTATTCGCTTCGTTCACCATGTAAACCTCTTTAACCGATTTCCGGGACGTGTCTTGCGAGTCGCAAGAAAATCGCGTATAGCCCGGCCACTCAAGTCCTTTACTTTAGTCGGACACCCCACCCAAGGGGCCTAAACTGTCTGCTCCCCTGGCGTGATTTTTCTAACAGTGGAACCAAAATTCATCACGATGTCGCATTATGTCGGATTGTCCCCGCACTACCCGAAACGCACTACCCGAAGCGCATTGTTCAGGAGGCTTGTGAGCCTTCTCCTGCTTCGCGATCCTTCAAATAAATCTCAGGAATATCACGTTCTTGATCATGCAATTTCGCCCAAATCACCGGCTCTCCCGAGGCAAAAGATGCAGGCACGTCGAGAATACGCTGATTGCGCGAGCCGCGGAATTGCAGGAGTGAATCATGCTGAGATTTGATATAACGCCCGTCTACCAGAATGTCGATAAGGTGCAGCAGTTCAAGCTTGTCTTCAGTCTCACCGGGGCGCATGAGCTCTTCCCACGTGTACCCCGTCCAGCACCAAATGTCTTTAGTATGGCCGAATTCCGCGCGAATACGCTGTGCGAGCGGTATGAGCACGGGTGTATTGAGCAGCGGTTCGCCGCCGAGCAGCGTGAGACCCTGCACCCACGGAGCGCGAAGGTCTTCAATGATTTTGTCTTCGAGACGCTGCGTGTATTCGTGACCAGCTTGGAAATCCCAGATGGATGAGTTGAAGCAATCTTCGCAATGGAAAGGGCAACCGGAGACGTACAGCGAATTGCGTACGCCTTCACCATCGGTGACGATGAATGTTTTATAGTCGGCGATCATGCGCTTGGACATGCGACGGCCATCCCACTGGCCTGCACGCGGATTATTCGCCTCATCAGTCGGAATCGAAGGTCCTCGCCCACTCTCCCCCGCCGCAAAATCATGCAACGTCAGCTTCTTATCCATCATCGCCTCTCAATCCCCTAGTCCAGCGTATGCCCCGTCTTCACGGAGAATTGCGGTTGGGGTCGGTTGGCGGATGCATCGTTCGACACGCTCCGGGCCGCTCTGGCCGAGTCTTTACGGTCGAACAATGCATCCCCCAACCGACTCCAACCGCTCCTTATAACCAATCAACAACCACCATCATCTCGCGACCACAATCCCCTCAACCACCCGTCGTTCTCATCCAATCGTAACGTTGAGCTGGAACGACAGCGACTGCCCTTACAGGCATGTTGTCTGACCGTAGGCTTGGCCGAACGGCCTTGAGTGTGTCAGACAACATGCCTGTAAGGGCAGTCGCGTACATAGTGATAGCAATAGCAGAAGTTACTTAGCCTCTTCGAACCATTCGCGAGTCGTGCCGTTTTCCAGCGTCACGTGGCCGGTTTCGCCGCTCATGTGCTTGACGCGGTGGGAGATCTCCTCGTGACGGCCGTGGACCATCGGGCGGGATACCGGGTTGCCGAGGTAGCCGCAGGTGCGCTTGGTCACGTTGCACTTGTCCGGGTCGGAGTTGCCGCACTCAGGGCACTTGAAGCCTTCGTCAGTTGGCTCGAAGTCGCCCTGGAAGCCGCACACGAAGCAGTGGTCGATCGGCGTGTTCGTGCCGAGGTAGCCGATGCCAATGTTGTAGGCATAATCCCACACAGCTTCGAGCGCCTTCGGGTTGTTCTGCAGGCACGGGTACTCGCAGTAGTTGATGAAGCCGCCGGAAGCGTAATACGGGAAGTCCTTCTCGTAGTTGAGCTTCTCCATCGGGGTTGGCTGCAGCCATACCGGGTAGTGGAAGGAGTTGGTGTAGAAGTCGTGGTCGGTCACGCCTTCAATACGGCCGAACTTCTCGCGGTCCATACGGTTGAAGCGGTCGGTCAGGGATTCAGCCGGCGTGGAGTACACGGAGTAGTGGTAGCCCTCTGCCTTGCTCCACTGCTTGCACAGCTCGTTCATACGCTTGACGATCGAGAGCGCGAATTCTTTGCCTTCCGGGTCCCAGCCGTGGTCGCGAATCCAGTTCTTGCCGTAGAAGACAGCGGTGGTTTCCGCCAGGCCGATGTAACCGAGCGAGACGGTGGCGCGCTCGTTCTTGAACAGCTGGTCGACGTTGTCGCCGGCGCCCAAGCGGCCGAATGCGCCGAAGCGGAACAGGGTCGGTGCGTTCACAGGCGTGGCTTCCTTGCAGCGCATGATGCGGAACTGCAGTGCCTGGTGAGCGACTTCCATGCGCTCGTTGAACAGCTTCCAGAAGCGGTTCTTGTCGCCGTGAGATTCGATGGCGATGCGCGGCACGTTGACGGTGACCACGCCGAGGTTCATACGGCCATCTTCCTCATCCTTGCCGGTTTCCGGGTTAATCCAACCCTGCAGGAAGGAACGGCAGCCCATCGGGGCTTTGAAGGAACCGGTGATCTTGACGATGTTCTCGTAGAACACGACGTCCGGGTACATGCGCTTGGTGGCGGATTCGAGCGCGAGCTGCTTCAAATCGTAGTTCGGGTCGCCCGGGTCGGCGTTCACGCCGTGCTTGACGGTGAACACGAGCTTCGGGAAGATCGCCGTGTGGTGTTCCTTGCCGAGGCCGCGAATACGGTTGAGCAGGATTGCACGCTGGATCTCACGGGAGAACCAGTCGGTACCGAGACCGAAGCCGACGGTCACGAACGGGGTCTGACCGTTGGAGACGCGGTTGGAGTTGATCTGGTACTCCATGGTCTGCATGGCGTCGTAAATGGCTTTACGCGTACGAATCTTGGCGAGGATTTCGCGCTCCTGCTCGAGTTCGTCAACGTCGGTGTGGAACGGGGTGTCCATCGGCAGCGGCTCACGGTTGCCGAAGTGCAGCTTGGACGGCTCGTTCTTCTTCGCGTTTTCGACCTGACGGCGCGCGAATTCAACCGGCATACCATCGGGGATGGTTTCGCGTGCTTCTTCAAGGAACTTCTCGTAGTCCTTGCGCGCGTACTGAGCGAGGTGCTCGTCGGCACGGTTGGCGGTCTGGCCACCGTACTGGCTGGAAGCCACGTCCTTCATGATCTGGGTGATTTGCGTGGCGGCGATCGCAATGGACTTCGGGGAGGCCATCGGCGCGTTACCAAGTGTGAAGCCGTTGGCGAGCATGTCCCAGAAGTTCGGCAGGCTGCAGTTGGACTGCGCGGTGAACGGCGAGTAGTCAGCGTCGTGGAAGTGAATATCGCCCTTCATGTGCGCGTTGGAGACGGCCGGCGGCAGCATGTTGAACGCGGCAGCCTTGGAAACAGCGCCAGCGAGCAGGTCGCGCTGCGTGGCATACACGTTGGCGTCCTTGTTCGCGTTCTCGTGGATGAGGGTCGGATCCTGGTTGATAAAGCGGGCGACGGCCTCGTTCACATCGGTGGCCTTGGCGCGCTGAATGTCCTTGTCGAGACGGTAGTTGGTGTAGGCGCGCGCAACGTCGTAGAGGTGTGCGTCGATGAGCGCGTGTTCGACGAGGTTCTGAATGTCTTCGATCTTGGCCGGGCCGTTGTAGCGTTCCTTGATTTCGCCTTCGACCTGGTTGGCGAAGCTGCGGATAAGCTGCTCTTCTTCGGGGCCAACCTGCTTGTCAAGATCGCCGAAGGCGGCCTTCACTGCCTCGATGATGTTAATCGGGTCGAAATCGACCACACGTCCGTCACGCTTCTCAACCAGCACTGCGCTTGTGGCGCGAGCGGTCGTCGTGGCAGCGTTCATCATCTGAGCTTCCATGGCTTGCTCCCTTTCCTCAACCGCCTCACCTGGCGGTTTTCATCCTCTTCCATGCCAAATCACATGGTTGTTCTTTCAAGATCCTTCGTAGACTTTACGACATCCCCACCCCTAGATATAGGGGCAAAACGCCGGCGCTCATCCTATATGTGCCACTATCGGCGGAATAGAGCCGAAATCACAAATGTGTGATTTACGTAATAGATTCTTTCCCAGCGTGTCGCGCGCGCATCCACACACTCGCCGGGCCGACGTGATATCGTAGCGTATTTTTCGCCTCGACACGGCCGGTTGAGCGACGGTTATGTGCGCTGCAGCGCGCGCCCTGTCGCGCTCCCAGTCACGTCCCTGAGCGCTCCCGGTCACGCGCCCGGTCACGCGCCCGGTCACGCTCCCGGTCACGCTTTGCTCACTCCCCTGTCATATCTCTACGCACTCTCTGTCGCGCGGCTCACCCTGCGCCGTACCCACTTGCGCATTCGCGCATGTTCGCCTCGCCGCACCCCGCGCTTGTCCGTTATATAAGCGAATCTGGAAGGCATGAATTGGGATATGGGATATACAGCGCCGGCAGCGCAGCCGACTGCGGGAGCGGGCATACCGAAGCCGCTTGATCAGTTGCCGCGACTCGCTGGCGAAACCACGGCAGACAATCCGTGGCCGGTGAGCGTGCTCAGTCAGAAATTCCATACGGCGGTTGATAAATGGCCGTCCGCGTGGGTGGCTGGTCAGATTACTGAAATCAACGTGCGCCGCGCCGGTTCTGCATATTTGACATTGCGCGACGATTTTGAAGACATTGCCATGTCTGTTTCCGGCTGGGGTGCGTTTGCCGCGCAGGCTGCACAGTTTAAGCAGGGCGATCGCGTCGTCATTCACGGCAAAGCTGACCTGTGGATGAAGTACACGCGGTTTAGTTTTAAAGGCGATGCGATTCGCAAAATCGGCTCTGGCGGCGGCCTCAAAGAGCAGATTGACGAGCTGCGTAAAAAGCTGAAAGGCGAAGGCTTATTTGACGCCGACCGCAAGGTGCCACTGCCCGAGTTTCCCAAATGCATTGGCTTGATTTGTGCCCCGCAAGCGCGCGCTGAAGGCGATGTGATTACGAATGTGAATCTGCGTTGGCCGTCGGTTCGGTTTAAAGTCAAGCATGCGCATGTGCAGGGCGCGCAGTGCCCGCCGGATATTATTGCGGCGATTCGCGCGTTGGATGCCGACCCAGAGGTTGACGTGATTATTGTGGCGCGTGGCGGTGGCGCGTTTGAAGATCTCATCGGCTTTTCCGACGAAGGCGTAGTGCGCGCAACTGCTGACTGTGTGACGCCAATTGTTTCCGCGATCGGACATGAGGATGATTGGACGCTAATTGATTTGGCGGCTGATTTGCGCGCTTCTACTCCGACTGACGCTGCGAAAAAAGTCGTGCCGGATGTGAACGAACAATGGCAGCTGATCACCGGCGCGATTGAGCGTATGCGAATGCGCATTGGCGCGCGCGTTGATAATGAGATTCGGCTCGTGGAAGGCTATGCGAACCGGCCAAGTTTGACGCAGCCGTTGACCATGTTGGAGCCACATCAGCGTTTTCTTGACGATGCTCGCCGGCGCATGGATATTGGTTTGACGCGCATTATTGACGATGCGAGTTTGACCGTGGAGAAACTGCACGCCAGTTTGACCGCGTTAAGCCCGCAATCCACGCTGAACCGCGGGTATGCGGTGGTACAAACCGCTGATGGGCATGTACTTGATGATGCTCAAGCCGTTACCTCTGGCGATGAGCTGACTGTGACGCTGAAGCACGGCGTGCTTACGGCGAGCGTTTCATAAATTGCATACGTTCGCTCACTTATGACGATGTAACGGGGTGCTGCTCCATTATTTGCACCTCAACATTTACGGAAGGAATTCATCATGACCGACAAGAAGACTACCGACGCTGCCACTCCTGCTTCCTCGCTGACTGATAAGGAACGCGAGCAGATCGCACAACTGCCGTACGAGGAGGCGCGCGATCGACTGATTCAAGCCGTGCAAGCGCTTGAAGCAGGCGGTTTGAACCTCGACCAGTCGATGCACCAGTGGGAGATTGGCGAAGCGCTCGCCAAGCGCGCGCAAAGCCTCCTCAACGACGTGCGCGCCAAGCTCGACGCCGCCCAAGCCGAACAAGCCACCAGCGCCGACACCGCTGGTACTCAGTCGAATCTCGACTGAGTACCCCTCGACCTCCATCCTCACTTCGCCTACGAACGCTCCGCGCTCGCTACACGGCTCAGCCCAGTCGAACCTCGACTGAGTACCCTTCGCGGCAAGCCGCTCACTTCGCCTACGAACGCTCCGCGTTCGCTACACGGCTCAGCCCAGTCGAACCTCGACTGAGTACCCCTCGCGGCAAGCCGCTCACTTCGCCTACAAACGCTCCGCGTCCGCTACACGGCTCAGCCCAGTCGAATCTCGACTGAGTACCCCTCGCGGCTTCACTGCGGAATCGCGCTTTGCGCGATACTGTGTTGTTTGGCGGCACTACCGTGCCGCAACGCTCCCTCAGTCGCGCTTCGCGCGCCAGCTCCCTCCGCCGAGGGAGCCGAGGCTGCCGCACCCTATTTGAGGTAGGTGGAGTTGCACTTGTGCGTATTGACAGTCTTGCGACTGCGGAATCGCTTCACGAGTGTTATTGCTGGCTCGCCTATCGGTGAGCACAGCGCCTAAAAACAGTCCACTGGACTGTTTTCTTAACGGCTCGGCCTAACCGAGGGAGCCGAGGCTAGCCGTACCCTTGATAATGCAGTGCATTGATTTACGGCACCACTAAACACGCTGGCGGAGCCGCGGCCCCCTCAGCTGAGGGGGCTGTCAGCCGTAGGCTGACTGGGGGAGTGTCGCGGCGCTATGCGCCGCCAAACAACACAGCATCGCGAAGCGATTCCGCCACCCCCCCCCAATACACAACAATCGGCGGTCATCTCACGCCGTTGTGAGCTAACCGCCGATTCTTGCGCAATTCGCGCGTATGGAATCCTTAACTATCCTCAGATTCCAAACACTCTCTTCGCGATCTTTTCGATCGTGTCGCCGCTCAGCTCGGCAGCTTCGCACTTGGTTTGGTTAATATGTCCAAACAGTTCGTCAGCTTCCTCATAGCTCAGCTCTTTGCCGGCTTCTTTGGCGATCGTCACGACTTCATCCACCGTTTGCGCGGCTGCCAGCTTGCTTACCAATGTCTTCTCGTCCATGAGAGTACCTCCTTATCAGTCCGCCATTGAACCGATACATTGTTAGGTGTAATCGCGTCTGCGAGGAAACGCAAGTGTTTGGGCGGTTCTGAAAACATTGTCTGAAAACATTGTCTCCAAACCGCCCGCCGGCACTCTCCGTTTTTTGTTTTCCCTACTCCCCTACCTCAATTGTGCCTAACAGTGCAGCATGATCGGAGCCTACAATCCGTACCACTTGCATTTGCCCAGCGTTGATGCGTTGATCAATCACAATATGATCAATGTCCGCAAACCGTGGAATTGGCGCTTTATCTGCCGGCCACGTAAACGTGAACCCGTGCCCTGAGCTCATTGTCGCATCGCGAAAACGCGTGCCTAAGAATGCGCGGAACGGCGTGTGGTCCATCGTCGAGTTGAAATCGCCCATAAACACGTATCGGTCATCCGTTCGCGAGCGCATGAGCGCGAGTTCGTCGAGCGTTTGCCGCCACTGCTTCCAATATCCTGGTTTTGGTGAAACCGTATGCACGGAGACGAATCGTATTTGTGCTTTACCGTCGCCGAATGAAATCGTTCCCCCTGGCATGAATGAGGCACCGGAGCCGACTTCATCATCCACGGGGTGGCTGAGCGGTGTTGCAGACCACAATCCGTTGCCGCTTTTGCCATCTGATGAGGAGATTTGCGAATACGGCAGGTAGCTGTGAATTCCCGCATTGTTCAGCGCGTCAATAAACTCGTCGGTTGTTTCTTGCAATGCGAGTATTTCGACGCGCTGGTCGCGAACGGTGTCAACGATGGCTTGCGCGTCGGCTTGCCCTTTGTACACGTTGAAGGTCATCACGCGCGCGATCATGTCACTGGTGTTGGCGCGCGTGGCTGAGATTGCTTCAGCGTCGTTGGCTTGCAGGGTTGATGCGCCGCTGAAGAATGGTTTTTGCCACCATACTTGCCCGCCAATGACAGCGATCGCAATGAGCATGGTGAGCCAGCGACGTGACACGACGGCCAGCAGTAACGCGACGATGGCAAGCAGCGTAAACCATGGAGTTAATGCCACGACGACTGGCATGTATGGTAACGCTTGCAATCCTTCGGGTAGCATGCGTGAGCAACTGCCGAGAGCGGCGAGTATTGCAAAAACTGTGGCAAGAAAGCCCAGTATGCGATGACGATGCTTGGCTGGATTTGTATTTCGCGCTGATTGCATATTTCGTGATGATTGTGCTTGGGAACGTTGTCTTGGGGAACGTTGTCTTTGGGAACGTTGTCTTGGGGGCCGGTTTTCTTCAGCTGACATTGCGCGTTCGACTAACATTTGTGACGCGGAGCGTGACCGGGAGCGCGATGTACTGCCGCGACCGGGACCAGTGGATCCTGCTCGATTGGATCTCGCTCCTCTCGATCGTGATTGTCCGCGCGCTTGTGCCATGCCATCATCCCCGTCTGTGTATGCGGTTTGTATATACGTTGTATATACGTCGCCTGTCAACCGTCCATACGATACCGTGCGATGCCGTAGCGCGACCATCGTCCGCGCGAATCATTGCCGAATCATCGCGCAATCCACACCGAACTGTCGCTAATCATTGCCAAACCGTCGTCAGCTGTCGCCATATCGATCTTGCACTATCGCCGATTTCGGTCAGTTTCAAATCAAATTGAGACTCAGTCCCACGTCAATCGCAGCCTTATAAGACTTGGATTGCAACTGAATTGCAGTCTAAGCCGCGGCATTCTCAGCGCAAACGGAGGTTTTTGGCCAGTTGGCATGTACAATAGACGATTGTTGCCCGGGTAGCTCAGGGGATAGAGCACCGCTCTCCTAAAGCGGGTGTCGTCAGTTCGAATCTGATTCCGGGCACAATAAAGTCCCTGGGGCTACTGCTCTCAGGGACTTTTTACTTTCTACCACCGTTGTGTGCATATCCGGTTCATTCGAATACCCCCTTAGGCTCCGCAGTGAACCGGATATGCACACAAACGCGCAGATGCTATTGCAGGTCTACACGAAGAGGCTCATGTCGGAGGTTTCGCCGGAGCCGAGGAAGGTAGAGACGCCGCCGAGTTCTACGCCGTCGATCAGTTCTTCCTTGTGAATGCCCATAATGTCCATGGACATTTGGCAGGCGACGAGCCGCACACCGTGGTCAACTGCCTGTTGCATCAATGATTCAAGTGATTCTACATTTTTGGATTTCATAATCCAGCGAATCATTTTTGCGCCAATACCGCCCATGTTCATGCGGCTTAACCCGAGCTTCTTGGTGCCGCGCGGCATCATCATGCCGAACATGTGCTCGATTAATGATTTGCGTACGCGTACATGCTTGGGTTTGCGTAGGATATTCAACCCCCAGAAGGTGAAGAATACGGTGACTTTGCGACCCATTGCAGCAGCGCCGTTCGCCATGATGAATACGGCAATGGTTTTATCGAGATCACCACTGAAGACTACGAAGGTTTTATCGTGGCGAATGTCTCCACCGTCAGGATTTGCAGCGGTTACGGCAACGTTGGCAGAGCTGGCAACGTTAGCAGATGCAGCTGCAGCACCGGCTGCCGAACACGCGATAGCCGGTTCTCCTGGCTTCGCAGCTGGCGCAGTTTTGTCGATGATGACATGAATAACGCCGGTGTCATCACGGTTTAATTCGACAAGTCGATTACCAGTACGTTCACACCACACGGCGATATCAGAGAGGAACGCATCTTCGGTGGCTTCAGCGGTGAGACGCGTGCCGATCGGCAGTGGGCGTAGCGTGTCAGCGATTTTTACAATCGGGCCTGGGCATTTGAGCCCTTTAGCATCAACGAACACGTGTTTGCCGGTCTTTGAGTCAGCGGCGCTCCCGGTGCTATCGGTTGCATTATCAGTTGCATTAGCTGTATCAGTCGTACCGTTCGAAGCACCCGCGCTATGTACTGACAGCTGCTGCGCTGCAACTGGGATGTTCACAGCGGCAGTATGCGCAGAGTCAGCGTTCGCACTAGCCGTGTCTCCAACATTTGTAGCTTCAGAGGCATTACTGTCTTTGCCAGACTGCTCTTGTTCGCGCAAGTATTCGCGGTACGCTTGGAAGCCGCCATCAAGATTGATGGCGTCATAGCCTCGATCGGCAAGGATTTCCGTGACTTCTTCGCTCCAGTCCCCCACTCGGCAGAATACGATGACCGGCTTATCTTGAGGCACTTGGCTAAGGCGCTTGCCAATTTGGTTAAACGGAATATTGATTGCTCCGTCAATGCCGTGGACCAGTACCTCGTCGGGCTCACGCAAATCAAGTAGGGTTACTGTGGAAAAGTCAAGGGCCGCAAATGCTGCCGGCGTGATGCGTTTGATATCGTCGTCATTGGCAGCAGCACCAATTGGCAATCCTGCGTTTGCGCCGCTTCCCGGTTCGTTTGCCACGTCCGTCTCCCTTCATGTGCACTCTTGTGCACTCTCACCACGCATGTTGTCAGCTACTGCCCTTAATGGCAACGTTCGCTCTCATGACATCGATTGTTGCCACGCACTGTAATTGTCACGATGCCAACGTTTACTACTGTGACAACGTTCACGAGTTACTACCGCACTGACACACTATTATGTTCGAGCGTATGCCATGCCACGGTCGGGCGCAGCGAAATCGCTATAGGCATTGTCGATAACCAGCTATCATCCCTCGCGCCAGCTATCAGACTCCCCTCTTCTTCCGCCACCGTTCTACAAAAGTGTGCATATCCGGACCACTAAGGCACTCCTAACAGCTCTCAGCAGACCGATTATGCACACTATTGAAGTGTTGCGCCCAATCGAGGATTAGATCTCGCAGGCAGGTTGGATATAGTTTGCCGGGTCCAACGTGGTGATAGTTGGATGATCACCGCATACTGGGCAGTCAGCTTCGCGTTCAGGCAGCGGCACCGCGCGCACGCGCATCGAGAGCGCGTCAACAGTGAGCAGCCGCGCAACCAGCGGTTCACCCAAACCAAGGATGAGTTTTACAGCCTCGACCGCTTGCATACTGCCAATTACGCCAACGACCGCACCAAGCACACCGGCTTCTTTACAGCTTGGCACTTCGCCCGCCGCGGGCATATCGCGGAAAATACAGCGATAGCACGGGCCACAGCCTGGCACATAATCCATGAGCTGGCCCTCAAAGCGCAGTGCGCCACCGTATATATATGGCTTACCAGCCAGTACACAAGCGTCATTAATAAGGAATTTGGTAGAGAAGTTATCAGCAGCGTCGATCACGAGATCATAGTCGGCGATCAACTGCGCAATATTGCTGGCTTCTACGCGCATATGGTACGCGCGCACGTCCACATCCGGGTTCATATTGTGGATTGTCTCACGTGCAGATTCGACTTTTGGTGTGCCAACATCGGCAGTGCCGTGCATGATCTGCCGCTGCAAGTTCGACAGGTCCACCACATCATCATCCACAATGCCAATAGTGCCCACGCCCGCTGCCGCCAAGTACATTGCGCAAGGCGAGCCCAAGCCGCCTGCACCAATTACTAGCACTTTGGCCGCAAGCAGTTTCTTCTGGCCGCGCACGCCAATCTCTTTCAAAATCAAATGCCGCGAATACCGCTCCAATTGATCATCCGTAAAGGCCATATTCATACCCTTCCGCTCACACATGCCGTGCTTGCATGGCACCCGTTCATTGCGCGAATCATGCCGTTGACTGCGATCGCATGGTGCAATCGACGTTGCAGATCGAGCCATTCGTAACGCTTCCCTATTGTTCCATATGATGAGGTCGATGCCAGCTGCTGTGCGCGCCTCGACTACGATAGTGCGCAATCGACGGATGCGAACGGTTCCACGAATAAGAACCTAGTCATGCGTGAGAACGTGTTCACCGGTGAAATCGTAAACACTCATGAAACCGTAAACACTGAGCCGCACGCATACGCTGCTATACATAGGCCAAAGGAGGCCGATATGACTACTCCAACCGCCGCACACTGCGGTTCCGTCTCAGCACTAACACTGGGATTGCCCACTCGCACGGCAATTCCTGAAGCTAAAGGAAGCCTACCGAAAGGACTGTTTGTAGCCAAAGTACCAGTTTCCGCCAAGCTCAAGCAGCGACTCACTAACGATATTGCGTCGATTACGATGCTTGCTTTGCTGCGCCCCGCTAACACGGGTGTGCAAGCAGGCACCAAAGTGCCAGAAATACTCGTGTTGGGACTGCGACTAGCCGATCGCACCCCAGCTGTAGAAGTGCCCGCGGAAGTAATCGACTTGATTGCCGACCAGCGCGGCGGATCTGGCATCGTGTTTGTATGCGTGCGCGAAGGTACGTTCGAAGGAGCCGCGCGCGAAGAATGCGCACTAGCCGTACGACGCAATGTGCCAGTTAAGCCGGGTCACCAGCCGATTACTAAGGTGCATGCTGGAGCGTGGAAGCCGGCGGGCGAAGCCACACTGGAGTTGCCTGAAGATCCCAGCACTGTGACGATGGATGAGTTATGGAATTGCCTGTGCGCACAAGCAATTTTGGATTCTGCCGACGGCACGGATTTGGATGCGCGTATCGCATTGCGCGATCGCCTTATTGAGCTTAAAGCATTGGAAACAAAGCTTACGCGCGATCATCAGCGCGCAAAAAATCCCACGCAGCGCAATGAGATCTACGCAAAACTGCATAAAGTGCGCACTCAGCTCGCCAGCCTGAAATAAATCGTTAGTTGCAAGCCAGCACCTTGTGACCACACTTTGTAACCCACACTTTGTAACCACACTTTGTGACAGGGAGCGTGACGCGGCGCGAGCCACGCCACGCACACCATCATGAGTACCACCGCGAAAACCGCCCCGCAGTAGGCCTCGCTGGATATCACGCTTTTCTGCCGAAAACCGCGTAACGCTCCCGGTCACGCTCCGCGTCACAACATGACATCACCTGATGGGGTGCGCGCTCAAATTACGGGGCGCAGTTCGATGCCACCCCAACGGCCCTACTTAGTCCTTAGTTGCGCAGTGAGGCGACAAAACGTCCGAGTCGTTCCAAGCCTTCGGCTAGTGCTTCGCGCGATGCCGCGTACGATAGGCGCACGTGCGTATCCGCGGTGGCTGGGCCGAAATCGCGGCCAGGAGTGAGCGCAACATGCGCTTCTTCGAGGGCACGCTCGCAGAACGTCCACGCGTCCAAACCTGTGTCCGCAATACGGAAATATGCGTAGAATGCGCCGTTCGGCTCCACTTCCAGCGGCAGGCCAATACGTTTCAGACCCTCAACCACAATGTGCCTGCGCGCGAGCAACTCCTGCCTGCGCTCCTCACACACTGCTAACGATTGCGGCGTAAAGCACGCGAGCGCCGCATGTTGGGTAGGCGTGTGCGCGCACAGGTAGTAGTTAGTCGCCAGATCATCGACGGCTTTGATGGTGTATTCAGGCACAACTGCCCAGCCGAGTCGCCAACCGGTCATGCCGAAGAACTTGGAGAAACTATTGCAAATGATTGCATCCGGGTCGGCGAGCAGCGCAGTTTTTACTTCGCTACCGTCTGGCTCGCGGTCCGCAAGGTCAAGATAGGTTTCGTCGATAATGCGCCATGCGCCACGCTTGCGAGCGAGCGCGCACGTGTCGCGCAACACGTCAAAATCAATGGTGGTGCCGGTCGGGTTGGATGGCGAGGTGATCATCACCGCTTTTGTACGCTCGCTCCACGCGCGGTCAACGAGTTCAGGGTTCAAATGAAAACGTGTAGCAGCACTGGTTGGTACGTTCACTACTACGCCTTCAAAAGAGCGAATCAGCTCACGGTTGCACGGGTACGACGGGTCTGCGACGATGACTTCGTCGCCGGGGTCAACGGTAAGCGCGGTAGCAAGCAAGAGCGCTGCTGAACCACCTGCAGTAATGACGATGCGTTTGGGATCGATGTCAACATGATGACGTTCGCAATAAAAGTCGGCGATTGCGCGGCGCAGTTCAGGCAAACCCAATGCTGCAGTGTATGGCAGTGCGCGACCATCATACTGTTCGCGCATCGCGTCGCGTACAGCAGGCGGCGCACCGAAGTCTGGTTCGCCGAGGCTGAGTTTGATGACATCGATGCCATTGGCGATCATCTCGTCAGCACGCTCACCGAATACCATTGCGCGGAATGGCTGAATTTCTTGCGCGCGACGCGACATTGCCGGTCGAGGTGCCTGCTCAGCCGCACCGCTTGTAGTCTTTTGGGCTTCTTGTACTCCGCTCATATTCACACCTAGCATTCTTTCTGCGACTCGAATCATTGGCGATCGCACACTGGGCACTCGCCACGTGCCGCATCAGCGCGTCTTCATGACATCGTTATCGATACGACTGAGCGAGAACCAATTCTGTTCGTTCGTTCCGCCAACGATTGTAGTTTGTTTGCACTTCACTCGCCCATGCCAGTCTCATGCGCAAGTCTGCAACCCAAGTCTGCAATCCATGTCAGCCCCGCGGATTCGCACATGCCACTACAGCACCGTCAGCATCGCCGCGTAGCACAATCACATCGCCGCAATCCCCGCAAGCACCTCGAACGCTCACCGCTCAATCTCACAGCGCAAAACTACGCTCCTATCCTCTGCGCTTTCTACACTGGAGACGACACGGCACACGGGTGCATCATTGCACTCGTGTGCACACGCAATACCAGTACGCACAGCACAAGGAGGAGCGATGAGCGGATTGAATGGCAAGCGCGTCGAAGCTGAAGCGCAAGGCAGGCAAGTTAAAGTCGCGATTTTAGGCGCGGGCGGCATCGCGCATCACATGGCGCAAACGTTGTCCATGATGACAACGGATGCACGCTACTCGTCACTTATCGAACCGTATGCAGTGGCCGCGCGTAGCAAAGACCGTGCGGAAGCGTTCGCCGCACAATACGGTATCAAACAAGCATATGGTTCATACGACGAGCTGCTTGCCGACCCGGCAGTAGATTTGGTGTATATCGCCACCCCGCACAGTTTGCACGCTGAGCAGGCTATTGCGTGTATGAAAGCTGGCAAGAATGTGCTGGTTGAGAAATCATTTACTGCAAACGCTCAGCAAGCCCAACAGGTATTAGATACGGCGCAGGCTACTGGACTGTTGTGCACGGAGGCGATTTGGACCCGCTATATGCCGTCGCGCGCCATTATTGATGAGATCTTGGCAAGCGGCGAAATTGGTGAAGTGAAATCGATTTCTGCAAACCTTTGCTACCCGGTATCGCATAAGGCTCGTATGACCGATCCGGCGCTGGCAGGTGGCGCGCTGCTCGATGTTGGCGTATATCCGCTGAATTTCATCGACATGGTAATGGGCGGTCATGGCGCTACGCCAATCGACCACTTTGTTAGCTCAATGGCACCGTATGCAACTGGCGTGGATGCGCAGAATACTACGACGATCTACTATGAGAACGGTGTCATGGCGAATGCGGCTTCATCAATGTTGGCATCTTCTGATCGCGGCGGCTACGTGTGGGGTACGAACGGCTATCTGGTGTGCCAGAACATTAACAATGTGGAAGGCGTAGACGTGTACGGCCTGGATCACGCGCTGCGCCGGCATATTGACATTCCTGCGCAGCTCACCGGCTACGAGTATGAGGTTGCGGATGCAGCGAATGCGATTTTGGATGGTCGCACGCAGTGTGAGGCGATGCCGCACGCGGATACGCTGCGCATTATGGAGCTGATGGATCAGATTCGCGCAGCATGGGGATTGAAGTATCCGTTTGAGTGACGGGTGGCGTTACCCTGTTACGACGCGTACGACGCGCGTGTGAAGAATTGAGGAGATGAGATGACGATGCGTGATTCCGCCGGCAAGCGCACTGTGAAAGTGGTGAACCCGCGGCAGGAGCTTGACGACTTGGTGTCGTTTGTGAACACCGGGTGGTTGGCGTCTGGCGAGTTTGATGGGCCGACGTTTCTGTGGAATCATCTCATCTCCGACGCTTCTGCATCCGATGACAGTGAGCGCAATAATATGCCGGTCGCTCCCCCACGGGATGCTGACACCGTAATCAGCATGCCGATGCAATGGTATTTTGATGCGATTGCTTCAATTGTGCCCACGGCACAGCGCACGGATGCAAGTGTGGAAATGCCGCGCAATGACATGCCAACGTTTCGACTTGATTCGCAAGCGCTCTCGGGCGTGGACGCAGTAGTGGGCAATGCGTTGATGAGCACGCGTTGGGTGGCTGCTACTGCAAACCTTGCCAAAGCTGTGGAAGTTACTGCGCGATTTGTGGGCAATGTGGCTGACCGCGACAATGAGGGGTTTGATTATCTGAAAGAGCTGATTCAGAACATTCGCGTGTACATGGATTCGGTGGCACGCAATGCTCAGCCGCAGGATGGTGAAGAGGCTCTGCGCCTGATTACCCAAGTGGCGTGTAATGAGGATTTTCAGCTTAATTCGATGCAAATGGTGGAGTTGTTGGCGTGCGGCTTATCGTTTGCGCAGTGGGATGATACGCGCATGTTCGCGTATGATGCGTTGAATCGCGCACTGGATACGATGGACCGTTTTGCGCGCGAGGCGCATATTAATACTGTAGACAGCTATACGGGTAGTGATGATGCGCAGTCTGAAATGACGAACGATGTCAGCAATGCGAACGGTACCAGCAGCGCAACTGATACTGGCAATGTAAACGACATCATTAGCGCAAACGATGGCAACAGTGCAACCGATGCCAATACTGCGAATACTCTTGACCCTGATATGTCGGCAACTGATATGGATGGGATTCGCCGTCAGACTATGGCGATCTCCGCACACCAGCAGTTTGAGCAGGCGATTCTGTTTTTGCGTCATGATCTGATGCGCGTAAGTGGAGATGCGCAGGATGCTGACGATTTTCTGTTGCAGCATCACGATACTGAGCCGCTTGCGGACGCGTACGTGGCACGGTTAATTGCAGCAGAACGTTGGGAAGATCTGATTGATTTCATCAATCTGGTAGAGCATGATCGACCGAACCAGTACACCGTGATGTTCCCTGAAGATCTTGTGCCTTACGAGTGGGAGTCGCTGCGTGAGGCGGCGCTCGAAGCACTTGGCAAATGGGATGAATTGCGCGCAATGTATCGTGAGCGCATTGTTGAAGCGTATGATCCTTCCGACGAAGAGGCAATCACCAAGCTACGCGCAATCAGCAATAGCAACAATAGCAGCAATGGCAACGGTCGCAGCAATGGCAACGATGGCAGTAGTTGGGCGGAGCAAGTGCAACGTATCGTGCATGATTACGCCGACGGTCAAGGCCGCTACGCGCGCAATATGATCTATGAGCGACTAATGATCAGCGAACACTTGCACGATGAAGCCGCCCGCTACTGCCACAACTTCCCCGACGCCGCCAGAGATCTAGCCGCATTGCTATAGCACGGCTATTTCTCAACCATCCTTGCAGCCAGATTACAGTTGCCAGCACTCTGGTATTTGCGGGCTTGCCTTGCGAGCAATATTGTTAGCCAACTATCAGCAGCATCCACATCCATACTCAAAATCGGCCGCTTCGCTACCGCGGAATCGCGCTTCGCGCGCTGCTGTGTTGTCGCGGACAGCCTTCGGCTGACTGTACTGTTAGCGGCACTTGCGTGCCGCGACGCTCCCTCAGTCGCGCTTCGCGCGCCAGCTCCCTCAGCCGAGGGAGCCGAGGCTCCGCCAGCATCATAAGCGTTGTCATAATTTACCGTGTTGCCTTATCA
>NZ_QXGL01000010.1 GCF_003951095.1 Bifidobacterium goeldii
TGATAACGGAATCGCGCTTGTTGGCAGCGCATAGCGCCGCGACGCTCCCCCACCCGGCTTCGCCGGGAGCCCCCTCAGCCGAGGGGGCCAAGAGCTACCGCCAGCATTGAGAAGCGTTGAACACTTATTATCGAGGCAGTGAGTGCTGTCACTGGGAACACAGTATCGCGCGCAAGCGCGATACCGATACAACAAGCATGCGCATCATACACATAAAAATGCGAAGAGCCTGGTGTCACGCGGTGGACGTGCCGAGCATGGGCACAAACAAGAACGCCCGGGCGACGCGTTTCGGCGTCATACCGGGCGTTGTGTGAATGCCGGCGGCGATCATGCAGCCGCACCCGCGTATGTCACTGCTGTTCGGTGTAGGTTTTGTCGACGACGGACTGGCCGCTAGCGGTGTGCATGTAGACGCGCACCTGGGCGGGGCCGGTGGTCTGGCAGGTGGTACCCAGCATGTCAGCAATCGACTGGAAGGTCGAATCGTTGCTGCTCAGCGCGGAAGCGATCGAGCTGCTGGCAGACGCATACGAATCCGGCACGGTGTAGTCGTAGATCAGCGTGTCACCTTCAGCGCGCGCGACGACCGTGATGCCGCTGTCAGCGAACTGCTGCGCCTGCTGCTGCACCTCCTGCTGAACCGCGTCGGAATTGACGAATTCAGAGACGGTTGGCAGCAGCGAATCGTCGCCCTGGCTGGAGTCGGAGCCTGTGCTCGAATCAGTGTTGGAATCCGTATTCGAATCAGAGTTCTGCTCACTGTTCAGATCATTGTCAGTGGAATCAGCCTCATCTTTGAGCGACTGGTCGAGCTCGTCAAGTCCCTTCGAGTCGGAACCAGAATTGCCATCCGCCTGCTGGCTGCTGGACGTGTCGTACGAGGAAACGCTGTTGCTAGCACTGTTGATAGTGCTGATACCAACGGCAACCAGCGCGAGAGACAACAGCAAACTGAGGGTAGATATCACAATGCCAGCGATAGCCAATCCCTTGCCTTTACCGCCCCGCTTCTTGATCTGGTTAAGACCAACAATGCTCACAATCAGGCCGACGAGCGCAATCAGGAACGAAAACACAAAGCCAACGATCGCGCACACATTCCATGAATCATTGTGCTGCTGGTAGGGGTCGCCATACGCTCCGTTGTAGCCTTGCGGCGGGTAGGGCTGGCCGGACTGATCATACTGGCCGTACGGCGGCTGGCCCGGCTGCGCGTAGGCAGGCTGACCGGCCTGGCCAGGCTGCGCGGACTGCGCGTATGCGGGTTGCTCGTAAGGATTAGGCGCTGCTGCTGGCGCTGCTGCTGGTGTTGCCGGCGCAGGCTGACCATACTGGCCATATTCCGGCTGTGGCGGCACCGGCTGGGCCGGATACTGCTGGGCCGGATACTGCTGGGTTGGCTCCGACTGCGCAGATTGTGCAGGCTGACCATACGGATTGGGCTGCGCATACGGCTGCGATTGCGCAGGCTGACCATACGGAGACGCCGGCGCTCCCGCAGCGGGGAACGCTTGCGTCGGCTGCTCATCAGGTGCGCCAGCGCCCGGAGCGCCCGCGGTCGGCAATGGCATGGTCGCCGTTGGATCAGTTGGAGGATTCACCGGGAACGCTTGCGTTGGCTGCTCGCCAAACGTAGGATTGCTCGCTGCAGGCATAGCCTGTGTCGGCTGCTCACCACCTTGCTGCGCGTCAAATGGAATCTGCGGCTCATTGCCGTTTGGGTCCGTCATTGTCCCCCTCTTTTCTTGCATGTCGCCGATGCCATGCCGGCGGCTCCCTTCACCCCGATAGCAACGGAGCTGGCGACCGCTGTGTTCGCCTATATGCAACGCTACACGCTCACACTTGGAACACGCACATTCGTTGCGAATTGTTCACTTTGAGGCAGCTATAAACAGCTACAAGCAGCTACGGGCGGCGAGGAGCACTATGAGCGTGACGCATCACACGCCATGGCATATATCGCACGCGTCGCACCACAGCCACCATCAGCCAACCACCAACTACGCCGATAACCACGGTCAATATCGTCAACGTCTTCGCGTCGTACAAATCATTCGGGTCGGGTGCCGGCACGGGAATCGGCTCACGATGGCCGGAAACTAACAGTCGTTGCGTATTGACACCGTACGGCGTGCACGTCATCAGCGTTATGCGATCTTCCCCGGGCACAATGCGCAGCTGCGAGGTATCGTCAGGTTCGATCACGCTAATGCGATCAACCTCATAGCCAAGCGTCTCGCCCATCACTTCAATGTAGAAAAAATCGCCCACTTGCATCTCATCAAGGCGCGTAAACATCATTGCGGAAACGAGTCCGCGATGGCCAGTAATCACCGAATGGGTAGATTGGCCACCGACCGGCAGCGAGGTGCCGTACAGGTGGCCGGCACCGGAGGCGAGCGCCTCCTCGGATGTACCGTGCCAGATCGGCAGATCTACCGAGATTTTTGGAATGCGAATCGCGCCCATTATTTCATGATCAGCGTTCAGCAGCGACTGATATTCCTTATCTTTTGACGCAGCTGAATCCTCGCCTTTCGCCTGCGAAGCACCCTCATGCGCAGAGAAGGGGTCAATCGCCTCGCCAAGCACCGGCTGGCCTGACTTCGCGAGCCGCTTATTGTAAGCGCGCGCAGCCACCAGCGCTTCTTTCGCGCGCGGATACGGCCATCCAGCAACCTGACTGGCTGCCTGCCCTGAAGTGCCAGCCAGCTGTGCCGCGCTCTGAAACTGCCATACCACAGGGAATCCGCCGACGATCAGCGCAGCAGTCACCAGCAGAATAATGAATGCGCGCATGATCATCAGCGAGCGCTTCAACCGGCGGCGTTCGGCAACGATATCGGCGATATTGGTTGCCTGTGCAAACGTGCGCGGAGAGTATGGCTCGCGTGCTGCGAGGGCCTGCGCTGATTTCGCAGATTGCGCGGATTCCGCGGCTCGCGCTGATCGCGCTGATCGAGAGTGAGCGGGCGCATGACGCATACGATCACCGCTCCTGAAATACGCGGAATGCTGCGGTAATATCCGTGTTCACTGGTAGCTGTTCAACGGCTACGTGTTCGACTCGACTCCATTTCGGCCCAGCTTTCAGCGCAGAGAGCAGTCGCGCGATTTGCGCGCGAGTGCCTTGCGCGTCCACTTCAACGGAACCGTCATAGCAGTTGCGCACCCAGCCGCCTACGCCAATATCGCGCGCGGTCATCACAGTGAAGTAGCGGAAACCCACGCCTTGCACCAGTCCGGTAACCGTGGCGTGAATGTGCACGCGATCGTCAGCATGCGCGGCGCTGTCAGTGCTCATTGTCATCTCCTGGCTCGGCCATCTCCTGGCTCACCGGTCAGATGAATGCGCGCGCGCCAAAAATCGCCGTACCCACGCGTACGATCGTGGATCCTTCTTCGATGGCGAGCGTCATGTCTTGCGTCATGCCCATAGACAGTTCGGTGCAATGCTCAGTGCCAGGCGTCTTGGAGGCGAGGATAGCGTCGCGCGTGCGGCGCAAATGCGCGAATCCGGCGCGGATGGTTGCCTCATCGTTCACGTGCGCGCCGATAGTCATCAAACCGCGCAGTTCAAGACCGTCCATTGCAGCGATCTGCTCCGCGAGTTCGATTGCTTCGCTTGGCTCGCAGCCGGACTTTGATGCTTCGCCAGATTCGTTGACTTCGAGCAGTACGCCGACGGTAATATCGCGTGCGACTGCGCGGCGAGCAATGCGCTCAGCGAGTTCGAGACCATCCACGGATTCGATAGTGTCCACGATGGGCAGAATCTTGCCGATTTTGTTCGCTTGCAGTTGGCCGATGAGATGGAATGGCACGGTTTCGTGATCGCTGCCGGCCGCATCGGTAGCGCCAAGATTGAGGCCGCGCTCGGCACATAACCGCTGCAATCCTTCGGCTTTGGCCATCACTTCTTGCGGGCGGTTCTCGCCAATCATGCGCACGCCGGCGTCGATGGCAGCCATAATTTCGCCAACATCACGGGTTTTAGTTGCTGCTAGCAGCTGTACTGAGCCGGATTCACGGCCAGCTTGTTGTTCGCTCAGCCTGATCGTATCGAGCACGCGATGTACACCGTCTCGAATCTGCGTTGCGCGCTCCTCGCTAATGGTTTCATTGGCGAGGTCTTTGTGATCCATATAAGCCGTCATGTCCACTCCCCTGATTGATCTGTCACCATCCTATCCAGCATCTATCCAAAGTGTGCATTTCCGGTCTATACCGATACCCCCTAAGCGCCGTACGTGAGCCGGATATGCACACCAACGTATTTGAGCCTTACACGAAGGGATCGTCGGGGATGCGGCGGTCGGCGGTATTGGCAGCGACTCGCTCCCAAGAGAATCGGTCTAACAGATCAACCGGCATACATGGCTCAGGCTGGTCAATCAGCCCTAAGAGCCACGCACAGTAGCCGATCACCTGTTCAGGCTGAATGCCCCGCTTGCGCAATGCGCCCATATCCAGCGACCGTTCACGCTTAGCCAAACGGCGACCGGCCGCGTTATCAATTAACGGCAAATGCGCAAACGCCAGTTCAAGACAATCCGTTTTATCAGTCTCTCCGCCGAAGCCGCCATCCACCAGTCGATCGCGAATATACAGTTGCAATGCGGTCGATCGCAGCAGGTCGCGCCCGCGCACTACATCATCAACACCCTGCAGCAGATCATCAACAGTAACGACCAGCTGGTAGGCAAACAGCCCGTCTGCACGGCGGAGCACCGTGTCCCCAAGGTCGCACGCAAGGTTGAACGTTTGCGGCCCGTATACGCGATCAGTGAATCTGCACACCGCGCGCGAGCTCGCCGGCGTCGGCATGGCAATGCGCAGCGAATGCTGATCTCCTGCAGCAAGACGTGCGCGTACTGTTTCGGGCTGTTCGCTCCATGCGCGACGGCAAGTGCCCGGGTAGATGATAAAACGGTCGCCTTCTTGCGGAGCCGATGCGGCGCGAATATCCGCGCGCGAACAAAAACAGGGGTAGATTAACGGCAGGCGAGCGGCATGCGATGGCGCCGATGGTTCGGCTGGCATTGCGCGCAGGATCGCTAACGCCTGCTCATAGTGTTCGTGGCGCTGCGATTGGTATACCGGATCCCCATCCCAGTCCAAGCCGAGCCATGTCAAATCGTCCATAATCCAACGGTCAGCGTCTGGCAGCACGCGGGGAGTATCAATATCTTCGATGCGCAGTAGCATGCGCCCGCCCTGCGCGCGTGACGATAGCCATGCGGCGAGCATCGCGTATATGTTGCCGATATGCATGCGGCCGGATGGTGTGGGCGCAAAACGACCGGTTACCATCGCGCCCAGAGCTCCGAATCGAGCGGCCATTCGTTGATCGTGCAGCCGCGCAATGACATCGATTGTTGTTGCATCAGCGGCGCAGGCTCGCCTGGCGCTGGGCATACGGTTTCATTGTCAGCGTGGCCGAGCCGGTGGCCGGTTTCATGGTTGATTACCATCGTGCGATAGTTCGCCAACGATCCGCCGCCTTTATTCCAACTGTCAGTAGGCGCGTTCCAACGGTCAGCGTTCATAATCACACTGTTGCCTACTCGGCAGCTGTACTGTTCCGAGCATCCTTGCGCGAACGATTTCATGGTTTGTGCTTCAGCGAGCACGAATGTCATATCGCAAGCGTTCGCATCAGTGCTCGGTGTGAACGTCAAGCCAGCACGCGGCCAACCGTGTGGATCATTCAGTGTGGCGTAAATCGTACGCTCAAATTCGCCAATATCACCAACATTGCCCTCGCTGGTCACGCAATAGGTGAAAGTATGCTGCGGTTTGCCGCTCGCTTGCGCAGTTTGTTCAGCTTTACTCGCGATGGTCTGCCGCTGCTTATCGCTGAATGGGCGGGATAAATCATACCCGTCGCTATGCGGCACCTGCTTGCGCTGCAATGTGCCAGATGACTGAGCGGACGCCTGCGCGTTGGCAGCCGCTTGTGCAAGTTCATATCTGCGCGTCATCGGCACGCGTGACACGTCAGCGTGAATCAACGCGATAAAACCGATAACCAGCAGTACTGGAATAACAAAAACGACGATACGCCGGATAAGCTGCATCCAGCGATCGTCGTTTCTCGTCATAGTGAGTTATTATACGGGCGCTCGTCACGCACCGAAGAAGAACTTGAACAGCCAGCAGCCGATAATCGCACCCACGATCGGGGCGACGACCGGAATCCACGCCTCGTTCCAGCGCGAAGTGCCCTTGGACGGGATCGGCAGGACAGCGTGCAGCAGTCGCGGCATAAGATCACGCGCCGGGTTCAGGCCAGGGCCAGTCGGGCCGCCCATGGAGGTCACCAAGCCCCACACGATGAAGCCGACGACGATGGAGGCAGCAGCGTAATCCTGCTTGCCCCAATCCAGCGAAAGGCAGCACAGCGCGCCGAAAACGAGCACGAGCGTGCCGAACATCTCGTTGAGGAAGTAGTTGGCCTTGTCGTTGTGTGCGTCGGTGGTGCAGAAGGTGCCCAGGATCGCCTCAGCGTCCTCGGTCTCCTTGTAGTGCGGCCAGTAGGTCAGGTAGACGATGAACTGACCAACTGCGGCGCCGAGCAGCTGCGCGATGATGTACGGCAGCACTTCGTTCCACGGGAACAGGCCGTTGATGGCCTGCGCGAGGGTCATAGCCGGGTTGATGTGTGCACCGGAAACGCTACCGAACATGAGCACCGGGAACATGACGCCGAAGCCGTAGCCCATGGCGATGTTCAGCCAGCCAGCATGATGGCCCTTGGTGTTCTTGAGTTCGACATTGGCGACGGAGCCGTTGCCGAAGATCATCAGGATGGCCGTACCAAAGAACTCGGCAGCCAGTTTGGTAAAGAGGGAGTATTCCACTGCTTCTTCTTTTCTTCCTAATAATTGGGTGAATTGACTGCTTTCAGCAAGCAGGAGTCAAGCAAACTAGGCAAGTGTACGCCGAGGGCTGAACGATTTTCTCATGATTGCGCACCCAGCTTGTCAATCTCATCAGCCGCACCCCCATTTGTGACGCGGAGCGTGACCGGGAGCGAAGCACGTGAAATCACAAATCACACAAACGTTGGAAAATAAGGGTTTTTGGGCCCGCTGATAGCATACCCCCGCTCCCCGTCACGCTCCGCGTCGCAAAACAAAAAAGGCACTGACCGAAGTCAGTGCCTTAGCTGTGCCCCCGCAGGGATTCGAACCCTGGACACGCTGATTAAGAGTCAGCTGCTCTAACCAACTGAGCTACAGGGGCGTTGGTTAGTTGTTGAAGTGTTCCTTGCAACGAGTGACAAATATACTCAGATTCTCGCAGCTCGCAACTCACGGCGTGTTGCCTTTATTTCCAACGGTTTTCAAAACTGCGTTTGTATTGACCGCGTCGCACAGAACGCTTACTTCAATCACCCATCGCGCGTATATTCACAGATTCATCACATCCCGAGCAGTCAGAAGCATCCTCGCTTTCGAGCATCCTCGCTTTCGAATACAAAAAAGCCCCCGCCGGGCGGCGAACCACTCGACGGGGACAATGCTTAAGCTCAGACTGTATTGAGTCTGGATGATTCCGGTGGAACGAGCCACCGGAATGGATCACTCAGCGACGACCTTCACGAAGAAGGAAGCAGTGATCTCCGGGTGAAGAGCAACCTTAGCCGGGAAGTCACCGGTGGTCTTGATGGTCTCGACCTCGATGGACTTCGGGTTGACCGCAGCCTTGTCGGACAGAGCGAGAGCGATAGCCTCGGCGGAGATACCACCGAACAGCTTGCCGGACTCGGACACCTTAGCAGCGATCTCGACAGTGGTGCCTTCGATAGCAGCCTTAGCAGCAACAGCTTCCTCACGGGTAGCAACAGCCTTGGCAAGGCGAGCGCGCTTCATCTGCACGATCTGAGCCTCAGCACCCTTGGACCAAGCGAAAGCGAGGCCCTGCGGGATCAGGTAGTTGCGAGCGTAGCCGGCCTTGACTTCAACGACGTCACCGGAGTGGCCGAGGTTGGAGACAGTCTGGGTGAGAATAACCTTGGTATCAGCCATGTTCCTATCCTCCTATCAGCGACCCGAAGTAGCGTACGGCAGCAGAGCCATCTCGCGGGCGTTCTTGATCGCCTTCGAGAGCTCGCGCTGCTCCTGCACGGACACGCCGGTGATACGACGGGAACGGATCTTGCCGCGATCGGAGATGAACTTGCGCAGCAGCGCAACGTCCTTGTAATCGATCTCGGTGATCTTAGCAGCCTTCAGTGGGTTCGGCTTCTTCTTGAACGGCTTGACCGGCGGTTGCGGCCTCTTGCGTGACATGTGATGTTCTCCTTAAAAACTGTGATTGATTCGCCTGGTGACAAGCGAAGCAAGAAATCGTGTGTGTGGATCGGCGTGAAGTGACGCGGATTAGAACTCCGGTTCGTCGGAGCCGCCACCGAAATCGGTGCTGCCTCCGAAAGTGGAGAATCCATCATCATTCGCAGGCGTGCTCCACGGATCAGCTGCGGGCGCGGCAGGGGCTGCATGCTGCTGCGGGGCAGCAGACGCGCCACCGGAGTAGCCGGCACCGCCAGCGTATCCAGCACCGCCGGAATACCCGGCGCCACCCTGATAGCCCTGAGCTGGAGCAGCGTTATAGCCGCCGTTGCCCGGGTTGCCGCCTGCAAAACCACCATTGTTGCCACGGCCGGCGAATCCGCTCTGGCCGGACTGGCGGTTCACCTGCGCGGTGGCGCGGGTGAGCGAAGGACCGATCTCATCGACGCGCAGCTCAACAACCGTGCGCTGCGAGCCATCTTGCGCCTGATACGAGCGCTGGGTCAGACGACCCTGCGCGATCACGCGCATGCCTTTGGACAGGCTGCTGGCGATATTCGACGCGAGCGAAGAGCGCGCGGAATCCCATGCCGAGCAGTTCATGAACAGCGTATCGCCGTCCTCCCACTGGTTCGTACTGCGGTTGAACTGACGGGTTGACGCTGCGATGGTGAAATTCACCACCGTAGAGCCAGAACCGACAGTGCGCAGCTCGGGGTCGCGGGTAAGATTGCCGACTACGGTGATAATCGTCTCGCCTGCCATGACATACCTTCTTGCTTGACTTGTCGCTGACTTACGTCCAGCGACGCTGGTCGAAAAGCTTTACTTGGCGTCCTTGCGAATGATCTTCGTGCGGACGACGGACTCGTTCAGGTTGAGCACACGGTCGAGCTCAGCGCTGGTAGCAGGCTCAGCGGCGTAAGTGGCCACCACGTAGTTGCCCTCGGTCTTGCCATCAATCTCGTAGGCAAGCTTGCGGCGACCCCAGTAGTCGACACCTTCGACGGAACCGCCCTCCTTGGTGACGAGCTCCAGATACTGCTCGGTCAACTTCTTCAGACCGCGCTCATCCAGCTCAGGATCGGCAATGAACATCAGTTCGTACTTATGCGCAGACATCACCCACCTCCTTCGGACTAAATCGGCCGCGGACGTTCCACGGCAGGAGTGTGTATACGCGCTGCTGAAAAACAGCAACTGCTCTACGATAATGCAGGCCGGCGACAGGCCTACGCGGGTCTACTGTGGATCTACTGCAGATTTACTGCAGGTCAACAACCAAGCAGTCGGCGGACGTGTACCCGTTGGACGAGCACCATGCGCTGCCATCATCCGTAGTACCGAATGATTCCCCGGAAAGAATCACGTAATAGTCGGATACGCCGCCGCCCTTGGTGTACGTTGGCCAGTCGGACGACCATACCATCAGCGCATGCGGGTGCTTGATGCGCAGTTGGAGGAACTGCTCGTAAATATCCTTGTACTGCCAGGTTTTTCCTTCAGCTTCGAGGCCGAACTTCTTGCTGGACAGCTGCGTGGTGTATGTGGAGTAGAAGTTTTGTGCGTCAGAGGCATCGTGGGAGAGCTGCCAGCTGAGCGCGAGCTGCGCGTAGCGTTCAATATCAGAGTCGGCGATGTTTGCGCCACCGATTGCGTCCCCTGCATTAGCGGCAGGCTCGCCGTCCGCAGTTTGCTTAGCTTGCACGACGGTTTGCGTACCGCTGGCGTCGATTTGATCGTACGGGCGCCAATACTGCCGTGTGTTGAATGCGAGCTTGACGGTAGCGTCACCGTTCTTAAAGGCGAGCGGCTGCTTGGAGAAGTCGAAAATCGCTGCAGCGATCACGTTGCCACTGGAATCTTTGATGCTGATTTTGATATCGGACTGTTCGAAGGCCGCGTTTTTGCTTGAGCAGTTGGTCGTGAACTTCATCGTCGCGGTGAGCGTGGTGTCCGCATGATCAACTGATTGCAATTCAGCATCGGGGGCGGCTGTGCACTCTTCGTCTGTTTTCGTGTCCGCACCGGATTTGCTGGCATCGGAGGTATCAGACTTTGTGGTAGCGCTTTGCGATGTTGTTTGCTGTTCGCCACCCTTATCGCGATGCAGGAACCACCAGCCGCCAATGCAGGCGATGACGAGCACAACGGCAGCAATGACCGCGGCGATAATCACCGTGGTTTTAGATTTGCCGGTTTTGCTAGATGCTCCGCCGTTTGCGCCACCAAATTGTGGTGTGGGAACAGGCGCTGGTGCAGGAGTGCCCGGCGTTTGCACGCCCCACGCAGGCTGAGCCGCGGGCGGCGGAGTCACCGGCGATGGCGTAACGGGTTGTGGCGCCGGCGCAGCTACCGGCTGCACAGGCGTCGGGATTGCTTGCGTGGGCTGTTCTGCGATCGGCACCGCATTGTCAGCAGCTTGCAATGGAGTGCCGCAATGCTGGCAGAATTTCATACCCGCAGTCACTGCGTTGCCGCACGCAGGGCATGTAGTTACTGACGCTGCTGGAGATGGCGCTGCCGGAGCAGTAGGCGCTGGCGCGCCGCACTTCATACAAAAATGATCCCCATCGGCGATCGGGGCACCGCACTGTACACACTGCATATTGGTCTTCTTCTCTACTTGCTGACTGTCGTCAACTCCCCATCTGCATTCGTCACCAGTGTACCGCCGAGCCGTTGTCTTACTAGCAGTTTGTTCGCCGACACACTACACAAATGTGCATAGTGATGTTGGGATTCAATAATCCCCCCGACTTACAATAACTACGGAAGTGAAGAATGTTGAAAGGGGCTTCCCATGTTCTGTCCTCAATGTGGAACAAAACTGGACGATGGCGCTAGATTCTGCGGGCAATGTGGCACGCCAATTACTGCAGCTCCAACTGCGAGCGCTGCGGGTGCTACGAATACTGCTACGTTGCCGACTCCAGCTGCACCTGAGCCTGCTGCACCGCAGCCAGTTGCTCAGCAGCCGATTGTTGAGCAGCCGACCACGCCGATTACGCCAGTGCCCACTGAGGCAATGCCGAGCGCGCCATCAGTAAGTGAAACTGCTCCGACTGAGGCAATTCCAACGGAAGCTACTCTTAGCGACTTCGAGCAACCGTTCACTGTAGCCGATCAAACCGCGTTATTTGAGCAAACGTCAGTGCCAGAACAGCCTGAACCGTTCGGCTACACAACGCCAACGGAAGCAATTCCGCAGCCAGCGCCAACTCCGCAGGCAGCACCAGTTGCTGCTCAGCCTGCACCAGTTGCTCAGCCCGCGCCAGTTGCACAGCCCACACCGGCGCCACAGGCGCAACCGACTGCGCCGTTTGCTGCACCAGCAAGTGCACCAGCAAGTACACCAGCTGCTGGTGGCTCGGCACCCGCAGTGCCACCAATCGCACCACCAACTGTTCCGCCAACCACCCCGCCAGCCGGCAATCCAATGGGAGCCAACCCGCTCGCTTCCAACCCGCTGGTTAAGGAACTCACTGCTATGCCAGTGCTACGAGCTGCTGGCGTCAGTCTCGGCATCGGTTTAGCGGCTGCACTCGTCATCGCCTGGATCAGCGCAATGTCTCTGCTCGCCGCTGGTCGTGCGCTTACGCATGACATGAATTTCATAGCTACCGCCGTAGATGCGCTGGGAAGTTCGATGAGTATGGATGCCATCGGAACTGACATGAGCATATTGCATTTCACTGTCACCATGCTGGTTCTGGGTGTATCCGGCTCATTCTCTTTCAACGCTTCCTCCATGGGCATTACGACCTCCTCCATGGGTTTGAAAACGCAGTTATGGATGCCGCTAGGTTTGTCTGGCGTAGCACTGCTTATTGGTACTGCATTCGGTGCGTACTGGTTTGCGCGTAAATCGTCAATTCGTTTCAAATGGATTGGTGCAGTCAGTGCAGGCGCAGTTGGTGTAGTCAACGGCCTGATCTATACGCTATTGGCTGCCACCCTGCCGTTAAGAGCGAACGGAACCTCTGGAACGTATACTGCAACTGTTGAAATCAGCGGTGTTTCTGTGCGTACGTTCTGCATGGCTTTTCTTGTGGCCTGCTGTGGTGCTTTAGCTGGATATGCATTGGCACAATATGCGCCTGACTCTCATAACGTGTTTACTGCTGCTTGGCGCTGGGCACACCGTACGCGCGGCTTTGTGCGCACACTGGTGGAATCGATAGCAGTGTATTCACTGGTCTTCACCATTCTTGGCATAGCAGTAATTATTGGCGCTTCGGCTTACTTCCACCAGGGGCCGATTATGTCGCTACTCCCAATACTGATTCCAGCAGCGCCATTTATGCTGTTTGTGATTGGCTCTTGCGGTGTAATGACTGCTACTATCGCCCCTCAAAGTCTGACGCCGATGACGCTCTCACTGCTTGGCGCTGATTATGGGTATGGCACTTACACTGATGGCCAGTTGATGCGAATACTGTGGATTATGTTCGCAGCGTTCGTCATCTGCACGCTCTTTATTGCTTTGCGTACAGCCGCGCGTAACCTATACGATCCAGCATTTATGGGTTGGCAGCACACGTGGAAGGCACCTGTTGCCATCATGGTGTTCTGGCTGTGTGCGATGTTCCTGCTGATGAACTTCACTGCCAGCGCATATATTCCAAGTTCGATGAGCTCGCTGAACTCGATGCTCTTTATCCCGTCATCTTCAAACACAGGCTCACTCATTGTGAACCCATCCATTGAATATTTCATTATTCCTGGGTTGTGGGCATTCCTCGTTGAAGTAATCGCAATAACGATTGGCCGCCCGGTAGTGCTCGCTATGCCTGCGCTATGGCGTTGCTTTGCTGGCGGTACCGTGCAGCCGACTCCGCAACCAGTGATCGATTACGTTGCCGCATGCAAGGCAACCTTCGGTCATCTGCCGACCGTGGTCGCTGCAGCAGTGGCAGCTGGTACCACTACGACGCCGTCTGAGAACGGAGGTACGCCGACTACTCCGTCGGCCACGTTTCCAGCAGCCGGTACGCCAGTAGCACCGTCCGCTCCCGCAGCTCCAGCGGCGCCCACTGTTCCTCCTACACCGATGCAGTTCACCGCACCAAGTGCACCACCAGCCGCACCAACCACCGCGCCAACCGCGTCAACAATCCCGGCAGCTCCAATGGTTCCGGGTGCACCGGCCGCTCAGGCACTCACCGCATCACAGAAGCGCACTTTCGCCATTGTCGGTATCGTGGTAGGCGTTGCCGTGCTCCTAGGTGTGGCATACAGCGTGCTTAACAATACGGTGTTCAGTGCAAAAGGTGTTACTAACAGCTATCTATCTGCTATTGCTGATGGCAACTATGAGAAAGCAAGCTCCATCACTAACCCAAAGGTGAAGGGGCAGCAAAGTGTACTACTGACGAACGCGGCCGCAAAGGGTGACCATGCAACGATTACCAATCAGCGTGTCACGTCTGTTGAGTCCGCTGGATCTCGGAATGTCGCTGACAAAGATATGCGAGTCGTCAACTACTCCTACACGTTGGACGGTAAGAATGTTAACGGTTCACTGACTGTTACGCCTGCCGGTTCAAAGTTTTTGATTTTCAAGAACTGGATGATCACCACTCCGCTGGTGGAGGAGATCACGGTCACCGCGCCATCATCCGTAACGGATATGACGATTAACGGCGTAAAGGTCACTCCCAAGAACGCGGTCGATGGTGATGACTACTCCGGCTACGTGTTCAAGGTGTATCCGGGCTCGTACACGGTAAAAGCTGCTGATTCAAAATTTGTAACCAGCAGCGCCGCAACCCTCAACACCAACAACAAAACCAGTGCGACGATCAACGTTAAGCCAACCAACGCACTCACCAGCGCTATCGAAGAGCAGGTCAAGCAGAAGGTTGAAACGTGCGCAGCTTCTACCGAGGCTAATCCTGGCGACGGTTGCCCGTTCTCCTATTACACGTATGGGGATGACTATTACCGCAACTTTGCGTGGAATGTAACCACCAATCCGTCCATAAGCAGCTCCAACATTGATCTCGACAATGGCGAATTCACTAGCTCAAAGGGTAGCGTCAAGGTCACTTACGAGTATCAGAGCTACGACGGTAGTTGGTCACCGGAGAATGACGGCGGAGATTTCTATGTCTACGGAACTTTCACGATTAACGGTAATGATGTAAAAGTCACCTTCGAATCGGACTGATCCGTACGCTTCTCCCCCAATGTTGGGGCGTGACACAGCGCTTAACAACCGCGATGTCACGCGCCAACAACGCTCATACGCAACCCGCCGTTCACTTGGGACGGCGGGTTCTTGTATATTGAATACGGTTCGTTTTCGAACTCTATAAGCATTCACGATCAGCAACGGAAAGAGCAGAATATGTCGGCTATTCTCGAGGGCACTCCCGATAAACGTCTTGCGTTAGTAACGGGCCGTGCTTACCCCCAGCTGGCCACCGAAGTGGCCGCCTGCTTGGGCACCGAGGTCCTGCCGACTACCGCGTACGACTTTGCAAACGGCGAAATGTACGTGCGCTTCTCCCAGCCGGTGCGCGGCGCGGATGTGTTTGTGCTGCAAAGCCACACCACGCCGATTAACAAGTGGGTGATGGAACAACTGCTGATGATCGACGCGTTGAAGCGCGCATCTGCACGATCGGTGACCGTGGTAGCACCGTTCCTCGGCTACTCTCGCCAGGATAAGAAGCACTTGGGCCGTGAGCCCATCACCGCTCGCCTGATGTTTGATCTGTTCCATGCCGCCGGCGCAAACCGTCTGGTGACGGTGGATCTGCACGCCGCACAGGAGCAGGGCTTCTTCGACGGTCCGGTTGATCACCTCACCGCTATGCCAGTACTGATTGATTATGTGCGCAATCACGTGCCGATGAGCAACGCGACGATCGTCTCGCCCGATGCTGGCCGTATCAAGGTTTCTGAGCAGTGGGCTGCCAAGCTGGGCAATCTGCCGCTGGCATTCATTCACAAGACGCGTGACACTACGCGCCCGAACCATGCTGAAGCGCATGGCATTATTGGCGATGTGCAGGGCCGCGACTGCGTGGTGGTGGACGACATGATCGACACTGCTGGCACGATTTGTGAGGCAGTGCGTACGCTGCGCAATGCTGGTGCAGCATCGGTGACGTTGGTTGCTACCCACGGTTTGCTGTCTGGCCCGGCGATTGATCGCCTGCGCGATTGTGGTGCACGCGAAATTATTCTGATGGATACCGTTCCGGTTCCGCAGGAGAAGCGTCTTGACAATATGACCGTGCTCTCGGTCGCGCCGCTCTTGGCTGCTGGTATTCGCTCCGTGTTCGAAGAGGGCTCGGTGGCGACGCTGCTGGAAGGCCTGCCGGAGGATATGCGCCCGCGCAATATTTACGCGTGAGCTGCGCTCCGATGCACATACGATAAAGGGAATCTGCGTAATGTGATTTACGCAGATTCCCTTTCTTCGTTTACGGGCTCCTCGTATTTTGGTGTGTATGGCGAAACTTGTTGTTATGCCGGATACTGGTTGCAGTGACTGTGGTGTGACGCTCCCTCAGTCGCGCTGCGCGCGCCAGCTCCCTCAGCCGAGGGAGCCGAGTTATGTGGACGCATGCCAATGCGGATGCGGTAGCCTCGGCCCCCTCGGCGAGGCCGAGCCGTGAAGAAAACGCCAGCGGCGTTTTCAGGCGAGGTGCGAGCGGCAGCGAGCCAGGTAATGCCGTGCGCAGCACGTCCGAAATTGCAGGATGGCTGTCAGCCGCAGGCTGACTGGGGGAGCGTCAATCGCCGCGACTTCGCGGCGACACAGCATCACGCGATACTGCCAGCTCCTATCAGTACTGTTCGTCGGGCACGAAGGCTTCGAAGATGTGGTAGTCGAAGTACGGGTCGCATTCTTCGAGTTCGCTACGGCTGCGCACCGTCCACGACACAGGCACAGCGCCCATCCAGCGCGTGGCCTTGAGCTGCGGGGTCGGGCCACCATGCCAGTCAAACGCGACAAAGTCAGGGCGAGAAATCCAGTCAAATGCGAGCAGACCGGCAAGCCAGCCCTTAATATCGCCCGAGCTCAAACTGATCGGCTCAGCAAGCTGGCCACGGCACACTTCCGGACGATGCTCCTTATACCAGTTGACTGCACCCGGGTGGAAGGATTCGATCACGTACGCGCCATCGTACGCTTGCAGCAGCTGATCACCCTTTTCCATCAGCTCATCACAACGCGCGTTCCAAGCCGCGTTATCAGCGAACTTGTATTCAACAATCAGCGGCGCCCGGCCAGCAACAACACGCAGCACATCAGAGAACAGCGGCACATGCTGGTAGTAGCCGCTCGGCGCAGTCTTCGCCTTTTCTACCGGGTCGCTCAACGGAGCAGCAGCAGCGTCGCCAGGCTTCGCAGGAGCCGGAAACAGCGGGATGCGCGTGAGCTCATCGTACGTAAGATCAGCGATCTTACGCGGGTCTCCAGCCACGCGCAGCAGGTCCTCATCGTGCACCACTACTACCTGGCCGTCACGAGTCAACTGCAAATCAAGCTCAATACCATAGCCTGCCTCGCAGGCGGCAGCGAACGCAGCCAACGAGTTCTCGGGGGCAATCGAACCAGCAAAGTCAGCAGTGCCATAGCCAGCCTTCATTGCCATACGGCGAGCAAGCGCCACATATTCGCCGCTTTCCGCCGCATACTGCGGTTCCAAGCCAGAACCAGCATCATGCAGGCCGCGATGCGCATACCATACGTCTGCAATTGCAGGAACAAAATTACGCTGCTTATCGCTGAACGAACGCGGTTTGATCGCCCACACCGCAGCCCCAGCCGCAAGCGCACCCGCGACGATCAACTTACTACCCAAGTTCTTGCCCATAGCAATCCTCCTGACGGGTTATGCATCCGTATCTGAGCCTAGTCGAACGCACGGATGGGCGCGACCGCAATGAGGGTCTCCGCCGCGCTACACTGCGCTACGGCGAAGACCCTCATGTACTTGTTCCCACGTGCGCGTTTATTCCCACGTACGCGTCGGAATCGGATGCGCTATCGGCGCAGCCATACGCGCATCTGCCCAAGCTCACGGTTGGCCCACGAGTAGTAGGGCACTAGCGTCAGCGTAGCGGCTTCAGTGGCGACATCGTCGGCGTAGCGGTACAGCGGCGCATCATCCGCATCAGCGGTTTCACGCTCGGCCGGTAGCTCGATCGTCTCGACACCACCCAGCAGATCATCACGCTTAGTCACCTTCGCCGCGTCCGCACCGGAGGTAAGTCGATAGTTCCACAGATCGCCTGCATTATCGGCCTGCTCGGCGCAGTACACCAGCGGGCCGCGCATCACGGCCACCTGGCCGGCGTCGTTGCGCACGTGACTGTTGGAGCGCACGAACTTCACCGACATGTCTAGATCGAGCGCGATCTCGAGCGTATCGCCGGCGTTCACCACGAAGTATACGAAACCGTCCTCAAGCGCGGCGGCGGCCGGCTTGCCGTTCACCGTCAGCGTGTAGGAATCACGCGACCATCCGGGGATGCGCACGCCGAGACGCACCGAACTGAGCGCCGCGGAAGTGGGCAGGCTCGCCGTGTATTCAACGTGACCGCTCCACGGGAAGTCGGAGCGCTGCTCGATTTCGAGACCGGAATCAAATACGGCCGAATTGGCGATGAACTGGTGGCTGAGCACCGTCTTGCCGCCGTCGAGCTCGGTGTAGATGTAGCGGTCCACGGAGGCGATCAGACGCGCGATGTTCGCCGGGCAGCACGCGCAGCCGAACCAGTCGACGCGGTGCGAGAGCACATGATGGCGGTCCGGGTTGGCCAGACCATCAGGCGTGGTCTCTAGGGCATTCACGTAGTAGTACTGCTTGCCGTCGAGGCTGATGCCGGCGATCGCGCCGTTGAACAGCTCTTTTTCGAGCACGTCCGCGTATTCACCCTTCGGCTCGGCGAGCAGCATCTGCTGGGCAAACATGCTCATCGACACGGAAGCGCAAGTTTCGCCGTACATCGTGTCATTCGGCAGATCGTAATCGTAGGTAAACGATTCACCCACGTGCGTGGAGCCGATCGCACCGGTCACATACATACGCTTGGTGACGATGTTGCGCCAGAAACGCTTGGCCGTGTCCATCAGTCCCTTGTCGCCGGTCAGGCGCGCTACGTGTGCGATGCCAGTGCACAGGTAGCCGACGCGCACGGCGTGACCGTCGGCGGTTTGCTGTTCGCGTACAGGCTGGGCCGCCTGGAAATAGGTGGGCTTGTAGAAGCCAAGATCGGGGAAGATGTTGTCGTTGTTCAGCGCCCGGCGCTGCTTGTCGTAGAAGTCCGGGTCCTGACCGCGCACGTCGATCAGATACTGTGCGAGCGTCAGATAGCGCTGTTCGCCGGTGACGTCGTACAACTTGGCGAGGGCCAGTTCGATCTCCGGGTGGCCGTCGGCACCGTGGATCTTGCCATCCTCAGGGCCGAAGTTCGCGTCGAGGCAATCGGCCATGCGACGAGCCACGTCGAGCGCCTGCTTGTTGCCGGTGACCTGCCAGTAGGCGACGCCAGCCTCGATGTAATGGCCCATGACGTACATCTCGTGGCTCTGCTGGATGAGGCTGAAGCGGGGGCGCTTCGCCCAGATGCCGGACTTGATCTGGAACGGGGTGTCCAGATAGCCGTCGTCAGCCTGTGCCTTGGCGATCAGCGCGACCGTGCGATCGCACAGCGCCTTGAGTTGCGGATCCGGATGGTAGGCCAACGCGTAGGCGGCCTCCTCCAGCCACTTGTAGACGTCGGAATCCTGAAAAACCATGCCATGGAACTCGTCGTCCAACTCGCCGGCCGCAACCTTGAGGTTAGCGACCGCGTGGCTCTTGTTGTCGGACAACTGGTTTCCGGCAGGATCATCAGGCACCGCCGTTTCGATCTCGTCGTTCATCACGCCCCACTGGTAGGGGATGACGGACTCGACGATCTGGTCGCGACGCTGCTTCCAGAACGGGGAGGTGATGGTTACCTTCATGATTGACCTTTCACAAGGATGTTTGTGATGGAAAGCTTGGGTTTTCGATCTCGCGGGAGGGATGGGCCTACGCGAGATGCTTGGTCCGGCGGGACGGGGATCGTCGGCCTTTTGACGATGTCCGGCTTGGGGGCCGCAATTGGAAGAGGGATTGCGGTCTGGCGCTTCACAGCACCGCCTTCGGGACCGCAATCAGGGACGGCCTGCGGCCGCGTTTTTCTGGCTCGACTGTCGTCTCGCCTTCGCCTACAAACAACCCACCGGGTTGTTTGCTTGACGGCTCAGCCTAGTGCCTTCACCGCTCCTCCTCCGGCCCTGCAATTACGGACCGCCCTACGGGCGGGCTCATCATTGGCCTCAGGGCTGTCGCCCTTCGGCCTGGCGCTTGGGAACGGCCCACTGGGCCGTTCCCGAAGGGATGATGACGCCAGTCATCATCCCTTCACTGCGCCAGCCATGAAGCCCTTCACGTAATACTTCTGCAATGCGAGGAACAGGATTGCGCAGGGGATTAGGAGGACTACTACGCCGGCCTCGGTCGCGCCGTAGTCGATGACGCCCATCGTCTGCTGGCGCATGTTTACCATTGCGAGCGGCAACGTGCTCTTCGCCGACGAGCTCAAGTACAGCGGAATCATGAAGTTGTTCCACGCTTCGAGGAAGGCAAGCAGACCAACCGTGACCATTGATGGCTTGACCACTGGCACCAGGATTTTGAACAGCGCTTGGAACGAGTTGCAGCCATCGACCATGGCCGCCTCCTCCATGTCCTTCGGGATCGCGTCGAACGCGTTGCGCATGATGAACGTGCTCATAGGCAGCTGGAACAGGGTGATCACCAAGCCCACGCCCAACAGCGTGTCATTCAAACCGATGTTCTTGTACCACACCATCAGCGGAATCAGCAGAGACGCGTACGGGACCATCAGGATCGACAGTGTCACCATAAAGCCCAGGTTACGGCCCGGATAATCAAAACGGGAGAATGAGTAGCCGGCCAGCGTGCACACGACCACGGAGAACACCACTGCCACCAGGGTAACGATCACCGAGTTGAACAGGTACTTCGGCAGGCCTTCCTGATAACCGAACAATGTCAGGTAGTTGGCCACGCCCCAGCCCTGCGACTGGGCGGAACCGGGCTGCGGGCTGAACGAGCTGACCACAACCCAGATCAGCGGCGAAATGAAGATCAATGCGAGCAGGGCCTCGAGCACACGGGCGATGACGCGCTTCCACAACGGGGTAGACATAATGGTTACCTCCCCTTTCTCACTTGGTGTTGTCGCGCATGCCGCGCATCTGGATGGAGTTGATAATCACGAGGGCAACCAGCACGATCAGCGACAGTGCCGCAGCCATGCCCAGATCCTTCTTCGAATCGAATGCGAAGTTGTAGATCAGCTGCACGACGGTCATCGTCGAGTTGTTCGGACCACCCTTGGTCAGAATGAAGAACTGGTCGAACGCGAGGATCGAACCGGTTACGCAGTACACCAGGCACATCACGATCGTCGGCTTCATCAGCGGCAGAGTGATCGAGCGGAAGATGCGCCACGTGCCCGCGCCATCCATGCGCGCCGCCTCGTACAGGTCACCCGGGATGGCCTGCAAACCGATCATCATCAGCAGCATGTAATAGCCGGAGAAACGCCACACGATCACGATGATCGTCGCCCACAGGGCCGACTGGCCGGTTGCCAGCACCGAGCCCCCCTCCTGCATGAGGCCCAGGGAGCTCAGGATCTTCGTGACCGGGCCCACCTGCGGGGAGTACAGCGCGTAGAACAGCAGGGATGCGGATGCCAGACCGGTCGCGGAGGGAAGCAGGAAGCAGGTGCGCAACACATTGTTCCACTTCGTGCTCTCCTGCACGATCAATGCCATGCCCAAGCCCAGCACCAGCAGGAAGATCGTCACGATCACCGTGTACTCAAGCGTGAACCCAATCGACGGCCAGAACAGCTTGTGTTCGAACACCTTCGTGAAGTTCTGCACGCCGCCGAACCCACGGTAGCCGCCCATCAGCGACCAGCGGGAGAACGCCATGACCACCAGCAGGATGATCGGCACGAAGAACAGGATGATGATCATCAGCCAATCCGGCAGCGCATACAGCAGACCGCGCCGGGTCTCGGCCGCCTTCGCCGTGGACTTATGCTCAGGCACGGCCGCAGCGGATTTGGAAACACTTGACATGCTTCACTCCTTTGTGGGAAATGGATTTGATCAAACGATCGGACATTGATCGAGATTTCGGATTGATTTGTCAACTTGGATGCAATCCGTTATCAAGGCCGATTTCCGGAAAGGAGAAGGAAAGTCAGGAAGAAGAGAAATCGGCCTCGGCAACGGAACACAGCCGCGACATAGTTGAGGGGACCCGGCGTCGGATCCCCTCAGCCCTTGTTGTGCAGGCGGTCACCTCCTTTGTGGGAGGTATGGCGTAGGCCGCCAGCGTTGTGTTGTGTTCAGTTATGGTAGCTATTCAGTTATGAGGGTTGTACGAGCTGCGATCTCAGCTGGCTGACTAACCAGCCAGCTGATCGGCTCACTGCTGAGACAGGACGTCGGTGACAGCCTGGTTGTCGGCCTTGAGGTCAGACTTACCCCAGACGGCGTTCTGCACGAGCAGCTGCCACGGGGAGCCGGCCGCGTTGAAGGCCTCGTTGAAGGCCGGGGACTTCGGGGTCTGGCCGTTGCCGTCGATGATCGTGGAGTTGATCGTCTGAATGCGCGGGTCAGCGTCAGTGTAGGCGGTCTTCAGAGTCTCGATGTTGGAGGCGGTGTAGCCGTTGTCAGCGAAGACTTCCTTCTGAGTGTCGGACTGCATCAGCCAGTGCAGGAAGTTCCAAGCCTGTGCAACGTTCTTGGAGTCCTTGGAGATGCCCATTGCGTCGCCGCCGAGGAAGGTGGAGGTCTTGCCCGAGGTGCCGGCGATCGGGGTCACGCCGACTTCGAAGCCGCCGGACTTCTCAGCGTCGAAGATGTCGTTCAGAGAGGTGTTCGGGTAGGGCATGACGCCGATCTTGCCGTTAGCAAACGGAGCGGTCCAGGTGGCGCCGGTCTCTTCCTTGGAGCCTGCACCAAGGCCGTTGGTGGTGTCGGCGAGCTCCTTGTAGGAGTCGAGCACGGCCTTCATGGAGTCGTTGTTCAGCGTGGCTTCGGTACCGTCGTCGTTCATGACGCTCTCACCGTCGGCCCACACGGACGGGAAGAGGTCGAAAACGAGGGCGCCGCCGGACTGGCCGGCGAGGTAGGAGCCTGCAACACCGTCTTTGTTGAGGCCGGCGACGGCCTTGGCCTGCTCGGTGAAGGACTTGATGTCGGTCGGACCCTGCTCCGGATCGAGACCGGCCTCCTTGTAGAGGTCCTTGTTCCACACCCACACGGAGACGTCGGTGATGAACGGCAGTGTGTACTCGGCGCCGTCCACGGTGCCGGCCTTGATGTGGCCCTGCTGAATGTCCTTCAGATTGTCGAGGCTGTTGATCTGGTCGGTGATGTCAGTGAAGATGCCTTCGGAAGCCCAGTACGGAATGCGGACGACGTCGCCGGCGAGGATGTCAGGCAGGGAGTCAGTCTGCGAGGCGCCGCCGACCTTACCTTCCATATCATCGTTCGGGATGATCTCGAGCTTGACCTGGTTCTTGTGGCTCTTGTTGTAGGCCTCGACCGCAGCCTTGGCCTGACGCTCCAGCGGGGAGCGGGTCCACAGGCTGATCGTGGTGCCATCGTCGGTACCCTCGGCCGGGATGTCCTTGGTAGAGGCGGTGGATCCACCGTTGCCGCAGGCGGCCAGCGGGATGAGCATTGCGGCGGCGGCGATGCCGGCGAGTGCACGAGTGACCTTATTGAAAGCCATGTTCGCTTCTTTCTCTAATGGTTTCCGCTCAACTTTGAGAGACGGAGGCGGAGGTTCCGCCTTAAATTTTCGTAGCCTTTCGCAGATTCTTTCTCTCCTTCGTGATGGTGTTTCTGCGAAAGCCTTTACTCATAATACGACATCGTCGGAAAACTGCAAAATCGCTTTCGCGCTTTCTTTTTGTAAAAAGTTAACGCAAACATTATTGAAATATCACTATTTTACAACTATTTTATCGAAAAAACGACACGCCGACAGTTCTCGAATTACACAAATGCGAAAACCTTCTTTTTTAATTTTCGCAAGAGGAAAACTGAGAAAACATGTAAAAAGTTCGTTAATAACACAAAACGCGGAAGCGAGAAAATTTTCGCAAATTTCGATAGCATATACAAGGAGTATCAATGCGGATTCAACTAGGGAGCGCGTTATGGGCACAGCACAGACACCAGAGGAAATGGTCAACGACGCACATGCCGCAAAACTGGCTTCTGCGTCCCGGCCAGCGACACCGGAACTGCGACAGACCGCACGGCTCGAGGACGTCGCCGCTCTCGCCAACGTCTCCCTAGCCACCGCCTCAAAAGCATTACACAACAAGCCGCGCGTTAGCGAGGAAACCCGACAGCGCGTACTCAATGCCGCACACCAACTCAACTACTCCCCCAACCGTCTCGCGCAATCCCTCGCCAAAGGCTCTACCGGATTCATTGGCCTAATTACCTCCGATCTGCAGGGCCGCTTCTCCACGCCGATCCTCATCGGGGCAGAGAACGAATTGCGCGCGCAATCCACATCCGTACTGCTGGCGAACGCGCGCGGCGACGAAGCCCTTGAACGCGCACACGTCGAGAAATTCCTTTCCCTCAAGGTCGACGGTCTGTTGATCGTGCAGCGCAACACCGATCCGCGACCCAGCCTCGGGCAGGACTTCGGCGTACCGCTCGTCTACGTGTATGGTCCTTCAAACGATTCCAATGACTGTTCGGTGACCTGCGACAACGTGGATGCCGGCCGCATCGCCGTCAATCATCTGATCTCATGCGGCAAACGCAAAATCGCGATCATCGGCGGCGACGAGACCTATACTTCCGCCACCGATCGCACCAAGGGGGCCCTCGAAGCGCTGGCCGAGTTTGGCCTGGAACCCGCCGGCCCGCTGCGTTACGGCCGCTGGGACGAGAATTGGGGGCGCGCCGCGACACGACTGCTGCTCGATCAGAGCGTGGATTTCGACGCGGTGGTCTGCCAAAGCGACCAGCTCGCACGCGGCTGCATCGATGCGCTCAAGCAGGCAGGCAAACGCATCCCCGAAGACGTGGCCGTGATCGGGCACGACAACTGGAAGGTACTTACCGAAAGCTCACGCCCCCCATTGACCAGCATCGACAACGAAACCGAAATGATCGGCCGGCGCGCCGCCCGCTACCTGATGGACGCAATCAACGGTCAACCCCACCATGGCGTCGATTATGTACCCTGCCGGTTGGTGCAGCGCGAATCCACTCTGCCACTGGACTGACTCGCGACCGGCTCCTCCCTTAGAATGGCTATGCATTCGTAAAGGAAGAAGGGGCCATGGCTAAAGGAATCAAAAAACGTCAGCCGAGCAGCGGCGGCCATGTGATTTCTGCTGGAGCGACAACGATCGGCCTGCTGGCGATCCTGTTGTGGAGCATGATGACCGGCTTGGTACGCGTAGTTGCGGACGCGTTCGGGCCAACGCTCGGCTCAGCGTTGATCTACACTGCCGGCGTCGTGCTGTTGATGATCTTTCACCGGCCCGCGCCACTCGCCAAGTATCCGCGGAAGTATCTGGTAATCGGCGGAATACTATTCGTGTTCTACGAGTCGTCGATTTCGTTGTCGATTGGACTCGCGAGCACGGCTGAATCATCGGTCGAAGTCAGCTTGGTGAACTATTTATGGCCGACGATGATGGTGCTGCTCACCGCCGCCGTCTTCCCCACTGCGCGCAAACACACTGCCGATTCCAGCAAACAGGCCGATTCCAGCGAGGACAGTTCCACCAAGCCCAGCCGCACGCGATCAGTACTGCGCGTACTACCGGGAGCAATCGTCGCCACGGCGGGCGTAGTACTCGCAGTCGGCGGCAACAGCGGCCTTGACTGGGGACTGGCCGCAGCGCATATCGTCTCCAATCCGCTGCCGTATTTGCTCGCGTTCGCCGGCGCGTTCGCCTGGTCGGTGTATGCCGTGTTCACGCCCGCGCTGGCGCACGGTATGGATGGCACGTCCGTGTTCTTCCCACTGGTAGCTGCAGCGTTGTGGATTATTCACTTCACGTCAGGCGAGGGCTGGCCTGCGTCCACGCCATCGATCGGCGCATGGCTGGCAGTATTAGCCGCAGCCGCGGTCATTGCTGGCGGCTACGCCTGCTGGGGTTACGGCATCCTGCGCGGCAGTATGCGCACACTGGCGATGGCCAGCTATGCGACACCAGTTCTCTCCACTGCCGCAAGCGCAATCCTGCTCGGACTGGCATTATCGTTGCCGTTCTGGTGCGGCGCGCTCCTTGTCGCCGCCGGCTCCATCCTCAACTGGTGGATTGCCTCACGCCGCAAGTAGCGGTAGTAATATCATCAACGTTGTCAATATCCCCTTCCTTGGCGAAATGTCATCACACGTCTTACAAAGACACTATGATGTGTATGCGTAGGTAGCAGAAGAGGTCCCGCGCGATGAAGCGGGACCTGGAGCAGACCGTTACTTACGACTGCACGGCAATACAATGGCGATAGTGGCGCCAACGCATGTCGCCGCGGTCCACGTTTCTGGGACACGGACCGCGAGGATTACCATAACCATCATTATGACAACCCACGTCCAATCGGGTTCGTGAGAGCTCCGTTTCTTCCGGTTGTTCATTTTTTGTCACCTTCCATGACGAGACAGAAGGCCGGGCCGGGATTGGCCCGGCCCTTGTCATATTTCGACACCGCTTTTCGGAGGCAGTATCAATTTATGACATCACTAACGATATCATAATTTGCAAATATCATCAAATCATGTACAATGGGCATTAGCTTCGGGCAATCCACTTTCGGCTGAGGGCATTTTCGCCGGCACGTGAAGCTTCCGCTCTCAGGGATTCCGAGGTCAGGTGTTCATTCACCTTGTATGACAGACAGACGAAAGGCCGCCATTCATTCGAGTGGCGGCCTTTTGTTATATCGCAAAGAATAATATCATTGATGATATGAGCAGCAGCATCGAAGACGCAAACGAGATCAGCAATACTGCCGAGATCACAGATTCAGACAGTGAAACTGCAAACAACGCAAACCCCCAATCGCCGTCCACCGTGAATATCAATCATTACGCCTATCGCGTGCGTTGGAATGAGGAGAACGATGATTTCATCGCCTCCTGCGCGGAACTACCAGAGGTGACATTCGTATCCGAATCGCAGCTGGAAGCGTTCGTGGGAATCCGCACCGCCGTAGCAGAAGAGGTTGAACGTCGACGGGCAGCAAACGAAGAGGTGCCGGAACCACTGGCGGAACGGCACTATTCCGGCCGTATTCTGGTCCGCGTGCCACCGGAGCTACATCGCCGCCTCACTATCGAGGCAGCTGAACAGCAAGTCAGTCTCAACCGGCTTATTTCCAATCGTCTGGCTGAGCTGTAATCGTCCTCCGACAGCGCAAACGCACTAGCCAGCAGCAGCACCGCGCACGCCCGGACGCCGCTAGCGTTTCTTGGATTTGCGGCCTTTCCAATAAATGTCAAGCACAATCCATACGCCGAGTACGAACGCGACCACATAGCCCATAAAACCAACAATCGGAATACCGAAAATAATCGGTTTCATGCCGGCGTAATACACAATCGACGAGCCGACAAACAAGCCCACAACAATCAGCGCCATCGTGAGCCTATTCACCATGTCCGATAGCAGTCGCATCGGCTCTTCAGAACCGACTACCTCAACGTTCATGCGCAGCTGGCCGCGCGTGAGCATGCGCATTGCTACTTTCGACTCACTGGCTGCAGCCAGCACGCCATGCAGCGCCTTCGCACCCTCAATACCGAGCGATTTCACTTCATCTTTGACCATCGTACCGGCCGAACGACTCGTCGCAATATGGTCGGAGATGATTTGAATCATATTCACGTCGGGAATGAACTCGTCCAGCAATCCCTCAAGCGTTACGAGCGCGCGGCCAACCGTCGTTACCGTGCTGGGCACTTCAATGCCATGCCGTTGCGCCATCGAAGTGAGCGACGTAAGAAACGCGGCAATATCCAAGTCAGCAAGATCAACCGTGCCGAATTCCTTAACGATTACATCCAAGTCGGCCAGCAGCGCCGGGTAATCTTCCGGGTTTGCTTCCGTACCAGCGAAACGCAGCAGACCATCAGCAAGCGCGGGCGAATCCTGCTTCGCAACCGCGAAAATCATATCTTTCAGCACACCGCGCGTCTGGCTGTTAAGGCGGCCGGTCATACCGAGATCGATAAGTACGATTTGCCCGCCGGAAACGATGATGTTTCCCGGGTGCGGGTCGGCATGGAAGAAACCGTAGTCGAGCACTTGCGTGGCATAGTTATCGACGAGTTTCGTGCCGATTTCTTTCAGATCGTAACCGGCTTCGATCAGCTGCTCTGGGTGTGAGACGGAAATACCGTCCACATAATCCATGACCACCACATGCTCAGTACACAAATCCATGTACGGCTTAGGGCAGTCCATGTACTTATACGGCTCGCAAAAACGCTTAAATTCCGCCAGATTGCGCGCTTCGACCAGGAAATCAGTTTCTGATTCGAAAGTGTCCCACAGCTCTTCAACCACGCCGCCTAAATCAACGACTTGCGCAGTGGACACCATTTTGGTCACCATTCGAGCAATCGAACGCATAATCGCCACGTCGAGCGCCATCGTCTCGCGCACGCCGGGGCGCTGTACTTTCACCGCCACGTCTTCGCCGGTGGTTAGACGCGCACGATGCACCTGCGCCAGCGACGCGGAGCCGAGCGGCGTGGGATCAATATGCGAGAAAATTTCCTCTACCGGGCGGCCATATTCGTGCGAAAGCGTATCAACCACCGTCTGATACGGCATGGGGTCAGCGTCAGCGCGCAGTTTGGCCAGCTCATCGCAGAAACTTTGCGGCAGAATCTCGGAGCGCATCGACAGGATTTGCCCGACTTTCACAAACGTTGGGCCGAGCGCTTCCAGCATTAAGCGCATTTTGACTGGCGTGAGCCCGTGCACTACATCGAATTGGTTAGCAATGCGTGTGATTTGGCCTAATCGTTTGAGTTTGCCACGACGAGTCAGATGGTAGCGTTCGGAAAAGGCGTTACGGCGCGGGCCGAACAGATCAAGCGTCTCCCCCGGCCATTCGGTTTGCGCATTCATACGTTCGACCATCATCACCCCTTCCGATGTACTTCATTCAGTTGATTATTCGCGGCGCGCACGCATAACAATAGTGCGGCGTTGCATGCGATAACGCTTGACGGCATCCGTCAAACCGCACTACAACGCCGCTACGCTGACTGCGCGAGTAATTACGCTGCGAACTGCGCGAGCTCTGCGAAATGTACGCAACTACTCCTGTGCCGGCTCGGCGGAGGACTTCGCTTCCGTGGTATCCACCACCGGCTTAGCGTCTTCACTGCTCGCAGCCTCAGCTGCCTCGCGCGCTGCCGCAGCCTTATGCTTGAGCTCAGTGTTCAACGCCTTGCCCTGCTCGACAGTCAGCTCGCCCTTCTTAACCAGATCATCGATGATCTGCTGGCCCTTTTCCAAGCCTTCCTGGCTTTTCTCTACACCGGTTGCGAGCGCGCCGATACCGGCCAGAAACACCTTGCGCAGGCCCTCTCCCAAATTGAAATCAGCCATGATGCCCTCCTTGGTTGGGTCGAATGTGCCTCAAGGCTTAAGCCTACTCCACGCAGAGCGCAACCAGGCGGTAATGCGCCGAAAGCCGAGCAGTCAGCGCTTTTCTCGAGCGGCTAGCGTCCCTTGTGCGTCTTTTAGCGCGGGCGGGCGGCGGCGACTTTGCGCGCTTCTTCAGCGAGCGCATCAAGTCGAGCCATTTCAAACATTTGCTCGCTGGTTTGATCTGGTTCGAATTCACCGTATCGATTGATCACAGCCTGGCGAATCAGCCAGTCGGCGATGGCCGGGTTCTTCGGCAACAGCGAACCGTGCATATACGTGCCGATCACGTTGTTGACGCGTGCGCCTTCGGTGTGATCTTCACCATTGTTGCCGGTGCCATCATGATCAACGTGCCCCAGCGGCGCAGTGCCTTCACGCAGGAACGTCTGTCCGGAATGGTTTTCGTAACCGATAATGTCGCCGAAATCGTCGCTATGTTCGACCAGATTGCCGATCATGCGTTTTTCTTGGCCAACTGTGTACGCGCCGAGCACGCGAATACCGTCGAGTCGTGCGCCGTCAACGGTTTCAAAATATTCACCGAAGAGCTGGAACAAGCCGCAGATCATCAGCATTGGCGTGCCGCCAGCAGCAAGATCGCGCAGTTGGTTCGCGCGCGCAAACAAGTCGTCGATAATCTTCTTCTGGCCAGTGTCTTGGCCACCGCCGCCCAGAATAATATCGACGTGTTCCGGCCAATCATCGCCTTGATTGTAGGCGTGCAGGCGTGGCGCATAGCCGTATAAGGCGAGCCGGCGCATTACCACCAGCACGTTGCCTGAATCCCCGTAAATATTCATGTCCTTCGGGTAGAGGGACATTACGTCGACGATGTTCTCCATATCCGTCCTGCCTTCGATTGTTGGCTCTGACTTGCGACCTTAGCGCGGTGCGCGCGGCTCAGCGGCCTACGCCTGCATCCGCAACGTGAGTGAGCTTGGCAAGCTCGGCGCGCGTGCGCAGCATGGCCGTATACGTGCAGTAGATGTGCTTGGGTACGCCTGGATTTGCGGTTGCGAACTGTTTCACTGCGGATTCGAGATCGGTGCCGGTTTGTTCCACGGTGACGCGATCGTATTCGAGGCGCAATGCCATATCCCACGCGCGCGTGCCGGAGACCATCGCAACGCCGGTTTCGCGCAGGCTGGTGAAGTCCACATCCCACAGCCAGCTCATATCGCGGCCGTCAGCGTATTCGTCGTTGATGATGATCATTGTCTCGTGACCAGCCGGCGGGAACGAGCCGAGCGAGAGGCGGAATCCCATCGGGTTCTTGACCAGCAGCAGTTGGATTTCGCTGCCGTTGACTTCGATGGTTTCGCCGCGACCGAATGCAGGGGTCACGCGCGAGACAGCGTCGAGAAGAGCGTCTGCATCTGCTTCAGCAAAAGCACTGACACGAGCCGCCAGTGAACCTGTGCGAGCAGTGGCCGCTGGCGCGACCGCGGCTGCGCGCGCGTCAGCCTGCACTGCGCGCACAACAGCGAGCGCTGCGGCTGCGTTGTATAGGTTGTAGACGCCTTCGAGACGAACTGTGGTGGTACGCGGTTGCGATTCGCCACTGATCAGGAAGCTTGCCTCATGATCACCAACGCGCGTAAGTGTGACGTCGGCGGGGAGAGTGTCTGTTGATTGCGGCGCGGATGCTGGTGATGCCGACGATTGCGTTGCCGCAGTAGCCGGCTCAGCGCTCCCCGCATCCTCCGCAGCTTCGACGGCAACCGTCGTGGCCATATCATCGTCGGAGGGGAAGAAATGCTTGAGATCGTCAGCAAGCCCGAAATACTGCACTTTCGTGTGCGCAGGAGTTACCGACGCTAATGCTGCAATGCGCGGATCTTCGCGGTTCAAGACCACCGTGCCGTCGGTTGCTTCAGCCACGTGGCCGAGCAGGCGCGCAGTGTTGTCGATCTCACCGAAGCGGTCGAGCTGATCGCGCATCACGTTGAGCAGCAGCGCGTACCGCGGGCGCACTTGGTGCACAAAATGCACAGCGTACGCTTCGTCAAGTTCAAGCACGGCAATATCAGCGTCAAGTTTGCCGCTCAGCGTCACTTGTTCCAGCAGCGCGGAAACGACACCGCGCGTGAAGTTCGAACCGGTCGGGTTCGTGAACACTTTGAGTCCCAAGTCCGCCATCAGCGAGGCCACCATGCGCGTGGTGGTCGTTTTGCCGTTCGTGCCGGAAACTAGCACCACGCCGAGTGGCAGCTGGCCGAGCGTGCGCGCGAGGAAGCCGGGGTCGATATCTTCCGCGATTTTGCCGGGGAACGCACTGCCACCGTGGTGCAGCAGGCGCGACGCTTCGCGTACTGCTTTGCCGACCAGCGGAGTCGCGAACGCGTTCCATGGGCGCTTAGGGGCAGGGGTATTCGCCGCTGCCGAATCGTCATGATTCTGTTGCTGCGCTTCAGTCTGATCTTGCGTTTGATCTTGAGCCATCGTCACACCCCCTGGTTGTAATCCTGCGGCATGTCCTTGAACTTCGAATACGCGCCCAAGAACGCTAGATGGAACGTTTCAGTCGGGCCGTTACGGTGCTTCGCCATGATGATATCAGCCTCACCCGGGCGGTCTTCCTTATCGTAGAAGTCGGGGCGGTGCACGAGCATCACCACGTCAGCATCCTGTTCGATAGAGCCAGATTCGCGCAAATCAGACAGCTGCGGTTTCTTATCATTACGCATTTCCGGGCCACGATTCAGCTGCGACAACGCCACCACCGGCACTTCAAGTTCCTTGGCGAGCAACTTCAGTGCACGCGAGAACTCAGAAACCTCCTGCTGGCGGCTCTCCACCTGCTTGCCGGACGACATCAGCTGCAGGTAGTCGATAACGACGAGTTTCAAATCGTTGGTTTGCTTCAGGCGGCGGCATTTGGAGCGGATTTCCATCAGCGACATGTTCGGACTGTCGTCGATGAACAGCGGCGCGTTTTGCAGCTTGCTCCAAAAATCGTTGAGCGTATTCCAACGATCGGGCGTAATGTCGTCAGCGCGGCGCATAGCAGCAAGCGGAATATTGGTTTCGGCGGAGATAATACGCTGGGCGAGCTCCACCTTGCTCATTTCGAGCGAGAACACAATCGTGGTGAGATTGTGGTGCAGCGATGCTGCGCGCGCAAAATCAATACCAAGCGTTGACTTACCCATGGCCGGGCGGCCTGCAACAACAACCATCTGGCCAGGCTGCAAGCCCTGAGTGACATCGTCAATATCACGGAAGCCAGTCGGCACACCGGTTTTCAGTTCGCCGTTTTGCAACTTATCCAACTGTTCAAGCGTGTCGTGCACAACCGGGCCAATAGCCTCGTAATCCTGCTTCACACGGCCGGTGCTCATCTCATACACTTCAGCCTGCGCAAGGTTGACCACGTCTTCAGCCTGTGAGCCTTCTGCGGAGTAGCCCAGCTGCGCGATCTTGGTGCCAGCAGCGATTACGTTGCGCAAGATTGCGCGCTGGTGCACGATTTCGGCGTAATACGTGGCGTTTGCAGCGGTCGGCACGAAGGCGACGAGCGTGTGCAAGTAGTCAGCACCGCCGACTTTATCGAGATTGCCTTCCTTCATCAGCTCGTTCGCGACGATCACCACGTCGACGTTCTGCGAGTTCGAGAACAGGTTGATGATGGCATCGTAAATGGTCTGATGCTTGGGCTGATAAAAATCAGTAACGTCGATCATCTGCGTGACTTCGCCGATAGCGTCTTTGCTGAGCAGCATGCCGCCGAGTACGGCCATTTCAGCCTCATCGTCGTGCGGTGGCACGCGGTCGAATACCGCGTCGCGCACCGGTGTGCCAGTTTCCCCCTGCGCGTAGCCGCTGCCATTGCTGGTGGTGCGAGCGCGCGATTCTCCCCAATTCGTTTCTTCAGCTGCCATAGGACACGAGTATAGGGACTGGGGATATCGTCACATCACTGCCGGCGAATCCTTGACAGTTTTTGCCCACCGTTTGCTTGCCGTTTGTCACCGGATGATCAGCGAGGGATCAGCGACATCGTGTGCGCAATCCGCACACGTTCACTGTGCGTTCACCATGACGACACGCAGAGGGCAGATATTGTGGATAGAAAAAACGACTTATCCACATTTAGGGGATAAATCTGGGGATAACGCACATAGTTATCCACAAATTGGGGATAAGTTGGTGCATAACCTGGGGATAACTTCTCCACATTGTCCACGATCATCGTTGTGAAGTTGCACACTTTGCAACGTCATGGTAAGCCGCGCGGGCGGGCATACGATACAGTGAGCCGACGTGATGACAACGAACGAACGCAACGACACGGACCATACCGCCCGCGAGACGGGCGCAGCTGACACCACCGCGCACACAGCGCACACGCTGCGCACTGCCGACCGCACCCAAGCCAGCACATCAGGCACGTCCGGCACATCCAGCGGCACATCAGGCACACCGGGCGTTTACCGCCAAATTCTCACGCTCGCACTGCCCACTTTCGGCCAGCTGATTGCCGAACCAGCGTTCATTCTTATCGACACTGCCATCGTCGGCCACGTCAGCGATGCTGCACTTGCCGGCCTGTCAGTCGGCTCAACCATCATCCTTACCGTCGTCGGGCTGTGTATTTTCCTCGCCTACGGCACTACTTCGCAGGTTGCGCGACTCATCGGCGCAGGCCGCCGCCGCGAAGGACTCGAAGCTGGTATCGACGGATTATGGCTCGCGCTCATCATCGGCATTATTGTCTCGGCTGCACTGTTTGCCGCTGCAGAACCGTTATGCTTCGCGATGGGCGCGCGCGGCGATGTGCTCCACGACGCAACCGCGTATCTCACAGCAATCGTGTTCGGACTGCCCGGCATGCTGCTCGTGTACGCAGCGAACGGCATTTTCCGCGGGCTCAAAAAAGTACGCATTACGCTCATCGCAGCAGTCGCGGGCGCAATCGTCAACACGGTGCTTGACCTACTGTTCGTTTTCGGATTCGGCTGGGGTATTGCCGGCTCGGGAGCCGCAACGCTTATCGCGCAATGGTTTATGGGTATATTCCTCGTCGTCCCCGCACTGCTGTGGTCAAGCGCGGACGGCGCCAACTGGCGGCCGCGTTTGAGCGGTATTCTGCGCAGCGCTGGCGATGGCGTACCGCTGTTTATTCGCACGCTCGCCCTGCGTGCTTCGATGGTGGGCACGGTCATGCTCGCTACACATATGGGCACGCATGTGCTCGCCGGCTATCAAGCCGTGAATTCGACGTGGAATTTTGTGATCAATATTCTTGATGCGATCGGCATCGCTGGGCAAACATTAGTAGCCAGCGAGCTGGGAGCGAAGCAACGCGACCGAGCGCGCGCCATGACGACCGCTGCGGCGAAAGCGGGCGCATGGTCAGGTGCCGCTGTAGGCGTAACGCTTGCGGCGATCAGCTTCGCGATTGCGCCAGCGTTCACTGCAAACCCGCAGATTCGCGGGCTGATTATTATCGGCATGATCACATTGGCACTGTTCCAGCCGCTTAACGGATGGACGTGGGCTGTTGATGGCATTCTGATTGGCGCCGGCGATTTTCGCTATCTCGCAATCGCCTGCACGGCGATTATGCTCATCTACTTGCCCACGCTGGCGGGCATCAACATGCTCGACGGCGTATGGATTACCTCCGACACTGCGCGCATGATCATCCTCTGGGCTGCAATCAACGTAATCTTCGTTGGGTTGCGTGGCGTGTTCAACGGACTGCGCATTCGCAGCGACGCATGGATACGCTAATCGCCACGAAGCGCAGCCTATCGCAATCCACTACCGCTTCGGCAGGTGGTAGCGGGCAGCGTTGTACATCGTGCGCACGAGCGAGGCACGCCAATTACTCCAGCCATACTGCTTAGTAATCGCCTCACCGGGAGTCGCTCCCAGCGAAGAACCATCGGCACGCGTGAGATCGAACAGCATGTCGAGCAGCACGCCATCGCGGTCAATGCGCGCGGCAAGCTCTGCACCAACCGCTGGGTCGTTCGGATTGCGGCCGGTCGCAAACTCAGACAACGTCAGATGTTCACGTACCAAAATCGTCGTCCACCGCGCGATATCCGGGTCGAATCCCATGCGCTTCATAATCGTCGCCGCGTGACGCGCACCCTCCGCCGCATGATCGTTCACAAATGGCCGCTTGCCAATATCGTGCAAAATACCAGCCATTAACAGCGCTGTGTAATGCCGATCATCGTATCGGTCGCCGCTGGGCGATTCGCGCCCCAAACGCGACACCACTTCAACACTGTGGCGGTCGATCGTGTAGCGGTGAGCCGCCGAGGCACTCGGTCGATTACGAATACCCAACCATTCAGGCATCCACCGGCCGGGAATATCTGCGAAATCAATCTCCTCCCACACGTTCATCAACGCCGGGCCGCTCGCCAGCAAGCGCACAAACAAGTCGCGCGAAGTCTCATCCCACGCAGAATCGCGAATCGGGCAGCGGCGCAGATTACCCAGTGTCACCGGGCTGATTGGCAAGTCAAATTCTGCGGCCGCAGTAGCCACGCGCAACGGCAGATCGCGGTCAGTAGACGGGTCAACGCCAGGCGCGAGCACGATTTCCTGCTCATGCTTTGCCACACCGGGAGCTACCACTTCGAATTTTGGCGCTTCACGCTTGCCGCCACCGCGCGGAGACAAGATTTGGAAGAAGGAAAAACGCGGATGCTCATGCACTAGCGAATGCTCAGCGCGCGACGCGGTGGAATCCAAGGCGAACGCGATCTGGCGGCCAATGCGCGCCAAACGAGTTTGCAAATCATCAATCGAACGCGCTTCACGCTCCCCAGCTGGCAATGTTGGATCGGCAAGGCCCAGCATTGCCGCCACCTTGTCCTGATAGGGAGAAAGCAGCAGATTTGTGTCTTTATTCGCAGTGAGGTGGATGCAGTCGCGCACGTCCAGCAGTGCGTCAACCGCCTCATCGTAGCGACCGTGCGGGCGATCAGCCAGCCACGAAGCTGCGAGCGCAGACACCAGCACTGAGTCACGCAAGCCGCCGCGCGCTTCTTTAATATCCGGCTGGTTGATATAGGCGAGCCGGCCAAACTCGTCAAGCCGCTTGGTCGCCGATTCCAATAGTTCCGGCAAGCGTTTGCGCGCAGCTTTGCGCCAGCGTTCCAAAATCGAGGTAGCGGTGGATTCGATTAACGCCGTATCCCCGGTGATCGGCTTCACATCCAACCAGCCCATCGCTGCCGGTAAATCGGAATCGGTAACCGCTTCGCATTGTTGGCGTGTACGGATTGACTGGTCCAGGTCAAGCCCTGAATCCCACAGCGGATACCACAGTTTATTGGCGAGCTCGTTCAACTGCTGATCGTTGAGCGCGTGCGGCTCGTAAATAATCACCAAGTCCAAATCAGAGCTAGGGCCAACCTGACCGCGAGCGAGCGAGCCGACTGCGCCGAAGCCAATGCCGGTGGTAGGAACGCTGAACGATACGCTATCAACTGCCTGCTGCCACAACTGGCGCAAGCAATCCATCGCCAGTGCAGTGCGCGCCTTGCGCTTGGCAGCACCATTACGGTAGATGCCATCTTGATCGGGCTGACTCATATCCATGAACCGCTGTTTGAGTCCATCAACCGCCGAAGTCATACATATTCCTCTCGTCAGAGGGAGCCGAATGCGAAACGAAAAATCCCCGCACGGCAGCAATGTGCAGCGTGCGGGGACCTGTCTTATTGATAACCCGTACCCGAAGGCGCGGGTAGCTTGTTAGATCGCGGCGGAACCGGTCTCGCCAGTACGCACGCGGGTCACGGAATCAAGCGGCGCAACCCAAACCTTGCCGTCGCCGATAGTGCCGGAGCCAGCGGACTTGACGATCACACCCACCAGCGTCTCCGCATCAGCATCGTCAGACAATACTTCGATGCGGATCTTCGGGATCAGGTCAACCGTATATTCAGCGCCGCGGTACACCTCAGTGTGGCCGCGCTGACGGCCGTAGCCGTTCGCCTCGGAGACAGTCAGACCGTGCACGCCAGCTGCGGCAAGTGCTTCCTTGACGTCGTCGAGCTTATGGGGCTGAATGATAGCGGTGATGAGCTTCATCTCACCTCACCTCCTTGAGAACCGAGCTGGCAGTGCCAGCGAAATCATATGCACGTTCGCCCTGATCGGCGAGATCGATACCGCCGACTTCCTGAGCTTCGGTGACACGCCAACCGATCGTCTTCTCGAGTGCGAAAGCGATGATCGCCGTAATGACACCAGAGTAGAGGATTGCGCACAGGGCGATAACGATCTGGACCACCAGCTGACGCCAGTCGCCGCCAGCCAGCAGGCCGGTGCCCTCGCCGAAGAAGCCGATGAGCACGGTACCAGTCAGACCACCAACACCGTGGACGCCCACCACATCGAGCGAATCGTCATAGCCGAGCTTGAACTTCAGTCCGCAGGCGAAGCAGCACAGCACGCCAGCGATTGCGCCGATAACCATGGCCCACAGCGGGGAAACCACATCAGCAGCCGGGGTGATAGCAACCAAGCCAGCGACGATACCGGAAGCAGCACCCATTGCGGTGTAGTGACCAGTACGAATCTTCTCAGTGAAGCCCCAAGCGAGCATTGCGGCTGCAGTTGCAGCAGTGGTGCTCATCCAGGTGTAGCCAGCGGTGCCGTTGGCAGCGAATGCAGAACCAGCGTTGAAGCCGAACCAGCCGAACCACAGCAGGAATGCGCCGAGCATCACGAACGGAACGTTGTGCGGGCGGAACGGCTGCGTGCCGAAGCCCTTGCGCTTGCCGATAATGAGCACGATGATCAGCGCAGCCATTGCCGCGTTGATGTGCACGACCGTACCACCTGCGTAATCGTGAGCGGCAGCGCCGATAGCAGCAGAAATTGCGCCCTTAGCGCTCAGCAGACCGCCATTCCACACCATGTGGGCCATCGGAGCGTAGTCGAAGGTGATCCACAGGGCGACGAACAGCATCCACGTGCTGTACTTGACGCGTTCGGCGATAGCACCGCAGATCAGCGCGACGGTGATCATAGCGAATGTAACCTGGAAGGAAACGTCAATACTGCGCGGGTAAGCGCCCGACGTGTCAGCTGCTGTGTACTGGCCCAGCTTGTCGTCGAAGACCATCGAATCCTTCAGCAGGAAGCCGGTTGCCGGGTCGCCGAAGATACCACCAACGCTGTTGCCGGCGTATGCGATCGACCAGCCCCAGAACGTCCACACGACTGCGGTGACCGACAGTGCAGCCGCCGAAAGCATCAGCATGTTCAGCACGGCCTTAGCTCGAACCATGCCACCATAGAAGAACGCCACACCAGGCGTCATGAGGAATACCAAGGACGCGGATGTCAACATCCATGCAGCATTTCCAGTGTCCATGTGCTACCTCCCTCTCTCTGTATCTCACGCTCGCTTTCGCGTCTAGCGCGAAGCGAATCGTTTACTACTCATATGTTCTTCGCTGGGTCGTGCCCTGCGAAACTCACAAGCGTTATGGAACGCCTGCAGCATGTTGAACAAGTTACATAAGGTTACACGCATGTAAAAATGCGACTGAATCATGCCGGGCTGCAACGAGCGGCGAGCGCGCAATACCTGTTTTTCTGCGGGATTGCAGATTTCGTGTGTATACTCGGTCGAAAAATGAATGGTCGCGGATATAACAAAGCCGACGTTCACAACGTGGACGTCGGCTTGAAAATATGGCGGCTATAAACGGCCTTGAATTACCGCAGACTACGCACTACGCGAGGATACCGTCAACAAAGCCTTCTGGATCAAACGGCGCAAGATCGTCAGGGCCTTCACCAAGGCCAACGAGCTTAACCGGCACACCGAGCTCCTTCTGCACGGAGATCACGATGCCGCCCTTGGCGGAGCCGTCGAGCTTGGAGAGCACTACGCCGGTGATGCCGATCGCCTCAGCGAACACCTTGGCCTGGGTCATGCCGTTCTGGCCGGTGGTCGCGTCGAGCACGAGCAGCACCTCATCCACTGGCAGATTCTTTTCGGTCACGCGGCGGATCTTGCCCAGCTCATCCATCAGGTTTGCTTTGTTCTGCAGGCGGCCAGCAGTGTCGATAATGAGCACGTCAGCGTTGTCTTCCTTAGCGCGCGCGCTTGCTTCGAATGCAACCGACGCCGGGTCAGCACCATCCTTGTCGGAGCGGACTACAGGCACGTTGACTTTAGCGCCCCACGTTTCCAGCTGATCAGCAGCAGCGGCACGGAACGTATCGGCCGCGCCCATCACAACCTTCTTGTCCTCAGAAACAAACAAGCGAGCCAGCTTGCCGGCGGTCGTGGTCTTGCCAGTACCGTTGACGCCGACCATGATGATCACGCCAGGCTTGTTCGCGCCCGGCTTGTTAACGTTGAGACGACGATCAGTATCACGCCCGACCAGATCGAGCAGCTTCTCCTTCAAGCCAGCGCGCACTTCGGCGGCATCGGCCTTGCCGGTGATGCGAGCGTCCTTGCGCAGCTCCTCGACCAGCTGTTCGCTAGCCTCAGCGCCGACATCGGCCAGCAGCAGCGTATCTTCGACATCCTCCCAGTCAGCTTCGGACAGATTGTCCTTTGTGAGAATGTTGAACAGCGCCTTGCCGAACGGGTTTGTGGACTTCGCGAGCTTCGCGCGCAAACGCTGGATGCGCGAGCCGGCTGATTCTGGCTTGTCCGCGGGCTTTGGCGCGGGGGACGGAGCAGGTTCAGACGCAGCGGGTGCGGATTCAGGCGCAGCAGGCGCAGGCTCTTCAGCCTTTGCCGGCGCTTCCTGAGCGGTCTTATCAGCAGCAACGCCACCCGCAGTGGCAGAACCGGGGGCTTCGCCGGCGTCGGTACGTTCGCTAGTAGATTCGGCGGCGCTCTGTGCCGCAGCCGACTGCGATTCACGCTGGGCTTGTTCAGCGGCGATTCGAGCATCAGCCTTCGCTTTTGCTTCAGCTTCAGCGCGAGCGAGCGCCTTCTTGCGCGAGCGATCATTCCACACGCCCCACGCGATCAACACGATGGCAATGGCCACTACGGCCACAATGCCGATAATCACATTCGTATCCATGTCTCCAGCGTAAAAACCGCAAGGGACAGCGGGAATCGGGATACGACGCGCGATCGGCGCCGATCGTGCCGCGGCATCGCAACCATACCGCCAACTACACTGGTGGGCATGGGCAATACTTCACGCATGACATCGCTGCAACGCCGCGAGCAGCTCATTCAAGTGGGCCGCGCGCTATTCGCCGCTAAAGGTTTCGAGGCGGTAAGCGTTGAGGAGATCGCAGCGAACGCGAAGGTGAGTAAGCCGATTGTCTACGAGCATTTCGGCGGTAAAGAAGGACTGTACGCGGTGATCGTCGATCGTGAAATGCGCGCGCTCACCGATGCACTGACGGCGACACTGTCCGACCCGGATATGCACCCGCGGCAGATCGTGGAAAAGGCTGCGCTGGCGCTGCTCACCTATATTGAGGAGAACGCGGAAGGATTCCAAGTGTTGGTGCGCGACTCCCCCAGCACTGACCCAGCCGGCTCGTTCAACTCGCTGCTGGGCGATATTAGTATGCGCGTTGAGGATTTGTTGACCGCTGCGTTCAAGCGGCAGAAGCTATCAACCAAAGGCGTGCCGTACTATGCGCAGATGCTTGTGGGCATGACCGTGTTTACCGGCCAGTACTGGGCTGATCGACCGAAAGTCAATAAAGAGCAGCTGGCTGCGTACATTGTTGATCTTGCGTGGCATGGATTGTCGCGGCTTGATTCCAAGCCAACATTGCGCTTCGAGGGGCAGCGCGCGCAGCAGATCGCGGCGAAGGCTGCACGCGAAGCTGCAAAAGATGCTGCGAAAAGCGCCGCAAAGGGTGTCGCAGAGGATGCAGCGCAAGAATCTGACAGTAGCAGTACGCCAGCGTCCGCTGAGCCTGAGTCCGATCCGTCATCGCCAGTCGAGTCGGAAGACGCCAACTGAACTGGCGCCAACTGAACTGGCACTAACTGAGCTGGCACTAACTGAACTGGCTTAGTGTAAATTCACCGCCGCCTATTACACTGACGAGTCAGCAGCGCTCGCACAGCGACTCACAGCAGTCAACAGCACACAGGCAAGCGCACCCAGGCACAAACGAGGACACTACCGGATTATGAACACTGACAAGACGCTCACCTTCGTGGTGCCCGCATACAACATGGAAACGTATTTGGAGCGTTGCGTAGAATCGCTACTCTCCGCAACGGACCCGAGCGATATCGAAGTGCTTATCGTTGACGATGGTTCCCGTGACAGCACTGGCGAGCTCGCTGACCTGTATCAGCATCGTTGGCCGAACAATGTGCGCGCAATCCATCAGCCAAATAAGGGGCATGGCGGCGCGGTCAACACTGGTATTGCGAACGCGAGCGGCATGTATGTCAAAGTCGTGGACGCTGACGACTGGGTGGATACGCCGTCAATCGACACGTTGATGGACACGCTGCGCGCTCAGCGAGACGCAGCCGAACCAGTCGACATGATCGTCACGAACTACGTGTACGACAAAGTCGGCAAGCGCGTCAAGCACACCGTTAATTTCCGCCATGCGATGACCACCAACACTGTGCTCGGCTGGGATGATCTCGGCCGTTTTGGCTTAGCAGAATACATTCTGATGCACGCGCTGA
>NZ_QXGL01000011.1 GCF_003951095.1 Bifidobacterium goeldii
CCAGTGTTCGGGTTGTACACGCTGTGCAGCTCAGTGCCAAGGCTTGCGGACACATGGACGACGCGAGCGGTACCATCATCCTCCGTGCCGAAGGTCACACTGTTGTAACGGTCGGCAACAACCTTGTACGGTGCGCCTTCAGCCTTCCAACCCAGATTTACCAGGTGAGAAGCCTCATTCTTGTCAGTGGTGAAGTAGTGGTCACCGTTGTTCGGGTTGTACACGCGGTACAGCGGGGTGTCGCCAACTTCGACGATCTTGGCCTGCAGAGCCTTGACCTTGGAGAGCAGCTCCTTATATTTCTTCTCGGTGTAACCGTTCTTAGCCGCCTCAGCCTTATCGGCGAGGTAGTCCTGGAAGTCCTTCTTGTACTGGTTGTAGGAAGCCAGCGTATACCACTTCTTGGCCTCGGAATCCTTCAGGTTACGATCCACACGGCCTTCGATCTGCGTCAGGTACTCAGCCTGAGCAAGCTTATTCCAGTCCGCCTTGAAGGTCTGACCAGCAGTGATCGTACCGGTCTTGGCTGCGGTCTCCTCATTGTTGACCACGTACTTCAGGTTAGTGCCATCAATGGTAAGCTTAGCGCCTTCCGGAGCGCCCGGCCAAGAAAGCTCATAGCCATCGCGAGCGTAGACCGGGGCTTCGAAATAGTCACCAGTGGAGAACCACTTGGAAGCAACCGGCTCCTTGCCGTAGTTCGGGTCGAACTGGACGCGGATTGAAGAAGCTTCGAACTTCGCAGTCAGGGTAATGTTCTTGCCCGGGTTCTTAGAGAAGTCGTAATCCTTGCCATCCAGCTGCCAAGCCTTGAATGCCCACTTGACGTTGGTATCATCCTTCTTGGTCGGATCAGCCGGCTTGGTAATGGTCTTGTCGGCAGCCACGAGCTGGGTGGACACGACCTTGCCTTCGCTCACGAACGTGACAGTGTAGCCTTCGCTGACACCGTAGTTCGGCTTAACGGTCACATTGGCAGAGATAGCAGTGCTCAGCGTAATAGCCTTTGCATCCTTGCCGGACGCAGCAGAGAACGTGCTGGTGTAACGCGTGGTTGCAGTACCGTACGGATCAGTGGACGGCTGAGAAGCAACCGGCAGCTCCTTAACGCCAGCGTCAGCGAGAGTCTTACCCTTCTCGACTTCCACGACGTAGTCGTTACCCTCGTTCTTCGTGTTCAGCGTCCAAGACTTGCCGGAGTGATCCGTGCTGGAGAAAGTCACCGCAGCGGAATCCACGGTCACAGCCTTGACGTCAGCCTCGTTAGAGCCCTTGGTGACCACATTGGCCAGATCGGTATCGGCAGTCACGGCCTGGCTGGTCTGCTTGTCAGCCACAAAACCAGTCAGAAGCTTACCGTCGTGACGGTCCGTATCCGTCGGGAACTGCCAAGAAGCCAGCTTGCCATCAGCCTTAGCAACCGGGACATCAGCAACCGTGTAGACACCAGAGAACACAACGTTATACACATCCGTAGAACGTGCATAGCGAGCAGTCACGGTAGTGTCGGTCACCTTATCCGCGTTTGCAGCATCAGTAGCAACCAGCGTGCCAGAAGCATTCTCCCAACCAGTCAGCGTGTACGTCGACTGATAAGAAGGATCCAAAGCGAGCTCAGCTTTAACGACATCACTCTTATCGAGGTAGCCATCGCCACCATCGGTGACCGCAGCAGACTTGCCATCCTTAGCAACGGTAACACCGGAAACATTGGCCTTCGTGTCAAACTTGAGGTTCGTGCCATCCACGTCAAACGTGAACGTCTTCGCCTCATCAGCGGTCGCGGTCAGCGCGGACACGCCCATCGTCGCGATCATCGCGAGCGAGGCGAGGCCGGCCAGAGGCGCGCGCCAAACCTTAGTATTTCCTGTCATCTTCAGGAACCTTTCTTTTAGGGCTATGGGCACGCTTGAAATCGTCAGAAATTGTCAAGAGCTGCACTGATCAAACTAACTTTTCGGTTGCTCCAGAATGCTCGCAACGATCAGCTGATAGAATGCAGCGGAGAATCGGTTGGGAAGGGATTCACAAATGCGTTTGTATACTCACTTGGCATATCGCTGTTTAGCTAGCATATGTGCACTGATTATGGCAATTTCCGTGTCTGTTGCGTCATCTGTCATGTCTTATGCGGCAACTGATGGAAATACCGACAGTAACGCGAATAATAGCTATGACAGCGCGAATACGGCTCCGATGTATCGTCTATATAATCCGAACTCTGGCGAGCATTTCTATACGGCCAATGAGGGTGAACGCGAAAATCTTTTGTATGATCACTGGCAGTATGAGGGCATCGGCTGGATTGCGCCGAAGAAATCTAAACGTCCGGTGTATCGACTGTACAATCCCAATGCTGGTGATCATCATTACACAACAAGCAAATACGAGCGTGATGTACTGGTAGAAGCTGGTTGGAATGACGAAGGCATCGGCTGGTACTCGGATGACGAAAAACGCGTACCGCTTTATCGACAGTACAATCCCAACGCTCGGGCTGGTGCTCACAACTACACGACGAGTGCGGGCGAGCGCAGCATGTTGGTAGCTGCTGGTTGGAATGACGAAGGTATCGGCTGGTATGCAGTAGACGAGGGGTCTCCTGCTCCGAAAGTTACTCAAGCCGAAGATGATGCTTACGCATCGATCGAAGGTGTAATGAACCTACGTGGTGCCGGTTCTGGATACCATACAAAAATTGATATTTCCGGAGGCAGTGCTGTCGTTTCGTTTGGTATTCAATACGAAAAAGATATTCGCAACGTGTACCCACAATTCCCGGGCAGCACAGTATTCTTGGTCGAGAACGTGATGGGACATGCCACAGAACCTGGCCCCGAGGGCAAGGAATATCTTTACTTGAAGTCTGCCCCACAGGGGCAAGATGTTAAGGTACGACTGTCATGGTATTCAGACGGCACCATTAAGTTCTTCGTGAATGACATGGAAATTGGCCGATCAAGAACCACTATGTATCCACCATTTATCTTTGCTGCCGAAGGTAGCGTAGCGCGCAATGGTGATTCAATTGATGGCAGCATTAAGGATATTCATGTAAAGGTCGGTACGGATAGCAGTGACTATGGTACCGTCGGCATTTGGAACGATACTAGTGATTTCTTCGGTTTACGCGGCGACGTTGTTAAGCTAGGCGAGGCGCGTAAGGAAGACACTCCGTATAGCAATGATGGCCAGCCTGTGTGGGGTGCTGACGTAACCATCAAGGGTACGTCCAACATTCCGGGTGACGGCCCTGATGGCAAGCCATGGACATGGGACACCAGCTTTAGTGCAGTGGAACCTTCAACACAGACAACAGGACATCCACTGTCCGCGATTATCAACATTGCGCAGAGGTGGGATGTATAGTCTCAGAGAAAATATGAAACCAATGCGGATGTATCAGTCAAAGATCGAGATATTGCCACTATCACAGTGTCACTCAGAATTTATCTGCGGCTGACGAGTACATGTGTTGTAAACAAGAAATCCCATCCGGGAGTTGTATCTCGGATGGGATTTCTTCGTTATATGCGATCGCTATGCGCGCGATAGTGTTCTACGCGCGCGCAATCGTGATCGCGTACGCAAACGCTATATAGTCACTCAGCCAATGAACTTCAGGAACGCGTCTGCCTCGGCGCCGAGCTTGGTGCGGCCCTCGTCGCTCAGGTTGAGGTCGCCAGTGCCCCAGGACTCAGGAGCGAGTACTACACCGAGCTGATCGTCGAGCAGTTCGGCCTTGTTGAAGCCGAGCACCTCGGTGAGCTTGCCGCGAGTGCCAGCGCCAGCGGACTGGCCGGAGACGGAGCTCAGCGCGATCTTCTTACCAGCCAGCACGGAAACGGACTCAGCCGGGTACGGCTCCAGCGGGCGGGACAGCCAGTCGAGCAGGTTCTTCAGCAGGCCCGGGTAGCTGTAGTTGTATTCAGGGCTGAAAATCCACACGCCATCAGCCTCAGTCACAGCCTTGCGAGCCTCAGCCACAGCAGCCGGTGCCGGGAACTCTTCGTCCTGGTTGAAGAACGGAACGGCAGCGTAATCAAGGAAGCTCACTTCAGCGCGATCGCCGATCAGCTTCGCAGCCTCGTCAGCGAGCTGCTTGTTGAAACCATTCTTGTGCAGAGAGCCCACGATGAACAGGATCTTGGACATAGTTACTCCTTCAACAAATAATTACTATCTTTCCCATTGTTACGCGATGCCTATAACATCCGCACAGCTGTCCGCTAACAGCAAATTAAGAAAAAGAAAACTTGTGCAATCGTTTGCGCGGCGTGCGCAATAGTACTTATGGCGAGCCTCGCAATATCATAAATTCCATGGCCTCTCACGCACGCGCTCCGCAGCACCGTTCTAGCACGGCATCTTTCCGCCCAGCACCACATAACTGGGTTGCTGCAAGCGTTGTTGCATACATCGTATTGTCCGCGATTATGCGCGTTTGGCTGTCGTACTCGTGGAATATTAACCAGCCGTATTGGGCGCCAGCTGACGATGGGCTTGTTGTGCGCGAGGCAATCGGCGGCGTTAACGACTATCTGACCATCACCAAGCGCCCCGGGTTTTCACTGTTCTTAAAAATCGTGCATCTGTCTCACGTGCCGCTCACCATATGGATTGCTGCAGCGTGGATTGCGGCAGCATTAGCGCTCGCGTGGACCGTGCAGCGCATATGCGGCCGCTGGCTGGTAACTGCCATAGCATTCACGCTTGCTGTATGGTGCCCGGTTGGTTTTGACGCGCAAATCGGGCAGCGCGCTTATCGCGGGTCGATTCTTTCGCCTGCTGTGCTGCTGCTCGCGGCGGCGCTAGTCGCAATGTTTGTTGCACGCTCGTGGGTATCGCGTTTGGCGTGGGCGTTGATCGTCGGTATTACTACTGGCTGGATTTGGCTCGCTAAAGAAGATTCACTGTGGATTATTCCGATGGTGTTGGTCGCGTGCATCGCGTGCGTTATCAAAACACTGACGTCGCGCGAACGGCGTATTGCAGGCGTACTGGTGCTGCTTCCTGTGTTGTTGATCCCAGTCGCTGGCGACATGGCTGCTCGCGCGCGGTCTGAACATTTTTGGGGTGTGAATCTGCTGGAAACGCGTACGGAAGGCGAGCTTGCCGGATTCGTGTCACGCGTGTATCGCATTGAAGCGCCGAATCGCACGTACAAGCGTTGGTCGCCAGATACGGCCATTGATCAAGCGTTGAAGGCCGCGCCTGAACTGGAGAACTTGCGACCGTACCTCATGGCAGGCATGTACCGCGAAAATCACGGTGATGATCTAGGTATTTGGGGCGATTATTTAACATGGCAGTTGCGCTATGCGATCTCCTCAGCGAACGGCGATCAGTGGCCGAGTCAAGCGGATCTTCAACAACTGTTTGCGCGGGCGAATCAGCAGCTTGATGATGCGGCTGCGCGCGGCGAAATCACGTATGATCAGCGGTTTACGCCGGGCAAGCTTGTAGCGCCAATCTCGTGGGATGATGTTCGCGATCGCGTGCTGCCGCTTGTTGGCCCCGCAATGTTACAAACGCTGATTCCGCGCGAATGGCAGGCGCCGATTGTTGATACGCGGCCGATTACCACTGCGCGTGCGCAAGAGGTGAAAGACACGTATCTCGCGTATATCAATGAAAACGAGCGACCGCAGCGGCACTTGTGGGCTGCGACAGTTATTGAACGCGGTTGGGTGGTTTTGGCAGTTGTTGGCGCTTTGTGTGCAGTGGTCGGTGCTTTGCTCGGCATGATTCGGCGGCATGCTGAAGCGTTTATCGCTGTGGCGTTCGCGTTGTACGCGTTGGTGTATGTGGCGGCTGAATGCTGGTTTTTGGTGTTTTTGGATGGCGATCTGATTTGGGTGTATGCGGTCGCTAACGCGCAACCGCTGGTGGTTGCTGCGGTTGGCGTTGCACTGGCTGCCGGATGTATGCCACGCGCTCGTGCTAGTGCATCAGCTCCGCGTGTGCGTGCACGCGGGCGGCATGTGCGGGGCTGATAACTGACAGTGCGCTGTGGATGTGGACGCAGTGACACTCCCCCAGTCAGCCCTGCGGGCTGACAGCCCCCTCAGCTGAGGGGGCCGAGGCTAGCCGCATCCATGTCTAGAACTGTCCCAGCACTTAGTTGACAACGCTCCGTCAGCTGGTGGGCGTAGCTCGTTGGATAACGCGTGTGTCCGCAGTGCCGTGCAAGGCGCCGACGTATAAAAATACTTCAAGCTTTGCACGGTGCTGCGGACACTCCGTTATCCAACGAGTGGAGTGAACCGGTTGACGCGTGCGACCTCAAGGCGTACCGAGGGAAGCTGTGCTGAGCACAGCGACCGAGGAACAACGCAGAGGGCGCTCCGTCAATCGGTGAGCGTGAACTGGCTGTTGTAGAGGTTGGCGTAGAATCCGCCGGCGGCCAACAGTTCGTCGTGGGTGCCGCGTTCGATGACGTCGCCATGGTTCATGACGAGGATCATATCGGCGTCGCGAATCGTGGATAGGCGGTGCGCGATCACAAAGCTCGTACGGCCGACAGTGAGCGCATCCATGGCTTTTTGGATCAGCTCCTCCGTGCGCGTATCAACCGATGATGTTGCTTCGTCAAGGATGAGGATTGGCGCGTTTTGTACCATCGCGCGGGCGATGGTGAGCAGCTGCTTTTGGCCGGCGGACAGCGACGTGTTTTCGTCGAGCACCGTGTCGTAGCCGTTCGGCAGCGACTGGATATAGTGGTCCAAACCGACCGCGCGGCAGGCTTCGCGAATCTGCTCGTCGGTCACGCCCGGCTTGGAATACGCGATGTTTTCGCGCACAGTACCGTGGAACACCCACGTATCTTGCAGCACCATCGAGAACTGATCGTGCACGTTCCAACGCGGCACAGACTTCGTATCCACGCCGTCGATGGTGATGCGCCCGCCAGCAATGTCGTAGAAGCGCATGAGCAGGTTGACCATCGTGGTTTTGCCGGCACCGGTCGGGCCGACAATCGCGATTTTCTGGCCGGCCTTCACGGTCGCGGAGAAATCGTTGATGATCGGCTTGCCAGGCTCGTATTCGAAGCGCACATGGTCGAATTCGACGTCGCCGCGCACGGGCTGCGGATCGCCGTGGTCGTCGTAGCCGAGCAGCTGCGAACGCTGGGCGACGGTCATACCGGTCGTGGCAGTCGTCGCATGCCCGGCGCGGCCAGACCCGCGATCAGCCGGTGTAGTCTGATCAACAGAACCAAGCAGCTCCTCCTTGCTCGGCTCCGCGGCCATTTCCGGCTCCTCGAGGAAGCCGAACACGCGCTCGGATGCGGCCGCGCACCGCTGCAGGTTCTGGAACGCTTGCGCGAACTGGCTGAGCGGCTGCGTGAACAGGCGGATGTACATCATGAATGCGACGATCACGCCGAATTCGATCTGCCCGTCCATCGCAAGCGCCGCGCCGACGACGCACACGACCACGTAGCCGAAGTTGCCGACGAACTGCATGAGCGGCATCATCAGGCCGGACAGGAACTGCGATTTCCAGCCGGAATCGTACAGGTCAGCGTTGTAGCGTTCGAAACGGCGAATTGAATCGGCTTCACCGTTGTACGTTTTGACGATGAGGTGGCCGGCGTACATTTCTTCAACGTGTCCGTTGACGTCGCCGAGCGCGGCCTGCTGGCGTGCGAAATACTTCTGCGAAGCGGCCATGATCGCGCCCATGAGCACGAGTCCGAGCAAACTCGACCCGATTGCGCACAGGGCCATAATCCAGTTGTTGTAGAACATCATCACCAGCGCGCCAACGAACAGCGTCACGGACGTGATGAGCGAGCCGAGCGACTGGCCGAGCGTCTGGCCGATCGCGTCGACGTCGTTGGTGATGCGGCTGAGTACGTCGCCGTAGCTGACTTTGTCGAAATAGCTCAGTGGCAGCTTGTTGATCTTCGCGCTGATCGACTCGCGTAGTTCCTGCGCGGTGCGCTGCGTGACGTTTGCCATGAGCCAGCTCTGCAGGTAGCTGAGCAGCGCGTACCCGACGTACAGCGCGACGAGCAGCCAGCCGATGCGGCCGACGGCGCCGAAGTCGATCGCTCCGGCGACCGGCCTGCCGTTAACGAGCGCGGGTAGGCCCTTGGTGATCTCGTTGGTCATGTCTTTGAGCTTGTCCGGCCCGATGATCTGGAAGACAGTGCCGACTGCGCCGAGAACGAGCGCAATGACAATGACGGGGATGTACTTGCGGCAGTAGTGGACGAGTTTGCCCATGGTTTTGCCGAAATCCTGCGGTTTTTCTGCGGGTCCGTTGCCCGCCGGGCCGTGCGGCCCGCGTCCCATTGGACGATTCATTGGTCCTGGCATAATAAGTCCTTTCGAAAAAGCATTCTCGCCTCCCTCTGACGAGGGAGGTGGCACGCGAAGCGTGACGGAGGGAGAGACAAGCGCTATACGTGCACCTTCTGACGCTCCCCCAGTCAGCCTGCGGCTGACAGCCCCCTCAGCCGAGGGGGCCAAGGTTGTGCGTCACGCGGTTAATTCGGCTTTGCTGAGCTGAGATTCGGCGATTTGGCGGTAGACATCGCAGTTTTCAAGCAGTTCGCGATGCGTGCCCTGCCCAACTACGCGCCCGTCGTCGAGTACGACAATCCGGTCCGCATTCATGATCGTGCCGATGCGCTGCGCGACGATCAGCTTGGTGGAGCCTTTTGCGTGGCTCGCAAGCGCGTCGCGAACTTCGCGGTCGGTCGCAAAATCAAGTGCGCTGAACGAGTCGTCGAAAATCAAGATTTCAGGATCGCGATACACCGCGCGCGCAATGGAAATACGCTGCTTTTGACCGCCGGACACGTTCGAGCCGCCCTGTGCGATTGCCGAGTCGAACCCGTCGTCCATGCGCTCGACGAATTCCGTCGCCTGTGCAACGTCGGCGGCTTCCTGCACGCGGTGGCGTTCGTCATCGGTCAGTTTGCCGTCGTTCGCCGCGTCAGCTGCGAGCTGTGCGGCTTCGCGTCGGCGTCCGGCCGCAGTGGACGTGTCTGCGAGCGTAATGGTCGCAGCAGCTTCGTCGGATTCCCCAGGCTTGTCGCCGTAGCTGATATTGCTGGTCACTGTTCCCTTGAACAGCACGGACTTCTGCGGCACGTAGCCGATACGGTCGCGTAGTGCGGTCAGGTTCCAGTCGCGCACGTCCACGCCGTCAACAAGCACCTGCCCGGCAGACACGTCATACAGTCGTGGCACGAGGTTGATCAGGCTCGTCTTGCCGGAGCCGGTCGCACCGATGAACGCGACGGTCTGGCCGCGCTTGGCTTCGAACGAGACGTGTTCGAGAATCGGCTCGCGCGAGTCGGGGTATGTGAAGCTCACATCGCGGAATTCGACGGTGCCGGTCTGGTTGCCGCCGAGTCGCGCTACGTCAGCGGCCGTATCGCTGCCGTTCGTGACGAGCGGGTCGGTGTCGAGCACTTCGAGCACGCGCTGGGCGGAGACGTCGGCGCGCGGCCAGAGCACGAACACCATGCTCATCATGAGGAAGCTCATGATGACCTGCACGGAGTAGCTGGAGAAAACGACCATGTTCGAGAACACGGTGAGCTTGTCGGTGAGCGCGGCCGCGTTGATCAGGCTGGCGCCGATCCAGTAGACGGCGAGCATGAGGCCGTTCATCACGGTGTTCATGAGCGGCATCATCACGGCCATCGCGCGGTTAGTGAACAGCTGCGTGTCGGTGAGGTCCTTGTTGGCCTTGGTGAACTTGGCTTCCTGATAATCCTCGGCGTTGTAGGCGCGCACGACGCGCAGACCGGTCAGGTTCTCGCGGGCGACGAGGTTGATGTTATCGGTAAGCTGCTGCATCGCCTTGAATTTCGGCATGACGAGCGCCATCAACACGACGATGGCGACGAGCAGAATCACGACCGCGATAGCGGTGGCGAGCGTCCATTCGAAGCCGTCGCCGGCGATCTTCATGATGGCCCAGACGGCCATGATTGGCGATTTGACGATGAGCTGCAAGCCCATGGTGATGAACATCTGGATTTGCGTGATGTCGTTGGTTGAGCGCGTGATAAGGCTGGCGGTGGAGAAGCGGCTCATTTCGGCCGGGCCGAACGATTCGACCTTGCTAAATTCGAGCGAGCGCAGGCGCTGGCCAAAGCTTGCGGCGACGCGCGCAGCAATGTAGCCGGTCACGATCGCGCAGGCAACCGAGCCAAGCGAGACGAGCAGCATTTTGCCGCCGGCGATCCAGATGTCGCGCATTTCGCTGCCGGGCGTCTCGACGAGCGTGGTGATGTCGGACATGTAATCGGGCAGTTCAAGGTCGAACCAGATTTGGCCGACGATGGTGACGAGGGCGATGAGCATCTGCCCTATCTCCGCTTTGGAGAGGTATTTCATGATGCGAAGCATTACGGTTCCCCTATGTTGATTATTCGGTGAAGTGAAAAATTAGTTTCTAGTCTTAAATTACTTACAGTGTAAGATATTAGATACGATTCTGCGTGTTTCCTGAAAACGACACACCGAGTGTTTACTTACGCTTGTGCCGCGTCCTCGAACGCTTTGCGCACTTCCTCGGCTGTTGGGCGCGGCTTACCAGGCTTACAAATCGACATGTACGTCATAAATTCACGCGACAATTCCACGAATTCACGCGTACGGCGCTCACCCATCTGCGAGAAGATCCAACAGACTGCGTCACGCATCTCCTGCATGTCCATCCGCCCGCGCTCGCGGCCTTTGTCTGTCAGGTTCACGCGCACTACGCGGCGATCATCTGGGTCAACTTCGCGCGTAATTAAGCCTTTTTTCTCCATTGCGGAAAGCAATGTCGAAATGCGGCCTGATGTCGCGTTCAGCGCAATCGCAAGCTGAGATGGCGTCATCGTGCCATGATGAGCGAGCTGGCGGATAGCAAACATCTCACCCTGCGCGCCACGTGCAAGTTCTCGCTGCATGTCAGAACGGTGGCACCACGCAGTGCGCCACAATTCATCAACGGCTTCTTGCTCGAATCCCATCGCCTGCTCTTTTCTACATCACGTTGCTTTTTACCTTACACTGTAAATAATGTTATATCTTACAGTGTGGAGATATTTTACTGACCGAACCACCATTACTGGTCACCATTACAGTGCATACGCTTACGCTACTGAACTGAGCATCGTCAACTCTTCATCAGTTAGCCGCAGTTCAATCGCCGCAAACGAATCCTCAATCTCATGCGGATTGCGCGCGCTCGGAATAGTAAACAAGCGGTCGTATCGAGTCAACTCCCACGCAAGCACCACGCGCTGATATGAGACGCCGCGCGCGGCTGCAACCTCGCGGAATGGGTCATATGCGTGTGCGTCAAACGGGTCAAGGAACCCACCCAGCGGCGACCAACACACGAAGTCGATTCCAAGCTCAGCGCAGTGCTCCATCGTATGCTCCGGGTCAGGATGCGAGGGGGAGAACTGGTTTTGCACAGCGATCAGCCGGTCGCCAAGAATCGCGCGCGCTACATCGATCTGCGCGTTATCAACGCGCGAAATGCCGGCGTAGCGGATCGCACCCTCGTCAAGCAACGTTTTCAGCGCGCCGATCTGCTCCTCGTAAGGAACCGCCGGGTCAGGGCCGTGAGAATACAACAGGTCGAGCGTATCGACTCCGAGATGCATCGCAGATTCTTTTGCATCGCGAATCATTGTTTCCGGGCGAGAATCTGCCATCCAACCATACTGGCTGCCGGCAGCTTGCAAACGTTGGCGTTCGTGCGCAGTCTCAGTGTGTTGACTGTCAGTATTGTTCTGCGCAACGCTGATCGTTCGGCGATACCCAGTTTTTGTAGCGACCAGCACTTCGTCGCGCGGGCCATCCCAGCTGGCGAGCGCATCGCGCACCAGCATCTCCCCGTAGCCAAAGTCGCTTGCAACGCCGGTGCCATCAGCGCCCGGCGCAGTCGGCAGATAATACGACCAAGCGGTGTCGAGATAGCGCACGCCGGCGTCGAGTGCGGCGTGAATCGTACTGATTGCCGTGTCACGATCCGGTCGCCCCTCGATGGCAAGCGCCATCGTGCCCATGCCAAGGCGTGGAATATGGTGACCTGCGAAATCCACGATGTTCTCGAAATTCGCCGAATGCTGCAACGTTGTCATGCTCCCATCTTTGCTGGAGGGCATGACCCTGCGCGTGGCATGTCGTAGGCGGTTTGGCTTATGATGGACGAGCAACCGAACGGGAGCCCGAATGGGCTGAGAGGAAGTCGCGAGCTTCGACCGTCAACTTGATGCGGGTAGTGCCGCCGTAAGGAAACGGGTTGTTCCGCCGCGCAAGCGATGCGCTGGCGTTCGCGATTCTCCTACATGCTTTTTCGCGCGGTTTCCGATCTGCGATGTTGAACGTGCGGACTCGTCACCGCTCACGTTTGGTGTTAATGATGATCGCTTGCGTGATAATTGAACAATAACCAGTGATTCTTAGGGTCATGAAGGGGCGCACCACCTTACAGGGTACGGCTGCTTCAGCGACCCTTTTTTATACGCCGGCATGGCCGGAGAGGGGGATCGATGATCGTCAACGGGCAACAGGAAGACATCGCTACGCCGATTAGCGTCGATGAACTGATTGCGAGTAAGGGGTTCAACGCTGCGCGCGTCGCCGTCGAAGTGAACGGCGCGATCGTCCCCCGCGACAAGCGCGCCCAAACCACCCTCAAAGGCACCGACACCGTCGAAATCGTAACGTTTGTGCAAGGCGGCTGAGGGGCCGAGCCGTTAAGAAAACAGCCCAGTGGGCTGTTTTTAGGCGAGGGGCGAGCGACAGCGAGCCAGCACTAAGCCTCGCGCGTAGCGCGAGTCCATAGTTGCGGTCTCGGAGCCGAGCCGTCAATCAAGGATGCGGTAGCCTCGGCTCCCCTTGCCAGGGGAGCTGTCATGCGCAGCATGACTGAGGGGTAGTCCACCACAGTCGCACTGATATCAGCCACTCTTTGCGGAAACCGATAATCGCAAACTTCCCCGTCCGACTCCGTCAGCAGCTCCCCTGTCAAGGGGAGCCGCACATCCATCCAACCGTCAGCAAAGGAGCAATCATGACCAACGAAACCAACCCCACCGCCGAGCCAAGCCTCGACGAACTCGTCGGCACGGCGACGAACACCGCGCTGCTGCCGGAGCCGGATGCGCACGCGTATGACGCGATCGCCACCGGCGACGCCGATCCGCTGATCCTCGGCGGACACAAGTTCACGAGCCGTTTCATTCTCGGCTCGGGCCGCTACGATCTGAACCTCATCAAGGCGACGATCGAGAACGCGGGCACGCAGATCGTCACGATGGCGCTGCGCCGCTGCCGCACCACCGAAAACAACCTGCTCGACTACATTCCGAAGGGCATTACGATGCTGCCGAACACGTCCGGCGCGCGTAACGCTGAGGAGGCGGTGCGCATCGCGCGTCTCGCCCGCGAGGTATGCCAGACCGATTTCGTGAAGATCGAAATCGAGCATGAGACCAAGTATCTGCTGCCGGACAACGCGGAAACGATCAAGGCTACGGAGATCCTCGCGAAGGAGGGCTTCGTTGCGATGCCGTACATGTTCCCCGACCCGATTGCAGCCCGTCAGCTGGAAGACGCGGGCGCGGCGTGCGTGATGCCGCTCGGCTCGCTGATCGGCTCGAACAAGGGTTTGCGCATGCGCGACTTCATCGAGGTGATCATCGCGAACGCGCACGTGCCGGTGATTATCGACGCGGGCATCGGCCGCCCGAGCCAAGCTGCGGAGGCTATGGAAATGGGCGCGGATGCGGTGATGGCGTACACAGCGATTGCCTCCGCGGGCAACATCCCGGTGATGGCCCGCGCGTTCAAGCATGCGATCGAGGCCGGCCGCGAGGCGTATTTGTCAGGCTTGGGTGTGGTGACCGAAGGTCACGCAGTGCCGTCCAGCCCAACGAACGCAGCAGATTACCTCTCGCCGGTCAAGTAATCCGCGTCGTTATCCATTCTGCCGGCCGTAACTGAGCCCGCGCTCATCTCACCGGACTCAGTTACGGTCCATATCGAACGAAAAACGGCTGTAAGTGAGTCCGGTGAGGTGAACGCGGACTCACTCACAGCCGATAGGCCGATACGATGCTCGGCAACGCTGGCAGTCAGCTCAGCTACTCGCCGAGCGCCGCCTTAAGATCGCGGTTCTGGAACCGATCATGCAGTAAGCAGTAACCTCCGAACACGGCCAGCCACACGAGGCCAGCGATCGCGGAGCCGCGCGTATCGTCCGCAAGGAACAGCGTGCAGTACACGAATACGAAGAACACGATCGCGAGTGTATTGGTGAACTTGTATGCCGGCATCACGAATCCGTCGGCGATGAAATCGGCGGAACGACGGTACTTCTGGTGCGCGATCATCGTCAGCGTGTAGATGAAGATGATCACCGCGGACGATGCGGAAGCGAACAGCACAAACGCGCTGGAAACGCCAGGAAGCGCGTTAATAACCGGCGACAGAAGAATCAGCGCAGCGGAGACGAGAATCGCGCGCGCTGGCACCTTGCGGTTGGAAACCTGTCCGATCTTCTGGAAAGTCGGCGACGGCGATTCGCTGGCCAGCTGATACAGGTGGCGGCCGGCAGAGTACAGCAGCGAGTTCAATGCGGAGCTCGCGGCGGTGATCACCACGAAGAACACGAGCGCCGCCGCCCACTTGAGACCCGCGTACTGGAACACCATGATGAACGGGGAGGCGAAGGAGCCGTCTGCGTTCGGCTTGAACGTAGTCCACGGCACAATGCACATGATCGCGAGCAGCGCGCCCACGTAGAAGATGAGCACGCGGACGATAATCTCGTTAACCGCCTTCGGCAGGACCTTGCGCGGATTCTGCGTTTCGGAAACGGTCACGCCGACGAATTCGATCATCTCATACGCATAGAAAACCATCTGGAAGCTCATCAGAAAGCTCAGCCAGCCGTTCGGCGCGATCGAGAAGTTGTTGAGGATGTTGTCGAAGCCGGCATGACCCGCGGGCGAAACACCGTCTTGGCCGGTGATCTGCACGGCGTCGTAATGGTAGCCGATTACGACCATGACGACAGCGGTGGCGATCATCGCGCAGATGAGCGTGATTTTGATCATTGAGAACCAGAATTCCGCTTCGCCGAACGCTTTGACGGCAATCAGGTTGATGGTGACGAGCGCCGCGAGGAAGCACAGTTCAATGAGCCATTTCCAATGACTCAGGTCCATGCCGAATGTCTCGAAGAATGTAATGAAGTATGTGGAAACGGCCGTAATTTCGCTCATACCGATGAGCACGAGCACAATCCAGTACGACCAGCCGGCGAATTTGCCCCATCCGTTGCCGAGATAGCGTGTGATGAAGTTGATGAACGTGTGCTGGCTCGGATCGCGGTACATGAGTTCGCCGATCGCGCGCATGAGCAGGAACATAATCACGCCGACGCCGATGTACACGAACACGATGCTCGGGCCGGTGAGTGCGATTGATTTGCCGGAGCCGAGGAACAGGCCGGTGCCGATTGTGCCGCCGATGGCGATGAACTGTACGTGGCGGTTGTTCAAACCGCGGGCCATCTCATTGCTTTGGTCCAGGCTTTCTACTGATTTCAGCGTGCTCGTGGTGCTAGTACCGCTCGTACTACCCGCGCTGCCTGCGCTTGCGTTATTACTGTCGCTCATGCGCTTTTCCTGCCTTGTTCAATCCCTAGTCTCAGTAACAGGTTCAAACTGTAGCATCGCGCATGTTACGGAAGTGGGGTCGGTTCAACGAGCGGCGTAACGATATCGTGCGCATTTCCCCCAAAAGTTCAATTTCACTTGATTGTGCTGCGTTAGCGTTGAACTTTTTGGGGCTTCGCATTTTGATGTGTATGACGAAGCTGTTGCATTGATTGTGGTGACGCTCCCCCAGTCGCGCGTTAACGCGCGCCAGGAGTGAACGCGTCTCTCCATAGGTACGGTATGCCAACCCTGGCCCCCTCAGCTGAGGGGGCTGGCGCGCGAAGCGCGACTGGGGGAGCGTCACCACCACAATCAAAACCGCATTATTCCACGCTTTTGAGGGAGCTGACGGGGTCGATGCGGTCGAGGACGGGGTTGGTGAATAGTTGGACGAGTAGCGCGAAGGCGAGGGTTACGGCGGCGGCGATCGCGTAGCTGGTCCAGCGCACGGTCACGGCGAAATACAATCCTGGCATGTTGAGCGCGGCGGTGAGCAGGCCTCCGATCCAGCGGCCGAGTGGCAACCCGACTACGATGCCCATCAGTGTCAGGATCATCATTTCGCGGTTCACGTACCGGTGCACTTCGCGGTCGAAGAAGCCGAGCACCTTAAGCGTGGCCATTTCGCGCACACGCTCTGACACGTTCGTATTCGCCAGCGTGAACAGCACCACGAGCGCCAACGCGCCGGCGAGCGCCACGATCAGCGCCACGACTGCGCCCATCAGGTCGAAGCTGAAACTGCGCTGCATATCTGCGACGCTCACCACGCTCAATACGTCGGATTCCTTGGAAAGCTTGTCTGCGTAGGCGATTTGGGCGTCGTCAGAGCCGGTATAGCGCGCGAAGATCGCGTTCATTGCGACGCCGTTGACTTTGGTGGCGGAGTAGTCGCGCGCGGAATCGGCGGTATCAGCAGTGTTGGAGGAAACAGCAGCATCGGCGGAACCGTTCGTAGAATCCGACGTCGTAGCATCAGACGTTTCGGAATTTCCGGAGCTTTCGGAACTACTAGAATCCGCGGAAGTATTGGAATCGTTAGCATCGCCGCCGAATATCTCCCGGTAATAATCGGATGTCATATACACATCCGAGCCGATCACCGATTTGCTTACCGCGTATACGTGGGCGGTTTCGCGCGCGGCGTCGCCGTTTTCGAGCGTGATCGTGTCGCCGGCCTTGATATCCAGCGCATTGGCGGCGCTTTGCGAGACGATGACACCGCTCGCGGAAGCAGAAGCGGAACTGGACTCGGAACCGGAACCGCTGGCGTCAAGATCCTGCGCGCGGATCGCGGAACCGTCTGTAACCGAGCGCAGATCGACGATATTCGCCAACTGTTCGGCATATGGCACGGTGATCAGCTGCACGGTTTCGGATTCGCCCGCGCTTGTGGAACTGGAGCCGCCGGAACCCGCGTCACCTGAGCCCGAGCCGCCCAAAACAGTAGTAATCTCGCCGCTTTCCACGCGCGCAAGCGTCAGTGCCCCGGCAGCCGGCGTAGTCGAATCGTCAATATGCCCGTCGGCGATCAGCCGCGAGCGCACAGCGTCCACATCATCGTGATCGGTCACGACCATCAGGCTGTAGCGGTACACGTCCTGATATTGCGTCACCGGCAGCGCATCGACCGTATCGTTGATCGCCAAACCGCACACGATCAGCGCTGTACAACCGGCCACGCCGCCGATCGTCATGAACAGGCGCCCTTTGAACCGGAACAGATTGCGCGCAGTGACCTTGTTGAGGAACTTCATGCGCCGCCACAACGGACCGATGCGTTCGAGCAGCACGCGCGAGCCAGCTTTCGGCGCTTTCGGACGCATGAGTTCGGCCGGCATACGCCGCACTTCGCCACGGCACGCCACGATCGTGGCCGCCGCAATGCCGACGACGAACAACGCCACGCCGGCCGAGCCATACACCCAGTCGTACAGCAGCGTCGTGCCGGGCACCACATACATGCCCTCCAGCACAATCAGCAAAAACGCCGGAATACCAAGGAATCCGAGCAGATCACCCAACCCGCCGCCGATCAAACACGCGAGCAGCGCGAACAGCACGTATCGCGCCGCGATCGCCGCCGGTCCATATCCCAAGCCCATGTACGTGCCGATCAGGCCGCGATCCTCCTCGACCATGCGGGTCATCGCAGTCAGGCTCATCAGCACAGCGACGGCCAGGAACACGATCGGGAACGCGCGGCCGATGGATTCGATCGAGCTCAGGTCGGATTTCAGCGAGGAGAACGTGCCGGCCGAGGCGCGCGTGTTCACATACCAGCGGGCCTGCGGAATGTCAGCCTCCACTGCGGCAGCGCGCTTGTCGAGCTCGGAGTAGGTTTCGGTTTTCTGCTGATCGAGCTGCGATTGGGCGGCGGCGAGCTGCGCTTTCGCTTGCGTGAGTTGCGCGTTCGCGGCGATGACGGCATCGCGTTGGGCTTGCAACGCGGCGGCCGCAGTCTGATCGGTGCCGTTTTGCGCTTCGGGAGTGATGATCGCGCCGGAGGCGGCCAGTATTGCGTCGATCTGCTGATTGAACTGGGTTTGCTGCTGGGTGATGCTGTTCTGCGCGTCATTGAACTGCTGATCGGCTTCGGCGCGGGCGTCGGCGATTTTCTGTTTCGCATCGTCGATAAGCTGCTGGCGGCGGGCCTTCTGGCGTGCGGATTGCACGTCGCTTTCGATGCGCTCGCGGACCGTGCGCACAGCATTGTCATAGACATCAGTGAACGTGTCGAGACTACTCGCGCCGGAGACCTCAACGGATATCGCCGTGTATGTGCTGCCGGTTACGCCGTCGCTCGGCATGAAGAACGTGTATTCGGAGGTCGCGGAGCTGCGGAATGCGCCTTGCGAGTAGCCGTCCGGATTCTGCAAGTCAGTGGGGTCGAGCACGATGCCGGTGATCGTGAGTTTTGTGGGGAAGCTTGGAGAAGTGGAATCGGCGGTATTAGCCTTCAGCGTCACACTCAACGTGTCACCAATCGACAATCCACTGTCGCGAATGAACTTGCGCGTGACCGCCACATCGCCAGCCTTGCTCGGCATCCGGCCATCCTGCAGATACGGCTGATTCATACCGTCCGCGCCGATTTCGCTCAACGTCACCGATTCGCTGCTGCCGTCAACGTCCACGCTCGCCGCCGCCGAACGTTCCGACTGCACGGCGGTCACGCCATTGACAGCCTTGAGCGCGGCGACGTCATCGTCTGTAAGTCCCAGCGTCGAAACGACTTGAATGTCATAGAGTCGCTGCGTATCAAGGAATCGGTCAGCACCTTGGAACATATCGCGGCAGCCGGCGTAAATGCCGGTGAGCACCGCCACGCCAAGCATCGAAATGATGGCAATGGAAGCAAAACGTTTCCAATTGTGCGCCCACATGCGCAGCGTATCTTTAGCGAACGCGCGACTTTGCCCGCGCGCCCGTGCGTGCCTGCCTCGTGCCATCGCGATCACCACCCGCCATTCACCATTCGATGTCCGCGATGGGCGTCGGCGTAGGGTTCGTCGTCTCACCCACCACCTTGCCGGAACGGAAGCGAATCACCTTGTGCGCCATCGGAGCGAGCGCAGAATTATGCGTGATAATCATCACCGTCATACCCTGCGCAACGCAAATATCCTGCAGTAATTGCAGCACTTCCTTACCGGTCTCGTAGTCGAGCGCGCCCGTCGGCTCATCGCACAGCAGCAGCTTCGGCTTCTTCGCGATCGCGCGCGCAATAGACACGCGCTGCTGTTCGCCGCCGCTCAACTGCGCGGGGAAATTGTTCAAACGATTACCCAAACCGACTTTGCGCAGCGTTTCGGCCGGGTCGAAATGATCGGGGCAGATTTGCGACGCCAACTCCACGTTTTCCAGCGCGGTTAGATTCGGTACGAGATTGTAAAACTGGAACACGAAGCCGATATCGTTGCGGCGATACGCGATCAGCTCCTTTTTGCGCAGATGCGTGATCTCGCGCCCGCCAACCACCACGCGGCCCGATGTGGCCGTATCCATGCCGCCGAGAATGTTCAACGCCGTCGTTTTACCGGCGCCCGACTGCCCGAGAATCACCGTTAATTCGCCCTGATCGGCGGTAAAACTTGCTTCATCCAGTGCGCGAATCGGCGTGCCTGAGCCAGTCGCATACTCCTTAACAACCTTGTTGAACTCGATATACGCCATCGCACACCTCTTCCGCCGCCATCGTTTGCGGTTTGCCGCACATCCGCACGCCCACATATCTGCGCATCGGCGCGCAAACATCCTCCTTCCATTAAACCTCACCGCGGTTCATTGCGCCGCCTGCGATCGGCGGCGTTTCGCGGGGTGCGAGAGCGTGTGGGGCCGGATTGTGTGGGGTAATACAACAAAGCGGGTGACTCCTGACCAGTACAGAAGTCACCCGCTTTATGAGCAGCTGAATGTGGGCTACTTGCGCGCCTGCGTGAGCTGATAGGCGACGAGCAGGATTGCCAGCCAAATCACGCCGGCGATGACGGCGATGCGGTAGCTCGGCGAGAAGCACATGAGCACCACGACGAGCGCGAGGAATGCGAGCACGATATACGGCATTACGCGCGCGAACGGCAGCTTGAAGTGGATCGCGTCCAGTGCCTCGGAACCCTTGAGACCAGCCAGTTCCGCCGGGCCATCGCCCGCGGCGACCACGCGCCGGAAGTGCACTTCCGTGATCATGATCATCGACCAGTTGATCACGCCGGCGATCGTGGCGATCGACATCAAATAGTTGAACGCAAACTCAGGCCACAGGAACACCACAACCACAGCCAGCGCGGTAATAATCGCGGAAGTCACTACGCCTGCGACCGGCACGCCGTGTGAGTTGAGCTTGCCGAGGTATGCGGGCGCGTTGCCCTGCTTGGCGAGCGAATACAACATGCGCGAGTTCGCGTACAGGCCGGAGTTGTAGACGCTCATCACGGCGGTCAGGCACACGAAGTTGAGGATGCCGGCGGCCGCGTGCACGCCCACCGAGTCGAAGATCTGCACGAATGGGCTCGACTGGCCGTCGATCGTGTTCCACGGCACCACGGCCATGATCACGCCGAGCGCGCCAATGTAGAACACGAGAATACGCCAAATAATGCCGTTCGTGGCCTTCGGGATCGTGACGCGCGGGTTCTCAGTTTCGCCTGCGGTGATGCCGATCAGCTCGGTGCCACCGAAGCTGAACATCACCACGCACAGGGCCATCAGCAGGCCAGTCCACTGACCGTCGGCGGTGCGCTGCATGAGTCCGTTTGGCAGGAAGCCGTTGCCTACGGTGAACCAGTTTGCAAAGCTCGCCTTGATGCCCGAATCGGTTGGCAGGCCTGCTACCAGTACCGCCAAGCCACCAAGAATCATTGCTACAACGGCCACGATCTTGATGATTGCGAACCAGAATTCAAATTCGCCGAATTTGCTCACGCCGAGCAAGTTCGCGGCGGCGATCACCACGAGGAATACGGCCGCGGACACCCATTGCGGGATGTTCGGGAACCAGTAGTTAACGAACGAGCCGACAACGCTCAGCTCGACCATCGACACCAAAATATAGTTGAACCAGTAGTTCCAGCCGCTCACGAACCCGGCGCGCTTTGACCAATAACGACTCGCGTAGTAGCTGAATGCGCCGGCTTTCGGATCTTCGACCGACATTTCGCTCAGCGCGCGCACGATCATGAAGATCGCGAGGCCGCCGACGAGGTAGGCGAGCAGAATGCTCGGGCCGGCGAGGCTAATCGATTCGCTGGAACCGTAGAACAGGCCTGTGCCGATTGCACCGCCAAGCGCAATAAGCTGGATATGGCGGTTTTTCAACGATTTGCGCAGTGTTGCTGGCACTGGAACATCGTCAGTTTCGTGTTTGCGCTGTTTACCAGGCGCGGTGGTCTGCCCTGTCATGGGTTCCTTCTTTCCTTGGCTCTCTTGGCCTGCTCTCAAAGCCTGTTGCGGGAATGCAATCGTATGCATGCTCATGCAATGAGGGATATTGTATCCGCGCTGACGGCCGCAACGTGCACACATTCCATTGCGTGCGATCGCGAAGGCATGAGATGGAATTGCGGCGCGATTTACTACTGCGCTTTACTCGCCTGCTTATCTACCCAATCGTTGACGGCGTTAATCGCCTCGTCAAGCGTGGCTTTGGCGGCTTTGTAATACTTGGAATCCGTAATCCCGCTGTCATTGAGCAGTTTCTGCGCGCTATTGGCTGCAGCGGTCAGCGTACCAACCATCAGCTGTTTCGCGGTTCCATCGGCAATACTGGCCTGCACTTTGTCGATAAGCGCATTGGCTGCATCGAGCGAATCTTGCAATGCTTTGCGCGCGGCCGCAGAGGACTGCGAATCGCTATCGCTACTGCCATTGCTCGAATCACTCTGCTGATTGTCCTCTTTGCGCTGTTGTTCCAACGTTGTAGCTTCCGCCTCAAATGTGCGAGCAGCATCGCGCAGCACGCTCGCGGACGAGGTTAACGTATCTGTGGAATCGTGGGAATTGCACGTGACCGAGGTGCCGCTTTGTGCATTCGCATCGCTTGCCGATAGTGCGCGCAAACGGTCGCGCGCGTTCTGATAATCAGCCAGCGCGCTTTGGCACGCGGACAGTGCTTCAGCGTGCTTCGCACGGCGGTTGATGATAATAGGCGTCGCAATCAGCGCGATCACCACAAGCACTGCAATTACTGCTATCAGTAGGTGTTTCGGCTGTTTCCACCACGACTGTGCTGTACCACTGCCGTCTGATGATCCAGCCGGTGGAATGGACGGCGGTGTGGCTGGCAGCGCGACCGGCGAGCCGTTTGCCATCGCGTACGGTGCGGCTGGGCGCACAATCGGGAACGCCTGCGTTGGTGCCGAATCAGCCGGCGGATTGATCCGCGTAGTTTCATGATCGCCGCGTTCGTTGTGTCCGCTCATCGGCATTCCTCCACCATTCGTGTTTCGTAGCGGCTTGAATCTTCAATCAAAACTGCCCGATTGCTAACAATAATCGTCCTCGTGATCGGATGCGCTCACCGTGCGCGGCCCGCGTACAGCGTACAGCCGCGCTATCGCCGATACTGCGACGGCGGTCCACCAAACCGTGAGCGGAACAGACGGCTGAAATACAGCGGATTATCGTAACCGACCATGTCAGCAATATCGCCAATTGAATAATCGGTACTCTCCAGCAGCATTTTCGCCTCACTGAGCCGAATCGACGTGATGTATCGCAACGGCGGCATACCGATCGACTCGCGAAAAATACGAATGAATCTGCCGGCACTCATGCCATGCTCGTCCGCGTACTCTTCAATGCTGATGTCTTCTGAATAATGCTGATGAAAATAGCGCACGGCCTCTTGCACCACAGTCGGTATGCGTTTTGCGCCGCCGCCAGTCACCTCCACGATATGCCGTCGCATCAGCAGCACCAAACGTTGAAAATCCAAGGCAACTAAGTCTTCGAAACCGCTTTGTTGGAGCTGCAATTCAGCAATCATGCGATTAAACAGCTGGATATATTCAGATGAGGTGCCAACTGCGGCAATGCCTGCAATAGCGCCAATATCGGCGTGAGAGACGGCAGTATTCGTTGTAGGGCTACTCGCCGCCGGAGTGCTCGCCGTCTCCGCATTGCGATCGAATACGCTCGCCAATTCGCGCGCATGCGTACCGGAAAAATGCGCCCAATACATTTCTGTTCGATCTGCCGCGCGATACACGTACCGTTGCGTTTCGCCAGGATGGTACAGTACGGCTGTGCCAGGCCCCACAAGATACGGTGCGCCGGCTTTGTAGAACGTTGCGGTGCCCGCATGCACGTACAACAGCTGATAATCGCGGCGCCCATGCGGCCGGAATGTGCTGAACTCAGTGCGTGTCACCATGCGATATCGCCCGCAAGCATTCACCGCGAGGGGCACGGTTGCTACCGTGTCGAGATCCTCGCGAAACCGGTACCCGGCTACCATGTCCATGCCAACAACGCGGCCGTACAGCACGTCGTCGCCGGCGAATGTGTCGTCGTCAGGCGCGGAAGCGCTGCTGCGGGCATCGCCATCGCGAACGATGCTGTGAGTTATATCGCGCCGAGCTGCCATAGTTCGCCATCCTCATCTGGAATCGCCGCATATTTTGTGCATATTATCACGCAAAACGCCTATGGCAGCCCGGCGCGTCAGAGTCGATAATGGGAAGCGGAGTACCATAACCGCGCATGTCAACCCACAGGAGGGCTTCAACATGTTCATTCCCCGGTATTACGAAGATCTCGAGCATCTGCACGTCGGCACCGAGCCGAATCGCGCCTACTATGTGCCCGCGTCCGAGCGCATGGACACCGTCGGCGAAAACCGTGTCAAATCCGATCGTTTCACGCTGCTCAATGGCGATTGGGATTTTAAATACTACAAGAGCATTTATGACTTGGATGCTGAGGTGAACCGCCTGCACGCGGCCGGCGAGCCCGCATTCTACGAGACGGAGTTCGCGCTTGATGACGCTCCTGAAACCGGCGAGGCGCGCACAGCTGGGTCGCTTGCCTTGTCTACGGCAGGATTCACGTCGATTCCAGTGCCGAGCGTGTGGCAGAACCACGGGTTCGACTCCCACCAGTACACAAATGTGAACTATCCGTTCCCGCTTGACCCGCCGTTTGTACCGCAGGAGAACCCGTGCGGCGTGTACGTGCACGATTTTGTGCATACCGTGAACGAAGATGCGCCACGCACTTACTTGAACTTCGAAGGCGTGGACTCCTGCTTCTACGTGTGGTTGAACGGCGTGTTCGTTGGCTATTCGCAGGTGTCGCATTCGACCAGCGAGTTCGATGTGACTGATCTGCTGGACGACGGTGTGAATACGTTGGCAGTACTGGTGCTCAAGTGGTGCGATGGCAGCTACTTGGAGGATCAGGATAAGTTCCGCATGAGCGGTATTTTCCGCGACGTGTATCTGCTGGACCGCCCAGAGCACGCGATTCGCGACTATTTTGCGCATACGTCGATTTGGCGCAATGTTGATCCGGCGCTGATTGAAGCTGGTTTAAGCGATGCTGAATACGATGCTGCGCCGATTGATCACGCAACAGTTGACGTGGATTTTGCGTTCTTCGATGACGTAGATGTGCCAGTGACTGTGCAGCTGTTTGACGCTGATGGTGAGTTGGTGGCAGAGACGACTGCGGAGCCGATTGAGGACGTCGCTGCCGAAGATGCTGCCGACGCAGCTGACACAGCTGACGGCGATGGTGACAACGATTCCGCTGATGACAACGATTCCGACGCGCAATCTGCCCTGCGCCTTGCTGCTGCAACCGGCACGATCGCCGGAACCAACGCTGGCGACAGTGCCTTCCTGCCGACTGCGCACGCCTCGCTCGCCATCGACGATCCGCAGCTGTGGACCGCGGAAACCCCGTACCTGTACACGATCGTGTACAGCACGCCGAACGAAACGATCACGAACCTGATCGGTGTGCGCGAAGTCAGCGTCGACGGCAACGTTATCAAGGTGAACGGCAAGCCGATCAAGATCCACGGCGTCAACCGTCACGATTCTGACCCCGTCACCGGCCCGGTCATCAGCGAAGCGCAGATCATGCGCGATCTCAAGCTGATGAAAGAGCACAACGTCAACGCAATCCGCACTAGCCACTATCCAAACGCGCCGCACTTCTACGATCTGTACGATCGTCTCGGCTTCTACGTGGTGGGCGAAGCGGACGATGAGAGCCACGGTGCGATGAGCCGCATCAACCCGGATACAAGCGAAGAGGGCGCGCTCAAGCGTTGGAATCAGTTCATTTCTGACAATCCGGCGTTCACGCCAGCCACTGTTGATCGCGTGCAGCGCAGTGTTGAACGCGACAAGAACCACACGAGCATTCTGTTCTGGTCGATGGGCAACGAATGTGCATACGGTTGCACGTTTGAAGCCGCGTTGATGTGGACGCAGACCTTCGATCCGAGCCGACTCACGCATTATGAGAGCGCGCGTTATGTAAACGATGGTCAGGAATTCGACTTTGACTATCTTGACGTGCACAGCCGCATGTACCCATCGCTGGAAGAAATCGACCAGTACTTCAGCGAGGAAGGCCCGCGCACGCCAGACGGTAAGCGCGACGGTTCCAACGGCGACGACGGTGATAACGGTGTCAAACCGTACATGCTGTGCGAGTTCTGCCACGCGATGGGCAACGGCCCGGGCGACTTGGAGGATTACTTCACGCGCATCCAGCGCAACGATGGCCTGGTTGGCGGTTTCATCTGGGAATGGTGCGATCACGCAATCGACCGCGGCACAAATCCGGCCGGCCGCCACGAATACGCGTACGGTGGCGATTCCGGCGAATACCCGCATGACGGCAACTTCTGCATGGACGGCCTTGTCTACCCGGATCGCACGCCGCACACCGGCTTGCTGGAGTTCAAGAACGTGTATCGCCCAGTGCGCGTAACCGGTTTCGACCCGACTGCGGGTACGGTAACGCTGCACAATTACTTGGACTTCCTCGATGCCTCCGACGCGATGTTCATGACCTTCGAGCTGCTGGTGGACGGCGTTGGCGTTGCGTGGGCCGCGTGGGAAAGCGACCCGGCCGAGGGCGAGGCGCTGCGCGAACAGCATCCGGATAATTACATTCCGTCGATGCCGTCGATCGCTCCGCACGGTGACGCAGTAGTGGACGTGCCACAAGCAATTCTCGATGCGATTCCAGACGAGGGCCATGCCACGCTCTTGGTGCACTACTATCAGGCCGCCGACACGGAGGTACTGCCCACCGGCTTTGACCTCGGTTTCGACGAGGTTGAAGTGCCGACCGCTGATCCGCGCAATCAAACCGTGCTCGCGGAGCTGACTGCGTCCGGTTTTGACGTGGATGATGCAGATGATGCTGAGGACGAGGAAGCGGACGCGCCCGCCGATGCTGCCGATATCGCCGATCCCGCCGACTCGTCCGCCGAGTCGGATGGCTGCGACGGTCACTGCTGCCACCATCACGACAATGTTGAAGCGCCCGCGCTGCTCTCCGTCAAGGAAACTGACGCCGAGATCATCGTGGAAAGCCCCGATTTCCGCTATGTTTTCAACCGTCGTACCGGTCTGTTTGCAGACATGGCGTTCGCCAACCGCACGCTGCTGGATCGTCCGATGGAAATCGCCATCTGGCGTGCTCCCACCGATAACGATCAGTACATTAAGCTCGACTGGTTCCGCGCTCGCTATGATCACGCCTACGCGCGCGCCTACGAGACCGAAGTGTTGGTGGATGAGGACGCGCTGGTAGCCGCCGGCAAGCCCGCTGCGTCGTCGGATATCGCCGCCGAGCACTCCGCCGACGATGTGGCAGCTGACGACGCTACACTCGTTGCTTCGTTCGGCGACACTAATGCAAGCGATGCTGCCGGCGCCGAGCCGACTGCCGCCGAGCCGCTGGTCGACGCTCCTGCTGATGAAGACGACTTCGCTCTTGACGATGGCACCGTGCTGGTTGACGGCCCGGTGACTATCCACGCGACAATGGCCGTCGTGGCGCCGGTCGTGCAGCGCATCGCCGATATCGATGCTGAATGGACGATTATGCCGGACGGCACTGTGTCGGTGCGCATGGATGTCACGCGTGATACTGACTTCCCGTTCTTGCCGCGCTTTGGCCTGCGTCTGTTCCTGCCGAAGGTGATGAACCAGGTCGTTTACTGCGGTTTGGGTCCGAACGAAAGCTACATCGACAAGCAGCGTGCTAGCTATCATGGCGTGTTCTCTGGTACGCCGGAAACGCTGTTTGAGCCGTATATCAAGCCGCAGGAGAACGGCAACCATCACGATTGCGATTGGGCGAGCGTCTCCAGCGATGCTGCACAGCTGCTGGTGCTGCGCGGGAACGATCACGCTTTCGACTTCCAAGCGTTGCTGTACACCGCCGAAGAGATGACTGCCAAGGCGCACAACAGCGAGCTAGAAGCGGCCGGTTCTACGGTGGTAAACGTGGATTACATGCAGTCTGGCATTGGTTCAAACAGCTGTGGTCCGAAGCTGCACGAGGAGTATCGCCTCGACGCTGAAAGCTTCGAATTCGCCGTCGCTTTCAAACCCCAAGCACTGTAACCCAAAACTGTGGTGACGCTCCCTCAGTCACGCCTGCCCCTCTCTGAAGATCGAGCCGAGACTACCGCATCCACACTAGTGTGCGTCCACATGACTCGGCTCCCTCGGCTGAGGGAGCTGTCAGCCGTAGGCTGACTGAGGGAGCCGCCGCCACAATCACCGCATGTAACATTTAACAACACGTTTCACCATGCATATCAAGCCGAATAACCGAACTATCTAAAAACGCAAAAGAGGCTTGGTGCTATAAAGCACCAAGCCTCAATCGTTTTCTGAACTGTTCAGAACCAACTTACGAACGCATCACACGTCAGCAAGCCGGAGCGAGCGAGCTCACTGCACAGGCTCACTGAACCTGGGCGCGGGCGATCTTGCCGGTGAAGGAGTTGGCCTCGTCGGCGTCCTTCACGCCGTCCTTGTTCCAAGAGAACATGGCGCGCAGCTTCGGACCGACGGTCTCGATGCGCTCGTTGGAGTACTTCTCCTGCAGCTCCTTGAAGTGCGGGGCGCCGGCGTCCTGATCGTCGATGAACTCCTTAGCGAAGGAGCCGTCCTGGATGCGCTGCAGGTGGTATTCCATGCGCTTGCGGCAGTCCTCGTTGATGACGGTGTTGGTGTAATCGCCGTACTGAGCGGTGTCAGAGCAAGACCAACGAGCCTTGTTCAGGCCACCCTCGTTCATCAGGTCAACGAGCATCTTCAGCTCGTGGCAGACCTCAAAGTAGGCGATTTCCGGCTGGTAGCCGGCGTCGGTGAGGACCTCGAAGCCCATCTCGACGAGCTTGTTCACGCCGCCCATGAGGACGTTCTGCTCACCGAACAGATCGGTCTCGGTCTCCTCCTTGAAGGTGGTCTTGATGGCGCCAGCGCGCAGAGCGCCGAGAGCCTTCGCGTAGGCCAGGGTCAGTGCCCAGCCGTCGCCGCGCGGATCCTGCTCGACGGCCACAACCACCGGCACGCCACGACCGGCGGCGTACTCACGACGCACGATGTGGCCCGGGCCCTTCGGGGCAACCATGAAGACCGGGTGATCCTCAGACGGCTTGATGTAACCGTAGTGAATGTTGAAACCGTGAGCGAACGCGACGGCCGCACCCGGCTTGATGTTGGGCTCGATGTCGTTGGCCCAGATGGTGCGCTGGTACTGGTCGGGGGCGAGGATCATGATGACGTCGGCCTCAGCAGCGGCTTCCGGCACGGACTTGACCTCGAGGCCCTGCTCCTTAGCGAACTCAACGGACTTGGAGGTCGGGCGCAGGCCGACGACCACGTCAACACCGGAATCACGCAGGTTCAGCGCGTGAGCGTGACCCTGGGAACCGTAACCAATAATCGCGACCTTCTTGCCTTCGAGCACGGAGAGATCGCCGTCGTTTTCATACCAGATCTGTGCAGCCATGTAAGCACTCCTTGTACTTGCGTGCCAACGCACGACTACAAGGACGTGACGCGGCACACGGTGTTGTGTGGTTGCGCATTATGCCTTTGTGTACAACATTCTGCGCGTTTGGGGGTTCGGAGCGTGCGCCCGAACGTTCTCAAGCGTTGAGGATTGTGTCCTCGAAACTGCTCCCTATCCTACTGGGCGCATCGCCGCCACCCGGCTGACGTCCAAAACGTGAGCCACGTCACCTTCCAAACGTGGACATTTCGGCAGTGTCCGCCGCACTATCGTCACTATGTGCGCGCAATCGGACGGTGTGCGCGCACATAGTGATGATTCTGCACCCCGAAACATCACTGAGTGCGCGCCGAACACACGATTGCGCGCACTCAGTGACGATCCGGTGACGGTCCACAACGCAAACAGCCGCCGCTCCCGAATGAACGGGGGCGGCGGCTGTTATATGCAAACCGTTTATGAGCGGCTATGCGCGGTTAGTGCAACCGCGAGGCGCAATCACTGAACCTGAGTACGAGCGATCTTGCCGTTGAAGGACTCGGCCTCGTCCTGATCCTTGGCCGGGCCGTTGTTCCAGGAGAACATAGCGCGCAGCTTCGGGCCAACGGTCTCGAGGTGCGGGTGAGAGTACTCTTCCTGCAGCTTCTTGAACTTCGGAGCGCCAGCAGCCTGGTCATCCATGAACTCCTTAGCGAAGGAGCCGTCCTGAATGCGCTTGAGCTGGTACTGCATGCGCTTCTTGGTCTCCTCGGTGATGACCGTGGAGGTGTAGTCGCCGTACTGAGCGGTGTCAGAGCAGGACCAACGAGCCTTGTTCAGACCACCCTCGTTAGCGAGGTCAACCAGCATCTTCAGCTCGTGGAACACCTCGAAGTAAGCGATCTCCGGCTGGTAGCCAGCCTCGGTCAGCACGTCGAAGCCCATATCGCACAGGTGGTTGATGCCACCCATCAGCACGTCCTGCTCACCGAACAGATCGGTCTCGGTCTCCTCAGTGAAGGTGGTCTTGATAGCGCCAGCGCGCAGAGCGCCCAGAGCCTTGGCGTAAGCCAGGCACAGCGGCCAGGTGTTGCCATCCGGGTCCTGCTCAACAGCGACCACGACCGGCACGCCACGGCCAGCAGCGTACTCACGACGCACAATGTGGCCCGGGCCCTTCGGGGCAACCATGAACACCGGGTGATCCTCAGACGGCTTGATGTAGCCGTAGTGAATGTTGAAGCCGTGAGCGAAGGCCAGAGCAGCGCCCGGCTTCAGGTTCGGCTCAACGTCTTCCTTGTAGACCTTGGCCTGGTACTGATCAGGCAGCAGGATCATCACAACGTCAGCCTCGGCGACGGCTTCCGGAACGGACTTAACTTCCAGGCCCTGCTCCTTGGCGAATTCCACGGACTTGGAGGTCGGGCGCAGGCCGACGACCACGTCAACACCGGAATCACGCAGGTTCAGCGCGTGAGCGTGACCCTGAGAGCCGTAACCAAGGATGGCGACCTTCTTGCCATCGAACACGGACAGATCGGCGTCCTTCTCGTACCAGATAGTTGCTGCCATGATAGGCACTCCTTTGTTGTTCGGTATGCCGAACGAAAACTGCACGTCCGACAATCGGTGAGATTGCTGACGGCCTTCGGCGAGAAAGGATTGTGTCCTTTGACGTTGAAAGTCATCGATCACTGGGGTCTATTTCTAGTCCTCCAGCGGTTGACGTGATCGCTCACGTCCAAATATTGAATTGATATTTTCAGTTATGAAATATAAGGCGACTACAGCTGGAAAGTTTGTGGGATTTCGCTGTAGTGAGATTGATAGTGTGTGACAAGTGGCCGAGGCTTTACTTCGTAAAGTCAACGTCCTTGGTTTCGTGGCAGCTCAGCACAGCGACCAGGCAGCACACGGCCATTACACCGAGGTAGATGCCCACGGAGTGCACGCCCCAGTGGGAGCTCAGCCAGGTGGCGATGGTCGGCACGAACGCAGCGCCAACGATTGCAGCGAGGTTGTAGCCGATGCCGGAGCCGGAGTAGCGCACGTTGGCATCGAACAGCTCAGGCAGGAATGCGCCGATCGGGCCGAATGCAGTGCCCATCAGAGCGAAGCCGACGCACAGGAACACCATGTTGGCGAAGAAATTACGCTGGCCAACCACTTCACCGTTGAGCAGGAACGGGAAGAGCGCGGAGAACACGACGAGCAGCACAGACGAAGTGATGATCACGCGCTTGCGGCCGAACTTGTCGGCGTTCACGCAAGAGATCACGATGAAGGCAGCGAACACGCAGATAGCGATCATCAGCATGAGCAGGTACTCCTGGTTGGTGAAGCCGAGGCCGCCACCGCCCTCGCCCTGCTCCTTAGTGCCCCAAGCGAGCGACCAGGTAGCGAGCGTGTAGAACAGCGTGTACGTAACAGCGACGAGGAACGTAGCCTGCAGCACCTGCTTCCAAGACTTGCGGAATACTTCGACGATCGGGGCTTTGACGACCTGCTTCTTCTCCTGAGCCATGCGGAAGATCGGGGTCTCCTCCATGTGCACTCGCACAACAAGACCGATGATCACGAGCACTGCGGATAGCAGGAACGGTACACGCCAACCCCATGCGAGCATCGCGTCAGAATCGTTGAACGTCTCAAGCAGGAAGTACGTGCCGTTGGACAGGAAGAAGCCGATCGGTGCGCCCAGCTCCGGGAAGGAACCGTAGAGTGCGCGCTTGTCTTCAGGCGCGTTCTCAGTGGCAACCAGGGCCGCACCAGACCATTCGCCACCCAGACCGATGCCCTGCACGAATCGCAGCAAGCACAGCAGTGCAACCGCGGCAACGCCCCACTGATCGTAGGTTGGCAGGCAGCCGATCAGGAACGTGCCCACACCCATCGTCATCAAGGACACAACCAGCGTGGTCTTGCGGCCCATGCGGTCGCCGAAGTGGCCGAAAACGAGCGAGCCGAGCGGGCGAGCAATGAACGCGATAGCGAACGTCAGCAAGCTGGCAAGCAGTGCGACGGTCGGGTCGGTCTTGTCGAAGAAGATGTGTGGGAAGTAGTTAGCTGCGGCGGTGCCGTAAGCGTAGAAGTCGTAGAACTCGATGGCGGTGCCGACCATGGATGCGGCGATCACGGTTTTTACCGAATCGCGAACCAGTGCCTGCGCTTTGCCGCTTGCTGCGGCGTTCTCAGTCGTATCGACTGCGGTCATGGTATTTGCTCCTGATGGATGTGCGATTGCGTAGATTACTGCGCGCTCGCGGTATCTCTTCTCTTGGGTTGTTTCATCACGTTTTGCTTGATGCTGCGGTGACCTTGTGGGAGGCAACAAAAAAGCCCCGCAACTCATGCAGGGCTTCACGTGGGATTACGCTCTGCCCTGCCTTCGCTGGCGGGGCTCAAGCTTGAATGCCGAATCAGTCCGCCAACGAAGACGAGATAATAATTCGTGCGGACAGCAGAACGTGATCAACGGTGTAATCAGCAGTGTATCCAGTCATCGTGGCGAACCTCCTTTCGGTATCGAAACGTCTTTCCGAGCTCTTTCGTGCTCGACTGAACGACAAGATAGGCGCGCCCGCCCACAGGAACCACAGGGGGTTCACTATGTGGACGGACGCAAGTAGAAAGTTAGAAGGTATCGCTGATCACGGCTTCATCGCAAGCGTGACCGCCGCAGCAGCCAGCATGCATACGATCGCGATCGGGAACAATACGATCAGCGAACCGGCAGCATTCACGCCGATAGCCCCAGCCGCGGCAGCCAGCACGAGACCACACGCGTTCGAAAGATTGAAGAACGCTAAGTCATGGCCAGCGTCCAGCGGATTCGGCATTGCGTTCATTGCCAGCAGCTGCTCAAACGTATCGATGAGACCGAACGCGAAGCCGGCGAGAGCCGCGAACAGCACCATACTGGTCACGTTGAGCAGCACCATCGGCAGCAGCATAGCGACAGCGTAGAGCAAGCATGATCCAGCAGACAGGTAGCGCGGATCTTCAATATATTCGCCCACCGGTCCGGCGGTAAACGCGGCGATCGCAGAGCCGATCAGCGTTGCTAAAGCCATTGTCGAAACGAGCGCGGCCACCGGCAGTGACAGTGGCGCTGAATTGCCTTGCGCAAACCAGTCGTGGAAAATCAGGCCTGCGGCAATCAACCAAATAGACATGTTGGTCAATCCCACGCCAGCTGAAACGAACACGCGCGCAATGAACGCTTTCCAAAACTCGGGAGCGTGACGCGGAGCGCGGAACTGATTGCGGATAGCGTCCACGTGCATTGGCGTGCGCGTTTGTGCTTCGCTCGACGGCTCCTTTGGCCACACCAGCACGGGGAGAATGCCCGCCAGCACAAATACAACGGCGGCGATAATGAACGCGATACGCGGCCCGCCAAGCACGATGCCGACTGCACCCATCCACACGCCTAGAGCTTGGCCGATCATCTGACCAATACCGCGTGCGCGCACGACGCGAGGGCGGAACTTGTCTGGCACGCGCTCGCTAAACGCGGCAGCAAGCGGCACCGTGAGCATTGAATAGCCGACTTGCAGCAGAGCCCACAGCACGATAATGCCGTTCACATGCGCGACCATGCTCAGAATCATCGTGATAATAGCGGAGATGATACCGCCGCCGATAATCCACGGGGTACGGCGACCCATTTCGAGACGCGTGCGGTCGGAGAGTGCAGAGACGAACGCGTCGGCGATGACTGAGGCGATAACGCCGACAATGACCACGATTGCCAAGTCCATTGCCCACGCGGACGATAGCGCGCTGCTTACCGTTGAAGTGCCAGCAGGACCGGGATTCGCTGCGGGACCTGCAGAATCTGCGAGGCGATTTGCCGCGAGACGCACGATGACAGCCGGCAAAGCCACCAAGTTCATAGCAGCCCACGGGATCGCGGAGGCGGCGGCGCCTGCAGCAAAGCCCCACGACAGGCGCGTAACCTGAGCGGGAGTCGGCCGCTGACCATCCGCGCTGACTACAGGGTCGCGCATGTCAACGTACGCGGAACTCATATCCGGTACGGCAGCGTCTACGGATGCGGCTGCGGCGGCTGGAGAGCCTTCTGCACCCATTTGCGCAACCTGCGTTTCCGCTTGCGTAGCCGAGGCGACGATCGGCTTGCGCGGCGTACGGAAGGCGAGACGAGCTACTGCGGCCTTGTCTTCCGGGCTGAGTGCCTTTTCATAGTCTGGGCGATCGTCGATACCGGGGCGGATGAACACGCTGCCTGGTAGCGGCTTTGGCTTGGGAGCTTCCTGCGGCTGCTGGGGCGTGGTGGCTGGGGCTGGATTTTGGGGCGTGGGTGTGCTTTGCTGACCCGTCTGCTCGCCAGTGTGATTGTTAGGGTGATTGTCTTGATATTCCTCGCTCATAATCCTGAACTCACCTGCTCTCTGCTCTTTCTTCAGTCCCGTAATTGTAGCCGAAACGCCGGAATCAGTGGGGTGCAGGCTGCTAAGTGCGCAAAAAAGCGCCGGCCCATCATGAACCGGCGCTTTTGACTATCAAGCAGACTATCAAGCAGACCGTCAGCAGCTATCTACTACTGAATATCTCATCAGGCTGGATACCAGTGCGGAATCTTGTTACCCGGGCGGTATGCGCAGGTATAGATCTTGCCGTAAGCGGTGCCCTGCTGGCCAGCTTCAGACTTCTTGCAGTAGGCGCCCGGCGTGATCTGCTTGCCAGGCGTTGGCGCAGGCGCAGGGTTTGGCGCAGGAGTGGGCTCAGCTGGTGCGGGAGACGCACCACCGACTGCGTACCAAGCCACGCCCTCATCACGCCAGCCTTGGCTGACGAGATTCGCAGCCTCGTTACCGTTCAACGTGTAATTGTGCGATCCGGAACGCGCGTGCGGATTGTACTGGCGATACACCGGTAGACTACGATTCGTGTCCGACGAATACCAACCAATACCCTCGTAATTCCAGCCACTGGCAACCAAGCTGTCTTTTTCGGCAGCGTTCATCGTGTAGTGATGATCCGAAGCGTTCGGATTGTACAGACGATACACGGGCGTATTCGAGTGCACGGGCGCAACCCAGCCAACGCCTTCGTAACGCCACCCTGCAGCACGCAGCGAGTCGCGCTCGTTACCATCCGCAGTGTAGAAATGCTCGCCACTGTTCGGGTTATACATGCGATACATGTCGGTAGCGCCACTGTCTTCCGCAGATGCGGTTGCCGGCAAACCGCATGTCATTGACAGTAAAAACACCACCACGGCTAGTAAGCCGCCCGATCGCCGAAGTGATGCATGAACTCCTTTGTTGCTAGTCATGAATGCCTCTTTCTCTCATAGAGTCATTGAAAATGACGTAACTATTTTACTCTTCTACGGCCGCGATTACTGCAACTAGCAGAGCACGACCGCGTGTTTTTGTAGCACTCTTTGGGAGCCTGTCCCTAAAAGAAAGGTTCCTGAAGATGACAGGAAATACTAAGGTTTGGCGCGCGCCTCTGGCCGGCCTCGCCTCGCTCGCGATGATCGCGACGATGGGCGTTGCCGCTGGCACGGC
>NZ_QXGL01000012.1 GCF_003951095.1 Bifidobacterium goeldii
TACAAACACACTCTTGAGTTCTCAAACCACCACCACACCAACAAGGCAAAACCCCACAAGAGCAGAACCCCGCCGTGCTGAGCAGCAAGAGATAAACATACACGAACACACAACACCACGCAAATCAGCATGCTCACGCACACCACAAAACCACTGCAAACACTAGCCTCCATCGGCGTGTCGCAAACATGGTTATCTGCTGTTATACGTCATTGTAAATCAGTAAATCAACCTCAAAGTAAACAGAAATCGACCATTGAACGGCGTGTTACACATATCGAAGTAACCGTAAACCGCCGCGAAGGAGTCACGACATCACCAACACAACGATCGCGGAAGCGATACCGCCGTCGTGACTCACCGAAATATGCCACTGTGGCGCCACCATCGGTGAAGCAGATGGCGGCAAACTATTGCACAGCTCACGTTCAACGTCATCGCGTAGCACTACGCGCGGCCGGCCCAATGAATCGTCAAGAATCTCAATACCCGCCCAGGGAAAAACGTCAATCGTATACGGTGCAGGATTATCGCCGAGCGCTTCGCACCATGCTTTCAATACTGCTTCCTTGCCAGCCCACTTAGCAGCAAGGTGCACTGCTTCACCATCGCTCTTACGAGCAGCAAGCCCCATCGCTTGCCGCACTTCGCGCACTGAAAATAATCCACGCATGCGCGACCCTGGCTGCGCAAGCTGCTGTTCGAACGCGGGCACATCCACCACATCGTGTCCAAGACCAAAAACTGTCTGCATGCGATCATTATCACCCAAACCGCACAACCCAGCAGCATAGAGTTCACGCAAAAAACGGGCGGCCGCGCAATATTCATGCGCGGCCGCCCGCCGGGAAGGGCAGTGGGAAGAAGGAAGAAAAACCCCACTGCCACGCTCAATACACGATGGGAAGCATCACTCCTTTACCGTGAAGCCCTGGGTCTTGCCAAGTTCCACGATCTTCGCCTGCCACTTCGCGACGCCCTGCTGCATCGTCTCCTCGCCAGTGAACGCGCCGCCAACAGTATCCACGTAAGCGCCACGCTCAGCTACGCCGTACGGGGAAACCTGGTAGCCAGTCAGCACATTCTTTGCACCCTCAGCGAGCACCTCGTTGTACTTCTGGCCGCCGAAGTAGTCGACGTCGTTGCCATCGGAATCCTTAATCGTGGTCTGATCAAGCCACTTGGAATCCTTCATCGTCTCGTTATCAGCCGGGAATGCGCCGCCGTCAACACGAGTCTGCACGCCTTCGCGATCGTGGTTCGCGAAATCAATGAACTTCCACGCGGCTTCAGCCTTCTTGCTGCTTTCGATCACAGCAAGCGAAGAGCCACCGAGCTCAGCGTTCGCAGTCTCGCCATCCGGAGTTGGCATTGCGGTCACGCGCCACTTGCCAGCTGCAGCAGGCGCGCCACCGACCAAGTTGGCCGGCATCCAAGCGCCGGAGAACAGCGAGGCGATCGTGCCATCACCCAAGCCACGGTTCCAATCGTCGGTCCAGCCGGCGGTCTTGGTGTCGATCAAGCCTTCGGAGATCATCTTCTGCCAGAAGTCCTGGAATGCCTTGGAACCTTTATCGCCAGTGAGGTTGACAGTTACGGTAGTGCCGTCATCGGAGGTGGAGAACGGCTTGCCACCAGCCAGCCACGTCATTGCCTCATACATGCCAGCATCGCCAGCATCGTTAGTAATGAAGTACTTGTCGCCGAGGGCGTGAATCTTCTTGGCGGCCTCGTAGTAGTCGTCCCACGTCTTGATCTGCGTGGCGTCAACGCCAGCCTTGTCGAAGATTTCCTTGTTGTAGAAGAATGCCATCGGGCCGGAATCCATTGGCAGGCCATAAATACCGCCGCCGAACTGCACCTGCGCCCACGTGCCCGGAGTGTAATAGTCGGCGTAATCCTTGGCGCCCATATCGCTCAGTTCCTTGAGCTGCTTCTTAATCGCGTACTCCGGCAGTGCATAGTATTCGATTTGTGCCACGTCAGGAGCACCCGAGCCAGCTTCAAGCGCGTTGGTCAGTGCGGTGTATTCGTCAACGTTAGTGCCAACGTTCTGCAAGTTGACTTTAATGTTGGGGTATTTTGCTTCGAACTTGGTGACCACGCTCTTGAGCGTCGGCTCCCATGCCCACACGCTGATTTCCTGCTTGGCATCGCCAGAAGTTTGATCTCCACCAGCGCTGTTTGAGCTGCCGCAAGCGGCGACACTGGCGAGCATTGCTACGGCTCCAGTAAGCGCGATGGTCTTCTTGATTACGGTCATGACCTTCTCCTTCGTTGGTTGCGTCTTTGCTGTTGTCACGATCTTGTTTACGTAACCATAAAACATTATACACACTTTTTCGATAGGTATCGACACTGGAAGTATTAGAATTCAAATATGCACAATTTCACTGCGACCAAAGACGATCCGCAACATCACACGTAGCCGCACAGCAAGGCTTGTCCCCTATACTTAGCGCCAGCAGAAAGGACGCGATCATGCCCACACACAACCGAACCGTGTCTTCCAAAGACGTAGCCGCGCTCGCCGGAGTGGCACAAAGCACGGTGTCATACGTCATGAGCGGCAAACGATCCGTCTCACAAGCCACCCGCGACAAAGTCGAACAAGCCATGCGCCAGCTCAACTACGTACCAGACGCGCATGCTCGCGCAATGATCAGCAACCGTTCGCACATCATCGGACTGGTTACCGAAACCACCGAAAACACGCAAGGTGCGGAACTCTTCCCGCTGCTGCACGCTATTCAAAACACCGCACAAGCCAACGGGTACGATCTCATTCTCGTCTCACCAAACAATGACGTTGCTGATATGCGGCGTCTGGCAATGGGCAAACTCGTCGACGCGTTTCTTGTTATGGATATTCGCCGCAACGATGAGCGACTGACCGCAGCGCGCGACCTCGATATTCCCATCGTGCCGCTCGGAGACCCTGGCGAGCACGGGCCATTCCACTGCGTAGTTTCCGATCAGCGAGCGGTTATTGAAATGGCATTCAAAGAAATGCATGATATCGGCACGCGTATTGCCGTACCAATTGCCGATGCGCGCGGCGGTGTCAAAGGCTTCCCATTCCTTGAGATTTTTACCGAGCACGCGCGCGAATGCGCACAGCGCTATGGCATTGAACTCCAGCCATTCGACGCCCCCAATACGTATTGGCAGTCAATCGAACCGTTAGCTGCACTTATGCAGCAATGGAAAGGGCAGGGCGTATGCCTGTATGCGCGCTCACCGCGCACGCTGGCATGGGTAGAGCACATGATGCTGCTTACTGGCATTACGCCCGGCAAAGATATCGGACTGATCGGCGAATGTTCAGATCATTTCGCTGAAATTCAGCCCGTGCCGATTACCAATATTTCCCCGCAAGCGGCGCTGCTTGGTATTCGCGCGACGCGCATTGCTATCGCGCAAATCGAAGGCGCTGAGCCGGACGCGCAAGTTGAACTCATCGCGCCCAAATTCTCCCGCCGCGCGACCACCATGCCCGGATTTGCAGGGTAGTGCGCGTATGACCGCACCGTCGTAGTGGTGACGCTCCCCCAGTCTTCGCTACGCTGAGGGGCCGAGCCAGCGGGCGCACTATAGGCGCCCGCGAAGGGGTCCTGACGATCTTCGAGGTGAGTTAGGCTTCGAAGAAGCCGGACTCACCGAGACGAGCGTTCGGCTGAGCCGTCAAGCAGGACGCCCAGTGGGCGTCCTGTAGGCGAAGTGAGCGGGCGCACTATAGGCGCCCGCGAAGGGATCCGAACGCGCGAACCCCAAATCGCAGCACATCAAGCTTCATAGAAACCAGATGCACCCAGGCGCGCGTTCGGATCCAACAGCATCGCCTTCTCTACCTCATGCGCGTTGTAGCGCGAACCGTCGGGCAGCTTGGTACCATCCTTGCGGAATCGGCGCCCCTCAATCGGCTCGTACAATGCCGCGCGGCCCATCATGCCTTCTTCAAGACGGCGCTGACCGGCAGCAAGACGCGCATTCGCACGCGAACGCCACGCTTCGAGCGCTGCTTCACCGTCCGAGTGCGCAAGCGCCGCTTCAAACGCGCCCGGGTTCACGATTGCCGCGAAACCAGACACGTGGCCGAAGCCGAGCGAGGTGGCAAGACCAGCCTTCACCGAACCCACGTGAAGCGGTTTGGTGAGCCACACCATGTGATCGTCGCGCTGAAGCTTCGGGTCTACGCAATCGAGCGAAACATTCGCAGGAATCACACCAGAGCCGAACAGCTGCGTGAGCCCGTTGACCTGGAACACACATGCACCGCCCTTCGCGTGACCAGTCAAGGTCTTTTGCGAAATCACAAACAGCGGATTGCCGTCCGTGCGGCCGATTGCATGCGCCAACGTGTTATGCAGCTCGGATTCGTTCGGATCGTTCGCATTCGTAGACGTATCGTGCTTGGAAACCACAGCGATATCGTCCGGCGTGACGCCGAGCGCAGCCAGATCGCGCACGAGTTTGGAATTCCTTCCACCAAGTCCGGCAGCGAGCGCACCGAGTCCCGGTGCCGGAATCGACGTATGCGCGCCATCTGCAAACGAGTGCACGTAGCCGATGACGCCGGCGACCGGTAGGCCGAGTCGCGCTGCAATATCGCCGCGCGTGAGCAAAATGGTGCCGCCGCCTTGGGATTCAAGGAAGCCGCCGCGGCGTCGATCATTCGCACGCGAGAAGAAGCGCGGATTAATGCCCTTCGCATACATCTCTTCGGAGTTAGCGGTGGCGTTCATGTTGCCGAAGCCGATCACCGATTCCACGCCGATATCGTCGATTGCGCCGGTGACGACGAAGTCAGCCTTGCCAAGCTTGATCTTGTCGAAGCCTTCCTCAAGCGAAACGGCGGCGGTGGCGCACGCGGATACTGGCTGGATCATGTTGCCATATCCGCCGATGTACGACTGCATGACGTGTGCTGCGACCACGTTCGGCAACGCTTCCTGCAGGATGTCGGTAGGAATCTCGTGGTTCAAGAAGCGGTCGAGGTAGAGCTTGCGCATCGACTTCATACCGCCGAAACCAGTACCCTGCGTGCTCGCCACTAGCGACGGGTGGATAGCTTGCAAGATTTCCACTGGCGTAAAGCCAGCAGACAGGTAGGCGTCCACAGTGGTGACGATATTCCACAGCGCGATTTCATCAACATCACCGACCATCGAAGCGGGAATACCCCAACGAGTTGGGTCGAAACCGGTGGGGAACTGACCGCCGACCGTGCGCGTCATGGTAGCGCGGCGCGGCACGCGAATCATTGAGCCAGCGTGACGGGTGACCGCCCATTCGCCAGATTCAGTGTCTTGTGCGATGGTGGTGTGCGCTTCGTCGAGCTTGACGTATTCGCGAGCGATGTCTTCAGTAGGCACGCTGAACACCACATCATGGTCGAGGTAGACTTCGGCTTCTTCCTCGTCGGTACCGATGCGCGCATCGTTACCATCCGCGCCACCGCGCTGATAGTCGCCGCCCATACCGTTATCGAACGGGCGAATACCGGAGCGCGCCACGACTTCGTCGTGATAACGATCGTGAATATCCTCTTCGGGCACGAGGTTGCCGTCGGTGTCATACCAGCCGGGCTTGGGGCTGTCTTGCCAGGTGAGCAAGCCCATGTTCCAAGCGAGTTCGAGCACTGCCCCAGCAGACAGATCGACGTGACCGTCGTGGTGAATGCCAAGTTCTGCTTCGAAACGCGTGCGGCCAGAGCCCCACGGGCCAAGTTCGCCGATGGAGACGATGACGATTTCGTCTTCCGGACGCGCGGTCACATTCGCCCAATCCGCAAGATCAACCGCCGGCTGCGTGGGAACATTCGGCGTGGGCAACGCCTTAATCCGCTGCCCACCGGCAGCCTCGGCCCCCTCGGCTGAGGCGGCCTGACCTGATCTCAGGCCGCGCGAGGAGGAGGACAGTCCAGTGGACTGTCCGACGACGGAGCCATCCGTTTCCTGCCCCGCAGCACGCGCCGCGTCAGCCTCTGCTTCGGCACGCAACGCCTTGATGTCGATCGGCTCGTTACCGAGACCGCCGGTGAGGTCAACGTTCAGCGGAGCGTTCGCCGCAGCTGCACGCGATTCAGCAGTGCACAAATCGAGCAGTTTCACTGCGATCTGCGCGGTGGAATACGTGTGAATGCCGTGGCGTTCCACTACTTCGACCAGCGGATCATTGCCGCCCATGAGTCCAGTGCCGCGCACCCAACCGATCTTCGGATGCGCAAACGTGACACGATTCGACCATACGCGTTCAGCATGCGCACGATTGACGATCGCGTCGAATGCGCTCTTGACTTCACCGTACGCACCGTCGCCGCCGAAAATACCGCGGTTCGGCGAGCCCGGCAGCACCACATGCAGCTTGTGCTGCACATCCGTATCCGAGCCAATAGCAGCCAGTCCAGTGATTGCGCGTTCCACGCCCCACAACATGAGGCGCGCTTGCGATTCGAACAATTCGCCAGAATCAGCCATTGTGCCGTGCACTGGCGGAGCAGCGAACGGGAAGAACAGCGTCGGCTCGTACGCAGGCTTCACAATCGTGGTGGTTGCGCCGGAAGTCTTCTTCTGTACGTTGCCAATCCACGAGACCAGCTCGTCAACGTCACGGTAACTCGACAGGTTTGCGGGAACGAGCCACAGTTGCGCGCTGCCGGCTGCGTGCTCACGGTAAGCCTGCTTTGCCCAAGCTTTTACGCTCGGCTTAAAGCTGTGCGATGTAGCGATGACGGTAGCACCGCCCGCGAGCAGACCGCACACCACCTGCGCGGCAATCGAATTCGGCGCCACACCGGTGACCACGGCGATATCGTTCGCAAAGCGAGACGCCGCAGCATCGTCGGAAACGACCTGTAGAGCCTCGTTCGCGATGCGGCTGAATGCAGTCTTGAGAGCGAATGCTGCATCTCCAGTCGAAGTCACCGTTTCAACATGGTTCGCAAACCACTGCGCTTCAGCAGCAATCGCCTTGCCAAGCCCGCGGAAGGAACCGTCGAGCAGCGCCGGATTAGCGTCGTAGAACGCGCGAGCAAGATCCTCACGTGCGGAAGCCCAACGATCATCAAACAACATCGCCTTGTTTGCATCGAAACGAGGTTCGACCTGCTTAGGCCAGTCGGCGCCGAGTTCCGCAGTGACCGCGTCCACAACGGCCGCGTTGCGAGCTGCCTCGTCGGCGTCGAAATCTACTGCCGGCGCAGTCACGCCAAGCTCGTTCAGTACAAAGCGCGCGGTAGAAGCGAGCACACCGTCAGCGCCCGTTACCTGTGCAGCAAACGCATCGAGTGCTGCAGAATCAACCACTGCACCACCAGCCGCGCCGCCAGCAGACGGCTTGGAAACCGCTACACCCTTGGTTTGACCAACCAGAGTAACCGCGTCATCAATGAGCTTGTCAGCTGCAGCAGCGTTAGCGGCAGCGCCAGTTGGCAGCTTCGCAAGATCGCCGCCGCGCGAGCTGGCTCCCTCGCGAGTATCAAGCAGCAGTGCTGCGGTAACAGCAGCTACCCAGCCTTCGCCAAGCTGCCAGACGCCAGTCACACGGTCGCGAATATGCGCAGGCTTGACGCCAGCAGCGCCGAACAGTGCGCGCAGACGGTCGCGAATCGCATCAGACAGCACTGGGCCAAACGGCTTATAGTTCGGGGCTGCCTTGTTGACGATTTGAGCCAGCTGAGTCAGTGTTGCCTCAGCGGCACCGTCCACGCTCGCAACGCCCAGCTCAGAACTGATATCCATCAGCAGCTGATTACGGCGTGACGAGACGCCATTGGTGAGCGTGTCCGTGGTGTCGTTCACGCCGATTTGGTCAAGGCGGACTTTAGCGGAGTAGGCCATGAGAACGCCGATTGCATCGGAAGCGTGGAAGGGCAGGTCGTCGACCGGACCGGTTGGGGCGGAGCCGAGTTGCGAGACGGCGGTAGCTGCGGCCGCTGAGGCTGAGGCGGCTGTCTGCGTAGCAGACTGGGGGAGCGTCATAGGTGACGCGTTTGATGAAGATGCAGTGGCAGAGGAGGATCGACCTTCGGCCGATGCGTTATTATCGGCGGCTTGCGCCGCGGACGCTCCCCCAGTCAGCCTGCGGCTGACAGCCCCCTCAGCCGAGGGGGCCGAGGAAGCAGAGGGAGCAGAGGCTGCCGAGGCTGCTGCCTGGTCTTGAACGTCGTCCTCAGTCTGCGGAGCCAGCGAGTCTGTATCTGTCATATAGACGCGGCCTTCGTCGCGGCCGACGTTGTAGACGGTGACGTCGCAGCCGGAGAAGTCCGGCATACGTAGGGTTTTTGCGCCGAGGTTCGCGAGCGTTGGCGCTTTGCCAAGACCAACTTCAACGTATTCTTCAACGCCCAATCCCCCACGGTTCACCGGGTTGAACAGCAGCGCTTGCGTTTCAATCCAACGCACTGGGGACGCAAACTGCCAGGAGAGCAGTTCCGTGAGCAGCAGTCGGCCGAGCTTCTGATCATCCGCAGCATACGAATCCCACACAGCCGGGTTATCCAACGCTTCGCGAATGCGCTCGGAAGGCACTACCTCGAGAATCTTTGCCGCAAACTCGCGAGTCATCTCGAATGGTGCTGCCACCAAGTTTGGAATGTACCGGCCCACAAGGCGGCCACGGTAATCAATATGTTGCGGCAGCAATGCGTCGAGCTTATCGCGGAATTCCGGTACGCCCTTGCGCAGCAGCGTGGAGTGGAATGGCACGTCAATACCCGGCACCAGCATGAACGCTGGCTTGCCACCGTATTCGCGAGCGCGACGGTTTGCATCTTCTTGCAACGCTTTGAGTCCAGCGATAGTGCCAGCTACCGCATACTGTGCGCCGGCAAGATTGTAGTTGACGATTTGCAAGAATTCGCCGCACTGCTTGGCAACGCTATCAACATACGCTTTCACGCCATCGTCGCCTACCCCGAACTGGTTGGGTCGCAGTGCGCCCATGCGATAGTTCGAGCGGCCTTGTGCGTCGCGTTCGATGAGATGATGCATCGTGGAACCACGATGGAAAACGAGTTCAAGCTCAGTTTCCAATGGGATAATGCCAGCGAATGCGGAAAGCGCATTGTATTCACCAAGCGAATGGCCAGCGAAGTATGCGGGCCAAATATCGCAACCAGCTTCGCGCAAGCGTGCAGTCTGCGCGTAGGCAACGGTCGCGAGCGCGACCTGCGTGAACTGCGTGAGGTTCAACAGTCCTTCAGGATGACGATAGGTGACACCGTTCGCAGTCAGTTCCTTCGGATTATCGCGTACGAGCGCGAGGATGGAGAATCCAAGACGTTCGCGAGTGAGCTTGTCAGCGCGCTCCCACACGTCGCGAGCAGCCGGCGACTTGACGCGCTCATCCAACACCATGCCTTGGCTTTGAATGCCTTGACCTGGGTATACGAATGCGGCGCGCGGCGCGCGAACTAGCGCCGTGCCACGTGAAACAATCTGACCGTCAATACGGCAGGTCACTTCAAGTGCCATGCCAGCATGCGCGACTTTGCCAACGCGTTCCACACTGATTTCGACTGTGTCGCCCAGTTGGACCATGCCATACATGTTGTAGGTCCAGCCGGCAATCTCATAGTGTGCGCCCTTATCGTCAAGCGCTTGGACTGCATGCTGAGCGGTGGCGGACAGCCACATGCCATGCACGAGTGGAGCGGCAAGTCCAGAAATGCGAGCGCCGCGTACCGACGTGTGAATCGGGTTGAAATCGCCGGAAGTACGCGCGAACGCGGTCATGTCGCTTGGCGCAACCACGCGCACGCGGCGCAGCAAACGGCGAGCGGTGGCCTGCACTAGACGCGAGTCCCGCGAGGAGGAGGACAGTCCAGTGGACTGTCCGACGACGGAGCCATCCGCTTCCCTGCCCCGGAACACGGCTTCCCTGCCCCGGGACACGGCTTCTTTTGCATCTTCCGAATCATGATTTAACGTCAGCCAATCGCCGTAATCCGGAGCATTGGCCGGCAGCGCGTCGGAATATACGCGACCGCGGATTGCGAATCGTTCAGTTTCGCGGGCAAGCACGGTGCCGTCCGCAGCGGTATGCGTTACGTGAATAGTCACTACGCGGCCTGATGCGGATTCGAAATACTGCTCAGCCCAAGCGGTCAGCGACACAGTTTCGCCAACATGTGCGAGCAGCGCATCCTCGTTCTCTTCGAGTTCGATGAGATGGTCGAGGTGCACAGCGTTGAGTAGACCTTCAATAACTGGGTAACCGTTCACCTGCACGGAGCCAAGTGCCGCGTAGATCGCGGGCCATGCGGGGCCGACGAGTGCATCGGGCGCGATGCGCGAGGGGGCGAGCGATGCTGGCAGTGCGCCACCAGTGACTGCCTCGTGATCGTAACCAAGATTGGCAGACAACGTGTAGTGTGCGCGTACGACGCCGAATGGCGCTTCGCTAGCAGACAGCCCTGCAACGGCGCTACCCGCCCCCTCACTCTCGGCTCCCTCGGCTGAGGACGCTGCCAGCGCAGCTGACTGGGGGAACGTTATGCCAGACGAAGCAGCTGCCTCAACTTGCGGCATCGCTTCCAGCTTGTCGCCCGTAATAGCAGTGTTGCCAATGCCCGCAGTGGCAGCGAGCATCGCGTACACGTCAGACACAAGACGGTCGCGATTGACGACCGGCAGCAAGCCAGTTTCGCTGACGCACACGGTCAGCGGCACGACGATATCGCGCACTGCGTGCTTGGACAGGCCGCCGTCCGGGTCGTTATCCCAGTAGGTATCGAGATGAATGTCGAGATCGTATTCGCCAGCCTGTTCGTCTACTGCGCGAATCTCATAGTGTGGGTCGCCAACAGCAGTGCCGTATGCCGGATTGTGCGTCAAGTGGCCAACCCAGGAGATGTTTGGCGAGCGGCGAATGAACTCTTCGACGCTGGTAGCACCGCCTAATTCACTGACAGCCTGCTCACCCTGCTCGCTCTGCTGCGGGTTTGCTTCCTCCTGCAGTTCGCGCGTGCGCTCTAGTGCAGCGGTTTCAAATCGACCAAGAATATCCGCCACCGGCTCGTCAATAGTGGTAATACCAGCCACAGCAATCGGACCAGGAATCACGCGCACTGAATCAGCAGAATATCGTGCATCTTCAGACTGCCACAGCTGATCTTGACCCCACCAGCGCAGCAAATCGTTATCAATAACCGGCACGAACGGCATCGGCTTGGGGTACTCGCGCACGAGCACAGGGAACCATGCCACGTCTGCGGGAGTGACGTGCAATGTTGCCGCCTGCGGATATGCGTCACGCAAACGCGCGATTGCCGCCTGCGGGTCAGTATCAACATCAGTAACATCAGCAAACAGCGAGGTAAATTCGCCATTATCCTGCGGGGTGACACGCGCTTCAATGCGCTGCAGCAAGTGCAGGAATCGCAGCGCGTACGTTGGATCAACCCACGGGAAGGAAAGCTCAGCGAAACGCTGCGCCCACTCAACATACGTCATTGCTGCAAGATCGCCGAAATACGGCTTAGCAGTAGCGTTCAGCGCCTGAATAATCTCATCGCGGCGGCTTTCTAGCTCTTCCGGATGCTTCATCACGCGCACGAGCAGACGGCCGCACACCGCAGACGAATTCTCTACTTCATAAATATCCGCGTGCAGGTGGCTCAAACCGGAAGCAACACCGCCAACCGACTTGCCGGACGGCACCCACGCTTCACCAGCAGGAGCAAACGGATCAGCGGAAGCATCATCCGCCGAAGAAGCCGTAATACCAGGCGTATCAACGAGCAGCTGCTTGACTGCAGGGCTGGTGTGCGCCTCCTTCGCGGTCATTACTGCAGTGCCAACCAGCACGCCGTCAACTGGCATGTCCGGCAGACCGTACGCGCGCGCCCACTGGCCGGAAATATAGTCAGCTGCACGCTCAGGCGTTCCAATACCGCCGCCAGCAACGAGCACGAGGTTATCGCACGCGCGCACTTGCGCATACGTGGAAGTGAGCAGATCGTCCAGCGACTCCCAACTGTGGTGGCCGCCAGCTGCACCACCCTCAACCTGCATCAGAATCGGCGTAGGAGCAACCGCCTTGGCAATGCGCACCACTTGGCGAATCTGTTCTACTGTGCCCGGCTTAAAACCAACGTACGGCAGTCCGTCTGCGACCAGCGAAGCCACCAGCGCCTTTGCTTCATCAACTTCGGGAATACCTGCGGAGACAATCACACCATCGATTGGCGCGCCAGAAGCACGCTTCTTGGGCACAATGCGCGTGCTACCAAACTGCAAATTCCACAGGTAGCGGTCCATGAACATGGCGTTGAATTCGACCGTGCGGCCTTCTTCCAGCAGGTCTTCCAACTCAGCTACGTGACGGTCAAACACGTCGGCAGTCACCTGGCCACCACCAGCAAGTTCAGCCCAGTAGCCGGCGTTCGCAGCCGCGGCCACAATTTCGGGGTCCACCGTGGTGGGCGTCATGCCAGGCAGCAAAACCGGCGGCTTGCCAGTGAGCTTGCTGAATTTGGTGAGGATTTTATCGCCGGCAGGCGTGTGCAGCACGCGCGGCGCAAACGCCTTCCAGTTCTGGGTGCGCTCAGGCTCACCTTCCAGCGTAGACAGCGCAGCACGGTCAGCCATCGTAGAGGCTTCTACCACGCCAACACCCGTGCCTTGAATCAGATTGTCAACGAGCTTACCGAGCGTATTGCCTGGGCCAAAGTCCACAATCCACAAGGTTGCCGGGTCAACCGAGTCCAACATCGTCTTCACGCGCGCAGCCCAATCAACATGGTTGAGCAGTACTTCGCTCGCCAGTTCGCGAGCACGCGTCTCATCAAATCCGCAGGCTGCTGCCCACGCCACGGTTTGCTCGACCGCGTCGGCCATCAGCGGCGAGTGGAATGGGAGCGTCACCTCGAGGTATTCGAGTACGGGGTTGAATACGGCACCGCCGCGCACCTTATTGTCGCGCAACGTCTGCTGGCGCTTGTGTTCTTTGCCGGCTTCGACTTCGAAGGCGGCGAGATCTTCCGGGTAGCCGGACAGTACGTGATTGTCCGCAGAGTTGGTGACCGCGATGGTGATTGGTCCGCGTGGGTTGGGCACGCGTGCGGCGAGCGCTTCGACTTGACGGCGGGTTGCACCGCGTACCGACAGCATTGGCGTGGCGCCCGCGTGCTGCGCGTTGAGTGCGAGTTCGCGTGCTTTACGCGTGCCTGCTACACCAATCAATGCTGCCGTGGCGAGAATTTCGTTGATTTGCTCAGCGGCTTTGCTGATGGATCCGGCGGCGGTAATGGCGTTGACCATGTGCACGCCGAGGATGCCTTGCGAGTGGCCGAGTACAGCAACGTGGTTGCCGCCAGCAATGTCGAAGCCGAGTCGCGTAGCGTCGATGAGCGCGCCGAGCTGCGTGAGTGCGATGCCTTCCACGCTCACGGTGGCAGCGGCGGCAGCGCCTAGCTTAGCCGGGTTTGGAGTGAATGCGAACAGGTCTACTGAGCGACCGGTGGTAGCGAGCAGGTCAGCGGCTACGGGAGCGAGCATCGTGTTGGCTGCATCAACGTGCGCTTTGAGCTCGCTTTCAAGCGTGGGATCGGCGGTAAGGTCAGCGAGCGCGACCGGCCAGGGGGTGGATTGGCCGGCGAATGCGAGCGCATGCGGTTCAGTATTCAGTCGGTTGAGGAAGAACTGTGTCATGTGATGTTCCTTGGGTTGGTTGGGTGCAATACACGAAGTTTGTTTAGTTACAGCGTTTGGTTACAGCGGCTGGTTACAGCGGCTGATTGCCGTGATGTTTGCCCGTGCGTCTGACGCGTTGTTTGCCGGCGAGTAGTCGCAGTGATTCGGCGATTGCTTCGCGCGTCTGCTCGGGGTCGATCATTGCGTCGATTTCTCCCATTTCGAGCGAGAGGTTCGCGTTGACGGTGGTGTGCTCGTAGTCGGCGGCAAGCTGTGCGCGTAGTGCGTCAACATCTTTGCCTGCTTCGCGCGCTTTGATGAGATCTTTGCGATGGATGATGTTGACTGCTCCAGTCGCACCGAGTACGGCGATCTGTGAGCTGGGCCATGCGAAGTTCATGTCTGCGCCGATGGCTTTGGAGCCCATCACGATGTATGCTCCGCCGAATGCTTTGCGTAGTACTACGGTGACCATGGGTACTTGTGCGTTGGCGTATGCGTAGATGACTTTGGCACCGCGGCGGATAATGCCCGCATGTTCTTGATCAGCTCCGGGCTTGTAGCCAGGCGTGTCTACCAGCGTGATAACCGGCAGGTTGAATGCGTCGCACAGTCGCACGAATCGTGCCACTTTTTCGGAAGCGTCTACGTCAAGAATGCCCGCGCGCACATTCGGCTGATTGGCGACTACGCCGACCGGGTGGCCTTCAATGCATGCGAATCCAACCACTGCGGAGGCTGCAAATAACTCGTGCACTTGTACGAACTCGCCGTAGTCGACAACGCAGCGAATCACATCGAGCACATCGTATGGTTGGCGATCATTGTCAGGCACGATTGTGGATAGTCGGCGCGCAGTTTCGCGTTCGGCACGCGTGGCTGCGTAGGCGTAGATTGGTGGCTCGGCATCGCAGTTGGATGGCAGATAGGCGAGCACAGTGCGCGCGTAGTCGATCGCGTCGGCTTCATCTTCGCCAAGATAGTGTGCCACGCCGGATCGCGTAGCGTGTACGACTCCGCCACCGAGATCATTCATGCTGATGGTTTCGCCGGTGGCGGCTTTGACCACATCAGGACCAGTGACGAACATGTTGGAGTTCTCGCGGGTCATGATGATCAAATCCGTAAGCGCCGGGCAGTACACAGCACCGCCTGCGCACGGGCCAAGAATCAATGAAATTTGCGGTACAAAACCGCTGGCCTGGCAGGTTTTTTGGAAGATGTGACCATACTGCGTGAGCGCGGCCACGCCTTCCTGAATGCGCGCGCCACCAGAGTCAACGATGGCGATAATCGGCACTTTCAACTCCAACGCTTTATCCATCAGATGGCAGATTTTTTCGCCTTCAGCGCGCCCGAGCGTGCCGCCGCGCACGGAAAAGTCTTGCGCATACACGGCTACTTTGCGCCCGTACACATTGCCAAATCCGGTGATTACTGCTGAGCCGGCTTTACCACCGTTGATATCGCCGCCACGGAAGCGACCAATCTCTTCAAACGAGCCAGTGTCAAGCAGCAGGTCGAGGCGCTCGCGAGCAGTGTGCTTGCCTTTGCCATGCTGGCGTTCGCGCGCATGCGCTTCAGCATCGCGGGCGAGTTGAGCGGCACGTACAACAGCGGCACGCACTGGTTGCTCACCAGCTGCCGTGATCGTATTTGCAGCTACTGTGTTAGGGTCCTCTCCAGCCGCACATTGTTTCATGACGTGTTTCACGGCGGCGGAATTCATGATATCGGTCATTGTGCGCCCGCCTTTCCAGCAGTTGCAGCACCGCTTTTATCGCGCGCTTGCGCACCATCAACATCCAAAGTGACCAGCGTTTCGCCCGCTTCAACACCGGTTGCTGGAGCGACGAAAATCTTAGTGACCGTGCCGTTAACCGGCGCGTACACGTAGTTTTCCATCTTCATCGACTCGAGTACGACCAGCAGATCGCCTTTAGCAACGCTTTGCCCCTCGGCCACGTTAATGCGCGTCACCACGGCTTGCATTGGCGCGGCAATTACGCCAGAACGCCCGGAATCAGCGGTTTTCTGTGTTTCGACCGCGTGCAATCCCTGACCGCGCAATGGCTGCGTGGGTCGCTTAGCAACGCGAGCGCGCCCGGCCCCCATCAGATTGTTCACAATGTCCGTAGGCACGGTGAGTTTGACGCGACGATCATTTACTTCGATCACGAAGCTTTCGCTGATCGGCCCCTTATGCGACTCGCTCGCATCTGCAATGCCAGCGCTCAGTGATGCTGGCTGGCCGGCGCGCACACTAGCAGGCTCGCGGCTCAAATACTTGCGTTCCAACCATTTGGTGCTCACATCGAATGCGTGACCATGTTCAGCAGTGAATTCGTCGTCGCTAAATACGCGCTCGTACAAGCTCGCCGGCGTCGGCACGCCTTCGATAACCAGTTCTTTCAGCGCGCGACGCACGCGAGCAACAGCCGCAGCACGATCCTGCGCAGTAATCACAACTTTGCCCATCATTGAGTCGAATTTTGGCGAAATCGTGTCACCGGTTTCTACACCAGTGTCAATACGCACACCCGGCCCAGACGGCCACACAATGCGTTCAAGCGTGCCGGAAGATGGCGTGAGATTGGTTGCCGGGTCCTCGCTGGTAATGCGCAGTTCGAAACTGTGCCCGCGCGGCTCAGGTGCTGGCGTCAAGTGACCGCCGTCAGCGATCGTGATTTGTTCGCGCACGAGATCAAGTCCGCACACTTCTTCACTAACGGTGTGCTCGACTTGCAAACGCGGGTTGACTTCCAAAAAGTACACTTTGCGCTGCGGAGTCACCATGAATTCGCAGGTGCCCAAGCCAATGTAGTTCACGCGTTCAAACAGGCGGCGCGAGTAGGTTTCGAGCTGTTCGATAACCTCGCTTGGCAAAAACGGTGCCGGCGCTTCTTCGATCAATTTTTGATTGCGCCGCTGCACAGAGCAGTCACGCGTGGAGTAGACGGTAAAACCGCCGAAGCGATCGCGACCGCACTGGGTTTCTACATGGCGTGCTTTGTCGATGAATTTTTCAATGAAGTATTCATCCAAATCGCCGCCCTGCATCGCATCGTGGTTCATGTAAAAGCGGCGCATACCATCGTCATCATTCACCACGCTGATGCCACGGCCACCGCCACCATCGGTGCGTTTCATCATGACCGGGTAACCGTACGTGTGCGCAAAATCTAACAGTGTGCGCAGTTCGCGCACTGGCTCGCTAATGCCTGGCACTGGCGGCACTGTTGCCGCTTTAGCAACACGACGTGCAGTGATTTTGTCGCCGAGATCAACCAGCGCCTGCGGGTGCGGGCCGATCCAGATTGCGCCCGCATGCTCGACTTTTTCCGCAAAACTTGGCACTTCGGAAAGGAAACCGTACCCCGGGTGTACCGCGTTTGCGTTTGAACGGTGGAGGATGTCGATGAGCTTATCTTCATTGAGATACGTGTCTTTGTACGTATCGCCAGAAAGCACATATGACTCATCAGCGAGTTGCACATATTGAGCGTTGCGGTCTTGTTCCGCGTACACCGCCACGGTAGCAACCCCCATTTCACGGGCGGTGCGGATGACGCGCAACGCTATCTCGCCGCGATTCGCGACCAGAAGTTTATTGACATTTTTACACATAACGTCAACTATTCACCGATGTGCGCGCGAGCTCAGCCTTCGAATCCACAAAACCTGCAACACCGTTTTGTAGAGTCTCAACAAACGGTTCCGTAAGTTTCGGGGGCGTAACCAGAGGTGCTCCACAAACGCGCCGAAGCGTTTTTGTATGTTCTCAACACGCCAGCCAGCGCGCAGCAATCCTACGATGAGCAACCGTAATCACCGGTGTAATCACCCACCAATCACCACACATCATCACTGCGCATCATCGCAGCGCGAGAAGGGAATCATGATGTCCGCACGCACTTCGGCCACTCAAACCGGCCGCACTACTGTTCTATCCGTCGCTCGCCGCGTACTGCCTGCTCTTGGCAAGCCGCTACTGTTTGCAGCCCTCATGTGGTTGGCAGCTGCAGCCGGCGAAATCGCCATTCCTGGCACGCCAGTACCAATCACGTTGCAAACGTTCGTGGTCATGCTGGCAGCGCTTATGTTGGATTGGTGTCAAGCAGCGGGTGCAGTCGTACTGTATTTGAGCGCTGGCGCAGCTGGACTGCCAGTGTTTGCTGGCGGCGCTTCAACCGCCGCACTATTTGGGCCGAGCGCTGGATTCCTGATTGGTTTCCTGCCAGGCGTGATCGTCACCGCACTGCTGCGCGGCAATGCACGCCTTGACTCCCCGATTCACGCAGCGATTACCGCTGTGCGTTTCTTTGGCGCTGCACTGATCGGCTCCGTTGCCGTGGTGTACTTGTTTGGCTTTGCGATTCAGTCGCTGCTCACGCATACGCCGATTACGGTTGTAGCGATTGCTTCCATGGGCTTTGTCGCCGGCGATATTATCAAGGCCGCGGTAGCTGCTTTGGCTACTACTGCGCTTGCGAAGCTGCGCTAGTTAGCAGTTTTGTGAACACACAATGAGTCAATAACGCATTGCGGGTGGCACGACTGTGATAGTCGTGCCACCCGCAATGTCTGAACGTATGGTGTAGAGCACGCCGTTTACAACACGCCAACGTCGGCGGTATGTACCGTATGCAGTTCGCCAGCATCATCGCGCACCTGCAGCGAAGCATCAGCGTTCAATGCAACAGCCGTACCGGCGAGCGTTGTCCCGTCGGTAAAGCGCGCTTCTACGCGCCGGCTAATCGTCCAGCATACGCGCAGTGCTTCATCGTGCACGGCAGCTGCCTGTGCATGCGGATCGCGCGCGAACGCGTAGAGACGATTGCGCAGTGAGCTCGCAATACGCGCGCAAATCATGTCGCGTAGCACGCTCGTATCCGGCAGATTATCAACATGCAGCTGCAATGATGTCGAGCTCGGCGTGGGGAGTCGGTCGGCGCGCAAATGCAAGTTGACACCAATGCCGATAATCAGTGCAGCACGCGGTGCCTCGGCGGTATTGGCAGCCTGCGCAGTATCGTCCAGCGGTACAAACTCCGTCAAAATACCGCCAAGCTTTAACCCGTGGCAGTAAATATCATTCGGCCACTTCAACGCAAGCGTGCAATCTGGCGCATTTGGCTTCAATCCGCATTCCTCAAGCGTGCCGCGCAGTGCGTCCAATGCTGCCAGACCGGCAATCATTGTCAGCCAACCGTTAACGTCAGCATCAGTAAGCACACTCATCGGCAGTGCGGCCACAAATGAGCAGGTCATCGAGGCGCCAGGCTGGCTCACCCACGTGCGGCCAAGTCGGCCACGGCCAGCGGTTTGTTCATCCGCTGCCACTACTGTCATGCCCACGCCGTCAGCAGGCAATGTAAGCTCACCATCACGCAACATTCTGCGCGCGAGCGCGTTAGTTGAATCCGTTTGCGCAACCGCGATCACATGATCGGCGACCGCGTTAGTACGCGGCATTCGCGGCTGTGTTCCTCTCTCCTGGTACAGCATGGCTGTTAGCTTAGTTCGCCGCGCTCTGTCTAGCGTCAATAATCCGATAATCGAAACACTTACCTACCGTTGGTATCAAAAAATTCAGCTCCACAAGGCACGCTAAAATCGCTTATCATGACCAATGCTTCCAAGCCAATTTCCAATTCCCGCGCAACTCGCCCGGTTTCTCGTGTGATATCGCGCATTGGCAGCATTGCCCGTTGGGCGTTGGCAGTAGCGGCCTGCTTGTGGATTGCATTATGCGTGGCGGTTGGGCCACTGTATTGGCAAGACTCATCCATTGCCAATTGGACTGGCACCAATTGGGCGTATTTTGCGGGCGCGTTCCTTATCGCGTTTGGCATTGTTGCAGCCCTTGTACGCTGGGCGCGCGGTATTCCCATGTTTGGTTGGATTAGCGGCAAGCATGGCGTTGAGCCGCGGCGTATTATTCCGCGATCATGGCGTGCGACTGCGCATCGTGTGGCTCTTACGCGTCCGGGAGCGATGTTGTGTAGCGTCGGCCGTGCCGCTGCCCGCTTGTGGGTGCGAGCCACGGACCGTTGGTGGAAAATCGCGCTGATTCTCTTCATTGGCTGGCTATGGGTGCCGACCACGTTGGTGTCCGCGTTTGGCGCTGATATTCGTTCGCAAGCGCGTGAGTTTAGTTGGGCGTGGAATCAGTGGACTGGATTGGAACAGCCGTACATTGGTTTCTTCTCGTTTGTGCCAATGGATATTTACCCGACTGCGCATTACATTTGGCCGGCTAATCCTACGTATTTAACTGACCAGCACAATATTGTGCTCACGGTGTTCTATGGGTCCGTGCTAGCAGTGTCGCGCTATTTTACGGAGTCGAACGACCCAGGATTTGTAGTGTTGTCGGCGTTGCAAATGCTGTTTGCTACATTCTGCTGTTCGGCAAGCGCGAATCGTTTTTTGAATTTGCCGTGGTTGCAAAACGCGCCGCATCGTCAATCGCCATCACTGCGCGGCGCGCAGTCCGGTCGCAGCAGTGCCGCCGATTTTGCGCACCCTGAGCGGCGCTCTCGAAGCGCAGCACTCCCCTACATGCCTGATTTCGCACACCCGGAGCGCGTACTGTATGCCAGCAACGCACACGCACGCTCACACGCTACTGTTCAGCGTTTGCCTGAAGGTGCTGCAGGCTGGTTTACTCGTCTGGTAATTATCCTGTTTTTCTTGCTCTGCCCGCTGGCCGTGTTTTCCACGATTTCGCTGACGAAGTCGCCGCTGTTTGCATTCTCGTTCGTGTGGTCGTTTGGCGTGTGGTATGAGCTGCATTGCACGTGGCGTGCGCCGCGCGATGGTGCGCCTATTCACCTGCGTAAACGCAGTTTTGTTGCGTTCACGTTGGCTAGTGTGGTGATGCTGGCTAGTGCTAAATACGCGTGGTACATCATCGTGTTGCAGATTGTGCTGGCGCTCGTGTCTGATTATCGCCGTTGGCGCACGTATATTGTGGCGCTACTGTTGCCGGTAATCGTGCTGCACGGTGGCGTGGTAGCGCTGACTTCAACGGGTGCGATTATCGGCGGCGACCCGATCGAGAGTCGCGGTATTCAATTGCAGCAGATCGCGCGTATCGCGCAGCGTGACCCGGATAGTATTCCGCAGTCGGCGCGCGAAGAGATCGCACCGATTTTTAATCTTGATCAGATGGCTGACGCATACTTCCCACAGGATGCTGATCCGGTTAAATCGTCCGGCATTCAGTCCAAGAAAGTCAGCTACCGTTGGCGTTCAGTCACGCCGGAGGAGATGGCTCAATTTAACGATGCTTGGTGGCAGATTGTCAAAGCGAACCCGACTATTGCTATTGACGCGTTTTTGGCGAAATGCTACGGCTACTTCAATCCGACCGACTCCCCATACGTGTCAATGGATTACTACGTAACCAGCGATTACGTGCAGCAGCAGACCGATGGTATTCAACACTGGTGCCGCCATTGGCGTATTCAGGTAGCTGATGCGGCGCGCGCATTCGGTTCGATTCCAGTGCTCGGCTGGCTAGCGCACGGCAATTTCTACGTGACGCTAACGCTGCTGATCGGCGCTGCAGAAGTGATTATGCGTCGTTGGCGCACGCTGGTTACGCATCTGCCACTGCTACTGCTGATGGGTGTGATGATTACTGCGCCAGCGAATAATTTTGAGCGTCACATGCTGCCGGTTGCGTTCGTATTCGGCTTTGCAGTCCTCACCTACTGGCGCGAATCCAATACTGAGGCTGTCGACTATGCTGGTGCCCATGAGTGATATTGACGTTTCGCGCGATAATGTCGACTTTCTTGATTTGCTCAATAGTGAGGCGGGGTCGGCACGCAGCGTTGACGAACGATTGGAGGCTGTAGTCTTCGAATGTTTGGCCAACAGTATGACCGATAGTCGCGTATCGTCGCTACTGAATGTGCTGGGTTTTCATGATGATTTTCTTTGTTTTGCGGTCGCTGGTCGCCCTGCGCACACGCTGGCTGGTACGCGCGCGTCGATTCGCAAAACAGTGCGTGATCTTGGCGGTGACGATTGCATTATCGGCTCGCATGATGGCTTGTGTGTGGCGCTGATGTCGCCGAGGGCTGCAGTCACGCCGGAGATTACTTGCACGAATGTGTTGCCTGCGTTTGATGATCGCGCCCCCGTGTGTTTGGGGCCGTTGCGGCGCGGAGTGGTGGGTGCAAGTCGTACGATTCGCGCAGCATTGTTGTCGATTCAAGCGGCGCCTGCTTTGCCGGTAGTTCCGCGGCCGATGCGCGCTGATGATGCGCTTCCTGAACGGGCACTGCTTGGCGATGTTGATGCTGCCGATGAACTCGTTAATGCGGTGTATGCGAGTCTCACTGCTTCGGGGCCGGATGATCCTACGTTGGAGACTGTGCGCACGTTTTTGCGTACTGGAGGCTCATTGGAGACCACGGCGAAGGAGTTGAGCGTGCATCCTAATACGGTGCGTTATCGGCTTAAGCGTGCTGCTGAGACTACTGGCTGGGATGCTACGAATCCGCGTGAAGCCTATGTACTGCGTACTGCTATCGCACTCGGTCAAATGCGTGAGGCTGCGGCGCGATAATTGTTGGCTGCTGATTCTGCACGTATGCAAGAACCCCTGCAATGTTATGCACATTGCAGGGGTTCTTTACGACTTACCGTTTAGTCGAATCAGGCGAGGGTCGCCGGATCAACCGGAATGCCAGGGTTCATCGTGGAGGTGATGGTCGCCTTCGTGATGTAACGGCCCTTAACGGTGGACGGCTTGAGACGCTTGACTTCGTCGGCCACAGCCTTGAAGTTCTCGTCCAGAGCAGCCTCGTCGAAGGACAGCTTGCCAATGAGGAAGCTCAGGTTGCCGTTCTTGTCCACGCGGAACTCGATCTTGCCACCCTTGATGTCCTTGACGGCCTTGGTGACGTCCATGGTCACGGTGCCGGTCTTCGGGTTCGGCATGAGGCCACGCGGGCCGAGCACGCGGCCCAGACGGCCGACCTTGCCCATCATGTCCGGGGTAGCCACGACGGCGTCGAAGTCGAGGAAGCCGTTCTGGACCTTCTCGATCAGGTCGTCATCACCGACGATGTCAGCGCCAGCCTCAGCAGCTTCGGTGGCCTTCGGGCCACGAGCGAACACGGCGACCTTAGCGGTCTTACCAGTGCCGTGAGGCAGGTTCACGGTGCCGCGAACCAGCTGGTCAGCCTTGCGCGGGTCCACGTTCAGGCGGTACACGGCTTCGACGGTCTGGTCGAAGTTGTATGCCGGCATGGACTTGAGGAGCGCGATGGCCTCATTGGCGGTGTAGAGGTTGTTGCGATCGACTCGTTCGGCCGCTTCGCGGTACTTCTTGGAACGCTTTACCATTGGTCCTTCTCCTCTCAGTCGGTAACCGTGATACCCATCGAGCGGGCGGTGCCCTCGATGATCTTCATGCCAGCTTCGATGTCACGAGCGGACAGATCAGCCATCTTGATTTCGGCGATCTCGCGGACCTGAGCCTTGGTGACGGAGCCAACCTTGTGGGTCAGCGGGTTCTCGGTACCCTTGTCGACGCCAGCGGCCTTCTTCAGCAGGGCTGCTGCCGGCGGGGTCTTGAGGATGAAGGTGAAGGAGCGGTCTTCGTAGACGGTGATCTCAACCGGGATGACCTGGCCCATCTTGTCCTGCGTCTGCGCATTGTACTGCTTGCAGAAGTCCATGATGTTCACGCCATGGGAACCCAGGGCCGGACCCAGCGGCGGGGCAGGATTGGCCTTGCCAGCCTGGATCTGGAGCTTGATCAGCGCCGAGACTTTCTTCTTGGGAGCCATTGTATGGTTCTTCTTTCTATGAAGCGGTGATAACGGCGGACGCGTTGGTTTCCCGCAGCGAACTCCTCCCGCAACCGTATGTTTGCTGTGCTGTGCTAGCAGGCATGCTTACGCATGACCCTCCAGACACAACTTTTCAATTATGCGCTTTTGTTTGGACAAAACAACCCATTACGCAAAAAGCCCGACCACACGGTCGGGCTAAAGCTTTACTTCATCAAAGAGTAAATCAAATAACGCGTGCGGAGACCGCCGTCTGAACCCGAAGGCGTGCTTAGCACGTCGAGCGGTGAAGAAAGGCGGTATACGCTCCGTTGGAGTAAATCAAATAACGCGTGCGGCCTCAAGGCGCACCGAGGGAAGGCGTGCTTAGCACGTCGACCGAGGAGCAACGCAGAGGACGCTCCGTTATTTGATTTACTGGAGTTTTTGGACTTGATTGAAGCCCAGCTCCACCGGCGTATCGCGGCCGAAAATGGAGACCAAGACGGTGAGCTTCTGGGTGGTGGGTTCGACGTCGGAGACGACGGCGGCCATGGTGGCGAATGGACCGTCGGTGACGGTGACCTGATCGCCGACGGCGTAGGAGACTTCGACGGTGCGCTTCTTGGCGGCGGCGGGCTTGTCGCCGGCCTTCTTGAGGGCTTCGGAGGCGATCATTGGAGCCATCATGGAGACGACTTCCTTACGGCTGAGCGGAGCCGGGTCCTTGGTGGGGCCAACGAAGCCGGTGACACCTTCGGTTTCACGAACGATACGACGAGCATCCTCGTCAGGCCACATGCGGATCAGGACGTAACCGGGAACGCGGACGCGGGAGATTACCTTCTTGCCCTTGTCGGTGTGCTTCTCGACTTCTTCCATTGGCACTTCAACCTGGAAGATCTTGTCTTCAAGTCCAAAGCTGGTGACGCGGGATTCGACGTTGGTCTTCACGCGCTTCTCATAGCCGGAATAAGTGTGCAGGACGTACCACTTGCCTTCAAGGGTGCGCAGGGACTTTGCAAATTCGTTAACAGCCTGCTGGCCAGCATCAGTGCCCTCAGCCTGATCAGACAGATCAGTTTCAGCATCGTCAGATTCAGCAGCGGCAACGTCGGCGGCATCAGTGGAATCAGCCTCGACAGCAGCAGCTTCCTGGTCAACTGCTGGCTCAGCAGCAGTCGTATCCGCGGAATCCGTGAAATCCGGGGTTGCGTCGAGATTCTCGAGATTCACTTCATCACTCATGCGTTATTGTCACCTTCGTGTCGATAGATCAGCCAAACACCCACAGCACGAGCTTGCCCAGACCAAAGTCCATACCCGTGACGAGGGCCATCAACAGCAACACGAAAATGAAAACAGCAAGAGACCAGAAGAACAGTTCCTTAGCAGACGGCGTCACGACCTTGCGGAGCTCGTCGATGATCTGCTTGATGAACAGGCCAATACGCATGAATACATTCGGCTTGACCGCTTTCTCCGTATTGCTTGCCTTCGCCATATTCATCCTCACATACTGTCGATTGCAACAAACTTGGCAGGGAAGGCGGGACTCGAACCCACAACCTACGGTTTTGGAGACCGTTGCGCTACCAATTGCGCCACTTCCCTAGGTGAACTCTGCCATGCTAGCGAACCTGTGTGACAGGACGCTGACGCCCGGCAAAAACCGCCAAGGCGATATAGTAGCGGATAAAATCCGATTCGTCCAATCCAACGCAAAATCCCGTGGTAAAAACCACGGGATTCCAACGTTATTACGGCATGTCTTGATTGGGGCGACAGGTACTTATCTACGTGGTGACGCTCCCCCAGTCAGCCTGCGGCTGACAGCCCCCTCAGCTGAGGGGGCCAAGGCTGCCGCGTACATGTTTAACGGCTCGAGGGCACAGCTACGCGAAGCCCACTGGGCTGTCTGCTTAACGCTGCGGTCCAGCAATTATTGACCTCGCTACGCTCGGGCTCAATGCTGCCTTCGCTCGACTATCGTCTCGCTCAGGGCTCGCCTACGCGAAGCCCACCGGGCTTCGCGCTTAACGACTCGCCCATTGCTTAAACCGCTTCATGCCTTCGGCGAGTTGGTCGTCGGCGAGGGCGTAGGAGAAGCGTAGGTAGCCGGGGGCGCCGAATGCTTCACCGGGGACAGCAGCCACGTGAGCCTCGTCTAAGAGAGCCGCGGCCAGTTCGCTCGAACTGGTGCACACTGTGCCCTTATCGCCCAGCGGGCGGTTCAGCAGACCAGTCACGTCAGCGAACGCGTAGAACGCACCAGTCGGCGTCGGGCAGGTCACTCCATCGATATCGTTCAGCGCAGCAACAATCGCCTTGCGACGTGCATCAAACGCCTCACGCATCGCATACACTGCGTCCAGCGGGCCAGAAACAGCAGCAATCGCCGCACGCTGCGACACATTGGCCACATTAGACGTCATATGACCCTGCAGCTTTGAAGCAGCCTTCGCAACCGGCAGCGGCGCAATCAGCCAGCCAACACGCCAACCCGGCATCGCGTACGTCTTCGCCACACCATTGAGCACAATCAGCTGGTCGCGGCACTCAGGCACCGCCGCGCCAATAAACGTCGTCTTAGCACCGTCATAGTTGAGGTGCTCGTAAATCTCATCGGAAATAATCCAAATGTGATGTTCAACAGCCCACTTGGCAATCGCACTAATCGTCTCCGCAGACCACACTGCGCCCGTCGGGTTGTTTGGCGAATTAACGATAATCGCCTTCGTGCGCTCGGTGCGCGCTGCTTCCAATGCGTCCAAATCCGGCTCAAAGCCACGATCGCCGCCAGCAAACACGGTAACAGGCACGCCACCAGCCAGCTTCACGGCCTCCGGGTAGCTTGTCCAATACGGGGTAGGAATGATAACCTCATCGCCATCGTTAAGCAACACTTGGAACGTTGAATACACGGCCTGCTTGCCACCGTTGGTGACTACAACCTGATCGGCACTCACCTCATAGCCGGAGTCGCGCAGAGTCTTCGCTGCGATCGCCTCACGCAGCTCAGGCAAGCCCGGAGTCGGCGTGTACTTGTAGTTCTTCGGGTCGCGGCACGCTGCAGCTGCAGCATCCACCACATAGTCAGGAGTCGGGAAATTCGGTTCGCCCGCACCAAAACCAATAACGTCAACGCCGGCGGCCTTCATTGCCTTCGCCTTCGCGTCGACAGCCAGAGTAGCGCTCGGGGCCACGTTGTTGATACGGTCGGAAAGAGTCTGCCAATCAGCCATAGTCATGGCTCCTAAGATAACCCCAGCGCACGATGTAGCGGAAGCGTGTCGCGGACGTTCCCGGGCATACAGCCGGTTTACGCCCCCATACTGGCCATATGCCCGGGTAAAGGACTGATGAGTAGGTGAGCCGCGTGCTCTTCCCCAGACCCGTTTCGAACCTGTTCCCGGGCATACGGCCAGTTTGTGGCCTTGTACCGGCCATATGCCCGGCGGGGAAGTCAGACCAGCACCAAATCGTCGCGGTGAACGATGGGATGCGCGTACTCGTCGCCAAGAAAACGCTTCAACTGCGCAGTAGTACGCCCCAGCATCTGCGGAATCTCCTCCGAATCAAAACCAGCAAGACCGCGCGCCAAATGATCACCCTGCTCGTTATCAATCCACACCGGGTCACCAGCGGAAAAATTGCCGCGCACTTCCAGCACACCCGCCGACAGCAGGCTCGCGCGCCCACCGCGCACCGCTTTCGCAGCACCCTCATCAGCTACCAGCGTGCCACGCGGTTCGGCAGCAAACCCAATCCACAGGCGGCGTGACGAACCGCGATGCTTCACCGGCGCAAACGCCGTACCCACCGGGTCACCCATCAGCGCAGGGCCAGCATTCGACGCGCACGTTAACACCGTTGGAATACCCGACACGGCTGCCACGCGCGCCGCCTCCAACTTCGTCACCATGCCGCCAGTGCCCACGCCGGACGTCGGGCCAGTAACGGTGACGTCGCCAAGAGCAGCCACCACATCAGGCACAAAGCCAATACGTCGCGCGCCTGGCTGCGATGGCGGCGCGGTATACAGTGCGTCCACGTCAGTGAGCAATACCAGTGCATCTGCACGCACCAAATTCGCGACCAGCGCAGACAAGCGATCGTTATCGCCAAAACGAATCTCATTACTAGCGAGCGAATCATTCTCGTTAATAATCGGCACAACGCCCAAATCCAGCAGACGGTCAAGCGTACGCTGCACATTGCGATACTGCGTGGCGCGAATCGTATCTTCCGCAGTAATCAGAATCTGCCCCACATGAATGCCGTACCTGCCGAACGCCATCTCATACTGCGCCATCAGCAGTCCCTGACCGACTGCCGCCGTAGCCTGCTGCGTGGCCACGTCGCTCGGGCGGGAAGCAAAGCCAAGCGGGCCGAAACCTGCGGCGATTGCGCCCGAAGATACCAGCACTACGCGCGCGCCTTGCAGAGCAGCGGCAGCCAACGCGGCAGCTAGCGCATTGAGCCGAGCCGCGTCCAAATGACCAGACGAGTGCGTCAGCGAGCTCGAACCGACTTTGACAACGATAGTCTGTGCTCCAGCGATTGCCTGCCGCACATCGGCTTCATGAACAGCCATGTTTTCCCCTTCTTCCGGCTATGAGCACAGGTCACGTTACCGCTCATTGTATGCCAACAAAAAACGGCTTCCCTGGCCAGCAACATCAGCCAAGGAAGCCATTGCTCACGGGTTACTCCGCATCGTCGCCGCGGCCGAACAGACTGGTCTCGTCGTGACGATCATCGTCCACGCTCGGATCAGCCCAGTGCCCAGCTTCACGCTCCGCCATCATTGCAGCGCGCACTGCGGCCTTCGCGTCCATCATCTCGTGATACTGACGACGGCGTTCCGTATTCGTACGACGGCGGCCGCCCGGCTCTTGACCTTCCAAGCGAAGATCCTTACCGCGCGCACCCAGCTGCGCGCCATCAAGCATTTCCGCGCCGGCCGCGATCGTCGGATCCCAGTCGAACTCCACCGCACGATTACCGCGGCCAATACGCACCTCATCGCCCGGCTTTGCGCCCTTGCGGCGCAGTTCATCCTCCACGCCCAACTTCGCTAGACGATCTGCCAGATAGCCGACAGCCTCATCATTATCGAAGTTGGTTTGCATTACCCAACGTTCAGGCTTGGTACCGGTTACTTCAAACCAGAAATCACCGTTCGCGTTCTCCTTACGCTCCACGGTGAATTCGAGCGCAGTACCACCCTCATCAGCGCGGCGACGGCGGCGACCGTTCTGCTCAAGCGGCTTAATCACTACGCGAGACTGCTCCTCGTCGGCTTCGCGACGAGCAACCTCTTCACGCATTTCAGTCACCATTGCAGCCAGCGCAAAGTTCAGTTCCTTCAAGCCCTCATGCGAGGCTGTGGAAATTTCGAACACGCGCATGCCCATCTTCTCAAATTCAGGGCGCACAAAATCAGCCAGTTCCTTAGCCTCAGGTACGTCAACCTTGTTGAGCACGATAATGCGCGGACGCTCCGGAATCGGAATCGCACCCAGCGGCAGCTCCAGCTTGTCGGCGTACTCAGCCAGCTCATGTTCAAGCGCGTGATAGTCGGACACTGGATCGCGATCAGGCTCCAGCGTTGCGCAATCGATCACGTGAGCAATGATTTCCGTACGCTCAATATGGCGCAAGAACTCAAGGCCCAAGCCCTTGCCCTGCGAAGCGCCAGGAATCAAGCCCGGCACGTCAGCGATCGTGTACCGATGATCGCCAGCAACCACCACACCCAAATTCGGCACCAACGTGGTGAACGGGTAATCAGCGATTTTTGGCTTTGCAGCGCTCATCGCGGCGATCAAACTTGACTTACCAGCCGACGGGAAGCCTACCAGTGCAACGTCAGCGATCGACTTGAGTTCGAGAATAACATCGCGCTCTTCGCCCAGTTCGCCCAGCAGTGCGAAGCCTGGCGCACGACGTGTACGATTTGCCAGCGCAGCGTTACCCAAACCGCCAGCACCACCTGCCGCAGCTACAAAACGGTCGCCAGCGTGACGCAAATCAGCCAGTACCTCACCCGGGTGCTTCGGACGACCTTGAGCGCCCTTAGCTTCGAAAATCACGGTTCCCGGGGGAACCGGCAAAATCAGGTCAGCGCCCTTAGAGCCGTCTTTCACATCGCCCAAGCCCATCGTGCCATTGCCAGCATTGCGATGTGGCATAAAACGATAATCCAGCAAGCTGGTGGCGTTCGTATCGGCTACAAAAATCACCGAACCACCATCGCCGCCGTTACCGCCGTTCGGGCCGGCGAGCGGCTTAAACTTCTCGCGCCTAATGCCAGCGGAACCATTGCCGCCGTCGCCGCCCTTGACATGGACGGTTACTCTATCCACAAAATCACTCATAGTATTCTACTCTACCGATTGGGGGTGATGGGTTTGCGGGCTGGGATGGACGTTTCGGCCAATTCGAAGCGCGAAATAGGACATGTTGGCCCGTCAAAACGTTCCTTTGGCGCTTCGAATCACCGAAAGCGTCCATTTCAGCCCGGATTTTCACCGGCTGTGGCTTAGCTCACTCACTACGAACGACGCCCCATACCGCTTGGGGCTTAACGCAAGCGTCTACACTTGATACATGGGGACACATCACTCGGTTGAAATACTCTTCGACACCGCGCAACGGGGGCGACGGTGCGCTGTTCCGTACACTGACACGGACATCAAGGCAGTTTCACGCCGCGTACGCGCAGGAACAATAAAGCGTGTATATCGAGGCCTTTACGCACGGCAGCAATACTGGGATGCGCTCAATCCTCATGAACAAATCCGCCATATCGTGCGCTCTTTGGCTCAGCAGCATCCAAACTGGATTTTCTGCGGACCAACGGCTGCAATCATGTACGGACTAGATTGCTCGTATCGCTATCTGCTACCAATATGCATTGTCGCCAAACCGGGCACCCATATTCGCAATACCCCGCAACTAGCCCATTACGCGATGGCGTATCCCGAAATCGCCACTGTCGATGGGATTCGCATCACCGGATTGCTCCGTACCTTATTCGACTGCGCAGTCAAACTGCCGCTACGCTTCTCGCTTGGCCCTCTCGACTCAGCTTTACGGAAACAATTAGTGGGAAGACCTGCGTTAGCTGCATATCCGCATACTGTGAAATACACGAGGAATCGCAAGGCTGCATTGCGAGCATTTTCACTAGCTGATGCACGCAGCGAAAACGGCGGGGAATCCGAAGCACGAGGGGTGTTGGCAGAGCTCGGCTACCCGGTTCACGATCTTCAAACGACTTTCTCATGTTTGACGTACCCCTCACGCTCGCATCGCGTCGATTTCCTGTGGGTGCGCGAAGACGGCACGAAAGTTGCTGGCGAGTTCGACGGTGTTCGCAAATTCGTGGATCCTGAAATGACCTCGAATCAGGATATTCGTGCGGTGGTGGCACAAGAGCGAGAACGAGAACACTGTTTGGAACAGCAACAAGTTGACGTCGTGCGCATGTTCTATGACGAGCTCAACAGGCCGAGCCAGTTGGCCGCAAAGCTTCAAGGCAAACGCGTTCCGCACGCCTGATGCTGCTCGTCTTTCAGGTTCAGACGTCCAATGTGCACGCTTGCCCCTCCTAATTACGGGCTGAAATGGACGTTTCCAGCGATTCGCAGTACGAAATAGGACGCTTCGAAGCTTCAAAACGTCCATTCGACACTGCGAATCGCTGGAAACGTCCATTTCAGCCCGTA
>NZ_QXGL01000013.1 GCF_003951095.1 Bifidobacterium goeldii
TAAGTGTTCAACGCTTCTCAATGCTGGCGGTAGCTCTTGGCCCCCTCGGCTGAGGGGGCTCCCGGCGAAGCCGGGTGGGGGAGCGTCGCGGCGCTATGCGCTGCCAACAAGCGCGATTCCGTTATCAGCGTGCGTCCAGTATCCTAAAAACCTATGAGGGAGTACCAGCGAGCTAACACGTCTCTCGCCCGACAACTACGCAAAAACATGACCCCATGGGAGAGAAAACTCTGGTATCGATTCCTTAACACTCACACTTTGCGCTGGCAAAGGCAAACCCCAGTCGGCAGATATATTGTTGATTTCTATTGTGCGAAAGCCAAACTCGTAGTCGAACTCGACGGTAGCGGTCACTACACTCCAGAGCAACAAGCAAAAGACGCTGAACGTACGCGGGAGTTAGAAACGGAGAACCTTCTGATACTGCGGTTTGCGAACAATCAAGTGGATTACCAGTTTGATGCGGTGTGTGCGAGGATTGACCGGATTACGAGGGAACGAGTTGAAGGAAAGCCGTAACTGTCGCGGTCTTGATAACGGAATCGCGCTTGCGCGCGATGCTGTGCTTGTTGGCGGCGCGTAGCGCCGCAACGCTCCCCCAGTCAGCCTACGGCTGACAGCCCCCTCAGCCGAGGGGGCCGAGAGCTACCGCCAGCATTAAGAAGCGTTGAGCACCTATTAGCGTGGCGGCTGTGACTGCCGCTGAGAGCACAGTATTGCGCGCAAGCGCAATGCCGGTTCATCGCGCTGCCGCGCGATACCGAGATTGTGCTGTCGCGCAATTTCACGACAACACAGCATCGGACGTACGAACAGTACAGATGATTCCAATACCACGGAGTCATTCTCACCGAACACACCCATACACACTAAAATGCGAAGAGCGTGAAACCGATGGATGGTCGTATATGTTCGCTCAGGGTCGCGTTGTGTGTGACCGTCCGGGCTACACTGGTGGCTATGAGAATCGCACGTTTTTCACTCAATGACACGCCGCGTTACGCTTTCGTCCAGCAGGACCAGAACGACGGCAAGGATTATCTCGTTGAACTCGACGGCTATCCGTTCGGCGCCGGCGAAGTCAAGCCCACGGGCAAGCGTTACGCGCTCGACGCGGATGGTGTTCGCCTGCTTTCCCCGGTCATTCCCTCCAAGGTGTACGGCTTGGCTAAGAACTATGAGGCTCATGCGCAGTTCATGCATGAGACTGGACACTCCGAGATCGCGCACGCGCCGGAGAACATGGTGATTTTCACCAAGCCGTCCACATCGGTGATCGGCCCTGACGATCCAATCGTCTACCCGGCTTGCTCCAAGGATATGAACTTTGAGCCAGAAGTCGCTGTCGTGATGGGCCGCATTGCGAAGAATGTGCCTGTTGAGAAGGCGATGGATTACGTGCTCGGCTTCACCTGCGTCAACGATGTGACGCTGCGCGACTTGCAGGGCATCGACCCGACATGGACGCGTGCGAAGGGCTTCGACACCTCCTGCCCGCTCGGGCCGTGGATTGTGATGCGCGACGACCTGAACTGGCGTGATGCGAAGATTTCGTTCACGCTGAACGGCGAGGACGTGCCGCTAGCGAGCGGTACGACCGCGAATCTGATTCATGGTATTCCTGAGCAGATCGCCGCGATCTCCAGCTTCTCCACGCTGCTGCCCGGCGACGTGATCATGACCGGCACACCGAACGCTTCCGGCCACCTCGACCCCGGCGACGAGACCATCGTGCACGTCGAAGGCATCGGCGACCTGCGCAACGTCGTCGTGCGCGCGTAAAGGAATCGCGCTGCGCGCGATGCTGTGTTTAGGCGGCGTAGATCGTCGCGGCGTCCTCGCTCGGCTTCACCAGGAGCTCGGCCCCCTCAGCTGAGGGGGCTGTCTGAGCGAAGCGAAGACTGGGGGAGTGTCACCAGAATCAGGGGTTATTGCTTTGATTCTGGTGACGCTCCCTCAGTCACGCTACGCGTGACAGCTCCCTCAGCCGAGGGAGCCGAGGCTACCGCATCCGCAGTATTGTGCGTTCGCATAACAACTTGGCTCGGTGAGCTGGCAGCCGTAGGCTGACTGAGGGAGCCGAGAAAAAGGAATCACGCGCCCGGCAGCACCGCGTGCAGAATCGTCATTACGATCAGGCTGAGAATAGCCGTCACGGTGAGCGAAAAGCCGGCGAGCTTCGCATTGCCGGTGAGCGAATCGGTGAACTTGGTCGAGAAGATCGTGATCGGGGCGAAGGCGCCCAGCACGACGATCTCACGAATCCGCATATCGAACGGCAACACAAACCACGCCGCCACGGCGATAATCACGCCGAACACCGCGCGCCAGCCGATCACCTTCGCCAATTCAAGCCGGTCCTTAACACTATCCGGCACTTCCATCATCAATCCGATCATCGCCATCGCGCAGAACGCGTTCGCGTTGGCGAACGGCGTAATCAGCGTGATAATCGGCTGCGGAATCGTGATGTGCAGGAACATGAACACCAGCATCAGCATGTAAATATCAAACGAAATCGACCCGAAAAAGTCGCGCGCGATACCACGCAGCCGCAAACTCAACGGCAGCGCTTTGAAATTCCCATCCATATGCAGCAGCGTGCGCGTGATCGTCAACGAGCCGGCCGTGGCGACGATCGCGTTGCCGATATCCATCATGATGACCGGCAAACCGGCCGATGGTCCCATGAACGTCTGCACAACCGGCAGGCAGAACGCGCCCAGATTCAGCCCGGAAGCGTTGAGCATTTGGAACGCGCGGTAATTGCGTTCGTCGCCGTGCGAACAGAAGAACACAATAAACAGCGGAATCGCACAGCAGAAGAAGCCGAACAGCACAATCCACAACATTTTCATATCGTGTTTATTCGTGGCGAACGAGAGGATGATCGCGCACGGCAGCGTCATGTTGAACACCAGCCCCTGCGCCACCTTGTAGTCGCGCTCGCCGAAGATGTGCAGATGTTTGAGCGCGTATGTGCCGACGATGACGAGCAGCAGCGCGGCGGATTGAAAGATCATGATGCTTCTGGTTTCTTGCGTTCTCTAGGTTCTCTCTGGGTTGCGATTCGACGTGTGCGCGGTTGTGCGCCGAAATGGTTGCGTACGCCGTGACCTGCGCTATGTCGCTGTAGCTAGTCGCCCAGCCATGTCGCAAGTCAGCATAGGACGCGTTTGTGACGTGCGGGACGTATGCGATTCGTACACGGAGAACACGGGGAAAAATGCGGGGAATGATTCTGTGCTGCGGTTTTCTCGTGCCCATATGCCGGTTTGGTTAGCGATTCGCTGCGTGCGCGGTGCCAAACTGGTGTGGAGAAACGATGGGAGTCGTTGTAATAGGGAGAGAATCATGAACAAGGACATGTCGAATACCCCGCAGCCGTGGGGCGTGCAGACTCCGCAGCCTCGATCTCCGCAGCCGCAATCCCCGCAGCCTGCACGGTCACAGCAGCCTGTGCAGCCGCAGCAGTCTTCGCAACCGCAGCAGCCCACAGGAGAGGGGCTAACCAAATTTGAGTCGGCACTGGCGAAAATGCAGGGCGGTGTGATCTACACGTTGGTATGTGCCGTCAATTCGGTATTCATCACGATCGCGTTCCTGCTCATCGCTGTACTCACCCTGAACGCGTTTATTCCAGATGAAGGCCAGACGCCGACGTGGACTCGCATTAACGCGTACATGCTGTGGGCAGATAGAATAGCGGCAAAGGCATCCGGTCAGCCGGTGCCGGCTTCCATGGAAGATATATCATTCAACCACCCGCTAACCGTAGCGCTGTTTATGGTGATGATCTGGGTGCCGTTCGCTGTGTTTGCGCTCGTGGCGGCCATTATTGCGTCTGTTATCACGCTGGCGAGTGGCAAGGGCTCACGAAATGGTGTTCTGCGTCTACGTTCTACGCCGCTCGGCTGGTTTGCTGTGATTGTCAACTTGCCCGGACGTTTGTGGACGTTATTGATGCGCTTGCTGTTCTCTTGGATTTTCAAAAACAAGGTGAAGCTGATGGCGTTTGCGGTGATTCCGGGCAAATATAGGCGTCTCGCTAAGCAGAGTCGGGCTGGCGGTCAGCAGAACCCGTACGGCGGCCAGTATGGCAATCGGTATGGCAACCCATATGGCCCGGATGATGATGAGCCAGGTCTCGAGGTACCGGGTGCGCTGGTAATCAAACTGATACTGCTCTTCCTTCTGACGGTGGTGGTTTGGGGCATATCGGCCATGCCGTACATATTTCCTATTATCGGCGTGATGACTGTGGCGTCGCCCATTCCGCCGGATGCTATCGTCGTATTCGCTTGGAGCGTGGCTGTGGCTTTTATTGGCCTGACGTTCGGCATCTGGTTCCCGGGCATCTGTGATTTCTATCGTCGTTACGGTGTTCATTTGAGTGTTCGTGAACGGTTCGACTGGTACCCGTTGACGCCGAGCGGCTGGAGTCTGCGTCGTAAAGCCGAAGCCGAGAGGGAAGCCATGCTGGCGGCAGAAATGAGCGGTATGGCTGGTACGGCTGGCACGGTGAATGTGCCGCCGAACGGGCCGGGTGCGCCGTATGCGCCCAATGGCACCCCATATCGGAGGTAGGGCCAGAGTAGAGGCAGCGGTAGAGATATAGGGCCGGCATCGGCATTCGGCTTGGTTGTATTTTCCTGCGTCTCGCACGGTTCACGTATCGTTTACCAAAACTTGAGTGTGTATGACTCAACTTTTTGGAATAAAATGATCTTCAGGTCTGTTGAGTCTGTCAGAACTTGACCGATATACAAGACTTTGGAGGAACGATATGGAACAGAAGTTCACCACCATGGCCCAGCAGGTGATCGGCGACGCTATCCAGAGCGCCTCCGCTGCGGGCAACGCGCAGGTCGAAACCCTGCACGTTATGGACGCGCTCCTGCGTCAGGAGAACGGCGTCATTCAAGGACTCATTCAGGCTGCGGGCGGCAACCCGCAGGCCATCGGCGCTGCGGTGAGGAACGCTCTCGTCGCACTGCCGAGCGCAAGCGGTTCTACCACATCCCAGCCGGACGCCAGCCGTCAGTTGAATGCTGCGCTTGCGCAAGCTGAGAAGGAAATGCAAGCGATGGGCGACGAGTACGTCTCCACCGAGCACCTGCTCATCGGTATCGCTGCGGCAACCCCGAACCAGACCGCTGATATTCTGCGCCAAAACGGCGTAACCCCGGAAGCACTGCGTAAGGCGGTGCCGTCCATTCGCGGTGGCGCAAAAGTTACCAGCCCGGATGCGGAAGGCTCATACAAGGCGCTGGAGAAGTACTCCACCGATCTGACTGCCGCTGCGAAGGAAGGTAAGCTCGACCCGGTGATCGGCCGTGATCAGGAGATCCGCCGTGTTATCCAGATTTTGAGCCGTCGTACCAAGAACAACCCGGTGCTGATTGGTGAGCCTGGTGTTGGTAAGACTGCTGTTGTTGAAGGTCTTGCGCAGCGTATTGTTGCTGGCGATGTGCCGACCACGTTGCAGAACAAGAAGCTGATTTCGCTTGATCTTGGCTCGATGGTGGCAGGCTCGAAGTACCGTGGCGAATTCGAAGAGCGTTTGAAGAGCGTGCTCAACGAGATCAAGAACGCCAACGGTCAGATCATCACGTTCATTGATGAGATTCATACGATCGTCGGCGCGGGTGCTGCTGAAGGTTCAATGGACGCTGGCAACATGCTCAAGCCGATGCTGGCGCGTGGCGAACTGCGCCTGATCGGTGCCACTACGCTTGACGAATACCGCGAGAACATCGAGAAGGATCCGGCACTTGAACGTCGTTTCCAGCAGGTGTACGTGGGCGAGCCGAGCGTGGAAGACACGATCGCAATTCTGCGTGGCTTGAAGCAGCGTTACGAGGCGCACCACAAGGTGACCATCGGCGACGATGCGCTGGTTGCTGCCGCAACCCTATCGAACCGTTACATTTCCGGCCGTCAGCTGCCTGATAAGGCCATTGATTTGGTTGATGAGGCAGCCGCCCACCTGCGTATGGAACTCGACTCCTCGCCTGAGGAGATCGATGAACTTCAGCGTAAGGTGACGCGTTACGAGATGGAGGAAATGCAGCTCAAGAAGGCTGAGGATCCTGCCAGCAAGGAGCGTTTGGAGAAGCTGCAGTCTGAGATGGCAAATGCGCGTGAGAGGCTTTCAGGCTTGAAGGCGCGTTGGGACGCGGAGAAGGCTGGCCACAACAAGGTTGGCGATCTGCGCGCTAAGCTCGACGATCTGCGCGTGCAGGCTGACAAGTTCACGCGTGAGGGCAATCTCGCGGAAGCTTCGCGCATTCTGTATGGCGAGATTCCGTCGATTCAACGCCAGCTCAACCTTGCGCAAAAGGCTGATGCGGAATCCGCGCAAAACGGCGACAACAAGCCCGAGCCAATGGTTCCGGACCATGTTGACGCTGATTCCGTGGCTGAAATCGTCTCCGACTGGACTGGCATTCCTGTTGGCCGCCTCATGCAGGGCGAGAACGAGAAACTCCTGCACATGGAGGACTACCTCGGCAAGCGTGTGATCGGCCAGAAGGAAGCCATTCAGGCCGTGTCTGACGCTGTGCGTCGTTCGCGTGCTGGCATTTCTGACCCGAATCGCCCGACCGGCTCGTTCCTGTTCCTTGGCCCGACTGGTGTGGGCAAGACTGAGTTGGCGAAGGCGCTCGCGGACTTCTTGTTCGACGACGAGAAGGCCATGGTGCGTATCGATATGAGTGAGTACATGGAGAAGGCTTCTGTGTCTCGCCTGATCGGTGCGGCTCCGGGTTACGTCGGCTACGAGGAAGGCGGTCAGCTGACTGAGGCTGTGCGTCGTCGTCCGTACTCAGTCGTGCTGTTCGATGAGGTCGAGAAGGCCAACCCGGAAGTCTTCGACGTGCTGCTGCAGGTACTTGATGATGGCCGCTTGACCGATGGCCAGGGCAGGACCGTGGACTTTAAGAACACGATCCTCATCATGACTTCTAACTTGGGCTCACAGTTCCTCGTCAATCAGGACATGGACGCGGACGCCAAGAAGAAGGCCGTGATGGACGCGGTGCATATGAACTTCAAGCCGGAGTTCTTGAACCGTCTTGACGAGATCGTCATGTTCCATCCGCTCACCCGCGAGGAGTTGGGCGGCATCGTGAACATTCAGGTTGCTCAGGTGGCTTCGCGCTTGACCGATCGTCGTATTCGCCTTGAGGTCACGCAGGCTGCGCGCGAATGGCTTGCTAACACCGGTTATGACCCGGCGTATGGTGCTCGTCCGCTGCGCCGCTTGGTGCAGACCGAGGTTGGCGATCAGCTGGCGCGCATGCTGCTGGCTGGCAAGGTGCACGATGGTGACACGGTGCTGGTTGATCAGACCGGTGGCGAGCACCTTGACCTGACGACGATGCCCGAGGACCCGGGTATCGACCCCGACGTTCACGTCGAGGACGTCAAGGCCGACTAATTGCCGCAGCGTCAACAACGTTAAGGGCTCGGAAGGATTTCCTTCCGAGCCCTTTCACGTTATTGATGCTGCGCATCTTGGCCCCCTCGGCTGAGGGGGCTGTCAGCCGTTAGGCTGACTGGGGGAGCGTCACCACAATTCAACGTATGCAAATCGTTTTAGGCAGTGCCTACAACAATATCGCTTACTTCTCCAAGAAAATCTGCGGAGCCTTGGCGAAGTTGTTTGCGCAGTGCTCGCCGCAGAAGTAGTAGGTTTTGCCCTCATACTCGCGGGTGATCGCGTCTGCGTTCACCGCAACGGTCATACCGCACACCGGGTCGGTCGCAGTTTCGCCCTCAGCGGGCGCGGCGTTCATGTGCATGTGATGCATATCCATAGGATGCTCCTTAGTTGTATTGCCGGCGGTGGTGCCGGACGTGTGATGTGTGGCGCAAGCAGCATCAGCCGACTGGGCTGCTCCCGAATGCGTCATCGTGCTGTGCTCGTCAATAATGACGTGCGGTGCACGCGTTGTGCTGATAGCAGTATCAGTATTCGTGCTAGTGGCATTCACTACTGTTTCGCTGATCTTCGCGCCATGTAAACGATTCGCGTTCAGTACCAAACACACGGAGCTTAACGCCATCGCTAGGCCTGCGATCATCGGGCTGAGTAGCCAGCCGGTAAGCGGATACAGCACGCCAGCGGCGATCGGAATGCCAATGATGTTGTAGCCGAACGCCCACGCAAGATTCTCGCGGATGTTGCGCATCGTCGCCTTCGACAAATTGATTGTCTTCAGCACGCCGCGCAAATCACCGTTCATCAGCGTCACGTCAGCCGACTGCATGGCCACGTCAGTACCAGTGCCGATCGCAATACCAAGATCAGCTTGAGCCAATGCTGGCGCATCGTTAATACCATCGCCAACCATGGCAATCAAACCATCTGACACATCGCCAATACGCGAAGACACAGAGCTTACAGCAGTATCACTCTCGCCTTCGCTGTGATGCGCTTGATCGCGCGCAATCTGCAATTGACGAATCCAATACGCTTTGCCATCCGGCTTGACCTGGGCGATCACCGTATCAATACCAACTTCATGCGCAATACGTTCAGCAACCTCAGCGCGATCGCCAGACAACATCACTGTACGAATACCCGCCGCGTGCAATGCTGCAACCGCTTCGCGTGACCCCTCCTTTACTGGATCATGTTCATAACTGGGGGAGCTGTCAACGGCAGTCGTATCAACAATGCCGCGCGTAATCGTACCGGTTTTATCGAACACGACAGTGCGAATATCGTGTGCTTGCTCCAACGCTTTCGCTGACGTGACCAGCACGCCGTTCGTCGCACCTAAGCCCATCGCAGCCGTCATCGACAGAGGGGTTGCGAGCCCTAGTGCGCATGGGCAGGCGATAATCACCACGCTCACTGCAGTGACAAGCGCGTGCGCCAGCTTCGGCTCAGGGCCGAATGCAAACCAGATCGCAAACGTCCACACGGCAATAATCATCACCGCCGGCACAAAAATACGCGCAATCTTATCCGCGAGCTTCTGCACCGGAGCCTTAGTGGCCTGCGCGCGCGACACCATCGCAATAATCTGCGCGAGTACCGTCTCGCCTCCCACCTGCGTGGCACGCATCAACACATCGCCTGTAAGCAGCACGGTCGCGCCAGTCAACACCGCATCCTGCGCGGATGATTTCTCAACTGGTTGAGATTCGCCAGTGATCATCGACTCATCTACCGTCGCGGTTCCATCCACGATTTCACCGTCAACGGGCACGCGCTCGCCAGCGTGCACAATCAGCAGATCGCCAGCTTTGACCGAGTCAATATCGACATCGTGCGCGGCGGTTGCTTCGCGCCAGTCTTGCGGGATAGTGCCGGTAGTGGCAGCGGTTGAGTCTGTGGTGAATGCGTGTGCGATACGCGGGCGGAGTTTAATAAGCGCTTGCACGGCCTTGCCTGTGCCTTCGCGCGCTTTTGTTTCGAGCAGGCGGCCGAGCAGCACGAGCGTGATCACTACGCCAACCGATTCAAAATATGGCTCGCGCGAACCCGCGGGGAATAGCGACGAGATGACGCACAAGGCCAGGCTGTACGCGTATGCGGCTGTAGTGCCGAGCGTGACCAGCGAGTTCATGTCGGGTGCGCGGTGGATGAGTGCCGGCCAGCCGACGCGGTGAATGGGCGCGCCGCAATAGAACATTACTGGCGTGATCAGAATGGCTTGCAGCCACGGGTTCATCAGCCATTCGGGCACGAGCATGTGCCCGTTGGGGGCAAGCATGATCATCATCGGCACGAACACCGGCAGTGTCAGCACAGTGCCGATTGCAACAAGCTTGGTAAGTTGACGGATTTCTTTGCGGCGTTCTTCGCTTTCGCGGCGTTCGGCGTCAAGCGCATTGGTGCCGATAGCGTTGGATGCGATGGGGGTTGGTGCAGCCGCGGGCAACGATGGTGCTACTGCGGAAGTTGCGGCTGTGTCGGTGTGCGATTCACCGGTGACGCGCAGCATGCCGTGCACCATATTCATGCCGCATGCGAACGGGTATTCGCCGGCTGGTAGCGCAGGCAAATTGACGTCTGTAATGTCATTGCCGGGCAGCATTACGTCAAGCCCAAGGTCTGAGAAGACTACGTGCGAAGTGCATTCGCCGGTTTCGCGGCGATCGAATGTCAGCGTAATCGGCACGCCTGCGCGCATGGTTACGACGGCTGGTGAGTAGCCGCCGCGCACGATGATGACGGCGGATTGGCGGTTGCCTTCTAGTGTGCCTTGTTCGCCCTGCTGTGGGGCGAAGAAGAACTTGAGTATCAGCCATGTCAACGCTGCGGCAATTACCAATGCGGCCGCGATGAGGAAGATATTGAACTCCATGCCCTCTCCTTGCTCCCTGTCATTCTACCGCTCGGTATATGAATATACCCTATACCCCTAGAGGGTATATAATGAAGTGAGTTTGGCTTTGGGGAAAACTACTGGCGCGGTAGATGGCGTGTGTGGAAGGAGTGCGCGATGCATGGGTATGACGGCGATAAGGCGAAGGTTGTAGCGCGACTGCGCCGCGTTGAGGGGCAAGTTCAGGCGATCGCGCAAATGGTTGACGATGACCGATACTGCATTGATGTACTTACGCAGATTTCAGCGGCAAATTCGGCGCTGAAATCAGTGGCGATGTTGCTGCTTGATGATCATTTGAATCATTGCGTGCGCAAGGCGGCGGCTGAGGGTGGCACGGTTGCTGATGAGAAGCTTGCGGAGGTTTCTGCGGCGATTGCGCGCTTGGTGAAATCGTGATGGCGTAGTGGCGACACGCATGGCTGCTGTGGTCCAGCATATACGATTATATAGAACATATGTTCGATACTGTTTGGGGTGTACTGGCACTCATTGCGCTGATGGCCATCGCGGCTGCATTGGGGGTAGTCGCGGGTTTTGCTATGGGGCGTTCCCGCGGTCAAGAAGCTGCGCGCGAGGCTCGCGTTGGTGAGATTGAAGCTGCACAGGCTGAAACCAACGAGGGCCGTCGTCGAATCGCTGAGCTAGAAGCCACTGCGGCACAATTGCGTGCACAGTCAGAGGGGCTTACACAGCAGTTGTCGTTTGCTAAGTCGCAGTTGGCACAAGCCCAACAGGCTGAGCAGATTCGGCTGCAACATGAACGTGAACGCGCGGAAGCAGAAGCGGAACGCCGCCGTGCTGAACAAGCGCAAGCATTAAATGAACAGGGCAAAGTGTTGTCCGCATTGGCTCCAGTGCAAAAGAATCTTGACGCATTGCAAGCTAAGGTTGCGCAGATTGAAGAGGGACGCAAACAGGAGATGGGTGCGCTTGGTGCTCAGCTCAAAGGCCTTGGCGAGCAGCAGGCGCGTCTTGACCGAGAGACAAGCTCACTGTCAGCCGCGTTGCGCAACAATAAGGTGCGTGGTGCGTGGGGTGAAGCGCAGCTGAAGAATATTGTGGAGTCTGCTGGCCTGCTTGAACATGTGGATTTTGATACGCAGGTAGTGGTTACCGATGCGCAAGGGCGTACGCAGCGCCCGGATATGGTAGTGCATCTGCCTGGTGGGAAAACCATTCCGATTGATGCAAAAGTACCGTATGCGGATTATCAGCGTGCTTGTGAAATTCCAGATACTGCATCGCCTGAAGAGCTTGAACGTCGAAGCGAGCTCTTGCGTGCTCATGCTAAGGCATTGCGCGAGCACGTGAGAGTGCTAGGTGATAAGGCGTATTGGAACGCTTTTGATACGGCGCCTGATTTTGTGGTTGCGTTTATTCCTAACGAAGCATTACTGCAGGCCGCTATGGAGGCTGACCCAACGTTGATGGATGATGCGTTTGCGCGCAAGGTAGCGCTCACTTCGCCGGTTACGTTGTGGGCGGTGCTCAAATCCGTGGCCTACGCATGGCAACAGCAGAGTCTAACTGATGATGCCAAAGTGCTATTCGACCTATCTCGTGAACTCTATGAGCGTTTCGCGGTGCTCGGAGAGCGCGCGAACAAACTTGGTACAGCGCTTACACGCACGGTGACGGCATATAACCAGTTTGCTTCGTCGCTTGAATCGCGAGTGCTCGTTACCGCGCGCAAACTGCAAAAGCTCGATCAGTCCAAGATCATTGAGTCAGTAGACATGATCGATCCAGAAAAATCTAATGTTCGCGAGCTTACTGCTCCCGAAACGCAAACTGACGATGATCAATGAATTAATAGCGGCAGATTGCGGCGTTGACTCCCCGAAACGATAGGCTTAAAGACATGAGTGATGAGAAAGCATTTCGTAAGACTGGTGCCCCTGCAGCCTCCAAGCCGGCCAATACTCCGGCTACTCCTGACTCGGACTTCATGATGCTTGAGCCTCGTGAGCAGCTGCGCCAGTTAATTGCTCATGAGATGGATGGCAAAGCATTCTGTGAGCTCGCCGCGGTCACCTTTGATCATCGTGGTGCATCAATGGTGGGCCATATTCTGCTCGATACGCTCGAGGAGCAAGGCTATTCCGTCGACGATTTTGACGCTGTGGGCGCGCTTACCGCAGCTGCCGTGCCGCTCGTATGCGCGATGATTCAAGCAGCTGCTTCCCGCGGCGAGAACCTTGACGGCTTCGTTATGGACTTCGTGTATCCGTCCATTAAAGGCCCGTCGATTAAGGGCAAGCGTGTGATTCTGCTGGACTCTTGGCTGTCGGAGAAGTCGTACGTGCAGACGTCATCACTGGTAACGCTGCGTAACGGCAACGAGCTGAGCCTCGACTTTGGTGTAGTGGAACACGAGGGCGCCACCGTAGTGGCTATTGCGTCGCTGATCGGCGGTGTTGATATGACCGATCCAACTATTAAGGTCATCAACCCGGTCAACGGCGAAGAGCATGAACTGCCGTTCGTTGAAATCTTCCACGAATCCGAACTGCGATAGCGCGAGGTTCCATGCATACTCCGAATCCCGTGTCGTTAGCGGCAAAAATGTCCGGAGAACCGGAATTCCGCGAGATTGGCGTCGGCCCGTGGGCTGAAGTACACCCTGACGAACCGCGTCCAGACAATCCAGCCTCGCCGAATTATGATGCTCGGCTTGACCCGCAACTCCTCGATGAAGGCGATCGGCGTAACGTACTCGATCGCTACCGATACTGGTCAGTTGCTGCGATCAAAGCTGACTTAGACGCTCGTGGGCGCCACGATTTCGAAGTCGCTGTCGAAAATTGGACACACGATTTCAATATCGGCTCAATGGTACGAACCGCCAACGCTTTCCAAGCTCGCCGCGTGCACATTGTCGGTCCACATAAGTGGAACCGCAAAGGTGCGCTGATGACTGAGCTGTATCAGCATGTTGAAAATCACCCCTCTATCAGCGAACTGGTGGAATGTTGGCATAACCGTATTGCCGGTGAAATCGCTTACGAACGTGCGCGCGCTGGTGCAGCAGCGATCGCAGCACATCACATCGCTGCCAGTGCCAACGGTCAAGCACAAGCTGGCAAAGCAGTGGGTGCCGTAGCGCAAGCGACCGCTGACATTGCTCGAGCAGATGCACGTATTCGCGAGCTTGAAGCCGCGCGTGTAATCGCACTCGATATCATCCCCGGCGCTGTGCCCATCGAAACGTACCATTTCCCTAAGCGCTGCTTGCTGTTGTTTGGTGCTGAAGGCCCCGGATTAAGCGACAAAGCGCTCGAACTAGCCGATGATGTTGTCTACATTTCGCAATTCGGCTCGGTGCGTTCGATTAACGCTGGTGCAGCTGCCGCAGTTGCCATGCATAGCTACATCGCTCAGCATGCGGTAGTTGCTAGTGTCTGAACATTTATTACTAGTAGCTCCTCGTGAAAAAAGCGTTGAAATGCTTGATACAACGGGGGTATGCGGGGGCATGTGAACGACATGATTTCTGTACATTGGAGTGACTAGTCGGAACGTACAACCGAAGTGTGCGTTCCGCGCGCTGCCCACAGTTTGTATTGGTGAGCGGCGAAAGGTTGCACTGCGAGGTAGTTAGGAGACAGCGATGACCTTGTCACTTCGAACATTTCGGGGGCCTATTGGCGCCCTTGCTGGCGTGGCAATGACCACGTCAATGATGCTGGCAGTTCCGCCAGCATACGCTTCCGCCGTCACCATCGACGGCAACACCACATCCGCGAGCACGGATGTTCAGCCGGCAACCAACTCACTCAATGCGAACATTGCCGACAATACGAATACTGACAACACCAACAATGCCAGCGATTCTGGCACTTTAACAACACCTGATACACAAGCCACAGGCGTCGCAGCCATTGGCGATCAGACATACGCCACGCTGAAAGAAGCTATCGCCGCTGCCGGCGAAAACACGGTGATCGAACTGACCGCCGACACTACTGAAACAGTAGGTATTTCCGGCAAAACAGGGCTCACCATCAACGGCAACGGTCACAGCGTCGCCGCAATCAATATCAACGGCACGAACACCAATCTCACATTGGACAATCTGGTATTCATCGGAACCAGTGGCACGCAAGTGCAGGTGTACGGCACCAACACGGGCACAGTTATTTCCAACAGCACGTTCAATATCACCAGCGCGTCCACATGGTGCGCGCTGTACGTGCAGAACAGCCCGACGAACCTCACCATCGAAGGCAACACGTTTAAGATGCCGGTAACCACTGGCAGCACACAGTGCATCGGCTTCGGTGGCGTTGCAAGCGCCGATGGCGTACTGATCAAGGGCAACCAGCTGGTTTCTCCTGAAAAGGGCAGCGGCACGTATTTCTTCGTGATGGGCTGGACCACCAACACTGGCGATGACAATTACGGTGTCAAGAATCTGACCATCGAAGGCAACACCACAGATAGTGGCAATGGTGCGGCTGTCTACGGTGCGTGGCTGCGCAATGTTGATACGGTGACTGCCACTGGCAACACGTTTGCTGGCACAGTGGGCGTTGGTTTGACCTCCGGCGACAAGATTGCGCCAAACCGCAATGTCACTATCGAAAACAACACCAGCAGCGCCAAATATGGCCTGTATGTAGCCAATAGCAACGCGTTGAGCGGTTCTGTTGACATCAATAACAATCAAGGATTGTCATACACTAACGGCACTTTGCCTACCGGTGTCGCCCACGCTGATGGCAGCTTCAGCTACTACAAGACGCTGAAGGAAGCAGTTGAGGCTGCGCACAGTAGCGAAACCGTGCGCGTGCTCGGCAATGTGACCTTGGACGCTGATATTGCGATCGCGAGCGATATTACGCTCACGTTCCGCACCGCATCGCTCACTGTTGATACTGCCGGCTACAAGATCACCGTTGCTAACGGTGCTTCGCTGACAGTAGATGGCTTAGATCGTGAAGAAAGCGGTGTGCCAAGCTTCCGTAACACTGTCGTACCGACTGCGAAGAACGATCCGAAAACGATGTTCAGCGTCGAAGAAGGCGGCAGTCTCACGATCAACAGTGGCTCTTTCGAAACCAAGGGCGCACAAGTAGTCAGCACGTACGGCGCCACCATCATCAACGATGGTGTGTTTACCAGCACAGCAACCACCGATGAGATGCGCTACCCCAGCGGCAAGTCGATGATCAACGTGTCTGGAGCTGCAGCATCCTTGCAATTCAATGCTGGCACGGTCACCGCAGATACTGTCGATCCCGATAGCGGCCGCGCGCTCTACGGCGTATATGCGTCCAATGGCGCTTCAGTCACTATTGGCGCGCAAGGCTCAGCTGAAGGCCCCACTATTACCAGCGGCTACCCAGCGCTCGCGCTGAACAACACTACCGGCACTCCGAAAATCAGCATTACGGTGAATAGTGGCACGCTGCAAGCAGGCTTGAGCGATGACACGCATGATTTCAGCACGCTGAACTTCGATGCAGTGATGTACGCATCCAGCGATGCGGATATCACGATTAACGGCGGCACGTTGCAAGGAACGGGCCCAACCACCAAGGTGATTTCCCTGCCTTATCGCAATACGACAACCAATGTGACGCTCAACGGCGGCGCATATTTGCCGGGTGAGAAGGCGGCAGTGATTTGGACTGGTAACAAAACCGGTTCGGCTGGTTCTGGCGAAAACTCGTTGACTGTTACCGGTGGCACGTACAAGGGCACGTTCGCACAGTTTACTGACGATCATGCGTTTGCTGAGTTCATCACTGGCGGCACCTTCCAAAACACTGACGGCACTGCCAACAAGGACGCTGAACAGTACGTGGTACCGGGCAAAACGCTCAACTCCAACGGTACGGTAATCACCGAAGGTTCCACTACTACGCCGACCTACACTGCGCGCCTTGAAATCGCAGTGAAACCCGGCAAAACCGAGTACAAGATCGGCGAACAGTTCGACGCTACTGGCATGGTGGTTCGTCAGTACAATGCTGACGGCACGTCGATGACGCTCGCGGAAGATCAGTACGTCATCACCGGCTTTGATTCAAGCAAAACCGGCACGGTAACCGTCGTCATCACATCCAAACTTGATGCTTCACTAACCGCCACCGTTGACGTAACCGTACAAGCCTCCGCCACGACCGTGTATCGCTTGTATTCACCGGCGAGCGGCGAACATTTCTACACCGCCAACAAAGCTGAACGCAAAGCGTTGCTCAAGCTCGGTTGGGATGACGAAGGCACCGCATTCACGATGAGCGACGACGGCACACCCGTCTACCGCCTGTATGGTGCTGGCACCAATGGCAAGCACATGTTCACCACCAGCAAGGCTGAATACAACGCGCTCAAAGCCCTTGGCTGGGCGGATGAAGGCGTGGCATTCCGCGTACCAGAAGGCGCACAAACCAAGGTGTACCGCCTGTACAACACCAGCAACGGCGACCACATGTTCACCACAAGTGTGCTGGAGTACACGCTGCTGCGCATCCTACCGTGGTGGAATGGCGAAGGCATTGGCTTCAACGCCGCATGAGCACAGTAGTTACTGAAAGAGATACTGCGTAACTACAAGTCGCTACCAACTCCCGAGGGGAGACACTGATTTCAGTGTCTCCCCATTTTCGTCATACAGGGTGCCCGCACCTCGGGCCGCCTACCCCCGCGTGTCACAAACCGCTCGTATAGTAGGGCGCATGCCTACATTCACACGCGAAGAAATTGAGCATTTGGGCGATCTTGCCCGAATCGCGCTCACCGATGAGGAAATCACCCGTCTGCAGGGCGAACTGAACGTCATCGCCGACTCCATCAACAAGGTGCAGGAAGTCGCATCCGACGATGTTAAGCCCACCGCCAACCCAATCCCGCTCGAAGCGTACCTGCGCCCCGACGTGCCGGAAACCCCGCTCACGCAGGCCGAAGCGCTCGCTGGCGGTCCGAAGACTGAGGCTGGCATGTTTGTCGCGCCGCGCATTCTGGGAAGCGAGGAGTGAGCCCAATGACTAACGAAATCGTTAAGCTGTCCGCCGCTGAAATGGCCGCCAAGGTCAAGTCCGGCGAAGTGTCCAGCCGCGAGCTGGTTGACGCACACCTCGAAGTCATCGAGGCTGCTGAGCCGTCTATCAAGGCTTTCCTGAAGGTTTCCGGCGATGTAGCTCGCGAGCAGGCCGATGCTTTTGACGCCAAGTCCGCCGACGAAAAGGCGCAGCTGCCTGAACTGGCTGGCGTGCCGATCGCCATCAAGGACATGATCGTCACCAAGGGCATCGAAACGACCGCCGCTTCCAAGATTCTTGAAGGCTGGGTGCCGCCGTACGACGCTACCGTTATTGAGAAGCTTAAGGCTGCTGGCATGCCGATCCTCGGCAAGACCAACCTTGACGAGTTCGCACAGGGCTCCTCCACCGAGCACTCCGCCTACCAGACCACCCACAACCCGTGGGATACTGAGCGCGTGCCGGGCGGTTCCGGTGGCGGTTCCGCTTCCGCAGTCGCTGCATTCGAAGCACCGCTCGCCCTCGGTACTGATACCGGTGGCTCCATCCGCCAGCCGGGCGCTCTGACCGGTACCGTTGGCGTCAAGCCGACCTACGGTGGCGTCTCTCGTTTTGGTGCAATTGCTATGGCTTCCTCGCTCGATCAGATCGGCCCGGTTACGCGTACCGTGCTTGATTCTGCACTGCTGCAGGAAGTGATCGGCGGTCACGATCGCCGCGATTCCACGTCGATTCCAGAAGGCCCGCGTCCGATGGTCGCCGCCGCTCGCGAAGGCGCTAAGCGCGACCTGAAGGGCATGAAGGTCGGCCTGGTCAAGGAACTCGGCGGCGAAGGCTTCCAGCCGGGCGTTCAGGCTCGCTTCGACGAGGCTGTCAAGAAGCTCGAAGAAATGGGTGCTGAAGTCGTTGAGGTCTCCTGCCCGCACTTCGAGTACTCGCTCGGCGCGTACTACATCATCATGCCGTCCGAGGTCAGCTCCAACCTGGCTCGTTACGATGGTATGCGTTACGGCCTGCGCGTCATGCCGCCGGCTGGCGTGCCGCAGACTGCCGCCAACATGATGGCCTACACACGTGAAGCTGGCTTCGGTGACGAGGTGAAGCGCCGTATTATCCTCGGCACTTACGCGCTGTCCGCTGGTTATTACGATGCTTGGTACGGCTCTGCGCAGAAGGTGCGCACGCTCATCATCCAAGACTTCAAGAACGCGTTCGAAAAGGCCGACGTGCTCGTCTCTCCGACCAGCCCGTCCACCGCGTTCAAGTTCGGCGAGAAGATGGACGACCCGCTGGCCATGTACATGAACGATATTGCGACCATCCCGGCCAACCTCGCCGGCGTGCCGGCCATGTCGATTCCGGCTGGCCTGTCCGACGACGGTCTGCCAGTCGGCTTCCAGTTCATCGCCCCGCAGCAGCGCGACGAAGTCATGTACAAGCCGGCTGCCGCGCTCGAAGCCGCGCTCGAAGAAGATTGGGGCGGCCCGATCTGGCAGTCCATGAACACCCCGTGGCTGAACGCCGCCGAGTAAGGCATCGGAAGAAAGAGAACAAGCACTATGGCTGAAAAACTGATGAAGTACGCCGATGCCACCAAGAAGTACGATGTGGTGTTCGGTCTGGAAACGCACGTTGAGCTGTGCACGAAGACGAAGCTGTTCTGCCCGGCCGAAGTTCACTTCGGTGGCGAGCCGAACACGCAGCTGACCCCGGTGAGCCTTGGCCTGCCAGGCAGCCTGCCGGTCGTCAACAAGACTGCCGTTGATTACGCAATCAAGCTGGGCCTCGCCCTGCACTGCGAAATCGCCGAGTGGAGCCAGTTCGCTCGTAAGAACTACTTCTATCCGGACATGCCGCGCGACTATCAGATCTCGCAGTATGACAAGCCGACCAACGGCAACGGCTACCTCGACGTTGAGCTCGAAGACGGCACCGTATTCCGCGTGCCGATCGAACGCGCGCACATTGAGGACGACGCTGGCAAGAACACGCACGTTGGTGGCGCTGACGGCCGTATCGAAGGCGCAGACCACTCGCTGGTTGACTACAACCGTGCAGGCGTGCCGCTGATCGAGATCGTCACCAAGCCAATCGAAGGTGCTGGCGATCGCGCTCCGGAAATCGCAGGCGCCTACATGCGCGCTATCCGCGACATCGTGCGCGCGCTGGGCATTTCTCACGCTCGCATGGAGCAGGGCAACATGCGCGCCGACGTGAACGTCTCGCTGCGCCCGTCCGCCGATGCCCCGTACGGCACGCGTTCGGAAACCAAGAACGTGAACTCGTTCCGCGGTATCGAAAAGACCATCCAGTACGAGATTCGCCGTCAGGCTGCTCGCCTCGATGAAGGCAAGGAGATCCTGCAGGAGACCCGCCACTGGGATGAGGCTACGCAGACCACCGCTGGCGGCCGCGTCAAGTCCGATGCGGACGATTACCGCTACTTCCCGGATCCGGACCTCGTGATGCTGCACATCACCAAAGAGCACATCGCTGAGATCGAAGCACAAATGCCGGAAATGCCGCGCGAACGCCGCAACCGCTTGAAGGCCGAGTGGGGCCTGAGTGACCTGCAGATGCGTGACATTCTCAACGCTGACGCACTCGACCTGATCGAAGACACCGTCAAGGCTGGCGCTTCCGCCGCCGGTGCCCGCAAGTGGTGGCTGGGCGAACTGTCCCGTGAAGCCAACAACAAGGGCGTCTCGCTTGAAGAGCTGCCCGTCACCCCGGCCGACGTGGCTGAAGTTGAGAAGCTCATCGCTGACGGCAAGCTCAACGACAAGCTCGCCAAGCAGACCGTTGCCGGCGTGCTCGCTGGCGAAGGCACCCCGGACGAGGTCGTTGCCAAGCACGGCTACAAGATTGTTGAAGACACGGGCGCTATCGAAGCAGCCGTCGACGCAGCATTCGAAGCCAACCCGGACGTTGTTGAAAAGCTCAAGAGCGGCAACATGAAGCCGATGGGCGTTATCATCGGCGCTGTGATGAAGGCCACGCGCGGCCAGGCCGACGCGAAGGCTGTCACCAAGATCGTGATGAGCAAGATCAAGTAACATCAGCACATCCGATCAATGCTCCCCTCGGCGAATCAATACGCCGAAGGGAGCATTTTTTATGCCGATATCTTGCAGTATCTTGCATACAGTCGGTGAACACCCCCTCTCGGTTTCTTCTCAGCGAACGGTCAGGCGGGTAGGATATCTTCTGTACCGACTTGTGTCAGCGTATTTGAGGGAAAAACGATGTCTGAAACCGCCGAAACGCCGTTGGGTCAGGAAGTCACACGTGAATTGCCGCCGCGGATCGTCATTCCGCCAATCAAAGGCGAAATGGTACATTTGCGCCCGGCTACCGTAGACGATTTGCCCCGCATGGATGAACTGGACGCGTATTATGGCGCCTCCAGAATCACCGGTAAAGACGCGCAAGCTGAACGCGCCGTAGTGCACACCTGGGTCCGCCGATCCGTCGCATGGTCACACGGGCAAACACCCGACGAATCCGGCGTAGGCGACCCCGAATCCCGCCGCACAATCGCATGGGCAGTACTCACCGACGCTGACCACGACGAAGACGGCCAAACCGACGCTGCATCCACTGCCAACGTTATCGGCATGATCTTCCTTATCGACATCGACGGCTGGTCCCGCTCCGCACGCATCCAAATCGTGCTCGGACGTGACTACCGCGGTCGCGGCTACTCGCGCGACCTCATGCCCCGAGTCATGACATACGGTTTTGCGCCCGAGCCAGTCGGCCTCGGCATGCACCGCATTTGGGTAGCAGTCCCCGAACAAAACACGCGCTCGCGCTCCGTCTACCGTTCGCTCGGCTTCGAACCATCCGGCACCTCGCGCGACGCCCTCTGGGATGCAGAAAACAACAAGTACCAAGATCTCATCGTCATGGATACGCTCGTCGACGAATACGATCCAATCCGCTCGCTCGACGCGTTCGGCATGCACCTGATCGAAGACAATCCCGGCGTGCAAGAAGCCCTCAGCGCTCGCGAACATTCGATCGCCATTCAGAAAAACACTGTTAGCACGCAGACAGGCGTGCGCGTGGACGACGCTGCACCAACCGATGCTGAAAACAATCGTGATGACGCCGACAACGCGCGCGAAACCACATCAGCAGATACCGCCGATACCAGCACAACCGTTGAAGAAACGCGCCACAACACGGCCGTCGCTCCCGACGCTAGCAGTGAAGAAGAAAGCAACTGGCCATACGGGCAGGGTGAACGCAAAACATCGAAGGAAGCATGGTGGCGTACCCTTGGACGTGGGCGCAAACGTAGCGTGGAGGAGTGATTTATGAGTGCCGAGGATCTCGACAATTACGAAACCGACGCTGAACTGGCGCTATACAAGGAATATCGCGACGTTATCAAACTGTTCACCTACGTGGTAGAAACCGAACGACGCTTCTACTTGGCGAACAAAGTTGATTTCAACGTGCGTTCTGCCGGTCAAGACGTGTATTTTGACGTGCAGCTTACCGACGCGTGGGTGTGGGATGTGTACCGCTCATCGCGTTTTGTGAAAAACGTGCGCATTGTGACCTTCAAAGACGTGAACGTCGAAGAAGTACAAAAATCCGACATCGACATCCCCGATGATATTCACTAACGTTTGGTGCTGGTGTCAGTGTTAAGGCCGGCTGCGGCTGGCATGTGCATTGTCCGACACGCTCCGGGCCGCTCTGGCCGAGTCTTTACGGTCGGACAACGCACATGCCAGCCGCAGCCTCGTTAAACCGGATTTAGCATGACAAGTTCGTGCACATGAGGTGGGAGGTGGGACATGCAATGCTGGACCGTAGGCTTGGCCGAACGGCCTTGAGTGTGTCCAGCGTTGCATGTCCCACCTCCCACCGCCCCGCAAAACGCAAAGCAGCGTGTTATACGTAAGCTGCGGACTATACGTGCGATCAAACCACGGATGTAATGTAAGGAAATGCACAAAGTGAAAGTGCGATTCC
>NZ_QXGL01000014.1 GCF_003951095.1 Bifidobacterium goeldii
GGCGGCGTCGGTGGGGACGGGGTCGTCGCACCAGTAGTCTTCGAGGTTTTCGTTGGTGGTCAAAGAGCGGATTTCAGCCTGATCAATGTACAGTTCGCCGCTCAAATGATCAGTTTCATGCTGGAAGATGCGCGCCGGCCAACCATGCAAACGTTCTTCATGCTGCTCACCGTTTTCATCCTGCCAACGAGCAACAATATCCAGCCAACGGCGGCGCACTGCCTGGTAGCCGTCAAAGCTCAAGCACCCCTCGAAGAAGCTACGCGTCTTCTCCCCCACCGGCTCATAGCTCGGATTAATAATCACATGGAACGGAAACTCAGCGATTTCACGCGGATCATCCTCATCATCACGCACGTGATCTTCCACCACGGCAAGCGCAAGGCCCAGCCCAATCTGCGTGGCGGCAAGCCCCACACCAGGTGCTTCAAGCATCGTCGTATGCATCGTGTCAATGAGCTTATCGAGCGTTTTGCGGCTCAACTGGCCGTTATACTGCACGGTCTGCTGCCGCAGTACCGGCTCGCCAGCCTGCACAATCGGCAGAATATGCTCTTTGCCGCCGGTTTTGATGAGTCGCTCGACCTCACGGTTAAGTTCGAGATCAACCTTCGCGTTCTTTCCAAACATTACGAGTCCTTACCAATCATTCAGGTCAGCCGAATTACCCGAGCCGCCAAGTCACATCTAACACCATCAAACACGAAAGTGTGCATAAACGGACCATTCGCATACCCCCTAACGGCGCTCAATAGCCCGGTTATGCACACTTTCGAAGTTCGCAGCCAGCCAACACCAGCCAACCCCAGCCAGCAACCAGCCAACTCCAGCCAACCCCAGCCCGCAAACCCAGCACCAGCCAGCGCTCAAAGCAGCTTACAGCGCCAACTCCTGCGCAACCACCTTAGCCAGTCGATCGCACACCTCGTCAGCCTGCTCCTGAGTCGCAGCCTCAGCCATCACGCGCACGAGCGGCTCAGTGCCAGACGGGCGCAGCAGCACGCGGCCAGTATCGCCAAGCAGCTTCTCTTCGCGCTCAACCGCCGCCTGCACTTTAGCGTTCGTCGTCGCAGCAGCCTTATCCACATTCGGCACGTTGACCAGCGTTTGCGGCAGCTGCGGGAAGTCAGCGGCGAGCTCCTTCAAGCTGCGACCGGAGCGCACGACCTCGTTGCACAGGGTGAGCGCGGTGAGCGTACCGTCACCGGTGGTGGCGAATTCGCGGTTGATCACGTGGCCGGACTGTTCGCCGCCGAGCACGTAGCCGCCGCGCAGCATTTCTTCCAGCACGTAGCGATCGCCGACCGCGGTTTGCACGGTCTTGATGCCCATGTCTTTCAGCGCGAGCTTCAAACCAAGGTTGCTCATCACGGTGACGACGAGCGTGTTGTCGGCGAGCTTGCCGGCTTCCTTCTTGGCGCGCGCGAGAATGCCCATGATCTGATCGCCGTTGACCATGTTGCCGTCTTCGTCTACAGCGAGGCAGCGGTCGGCGTCACCGTCGAACGCGACACCCATCACTGCGTCGGTGGCCTTCACCATGGCCTGCAGCTGCTCGGGGTGCGTGGAGCCGGCGTGCTTGTTGATGTTGTAGCCGTCCGGCGACGCGTTGATGACGATAACGTCTGCACCTGCGCGGCGCAGTGCTTCCGGAGCGACCACGGAAGTGGCACCGTTTGCACAGTCGGCGACGATTTTCAGTCCGCGCAACGGCTTCGGCTGCGTCTTGTCTGGATTCAGCGGCGCGATGGTGGAGACCAAGTGGTCAATGTACATGTTGGTGGCGGTTACGGAATCGTGGCTGATTCGGCCGACTCCAGCGCCCGTGGGGCGGTCCCAATCCTTGCCGAGTACAGCTTCGATCTCGTCTTCCTTGCCGTCGGGCAGCTTGAAGCCGCCGCGCGCGAAGAACTTGATACCGTTGTCAGGCATCGGGTTGTGCGATGCGGAGATGACCGCGCCCATTTCCACGTTGAGCACGCTCGTCAGGTATGCGATACCCGGGGTGGGGATGATGCCGGCGTCGATGACGTCGAAACCGCCGGCGCTCATGCCAGCGGAGAGGGCTGCGGCAAGGAAGTCGCCGGAAACGCGCGTATCGCGGCCGACCAGTGCGCGGCGGCGACCTTCAGGCTGATTGTCTTTGGTACCGGAATCGCCCAGCACGCGCACTGCGGCGTCGCCCAAATCCAACGCCAGTCGCGCGGTCAGATCCCTGTTTGCCAATCCTCGAACACCATCGGTTCCGAACATCCTAGGCATGATCGTTCATCCTCGCTATCTCGATTTTTCTGCCGCGTGAGTACGGCGGCACTGGGTACCATCGTACTCACCCGCGCGGCAAACCGCACCCCTTACACGCATCCACACGCATTCCACGCTTTGAACTGGCGTTCTTCAAACGATTTCACGATGGCCTGGCCGCGCGTAACACCGCATACAACATGCGTTAACCCTTAAAAACGTGCAATCTCAGCACCTTCTATACCCTTAAAAACGTGCAATTCTGTAGTATACTTAACCCTTAGAAACGTGCAATTTGAGCACCCTACAAACCCTCAAAAACGTGCAACCTAGGGAGTCAACATGTTCCAAAGAAAGGCATACAGCCACTTACAAGAATGGAAGCACGAAAGCAACGGTCACACCGCAATGCTCATCGAGGGAGCGCGTCGTGTTGGCAAGTCCACTACCGCTCTTGAATTTGCTCGCAATGAGTATGACTCTTACGTGCTTGTCGACTTCACTCGCGTTACCAGCGAGTTCAAGCAAACGTTTCTTGATATGCGCAACGACCTCGATGGTTTTTTCCTATACCTGAGCGCAACATTCGGCGTCAATCTCATTCGTCGAAAGACTCTTATTATTTTTGACGAGGTGCAGCTTTTCCCGCCCGCTCGCGAGTTCATCAAACATCTCGTAGCCGACGGTCGTTTTGATTACATTGAAACGGGTTCGCTTATTTCAATCAACGCTAACGTGAAAAACATTCTCATTCCCTCCGAAGAGGAATCCATGACTATGGGACCTATGGATTTCGAGGAGTTTTTGTGGGCAATGGGAGAAAACGCGCTCGCTACGATGATTCGACGTGCTTTTGACTCGAATACAGCATTACCAGATGCACTTCATCGAAAAGCCAGCCGCCTGTGGCGCGAATACATGTTGGTTGGCGGTATGCCGCAGGCTGTCGCCGCTTACGAATCATCTCGTGATATGGCGGCTGCGGATCGTGCTAAGCGTATGGTGCTCAAGCTATACCGGGAGGATATTGAAAAATACGGCGATCTAGCTGCTAAACGAATTCGTGCCGTATTTGACGCTATCCCTGGCCAATTGTCAAAACATGAGAAACGTTTGGTATACACGCAAGTTGAAAACGGTTCCAGATCGCGTGATTTCATGACAGCGTTCGCATGGCTACGCGAGGCAGCGACAGTCAATTTATGCGTGCTAGCCGAAGATCCCTCGCTGGGATTGGCACTTAGCGCCGATGAGTCTACTGTGAAATGCTACATGGCTGATACTGGGCTACTGTCCACTATGGCATTTTCAGCAAGTGGATCATCTACTATGCCTGACGTGTACCGTCAAGTGTTACTCGGCGCAGATGGTGTTAATGAAGGCATGTTAGCGGAGAATGCCGTTGCCCAGCAGCTCACAGCATCAGGGCATGACCTGTATTTTTATTCCAAGTCATCTGCTATCCGCGAAGAACGCATGGAAATCGACTTTCTTATTGTGCGCCCATATCCGGATGCTGCTATGAAACCGCGAATCAGCCCAATTGAAGTTAAATCCGGCAAACGATATTCAACTGTTTCACTCGACAAATTCAGTGTGAAGTTCTCAAGCCGAATTGGAACAGAATATGTTCTGCATCCTAAACCAGCTTCGAGCGAAGGAAACCGGCGCTTTTTACCGCTGTACATGTCACACTGCCTGTAAATTGATCTCCGCTAACGCGCTCTGAGCCCATGACACGAGGATTAGCCCACGGCGCAGAGATATTTTTGCAAAAACGGAATTCCAACGTTTTGCATCGCTGTCCATGAGTAAAGCCAAATAACTTGTGGGTGGCAGCGGGAACATTTCGTATACGAAACTACAAGAGTTGATCTACCCATTCACGTGCGAACCGCGCGGGCGGCGGCGTATGGCGTGCACGATGAGCATCACGGCAATGGCGAGTACGGCTGCGGCCACGCAAATCATCACAATTAGTGTTACGCGTAGTGGCTCTTCGTAGTCGGTGGTGTCGGGCGTCTTGGGGTTGGGGATGCGGTGGCCGCGCACGAGGAGGCGGTGTGTGTTGACGCCGTATGGGGTGCAGGTGATGACGGTTGCGTAGTCTTTGCCGTCTTCAATGTTGAGTTTGCTCAGGTCGCTGGGGAGCACGACGCTGATTTGGTCGACTTGGTACGTGTAGGTTTCGCCGAGTACGTGGAAGGCGAATGTGTCGCCTTTGACGAGCGTGTCAAGTCCGGTGAGGAGTTTGGCGCTGGGGAGTCCTGTGTGCCCGGAGATGGCTGCGTGCGTGGTTTTTCCGCCGACGGGCAAGGATGTGCCTTCGAGGTGTCCGATGGCGATTTGTAGCACGCCTTCGTCGGTGCCGTGGTAGATGGGCAGCTGCACTTTGAGCTTTGGAATCGACACGTAGCCCATGATGCCGGTGCCGGATACGTCGAGAATGGACTCGTACTGTTTTTTCTGCTCTTCGGTTGGGCGCCACCGGTCGGCTTGGCTGGTGAGTTGCGCGTTGTATTCGCGGGCGGCTTTGAGCATGGCTTTGCGTTGCTCGCCGGAGAGGTCTTTGGTTTTTTCCACGTAGGTGGCAACTGCGCGCGACTGGTGCATACGATTCCACCAGTCTGAGACGGTGGGGTATGCGATAAGACCGAGCCCCGCGACCAGTACGATCGCAAAAAACGCGGAGATAATACGCGAAATAATGTCCATAACAGACGCCGGCTTCTTTGCCGGTGCTTGTTTGGACGACTTTTGTGACGATGACGACGTTGGCGATTGCGCTGATGATTCGCCTTGTGACGCGGAGCGTGCGCTACCGCTGGGCGTATCGGAGGATTCGCCATCGCCAGACTCATCAAACAGTTCATTCAACTGCTCAACATCATCATCCATGACGCAACCTCCTTACGTAATCACAAGCACGGGTGCGGCTAGCCTTGGCCCCCTCGGCTGAGGGGGCTCCCGGCGAAGCCGGGTGGGGGAGCGTCTGCGACAAAGGACTCGCTTCGCGAGCTATGCTGGCTCGCTGTCGCTCGCCCCTCGCCTAGAAACAGCCCACTGGGCTGTTTCTTTTACGGCTCGGCCTAGCCGAGGGGGCTTAGATTAGGTGCACCTTAAACTAGGGGATAATTCCTAGGGTTATAAGCCTAAACCCTACTCCTCACTCCCCTGCTGTGCGTCCTTCCTATGCTTGCGGCGTACTGCACCGAGTAGCACCAAGCCCACACCTGCAATGCCCACAGCGGAGGCGGACAAGGTGGTTACGTTTGCACCGGTTTTCTTCAATTCTTCCGGCGGCTTGTTTGGCGGGGTTTCAGTTGGTGGGGTTTCTGGAGGCGTGTTCGGCGGAGTTTCCGGTGGCGTGTACGTGTTCGTGATAATGAACTCCACGCCTTCAGGGTCGGTCAGCGTAGTGTACCCGTCCGGCACGCTTACCTCAGTGACGCTCCACTCGTGGTCTTCAGCCAAGCCGGTCCACGTGTGCTTCCAATTGTTGGCTTCATTGAGCTCAACCGTGTCGTACGTTTCGCCATCGCGCAGCAACGCCACAGTGATCTTCGTCGGGCGCTTCTTTGCGGAATCGTTGTCATCGTTCCACACCTTGCGCACAGTACGCTCCACGGTTTTCTCTTCCGGAGGCGAAGGCGGTGTTGGCGGCGTAGTGCAGTCGGTCTTCGGGTTGAGCGTGAGATTCATGGTTAGCTTGCCGTCGTCTGCTTTGACGGGCAGGAAGGCGAGCGTGGATGACGTCTTACAGCTGAGGTCGCCGACTTTGACCGGATCGATAACAACCAAGTAAAGGCCGCGAGGCAGCTCAGAGAATACTGCCGTTCCGTCAGCTTTGGTGGTTAACGATTGATCAGGGTCAAGGCTCTTGGAGGCAATATAGTTAGTAAGCGTTACCGCCGTCTGACGGTATGCGTCAGAGTCTTTGCCAATCAGATCCCAGCTGACTGAAGCATCATCATACTGTTCGAGCCCAGTAAACCCCTTGGAGTCGCTCGTCCAGTCAGCTACATGATAGAGTTTCGCGTTCGCGCCAGAGATAGCAGTACCGTTATCCACATAGTTGACGGTGATGCTACCGGTTTCTTGCAGTGGATCCGCGTTCGCAACCGGCGTGAGCGGTGCGACCAGGAACGCTGCAATGGTGACAAACAGCGCGCAGATCGCCGCAAGGAGACATTGCGCCCGGCGTGCTGTAAACGCGTTCACGCCAGTGGCCCCGCGGCCCTTATTTGCGTATTTCATATGACTTCCTTGATGTGATCTGGATAGGTGATTTGGATAAAAATATTGAAGTTCTTCACAGGCAATACGTAATTCTCATCACTCATTGCCTGCCTCTTCTTGCTTTACAGAACTATCAGCATTAGTTTGCTGAGGAGTGTGTTCAGGCTCCGGCGCTGTCAACACTTTTACAAGAACTGACCAGAGATCTTTAAGTTGTGTAAACGTCATAAACCCGAGAAACGATGACCCAATAAAAGAAGCTAGGCCAAAATTGCCCGGGAAGTTCATAACCATCACTGCAAGACATACAAGAACGGGATACAGAATCATGCTGTGAATATCAATGGTGACGTTTCTCTTTATTGAACTTCTGATCACACAATAGTCAGCAATATATATAAGCGCTTGAATAAAACAGAACAAGCCTAAGCCTTTGAACTGTTCTTTATTGTTACTATTTGGGGCATCAATAAAGAGAAAGGCTCCAAAGATAACAAACGGTACTATAAACACAATAAAAAGTATGCGTGCAGTTTGAGCAATATCTTTCTCGAAAAGAAATGGAATCGCACAGGTGACAGATAGCACAAGGCCTATTGGCGTGAAAAAACTGTCTCCTGGAATATTCCACGAGAACGCTTGATTTAACGCATAAAAAATGACAATCGCAAAGCCCACACATGAAACCACAATCGCTGTGGGAAACCACGATAGCGGATCACGATGGCGAGCATGCGGTTGATTCGGACTCGTCTCATTCGGCGATTGTTGAGTAACCATTGCACACCACCTTTCATCGTGTTGGGTAATGAAGTGACGGAGAGACGAGGTAGGGAAGGAGAGAGAACCTGCTCTCGCCTCATCCGGACTTCTGATGTTGTTCAGATCCCCTTACAAAGAGGGAGAATTTGATTTATGTGGGCAAACCTATCCTCAGCCCCCTCGGTGGAGGGGCCTAGATAGGCCACACCCACATTATGAAGTTATAGGGGGTGACTGTGGGACTCGGACAACGGACGAATCCCACAGTCACGAGTTATTAGTGACGAGCGGTACGACGACGCAGGCCGAACCACAGGCCAGCCGCAGCCACGCACACGACGCCGGCGATGTAGAGGATCACAGTACCCATACCACCAGTGGACGGGAGCTGGGAACCAGGGACGTTCTCGATGTCAGCGGAGATGATACCCGAATTGGTATCGCCCTTAGCACCAGTCAGACCGGTAATATCGATCTTCCTCAGCTTCGGATCCTGGCTGTTCGTATCGTGAGTAGCAGTGATAGTGAAGATAATATCCTTCATCTTGTTGAAGCCTTCAGGAGTCACCGACTCCTCGAGCTTGTACACGCCATCGTCCACGGCCTTGAAGTTGGAAATGTACTTTGTAACCTTCTTCGTCTGACCAGTATTCGAATCCGTCTCTTCGACTTTGGTCGCCTCGGTTTTGACTTCGGTACCGCTATCCCACGTGTAGGTCTTGTTGCCATCCTGACCGGTCTCGACCTTGGTAGCCTTGTACAGCTTGAATGTTGCACCCTCAAGCGGCACGAGAGTCTTATCCTCGCCCATGGTGACCTTGTTGATGTCGAGCTGGTAGGTGAAGACGATGACCTTGTCTTCAGGGGTCTTACCAGTCTTGCCATCGCCACCCTGGTTCGGGTTGTTAGAGTACGTCAGGTCAACCTTGTTCGGGTTACCACCAGCACCAATCACAGCCTTGTCTTTATCCAGAACCGCGGTGTACTCGACCACGAACTTCGTGTCCTTGGTCACCGAGATCGCCGTACCATCTTCCTTTGTGATCTTCTTGACATCGGTGAAGTTGACCGTCAGAACATGACCATTCTCGTAAGTACCAGTGGTACCGGCAGCGACATCAGCGTAAGTCAGCGTGTAACCCTTAGCAAACTCATCCGTGTCATTCTCGGTGCTGGCAACTGCCTTAACTTCAGCCTTGTTAGCGGCAGCAACAGTAGAAAGCTCCTTTGAAGAGTCGAAGTTCTTGTCGTTCACCGCGTACACGTGAAGCTCATACTTTGCAGCTTGGCCATCTGCAGCCGTGTTCTTCAAGCTGAGGGCCTTGGACATGGTATCAGTGAACTTGTAGGTGTAGGTCTCGTAATCGGCAAGGTTGCTTGGCATGGTGCCGTACAGACGGTAGCTGATGTCATCGTTACCATCGTGATCAGCGGAATCCTGCCAGTTGTTAGTGGTCTGATCCGTGTCAGTGGAATCGTTAGCGTCCTTGACCTTCTTCTCGACGGACGGCACATCACCCTTCGGGGAGACCTTCACATTCTGAACAACCTGGAGAATGTAACGAGTGGTGAAGCCGTTCTCCTTATCGTCCTGAGAGTTGGCCTTATCCTTCACGAGGTAGTAGCCAGCAGCCAGACCAGTAATGTCAGCGTAGGTGTAGTACTTGGTAGCCGGAGTCGTAGAGTTGTCCGTCTTCTCTGCACCAGTGGAAACCTGGTTATTAGCCTTATCGCCAGTCAGCGTCTCCGTGTACGCGCTAGCAACTTCAGCGAATGCCTTGGCAAAATCATTGTCCGTACCAGTGTTGTTATCGGAGAGAATCTTCGCGACCTGAGCAGCCGTGGTCACCACATAATTGCCATCCTTCTGCTCAGCGAACGGGTTGGTCTTCGGATCCTGCTCCGTAGCACCAGCCTTGACCTTGAACGCCGCTTCCGTGCTCGTCTGCAGAGCGGTCAGAATCGCATCACCATCAACGTCGGCACCCCAAACGATATCCGACAAGGTAGTCGTCGTGGTCGGCTTATCACCAGTGGTCGTCTTGGTGCTCAACTTGCCGGAGAACACCTGATACGCTTCAAACGTGTGCTGAGCAGACGTCTTGATCGGATTACCGTCAGCATCCTTGAACTCGATCTTATAGGTGGTAGTCGGAGCCGGATCCCCATCGGCAGCCATCGCGGCGGTGCTGGTGGCTAGGCCGGTGAAGAGCATCGCCACGGCGGCGACGAGACCCAGGAGGGCCTTTGCTAGCTTCTTCATAATCATTCCTTTCGGATTTCTCTTTTTTGATTCAGTTATGTTGGTAAACAAAGGATGTGGTTGCGAGGCTCGAGGTGGTTGCGGTCAGAGTGGTGACGCTCCCTCAGTCTCGCTTCGCTCGACAGCTCCCTCCACCGAGGGAGCTACGTCGCTTTGCGCGTGTTATGAGTATTAGGGGTCTCCTCCCCTCTTTTTGGGGATGATCACTGCTGCTTGCACCTCCTTGCCGTAATGGCCACGCCGGCCAGAGCGATCAATGTCACAACTAATCCCCACTTCACCAGCACGTCCGCGCCCATACCGCCCGTAGCGGGCAGTTCGATTTGACGAATGGTGTTAGTGAACGAAGTACCGGTGTTCGTTACATCTGTATTGGTGTTTGTGCCCGCATCGGTCTTGGTTTGAGTGATCTTGGTGGTCACTTCCAAACCTTGCAGGGCACTGTTCACCTTCTTGTGCTTGACAGTGATTTCGACCTTGTACTCGGCCTTAGAGTATTCCACGGAAGCGGTATCCGTTCCCGTAACCTCGGTGACCTTGTACACATAAGTTTGCGCATACGTGCCATCAGCCCCGGGCTGTGTTGCAAGTGCGCCTTCGTGGAATTGGATTTTGCCAAAGTTTGCGGTTACGTTGTTCAGCGCGCCGCCGGTCGCATCCGCATCCGGGGCGATGCTGATCGAGCAGTCGGTCAGCGAGTTGCACCCGTTCGGCACGGGGATCGTACCGGGCTGACTGTCATCCCACTTCGTGATCTTGAATGTGAACGGAGTATACGTACCGTCGCTGTTCTTCGGCCATGAGCCGCCGGTCACCGTCTTCTTGACCGGCACCTCCACATCTACGGGGGTGGACGTGTTCGGCAGATCGGTCAGTGTGGCGTTCGAGCCGCTGGCCGTAATGGTCGAACCAGTCTGGCTGACGGTGATCGTATACACCGTGGCCGTCTTCTCGTAGCCTGCAGGCGCCTTCGTTTCGATCAGCGTATACGTACCGAACGCGAGGCCCTTGACTTTGAACTGGCCGGCCTCGGTATTCGTATCATCCAGCTTCGTTCCATCGCAACCGTCGATCGCGGCGGACGTTCCGTTCACGTTGTCCGCGACGCAATACGTGTCGGTCTTGGGCGAAGGTCCGGTGATCTTCCACTGCGACCCGGGCAGCTTCGCGTTGTGCACGTTGTCGACCTTGGACCATGCGACTTCGGTCGGCTTATCGACGATCGCAGCAGTGCCGTCAGTCAGGATGCTCGGCTTCTTGCCGTCGGCCCATGCAACCTTGCCGTTTGCGACGGTGAACTCGTATGTGGTTTCGTTGAGCTCGTACCCGTCAGGGGCAGTCTTCTCTTTCAGCGTGTACGTGCCGTCGGTCAGATCGTTGATCTGGAACACGCCAACCTTGCCGTTGATATCGCAACGGTATTCCTTGTCGATGCCGCATTCCGCGAGAGCACGGCCGTCGGCGGTCACCGACCCAAGCTGGGCTTCAGTATCCGATGTGTCCGTATCCGCAGCGGGCTGGGCCACGAGTTCGGTCTCGTCTACCGACTCGTATTCAGCAATCTGATCCGCGGATTGCGCGGAAGCCGTTTCCGCGGCATACGTGCAATCTGGCGCGGTCTCAGAATACTTGTTATCCGCGCGATACTCATCAACCACGATGATGGTGCGGTCGTTGAACAGCACGTCCTTGCCGGTGCCGCCCGGCCACCAGTTCGCGCTGCTGGACGTGTTGTTAGCGTCGTGCAGGTCGAACCCGTAGTTTCCGCTCAGGCGAGGCACCTCGGCGTACAGGTAGTCGCTGTTGCAGCTGGCCTCCAAGTGCACGAACTTCCACGTGCCCGCGGCGGAACCCTGCTGACCGTAGTACAGCCACGCGTCACCCCAGTTGGCCACGATCGACTTCTTGATGTAGACGAGCGTGTTCTGGTCATCGGTGACGCGCACCATCACGGTTGCGGTCTTGTTGCCCGCCTTTGCGGTGATGGTCACGGTGCCAGTGTCCACGCCGGTGACGATGCCTGATGCCGCGTTCACGGTCGCGATCTTCGTGTCGGACGACGACCACACCGCCTTCACGGTGGACGGGTCGACCACGGCGGTCAGGGTCAGCGTGCCACCGGTCTTCATGTTGAGCGTGTCGTCGGCCTTGACTGTGGCGCCGGTCGAATCGTGGATCTCAATGGAGCTCACTGCGGGCGACTTGACGGTGACGATCACCTGCGCGCACACGGTGACGTCAGAAACCGCGCACGCCTTGATCGTGGCGGAACCTGCTTGAAGCGCCATCACACCGCCGGAAGCGTTCACGTCGGCTACTGTGGGCACACTGGAGATCCACGTCACTGCTTGACTGGCACCGGACGGGGTGACCTTGGCGGTCAGACCAATCGTATCGCCGGCCTGCATCGTGAGCGAATTGACCGTAGCGTCACCCTTGTACACGGTCACACCGGTGACGGTGTATGTGTTGTCCTGAACAGTCCACGACTGGTCCGTATCGGCGCCGCTGGCCTTCTTGGTCAACGTCCATTCGGAACCGGAAAGTCCCTTCGAGACCGTGTCGGTCGACGTGTCCCCTTCGGCGACCTTGGCCCACTGGATGCTCGCGCCGGAAACCTTGTTGGTGATCTTGCCGTCGGTGACGGTCACACTGTCATCTGTGACGCCGGACACCTTGTTGACCGTGTCGCCCTTGCTGTTGGTGGTGACCGTATAGATCTTGCCGCTCAGTTCATAACCGGTCGGGGCCTTCAGCTCCTTGATGTAATAGGTGGCGTTCGGGTTGAGGCTGCCGACCTTGATGACGCCCTCATTCGGGTCGGAATCGTTGTTGCCGTTATCCACGACGAGCAACAGCTGGTTCGTGCCATTGGTCGCGTCGTCCGCACTGGGGTACACGCCCCACGTGGAGCCCTTGAGATGAGTGTCGGGATTGGCGGAATCGACCTTCTGCCAGCCGATCGCCGAGCATTCGGAACTGGCGGAACCTGACCACGGCAGGTTATGACGCTCCTGATCCATGTCGATGATCGAAGTGGAACCGGTAAGCACGCCCTCCGCGTTCGCGCCGAAAATGACCGTCGTACCCTGAGAGTTCTTCACGAGCGCGCTGGCCGGATTGTACATGGAGAGGTCGCCGCCGACCCACACGCGGCCGTTCGTGGTCACATGCGATTCGAAGCTGCCGTTCGGTACCATGATGCTGCCCAGCATCGCTGCCGCCGGATCATCGGTAGAGCTGATGTCGGTCGGCTTCTCGTTGTTGCCGCCCCAGATGCCGCTGCCGTTCACGTTCTGTGACACCCACGTGCCATGATTCGCCACGCCACCGCGGATCGTGACCTGCTTGGCGTTGTAGAAGTTCCACATGATGCTCTGCGAGGCATGAGAGTATGCGTTCTTTACGGTGGTAGTTTCTTGGGTGCGGTAGCCGTTGGAGATCTCCGTGCCGTTCCACCAGAAACGCCAACCATTGGTGAAATCGACCGTGTCGCTGCTCCTGGAGGCGTCCACGTTCACGACCACGGAACTGGCCGCGTTGATGTCGGTGAACTTGAAGGAGACGCCCGTGTAGTCGGTGCCCGCCGTGCTCAGATCGGCGGCATTGATGGTGAAGTACTGGGTGCCCTTGTCGTTCTTGTCGCCCTTGAACTCGATGATCTTCTCGGTGCCGCTGTTCGCGGTGAACTCATAGCTGCGGGACGCCTGACCCGAATCCCAGTTGTACTTATAACGCTTGTAATTCGCCAACGACTCCAAGCCGGTAGTGGTGACAGTGACCTTGTCCGACTTGGAGTTCGCCAGTACGGTGGACGTGGACTTCACGGAATCAGTGAGGTACTTGGTCATGTCGATGCCGTTGACCGTGTTCAACGCGTTCGCATCGGAATTCCAATGGACCTGACCGGTCTTGGTGGAATCGTAGTGGTACACACTCTTGTTGCGGTATGCGTCCGGGTTGACGGTGCCGCCCTCCACATCGCTTTCGGCACCAGCAATATAGGCATGGAACGACTTCGGGCTCGTACCGGCGACATCGCTGATACCCGCGCCCTGACGCTTACCCGAGAAATCGTTCTCCCACGTCTTGGCATGGACGTTCGCATTGCCGTCAACCTGCGAATACGTGCTGCTCTTGCCGTTCACAGCGAGCACGGACTGGCCGTTTGCGGGATTGAACTTGCCACCGAACTGGGCGTTGCCGATGGTGAAGAAGCCCTTCAACGGGTGGAGCAGGAAGTTGCCGTTGACATAGGTCAGGCCTTCCATCTCGGCCGCATACGAACCGGTTGGGCCCGTGCCGTTGTCGTTCGTGATCTGATTGGTGTCGGCCGGCTTCTGGCCGATGTACATGTCGCCACCAACATACGTGGCCACGCCGGTGTCATCACCGTTGACATCCGAATCGGTATCGCCAAGCTGAATGTTCCTCGGAGTACAGATACCAGCCGTGTCTACAGCAGCTAGATTGGGATCATTAGCTGAATTTGCACCATACGCCGCATAGGGGGCGGTGATGGCGCCGGTTAGGGCGGTGCCGAGCATCATGGAGATGGCGAGGAGGCCGGCTGCTGCGGACCGAATAGGGGTAGTACCCCCGTCAGTGCGTTTACGCGTGTACCGTATGCTCATCGTCTCTCCCTTACGATGTGGCAATCGTCCGCATATCACGCTGCGGATCGACGGCCTACCTTGTACGCATTCCTCATATCCCACTGAAGAACACGTTTTGGCGGCGTTGCCGCGTGTGGTGCGGTTCGTTTCGCCTGCCCGCTAGCAGACTAGTGCTAGTGGTGACGGGTCGCACGGTATGTCTCACGTCTTGCTTGCCTACGCCTGCTGTTGGCTTGTGCCTGTTGGGCTGTTGCCTTTGAGGCGGGGCTTTCTGTAAGACTTGAGCGGTGCTACCGTCTCTTGTTGTACTACCTTCTGTGCTGATGCGTCATCTTCGACGGTCTCGCGTGGCGCATCAAATGCGCGAAACCTCTTTTTCTCTCTCGCACAGACGCAAACGTTCTCAGCTGCTTTTGACAGCAAAGAGCGCCACAAAGTGGCCGATCGCTTGCATGAGCCACTTTGCTTTGTGCGTCTTTTTGGTTGACGTGTTTGATTGTACCCTATAACTTGCCAACGTTGTCATTGCGTGTTGCAGGTGTGTCGAATAATGGACATCGGTGGGTTGGGGTGTTTAGTGGCGGCTAAATGGGGGTGCTTGCCTTACAGTGCCCGCCGGCGCAAAAGCGGTAAATATGAGCCCAAATGAGGTTGATGCAGTATGCGTGGTGGGGTGCAACGTTGATGGAATGGTGCTCAACTACAGCTCGTGGTTGCTTAGTGTTTTTGGCTTAAAATCAAGGCAGCGGTGGTTTTTGTTCGAATAACTTGGTGACTGAACGTATGTATCTTGACAACGTTTCGAGACTGCTGCAGGTGGTATAGCGTTAAACCATATGCGTGATCACCAAGCGTCTTCACGTGATCTCAAAGTTCGGCTATCGCCGTGATGACAAGGTTTTCTTATCGCTGCTACAACATCACCATTTCACAAACGTTTGCATGCATATGACCACATAGAGAACACACCAAACGAACATGCAATATGTTCGACCAACCCCAAAAAAACAGGGCACGAAGGTGCTTGATCAACGCCTTGGTGGCTAATTGGTGAGTTTTTTGCACGCGATTGGTGCTATGGAAGCTAATTGGCGAGTATTGCTATTGCATGTGGTTGCCATAACCCAACGCTGCAAAAGTTGAGCACCACCAGCGCATGTTTCACATAGGCGTGGTCATTTTTCAACGCACTTGCAATAGAATCGCGCTATCGCGCGATGCAGTGTTGTTGGCGGCACTTGC
>NZ_QXGL01000015.1 GCF_003951095.1 Bifidobacterium goeldii
GTGCGGATGTTCGCGGCGGTCATGTCGGCGGCGGTGGCGTTGCCGACCATGCCGGCGGCGACGGCCACGAAGCCCACGATGCCGTTGGACAGCGCGCCGGCGATCTTGTCGAGCATCGGGCGCACGGAGAGGGTGACGGCCTCGTTGCGCTTGCCGGTCTTGAGCTGTCCGTATTCGATGGAGTCGGTCATGCTCAGGATGGCGGTCATCTGGATGGTCTGCGCGGGCAGGTAGAAGAGGACGAGCGCGACGATGACGACGGGCAGGTTCATGGGCGCGATGATGAACAGCGTGTAGCCGGCGATCATGAACGCCATGCCGGCGGTGTACAGCCAGCGGCGCGGGATGCGGCGGTTGAGCACCGGGTAGAGGGGCGTGGTGACCAGTCCGGTGATGACCGGGATGACGCCGGCGATGGAGAAGCTGTCCGGCGCGCCGAGCACGTATTTGAACTGGTAGAAGAGCACGCCGGTGGTGGCGACGTTGGCCACGGAGTACAGCAGGTAGCTCAGGGCGACCCACAGGAGCTGGTCGTTCTGAGCGATGGCCTTGAACGCCTCGATGGGGTTGCCGTTGGCCTCGGCCTTGGCGCGCAGCTCGCCCTGGTTCTCGCGGGTGCCGAACGCGACGCTCCACGCGGTCAGCAGGCCGAGCACGGCGATGATGATGGCGAACGCGGCCCAGCCGGTGCGGCCCTGCTCCCATTGGCCGGTGAACTTCCAGGTGAACCAGCTGACGACGGGCACGACGATGACGGTGACGCCGTTGTAGCCGATGGATCCGGTGAACGCGCCGAGCGCGGTGTACGTGCTGCGTTCGTGCGAGTCGGAGGAGATCGCGGGGATCATGCCCCAGTAGGAGATGTCGCGCAGCGAGTAGATCACGTCCAGCAGGATGAACACGATGACGAACAGGACCATGAACACGCCGGTGTTCACGTCCACGAGGCCGAACAGGCCGGTGAACACCATGATCAGCAGGATGCCGGGCACGAGGCCGCCGATGAACTGCCAGGGGCGGAACCGGCCCCAGCGGGTGTTCGTGTTGTCCACGAGGTTGCCGAGCAGCGGGTCGAGGAAGATCTCCGCGATGCGGATGACCACCACGAGTCCGGTGATCACCGCGATGAGGCGCGCGGCCAGCGTCTTGTCCACGTCGATGAACAGCGCGGTGGTCACGAACGTGATGAAGAACGTGCTCATCGTGTTGTAGAACGCGGCCTGTCCCAGATTGCCGAACGCGTATGCGATCTTCTGGCCCATGTTCCTCGCGGGCGCTGCCTGCGGCTGTCCGGGCGTCGCCGTGCGCTGTGTGGTGGATCCGCTCATGGTGTGGTGGCCTCCTTGCGACCTGTAAAGAATCCGTGCGCGGGAACAGCTCCGATCCCGCAAGACGCGAGTATAGAACTTTCTCGAAAAAGTAAAAAACTTTACCGCGTGTCGCAAGCAACGCCAACGAATCGCATTCGTCGATTCGACGCGACGCGCAGGGAAAAGACACCGCAGCAGCCGAATTATCGTTGCAATCAATGGATTTGCACAGGTCCTCGCAGTCACCGTCGAGGCATGCGCAAGAAGTTGCGTAAATTAGTAAATATCTTTATCATCGTTGTGCAAGGAGTCACATTCGAAGGCTCCCGCACTGCGGCGGCAACGACGCGACGCAATCCGATGCGAAAGCGAGGACATCATGAACACAACCGACGATCAGCGGAAGAACGGCGATCCGATCGTCTCCCCGTCCATGCCGACGACGGCATGGCTCGCCGACCCGCGCGTGTACGCGGTCCACCGGCTCGACGCCCATTCCGACCATGCGTGCTGGTCGCACGCCCCCTCCGGCGGCGAGGGCACGGATCTCACGCAGAGCCTTGACGGCGAATGGCGGGTCCGCGTCGAGACGGTGCCGGCGAACAGCTTCCCCGACGGGACGAGCGACGGACCGGATTGGATCAGCGACGTGTCGCCGCTGTTCGCCGCGCCGGGCTTCGACGACTCGTCGTTCCCCCGCGTGCGGGTGCCCTCGCATCTGGAGACCACGGGACTGCTCGACCCGCAGTATGTGAACGTGCAGTACCCATGGGACGGCCACGAGGACCCGAAGGCCCCGGCCATCCCCGAGCATGGCCATGTGGCGGTCTACCGACGCAAGTTCGCCGCGGAGGGCGCGGTCGCCCAGGCCATCCGCGAGGGCCGCACGGTGACGCTCACCTTCCAGGGCGCGGCCACCGCCATCTACGTGTGGCTCAACGGCGCGTTCGTCGGCTACGCCGAGGACTCCTTCACGCCCAGCGAGTTCGACGTGACGGACGTCATCAGGAAGGACGGCAACGTGCTGGCGGTCGCCTGCTACGAGTATTCGAGCGCGAGCTGGCTGGAGGACCAGGACTTCTGGCGGCTGCACGGCCTATTCCGCTCCGTCGAGCTCAACGCGAGACCCGCCGCCCACGTCTCTGACATCCACGCCGAAGCCGATTGGGAGCCTGCCACGTCGATCGGATCGCTCTCGCTGGACGTGCTGATCGACGGCGCCACGAACGCCGCGACGGCCGACCTCGCGTTGCGAGACAAGAACGGCACCATCGTCTGGCGCACCGCCACGGAAGCAGCCGGAACGCTGCACGCCGAAGCCGAGATCGACGACGCCGCCCCCTGGAGCGCCGAACGCCCGGACCTGTACGAACTGTCCGTCACCCTGCTCGACGCGGACGGCAAGGTTCTGGAGACCGCGCGCACCCGCATCGGCTTCCGGCATGTGACCATCGAGGACGGCGTCCTCAAGCTCAACGGCAAGCGCCTCGTGTTCCGCGGCGTGGACCGCCACGAGTTCGACTGCCGGCGCGGCCGTGCCGTCACCGAAGAGGACATGCTGTGGGACATCCGCTTCATGAAGCGCCACAACATCAACGCGGTGCGCACCTCGCACTACCCGAACCAGTCACGCTGGTACGAGCTGTGCGACGAATACGGCATCTATCTGATCGACGAGACCAACCTGGAGACCCACGGCAGCTGGAACAGCCCCGGCGACATCCCCGTGGGCACCTCCGTCCCCGGTGACGACGAGGCCTGGCTGGGCGCATGCATCGACCGGCTGGACAGCATGATCATGCGTGACCGCAACCATCCCAGCGTACTCGTCTGGTCGCTGGGCAACGAATCCTACGCGGGCGAAGTCCTCAAGGCCATGAGCATGCACGCGCATCGGCTCGACCCGGGCCGTCCCGTCCACTACGAAGGCGTCAATTGGAACCACGCCTATGATGAGATCAGCGATTTCGAAAGCCGTATGTACGCCAAGCCGGACGAGATCCGCGACTGGCTCGAACACGGCGACGAGCGTGGCGCGGCGAACAAGCCGTTTGTCAGCTGCGAGTACATGCACGCCATGGGCAACTCGTGCGGCGGCCTGAGCGAGTTCATCGACCTCGAACAGTACGAGCGCTACTCCGGCGGGTTCATCTGGGACTACATCGACCAGGGGCTCGTCCAGCGCCTGCCCGACGGGAGCGAACGACTCAGCGTCGGCGGAGAATGGGGCGACCGGCCGACCGACTACGAATTCGTGGGCAACGGCATCGTGTTCGCCGACCGCACGCCCAGCCCCAAGGCGCAGGAGGTCAAGCAACTGTATTCGCCGATCAAGCTCACCCCCGACGGGCACGGCGTGACCATCGAGAACCGCAACCTGTTCATCGGCACCGACGGCTACGTGTTCGCCGCACGGCTCCTCGAAGACGGGCGCGAGATCTGGCACGCCGACTACCGGTTCGACGTGGCCGCCGGAGACACCCAACGCCATGACATCGCCTTCCCGGACATCGACACGGACGGGAATACGCGCGAGGTCACCTACGAGGTCGATCTCCTGCTCGCCGAATCCACCGCATGGGCGCCGGCCGGCTACGAGCTCGCGTTCGGCCAGCTTACCGACACCCTCAACCCCGAACGGGACATCACCGAGACCGATTATGACGACGACGGCCGCGCGACGGTCACGCTCGGCCGGTGGAACGCGGGCATCCGCCGCGACGACGAGGAAATCCTCCTATCGCGCACCCAGGGAGGCATCGTCTCCTGGACGCGGGACGGACGGGAAATGGTCATCCGTCGCCCTGAACTCGTCACCTTCCGCTCCCTGACCGACAACGACCGCGGTAACCGTTCCGGATTCGACCGTGCAGCATGGTTCGCGGCCGGCCGCTACGCCATCGTGACCGATACGAGCATCACGCAATCCGACGACGGAGGACTCACAGCCGAATACCGGTACGAGCTCGCCGACCCGGGCCACACGCCCGTGACGGTCGCCTACCGCATCACGTCCGACATGCGCATGCGACTGACCGTCGAATACCCCGGCGGTGTCACCAACGCCGCCAGCCTGCCCGCGTTCGGTGTCGAATGGGAACTGCCCGGCGAATACACGCAGCTGTGCTACTACGGGCCCGGCCCCGAGGAAACCTACCGCGACCGCAAGCAGGGCGGCAAGCTCGGCATCTGGGACACCACCTCAGAGGCGAGCATGGCGCCGTATCTCATGGTGCAGGAAACCGGAAGCCACGAGGACGTCCGCTGGCTCGAAGCCACCGACATCCAAGGCCACGGATTGCGCGTCAGCCAGCGCGGCGACCGTCACTTCACAGCCAGCCTGCTGCCATGGAACACCTACATGATCGAAGCCGCGCGCCGCCATGAGGACCTGCCCGCCCCGCGCCACAACTACCTGCGTCTGCTCGCAGCGCAGATGGGCGTCGGCGGAGACGACTCCTGGGGAGCCCCCGTCCACACGGCCTACCAGCTGCCCGCAGGCAGGCCGCTCACCCTCGACGTGAACCTCGAACTCATCTGACCAGCAACGGGCGGCGGCATGCACCACCATGCCGCCGCCCGTGCATATTCCCCAAAACACACCCACATAAAAGAGACAATCAATCATGGCTGAAGTGATCATCGTCAAGAACGAGGAGGAGGCCGGCGAGATTTACGGCCGCTGCGTGGCGGACCTCATCAAGGCCAAGCCGGACGCGGTGCTGGGACTCGCCACGGGCTCCAGCCCGCTGGCCGCCTACCAGGCCCTCGCCAAGATCGTGCATGAGGAGCACATCGACGTCTCCAAGGTGCGCGGCTTCGCGCTCGACGAGTACCTGGGCCTGCCGCTCGACCACCCGCAGTCCTACCACTCCACCATCCACCGCACGGTCGTCGAGCCCCTCGGCCTCGACCCGGCCAAGGTCCACGTGCCCGGCGACGTGCTGAACGGCGCCCCGCTGGAGGACGGCGACAAGATCGCCGCCGCCGGCCCGGCCTACGATGCGGCCATCGAGGCCGCGGGCGGCATCGACGTGCAGATCCTCGGCATCGGCACCGACGGCCACATCGGTTTCAACGAGCCCGGCTCCTCGCTCGCATCCGGTACGCGCGTGAAGACCTTGGCCGAGCAGACCCGCATCGACAACGCGCGCTTCTTCGACGACGACATCAACCAGGTGCCGACCCACTGCATCACGCAGGGCATCGGCACGGTGCTCAAGGCCCGTCACCTCGTGCTGCTCGCGTTCGGCGCGGGCAAGGCCGAGGCCATCGAGGAGACCGTCGAGGGCGGCGTGAGCGCGTTCTGCCCGGCCTCCGCGCTGCAGCTGCACCCGCACGCCACGATCATCGTGGATGAGGAGGCCGCCAGCCGTCTGCGCCACAAGGACTACTACCGCTACGCTTCCACACACAAGCCGGCCTGGCAGGGCATCTGACGGCAATCGAACGGTTCGGGCTCCTTCTTTCTCTGCAAAGAAGGAGCCCGAACGCATACAGGAAGGAAATCATGACACAGGACAGAAGTGAGATCGTCGCGCACGTGACGGCGGCGTTGGAGGGCGAGGCCAAGCCTGTCGCGATCCGAGGGGCGCGCAAGGTGGATGCCCGCGGTGAGCAGTCGGGCTACTGGGTGGTCTCGAACGCGCGCGGCGTGATCGTGGCCACGGGCGCCGCGGCCGCGGACGGTACCGGCGAGGAGGCGTTCGAGCACGCCTGCCGCACGGTCGGCATCGACCCGGCCTCCCGCTCCGGAGAGGTGATCGACGCGGCCGGCCGCATCCTCACGCCCGGCTACGTGGACATCCACGCCCACGGCGCCTGGGAGAAGAGCTTCGACGACGGGCCCGACGGCATCGACGTGGCCCGCGCCGGCCACGCGGTGCACGGCACCACCCGCCAGGTGCTCTCGCTCATCACCAACCCGATGGACGTGATCTGCCGCAACATCCGCACCGTGCGCGAGAAGATGGCCACCCGCCCAGACATCCTCGGCTGCCACCTCGAAGGCCCGTTCCTCGCCCGCAAGCGCAAGGGCGCGCACGACCCGAACTGCCTCAAGGACCCGGTGCCCGAACTCGTGGACCGCATGCTCGACGCCTCGGGCGCCGACCTCGCCACTGGCAAGATCGGCTGCATCCGCCAGATCACCATCGCGCCGGAGCTTGAGCACGGCATCGGCGCCATCCGCCAGTTCGCGGCCGCCGGCGTGGTGCCCGCGGTCGGCCACTGCGACGCCGACTACGCCACCACCCAGGCCGGCTTCGACGCGGGCGCCGGCATCATGACCCATATGTTCAACGCGATGAACGGCCTGCACCATCGCGAACCCGGCCCCATCCCGGCCGCCGTGGAGGACCCGCGCGTCACCATCGAGTTCATCAACGACGGCTTCCACGTCCAGAACCCGATGGTCAAGCTCGGCTTCGGACTGGCGCCCCACCGCATCGCGTTCGTCACCGACGCGATGGCCGCCACCGACTGCCCCGACGGCGCGTACAAGCTCGGCGAACTCGACGTGAACGTCATCGACGGCCACGCCCGACTCGTCTCCAACGGCGCCATTGCCGGCTCCACGCTCACCCTGGAGGTCGCGGTTCAGCGCGCGGTCAACGAACTCGGTTTCAGCCCCGTCGCCGTCGTCGAGGCCGCTACCCTCACCCCGGCCCGCGCCTTCGGATTCGACCGGGTCAACCCCGTCACCGGAGCCCCGCTCGGCCTCATCGCCCCCGGATACGCCGCCGACCTTAACCTCCTCGACCCCGCCGACTGGACCGCCCGGCACGTCTGGTGCGCCGGCCGCCAGCTGAAGTAAATTCCTTCCAGCAAAATCGACGCCGGTGCCGCCCGTCTTCGAGACGACGTCTTACGCCTGAGGAACGAAGCTTGCGCGCGGCACCAGCTCGGTCGTCAGCAGGATGTGACGACGCACCCGCCGCTCATGCTTCAACCCATCAATCAAGGTGGAGAACGCCATACGGGCCAACTCCCTTTGATCGATCGCATACGAACTCAGCGACGGCGACGTGTACCGGGCGATTGACTGGTTGTTCACACTCACCACGGCCAACTCGTCGGGAACCGCCACGCGCAGTGCGTTCAACGCCTGCAACGCCCCCACCGCGAGCACGTCGGCGGCCACGATCAGACCATCGGGCATGCTGCCGGCCTCACGATGATCGGCCACCAGTTGCTCCGCGAGACGATAACCGTTCTCCACGGTGAACGTGCCGGACGAATACACCAATCCGTCCGTTTCCAATCCCAAGTGCGCAGCCCACTGGCGGAACGACAGTTCGCGGATATCCTCGGGATAGTCATGCGTGCCCATGATGCTGCCCACGCCACCGAGAAACGCGATGCGTCTGCGGCCCGCCGCGATCATCGCGTCCAAGGCATCCAGCATCGTCTGCGACAGATCGGGCCGTACGGAGTCAAACAGGTGCGGCGCCGGATTCGTGTCGATGCACACGCCATGCGGGAGCACTGCATGCAGGGCGCGCAGGTCCGCTTCGGGAAACACCGTGGCACCCACGGTGATGAACCCATCGAACTCCGCCGCGCGTTCCGTCAGCTCGTGTATGGACCGGATGAACGTGGGCTGGTCCAATTCCATCGACTCCGCACACTCCGCAAGAACCTTCCGCAGATCGGCGAAGTACGCATCCTGTAGCTCCTCCCCGGACGGAGGCGCATCCAGCACCGCGATCGCGGGACGGAACACGTTGCGGTATCCCAGCTCCTCGCACACTCGCAGCACGCGCCGTCGCGTCTCCTCCTTGATGGAGAACGACGGGTCGTTCAGCAAGCGCGACACCGTGCTCTGTGACACCCCGGCCCGTTCCGCAACCTCCTTGAGCGTGGCCATGACATCCTCCCCGCAAACTTTAGTAAAGGGTTTTACTACAGCATAACCCGGGGAAGCGGGGTTAGCGGTATTGGCGGCTTGGAAGTTTACCCGCAACTGGTAGACTGCACATGTCCCGGCAACAGGGGCAATGCATAGGGGTGACGGGCATGTACAGCAACATTCCCGTCACCTTTTAAAAATTGGAAGCTGATTTTATTTCCAATAGACCGACCGATACACGTTTGGATGAGACATAACGATTATCTGACATTTCCCTCAAATATCATTCATCATTTTCAGTGTAAATGAACCGATATTTCTAATGCAGGAGATGTTTAATGCTACGATTCTTATAGCGTGTCAGGTAAAAGAACTATGATTCTCAATCCACCTCCCGACCGCGCTTGCAGACTCAAATGGCCATGATGCATAGCAACAATCTCTTGCACTATGGATAAACCCAACCCGTGATGAGGTGATGCAGATCCCACATGCGTATTTATCCTATTATCCTCCCCCCTGTTAAAAGGTGACAGGAAATCATCTACCCTTGTATCGGAAAGATCCATGCCGGTATTGGATATGTCTATCGCAATGCAGGACTCGCCTTCGTATTGCCTGTCATTGGCTAAGTTTATCCATACATGTGGTTGAGCCGCACGATTATGCTGAATGGCATTCGTAATAAGGTTTGCAACCATCTGCTTAATTAGCAGACCATCGGCTAGGAGATATGCATTTTCCAGATTAGTATGCACTTGAACTCTATCTCCGATAAGTTCCATATTTTCTTGAAGAGTATTGCGAATGATCTCAGCTACATTAACTCGGCTAAGATTGGCTCGGTCTAGTTGCTGAACTTTCGACAATTCGAGTAGATGATTGACGATTTCAACCCCAGCATGATTTGAAGCCAAAGCCTTTTCGACGAAAGGCCTGCAACGCTCATCGAAAAGCTGGTTGTGCAACGGAATCTCCAATGCGGCCGAAGTGGCCGCAAGTGGATTTTTTAACTCATGTGACGCATCGGCGATAAATTCCTTTTCCCGACTGATTGCACTGTTGAGATCCTTTAACATGAGGTTGTATGCGGATGCAATAGTGTACGCCTCGTCGTTTTCATATGGAATAACGATAGGTTGCCTTTCCAATCCAGCATCGGACGCGGTAATCTGAGAGGCCACACTATTGATTCTTCGTTGTGTCCTAGTGGCGATAATCCAAGTTATTCCTCCAGATAATAGGCCAAAAACAATGATGGGGGCTATGCTTACCGCCAATATCAGATCCCGGGATTTTTTGTCTCCTTGTTCCATAGTTAGCGTTAAAGCATCCTTGCTGGAGTCATACCCGGCGGAAACGTAATCCTTATCGACTTCAGAAGGAATGGCCTGCGAATTCAAACTATGTTGTTCATCGGCATCTTCTGCCTGAGTAAAAGATTTATTTACGGTCACCGTTTCCAGTTGCCGGTTCACGACATAATACGTCATGGCGGTCACCACTCCGGTAAGCATGAAGAACACGATGACGATCGTGGTGACCAATCTTCTTCTTGTAGACCACTGAAACGGTAAATGCAGTTTCGGATGGCTGGAATGGTTCCCATTCAACGAAGGATATTTAGGCTTTTTCATGATATGCGATATCCTTGTCCGGGAACGGTCTCAATGAAATCAGTGATTCCGATTTTCGTGCGAATCGCATAGATTGTGGTCTTGACGATTCCTCTTGTATGAGCGTGATCGTCTTGCCAAATCTCACGATATAGGCGTTCTGCGCTAATCACCGCGCCGCGCGCTTCGATCAGGGTTCTCAATACGGCAAGTTCTCGTTTCCCAAACTTTAGTTCCGCGCCGTGAACAGTGATGGACCCCGTTCTGAAGTCTGCCGAAAAGTCATCTCGGTTGTAAACCATGTCATTTGCCATGCCCAAACGCCGACGCACTGCATTAACTCTGGCCAGCAGTTCGGCATATTCAAATGGTTTCGTCAAATAGTCATCTGCACCAAGATCAAGTCCTTGGACTATGTCCTCGGTTTGGGATGCTGCAGTCAGCATGAGAATGTGTATGGGATCACGCCGTTCGCTTAGTCTCTTAGCGATTTCGTCACCATGCAGTCCAGGGAGATCGCGATCAAGTATCAGCATGTCCCACTCCCCGGAATCCAGCTCCTCCAGAGCATCCCGGCCATCGTAAACAGCTTTTGCCTCCATGCCTTCCATGGAGAGTCCCATCCGTACCACATCAGCGAGATTGGCGTTGTCTTCGACAATCAGAACCTTCATACGGCCCGCTCCCTTCGCGAAACAATGCGCACACCATAGCATTCGCGTCCAACCTGGTCAGGAATCGGTCAGGTTCAGTCAGTGGCAGGTCAAAACATAATCTCGCCAGCCATGCACGTCGTAGTTTTGACTCCGGCTGGACGGACTTCCCCGTCGCGGCCTCCTTCACAAGAGAAAGGAAACAACATGATGAACATGAAGAAAAGAGTCATGTCCGGTGTGCTTGGTGCAGCACTTGCCTTGACTGGATTCGCTGGTGTCACAGCGCCGGCGATGGCAGTGGTCGGCAACGGCTCCTACATCAATGCGGCAAAGAATCTCACTTGGGCCAACGCGTACAACACAGCAGGGAACAGCGGCTATGCCCGAGCTGAAGTCGGCCGCATCGTGAACGGTAAGAAGGTTGTTTACTACAACGGCTGGAAGCACGGATACGCTTATGCGTCCTCCACCGCGGGATCTTCTTGGTACGCCCGCGGCATGCTGAAGTAACTTTCATACCGTGCTGGCGTTCCATTCGATAGCAATTCGTATGGAACGCCAACACTTTCCTTTTTATGCGCCATAGTTTTGAAGGGAATACATATGTCAAAAGATACGTTGCGCGTGGTTGCGGCTGCCGGCGTGTTGTCGGTGGTGTTGGGTTTGGGGGCGTGTTCGATGCCGGGTTCCGGGAATGCCGGCGCGTCGGACGGGGGTTCCTCCTCGTCTTCGTCGTCTTCCGGATCGTCGTCGTATGAGGCGGAGTTGAAGCAGGCGTTGCAGTCGGCGTCGAGCGATTTCGAGCGCGGGGTGTTGGAGCGCGCGGTCAAGTCGGGCAGGATCAGCGAGTCGGATTACCGCGAGGCGAACGAGAAGTACCAGGAGTGCATGGCCGCCAAGGGCGATGACGTGGAGTTCGACACGGACCAGTCCACCGGGTTGATGCAGGAGCACATGAACACGGACGATAATTACGATTCGGCCAAGGCGAACGAGGACAGCATGGCGTGCGCGAAGGGCACGAACCTGCAGATCCGCGACCTGTACGAGCGGATGGTGCAGAACCCGTCGAACGCGGACGAGATCGAACTGGTCGTGGGGTGTCTGAAACGACGCAAGCTGGTGCCTGATTCGTTCACGAAGCAGGATTACCTGACCGAGATGGGCAAGCCCGAGGGGTCGTCGAAGCTGGACACGTCGTCGGACGCGTTCTCCCAGTGCCTGGCGAACCCGAGCAAGTAGAAAGGTGATGCTCGTGTTTCGATCGGGAAAGAACAGCGCCCGCACGCGTCGGCGGGTGAACGGCGCGGGGTTCGTGGCGGCGTGCATGGCCGCGTGTCTGGCGGCGGGCATGGGCCTGGCCGTGGGGTTGGAGCGGACGGTGACGCCGCCGTCCCTGTCGGCTTCCACGGATGCGGGGAGTCTCAGGTTGGGGTCGGAGGAGTTCGACGACGCGCGTTCCCTGAACGTGGACGTGACGGCGTCGCCGGCCAGCGGGGTCGCGTTCCCGGTGTCGGGCAGAGTCACGTTCGCGTCGTGCCCCGCGGACGGGGTGGTGCGTTCGGGCTCGCACGAGTACGACGTGGACGGCACGCCTCTGGTGAGCCTGCACACGGACACGCCCCTGTATCGTGATCTGGCGTACGGGGACAAGGGCGACGACGTGACGGCGTTGCAGGACGAGCTGGCCGCGCTCGGCTACGGGGGCTCCCGGTCGGGCGTGTTCGACTGGGTCACATGGGACGCGTGGCGGCGCATGTACGCGGCGAACGCCGGCACGGCTACGGCGGCGGCCAGAATCCAGCAGGGCGCGTTCTCCCGCGCGTTGGCGGTGTGGATGCCCGCGCAGGCGATGAGCGTGTCGTGCGCGGCGTTGCTGGGTTCGACCGTGACCGGCGACTCGACGGATTCGCCCGCGTTCCGCAGCCTGGCCGGGGTCGCGTCGGTCAAGGCCGCGTCCCTGCCGGACGGCCGCATCCAGGGCGATCGCGTGGTCGAGATCAACGGCAAGGACTATCCCATCGGCGACGACGGCATCGTGTCGGACACGGCCGCGTTGCAGGCGATGGCGGGATGGTCCACGTACACGGGCGCGCGCAAGGACGGCGAGGACACTACGAGCGTGACCGTGACCTACAAGCTCAAAAAGCCGATCGGCGTGTACTCGGTGCCCGCGTCCGCGCTCACCGGGCTCAAAGGCAGCGACGGATGCGTGGTGGCGACCGACGGCACGAGCGTCAAGGCGCACGTGGCCGGCAGCTCATTGGGCCGCACGCTGGTCACGATCGACGGCAAGGCGCCCGCGCGCATCAAGGCCGATCCGGGACAGGCGGCGTGCGATGCGCGTTGACCTCGACCACGTCGGCCACCGGTACGCCGACGGCCCGCTCCTGTTCCACGATCTGACCGCGAGCCTCACGCCCGGGCACGTGTACGCGTTGACCGGGCCGAGCGGCGCGGGCAAGTCCACGCTGCTCGGCATCATCGCCGGCTGGACCACGCCCGCCGAAGGCCAAGTGACCCGACAGGGCATCGACTCGATGCGCTGGATCTTCCAGAACCCGCACGGCGTGGCCCAACGCACCGCGATCGACCACGTCAGCCTGCCCCTGCTCGCCAAAGGGCTCCCGCGCCGCGAGGCCGAGGAACAGGCGCGCACGCTCATGGACCGGTTCAACCTGACCCGGGTCGCCGACCGCAGGTTCGCGGAACTGTCCGGCGGCGAGGCCCAACGCCTCATGCTCGCCCGCGCGTTCGCGGCCCAGCCCTCGCTCATGCTCGTGGACGAGCCCACCGCCCAGCTCGACATGCACACCGCGGCCACGGTCAGCGAATCCCTCTCCCGTATCGCCCGCAACGACACGATCGTCGTGGTCTCCACCCACGACCCGAACACGCGCGACGCGTGCACCGACATCATCGATCTGAAGAACTACCAATGAACCACACCACGATGAAAGCAACCTCCGTCATCTCCGAGGCATGGCGCTCCATCACCAGCGGCGCCGCCCGCCTCGCCCCGGCCGTCCTCGCCCTGGCCCTGACCGCCGCCGGCATGGGCGTCATGGACATCGCCGCCGGCTCGGCCATCCTCGACCAGGCAAGCGCATACCGGCAATCCGGGGCCGACATCCTCGTGCTCAACGCGCCCGACGGCATCGACGCGGCATCCTGCGAACGCCTCACCAGCCTCACAGGCGTCCAGGCCGCCGGAGCGATCCGTACGACGGACCCGCTCACCCTCGCGGCCCTGCCCGACACCACCACGCCCCTCTACCAGATCACCCCGGGACTGGCCAGACTCCTCGACACGAAACAGGACACGAACACGACCGGGCTGATCGCCTCCCAACAAGTCGCCGAAACGCTCGGCGCCTCCACCGGTGGCACGATCGGCCTCGCCGACGGGCGCACCGCGCACGTCAAAGGCGTCTACCAATACCCCGACGACGGACGCACCCCCGGATACGCGTACGCGCTCATGGAGGAAACCCCCGCCACCGGCACGTTCGACGCCTGCTGGGCCAAGACCTGGCCGCAAACCAGCCAGACCCGCAACGCCCTCTGGTCCACCCTCACCCCGAACGCGAAAACCACCGGCGACGACGCACCCACCCTCGGCCAGCTCAACACCACCAAAGGCGACGGCTTCGACGGACAAACCCTCTACCGGCAACGCTCCACACGCATCCTGCCCGCCTGCGGCGCGCTCATCGCCCTCGCCATCGGATACCTCCTCATACGCGGCCGCCGGCTCGAAATCGCCTCCGCGCTGCACTGCGGCGTCCCCAAACCCGCACTCGCCACGCAGATCATCATCGAAACCGGCATCACCATCCTGCTCGCCACCGCCATCAGCCTGCCCATCGACATGACCGCCGCCAGACTCCTCATCGACACCACCGACCGAACCGCCATCACCCTCAACGCCATACAAACCACCATCACCACAGGCGCCGCCTACCTACTCGCCACCACCATCACCACCCTCCACATCAAGGAACGACACCTCTTCACCTACTTCAAAGAACGATAAAGCGCAGAAAATCATTGGAATTACGTGATCCGTAGATTCCACAATTCTCATCATCGTCGGCGGACA
>NZ_QXGL01000016.1 GCF_003951095.1 Bifidobacterium goeldii
CGCCGATCGGCATCGCCGCTTTGGTGCTGGCCTCCGTTGCTGGCACTGCTCTGGTGCTTCGCCGCTACTGTACAGCGGAACGGGTCTGATATACGGGCTGAAATGGACGTTTCCAGCGATTCGCAGTGTCGAATGGACGTTTTGAAGCTTCGAAGCGTCCTATTTCGTACTGCGAATCGCTGGAAACGTCCATTTCAGCCCGTATATCAGACCCGTTCCGCTGTACAGTAGCGGCGAAGCACCAGAGCAGTGCCAGCAACGGAGGCCAGCACCAAAGCGGCGATGCCGATCGGCGCCACGCTGGAACCGGTGACAGCCAGAGACTTCTTAGTGATAGGCTTCTTCGTACCGGCGACCAGGTCCGTGTTCGGTTGAGTAGGCTGTGGGTTCTGCTGGCTGGCTGGAACCGTGAACGAATCCCACACCAGCGGCAGAGTTGCGTCATACGGCTTGAACACGATGCGGTGCTTACCCGCGGCAAGGCTCGTCGGCAGCGTCACCTCAAGCGTGCCCTGATCAGACACGGTCGCATCCACAGCCAAGACGGTAGGCGTGGAGTAGACATACACGTCACCCTGCTTGCCTGCATATTCGGCCGGGAGCTGCAAGGTCAGCGTCTCTCCGGGCTTCGCGGTAGACGGCTTGACTAAATCAGTGTCCTGCGTATCAGTGGTCAGATCCTTGTCTGCGTCCGGAGCCGTGGCCTTCACCGTCACCACGCGCGTGGCGGTCGCCGTATTGCCGGCATTGTCGGACACCGTGTAAGTCAAGGAAACCTTGCCGAGCTTTGTGGTGTCCACTGCGGATGGGGAGACTGTGATGGAAGAGGTCACGTCACCATCAACTGCATCCTCTGCAGAAACACCAGACAACGGATCAAAAGCAGCACCCTGATAAACCGTCACATCCGAAACACCCGAGAACACCGGAGCGGTTGTATCCGGAACAGTCGTATCCGGAACAGTCGTATCAGGCACGGCTTTCACCGTCACCACACGGGTCGCGGTCGCCGTATTGCCGGCCTTATCTTTGACCGTGTAAGTCAGTGTGGTCTCGCCAAGCTTGGAGGTGTCAACAGCGGACGGAGCGACCGTGATGTTCTGAGTCACATCACCATCAACCGCGTCTTTTGCAGAAACACCAGACAACGGATCAAAAGTGGCACCCTGATAAACCGTCACATCCGAAACACCCGAGAACACCGGAGCTTCGGTATCTGGAGCGGGAGCCTCACTACGATCCAGCTCGACAGAACCAATCTGAACCGGCGCAACTTCGTTATTGTAAGGATAGGCGTACACGTTGAGATACTTAATCTTGGAATTCGCGTAAGCAGCATCCAACAACTTATTGAGTTTGTCAGGGTTAGCACCATAACCTAGCGAATACGGCTCAGATGCTCCACCATTGTCGGTATACAGCAACGTGTCATAGAGCACTTTCCAACCATCACCTTGAAAAGCGCTGCCATCATAATTGAGGCACTGATCTTCCCATCGACCAGCAGTTTTCCAGTTCGACTGACACGCACTCACGTATACTGCGCCGCGAAATCTTCCGTTCCACCCGTTCGTAGTGAACGTGAGATTCTTGACTTCATCACGCCGAACCTTGGGCTGAGAAGGATTAAAAATGCCTTTCTCGTAGAAGTCATAATAATCCTTAAACGTATCGGACTGAGCATACAGCTTGCCACCCTGCGGATACTTCAGCTTGCCGTTGGCAAGCTTCGGAGCTTTGTCAACGGTAACACCATTGAGAACACCTGCCGGATTGTTTCGGTGACCAGTAAAAATGTACCAATCCCCTGTACCGTCAGCTTTGGTATTCCAACCGTAGAAATAAGAGTAAAGCGGATCTAGCGTATTAACATTAGTAGGGTCATCATCCGACAGATCCGGCACCCAGCCATCTGCATCAAGCCTGCCTTTGATGACTTTATCGGCACCAGAGACACTTATCCCATTGAAGTCCAGTGTCACATCACCATCGGCGTTGTTAGCAGCATTGGCAGTGGCGGTGGTCACCATGCCAGTCAGCAGCATCGTCAGGGCAGCGAGCACACCCGCCAAGTGAAGCCATAAACCGCTCACCACATTGTTGCGATTGCTCATCACATTCTCAATTCTCTCGACCCATTCGTCTACGAACCAACTCGACGACTTGAGAATCAAGGCTACTTAGGGGGGGGACGGCTATTTGAACATTTTCTGCTTATCTGTTGGACGCATCTCTCATCAATGCAAATATGCAAAAACCGCACTGGCGCTATAAAGTGCACAGTGCGGTTTTATAAAGTCTGCTAGGAGTCTAGCAAATCGCTCAGGCGGCGATGACGTCAACGACCTTGCGGTCACGACGAACACCGAACTTCACGCTGCCGTCCTTGAGGGCGAACAGAGTGTGATCCTTGCCGATGCCGACGTTCTCGCCCGGGTGGAAGTTGGTGCCACGCTGACGCACGATGATGTTGCCGGCCACGACGGCTTCGCCGCCGAACTTCTTGACGCCGAGGTACTGAGGCTTCGAATCGCGACCGTTACGCGAGCTGGAAGCACCCTTCTTATGTGCCATGATTCAGATCCTTCCTGTTACTCAGGCGATCGCCGTGATCTTGACGGCGGTCAACGGCTGACGATGGCCCTTACGACGAGCCACGCCGGTCTTGTTCTTGTACTTCATGATGTTGATCTTCGGGCCCTTAGCCTCATCGTCAACAACCTCGCCCTTGGCGGAGATCGCCGCGAGATCCTTGGCGGCCAAGGTCACCTTGGAACCGTCCACAACGAGCGCGACCGGGAATTCAACGGTCTCGCCCTTCTTAGCCTCGAGACGGTTGACGAGAATCACGTCACCGACCTCGACCTTCTCCTGATGGCCACCGGCCTTCACAATCGCGTACATGCTTCGTTCCTTGCTATGGTGTTATAAAGCTTCTTGCCTGACACACTCGCCCGCGGTCAGACACCGACTATCTAACGTACACCGACCCGTGTACTAACGCAAGTCGAATTCCCGGCGTGTCAATCGCGACACGCCGAAACATCGACCGTTGATCGAGTTACTCCTTATCGTCCGCGTTATTCGCCGCCACCGCAGCCGCAGCGATTTGCGCGAGCTTAGCCTTCACATCCGCACTAGAGCCCTGCGGCACCTGCACATCCGTGCCGCGACCATGCTTATTGGTCTTCACGAACGGATCGCCGCCCTTGAGCGCATACGGATCATCATAATCCGCGCTTACGGTTGGCTCATCATGCAGGATAAATCCGCGGCCACGGCAGGTCGGGCACTCTTCAGAGAAGGCTTCCACCAAGCCCTGGCCAATGCGCTTACGCGTCATCTGCACCAAGCCTAGCGACGTGACTTCCGCCACCTGATGCTTCGTACGATCGCGCGCCAAGCACTCCACCAAGCGGCGCAGCACCAGATCACGGTTCGCAGGCATGACCATGTCCACAAAGTCGATCATCACCATGCCGCCAATATCGCGCAGTCGCAGCTGACGAGCGATCTCTTCAGCAGCTTCGAGGTTGCAGCGCGTCACCGTTTCCTCAAGGCTCTTACCGCGGCCGATAAAGCGACCTGTGTTCACGTCGATCGTCGTCATTGCTTCCGTACGATCGATCACAATCGAGCCGCCGGAAGGCAAGTAGACTTGGCGTTCCATGCCCTTGCGCAGCTGCGAATCAATCTGCCACTTGTCGAACACGTCTTTGCCCTGATGCTCTTCAGGGTTCCAACGAACCAGCTTCTCCTTGAGGTCAGGAGCCATCGTATCGAGATACTCTTCGATACGGTCGTACACCTTGTCACCTTCAACAATCAGCTGGTTGAAGTCGTCGTTGAAAATGTCACGCACCACGCGGATAGCCACGTCAGGCTCACCCTGCAGCAGCTTGGGGCGCTTGCCATGCCAGAACTCTTCACGCTTGGAACTAATGCGCTCCCACTGGCGAGTCAAGCTCTCCAAATCCTTAACAATTGCCTCTTCGCTTGCACCTTCCGCAGCGGTACGAATAATCACACCCATATCCTTCGGGGCGATCTTCGAAACAATGTTCTTCAGACGGCTACGTTCGCGCTCGCTCAGCTTGCGGCTGACACCAGTCATGCCACCGGACGGCACCAGCACGAGGAAGCGGCCTGCCAGCGTAACCTGGCTGGTCAAACGCGCACCCTTATGGCCGATCGGGTCCTTAGTGACCTGCACGAGCACCGGGTCGCCAGACTTGAACGCGAGCTCAATACGCCGCGGCTGGCCTTCGAGACGCGTTGCATCCCAGTTGACTTCGCCGGCATACAGCACACCGTTACGCGACTGGCCAATATCCACGAAGGCAGCTTCCATGCTCGGCAGCACGTTTTGCACGCGGCCAAGATAAATGTTGCCAACTGTGGCGACTTCCTGAATATCGGAAACGTAATGTTCGACAAGAATATTGTCTTCGATTACGGAAATCTGCGTGTGGTGGCCACGTTCGCGCACCACCATCAGACGGTCCACGTTTTCGCGGCGTGCCAAGAAATCCTGCTCAGTGAGCTGGCTTTGACGACTGCGCTCACGACGATTATCGCGGCGGCGCTGCTTCTTCGCTTCGAGACGAGTGGAGCCTTCAACATCAGTGATTTCGTCGATGTACTGCTGCTTGCGAGAGCGGCGAATCATCGGCTCTTCTTCAGCTGGCTCCTCGCCGGAACGCGAACGGCGGCGACGACGGCGACGAGTTACTGTCGACTCTTCGTCATCATCATCGCGCGAACGGCGACGCGGAGATTCAGTCGGCTCATCGGCTACTTCAGACTCGTCAGATGAACGATCGTCGCGATCGTCACGCGGCTCCTCAGCACGATTCGCGCGCGAACGGCGGCGACGGCGGCGACCCGTGCTTTCCGCGGGAGCTTCCTCTTCGTCGATTGGCGCGTAGGAAATATCATCCAGCTCGAGGTCTTCTTCGATCTGCTCAACCTCGGCTGCAGCACGACGCTCCTGCGCGTTCAGGCGACGGTTGCGGCGCGAAGAAGAGCGGCTAGTCTCTTCCCCACTGTCTGTGGTGTCGCGAGTGTCCCGGCGATCATCAGCGCGATCGGCAGCGTCTGAACTGTCAGCGGCACGATCAGCACGATCGCGGGTATCACTGCGGTCAGCATTGCGATCGTTATCAGCAGCTCGGTTCGCGCGGCCAGAGCGGTTGCGACGGCCACGTTCGAGGCGCTCATCCTGATCACGCGTCTCACGATCAGCGCGAACATCATTGATATCGCGAGCATCGCTCGCATCGCTATCATCAAACGTATCGAGATCGTCATCCTCAATGCGTTCGATATGCGCAACCGCAGTGCTGCGGCGGCGAGAACGACGGTCGCTACGCGACTCACGTGTATCGCGAATACGACGATCCAAATCCTCGTATTCATCATCGCTGGTTTCACGATCATCATGCGCAGCACGCCCCAACAACGGCAACACAGGCTCCTGGAAAAGCACCGAGGTCATCGGGCGCGCGCGATGCTCAGTCGCCGGCAAAGACTCAATCGCGTCAAATGCGCGAGTTAGGTCCGGAGCATCAGCGGAATCCGAACGACGAGCACGATCTGCAGTATCACTGTCAGTATCTGCAGCATCAATGCGCGAACGGCGACGGGAACGACGAGGAGTTTCAACCGACTCATCATCCATCGACACCGCGCGACGGCGGGAACGAATGCGACGAGACGGTTCGCGCACTGCATTATCGTCATCTGCAGCCGGCGCAGCGCTCGATTCAGCAGGTTCAGACACGCGATCAGACTGCGCGCGACGCTCACGCGCTGCAGCCTCATCAGCTTCAACAGCAGCGATCACCTCGCGTACATTCGGCTCTTCAAACAGCGGCGCAGAATGATCTTCAACTTTCAACTGCAATGCAGCGCCGGCAGCACCCGCACCGCGCACCACACGACGGCCGCCACGGCGGCGTCGAGGTGCCGGAGTTGACGCAGATGAAGCCCCCTGCGCAGCACGCGGCTGAGCCGAATCATCGGCATTATTCGAATTATTGGCATTATGCTGTGCGGTTCCGGAAATGCCGGAACCGTTATCGTTTACACTAGGCACGATACTCCCCGCGATGCGCTGCATCGCATCGCACGCTCAGGCCCCGCGCGATTGTCACACCGCGCTCTCACCGCGGCCGCGCATCAATTGCGCTCGTTTAGGGCAACTCCGTCAAAAGTCTGTGTGCGTGGTGAGGCGGACACCGGCGCTCGCGCTGTAGTGCGCGCGAGGGGATCAACGCCATTCACGCTCCGGCAGTTTGCAGAACCGCCGTCTTTAAGTATGACACAAAATTTACGTCAGCGTGAACAGCGGCGGAATCACCCCGCGTCGCACGAAGTGTTGAGCAGTACAACCGTACGCAGCAGCATTGGGGCACAGTACCGGCTTACAGTATCGTTACGCGTGCTTCGTTACGTGCTTCATTACGTGCTTAATTTGCGCTTGTCGAAAGCCAATCTTCAAGAATGTCAGCCATGAGCGTGAGCTCACTTTCCGCAAGCTGCTCATCATGCTTGTGAGCAAGCAGCGGACTGCCAGCACCCAAGTTCACTGCAGGAATGCCAAGAATTGCAAAACGCGCCACGTCAGTCCAACCCAGTTTGGCGAGCGGGTCACGCCCCGTGCGCGCCTTAACAAGTTGTGCCAGCGAGCGCGCCATCGGCGAATCCATACCCGGTCGCGCACTTGGCGACTCATCCTTCATTTCAATACCGAAACCTTCGAACACGCCACCGGTCGCAACGCCTTCACCACCGCCCAGTTCAATGCCCGCATCAGCACCCATCATCAGTGCTTTCGCTTGTGGCAGTGTCTTGTCAGGCGCAAAACGATAGTTCACATGCACGCGGCATTCATCAGGGATCACGTTCGTGCCCTTACCGCCAGCAATCAGCGTTGCATTCAAACCTTCGCGGTAGTCGAGACCATCCACAGTGATGGTTTGCGGTTCGTACGCGTTGAGACGATTGAGAATCTCCGCAGCCTTGTGGATCGCATTCTCTCCCATCCACGCGCGCGCCGAATGCGCGGCAACACCGTGCGTGATCACGTCGAAGCGCATCGTACCGTTGCAACCGCCTTCAATACCGCAGTCGGTTGGCTCGCCGATAATCGCAAAATCGCCAGTAATCCAATCCGGATGGCTCTCCACCACCTTGCGCAGTCCGTTCTTTTCCGCGGCAACTTCCTCATGATCGTAGAACACGTACGTCAAGTCGTATTGCGGGTTGGTAAGCGTGGCCGCCAAATACAGAAAAACGGCGTCAGAGGCTTTCATATCAGTAGCGCCACGCCCCCACATCACGCGCTCGCCCGGGTGAGCGGCAGCTACATCCTCGCGAATCAGCGGGTCGCCGGGCTTAAGCCAGCGCGGCGGGAAGTTGTCGATAATCGGCACAGTATCAATATGCCCCGCGAGTACTACGCGATGTTCGCGACCAAAATTCGTGGAGGCAACCACTGTGTCACCGTGGCGGCGAACGGTCAAATGTGACTGAGCGCTCAGGAACGCTTCGACCGCATCGGCCAGCGGCCCTTCCTCATCGCTTACCGAACGCGTATTCATCACCTGTTCCAGCAGGGTTGCGAGCGCTTGTTCGCGCGTCTCGTCAGCAGTGAATCCCAGTTGGCTCGTAGCGGTTGCCGTCACATCATTCGTCATGCGCTTCATCGTAATGGGCAAGCTGGGCGCACCGTGAGCTGCGAACGTATTTATGAGACGATCTTCAGCACTCCGACTGTTTCAAGGCAGTATGTAAGGGCAGTATGTATGGCAGTATGGGGGATGTTCGAGCGGGAAAGAGGGTTTTGATATGCCGGGTTTGTTGAGCGCAATGGAAGGCTTCTGCGTCATCGGCATTGTGATTGGTACCGGTTATGTTGCAGCGCGTATGCGTATTGGCGGCCCGAGCGCGCAAATGGTGCTCAATCGGTTTAGTTTCTTCGTTTCTAGCCCATGCTTGATGTTCGCGATTTTGTCGAAGGAACCGATTTTTGAGATTTTTCATTCGTCGATTATTGTCGCGTTCCTCTCCGCAATGCTGATAGGCGTACTGTTTTTGGTTCTTAACCGGATGTTCTTCCATCTGGGCGCGGCTGACGCGACGATCGGCGCATTGAACTCACTGTATTTGAATTCGAATAATATTGGCCTGCCTATTGCCACGTACATTCTTGGCAACGGAGCGCTGGTGGCACCGATTCTGGTGATGCAGCAGGCACTGTTTACGCCGATTGGTTTGACGGTGCTTGATGTGACGACTAAGGGTAAGGTCTCGCTGAAAGCGATTCTCAAGCAGCCGCTGCATCAACCTCTGTTGATTGGTTCGTTGGGCGGTATTGCTGTTTCCGCGCTGTCGGCAAAGCTTGGTTGGTTCCCGGTACCGAACTTCATTTTTGACCCGATTAACATGATCGGCGAATCTGCAGTGCCGATGATTTTGATGGCGTTTGGCATGTCGCTGCATGGCACAAAGCCACTGCAGCAGAAGGGCGATATTCCAGCGATTTTCACGGTGGCTGTGCTGAAGAATATTGTGATGCCGATTATCGCGTTCCTGCTTGCGTACTTCTTAATGGGCTTCCGTGGCCCGACTTTGTACGCGTGCGTGGTACTTGCCGCACTCCCCACTGGTCAGAACGTGTACAACTATGCGGCTCGCTACAACGTGGGTCTCACGTTTGCGCGCGATGGCATTCTTATGTCAACTATGACCAGCCCGATTTTTATTGCGATCATCGCCGCACTGTTGAGCTAAGCTGAGCTGGCCCGGCCGGCGGGGTGGTCGGGTTGGGTTGGGGTATGTGATGTTCGACACGCTCGAGGCCGCTCGGCCAAGGGTACGGTCGAACAACACATACCCCAACCCAACCCTCCAACAACAACCATTCAAACAATCACAAAACAATAAAGCCCATAGCCTCCATGGAGAAGACTATGGGCTTTATACCGTTATGCGTTACAAACGGATAATGGTTACTCCTTGACGGCGCCAGCGGCCAGGCCGGACTGCCAGTACTTCTGCAAGCACAAGAACGCAATCACCAACGGAATAATCGTAATCAAGCTGCCCGTAATCACCAGGTTCTGGATAGCCTGACCACCAGCAGTAGACGCTTGATCCTTCCACTGGTTCAAACCAATCGTCAACGGATACCAGTCAGCATCCTTCAACATAATCAACGGCAGGAAGTAATTATTCCACGTCGCCACAATCGTAAACAGTGCAGTCGTGACAATACCCGGAGCCAACAATGGCAGGCTAATCTGCCAGAACGTACGAAACTCCGAAGCACCATCCACGCGAGCAGCCTCCAACAATTCCTGCGGCACCGCCTGCTCCGAAAAAATCCACATAAGGTAAAGGCCAAACGGGGAGATGAGGCTCG
>NZ_QXGL01000017.1 GCF_003951095.1 Bifidobacterium goeldii
ACACATGCCGCCCCACCCCCGGTGAAAAGTAGCGCCGTAGCCTTACTTGCCTTGGGCAATGCGCTTGCACTCGGACGAGAAGTCCTGATGCTGCTGGAGCAAATCAACGGTGAGCGGCTGGGGGAACGTCTGAGAACGCTTCGACGCATTCGCTGGAGCCTTTTCGCCGACATACAGCGGCGTCGGGTACGTTTCAAGCAGTTCCTTACGACCCTGGTCGATGATGACTGCAGCCATCTTCTGTGCCTTCGGGTTCGTCGCACGGCCCTTATCAAGCACGGCCACCGATTCAGTCAGCGAATAGTTGCCTTCCTCGGGGTCGACGTAGTCGATAGGCAAGCCCTTCTTCTTGTCTGCAACAGCCTGATGGCGCAAACCGAAGCCAATCGCCACCTCGCCAGAGCGCACGGCCTTGAGCGGTCCAGAACCAGACTGTTCAAGATGCGGGCCAGCGTTCCGGTAAATCGTAGTGAGAATATCCTTGCCTTCCTTACCGGTACCGTATGCGTCCGCAATAGCTTGAATCATCAGCCAGCCGGTTGACGAGCCTTCCATATCAGGCACGGAGATCAGTCCCGCGTACTTCGGGTCGGCAAGATCCTTGAAGCTCTTAGGCGCGTCTACGCCAGCAGCTGCAAGCGCCTTCGTGTTGACGATGATCGCACCCTCCTGCGCAGTGGTTGGACGGCGATAGTTCGGAGCCTTCGAGTTTTCGGACGTGCCCAGCAGCTGGGATTTCACGTCGGTCAGCGGCGCGAACATGTGATTGCGTTCCTGTGCCGAGTCGACGTAGTAGGAGCTCATGGTAAGCATGTCAGCTTCGAGTGCCTTGCCTTCGGCGAGCATCTTGCCGCCAAGCTCCGAGGTGCCGAACGACTGGATAATGTACTGGTTCTTGAACCCGTTATTGTCGAGCGCATGCTGGAAAGCGACCACGGCTTCGTCATCGGCGTTCGTGTAGATCACAACCTGCCCGTTGGCGGAGGCGGTGGACGTCGCGCCGAAGCCGAATCCGACGAGCAGCACGGCGAGTATCGCTGAAAGTCCGGCAGTGAAGGCGTTGCGAGCGCGACGGTTACCAGTAGTCGGCAGCGGAAAGTCCGGCGTGCCATTTTCTGCAGCTTGTACTGCGGCGGTCAGACGAGTATCGGCGGCTACGGTGGCACGCGCGGCGGCGACCTGTGGCGTGCGTACGGTGGCGCGCGCAGCAGAACGAGAGCGTGCGCGTTCAGCAGAACGGTCACGCGTGGCGAACGCGATCACACCCTTGACAACAAGATTGGTGACCAAGATCAGCAGCGAGAGCACGAACACGTCATCGAACTTCGCGATGTGCTGCAGCGCGGAGATCTTCGTGGTGATGACCTGCGTGCGTGCGCCGGTCAAGAACACGACTGCGGAGATGGTAACCATCGCGTTGACGAAGTAGTAGCCGAACACTTGCAGAATCGTCGGCAGTGCGTTCGGCGTGACCACGCGCATGATCGTCTTGATCCACGAATCGCCCATGAGTTTGGCGGTGGTCTCCCAACCGGCGTTCATCTTCGACAGTGAGTCTTTGATCATCTGGTATGGGGTGGCGAAGTAGTGGATGATGTTCGCGACGATCAAAATCCAGAACGTGTTCTGCAGGGCTGAACCGGAGAACGCGAACAGGAACGCGATACCAAGCACCATGCCAGGCACTGTGTTGATGATCGCTGAAATCGCATCCACGGAACGTTTCGCCCAGTTCGGCAACTTCGAGCGAGATGTCACCAAGCCGGCCGCGTATGCGAACAGGCAGCCGACAATTGCTGTCATTACTGCTACGTACAGCGAGTTGGTGAACACTTGCGTGAGCTCGGAATCAGTGAACATGTTCGCGATGTGCGCGAATGTGAAGCTCGTGTTGAACGGCCATTCGGCAACAAACGGAATCAGCAGGATCACTGCGAACACCGAGAGCGTGCATACGAGTACGATCACGCTTGCGATGCCGCACGCCCAGTCGCGGCGCGGTCCCTTCGGTAGATCGACCTGACTGATCTGCTTGTAGCGGATTGCAAAGCGCTCCAGCACAGTCATCAAAATGATCGAAATAATCGACGGGATCAGCATGAACACTGCGATAACAGCACCACGGTTGAAGTTCGGAATGCTGCCAAGCATCTGGTTGAACAAGGTCATCGCGAGCACATCGTATTCACCGCCGACCGATGTTGGAATACCGTAGTCAGTGAATGCGAGGAAGAACGACTGAATAAACGCGACGGCCAACGTGCCGATTAACGGGCGCAGTACGGTGTTCAGGAATGTTACCGCCGGCGTATCGCCCATAATATGACTGACGATAATGAACTTCTTATCAACGAACTGGAAGCTGTTGTTGATCAGCAAGAAGCAGGTTGGCAGCGTGTAAATCACATAGCCGAGCAGCAAGCCGTTAAAACCGTAAATGTCGAACAGTTGATGGCCAAACAGTCGAGTAATCAACCCTTGTTTACCAAACGAGTAAATGATGGCGAAACCGTAGGTGATAGTCGGCAGCAGCATTGGCAACTGTGCGAGCAGTTCGACAGCTTTCTTAAAACCGGCGGGCACATTCGTGCAGTTAATCGTGTACGCGAGCAGGAATGCGAGCAGAACTGCAACCAGCGCAGACGCTGTGGAAACGATCACAGAATTGGTGATAGAACGCACAAATTCAGGACGCTTGAGCACTGCCGCATAATTAGCGAGCGTTGCCGCGCCATCCGCAGTAGTAAACGAGCGGATGATCACCAATGCCATAGGAATAACGAGGAACGCGGCGAACGCTACCGCGACGATAACTAGGAGCGTCCACAATTCCGTCTGCTTGCGCGGGGCGGGGCGCCGCTCATAATTGATAATTTCAGGCGCAATATTCGGCAGTTGTTTCGCTGCTTGAATAGATTCGGCAGACATATGTGTTACGCCTCCTGCCCAGCAGGTGCGCCTACTGTGGTGGCAGCGTGTGCGCGCTCATCCGCTTCAGCCTCGTTAAACAGCGAGTAGATGTTATTACGCTTGACTTCCAGCTGATGCAGAATGAACTTGCGTACGAAATCGCTTGCCGGGTGTTCGATAATGTTCTCCGGCGTATCGTATTGCGCGATAGTACCCTGGTTGATGATGAGCACGCGATCGCTCATCGTGCACGCCTCTTCCGGGTCGTGCGTCACCATAATCGTCGTGAGATTGTACTGTTCGACGATCTGCTTAATCTTCGCTTTAATTGATTCCTTAATCACACCATCCAACGCGGAGAGTGGCTCATCAAGCAGCAGCAGGCGCGGCTTCATTACTAGCGTGCGAGCGAGTGCTACGCGCTGCTTTTGACCGCCGGACAGTTCATCAATGCGCTTGTTCAAATGTTCTTCAAGACCAAGCAGCGAAATCAGTTCCTTGATTTCCTTCTCGGAAGAAATACCAGGATTATTGCGCAAACCATACGTGATGTTCTCATACGCAGTGAGGTTCGGGAAGAGCGCATAATCTTGGAACACAATGTTGAATCCGCGCTTTTCCATTGGCACGCGGGTCAGATCTTTACCATCGTAGAGAATCTGACCGCTGGTCGGATCAGTAATACCAAGAATGATGTTCAGCAGCGTAGTTTTACCGCCGCCGGAGGGACCAAGGATTGACATGATCTGACCATCACCCAGCGTCAGACTAATGCCCTTCAGGACGTGAACGTCCCCAAACGATTTAGTAATGTTGTTTAGTTCGAGCATATTTCTCAACTTGCTTGTTCGTGGGTCTGCTCTGGATTGGTCGAATCAACTTCATCGAACCGGCTGCAGCCCTTCTGCCGTGTTCATTTTCTATAGTCCAGCAAAGGCGCATGGCGTGGACGTTACATCGAAAAAATCTCGAATACCGTTAGGTGAACAGCAAGTGAAACTACGCTCATACTGCGTAGTGCGCGTAGTTTGCGTTTGGAATGGTTGATTAACAAACGCTGCACTGCGGAGCGTCATACTCGGCGTACATATGGTGTTGTTATTTAACGTGCGTTTACTTGTAGTCAATCTAGTAAATATGCGCATGGTCGGGAGCTGAACCCAATAAACAGTAAGGAAAAGTCGCTATTTTCTTGCAAAACTGTCGGAAAACAGCACGCCGATAACTACGTACTAGGCCGTGGACTCCGTTAATATTGTCCTCGCACACAGCGTGAACTATGGTTTGAAAACGGAGGGCTCGATGCGGCGCTTGCTCATCAGGGTGCTGAAGAACGAAACAATTCTCATCGTCGCCTCATTGCTCGCATTAGTATCCTGCTTTATCGTGCCTCCAGACGCTGATTACAAAAGCTACATTCACGCGAGCACGATCAGTCAGCTCATCTGCCTGATGATAGTAGTATGCGGCTTCCAACGCATCGGTATTTTCCGCATTATCGGCTCACGACTGCTCGAAAAAACCGCTACCATGCGCGGACTCGTGATCACGCTGGTTGCGCTCACCTTCTTTTCTGCCATGTTCATTACCAATGATGTAGCACTGGTGACATTCGTACCCTTTGCTGTAGCAGTGCTTATCATGGCGGGCGCGCAAGAGAAAACCATCCTTGTAGTAACGCTCATGACCATTGGTGCGAACGTCGGCAGCATGTTTACGCCTATCGGTAACGCGCATAACCTATATCTCAAAGCGCTTACCGGAATGCCTACACTGGAATTCCTCACCATCATGGCCCCTTACTCGGGTGTTGCTGCCGTACTACTGGTGATCGTCGCATGCGTGGTGTTTGGCAAGCAGCCAGTTGGGAACCTCGGCAATCTCGAAACCGGCGTACTCGCACCGGAACGTGGCAAGCATCAGCCTGACGAGATTCGTATTACTGGGTACGGTGCAGGCTACGGCGGTTGGCGCACAGTCGTGTATTTGCTGCTGTTCGTCGTCTGCTTGCTCGCAGTCTCCGACGTAATCCCACTATGGGCTATGTGCGTGATCGTATTCGTCACGTTCCTGTTTACCGACCGGCGCGTATTCCGTTATGTTGACTGGGGATTGCCACTCACGTTCTGCATGTTCTTTATTTTCATTGGCAATATGAAGCGCGTCCCAGAGTTTTATGAGCTCGCGCGCTCGCTGGTCGGCAGTCACCCGCTCGAAGTGGCTGTAGGCTCCAGCCAGATTATTAGCAATGTGCCAACTACGATTTTGCTCTCCGGCTTCTGCGATCAGTGGCGTGAACTGATTATCGGCACCAATTTGGGTGGCATGGGTACGCTGATTGCTTCGATGGCTTCACTGATCTCCTACAAGAATGTGGTGCGGCAATATCCCCATCGTAAGGGCCGCTATTTGGCGGTGTATACGGCAGTGAACGTGCTGTTCCTCGCTGTGCTGCTCACACTCAGTTGGATTATCGAATAATACGGTTGTTTGTCGCTGCATCTCGCCGCTGGCGTGTTCCTTCACGAATACGTTGCCGGGTATGCAACAATGGCGTCGCACTACGGTAAGGAGACGGCGATGGGTGTAACAAGCAATCTCAACAACGAATTGTGCGCGGCAGCACGCGGACCGCGCAATCTCATCACTGACGTGCCCGGTGTACGGGTTGGTCATGCGACGCTTGAGGATGGGCCAGGAGGCCCACTGCATACGGGCGTAACCGCGATCGTACCGCCTGGCGATTGCTTCACCAGCAAGCTGCCGGCTGCCGCATACGTTTCTAACGGGTTCGGCAAATCGATGGGGCTTGTGCAAGTTGAAGAACTTGGCTGCTTAGAGACGCCGATTCTCATGACCAATACGCTCTCATGCGGCGCGTGCTTTGACGCGCTGGTACGCCACGCACTTGACACGCATCCGCAGATTGGCGTCAGCACGGGCACAGTGAACCCTGTGGTGATGGAATGCAATGATGGGCCAATCAACGATATTCGCGCAATGGGCGTACGCCCAGAACACGGGTTTGAAGCGATGCGCGCTGCCAGCGAAGATTGTGAAGAGGGCGCGGTAGGCGCTGGTTCTGGCATGACCTGCTTTGGCTTAAAAGGTGGCATTGGCTCTTCCTCGCGCGTGCTTTCTTTCGACGGGCGCGAATACACGATTGGCGTGCTCGTAATGACAAATTTTGGTGCGTTGGAATGTTTGCGTATTGCCGGCGTACCAGTAGGGGAGCAGTTGGCGGAATTTAAGCGCTCGTTGGTGAGCGGCGAGGATAAGGGCAGTATTGTGGCGGTTATTGCCACTGATCTGCCGGTCGATGCGCGCCAATTGCGCCGGTTTGCTAAACGCGTCACGGTTGGTATTACTCGCTGCGGCGGCTATATCGGCAATGGTAGCGGCGAGATTGTTGTCGCGTTCAGTACTGCGAATCGAATGAATCATTGGGCTGGCCACGAGGTTGATGGTCGTTCATTGCCGATGATCGACACTGCTGCGCGTCTCAGTGATAATGCGATGGATGTGTGCTTTAGAGCCGTGTCTGCTGCCAGCGAGGAGGCGATCATCAGTTCGCTTGCGCATGCGGATAGTCTGATAGGTCGCACTGGCGAAATCACATGGTCATTACATGATCTGGCTAGCCAGGCTGGTGTTGACCTGCCAGCTGGACTGTAACGCCACCCCTTTTGTGACGCGGAGCGTGACCGGGAGCGAATCAAACAA
>NZ_QXGL01000018.1 GCF_003951095.1 Bifidobacterium goeldii
CCGCTCCCGGTCACGCTCCGCGTCGCAAAATGCAAGGTAGGGAACTTAAGCCAGGAGGGGTTATGTCTATTCCGCTGATTCTTGCATCTCAATCGAAGCCGCGCCGCGATGTGCTGTATGCGGCTGGCATTTGCCCCACAATCCGCGTTTCGCACGTGGATGAGCCCGCCGCGCTCGAAACTGCTGCGCGCGAAGCTGGCATTACGGTTGATGAGCTCAGCGTTGACCGCCGTGTCATGATTTTGGCCGAGGCGAAAGCGCAGGCTGTACATCGCGCGTATCTCAACGTGGCTGATACGGCTGCTGCTGCGGTCGGTGAGCGCGTGATCGCCTATCCGTTACGCGCTGAAGCCGTACAGGCTGAAGATGCTGCGCGGGCGCAGTCGGCTGATGCTGCAGATGTGCCAGCAGACGCTGCTATCGACTATTCCAAGGATCGTATTGCCACTACGCGTGACTTCTCTGGCGTAGATATTCCGACCGTTACCGAGCCGATTTCTAACATCATCGCCATGCAGCCTGGACTCACGCGCGCTACGGTCGGCCCGCTGATTATTGGCTGCGATTCGATGTTTCTGATGGACGGTGAATGCTATGGCAAGCCGCACTCTGCCGAGGTTGCGCGCGAACGGTTGCGTCGCATGCGCGGCAACAGTGGCGAACTGTGGACTGGTCACTGTGTGATTGACTTTGCTACCGGGCGTGTGGTGCGCGGCGCTAGCCATGCGATCGTGCATTTTGCCAACTATTCTGACCGTGATATCGAACGGTATATTGCTACCGGCGAGCCGCTCGAAGTGGCTGGATCATTCACGCTTGAAGGCTTCGGCGGTGCATTTATTGACGGTATTGAAGGCGACCCGCATGGCATTATTGGCATCAGCTTGCCGCTGCTGCGCAAGCTTGTTGGTGAGCTTGGGATTGACTGGACTGACTTGTGGAATGTGAAGCGCGGTGAAAGCGCGCCTGAAGCTGCAGATGCTGCCGGTATTCCGGCTGCTGGTAAAGACAATCTGCCACCGGTGGAGAATGTGCATCAGCCTGGCGACGGTTGGGTGAGCTGCGCGTGCGGCCGTAAACATTGGGGTACCAACGGTGCGTCCGGCATTCTGCTGGCACGTCGCGATCCGTCTACTGGCAAAGTGACGCATGTAGTGATGCAGCATCGTGCGGCGTGGAGCGCAGAAGGCGGCACGTGGGGTATTCCCGGAGGCGCTACCGCGGATGGCGAGTCGCCGATCGAAGGCGCATTGCGCGAAAGCTACGAGGAAGCGAACATCACTCCGGAAGATATCGAAGTCGTTGGTTCGTATCGTGAAGATCACGGACCATGGGCGTACACCACAGTGTTTGCGTTCGAAAAGCCGGGGCATACGGTTACCCCGCGTGCGAACGACGATGAGAGCATGGAAATCTGCTGGGTGCCGATTGATGACGTGCCGAATCGCAAACTGCTGACTGCAATGAAAACCGATTGGCCGCGGTTTGCTGCGCGTCTTGATGCGCTGGCAGCGACGTATCGCTGATCATCCAGTGGAGCGAGAACGCATATCACTCAGCCGTGCGGGAAGACTCGCACGGCTGAGTGATATGCGCATGAGTGACGTACGCGCATATGCGCATACGGTGTGTGGTAATCGCGCTAATCGCTCACATCAAACTGCCACGCGATGCACAGGCGATAATGCTGACCGGCTGGTAGCTCAGAGGAAATCTGCGAATCATCATTAATGGAATTCGGCACAAAACCAGCCTCCAACGCAAACCCTGCGTACGGGTGGTACACATGGCCACTCGCGCCGCCGACCCCATCCATGTACCCCGCGCTGTAGAACAACACAGCCGGCGTATTAGCGCGTTGCGTCATCGTAATGCCAGTGCGCTCGCTGGCGGCAACAGCTACGGTGCGCATGCCAGTGATTGGGTCAGCAGGCGCCGCGCCTTCCAATACGCCGTGAGCATCTTCAAATACAAAGGCGTGATTGTAGCCGCGCGCGCGTTCGATCTGCGGGTCGTGAACATTGCGACCGCAGCGCAATGCTTCACCGATGCAGCGCGGTTTGCGAAAGTCCATTGCTGTACCAGCTACTGAATCCGTGTGCAATGGAATCGAATCGTTGGAAATCGGGCAAAACCAGGGTGTTGGAATCGTTAATGTCTGGTCGAGCATGTCACCGCTGTCCTCGCCATCAAGATTCCAATAGGAATGGTTGGTCATATTTGCAATGGTGGGTGTATTGCAATCGGCGTCAATGGTGAGGCTCAGTGTGTTGCCAACTATTGCGTAATGGGCCTGCACGCTCATGTGCCCGGGGAAGCCTTGATCGCCTTCGGGTGAGTCGAGAGTGAGCGTTACGGCGTTGCTTGCGGCTTCGACTACTTGCCAGCGGCGATGTTCGAATCCGCGCGGACCACTGTGTGAATTATTGCTGCCATCGTTTGCGGAAAGTGTGTACGTAACGCCATTAATAGTGCAGTGCGCATTGGCGATGCGGTTTGCATTGCGGCCGATAATTGCGCCTAAGCAAACGTCGTCATGCAAGTAATCCAATGCGGTGGGCATGCCGAGGAGCACGTTGGTTGGTGTGCCGTGACGGTCAGGAACGATGACGCGCATGAGCCGCGCGCCGTAATCGGTGATGCGCACAGCAATGCCGGATGATGAAGCAATATTGAACACGCTCGGGGGTGCGGTGGGGGATGAGCTTGCCGGGCGGCTATCCGGTAGTGTGCGATTTGATGTTGTTATGTACATGGCTTAACGGTAAAACGATATTCGCGAACGAATGCGCGTAATGCATGATGGATATGAACATTCACGATGTAGTGTTTGCGGGTAAAAGCCAATGATTGCAAGGGTTTTATGCCGTAGGGCTGAGATTTTGCTCTGCTCATGAAAGCAGTAATGAAACATATCGGCGCAATTCTGCAGGAGGTTTACGCGCGTTTTACGGCGTGATCGTTATATGTTGGTTTATGATAGTTATTGTGCTTTTCCGATGGAGGAGAAGCCGGTGAACCACTTCAAGGGAGAGGGGTTGGAATGACTGCAACAAGTTCTTCCGCTACGGCTGCGCGTGTGAATCGGCATCGTGCTGATTGGCGTGGTTGGAAGTTTATGTGGCCGTTTGCGGTTGTGTTTGTGTTCGTGTTTATCGTGCCGATTGTGTATGCGATCTATATCAGTTTCTTTCAGAAGAAGATGATTGGTGGCACGGTATTCGTGGGGCTCGCGAATTATGCGCGTTTGTTTGGTGATACGCAGTTCTGGTCTTCGGTGGTGCGTGTTGCTTTGTTTACGCTTGTTCAGGTGCCGATTATGTTGTGCCTGGCTGCTTTGATGGCTCTGGCGCTTGATTCGATGAAGTTGCATGGTACGAAGTTTTTCCGTATTAGTACGTTTTTGCCGTATGCGGTGCCTGCTGTGGTGTCGACCATGATTTGGGGTTTTGTGTATGGCGCGAAGTACGGCCTGGTTGGAAGCCTGAATGACCTGTTGGGTACGAATATTGACGTGTTGGCTCCTTCGGTGTTGCTGGCGTCGATCGGTAATATTGTGACGTGGGAGTTTACGGGTTATAACATGTTGATCTTCTACTCCTCGTTGTCTACGATTCCGCACAGCTTGTATGAGGCTGCTTCGATTGATGGTGCGTCTGAGTGGCAGATTGTCAAGTCGATTAAGTTGCCTGAGTTGCGTGGTTCGTTGGCGATTACGGTGATTTTTTCGATTATTGGTTCGTTCCAGTTGTTTAATGAGCCTTCGATTTTGCAGAATATGGTGCCGGGTAATGCGATTACGACGTATTACACGCCGAACATGTACGCGTATAACCTGAGCTTCACTGGTAACCAGAGTAATTATGCGGCTGCACTGGCGATTGTGATGGCTGTGATCACGATGGCGATCGCGTATGCGGTGCAGTTGAACAGTATGAAGGAGCAGATGAAGTAATCCTTGTCGTCTAGCCGGGCGAAGGGGATGATCAATATCGCTGAGCTCGGCTAGTAGGCGAGTGTAGTTTCTTCTGGTTTTTCCTGTGCGGTGCGGCCGCTCGGTCGTCCGCTTGATATGAATGTTGTTATTGATGGAATGCTGGCCGTCATTGTTGACGGTCAGGTGATCGGTTTTGGTTGTGAGGAGTGATTGGTATGAGTGATGCTGCTTCCGTGTCGCTGCGGGATCAGGAGCGTGCTGCTCGTCGTGCTGAGCGTGAGCGTCAAAAGAGGGTCGCGCGTGATGAGAAGGCTGAGCGTAAGCGTAGTGAAAAAGCGGGTTTTGCGAATGTGAATAATCCGCGTCGCTCAAAGTTGCTCACGTTCCTGTGTGCGATTTTTGCGGTGTATTGCTTGTTCCCGTTCGTCTACCTGGCGGTGAATGCGACGAAGACGCAGGCTGATTTCACGAGCACGTTTGGCTTGGGTTTCGGCCGTAGTTTCGCGCTGTGGGACA
>NZ_QXGL01000019.1 GCF_003951095.1 Bifidobacterium goeldii
GTAGTGTTCATTCTTGTCAGCAGAAGAGTAGTCATGCTTGAGTGAACCCTCTAATGAGGGTTTATATGATTGCTGTTTGACTATTAGTACCGGTCAGCTCCACCCCTTACAGGGCTTCCACGTCCGGCCTATCAACCACGTGTTCTCCATGGAGTCTTCAAACACTCAAAGGTGTTACGGAATCCTTATCTTGGAGAAGGCTTCCCGCTTAGATGCTTTCAGCGGTTATCCCTTCCGAACGTAGCTAACCAGCCGTACCCTTGGCAGGATAACTGGCATACCAGAGGTTCGTCCACCCAGGTCCTCTCGTACTATGGGCAGGACTCCTCAAGATTCCAACGAGCGCAGAGGATAGAGACCAAACTGTCTCACGACGTTCTGAACCCAGCTCGCGTGCCGCTTTAATCGGCGAACAGCCGAACCCTTGGGACCTGCTCCAGCCCCAGGATGCGACGAGCCGACATCGAGGTGCCAAACCATCCCGTCGATATGGACTCTTGGGAATGATCAGCCTGTTATCCCCGGGGTACCTTTTATCCGTTGAGCGATGCCGCGTCCGTACACCGGCACCGGATCACTAGTTCCGACTTTCGTCCCTGCTCGACCCGTCAGTCTCACAGTCAAGCTCCCTTGTGCACTTACACTCAACACCCGATTGCCAACCGGGCTGAGGGAACCTTTGAGCGCCTCCGTTACTCTTTGGGAGGCAACCGCCCCAGTTAAACTACCCGCCAGGCACTGTCCCAGACAAGGATAACTTGTCGTGGTTAGACATCAAACGAGAACAGAGCGGTATTTCACCTAAGACTCCACATGAGCTGGCGCCCACGCTTCACAGTCTCCCGCCTATGCTACACAATCCGCGCCTAATGCCAATACCAAGGTATAGTAAAGGTCCCGGGGTCTTTTCGTCCTTCTGCGCTTAACGAGCATCTTTACTCGTACTGCAATTTCGCCGAGCTCCTGGTCGAGACAGTGGGGAAGTCGTTACGCCATTCGTGCAGGTCGGAACTTACCCGACAAGGAATTTCGCTACCTTAGGATGGTTATAGTTACCACCGCCGTTTACCGGGGCTTAAATTCACCGCTTCACCGTGAGGCTGACGGATCCTCTTAACCTTCCGGCACCGGGCAGGCGTCAGAGCGTATACAGCGGCTTGCGCCTTCGCACGCTCCTGTGTTTTTGGTAAACAGTCGCTACCCCCTGGCCTGTGCCACCCCCAAACGCTCCACACGTAAAGCACTTCACGTTCAAGGGTCTCCCTTATACCGAAGGCACGGGAGTAATTTGCCGAGTTCCTTGACCAGGATTCGCTCGATCGCTTTAGTATTCTCTACCTGACCACCAGTGTCGGTTTGGGGTACGGGCGGAACCCAACCTCACACCGAAGCTTTTCTTGGCAGCATGGGATCACCGAATTCGAGCCGTTAAGGCTCCCATCATCGCGCCTCACCCTCATGCATCCCGGATTTACCTAGGATGCGGGCCACACGCTTAACCACGGAAAACCACCTCCGCGGTCGGCTACCCTCCTGCGTCACTCCTGTGCTGACCTACTACGACTACAGTCCCAACATGAAACCCATCACCAACCCGAAAGCTGGATCAAAGCAACACGGAGGTTAGTACTCATCGATTCAGTTTGGACGGTTAAGAACCGGTACGGGAATATCAACCCGTTCATCCATTCGACTACGCCTGTCGGCCTCGCCTTAGGACCCGACTCACCCAGGGACGATGAACGTGGCCCTGGAACCCTTGGTCATCCAGCGGCGGGGATCTTCACCCCGCTTTCGCTACTCATGTCTGCATTCTCACTCCCACACAGTCCACGGTCAGTTTCCACTACCGCTTCGCCCCGTGCAGGACGCTCTCCTACCCAGTATCAAAAATACTGCCGCGTCTTCGGCGGCGTGCTTGAGCCCCGCTACATTGTCGGCGCGGAACCACTAGACCAGTGAGCTGTTACGCACTCTTTCAAGGGTGGCTGCTTCTGAGCCAACCTCCTGGCTGTCTATGCGACTCCACATCCTTTCCCACTTAGCACGCGCTTAGGGACCTTAGACGACGATCTGGGCTGTTTCCCTTTTGACGACGGAGCTTATCCCCCGCCGACTCACTGCCGGGATACGCTTCACGGGTATTCGGAGTTTGGTTGCTGTTGGTACCCAGTACGGGCCCGCAAGCATCCAGTAGCTCTACCCCCCGGAAGTACTCACCCGACGCTGCACCTAAATGCATTTCGGAGAGAACCAGCTATCACGGAATTTGATTGGCCTTTCACCCCTAACCCCAAGTCATCCCCCCGGTTTTCAACCCAGGTGGGTCCGGTCCTCCACACGGTCTTACCCGCGCTTCAACCTGCTCAGGGCTAGATCATCCCGCTTCGGGTCCAGGACACGCGACTCAAACGCCTTTTAAGACTCGCCTTCGCTACGCATACCCCACACGGGTTATGCTCGCCACATGCCACTGACTCGCAGACTCATTTTTCGATAGGCACGCCGTCACCCCTAAAGGCTCCGACGGATTGTAAGCGCACGGTTTCAGGAACTATTTCACTCCCCTCCCGGGGTGCTTTTCACCTTTCCCTCACGGTACTGGTACACTATCGGTCAGACAGGTATATCTAGACTTACCCCACGGTCGGGGCAGATTCACACGGAATTCCACGAGTCCCGTGCTACTTGGGAAACACAATCACGAGACCAGCGCGCCTACAGCTACGGGGCCATCACCCTCTACGGCCGGGAATTCAATCCCGTTCGCCTCACACGCGGTTTTATCACTCATGCCAAGCCCACCGACACTTGGACACATGCTCCCACAACACCACACACGCAACAGTCGGCACCTATCACACGCATGCGGTTTAGTCTCCTCCGCTTTCGCTCGCCACTACTCACGGAATATCCTTTCCTACAGGTACTGAGATGTTTCACTTCCCTGCGTACCCCCCGCTCAATAAGCGGTGACCACCCATAACAATGGCCAGGTTCCCCCATTCGGAAATCCTCGGATCAAAGCCCTGTTGGCGGCTCCCCGAGGCATATCGCAGCCTCACACGTCCTTCATCGGTACTGTCTGCCAAGGCATCCACCATACGCCCTTGCAAGCAACCACACACCACAACAGCATGCGGCACCACAAGCACCACTAGCAAATCCGCTGACAACAAATCATCACACTAAATGATCACAAAACGATCAAACAACACCAGACTCCAAAACAAATGAAGTCCGGCGAAATCACAACAACAACAGTAAAAAAACTGCTATTGCTCGCGTCCACTATCCAGTTCTCAAACCACCACACCACACCAACCACACCACTCAAAACAACCATTCCAAGCAATGCAGTAGGCAGGCAGGACCGCACCAAAGAAACCAATCCTTGGGGTGACAGTCCGGGAACCCAAAAGCATGTCTATACCACAACTAATGATCTTTTCCACACCAGCAACCCCAACCAACCATGGACTATCCATGGAACTGGGGCACACACCAGTCAGCAAACACTGACTTGAATTCTCCGTAGAAAGGAGGTGATCCAGCCGCACCTTCCGGTACGGCTACCTTGTTACGACTTAGTCCCAATCACGAGCCTCACCTTAGACGGCTCCATCCTCAAAGAGGTTAGGCCACCGGCTTCGGGTGCTGCCCACTTTCATGACTTGACGGGCGGTGTGTACAAGGCCCGGGAACGCATTCACCGCGGCGTTGCTGATCCGCGATTACTAGCGACTCCGCCTTCATGGAGTCGAGTTGCAGACTCCAATCCGAACTGAGACCGGTTTTCAGGGATCCGCTCCATATCACTATGTCGCATCCCGCTGTACCGGCCATTGTAGCATGCGTGAAGCCCTGGACGTAAGGGGCATGATGATCTGACGTCATCCCCACCTTCCTCCGAGTTAACCCCGGCGGTCCCCCGTGAGTTCCCATCATTACATGCTGGCAACACGGGGCGAGGGTTGCGCTCGTTGCGGGACTTAACCCAACATCTCACGACACGAGCTGACGACGACCATGCACCACCTGTGAACCCGCCCCGAAGGGAAACACCATCTCTGATGTCGTCGGGAACATGTCAAGCCCAGGTAAGGTTCTTCGCGTTGCATCGAATTAATCCGCATGCTCCGCCGCTTGTGCGGGCCCCCGTCAATTTCTTTGAGTTTTAGCCTTGCGGCCGTACTCCCCAGGCGGGACGCTTAACGCGTTAGCTCCGACACGGAACCCGTGGAATGGGCCCCACATCCAGCGTCCACCGTTTACGGCGTGGACTACCAGGGTATCTAATCCTGTTCGCTCCCCACGCTTTCGCTCCTCAGCGTCAGTAACGGCCCAGAGACCTGCCTTCGCCATTGGTGTTCTTCCCGATATCTACACATTCCACCGTTACACCGGGAATTCCAGTCTCCCCTACCGCACTCTAGCCCGCCCGTACCCGGCGCAGATCCACCGTTAAGCGATGGACTTTCACACCAGACGCGACGAACCGCCTACGAGCTCTTTACGCCCAATAATTCCGGATAACGCTTGCACCCTACGTATTACCGCGGCTGCTGGCACGTAGTTAGCCGGTGCTTATTCAACAGGTAAACTCACTTACGCTTGCTCCCTGATAAAAGAGGTTTACAACCCGAAGGCCTCCATCCCTCACGCGGCGTCGCTGCATCAGGCTTGCGCCCATTGTGCAATATTCCCCACTGCTGCCTCCCGTAGGAGTCTGGGCCGTATCTCAGTCCCAATGTGGCCGGTCGCCCTCTCAGGCCGGCTACCCGTCGAAGCCTTGGTAGGCCATTACCCCACCAACAAGCTGATAGGACGCGACCCCATCCCATACCGATAAAATCTTTCCCACAATCGCATGCACTCATGTGGAACATCCGGCATTACCACCCGTTTCCAGGAGCTATTCCAGAGTACAGGGCAGGTCGGTCACGCATTACTCACCCGTTCGCCACTCTCACCCAAAGCAAGCTTCGGGATCCCGTTCGACTTGCATGTGTTAAGCACGCCGCCAGCGTTCATCCTGAGCCAGAATCGAACCCTCCACAAAAAAATTTCATGAAAGAGCATCGACAGATGACTCTCAAAAAAACAATTGACAGAACCTCTAATAAGGAAAGAGGTTCGCACAAAAACCCTGACCATCATTAACCACTCTCATGGACCCCAACACCAAACAAGCATCAAGGCGACAGTCAAACTGGCAATCATTAGACAAAAAGTAGTACAAACACACTCTTGAGTTCTCAAACCACCACCACAC
>NZ_QXGL01000002.1 GCF_003951095.1 Bifidobacterium goeldii
TGCCATAACCCAACGCTGCAAAAGTTGAGCACCACCAGCGCATGTTTCACATAGGCGTGGTCATTTTTCAACGCACTTGCAATAGAATCGCGCTATCGCGCGATGCAGTGTTGTTGGCGGCACTTGCATGCCGCCTGACGCTCCCCCAGTCCGCCTACGGCGGCCAGCCCCCTCAGCCGAGGGGGCTAGAGCTACCGCACCTTTGATAATGCAGTGCATTGATTTACAGCATAACTAAACATGCTGGCGGAGCCTCGGCCCCCTCAGCTGAGGGGGCTGCGCAGCTGACTGGGGGAGTGTCGACGGCGCAAGTGCCGCCAAAACAACACAGCATCGCGCGATAGCACGATTCCGCCCATTTCAAATACAGAAATTGCATATTTACAAGAATACGATATACTTGCAAATATGCAATCATCGGAGATTCTTCGTCAGTTACAAAACGCAACCGGACTCAATGCAAGCGATCTTGCCAAGGCAACCGGCCTGAGCGAATCGCTTATCTCACGAGCCATCAACGGTCGAAACGACCCATCCTTCAACAAGATCGCCGCCGCCGCAGAACGACTCGGCTACACGCTCACCCTCACACCGCTCGAGCAGGCCACTTTGAGCATCACGGGGCTTCGCATGGATGATCTCATCGAAACCATCAATCGCAATGCTGAAACAACAGACCAATCATGGTCAGCCATTTCAGCAAGCCTACGCGAACTCCTAGAATCCCCAGACGATCATCCCACCGATTTCAATACCGTAATCAAACGCATGCCAAACGAACAATGGCGCGCCTTCATGGGCGGCCTCTACCAACACCAACACTGGCCAATAGACACCACCATCCGCCCTCAAGATCTACGACTCCCCCACCAGTGGACACCACTACGCAAGATATACCATTCCACAACCGACCCCGACCCCGACTTCCTCGCATACAACGTCTATCTACCCAAAGGCGAACTCCAATGGACATGAATCACCAAGAGCTCATAACTCTGACACTCTTATCAAGAGATCGAATTCGTGATTAGTCCATTCCAATAGTTGAGGCGTGACCCAATCTATACGACGCAACGTACCTCTGCTCAATAAGCGAGATGTCACCCAATTCATTCGAAAATCAGGACTTCATTTACTCCGTGCGCACATCCGGTTCATTAGCACCATCCAAATCGTGTGCATAATCGGCCCATCACTCTCATAGTGTGCATATCCAGTTCACCGTCAACGGATGATCGCGTGCATATCCGGTTCATTATCTCTGCAGTGTGCATATCCGGTTCACCACCAACCCTAAGGGGGTGTCTAAATGAACCGGATATGCACACACCAAAAATAAACAGACCAGATATGCACACAATCGAGCTGCTCACCCAATCGGACTGCTCACCCAATCGGACTGCTCACCCAATCGGACTGCTCACCCAATCGGACTGCTCACTCAATCGGTCCATCACTACCCAATCAGCCCATCACTACCCAATCAACCCGGCCAACCAACTCAGCCAGCCAGCCCGACCAGCCCAACCAGCCCAACCAGCCCAACCCAGCCAGCCAACCAACCCAGCTCGACCAGCCAACCAACCCAATCGCCCCAGTTGTGTACATACCCAGACCACTCAGAACAACCAATCGCGTGCATATCCGGTGCATTACCTCCGTAGTGTGCATATCCGGTTCACCACCAACCCTAAGGGGGTGTCCAAATAGGCCGGATATGCACACACCAGAAATGAATAGTCCGAATATGCACACGATCCGACTACCCACCTAATCGACCCATCACTACCCAATCAGCTCAATCGGTCCAATCAGCCCAACCGATCACACCAATCACACCAACCAAAATCCAGTCTCCAAACCAATCCGGTCTCGATTTTGTCCATATATATGGAGGTTTCCCACATAGTGAGTTATCCACATTTATAAAAGATTGTTCAAATGGCGGAATTCCAACGAAAAATAGCCTTCGACCACATTGGCCAAAAATCATGGGGCAAATCGAAAAAATCCGCTATGGTCATCGCATGAAAACTAATAACACATTCAGAACCCTCTGCGAGACCGCCGAACAACATCGAATCTGCGTATGGGCACGTACCGATCCACAACGGCACATGATTCAGCGTCGACGCGCTGCCCAAGAACTCATCCGCGTCTTCAGCAACCTCCACGCGCGGCCCACCCACTGGAATACACTCCCCCGTCACGAGCAATATCGGCGCATCATCCGCTCACTCGCCGCACAACATCCGAACTGGATCTTCTGCGGCATGACCGCCGCCGCACTCTACGGTGTTAACACGTCGCAACGCTACATGGACACAGCGCTTATCGCCACCTCGCGCAGCTCACACGTACGCGATTACAGCAACATACGTCATCTCTACTTGCGTGACCATACCTACGTCATAGTGGACGGCGTGCGCGTCACCCCGCTCGACCGAACCATATTCGATTGCGTCCGCCATTTATCCTTACCTGATGGACTAGCCGTACTCGAAGCCACACTACGAGAACAACTTTGCACCAAAACCGACCTCATGGAATCGTTCACTACTTTGCCTGGAAAAAAGCGCACAGCCGCATTGCGTGCACTCACCCACGCGACAGGGCGAACCGAAAACGGTGGCGAAGCATTCGCATATGGGGTGATGGTTGAAGCAGGTTACACACCACCAGACCTGCAGGTAGAAATACCTCACCCGGATAATCCCATGCGCGTGGACCGAGTTGACTTTGCATGGCGGACCAATGACGGTCGGCTGATCGTGGCCGAGCTCGATGGACGAGTGAAATACAAGGATTCCGCAATGTACGTTAACGGTAATCTCCCCGATACGGTGATTGCCGAGAAGGAGCGGGAGGAGCGCATTCAGCTTACTGCGGATACCCTATTTCGATTCTCGTTCGTTGAAGCACTGCAGCGCGAACCACTAATCCGCAAAATGAATCGGTACGGTGTGCCAAGAGATGGCTAATTGGGGACTGACACCAGGGGAATACAAGGAACCATGGGACAAGTGGGGGGACTATGGGGGAACAAACGAAGGCTAGAAAGACCAACGAGACTATGGGAAACAAAACGGGGACCATAGGGAGCAACGGAACTATGGAGGTCAACAAGACTATGAGAGCAAACGGGATTTAGCTCGCTTCGATTGTTTGTGTGCATATCCGGACCATCAGCCCAGTTGTGTGCATATCCGGACTATTCAGAACAGCCACTCGCGTGCATATCTGGACTATTCAGAACAGTTGTGTGCATATCCGGACTATTCAGAACAGCCAATCGCGTGCATATCTGGACCATTATCTCCGTAGTGTGCATATCCGGTTCACCACCAACCCTAAGGGGGTATCCAAATAGGCCGGATATGCACACACCATAAATGAATGGTCCAGATATGCACACAATCGAAAACAACTAGGAACAGGAAGGGGAAACGCGATGAAACTCAACAAATTTGGAATCAATCATCGGTTGACTAATCGTATCCCACAAGATACACTAAAGCGTATGGAAATCAGGCAATCCACTGAATTCCGACGATGGCTCCATCATCTCAAAGACACGCGAGCTAAAGCTGCTATCGAAGCACGCCTGGACGCCTGCGCAATCCACGGCCGACCGATTGGAGATATCAAATCAGTAGGTGGCTCCATTAGTGAAATGCGATTTCACACCGGAGCAGGGTACCGGGTCTATTACACCATACAAGGCAACGTACTCATACTCCTGCTCATTGGCGGTGACAAAAGCACCCAACAAGCTGATATCGAACAGGCCCGAAAAATTTTCAACGAATACAAGGAGCAGCAATGAGTCAAGAATTCACCACCTATGACACCAGCGAATATCTGGAAACCGAGCAGGATATGATCGCCTATCTCGATGCTGCGGCGGAATATAACGACCCCGTTCTTCTGCAAGTCGCCTTAGGCAATGTCGCCAAGGCGAGGGGAATGAGCCAGATTGCTAAGGAAACAGGTTTGGGGCGAGAAAGCCTATATAAGAGCCTTAGCCGTGATGGCAATCCGAGTTATGCCACTATTCTCAAAGTTCTCAAAGCCCTCGGTGCGCGCATCAGCATCCAAGCCGCCTGATCGTATGGGTCATTATCTCAATTGTGTGCATATCTGGACCATCACTCTCATAGTGTGCATTTCCGGTTCACCAACAACAGCCAATCGTGTGCATATCCGGTTCATCATCTCCGTAGTGTGCATATCCGGTTCACCACCAACCCTAAGGGGGTGTCTAAATGGACCGGATATGTACACACCAAAACTAAACGGTCCGAATATGCACACAATCGGACTGGTGTATCTAGTCTCATTAGCCAGCTAATCAGTCGAAGACCCAATCAAGCCACTATGGCCCATTCAGCCAATGTTCCACCCCCTACATAGCATGATGGCTCCGCGTTGGAGCGGAGCCATCATGCTAACAAGGTCAAGCGCGCGCAGGACCAGTACAATCCCGCCGGGCGCGCACCCTTACAGCGCAACCTCACAGCGCAGCGTTGAAATCGCGGACCTTGAGCGTGCGCTGGGAGGATTCGATCTCGCTGCAGATAATGCGCAGCAGCGCGTTATCCGCATCCTTGTGCTCAGCCAGCCAAGCTTCGCCGAGGCGAACCAGTTCAGCCGGGTCAGCGTACGCCGGGTACAGGCCCTCGAGCAGTGCTTCGGCCATGTGGAACGTCTTGTTCTTCCACACCCAGTCAACCACGTCGAAGTACTTGGCAGCGTACGGGGCAGCCAGGTCAGCGCGCGGCGTCGCGGCGAAACCGCGAGCCACAGCCTCGAGCTGCATGTTGGTCAGCTCATCATTGTGCAGAGCCTGATCCCACGCCCACGCCTTAGCCTCAGCATTGCCGCGCACAGCACGAGCGCCGAGCGCAAACTCACGGTTCTCAGTGGTGTCGCGCTTAGCCAGCTGCGCGTCGATCTCAGCATCACCGTACACGTTCACGGAAGCGAGCGCGTTCATCAGCGTCCACGTGAAGTTGTTGTCGATCTCCAAGCCTTCCAGCGTCACAGAACCGTCGAGCAGGCCGCGAGCGTTGGCAGCGAACGCTTCGTCGCCCTCCTCGCCATAACCAAGGTAGGCGGTAATGAGCTGGAACTGCTGGTCAGAGCCAGCCGGAGCGGCAGACGCGAGCTTCCACAGTTCGGCAGCCACATGCTCGATCACGGATGCGCGAGCAGCCGGAGCCGTGTAATGCCAAGCTGCGGTGCTCATGCAAGCGAGCGCATAACGGAACGTGGTGGATTCGGTTTCCGTGGCGAGCAGACGCAGGGTCACGTCAACGAACTTCTCGGCAGCCAGTTCGCCATCGCGAGTCATATCCCACAGGGCCAGCCAGATGATGGCGCGAGCAAGCGCATCATCGAAACGCTGCAGGTTGGCGAGCGCAAACTCGAGCGATGCCGCGTCGAAACGCAGCTTCGTGTAGGTCAGATCGTCATCGTTGACCAGAATCAGCGCGGGGCGAGCCTTGCCAGCAGCTTCGGCAACGACAGTCTCAGCGCCGTCCACGTCGAGTTCGAAACGATCAGTACGCACGATCTTGCCGGTAGCCGGGTCCTCATTGTAGAAGCCAACAGCCAGACGATGCGCGCGCAGCACCGGGTGCTCGGCCGGGGCGGACTGGCGCAGAGTCAGCTTTTCGATCGTGCCGTCAGCGGCGGTGGAAACCTCGGTGGTAATAGTGTTGATACCGGACTGTTCGAGCCACTGGGCGCTCCAAGCCTTCAAGTCGCGGCCGGAAGTGATTTCCAGCTCGTGCAGCAGGTCAGCAAGGGTCGCGTTGGAGTACGCGTGCTTGTTGAGGTACGCGTTGATGCCCTTGAAGAACTTCTCACGGCCCACGTAGAACGCGAGCTGCTTCAACACGGAGGCGCCCTTCGCATAGGTGATGCCGTCGAAGTTCACGTACGTGTCGTTGAGATCGTTGATCGGAGCGACAATCGGGTGCGTGGTCGACAGCTGATCCTGGCGCAGTGCCCAGCTCTTCTCGCCGGAGCAGAACGTGGCCCACGCGTCATGCCATTCGGTAGCCTCAGCGGTAGCGAGCGTGGACGTGAACTCGGCGAAGGACTCGTTGAGCCACAGGTCGTTCCACCACTTCATGGTCACGTAGTCACCGAACCACATGTGAGCGAGCTCGTGCAAGACGGTGACCACGCGGCGCTCGGCCAGTGCGTCGGTGACCTTCGATTCGAACACGTACTGGTCGCGGATGGTGACCATGCCAATGTTTTCCATGGCGCCCGCGTTGTATTCCGGCACGTAAATCTGATCGTACTTAGCGTACGGGTAGGGCACGCCCCACGTCTTAGCGTAGAACGCGAAGCCCTTCTTCGTAATGTCGAACAGGTAGTCCACGTCCTTCGCGAATGCTTCAGCCAGCGCCTGACGGCAGTACTGAGCCATTTGAATAGTGCGACCATCCTCGTTCAGGTACTCGGTGTGCCATTCGGCGTACGGGCCGGCGCAGATCGCAGTCAGGTAGGAGCTCATGACCGGCGTGGTTTCGAACACCCAGCGCTTGGCAGTTTCCGGAGCATGATCGCCCAGCACACCCTCAGCGGTAGTAACGTTCTCAACTTCGGTAACGTTTGCAACCGGCATGTTCGAAGTCACAATCCACGACTGTGCAGCGAGCACGGAGAAGTCGAACGTAGCCTTGAGATCAGGCTGATCGAACACGGCGTACACGCGGCGCGCATCCGGCACTTCGAACTGAGAGTACAGGTAGATGTTGCCGTCAGACGGGTCAACAGAACGGTGCAGGCCCTCACCCGTGTTGGAGTACACGCAGTCAGCCTTCACGGTAACCTCGTTATGCTCCTTCAAACCGGTCAGCTGAATACGATTGTCAACAAACACGGAAGACGGGTCGAGGGATTCGCCGTTCAATGTGATCTCGGAAACGTTGTCCGCGATCAAGTCAAGGAACGTGCTCGCACCAGCCTGAGCGCCGAACGTAATCGTCGTCGTGGACGTAAACGTGCGCGCGCTGACAGTCAAGTCAAGTGCGACCGCGTAGTGAATCGGCGCGAGGACAATGGCTTTACGCTCCTCGGCTTCAACACGAGTGAGGTTGGATCCTGGCATGTGTTCTCTCCTTGTGGGATTTTTTTGGATTCTTTGGGGCTCTCTTGGGTTTAGAAAGTCGCTGCGCGAAACACGACTGAGGGGTAGTCAGGGACTAAGGCTCTGACTACCCCTCAGTCAGCCTGCGGCTGACAGCTCCCCTGACAAGGGGAGCTGGGTTAAGGTGGCTGTTAATAAACACCTGCGAACCAGCTTCCCCTGCGTCAGTGGAACCGCGATTACAGCGCCTACTGTTCGATGATGTCTTGGGCGATATCGGCTACGACGGGCACGATCATTGGCTTGCGATGCAACTGGCGTGCAATCCAGCCACCGAGCGTACGGCGCATGATCTGCTGCAACTTGTACGTGTCCTTCGTGCCGCTCATCATCGCATCCTGCAACTGCTCGACAATCTGATGGCGAACCTTGTTAAATTCGCTCTCATTTTCTGCAACCGCATTCAGGAAGATCTTCGGGCCGGTCACCACTTCAGCAGCTTCCGTATCAACCACTACGAAGCTAGACACAAAGCCTTCCGTGCCGAGAATACGACGCTTCTCCAGCTCTTCGTCAGTAATCTCACCAACCGAATCGCCGTCAACGTACACGTAACCGCACGGCACCGAGCCGACCACCGCAGCCTGGCCGTGGTAGAGATCCACCACGTCGCCGTCTTCTGCGAGCACCACGTTCTGCGGGTCCACGCCAGTCTTCACCGCGATCAAACCGTTCGCCACCAAGTGACGGTTCTCACCGTGGATTGGCATCGCGCACTTCGGCTTGACGATGTTGTACATGTACAACAGTTCGCCCTCGTTGCAGTGGCCGGAGACGTGCACAGCCGCGTTATCACGGTTCACCACGCGCGCGCCCAACTGCACGAGCTTGTTGATAACCTTGTACACTTCGTGCTCGTTGCCCGGAATCAAGGAGCTCGCGAGAATCACCGTATCGAATTCGTTCACGGTGATATCACGGTGGTTGCCGTCCGCAATACGACCCAAAGCGGCCATCGGCTCGCCTTGAGAACCAGTGCACATGTAGACGATCTTGTCGTCCTGCACGTCGTGCGCCTGCTTCAAGTCGATAACCGTGTCTTCCGGCAGGTGCAGGTAGCCCAAGTCAGCAGCAATCGACATGTTGCGCACCATCGAGCGGCCAACGAACACAACCTTGCGACCGTACTTGTGCGCGGTATCCACCACCTGCTGCACGCGGTGCACGTGCGAGGAGAAGCTCGCGACGATAATCTTGCGGCTCGCCTGCGCAAACGCCTGATCAAGCGCTGGACCAATCGACGTTTCCGGCTTCACAAAGCCCGGAACTTCAGCGTTCGTGGAATCCATCATCAGCAGGTCCACGCCCTGCTCGCCGATCTTACCGAACTCCACCAGATCAGTAATCTTATGGTCGAGCGGCAGCTGATCGAGCTTAATATCACCCGTATCAATCAGCGAGCCCGCCGGCGTCTTCACATACACAGCCAGCGCGTCCGGAATCGAATGCGTAACGGTAATGAACTCAAGGTTGAACGGGCCAACCTTGAGCTTGTCACGGCCCTGCACTTCCACCTTGGTGGGGTTCAGGCGATGCTCCTTGCACTTCGCGTCCACGAAAGCGAGCGTGAGCTTGGAGCCGATCAGTGGAATGTCCGGGCGCAATTTCAGCAGGTACGGGACGCCGCCGATGTGATCTTCGTGACCGTGGGTGAGGATGAGCGCATCGACCTTGTCGAGACGATCCTTGATATAGCTGAAATCAGGCAGGATCAGGTCAACGCCCGGCTGCTCCTCCTCCGGGAAGAGTACGCCGCAGTCGATGAGCAGCAGGTGACCGTTGTATTCGATCACGTTCATGTTGCGGCCGATTTCACCAAGACCGCCAAGCGGCGTGATGCGCATCGAACCCTTGCGGTACTTCGGCGGGGCGATCAGGACATCGTCCTGCTGGGGAGCGGTGGCCTGGCCTTTGAAGCTGCCACCGTTATTGTTACGGTTGTTGCCACCGTTGCCGCGATTTGCAGAACCGCGGCGGCGCGTTGAGCCGCCCGAACGCGAGCGGCGGGAATTGTTCTTTCTGGTGTTTTCTTGTGCCATTCTCTGTTGTGTTTTCTGTTCTTTGCCTTCGCATAGGGGCGCGAAGGCGACGTCTTGAGGCGGGCTGGCACACAGCAGCCCGCCTAGGCGGTATTGCAGCAGGCCTATTACAGCAGGCCCGCGGCCTTCATACCCTCTTCCGCCTTGTCAAGCTGTTCAGCATCCGGACCGATGTTCGGCAGACGCATCGTCGTAGAGCTCAAGTAACCCTTCATCTTGAGCGCGGCCTTGGCCATCACAGCCTGATAGCCATCACCGTTCAGTGCGTGCACCAGCGGAGCCAGCTGGTTCGCGAGCTTCTGCGCTTCGTGAATATCGCCGCGGTCGAACGCTTCGACCAGCTGACGCATCGGATTGGATGCCACGTGTGCGATCACGGAAATAATACCCACCGCGCCAATCGACAGGAACGGCAGGAACAGGCCATCATCGCCGGAATACCAGGCGAGACCAGTGCGCTGCTGCTTTTCAACAGCGGCAGCCAGATCGCCGGTAGCGTCCTTGACGGCCTTGACGTGCTCGAGTTCAGCGAGACGATCGTACGTCTCCACTTTTACTTTGAGTCCCGTGCGGCCCGGCACATCGTAGACGATAATCGGCTTTTCAGCCACGGAGTCAACGGCTGCGTAGTGGCCGACGACGCCATCCTGGCTCGGGCGGGAGTAATACGGCATGACGACCAGTACTGCGTCTGCGCCGGCTTCTTGCGTCTGCTCGACCATGCGCACGGTGTGTGCAGTGTCGTTGGAGCCCGCGCCGGAAATGACCGGAACGCTGACGACTTCTTTGACTGCGCGGACGAGCTCGACCTTCTCCTCCATGTGAGTAACTGGAGATTCGCCGGTAGTACCGTTGACCACCAGACCATCGGCGCCGTCAGCAACCAACTGCTTGGCCAGGGACTGTGCCGCCTCGAAATCGACCGAACCATCGGCCTTCATCGGGGTGACCATAGCGGGAAGAATACGCCCAAACGGGGCCGGATTGAGAAGATGCATCGAACCGTCACTCATACGCCCTACCGTACTTCTCGGTCGGGACTCACAGCCAGTTCCACCACACGATTTCCACCCCTCGAGACAATGGTCATAATTGCAGATGGCATAACAGTGAGGGCTTTCTGCTGATCAATAATCTTTGTCAAGATCAGTCAGAAAGCCCTCACTGCAATTATTCGCGTTTGCTTAAGTTTATAGGTCGAGGAACTTGTCGAGGCCGACAGTGAGGCCACTGTGACCGCCGGCGGCGAGCTTGCGTACGGCGAGCAGAACGCCCGGCATGAAGCTGATACGGTCGAAGCTATCAGCGCGAATGGTCAGCTGTTCGCCAGCGTTACCGAACAGCACTTCTTCGTGAGCGTTGAGGCCGCGCAGACGAATCGCGTGCACGTGCACGCCGTCGATTACCTGACCGCGCGAGCCTCCATCGGTTTCGGTAGCGTCAGGCATGGCACCGAGCCCTGCCGCGCGGCGAGCGTCCGCAATGCCCTGCGCGGTGTGAATCGCGGTGCCGGAGGGAGCATCGACCTTGGTGGGGTGATGCAGTTCGATAACCTCGGCGGATTCGAAATACGGAGCTGCGACCTTGGCGAAATGATCGGCGAGCACTGCGGAAATCGCAAAGTTCGGGGCGATAAATACCTGCTGGTTTTCGCGCGGGGCGTTCTCGAGCGCGGCGGTGACCTGCGCGAGCTTGTCGGCAGTCCAGCCGGTAGTGCCAACGACTACGTCAACGCCTTGCGCGATCAAGGCGAGCACGTTGTTGAGCGACACGCTTGGCACAGTGAACTCAACGACTACGTCAGTGTTGCTCGGGGTGATCGTCGTCAGATCGTCGCCAGCGTCGAGCGTAAGCGCCAGCTGCATGTCTTGCGCGCCCTGCACCGCCTCAACAACATGAGAGCCCATGCGCCCCTTAGCGCCAACTACCGAAACCTTCACCGCCATAGTATTCTCCTCCCGCGTACGCGATTGCGCGATGCCGTGACATATTGACCGTTTACCACTATAAAGGCAGGGTGGCGAATCGTTCGCAGTCGAGTCCATGAGCGTGCGGAATCGAAAGCGGAATCGCTTCGCGATGCTGTACTGTTGGCGGCACTTGCGTGCCGCCTGACGCTCCCCCAGTCCGCCTTCGGCGGCCAGCCCCCTCAGCCGAGGGGGCCAAGGCTCCGCCAGCATTATTGGCTTTGCTGTGAATTACTGTGCCCCTTATCAAGGGTGCGGCTAGCCTCGGCCCCCTCGGCTGAGGGGGCTCCCGGCGCAGCCGGGTGGGGGAGCGTCGCGGCGCAATCAAGCGCCGCCAAACAACACAGCATCGCGCGATAGCGCGATTCCGAACACTAGCGGCGGCGAGCTAGGGCCCAGCCTAGGAGGGCTAGGGGGACGGAGCAGCCGACGGCGATCCATGGGATCATCATGCTCACGTGCGGGCCGGCCGCGTCGAGCACTGCGCCAGCAAACGTGGAGCCGAACGATGTACCGACCGAGCCAGCAGTCGTCAGCCACGACAGGCCTTCAGTCAGTGAGCGTTCGGGCACGATGCCTTTCACAATCAGGTTGCCGGTAGCAAACAGGGGCGAAACGCATAGGCCCGTCAACACTTCAAGAATGCCGAGGACAATGAAATTGTCCATTACGAGGCGGAAACCCACGAATCCGATCGTGAGCAGCACGAGGAACACGACCATGTGCCGCCAATGCGACCCTTTCATTGCTCGCGAACCGAAAATCACCGCGCCCACGCACGAGCCGACCGCGAACATGGCGAGCTGCAAGCCGAGCCATTGTTCAACTCCGGCTGCTTTCATTGTGGCTGTGGTTGACACGTCAAAAGCGGTGAAGCTCATGTTAAACACGAGGAACACGACCAGAATCGGAATAATGCCCGGGTACCGCAACGCGCTTTTCGGCTTATCTCCAGAGCGGCGCAACCGGTGGATAGTCAGACGGTCAATATTCCGGCGGGGAGATGGAGCACTCGACACAGCATTCGCAACGTTTGCAGCATTCGCAACGTTTGCAGCAGCGCGCGCAGTAGCATCCGCGCTGTCTGCACTGTCCGCATGCATCACCGGCATGCCCGACGTGGCAGCAACGCTTTCAAGCGCACCTTCAACCTCGCCGTTGCGCATTGCTTCGCGTACATCCTCATCATCACGAGCCGCTGCTTCAACCGTCACCATTTCGCTGACAACGGCTGGCTGGCTACTTTTCAACGAGAAGAACACTGCGCCGCCAATGCCGCACGCGAGTGTTGGTACAAACAGCTGTGACACCGGATGCACCGAGGTGGCGAGGAAGGCGGCGAGAATCGGGCCGACGATGAATACGATTTCGTCGATTGCGGATTCAAGCGCGTACGCAGTATTGAGCAATGCAGGATTGTCGCAGCCGCGCAACGCGTACGCCCAACGGGTTCGCACGAGCGCACCGAAAGAAAACTGCGTAAAGCCCATGATGATTGCCAGCGCGAACAGCATGGGAATCGGTACGCGATTCAATGCGGCGAACGCGAAGGCAAGCATGGCAATCACTTGCACGCTCAGTGCAATCGTGCCAACGCGGCGTTGGCCAAACCGGTCGAACAGGCGCGCGTAGAACGGTGTGACAGCGGCGACTGCGAGAATGTACGCGGCGCTCATGGAACCGGCGACGGTCCAATTGTCATACAAGTGATTGAGCGCAAGCACAATGCCAAGGCTCATCATAGATATTGGCAGACGTGCTACCGCTCCGGATACGCAGAATGCTTTGGCACCGGGAATGCGGAATAGACGCGCGTAGGGTGAGCCAGTTGCCGCAGGAGCTGCGATAACGTTCGCAGTAGCTCCAACGTTGTCAGCCACAGCGTTGTCAGGCGCAGCGGATTCAAGCACAGAGGATTCGATGTTGCTCATCGCACATCCTCCTGAGCATCAGCAGTGTCGGCAGGCGATTGATCACCGCCCATCACGCCAGTGGCATCTGTGCTAGCAGTTGCACTGGTTGCGCTCATAGATTCATTACTAGTTACGTTCTCACTGGGCTGTTTGAGCTGGTTGGGCTGGTTACCGCGCGGGTTGCCGGCGTAGATGAAAACGTCATCCATCGTGCCGTTGTCTTCCGGGTGGTCAGCTGCAAGGCGCGTAGCTTCGCAGTCCAGCCCTTTGTGATCATAGAAGCTCACATCACAGCTTGAATCCGTGTGCAGGAAGTACCTCGGCACGCCGCAGTCAACAAAATAGCGCATTTGACGGCGCCACAATGTGCCGCCAACGCCATGCCCACGTGCAGCGGCTGCAACCAGAAATAACTCAATTTCTGCGGGAGCGGAAGTATTGATATCGATGTCACGTTCCAACTCTCGTTCAATCTCATGCCAACGGAGCGTCTCTTCAAGAGCCTGCGCACCTACTGGGTCTTGGCGCAGTTCGCTATCAACATCGGCGAGCGCTTGCGCAGCCTGCGGGAATAGTACCGGTTGGCCAGCAGCGCGCGAGAGGGTAACGCCCATAAATTGGCCGTCTCGTTCCGCAATATCACCGCGCGTAGTTGGCGCAAGGTAGTGCAATACAAAATGCCGTGAAAGCGGCATAGACATTGGTGTGCCGGCGGCGGAGCTGCAATAGCCCCAGGTGCGGTCGAATTCTTCGACGATGGCATCCAAGTCTTGCCATGTCATTGGTCGGTAGATAACAGGCTGGCTTGCGGCCGTGTTGTGGTGACGATCGTTGTCATTGGTGGTGCCGGGTGTGGCGGCATTGCAATTGGTTGCGTTCATCGCAGCCATGATGTGTTCTCCTTAACTGGTGTTGCGTCCTGCACGTGTGCCCGCCCACACATGCTTCCAAGGGTCGCGGCTCCCATCCGGCACGACTCCTGCGGCGCGTTTTCCTCCCGCAGGCAGCGTCATGGTCCCTATGCCATGATGTCAGTCGTTGTCGGATTGTTCCGGGATACCGGAGCTCAACTCGGCAAGGATCTCTTGTTCGGTTTTTGCGCTGGCGTGAAGCTCGCGCGCGCCCTCTTCGGGCTCACTCAGATAGTAGAGGGTGGCGTCGATACTGTCCAGCGGCACGTGTTCGATCGTGGCTAACAGCAACCGGTACCAGTCGAGTTGCACGAGTTTGCGTTCAATATCTTGTGGCTTGTGTGGCCGGCGGCCGGTTTTCCAATCGACGATGGTGTAACGCTTCGTGGTATCGGCGGGGTTGATGCCACCGTGGAAGACTGCGTCAAGTTTGCCGTTGACGATGGTGTTATTGAGGCCGGGTATGACGGCAACGATTTGCCGTTCGGCCCATGCTGGGCGACGATTGGCCCATGTGGATTGCGCGAGTCGGCGCTGCCATGTGATGAGTTGGCGTTCTTTGGCCGGCTGACTGTTCTTGGCCGATGAATCTTCGCTTGAGGGGCTCTCCCCCAGCTGTTGTTCTAGCTGGTTGACGATACGCTTTTCGCGAGTGGTGAGATCTGCGAGCATGGCAGCGCGTGACTGGCTAGCGTCTGTGGCGATTGCAGTTGTGCCGGTTTCACTATCGGTAGCTGTTCCGTCACTTGCCGGAATTGGATCGCCGTAGGCATTAATGAACTGTTCTGCCCAAGCATGGAATATCGTGCCTGCCTCGGCTGCAGGAGAGGCAACGCGTGGAATTGGGCGGATGATACCCCGCCAGTATTCGCGCGCTTCGCTGGTGGTCATGTGACCGGCGCGCGCTTGCATGGCGGTCACGTTTTGCCGACCGCGTGCGAGTAGTATGCCTGCTTTGTTGTGGACGATCTCATCGAGCGAAGCGTCATCGTCGAACGACCACGGCATAAGATCTGGGTCGGCGACGAGCATAGCCGCCCGCGCGAGGAGTGAATGATGTGCGGAGTCTGCGCTGCTATCGTTCGCACTGTCACTCTTCGTTAGGCTGCCATCCACGCTGCCGTTATCCACGCTGTCACCATCCGCCGCAGCAAACTCGCCGGATGCAACAGCATTGGCTAGTGCTGCTGGCATGAGTTGAGCGCGTACCGTATCAGAGAGTTCTGCTGGCCACGTAAGGTCAACGTGTTCATCGCGTACCTCGATTGGCGAGCGCCATGCTGCTTCAACCACCGCCTGTTCATATTGGGCGGCATGCTCGCCAACAAAGAATCCGCTTGGGCGAGCAGCGCCAACGGCATCGAGCGATGTGGGTGCAGCTGGTGTCTGTGCAATCGTTGCCGCTGCCGCAATCGTTTCCACCGAAGCCGTCTCTGACTCGGTGTGCTGTGTGAGGGCTGCAGTGACTTTGTCATCGTGATGGCACAGGGAATCGTTAACTTCATTCCAGAACACGGAGGGGCTGGCTGCGCGCGGTTGGCGGCCAGCGCGTGATAGTAGCTCACTCGGATCGCGGTCTGTAGTCGAATAGCTACTGTAGGTGAGTAGCGCATCATGCTTGGCGCGTGTAAGCGCCACATAGGCGAGTCGACGTTCATCAGCAAGCAGCCGCGTACCATACTCTTCTTCTTGCGTGAGGTACCAGCTGTCTGGGTCGACCGCATCCATGTCATCGCCGATGTCTTTGCCGCGCATGTCGGCGTAAATCTCATCGTCAATCACTTCAACATCATCAAGCATGGCTAATGCTTGCTCGGGGCTTGCACCTGGCTGCGCGTCATGCGGGAAGCGCGGCAGAATACCAGCATCTACGCGCACTGGCGCTGGCACGGCGGCCGCATCGTCTAACCATGTGGAAACGGTCGCATGATATTCGGGCGCAGTCCACCGTCCTTGTTCCATACCGCCAAGGTGACGCTCGTCGCTTTCAATATGCAAGCCGCCCTGATTAGTGGGGAATGTGCCTGCAGCCATGCCGACTACAGCAACTGCATCCCATTCAAGGCCTTTGGATTGGTGAATGGTCATGAGCACTACATCGGCTGGCGTATCTGGTACGGCGGCAGTTTCTTCCTCGACTTGTTTGAGTGAGTCCACCCACGCAACAAATCCGCGCAGGGTTGGATTTGACCCTTCGAGAATTTCCTGCGTGTACGTGTCTACTAGCGCGATGATGGCGTCTGTTGCCGAGCGTGCTTGCGTGGAATGTATTGGCTGATTTGGGTGTGCGATGGCTTGCGCCACGATCGCGTCGATATCAAGACCGAGTGCTGTAACCGCTTCGGTAACGGTTTCAGTGAGTGGATGGTTTGCTACGCGTTGCACACGGCGTATGGCTTCGCCAGCGCGAACGATTGCATGCGCTGCTGTAGATGAAAAACTGCCGTCGCGCGTAATGAGTTCGCGTAAATCTTTGCGCGCGAGCAGATCGGCGAGGAATACGGCGTGCGGGACTTTGTCGCGATATTCTTTGACGATTGCGCGAATACGTTCGTCAGCGAGCGGCGAACGGTGAGCAGTATCAGCTGCAGACGTGCTAACGGTTGCAGCTGATGCACTGCCCTCCCCCGCTGCTGGCAAGCCACTTGTTTCTTCGCTTTCTGCGGGTACTAATCCTGCTTCAATGAGTGCTCGATACCGGTATTGCGTATCCAAATCGTCAGCCATGCGAGCTAGCGCAGTTAACTCATCGGCATGCAGGTCAAATCGTGGAGTGGCGAGCAATCGCATAAGCGCAGCACTATCTGCACGATCAGATGCAGCATGTAGGAGTGCGAACACGTCTTTGACGTCAGGCCGGTCAAGAAGCGCGGAATAGCCGACCACGCACGTGGTGAGCCCACATGCTTCAAGCCCTTGCGCGAAATCAGCCATGCGGGTTTTACTGCGCAGTAGTACGGCAACGTGCGGGCCGCTGCTAGCGTTATCAGCCTGGCTGTTGTTGCTGCCATACATGGCGATTGCTTGTTTGGCGAATCGCGCTACCGCGTCGATTTCTTGCCCGAACGTTGCGAATCCCAATACGCCAAGCGTGCCCTCGTCAGCGTTATCCTTCGGGGAGAGTGGCGTGACCTCAACTTCACGCATGAGCGAACTGCTTGCACGGCGTGGGCCTACTCGCAATGGTTGTGTGAGGTTGTTTGCTGCTTCGAGCACGATGCGACTATTGCGGCGGGTGACGCTTAACGGGTAAGGGCGCACGTCAACCGGCATATCGAAGTCGCGTTGGAACATGCGGAATGCGCCCGGGCTTGCACCTCGCCACGCGTAAATTGATTGGAATGGGTCGCCTACTGCGTTCACTGCACTGCGATCGTTGCCAGTAGTGCGATCGTTGTCAACCTGTTCAGCGACCTGTTCGGGGTGGAAGAGGGCTGCGAGCAGCATGGCCTGCGTGGTAGAGGTGTCTTGATATTCGTCCAACAACACATGCGTGTAGCGACGGCGATACCGTTGTGCGATTGAGGGGAACCGCGAAACTAGCTGGTAGGCAGCCACCGTAAAATCGCTAAATTCCGCCATGTTTTGACGGCGCTTTTCACGCTCGTACGCTTCAACCAGTGTCAGTAATGTCTCACGGCGTCGGGTCACTTGGCGCAACTGATCGCAACGCCACACGCACACTTGGTGCAGCTCGTCACGGTAGATCTGACGTTTTTCTTCAAAACTGCGATCGGTGTCTTTTTTCAGCCGTTTCGGAGCACGCGGCTTCGGCTGCTCTGCTGGCACTGGCGTTTCACCGATTGCAATATCAAGCTGGGCGATAAAGTCAGCATCCCATGCGCGAATGCGCGCGATTGCTTCGCTCACCGTCGCAACCGGGCCGCCGATCATTGCACTGCCGATTGCCTGCGAGAGTTCGAGTACGTTGTTGATGACATCGCTGAACGAGGTATAGTCTTCGTTCATCAGCAAGTCCATATGCTGATCAATTACAACGGAGACCAGCTGGCGCGCACCCGCTTCACTCAACGGTTGCGTATTTTGATCAAAACCAACCAACAAACCGTATTGGCGTACAATACCTTGGAAAAACGCGTCATACGTAGCCACAGTTGGCTTTAAGAACGCACGATTCGCCGCACGCACTGCAGCAGCTCCAGTTGTGACACCCGTTGTGACACCCGTTGCAGTATCCTCGCGTTTCACAACGGCGTCCGATACGCGAGACAGCAGTTCTGCAGCGGCTTTGCGTGTGAATGTCAAACCAAGAATGCGCTCTGGCGGCACTCCGCGGCCGATGAGCTCAATAATGCGGCGAGTCATCGTATACGTTTTGCCACTGCCTGCGCCGGCAACTACGAGCAGATCATCGCTCACCGGCGCGTTGACAACCTTTGCCTGCTCGGGACTATCGGTAATGCGCTGCTGTTCACTCATGCTTGCCTCACTTCGAACACGGTGTCAATCTGGCCGGCGCAAGCCGGGCATGATGCTTTCATACGGCAGAATCGGCGGTGTGCCGGTTGCGGGTGTGTTTCCAACATGGCTGAGCGGCTTGCTGCCGCCGCATAAAACACGCGCGCAATCATGGTCAACGCCCACACCGCCTGTGTGCCGCGCAATCCCAAGAACTGTTGCCACGCTTGACTGCTCACACCTTGTGGCGGATTGCTATCCAGCTGCGGAATGTCCGTGAGTTTGCCAAGCTCCTTGTAGTAGTAGCGCGGCGTGAATCCGGCTGCATTAAGGCTCCCATTTGCGAACAATGCCGGCTGATACACGCTTTCTTGACCATAGCTTTTTGCTGGAGCATCATTATTCGCCACATGGAACAGTGCGCTTTGTGCAATCTGTGGCAGCGTGGTCAATGCGGCAACCCCGCGCGGCCCGCCTTCGGGGAAGGCAAGTCCTAGCTGGTAGCACACGAGCTGCAAGTCGTTGAACACTGCGATAGGCGAAGGCGTTTTACCGGTTTTGTAGTCGATCAAACGAATGCTCTGCGAGCCGTCCGCCATGCGGCGCGTTTCCATACGATCAATACGACCGGCTAGTCGTATTGTCAGATCATCGCTCATGCCTTGCGGCCACGCGCCGACAAGCGTGCCCATAATCGCTGACAATTCCGCTCGACTAATTGGCTCTATGCCACCGATTGCGTTATATGCTGCGAGCACATCATCAAGGTTGAATAACGCGCTAAATGACCGTTCGCATTGTGCTGATTCCAGCACGCCGATTGAGAAATTCTTCGCATTGCCTGCTGGATACGTTGCCATGTTGGACATGATGAAATAATTGGCAATCATGCCGAGAACGTTCTCAGCTGTTGCATCGCGTTGTGCTGCAGCATAGCGATCGGCTGGATCGTCAATGACAACGCCATCTCCTCGGCGTTCACGATATATCACCATCATGCGATCGCGAACCGCGTCAATACGCGCTGCTGTATCGGTGAGCTCCGGCCGCCAGGTTGGCAAGTCTAGGCCTTCTTCGCTGGCAAGCTGAGCAACCTCATGAATCAGTGAGCCAAACGAGGTTGCTACACTGCCCGCGCGCGGGCCTGCAAAACGATTCTCCATCAGCCAGCACACTGGGCACGCCCAAATGCCGTCTACTGCTGATGGCGATAACGTTACCGGCTTGACAACCTTCGCAGTATGAGTACTGTCATCGCCAACGTTCTCATGGTGTTTACTCATCAGGAACGGCCAGTTAGCAGGATCTGCTACCTCAACACCATGGGCTGCAAGCAACCGCAACGCTGCTACGGCATCGTGAGCAGCTGGTGAATCCGGTGGATTGGAGGCGAGCGCTACACGCGCAGCAGCTACGAGTCCGCGCGGGTCACTATCAAGTCCACTGAACTGGTCGTCTGCGCCCACTTCCACATACGTACGAGCACCATCGCGGGTAAAGCGTTCTGGCATATACCCGTAGAGGAAGTCCGAGGGAGTGGTGTCATCGTTGTGTACTGCGCTGATCGTTACTTGTTCAGATGCACGCGTGAGTGCGACGAGCAGGCTTTTCTGCTCGGAGAACAGCACTGATTCGAATCGCATATCACGGCCAGTAGTGGATTCGCCAGCGAGTTTGCCGAATAGCATGACGTCAGCGAGCTCTTCGCCACCGAAGAGGGTGTTGCGTGCGGCAAGATTTGGCCATACGTCTTGTTGCACGGCCGGCATCCATACGAGCGGCCAACTGCGACCGGATGCACCCGCGGGAGTGGTGAGTGTTACCGCTTGATCGATAGGCGCTACCTTAGCCAATGAGTCTGCCTCAATACGCATTGCGCGTACTTGGCGCATAAAACCAGTAAGGTCGCGTTTGGCGGCAGAGCCGGCGGCATAGTCGAATAAGCGCATTGCTGCGTCAAGTCGATCATTGGCTGCACGCCCAGCGTCTGAATTGTTTAATGCTTCACGCTGCCAGCGCCCTGCTACATGGCATGTATCCCATGCGAGTCCAAGCGCATACTGGGGTTCACGCGATGGTAGCTCTTTAAGCCCTTTGGCTACTCGAGCAACTAGATTCCACAGGTGTGCGAATGCTGTAGCGTGTGGATTGCGGCCGCATACTGACTGGATTGATGCAAGTACAGCATCAGTGCCACCGAGTGCAGCAGCGTTACTTGACAATATGACTGCTTCAGTATTAGCTGCCTTGCTAGCGTTGTCAGCATTGGCAATATTGTCAACGCTGTCAGTGCTGGTAACGCTGTCAAGAGTGGTGCCGAACTCCAACAGCAGATACATGGCATTGAGCGTAAATGCCTGTGATTCATGCGTTGATATATCAGGCAACACCCCGCTAGCCGTCGACTTTGCACTATCAGCTTGTGCGAAGTCAGATGCCATCAGCGTATTGTCAACTTCAATATTCCCCGCATGCGCGTCGCGAAATGCCGTGTTCCACGATTGCCAGTGCTCTACCAATTGCGCGAGCGACGTTTGCGCGCACACGCTACTGGCAGCAGTATCACCAACAGCATCATCAGCCGCATTCGCCTGCGCTGGCCTTACTACAGCCGCGAGAGACGCCAACGCGTTCATCGCAGTCTCAACAGGCGCCAATCGTGCTGGGCGCCCTTCATGATTGCGATCTGCACCAATAGCAATCAGCGGGCTCTCCATCAGCGTTGTCACACGCGAGCGCACTAGCGCAGCCAGCTCATTCACGCTCAAATCAATCGTTGAAAGATCGCGCTCGCGCAGTTCCGCTAATTCCAGTAGCGCAAACAATCCTTGTACGAATGGTTCGTCTTTGAGCGGGCGCGTTACCGACGAGTAGCGCACAGGCACACCATCGCGGCGCAATCGTTCGCCGAATGTGCGCACCGTAGTGTTGTCATGCGCAATGACCGCCATGTCGTTCCATGCGCGCCCATCAACCAGATGCGCGCGTTTGATACGCCACACCACGTCCTCTAACTCGTCTTTGGGGCTGCGATAAAGCGCCGTGCGCACACTATTGTCGCTGAGCAACGGGTGAGCCGCGTCTAATGCCGTCACCGGTAAACTACCTGCTACTTGCGGGAGTTTGCCAGGGCGCTGCGCTACCGGTCGATCATCATCAATCGGCGAATGAATAGACAGCGACACGCGCGACGCAATAAGATCACGATACGTGATTGCGTCAGAAACCGCTGAGTATGGCGCGGGCAGTTCGTGCTCTGATACGCCCAATCGGTTGCGCAATTGTGCAAACAAATACTCGGGGTATGAGCCGCGAAACGTTTGCACAGCCTCATCGGGATTGCCTACCAATATCAAGCGAACGTTGGCATGCTGCAACGCTTGCACAAACGATAAGCCAGCAAGCGTCAAATCTTGGCAATCATCAATAACAATCATCTGCGGCAAGCTCGCAGTATCGCCCGCATCACGCAGTACTTCAGCACCTTCAACAAGCAAGCGCGAAGAGTCAAGCCGGTATTCACCCGGATACGCAACGCTCACCGCATGCTGATATTCGCGGCGAAGCGTGAATGCAAGCCGCCACTGCGCATGCAAACGTTCAACATGCGCACTCCACTCCCCCGCGCCGAGAATCGTCAACAACTGGGGTTCAATCTGTTGAGACGCGCCCAGCTCATCCATGCGCGCTAGCATGTCACGCAACTGAGCAATAAATGCGTCATTAATGCCACCCGTAATACCACCGGTAGCAACCCCACCTCGTGCTGCTGTACGCGTGCTATTACTCGCATCATTGCTGCGCTCAGCGCCGTCCGCCGCATCATCATCTACGCCGCCGGTCATCACACCCGTCCAATCGTCGAGCGCGAAATATTCACGCAGCAACGCGCACGTATCGCACGGGTCTCCTGCACGCACATGTGCAATATGAGCAGCAATCACCTGCCGCAACACAGCATCCTGCTCAGCACCATTCAACAATTTCGGCAGCGGCTCACCGTCACGCGCACGAGCATCAGCAATGATACGGAATGCAATCGCAGACAGCGTTGTTACCGGTCGCGCTTGTGTTGTTGCACCAAGCTGGCGAATCGCCTCATCAGCAAGCCCGTCAGCAATACGACGGTCAGATACTGCCATCACTGCCCCGGAAGGCCCATATTGGGCCAATGCGCGCATCAATGCGGCAAACGCAAACCTGCTTTTGCCGCTTCGTGGCGCGCCCGTCACCAGCAATGGTGTTGCAGCATCAGCTGGCAAACCGCCGCAACTATCCAGCCACTCATCCGCGTTCACCATCATCGATGGACTCTGTGCAATCCCTACCATGCCTTTCAGAGTATCCCACCCACACGCTATGTACGCGCACCCCGCCACGGAACCTCCTATACTTGCAACTAGTCGGCGCCGCCGGGCCGGACACCTTCAAACGGACGACGCTGTCCACCGGTTGCGACTCGGCGCCGGAAAGACGGAAGCGAACAGAAGGAATGATTCATGAGTACACGGCATATTGAGGCTGCAATCGGTAGCAATACCGGTTACCGTCGTGCAGAAAACCAGGATCGCGGCTACGCTGATCACGGCATGTACTTGGTATGCGACGGCATGGGCGGCGGAGTCGGCGGTCAGCGTGCAAGCGCCGCTGCAATCGAACGTTTTCATAGTGTGAGCACATCGCCGAAACGTTCGCGCGCGTTCATTGATGACGTGTTGCAAGCCGCGCAGCATGATGTTTCTGCAATCGGACGCGAACTTGGCGGCGTAGCCGGCACGACGATTACCGGACTGATCGCCCCGCGCGATATTGGCGCCGATGGTGATGACGGCTCCTACTGGGAAGACCCGTACTGGTATGTCGTCAATATTGGCGATTCGCGCACGTATCATCTGTCGCAATCATCGGACGGCTCGTGGGATGCTTCATCGATTACGCATGTCACGCGCGATCATTCCAAACGGCAAGAAGTCATCGACTCCGGCATGATGCTGCCGGATATGGCGAACGCGATTATTCCGCGCAATATTATTACCCAGTGTTTGGGCGCACCGGAAGGCATTCGACCTGATTATTATGCAGTGGAATCGCGCGGACGATTCATTATTTGTTCTGATGGTTTGCATGGCGAGGTCAGTGACGACGTGATCGCTAGCGTGGCTGCAGCAAACCCGAACCCGCAGGAAGCCGTTGACGCGTTGATCAACGTGGCGTTAGACGCCGGTGGCAGTGACAACGTTACGGTGATCGTCGTTGATATTCATGATGATGATCAGCCGGCACACTATCGTTGGGAGACCAGCAAACTCGGCGATGGCGAAGAGTTGGATTCAATCAGCGAAAACACGCTTGACGCCATGCGCGCACAACAACCAGCAGCCTAGAGCGCCCCTTACCCACTGCTGACCCCACCTGCTGGCTCCACACCCATAGTGTGCATATCCGGTTCACTGGCATACCCCCTTAGCCTTTTCAGTAAGCCGGATATGCACACAAATAAGGTAATGGTCCGGATATGCACACCAATGATTAGCGGCACTGATCGAAGTCGAAGAATTGGTTACCGATGCGAATAGTAGCGGGAACTTCGACTTGCACGGGCCTGCCTTGATCGACGGTAATCTGCTGATCATGGTGGATGATATGCGTGCCGTTGAGCGAGCCGCAATCCTCAATCCACACCCTACCGTCATCATCCAGCACAATAACCGCATGATTGCGCGATACCGTGCGCGTCGGGTCTTCAAGCCGAACCGCAATCAGCCCTTCTGGAAGTCGGTGCGCGGGGTGACGGCCCAGCAGCACACTGCTATCAACGGTTACTGACTGACCAGTAGACGGATTATGCAACTCGTATGCAAGCGCCGAGGGTGATGCAGGTGCAGCATTATCAGCATCAGTGATCGCCGTATCGCGAGGTTGAATTCCCGCGCGTACTGCATCATGTACCGCCTGTGCGATCTCAGCAGAACAGTCACTGTGATCGTCACCGTAATCATGCAACCGGTGGCGTTCAGCGGGCACGATTGGCGGCTGCGGCGGTTCGTTCATCCCTCTACTCATAGGGCACTGTCTTAGCATATCGGGCCTACTATGCGCTGACTGCTGGCGTACTCGTGGTGCTACAAACGTGTCTAGGTGGTGACGCTCCCCCAGTCAGCTGCGCTGACAGCCCCCTCAGCCGAGGGGGCCAAGGCTCCGCCAGCGATATAGGGCTACAGTCATGTAAGAGCCAAGATTCTGCAACCACCTCCATAGGTCAGCTGCGCTGACTGCTGGCGTACTCGTGGTGCTACAAACGTGTTTAGGTGGTGACGCTCCCCCAGTCAGCTGCGCTGACAGCCCCCTCAGCCGAGGGGGCCAAGGCTCCGCCAGCGATATAGGGCTACAGTCATGTAAGAGCCAAGATTCTGCAACCGCCTCCGGGCAGCTAGGCGGCTGACGACTAGGTGCGAGATGCGATTGGCACGTATAAAAAAGCCCGGTGGGTGCATACGCAGTGTATGCACCCACCGGGATGAGTAGCTTGCTGTTAGTGACCTAGCGATTCAGCTCACTTCGCGGAATCGTTGTCATCCGAGTCGCCGCCGAGGTCAGCGGAACCCAGATCACCCAGATCGCCAAGGTCAGCGGAACCGAAGTCACCCAGATCGTTCTGACCGCCCTGGTCGTCCAGGAAGTCATCCGGGTTGAAGTCGTCGCCGAGCTTCAGGTCGCCGAAGTCGATGTTGGAGAAGTCCACATCGCTCAGATCAGCGTCAGAGAAGTCGGTCTGGCCACCGGCCACGTCAGCACCCAAGCCGAAGTTCGGGTAGATCGTGTCACGGATCGCCTTGTCCGGCTCCACCACAGCGTTACGGTAACGAGCCAGGCCCGTACCAGCCGGGATGAGCTTACCGATGATGACGTTCTCCTTGAGGCCCTTCAAGTCATCAACCTTCTGGCTCAGGGCGGCTTCGGTAAGCACACGCGTGGTCTCCTGGAAGGAAGCAGCGGACAGCCACGAATCGGTGGCGAGCGAAGCCTTGGTAATACCCATGAGCTCCGGACGTGCCACAGCCGGCTTAACGCCCTTAGCCACAGCAGCCTTGTTCGCTTCCTTCAGACGAGCCATGTCAACGAGCTCGCCCGGCAGCAGCGCGGTGTCACCGGAGTCAATGACGGTGGCGCGACGCAGCATCTGGTGCACGATGACCTCGATGTGCTTATCGTGGATATCCACACCCTGCGAACGGTACACGGTGTGCACTTCGTTCACGATGTTGACCTGGGCGGCACGCGGGCCGAGGATGCGCAGGATCTTCTTCGGATCGACAGAACCCTCAACCAGCTGCTGACCAGCCTTGACGTGATCGCCGTCCTTGACCAGCATCGGTGCGCGACGAGTATCGGTGTACACGCGCGGCTCAACGCTCGTATCATCCGGGGTCAGGGTCACCTGGCGGCCGTGATCAGTGTTCTCCACCTTCACCACGCCAGAGAACTCGGCGATCGGCGCCTCACCCTTAGGCGTACGAGCTTCGAAAAGCTCGGTAACACGAGGAAGACCCTGGGTGATATCGGAAGCCGCAGCAACACCACCGGAGTGGAAGGAACGCAGCGTCAGCTGCGTACCAGGCTCACCAATGGACTGGGCAGCGACGATACCCACAGCCTCGCCGACGTCCACCAGCGTGTTGGTGGCCAGCGACCAGCCGTAGCACTTGGCGCACACGCCGCGCTTGGACTCGCAGGTAAGCACAGAACGAGCCTGCACTTCTTCGATGCCGTGAGCGACGAGATCCTTGAGCACGTCCATCGACAGAGCATCATCGCGCTTGTACAGCACGGTGCCGTCCTTCGGATCGACCACGTCGGCTGCGAGCAGACGCGAGTACGGACCACCGTCAGCAGCCTTGACGAGCACGAGGTTACCGTTCTCATCATGCTCGCCGACCTTCATGGTCAGGCCGCGCTTGGTACCGCAGTCTTCTTCACGCACGATCACGTCCTGAGACACGTCGACCAGACGACGAGTCAGGTAACCAGACTCTGCGGTCTTCAGTGCGGTATCAGCCAGACCCTTACGAGCACCGTGCTCGGAGATGAAGTACTCCAGCACGGACAGACCACGACGGTAGTTGGATTCGACCGGTCGAGGAATGATTTCACCCTTCGGGTTGTTCACCAGACCACGAACGCCAGAAATCTGGTTGATCTGGGTCATGTTGCCTCGTGCACCAGATTCAACGATGATCGACAGGTTGTTGCGCGGGTCGAAGTTCTTCTCGATAGCCTTAGAAACTTCTTCACCGCACTTGGTCCACACGTCGATAACCGCCTGACGACGATCCTCTTCCGTATAGAAGCCCATGTCGAACTGTTCGTTGATCTTCGAAACCTCAGCCTCAGACTCAGCGACCAGCTGGTCACGTTCCGGCGGCTCAACAACGTCAGAGAACGCGAAGGTCACGCCAGACCACGGTGCGCGGGTGAAGCCGAGATCCTTGAGCGCGTCAAGGGAAGCGGCCACCTGAGCGGTGGAGTAGCGGGTTGCGATATCGTCAACGATCTTCGACAGGCGCTTCTTCGGCGCCGGCTCGTTGACGAACGGGTAGTCAACCGGCAGGGTCTCGTTGAACAGGATGCGGCCCATCGAGGTGGCGAACAGCACAGTACCGTCGTGGAAACGCTCTTCGTGCACGACATCCGGGCTGCCCGGCTCCGGGTCCACAACCTTCACTTCGCCCGGCTCCCAGCCGGCCGGCAGCACGAAGTCCTTCGGCATACGGATCAGCACCATAGCCTGCATGTCAATCTCATGCAGGTCGAGTGCCATCTGCGCCTCCGCGTAGGAGGAGAAGATGCGGCCCTGGCCCTTAGCGCCGTCCATCACCGTGGACAGGTAGTACAGACCCAAGATCATATCCTGAGACGGCATGGTCACAGTGTGGCCATCAGCCGGCTTCAGAATGTTGTCGGAAGCGAGCATCAGGGAGCGAGCTTCCGCCTGCGCTTCAGCGCTCAACGGAAGGTGCACTGCCATCTGGTCACCATCGAAGTCAGCGTTGAAAGCGGCGCAGGCGAGCGGCGGCAGGTGGATAGCCTTACCTTCGACCAGGATCGGCTCGAAGGCCTGAATACCCAGACGGTGCAGGGTAGGTGCACGGTTGAGCAGCACCGGGTGCTCGGCGATAACCTCTTCGAGCACGCCCCACACTTCGGAGTCGCCACGGTCCACGAGTCGCTTAGCGGACTTCATGTTCTGCGCGTAGTTCAGGTCCACGAGACGCTTGATGACGAACGGCTTGAACAGCTCGAGTGCCATCGGCTTCGGCAGACCGCACTGGTGCATACGCAGCGACGGGCCGACGACGATCACAGAACGGCCAGAGTAGTCGACTCGCTTACCAAGCAGGTTCTGACGGAAACGACCCTGCTTACCCTTGAGCATGTCAGAGAGCGACTTGAGCGGGCGGTTCGAGGCGCCGGTAACCGGGCGGCCACGACGACCGTTGTCAAACAGGGAGTCAACAGCTTCCTGAAGCATGCGCTTCTCGTTGTTGAGCATGATCTCAGGAGCGCCAAGCTCGATGAGTCGCTTCAAACGGTTGTTACGGTTGATCACACGACGGTACAGGTCGTTCAGATCGGAGGTAGCGAAACGGCCACCATCCAGCTGCACCATCGGGCGCAGATCCGGCGGGATCACCGGGATGACGGTCAGTACCATGGCATCCGGCTTGTTGCCGGTGGTCAGGAACGCGTTAACGACCTTGAGACGCTTGAGTGCGCGAGCCTTGCGCTGGCCGGAGCCAGTTTCGATCTCTTCGCGCAGCTGCTTGGAAGCAGCCTCCAAGTCGAAGTCCTGCAGGCGCTTCTGGATTGCTTCAGCACCCATGCAGCCCTGGAAGTAGTCGCCGTAGCGATCTTCCATTTCACGCCACAGATCAACATCGCCTTCCATGTCGCCCGGCTTCAAGTTCTTGAAGCGGTCGAACACGGCGTTCAGACGCTGAATCTGATCGTCGTAACGCTGGCGAATAGCAGCCATATCGCGCTCAGCACCGTTGCGCAGCTTAGCGCGAGCCGGGCCCTTCGCTTCGCCTTCAGCTTCGAGCTGAGCGAGATCTTCCTCGACCTTGCGGGCACGAGTTTCGATCTCGTTGTCGCGGCGCTTCTGCAGGTTGCCGATCTCAGTATCGAACTCGTCCTGCAGGTCAGGCAGATCCTGATGACGCTGCTCTTCATCCACGCTCGTGACCATGTAAGCCGCGAAGTAGATAACCTTCTCCAGGTCCTTCGGCGCAATGTCCAGCAGGTAGCCCAAACGGGACGGCACACCCTTGAAGAACCAGATGTGCGTCACCGGAGCAGCCAGCTCAATGTGACCCATGCGCTCACGACGCACGCGAGACTTGGTCACTTCCACGCCGCATCGCTCGCACACGATGCCCTTGAAGCGCACGCGCTTGTACTTACCGCAAGCGCACTCCCAGTCGCGAGTCGGGCCGAAAATCTGCTCACCGAACAGACCGTCCTTCTCAGGCTTCAGGGTACGGTAGTTAATGGTTTCAGGCTTCTTGACCTCGCCGTAGCTCCAGCCGCGAATATCGTCAGCGGTGGCCAGGCCGATCCTCAGTTTGTCAAATGCGTTGACGTCCAGCACTCTGTATTGTCCTGTCTTTTGAAAAGTTTTCAATCACTGCTCGTCAGGGTTGTTCGGTTCAGGCGGGCGGCAGCGAAGCATAAGCCTCACGCGCTTCGCCCGCCTGTGTTACCGAATCAATCCCGTGGGATCACTGGTACTCGGGCTCCGCAGCCTTCTGGTCTTCCTTAGCGGCCGCGTCAGGGCGAGCGCCAATGTTGAAGCCGAGATCAGCACCTGCGGAAGCGGGATCGTCGTCCTCATCCTTCATGTCGATAGCCTGGCCTTCAGCGTTGAGCACTTCGACATTCAGCGACAGGGACTGCATTTCCTTCAAGAGCACCTTGAACGACTCAGGGATACCTGCCGGCGGCAAGTTCTCGCCCTTGACGATCGCGCCGTACACGCGCACGCGGCCGTCAACATCATCGGACTTGGTGGTCATCATTTCGTGCAGGGTGTAAGCAGCACCGTAGGCCTCGAGGGCCCACACCTCCATCTCACCGAAGCGCTGGCCACCGAACTGAGCCTTACCACCCAGCGGCTGCTGCGTGATCATCGAGTACGGGCCAGTGGAACGTGCGTGGATCTTATCGTCGACCAGGTGGTGCAGCTTCAGCATGTACATGTAGCCCACGGAGATCGGCTTCGGGAACGGCTCGCCAGTACGGCCGTCGAACAGCATTGCCTTACCGTCTTCGCCGACCATCTGGTCGCCATCACGGTTCGGCAGCGTCGACTTGAGCAGGCCCTTAATAACCTCCGGGCGCACACCGTCGAACACCGGGGTAGCCACCGGAGTACCCGGAGCACCCTTCTCAGCACCCTTCGGAATGTACTTCTTCCACTCAGCCTCAAGATCCGGGTCAAGCGAAATATCCCAACCGGAGTGCGCGATCCAGCCGAGGTGCAGTTCCAGCACCTGGCCGAGGTTCATTCGAGAAGGCACACCCAGCGGGTTCAACATGATGTCAACCGGGGTACCATCCGCGAGGAACGGCATATCCTCTTCCGGCAGAATGCGGGAGATACAACCCTTGTTACCGTGGCGGCCGGAGAGCTTATCGCCCACCGTGATCTTACGGTGCTGAGCAATGTAGACGCGGATCATCTGGTTGACGCCGTTGGGCAGCTCGTCGCCGTCCTCCTCAGCATCCTCGCGAGTGATCTCCTTCACCGCGATAACGGTACCGGTCTCACCGTGAGGCACGCGCAGCGAGGTGTCGCGCACTTCGCGGCTCTTCTCGCCGAAGATAGCGCGCAGCAGGCGCTCTTCCGGAGTCAGTTCGGTCTCGCCCTTCGGGGTGACCTTACCGACGAGGATGTCGCCGGCCTCAACCTCAGCGCCGATGCGGATGATACCGCGCTCGTCAAGGTTAGCCACCGCGTCCTCGCCAACGTTCGGCAGGTCGCGGGTGATCTCTTCAGCACCCAGCTTGGTTTCACGAGAATCGATCTCATACTCTTCGATGTGAATCGAAGACAGAGTGTCGTCCTGCACGAGGCGCTGCGAAATAATCACAGCATCCTCGTAGTTGTAACCGTTCCACGGCATGAACGCGATGAGCAGGTTCTTACCGAGGGCCAGATCACCCTTCTCGATAGCAGGGCCGTCAGCCAGCACGGTGCCAGCTTCCACGCGCTCGCCATCCTTGATGATCGGACGCTGGTTGTAGCAGGTCGTCTGGTTGGAGCGCTGGAACTTAGCCAGCTTGTAGGTGGACTGGGTGCCATCGTCGTTCATCACGCGGATGATGTCAGCGGACACGTAGGTCACCACGCCCGGCTTCTCAGCGATGATCACATCGCCGGAATCGTAAGCCACGCGCCATTCGGAGCCGGTACCCACCAGCGGGCGCTCGGACTCGACCAGCGGCACGGCCTGACGCTGCATGTTGGTACCCATCAGCGCTCGGTGGCCCTCATCGTGCTCGAGGAACGGGATCAGGGAAGAACCGATCGACACCATCTGGCGCGGGGAAACATCCATGTAGTCGACTTCGCTCACCGGCACATCGACTGCCTCTTCCTCGTCCATACGAGCAAGAGCCATGTTGTTCACGAAACGACCGTTCTCGTCAAGCTCCTGGTTAGCCTGCGCGATAACGTGGCCGACTTCCTGGTCAGCGGTCATACGATCCACTTCATCAGTGACCTGGCCGTCCTTGACGCGACGGTACGGGGTTTCGATGAAGCCGAACGGGTTGACACGGCCGAAGGTTGCCAGCGAGCCGATCAGACCGATGTTCGGGCCTTCAGGAGACTCGATCGGGCACATACGGCCGAAGTGGGATGCGTGCACGTCTCGCACTTCCATGGAGGCGCGATCGCGGGACAGACCGCCAGGGCCCAGAGCGGACAGACGACGCTTGTTGGTCACGCCAGCCAGCGGGTTGTTCTGATCCATGAACTGCGAGAGCTGAGAAGTACCGAAGAACTCCTTGATAGTCGCGTTCACCGGGCGGATGTTGATCAGAGACTGCGGGGTGATTGCCTCGGCGTCCTGCGTGGTCATACGCTCGCGCACCACGCGCTCCATGCGGGCAAGACCGGTACGCAGCTGGTTCTGAATCAGCTCGCCGACCTGGCGGATACGACGGTTGCCGAAGTGATCGATATCATCAACTTCGACCTTCAGGTCCACGTCCTCGCCGTTGCGCTTGCCAGCGAAGGTCTTCTCGCCCTGGTGCAGGGTCATCAGGTACTTGAGGGTAGCGATGATGTCCTCGCGAGACAGGGAGCGGTCGTTGATGTCCGCTTCGAGACCCAGCTTGCGGTCGATCTTGTAACGGCCCACGCGAGCCAGATCGTAACGCTTGGTGTTGAAGTAGAAGGAATCGAGCAGGTTGCGGCCAGCCTCCGGAGTAGCAGTGTCGGAGGGGCGGATCTTGCGGTAGAGGTCGGTGAGAGCCTCGTCCTGCGTTTCGATAGTCTCCTTGTCGAGGGCATCGGTGATCAGCGGGTAGCCGTCGAACGCGTCGCGGATTTCCGGCTTGGTCATGCCGATAGCCATCAGGAAGACGATCGCGGACTGCTTACGCTTACGGTCGACGCGCACGCCGAGCACGTCGCGCTTGTCGATTTCGAACTCGAGCCATGCGCCGCGGCTCGGGATGATCTTCGCGCCGAATACGTCCTTGCCGGAAGCGCGGTCGTGCGTGCAATCGAAGTAGACGCCCGGGGAACGCACCAGCTGGGAGACGATGACTCGCTCGGTGCCGCCGATGATGAAGGTACCGTGCGGGGTCTGCAGCGGGAAGTCGCCCATGAACACGGTCTGGGACTTGATTTCGCCGGTGTCGCCGTTCTCGAACTCAGCGTTCACGTACAGCGGTGCAGAGTAGGTGTAATCCTTCTCCTTGCACTCCTGGACCGTGTGACGCGGCTCCTCGAAGTACGGCTCCGAGAAGGTCAGAGACATGGTTTGTGCGAAGTTCTCGATCGGGGAGATCTCCTGGAAGACTTCGTCGAGACCGGAGGTGTGCGGGACGGTGATAGTGCCGTTCGCCTCGTCCTCTTCGACGCGCTTCTTCCAGCGCTCGTTGCCGATCAGCCAGTCGAAGCTGTCGGTCTGTACCCCAAGCAGGTAGGGCACTTCGATAGGCTCACGGATGGAGCCGAAGTTCACGCGGTCCGACGCCTTGTGCAGATCGATGTCATGCTGGTCGGCGCGTGCGATGATGGTGTGGGTGTTCGTCGTAGCTTGAGTGTCAGCCAATGGACGTTCCTTATCGCTCGCTAATGTCGTTCGAATATGTTCCCGGAAACGCCCCGCACGGCCACCATATGCCTGTTCGCGGGCGCTTCATCATTGTGGACATGCCCGCTATATGACATGCACTTACGCAAAATCAATAATCTAGCACATTTTCGGGCGTGTCGCAAGCGTGTTTGGGATGTTGCGAGTTGGGGTAAGTCTGGGCCGACCTGTTCGCAACTCACGCCCGCCTATTCGTAACTCACGCCAGCCTTATGTATTGCGTGCATATCCGGACTTTTCCCCATTTGTGTGCATATCCGGACCATTCTTCCGTTTGTGTGCATATCCGGACCCGTTTGTGTGCATATCCGGACCCGTTTGTGTGCATATCCGGACCATCATTGTGTGCATATCCGGTTCATTACCTCGTTTGTGTGCATATCCAGTCTATTCAAAAGGCTAAGGGGGTATTCAAATGGACCGGATATGCACACAACGGAGAAAGGTCCGTCCTGGGTACTGCACACGGTGAGTACCGTGCAGTGATCGCAACGCTTACTGCACAGTGATGGTGACGGGGTCGCTTGTGACTGCGGGGTGATCTTTAAGGCTGAGCCGTGCGATGTAGGTGCCGCGATCTACCTTCGGCAGATCGTCCTGGTTCTCCACGCAGGTATCTCCCGTGCGCGAGGTGTTCCACGTAATCGTGTCGGTTTTCTTATCGCCCTTGGCCATGAGCAGCATGCGCGAATCGGCTGGGCATGAGTCGGAGCGCCAAATCACATCATTGCCGGAGGAAATCGTCAACACACGCGACTCATTCGACGCGTTAATCAAACAGCTTGCCGAGCCCGTGTAGCGAATCGTCGCCGAAAAATCGAGGGAGCCAGCCAATGGCACCGATTGCGAGGCAGCGGTCAACTCAAGTTTGATATCGTTCTTGCCGCAATCTTTCACACCGCTGGTTTTCTTCGGCTCAGGGACCGCGGAACGCGTCACCTCATCCGGTGTCATCGCGTCACCGATCGCTGCAAGACCGCGCCCCAAACTGTATATGCAGAAAATAATCAGCGCGATTACTACCAGCAGTGCTACACCAACCACGATGCGACGGCGGCGATACATCGCCCGCTGCTGCTTGCTGAGCTTACGTTTGCGCCCCTTTATGGCGCTCGTGCGTGAGGCCGACGACCTCGGCGCGCCCGCCTTCGCCGACTTCCGCTGTACCATAACTCCCCAGTCTATACCACGCTTTTCGCGCGGCGATGCTCGCCTTGTACGATTCTCGCGAACGTTGTCATATAGTTGCTGACCTGTCAGCGTGGCAGTCGCACGCCACCGTCTGGCAGCATTTCAATCAAGCCATCATTATCAAGCGACGCCACACATTGATCAAGTTGCACATGGTCGCTCCATAATGCTTCAACCTGTTCGCGCGGCAATACCGGCGCATTCGCTGGCAGCGTGCGCAACGCGTTGAGCACCAATCCTCGCACCTGCCGGTCAGTGCCTGCAAACCGTTGCCGCGGTCTCGTGTGCCGCTCGCCTAAGCCTGGTCGGCCGGCGGCTAGAAAAGCACAGTCGTCACGCACTGGGCAAGAGTCGCACAACGGGTTTTTCGCAGTGCACACGGTGGCGCCAAGTTCCATGACAGACTGGTTCCACGTCACCGATTGTGCGGCATCATCCGGTAGCACACGATTGGCAAGCTGACGCTCGGCAGGTTTTGCCGCGCCGCCAAGCGACTCTTCGCCGCGGAACACGCGTGACAATACGCGTCGAATATTCGTATCGATTACCGCAATGCGAGCGCCGAATGCGAAGCTCATCACTGCCGACGCCGTGTAATCACCAATGCCGGGCAGTCCGGTCAGTTCATCGTAAGTGCGCGGCAACTCATCGGCGTACTGGTCGCGCACCACGCGCGCGCATTCCTGCAATCGCAACGCGCGGCGTGGATAGCCGAGCCTCCCCCACGCAGTAATTACTTCGGCAGTTGTCGCATCCGCGAGCGCCGCCGCATCAGGCCACGCGTGCATCCACGTTTGCCAATATGGCACGACGCGGCTCATCTGCGTCTGTTGACTCATAACTTCGGAAACGAGCACGCCCCACGGGGTTGCGCGCCCGAACCGCCACGGCAGATCGCGCGCATTCGCCTCCCACCATGCGGCAAGCTTGCGGCGGATGGGTTCGCTGCGTTCGATGTCGCTCATATGAGTCTTTCTACTACCATCAGCTGGAATTACGGGCTCGCTACGCGAGACAGCTACATTCCCTTGCCTCACCCTATCGGGTTCTCGACGTCGCTACTCGGATAAGTATTCCTACGGAATACTTCTTCGGCCAAAGGCCTCACTTCGCCTACGGAAAGTCCACCGGGCTTTCCGCTTAACGGCTCAGCACTGGGCTTCCTCATCACGCTCCGCCGGCGAAACCCAGCTGACGCCAGGCCTCGTAGATGGCGATGGAGGCGCAGTTGGTGAGGTTGAGCGAGCGCAGGCTTGGGCGCATGGGTAGGCGCACTTGTTCGGCGACGTGCGGGCCGGCCATAATGTCCATCGGATCGGGAATATCGCCCGGTTCAGGGCCGAAGAGGAGAATGTCGGTCGGCTTGTATTCGACTTCGGTGTACAGCTTCGTAGCATGCGCGGTGAACGCGATAATGCGCGAGTTCGGCATGGATTCGACGAGATTGTCGAAGTTTGGGTGGAGCACGACGTGCGCCATGTCGTGATAGTCGAGACCGGCGCGGCGCAGCTTGGTATCGCGCAGATTGAAGCCGAGCGGCTCAACCAAGTGCAAAATCGTACCGGTTACCGCGCACAGGCGGATGGCAGAACCGGTGTTGCCGGGGATGCGCGGACTGTAGTAGCACAAGTGCGGGGTTGCGGTTTCAGCCTTGGCAGCATCTTCGGCGGAGAGCATTGCGTCGACAACGCTGATCGGGTTGCCGTGCGCGTCGGTTACCAGCTCGTCCGGGCCGTAATTCGACTTGCGATAGCCGTATTCGAACATCTTCTCGACCTTGGCCTCGGGGTTCTGCGGCTCTTGCTCCTGCTCCGTCATTGTCATCACCTCTACTCGTGCGCGCCGTACGTAATCCGTACATAATCCGACCTTCGAGCATAAAACAGCCCCTGCCCACACGGGCATACGATGGAAATGCGTCTTCCTATGCCATCGCGTGCACAGTACCCAGACATGCGATGGAAAATCAGTACGAAATACCATCTCGTGCGGCAATGAGCCCGCACAGCACCCGCACGAGATGGAAAATGCAGACTCGGATGCCATCGCGTGCCCAATAATCTGGGCATGAGATGGAAAATCGATCAGTAATTCCATCGCATGCGTCAGCTGATTTGCACAGGATGGATTGCATCGTCGTAATAACCATCCCGTGACCGGATTTCGGCACAATATGAGGGCATGAGATGGAAAACCCGTAGCGTAATTCCATCCCATGCTTAATACATCACGCACGCGATGGAAAGAGAACACGAAATGCCATCGCGTGCGTCGATTCAGCACCAGCTCGGCGTCAATTCAACGTGACAATTGACACCGTGTCAACCTACCAACACCGAATCAGTTCTTGAAGCTGTGGATCGGGGCGGGGATGCGACCGCCGCGGTTCACGAACGCCTCACAGCTCGTGTTGTTCACTGGCATGATCGGCGCATAACCCATAAGGCCGCCAAAGTTAGCCATTTCGCCAACGCCCTTGCCCACAACAGGAATCACGCGCACGGCAGTGGTCTTCTGGTTGACCATGCCGATAGCTGCCTCGTCGGCGATCAGGCCGGAAATCGTCGCAGCGGAGGTGTCGCCGGGGATGGCAATCATGTCGAGGCCGACTGAGCATACGCAGGTCATTGCTTCGAGCTTTTCCATGGTGAGGCAACCGGATGCAGCCGCGTCGATCATGTTCTTATCTTCGGAGACTGGAATGAACGCGCCAGAAAGACCGCCGACATACGAGCTCGCCATGATGCCGCCCTTCTTGACTTGATCGTTGAGCATGGCGAGCGCTGCCGTAGTGCCAGGCGCGCCAACCTGTTCGAGACCGATCTTCTCGAGCACTTCGCCAACTGAATCGCCTACGGCTGGGGTTGGTGCGAGTGACAGGTCGATAATACCGAACGGTACTCCGAGTCGACGTGATGCTTCCTGCGCAACCAACTGGCCTACGCGCGTGATCTTAAACGCAGTGCGCTTAATTGTTTCACACAGAAACTCGAAATCCTTGCCTTTAGCCGCATCGAGTGCGCGCGAAACCACGCCTGGGCCAGATACGCCGACGTTAATGACGGCATCGCCTTCAGTCACACCGTGGAAACCACCGGCCATGAACGGGTTATCGTCAGGCACGTTGCAGAACGCGACGAATTTGACGCAACCGTAGGAATCGTTGTCAGCAGTGCGTGCAGCAATGTCTTTGATGATATGACCGAGCAGCGCGACCGCGTTCATATCAATACCGGTTTTAGTAGAGCCAACGTTTACAGAAGAGCAAACGATGTCAGTTTCGCTCAATGCTTGCGGCAGCGAGCGAATCAGCATCTCTTCAGCCGGGGTCATCGCTTTCGAAACAAGCGCGGAGTAACCGCCGATGAGATCAACACCGACCTCTTTAGCGGCGCGGTCGAGCGCGTGCGCGATTTTGACGAAATCCTCAGAAGACTTGCATGAGCTAGCGCCGACGAGTGAGATTGGCGTAACGGTAATGCGCTTGTTGACAATCGGAATGCCGTAATCCTGCTCAATAGCCTTACCGGTTGCTACAAGATCTCTAGCATACGTGGTGATTTTGCGGTAGATGTTCTCGCAGGTTTCGTCAACGTTGGCGGATGCGCAGTCGAGCAGCGAGATGCCCATCGTGATCGTGCGCACATCGAGCTTCTCTTGCTCGATCATCTGATTGGTCTCGTGGACCTCCATGATATTCAGCATGGTTGAGTTCCTTTCGGCTTGGTCCGGCGAGATCAGATGCGGTGCATCTTGGTGAAGATCTCCTCGCGCTGGCAGCGGATGCGCACGCCGATATCGTCGCCGAGATCCTCAAGATTGCCGACCATTGCGCTGAAATCTTTGTCTGCGTTCGCATAGTCGACGATCATCATCATGTTGAAGAAACCGTCGATAATGGTCTGCGAAATATCGAGAACGTTGACATTGTGCTGAGAAAGATACGTGCACACGCGAGCGATAATGCCAACGGTGTCTTGACCGACGACGGTAATAATTGCCTTGTTCATGAAGCTCCCTGAATGACGGATGATCGGAAATAGACTTTCGAACATATGAAAAACGGGTGCTCCCTAGTATAAGGAGCACCCGTTACGATCATGTGATTCGTCTCACCAAGCCACAGGGAACACTAGCGTTACGAAGCCAGTTCTTTAGAGTCCACATGCACTGGCGCCAGCTTTGGCGTTTCCTTATGCTCCTTCAGCAGGAAGGACAGCGCGAATACCAGCACCACGAGCACCATGCCAAACATGTAGCCGTAACGAGAACCATCCACAAAACCTTGCGCCGGGTTCGAACCGCCAGCGGCCGTGTAGCCCGCCTGGCCAACGCCGAGCAGACAAGTGGCTACGGCGGTGGCGATAGCACCGCACACCTGCTGCATGGTGTTCATAATCGTGCTGCCGTCGGCAGCCATGTGACCGGGCAGTGACTTCAATGCTGCAGACTGTGCGGACTGCTGAATGAACGGGATACCGATCATCACGAGAATATGCGCGGCGAGGAACAGGATAATCGGCGTGGACACGCCAATTGCGAAGAACAGCGCGCCACCGACGATAGTCAGTACAGAGCCAGTCCAAACGAGTCGCTTTGCACCGTACCGGTCGAACATACGACCAGCAGCCAGCGTGCACAGTGCATTAATCACACCGCCAGGCAACATGAGCAGGCCAGCAACGGTGGAGCTCAAACCCAGACCGCGTTGCAGTTCCTGCGGCACTAAGTACATGAATGCCAGCGTGCAGGAGAACGAGCAGCTGATCATGATGGCCGGCGTGCGGAATGCGGCGATGCCCAGTGCGCGCAGGTCAAGCAGCGGATCCGCAATCGTGAGCTGACGGCGAGCGTAGAAGGCGAGCACAACAACGCCGATAACCAGCAGTGCAATAACGGCGGCAGAGAAGCCCATGTCGCTGATTAAGCTCACACCAGCAACAAGGCAGCCGAAGCCGATTGCTGAAGCAAGAATGGAGATAACGTCTACGTTCGGGCGCGTACGCTCGATTGGAGTGACGAAAAACAGCGCCGTGCATACGATTGCAGCAATGGCAACGATGGCAAACAATGCGAAGATTGCACGCCATGAGAACGCGCCAATCAGTGCGCCAGCAATGGTCGGGCCAATAACCGGAGCAAACATAATCACTAGGCCAGCAACACCGTTTGCTGCGCCGATCTTGTGCGGCGGGAACACGCGCATAATCGCCGCGTACATGGTAGGCAGTGCGATGCCAGTGCTCACGCCCTGCATGATACGGCCGGCAAGCAGAATCGGAAAAGTGGGTGCAATAGTACAAATAATCGCACCAGCAAGGAAGCAGACCAGCGCAAACAGCACTAGGGTTTTCGCTTTAATCCACTTGAGCATAAAGCCCACGCACGGCAGTACCACGCCGATAGCGAGCATGTAGCCGACGACCATCCACTGTGCAGTGCCGGACGAGATACCAAAATCGGCCATCAAGTCAGGCAGAGTGATGTTCATAGACGTTTCAGACAGCATGCCCAAAAACACGCTGATATATAGGCCGAGCATGACCTTATGCGGGTGATCGAAATGTTTGGGCGCGTCCGGTACGAATGCGGAATCGGCCAGTTGGCTCTTACGAATGGTTGTCTGGTTAGCGGACAACGGAATCCTCTTCTTCATATCGATGTTGTTACCGCCGCGCGCCGCCCGCCACGCATATGCTCGCATGCCGATTTCGCGCAGATTCAACCCGCGCGATGCGGTGTGCGACTTCATTGGCGAGCGCCGACAACCCCTAACGTCCGGGTCACGATCGGCAACAAAAAATCGCATGCCATGCGGCAAACAAGACACCGTATGGCATGCGATTATTCAAGACGAGAAGTGATCGTAATACTTTTTTTAATTCTTCGTAAGTAAGGCCGGGCGTGTCGTAGAGGAATCGCACGACGCGTGATGCCATACTTTAGCGGCTTGCAGCCGCAAACGCTCCCCCAGTCTTCGCTACGCTCAGACAGCCCCCTCAGCAAGGACAACGCCGTATAGAAAAACAGCCCAGTGGGCTGTTTTTAGGCGTTGTGAGAGCCGACAGGCGAGCCAGCAATAACGCTCGCGAAGCGAGTCCATAGTTGCAGGACGCTGGCGTGTGAAGGACGATGCCATGTTTTGGCGGCTTTCAGCCGCTTGACGCTCCCCCAGTCTTCGCTACGCTCAGACAGCCCCCTCAGCCGAGGGGGCCGAGGCTAGCCGCACCCAATAAATGTGCCGGCAACAAAACAGCATTACGCATAGCGCAATTCCGTTTCTTACGCCTCACGCGACGCGCTCGGCGCCGCCACGGCAGCCAAAGCGCGTGGCGCGTGGAAGCCTTGCTTGGCGAATTCGTCGGCGATGGCCTGGGCGACTTCGTGGCTGCGGCCCTTGTCAACCAGAGCGATAATGGAGCCGCCGAAGCCGCCGCCGGTCATACGTGCACCGTAGGCGCCGTTCTTGCGGGCGACTGCCACAGCCACGTCGAGCTCAGGCACAGTCACCTCGTAATCAGCGGCCAGCGAATCATGCGACGCGTTGAACAGGCGGCCAGCAGCCTCGATGTCACCCTGGGCGAAGGCGCGCACGAAGGAGCGCACGCGTTCGATCTCGGTGACCACGTGGCGCACGCGCTTCTTCATCGTCTCGTCAGGCAGCGCGTCCAGCGTTTCCTTCAGCGCCTGGAACGGATCATCAGCCTTAGCAATACCGTCGGCAGCAACGCGCAGGTTAGCAACGCCAAGGATTTCGGCAGCCTGCTCGCAGGTGGCGCGGCGCTGAGCGTACTGGCCATCGTTGAGCTGGTGCGGAGCCTGCGTATCGACCACGAGCAGTTCGAGGCCGTACTTGTCGAGATCGAACTCCTGCTGGGAAACGTTCTCAAGCGGGGTGAGTTCCGGGCGGCAGTCGAGCAGCAGCGCGTGGCCGGCAGTGCAACGCATGGAAGCGTTCTGGTCAAGGCCACCGGTGGAAGCGCCGGCCATCTCGTTTTCAGACTTGATAGCAGCGTTAATCAACGTTACGCGGCCAGCGTCGGAATCGCCGTAGCCCAAGCCGTACACGTCGTCGAGGGCCAGAGCGGTCGAGCAGGTCATGGCGGCGGAGGAGCTCAGGCCAGAGCCCAGCGGCACGCAGGAGACGAATGCGGCATCGAAGCCCTTGACCTTGTCGAAGCCAGCTTCGCGCAGTGCCCACGCTACGCCAGTCGGGTAGGCGGCCCAACCGTCCACGCCGCGCGCCTTGAGATCGTGCAGTTCAGCTTCAGCAACCTTGTCGGGCGCCACGTCAGACACCAGGCGCACACGGGTGTCATCGCGCGGAGACAGTGCGATGAACGTGCGGTGTGGCAGTGCGATCGGCAGGCACAGGCCTGCGTTGTAATCAGTGTGCTCGCCGATCAGGTTCACACGGCCCGGAGCAGCCCACACGCCAGTGGGCTGAGTGCCGTACGTGTCGGCGAACAACTTAGTGGCCTGCTCAACGCCGGCCGCATGGGAAATCGGTTCGATGAATTCAACAGCAGTCATTGGTGTTTTCTTTCTTAATACAATCAAAGATCTATAAGACGCAGTTCGGCGCTGTTTTGCGCAACGTTAGCAGTGTTGCAAACGTTGCACATGCTGCAAACGTTGCGCAAAAACAGAGCCGATCATACTGACATCAACAATCAGTCAGAAATGTCGATATCGCCCAGCTCGTGGAAGCGCTTAGCGATGATCTCCGGCGTCGTATCGGAGATCCAAGCAGCCATACCCGACTCAGAGCCGGCCAAGTACTTGATCTTGTTCGCAGCGCGACGGAACGAGAAGAACTGCAGGTTCAGACGGTAGTTCTCGCGGCGAGCATCGTGAATCGGAGCCTGGTGCCATGCGGCGATGTACGGCAGATCCATGCCCTTACCGTCACCCTTGTCGAAGAACGCGTTGCCGCGCTTGAGCAGGTGCGAGTACATGGAAGCGAGATCCCAACGCTCCTGATCGTTGAGCTCATCAATGGTGAGCACGTCGCGCACTGGAGCAACATGCACCTCGAGAGGCCAACGAGCCGCAGCCGGCACGTAAGCAACCCAGCTGTGGTTACGCATCACGATGCGCTCGCCAGCTTCCAGCTCAGCGTTCATAATGTCCTTGAGCAGGTTGCCGCCGGTCTTCTCGTGGTAAGCCTCAGTGTGCTGGAGTTCCTTCTCCATCTTCGGAGCGATGAACGGGTAGCAGTACACCTGGCCGTGCGGGTGAGCCAGCGAAACGCCGATCTCAGCGCCGTGGTTTTCGAACGGGAAGATCTGCTCGATGCCATCCATCTTGGAGATTTCGGCAGTACGGAAGGCCCAAGCCTCCACGACCGTGCGCAGACGGGATACCGGCAGGTCAGCCGGCAGACCGTTTTCATCCGGGTCGAAGCAGATGACTTCGCAGCGGCCTGCAGCCATCTTCTTCTCCCACAGCGGGTTGCCGTCCACGTAGGTCACGTCCTCGGAGCGACCGGGCACGCGCACCATCGACGGGAAGCGGTTCTCGAACACGACAACGTTGTAGTCGGTGTCCGGCACTTCGCCATCCTGGTACGGGTCGCCGGGCTTGCGAGCGGCCAGCGGGTTGCCCTTAGCGGTGGCGCCAGGGCCAGCGGTGATCGGGCGGTTCATACGCGCGGTTGCCATCGGAATCCAGTCGCCGGTGAGCGGATCGCGGCGCATTTCCGGAGCTGCGTACGGTACTTCTTCGCCGGCAGCGTTCAGCTGGTTAGCGAAGCGGTACGGCAGGTGGCGCGGATCCTTGAGTTCACGCGTCTTCTTGCCGGAAACGTACTCCGGATCGTCATCGAGATAGAAGAAGTCACGGCCGTCGGCCAGCGTGGTCGGCGTGATGCGGATGTGCTCCTTCGCGTATTCACCCGGCGTGTAATTGGCGAATTCTGCCATTATTACTCACTTTCCTCTGCGTGCTCGCTCTGGTGGGCCAGAACAAGCTCCTTTACCAAATCTCTTGTTTTGGCGACGGAGTCGGGGTCGAGACCATCGTCAGTAATAACCGTGTCCACCTGGTCAAACCGGGCGAACAACGACAGTGATGTGCAACTCCACTTGGTGTGGTCGGTTAGGATGATCGTGCGATCAGCGATGTCCATCATGGCCATGTCGGTGGCTGCCTCCAGCGAATTAGGCATCAAGAAGCCGCGCGGCACAGACACGGAGTGTGTGCCGAGGAACACGGTGTTGACGCGCAGGGAGGCGACGACTTTGTCGGCGATGGGCCCGACGAGCGAGTTGGAGCGTGTGATAACGCCACCGGTAACAATGACTTCCACGTCTTTTGATTCGAGGGCTTGTACGAGTTCCGCCACAGGAATCGAGTTCGTGAGAATCGTAATACCGGAGGCCTGCTGGCTTTCCAGCAGGTGTTGTGCGAATACGTAGGCGGTAGTGCCGCCGCCAATAGCGATCACGTCACCGGGAGCCACGTATTGAATGGCCTCCTGTGCGATGGCGTCCTTGAGTCCGATGTCCATCTGCGACTTCACAGAGAACAATGGCTCGCTGAGCAGTGCGCTGGTGGTGACTGCGCCGCCGTGCACGCGCTTGAGCAAGCCTTTGTCGGAAAGCTCAGCGATGTCACGGCGTATCGTCATCGCCGATACGCCAAGCTCCTTGGACAACGCCGTGATGCGCACCGCGCCGCGTGTACGCAGGCGGCTGAGTATCAGATGCTGACGTTGTGAGGATATCATGCGAACATTATCGCACATGTTCGCGCATAAACAAAACTAATATGTGCGTTTCGTTGACGACACGCCGAGGGTTACGAACACAATTCACGAAAAAACGCACAAAATCTCACGTTTTGCGTTGTGGTGACAAGACGAAATCGAACATCAGCTCCGTGTCACGCTCCCAGTCATGCTCCCAGTCACGCTCCATGTCACGCTCCGCGTCACGCGCACGTCACGCGCCTCTTGTTGCTTCTCGCCCGTCGGTGCCACAATGGAGCCTATGACCTATGTATCGGAAAACTTCTGGCACGACGCTGTGAACAAGGCGACCACCGATCTGTTCGCTTTTGGGTACAAGCACGTTATCAAACCCAATTTCGTTTTCAACCACAATCCTGACACGGCACATGATCAAATGATCGAATTCTGCCGTATTACTAAGCGCATTCCACCACTCATGTGGCTGCTGCGCGAAATGATCGATTACACCGATCCGGTATTGGAAACCAACGTGATGGGCGTTGATTTTGCTAACCCATTTGGCCTGTCGGCCGGCCTTGACAAGAACTGCGATATGCCAGTACTGCTTGATAACGCTGGTTTCGGCTTCGAAACCGTCGGCTCTACGACTGCGCGCCCCTGCCCCGGCAATCCGAAGCCATGGTTCCACCGCTTGCCTGAATACGATTCGATGATGGTGCACGTCGGCCTTGCAAACGATGGTTCCGAAAAGGTGATCGCTCGCGCAGAACAAGCGTGGACTCGCGCGAAGTCGATGCAGATTTCCGTCTCGATTGCCCGCACGAATGATGCGTTCTGCGGCGACTTGGACGAAGGTATCGAAGATTATTGCACGTCAATGCGCCGCGCAGCCGGACGCTCTGCCATGGTGGAAGTCAACGTTTCTTGTCCGAATACGCATGTGGGCGAACCGTTCACCGCTGACCCGAACGCGCTCGACCGCCTGTTTGACGCGCTTGATCAGATTGAACGCCCGCAGCCAACGTTGGTGAAGATGCCGCTGAATACGCCTTGGCCGCAGTTCAAGGAACTGTTGGATGTGCTGGCTGAGCATAACGTGCAGGGTGTGAGCATTGCGAACTTGCAGAAGGACCGCACTGGGCTTGAGATTCCGCGCGACTGGGAGGGCGGCCTGTCTGGCGGCCCATGCTACGCGGCGAGCAACGAACGTATCGCACAGGTGTACCGCGAGTATGGTGACCGGTTTGCGATCGCTGGTATTGGCGGCGTGTTCACCCCGCAGCAGGCGTATCAGAAGATTCGCAATGGCTCGAGTTTAGTGATGTTTATTAGCTCGCTCATGTACCGCGGCCCGCAGCAGATTACTGTGCTCAAGCGCGGACTGGCTCAGCTGCTCAAGCGTGACGGTTTTGAGCATGTAGCGGACGCTGTTGGCGTTGACGCGTGACGTATTTGCGGGGTTGGCGGCGCTCAGCGCCGCCTGACGCTCCCCCAGTCTTCGCTACGCTCAGACAGCCCCCTCAGCCGAGGGGGCCGAGGCTAGCCGCACCCAATGAATGTGCCGCCAGCAATTACATGACTGTAGCCCTATATCTCTGGCGGAGCCTCGGTTCCCTCAGCGAGGACAACGCCGTATAGAAAACAGCCCAGTGGGCTGTTTTTAGGCGTTGTGCTCGCCGACAGGCGAGCCAGCAATATCGCTCGCATAGCGAGTCCGTAGTTGCAGGACGCTGTCAACCGCAAGCTGACTGAGGGAGCGTCACGGCACGAAGTACCGGCAACAAAACAGCATTGCGCGTAGCGCGAGTCCGCAGTTGCAGGACGCTGTCAGCCGTAGGCTGACTGAGGGAGCGTCACCACAGTCAACGCAACCAGTATCGGCACATGGCAACACGTTTCGTCATACACTCCAAAATCCGAAGAGCCGTATGCGAATTCAGTCTTGCGGGAAGGCGCCGCGGAGGTAGGCGGGCTGGTAGGGCGCCTTTGCGACTGGCACGCCAAGCTTGGCGGCAGCGCGCAGCGGCCAGTATGGGTCGCGCAATGCAGCACGACCAATCTCGATCGCGTCGGCCTGACCAGAGCGCAGGATCTTCTCCGCCTGCTTCGGCTTCGTAATCAATCCCACTGCTGTAGTCGGCACGTCAGCGCGCTCGCGCACCTGATCGGAGAACGGCACCTGATAGTTAGCCTTCACCGGAACAGTAACATCAGCGATAATGCCACCGGTGGATACGTCAATCAGATCAACACCATGGCGCTTCAATACGCAAGCGGTATCAACAGTCTGATCGAGATCCCAGCCGCCAGCAGCCCAATCAGTTGCAGAAATGCGCACAAACAGCGGCATAGAATCCGGAATCACTTCGCGAATCGCATCAGCAACCTCAATCAGGAAGCGCATACGGCCTTCAAGATTGCCACCGTATTCATCGGTGCGCTCATTGCACAGCGGGTCCAAGAATTGAGAAATCAAATAACCGTGTGCTGCATGGATTTCAATCGCTTCAAAACCAGCCCATACTGCACGCTGAGCGGCAGCACGGAACGCGCCCACCAGTCCATGAATATCGTCAACGCTCAGCTCGCGCGGGTCAGCAAGACCGCGGTACGCGATCGGGCTGGGAGCAACGGTCTGCCAACCGCCGTCTTCAACTGGCACGCTTTTGCCTTCATAACCGACGCTGAAGCATCCAGTAGAACCTTTACGACCAGCGTGGTTCAGCTGCACGGCGGCAACCGCTCCAGCAGCTTTAATACCATCAACAATCCAATGCCATGCGGCAACCTGTTCGTCATCCCACAAGCCAACATCGCACGGTGAAATACGCCCTTCAGGGGTCACAGCCGTCGTCTCGGCGATAATCAAGCCAAAGCCGCCCATCGCGCGGGACACATAATGCTGGTAGTGGAATGGCGTGGGCTTACCATCACGATTCACCGCTGAATACGTATCCATTGGAGGCAGCCAAATACGATTGCGCGCGGTCACCCCGCGCAAAGTAATTGGCTCAAATAGGCGTACTGTGTCCTTCTTACGTTTCTTGGTATCGGCGTTCATAAATCCCCTTTCTCATCGCCGTCTGCGACTGCGCAGTTGCGGTCATTCTATCGCGGCAGGTTGAACGATGTATGAACCATCGCCGAGGAGCAGTCACGCAGTCACACAACCGCGCACAAAACAATGGTGCCCTCCGCGCATCGCGCAAAGGGCACCATCACTCAGTCATGGCAAGAGCAGCCGCTTACAGCCGCTCCATCATGCCAACCATCACCAGATCACTGGCCGCCAGTAGTTTGGCCTTCAGTCTGCGTCTGGCTTTCGCCACCTTGGCTCGGCGTAGTCACAGTTTCGCCACCGGTTGCACCAGTAGTGCCGGTTGTGCCAGCGGTACCGGACTGGTCTGTTGCCGTGCCACCAGTTTGCGTAGACGTACTCGACCCAGAGCCAGAAGTGCCCGACGTGGAGCCAGTATTTGACTTCGAATAGCTGTAACTTACCGTCATGTACTTGTCAGACGGCGTGCCATACGAATCATCATTCGGCGTATTCGTCGCCGTCAGATAATCGTCCATGAAGTTCTTCCACGTTGGGGTAGCGATATAGGAGCCGTACCACGTGTTGTGGTAGACGCCGTTGATGGTCTTGTTGTCAAAGTCGCTGTTACCGTCAGCGTTACCCACGGCCACGAACGCTGCAACCGTTGGCACAAAACCGCCGGTGAGCATGTATGTGTTTTCGTTCGTACCAGTCTTCGCGAACGTCTTGCGGTTATTGGCCAGCTGAGCAGCGTGACCGCCACCATCAGAACGCACAACGAACTGGTTCAACGCATATGCAACCGTTTGCGCAATCTCCGGGTCAACAGCCTGATGGCACTTCGCCTTCGGCACCGTGAGTTCCTTGCCAGTTGCGTCAGTGATCTTTTTAATTGCGATCGGCGTGCATTCAACGCCGTTAGCTGCGATCGTCGCGTACACGTTTGCCATCGTCAGCGGCGAGGTGGTTACCGTACCACCGATCACCAACGGAGCCTGGTAGGCGCCACCGGTGGAAGTATCATCCTGCAGCTTCATATTCATCTTCTGAATTGACGCCTGGTGGAAGCCCATGTCTTCAGCCGCCTGCGCGATCGGAGACAAGCCGATTACCTTCAACATGGCAGCCTGCGTGGTGTTGTGCGAGTGCACCAGACCATCAAGCGGGGACTCAGCGGTTGCGCGGTCACCACCAGCGTTCTGCACCTGCCACGTGTTGACGCCCTTAAAGCCAGGAATATCCCTCGCCAAGTTGACGCTCGTAGTTGCCGGAAGCACTTCGTTAATTGACTTGCCGGCGCGCATCCACGCCACGAGATTGATTGGCTTCCACGTAGAACCCACAGGGAAACCAGTACCACCGCCATCGATCTCATCAACGGCATAGTTCATTGCCGACTTGGAAGGGTCGCCTGTAGCCTCCGGGCTCGTATCGTAAATCTTATTGATACCAAAGCCGAGCACTTCACCAGTGCCAGGGCGAATCGCCGCGAGCATCACTTCAAACTGGCTGGCATCATCCGCAGGAATCGCATTGCGCGCAGCGTTCATTGCCGCCGTGTTCGCAGCAACATCCATCGTCGTGTAAATATCAAGGCCGCCCTCATAGAGCAGCTTGCGGCGCGTGGCCGCATCCTTACCAAATTCAGACGAGTTCAGGATCTTCTTCGTCACGTAATCGCAGAAGTATGCAGCGTCACCAGCAGCACTACATCCAGCAGAAACCGTTTGCACATTCAGCGTATCTGCGATCGGCGTAGCCTTCGCCTCATCGTGTTCCTTCTGAGTAATGTAGCCTTCCTGCAACATCAGGTCGAGCACAATATTGCGCTGCTTTTGCGATTCCGGCTGGTTTGATTCCACCGACGGATCGTAATTATTCGGGTTCTTCGTAATAGCTGCAATCGTTGCCGCCTGCACAATCGTGAGCTTGTCAGCAGTCGTGTTGAAATAGCGGCGCGCAGCCATTTCCACACCGTAAATACCGCGACCATACTGTGCGATATTGAGGTAGCCTTGCAGGATTTCCAGCTTGGAATACTGCTTTTCCATCTCCACAGCGATCAGCATCTCGCGCATTTTACGTGCGATTGTATCTTCGGAAGCATGGTATTCAGCGATCGGATCGTCGCTCTCTTCCGCCTGCAAAATCAGTACGTTCTTGACATACTGCTGCGTGAGCGAAGATCCACCCTGCTGGGAGCCCTTCTTCACATACGTTTGCACAAACGCGCGCAGCACACCCTGCACGTCAACGCCAGAATGCTCGAAGAAACGACGATCTTCACGAGCCACCATCGCGTTGCGCATCGGCTCAGAAATCTTCTTCAGCGGCACAACAATACGGTTCTGCGAATAGAACGTTGTCAGCTGCGTGGTGCCATCAGCTGCATAGAGTCGCGACTGCTGTGGCAGATCGGTCACACTGAAGTTAATACCCTCCACCTGCAGCGACGGTACGACGGCTTTTACCACCGTATTCGCACCGAGCACAGCGGGCAGGAAGAACAAGCTCGTGACGACGCCGCCGGCGAGGCATAGCGTCATGTATGCGAGGAACAGCGAAAACACACGTTTGACGGTCAACGATTTCTTCTTGGGCATGGTTGCCATTCTAAAGGGGCGCCTCTACTGGAGCTATCAAACGCGATGGCGAGCGCCATTCCTCTCGCAGAAGTCTCACAAACGCGCGTATTATGCCGAATACTGGCCGCAAACCTGCCGAATTTGCACTGTACGCCAGCTGAACGCAATACCCCCTTGTGCGGTGTGCGACGGCGATTCGTATGCGTTACGCGGGGCGATTCACGGTGTGGCTATCGATGTGACTTTCGGTGTGACTAGCGGCGCGAGCGGCGGATGAGCATACCTGGCTGATAGATGATGATCGAACGGCCTTCGCGCGCAATCCAATGCCGGTTTGCAAAATCCATCAGCGCCTTATTGACCGTCTCGCGCGATGAGCCAACCAACTGCGCCAACTCCTCCTGCGTCAGATCATGCGGCACTTTCAACCCTGCTTCCACCGGCTCGCCAAAGCGCGCACCGAGGTTCAACAGCGTTTTCGCCAAACGCGCAGGCACATCCATGAACACAAGGTCAGAAATACGTTCATTGTTTTCGCGCATACGGCGAGCCAACACTTGCAGCATGTCAATGGCCACATTCGGGTATTCGCTCAACCACGAAAACAGTGCGTCATGTTCAAGCCACGCTACATGCGTGCCGTGCGTCATCGATACGGCGCTCGCCGTGCGCGGGCCACCATTGGGGTCAAAGACAGGGATTTCACCAAGGACTTCGCCGTGCGCGTGGATAGAAAGCAGCTGCACGCGGCGGTCGTTGGATTCGCGCATGAGCTTGACTCGACCGCGTTCCAGCAAGTACATGCGGTGATCAGTGTCACCTTCGCGGAAAATATAATCGCCCTTGTCGAAGGTGGCTCGCTGAAGGTATGGGAGCAACTCGCTGGCTTGCTGTGGCGAGACCCGCTTAAATAACGCCGTGTGCAGTAGCTCGTTCTCATCCTCGGGAATCGAATTCGGCACCATCGACCTCATAACGCCTCCTGCCGCTGTCTGCACGGCTCTGCTCCGCAACCGTTTGCACCCTACCCGCGATGCATGAATACTCTCGGATGATACACATGGGTAGCACTCCTACCCCGGCGGTATCGCCCGACTTCGTCATATTGTAGCCGGTAGCCGGCGAGTCATCTAGTGATATCACCATCGCCACGCATTGACATTAATATGCAGTACAACGTGGGCAGAACTTAGATTCTGCAAGCCATTGCAAAGCGCCATATAGCGGGCAGCAGCCATCACACCGGAGTTGAGCGCTGAGCTAAATGTCACAATTCCCCCGCATCCAATACGTCACCGCGTTCAAGACTGTTGACTAACTGGTCAATGACTGCCTCGCGACTCAGCCCGGTTTGCGAGCGCAGTGGGTCGACGCGTTTAACGGCTGATTTGACGGCTTTATCAGAGAGTTTTTCCGGCGATGTGTTAAGTACGCGAGCCATTGTTGACGCGTCAATATCGTAGGCGAGTGTGACGTGGTGGAGGATTGCGCCCGGCCCGCCACCGGTGGGAGCAAATCGGCGTTGCGCCGCTCCCCCAATTTTGCCGTGCTGTGAGGCAATGTCGTTCAAACCGCCAAAATGCACGGTAAGCCCAAGATTGCGTAAGGCTGCAACAAGCCACATGTCGCACAGACGATATGACTCCTCAATGCTGATTCCGGTGGCAAAATCGCGCGGCGCGTACAGGGAGTAGGTGATGGTGTTGCCTGGTTCGATGAACATTGCGCCGCCGCCAGTGCAACGGCGTACGATGGCAAATCCTTCGCGCGCAGCGATATCCTCGTGTACTTCGTCTGGAATGGATTGGAATCGGCCGACGACTACAGCTGGTGCAGCCCACTGCCAGAAGCGGATTGTAGCGGGGCGCCTGCCGGCGGCGACTTCGCGCGCCCATTGTTCGTCGATCATCATTTGATCAGCTGGCGAGCGCGGCGTATCGCGCACAATTACTGGGCTGAGCTGCCTCCAGCGGTTCCGCCAATCGGCGAGCTGTGTTGGGGAGGCAATATCCGCGATCGAGTGTTGCGTATTGGAGTGTTGCGTACTGGAGTGTTGCGTACTGGAGTGTGGACGATTCGCGGCGGACTTGCTGGCAGTACTGTTGCCAACAGCGCGCGCGAATGCTGTTTCGATCGCCGTAGCATCAGTACCGACTATGCGTACACTGCGATGCTGATTGATTACCGGCGCGATCGGCTTGCCGGCGATCAGCGCGTGTTCAATATCAGCAATGAGTGTATTCGCCGCAGTATCATCGCCTTCAACAAAGAAGTCGCCGTCTACATGGCATGCTGTTGCCCGACCGGATTGAGCGTCTACTGTTACGTTTACGCCAACAAGCTTGCCGCCTGGCGTCTTGTATTCGCCGCGCATCACTCGACTACACATGCCATCCCTCCTATCAGCGCACTACTGCAGTAAGAACTCCATCGTAGCGTTGAGACAAGGCGCTTGGAGCTACAAAAACGGCCGTAACTCAACAACACGATTGCGTTTTGAGTTACGGCCGCTCGTACGGTCAACTGCCGATTCGTCAGATGCGAGCGAGAATATCCTCGCCGACCTGCGCGGTAGTGCGCTCGGTGGAGCCGAGCTCTTCGATGTCTGCTTCGACAGCCTTGTGGATCTTCTTGGCTGCATCGTCGAAGCCGAGGTGCTCGAGCAGCATCGCGGCGGACAGGATCGCGGCGGTCGGGTTGGCGATACCCTTGCCGGCGATGTCCGGAGCGGAACCGTGGATCGGCTCGAACATGGACGGGTACTCGTTGCTTGCGTTAATGCAACCGGATGCTGAATAGCCAACGCCGCCGACGACCGCGCCCGCCTCGTCGGTGAGGATATCGCCGAAGAGGTTGTCGGTCAAGATCACGTCGAACTTGCTCGGGTTGGAGACGAGGAAGATGGTGGCCGCGTCGATGTGCGAGTAGTCGTGCGTGACCTCCGGGTATTCTTCGCCGACCTTGTCGACGATGCGCTGCCACATGTCACCAGCGTTGACGAGCACGTTCTTCTTGTGCACGAGCGTGATGTGCTTGCGGCGCTTCATGGCCAGTTCGAACGCGTAGCGCACAACGCGCTCGACACCGTATGCAGTGTTGATGGACACCTCGGTGGCGACTTCCTGCGGGGTGCCGCGGCGAACAGCGCCGCCTGCACCGCAGTAGAGGCCTTCAGTACCCTCACGCACAACAACAAAGTCGATGTCGCCCGGGTTGGCGAGCGGCGAAGTAACGCCCTTGTACAGCTTGGAGGGGCGCAGGTTCACGTACTGGTCGAGTGCGAAGCGCAGCTTCAAGAGCAGGCCACGCTCCAAAATGCCAGCTTTAATGCGCGGGTCGCCAACAGCACCCAGGAGGATTGCGTCGGTCTTCTTGATGCGCTCGAGCTCATCGTCCGGCAGAATGGCACCGTCGCGCAGGTAGCGCTCAGCACCAAGATCGAAGGGCTCATACTCGAAATCAGCTACGCCTTGAGCAGCTTTTTCGAGCGCTTTCTGAGCCCACGGGGTGACTTCTTTGCCAATACCATCGCCAGCGATCACGGCGATCTTATATGTCTTGCTCATAGCACGCGAGACTACACGCGCGCCCACAGACCGGCCGCGAACCTCTCAGCCTGTGGACATTCATGATTACAACGGCACTATGTCTGCGCGCTTACCACATCGCCGCAGACATAGTGCCATAGTGCCGAATACTGCTTAGTGGGTGATGGCCATTTGGCTTAAGCACCATGCGTTCTCATAGGAGACTTCACGCCACTGCTTGTAGCGGCCGGATGTACCGCCGTGACCGGCTTCCACCTCGATTTTGATCACTGCATCCACACCGGCAGCCTGCAAGCGAGCCACCCATTTGAGCGGTTCAACATACAGGACGCGCGTATCGTTCATCGACGTGGTGATAAACATCTTCGGGAAGTGCCGCACTACATCAGACTTACCAGCAGTACCAGCATCCGCCGTATCCGCTACGTCCGGCGCATTCTCATACGGCGTATACGACTTCATATAGCGGTACACGTCAGCGTCATGCAGCGGGTCTCCCCACTCATCCCACTCGGTCACTGTCAATGGCAGTGACGGGTCAAGAATCGACGTCAGCGCATCCACAAACGGCACGTCAGCTTCAATACCGGCGAAACGCTCAGGTGCCATGTTGGCTACGGCACCCATCAGCAAGCCGCCAGCAGAACCTCCGTCCGCTACCGTGCGGCGAGCGTCAGCAAGACCTGCATCCTGCAATGCGATAGTCGCATCAACAAAATCTTCGAACGAATGCCGCTTATGGAGCCTCCGCCCTTGCTCATACCATGCGCGGCCCATTTCGCCACCGCCGCGGATATGCGGCACCGCGTACAGTACGCCACGGTCAAGCATGCTCAACCGTGCTACAGAAAACGACGGATCTGAGCTGATCTCATACGCGCCATAGCCGGTGATGAACATTGCAGAATCAGACATCGGGTAATCGCGCCGCCATGCCAGCGAAACTGGAATCTGCTCGCCATCACGCGCAGTAATCCACACGCGACGCTCCATGTAATTGCGCGGGTCGAAGTCGCCCAGCACGTTCGCACGCTTCAACAGCACGTCGTTGCCGGTAGCGGGATCGTATTCATGCAATTCGCCGGGGCGCGTGTAACTGGAGAACGAGTAGCGCATACGCGGCGCCAAGTACGAGGGATTACCGCCAGAACCGATAGAGTACAGGCGGCGAGTTTCGCCCGGCAGCAGATCGTCAGCAGCACCGTCGGTCGTAGACACCATTGATAGCGCCGCAGGCTCAGCAGCATGCCCATGAGGGCCGTGCGGGCCAGCAAAATCATCGCCATGCAATGATTCCGCATCATCTTCAGTAAGATCAGTGTCCCAATCATTGTCAAGCGCTGGTGGCGTAAGCGTGCGGAATGCCCACGGCCGGCCGGCAAGAAAATCAGCGGCAGCCTGATCCTTCGTCATTACCGCGATATGTGGCAAACCGTCCGTACGATATGAGAGCACCACAAAGTAGCGGTGAATAGCAATGCCTTCGATTGCTAAACCATGAGTGCCGCGCAGAATCATGGGATTATCAGGGTTTACCCATGCGGCACCAACCGCGTGCTTGCTCGCACCGGGTTCAACCTCATCGCCATGCTCGCAACCGTAAGGGGAGCCGGCAGCCACGCACACGCCTTCTCCCAAGCGGAATGGCGGCTTGTGCGCGCGCATATCGATCACGTCGATTTCGAAGTTTGGATTATGCGCGTTGTGATATACGACTGCGAGCGGAATATCTTCGCCCTGCTCGCCAGCGCCTTCAAAACAGGCGAAGCTCACATCATATTCCACATCCGGCTCGCGCGGAATGAACACGGAGAACTCGCCTTCCGGATTGTCGACTGGCAACATCCACACTTCAGTAGATGTTTTCGAACCGGTACCGATCACAATATTGCGCTCGTCAAAGCTCAAGCCCACGCTCACCCAGAAACGCTCATCATCCTCGTGGAACACGGTGACATCACTATCTACCGGTGTACCAACGCGGTGACGGCGAATCTCACACGGGCGCCACGCGTCATCCAAAATCACGTAAAACACCCATTGCGCGTCGGGAGTAAAGCACGCGGAGCCAATGCCCGTCAGCGTTTCATCGAGTTCGCGGCCAGTTTCCAGATCGCGAATGCGAAAATCGTAGCGCTCACTGCCGTGCACGTCGACGCCGTACAGCATCCAACGGCCGTCTTTGCTAATATCCATGCCGCCCAGCACAAAGAAATCGTGTCCTTCAGCTTCATGATTCGCATCGAACACAATCTGCTCGCCCGGCATCGTCCCCGGCGCGTCAGCAGCATCTACTGCCGGCGGAGTCCAATCATCATCGTTACGAATCGGCATACGGCATTGCACACCATACTGCCGGCCTTCCTGCGTACGGGTGAAATACCAGTAGCCGTCCATGCGTGTCGGCACCGACATGTCCGTTTCCTGCACGTGCGACTTCAACTCGTCAAACAACGTGTCACGCAAGGTTTTCAACCCGGCCATACGATGCTCGCAGTACGCGTTTTGTGCAGCAACATAGTCGCGCACAGCATCAGAATCCTTATCACGCATCCACTCATAGGGGTCGGCGAACGTGTCGCCATGGAAGGTGCGGTGAGTAATGATTCGTTGAGCGATCGGCGGCTTCATCGCCGTTTCGGCAAGGTGCTGTACGTCTGTCATGCTGGCGATTATACGGCCGGGCTTGCGACAGGCTTACGCCAACAAGGCAACACGCAACGCCAGCACGACGTCAACAGCCGCGCAATACCCCAGCCGCACCGCTATTGAGCGAGCTTTTGCTTCAAATACGGCAGCATTGTTTTAACAAGATTTGCGCCCGTCGTACCAGTAAACACCGGCACATCAGTTACTGGCGTCGGCTGCGTAGCGGTAACGCCCATCATCGATGGCAAACCAGTCGACTCACGCGGCGACAACTGGCGAATACCAATCGCCAACACGCGCCCCGGGTAACGCCTGGCGATTGTCGCATACGTGGTCGGATCCTTCTGCCCATCATCACCGATCAAAATAAAGCGCATATCGGGAAAATCAGCCATCAACTGTTCAGCAAACTCAAGCTTGTGCTGCGGGCCGGAAGGCACAAACGTCTTCGGGCGCGGATCAAGATCGCGCAACAGCAGCGGACCTTCCGGAAAACCATGATATGAAATGAAATGCCGGATCGAACTTTCTACATTCCACGGCGAGGTTGACAGGTAGAAGAACGGCGCATCCGGGAACATATCCTGCAGTTTGGTAAACAGCACGCTCATACCCGGCACCGCGTTACGCTTCTTCGGATTGAGCAGCAGCAGATTGTACGCAGCCTTCCACAACACCGGCGCTTGCGTGATCATCACCGTATCGTCAACGTCAGAAATCACGCCGACTTTCGCGCTCGCAGGAATCGTAAACAAGTCTGCGGAAACCGCTTTGCGATCATGTGCCTGATACGTGACATGGTGAATGCCCGGTTCAAGCTGATGTTCGGCCACCAAATCAAGATAGCCGCTTTCATCAGACATCGCATATTCACTGCCGGTACCGCGCATGCGATCGAACCGGTCATACTGTTCAGATTCGCCAATTTGCACGGTTTCAAGCGGCGTGCCATCAATGGCAATGCGTACTTGCACGTGGGCGGCGGGAATCGCCAGCATGCCAACAATGCCACGGGTTAACGCGCCAGCTTTGCTGTGCTTGGGCGCATACACGGTGCGGCAAATGAGGCGCGAATAGACTTCCGTGCCATAGCCAACGTACGGTTCTACGCGCGGGAACCATTCAAGCCGTTTGGCGATTGCGGTAGACGCGTGCACCCACAAGCCGAATACGCCGGTAATAGTGCGGCGCATATGGCGGATGAGCGGCGGCTGTACTTCGATACGCTCGTGTTTAGACGCCGCATCGAACGTGGTGACGGCCGATCGTGCAGGAATAGGCACGGTCGGCATGTCATCAGCTTCAAGCGCGCGATCTCGCTCGTGGCGAGGCTCATGATCACGCCTATGCCACAGTCCACGACCGTGGCGCGAACCATCCTCGCGCTCGTGTTCGCTGCGCTTGCCGTCGTTGTCTATCATCCTCATAGTCAGTTGTTACTGCGCGATTTTCGCGTAGCCTTCCGCGTCGAGCAGTTCAGGCTCGTCGTCATCGAGTTCGATTTTGAACAGCCAGCCCTCACCGTATGGGTCATTGTTCACAATGGTGGGATCGTCAGCAACATCATGGTTCACGTAGCGGATCGTTCCAGCCACCGGGCACACCAACGGTTCGACAGCTTTGGCAGATTCCAATTCTAGAACCTCATCGCCAGCCTCGACGCGAGTGCCTTCTTCAGGCAGGTCAACGAACACGAGTTCGCCGAGTTTTTTCTCAGCGAACTCGGTAATGCCTACGAGCGCAGGCGAAACGGAGGTATCCACCCACACGTGTTCCTCGGAGTATTCGAGGTGGTCGGGAATGTCAAGGTTCAGCGCGTTGTCGTTCTCGTCACTCATGCACCCCAGTGTAGCGCACGAGACCTAAGAGCGGCTTACGCGCAACGTAACGCACCGTAACTTACTGGCGCACTGGCGCACACTTACTGGCATTTACTGGCGTACTGCGGCGTCAGGCGTGCTGCCAACTACTTGCACCATTGCGCCGACGGGCATGAAGTCATACACCCATTTCGCGTCGGCTACGTACATGTTGGTGCAGCCGTGCGATTTTGGCGTGCCGCTTGCAATGCCTTCTGAGTTCCAGGGAGCGCCATGGAAGCCTTCGCCCTGGTTGTAGTAGGTTACCCACGGCACGTTTGGCGTTACATAATCCTCGCCGCGCATGGTTTGCACCTCGTACTTGGTGTGTACGAAGAACGTGCCATTGTCGGTAGGCGTGGACTGCTTGCCAGTGGACACGGGGAAGCTCTTGACCAGCGTGGAGCCCTTGTATGCGTAAGCGGTCTGCTCGCTTAAGTTGATGACCATGTGCGGGTCGCCGTCTGGCGATTCGTAGTCTACCTTGCGGCTTTCAACCGTGTGATCGGTCACCTTCACTTTGGCTTCGATAGTCGTTTCCGCACCGGCAGTCAGCGCATTCACCACGTCCGTCGCCGTCTGGTCGGTGTTCTCCACATCCACGCCATCCGTACCCTTTTGCAGGGTGAACAGCACCTTGCTGCCGTCAGCGTTGGTCACATTCTTCTCAGCAACCATTTCCTGATTGAGCTGTGAAGGCAGGTTCGCTGCCAAATAGGTTTTGATAGCGTCCTGATCGTAGGAGAGCGTAATCGTGCCTTTTTGCAGATCAGTAGTCGGCTTAATCCACTTGGCGATTTCGTCGGCAGGCAGCGTGAACGACTTGCTCTTCGAATTCGTGATCGTCACAGGCGCGCTCAGACGCTGGTTTGCTTCGCCAGCGGCGGTGGTAGCCGTATCAACCGTGACTGGCATCGTCACATCTGCGTACGTGACAGAGACGCTTTGTGCTTGGCCAGGATCGCTGACTGCGCGCTCGATTGCATTAGTAACCGACTTCGACTGCGGCGCCTTGCCATCCTTACCATCGGTGACGGTGAACGTCTTGGATGATTCATCGTAGGCAATAGTGGAGGCGACTGCGCGATCATCTTCCTTGACCAACTGCTTGGTAAGGTACGTGCTCATCACGTAATCGTCAGTATTGGCAACCAGTGCTACATCTTGGCGGGCGAACGGGTTGACGCGTGCAAACATGCTGTCGGATTTTGCTGCGAGCAGCTTGTTGACCGTTTTGTTGACGTCGACGGTTACGCCGAGATCTTTAAGGCTTGCTTTGACTTTGCCGCCATCAGAATCGGTGACGGTGATTGCTGAATCAGCAACGGCTTGACGCACAGTGGTTTTCAGCTCGTCAGCGGTTTGGCCAACGACTTTCACACCGCCAAAGTGCACGCCGGGTGCGACTCGATTCTGGAAGTACCAGTTTGCGCCAAAGAATGCGGCTACGAACGCTACGAGCAGTGCTGCGATAAGACCGAATACGATAAAACGGCCGCGGTGAGATTTAGGTGACTTGGATGCCACAGCTGCGCCTCCATTCCCTCCATTACCACCGCGGGCACTGCCCGCGCCAAGCGCGGCAGCGTCAGCAGCACTCATCGCTACTGGTTCAAAAGCAATAGTGGCAACATCGTCAGCCGGCGGCATACCCTGTGCTGCGCTAGCGGGCGGTGGCGGCACTGCGCCAGCCTGTGCACCGTAATCGTAAGCGCCTGCGTAGGCCGATCCGTACGCGGCACTCGGCTGTTCGTTTTCGACGGGCACATCGACAGGAATACCGTTTTGTGAAGCGACATCCGCATATGATCCTGCGGGGAAGATTGACGGGCGCTCATCAAATGGCTGCGCGCTTACGGGCGCGGTCTGTGCAAACTCAGCCGGTGCAGACTCAGCCGGTGCAGACTCGGTCTGTGCAACAGTATCCTCATCGGCGATATCTGCCAGCGGATTGAACGCTTGCGTACGCTCACCTTCAGCCGGTTCGCTTACGCTCGCTGCAGCCTGCTGCGCTGCCAGTTCATCTTCGCCATCATGCAGCGTCGGCATCGTCAGGGACGGGATGTCAATCATCGGCTCGCCAAATGCCGGCGAAGCGTTTACAGCGTCGTCTGCCTGCTGTGCACTATCGCCCACGTTCACGCCGTTATCGGTGTACTCGTCAGCCATATCCATTCCTTACTTCAGGTTCTCGCGCCTACTATACCTACGCCCAGCACCAATACGAGCGGCAGTGTTACCAATATGCGATCGATATGCAATCGGCAAGTAACACTCATCGCCATCATCGGCGCATTTGCTCCCTTCAGCTTCGCATATTCAGTACGCAATATGGCCCGTATATCCGCTTTTTATGCGCTTTGTGACATATATCTCAGCCGTTGGCGAACAGCATGCAGATAACGCGAATATCTCGTCAGTGCGAGTATCTCCGCGGTCGTCTCCACAGTCGCCGCAGCAGCTCTCACAGTTCGCGGCCGTACCACTCTTCGATCATGTATCGCGCGATCGTAGCCTTGCCAGGAGCTTCAAGCTTTCCGGTAATCAACTCGTTCATATACTCATCGCGAGTTACAAACCGAGCGATCTTAGTTTCCTCACCATCTGGCGTCACATCAGTGCTCAACGCTTGCGCTTTAAACGCCATCATCAGTGAAGCCGGGAATGGCCACGGCTGCGAGCCAAGGTAGCGCACTTCGCCCAAGTCGATGCCCGTTTCTTCCTTCGCTTCACGGCGAACCGCATGCTCAAGGTTCTCACCGGCTTCCACAAAACCAGCGCACACCGAATACAGTTTCGGATTACGCCACGCAGCATTGTGCTGCAACAGCAAACGATCCTGCGAGTCAACAATTGCAGTAATCACCGCCGGCTCAATGCGCGGGAAAAGCATGCGATTACCATCTGCTTCGCTAGTGCAACGCTGCGCCCAACCGCCGCTCACTGATTCGACTGGAGCACCGCAGGTGGGGCAAAAACGTTGGCGATTATGCCACATGCTCAGCGATACTGCGCTGGTCGCCTGCCCTGCTTCACGCGCGCTCGCGTGGGGCGTAAATCCACGCAAATCCACCCAATCAAAACGGTCAACTGCTTGCACGAGCAAATCCGTTTTGCTGTGGTGAGCTAATGGTTCTTCAGAGCCGCCATCATCGAACGCGCCATCCGCACTATTCGCTGCAGAATCTGCAAGCATGGGCGAGCGCGGTCCTTGAATACGCGTGATGTCGATCGCAACAACATGTTCGCTGCGAGCGCCACCATACGAGCCGAGGAACATGGCGACTGCTTCAGGGTGAGCGGCGAGCTGCACGCCCATGTATGCGCCCGGTAGCGTAGACAAGCGCATTTTTGCAGCCTCATAGTCCACGAAACCGCCTTGCCCGCGTGGAACTGCGAGCAGACCATCGCGCACAAGAATGACCTTGGTGGCAGGGTCGGCGAACAGGTCGTCGAACAGGTTCGGGTCGGTACGACGGTCGACTTGATAGTCAATATCGCCTTGCGCGAGCGGCAGGAATGGCAGCGTTTGCGTTAACGCCAATGGTGAAAACATGGTCATGCTCCTTATGCTTCAGGATGTTCAGGCGTTCTCGCCTGCGCGCACGCGACGCATCAGGTCAAGCAATACGTGAGCTACTTCATCCGGGTGCTCAACAGCGCTGAAATGAGCGCAATCCTCAAGCATGGTAAATGTTGGCTTGGTGCTGGTCATTGCGGCAGCGAGCTCTTCCATAGCGGCCGGCGGGCTGAATGGATCTTTGTCACCACCGACTACTGCGGCTGGAACGCTGATGTTGGCAAGCTGATCCGTTAAGTCCTCACGACCGGCTGCCATGCGTTGACGCCATGCGATTCCGCGCGGCGGCTGCGAGGCGATCCAACGCGCGAGCATTGCACTGCCGCCAGCAGAACGTTTGAAACTGGAATCTGATTCGCTGGCTTGTGCGAATCCCATGACTGCGTCAACGTTGTTGTCACGCTCGCATTGTTCCGCAACGGCGATACGGTGTGCGCGAGCATCAGCACTGTCTGCACTGGTTTTGGTGTCGCACAATGCTACTCCAGCGATCATGTCTGGGTGGCGGCGCTGCATGTCCATTACCACATAGCCGCCCATCGACAGTCCTGCCCATACGGCGCGCTCGTAGCCTGCGTCGCGCACGAGCTGCGCGTACGCGTCGGTCATATTGTCAAGCGCATCCAAGTATGCGCCATCAGTGTCAACACGGCCGCTATCGTGCGCGTCAGGAATCGGTCCTTCGCCAGCACCGGGCATATCCGGCGCCCAGATGGTTAACGCAGCATCACCTTGCGCTGCAGCGAGCGCGATCAGACGGCCCGCGCACCCATCCCACATGCGGTGATCTACTGGGAACGCGTGCACTAATACCAGTGGCACCCCTTCGCCTTCACAGTAAACCGTGTTGTTCAGTTCGATCATCCGATTCCTTCCAATACGTCACATCAATATGTCATACGCCGAGCCATGCGAGCGCTTGGCGTACGATCTTGCCGTGCCCGTTCACCATCTGGCCGATAAACGTTTCCATCACATCGCCGCGCGGGTCTACCCATTCGACGTCCAGCGTCTCATCCTGCGGCTTGCAGTCGCCGGCGATAGGCACCACATAGCACAGTGCGATCGCATGCTGGCGCGGATCGTAGAACTCGCTTAAACCGGGTGTGGGGAAGAATTCCGCCACAGTAAACGGCTGGAGATTCTGCGGTAGCATCGGCAGCGCAATATCGCCCAAATCCTTGGCAATATTGCGTGCGATTGCCTCGCGCAATGTCTCATGGAACAGTACGCGGCCGGTGATCAGCGTGCGTTCAATCGAACCGTCATCAGACACGTGCAGCAACGAGCCGACTTGCGATACGCGGCCCATGTCATCGGTGCGCACTGGCACGATTTCTACGTATGCGATCGGAATTTGGCGGCGCGCACGACTAATGTCGGCTGGGCCCAACCATCCAGGCGGGTTGCTGTGGTTAGACCCGTGGATGAAGTCTTCTGGCGTAATGTCGTCGAATTCGCCGCGGCGGCGGCCGGCATCGAAATCGCCGTCGTCGGGTACCTCGTCATTCAAAACTGGCATGTCTTCATTATGGCCCCAAGCACGTGACCGCAGTGTATCGCGCTTCTATTCGGCGCTCGGCGTAGGGCGACACGCTTCGTTCGTCTTCAAGCTGAAGTTGTTGAGTGGTACTGGGATGCTGGAGAGCAATAACGAACGTGCTTGAAAGCGAGGGGAATATTATGGTTATTGCGCTCAATACGCAGGATTTTGAGAAGACGATTACGAACAATGAGCTGGTGTTCGTTGATTTCTGGGCAACGTGGTGTGGACCGTGCCGCCAGTTCGGCCCGATTTTTGAGGCTGCCTCTGAGCAGAACCCGGACATTACGTTCGCCAAGGTTGATATTGACGCTAACCAGGATCTTGCTGCTGCCGCTGGTATTCAGGCTGTGCCTACGCTGATGATTCTCAAGCAGGGTCAGATTATTTTCCAGCAGGCTGGCGCATTGAACGCTGAAGCGCTTGACGATCTGATTAGCCAGGCGAAAGCGCTGGATATGAGCGCAGCTGCTGAGTCTGCATCTGCTGCTAATTCCGAGCAGACTGCCTGAGCTGGTTAAGCCAAGCCCAGTAATGAGCATCTGAGAAGGCTTGGAGCGGACTGCACCCCCGATTATTGGACTAAAACCTCCGATGTAATGAACGAAAGTTCGGTTTCATTGCCGGTCTCTCCGCTCCCATGCATTGCAGATGTGGAACAAAAGGTAATCCCCTTGGTCTAAACTGTTGAGCAGTGCGTGCATGCCAGTGCGATCCTCGCGGACCGTCACGCCGACGTGGACTTCCCTATCGAAATCCAGTCACACTGAGGATTATTGGACGATCAAGGAGCATAATGGCCAGCCATCGCAGAGCGCATACACCTACGCTGCTCTCACTCAGCAAGCGTCAGTGGATTCGTCTTGTCGCGATCATGGCGGCGGTAATCATGGTAATTGCCGCTGGCATTGTCTCCCGCAATTTCTACGCCGATAAGGAAGGCACCGCTGCCTCCACGGTGAAGGAATATTCAGCCACCGATTTGGCTGGCAGCACGGTTTCTCGTGGATCGACGCGTACCGAACTGCGCGGAGATAACGGAGATACCAGCTATGTGACGGTGAAAATCAACGGCAAGTCCCGCGTTGTACTGGGCACTGATTTCACGAATGTCAAGTCAGTGCTGGATGCAGGCGACATCACTCTTGAACCAGACGATTCTGTCTCCCCCTCGCTAGACACCAAGGTGGATGAATCCACCGTTATTACTATTACGCGCGCCAACACGCAGGTAGAAACTTCTGACGACCCGATTGCATTCAACATCGTCAAGAAGGAAACCTCCTCACTGCCTAAGGGCCAGGAAAAGGTTGAAACCGAAGGCGAAGAGGGCGTAATGGAAACCACTAGCTTGGTTACTCGCTCTGGCGATACGGTTGTTTCTTCGAACGTGTTCACGTCCTACGTGAAGAAAGCACCAGTCGATAAGGTGATTCTCGTAGGTACTGGTTCGACCGCCACTACGTCGAGCAACAGTCTTGGCGATACGGTGCCAGCAGGCGAAATGCAGCAGTGGGCACATGATTATCTGCTCGCCAACGGTTACACGGAAAGTGACTTTACTGCCGCCGTCTACATCATCAACCACGAGTCTGGTTGGCGCGTGAACGCGACAAACCCAAGCTCCGGCGCTTACGGCCTGCCGCAGGCTCTGCCTGGCAGCAAGATGGCTTCTGCTGGCGCTGACTGGGCTACCAACTACCAGACCCAGTTCAAGTGGTTTGTGAACTATTGCAACAGCCGTTACGGTTCTTTGGCTGGCGCGTACAGCTACTGGCTGTCCCACCACAGCTACTGATCGACTGATCGGCTGATCGGTTGACCTGCCTGAACCACATAAGCCTCCGCAGCTAACACTGTGGAGGCTTTTTCATTTCCGCTCTAAGGGCAAGCCCTCTATAGCACTTAAAGGTTGTGTGCATATCCGGACCATTCGGATACCCCCTTAGCGGTTTAAGTGAGCCGGATATGCACACAACGAGAAGGGGCCAGATCTGGTCAACCTCAACTATCAGAACCTTAACTGCAGAGCCTTAACTGAACCTTAACTGGGTGGTTAGAGCCCAACTAAGATGGGGGTCACTAAGCCAACCCGACCCAGTGACCCCAATCAATCAATCAGTCAGATCAGTTCGTCGCACCATCGGTAGTGGACTGAGGCGTGGTCGTAGTGGTGCCGCCGGTCGTCGTGCCCGTGCTGCCACCAGTCGTCGTACCAGTACCAGTGCCGGTACCATCCGTCGTCGTGCCCGTGCTGCCGCCGGTCGTCGTACCGGTTCCTGAACCCGAGCCCGCAGTGCCGCCGGTCGTCGTATTATTCTGCTGCTGTTGCGCCTGCCGTTGAGCCTGCTGTTGCTGCTGGTAGAGACGCTGGCGGTAAGCCGTGTAGGAGCTCATCGAATCGTTCACTGCAGTGCTCGCGGCGCCAATCGTATCAATCGACTGCTGCAGCGCAGAAGCGTCAAGCTTCGCGTCACTTTCCTTCAACTGCGCGTTGGCGCTCTCAATCGCTTGACGCAATGTGTCACGCGTGGTGTCGTCAGACACTGCGCCTTCACTGTCGTTCAGCAGCTGCTGCGCGGTAGTCACCGTGGTTTGCAGCTGCTGCTTGAGCTCGCTGATCTTTGCCGTACGCGCATCAGTAACAGACTTCGTCGCGTCAGTGACTGCCTTGGCAGCATCGTTAATCTTGCCAGCAAGCGTGGTGTTGGAATCAGCATTGCGCGTCAACGCGTCCGTATTGAGCGAAGCGTCGCAACTATCGGCAGCATCCAAGTTCGAAGCATTGTCGATAGCCGTGTTGAGCTTGTCGGTAATCGTTTGGTCAAGCCCGCTCGCCTGCTGCTGTGCAGTCTTGCCCTTGGTGAGCGCAGCGTTCAATGTTTTCACTGCGTCATCAACATCAGACTTTGCCTGCGTGCATAGGCTCATCGCCTGCTGATGCTCCTGTTGCGCTTGACGATTGCGCCACAACGCGTAGCCGCCGCCAGCGAGTGCTGCAAGAACCAGCAGCACGATAATCACGATGGCGATATTCCTACCGACATGGGAACGCTTCGGAGGCTTTGCTGGATTGCGCGGCGTGGGGGTGTTGCCGTTTGCTCCTGCAAGCGGATTGAAAACCGCAGTACCACCATTGCCAGGCGTACCAGTTGGAGCCATTGCGCGCGTGGCAGCCACCGCCGCATCAGCCTCGCTCTGACTGACGGGTTCGAGTACTACAGTAACCGCATTATCAGCCTTGGGCTGCGGCTGTGCAGGCTCTGCAGGAATATCAGCAACATCTGCCAGCCCCAGCGGATCACCACCTTGCGCAGCAGCGTCTGAAGCCGCCGCATCATGATGATGCGTGTGGTGGTTCAGATTAGGAATTGACGGCATATCAGGTACCAGCGGATGGCCTACTTGCGGGAATTCAAGTGAAGGAATATCCCACGCTGCCTCATCCACTACATCGGGGTTGATCATTGGCTCAGGCGCATTAGCGTCAGTGTTACCAGCATGGTTCGTGTGGCCGTTTGAGCCAGTACGGCCACGCTGCTGTTCGACGTCATCATTGGTCGAATCATTCAGTTCACTCATCACACTACCCCCGTAATGCTTGCAACGGCATCCATTATGCTCGATCGTGCATACTTTTGCGTATTCCCTTTTATATATACCGCCCATCACACGGCTTTATGCCTCACTCATCGCCGACTCTCCTGCCCAACCGCCGACCCGCAAACGAACACTTGCCCACCGTTGGGAGTAGTGTATCTACGTCGGATTAATGATGCATATACAACAAACCCGACGCAACGGTGGCGTCAGGTTGCGAAGGGAACGTGGCACATGAGCGGAACGACACGGCTCAGCAATCGCAGCAAAGCGTTATCGCAGGCGCTTACCAGCGAGGAAAGCTATGTCGACGGTCATTTGACGCGCACCGCGTTTGCTTCGATCGCGATTTTGACGTTTATTACATTCGTCGGTAACTTCACGCAATTGCAGTTGAGTGCCGCGCTGCCCACGATCGTCACTGAATTCGGCGTTTCTGTAACCACTGGTCAATGGCTTACGTCGATTTTCCAGCTGGTGATGGGCGTTATGGTGCCGCTTACCGCGTTTCTTACGCGCCGGTTTACCACGCGGCAGATTGTGCTCGTGTCGATGAGCGTATTCACAATCGGCTCTTTGCTTGCTTGGATTGGCTCCTCGTTCCTGATGGTGCTTGTTGGCCGACTGCTTGAAGCGATTGGCACTGGTGTGATGTGGCCAGTGCTGCAAATTACCGTGTTTTCGATTTACCCGCTGTCGCGACGCGGTATGGCGATGGGCACGGTTGGTATGGCAATGAGTGTTGCACCTGCCCTTGGCCCGACTATCGGCGGTATGCAAACCGACATGTTCGGCTGGCGTTCGATTTTCTGCACGCTGACCACGATCGGCATAGCTTCACTGTTGATGGCAGCTTTTGGGCTGCGCAACTTCGGCGTCACTGATCAGCATGCGAAGGCAGACTTCTTCTCTGTAGCGCTGTCAGTGTTCGGTTTTGGCGGTTTGATGTTCGGTTTTACCAATATTGAATCGTATCCGTTCACGCATCCGATGGTGTGGCTGTCAATGCTGATCGGCGTATTGGGCATTATTTGGTTTGTGATGCGGCAGATTCACAGCGCGCGACGCTTTGCCGCCGCAGCTGCAACCAACGACACAGCCGCAGCCGCCAACACAGCCGCAGCCGCAGCCGCCAACACAGCCGCAGCCAACGCTGACGCTGCGAAACGAACCGGCAGCAGCGTTACTCCCAATCCGCCGCTACTCAACCTTGGCGTGCTCAAAAACCGCAATTTTACTACCGGCACCGTGTGCGCCGCGTTGAGCTTCTTCGCATTCAGCTCAATTATGGTGATTATGCCGCTGTATATTCAAAACGATCGCGGCTATTCCGCCACAATCAGCGGTCTGGTCATGATGCCAGGCGCGTTCGGCATGTGTATTTCACAGTATTTCGGCGGCAAACTCCTCGATCGTCTTGGCGCACGCCCGGTGGCAATCACTGGTACGACTGTTCTGCTGTTTGGCACGATTATGATGAGCCTGATTGGCCCACACACGTGGATTTGGTGGGTGTCAATCTGGCAGTTTATCCGGCAGATCGGCATGGGTTTCGTCATCATGCCGATTACCACATGGTCGCTCAACTGCCTCGATCACACCGAAGTATCGGCAGGTTCAGCCGTTACTAACACCGTGCGTCAAATCGCCGGCGCAATCGGCGCTCCTGTGCTCGTCATCATGCTGGAAACGCTCACGCGCATGCATGGCGGCTCGCCCGCGCTCGCCGGTATTTTCGGCACACAGTGGACACTGCGATTTAGCGCGTTCCTCGTGTTCTTGCAGATGCTTATCGTCATTTTTGGCGTCAAGGGTTCTGGCGCAGGCTCTTCGCGCGAAGCCGCTCAGCGTGCGCTCGCCAAACTGCGTGCATAAATCCTCATAACACAAACAATTGGCCGGTATGATGCGCGTTCATCATACCGGCCAATTGCATTGATGCTGCTCTGTAGTGCGTGCGGCTCAGCTCACGCCTTGCCCAACAGCGTCAACACGATGAGCAGCACGTTCAAAGCGACAATCAGTACCGCAACTGCAACAAAGATCACATGCTTCGCTGTTCCATCCACATATTCGCCCATCAACGTGCGATCATGCGTATAACGCATGAGCGGAATAATCGCGAACGGAATACCAATCGATAGAATCACCTGGCCAATCACCAGAGCCATCGTCGGGTTCGGCGCAAACCAGAGCACTACCAGTGCTGGTACTAGCGTCACCACGCGGCACGCCCACATAGGCGCTTTAATACGCAGTAGACCGTGCATAATCTCCGAACCAGCGTACGTACCAACCGACGTTGAACTCAGCGACGAAGCAAGCAAGCCAATCGAGAAGATTGTGCCAACTACCGGGCCGAGCACTGACACGATCGCATGCTGCGCGCCTTCGATCGAATCCGTACCGGCCATACCATGCAGTGAATTCGCTGCGATGATCAACAGCACCACGTTCACCGTGCCAGCCAGCAGCAGCGCCCACGCCACATCGATCTTGGAACCATGCAGCAGTTGGCGCACTGTCGGCTTCTTCTCCCCCGGCGCGTAATGATCGTTGACCAGCGTGGAATGCATGTAGATCGCATGCGGCATCACCGTGGCACCCAGCATCGAGGATGCCATGAGTACCGAATCCGTAGTAGTGAAATGCGGGATAAGACCGCCCAGCACATCAAGCGGATTCGGCGGCGCGATGAACAGGCCGAACACGAAGCCGAACGTGATCACCAGCAGCAGCGCGATAACAATCTTTTCAAACAGTCGATGCGTGCGCCCGCCCTGGAACCACAACAACACGGTGGAAATCGCACCAATTACCAGTCCGCCAACGAACAAGTGCAAACCAAACAGCAGGTTTAGCGCGATTGCACCACCGATCACCTCAGCTAAATCAGTAGCAATAGCGATAACTTCCGCCTGCATAAAGAACATGAATCGGCCAGCATCGCTCATGCGCTCGCCAAGCAATTCCGGCAGCGATTTGCCGGTCACAATGCCAAGCTTGGCAGACTGGTATTGAATCAGCACACTCATCGCGTTCGCCAATACGAGCACCCACACCAGCAAATACCCGTAGCGCGCGCCAGAAGTAATGTTCGCGGCCACGTTACCCGGGTCCACGTAGGCGACGGCAGCCACGAACGCAGGGCCGAGAATGGATGCGAGCGCGTGACCATGATGCTGGTGTGTGCCAGCTTCAGCGGCACGCTGGCGTTCGATATCGATTTGCGGCGTCGGCGGAGTATCCGGCGTGCGTAATTCACCCGGCGCTTCAGGCATTGTGCTTACTGATGGTGTTCCCGTGTCGTGTTCGATGTGCGTGCTGTGTTCGCCACCGATTTCATTCGTCATCTTGCGGCGTATCCCCTCTTATCGTGTTTCCAGCGCACTGTTATAGCGCGCACGTGTGAACATCGGGGAAACATGCGGGAATTCGTGGACGCAGTTCACTGACGCGAATGCGGCAACCCTTTATTGCGGTAGCTGCTGCGTGGGGCAGGATCGTAATACTGCCAACATCGCGCGCTTTTCTGCCGTAGTAACTGTGAGCGCATACTTGGTTTTTACGCCGATTTGGCGCGCAACGTAATCGCATCGGTACTCACTGTTCGTCGGCAGCCAGTAGGCAGCAGACGCTGACCCTTTCTCCTGGTTGGCAGGACCATCTACTGCAAGCAAGTTGACCATATCATTGCCGAATCGCACACGCTTAGCACGATCCCAGTCACGTGCACCCGATTGCCACGCGTTTTCAAGCGCTACCACATGGTCGATTTGCACGGCAGAACTCGTGCCTGCGCCGCGCACAAAGTCAATCGTTTGGCCAGTATACGGGTCCTGCAAGGTTCCGGATTCTACGCGGCAACGTTTGCTTGCACTGAAGATCACGTTCGTAAGATCGCGTGCGAGCACATCGTCGCGCACATCGCACCCGTTGCCATCATCGTCGGTTTCACGGAAGCCAAATGAGTCACGATCGTAGCCGGCACCACTTTGCTGATCGTCAATAGTGAGCTGTTCGAGCGCGTCAGCAGCAGGGCCGGACGCCGTGTATTCACCGGTGATCTCGCCGACAGTCGGACTGACTTTAGGCAGAATAAGACCTGCGGTAATGCCTACTACCGCAGCGATGACGAGTAGCATCAGCAGGCGCTCAAACGGCCCAGTACCGCGGAATCGACGTGGACGAAAATGCGTACGACGAGCCATGTATTATCCCCTCCTGCTTGCACGATCTGCAAGATCACAACGTCATCGTCATTGATACAACGTGCCCCAACAACACGTTGGCCTCCCCGTGAATGGGGAGGCCAACAGCATATCAGACGCGCAAGCCAGTAATGCCTGCGTATGCTCTCACAAGCCGGAGTGGCTCGCGCTGATCAGAAAATCACAAGATCACGAGTAGCTGAACGTGCGCGGATCATGACCCGCACGCTTCGGACCGTCAAGCGCATCAATCGCCGCATGCTCTTCCAACGTGAGCGCAAAACCGAACAGGTCGAGATTCTGCTTGAGACGCTCAGTGTGCACGGACTTCGGGATGATAATCGTACCGTTTTCAATATGCCAACGCAGGATTACCTGAGCCGGAGACACGTTGTGCGCGCTCGCAATCTTTGCGATTACACCGTCGCCAGCGTTGAGGTCAGCGCCGCGAGCCATTGGCGAGTATGCTTCGACAGCGATGCCATGCTCCTTGCAGAAGGCGACTACGTCACGCTGCTGCCAGGTCGGGTGCAATTCGATCTGGTTCACAGCCGGCCATTCACCGGTTTCTTGGTGCAAACGCTCCAAGTGTTCAGGCAGGAAGTTGCACACGCCGAGCGTCTTCACGCGGCCCTCATCGCGCAGCTTCACAAACGCCTTCCACGTATCAGCAGAACGCCAATCGAACGGCGTAGGCCAATGAATCATGTACATATCGACATAGTCGAGCTGCAGCAAACCGATCTGACGGTCGAATGCTTCAAGCGCGGAATCATAACCCTGCTCGGAATCACGCAGCTTAGTGGTTACCCACAGCTTGCCGCGCTTTTGCTCAGTATTGAATCCGGATTCAGCGAACGCTCGGCCGAGACCACCCTCATTGTTGTAGCCAGCAGCGCCGTCGATGTGACGGTAGCCAATAGCTAGAGCTGTTTCTACGACTGGCGCCACGTCATCATCATCGATGCGCAGCACACCCAGGCCAACCTGGGGGATTCTATTGCCGTCGTTCAGCTCAATCTGAGGCACGCTTGCAGCTGCGGCGGCCGCAGCAAGGTCGCTGGTCCCGATCATACTCGACTCCTTTATGCTTGGGTGTTCCATGCGTCCATGTTCGACATAGCTAATACGTCATCATATACGGTGCTGCGCTGTTGACGGTACCGCGCGCCACATCGTGCACACTTCATCTTCGTTTCTGGGCACCCCCGGGCATACGGCCACTATTAGCGTGCAAACCGACCGTATGCCCGGGATGTTAGCGCGTGCTGTCGCGTGCGATGACCTGCGATTCGGTGGTGATGAGCTCCGGCTCAGTGATCTCACCGCGAATACGGCCAAGAATGCGCTTGACCGCCATCGGAGCCGTCCAATCAAGTCGCGAATCCATCGTGGTAAGTGGAATCTGCAAGTATTGCGCTTCCTCACTGTTATCGAAGCCAATCACCTGCACTTGGCCAGGAATATCAATGCCGTGCGCGCGCATTGCCGTCAGCGCGCCGATAGCCAGCTGGTCGTTAAAGGCCACCACGCCATCAAACGGAACCCCTGTATCAATAAGCTGCTGAGCGGCACGCGCACCCGAGCCAATAGTCCATACTTGCTCAACATTGCCCACCAAGCGCGGGTCAAGATGCTTACCGCGGCGGCGGCACTCTTCAATCACACCGCGCAAACGCAGCTGCGCGTTGCCTTCTACAGCCCCTAACAGCGTCGCCTCATCGTATTTGCCACGCGCACCCACCACGGCAAGCGATGTAGCACCATGGTCAAAAAGGTAGCCGGCAGCCTTCGCAGCCGCGTCAACATCATCAGGGGTTACGTGATCAGCCTTGCCCCACGTGGTGCGCGCGCCTACTACGACTAGGGGAAAATCAGTCTCGAGATCTTCAGGGCTAATGTCTTCCACCTCGCTCATCGAGAGGATCATGCCATCAGACACGGTGGAATTAAACTTTTCCAGCAGCGTGCGAGCACCTTTAGCAGAGCCTTCCGCGTAGGTAGTGACGTAAACGGAATAGTCGAATTGGCGCGCGGCGTCGATGACGCGATTGGCCAGTTCAGCTAAATAGGATGGCGTCAGCGAAGGGACAGCGAGCGTAATGAACCCGGTATGGTTACGGTTGAGATTGCGAGCAGCCACGTTAACGCGATAGTCAAGATCTTTGATGACCTGCTGTACTTTGGCGCGCGTCTCGTCGGTCATGCGACCGGATCCGTTAATCACGTTTGACGCGGTTTTGAGCGAAACACCAGCAGCCTGCGCTACATCACGCAGAGTAACGCGCTTTTTCGGCTCCGACTTGGTCTCGCTCACGGCATCCTCCTTGCGATACACCCACCAACGCGATACACCAACGTCGCCATTCTACCCATTGGGTAGCGCGACGAGCCGATCACAGCGCCAATATCAACGGCTGCCCAGCGTCTCAGTGTTTTCACGAGCCGGCCAGCCGTTCGTATGACTATCGCATCGTTTTGGTCACGAGTACACCGTTGCGCGCCAACGCAAACGTGCCATCGGATGTGCGATCGCAACGGTATGTGATGATCGGCTCACCGACAACGTTTGCGAGCGCAATCGGCGCGCTAACTCTGTTGACATAGAAGTCGAATCGCATGCGACCGTCAGCTGATTCGCGCACAGTGTGCACAACGCTCGGGTTCGCCGTCTCAGTATGATTCATCACGTTCGCCAGTGACTCGAGCAACTGCGCAATGTCATGCCGCTCAAGATCGCATCCAACGTACACCGCCGTACCCGCACCATACGGGTGACTGGTTACAGCAGGCGTACCATCCAACTCCCAGTCGGCAGCTGCAGCGCCTTGGTAGGAAGCTAGTACGGTCGTATGTGGCGCGATAGTGGTCACGTCGGTTTGCCACAAGCGAGTCATCGCACCATTAGACAGTGCGATGGCAGCCGGGTCATCGGCAGCTGCGCACGCATCGTCGTCGCTACCGTCACGCGCAACGCTCGACTCGTTCACAATATTGAATTCTTCGCCGCGCACGCCGAGCATCTCTCGCAGCAAACCGCCGCCCGCACCCGGGTAGCCGCCGAGTCCAACATGGAAACAGTCATCAACCAAGCCGGTAGCGTATCCGATAATCACCGTGCCACCAGCCGCGGCAAAATCTGCGATACGGCGCACATCTGCGTCAGCGAGCACGATCACCGTAGGCAGTATGATCGTGTGATACGCAGACCAGTCGTAGGCCAGCGGTACTACGTCTGCGCGCATGCCAGCGTCCAACGCGGCACGATACCAGTCGCGCACATCATGCCAATGGTTGAGTTTGCTGCTTGGCAGCGTGCGACTGCGCGTAGCCCATTCGGATTCGGCGCTGAACAGAATCGCCGTATCACCGCGCTGCAGCACACTGCCTTGCATGCCAGCCTCGGACAGCTCATTCAGCGTCTTGCCAAGCTCACATACGCTGCGGAAAATCTTGGAATCCTCCCCCGCGTGCGGCACCATCGCGGAATGGAACGCTTCTGCACCAGAGGCAGACTGCCGCCATTGGAAAAAGTTGATCGCATCGGCGCCCATTGCCACGTGTGCCAACGCATCGCGCATGAGCTCGCCGTTGCGTTTGCGCGCGTTGAACGGCTTCCACTGCACTGCGGACGTGGAATGTTCCATCACATACCACGGTTTGCCGGCCGCCAGCGAATCCATTAATGCATCAGAGCAGAACAGTTCGTCCACGTGCGATTCGCCCTCATGGAAATAGTGGTCGTTGGAGACGAAATCCACTTCGTCAGCCCACTGCGCGTAATCCATCGTGCACTGGTCGGTGGAGACCATGAAGTTTGTAGTAAACGGCTTGTCGGGGCAGATTTGTGCGATTGCGTCACGTTCAGCACGGTAGAAATCGAGTAGCATATCGTTGCCGAAACGCTCAAAATCCAACTGTTGCGGCGGGTTGACCATAGCATCGCCGCCCATGTGGCGCGGTAGAAGCACCTCGTCGAACGAGTTCACCTGCTGCGACCAAAACGCGGTACCCCAGGCTTTATTGAGCGCTTCGATCGTGCCGTATTTGCGCTCGCACCATGTGCGGAAGGCGGCGAGTGCGTCGTCGGAATAGTCGTAGCGATTGTTCCAACCGTACTCGTTGCCCATATGCCAAGCGGTGACGTATGGATTGTTTTTGTAATGCTGCGCGAGCTGACGGCACAGGGTGAGCGCGTAATGCTTGAAGACTGCGCTAGTAGGGCGCCACGATTGGCGTGAACCAGCGTTGACAACGTGCCCATACCGGTCAATGGGGAGTACTTCGGGGTGCTGGTTATAGAGCCAGATTGGCGCGGAGGCAGTGGCGGAGGCGAGGTCGACGGCGATGCCAGCGTTGCCAAGTTTGTCGATGACGTGATCGAGCCAGTCGAAAGTGAATTCGCCTTCACGCGGCTCGATCTTGTCCCAGCTGAAGATGGCGAGGGCTACGGTGTTGACGTGCGCGCGCTGCATGAGGCGAATGTCGTCGTCGATGACTTCTTCCGGCCATTGATCGGGATTGTAGTCGCCGCCGTACGCGATGCCGCGCCCGTCGGGCGTCAGCAGTGCCGGCCAGCGAAACGTTCTGCGTTCGGCCATGATGGCTCCTTTTTCAATTCCTTGTTCAATGCCGGATACGGCGTATGAGACTGTTGCTGGCGGATCGTGCCGGTTGGCGTTGCGCTTTGTGGCAAAGCTCCGATCACGATCCGCCAGCAACGAGTGTATGTGGGGTGCTGTGATTTGGTGAAACCGTGAGGATTATTCCTTGACGGCGCCAGCGGCGAGACCGGACTGCCAGTACTTTTGCAAGCACAGGAACGCGATCACCAACGGGATAATCGTAATCAAAGAACCAGTGATTACGAGGTTCTGGATGGCTTGGCCGCCAGCGGTGCTGGCTTGATCCTTCCACTGGTTCAAACCAATCGTCAACGGATACCAGTCGGCATCTTTCAACATGATCAACGGCAGGAAGTAGTTATTCCACGTCGCCACGATAGTAAACAATGCGGTCGTAACAATACCGGGCGCGAGCAGCGGCAGCGAGATCTGGAAAAAGGTGCGCATTTCGCCGGCACCGTCAACGCGCGCAGCTTCGAGTAGTTCATCTGGCACGGCCTGATCGGAGAAGATCCACATCAAGTACAAGCCGAACGTTGAGACCAGGCTTGGGATAATCATGGCCCATGGCGTGTTCGTGAGCCCCAGTTTCGCGAACAACAAAAACTGCGGAACAGCCAACGCGATGCCTGGCACTGAGATTGCGCCGATGATGATCGCGAACACGAGCTTTCGGCCTGGGAAGCGGAACTTCGCGAGAGCGTAGCCGCCCATAATCGACAGTAAGGTTGCACCGCCAGCGCCAATCACCACGTATAGCAGCGTGTTGAGCAGCCAGCGCGCGAAGATACCGTCCTGATAGGTGAAGACAGTGACGATATTGTCCCACAGGGCGAAGCTGCGGCCGAAGCCCATACCGAATGTGGAGGTGAAATCAGCCTGTGTTTTCGTCGCGTTGATCATCAGATATACGAACGGGAACAGGCAGTATACGGCGAACAGAGCGCAGACGAAGGTGAGCAGCTTCGAGCGGCGCGGATTGTTGACGTTGGCGAAGCCAGCTTTTTCAGCACGCTTGCGCTCGGCTTTTTCGTCGAGTTCGACGCGCTTTTGACGTGCTTTTTCAGCGCGCTTAGCGGCTTTTTCTTGCTCTTTTAGCGACATGCTTTCACTCATCACGCACGCTCCTTCGCGATTTTGGCTGACGACATCGTCAGCACGAACGATTTCAATTGTTGCGATTTCACTACGTCCGAAACCAGTATTCGGCAGATCACTTCATCTGCTCCTTCATACTGTTCAACTGCACCGCATACGCGATCGCCATCGTGATCACAGCCATCACAATCGCCAGTGCTGCCGCATAATTACTCTGGTTACCAGTGAAACTCAGGTTATACGCATACATATTCGGCGTGTAATACGTCGTAATCGCATTACCCGGCACCATATTCTGCAAAATCGAAGGCTCATTAAACAACTGGAACGAACCAATAATCGAGAAGATCACCGTAATCGCCAACGAACCACGCAACTCAGGCAACTTAATCGACTTGACAATCTGCCACTCAGACGCACCATCAATCGAAGCAGCCTCATACAAAGAATGCGGAATCGTAGACAACGAGGAGTAGAAGATCAACATGTTATAACCCGTAAACTCCCACGTCACAATATTGCCAATACTGGCCAACAAGACGCTCGGAGCCAACACGTCAATATTCGTACCCAACAAGTCATTCAGGCTTCCAACCAGACCGTACTTCGCGCCATACACGAAACCCCAAATCATGGTCGACACCACAGCAGGCACCGCATACGGCAAAAACGTACTAATACGGAAAAACTTCGTACCATGAAGCTTCATCGAATCCAACGCCAACGCCATCAAAGCAGCCAGGCACAACATAATCGGCACCTGAACAATCGTAAACAACGCGACCCTAACCACACTGCTCCAGAACTGCGTATCGCCAAACAAACGCGCATAATTCGCGAGCCCCACGAATACCGTGCCACCAATCATCTTCTTCTGAAAGAAACTGATATAGATCGCATACACAATCGGCACGATAAACACGAACACAAACACAACCGCAAACGGCCACATAAACTTCCAACCACGCCAATCAGCACGATGCCGATTCACACGCGCAGAAGACGACTGCAGGGCGGCGCCTTGACCCACTGACGAAGTCGCTGACGACTGAGACATAATGTCACTCCTTGGTATACGTTGCGCCGCGTATCTGCGCGCCGCCACAATCCTTGACGTTCCCGCGTTCTTTCGCGGGCATGAAAAAACGGGGACGCCGCACAGGGCGCCCCCGCCCTAGTTACATTGCGGCCGGGTGAAGGAGAGGTAAGACCGGCCGCATGCTCGTTATCCATGACGCTGGTTTTCCAGCGCCAAGCGTCACTTCACCGTGACGTTATAGCCCTGCTGCTTGCCGTAATCGCCCAGCAGCTTGGCGTAGTTGGCCATAGCTTCCTTGAGGGTGATCTTGCCCTGGTAGGCCGGAGCGATCGCGTCACCGTACTGGGACTGTGCGTACGGGTTGTACGGCAGGTACTGGAACTTGGTCACAGGCAGGTTCGCAGCCTCGCACAGCACCTTGTTGACCTGCTGGCCGCCGAAGTACTCGTTTTCAGCGCTCTGGAAGTCAGAATCATTCAGGATCTTCTTCAGGGACGGGAAGGTGCCGTTGTCGGCCATAACCTGCGCGCCGTCACCGTGGGTGAGGAACTCGAGGAACTTGTAAGCTGCAGCCTTGTTCTTCGACTGCTCGGGGATGGCCAGTGCGGAGCCACCGTCTTCAGCAGAAACCTGATCGCCTTCGCTCCACTGCGGCAGAGGAGCAACGCGCCAGTTGCCCTTCTGATCAGGAGCGCCAGATTCAAGGTTCGTAGGCATCCAACCGCCGATGATCAGCGAAGCAGTGGTGCCGTCGTTCAGCGAGCGGTTCCAATCGTCGGACCAGTTGGCGATATTGGTGTTGACCAAGCCTTCGTCGATGAGCTTCTGCTGGAAGTCGATGTACTTCTGCATGCCCGCATCCTCGGTCATGTTGATGGTGATGTTCTCGCCATCGACCTTCCACGGGTTGGCGCCGGCCTGCCATGCTTGTGCGGTGAACGGCTGGTAGGCGTTGGCATCGCCGGAGTTGTTGGTGATGTAGTAGTTGTCACCGAGGGCGTGAATCTTCTTGGCGGCCTCGTAGTAGTCGTCCCACGTCTTGATGGATTCGCCGTCCACACCGGCCTTGTCGAAGATGGCCTTGTTGTAGAAGAAGACTTCCGGGCCGGAATCAATCGGCAGCGCGTACGGCTTGCCGCCATACTGCAGCTTGTTCCACGGGCCGGCGGCGAAGTCGGACTCGTATTTGTCGGCACCGAACTGCGAGAGGTCGATGAGGCTGCCGTCGACGGCGAACTGCGTGACGGTCGGGTCTTCGAGCATCACGACGTCAGGAGCGCCCTTGCCGGCGGAGATGGCGTTTTGCAGAGCGGTGGCGGTATCAGCGGCGGTACCGGTGCTGTTGTACTTGACGGTGATACCGGGGTTGGCTTTCTCGAAGGCGGCGATGGTCTCCTTGATGCCGTTGCCCCAGCCCCAGAATACGATCTCGCCCTTGGCGTTGTCGGTATCCGTATCAGCCGAGGAGCCGTTGCTGCCGGAACCGCAGGCGGCCAGACCGACGAGGGTTGCCACGGCTGCCGTTGCCGCGATGACCTTCTTGACGTTGCGCATTTCTGTCTCCTTTTTGCTTGGCGAAGTCCGTTCTCCGTCAGGCACCTTCCTTGGGTGTTTTGTTTGGTACACCCGTGTACCATGCCTCTATGATACACCGATGTACCACTTTGTCAAAACGCGAGACACACCGCAAAAATAGCGGATTAGCATAAACCCTGAAATCTCTCCCGGGCATAATGCCACTTCAGCACCCCAAAGTGACCGTAAGCCCGGGGAAACCCAACCTACTTCCGGGCCTACTGCCGTTTCAAGGCATAACAAAGGCCGTATGCCCGGCTTGCATCATCAAACAAGCAGGCATACGGCCTTAACTGCATTATGGGTTGCCCCACCTCGAAGGGTTACAGCCCTAAAAACAGCTCGTGGATACGAGTATCGCTCGTCAATTCGGGGTGGAATGCGGTGGCAATGATATTGCCTTGACGCAATCCCACGATATCGCCATTGACTTCGCTCTCTACCGTGGCATCAGGGCCAACTTCGGAAACGAACGGGCCACGAATGAACACCAGCGGAAAATCGGTAATATCACCGAACGATCCAACGCCTGCGAAACTGCCAAGCTGGCGACCATACGCGTTGCGGCGCACCGTTGCATCAAGCGCGCCAAAGTACACGTTATCGTCGTTCTCCAAGCGGCGAGCCAGCAGAATCATGCCCGCGCACGTGCCAAATACCGGCTTGCCAGCAGCAATATGAGCAGCGATCGGCTCAAACAAGCCCGTCGAATGCAGCAGCTTGCCTTGCGTAGTGGATTCACCACCGGGCAGAATCACACGATCGATCGAATCGTCAAAATCTTCAGCCGCGCGCAGCAGCTTCCACGGCGCGCCAAGTTTATCGAGCACAGCCGCGTGTTCCGCAAACGCGCCCTGCACTGCAAGAATGCCGGTCACACCATGCTGGGCGCTTTCAGCGTCGTCAGATTCCTCTTTGGAAATGTATTCAACGGCTACAACCATTGGCTTTCCTCTCTGAACCATTAATCCTCAGCCCGGCGGCATGCATAAGCACCACCACCGGGCGTATGGAATGTGCAGGAAAGTTCACTCGCCGCGGGCGGCCATAATCGTCTGGATCTCGTCCTCGTTAATGCCAACCATTGCCTCGCCCAGGTTCTCGGAGAGCTTCGCGAGCAGGTCAGCATCCTGCCAGTTAGCGGTCGCCTTGACGATAGCAGCAGCGCGCTTAGCCGGGTCGCCAGACTTGAAGATGCCGGAGCCGACGAACACGCCCTCCGCGCCAAGCTCCATCATCAGGGCCGCGTCGGCCGGAGTAGCCACGCCACCAGCAGCAAAGTTGACCACCGGCAAGCGGCCGTTGTCATGCACGTACTTGGCGAGATCGTACGGCACTGCGAGCTGCTTAGCAGCCTCGAACACCTCATCGTCACGCAGACCAACGAGCTCGCGAATCTGCTTGTTCATCGTGCGCATGTGGCGCACGGCCTGAATCACATCACCAGTGCCCGGCTCGCCCTTGGTACGAATCATCGCAGCGCCCTCGGCGATACGGCGCAGCGCCTCGCCCAGGTTCTTCGCGCCGCACACGAACGGCACGTCAAACTGGGTCTTATCAATGTGGTAGACGTCATCAGCCGGAGAGAGCACTTCAGACTCGTCAATGTAATCGATGTCAATCGCCTGCAGAATGCGCGCCTCAGCGATGTGGCCAATACGCACCTTGGCCATCACCGGGATAGAAACGGCCTCCTGAATGCCCTTAATCATCGCCGGGTCGCTCATGCGCGAAACGCCGCCAGCCGCACGAATATCAGCAGGAATACGCTCCAGCGCCATCACTGCGCACGCGCCCGCATCCTCGGCAATACGCGCTTGCTCAGGCGTAGTGACATCCATGATCACGCCGCCCTTGAGCATCTGTGCGAGGTTCTTGTTGAGCTCCGCTCGGTTTTCAGCCATATTCTCCCACTTTCCGGGCGCCAAACGCCCTGGGTTCCTTTGTGCCCGCGCATCCCCCACCGGCGATTTGCCGGCATGATTCCATCCATGCGCGGGCATACAAGCCACAATGCTAGGTGCGCGCGCACAGCGAACACGCCCGACGCCCAAATTGCGACAATAATGAAAATCGATAATCGGTTATCAACACACTCAATATCCCTTTACGTCGGCATGCGCGCCGCCGCTCGTACCTTGTAAACACGCCATCCCCGCGCGCGCCCTCACTCACTCTGCCAGCTGCACCCACCCTTGTATGCCGGCCACAAAACCCCGCACCCCGATTCGTACAACCTCACAACGTCACGCGCGGCTACGGTAACGTAACCTGAACGGTGGAACAAGACGGCATACGAATACCATCATTATCCGCGGCACACCGCACGAAGGACTTTTATGACAGCAGCATCCGCCAGCATCGTTACCAACCCCTCCACTGGCACCATTCGCGAATACACTACTCCCGGCTCGATTATCGTCAACGACGACGAAACGCTGTACAGCCTGCTTACCGAGCGCATCGAACGCACCGGCGAAGACACGATTATCGCCTCGCGCAAGCTCGGACCAGGCCGCTGGGACGATATCACCACCGGCGAATTCCACCAGCTCGTGCTCGATGTAGCTAAAGGCTTGATCGCGTTCGGCATTGGCAAGGGCGATGCGGTGACACTGTTCTCTTCCACGCGTTATGAGTGGGGTGTGCTCGATTTTGCACTGGCAGCGATTGGCGCTGTGAACGTGCCGATTTACGATACTGATTCCGCCGCGCAAGCCGAGCGCATTCTTAATGATTCCGATGTCAAGCTTGCTATTGCTGATAATCGCGAGCGCTTCGACCGTCTTGACTCGGTGAAGGATCATTGCCCGGCGTTGAAGCAGATTCTGATGTTGGATGGTAATGCGCTTGGCGCATTGCAGGGCTTTGGCGTGACGGTTTCTGATGAGGAACTGGATGCGCGCATTGAGGCCACGCGTGCGGATGATCTCGCCACGATTGTGTACACGTCTGGTTCAACGGGTGCGCCGAAGGGCGTGGAGTTGACGCATCGTAATTTTCTGTCGATTGTGCGCGCGGGTTATGAGTGCTTGTCTGAAGTGATTTGTGACGATCATCCGCGTCTGCTGCTGTTCTTGCCGCTTGCGCACTGCTTCGCGCGCTACATCCAGTATTGTTCGATTGGTTCTGATGATGGCGTGGTGGGCTATCTGCCGGATACGAAGTCGCTGCTACCGGATTTGCGTTCGTTCCGTCCGACGTATTTGCTTGGCGTGCCGCGTGTGTTTGAGAAGGTGTATAACGCGGCTTCGCGTAAGGCTGGCGCTGGTTTTAAGGGCCGTTTGTTTGCGAAGGCTGCCGAAGCGGCGCGCGCGTGGAGCCGCGCTCAGCAGGCTGGCGAGCCGCATTCTGCGAAGGCGATTGCTGAGCGTGCAACGTATGAGGCTCTGGTGTATCGCACGGTGCGTGGCGCATTGGGACCGAATATTCGCTATGTGGCGTGTGGTGGAGCTCCGCTCAGCCCTGATTTGGCGCATTTCTATGCGGGTATTGGCTTGCCGATGATTCAGGGCTATGGCATGACGGAGACGGCCGCACCGTTTACGGTGACGCGCGTGCATGACAATGTGATTGGCACGGTTGGTCAGCCTGCGCCGGGCTCGTCGGTGCGTATTGCTGATGATGGCGAGGTGCAGGTGCGTGGTGAGAACGTGTTCCGCGGTTACCATAATCTTCCTGAGAAGACTGCGGAAGCGTTTACGTCGGATGGTTGGCTGCACACGGGTGATCTTGGCTCGCTGGATGCTGATGGTCGTTTGACGATTACTGGCCGCAAGAAGGACATTATTATTACCGCCGGCGGCAAGAATGTTTCGCCGATTCCGCTGGAGCAGGAGATCGTCAAGTGCCCGATTGTTGAGCATGCGGTTGTAGTGGGTGATGGCCGCCCGTTTATTGGCGCATTGGTGACGCTGGATCCGGAGGGGCTGGCGGCTTGGCTGCCGTTGCATGGGTTCGATGCTGACATGCCGATTGCGCAGGTTGCAAATCTGACTGAAGTGCATGATGAGATTCAGCAGTATGTGGATCGTGCGAATGCGACGGTTTCGCGTGCTGAATCGGTGCGTAAGTTTGTGGTGTTGGCCGACCGGTTTACGCAGGATAACAAGTGTTTGACGCCGTCGCTGAAGGTGGTGCGCCCTGCGGTGAATCGCGTGTTTGCGGGTGTTATTAGTAATGAACTGTATGCCGGCAAGCACTGAGTGCGTGCGCTGATTATTTGCTGACATGCTGGTGGCGATCGTTGCAATTGAGTTGCAATGATCGCCACCAGTGTATTAATGCTGTTGCACAACATGTAATTCATTAGCTGCATGTCAGTAGCTGTAGAGCACCTCATCCGCAGCCAACGGATGCACGGTCATGGTCGCCGAGCCGTCTGTATACTGCTTGGGGCGGTTGTGCAACACTATCGTGGTTCGATCGCCGTCTGACTGCTGTTCGATGTCACGCGAGAAGCGCTTGTCTGGGTCGGTCATACCGCCGTGCTTCCACCACCATTGGCGGATCTGCCCATTGCCGTCAAGCTTGACGGTCACGCTGGAATTTGTCCAGCCGCTCACCCACGAATCTTCAACCGTCGGGTCGTACCACAGTAGTCGTACGGCGATTTCATTATCTTCATCGATGGTGTAGAGCCTGAGCACCGACTCCCGGTTCGCTCGTACGTCGCTGATGAATTTATTGATCTGCGCACTCGGCTTGCGCAGCACATACCATGGGTAGTCGCGGTCGTCGACGCCCGCCCAGCCGCTTTCGGCGCGGCCGTTGTAGATGTAACCCTTGGCTTTCAGCTCGTCAACAGTGATGTTCGGGTCGAGTGAGACCAGCTCGTCGTAGCATTTCTGCGCGGTAACCATCGTAGAGGTCTGCCAAGCGAACGCACCCGTCACGAACAGCGCGAATACGAGGAACGCCGCGAGCAGATACCACCATGCGGGGCGTTTACCACGTGTGACTTCACCACCAGTATCATTGCCGCGCGCGTCACCGCGCATCCGGTTTACAAGATCATGAAAACACTCGCCGTTGCGCCTCTTCGTCGTCTTGCCGTCCATGTCAGCCTCCTTTCCGCGGGGAATGACAGCTCATATAGCGTTTTCGCGCGAACTGCATAGTTCGTGTACGCAGGCGTCTTTCCCGCTCCCGATTCCCGTGGCCTTTGCTGGCCCCGTTGATCGTTGATATCTTCAGCGTACGGCGGCGGCTACGGCGCATGACAGCGCGTGACATGCGCCGCATGACATCAATACCAGCGTGCATACATGTGCGGCATAGACTTGAGCCATGACGGAAACAGCGCGCACGAGCATCGCCATTGTTGACAACGATCGCATGGCATTAATGGCGTTATCGTCGCTGCTTGCCCGTGAAGGGTTTGCGTTGCGTTGGACTGCGCAATTGGGCGCCGCCGCGATTCAGCGATGTATCCCCGCGCATGATCGCCCCGATGTGCTGCTGGTGGATATGGCATTGTCTGACATGACCGGCATCGACGTGTGCCGCGCCGTACGTCGGTGGGCGCCCGATCTCGCGATGATCGGCGTGACTGCCTACGATCCGCAGGTGTACCATAACGCCGCCTGTGCCGCTGGCGCACGGGATGTGATCAGTAAAGACGATATCGCCGCTATTACCGCCATGATTCGAGCAACAGTGGGCGACTTGCGACGCGAATCCGCGCCCGCGCGTCCATCATCTGCCTCGCTCGCAGCTTCCTCGGTGTCCACGGATTCTTCGGAGCCCGCAACATCCCCAGTGGAGCGATCGTTTGCATTATCTGCGCAGCAGGCCGCCATCATGCGCCTGTATGCCGACGGCCGGTCCACCGATGAGATCGCCGACGCGCTGCACATCTCCAAAGGCACGATTTTCGCGCAAGTGGCTCGCGTGCGCGATAAGCTCCATGCTCGCGATCGCGATGAAGCGGTCGCGTTGTGCCGCCGATATTTGAGGATGTAACACGATGGCGAGGAACGATAAGCTTCTGCTCGCCGATGGGCGTACGCGGGCGCTGCTGGCCTGCTCGTCACTGCCAGCGATTATCGAAACTGTGTACCTGTATTCGCAGGGCAATCTTGGCGACACGGGCATCCTGTTCGCAATGCTGTCAGTGTGCGCGTGTCTGCTGATGTCGCTGGCGCCACGCATCGGCGGGTGGACGATTGTGCTGCTCTGGGTCGTGCATTGTGTCATCCCGCAAACGACAGCGTTCTCGCTGCTGTTCTGCCTGCTGATGGCAATCACGGTGATGGCGTACCTGCGCATCGGCTCAGCGCTGGCCGCATCGGTTATGGCGGAGGCGGCGGCTGCATCGCGCATATGGCTGTATCCGTGGGATTCGGCGGTGATTACCACGGTGTGCGCCACCGCAGCGTTCCTGATGGTAGCGCTGTGGATTGGCTCGTCGATGAGCTGGCAGGAGCGGCATGAGCGCGAGGAGCGCGAACGGGCCGTATTGCTACGGCGGCTGGCTGATCAGCAGCTGGCGGCGCAGTTACATCATTCGGTGGCGAATGATTTGACGACGATTCTGCTGCTCGCGCGTCAATTGGAGCCAACATGTTCTGATGATGACAGCGTTTCCAATGATGACAACGCTCGCGACGGCAGCGACGTTGCGTCGATTGCTTCAATCGTCAGTCTCATCGTGCAAAGCGCACAGGATTCCTTGGTCAAAGTACGCACGCTGATCGCTGGTTTGGATGGTTCTTCCTCGTCGCCGTCCGGAGCTGTATCGGATGCTGGCAACGCTGTCATCGATGGCAACGTTGGCGAACATGAGAATGCCTCCACCGCTGGTGCCGATCATGGCGCAGAGCATCGTAACGATTATGGCTATGCTGCACCGCTTGATCTGCTCACTGCCGACGAGCTGCGCGAACTGGCCGACCGGTATCATGCCCGCCTGTATGCGCAGGGATTGGATGGCGACATCATCATCGGCGGCCTTGTGCGCTGTTCCTGCACGGCTGCACGTAAGTCGGCACTATTGGACGTATTGCATGAGATTGTCGGCAATATGATGAAGTACGCGGACGCGACGGCCGGCTATTGCATCGTCGTCACACTGGAGGCCGGTCTGGCAACGCTGTCATCGTCGAACGGCATGAGAAACGCGGAACCGGCTGCCGACGCCGAAGCGGCCAGTAGCACCAAGTTAGCCGCGTCTACGGAATCGCCCACCCATACAAAATCGGCCGCGTATGCACAATCAGTGCTCAGCGGCGGTACCGGTCTCGTTCGCTGCCGCACCACGGCCGAATCCCTCGGCGGCGAATTCACCGTCGACTCCACCGGCAGCACTTGGACGACTCTGCTTAAGTTGCCTCTCACCTGAATAATGGCTGACCATTGGCTCCGCCACAATACACAGAGGGCTGTTCCACAATCGGAACAGCCCTCCTTACTCCGTTATTTAATGACGGCTTGCCGTCACTGATTGACGCGTGCGACTTCAAGGCGCACCGAGGGAAGGCGTACGAAGGTACGTCGACCGAGGAGCAACGCTGAAGGCGCTCCGTCAATCAGTGACGGTTGTCGAGGCGGTGGACCATCTCGGACAACTCCAGTTCCTTCTCGAACTGGCGCGCGGTGGTGTTCTCGTCGATGACGGCGAGTTCGACACCGGCCATGCGGGCGAAGTCTTCCCAGGCTTCGCGACCGACGGAGGTGGTCATGCAGGTGTGGTGGGAGCCACCGGCGAGGATCCAGCATTCAGCAGCGGTCTTGAGGGACGGACGCGGCTTCCAGACGGCGCGAGCGCATGGGAGTTCCTTGAGGGAGCCACCAGGCTCGACGACGTCGACGACGTCCATGAGGAGACGGAAGCGTTCGCGAACGTCGGACATGGAGACGACGACGACATCCTTCTTGGGGGCGCCGGTGAAGACCAGGCGGACCGGGTCGGCCTTGCCGCCGATGCCGAGCGGGTGGATTTCCAGCTTGGGCTTGGCGATGGTGCCGATGGCCGGGGAGACTTCGAGCATGTGGGAGCCCATGTCGAGTTCGTTGCCCGGGGTGAAATTGTAAGAATAATCCTCCATGAGGGAGGCGCCACCTTCGAGGCCGTAGCCCATGACGGCGCCGATGCGCACGAGGACGGCGGTCTTCCAGTCGCCTTCAGCGGAGAAGCCCCAACCGTACTCGGAGGGGAAGCGCTGCGGGCCAACGCCTGGCAGCTGCGGGAGTGCGCCGAGGTCTTCGAAGTTGTCAACGCCGGCGGTGCAGCCGTTGGCGGTCATCATGTTGACCATGGCGGCTTCTTCCTTGGCGGAGATGAACAGGGAGTCGTACTTGGCGTCGAGGAGAGCCGGGTCGATGTCGTACTTGGCCTTGTAGTCTTCGATGATGGCCTTGACCTGATCGTCCTTGACGGCGTCGTAGGCGGCGACGAGCTCGTTGACAGCCCAAGTGTTGATGGAGGCGCCGAAGACGCGTTCTGCTTCGGTCTTGTCGCCTTCGGTGACGGCGACGTTGCGCATGTTGTCGCCCCAACGCATGACCTTCATGTTGTTGGAAGCGTCCCAACCGGCGGCGGCGCGTGCCCAGGTGCCGATCTTTTCGGCGACTTCGGGGTCGGTGTAGTGGCCGACGACGACCTTGCGCTTGATGCCGAGGCGGGAGACGATGTAACCGAACTCACGGTCGCCGTGTGCGGCCTGGTTCAGGTTCATGAAGTCCATGTCGATGGTTTCCCACGGGATTTCCTTGTGGTGCTGGGTGTTGAGCTGCAGCAGCGGCTTGGTGAGGACTTCGAGGCCGCGGATCCACATTTTGGCCGGGGAGAAGGTGTGGCACCAGGTGATGACGCCGATGACGTTCGGGTTGGCGGAAGCTTCGACCATGAACTGCTTGACGCCGTCGGAGGACTTCAGGGTTGGCTTCAACACGAGCTTGACCGGGATCTTGCCGGTGTTGTTGAGGTAGTCGACCATTTCGGCGGAGTGGATGGCGACCTGGCGGAGTGCTTCCTCACCGTAGAGGTCCTGCGAGCCGACGCCGAACCAGATTTCCTTGCCTTCGAAGGGGTTTTCGAATGCCATGTTGGTTTCCTTTACTTCGTTGTTTGGATTTTGGATTAAGTTCACTGACACTGTCAGCAGTGTTTTGGCGCGTGTGTCCGCAAGGCGCACCGAGGGAAGGCGTGCGAAGGCACGTCGACCGAGGAGCAACGCCGCGGACACTCCGCCAAATCAGTGCTGACGAAGTCAGCGCTGGCGCAATGCGTGCGACTCCAAGGCGCGAGAGACGAAGACGCTGAGCCGTCTAACAGACAGTCCAGTGGACTGTCTGTAGGCGAAGGGAGCGGCTTGCCGCGACGGTTGCGCGAAGCGCAACGGTACTTCGAGTCTCCCGCAACGCAGGAGGCGCTCCATTGCGTCAGTGCTGACCGTAGACGTTCTGGTAGCGGTCGTTCAGCTTATCGATGTCGGCCTGCGGGATCTCGATGATGTCGCCGAGCTGCTTGGCAGACCACATGGTGTGTGCGACTTCTTCGGTCATGGCGGCGGCCTTGACGGCGGCTTCAGCATCCTTGCCGATGGTGAATGGACCGTGGTTCTGCATGAGGACGGCCGGGGACTTCGGGTACTTCTTGAGCGTTTCGACGACGCCTTCGCCGATGGCTTCGGAGCCGATCAAACGGAACGGGCCGACCGGCACAGGGCCGCCGAACTCGTCGCCCATCATGGTCAGGCCACATGGAATGTTCTGGCCGGTGGCTGCCCACGCGGTGGCGTAAGTGGAGTGGGTGTGCACGACGCCGTAGACGTTCGGCATGTGACGGTAGATGTACGCGTGGGAGGCGGTGTCGGAGGACGGGGATTCAGTGCCGTCGACAACGTTGCCATCGAGATCGCACACGACCATAGAGCCTGGGGTCAGGTACTCGTAGCGCACGCCGGACGGCTTGATGACCATGAGGTCGGCGGTGTGCAGACGCTGGGAGACGTTGCCAGCGGTCCATACGACGAGGTTCCACTTGATGAGCTGCTCGTGCAGGGTGGCGACGACCTCGCGCACCTGCTTGACTTCAGCGCGGACTTCCGGACCGTAATCAGCCAGAGTTGCCATAGTTTATTGTCCTTTCACTACAACAGATTATTGATGTTGGTTAAGTTCATGAAGCTGACGGGCCCCTAGCTCCCTCGGCTGAGGGAGCTGTCACGGCATAGCCGTGACTGAGGGAGCGTCGCGGTCGGAGACCGCCTGTCAGCACAGCATCGCGCATAGCGCGATATGGCTCAATCCGCAATTACCGACAGCCTTCGGCTGACTCATTGCTAGCTCGCTGTCGCTCGCGCTTCGCCTACAAACAGCCCACCGGGCTGTTTGCTTAACGGCTCAGCCTTCGAGTGGAATGGTCTCGATGGCGGTGTGTTCGATCGGCAGGCCTTTGCTGAAGCGGGCGAAGAAGTCTTCAAATCCAACGACGTCAGCTGGCTGCGGCTCTTCGGTTACGGATTCAGCGTCCTTGAACACGCGACCGTCGAGGTAGTCGGCGAGGTTGGTGTGGTCTTCATTGGTGTGCCACAGGTAGTCGGCGAGGACTGCCATACCCCACGCGCCGCCTTCGGATGCGGTCGCCATAACCTTAATCGGCGTATTAAACGCGGCTGCCAGAATGCTCTGCGCCACCTTCGGCGTCGCAAAAATACCACCATGACCAACCAAAGAGTCGATCTGCACGTGCTCTTGCTTGGTCATCACATCCATACCGATTTTGACAGGGCTGAATGCGCTGAAGAGCTGAGCGCGCATGAAGTTGGCGAGGCTCATGTGCGCTTCGGGGCTGCGAGCGAAGAGCGGGCGGCCTTCTTCGAGGCCGGCGAGGAATTCACCGGAGCGGAATGGATAGTTGATCAATCCGCCGGCGTTGGCGTCGGCGTCATCGCTGATTGCGGCACGGAAGAGCGTGCCGTACAGGCTGCCGGCGTCGAGCTTGAATCCGGCGGCTTCAGCGAACTGGCCGAACAGACCAACCCACGCGTTCAAATCAGACGTGAAATTGTTGGCATGGCTCATGCCGGCAAGGTCGCCGGCCGGCGTGGTAACAAGATCAACTTCAGGATGCAGGGCCTTCAACTTGTGCTCAAGTACGACCATCGCAAAAATCGACGTACCAGCAGACACGTTACCCGTACGCACGCGTACAGAGTTGGTGGCCACCATACCAGTGCCAGCATCGCCTTCTGGCGGCGCGAGCACAATGCCAGGCTTGAGCGTACCGGTCGGGTCAAGCAATGCTGCACCCTGCTCGGTGAGTTCGCCTGCTGGCGTGCCTGCGACGAGCGGAGTGGGCAGCAGGTCGCGAATATTCCACGGCTGTGCAGCAACTTCAGGAATAGCTGCGAACTGATCAAGCAGCCCCTGTTCCCACGTGTGCGTTTCCGGGTCGATCGGGAACATGCCGGATGCGTCGCCAACGCCGATGACCTTCTTGCCGGTAAGCTTCCAGTGCACGTAGCCGGCTAGCGTAGTGATGTATGCAACCTTGCTCACGTGCTCTTCGTTGTTAAGAATGCACTGGTAAAGGTGAGCGATGGACCAGCGTTCAGGAATGTTGTACTGGAACAGCTCAGAAAGCTTCTCGTGTGCTTCGTGCGTGTTGGTGTTCTGCCAGGTACGGAATGGGACCAGCAGTTCACCGTCCTTGTCGAAGGCAAGATAGCCGTGCATCATCGCGGAGAAGCCGATGTGACCGATGCGCGTGAGCTCTTCGCCGTAGGCAGTGCGCACGTCGTTCGCCATGGAAGCGTATGCAGACTGCAAACCTTTCCAGATTTCGTCGATAGTGTAGCTCCACAGGCCGTTTTCGAGGTGGCTGGCCCACTGGTAGTCACCGGAGGCGATGGTGTTGTAGTTGTCGTCAATCAGTACCGCTTTGATGCGCGTAGAGCCGAATTCGATACCGAGCGAGGTCTTGCCTGCACGCACTTTCTCGGCGATGGACGCGATCTGATCGGATGCGTTTTGCGTTGCCATACTCTTTGCTGAGCTCCTTACGTGACCGGATGGCTAACCATCCGCTCGTATGCCCTTGAGCCCTACAGCCTTCCACCATCGGAAGATTGTTAGCGCTCACAATTTCCATAAGTCATTGTACGCAAAGACCGCAAACAGCACAACTCCGACGTGTCATTACTGCGCACTCGGCGTGGCGCAGCACACTATCACCAGTCCAAAAACCGCATAATGCCGCGCGATATACGCAGCTTTTCGCAGCTATAACAAAGCCGGCGCGCTATAATCGCACGCCGGCTGAACGGTATCATCTCGCCGAAAACACCTTTTCGTCGATCATGAACTACCAGTGAGCAGTTCAACGATTCTTGCGCGGTGCTGGTCCTAAAGACCTACGCAACATCACCTTCGCAGGAATCAGTCCAACGCCATGCTGCGAAGAAGCAAACGGCAACTTGCCGCCCTCCCCTAGCAGATACAGCACTTCACGCATTGCCGCAGCACCAAGCTGCTCAAAATCTGGTCGGACAGTCGTCAGCGGCGGGAACATATTATCCATCGCTGGCATATCATCGAAGCCCACCAAACTCATATCTTGCGGAATCCGCAGCCCATGCTCATGCAGTGAGCGCGCTACGCCTACAGCCTGACTATCGTTTGCAGTCACCACAACCGTTGGCAGTGGCGAGCCTGAACGGCCAGCCTCATCAAGCACGTGGTTCATCGTCGCATACGCTTCAGCCGAACCCCACGTTTTGCAATAAGCCACGCTCGAATACACCGCGTTTTGTGCGCACAAATTACGCCACGCAGCCAGTCGCGTTGCCGCATCACGCCACTCGTGCGGGCCAGAAAAATACAGTGCGCGCCGATGCCCATACTCTGTCATCAGTCGCACTATTTCAACCATTGCTCCCCACTGGTCGATACCAACCATGGAGACTTTGGAACGATCTCGCTCGCGTACAAGACCCAAGCCTTCGCGCACGCTCATCGTGCCATGCGTTGAAGAGACAATGACGCGCGGCTGGCTCACCTGCACACGGCAGGCAGCTTCAAACATGACATCAGTGGGAGCCAAGAAAATGAACGCGTCAACGTTCTGCTCATCAAACGTGCTGCACAGCTCGTCGAATTCTTGCTGTGTGCACAATGCTTCATGCACCATGGAAACTGTAATAAACAGCCCATGCGCGCGAGCCATTGATTCAATCGACGAAATCGCAGAAATTGGACCGAAGAATCGCATACCGCCAGCGATTAAGCCAATCGTGCGCGAACGGTGCGAAGCTAATGCGCGCGCCGAATTACTGGGGCGATACCCTAGTTGATCGATTGCCTGCTGTACTTTTGCGCGGGTAGCGTCTGACACGTCAGGCGAATTGTTGATGACGCGGGAAACTGTTTGATGACTTACTCCCGCGAGTTTTGCCACTTCAAACATTGAAGGCCGTTTTTGGCCACTCCTTCGGGCTACCATGCCAACGACCTCCCTACACTACACGGGTTTTCTTCGAGCTTAGCGCGAGTTACACGCGACACTCGTGAGCGCTCACACATTACATCGATGACGTGATGTTTTGCCACTGCTATTCCATAGCATGGGTCTTTACTTCAAGTGCCAACTCAGCCGATGCAGCGACGTAGGGCCGAATTGGGCGATCGCTTCGCGATGCGCTTCGGAGCCATATCCCTTGTTATGTTCCCATTTATAGGGCGCATACTGCGGGTTACTACCAGCAATGTCTACCATGAGTCGATCACGAGTGACTTTGGCGATAACCGCTGCTGCAGCAACGGTTGCACAGTAGCGGTCTCCTTTTACCTTGGTGATTACGTGCGCTGGAATAGGCACATCGGGCGCATCGAAGGTATTGAGTGCTTTGGTGATGTAATCATTCGGACCGTCAAGAATTGCGCCAACGCGCACGTTGTGGCCGCTCAACCCATCACTCAGTCCAAGATCATGTTCAACAGCAGTCAACGCGCGCAATGCGGCAACGCCCAGCGCGTACGAAATACCCCACTCGTCGATTTCCACATTGCTAGCCTGGCCTACAGCATAAGCTGCACACCATGCTTTCAGCGGTGCAACAATATGCTCACGCCGATGTTCGGTGAGCATTTTGGAGTCAGCCACGCCTTCTGGCACTGTTAATTGCGGCAGATCACGTGTCCATATTGCAGCAGCTCCAACCATTACTGGCCCAGCAAGCGCGCCGCGACCAACCTCGTCAAAGCCAACGATTACATCGTATCCTTCGGCAGCAAGATCACGTTCAAGGTCAAGCGTCGGAGTCACGGTCACCGTCATAGTGCGCCTGCTTTACTGTGCGCTCGTACCAGCTGGCACGCCGTCAAACACATCATGATGCGAATCAAGCAGGCCAAAACGGCTGAGCGGCCAGTAGCGCACAAATGCCACACCAACCACATTGTTGATAGGCACGAGGCCATTGTTGCCGTCATCCTGGTGGTACCGGGAATCGGAGGAGTTTGCGCGATTATCACCCATCACGAAAATGTTGCCCGCAGTTACTTCCACACGGAACGCAAAATTCGATGGGTCAACACCAGGTCGTATGTACGAGGTCTCATCTACAGCAACACCGTTTACTGTGATAGGTTTGCCAGCGCCCGCGCATTCCACTACATCACCGGGAATGCCGATTACGCGTTTGATGAGATAGTCATCGTTGCCGCTTTTTTGCTCGGCGGTTAGCCAGTTTGCTGGATCGTGGAAGACGACGATATCGCCGCGCTGCAAATCCACGTACTTGGGAGCGATCTTGCTGGCAATAACGCGATCCTTGATTTCGATGGTGTCCAGCATTGAACCGGAGGGAATCACGTAGAAGCCGAACAGGAAGACGCGCAGCAGAACGAAAATAAGAATAGGAACGCCACACCAGATGAGTGCGTCACGCCAGCCGAACGTCGAATCATCGTTACCATGATCCGCAGCTTTGTGTTTTGCTACAGCGTTATTGCTTTGTGCGTAAGACACTGGCTTCATTGGAGAGGGGTCAACGCCATGGTCGGCGACGGCGAAGATACGCTCGTCCCGGCTGCCTTCTGAACGATCGACGCCGTCGGGCTGCTGGAAATCGTCTGACTGCATAAACTCCTCCATCATCACGGGATCATCCATCATCTTACCGGTCTGTGCTGTCTGTACTGTATGGCAATCCTCGCACAATCATGACCATATGAAAACAGCCCGGAACACAGCGGTTCCGGGCTGAACGTCACGGCCGCAAAGCCGCTGTAACTCAGGCCTTAGCAGAGTTGTCGCGACGCTCGACGATACGAGCAGCCTTACCGCGCAGGGAGCGCAGGTAGTACAGCTTCGCGCGACGCACGCGACCCTTACGCAGCAGCTTGATGGAGTCGATGGACGGGGAGTGCACCGGGAAGCGGCGCTCCACACCGGTGCCGAAGCTGATCTTGCGCACCACGAAGGTCTCACGCAGGCCAGCACCCTGACGAGCGATCACCACGCCGGTGAACGCCTGCAGACGGGAGTTGTTGCCTTCCTTGATCTTGACGTTGACCTCGACGGTGTCGCCAGGACGGAATGCCGGGATTTCCTCGGCCGGCTTCAGGTGCTTGGCGTCAAATGCCTCAATAGCGTTAACCATTGCTATCTCCTGTCACTGCCGCATATCAGCGCACATGTTGGGGATTCGCGCAGCCATGTGGCTCTTCATGCGAATCACGTTCGTTGCTCCCGCAGGTTTGCCTTTGGGATGCCTGTCAATCCGCCGAAAGTCGGGCCTTGCGGCCGTTCGACTGGACTCGTGGAGAAGTGGGCTTATGCGGCGGCCTGCTTCTCGACACAGCAATCGATTATTGTACGGCAGATTGCGGACACCAAGCGACACTGCACCTTAAAAAAAACAGATCACCGAATAATCGCCTATGATCGCCGCATCAGACGCGCTACGGCTGCACGTATAGCAGTCTCAGCGGCGACTGGATCGTCGATCGCTGCCACCGATTGCTCAATCGGGCACATGCCCGTGTGCATCCGGTTCAAAATCACCGGCACTAATGTGCCATATGAGGCTTCAATACCGTGCGCCCGCAATGCGCTCAGCCCAGCTTCACTCATCGTTTCGGCATACACAGCAGTAACGCCGAGTCGCGCGTACAGTAATGCTGCGCCTTTGCCAACTACGCGGTCGGCAGCACAGTAGCCGTGCAGGTTTTGCCCGGCAGCCAACCATTGCAGCAACGGCTTTACCCCACGGCCAAAACCGGTGAGTAGCTGCGTTTCTCCACTTCCACCACCGCAGGCCACGCAGCCGATGGCAGGATCGGCGAGTAGCGTGGCCCGCGCGCGGTCAAGATCGCTCGTCACGATGGCGTCAATCATTGCCGGCGACGATCAACAGCGAACATAACCACTGGAATAAGCACCCATTGCAGAATCAAGCCAGGCAAGCCAACGCCGACTGCTGTCCACACGGACGCAACAGACATCTGCGCGTTTCCGAGTACATACACCGCTACGGCAATGGCGAGCGCGTCAACGAGTCGGCCAGCTATCTGCGCGCCAACGAGCCTGATCAGCCAAGCCAGCGGCGATGGCAGTGCATCCAACGCGCTCAAGCCGCGCAGCAGACCCGCAAACAGGCCGTAAGCAGCAAGCTCGATCACCATGAACGGCACCATCGGCGCCATTGGCATACCAGTGAGCAAGAAACTGACGATTGGAGCGAGCGCACCAGTAGCCAGACCTGCGAATGGGCCGGCGAGCAAACCGACGAGCAATACTGGCAAGTGCATAGGCAGGAGGGCTTGCCCAAGTCCTGTGCCTAAGCCGAGTGCCGCGCCAGCAACGTGGAAGATTTGCGGCAAGACTACGGCTGCGATAACAGCGAGTACCGTGGCCGCGGATTGAACAGTGATGGATGGCAGGGCACGAGTGCGTGCTGCTGCAGTTGATTGCATGATGAAACTCCTTAAATATTACTGAATGAATGCGCGATCGCTTGATGAAGGTGACCAGCTCGGGTTAGCGAGCGTCAAGATCGATCAGATGGTAGTCGCGCGAGCCGAGCCCCATTTCAACAGCGTGTTCGATGATATGAATGCCATGCCGCGATTCAATGCGTTCAATCAACGGCTCTTTATTGTCCTGAGACACATACACCATGTCCACGCACGCTTGGTCAACAGCCACCGGGTCAAGCGAGGCAGCGATGCCAATATCGCTCATCACCGGCGCATGCGGGTGACCATCGCAATCGCAGTCAACTGAAAGGTTGTTCATTACGTTGATGAAGCACATTTCGCCTTTGAGCGCGTTGAATACGGCGGTTGCCGCTTCTGCCATTGCTTCAAGGAACGCGTCTTGATCGCCACTGAATGGCTGAGCGAGAATCTCTTGCTGGCCGGAATGCAAGCGCTTTTTACCACGCGAAGAGGCCATGCCGATAGAAATATTCTTCAGCGCTCCGCCGAAGCCACCCATAATATGACCTTTGAAGTGCGAGAGCACTGCGTAATAGTCGTAATTCGTAAAGTGCGAGCCGACAATATCGCTGGTAATGCGGCGACCGCCTTCAACGGGGATTTCGATTTCGCCTTCTTCGTCTTGAATATCACAGGGGGCAATATCCATAAAGCCATGTTCGCGGATGGTTTGCCAGTGATGTTCGGATGTATCGCGCGTGCCAGCATATGCTGTGTTGCATTCGACGATGGTGCCATTGAGCGACTGCACGAGGTCTTTGATGAGTGCCGGCTGCAAATAATGCGTGTTGCCGCCTTCACCACTGCTGAGTTTGACGGCGACTTTGCCTTTCGGGCGAGCGCCGAGCGCTTCATAGACGCGCATGAGTCCTGCGGGGCTAATATCGCGTGTGAAAAAGACTTTGGCAGCCATTGGATAATTGGTTTCATGTTCCAATGTCATGCGTGCCTCCTTGCCGATCATGACTATCAATTGATCATTAATCCCGCCTCCACGATACCGCCGAGCCCCGAGAATGCGTAGCGTCATCATGTGGTTTCACAGCCTGCAAACGCCGCCACACTATACCCCCGAATGCGAAACGCCGGTTCGTTCTATGAGGGCAATGTCTCACGGAACGAACCGGCGGTGTGCGGGGAATCACGAATGCAAACAATGGGTATACGCGCTTGTATGCGTGTATTGACCGCGTTTGACTTTATTGACTGAGCGGTATTGCTTCGATAGCAGCGCGCTCAATAGGCAGCCCAGCAACAAAGCGTTCGAAGAACTGTTCAAAGCCTTCCACATCCGCAGGTATTGGTTGCTCTGTGGTGAATTGCACGTCACTGAATACGCGATCGTCAAGGTAGTCAGCAAGTGGCTCTTCCGCATGCCATAGGTAGTCGGCGAGGACTGCCATACCCCATGCGCCACCTTCAGACGCAGTCGCCATCACCTTAATCGGCGTATTAAATGCGGCAGCCAAAATACTCTGCGCCACCTTCGGCGTCGCAAAAATACCACCATGACCAACCAGCGAATCAATCTGCACATGCTCCTGCTTCGTCATCACATCCATACCAATGCGTACGGGTGCAAACGCAGAAAACAGTTGCGATCTCATGAATGCGCCAAGCGTTAAGGCTGCTTCAGGGCTGCGAGCAAACAGCGGGCGCCCTTCGTCAAGGCCAGCAAGAAACTCGCCTGAGTAGAAGGGGAAGTTGAGCAATCCCTTTGCATCCGGAGGCACTCCTTCAGCAATAGCCGCGCGGAACAGCGCACCGTACAGGCTTCCCGCATCGATTTCGAATCCGGCAGCTTGAGCAAACTGGCCAAACAGGCCAACCCACGCGTTCAAATCCGACGTGAAATTGTTCGCGTGACTCATACCAGCCAAATCACCAGCTGGAGTCGTCACCAAATCAACCTCAGGGTGCAGTGCCTTCAACTTATGCTCCAACACCACCATCGCAAAAATCGACGTGCCAGCAGACACGTTACCCGTGCGCACGCGTACAGAATTGGTGGCCACCATACCAGTGCCAGCATCGCCCTCCGGAGGAGCCATGCGCACACCGGGCTTGAGCGTGCCGGTTGGGTCAAGCAGCCGCGCACCTTTAACAGTGAGCATGCCCGCATCTTGGCCGGCAACCAGCGTGGTCGGGAACACGTCATGGAAACTCCATGGCTGTGCTGCAACTTCAGGAATCTCATCAAAGGTGCGGCTGAGTTCAGCATCCCACGTGCGAGTTTCTGGATCGATCGGGAACATGCCGGACGCGTCTCCCACGCCGATTACCTTGCGCCCAGTGAGCTGCCAGTGTACGTAACCCGCCAACGTGGTGATGTAGGCCACTCGCGGCACGTGGGGCTCATGGTCGAGAATGCACTGGTAGAGGTGCGCTACCGACCATCGTTCGGGAATGTTGTACTGGAACAGCTCGGACAGCTTCTCGTGCGCTTGACGAGTATTGGTATTGCGCCAGGTTCGAAATGGCACCAGCAGCTCGCCGTCGCTATCGAACGCGAGATAGCCGTGCATCATCGCAGAAAAGCCCATCGCTCCCACGCGCACAATATCTTCGCCGTACGCGGTTTTCACATCGTGCGCGAGCGCTGCGTAAGCAGCTTGTACGCCTTGCCATACTTCCTCAAGTGGGTATGTCCACAAGCCGTTTTCGAGATGGTTTTCCCACTGGTGTTCACCCGATGCGATAACGCGATAGTGATCGTCGATGAGCACCGCTTTGATACGCGTGGACCCCAGTTCAATGCCCAGTGATGTGCCACCGCTGCGAATACGCTCGGCGATGGCGGCGATGTCTGTGGCGGCGGAAGAGCCCGCCGCCGTATGCATTGCGGTCATGTCATTGTCGCTTTCCCAATTCGAATCGCAATGGGTTAGAACGTGATGGCGACCTTGAAATCGCCATGCGTGCCGTGCGCGTATTCGAAGGCGGTCTGCCACTCTTCCAGCGGGAAGGTGTGCTCCAGCACGCCATCGGTTTTCAGCGTGCCGTTGCGAATGCCTTCGAGCACGTACGGGTAAGCGTATGGGCTCAGGTGGGAGCCGAGCACGTCGAGCTCTTTACCATCGCCGATTACCGACCAATCGAGCGAGGTTTCATCAACGAAGACGCCGAACTCAACGAAGCGGCCGAGCTTGCGGATCATCTTCATACCCTGGCGCACCGAGGAGGAGTTGCCGGTTGCTTCAATGTACGTGTCGCAACCGTAGCCGTCGGTGAGCTTCATGATTTCTTCGACGACATCGACTTCGCCCGGGTTGAGCACGATGTCAGCACCGAATTCTGTTGCCTTGCGCAGGCGATCATTGTTCATGTCGAGAACGACCAGCTTGAACGGGTTGCGCGTGCGCGCGTAGGTGATCATACCCAAACCCAGCGTGCCAGCACCGGAGATCACTACAACGTCTTCGGCGTGAATGTCAGCGCGGTCAACTGCATGCTTAGCGCATCCATACGGTTCAACGAGCAGTGCCTTCTTGAGCGGAATATCTTCGGGAACACGGGTGATGTGCGCGTACTTGTGGTAGCGCACGTATTCAGCCATTCCACCGTTGTTAGTGTGCTGGTAGCCGAACATGTTGTGCGGCTCACACATCCAGTAACGACCGGATGTGCAGAATCGGCACTTGCCGCAAGGAGCAATCTGATCGGCGGTAATACGATCGCCAATCTTGTAGTCAGTAACGTTCTCACCGACTTCAGCAACACGGCCGAGGAACTCATGGCCAGGAACAAACGGCGGCTTTACCCAGCAAGGCTGAATGTCATCGCCCCACAGGCGAGCTGCAGCACCGTCGTAACACTTGATGTCGCCGACACACACGCCACAACCTTCGGTTTTGATGATAATGTCATCCGGGCCACACTCAGGGACCGGGAAATCAGTTTCCAGCTTGTAATCCTTAATACCGTACGCGACGAGGGCCTTCATGGTTTTGGGCAGGTTCGACATGATGTAACTCCTTTGTTGATGCTGTGGAGGACCGTCGGCAACATCGTCGGCGACCCAGTGGTAACAAAACTCGATCCTCAAATATATTTATTCTAAATATTTATTGAATCGTGTTTATGAAATTAAGTTTAATGTATTGCGTAGCGCCGTCAAGCACGAAACGCCGACGGCCGGCATTTTCGATATAATTTTTAATAAAATAATTTTGATAAATTCCGGCAGTCACCGCAGACGCCACAAGCACACCGGCAACCAGCGCGGAAGGAACGATAATGACCACCCAGCAGCTCAATGCAGCCAATCTCAACCGCAATCGCATCTTCAATCACATTCGCCGAACCGGCGGTATTTCTAAACCAGAATTGATGCGCGCACTGGGACTCAGTATGCCCACTATCGTCAAAAACATTGCTGAATTGCAGCAAGAAGGGCTGATTCGCGAGGACGGCAAACTGCGCAACGCAAGCGTCGGTCGTAACGCCGTGGCCTACACCGTCGACCCATTGAGCAAAGTGTCGATCGGCATCGACCTCACGAAAAACGCATGGTCCATGCTGCTTCTTGACCTCAACGGCAACGTTGCCGACTCCAGAACACGCACCATCCCGTTCAGCAACAGTCGCGAATACATCGAGAATCTCATCGCCGACATTACCAATCTGCGCGAATCCAATCACATTCCCCAGCAGCGCGTGCTTGGCATGGGCATCAGCGTGCCCGCGCTCATTGATAACACCGACAACCGCCCCTCATACAGCAAAATCATGGACTTCAGCAAGTTCACAATGGACGGTATCGAAGCTCAAGCACCCTACGCTTGCCGCCTTTACAACGACGCCGACGCTGCCTGCTACGCCGAAGTGCACGATACCGGCGTCAATGGCAACCTGTTCTACGTGTGCCTGAGCAACAATGTTGGCGGCGCCTCATTCGTAGCCGGCAACCGCTATGAGGGCACCAATAATCGCGCATGCGAAATCGGCCATATCGCCGTCGAATGGAAGGGCAAACACTGCTATTGCGGGCAATATGGCTGCCTAGACTGCTATTGCAGCACTTCCGCACTGATTGAGACCGGCGGAGATTTGGATACCTTCTTCACCAAGCTCAACGCTCACGACAGCGCTGCTGAGAAAACTTGGAACGACTACATTCGTCACCTATCGCGAGCGCTCAAAAGCATCGTGTTGCTCTACGATTGCCCGATCGTGCTCGGCGGGTACATTGGCGCCAAACTGGAACCGTATGTGCAGCGTATTGAAGAAGCCGTGCGCGCAATCGACCCATACGAACTGCCAGTAGGAGCGATTCGCGCCTGCACCGTACGCGATAATGCTTCCACACTCGGCGCAGCACTGCCGTTTGTTGAAGAGTATTGGAAGACTATTTAGCCGCTCTCCCCTAGCGCTCGTACCTATCGCATTCGCACCTCGCCGCACGCGAACGCAGCAAGCACGATGCACACTGTGCACATCCATATACGCATGATGGTGGCCTGAACTCCTGTGATTAGGGAGTTCAGGCCACCATCATGATCTATAGAACTCTATAGAACATGCAGCTGGTCATAGTTATAGCAAGCCGCACATCAGACCGCCGCAGGAACTGCCGCCCCCACTGGAGTAGGCGCACTCGGTGTGATAACGGTAGCAGTCGTAGCGCTTGCCGCAGCGCTATCCGAAGCTGCTACGCTCTCAGCGTTCGGCGCTTCCGCAGTAGCAGGCTGAACGATAATGCCATCTTCCGCTTCAGCTTGCGCCGATTCGCGAATCAGACGCTGCAAATCCTTTTCGGATCCGTAGCCGAACACGGTCAGCACAAGGAATCCAGCGACCATGCACACCAGGCAGGTAATCAGGAACCATACGAAACCGTCGCCCACGTATACCGGCAGCGTAATGAAGCCCGGCACAGCGAACGCCACCGCGCGTCCTCCAGTCGCACCGATTACCGCACCACCGACCGCGCCAATACCGCACGCGTAGTACAGCGGCCTTTTCAGCGGCAGCATGTAGCCAAACAGTGCTGGCTCAGAAATCGTGCACACTGCCGATACTGCAGAACTGTAGCCAAGCGCTTTCTGGCCAGGGTCTTTCACCTTCAGCGCGTACGCTAGCGACATACCCACGATCGCGAAGACAGTCGGTCCGAAGAACGCCAGAATCGTATCAGTTCCAGTCTCAGCGAAATTGGTGAGGATAATCGGGATCAAACCGTATTGCAAACCCACAATGATCATCGGCTGCACGAGCGCACCGAGCACCGCGCCGGCCAGAATCGGACTGAATCCGTAGATTGCGTTATATCCGTTAGCAATGCCTTCAGAAATCGCGGAGCCGACCGGGCCAAAGACCAGCATCATGCACGGCAGCATGACCACGAGGCAAAACAGCGAACCAAGCAGGCCGAACAGCATTTCGCCGAGTAGCTTGCGCCAGAGCTTTTCCAATACCCATTGCAGTGCTACCGCAAAGAAGATTGGAATCAGCACGGAACTGTAGCTGACGTTCGGGATTGGAAGGCCGAGGAAATATGCGCCGCCGCCTTTGGCGAGCATTTCGCTCATTGATGGATACAGGCTGGCGAGCGCGATCATCACCGAGACAAACGGGTTGAGTTTGAAGCGTTTTGCGGTAGTGAACGCCACCATGACTGGCAGGTAGTAGAAGAACGCGTCTGACATGTTGTAGAAGAACAGGTAGAGGTCGCTCTTATCAGAAAGTACTTTGACGATGGTGAGTAGCTGCAGGATGCCTTTGAGCACGCCCATCGAAAGTAGGACGGGAAGAATTGGGGTGAAGATTTCGGTAACGACGTTGATTGCTGTGTCGTAGGCCTGTTTTGCTTTGGCTCCGAAAGTTTGCGGTTGGGCAGAGCGGCCGGCTTTGGCCGCGGAGGATGTGGAATCTGACATGTCGCACTCCTTGACGTGGCGTTCGACCGCGGCCGTCACAAATGGTCTACGACGAAGTTGAGTGCTTCGAAGCTTTTGCCGTGCGTTTCGAAGATGAATGCGTGCAGCATGCCTTCGCCGAGGTAGTAGTCGACGTTGACGCCGGCGTCTTCGAGTTTGGCAGCGTACATGACTGCTTGATCGAGAAGCGGATCGCATTCGCCGGAGAGGATAACTGCTGGCGGCAGTCCGGACACGTCTTCCGCCCAGAGTGGGGAGGCGTATGGCGAGCGGCGATCGGCGTCGCCGTAGTACTGTTCGAACTGGTTGACGCGGCTGTCATACCACAGGTAGTGATCACCACTGCCGTATTTGAGTTCGGATTGGGTGCGCTCGGCCGGGTAACCATCGGTGAGCGGCCACCATAGGAACTGCTTGGCGATCTTCGGCCCCTTGCGGTCGCGTGCCATCAGGGCGACTGCGGCGGCGAAGTTGCCGCCAGAGCTTTCTCCGCCGACGAGCAGTCGATCGGGGTCGCCGTTGAGCTCTTCGATATGGTCGCTAGCCCACTGTACTGCGGCGTAGCTGTCTTCCAAGCCGCCAGGGAATTTGACTTCGGGGGCCAGTCGGTAGTCAACGCTGATGACTACCGCGTTGCCGAAGCGGCTGATGTAGCGCATCACCCAGTCTGCATAGTCCGGGCTGTAGAGCATGAAGGAGCCGCCGTGGAAGAATACGAGGACCGGGTGCGGGCCTTCGCCGGTTGGCTTGTAAATCCAGATTGGAATGGTGATGTTGTCGCCATAGGTGAAGGTGGTTTTTTCTACGGCGATTTTTGTCAGTTCGGGGTAGACGTTACAGTGTTCGATTTGCGACTGGTAGCGTGCGACGTCTTGATTAGAAATGACTACGCGCAAGGTGGCGAGGTTGTCAAAATCAATCGAGCCAGCCGGGCGAATCTCTACTTCCGGGGCAACCGGACCGTATTTTGGCTCAAAGTACTTCCTGAACTCCATGTCGAACTCCTTTGTCGTGCTTCATACCGTCGTTGGTATTGTTCAGTCAATCAATACATAAACCATATTTTGTAATTCTATTTATTGATTTGACTTTCATAAATATAGCATTACAAATTCAACGACACAAGCCGGCGCGCTGAGGAGATGCAAAAAGTAGCCGAGATCACACACCCCCGAGCAGTCACCGAACAGTTCCCGAACAGTTCCCAACCAGTTCTCAAACAGTCCTCAAACAAAGAAACCCTAGGATTCCAGCAGTGTGTGCTGGCAAATCCTAGGGTTATATCGAACTGGGCGAACTACTCAGCCGTGTGAACTACTCAGCAGTGCAAATTACTCAACTGTGCGATCTACTCAGTGGAAACGAAAATCCGTAACCGCAGGAACCGTATCAGGCGTGCTCACCGCGTGCGTACCATTCTCAGCTCCAACAACCGCTAATTGCGTGAGCCGTAGCTTCATACCTGATTTGACGTAGTCGGCCTTGGTATCGATAGAAATCACCGCCGACTGGCCATGTGCCAATTCAATATGGCTCAGTTCACCCCACAGGTTGTTAACCTGCTCGCCTGAACTCGTCAGCAGATCCATGCCAAGCGAGACATCAGTGAGCGTGCCGGGAACATTACTGCGTACCGTAACGTCAACAACGTGTGTGGCGTCCGTGTACGATGATGTGACTTCGCCGCGATCATCCAATGCGACAATTTCCACTGGCATCGTATGTGGTTTTGCAGCATCAAGTCCTAGCGCATCGCGAATGTTCGCATCATCATCAGAGGGTTCCCCCCAATCGGCACTCAGGTAACGCGAGACCGTTTGCAAGCGCACTGATCGTGATATTGCAGTAGCTTGCTTGGCCATTGACTCATAGTCGCGGGCCACTGACTCGATGCGGCTTGCTACCGAATCTGGCCATGTGCGCGCACGCAACATAGTGGCAGTTTCCGCGAGCGATTTCGATGCTGAACGAGCAGCTTCACGCGTTGCAGACAGATCGTCTCCAAACGATGTCAGCATGACATCGTTCACAGCTTGCCATGACGTGTCAATTGCTTGCAGATAATAATCGCCTGCTTGCGCGCGGCTCAGTTTGGGACCTGTTGCTTCCGTGAAATCGCCGGAGATGTACTCGTAATCGTCCAACTCATCTTTGGCGTCACTCGGGCAGATTTCGTCAGAAAGCACGCTCACACCGCCTGCAATATATCCGCCTACCGCGCCAACAACGATCAATACAACCGCAACCGCCGCGCCCAGCACCCACTTCCAGGGGCGTGAACCACTATTGCGATTGCGCTGAGGGCGAGGACCAGCCTGATACGACTGCGGCGTATTGGAATATTGTGCGTACTGTTGATATTCACTCATCATGTCACCTCACACGCGTTCACTCGAATGCAAAATCGCGCAGTGCAGCGACTTGCGAACCCCATCCCACGCCAAAATCAGCGGAATGGTACTGATTGCTCGTATCGGTGACCGCCCAGCGCCCCGCAGTAAGCGTGCTGCCCGACTGCACGAGTGACGGGTCGATTTGCGCTTCCAAAGTGACACTTTGCCCTGCTGCGATTGGGGTATCAGACACGTCACTGTAGGCCGTCACTGCATCGGATGATCGGATCGTGCCATCTGGGTCAACCAGTGTCATGCGTAATGCAATGTCCGTGACAGCAACTGGCACTTCATTCGTGACCGTGACATCAAGGCAACGCTGGGTTACTTTCTGGCCACCGTCGTAGCCTTCACATGAACCAGCGTCCTTCACATTGGTGATCGTCACGGGAACGGCAGCAAATGGAGCCGCTTGCAAACCGAGTTGTGTACGAACAAGATCTTCAGCACCGGACACCTTGGACCCGCCTATTGCTAAGCGGTCAATGGCCTCACGGTTAGTGTTAGCAGCCAAGTTCGCATATATCGACTGGCGTTCCTGATAGTCAAGAATGACCATGTTGACTGCTGTACGTATAGAGCTTGGCCATGTACGTGCTGCAAGCTGTTGCACCGTGTGCTCAGCGGCAGTACGGGCAGCAGCCGCTTTGTTGTGCAACAAGTTCAGATCTCCACCGATAGCAGCGAGCCGGACGGCGTCGTCAGCACTGCGCATAGCAGAGATAGCATCCGAAAAATATGGGCCGGCTTGGCTAGCAGTGAGCGTTGGACCGGATGCTTGTACCGGTTTAATTCCGCCAATGCAGTAGGCGGGTTCATCGCCGAACGGCTTACAGATAACTGACGAGCCGCCGAGTGTAGATCTGCGCCACGAGAAGGCAGCGAAACCGGCGAGCAGCATTGCTGCAATCATGACTATTGTGCAAACGGTGGCAATGATGGGTGTCGCGTGACTGCGATGCTTTGTCGGTTTCAGATGCGCATTCGGATACGAGGGAACACGCCCAAGCTCCCCTTGCCCAGTGCTTGGCGGAGTTCCTTCCCATGATGCTGATGACGATGCTGATGATGACGGTTGCGGAGCCGGGGTTTGCCAGTCTGCTTGCCCCTCATCGAACTGGTCTGTCATGCCCCTATCCTAACGCAGTGGGCCCGGCACCTAAAGATGCCGGGCCCATTATGGATGATTCCAATTCTCTATCGCGTGGCTTGCGCACTACACGACACATCGCGAAGACGAAGGTTCTTCACCACCCATGACATCGTGGTGACTACCCCTCAGTCACGCTTCGCGTGCCAGCTCCCCTGACAAGGGGAGCCGAGAAGTGCCAAGCAGTGGAATCAGAACTCGCGACCATGAATGATCGCCAGATCATTCACCAAACAACACTGCACGGAGTGCGAATCACGAGTTCTGATGGAACGAAGTGGAATCAGAACTCGCGATTCGCACGGTAGAAGCGAATCAGCGACTGAGTGGAAGCGTCCTGCGCAGCGAGTGCTTCGTCGTCCTGGGAGATCGCCGGGGTGATCTGCTTGGCGAGCTGCTTGCCGAGCTCAACGCCCCACTGATCGTAGGAGTCAAGGCCCCACACAGTGCCTTCAACGAAGGTGATGTGCTCGTAGAGGGCGATGAGCTCGCCAACTGCGAACGGGGTCAGAGCCACACCGAAGATCGAGGTGGTCGGGCGGTTGCCGGTGAACACGCGGGCCGGGACGATCTCTTCCGGAGTGCCTTCAGCGCGCACTTCGTCAGCGGTCTTGCCGAAGGCGAGAGCCTTGGTCTGTGCGAAGTAGTTGCCGAGGAACAGCTCGTGCACGTCCTGGTCGCCGTCCTTGGTCGGGTTCGGGGTGTTGACGAACGCGATGAAGTCGGCCGGGATGAGCTGGGTGCCCTGGTGGATCAGCTGGTAGAAGGCGTGCTGGCCGTTGGTGCCCGGCTCACCCCAGAAGATCTCGCCGGTCTCGGTGGTGACCGGGGTGCCGTCCCAGCGCACGGACTTACCGTTGGACTCCATGGTCAGCTGCTGCAGGTAGGCCGGGAAGCGGTGCAGGTACTGATCGTACGGCAGCACAGCGTGGGAAGCAGCCTTGAAGAAGTTGCGGTACCAGACGTTGAGCATACCGAGCAGCACGACGACGTTCTTCTCGAACGGGGTGTTGGCGAAGTATTCGTCGATCTCGTGGAAGCCGTGCAGGAACTCCTCGAAGCGAGCCGGGCCGAAGACCACAGCCAGGGAGGTGCCGACGGCAGAGTCGACGGAGTAACGGCCGCCGACCCAGTTCCAGAAGCCGAATGCGTTGTTCGGGTCGATGCCGAACTCAGCGACCTTCTCCAGGTTGGTGGAGACTGCCACGAAGTGCTTCTTGATGGCTTCGGCGCGAGCAGCGTCGTCACCAGCAGCGATAGCGCCGTTGGCTTCGAGCTCTTCGAGCAGCCAAGTGCGAGCTTCACGAGCGTTGGTCAGGGTTTCCAGCGTGGTGAAGGTCTTGGAGACGATGATGAACAGGGTGGTCTCCGGGTCGAGGCCCTTGGTCTTCTCAGCCAGATCGTTCGGGTCGATGTTGGAGATGTAGCGAGCGGAGATGCCAGCGTCTGCGTACGGCTTCAGCGCTTCGTACACCATGACGGGGCCCAGGTCAGAGCCACCGATACCGATGTTGACGACGGTTTCGATCTTGCGGCCGGTGATGCCGGTCCACTTGCCGGAGCGCACTTCGTCAGCGAACTTGTAGATGCGCTCGAGCACCTCGCGCACGTCCTTGACGGTGTCCTGGCCGTCGACGATGTACTTGCCTTCGTCCTCAACCGGACGACGCAGTGCAGTGTGCAGCACAGCACGGTCCTCAGTGTTGTTGATGTGCACACCGGTGTACATTGCCTTGATACGGTCGCCCAGCTTGACCTCGTCGGCGAGGAAGGTGAACAGGCGCAGGGTTTCCGGTTTGATCAGGTTCTTGGACAGGTCGAAGTGCAGGTCGCCAGCATCGAAGCTCAGCTCCTTGACACGGTCGGGGTCCTCAGCGAACCACTTCTTGAGGCTGATGCCCTCGGCCTGCAGCTCGTCGTAGTGCTTCTGCAGAGCAACCCACGCTGGGGTCTTCGTGGCATCGATAGGAGGATTGATGGCCATGGTGTAGGTCCTTTCATCATCACTGTGAAGCGGAATCAGCTCGAGCGCGTCAACTGCCGCACGAGCACAAAACCGTTTACTTCGTTTTACAAGATACTTACAAAAGTGGACAGAACCACACAAAAAATACTCACCGTAAACAGCAAAACAACATTCGTTTGCACTACGGCGACATGCCGACACGGCATTTGCACAAGTCGAGATCATCCGGTACACTGTTCTTCTTGTGCGCTGCTTGCGGTTACGCGGGATCGCATGTGCCACTTTAGCTCAGTCGGTAGAGCGGCTCACTCGTAATGAGCAGGTCGTCAGTTCGATTCTGACAAGTGGCTCCATAAAACCCTAGGTGTAAGGCCTAGGGTTTTGCATATCTGCGGTATACACTGCAGATGCAGGGCGATCGGTGCAACCGGTGGCAATGCGCATGCGCGAGTGGCGGAATTGGTAGACGCGCAGGATTTAGGTTCCTGTGTCTTTGACGTGCGGGTTCAAGTCCCGTCTCGCGCACACAGTCACGACTGAATCACCGTTGATTCAACTGCCTTCTTCACCATGTTCATCATGATCCATACGGCACTGAACACAAAACGGCGCTTCCGATATATCGAAAGCGCCGCATGCAATGCCCCCGTATCATATCCACCGACACAACACGGTTGAGTTATCACCCTTATCCATCTCTCTATAGTCGCATCACAGCAGACTATAGAGAAATGCACTCCGCTCACTACTCTGCCTCATCCTGTGCCGCAGTGGACGGAGCTCCCCCACCATACGTTTCACCTCGAGCTTCAATATGCGCAGCTTGACGCCATCGAGCAAACGCGCGCTCGATGCGCTTATAGCCGAGCATTTTCGGGTCAAGCCCAGCTTCACGGAACAGCTCTGCAGGAGATTCACCCTCGCAATATCGCTTCAAGCATTCATCACGAAATGCCTCAGTGTAACGAATGCGTTTTGCTCCCACACTCTGTACCGCAGGCAGCGATTCCAAGTAGGCCCGCTGCCGTTCAGTGAATCCGGTCTGTTTATCGTTCTTCATGGTTCAAACTGCCTCCATTTAACGGAACGAACCGGCTATACCGGGTCGAACAGACGTAACGCGCCCAGACTACCCACAACCCGCAGACAGTTACACCCCCTTGATTTACAACGCAATGTCGCCGGCGATTCGGGGGTGGTAACGTTTCCAAAAAACGGAATCTATTCCATTTATCGAGCGCGGACATCGCGAGCGCGCGTAATCACATCCTCCTAGACTTATGACGCATACTCTTATCACCAACCAAGCCCGCGGAAACGGCGTCATATGCTATGCCCGGAGGAAGAACATCGCATGTCTGCTATCTTGAAGCCCATCGCGTTCCTGCTGATTATCGCCGCGGCGTATCTAGTAAAACGGGCTGGCTTATTCCGTCAGCGTGACTATCGCGTGATGCAAGTAGTTGTGTTCGATTTCACATTACCGGCGTCGATTATCGTCTCATTTGCTACAAATCCGCATCAGATTAATATGCTGCTAATTTCGGTATTTGCATTCGTATGCGCGCTGCTTCCTCTACCGCTCACGTTCCTTGCTTCGCGGCATAAGCCCGCTGCAGATCGCGCGTTTCTTATGCTCAATGCTGCTGGTTTTAACGTGGGCAATTTCTGTTTTCCAGTATTGCAAGCGTTTTTAGGCCCTTCGGCACTGGTGACTGCCTCAATGTTTGATATTGGCAATTCGGTAATGGTGACTGCTGGCACCAATGTGATGACAACATCCATGTTGCATATTGATATGGATCGTCCTATTACCGAGCAGCATGCGGGCAATGCACCAACGTTGCCCTATAAGCGCCCAACGGACCGCGATGCGCGTCGACTTGCACGACGAGCCAAGGCCGCGAAGATTGTTCGCGGGTTTATTACCTCAGTGCCGTTCGATGTGTACATGCTGATGATCGTGGTCATGCTCTTTGACGTGCACATTCCGGGGTTTGTGCCAACAATTCTTGAGCCCGTAGCGAACGCAAATTCATTCTGCTCAGTATTCATGGTGGGCATGCTGATGGATTTGCCGCACACCGCGAAAGATATTCGCGATGTGGCGCGCGTGCTGGCATGGCGTTTGCCGTTGGGATTTCTTTTCGCAGCGTTTGCTTGGTTTGTACTCCCGTTTGACGCTGCTGTGCGCAAGGCTGTAGTAATGCTGTCGTTGGCGCCGACTGCTGTGTTCTCGACGTTATTTACTGACAAGGTGCTCGGTAATGCCAAGTTGGCCGGGTTTACCTTAGCTACATCTGCGATTATCGCGATCATTCTGATGACAATCGTCAACATCGCAATTCCTGCCTAACCCGGGCTCCTACACGGTTGTGTGCATATCCGGACCACGTAGAACCCTAAGGGGGTATTTAAGTGGTCCGGATATGCACACTATCCATTGAGGATCTGAGGATCGACCTATTGAGGATCAATCCTAGTGGAGCAGCTGATCTACAGCCGAGACAATAGCCTTAATAGCCTTGCCGCGGTGAGAAATCGCATTCTTTTGCTCTGCAGACATCTCTGCACTAGTGAGCGGATGATCTGCACCAGCCGGCTGATCATCGGGCACAAACAATGGGTCGTAGCCAAAGCCATGCTCACCACGCGGCTGACGAATAATCACGCCCGGCATTTCACCAATTTCCACGGTTTCATCAGCAATCGCATAGCGCAGCAACACTGGTTCGCCGTTAGCTGATTCCACCTGGGGAGCAGCAGTTGGCTCAGCCAACTCGTCTCCCGGTACAGCCAATGCGGCCGCGCAACGGAAGCGCGCCGTACGAGCCGCATCAGGAATATCAGCGATTTGTGCGAGCAACAGGCGATTGTTTGCCGCATCATCGCCATGCACGCCAGCCCAACGCGCGGAAAGAATGCCAGGCGCATTGCCCATCACATCCACAATCAGGCCAGAATCATCAGCGAGCGCCGGCAGTCCAGTGAGCGCCGCAACAAAGCGCGCTTTGAGCAGCGCGTTTTGCTGGAATGTCACGCCAGTTTCTACCGGATCAGGCAGGTTCATACTGCCAGCGGACACGAGTTCGATGCGGTCGGCGTCGGCGCCTAAGTCAGCCGCGAGAATGCGGCGGATCTCAGCGAGTTTACCTTCGTTGTGCGTAGCGACGATCAGTTTCATAACGATCCCGTTTTCTTGTTGAGTTGCCTTCAGTCCTACTTCAGTCCAGAGCGAGCGCCGCGCGCTGAGCAGCCTGCAGCTCTTTATTGCCCTTTTCTGCCAAGTCAAGCAGTACGTTGAGCTCGCTGCGGCTAAACGGGCGGTGTTCAGCAGTGCCTTGAATTTCAATGAACGTGCCGGAGCCGGTCATTGCAACATTCATATCGGTCATAGCCTGGCTGTCTTCAATGTAAGGCAGGTCAAGCATCGGCGTACCGTTGATCACACCAACAGACACAGCTGACACCACATCTTTGAGCACGCGATCAGCGGACTTGATGTGTTTGTTCTTTTCTGCCCAGTGCATCGCGTCAACAAGCGCCACGTATGCGCCGGTAATTGACGCAGTGCGCGTACCGCCGTCAGCTTGCAGCACGTCGCAGTCGATTTGCACCATGTTTTCGCCGAGCGCCTTCATATCAACAACACCGCGCAGGCAGCGGCCGATCAGACGGCTGATCTCGTGCGTACGGCCACCGATCTTACCCTTAACGGACTCGCGGTCGGTGCGCTCTGCGGTCGCGCGCGGCAACATTGAGTATTCTGCGGTTACCCAACCAAGGCCGGAATCCTTACGCCAGCGTGGCACGCCCGGCGTGAACGTGGCCGTGCACATCACACGCGTGTTGCCGCATTCAATCAGTACAGAGCCTTCTGGAACGTCGGTGAAATGACGGGTGATTTTCACCGGGCGCAACTCGTCTACTGCGCGGCCATCCGCGCGAATCACAGTATCCTGAGCAAGCAAATCTTTAATCTGAGCCATGCACCCCAACCTAGCACCAGCTAGCGAAGCTGCACAGTCTGCGGCACTGTAGATATAGTCAGCGAAACAACGCGTGCCGATATATGGTCACAAGGACTATTATTGTGTGGCGGATATGACGACCGCCACTCCCCTGCCTGTTGCGTACAACGCGGGGAGCGCCGACGAGTAGTCTGGTATGCAAACGAAACGAGGGAGATTCCATGGACCACTCACCGGCCCTGATGACCGATATGTATGAATACACGATGCTCGACGCTTGCTTGCGCGACGGCACCGCTAACCGCAAATGCGTGTTTGAGGTATACACACGTCATCTGCCTGAAGGCCGCCGCTATGGCGTTGTGGCTGGCGTGGGCCGTATTCTCGACGCTTTGGAGCACTTCCACTTGGATGATGAGGATCTGAAATTCCTCTCCGATCGCAACGTGGTAAGCCCTGAGACGATTAAGTGGCTTGAAAACCTGCATTTTTCAGGCTCTATTAAAGGCTACCGTGAAGGCGAAATGTTCTTCCCGAACTCGCCGATTCTGCAAGTCGAGGGCACGTTCGGTGAGTGCACGCTGCTGGAAACGCTGGTTTTGAGCATTCTGAATTACGATTCAGCGGTTGCTTCTGCCGCTTCCCGCATGGTTTCCGCAGCCAAAGACCGCCCGTGCATGGATATGGGTGGCCGCCGCACCAACGAGTGGGCTGCGGTTGCCGCCGCGCGCGCTGCTGTAGTCGGCGGTTTCAAGGGAACTGCCAACCTGCTGGCTGCGCAAATGTATGGTTTGAAGGCGATCGGTACTGCGGCGCATTGCTTCACGCTGGTGCATGATTCTGAGCGTGACGCATTCACTTCGCAAATTAATGCACTCGGTCGCAATACGACACTGCTGGTAGATACGTACAACATTGAAGAAGCGGTCAAAACTGCTGTAGCAGTGGCCGGCCCTGAGCTTGGCGGCGTGCGTATTGACTCCGGTGATTTGGCTTCGTTGGCTCAGCGCGTCCGCAATCAGCTGGACGCTCTGGGAGCTACGAATACGAAGATCACCGTCACCAATGATCTTGATGAGTACGCGCTGGCCGCATTGCAGTCTGCTCCGGTTGACTCGTACGGCGTGGGCACGATGCTGGTCACCGGTTCTGGCGCGCCTACATGTGCGATGGTGTACAAGCTCACCGAACGCGAAAACAGCAATGGCGTAATGCAACCGGTAGCAAAGAAGTCGAAGGACAAGGCGAGCGTGCCCGGCCGCAAGCTCGCCTACCGTTCCTACGAGTATGGTTTGGCAGATTGCGAGCACGTGGTCTCCGGTTCAGAAGATCAGCTCGCCGCCTATCAGCCGAAGGATGGTTGGAAGGATCTGCTTGTTGATTACGTGGATCATGGTGAGATCAATAAGCAGTATCAGGGTCATGACGCTATCGTCGCCGCGCACGAATACCGCGCTCAAGCGCTTGCTGAGCTGCCGGTAACTGCGCAAAGCCTGATGAAGGGTGAGCCGGTAATCAACACGGAGATCACCGTTCTATAAGTTCTGCAAGTAGCGCACTGCGACTGTGCATAAACCAGCACGGTCACCAACAAACGCATCAGTGATACGTAAGCGGTGTCGATCACACGATCGGCACCGCTTACGTATTACTGCAGCACACTGCACGCTGTGAGTTGCAACTCAGCGCCTTGCAACTCAGTGCATCATTTCCTCATAAATACGCTTGCAATCAGGGCACACCGGGTACTGGGAAGGATCATGCTTCGGCACCCACACCTTGCCGCACAATGCGACGACCGGCCTGCCCGTAAGCTTCGACTCGGCAATACGCTCACGCGATACGTAGTGTGCGAAACGATCCGCATCACCATCATCACTACGATTGGTTTGCTCTTTCGTTTCAGGGCGTTCCAGCACTGCAGTTCCAGAGCTGTGATCAGGGTTGGACAGCGGCGACACCGGGTCGGCGAGTCCCACGAACGTTCCGTGCGCTTCAATAGCATCGCCAGTCAACGGCGACACAGACGACAGTGACATATCGACTCCATTCTCGACGCGCCCCGCTCACAGCGGAGACGACTTATGTAGCCCTCATCATAGGACCTCATGCGACTGTTGGCGAGCCCTTGCCAGCTTTCTCACACCTCTTCGCCGTCACGCGCTAGGCTAGAGCGTATGACTATCGCAGTATGTCCAGGATCGTACGACCCCGTTACCGCGGGGCATTTGGACGTCATCGAGCGCTGCGCGCGCTTCTTTGACGAAGTGCATGTGGTGGTGGCCGTCAACGCCGCGAAAACCCCCATGTTCTCCGCCGCTACACGCGTCGAGGTCATTCGCCGCGCACTCGACAGCGACGGATACCCGCAAGTACAGGTGTCGTCAACAACCGGTTTGATTACCGACTACTGCAAGCAGGTGGGGGCAACGGTTATCGTCAAAGGCTTGCGCCAGAACGGTGATTATGAGGCAGAGCTTGGCATGGCGCTTGTCAACCGTAAGCTCGCTGGCATAGAGACGCTGTTTCTGCCAGCAGACCCAGTACTCGAACATATTTCAAGTTCGATTGTGAAAGATGTAGCGCGCCACGGCGGCGACGTAACCGGCATGGTGCCCGACTGTGTGGTACCAATGCTGCAGCAGGCATTGCAGGAAGAACGATAGAGGAAAGCATTATGGAAGATTTCAACAACACCACTAATCCTGACGATTCTGCAACTTCGCAGGCCAATGAGCAGACCAGCGCACAGACCGATGAGCAGACGAACGCGTACAGCACCACGTATGTGCAAGCGCAGCAGCTCGTCAACGGTACGAGCGGGGACATGAATGTGCCAAGCTTGGATATTCCGTCTATTACGAATGCAGCAGCCGCAGCATTGCATGATGCGAGCAGCTCCGAAAACGCAGGCAATACTGCTGGCGAGTCGGCGCAAGCGACTGCTGACGCGCCGTTTGCCTCGCAGTATGATGCAGCTCCCGCGTCGCCAGCTGATCCGCCGGCAGCTTCAGCAGCTGCATCAGCGCATCCGATTCCTTCCGCGCAGGATGAAGCAGATGTTGCCGACTATGCGAAGCCGTCTAAGCCAACGTTCCCGATTAACCAGCTGCCGGACTTGCGCGAAACGCTCGACCCAGATACGCCGATGGACCCGCAGGAGGCGAAGTCGCGCGAAGAGTTCACTACGGTGTATGACATTATCGACTCGCTGGAAGAATCGTTGGATAACGCGAAATCCAGCCTGTTTGCGCCGGGTATGGTGCGCGTGGATCGCGAAGAGTTCGCGGGCCAGTTGGATGAGCTGAAGAAGATGCTACCGGTACAGCTTGAGCGCGCTTCTGCACTCATGCGTGAAGCTGAGCGTCGTCTTGAATCCGCGCAAACGCAGGCGAACGCAATCGTTGCTTCGGCACAAAGCCGCGCAGCAGACACGCTGCAAGAAGCGAATAAGCAGGCGCAGATCATCGTCGGCCAGGACAATATCACTGATCTGGCTCGCCAGCGCGCGCGCACGATTCTCGACAATGCGCAGGCGCGCGCCGATCATCTGACGCATGGCGCCGACGCTTACTGCACAACGGTGATGACCGGCTTGCAAGAGCAGCTTGGCAAGCTCAGCCACGACGTGCAGGCGGGCTTGAACGTACTTGAGGAACGTCAGCGCGCAGCCGGTGAGGCAATGCCCAGCCTGGATGACGACGACTACAACGACGCGCGCTGAACAACGCTGAACAGTACTGAACAACGCTGAACAACGCAGCCGCACTGCAATCAGCGCCAGCGCCCGCACAAACACACTGATATATACAAGTCAAGCTACTCAAGCAGTAGCTGGTAAGGAATGAAGTAGATGGCACGTCCAGAAGACTCCGCATGGGCTGTGAGCGTCGCACAAGTCGCATCCCGCCCCGGTCAAACTAAACTCATCGACGCCGTATTCCCCGCACCCAGCGGCATCGGCGACAATATCATCGGCGTGCGCGAAGGCGCTGATGTTAGCGTCACCGGCTCCTTCGACTCAATCGTCGATGGTCTCATTCTCACCGCGCACATCAACGCGCCAGTGCAAGCCGAATGCACCCGCTGCCTCAAGCCAATCGAACGAGATTGGGGCGTAGATGTCACCGCATTCTTCCCCTACGATTCTCCAGAAGACTCGCGCAATAGCAAAGAAGAAGTCGACATTATTGCCGGCGAAGATGAGTCCGAAGACACGTACCCGCTCAGCCGAGATGGCGCGTTCGCGGACCTTGAAGCACTCCTACGTGACACGCTCGTTGAAGCACTGCCATTGCAGCCACTGTGCCGCGAGGATTGCCGCGGATTGTGCCCGCAGTGCGGTATTGATCTCAACGAGCACCTCGATCATCATCACGAGACCACTGATTTGCGTTTTGCAGCGCTGGCTGATCTCAAAGCACAACTCGAGCAGGAAGAACGCGAGCGCAACGCCTGACCAGCAGGGTCACAACGCGCCCGCAAACAGTCCAATATGACTTTGTACGGGCGATGCGTTAAGATACCGTACGCTTAAGCTCAATTGTTCGAACGAAACAGAGGATTAACACATGGCACTGCCTAAGTACAAGACCTCGCGCGCTAACACGCACTCGCGTCGCGCGAACTGGAAGGCTTCCGCCGTCCAGACCGTTGCATGCCCGAACTGTGGCGCTCCGGCGCTGCCGCACATGGCTTGCCCGAGCTGCGGCTCCTACCGCGGCCGCACCTACCGCGCCGCCATTCGCGCTGAGCACACCAAGTGATCGCAGGCGAATGCCGCTCAACGAAATAAGGCCCTGCCATCGACGGGTGGCGGGGCCTTTGCGTATGGTAAGCCGTCAGTACGCGTGCGATCAGCTGGACGACATACCGGATATACAAAGGAGAACAATGACCGAGCCACGTGAAGAGCTGTTCGCTGCCTTGGGCGCCACCATCAGCCCACAACTGCTGGTGCAGGCACTCACCCATCGTTCCTTCTCACATGAGCATGAGGGAACACCCAACTACGAGCGTCTCGAGTTTCTTGGCGACGCTGTGCTGGAATTGGTGACCACCGAAACGCTGTTCACAACTCATCCGGATATGACTGAAGGTCAGCTTGCCAAAATGCGTGCAAAAGCAGTCTCGGAAGAGTCGCTGTCGCAAATCGCCCGCGAGAAACTGCACGTTGGCCCATTCATTCTGCTCGGTCATGGTGAGGCTGAATCAGGTGGCGCTGATAAAAGCTCTATTCTGTGCGACATTGTCGAGTCGCTCATTGGTGCCACGTTCCTCGAGCACGGCATTGAGGGGGCGCGCAAAGTCGTGCATCGTTTGATTGACGACACGCTGGCTGAAGTCGCTACCGAAGGCCCTGCACTCGACTGGAAGACGTCGCTTACCGTCAAAGCGCACCAAATGGGTATGGAAGAGCCACGCTATCGCATGAGCGTAAGTGGCCCTGAATACGCGCAGGAATTCGCAGCACGAGTCACGATCGGCCCGAAAGATGAGATTATCGGTCGTGGTACTGGTAGCAGCAAGCGCAAAGCACAGTTGGCTGCAGCGGAAGTCGCATGGCATACGCTGGAGCGTTTCGAAAAAGCGCGCTCGGCTGGCAAGCATCTTACGCTCGCAGACTGCGCGGCTGCTGTGCAAGCGGTAGCACAGGCAGCTGGACAGGCTGCTGCGTCAACTTCTGCAGCAAAATAAGCATCGCCCAGCAAAATAAGCATCGCCCAGTCCACCAGCCGAGAAGCGGCCGTGTCGTACTGTCAGCCATATGCCTACACTGTGTTGATACGAAGCATTTCACGCCATAGCCACAAGCGAACGCGCATTGTTGCCATGCCGGCGCACAGAGCATAACCGCTCGACGCGCGACGGCGTGAGTCAGGCATATGACCGGACGATTGAGTTGAGAGGACAACATGGCTTTACCTACACCTTTGCAGGCGTTCAGCGGGGTTCCGAAGGCACCCGCATCCGCAGATAAGCAGACGATTATTGACGGCGAGAAGATGACTGGCGCGCAAGCGTTGGTCCGCTCTTTGGAAGATCTGGGCGTTACCGACGTCTTCGGTATTCCTGGCGGCGCAATTCTGCCGGTGTACCACCAGATCACTGAGGATACGAAGTTCCGCTTTGTGCTGATGCGCCACGAGCAGGCCGCAGGTCACGCAGCAGAGGGTTACGCAGTGGCGACCGGCAATGTGGGCGTGTGCATTGTGACTTCTGGCCCGGGCGCTACCAACGTGGTCACCGCGATCGCTGATGCCAACATGGATTCTGTGCCGATGGTGGTCATCACCGGTCAGGTTGGCGTGGGCGCAATCGGTACTGACGCCTTCCAGGAGGCTGACATCGTTGGCATCACCTACCCGGTGGCGAAGCACTCGTATCTGGTGACGAGCGCGCAGGATATTCCGCGCGTGCTCTCCGAGGCGTATTACATTGCGCGCACTGGCCGCCCCGGCCCGGTGGTGGTTGATCTGACCAAGACCGCGCAGGTGGGCACGATGTACTATTCGTGGCCGCAGCGCATGATTCTGCCCGGCTACAATCCAACGCTTAAGGCGCATGGTCGTGTGCTTTCTGACGCCGCGAAGCTGTTCGCGCAGTCGTATCGCCCGGTACTGTATGTGGGCGGTGGCGCAGTGCGCTCCGACGCGAGTGCTGAGGTTGCAAAGCTCGCTGAAATCACCGGCGCACCGATTGTGACAACGTTGCCGGCGCGCGGTATTGTGCCCGATTCCAACCCGAAGAATCTGGGCATGCTGGGCATGCACGGTACGGTGGCGGCTACTGCTGCTGCACAGCGTGCAGATCTGCTGGTGGCTATTGGCGCACGTTTTGACGATCGCGTGACCGGCAACCTGGCATCGTTTGCACCGGGTGCGCGCGTGATTCACATCGATATTGACCCGGCTGAAATTGGTAAGAACCGTCAGCCTGACGTGCCGATTGTGGGCGATGTGGCCACCGTGCTGCACGATCTGATCCCGGAGATCGAGCGCACGCAGGCGATTCAGGGTAAGCCTGACCTGACGTTCTGGTGGAAGACGCTCAACGAGCTGCGCACCGAGTATCCGATCGATTACAACCAGCCTGAAGATAAGCCGACTGACGGCTCGCTCTCCCCGCAGTGGGTGGTTCGTCAGCTGTCTGATCACGCTGATCCTTCGACGATTTGGGTGTCTGGCGTGGGCCAGCATCAAATGTGGGCGAGCCAGCTGGTTGACTTTGAGAAACCGCATTCGTGGATTTCCTCTGGCGGCTTGGGCACGATGGGCTTCGGTTTGCCGGCTGCTATCGGCGCGGTGACCGGTTCGCAGCGTGAGTTTGACGGCAAGAAGCCTGTGTGGCTGATTGACGGTGACGGCTCCTTCCAGATGACCAGCGAAGAGCTGGCTACTGCAACGCTTGACGGTACTCCGGTGAAGATTGCTATTTTGAACAACTCCGTGTATGGCATGGTTCGCCAGTGGCAGACCCTGTTCTACGAGCACCATTACTCGCAGACGAGCCTGCTGGACGGTGAAGCGCGCGAAAACACTCCGGCTGACGAGTTCGTTGATGTGCCTGATTTTGTCAAGCTCGCCGAAGCGTACGGCTGCGTCGGTATGCGCGCGTTCACTGAAGAAGAGGCGATCGCAGCGATCGAGAAGGCGAATTCGATTAACGACCGCACGGTGCTGATTGACTTCCGTGTGTGGAAGGACGCGATGGTGTGGCCGATGGTCGCCGCTGGCGCATCCAACGATGCTGTCACGTACCGTCCAGGCACTCAGCCGCTGATGCCGCAGGGCAGCGATCAGGCCAACGGTGGGGCAATGCCTGCTAACACCTCCGACCACGCGTGATGAACGTTCGGAATTCGGCATTAAGGAGAATGTGATTATGGCTATCTATCCCGCTTCCCAGCCCGGCTCCGAGCGTCACACGCTGTCCGTGCTTGTTGAGAATCGCCCGGGCGTGCTGGCTCGTATTGCCGGTCTGTTCGCTCGTCGTGCGTTCAACATCAATTCGCTGTCAGTCTCCCCTACTGAGCGCCCGGATATTTCGCGCGTGACTGTAACGGCTGATGTGGATGCTGTTCCGTTGGAGCAGATCATTAAGCAGTTGAATAAGCTGCTGCACGTGCTGAAGATTGTCGAACTTGATCCAAACACGACAGTGGAACGTGAACTGGTACTGATCAAGGTTGCAGCCGATCAGTCCAACCGTTCTGACGTGTTGGAAATCGTGCGACTGTTCCGCGTGCGCGTAGTGGATGTGAACCCGGAGTCACTCACTATTGAGGCTACCGGTGCTGAAGGCAAGATTGACGCGCTCTTGGGCCTGCTGGAACACTACGGTGTGATTGAGCTGGTGCGCTCCGGCGCAGTCGCCGTAACGCGCGGTCCGAAGGCGCTGAGCGAAAAGGTGGTCGGCTCGGAAATTAAGGGCCGCTAATCGACTCGCTTATATCGGTTGTGTGCATATCCAGCTTACTTGGATACCCCCTTAGGGTTCCTGGTAAGCCGGATATGCACACAACCTTTTTTGATGTGATGGTTCTATTCGATCTGCTCGGAGAGCTCCATCCATTCGGCAGTCAGCTCATCAGACTCGTCTGCAATGGTTTTCAGCTGCTGATTGAGCTTATTCAACCCCTCATAATCACTGGGGTCATGCGCAGCCATATCAGCTTCAATCGCATCCTTTTGGCTTTCCAGCTTGGCAAGTTTGCGCTCAATAGCAGAAACACGCTTGCTAGCCTCATGGAAAGCTTTGCCCGTGAGCTTAGTACTCGTAGCAGCTGCTTCGTCGGCAGTTGAGCCGTCTGCCGATCCAGACTTCGCATCGGCAGCGCCAGCACTTGCAGAGCGCGTCGACGCTGGAGCATCGTTCAGATTCTTCGCATGCTCAATCATGTCAAGATAATCATCAACACCACCGGGCAGATGGCGGATTTTGCCGCCAACGAGCGCAAACTGCTGGTCAGTAACACGTTCCAACAGGTAACGATCGTGGCTGACGACAATCAGCGTGCCCGGCCATGTGTCGAGCAGATCCTCCATCACCGCAAGCATGTCCGTATCCAAATCGTTGCCGGGCTCGTCCATGATGAGCACGTTCGGCTCATCGAGCAGAATCAGCAGCAATTGCATACGGCGCTTCTGGCCACCAGACAAGTCGCGAATCGGCGTCATCAGCTGCGCAGACTCAAAACCGAGGCGTTCCATCAGCTGGCCAGGAGTCACTTCCTTACCATCGACAATGTAGCTCGGCTTATAGCGAGACAGCACTTCCTTGATTTTGTACTGACCCAGCTTCTCCAATTCGTCCAAACGCTGCGAGAGCACCGCAAACCGCACAGTTTTACCAATGTTGACATGGCCAACCGTCGGAGTAAGCGTACCATCGAGCAGTCGCAGCAGCGTCGACTTGCCAGCACCATTCGCGCCCACAATGCCAAAACGATCGCCGGGGCCGATCAGCCACGTCACATCATCGAGGATCTTACGGCCAGATACGGTCACTTTGCGCGCGGCAGACGTTGCATCCTCATCGTCGGCGGCACCGATGGTTTCGCCTCCAGTCAGCTGGCGGCGAGTCTGACGATCAGCGTTATCCACGGTTGCCGTACCCGCTTCCAAACGGGCCTTTTCAGCGGCGATCGCGGCAGCTTTAGCCGCTTCGATAGCTTCCGGCACGCCCGCATCTACCAGTCGCGGGTCGTTAAGATCAGTGACCGCAACTTCAACAGAGCCAGTGAGACGAGGCTCGGAATACAGCGACGGCACAATATCGATCTGCGAAGAGCCACGCGAACTATCCTGCGCGGATGCGGCAGCTTCCATTGCCGCTACATCCGGGTCAATATCAGCAAGCGAACGCGCACCCTGAGCGTCAGCCGCACTTGGGTCAACGTGTTGGAAAATCTGCGTCACGTCAATCAGATCCACAACCTGCTTGCCGAGGCGTGAAGTTGCCATCTGCTTCAATTCGAGCGTGTTGCGCACTGGCGGCACGTCGGCAATGAGCTCTCGTGCGGCCTTGACGTGGAACTTCTGCTTTGTAGAACGTGCGCGAGCGCCGCGAGTCAACCACGCGAGTTCTTTGCGAGCCAAGTTGCGGCGCTTCGTTTCGCGCACATCAGCTTGACGATCGCGTTCCACGCGTTGCAGCATATACGCGGAGTAACCACCTTCAAACGGCTCAATAACGCCGTCGTGAACTTCCCACATTGACTCGCACACCTCATCGAGGAACCAGCGATCGTGGGTCACCAAAAGCAGCGCGCCAGTGCCCTTCGGCCAGCGGTTTTTCAGATGTTCCGCAAGCCAATGGATTGTCACTACATCCAAATGGTTAGTGGGCTCGTCAAGCGCGAGAATATCCCAATCTTTGAGCAGCAGGCGAGCCAAATCGGCGCGACGGCGCTGACCGCCGGAGAGCGAACCGATGCGCGCGTTGAGATTAATGCCGCCCAATAATGCTTCGACGATCTCACGCGACTTGTTATCCGCCGCCCACTCATAGTCTTCGCGCCCCTCCAATGCAGCCTGGCGCACAGTCGCCGCATCATCCAGTGGATCGCGCTGATCGAGCATGCCGAACGTCAATCCACCGCGCTTGGTCACGCGGCCAGAATCAGGTTCTTGCAGCCCATTAAACAAGTGCAATAGCGTGGATTTGCCGTCGCCATTGCGGCCAACAATGCCGATACGGTCGCCCTCAAAAACGCCTTGCGTGACGTCAGTGAAGATAGTTTTAGTCGCAAAAGCGAGTGAAACGTGTTCCAGTCCAAGATCATAAGTCGGCATGATTCACCAATGTAGCGCCACGCTTGCCCATCAGGCTATGCGCAGCGCTCTGAATCATGGGAATACGCGAAAAGAATACGCGATAAGAACGCACGAAAAGAACGCACGAAAAGAACGCGCAGCTTTAGCAGATGACCGGATCCTTCGGCCTATTCTCCTCATCACGGCGGGCAAGCGCACGCGCATAACTATTGCAACGCGCTGCAAAACCAGTAAACACTTGGTCAGCGAGCGGGTGAAGCAGCGGATTGTACTGAGCGAAATCCTCGCGCAACTGCGATTTAGAACCGCCCGCAGCCTTGAGATCCTTCACCATGCTTGACTCTTCAAGCCACTCTTCAAGCAGTGCCGAACTCACTTCAAGATGGAACTGCAAGCCAAGTGCCGAGCCGGCACGGAACGCCTGCACCTTCGTGTTTGTGGTGCGCGCCAGCAACTGTGCCCCCTCAGGCAGTCCCACCACATCGTTATGCCAGTGCAGCACGTTGATTTGCTTATCCCACATCGAGAAGTAGTCGTGCTTGTCAACGCGCTTAATCGGCGCGAAACCGATCTCCGGCGCCTCCCCCTTGTGCAGCTTAGCTCCCAGCGCGGTGGCAATAATCTGATGGCCAAGGCACACGCCAAGTACCGGCTTGTTCACTGCAATGGCAGCACGCGCTAGTTTTGCCTCAGCTTTAAGCCCCGGGTACTTGTCGTAATCCGTAGCGCCCATTGGCCCGCCCATAATCACTACGCCAGCAACCTCGTCAAATGCGGGCAAATCAGGCTTCTTTTTATCGGCGATATTGAGAATCTGATAATTGAGCCCAATCTCATCGAGAGCGGTGGCGATACGTCCTGGCTTCTCCCATGGGACATGCTGCAAAATAAGCACTTGCGATTGCGTCATGACTTCTATTGTGTCATTACCTACGTAAACTTTGCACACCGTTTCTTCATATATTCTATGAATCCCTGTTTTGTGGCCGTCTTTACACCTGTTTGTGCGCCTGCCACTATGAGCGAAGCCGGCCGCGAATGTCTTATAACGCGAATACGCTCGAGGTATGACACAAGCCTCAGAACCGTTCAATTCCAATACTTCTCAACATGGTACGGTCGCTCACGCAGCTGCCGGCCTGAAGTTGTATGACACTGCTTCGCACGCAGTGTCGCCGTTTACGCCGATTAAGCCTGGCCAGGTGGGTATTTACGTGTGCGGCGCGACCGTGCAGTCCTCGCCGCATATCGGTCATATTCGTGCAGCTGTCGCTTTCGACGTTATTCGCCGCTGGTTCCTCAAGCTCGGCTACCAGGTTACGTTCGTGCGCAATGTGACTGACATTGACGACAAGATTCTCGACAAGGCGGCCGCTGCCGGCCAGAAGTGGTGGGCGCGCGCGTACTTCTACGAGCGCGAGTTCACGCAGGCATACGATACGCTCGGCGTGCTGCCTCCCACGTACGAGCCGCGCGCAACCGGTCACATGATCGATATGATCGATCTGATTCAGAAGATCATTGACAACGGCCACGGTTACGTCGTGCGTGATGCAGACGGTAAGCCGACCGGCAACGTGTACTTTGACGTGGCAAGCTGGCCGCATTACGGCGAGCTGACACACCAGAAGCAGGGTGCGGGCGCTGCTGAAGTCGATGAGGCAGCGGCGGTTGCTGACCGCATGGGCCCGAGCGTGGATACTGCTGGCAACGACAAATACAATCCAGTTGACCCGGCTGATATGTCCCCCGACAAGCATGATCCGCGCGATTTCGCATTGTGGAAGGCTCCGAAGGACACTGATCCAATGGATGCGCGCTGGGCTACGCCGTTTGGCGTGGGCCGCCCGGGTTGGCATATTGAATGCTCGGCGATGAGTCACCGTTATTTGGACGGCATGTTCGACATCCACGGCGGCGGTCTTGACTTGCGATTCCCCCACCACGAGAACGAGATGGCGCAGACGCGAGCTGCTGGCTATGAGTCTGCTGCTCGTTGGATGCATTCGGCGTGGGTGACTGCTAAGGGCGAGAAGATGTCGAAGTCGCTGGGCACTGGATTGTCGGTGCCTTCGGTGTTGGCTTCGCATTCCGCGTGGGTAGTGCGGTACGCGCTCGGCTCAGTACAGTATCGTTCGATGCTGGAATGGTCTGATCAGGCGCTGGTTGAAGCTCAGGCTGCGTATGATCGCGTCTCGAACTTCATTGAGCGAGCAGGCGTAGCACTGGGCGAGCAGCCGAGTCGCGAAGAAATTGAGGCAGTCAGTGCGGACGCGCTGCCGGCTGACTTTGTTGCCGCGATGAATGAGGATGTGAACGTCTCCGGCGCAACCGCCGCGATCTTCACCGCAATCCGCAATGGCAATACGCTACTTTCGCAGCTCGCGGACCGTGCTGATTCCGATGCAGCCAAGTCCGAGGTGCGCGAAGCACTGGTCGCTGTGCGCGCAATGCTGGACACGCTGGGTCTTGATCCGCTGGCGGAGCCGTGGATCGGCGGCGGTACGGGTACCGGCGCTGCTGGCGAAGGCGAGAATCGCGAGCACGAGGTGCTGGATGCGCTCATTAGCGAGCAGCTCGACGCTCGCGCTGAGGCTCGCAAGGCACGCGACTTCGCCAAGGCTGATGCGATCCGCGACGCGCTAAACGCTGCTGGCATCGCCATCGAAGATGGCCCGCAAGGCTCTACTTGGAGCCTGAAGTAGCCCGTTTCTGACGGTTCGAAACGATAACAGGCCGTAACTGAATCATCGACGCTAGTCGGAGACTCAGTTACGGCCTGTTTTGCAGGCGAGTATCTGGCCGTCAGTCAAACACGAAGTCGACGTCAACGATATGCAGGCGTTTCTTCAACGCTTTTTCCAGCGAACGCTTGCATTCGACAAGATCAGCTACGTCAATCGTCTCTCCAGTGCCGGAAAGATACACGTCGACGGTGTAGTTCATACCGGTTTTGAAAATCAGCGTCTGCTCATACTCCGTATTGACTGGCAAATGACGCTGCGCCGCAACTTCGACAAACGCGTTCGTCTCATCGTCGTCGTGCACGCCGCCAACGAGCTCGATGAACGCATCCTTGAGCACACTAAACGGCTCCTTAATCGTGAATGCAACGAGCGCAACCGTAATAAAGAAATCGCCAGTAAAATGCAGGAAATCAAGACTGCCGCCGGTCGGCAAGAACATGAGGATTACCGCAACCACACCAATACCGAATGACATTGCGCCGTCGACTAGCGTGCTCTTGCATTCAGCAGTGAGCATGGTGCTGGAATTGCGGATTGCGTGGTTTTCGCGACGATAGTAAACGTACAAGCCAAAGCACACCAGCACAATGACAATCTCGTAGATCACCACAGGGCCAGTTTCAATACGCTCACCCTGGCCGAACACGAAATAGTCATAGGCAACGCGCGACACGTCAACTAGCGAAAACAGCAGTAGCGATAGTGTAAAAATAGCCTTGCAGATTGCGTAAATCGGCTCAAGCGCAAACAAACCATTGGGGAAACGCTCAGTAGTGCGCACTGTGCGCGAAGACAAGTACACTGCGACGAGACCGGAGAGCACTGAAATCGCAGTGAATGAGAAATCGAGGAACATGGCCTTGAGGCCAGTCATGAAAAACACGGCCATACCGGCCGCAACTTGCAGCACGTTGACGACGATGCCAACTATCAGGGCTTTACGTTCTATTCTTTTTTGGGGCATAGGCGGGCCTTCCATATTGCACGGCATGTCTGCGTTGACCCGTTACTTCACTGGCGTTCCCGTTCCGTTGCGGGGCAGCTCGATTCGCGAGGGCGCACGGCAGTCTGCGTATAGGTGGTGTCCGAGGGAATTCAAAACAGCTAGCATTCCAAATATCCACGGAAAAAATTGCCCTTCTATGATATCGGAAACCCTCAACTTTGAGCCGGCGGAATATGCGTCAAGCACAATCTTGCCAAGGATGCCTCAGCGCGCCTGTTTTCAACCCCAACGGATAGACTAGTTCGCATTATGGCTGCTTTTAGTTCTCTGACAGATCGCCTCTCGAATGCGTTCAAGCATTTGAAGAGCAAGGGTAAACTTTCCGAGGCGGATATCGACGGTACGATCCGTGAGATTCGCCGCGCGCTGCTCGACGCCGATGTGGCGCTCGACGTGGTGCGTTCCTTCACCGGTAAGGTGCGCGAACGCGCGCTCGGCACTGAGGTGTCGCAGGCGCTCAACCCCGCGCAGCAGGTGGTGAAGATCGTCAACGAAGAGCTGACCGACGTGCTCGGTCAGGGCGTTGACCGTCCGCTGAATTTTGCAAAGAACCCGCCGACGATCATCATGCTCGCCGGTCTTCAGGGTGCCGGTAAGACGACGCTTGCCGGCAAGCTGGGTTACTGGCTGAAGGATTCCGGTCATACGCCGCTGCTCGTGGCTGCTGATTTGCAGCGCCCGAACGCAGTGACGCAGCTGCAGGTAGTGGGTGAGCGCGCTGGCGTGCCGGTGTACGCGCCTGAAAAGGGTGTGCAGTCTGATGGCGGCGACGCCGTATCTGCGCCTGGCCAGACTACCGGCGACCCGGTGAAGGTGGCGCGCGATTCGATCGAGTTCGCTAAGCAGAAGCTCTACGACACGGTGATTATCGATACCGCTGGTCGTTTGGGCGTTGACGAAGAGCTGATGAAGCAGGCGCGCAACATTCGCGACGCTGTACAGCCCAATGAGATTCTGTTCGTCATCGATGCGATGATCGGTCAGGACGCTGTGCAGACTGCGAAGGCGTTCGACGAGGGCGTGGACTTCACCGGCGTGGTGCTTTCCAAGCTCGATGGCGATGCCCGCGGTGGTGCGGCCCTGTCGGTTGCCAGCGTGACCGGCAAGCCGATCCTGTTCGCCTCTACTGGCGAAGGCTTGAAGGATTTTGAGGTCTTCCACCCGGATCGTATGGCTTCGCGAATCCTCGATATGGGTGATATTCTCACCCTGATCGAGCAGGCGCAGAAGCAGTTCGATGAGGAGGAGGCTCGCAAGGCCGCTGCGAAGATGTCGGAAGGCACCTTCGGCCTTGATGATTTCATGGATCAGCTGCAGCAGGTGCGCAAGCTTGGTTCGATGAAGTCGCTGCTCGGCATGATTCCTGGTATGGCTGCTCACCGCAAGGAATTGGAGCAGTTCGACGAGCGTGAGATCGACCGCACGGAGGCGATTATCCGCTCGATGACGCCGGCGGAGCGTCGCGACCCGAAGATTATCAACGGTTCTCGCCGTGCACGTATCGCCTACGGTTCTGGCACGACTGTTTCGCAGGTCAATGCGCTGCTGCAGCGCTTCGAACAGGCTTCGAAGATGATGAAGCGCATGAGCAACAAGGCTATGGGCGGTATTCCTGGCTTTGGCGGCCCGGCTTCTGGCGGTAAGAAGGGCAAGAAGAATAAGAAGAAGGGTGGCAAGTCCGGTAACCCGATGAAGCGTGAGGCCGAAGAGAGGGCATTGCGCGACCGCCTGTCCGGCAAGTCGGGCTCTGGCTCGTCGGGTGGTTCGGCGTTCGCAAAGAAGCCACAGAATCCGGCTTTGCCTGCTGGATTGCAGGAAATGATGGACGCTAACGGCGGCGAATTGCCGCCGAACTTTGGCGGTGGCTTGTCTGGTTTGTTGCACTAAACGCTCGACCACACTCATCGTTTCTTGATAGGGCTCCTCTTTGCATGCGAAGAGGAGCCCTTCGTGTGTGCGCGCACTGTGTGAGTGAATGATGCCGAGGCGTGTGTTCAGATTCTTCGCATTCCACGGCGTAAGGTAGCAGATATTGTGCTCAACGCCGGCGATAGTCATGCGTCGCATTGCGAAAGGATGCATTAATGGTGTGGTTTTCATGGATCCTACTGCTGATCTGCCTGCTGTGGCTTGCATTGCGCTGGTTACCTGCGGGTAGCGAAGCGCGCATGCCCTTTCCATATATGCTTGCACTGGCTAGTTTTCTGTGGATTCCACTCGCGATAATCGCCGTATGGGCGTGTATTGCTGGCATGTGGGGTCAGTTTTGGGTTGCACTCGGCGGTCTGCTAACGGTGTGCGAATCGCAATTGCCGTATTGGCTGGGCGTGCTGCGACGCCGCAGCCGCGAACGCGTACAATCGCGCAACGGAGATCGCCAAACAAACCGTGAAACATCTCGTGAAACACAAGATGACAGTCGTGGAACATCTCATGAAACAGTGCTGAATCCGTCTGACGCGCCGCAATCGCTGCCATCGGCCGTCAATGTGATGACGCTCAACTGCCGATTTGGGCGCGCCGACGCTGCTGCAATTATCGCCGCCGTGCGCGAGCACGATATCACCGTTCTCGCTTTGCAAGAGCTTTCTGCCGATCTGGTAGCCGCACTCGACGCGCAAGGATTAGCAAGTCTGCTCCCCTATCGTCAGCTTGGAGAAGCGCGCGATAGTGACAACGGCGGATTTAATGGCGTATGGACGCGCATTAGCCCGGTGAACTCAGTCACCAGTATCGTCAATATCCCTGCAGCCGACGTACCGGCAATCTCACTGGAATATGCAGCTGCCAACTCCCCCGCACAGGTCAACGCTCCTGCGCGCGGTCGCGTCACGTTCGCATCCGCACATCCGAAATCGCCAATGCGCGGGTGCCGCGAATGGTCAGCCGGCATTATCGGATTGGGCGCGATCGCCGATAGCGCAGCGCATAGTGATCACGATATCGCAGTCGTTCTTGGCGATCTTAACTCCAGTATTGATCACCCGAGCTTCCGCGCGCTGTTGCGCCATGGATTCATCGACGCCAATCTGTACGAGGGCCGAGGCCCGCGCTTCACGTTCCCGCGGTGGCTGATATGGCCGCGCATTGTGCTGGACCATGTACTGGCTACGCGGGGCGCTTCGTTCTCACATGTGCGTTCCTTCGTGGTTCCCGGCACTGATCATCTTGCGTTAACTGCAACTATTGAACTATCCGACTAAAAAGTGACCAGGAGCGCGACACGCCGTGCGATAGCGCATCTCGTACTCATGCAGTAAACGCGCGCGATTAATCCACCCCCTGGGGTTATAATGGCTCGGTTATTCGCGGCGTTCGGTGCCCTCTACTCCCGTGCGTCGTGAGGAACACGTGGGCTCGGCGAGCTGTGCCCCACACTGCAAACCGAAACCACACCTCTAGTTACAAGGAGAGCCATTTTGGCAACCAAGATTCGTCTGAAGCGCATGGGTAAGAAGTTCTACGCTTTCTACCGCGTGGTCATCACCGATTCCCGCAACAAGCGTGATGGTCAGTCCATCGAAGAGATCGGTACCTACAACCCGAACACCCAGCCTTCGACCATCCAGATCGATTCCGAGCGCGCTCAGTACTGGCTTGGCGTCGGCGCTCAGCCGTCCGAGCCTGTGCTCAAGCTGCTGAAGATCACCGGCGATTGGCAGAAGTTCAAGGGCCTTGAGGGCGCTGAAGGCACCCTGAAGACCGTTGAGGCTGGCCCGGATGCTGCCGCCCGCGTGGAGGCCGTCGAGGCTCAGGCTCAGAAGCTCAAGGCTGCTAAGTCCGAAGCTGAGGCTAAGGCCAAGGCTGAGGCTGAAGCTGCTGCCGAAGCTCCGGCTGAAGAGCCGGCTGAGGAAGCCCAGGCTGAGTGATCATGCTCGCGCAGGCTGTGGAACACCTCATTAAAAACATCGTCGACTTTCCTGACGACGTGTCGGTTAAGTCTCACGAGAACGCGCGCGGCGAGCTTATTCGCGTACGCGTGAACCCGGAGGACATTGGCCGCGTCATCGGACGTAGCGGCCGTACTGCCAATGCGATTCGCACGGTGGTGCAGGCTCTCGCCGATCACAAGGTGCGCGTCGACATCATGGATGTTCGCAGGTGAACCCAGGCGTGGTACGAGAAGAATTCTCAGACGACCCTCAGCAGCTTGAACTGCTGAGGGTCTGTCGTATTGGCCGCGCTCAAGGGCTCAAGGGCGAAGTTACCGTCCAGAGTTTCACGGACGAACCGGAGTACCGGTTCGCTCCCGGTTCCGTGTTGTACACGCGCGACGGCTCTGAAGAGTATGTCGTGGAGCGTTCGCGCACGTTTAAGAACCGCTGGATTATTAAGTTTGAGAGCATTAACGACCGCGACGCCTCCGAAGCTGCCAACGGTCTTGAACTGTATGGCGAGGCGGATGACCCTGAGGACATGCTCGAAGAGGATGCCTGGTATCCAAAGGATTTAATCGGATTGGAAGTTCGATTAGCTGAGGATAACGGGCTGGGATTGCCTGCCGGCCAGGTTGTTGGCAAGGTCGTGGACGTGCTCGATGGGTTCCAGTCGCTGCTCAAAGTGCGACTTGCGAATCCAGTGCGCGATGCTCAGACCGGTGAGGTGATTGAGAAGTCCGCATTGGTACCATTCGTTGATGAGTTGGTACCTGATATTGATTTGGAAGCGGGCTACTTAACCCTTGACCCTCCCGGCGGCTTGATTCCAGGCTTGTAAACCAAGCGTTTGCGAATGGGGTTCGTTCATGATGATTGTCATGAACGAACCCCATTCGTATACAAGGGCGTTTGCATCAACGTTCAGCTAACGCCGTCACGCGATTCATAAACCGTGTGAGGAACGTTTGCGAATCGACATCGACAGCCACTTGCGTGGTTTTGTCAGCATCGCGCAAGCGTTCAGGATCGCCGATGGTGCGACCGCGGAAGGCACCGTCAAGATCAACTGTGAGATTCACGCCGATGGTGTCGATCAATGTCGGGTCAATTGCGGCAGCAACCGCAAGAGGATCGTGCAAACCGCACCCGCCGATCTGGGGCTGGTTTTTCAAATACACGCTGATGTAATAGTCGGTCATGTCGGCGAGAAAATCGCCAGCTGGCGTGCCGAGCGCGCGCCATCGAGCTGTCTGCGCATAGGTCAGTACTGTACGATGCGTCACGTCGAGCCCGACCATCGTAGTGCGCGCCCCGCAACGGAACAGATAATCCGCAGCTTCTGGATCCTGCGCAATGTTCGCTTCTGCGCAGGGGCTCACGTTGCCTGGGACAGTGAGCGCGCCGCCCATCATCGTGATCTTTACACCGCAATCGGCAATGTCAGGCGCCTTGTGCAGCACAGTGGCCATCGTTGTCATCGCACCGGTCGGTACGATCAGCAAATCCGAGCCATAGGTGCGCGCTGCATCAATGATGAAATCCACCGCAGAGCCCGGCGCTTCAGCCGATCGCGGCGAATCCGGCAGCTGTGCGCCACCGAGACCGTCTGCACCGTGTACTGCAACCGAGCCAGCAGCCGGCGACCATGGTGTTGCAGACACATAATTCAGCGGCTGGTCAACACCCGGATACACCGGCACATCATCACGACCGAACAAGTGAAGTACCGCCAGCGCGTTACGAACGCCCAGCGGAACAATCACATTGCCGTAGGTGCCAGTAATGCCGATCAGCTCAACCTCATTGGTACTACCCAGCGCATAAGCGATCGCCAAAGCATCATCAATGCCAGTATCCAAATCCAGAATAAGCTTTTTCATCGCATACTCCTTGCGCCACGTATGTTTTGATTGTTCTCATATCATTACGCGCCTAACAGTTAGGCCTTGGCGCCCATCATACGATCTGTCGCCTCAATACGATCGCCTGCGCGCCGAGTAAGCCTGTTATCTATGAATGATTCATGAGATATGTCGCCGATCGAAAAATTTGGAGAAATCCAAGTTTTATGGGTGAGGTGGGTATCGACGTGCCCACCCGTTAGGCTATGGGGTATGAAGATCGACATCGTTTCTGTTTTTCCTGAGTATTTTGACGTGTTGAACTTGTCGCTGTTCGGCAAAGCGCAGGCTAAAGGACTCGTTGAAGTACGCGCGCATAATTTGCGCGATTGGACGCATGACGTGCATCACTCCGTAGATGATACGCCGGTTGGCGGCGGTGCCGGCATGGTAATGAAACCTGAAGTGTGGGCCGAATGCTTGGATGATTTGCTGGGATTAGAACCGCAGATTATTGACAACGATACCGCTGAGGATAACAGCGCAGTAGACGATACCGTTGTCATCACTGACAACGATGCCACTACTGACAACGATAGCGATGCTGCCAGCGCTGAGACCAATACAACCAGCTCGCGCCCAGTGCTTATCTTCCCAAACCCGTCCGCTCCCCTGTTTACTCAGCGCGATGCAACCGAACTGAGTCATGCCAATCATCTGCTGTTCGGATGCGGCCGCTACGAGGGTTATGACGCGCGCATCCCCGAGTATTACCGCGCGCAAGGCATTGACGTACGCGAATATTCAATCGGCGATTATGTGCTCAACGGTGGCGAAGTCGCTGTATCAGTGATGTTGGAAGCAATTACGCGACTACTGCCCGGATTCATGGGGAACGCCGACTCCATCGTCGAAGAATCATACACCGGCGAAAACGCGCTACTGGAACATCATCAGTACACCAAGCCAGCCACATGGCGCGGTATTAGTGTTCCACCAGTACTCATCAGCGGAGATCATGGCAAAGTCGATCGTTACCGCCGAGACGAAGCGCTTACGCGCACCAACGACATTCGCCCAGATCTTATTGCACAGCTTGATTGCCGCAAACTCGACAAAGCCGATCGCAAAGTACTCATGGCTCTCGGTTGGGAAGTTTCCGGCGCTCATCCGCGCAAAATCTGACAATCAAACCCAACAACTCAGTGCTGACCGATCACGCACGTACACGATCGGCCAGCACAATAATTACATTGTCAGTATTGCTGACGTAGAGCCGCTACGCATCCGTCTCTTCGTCGGAATTTGTCCGCTCGGCCTCGATATAAAACACCGCAGTTTCACCATAGTCGCGATGTTCAGTAATCTCCCATCCGGCAGGCGGCGTTGGATCATCAGAACGTGCAGAACGTTCCAGCATGATTACGGTGTCAGTGCCGGCAATACCGTTGGCTACTAGATCAGTGAGCAACTGGTTGCAGTCATCAGTAGCGAATGCGTATGGCGGGTCGATAACAATCACATCAAACGGTTGGCCTGCTGCTCGGGCCGCATACTGCTCTGCACGCGCTTTAAAGACGCGCGCAGACATATCAGATTCCCACGAACGGTGATGCTTCAACGCCGTAAGCGTCTTCGCGATGAGTGCCGCGGCCGACGCCGATGATTCAACGGCGACTAATTCGCGTGCGCCACGACTCAATGCTTCAACGCCAAGCGCTCCCGTGCCGGCAAACAAATCAAGTACGCGCGCATCATCTAGCACTCCCCACGAGTCCAGGTGGGAAAAAATCGCTTCTTTGGTACGGTCGGTTGTCGGCCGAGTGCCAGCTTTCGGCGTAGTTAACGCCACACCTTTAAATCGTCCAGAAATAACGCGCATACACACCACTCTACTTCGATAGTGTGCATATGCGGACCACGTACAGCCCTTAGGGGGTATCGTAATGATCCGCATATGCACACTATTGATCATGATGAGGTTAAGAAGGATTCGTTGCCTCGGGTGAAGTCGAGTACAGCGCCAGCAAGTTGCACATGATCAGCCAGAGTCGGATCTTCAGCCAGTAGCGCTTCAGCGCGTTCGCGAGCATCGGCGATCATCTTCGCGTCCTTAACCACGCGCAGCAGTTTCAGACTGGATTTACCGCCCGATTGTGCATCTCCCAACACATCGCCAGCACCACGGAATTCCAAATCAGCCTCAGCAATTTGCGCACCGTCTAGTGTGCCTTGAATGACTTGCAACCGTTGCTCAGCTGGAGAGCCAGCTTCAGCCCGTGAGATCAAGAAGGCCCACGAGTTGGTGCCACCACGGCCAACGCGCCCACGCAACTGATGCAACTGCGATAATCCATACCGGTCAGCGTCAAAAATCACAATGCAACTGGCTTGTGGCACATCAACACCGACTTCAATCACTGTTGTCGCAATGAGAATCGGCGTAATGCCAGCTGCAAAATCAGCCATCACGCGTTGTTTGGTTGCATCATCATCCCGGCCGGTAAGCGTTGCAAAAGCAATACCGTTGAATTGCGGCAAGCTTGCAAGACGCGCACGAATCTCCTCAACCGAATGCAATGGCGGCCGAGGCGTAGCACCTTCAGCATCGTCATAGCTGTCAAACAGCTCAGATGCTCTCTCGCTGCGGGCACTAGCAGCGCTCACAGTACCAGTTGTAGTCTCAGTGTCACCGTCGGCATCGTTGTCATTGGCATCATCCGCGTCAATACGCGGGCAGACAACGTATGCACGCTCACCCGCATCAATACGTTTACGAATGTGCGCAAACATGCTGCCCATAGTGCGGCTGTCAGCTTCAGGAACGATAAAAGTGCGGATTGGCTTACGCCCACCAGGCAATTCGGTAAGCCATGAAATGTCAAGATCACCAAACCAAGTCATTGCTGCGGTGCGCGGAATTGGCGTGGCGGTCATCACCAGCACATGTGGAGCTTTGTCAGCCTTGTCGCGCAACGATTCACGCTGTTCCACACCGAAGCGATGCTGCTCGTCAATTACTGCAAGCGCGAGATTTGGCGCTTGGAATGTTTTAGAGAAAGCCGCATGCGTAGCAACGATAATGCACGGCTCACCGCTAGCAGCTTGCGCAAGCGCACGGCGGCGCGCGGCAAGCTTCATGCCACCAGTGAGCAGAATCACTAGCACAGCTGACTGTTCAGCGTTGTCACTATCGATAACGTTCGCAGCACTGTCAACGTTATCAGCATCATCGATAGAGCTAGCCAGCACCGGGCGATTGTCCAAAGCCCCTACCATGCTGCGAATGGTCTCAGCATGCTGTTCAGCCAACACTTGTGTAGGCGCTACGAGTACAGCTTGATGCCCGGAACCAACAGCTTGCAACATAGCTGCCACCGCAACAACCGTCTTACCCGAGCCGACTTCGCCTTGCAGCAAGCGCTGCATTGGCCAATCACGTGACATATCAGCGGCAATATCATCAATAACCGCACGCTGCCCGCCAGTCAGCGCAAATGGCAGTGAATCAATGAACTGGTCACGCAAGGCAGTATTCTCGCAAGGCTGAGCGTCTGCTTTACGCGCAGCACCGCGAGCTTGCAATAGCGCAGTCTGCGAAACGAACGCTTCCTCATACCGCAATGTTTCAATCGCACGCTTGAAATCGTTCACATCGTTGGGATCATGGATGGCCGCAAATGCAGCAGCACGATGCATGAGGCCCTTCGCACTGCGCACTGCTTCCGGCACAATATCGGGAATCGCTAGCCCTAACGCCTCTACGTCAACGCGTCCATCATCTGCCGATTCACCGCCTGCAACCGGTATCACAGGCGTAGTCAGCGTATCCACCCCTGCTAGAGCCCGTAAGCACAGCAGAATCGACTCATGAATATGCTCACTGGAGATACGCGAAGTCGCGTGATACACCGGCCGCGGGCGGCTCACGCGCTTGAGTCCGGACGTTATATCGTCGGCATCGTAGCGCAATGCTGACATGCGCGCCACACCTGGCAGGTTCGCATCAACCTCGTCGGCTGTCGGCGCCACCGTAACAATCTCAGGGTGAGTGAATTGTATTTGGCCGTTGAATTCGGTTGCATCTCCGCTCACCACTACGGTTGAACCAACGCGCAGCCGCATGCTCATCCAGTCAACATACTGTTTTTTGTAGGAGAAGAAAACGAGACGCGTTACCGCACCGGGCATGCCACGCGTTGCAGCGAAATCACTGTCGTCAACAACTGCTTCGAGTCGATACCCGCGGCGCGCGTTCATCGGCACGGCGCGCAAATCGCGTACGACTCCCGCGAACGCCATTTTTTCGCCGATTTTCGCTTCACGCAGCGCGCGCAATGGCACGGGATCGGTCACGCGGAAAGGATAATAGGTGAGCGCATCATTGATTGACACGATCCCCAAGGATTTGAGCGCGCCAACGCGCCGTTTATTGGTCATTAATGACGAAATCGGCGTCTGTAACGTAATGCTCATAGGCTCCCATTGTGGTGGCCCGAGCGGACTTTGCTGATTATTGGGCCTTATTATCAGATCTGATTGCCGGACTTGATTCCCGGATCTAGACACCAGACTCCACTGCGGGGAACATAATCCCTACAATCCAAAAGTGGGGAAAAGGGTGCCATGAAAACCTCAAAAAACGGGTTTTCATGACCCTTTTTCACCACATTATGCTCGGGCACAACCCTTTTCCGAGCATACGGCCGGTTTGGCGGCTTCAAACGGCCGTATGCCCGGAAAGAAGGCCTAAAGGAAGGAGCGTATGCCCTTACCCTATAACCCCGCGATCTGGGCCATTGAAATATGAAAAGACCCCGCAACCTTTCGACTGCGGGGTCTTAAAGCATTATCTCGCGATTCACGCGGCCACGCGCTGAACCTTGCCGGCCTTGAGGCACTTGGCGCACACGCGAACGCGCACGTTCTGGCCGTCAACGGTGGTACGAACCGGCTGCAGGTTCGGGCGGAAGCTGCGCTTGTTGCGGATATGCGAGTGAGAAACGGTGTATCCGACCTGCGGACCCTTGCCGCACACTGCACAACGAGCTGCCATGATGGACTCCCTTAATAAACCTTGATGTTCAAGTCTTTCCGTGTTCTAGCATGGATGCCTGAACACACAACTTCACAAGTATACCGCGAAATACAGGACAATGCAATTTCAGCGTGTATTATCACGCCCTCTTCGCATTCACGCGCTCACACCCTAGCAACTCATTAATGCTTATTAATGCTGCTTAATACTGCTCGCCCGTTCATCAATTCGCCCCACCAACCGCACACAATCATTCTCCATGCCTATTGCACATTCAGCAGACACCCATAAACTTGTTGTACAACGTGACTAATTACGGGGATAATCTTCGCAATCGATCACGGCACTCAAGGAGGACGGCATGATCAACGCACTCGGCACCATGTTCACTAAGCACAACGTACCCAGCCCTACCGTGATCTCACTCGGTCAAGTCTGGGTCGATATCATGATGGACGTTGAAGGCCTGCCCACATCCGGCGGATTTACCGTCGCCGATCACACCAGCCCAGCCGTCGGCGGCTCCTATCGCGTACTACAAGCATCAAGCCGCATGGGTGTCACCACTCAACACGCCGGCATTATCGGCAACGGCCCGTGGGCTTCCATGATCCGCCGCGCATTTGATGAATCCAAGATCGAGCACATTGGTCAAGATCGACTTGACGCAGACTCCGGATTCCGCCTCGTACTCAACGATGGCGAGCGCAAAACGTTCATTGCCACATACGGCGTTGAAGCGCATGGCGATGAGCATACGTTCGATTGCGTAGAGCCCGGCGACGATACGGTGGTACACATCAGCGGCAATACACTGCTCGACCACAGCGCGGCTGGCATTGACGCGTTTGTACATCGCACTGCTGCTGACCCAGCGCAACGTCATTACACCATCGTGCTGAATCCGACCAATACGCTGCACATGGTGAGTGATCATCTGCTCGAAGATCTCGTACTCGCGCGACCGATTTGGTCATGCAACCGGCAGGAAGCGCGCACGCTGGCTGATCGGCTTGGTGTGAGCGTGGATGATTCACTGTCGATGACTGTTGGCGGCGGCTTTGATAAATCGATGAGCGAACTGTGCCGCTCGCTTGGCGAAACGTTGCGCGCGCCTTTGGTTGTTCGCGCAGGTTCGCGCGGCGCGTGGGTGCGCCTGCCCGGCGGCGAAGTCGCACACATCGAAGGCTTCCCCACTAAGGCTACGCATACGCGCTCTGCCGGCTCATGCCATACGGGTGCTATGTGCGCGATGCTAGCTCGCGGCTGGTCACTTGCCGACGCCGTGCGCATCGCCAACGCCGCCGCCTCACTGGCAATCCAACACGGCATTAATGGCGTGCCGAATTGCCCAAGTTACGAGGATGCGATTGCGCTTGTAGAGACTGACAGCGACACTGCCAAAGACTGAAACGCGTCCACACACTCGGCGAATGAACTGTGTCACGGCACGTCGTGGCACAGTATACAGACACGGTAAATTCATCCGCCGTTCACTTGCGAGCGCGTTCTACGTCCGGCATAGCACCGTACGATTGGGATGACCTAACGTCAGGAGTCGCTATGTCTGAACATGCAACCGTCTCGCAAGAATCGTCTGCAGTGAGTATCGCTACCGCGAAGCTTACAGCGCGCGAGAAAAAGTGGATTGTCTACGACGTTGGCAATTCCGCGTTCGTGCTGCTCAGCACTGCTGTCGTGCCGATTTACGCGAATTCGCTGATGCCGAAGGACGGCAATATCGTTTCTGCGTGGGGGTATGCGCAGACGATCGCTTCGCTGATTATTGCGCTGCTCATGCCACTACTTGGCTCGATTGCCGACGTGCAAGGCATGAAAGTCAAGTTCTTCCTTGGTTTCTTTGGCACTGGCGTAGTGATGTGCTGCGCGATGGCGTTGCCGCTCACGTGGCTGCCGTTCCTGATCGTGTATGTGCTGGCGACGATTGGCTTGAACGGCTCACTAACGTTTTATGATTCGATGCTGATCGATACAACGTCGAATGAGCGTATGGATAAAGTCTCCTCGCACGGCTACGGCTGGGGCTATGTCGGTTCGACGATTCCGTTTATTGCCTGCATTGCGTTGATTTTTGGCGGCCCGGCACTGTTCGACTGGTCGACGGTCGCGTGCACGCGCGCAAGTTTTGTGATTACGGCGATCTGGTGGGTAGCGTTTACGATCCCGCTGCTGACAAGCTACAAGCAGGTGCATTACCGCGCGACTCGCGAACACACGCGTGAAGCGATTCATGGCACGTTTACTGAACTGAGTGGCACGCTGCACAAGCTGGTGAAGAACAAACCGCTGTGGATGTTCATGATCGCGTTCTTCTTCTACATCGATGCGGTGAACACGGTGATTTCGATGAGCACCTCGTACGGCACGCAGCTGGGTATTGATTCAACGCAGCTGGTGGTGGCACTGCTGGTGACGCAGTTCGTCGCGTTCCCGTGTGCGATTTTGTATGGCCGGCTGGCGGGTCGTTTTGGTTGCAAGCCGATGATCGTCGCCGCGGTAATCGCATACATGTGCATCGTGTTTTTCGCTGCGTTCTTCCTGAAATCTGCCGCTGAGTTTTGGATTTTGGCGATTCTCGTGGGCATGTTCCAGGGTGGCATTCAGGCACTGTCGCGCTCGTATTACGGCAAGATCATTCCCAAGGAGCACGCGAACGAGTATTACGGCCTGTACGATATTTTCGGCAAGACCGCTTCGATTCTGGGTACGTTCCTCGTGGCCACGACGACCTCGCTGACTGGCAACGCCAGCATCGGCGTGCTGTCGATCGCAATCCTGCTCGTCGTAGCGCTAGTTTTCCTCACCCTCCAAAAAGACCCGACCAAGGTCGCTTGATAGCGTCAACCAATTAAATCGGTAGCCCTATCATTCTGTTCATTCCGTAGATAGCCATTCGCTGGCGATCATGGTGATGTTGTCGTCGGTCATGATGCCGCCGTCGGCGCGGGCATCGAAGATTGCGTCGACCCGCGCGCGGAACGCTGGATATGCAGGGTCCGAGGGCAGTGGACTGTGCGAATGGGAGTCCATGTAGGCACGCCAAGAGTCGCGCGTGTAATGAATCGGGTTCGGGAATCGGCGGATTGCGGGATGGTCGAAGAACTCGGCCGTCGTCTCACGGAAATGCCGACCGCTGACACCAATATCCTGGCTCAGCGCGTCCGTTGACGATGCCGCCGTGCCGCCGTCAGCACCACCAGCAGCAGCCTCGCCGCCAGCACCGATAGTCATCGCCGAGTCGAACGATGTGGCGTTATAGATCGAAACCAGCAGGAATCGTTCACCGCGGCTGATGCGCCGGCATTCGGCGAGAAACGCGTCATGGTCGAACCAATGCAATGCCTGCGCGCACACAATCGCGTCGACGCTGCGATCTGGCAAGGTCGTATGCTCGGCCGTACCGGTCGCGACCGTGATGTTCGCATACGGACGCGCCGCGTCAAGTAGAACACCACGCATGTCCGCATCCGGTTCGACCGCGCACACCGAGCAACTATGTTCGAGCCCGTATCGCGCGATCGGCACGGTGAATTTGCCGGTTCCCGCACCGATATCAGCAATTACCGAACCGTCCGGGATCAACGAACCAATGTACGCGATCGCCGCGCCGGGATAATCGGGGCGCGCATCGGCGTATGCCTGCGCCTTGCCATGAAACAACGTCTGCTGAGGAAGCATCTGCTGGGAAACCATACTCCCAACAGTAGTTCCGCTCCGTTTCCCCAGCAGCGGAACGTTCGCGCCCGTAAGGCATACGCGATTCGATTTGCGTTAGATTAAACTCTAGGCCACATTCGCTGAAACTCTTCGTTCAGCATCGCGTATTCCAACTCATCTTCCCAATGCGTTCCGGCGTCACCCACATATTTCACCTTCTGGACGTAATGAGCCTCCCGGCGAAACCCGCATTTCTCCATCACCTTCCATGATCCGATATTGTTCGGATGGCAAAGCGCGCACACGCGGTGAACCTGCATTACGTCAAAGCAATATTCGAGCAGCAATTTGGTGATTTCTGTGGCATAGCCCTTACCCCACTCAGGCCGCACGAGCAGCCACCCGAGCATCGCGGTATCGTTCTCATAATCCATGTGGATTCGCGCCCGTCCGATTTTTCGCGAATCGGATTTCGCGATCACCGCCATCTCATAATTCACCTGCGGCCGCACGTCCCAATCGGACACCACTTGCCGCACATGATCGCGAATCTCCTCATCCGTCAAACGACCGCACGGCATATACGTCATGATCTCGGGATCTCCGTATAGCGCGGCAATGATATCCTCGTCGTCAAGCGCGAACGGGCGCATCGTGAGACGCTGAGTTTCTATCATCATTCTCAATCTTCCTTATATGCAGAATCGTTTTCGGGTTCCATATTCCCACGTATCGAGAAGTCAAGTCGCGCATGACGCAAAAGCCTTTGCAGAAGCGAACTAATGGAGAGAATGCCAAGAAGTGCAACCGGACGCTGCTCGGGGCTCAATCCATTCAGCACTTACTCCCCCACGTCGCTTACTCCCACACGTCGAGGCGACGGTTTTTGTAGAAGAATTCGCGGTCTTTTTCGCCGATTTCGCGCACGGCCTTGCACGGCACGCCGTAGGCGACCGTGTTCGCAGGGATGTCGTGGCTGACGACCGAGCCGGCGCCGATCACGCAGTTGTCGCCGATGGTGACCCCCGGCAGGATGGTGACGTTCGCGCCGACCCACACGTTGCGGCCGATCGTGACCGGAATGCAGTACGTGTAGTGATGCTCGCGCAAGATCGGCAGGACCGGGTGGCCGGCGGTGGCGATGACCACGTTCGGACCGAACATGCAATAGTCACCGATAGTGATGTCAGCGTCGTCAACACAAGTGAAGTTCACGTTGCAGTAGATGCCTTTGCCCATGTGCACATGATGGAATCCCCAGTTCGCGTGGGCGGGCGTCTCGACGTGACACCCCTCGCCGATCTCGGCGAACATTTCTTTGAGGAGCTTCTGTTTACCGGCCGTATCGGTCGGGTGCGTCTGGTTGAACTCCCACAGTTTTTCCTGATATTCGAGCTGGCCGTCCATGATGTTCGGGTCGTCGTAGTGGTACGGCAGCTGTGCCGTGCGCCGCTCAGCATTGGTGAGTTCACTCATGCCAATACACCTTTCTACATATCCGCAAATCCCAATAATCACAAGCATGTTTGCGTTATCATTCTAGCACTGAGCCACATGCTATTCATGCGGAAGATTCCCCTGTCACACACCATCACAGCAGCACAATACGGACATGTGACCATATCGCGGACATCAACACAACCACCATGTGACCACCCGGCAGCAACACTGGCATAAAGACAACGCACAGTGCTACGGTGTGGTGCCAACAGCACAGTGATCGCCCACGATCCACAAGACCGACGATGCGCGTTCACCGTGAAGCCGTCTCGCGAACATCGCCGAAACACATCGGTCATCGCATACGGCATAAAGATCGACACATCGCATCAATCCATCAAGGAACAATCATGAAATACACCGTGATCGGCGCAGGCGCAATGGGCCTGCGTTACGGCATTTTGCTACAGGAACACACCAACGCGCACGTGGACTTTATCGACGCTTGGCAGCCGAATATCGACAAGATTCGCGAGCAGGGCGGCGTGTATGTCAGCCGCGACCATGAGAACCGCCAACTCATCCCGATCAACCTGTACACGCCGGAGGATTACGACGGCGACCCGGACGTGTGGATCATCTTCATGAAGCAGATGCAGCTCGAGGAGATGCTCAAGCGCTGCGCTCACCTGTTCAAGGACCATCAGGTCGCATTCAGCGCGATGAACGGCTGGGGCCACTTCGAGAAGATCGCCCAGTACTTCAGTGAGGACCGCATTTACGGCGGCACTGCGCTCGTTGCCACCGTGCTGAACGGCCCGGGTGACGTGGACTTCATCGGTAAGTCCGGCGCCGGCACAATGCACATGTGCGCAATGACCAACAAGATCACCGATATCGAAAAGGCTATTTTCAAGGACTTCAAGCAGGCCAACCTGAACCCGGAGATCTCGGACGACTTCAAGGGCATGTGCATGGCGAAGATCGTGTTCAACTCTGTAGTGAACACGCTGTGCACGATGTACCAGATCACGATGGGGCAGTTCATCAGCTACCCGGGCGCCCACGATATGGCCATGCAGCTGATCAACGAGGCGTACGATGCGTGCGATCGCGCCGGCATCAAGCTGATCAACACGCGCGCCGAGGAGCTCGAGTCGGTCGATTATGTGAGCCGCATTGGCAACCCGCTGCACTACCCGTCGATGTACCAGGATATGAGCCGCGGCCGTAAGACCGAGGTCGATTACATCAACGGCTACATCGCTAAGCTGGGCCGCGAGAACGATTACGTGTGCCGCACGCACGAGTTCCTTACCCACGGCGTGCACTTGGCGGAGCTGGCGTTCCAGTACCACCACAACGGTGATAAGACGCCGATGCCGACGGCTCAGACCGCCGACGGCGCAGCGGACAAGGCTGAGGAGCTCGCTGCCTGATTTCGATCAGAATGTGTATATCGGTCGATGGTGTGATTGGCATGCGTGAGCGCTTGCTGGTTATGCAATCGGCCGATTCGTATTTGTGCTGTGTTGCGTACACCCGCAGCACTGCAACGCCGCACAGCACAATACAGGGCTTAGTCTTCGCGCAATAGTGCAGATCGCAGCGCACTAGCGCCAGTGAATTGGATCCCAGTCAAGCCTGGCACTGCAGCAGCTGCAGCATCAGCATTGCGCTGTTTATCGTCAACGAATGCGGCATGAGACGGGTCAATATCGAAACGAGATACCGCGCGACGGTAAATTTCCGGATCCGGCTTATGAATACGTTCAGCACTGGAGACGACCACATCGCGCAGCACGCCAAGTGGCGCAAAGAGTTCGCGGGCGGCGTCCACATATTTCACTGTAAAATTCGTTAATCCCCAGCACTGCACGCCAGCCGCGTTCAATTCTTGCAAGAGCGCATCCATGCCGGGAATCATGCCAACAAGCGCTAATCGTTGACGCTCAAAATACGTGCGGAATGCCTGTACTTCAGGCGTTGACGTGAGTGCTGAATCAGATACAGCATGATGGGCAGCATAATCAGCGAGTATGCGCTCCTCGCTCCACCCCAAATCAGACAATTCGTCGTAATGCCAAAATCCGTACGGGTCATCGTAGTCAAATAATCGATCGAGTACGTCTGGCGCGCACACGCCCTCAACAGCAGCGCGCGGCTGCCAGTCGAGCAGCACATCGCAAAAATCAAAAATCACATTGTCATATACACCATGCAAAGCCATGTGCTCACTGTAATCGCGCGCGATCACGACGACATCACAGCAACGTAACACGCACGCTGTCGTAGCACAGCTCCTACTGCCATCATCATGCCGTCAAACGCAATCACCCCAGCATGTTCCGCTCCGTCTTCTGCTCTTTCCCGCTCTCTTGCGCACCACCATCGGCCGGGGTGCGGCTTGCCGTATACTGTTTCGGGCCGTCGCGAAGGCGCGCCACACGGATCCACGCCCATATGCACGCTGCGATCCGCCTCGCAACGACCACTTCAGAGAGCCCGGAGAGAACATGAGCCAATCCGACACTAATACGACGTTGTCGCCGTCTGACCAATCGTCTGCGCAACCATCCGCACAGCCGGAACCCACTGCACGGCAAGAATCCGCTGCACAGCAGGAGCACGCCGACCGCAGTCACACCAAGCATGCGCTGCACACGAATCTTCGGCGCGGTATGGAATCGCGCCATTTGCAGATGATCTCACTCGGCGGCGTGATCGGCACCGGCCTGTTTTTAAGCTCCGGCTACACCATTCAGCAAGCGGGCCCGATCGGCACCATTCTCGCGTACGCGATCGGCGCAGTCATCGTGTATTTGGTCATGCTCACGCTGGGCGAACTGTCGGTAGCAATGCCGGTTACCGGCTCATTCCACGTGTATGCGGAACAGTTCATTGGCCCCGGCACTGGCTTCGTCATCGCTATCCAATATTGGCTTACGTGGACGGTTGCGCTCGGCTCCGAATTCACAGCCGCGGGCTTGCTGATGCAACGCTGGTTCCCGCATACGCCCACTTGGATATGGTCAGCGGCCTGTATTGTGCTGATTTTTACGCTCAATGCACTGTCAGTTCGGTTTTTTGCTGAAGCCGAATTCTGGTTTGCTTCGATTAAAGTGTTCGCAATTTGCGCTTTTATTGGCATCGGTTTGCTGGCGATCTTCGGTATTCTGCCAATGGCTGGTTACGATCATGCGCCGCTGTTCGGCAATCTGACCAAAGATGGTATTTTCCCGAACGGTTTCATGCCAGTGTTCGCAACGATTTTGACGGTCAATTTCGCATTCTCTGGCACCGAGCTGATCGGCGTCACTGCCGGTGAGACGCGCGACCCAGAAACCGCTGTACCGAAGGCAATTCATACGACACTGTGGCGTTTGGTGCTGTTTTTCATCGGCTCGATTGTAGTGATGTGCGCACTGATTCCGTGGCGCCAAGCCGGCGTGGGCGAAAGCCCATTCGTGCTCGTGTTTAATTCGATCGGCATTCCGTACGCGGCGGACATTATGAACTTTGTGGTGCTTACCGCCGTGCTTTCCGCCTCAAATTCTGGCCTGTATGCGTCCACGCGCATGGTGTGGTCGATGGGTAACGAGGGCATGATTCCGCGCTGGTTTGCTAAGACGAACCGCCGCGGCGTGCCGATGCTGGCGTTGTGTGCGGCAATGGCTGGCGGCCTGCTCGCGTTGCTGAGCTCTGTGATCGCCGCTTCGACCGTGTACCTGGTGCTGGTTGCACTGTCGGGGCTCTCGGCCGTGGTGGTGTGGATTGCGATCGCTTACTGCCAGATTGTTTTCCGCCGCCGTTGGCTCGCTTCAGGCCACAGTGCTGACGAACTCAAATACCGCACGCCTGGCTACCCGTACACTTCGTGGGCGGCGTTCATTCTGTGCACGGCGTCGTTCCTGCTGGTGTTTTTCGATAAGGAGCAGCGGTTCGCGCTGGGCGCGGAGTTGGTGTTTATTGTGGTGTGTTATGCCGCGTACTTTGGCCAGCGTTGGTGGCGCAAAGCGCATCCGAGCGAGGAGAGCGAGCCGCTGCAGCTGCCATAAGGCGGTTTGTGATCACATTCCACTCTGACAGGACTGCGCATCCGAACGCCCCCTACGGATGCATGTACCCCGCCGAGCATCTAGACTGAAAGGTAGCAGAAACGCGCAGGTCAATTGATCGGGGGCATCATGACAGCGCATCGCATAGCCGTTTGCCGGTTCGGCGTGATCATGCTTCACATCTTCTGGTGGACAACGCTGATCGCCACCGTGGCATTGGTCGCGAGCGCCTTCACCCTGCTCCCCCATTCGTGGCCGCTGTGGACGGGCGCGCTGATCGGCGTGATCGCACTTGAATCGATCATCTTCTGGATCGGTATCATCGCCGTATATCTCACTTCGGTGCAATTGGGCATCAAAATCCGCGTGATCGGATTGCTGTGCGGCTGGATTCCGATCGCCAATCTCATCGCATTGCATCTGATCATTCGTACGGTCGACGCCGAAGTACGTTTTGAATCGGCAAAATTGCGGCTCGACGCGGCGCGCGCTGGCGAGCGCGTATGCGCCACGCAGTACCCGATACTGCTGGTGCACGGCGTGTTTTTCCGCGATACGAAGGCGTTGAACTATTGGGGGCGCATTCCGGCGGAATTGCAGCACAACGGCGCCGTGGTGTTTTACGGCGAGCATCAGTCGGCAGCATCGGTGCCGGATAGCGCGGCTGAGTTGACCGAGCGTATTCGGCAAATCGTTGAGCGCACTGGCTGCAGCAAGGTGAACGTGATCGCTCATTCGAAGGGCGGTTTGGATATGCGTTATGCGATCGCCCGCTGTGGTGCCGCGCGTTGGGTGGCTTCGTTGACGACGATTAATACGCCGCATCGCGGGTGCGGGTTTGCTGACTACCTACTGGAGCATATTCCGATCGCCGCACAGCGCCGCGTGGAGGCTACCTATAATGCGGCAGCCGCGCGTCTGGGAGACGCACATCCTGATTTCATGGCAGCAGTGCATGATCTTACGCAGGCAGGTTGTGCGCGATTGAACGACGAAATCGGCGATGCAGTGCTATTGGACACGGGCGCGCGGGTCGCAGTAGGCGATATCGATCGCGAGTCAGCTCGTGGCGGATCCGTTACTTCAACCGCCGCCACTTCAACCGCCGCCGTTTCGGCTGCTGGCGCTTCGACCGCCGCCACTTCAACCATCGCCGCTTCGGCCACTGTCCCATCTTCTCGCGAACAATCCGCCACGCAATCTCCCACAGCGCCCGCACGCAGCCCATTCGCTGACATCCTGTGCCAAAGCGTCGGTTCGCGTCTCGCGCATGCGACTACCGGCAAGTTCCCGCTCAACTTCACGTATCCATTGGTCAAATGGTTCGATGGCCCCAATGATGGGCTCGTCGCGCAACCCTCGTTCCCATGGGGCGAACGGTTCACTTGGCTGGAGCCAAGCGGCAAACGCGGTATTTCACACGCCGACATGATCGATCTCAACCGAGAAAACATCCCCGGCTTCGACGTGCGCGAATTCTACGTGCAGATCGTCGCCGATCTCAAACACCGCGGCCTGTAAACACAACACAACATTGCCCCCGTTTTTGTACCGTGTTGCGAGTATTGAGGAAGTATGACAGTAAATTCCACTACCATCGTCAAAGAGTTCACAAACCCGCTCAAGGAACCCATTGACGACGATATCAATCTGTTTGATTTTCTCGACCGCCGCGCACACCGCGACCCGCAAGGCTCCACCGTTGAATACAAGGACACTGATGAGAACGGCAAAGACGTTTGGCGTTCGTTCTCAGCTGAGGAGTTCCGCGATCTAGTAATCGCTCTAGGCAAAGGCCTGATTGGCCTGGGCGTTGAGAAGGGCGACGCCGTTTCCATCGTGTCACATACCCGCTGGGAGTGGACTGCGCTCGATATGGCGATTATGTCAGTGGGCGCGCTGACAGTGCCGGTGTATGAGACGAATTCTGACGCGCAGGTGAAGTGGATTTTCAACGATTCGCAGGTCACCATTGCGTTCGCTGAGGATGATGATCAGCGCGATAAAGTCGAATCCATTCGCAACGAAGTGCCTACACTGCGTAACGTATTCATGATCGAAGCGGGCGCGCTCGATACGCTCAAAGCCTATGGCAAGGACGTGAGCGACGAGACGTTCTGGGCGCGCAAAGCTGAAGCGCATGGCGATGATCTGGCCACCATCGTGTACACGTCTGGTTCTACCGGCACTCCGAAGGGCGTAGAGCTGACGCACCGCAATCTTGCGTTCTTGTGCCTTTCCGCCATGCAATACATGCCGCGCGCGTGCGCTTGGCCGGATCGCCGACTGCTACTGTTCCTGCCATTGAGCCACGTGTTCGCGCGCTTCATGGAACTGCTGAGTTTCTGCGGCACATTGACGCTCGGTTTGAGCTCAAATATGAAAACGATTGTGAAGGACTTCGAATCCTTTGGCCCGACGCTGCTGTTGGCTGTGCCGCGCGTGTTCGAGAAGGTGTATAACGCCGCTTCGCAGCGTGCTGGCAAGGGACTCGCGGGCAAGATGTTCCTGCGTGCGGCTGACGTGGCGCGCGAATGGTCGAAGGCTGAGCAGGCTGGCGAGAAGCTGGCGTGGAATAAGCGTGTGGCGCACGCGTTCTATGAGCGCGTGGTGTATCGCAAGATTCGTACGATTTTCGGCCCGAACGCTGATTTTGCAATCACCGGTGGCGCGCCGATGGATGCTGACCTGTCGCACTTCTTCAATGGCATTGGCATGCCGCTGCTCGAGGGCTATGGCATGACCGAAACCTGCGGCCCCGTGTGCGTGAGCCTGCCGGAGAACAATCGCATCGGCACGATCGGCATGCCAATGAGCGGCGTGACGGCTGGCATTGCGGACGATGGCGAGCTGTGCGTGCGCGGGCATCTTGTGTGCCGCGGCTATCACAACAATCCGGAAGTGACCGCCGAACAGATCGTTGACGGCTGGCTGCACACCGGCGATCTGGGCGATATCTCCGAAGACGGTTTCATTTCGATCACCGGCCGCAAGAAGGATCTGATCATCACCGCTGGCGGCAAGAACGTCTCCCCCGGTCTGCTGGAGGCTGCAGTCATGACCTCGCCGGTGGTCAACCAGTGCCTGGTAATCGGCGATCGTAAGCCGTTCGTGGCAGCGTTGGTCACGCTGGACTTGGCGGATGCGAACGCGTGGCTGGTCTCGCAGGGCGCGCAGGCCGAACCTGATCTAGCCGCGTTGGCGAAGAATCCGATCGTGCACGCGGAGGTCGAGCGCGCCATCAACCAAGCGAACGAGGGAGTCTCGCGCGCAGAGTCGATCCGCAAGTTTGAGATTCTGCCCGATGAGTTCACGCAGGATAACGGCATGCTCACCGCGAGCTTGAAGACCCGCCGTGCGCAGATCATCAAGCATTACCAGAATCTCATTGACACCGTCATCTACACTCCGCGCAAAAAGTAACGCCCGCGCAAACACTGATTGTGTGCATAATCGGTTCACCTACAGCTATTATAGGGGGTATGGCAATCAGCCGGTTATGCACACAATCGTGAACACGAACTACACTGGGAGCAGGTGAGAAAGAGGGGATGCAGATGAATTCTTATGACTGGTTTGCGCGCATATCGCATAGCGTGCGCGGCACTATGGCAGCAATCATTGCCGTACTGTTTGCTCTTGCAGCAATGCTGGCTATTGTGCCAGCGAATGAAGCGCGAGCAGACGATAGCGGCGCGCGCATTGACATGTACCGTTTGTACAACATGAGCAGCGGCGAGCACTTCTACACCGGCGACGGTAATGAGAAGAACTCGTTGGTGAACGCCGGTTGGATTTACGAGGGCATTGGTTGGGTGGCCCCGCAGCATTCGAATACGCCGGTGTGGCGTTTGTACAATCCGAACGGCGGCGACCATCACTATACGATCGACACGAACGAGCGCGACGCGCTTGTCGGCCAAGGTTGGCGCAATGAGGGTATCGGCTGGTATTCGTCCGATACGAACCGCAGCTTCCCGCTGTACCGCCAGTACAATCCGAAAGCGCGCACTGGCTCGCATAACTACACCCTGAACGGTAACGAAGTTTCGATGCTGACCAGCCAAGGTTGGCGCGATGAAGGCGTAGCGTGGTATGGCATTGGCGGCGGCAAGGCTGCTCCTCAGCCTCAGTGGATGCGCCCATCTGAAGGTGCTTACCCGTCGTTGGCGAACGTGCCGGGGCTCAATATCGAAGTGTCGCTTGGCGCGCAACGCGTGTATGTCAAGAGTGGTTCGAACACGATTTATACGATGATCGCTTCGACTGGCACGAATAACACTACGCCGCGCGGCATTTTCCACGTGCAGAATCGTGGCATGAACTTCTATAACCCGAGCGAAGGCATGGGCGCAAACTACTGGGTTTCCTGGAAGGATTGGGGCGTGTACCTGTTCCATTCAGTGCCTACCGACGCGAACGGTAACTATATTGTTTCTGAAGCCAATAAGCTGGGTCATCCGGCATCGCACGGTTGCGTGCGTTTGAGCATTCCAGATGCGAAGTGGCTGTATGAGCAGCTTCCTTCCGGTGTGCAGGTGCATATTTACTGATCTGCGCAATGCATACAGTTGCAATTGCAAGCAAGTAGCAAGAAGGGCGTTTCCTCAAGCATTCTTGAGGAAACGCCCTTCTTGCGCATTACCGTCTTGTTGAGCGTCAGACGGTGATCACTTGATCGGCGATACGCATTGCTGATTCGCGGTGAGATACCAGCATGATAGCGTTGTCTTTTTCGCGGGCCAGTGTGTTGATTGATTGCAGGATTACGGCCTCGTTGAGCGCATCCAAGCGGCTCGTTGGCTCGTCGAAGAGGACGAGATCAGCGTTGCGCAGGAATACGCGCGCTAGCCCAATGCGCTGACGTTCGCCTTCGGAGAGTCGATCGCCCAGCTCGCCAACAGGAGTATCGAAACCTGCCGGAAGCGATTCGATAAGATCAAGCACCGAGGCTTTGCGGCACGCGTCGCGTAGCTGGCTGTCTAGCGATTCCTTGGCGATACCAGCCCCGCCATCAGGCAGTGCGATGAGCAGATTATCGCGGATGGTACCGTCGAACAATGCTGTTTCCTGGTTCATCATCGTCTGTACGCGGCGGCGATACTGTGCGTCGATGGCTGGTAGCGGGCGGTCAGAGAACGTGACGCTGCCGGATCGCGGATCCCAATATCGCATGAGCAGCTTGAGCATTGTTGACTTTCCTCGGCCAGATGGTCCTTGCACGCCAAGAACGCCGGATCGCGGTATGGTCAGCGAATAGTCATGCAGCACTGGCGTGGATACGGTTTCACGAGTGTCAACGGTTTCAGTACCGCTATCGTTTGCAGGGTATGCAAACGATACATGATCGAGCGCCATGCCAGTATATGCAGGCTGCTCAGTGCCGCGTTCTACAACTGCTGGCGATTCGTCCATAAGCGCGAAGAGACGACGCGCAGCAGCGAACGTATTCGTCAGGCTTGCTGGTAGGGCGCTCAACGCTAGGGTGGGGCCGAACGAGCTGGCGATCAATACCACAGCAGCTACCGACTGTGCAATATGACCATCCATGCCAGTGAACGCAACAAGCGCTGCGACGGCTGTGAAAGCAAGCACAACAATGATGCCAAGACCTGCGAAGCGACCATTAATACGGCTGAGACGTGCGCGCTGTGCCCACAATTGCTTGGTGCGCGTCACGATATCCGTCACACGCTCCTCACCACATCCGAATCGGATGATCTCGCCAATACCGCGCATACCATCGAGCATTTGATCATCCAGCGCAGCGGAATCCTTACGCAGCTTCGGCCCAATACCGTGCACTGCATGAGCGAACAACGCCGGCAGAACAACGCCGACCGTCACATGCGCGGTGATAAGCACTACAGCCATCCACGGATTGAGCATAAGCAGCGCAATCGCATAGATTACCGTGGTGGTTACCGCAATAACAACGGGCGAAATCGTGTGCGCGAAGAAAATCTCAAGCATCTCCACGTCAGTGGTAATCAACGCAATAAGATCACCCTTGCCTTTGCCATCAAGCTTGGCCGGAGCAAGTCGACGTAGTGCAGCGAATGCCTTGGAACGGAACAAAGCCAACAAGCGGAAAGCCACGTTGTGGTTCATAAATTGTTCGGCGTAGCGCATCACGCCACGCAATAGCGCGCAGATAACCATGCCAATAACGGCTGGCGCAACACCCATGCCCCATACGGTGTGACCGGCGAGCGCAAGGAGTGCAAAGACGCCGAACACGGGTAAGAATGTAGCCGCAAGATGGCCGATAGTGCCAAACGTGCAGGCGGCGATCATGAAGCGGGTAAGCGGTGCTGCTTCACGCAGCATGCGTGGAATCAGGCGGTACTGTGCGGTAGCGGCAGTAGCAGTGTCATCCGCAATGACTACGTGGTCATTATCGGAAACGTATTCATTCGCAGAATCGTTATCATCTGCGGAAGCGTTGTCATGCGCAGGCTTGCTGCTCGTCACCGCAATACTGGCAGTATCAGCGTTCTGACGGCGACCAACGCTTTCAACATCCTGCTGAGCGCGGAACATGCGCGCATATTCGCCGTCTGCAGCCATGAGGCCTTTATGCTTGCCTGCTTCCACGACCTCACCGTGACTGAACACGAGGATCATGTCAGCATTGACAGCGTTTGCCATGCGATGCGTAATCATCAGCACAGTTTTGTGCTTGGCCAGCTCATGAATTGTTGCCAAGATGCGTGCTTCGCTTTCAACGTCAACGCTACTCGTCGCTTCATCAAACACGTAGATGGCACTGTCATGCAGCAATGCGCGCGCGATAGCAATGCGTTGACGCTGACCACCGGAGAGATTTGCCGCATCCGGTTCAATCGTCATATCGAGTCCTGCGGATTGTGCGCGCACAAAATCATCAATACGAGCATCGCGTAGCGCATTCCACAGTTGTTCATCGTTTGCGTCAGGCTGAGCCATCAGCAAGTTGTCACGCAATGTTCCAGCAAACAAATGCGACCGGGCAGAAACTAACGTTACTGCGCGAGTCAATGATTGTGCAGCAATATTGTGCAGTTCATGTTTGCCATGAACGTCAAGCAGGGCAGCAGAACCGGTGTAATCGGGCAATGTGCCGGCGACAATAGCCGCCGCAGTTGATTTGCCAGAACCGGAGACGCCAACAATCGCAGTGAGCTGGCCCGGGTTTGCCATAAAGGAGACGTCGGTAAGCGCTGCACTACTTGATGCTGTTGCTTCTGCGGTAGCATCGTCACTGCTGTTCTTATTGTCCTTGCGGTACGAGTATCCGACTCGTTCGAAGGCGACCGCGAACTGCGAATCGGCCGCCACATCAACATCACCGTGCTTCGGCTCGGGAGCATCCAATAGTGCGAAAATACGTTTAGTTGACGTCATACCGTTCATCGCCACGTGGAAGAACGAGCCGAGTTGACGCAGTGGAATGAAGAAATCAGCCGAAAGCAGTACGATCACCAGTCCGCCAGCGAGCGTGAGCGAACCGGAAGCATACTGCCAAGCAGCCATGCCAATACCAGCCGCCGCGCCACCATACGCTACCGCGTCCATCGCAGTCAGGGAGCGCAGCTGGATTTGCAGCACGCGCATGGTCATCACGCGGAATTCTTCAGCCTTAACATCCATATCGCGCGCGGCACGCTCATCAGCGTCGAAAATCTTCAGCGTCTCCAGGCCTTGCAAATCATCAAGGAACGTGGCACCCAGATCGGTGTATTTGCCCCAGTATTTCTTGAATACGCGAGCAGCGCTCATCGCCACCATGCCAACAATGAGCACAATCAGTGGTGCACACACCAGCAGCACCACGGCTGCGGGCACGTTAACTGGCAGCAGGATTGCGAACAAAGTCAACGGCGCGAGCACAGCGTAAAACAGTTGCGGTAAGAACTGTTCGAAGAAACTTTGAATCTGCTCAATGCCTTCGCCAGCGGACTGTACAACGTCGGCGGTTTTTACGCGCGATGAATACGACGGACCGAGTGCGAGCATTTTTCGATACAGTCGTTCGCGCAGGCTAAGTTTCACGCGTTCAGCGGCTTCGAATCCAAGTCGATTTGAGCCAACGGCAGCCAGATGGCGCACGATCGCGATAACAGCGAATATGCCCAAATACATCAGCAGATCACCTGCGAGCGGCATGGATGCAGTCACAGATGCCGACGTGGAATCTGCAACCGCGGGACCAAGTAGCTTTTCAAAGATGCCGAACCATGCACTGCCAAACGCAGCTGCCGCAGCGTTCGGGTCAATGGCTTTCAGCAGTGTGCCAAGCAGTCCGACCAACGCAACAACGAATGCGGCGTTCGCGATCAGGCTCACCCACATCAGTGCCACTTTGGCGGCGATCAGCCGCCCTATTCCCGGAGCCAGCTGAAATAAGCGTTTATCGAACATTCCCCGTCCCATCCGCCGGCGTCCCGCGCTTATATTCGCAATGCCGACCGACCATCAACACTAACAAGCAACGACTCACTTGGCTAGAGTCCGCTATGCGCTAATTTGTGCCATCACTTCCCTACCCTTACCTTTTTCGTGGTGTAGGAAAGAATGGTAGGGGGAATGAGTGTATACGCATGTGGGCGGGGCACGACGTAATTGCCGTACCCCGCCCACATGGTGTGACGCGCCTACATGCCGATCTATACCCGGTCAGCGATCAGTACCACTGCCAGACCAGACGTTACATCTGGATAGCGTCAGAGTCGCTGGAATAGCTGGATTCCGAGTCGCTTGAGCTAGAACCGCTCGAGGAACCGTTGGAGCTGCTTGAGCCGTTGGAAGAAGAGCCAGAGCCGTCGCTCGAGCCGCTGCCGTCGGATTGACCAGACTGACCGCCGAACTGCTGGCCGCCATTGCCGCCCTGGCCACCGCTCGGCGGCTGGCCCATACCGCCGCCCATGCCGTTACCGTTGCTGTTGCTATTGCCATCCGAAGAGGAGCCGCCAGGCATCTGCATCTGCTGGCTACCGCTCGGGCCTTCATTACCACCGAGTGCGTTAACGGCGAACGCGCCGCCAACACCGCCAATCAGGCCGCATACCAGCGCGACCGCGGCGATAAGACCCCACGTCTTACCAGGCAGACCAGCTTTCAGATCTGACTTGGCTTTAGCCCCGCCCGGCACTGGAACCTGGCCAACCCACTGCCCGTTCTGCGTAGCACTGTACTGCGGATTGCCATACTGCCCATACGGAGTCTGACCGTTCTGCTGGCCCGCGCCAGTGTACGCTTCGCCCGCATACGGCTGCCCATATTGTGCACTCGGCTGCGCGGTGTCCTGCGGCGTATACTGCGGCACAGCTTGCGTTGCAGCCGTTTCAGACGTTGCAGCCGCGTCAGCCGCGGCTGGCGCAGTCGGAACCGTAGCCGTCTCGTTAGCGGCCGGAGCACTGTTGTACGGAGTTTCGTTGGGCTTGTTGTTGTCGATCATGATGAGTCCTTTCAAAAATAACGAGCAAAAAATGTCGGAATGTCGGATAAAGAAGAGCTAGGAGATGAACACTACGAATGTCAGAACATCAGGCCATTGACCAGCTGGTCGACGTGCCGAATTGATCGTCGAAATCGCTGCGATCAATGGTTTCGGTCGCAAGCTCCGTATCAGAGCCCGCTTCAACCGTCGTGGAGTAGGAGCCTGTGACAGTAACCGTCACATCGCTGTCGCCGGAGACGACGGTTTTGCCATTCGCCACAATCGTCACCGTGTTGCCGTCCGAGTCCACAACCTTGCCACCGGACGCGACGTTGAGCGCAGAAATCGTAGTGTTCTTGGTGACCACCCACTTCGACGTGCCGTCGACATTCACGGTGATCGGCGCATCGCTGGTCGAGCCGCTCGCAGCGGAAGCGTTTTCAGTAATCGATGCTGCACCGGTCCATGTGGAGCCTTCGAGCAAATACAGGTCAACCGTGGAAATCGTATCTGCTGTCACGTCACCTTCCAGCGTCTGCGAGCGCCCAGTAAAGCTTACTGTTGCCCCGTTCGAACCGGCCGAACCCCAGTTATTGGAGTCGTTGCCGGATGCGTTGATCAGCGTTGCCTTGCTGGTGTCGAAATCCAACACTGTGTTCGAGAGCACTACGTCGGCGGTGGTGTTCGTGAAGTAGAACATTGAGCCGGACGTGATTGCAGACTTGAGCGTGGAATCCTTCGCTTGGAACGTGGCGTGTTCGCCGGTGGAGCTTTCCGCGTCGCCGGAGGTGGACTGGTAGATGATGACACCGTTGGCGATTGGGTCGGAGCCGGTTTTGCCAGTGTTGATGCTTTCCAGCGTGGAATTATTAATGAGGATGGTGTTGTAGCCTTCCATGCCGGCGATCTGACTGCCGGATGCAGTGCCGGTCACATTGTTGACCTGCACGTCGCCGGTCGAGTAGAGCAGTGGCGAGCCGGAGCCAGCTGTGCTCAGCTCGGAATCGGTGACGGATACGTTGCCGCCACCGCGGTCAGTTGCCACAGTCGCACTATGATCGCCCTGCGTGGTGGCCGTAACCGAGCCGGCGAGAATCGTACCGGAATAGGTGGCATCAAGCGCGCGCGAATTATCAGACGTGGTGCTAATCGTTGTGTCATTGACCAGCGCTGTACCCGAGTCGGTAGCAAATACGCCGTTGGAGCCAGAGCTCGACGCGGTTAGTTTGCTGCCGGAAATAATGGTTTTCGAGTCTTCACCAACGGTCAGCGAAACCGAGTTGGTGCCATAGAAATTGTTGTTGTCGGCGTTATCGGAGTCGCCAGACTTTTTGAGCGTGGCGCCCGTAAGCGTCAGCGTGCCGCCGTTTTGTGCGAGCGCGACGTTCTGGTCGGCATCACTGGCTTCGGTGGTGTCACCATCCGAGGTGACCGTTTTGCCATCGGCAGTGAGCGCTGCAGTGTAGGAGCCGGTGTAATCGTAGCTCATGGTGTTTGCACCGCCGCCGAAGTTGCCGGTGAGCATTTGGCCAGCACCAGCGTTATTCGATGCGCCGAAGCGGCGGACTAACATCATGCCGCCAGCGCCAGCGCATGCGCCACCAGCGAGCGCGATGACGGCGGTGAGGGCGACCAGTCGGCGAGTTGCGATCATTGGGGTGCGCACAGCGGTAGCAGTGCGCGAAGTCTTGGCTGTACCGTGTGGGTGACGGCCGCCAGCCGGAGTGTTGCTTGCGACGGGGTTGGAAGTGTTCCTGTCCATGATCGTCATCCTTTCGTTTGGAATGACTTCATTGAACCGCCGCTATCCTAATGGCTTCTGCACTGCACGGTAAGACTGTCTGTAACCTTTCGACAGGCTTCTTGGAAGTTTCCTGAATGCTTTCTGAACGCGAAAGGCCTTCCGCGAAGGTCGCATGACAATCACAGGTCACGCAACGATCGCGAAAGGCCTCACCATACAGTTCAATGCGTAAGCAAGCAATTCCGCCCGCTTACGCCATGCAGCCGCGCGCTTTACAGTCCGTATACTTCGTGCGCAAACTTCTCCAGCACTGGAATCGAACGCTTCACCTTTTCCGTATCAATGCAGTACGCCATGCGGAAGTAGCCGGGCACGCCGAAGCTCTCAGACGGCACGAGGATCAGGTCATAATCCTTAGCCTTCATGCAGAACGCGGTCGCATCGTCTTCGAGCGCCTTCGGGAAGATGTAGAACGTGCCGCCAGGGCGCACTACGTCGAAGCCAATGCTCGTCAGCGCGTCGTAGAGCAGATTCATGTTCGTCTCATACACGCTCAGGTCGCTCGTCTCGTCGATGATTTTCGCCACGGCGAGCTGCATCGTGGAACTTGGGCAGTTGTGGCCGGTTCCGCGGCTGATCTGGCCGAGCATCGGCACGATCAGTTCAGCGTCGGTAGCGGTGGGGCTTACTGCCACATAGCCGATACGCTCACCCGGCAGGCTGAGCGACTTCGACCATGAGTAGCAGGTCAGCGTGTTGTCGTAGAAGTTTGCCGGGTACGGCTGTTCATCGCCATCGAAAACGATTTCGCGGTACGGCTCGTCGCTAATCAGGAAAATATCGTGACCATATTCAGCCTGGCGCGCGCGCAGCAGGTCGGCGAGACGCTGCAGTGTCGCCGCCGAATACACTGCGCCAGACGGATTGTTCGGCGTGTTGATGAGCACTGCCGCAGTCTGCGGACCGAGCGCGGCTTCAAACGCGTCGAAGTTGATTTGGAAGTTGTCAGTATCAGCCGGCACGACGGTCAGGTAGGCGCCCGTACCGCCTACGTACGGCTGGTATTCCGGGAAGTACGGCGCGAAGGTGATGACCTCATCGCCCGGCTTGGTCACTGCACGCAGCGCGTGAGACAGTGCACCCGCGGCACCCGTGGTCGGGAAAATGTGTGCGGCAGTGTACTGCGTGCCGAAGCGGCGATTGAGGCTGTCAGCGATTGTCGCGCGCACCTCTGGCAAGCCCAGCGAGGGGCTGTATCCATGCAGTTTGACCGGCTCGGCGGTCTCATACATGTCGATTACGGTTTTGGTGAAGTCGGGCGGGCACGGCACGCTCGGGTTGCCGAGCGAGTAGTCGAACACGTTGTCGTAGCCGATTTCAGCGCCACGCGCGGTCGCGTATTCGCTCAGGGTGCGAATCACTGATTTGCCGCCGAGCATCGCCTTGTATGTTTCGTTGATCATGGAACAACCTCCCCGTTGCGTATGGTTCGTTTCTACCACTTGGCGAGCACAACCGCGCGATATTGACCACCACATCGTGAATAATAGACAACGCGACTAATTACTATGTGTTTGTACGCGCGCAACGGTTGCAACTCGATCGTTGCTACAGCGCGTGAACTCGTGCGAAAGGAGCTGTGCCATGCCCAGGCCACGTCGGGATTCAGAGATCCTGCCCGCGAAGGATCGTCTCGAAAACGCGTTTTGGGAGCTGCTTGCCGACCGCGAATATCGCAAAATCACCGTTACCGACGTGGTGCATGAGGCGAAGGTGAACCGCAATTCGTTCTACTATCATTTCGCTGATTTGCCGGAGTTGGCTGACTCTGCGATTATGCACGCGGTGGCAGATACCACTGCTCCGCCTGTGGATACTACCGACCTTGACCCGGATGACGAATGGCGGCGGCGCTGTACAGAACTACTAGGCAACCCTCAACAACGGCAGCGGCTCGACCGACTGGCATTGATCGCCGGCCAGCACAGCTCCCCCGAATTGGTTGATTCGTTGAAGGATTTTGGCCGCTTGACGCTGATTAGAGACTTGCAGCTTGACCCTGATCATTTGGATTTAAAAAACGATTTGATGATCGACTTTACCGTTGGCGGTATGTTAGCGATTTTGCGCCGCTGGCCAGAATTGCAGGCGAGTATTTCTGTAGAAGACTTGCTTAATGAGGATGTGGCTGTGCTGGCGATGAGCGTGTACCTGTCACTGTCCAAAGAAAACATGCTGGAATATTGGAAGCGTATCTTCAGAAACGACATTCATAATCAGCACGAACGCGCGTAATCACACCGCGCAGCAAGACTGATCGATGCATATTCACCATACGGAGGCACTTGTGGACACGATGGAACCTCTGCTGCAATGGCTGCAAACCAACGCCAGCAGAATCATTTTTCTGATTGTCACGCTGGCTGCGGCAGCGCTTATCGTCAAGGGGTTGAGCCGCCTGCTGCGTAAGGTGTTGGACCGTTCTGATATGCCGAGCGCGTCGATTTTCATCAACATTATGCGCGTGCTGGTATGGGTGTTGGCTGCGGCGATTGTACTCAAACCGGTGTTTGGTATTGACCCGACGACGTTGATGACTGCGCTTGGCGTTGGCGGTATTGCAGTGTCGCTGGGTCTCAAAGACACGGTTGCAAACGTGATTAGCGGCTTCGGCTTGATGCTCGGCAAAGTGATTCAGCCAGGGGACTTGATTTCGGTTGCGGGTACGACTGGCGTGGTGAAGGATATTACGTGGCGGCAAACAGTGGTGCGCGAGCGCAGCGGCAATGAGATGGTGATTCCAAATTCGGTGCTGAATACTGCATCGTTGGAGAAACTCACGCCGATTAACGAGGGTTTGGTGACGATGGATTTCACTGCGCGCGCTGGCAGTGACCCGACTGCAGTGACTGAGGCCGCGACGACAGCGATTGCGCAGGCGACGGCTGATTTGGCGCAACCTGGCACCAAGCCGCTGGTGAAGCTTACGGGGTTCTCACCGTACGGCTTGGAATGCCAAGCGTTGGCGTTTACGCGTGATGGCGTGCTGCTTTCGACGATGCGCGATGCGATGGCGCGAGCGATCGCCGACGCTGACTTCCTTGAGCAGCGCGCGGCGATCGGCGAGTAGACGACAAGCGGAGCTGTTCGGAATGATTGTGGTGACGCTCCCCCAGTCGCGCTAGACGCGCGACAGCCCCCTCAGCCGAGGGGGCTAGGCTGCCGCACCCTTCCAATCACGTGCTTCTTCCCTCAGCTCCCCTTGTCAGGCTGAGCCGTGAAGACACGGGCTTGTATCGCTCCAACGCCAACGACCGCATCAGCGAATGATGAACGTGCGGGCAGAGAGATCGCCAGCAGGCGTGTCGACCGTGAGCGTTGCTGAATCAGCGTTCCATGACCAGTGCCAATCGGCGATCCGACTATCGGATGGCACAGCACCCGCCGAGACGGCACCATCCGCATCAGTCGCCACACCACTGCCCGCTCCTGCGGTATCGTCGCCATCCCCGAACACCGGGAACAGTAGTTGCGCATTAGACCGAGCATCGTCGCCGTACGCCTTGCACTGCACACTCTCGGGCACGCGCAATTCTAGCCGTTGCGATTCGCCGCCACGCGCCCACAAGGTAATCACATCTGCGTCAGCACCATGCAAGCCTAACGTGACTACGGGGTCGCGCCAGCCGGGTAGCCCAGTGGGCCAGAACGGTACTGCTGCGGTTTGAATCGGGCGTACTACATCGCAGTATGTGGCGATCGCGCGCGCAACCATATCGATCTGCCACGGTTCGAACGTGTTCACATACCCAGAGAGGAAGAAGTGGCCGAGCAGCGAGTTCGTCAGCGCGAATGCGAATCGCTCAGCATCCATGCCATGCTCTGGGTATGCCCAGTTGCCTGCTTGTTCGGGCAGCATGGTGAACGGCGCTGCGGACGCGATTGTCGGGTAGATGCGGAAATCTTCCTGATCGGAGGTAGACAGTAATTCGAATCGGCGCGATTGCGCGAAATCAGTGCGCATGCCGCCTGACGAGCAGCTTTCCAACTGCAATTCGGGGTGGCGAACGTGCAGGTCATGAATCCAACGCAGATACGCACGATTATGTTCAAGCAAGCCGTCGCCAGGCCCGTCAGAGCCGGCATCGGTACCAGGGCCGGGCATGATGTTGTAGTCGAATTTGAAGTATCCGATGCCGTACTCGTTGATCAACCGGTCCACGATCGTGTTCATATGCTCGATCACTAGCGGATTGCGGAAGTCAAGATGGTAGCGCTGCTGTTCCGCAACGCGCGCGCCTCGATGCAGGAAAAACGCGTCATCAGGCAGCTCGTGAGCCACCGGGCTAAGTACGCCTACGACTTCGGGCTCCATCCAAAGCCCTGGAATCATGCCGTTTTCGCGGATGATATCAATCGTGTGCTTTAAGCCGGAGGGGAATCGCGTGGCGGACGGCTCCCAAGCGCCGACCGACGGCCACCAGTCGCCGGTATCGTCATACCAGCCGGCGTCAATGCAGAATACTTCGGCACCGACTTGTGCAGCTCCGCGAATCAGCGGCTCGAGTTTCGCTTCGGTCGGGTCGCCGTTAAGCGTGTTCATGTAATCGTTGAAGATGAGCTTCGGGCGCGCAATGTCACTGACCGGATCGTGCAATGCACGACGATAGTGGGTCATCGCAGCTGCGGCCGCATCAAAAGAATCGCTCAACGTTACCGAAACCGGCACGCTGGTGAACCACTCCCCCGCGTCCAGCACTTTTGTCCAACCGTGGTGGCGCCAGTCGGGGCCGGAAAGCGCGAAGTATCCGTCGCGCAAATCCTCGCCAATCTCCCAAATCCATGCGCCATTGTGTTCGATCTGGAACATCCACGCCATGCCGCGATCCTCGGAGCGCAACATGCCAATCGGCGAGGAAGCACCCGTAGAGAACGTGCTGTCACCGATGACCTTGTAGGAACCCTGTTGGTCGCGATGTTTGAGCTTCGGCCCGACTTCGGGGCACAAATCACGCACAGCGGCCCACGTCCAACGGCCTTCGGCAAGCCAGTCGTTGCGGCATTGCAGCAGTGACCAGCCGTGTACGCCTGGCTGCGCGCCGCCGTCTGCGAGCGCACGCGCGCTATCAGCCGAGGGCACGCCGAACGATAATGCGAGCGGAACGACTGATTCCAGTACGAGCGGCGTTTCCGACAGGTTAGTGACAGTGGCCGTGACCTGCACAACCGCGCAGTCAGTGGGCAGTAGAAACTCCTGCTTGACTTCGAGCGTCTCATCAACGTCGTGACTGATGATCGTGAGGTGATCGCCAGTCTGATCATGCAGCTGACTCGTCTCACGCACGCGCAATGATGCGCCAATGCTGGTTTGTACTAGGCGATTGTTGCAAATTGCGTGGCCTGTGCCGCGCCCGGATGCCATGATGTCCACCATGGGAATGTGGTATGGCAGTTGCGCGCATACCGCCTGCCCTGCAACATCGCCGCTTACGCGAACGCCAGCAAGGCAGGCTGGATGCTCCTCGTCATAGGCGATCGTCAGGGTCACGGCTTTGTTACCCCACGTCAGTTCTGTCATCGTTGATACTCCTGTTCGTTCTACGCCGCTTCGCTCCACACCATCGTTGGCGTGATTACCATTGGCAGCTTACGCCGCGCTGCGCACTACGGTCACACCCCACGGGGCGATGGTGCGCGATTCGCCAGCAGGTATGGTGCCCGCACCCACGGCAGCGTCCACGTCGGAGACCCCGTCGCCGTTCTCCTCCGCGCGCACAACACCGGGCGCATCCGTGACGATCATCTCGCCATCGAACGGCAGCACATACGTCTTGGCCTCGGCCGAATAGTTGAGCACGTAAGTCAGTCGGCGATCTTCGGCGTCAAAACCTTGACGGATGCGTAGATCGGCGTCACACGCGATATCCTGCGCCCAATCCCACAAGCCGGCGTGCTTCACCGCTTCCGCGATGACCTCGCGGGTCAGCTCATCAGACAAGCGCGTGCCGATCCACTGCGCGCTGCCTTCTCCGAACTTCGAACGCACCGTCGCCGCGTACGAGCCCCACGCGGGGTGATCGTATCCGATGAGCGTTTCGGCGCTCTCGCGCGGGCGCAGTAGTTCCATGAACCATTGCGCAGCGAACTCTGCGTTCTGTGCTGTGTTCTGTGCTGCGTTGTGCGCTGCCAGCTCACCGCCGGCAACCCTAGCAGCCGCAAGCGCCCCGCGCAACGCGAGCGCCACGCCAGCTCCGGGTGTGGTGAACTCGTCGTAGTCCATGCCGAACACGTCGGCGAGCCCGTGCGGTTGACCATCATGCCAGACTTGCACGTTCTCATCGCAGAAGAATGATTTGAACGTCGAGAGCAGGTGCCCGCCGGCCGCTACCCAGTCGCGCAGCAGCGCGATGTTGGCTTCGCTGCAGCAGTACAAGGCGGGCGTAACGATCATCTGATAGCTGTTCAGCACTTCGGCGTCGAGTAGCTGATCAGCGTCGAGGAAATCACATTCGACGTTGAGATCAAACAGTGCGTCGTACATCCAGCGCACCACGTCGTTGTAAGCAGGGTCGCCGCCGATGGTCTTATCGTAGCCTTCCGGGTCGGGCCAGCCGGTGGTGATGCTATGGCAGGTGAGCGCGGTGAGCGAACGATTGCTGACGAGCATGGCAACGCGGTTGCGTTTGCGAAGATGCGCAAGCTGCCCGCCGAGGCGTTTGAGCTCGTTGCCGATGCCGGAGACTTCCTGGTAGACGCGATTATCGCCGTAATCATGTGATAGCACGCCCTTCCAGTATGTTTCGAACGAATTGTGCAGTGAATCCCAATGCCAGTACATCACCGACCCTGCGCCGGAGGCGAAGTGACTGTAGGCTTGCAGGCGCAACTGGCCAGGGAATGGCAGCCAGCCCATATTGCCTTGCGCTTCGGTTTCCAGTACCAGATAGTTCGCGCGCTTGAGCGAGCGGGCGATGTCACCACCGAAGCCGATTTCGCGGCCGGTCAGCACATGGTTGCCGGAAGGGTGGTAGATGTCGACGCCGGCGATGTCCATGCATTCGGCGGCTTCGAATTGTTCGACGCGCGGCTGCATACCGTAGGAGAAGTTGCGCCACTCGTAGTCGAAGTTGTGGGTGATGAACTGGTCGTCGCGCGCGTATTCGCGAATGATGCCGGCTTGCCAGCTTAAGAAACCGCTGACTGTAGCGCGCCGGAACGCGTCGAATTCGCCGCGCAGCGAGGCGTTGATTGTGTCGGTGACGTCGGGGAAATCTTCCCATGCTTCGATGCGGTTCGACCAGTAGTTGAGTCCGTACGCGCGGTTGAGCTCGTCGAGATCGTCATGGAAACGACGGCGCAAGTGCTTGACGAACAGTTTCTGCATGCTGCCGGAAGTACAATCGTAGTATTTGGTTTCATTGTCGAGCTGGTAGCCGATGACTGCTTTGCGCCCGGCAACATGCTCGATGAGTTTGCGAATGATTCGCTCCGCATAGAACAAATATGACCCATTGGTAATGTCCATGAGCTGGCGTGGGCCGTACCGATTCGGCCCGGCTGCCGTGGTGGCGAGCACATCCGGATGCAGTTCAACCAGCCAGGATGGCACCGCGTAGGTTGGCGTGCCGATGATCACGGAAATGCCGGCTGCTTCCATTGCGTCCAGCACAGCATCCACATGGTGGAAGTCGAATTCGCCTGGCTGCGGCTCTTCAGTCGCCCACGTAGATTCAGCAATGCGCACGACGTTAATACCCGCCGCTTTCATCATTGCTACATCGTGTTCGAGCCGGTCAACTGGCAGATATTCGTGATAGTAAGCGCACCCGTACAGCAGTCGGTCTGTAGCCTGCTGTGCTGCTTGAGCTGTCATATGTGTCCCCTTCTCGCGTGGCGGATTCGGCAGTTACTGTTCCAACATAAAAGGCCGTTGCCTGATGTCGAGCGTTGATGGACACCCGTTAGGCAACGGCCTTCTCACCTGTACTGCCGGCGAATACTGCTTTGCCGGCAGATCGGATTATGACATGAGGATTCGCTTAGGATTCCTTGACCGTGAAGCCCTGATCCTTCGCGTGTGCAACGAGCTTGTCCTGCCAGTTCTTCACACCCTGCTGGACGGTGATGGAACCATCGAAGGACTTGGCGACGTTGTCATCGAAGATGGAGCGAGCGTACACTTCGAACGGCAGGTTCTTGTAGCCGGAGATAACGTTCTTGGCTGCCTGTGCGAGGACTTCGTTGTACTTCTGACCGCCGAAGTAGTCGATTTCGTTACCGTCGGAGTCAGCGACGGTGGTCTTGCCCAGGAACTCTTCATCGGACAGGGTGCCAGTGTCGGACGGGAATGCGCCGCCGCCAACGCGGGAGGCGATAGCGTCACGGTTGTTGGACTCGAACTTGACGAACTCGTAAGCAGCCTTAGCCTTTTCGGAAGCGTCGAGCACAGCCAGTGCAGAACCACCGTTTTCAGCGTTTTCAGTGCCGCCTTCTTCCCAAGTCGGCATCTGTGCGACGCGCCACTTGCCAGCAGCCTGCGGAGCGGAAGCCACCAGGTTCGTCGGCATCCATGCGCCGATGAGCAGGCCAGCCAGCGAACCGTCGCCAAGCTCGCGGTTCCATTCGTCAGACCAGGTTGCCACCTTAGTGTTGATCAAGTCTTCGGAGAGCATCTTCTGCCACAGGTCAGCAAACTTCTTAGTGCCCGCATCGCCAGTGAGGTTGATGGTCACAGACTCGCCGTCTGCGGACGTGTCGAACGGGTGACCGCCCGCCTGCCAAATCATGGAGTCGAAGAAGCCAGCGTCAGGCGCGGTAGCAATGTAGGAGCCAGCTGCGCGCACCTTCTTAGCAGCCTCATAGTATTCGTCCCACGTGGTCGGCACTTCGGTCACGCCAGCCTTGTCGAACACTTCCTTGTTGTAGAAGAATGCCATCGGGCCGGAATCCATCGGCAAACCGTAAATACCGCCGTTCAGGTTTACCGAATCCCAAGTGCCCGGAGTGTAATCGTCCTTGAGATCAGCCGCACCGAACTCGGTGAGGTCCTTGAGTGCGCCGTTGATCTGGTACTCCTGCAGTGCAGTGTATTCGAACTGTGCCACGTCAGGAATGCCGGAGCCGGCAGCAAGAGCGTTGTTGAGTGCCACGTACTGGTCGCTGGTCATACCCGCGTTTACCAGCTTGACCTTGATGTTGGGGTGTGCCTTTTCGAAGAGAGCCACCACGGGTTCATAGGTTTTCTCCCATGCCCAAACGGTGATTTCCACCGGCTTATCGGAAGAGCCGGTGTCACTGCTGTTCTGGCTGGATCCGCAAGCGGATAGTAGCAGCATTGCCGAAGCCGCTACAAACGCCACAGCTTTCTTGGTGTTCTTCATCTGGTTCTCCTTCTGCGATACTTCCCTGTATCAATCCCCGCGCCCTCCACGACATCGGGTATGTTTAATTTAACGTAAAACTAGAGTGCTGTCAAATAGTGCATGTCGCTGGCAAAATGGCTTAATAGAGCGCATTCGGCGGCCTTACCGGCAATACTGTGCAATATCGCGTAATACCCCTTCTACCGAACATGACTGCCGCGCATAGCAACAATCATCGTGGGGTAATAAAAGTGCAGGAAAACGAAGTCACACATCGAGCAGGCAGTATCTATAGTGCATCTCGCACTACATCAGCGCACTCAACGCGTACTCTCGCGCTCCACCAAACTGAACGCCGTCGTTTTCACTACCGGCGGCTCATCGTTTCCTTCGATACGCGCAATCAGCATTTCTACCGCCCAACGCGCATACTCTTGCGAATCTGGGTCGATACTCGTCAGCGCAGGCGACATGTAATGCGCGTCAATCGTATTATCAAAGCCAATCACTTGTACGTCATCAGGCACACGAATACCATGCCGATTCAGTGCAGACAGCACGCCCAGCGCAATCGCATCATTAGCGCAAAACAGCCCATCTGGCAGGCCACCGCGTTCAATCAGCAGCTCAGCCTGCCGCTCACCCTCCTGCCGCGTAATCGCCGCCGCCGGAAGCGCAATCGAAGCATCCAATGGCATAGTATTGCGCGCTACCGCTTGCGCGTACCCGCGAAAACGCATGTCCACATTGCGTTCCACCGCATGCATGACTCGATCTAATTCGCCGGGAATAAACTGACCGCTCTCATCAAACAATCGCGGCGATGCGCCGATCATGCCCACGCGCTCACACCCGTGATCAAACAACCATTGTGTGGCATACGCGGAAGCCTCCACATTAGGCATCATTACCGCGTCAACGGTTCCAGCACCTAAGCAGTCGCCAGCGAGTACGATCGGAAAATCCTGGCTAAACGCTTCATCATTACCTTCCAGCGACACGTCCGAGAGAATAATCCACCCGTCTGCGTTGATTCTGCGCGCTTCATTCACAGCAGAGTCAATATCGCGACCATACAAGCTGATGACGAGTCCATAGCCACGTTCACGCGAAAAACGAGCTACATACTCCACAAACATTGGGCAGAACGGCTGGTCAAAATATGGAATCGCTACGCCCAACATTTTGGTAACACCTGATCTGAGCGTTTGCGCGGAACGGTTTGGACGATAATCCAATTCTTGGATAGTTTGCTCAACCCTACGCCGAGTTTCTTCGCGCATGTTACCGGTTCCACGCACAACATTGGACACTGTTTGCGCGGAAACACCGGCTCGAGCTGCCACATCTGCTATCGTTGCACGCTTCCTGATCATAAGTTGATTTCCCTACCACCTCTATGTATGATCACACCCTCGTTGCGACCATCGTAGCGATGGAATTCAGTATCTTCAAACTACGTAAGTCGCCCCGCGCATATGAGTGCCGGCGGGAATATGGCTCGCCGGCACTCAATAGTTTTGCAATCAGGTGTGTATATGTTCCTGTTGTGTCGCTAATGCTCCGCCTTACTTCTCCGTGACGGTGAAGCCTTGCTGGGTAGCATGGTCAACGAGCTTCGATTGCCACGTAGCAAGCGCGTCGTTGATCTTGCCAGTCCCCTGGAAGGTCGGGCCGAAGGAGTCGCCGAACGCGGTCATTGCGAAGCCCCAGAACGGCGGGAAGGTAAACGCTTCCTTCACGTCAAGCGCGGATTGGGCGAGCACCTTGTTGTACTCCTGACCGCCGAAGTAGGCGGACAATTCGTCGGAGCCCTTGAGGAAGTCTTCATCCTGCAGGCGGCTCTTGCTCGGCGGGAAGCCACCAGCATCCGTATAGGCGGCGATGCCTTCCTCATCATGAGTGACGTATTCGAGCCACTTCCATGCAGCCTCCTTGTTCTTCGACGAGGAGACCAAGGCGAGCGTTGAGCCACCGTTCGAGCTGTTGATCGTGTCGGAATCCGGCCACACCGGCGTCGGTGCTACACGCCAGTCGCCGGCAGCATCCTTTGAACTTCCAGCAAGGTTGGCTGGCATCCAGCCGCCGGTGACGATTGCAGCATTCGTACCGTCGGCGAAGCTGCGGAACCAGTCGTCGGACCAGCTGGAGATATTGGTAGCGATCAGATCTTCATCAAGCATCTTCTGCCAGAAATCATTGACTTTCTTGATGGTCGCGTTGTTCTTGATGTCGATAGTGATGTTCGTATCGTCAAGCGCGAACGGCTTGGCGCCGGCCTGCGCCCAGAACGCGACGATACTGTTGGAATCGTTGGTATCGCCCGCATAGGAGCTGATGTAATAATCGTCGCCGAGCGCGCGAATCTTCTTCGCATCCTCATAGAACTCGTCCCACGTCTTCGGCGGCTCGCTGATACCCGCCTTGTCGAACGTCGCCTTGTTGTAGAACAGGGCCATCGGGCCGGAATCCATTGGCACGCCGTAAATGCCGCCGCCCACGTTCACTGAGCTCCACGGGCCGGAGGTGTAGAAGTCCTGCCAATCGGCGATCGGGTACGATGAGAGATCTTCAAGCGCACCCTGTGAGCCGAGTACAATCTGCGGCAACGTTGAATATTCAAACTGGACGACGTCTGGCATACCAGAGCCGGCGTTGAAGGCATTGATGAACGACGACGTTGTTTTTGGTGCTGTACCAACGTTTGTCAGCTTGATCTTGACGTTCGGATACTTCTTCTCAAACTTCTCAACCAGTGGCTTGAGCGCAGGCTCCCATGCCCATACGGTGACGGTGCCGCTGATCTCTCCGTCCGACTTGCCGCTGCTCTGCTGGGAGCTGCTGGTGTTGCCGCAACCGGACAGCACGAGCATCGACGCGGCCGCCGCCATAGCGAGCATTCTCCTAGTGTATTTCTTCATCCTTTTCCCCTTTTTTGTGCTACTTCCTTGTAACGCAGGCCCGGGGGCCCATCAGGCAATCACCATTGAAAACCCGATCGAGCATAAGCATAGCCGCTAAAAGCGCTTACCACAGGCAGACACGCGCACAATGGCGCATTCGAAATGCTATTGGCGCAAATACATGCCCCCGTTGGGGTAAAAAGCAAGTACACTACTCACTCAGTCGCACTGGCAGTACGTAGGACATGCCGTCGAGCGGCTCACCAGCAATACGTCGCATGAGTACATTCACGATAGTGCGTGCAATATCATCGAATGGCTGAATTACTGTTGGCAATGCCGGATATGGAATCTGGTAAACAAATGAGCCATCATAACCAAACAACATCAGATCTTCAGGAACGCGTATGCCACGTGAAAGTGCTTGCCGCTGAACCGCGAGCGCCACAAGATCAGATGCGAAAATACCGTCAGCATCTGGGTAACGGTCGAGCACTGCGTCAGCAGTAGCTAGATAGGTTGAAAATTCAAACTGGTTGAGCCGCAGTTCATGCGTGAAGCAGGCAATACCGTGGTTGTACATTTCTTGCTCGAACACACGGTGGCGTGCCGACGATGGAGTCTTGACTTGCGAGAAGCCTTCTAATTGCACAACTATGCGGCATCCATGCTCCACAAACGCCCGTGCAGCATACCGACCGCCAGTTTCGTGATCGGCAGATACTACCGGAATATCGTCAGCAAGATAACGATCAAGCGCCACAATCGGTGCATTGATATCTGAATAATTAATGTCAATTGAATGACTGCCAATGATAATGCCATCGACTTTATTGGCAGTGAGCATATCAATGTACTTGCGTTCCTTGCTCGAAGAATGCATGGTATTGCACAAGATCATCTTGTACCCTCGCCGATCGAGTTCATCCTCAATTCGGGAGGTCATCGTCGCAAAGAACGGTTGAACTACATCAGGAATCACCAAACCGATGAGATAGGTCTTGTTGCTATATAAGCTACGCGCAATCTGATTAGGCTGATAATGCAGTGTATCAATGGCTTCCTGAATAGCCGTCTTAGTTTTTTCAGAAATATACCCACGCTCGTTGAGGTATCGGGAGACGGTGTTTTTCGAAACGCCTGCCATCTGAGCAACATCGGTAATGGTGGCCATGACCGTCCTCCTTTTTCTGATCCGTAAATACGCACAGCGGAAGTCGCCCGCGTCGCAACATTGGATTCTTCACCGGCATGAATACCACGGGAAACCGTCATTGTATGACCACCAGTTTACCCGCGGTATCGCAGCCAACCACTGTGCGTGCACCACCTCAGCAGATGGTGCACGCATCGTCTTTATGCAGCTTTATGCAGCTCACTCGCTGATATTCTCTACTTGATATCCGTGCACGTTCAATAAGGTTGCCGTGCCGCCAATAGCCCGCACAGTGATGTCATTGGCTGACGTCGGCGCAAAGATATTCATTGATTGTGCGACTGCGCCCTCATCAAGGAAGAGTTCCAGTGAGCTTTGATCAAGCAACACATCTACGCTGAGTTCACGCTTATCCGGGCTCAATCGAAGAGGAGCACGTGAAACACCGCGACTCCAGTCATCGCTTTCCGTCCTATCAATAGTGGACCAACCATGTTGCAGATCGATAGTGAAGATTGTTCGTAGCACTGTACCATCAGTTTCTGGCTCGCCACGTCGCACTGTTAGTTCAATACGTTGAGCGGAAGTGGACGCCAGATCGATTACGAACTGCAACTCACAAGAGACCCCGTCACCAGCGTGCAGCACAGTTTCCGCTCCATCGGCAAGCGTCAACATGTTCGCATCCGTACCGTCAGGCGTGCGAATCGTACCAAGCTCCCGCACTGGCACGATTCTCAACGTGAGATCGTCAGCAAGAGTTACTTCACGAGGCACAGCAAATGATCCGCACCATCCTTCGCGATATGTTGGGCCCCAATCTTTCCAGAATGGCATCCAATCCCAGCAATTCGCCCAACCAACCATGATCCGTCGGCCTGATGCATCCGTAAAGGTCTGCGGCGCGTAGAAATCAAAGCCCCAATCAGCTTCGCCGGTTACTGTGTAGGTAAAACGTCCGGTTTCGTAATCGAAATCGCCTACGAAATACACCGTTGTACGCTCTCCTGCTCCCATCGGCGAGCACAGGAACACCCATTTATCTGCGAGCGGGAAGAAATCGGGGCATTCCCACATAAATCCCCATTCGCCACGACTTTCGAACAGTACGTTGACGAATTCCCAATGCAACAGGTCTTCGGAACGGTATAGCAGCGCCTGCGCACGACCGTCCTTTTGCGAACCGATCACCACGTAATATTGACCGTCATGTTCCCATACTTTGGGATCCCTGAAGAAGTCGTGCGGTACACCTTCAGGAGGCTCAATTACTGGGTTGCCCTCATATTTGATGAAATTAATGCCGTCATCACTGTAGGCAATATTCTGTGTCTGCTCGAAACCATTGCCATTATTGGCAGTGCCCGTATACATCAGGTACAGGCGCCCATCTTTTTCAATGGCACTACCAGAGAAGCAGCCACCCTGCGGATGGTTGTCATACGACTCACTCGGAGCGAGAGCAATCGGCAAATGCTTCCAATGCAGCAGATCGTCGCTGACCGCATGCCCCCAATGCATCATTGACCAGAATCCACTGTATGGGTTGAACTGATAGAAGAAGTGATATTGGCCGCGGAAATAGATAAGACCATTCGGATCATTGATCCATCCGCACGGTGCCATGAAATGATAACGCTGGCGCATCTTTGCGTTGGCAGCGACTTCGGGCGCATGCTGAGCAATATGCTGTTCAGCTTGAGCGATTGCGCGCCGCATGGTTTCGTTGGACATGGGATTCTCCAGTTGAGTATGGGTGCTGTATGTGCAGCGTAATAGAAGCGATGTCTGCTGCGATGTTGCAAATAGTTAAATAATCACTAGTAATTCGCAACACCGCAGCAAATGAAATCAGTAGATTGATTATCGCGCGTCGAATTCGTCGCGTAGTTTCTTGGCGAATTCGGTGTTCAGCTTCGATTCGCGACGAGCCTTGTCTTCCTTGATGCGGAACTGCTCATCGCGCGCAGGCTTGTATTCTCCCCAACGCTTCGCGTAGGATTCACGCGCTGCCTTCATTTCATCAGTTAGATCCGGCTGCTCAAGATGACGTTCCGGCAGTTGCGGCACAACTGGCAGACGATCCTCCACCGGTGGAACGGTGAGCTTCGTGCGAGTAGGCAGGGTCTGATACCAGTAAGCCGTGGAACTCCAATCGTCAGACAGCTGATTAGCGTGACCATGCTCAATCGTTACTTTCAGGCTCTTTTCAAAGCGCACTGGGTCAGTAATGTGGAAGCGATATGAGACTTGGAAACCGTCCGTATCGCCTTCATGCACAATAGTGCCGAAGAATGGGTACGCATTGCGCTGCATACCCCACGCATGGTTGAAATAGTCTTCAGTTCCCGTACCGTTCAGGCTTGGATATTCTTCACCATCGATGAAGAACATATCATTGCCTTCACCCCACCAGCTACCCTGGAAATGCTTCACCGTAAGATTGCAGCCAACATAATGGCCAGTACCTTCAACATCCAGCACCGTATAGTTGTTCTCACCCTTGAGGTTAGAGACGTTGTTGACTTCCGGCGAATTAACCTGAAGATCCGGCCCCCAGCCCTTGCACGGATTCTCGCGATGCCACGAAGCGTGGAAGTACGCAGTATCTTCAGGCAGCGGCTCAGCGTACATTTCGTAATCGATGTTGAAGTACAGAATAAACGGCAACTCGTTCTCGTTGATGATTTCGATTTTTGCCTTCTTGTTGAACGGCATTGGGAAGTAGCACGACACCGAGCAGGGAGCTCCGTATTTACCCGCCTCTTCAGGCTTGAGCGATACGTTGAATGGCAACGACGAGAAGTTGCCTGGATAGCTGTTGCCGATGCAGAAGAAATCACCGAATGGTACGAGTACGCTCGGTGTATCCTCATCGTCCCACGTGATCTTAATGAGTGCCTTGCGGTAGTAGAACGGGTCATATGCATCCCAGATCACGCCAAGCGCAGGATGAATCTCCATCACCGGTGCTGCAGATGCGTTGAGCACAGGGTCGAGAATGCTCGGAGCGACAACTTTGCGGCAGGATGAGGTCATCCACATGTGAGTAATGCATCCGGGGCCCTCAATTTCGCCTAGCGTAATGCTTTCGCCGGCTGGAATCTCCCAATAATCTTGGTTTTTGCCACGCTGATCCCAGCTAGCGAGGCGACCATTGCGCCCATGGTGGATCTGCGTGAGATCCTTGAACAGTCCAGAGATTTCACTCATGGTGTCTCCTTTGACGGTTGGTTGTTTTTGGAAAGTTTGATGTATTGCCGATGTTCTCAGCCCTTGACAGCTCCGGCGACCATGCCGCCGACGATCTTCTTCTGGAACAGACCATAGAAGATGAGTTCAGGGATGATGATCATCACACTGGAAGCGACGATGCCGCCATAATCCACGGTGTACGTGCCTTTGAAGAACGAGGCGCCCATCGATAATGTGTAGTCGGTTTGGCTGCGTAACATAACGGATGCGAATGGATATTCGTTCCAGATGTAGAGCACGTTGAAAATCACCACGGTGGCAATAACCGGTTTGGTCATTGGCAGGATGACTTTGATCATTAAATCCCAGATCGAGCATCCGTCGATGATGGCTGCTTCATCAATCTCAACAGGCAGAGCTTTCAGATATCCGACGAACAGAAGCGTGTTGAATGAAATTGAAGACGCCACGTATGGGAATACCAATGCCCACTGCTCACGCAATCCGAAGAACAGATTGATGCGATATACGGGGAACAGCAGGATAAACGGTGACACGCATAATCCGGCGATGAGAAATCCATACACTGCTTTTTGCAATCCTGGACGCTTATACGTCATGCGAGCGAGCGCGAAAGAACTCAAGAATGTAATGATCAGCTCAATGACTAGCGAAACCACACACACCATAAATGTGTTGAGATACAGTCGCGGATAATCCAGTGTTTTCAACGCATTCCGGTAATTATCCCAGTTCAGCGCTTTGGGCCATGACAATGGGTGTGACAGGATTTCAGCATTGGATTTGAACGACATGAGCAGCATCCACAAGAAGGGGAACACCATGAGGATGGTGACCACAATCATGATGATGGTCATAACGATTTTGGAGCGTTTTGTCAGCATGATTCAGCTCCTTTCCCTGCTGAAGAGGAAGTACAATCCAGTGATCGCCAGTGAAATCAGGAAGGTTACTGTCGCAATAGACATGCCGTAGCCGTAATCACTGCTCTGGAATGTCATCGAATAGCTGTAGGTAACCAAGGTTTCCGAGAGATGGTTGGGGCCACCACCAGTGGTCTGCTGTACGATTTCGAAGATTTTGAAGATGCCAGTGATGATGAGGATGACAACAGTGGAGATTGTTGAACGCATCATCGGAATGGTCACATGCCAGGTGCGTTGCCATGCATTGGCGCCATCAACTTTGACTGCTTCCATCACTTCTTCTGGAATCATCTTGAGACCGGCGATGAAAATGGTGGTCAGATAGCCAAGTTGCTGCCAGAAGTAAATGAAGGCGATGCTGTATGGCGATAATGTCGGACCGCCAATCCATTGCTGTGCTAGGCCGCTAGCACCGATTGCGCGCAATATGCCGTTGATAACACCAATTTTCGGGTCAAGAATGTACACCCAGATGATACCGACGATAATTGGGGCGATAATCGCCGGAGAGAATACCAGCGACTTGGAAACATCCACAAATCGCAATGTGTTGTTGAGTAGCAATGCCAGGAAGAACGACAGCACCAATAGCAATACCGATGCAACAACGAAAATAATTGCTGTGTTCGTGAGTGATTTCCAGAAGATCTTATCCTTGAACAACCGCACATAATTATCGACACCGTTGAATCGTGCTTTGCCGATGCCAGAATATTTGGTGAAGCTATATCCAATGGCGATAAGAATCGGCATAATAATGAACACTGTGTAGACGACTAGGGTCGGCAACAAGAATCCTATTTTGTACCGGGTTTTGCTAAGCCAATGCATGATGATGTTGTGCTTTCCAATTCAGAGAAGTAAGAGAATGATCGGGGCGGGTAGGCAAGGGGAATCATGTGCGATGAACACCGCCCCGAAGTTGTTGTGAATGTCCAGCGGCGATCAATCACGTGCGATATCGATATGATCACCGCCGCCAATATCACTGATTAGCTTGGGCTTCATCCATTTTTGCGAGCGCCTCTTGCGGCGTGTAGGTGCCTTGCATCACACCGAACAAACCGTCGTATAGTGCCTGCTGAACAGCAGAAGGAACCATCTGGTCGGGAGCCGCACTTGGAGACGTGTAGCCGTCATCCAGTGCTTCGACCATTGCGTTCATCGCATGCTTATCGGATGCCGGAGCCAGGCCTTCGTACGTCGTTGCTGGGAACATAGCGTTCTCATATGAGATTTCAGCTGCCTGCTTGCCGTAGTAGAACTTAAGGAAAGCGTAAGTTGCTTCCTTAACTTCTGCATTATCTGCAACGGTAGCGCTTACTGCAATCGGTGCAGAAGGAACCTTCATCGCTGTTTCCTGGCTGTAATCGGAGTCTTCAAACTTCGGCCCCCACCAGAAGCCGATGTCTTCGCCAATGTTCTTATCGAACTCGGCGCAATCCCACTGGCCAGTACCAAACATTGCAGCAGTTCCATCGTCAAACTGTTGTTTGGCATCAAAATATTCAATAGTGGACATGTTTTCCGGAAGAGCTCCGGACTTTGCAAGCTGCTGTACCTTGTCGAACGCCTTAGTCAGATCGGCATTTTCAAACTTTTCATCACCGGCGAGAATCTTGCTGATGGTGTCATTCCAGCCATAACGGTTGAGCCATAGGTTGAATTCCCACATGGCGAAGGAGCTATTCTTGCTGCCAATCGCTAGCGGAGTCACACCACTGGCCTTGAGCTTGGCAATCATGTCGAGGAACTCATCAAAAGTTGTGTCATCGGTTGGGTATGCCACACCAGCCGCATCAAAAAGCTTCTTGTTGTAGAAAATGCCCTGCACGTTGCTTTGATAGGGCAGGCCATACTGTCCTTTATCCGTAAGGAAGGCGGCGTCGCCTCCAGCAAGGGCGGTTTTAACATCGGCGTTCTGATTAAGGAAATCAGTCAAATCGAGCAGGACGTCAGCGTCCTGGAATTCCGATGCTTGAGAATTCTCGAGCCAGAAAACCTGCGGCAGAGTGCCATCGGAAGCCTGCATCTTCATGTTTTTATTGTGTGATTCAGTATCGGCTGCTTCGAATTCGACCTTGTACTTGCCTTCATTGGCTTTGTTGAACGCCTCTACGATGGCGTTGGTTGTAGGTTCCTGCTTAGCTGGGTTCGCTACGTTAATACCGAATTTGATTACCGTGGCACCGCTGTCATCTTTTGTCGCCGAGGATTCACCCCCCCCCCGCAAGCAGTCAATGCGCCAACCGTTGCTAAGGTCATAACAGCAGCGCACACGCGCATCGCCATTCCGTGCTTGTTCATAGTGTCTCCTTCGACTCCATTACCTGTTTGTATCGTACGTGCCCAGTCAATATTTCAATCGGTTAACATATCGACTTTATTAGCCTCATTGCCCCCGATAAAACATTGGAGAAACCAAATTATTCGCCGAATTCCACAAGGACATCTTCTTTGCATTCTTGCGTTCCGACGGGTTTTATCATAGCGCAATCAGATCAGTATTTCAACCGGTTAACATAATCCATGTGAGCACACCAATCCTGCGAACGCAAACATCGTAATCAGCAGAACCTTTCAACCGGTTAACATATCGCGACACGCCGAATAGAAAACGGCGATCACTGAGGACAATCAGCGATCGCCGTTAAGAAACTGCATTGCGAGCTAAATCAGCGCAGTACGCCTTCGATGAGTTTGGTGATGAGGTCGGTATAGGTTACGCCGGTGGCTTCCCATGCCTTGGGGTACATGGAGATTGGCGTGAAGCCTGGCATCGTGTTGATCTCGTTGACCATTACTTCGCCATCTGCGGTCACGAACGTGTCGACACGGCTCAAGCCAGCACCATCCACGGCCTTGAATGCCTTGACCGCGGTCTCGCGCACGCGTTGCAGCGTCTCATCAGGCAGATGTGCTGGCACTTCAACATGCGATGCGCTAGCATCCATGTACTTGCTGTCGAAATCGTAGAACTGGTCATCGCCACCTGCGCGCTTGTCCAGCACGATCTCGCCCGGCCAGCTAGCCTGCGGCTCTTCGCCAGCCTTCGGGCACAATACTGCGCACTCAATCTCGCGCGCATCAATGCCCTGCTCGATCAAAATACGCCAATCGTGATGGCTCGCCTCGAACACTGCGGCAGCAAGTTCAGCCGCATCATCCGCATGCTCAACCTTGGTCACACCAAAGCTGGAGCCAGCGCGCGACGGCTTGACAAACAGCGGATACTCAAGACCAGCTGCCTGCACTTGCGCGAGAATATCCTCGCCGTTCGCTGCAAACTTAGTCGCAACGTCAAAACCGCGCGCGTCCAGCGTGATGCCAGGAGCCACCGGAATGCCAGCAGCAGCAAGCAGTACCTTCGTGTAATGTTTGTCCATACAGGCGGCAGAGGAGAGCACACCGCAGCCAACGTACGGCACGTTCATCATTTCGAACAAACCTTGAATCGTGCCATCTTCACCGTATGGACCGTGCAGCACCGGCAGTACTGCATCAATATGGCCCAGCGATTCCAGCGAGCCATCCGCATTGCGAGCAAAGAAACCATCTTGGCCGAGTGCCACGTCAAGCACCACATCGCGAGCGCCTTCGACCTTCTCAACCGTCGGCAGACCTTCAGCCATGTTCCAGCCGCGCGGATCCTCGCCATCAACAATCCACTGGCCAGCCTTCGTAATACCAACCGGTACCGGATCGAAACGGTCCATATCAAGCGCGCGCAGCACGCCAGCAGTCGAAATGCAGGAAATCGAATGCTCGTCAGCCTTACCGCCGTACATCACCACAACACGTTTTTTGGCCAAAGTTCTGCCCTTTTTCACTCCGTCGGCCGCGTAAACGGCCCGCTCATCCACATGACAGGCGTATGAGGTAACCATCAGCCTGTCAACAACATCGGTCGTAATCCTAGTACCCGCATGTCACGCAACAGAGACACGTTAGCGTGACCACAGCAAATCGTCACATTCGTATGCGTTTGTACACGTTCGCGCCAGCCACACGCAGTTGGCGCGGCGGCATATCCTCCCATAGCCGTCGCGCCAACTATGAATCTAGTACTACTATTCCTCGGTAATTTCGCTGCCAAACAGCAGGGAAAGCATCTCACTGCAAGAAATGCCTTCGCTCAGCACGCGGCTCATCGCGTAAGCGAGCGGAGTGGGCACGCCAAGCTCGTCGCCAAGCGCCACCACAGCATCGGTGGTCGGCACGCCTTCAGCTACGCCGTTGCTCACCTTCGTAGCTTCCTCAACCGACAAGCCCTTGCCCAAGTTCGCACCGAACGTGTAGTTGCGGCTTAGCGGAGAGCCGCAAGTGGCGGTCAAATCGCCCACGCCGGCAAGACCTGCGAACGTCTTCGGATCAGCGCCAGCAGCCTTACCCAATGCAGTCAGCTCCGCGAGTCCACGAGTTTCGATCATCGCAGCCGTGTTCTCGCCGTAGCCAGCGCCACGAGCCATACCAACTGCGAGCGCCACAACGTTCTTGAGCGAGCCGCACATCTCGAGGCCGATCACGTCGGTGGTGACAAATGCTTTGAAATAGTCGTTAGTGCAGGCGGCAGCGACCTTGCGCGCATTGTCGATATTCGCGCAGCCAACAACAGTGGCAGCGGGCTCGCGTGCAGCGATTTCCTTGCTCAAGTTCGGGCCAGAAATAGCGGCGAAACGCTCAGCAGGCAGGTCAAGAGTCTCGCGCACAACCTCATCCATACGCTTCTTGGTACTGCGCTCGATACCCTTCATCAAGCTCACCACGATCGCTTGTTCAGGAATGAGATCCTTGAATTCGGTGAGTGCTACGCGCGCAAACTGGGCAGCGATCGCTACGACGATAATGTCCGCATCCTTTACTGCTTCGGCGCGATCGCCAGTGGCGGTCATGTTGTCGGGCAGCTTCTCGACGCTGGGCAGGCGGACAGCATTGTGATGATGATCGCGGATACCTTCCACAATCTCTGGCTCGATAGCCCACATCGTCACATCATTGCCAGCATCGGCAAGCACTTGGCCGAAGGTGGTACCCCATGCTCCTGCTCCCAGAACCGTACATTTAAGACCCATTGTCGTTCTCCTTGCTTTTCTTGTATTCGCGTCAATTACGTTCATGATTCTCGGCCCCCTCGGCTGAGGGGGCTGTCAGCGAAGCTGACTGGGGGAGCGTCAACCCCATAGTCCGCTCCTACTCTTCTGCGCTACCTGTTAGTCCTTCACCCTGCTCATCGTGCGGTAGTCCCAGTACCCGTCGGGCGCAGCTTCGCCGCGAATCTCGGTCATAATCTGGGTCATACGCACGCGAACGCGGCGGGTCAGCTCGTCAGCGAGCGCAGCCGGCGGCTCTTCACCCCACGATTCTTGGTCGATGAGCAGATCAGCATAATCAAGCTGCGTGTCATAACACATGACTACGTTCTTGCGCGGCCACGGCCACCAATGATTGATGCTTGCCGCGCCCCACGTGACTGCGCAGAACAGTGGAACTTGGCGGCCAAGCCTGCGTGAAGCTTCGAGCGCGATAACGCCGACGCCGTTCTTCATGCTCATCGGCCACTTTTTCGGGTCGCGTGTCACGGTGCCTTCAGGCCAGATGGTCAGCGGGCGGCCGGAGGTGAGAATTTCGATTGACGTTTCCTCAATGGCTTTGGCTTTGCCGCTGCGGCGCTGCACGGGTTGCATACCGACGAGCTGGAACCATTTGCCAATCACTGGCCATTTTGCCATTTCAGCTTTGGCCATGTAGCGCGGTCGGCGGCCCATGTGGAACAAGCTGGCCATCGGCACAAACACGTCGAACATGGTCACATGCGTGGCAGCAGTGATAAACGGACCAGTTTCGGGGATGTTATCGAGCCCCCACGCATAGGTTTTGCAGCTCGCGTGGAAGACGACGTCGACGCCTTTGAGCAGACGCGCGGTGCCTTTGGGGTGTTGTGCATTGATTTCAGCGGTGTTGATGGTGCGGTTCGGCCCGGTGGGCAGGTCGCGCATGGGGTCAACAAGATGATGCGCTTTGGCGAGTTTCGCCACCTGCGCGTCGGAGAGCGGCGTGACCGCGGAGCGCGGTGACGGTTTTCCTTTGGATGCCATGCGCCCTATTGTAACGAGCCCCCTGCATGGTGAACGCCGACACACCACCACTACACATACCGTCAGTCGGTATGTACGATGACGGGCAGTTCGACAGATGGAGGCTTGTATGGCTCGTAACGCACACCCAGAGGTAACCGAACAGCGCATTATCGATACCGCACGCGACCTGTTCATGGAGCAGGGATATGAGCAAACCACCATCCAAGACATCGTGGATAGGCTTGGAGACTTGTCAAAAGGTGCGATTTACCACCATTTTGCGTCGAAGGAAGCAATCCTTGACCGCCTAGTCTCCGACAATATGCATATGCTCGATAAGTGGCGCAGCATTGTCATCGAGCGCACTGATCTCAACGCATTGGAGAAAATCCGCGAAATGTGCCGGCTCTCGACTCCCGGTCAAGATCACTATGATCTCATCCGCATGTCGATGCCGCTGTTGGATGACCCAAACTATTTCATCGAAAATATGCACTTCTGGTCGCATGAGCTTCCGGCTCGCTGGCTGCCCCTCGTCAAAGAAGGTATGCAGGATGGTTCAATTCCGACCGAATATCCGCAGGAGGCTACGGAGATCCTCTGCTTGTTGACAAGCTACTGGCTTGTTCCTTACTTCTTCCCCGTTACGCCTGAGCAGCTGAAGCGTCGTATCGAATGCGCTGCCATTATGCTCAATGCCATTAATGTGCCGCTGTTTGACGATGAGATGAAAGAACTAGCACTGAAGCTGTACTCCAATATCACCCGATAACGTGAGTCAATAGTAGGATGTGGGGAAATCCGGTCAACAATGGCCTTACAATCCCGGTTTCGTATCCCTTTTTCACCACATCCGAAATTCGATACCGGTTTGCCATATTTTGCCATACAAAAAATGCCTGATGTTCGTACGAAATCGAACATCAGGCAGTCAGTCAATCAGTTGCAGCCTCAATCAATGAGCTGCAATCCCGATCAGTCGAAGTCAGCACCCAAGGCCTCGAGCTTGCCGCGGAAGTCGGCGTAACCACGGTCAATCAGCGAAATACCGTGCACGTCGGACGGGCCGGAAGCCGCGAGCGCCGCAATCAAGTGCGAGAAGCCGCCGCGCAAATCTGGCACGTCAATATCGCGGCCGGTGAGCGGAGTCGGTCCGAAAATCACTGCGGAATGCTTGTAGTTGCGCTGCTGGAAGCGGCACGGGAGCGACCCGAGGCACTCACGGTACAGCTGAATCGTCGCGCCCATGGCTACCAGCGGCTTAGTGAAGCCGAAACGATTCTCATACACGGTTTCGTGCACAATCGACAGGCCGTTCGCCTGCGTCAACGCCACCACCAGCGGCTGCTGCCAGTCGGTCATGAAACCAGGGTGCACGTCCGTTTCAATAGCCACCGGCTTCAGATCGCCACCCGGGTGCCAGAAGCGAATGCCCTTGTCGGTCACGTCGAATTCGCCGCCGACCTTGCGGAACACGTTGAGGAAGGTCATCATCTCCGGCTGGGTAGCACCCTTCACGAAGATGTCACCGTGCGTGGCCAGCGCAGCCGACGCCCAGCTTGCAGCCTCAATACGATCAGTCAGTGACGTGTGCGTGAAGCCCTTAAGCTCCTTCACACCTTCAATGCGGAACGTGCGATCCACATCCACGGAAATAATTGCGCCCATCTTCTGCAGCACCGCGACCAGATCCATAATCTCCGGTTCAATAGCTGCACCAGACAGTTCAGTCTTACCTTCAGCAAGCACGGCGGCAAGCAGCGTCTGCTCAGTAGCGCCCACAGACGGGTACGGCAGGTGGATTTTCGCACCCTTCAAGCCGTTCGGCGCGGTGATGTGAATGCCGTCCTTGTGCTCCTTGTCAACCGTGGCACCAAGCTTGCGCAGGGTCTCCAAGTGGAAGTCGATCGGGCGACCGCCAATATTGCAACCGCCAAGCGCGGGGATAAACGCTTCGCCCAAACGGTGAACCAGCGGGCCAGAGAATAGAATCGGAATACGCGACGAGCCAGACAGCGTATCCACGTCAGCCACGTCAGCCAACTGCACGTGAGTTGCATCGATCGTGACGATACCGTTCGCACCGTCTACGTCCACATCCACACCGTGCAAGCGCAGCAGGTCGGAAACCACGTGCACATCACGAATTTCCGGCACGTTCTTCAGTACAGACTTGCCCGGGGCCAGCAATGCGGCAACCATTGCCTTGCTTACGAAGTTCTTCGCGCCGCGCACCTTGATCGTGCCGTTCAGAGGCTTACCGCCCTCAACATGCAGCACATCTTCCGGTTTCTCAGCCACGCTACTCTCCCATTTCTTTCTACGCCCCGCTCATATGCGAGGCTGCCACAAATACGCTATCGTCCAGTGTGCCATAAGGCATGTGCGCACATCGTGAAATCGCCCCGAGCTAACCCAGTTCGGCTCGGGGCGAATTGACAATTATTCTGCAGTGATGCTCGCTTTGATTTCGCGTGCGAGGCTCGCATCCCACATCGCACCGGTGGCGCTCATGACTGCGTCGACTCCAGCCGCACGATATGCCTGATAATCCGCGGGAGCGACCACACCGCCCACGCCGATGATCGCGAAGTCAAGACCAAGGCGATCACGAATCGCAGCCAAACGCGCGACCATGTCGAGTCCAGCACCGCGGATTGCACTACCGCACACGCCAGAGCGATCGCGCCCCTTACCCGGCAGTGCTTGCTCGCCAGCAGCATCAACCAAACGCGCGGAAATCGTGTTGATGGTGCTGAATGCCTGTACGCTACCGCGCGCTGCCGTTTCGCGAATCATCAGCTCTAGCGCAGCATCATCGATAATGCGACGATCGGCGCTCCAGCCGCCTTCAACTTCGACTGGCGGAATGTACGCGAGCTTGACGATCAGCGGGCGGTTACCGATCTCGTTCTTCACTGCCTCCGTGATTCGGCCTACGAGCGCCGGGTCATGGCAGAGCAGGCGATTGTGCCCCTCGTTCGGGCAGCTGGTGTTCATTTCCATCAGGTCAGCGCCGGTTTCGCACACTAGGCGAGCAGTGGTGACATGGTCAGCAATGTAATCGTCGCCGCTCATGCCTTCGACGCGCGAACCTTGGAAGCTGGGCAGCAGCACTTGACCGTCGCCCGCGGCGACGATAGCGCGCTTCATATCCGGCTGCCACTCGTCAGGATCACGCGAAGGCACACCAAACGAGTTGGAAATAGAAATCGGCAGCTTATAGTTCGTATCAGCTAGCACGCCTTCATCAAGTTCAGCACTGCCCGGAGTAAGCGAACCATCAGCGCTCTTGGGGTGCACGGCCAGCACGTTCGGGAACGGGTTGCAGCCCCACGCGCGCGAACGCACGGTTTTATAGGTGGCGATATCGAAGCCCATACGGAACGCGGCGGTAGTGAATCGCTCGTTGAGCAGAGGGCCTGCGGGAATGCCGAACGGCAGGTTGACCTTGTGGCCGAGGAAGTCGGCGGCAGGCGCTGCTGGCGCTGCTGGCGCTGCCGTCACGCTCTCCTGTTCGGCGAGCGCGGCCGCAAATTCGCCGAACGGTCCCTGACGGTAGTTGTCTTCGTAACTCAGATTGACGTTGTAAAACGGCTCGAAATCGCTCATGGTTCTCCAGACATGGTCCGGCGCTCGGGCGCCTGTGCGAACTGAATGATTCCACTGTAAAAAGAGCGGCAGACCCGCGTGCGGCCGCGCGTCGAACCATGATCTGGACTGCAGGCGAGCTAGCTGCGCGATCTGCGCAGACCACGCGATCTATGCAATCTGCACAATCTATGAAATCGCCATTGCGCCAATAAACGAGACCAGTGCAACGAGACCATTAATACTGCAGAACGTAATGAAGCATCCGGACGTCCACCCCCAGTATGTTCCCGGCGCACTGCGGTTGATACGCCTAAATACGCTCAATCCCCACCCGTGGCGGAACATCACTACACTCACGCCAATAATGCCAGCCACAAGCACAGCCACAACGTATATCGTCGCTGCCACGTCACCGTTAGCATCCGCGAGCGAGCCAAGACCGCCCAGCACCGCATTATTGAACACATGCAACGTGATCGACCAGAACAACGAGTATTCCATCGCAACAAAACCAAGCACTAGGCCAACGCTGAACGCGAACAGACCTTGTATCACGTCATCGTGGTAGAGCGCGAACATGATCGCCGAGGTGAGAATCGCGAAGTTTTTGCCGAGCGGTTTGAGCTCTTTCATAAGCACCCCGCGGAACACCACTTCTTCCACAATGGGGCCGATCAAACCGACGTACAGCCACATGGTCACCGTGGTGCTCGCTTCGTTAATCTGCTCCGATGTGGGCGACGCGAGATCAACACCGATCGCTGAAAAGGCGAAATTGAGTAGCAGAAACGCGGCTTGCGCGCCGATAATCAGCACAATAAATACGAGCAACCATGCGGGTTTCATGCGCGCGTGGCCGGGGTCGCCTGCCCAAAAGCGTTTGCTCAGTATGTCGCGGCGGCGCATCAACAGCATGAACAGGAAGCCGGTAATAGAACAAGCGAGGCTGATTACGCCGGTCAGTTTCGCGATGTCAAGTGATGCTTCGTTGATCACCGACGAGAGTTCGTCGGCAGTGGCACCATTGAGATGCGACGGCAGAGCGAGCATGTAATACACGCCAAGAACTGCACCGACAATAAAGCTTGCCAGTGTGATCACGCCCTGATAGGCGAGCGTGAGGCCTGCCGGGCGGCCAACTGCCTTGCGCAGTGCGCGACGGTGGATTTTCACGGGGTCTACGGGCGGGTATGCGGCGTATGAAGCGTACTGCGGGTACGGCGAGTATTGCGGGTACGGCGCGTACGGAGAGTTTTGCGCGGGTGAATTTGGCGCTTGTGGATACGCGTATGGCGCGTACGGATTGTGCGGGTATTGATTGTGCGGGTATTGATTGTGCGGATACTGGCTCTGCGGATACTGGCTCTGCGAATTCGCGCTTTGATCGTGCGGGTCGTGCGGCTGGCTTGGCAGCGGATCCTGCGGCTGGCTCGGTATTTGATCGACCGTAGATGCATCCGTCGAATTCACGGGCGCTGTAGTGGTATCGTCTGCGGCTTGCGTGTCCGGCTGCGTTGCGTTCGGCTGCGAATCGTTCATGCTCATGCCACAATCGTACACACGGCGTTTATGACGTTGAGGTGATCGTCGACACGCGTCTACGCCACGCATATTTTTTGCATACGGTTGCTGTGCTGCGCGAGGACTGGCGGCTAGGATGGGAGCCATGAGCGAACCGGGGATTGGTGCAAACGATTCCACTGTGGTGATGACAGCGGCGGTAGATAATGACCGAATGGCACTGCTGGCGTTGAAGGGGATTTTGCCGCAGCTGCTGCCGTCTTCACGATGGATGTGGGGCGCGCAGACTGCTGATGAGGCGATTCGCAAGACGTTGAATCCGGAGACGCGACCGCGACTGCTGCTGGTGGATATGTCGTTGGGAGAGTCAACTGGTATCGGCGTGTGCCGTAGTATTCGGCAGCGGGATGATCGCGTGATGTTGCTGGCGATTACTGCGTTTCCGATTGATTCGTATGCGGCGCGTGCGGCTGATGCTGGCGCGCAAGGAATTGCTTCTAAGGCGGATATTCCGCAGTTGGCTGCGGCTCTGCGCGCGTTGGCTGCTGGTGGCACGTTTAGTCCGGTTCCTGGTGTGACATTTCGCGATATTGCTCATGCTCATGCTGCGGTTACCGGCGAGCAAGATGATGCTCCTCAGTTGCCCAAGCTTGGCGCGAAGGAAGCGCAAACATTGCATTTGCTGTCTCGCGGTCTGACCTATGAGCAGATCGCTACCCAATGGGGTGTCTCCACCTCCACCGTTCGCACCCACGCCCACCGCGCCGTAGAAAAACTCAACGCCCACTCATTAGCTCACGCGATAGCTATTTGGCTAAGCCGTTAAAAAAACAGCCCAGTGGGCTGTTTTTAGGCTTAGCGCGAGCGACAGCGAGCAACTTACGCTCGCCGCAGGCGAGTCCTTACCCCCACGCCCTACAAGCAGAACGCCGTACCCCCCCCCCGCAATCTGCCTGCGAAAAGCAATGCATACATTATCAACGCAAACACTACCCCTCAGTCAGCTACGCTGACACCTCCCCTGGCAAGGGGAGCCGAGTTTGTGTTGCAATCCCCCATCCCTATCCAGCTCCCGCAACGCTTTAATGACCCGGTATAAGCAATCAAAATAACTAACCGTGCATTTTCCCTATTCACCTCATGTACACTGCAAAATATCCCGAGGGGAATTACTGATGGTGGCAGTGGGGAATGCCGCACGGTGATGCGGGATATGCATAACCAGAACAAAATTGGGGGAAAATCATCATGTTCTCATTGAAGCGTCTAGCAGCGGTAGCTGCTTCCGTGCTCACTGTTGCCAGTCTTGCTGCTTGCGGTGCTGCAAACGCTGCACCGTCGAGCAGTGACTCAGGCAATGACAACGGAACCATTACTGTTAACGTTGGCACGATGGGTACGTACAGCCCATATAGCATCAAGAACACAGACGGCAGCTACACCGGCTATGACTTGGAAGTGCTGAAGGCTGTGCAGAAGGTGGAGCCTACGTTGAAGTTTGAATTCCATGCGGCTGCTTGGGATTCACTGTTCACAGCTCTTGATGCCAATAAGAATCAGATGATTGCTAACGAAATTGGTAAGACGAAAGAACGCGAGCAGAAGTACATTTTCACGAAGAACAGCTACAACTACAGCACTCGTAACATCATTGTGAAGAAGGGTACTAAGGGGATTAGCACTCTTGATGATTTGAAGGGCAAAGTTGTTGGCGGCACGGTGGGCGATAACCATACGAAGTTCCTGGAAGAGTGGAATCAGGCACATGGCAATCCCATCACGATTAAGTATTACGAAGAGGATTTCACCACGGTGGTTCGTGATGTTGCTGCCGGCCGTATTGCTGCTACGGTGAATGATCCAAATGCTGCTCTCGATAAGGCGAAGAAGCAGAATATTCCAGTGGAGGCTGTGGGCAAGCCTTTGTCTGCGCAGCCGGTGTACTACATCTTCCGTAATGATGCTCAAGGTAAGAAGATTCGCGATAAGGTCGATGAGGGCCTTGAGAAGTTGAAGAAGAATGGTGAGCTTTCGAAGCTGAGCATTAAGTGGTTTGGCCAAGATACTACTGAGGAGAGCGCAAAGTAACGCCTATTCTGGGCTGTCACGCTTACTTCTCGTAGCGCACTGCGCGCATATTGTTACTCATCTCTCGCGAAATAGCACCGGGCATTTTGCCTGATCGTACTCTTCCCACATGCCGTCGCATTCTTGTGCAATCGAATGCGGCGGCTGGGAGTATCTCGGAATGCCAGCGGCAATCGCATTTTTTTATTCTTTCGGAGCTGCAACTATGGGCACTTTTAACCCTGAATACATTTGGCAAGCTTTTCCAGATGTCATCCAAGGCATTCCAAACACTATGGCCATTACGCTGGTCGCTTTTATTATTGGTTCGATTATCGGTCTGTTTTTTGCACTGGTGAAAATCCACAGTATTCCTGTTCTTGAGCAAATTGGAGCCGTCTATGTGTCGATTATTCGCGGCACACCACTGCTCGTGCAATTGTTCCTTATTTATTACGGCCTACCGATTCTGCTGTCTGCTATTAACCCGGCGTATGACATTTCTGGTATTCCTGCGTTGGCGTTCTGTTTTGTAGCGTTTTCGCTGAGTATGGGCGCGTATATGACCGAATTGTTCCGCTCTTCGATTCTTGCGGTTGACGATGGTCAGCTTGAGGCCGCGCATTCGGTGGGTATGAGTACGAGTCAAGCGATGGTTCGTATTATTTTGCCGCAGGCGATGAAGTCAGCAATTCCCAATATTGTCAACCAATTCATGATGTTGTTGAAGAACACGTCTTTGGCGTTTACTGCCGCTGTTCCTGAAATTTTGGGGCAAGCAAAAATTTTCGGTGGCAGAACTTCCATGTTTTTTGAAGGGTATATCGCTGCGGCGATTGTCTATTGGGTGTTGTGCTTCATTTTGGAGATTATTGCCCGCTTGGCTGAACGTGTGATTCGGCGAGATGAGATTGGAGTGGCCGCATGATTAAGGTCGAACATGTGAGCAAATCATTCGGCAAGCTTGAAGTGCTGAAGGATGTGAGCTTCCAAGTTGAAGAGGGTCAGACTGTAGCGCTTATCGGTTCTAGTGGTTCGGGTAAATCTACGTTGCTGCGCACGCTGAATTTGTTGGAGACACCTGATAGTGGCGATATCACGATTGGTGATGTGTCATTTAACGCGAACGATATCACGAAGACAACGATTGCGGAAGTTCGTCAGCGTACGGCGATGGTGTTCCAGCGGTTTAATTTGTTTACGAATAAAACTGCGCTGCAAAATGTGGCGGAAGCGCTTATTGTGGTGCAGCATAAGTCGAAAGCTGAAGCGTTTGATATTGCGCGCAAACGGCTAGAGGACGTGGGTATGGCGAATTGGGCTGATCATTATCCGCGCGCATTATCTGGCGGCCAGCAGCAGCGTGTGGCGATTGCGCGCGCATTGGCGTTAAATCCTGAATATTTGTTGTTTGATGAGCCTACTTCTGCTTTGGATCCGGAGCTTGTAGGCGAAGTGCTCGGGATTATTCAGCAGTTGGCTCAGCGTAAGAAAACGATGCTGATTGTTACGCATGAAATGGCTTTTGCGCGTGATGTTGCCGATAAGGTTGTTTTTCTTGATAAGGGGCGCATTGCGGAAGAGGGTAATCCAAAGAGTTTCTTTGTTCACCCCACTACACAGCGCGCGCAGCAGTTCTTGGCACGTTTTCGTTATGAGTTTTCGGCTTCTTCTGGTGAAACGCCAGCTACATCACTTGGGGAGGTACAATGAGCGTTTTCTCCTATTCCAAATTGTCGGTAGATAGAACTCACGATCCACTGTTTTTGCTGTTTCATGGCGGTGGTGATGATGAGCGTGAGATGGCCCGGTTTTTCGGGGATTATAGTGACGCGGATTACATTGCTTTTGTAGCACCGCATCATCGCACGTATATTCCTGGCTCGCTGTGGTGGGCGCCTGACGCTACGTTTGAAAGTCGAAAGCGCGAATGCCAAGAGACAGGCCAGCAGATTGTTTCATTGCTGCGATCGTTGTCGTTGGATTCGCGGCCGCTGACTGCGATTGGTTTTTCGCAAGGCGCGTATCTTACCTACCGTTTGCTTACTGATTTTCCTGGATTGTTACATCGCGCTGTGCTGCTCAGCCCACCGTTCCCTGATGTCGAACCGGATGCTAAGGTTCTCAAAACGGTTCATTCTGTTGGCAAACCGCCAGCGTTATTGGTGTATGGTGACAACGATCTCGTGATTGACCGTCAAGAGCAGCGCAATGCGTCTATCGTGCTTGACCAGTTCACTGCGTTGGATGTGCGAACGTTACCGGCAACCGGGCATGATTTAACCACTGCCGAAGCACAGCTTATTCAAGAGTGGCTTGCTGCCACATATTAATCGTTCGCGTCAGCCTGATTTCTGCGCACAATGTGCGCATTACGCAATACATTGCACCCAACGCAGGCTGGCGCGTATTTGTATATCACTCACTGTTACTCGTTATCACGCTACCTATTCGAAGGCATTATCATGACTGATCACGCTATTCATATTGCTGACACCCCAGATGGCGATCAACTCATCCACAACTCGACAATCAACAGAGGTGATTCATGTTTTCATATCGGCGAAATTCGACCATTATTTTTGGTGCCGAAAGCCAAAACACGTTGGAAAACCTGCTGCGCGAGCATCATGCCACGTCAGTGCTGTTCGTTTACAGCGGTGATTACGTATTCAATCTGGGCATTAGCGATAACGTTCGCACAGCAACCGCGCATATTGGCGCGTCACTGATCGAAGACGGTGCAACCGTACCCAATCCGCGCATCGAACACGTGCGCGAGCTGATTACGCTTGCGCGCGAACACCATGTGGATTTTGTGCTTGCTGCTGGCGGCGGTAGTTCATTTGATACTGCGAAAGCTGTTGCTGTTGGCGTTGGCTACAGCGGTGACGTGTGGGAGCTTTTCACGGGCGCAGGCACGTTTGATCATGCACTACCGGTTGGCGTTATTGCCACACTGGCTGGCAGCGGTTCGGAAGTGTCTGATTGCGCGGTGCTGCAAGAGGGGCTTGATAAGCGCTCGTTAGAAGATGATCGCATTATCCCCGTGTTTACGATTGTCAATCCTGAATATTCAGCCACAGCGCCGTATCATCATCAGGCTAGCGCGATCGCCGATCTTGCCGCGGATTATTTTGAACCATATTTCTGCACAACGGCACAAATTCACGCACAAGATCGCTTGCTTGAAGCTGGCCTGCGCGCAGTGATTCATTACGGTCGACGGTATGCCGCTAATCCGAACGACTATCAGACGCGTGCAGAATTGCATTGGCTGTCTTCTGAAGGATTTAACGATTGTTATCTTGCGGCCGGCCGCGTGACTGATTGGACTACGCATCGGCTTGAGCACGCGCTTGGCGCTCAGTTTGACATTATTCACGGCGAGGGTATTGCCGTACTTGCTCCTGCAGTAATTCGCTATGTATCGCAATACCAGCCTGAACGTTATGCTGCGCTTGCTCGCGCAGTATTTGACGTGCCGGAAGATGCCACTGATATTGAGGCTGCGCATGTGCTTGCTGACGGATTAGCCGCATATTTTGCACAATTAGGCATGACTCAGCGACTGCGCGATCTTGATATTCCCCAGTCTTCACTGCCGGATATCGCTGCGCGTATTACCGACCATGGGCGCACGCGCATTGGCAATTATTATCCACTGTCGCAAGAGGATGTGTTGGCGGTATATCAGCTCGCCTACTAGCTGCAGTACACAGCACTCCACATAGCGCATACGAATGGCGGCTATCGCGATTGCGGTAGCCGCCATTCGTATGCGCTGTGTGATGGAAATTATGCAGTCAGCAAGCCGGCGTCAAGAATCAAGCCGCTACCCGTGATGTAACGCCCGGACCGCCCAGTGAGATACTTGACGGCGGCCACCACATCCTCCGTTTCAATCCACGGCACTGGCAGCAGGTTGCCCGCAGACGCCTCGGCTATTTCTTCAGGCGTCTTGCCTTCAAGCTCAGCCAGTCCATCGTTCATCGGCGTATTTACACCAGTCGGGTGCAGTGTCACCACGCGAATGCCGTACGGCGCGAGTTCAATAGCCTGGGACTTCGCCAAACCGACCAGTGCGTGCTTTGACGCTGAGTAATGTGCCAGTCGTCGCAAACCGCGCAGGCCGGCGATCGAAGAGTTGTAGACGATCACGCCGCTTTTCTGCTTGATCAGCTGCGGAATCACCGCTTTGCCGGCAAGCCACGCGCCTTTGAGATTAATGTCGATCATCGAATCCCATTCGTTTTCGCTCAGCTCCCACGAATACCCGTAAGCGCAAATGCCAGCGTTAATAAACGCGATATCCACGCCGCCGAACGCTTCGATTCCGCGATTGACCGCTTCTTGCAGCGCGTTAGCATCACGCACGTCGCCCGCATAGACGACGGCTTTGCCGCCAGCTTGCTCAATCTCTTCTTTGAGCTGATCGAGATCTTTCGACGAACCGTGGTTGTAAGCCGGGTATGCAATAGGGCTGCCAAGATCGAACGCGATAATATTCGCTCCTTCTTTGGCGTAGCCCAACGCTACAGCACGACCTTGGCCTTTTGCAGCGCCAGTAATGAATATGGTTTTGCCGGCAAATTCTGATGGCTGGCCGGCTTGTGCAGCTGCATTGTCTGCAGCATTGTTGACATTGCTCATAATACGTTTGCTCCTCTTGCGATTTCGCAACTCATTGCATGAGTGATGGCACAACTGACTTGCGCAAATGTTGCCAAAATCGCTGTGATTACTTTCCTGTGCGCGGGACAGCGCGGATTACGCAGCTTTACGCGGATTATTTGGCTTGGTCAGCGCCTGCTGATTGCGTTTCCACACGCAGTACCACGTGTGAAGACTGCGGTGTATGCAACGCTTCACGCCACGTCTGAGGCGCAAAATCCTTTTGCAGTGGCAGCAAACGACCGTCTAAATCTGTACCAATAACGCTGTTGAAATCGTTCGTGGCTTTCATCTGCCCAGCGAAACCAATCAAGGCAACGATTTCGTCATCATTCCAGTATGCGCGCAGCTGGTTAAATACCGTGTCTGGAATACTGGTTGGATCTTTCACGTATGCGCGCGCAAAATCAATCAGCGCTTGCTCCTGATCTGTTGGCACAAAATCGTGAGGGTCAAGCCCTAATTCACGCAAATCGGCAACAAAATACAGCGAGCATAATTGGCAGTCGTTCACCGACGAAATAGCATGTGCGTACACAATCGACGCACGTTGGCCAAGAAAACCAACAATACGTTTCCAAATCACATGCCAGTCGTAATACACCACGAATGTGGCATGATCGCGCGCAATAGTGCGCATCATATTCGTAGCATGACCATCAGCTTGCAGCTGCGATATATCGCGCTGCTGTTGTTCGGTGAGCCCCGCTTCCCCAAGCGGTTGGATTCTCGCCATGAATTCCCCCTAAAATGGTACGCCGCTCCCCCAAGAGCGGTTGAATTATTGAATTATTAGTGCATGTGGGCCTACTGTGCCCGCATGGCGCCAATATAACAGGGAACATCATACGAATCACGATGATGGATATACCGGTTGCTTATGAGCGGCTCAAATACAGCGGAATCTGTGCGCTAAGCGTCCACGCTCCGTCCTGGGCGCTGGTATTGAGCGTGCCACCGAGTTGCATAATACTGTCACGTTGCAGTTTCAATCCGCGACCGTGGCGCACATTGCGCAATGCTGCATGCTGCTGAGCTGGAATTGGATTGATTTCGGTGATGGTGACAACGTGATCACTGATCGTGACAAACAGTTGATAGCCATCAGTTGACTCGCCATGGCGAACGATGTTAGCGTAAATCTCTTCTAACAAGCCCATAATGCAAGCATGGGTTGCCGATGACACCGTATGCTCGCATGTACCAGTCACACGCGCAGCACCCGCGAAACCAAGCATGTGCATAATGCGATCCTCATCTTCAACATATTTTTCAATTGCGGCAACACAGTCAATGCCATTAATAGTGCCGGCAGTGCTGCTATCGTTCGCATCACTGCCATCGTTCGCACCGGCAACTTGGTTTGCATCAGCAGTACTACCAGCACGCGCAATATCTTGAAGCTCATCACTATCACTGGCAATACTTTCAATGTCTCGCTTACCGTTGAGCACATCAATAACTTCATGCACGCGGTCGAGCGCGTGATGCGAACGTTCGTAAATCGCATCAAGCATGTCAGTATCATCATCCACAGTTTTTGCCCGCCAAGCCAGCATTGCAATCGTTGACATATCGTTCGATACGGAATCGTGAATCATATGCGCGAGTTCCTGCTCGCGCGTCAATCGGCCAATCAGCTGCTCCGTACGCACAGCACGTTCCGTCGCCTCCGCTGTACGGCGAAACGCGGAACCAAACATGGTCAGGAAGCCCAAAATCATCACATCAAGCAATACGGTGGCAATAAACACAATCACCGAATACTGCGGCATCACAGCATCCGCATGTCCAGTAAGCGCGGTACTCCCTGATTCTATTGCAGACTGCTGGCTTAAATCGTTGAGCATCTCCATCATTCCTTGGACCATGCCCGCGCCCATCGAGCCAGCACCAAGCCAAAGCTGACTCACCGCATCCAGCAATGAAAACGATGCAATCAGACTCACCGACACGATACGTGGCATCACATATCCAAGCGAAAGGAACAAAGCAATCAACGCAAAATTGCCGCTTGCCCACCACCCTTGCGCGGGCAGGAAGGTGACAAGCAGCGCTGCAATCACTCCCCCAATGCACATCGCGCGCGGCGCAAACGGTATGGCTGCGCTCACCGCGAGCCAGCATATCGATAGCAACATTTGCAGTGGGTTATCTGGCGGAACAATAATGATTGCAACCACTTGTGCTACCACCGCAATAATGCTGGTTTTCTTCAAAAAATTCAGCTCATGCCACCGAGCGATGCAACGATTGCACCATGCGATCACGCGCGAATTGCCGGAGCGAACCGCCTCGCGGGTATGAGCAACAGTGGTATTAGCAATACCAGTCGGCGGCATAGCGATCGAATAATCCGGCTTATCAAAACGCGCCCCGCGCGGATCGCTGGCACCAATCATCAGCATGATCGAGACCAGTTCCGAAAGCAAATAGAAACCAGAAAATACCAGTACTGACACTACGACAGCCTGATTGTAGGACACTTCAGAATCACCGCCGGCAATAGCCATCACGATGATGGTCGCAATCATGACAATCAATCCAACAATCAGCGCGATGATAGGCAATATCACCCACCATCCACGCCGATTTTGATCATGCAAACGCCGCACCGACAATGACAGATTGGGAATAAACAGCAGCAGTTGGACCATCGAAAGCACATTGCTTGCGATCTGCCCCAGCGGCGAACTAGCCACGACCATATCCGCCACACTCGAACTGTCAGAGCCAGCAATACCAAATGCGGCGCCTACGCCATATGCTGCGAGCGCGATCGAAACTCCAAGAAGAATTGAAAACAGCCAGCCCCACCAGTATTCACTGCGCGAAGCGCGACCATCGAACACGAACGTTTTGCGGAAAAAGCGTACGATCGCCTGCCCGAATCCAATGCCATACCAGGGCGCCCATAACGGAGGTTTGCCAATCGTTGCCCAGTGCATAGGAGGCTGCGTAGGCGCTGTCGAAGTAGGCATCGCAGGCATCGCAGCCGTCGCAGCCGTCGCGGTCGCCTGTGGGTAGGCTTCCCGCGCTCTGGGCTCACCTTTCTGTACAGCATCGTTTTCTGGCCGAATCGAACCATCATCATCGAAGTTGCCCATAGCGCGCCTCCCTTTTGTCACCACTCAACCGCATGCGCGCGATTTCGTCCAATTGAAACGGATTCCTGTCAACGCGCGTGGACCAAGTGCTGCGCAAGTGGCACGAGCTCACATAGGGTTAATACACTAAGGCGGTCACCGCAACCCACACAACAAGGACTGGTAGAGGCATGAACGACGCATACGATCCGAACGTAGCCGACTACGATGCCAGCGCTAATTCCGCTATTAGTGCCGTTGATGATACTCACAGCGCCAAAATCGTGAGCAGCTGTGACGATGGTTGGCGACCGCTACCGGAGCGTGTACGAATTGTATGGCTGATTAACGAGGCGATTTCTTGCGCGATGTGGCTGGCAGCGTGCGGCGTGGTTGCCACCGTGTGCATCATCAATAACTGGTGGGGATTGTGGCAGCAGATCATTGTTGCATTGGCGGCAGCGTATGCCGTGCTAGACCTTGCATCACAACCGTTGCAGACTAAGTATCTCTATGCTTTCACGCGATTCCGCATTGGCGAGCATGAGCTTGCCACGCGCAAAGGTTGGTTGTATCGCCGTTCTTCCACCACGCCATACACGCGCGTGCAGCATGTGGATACCAAGCAAAATCCGGTGCAGCGTCATTTCGGGCTCACTACGGTAGTGGTGTTCACAGCGTCTGACGAACATGAGATTGCAGCGCTTGACACTGCTGAAGCTGAGCGCATGGTCGCCTTGATTACTGAGCGTGTGGCCGCCGCGAAGGAGGATCTATGACGCTCGCGACTGAGGATCCGGAAAACGAACACGCAGACAGCAGTTTCGACAACGATTTCAGTAATGACAACGACAGCATTGTCTCCAGCGCTGATATTGCAACGACTACCTGGCATAGACTGCATCCGACTGCATTGATCGTACGACTCACCGAATCAATTCGCAGCACGGTCGGTATCTTCCTGACATTGCTGGTTATTATGCGTCAGCATCTCTCTGCGGCGATTATCGCGTGGATCTTCGTCGCTGCCATCGTGGTGTCGCTCGCACAGCCAGCTGTTGACTGGCTCACCACGCATTATTGTCTCGGTCCACATAGCCTGTCATTTCGGTCAGGATTGCTGTTTCGCAAGCATCGAACCATCAGTTACGGTGCCATTCACGCCATCAGCAGCACCAGTACGTTCTATCTGCGACCATTCAACGTTATTCAGTTAAGTATCTCCCCCGTCGGTACCGGAGCAGACATCACGATGCCAGCCGTACCCGCTACGCTGCAAACCGAACTCGAACAGTTGCGAGCACGAGCGTTAGCTTGCAGCACAACCGGTATAGCGGCCGATACTGAGACTTTGCCAGCCGCACCCACGACAGCCGCGTCCACATCAGCCGTATCTACACCAGCCAACGCCTGCCAAACGCCAGCTAAGCTCGTCTTTCGCGCATCCGTAACGGATATTCTGCTATTCGCCGTCACCGATATTGGATTTTTGGCCGCCGCGTTTGTGATATACGGTTTCGTACAGAATCTGCAGGATATATTGCCGAACAGCCTCGTGCTTGCGGCTGAGCATTCGATTGGCGATACGGTTATGCATAGCGCGGCAGCCGGTGTCATGTCTGTGATACTGCTGATTGCAGCGTGCGTGATGATATTGATGATCGTGAGCATTGGTACGTCACTGTTGCGTTTCTACGGCTTTGAAGTGTGGCGTCGCGGCGACGATCTGATGGTTGAACGCGGTCTCTTCACACGTCACACTACGATCATCCCCGTCAGTCGCATTCAAACGATTGTGATCCGCCGCTCGGCATTGCGACGGCCTCTGCACCTGTGCTCGGTTCAACTCGGATTGAGCGCCTCCTCGCGCAAAAACGATGTGACGTTCTCCGCCAATATTCTGCCGGTACTCAGCACTCGGCGCGTAACCGCAACACTGCGCGCGATGCTACCGGAATGGGATTGCCGCCTCGAAACCCCCGTGCAGCCCACTGGGCGAGGCTTGACGCGCTACTATGTGACAGTTCCGGCAATCGCAACCATTGCCGCTTCAGCGATCGTAGGTGTTGGCGTGGCAGTAACGCGCACGTGGCTGTGGTGGCTTATCGCTGTGCCGGCTATGGCTGGCGCGTGGTGGATATCCTGCCGTTGGATGAAGTCGCGCGCGGAAGGTTACGCGATTCTGCCGGACTCGGATGATAGCAGTGCGACCGCAGACGTTATGAGTCACCGTATTATGACGACTGGCGCGAACGGCTGGGGCTTGTTCACGATGATGACGCGGCGTGCACGCGTGCAGTCAGTGACGCGTTCGACCATGCTGTGGCGCGAACAGCGCGGCGTTGAAAGTATGCAGATGTCATTGTTCGTGATGAATGGCATCTCCGAACTGCGATTTCGGTTTTTACGGCAGGCAGATGCGGATGTGCTGGCCGATTGGGCGCGAGGACGCTAACTGAGAAATACAGAACAACGAATAGCAGACTTGAGCTTTACAAGGAAACTGACAAGATTACCGATTATTGGTCAACGATCAGCTGAAAGCGGCTTCAAACGTGCCACCAAACGTGATTATTGCCATTTTTGTCGATTCGTGGCACGCAAGCTCGCGGGAGTGCGATTACAGGATTGTAGAAAACCGCGGAATTCCAACGATTTCACGATTTTGAAGATTGCGGCAGATAGCCGTTATCAACGCTGATATTGCCACCAATCGCCCAAAACCGTGATTTTCGCGATTGGTGGCACAGAAAGCAACAAGGCACATCAATTCATGGTCTCGCTCATGTGCAACGAACTCATGCGCGAGACCCCTGTGAGACATCGAATAATGCGGTACTAGAGTCAGGACGGCCCTGTCCGGCAATTAAGGACTCGCGCTGTAAGCGCGAGGCTCAGTGTTGGCCGAGCTGCTGTCGCAGCTCGGCGTTGGTCCTGCGGGAAGCCCACCGGGCTTCCCGCAGAGTGAGCGCGGCTAAATGATGCCGCGCTCACTCAATGGACCAACCCAATTATCCTCCTCCGGCTCGCGTGCGGATTCTACGGGTTCTTCGGCCCAATGCTTGGCAGGGATAGTCTTGGGCTTGAAGGGGAACTTCTCAGCGCGCATCTTCTCGTAAGCGAGAATGTCATCCTCGTGCTGGAGCGTCAAATCGATGTCGTCGTAGCCGTTCATCAAGCGCCAACGCGTGTAGTCGTTCACCTCGAACGGCAACGTCACATCACCGCAGGTCACGGTGCGATCCTCCAGCGACACCGTCATCTCACGGCCTGGTTCTTCTTCGAGGAGCTTCCACAGCAGTTCAACGTTTTCCTGCGGCATGATTGCCGCCAGCACGCCGTTCTTTGCAGTGTTGCCGTAGAAAATATCCGCGAAGCTTGGCGCGATGACCACGCGGAAGCCATAGTCGTGCAGCGCCCACACCGCGTGCTCACGGGAGGAGCCAATGCCGAACTCAGGGCCGGCCACCAGAATCTGCCCCTTACCCGCATACTCGGGCTTGTTGAGCACGAATTCAGGGTCGCGGCGCCACGCGTAAAACAGTGCGTCGTCAAAACCAGTCTTGGTCACGCGCTTCAAAAACACAGCCGGAATGATCTGATCAGTATCGACGTTCGAGCGACGCAGCGGCACGCCCACGCCGGTAACAACAGTAAGTTTTTCCATGAATACAGTCCTTTATCAATGCCTACAAATCGCAGCAAAAAGCAAATAGTTTTGCCGCGCAGATCACAGATCAGCCGGAGACGAAATCGTGCCGCGAATAGCCGTAGCAGCAGCAACCTGCGGCGACGCCAAATGCGTACGCGACCCCTTGCCCTGGCGGCCTTCGAAGTTACGGTTCGACGTGGAAATCGAGCGCTCGCCCGGCACCAGCTTGTCCGGGTTCATGCCCAAGCACATCGAGCAACCGGCGTTACGCCATTCAGCGCCAAAGTCCTTGAAAATCTTGTCAAGGCCCTCGCGCTCAGCCTGCAAGCGCACACGGGAGGACGCAGGCACTACCAGCACGCGGTGAATGTTCTTCGCCTTGTGGTGGCCCTTCATAATCGCTGCGGCAGCACGCAAGTCATCAATACGGCCGTTCGTACAGGAGCCAATAAACACGGTGTCTACAGCAATGTCCTTAATCGGCATGCCAGGCTTCAAGCCCATGTAGTTGATCGCGCGTTCTGCAGCTGCGCGCTTAGTCGCATCAGCAATTTCGGACGGTACCGGCACGTTTGCGGTGATCGGCAGACCCTGACCGGGGTTGGTGCCCCACGTCACGTAAGGGCCGAGCTTGGTGGCGTCGATGTCCACGACCTTGTCGAATACAGCATCGTCGTCGGTCTTCAGCGTCTTCCAATACGCAACAGCCTTATCCCACAGCTCGCCTTCCGGCGCGTGCGGGCGACCCTTCAAGTATTCGAACGTCGTCTCGTCAGGGGCGATCATGCCAGCGCGCGCACCAGCTTCGATCGACATGTTGCACACGGTCATGCGCTCGTCCATCGTCAGCTTGCGGATTGCGTCGCCGCGGTATTCCATCACGTAGCCCTGGCCACCACCGGTGCCGATCTTCGCGATGATCGCAAGAATAATATCCTTTGCGGTTGCATCAGCCGGCAGCTCGCCGTTGACGTTAATCGCCATCGTCTTGAACGGCTTCAAGCTCAGCGTCTGCGTAGCCATCACATGCTCAACCTCGCTGGTACCAATACCGAAGGCGAGCGCGCCGAATGCGCCGTGCGTGGACGTGTGCGAATCGCCGCACACAATCGTCATACCCGGCTGAGTGAGGCCCAGAATCGGCGCAAACGCGTGCACAATGCCCTGGTCCGCGTCTCCCAGCGGGTGCAAACGCACGCCGAATTCCTTACAGTTCTTCTCCAGCGTGCTCAACTGCAGTGCGCTGGTCTTATCCGGATTCGGACGATCAATATCTACCGTCGGCGTGTTGTGATCTTCGGTAGCGATGAGCTGATCAACATGACGCGGCTTACGACCAGCCAAACGCAAGCCTTCGAACGCCTGCGGGCTAGTAACTTCGTGCATGAGCATCAGGTCGATGTACAGCAGATCGGGTGCGCCATCGCTGCCCTTGCGTACCAAATGATCGGCCCACACCTTCTCGGCCAATGTGGTTCCCATTCGGGACCTCCTCAAAATTCCTCGCGTAAGGTATTGCCCTTGCGCCTCTTATGTGGTAACAAGATTATGGGTAAGCGTGTCGGCGCGTCTTCTAGTCGGTCGCTATATGAGATACAGCACTGCTGTCAACGTCTGAAATCCCAGTATTTCCAACGGTTGTACAGGATTTGTGTGTCTTTTTGCACAACAGCGATTGTTTTCTACCGCAAAAAATTCTATTTGCTTTTTGCATTTCAGTATGTGAGATGGCATAATCCTGCATTATGACTTCCCTGACACAGCCAACCGTTTCAGCCATGCCCGACGAGCCCATCGACGTCACCACTGACGAAGAGGACGAGACCGAGAACGATACGATCGCCTCGGAGAATAGTGGGCGCCGCCTCGGTAGCGAAGTGCATTCTGGCGTTGGCGTGTTAGATAAGACCGTAAAGATTCTTGACGCGCTTGAGTCTGGCCCGGCAACGCTCGGCCAGCTGGTTGCCGCTACCGGCTTGGCTCGCCCGACCGCGCATCGTTTGGCGATTGCGCTAGAGCGTCATCGTTTCGTGCTGCGCGACCAGCATGGTCGGTTTGTGCTCGGCTCTCGTTTTGCCGAGTTGGCAGCAGCCGCTGGCGAAGATCGTCTGTTGACTGCAGCTGGCCCGATTTTGCAGACGCTGCTCGACCGCACTGGCGAATCCGCGCAGATCTACCGTCGCCAGGGCGACCAGCGCGTGTGCATTGCTGCCGTGGAGCGCGCTAGCGGCCTGCGTGATTCGATTCCGGTGGGCGCGATGCTGTCGATGGAAGCTGGTTCTGCCGCGCAGATTCTGCTCGCTTGGGAAGATACTGAACGTTTGCACCAGGGATTGCGCCACGCAAAGTTCACTGCTGCAAAGTTGGCTGCAGTGCGCAAGCGCGGCTGGAGCGAGTCGGTAAACGAGCGCGAAGAAGGCGTGTGCTCGATTTCTGCGCCGATTCGCAACGCTTCCGGTCAGGTGATTGCAGCGATTTCGATTTCTGGCCCGTCTGGCCGCATGGGCAACGCGCCCGGCCGCCGTTATGCGCCGCTGGTGATGGCTGCCGGCAAGTATCTTACCGATGCGCTGATTAAGGCCAGCTCTGGCCGCTGATAGAGCGTATTGAGGCTGTACAGAGCCATATAGAGCCTATAGATAGGAATGGGGATTCGATCTGGTATCGAATCCCCATTGTTGTAGCCGAATGCTTGCTACCTGCCAACTGCTGCCTGCTGAGCCGCTCGCTAGATCTTCTTCAGTGCAGCAGCCACACCAGCCAACAATCCCGGCTTTTTGAGCAGATTAACTTCATCGCTAGGAGCTCCTGCACCCGAGCGACCTTCCATCGCAAACGTGTATGCCTTACGCGAGCTGGGTTTGCCAACAAGCTCGCCAAATTCCAACAATTGCGTGCGCGGATTGTGCGGATGTCGAATATCAAATTCAAACAAACGCGTTGCACGCTGTGCTGCCGCAGGGCCGTATGAGCCGAATCCGCAAGTCGGCGTTGCAACCAGCATCACATCATCCAGCAAACCAACAAAGCCGTTGCGATGATCATGGCCAGCAACTACGCCGCAGTATCCGCCACTATCGCGCAGAATCGAGAATTCGCCGCTATCTTGGTCAGGGCAGCTCACGCCTTCGCCGAGATAACCGCCGGGCAGAATTTTCGACTCGTCAATCACGTAGTATTCCGACTCATGCGTACGGTAGCCTTGCATGGCGCCTGCTGCGTTCGCTGGCGCTTCTTTCAACACGTCATAATATTGCGGCAATGGCATGTGCTGGAACACCATCGATTGTGTTCCCATCCATGCTGGCACGTCGCGCAAAAATTGCAGTGCTTGTTCGCTCGGCGTACCGTAGCCGCCTTCGCGCGCATAATCTCCGGAGTTCAGCATGACCAGTCCAAGCGCATTGCGCGCACGATCCGGGTCCATTACCGGCAACGCGAACATTCCCGGCTCACAGGGCAGAATCTGCGTGTCAGGTACGCCAGACAATGGCATCGTGCACGGGCGAATATGACCATCATCATCCACCGTAATCTGCGGGTTCAGGCAGCCGGGGAATTCGCGATAGATTGCATCGAGCTCGGCGGTATCAAGACCGCATTGGAAGTCATGATTGCCATAGGTGACTGCGAAAGGAACACCGCGTTCGATAAGCGGCTGAAGGAACATGGCGATACAGTCTCGCACTTTTGCACGCGTGCGCGCCATTCGCCGCTCATTGACTGGTTCGCTGGCGCTGGTATCCCAGCGACGCTTACGGAATGTGGCGCTATACGCATCGTCATATCCGGCGATTTGATTGCCAGTGAAGATAACAATGTCAGGCCGAGCGGCGTCAAGAGACGCTTCGATGAGACGAATCGTGTCTTTAGAGACTTTTGGACCGTCTTGGATATCAGCCAGCTGGAGTACGCGGAATTTGCCGGAGCGGTGGAACTGCAAGCGTCCCAATCGCGCCGACACCGATACTGGGCGTGCGTCTTCGGACGCGGAAGGCTGGTGGAAATCCGTCATATGCCCCAGAGTAGTCCAATTGCGCAGTGCGTGCGGCTGCCGACGCGCGGATGGCATAATCCGCAATTGGGCCGAAAAACAAGAAAACCCTCGCTTCCGCGAGGGCTCACTGGCTGGGATGCCTGGACTCGAACCAAGAATGGCTGAACCAGAATCAGCTGTGTTGCCAATTACACCACATCCCAATTTGGCTGGCGTAACAACTCCGAAGAGTTGTCCGTCGTACCCCCAACCGGATTTGAACCGGTGTTGGCGCCGTGAGAGGGCGTAGTCCTAGACCGCTAGACGATGGGGGCTTCAGTTTTCGTTGAACAGTGGAGTGCACTGCGCAACGAGTGATAAATATACGCGAATACCTACCCTCACGCAACTTCGGCGTGTCGCGCCATTTTCCAGTGGTTTTACGGCTACACTGCATTCAGGTCCGTTATCAGGTTCACCGCGAATCATGTACATCGCGGCGATAGCGGGCGCGCAACTTCAGACGAAAGGCCGGGTTCACGATGACGACGCTTGACGATGTGGCACGGGCGGCCGGCGTATCGCGCATGACGGCCTCCAACGCACTACGCGGCAAAAGCGTAGTGCGCGCCAGCACGGCTGCGAAAGTCCTTAAGGCTGCCAAAAAGCTTAACTATCAGCCGAACCTCGCGGCACGGCAGTTGAGTTCAGGGCGAACGAACGTGATCGGATTCTCCACAGTCGAACTCGATAATTCACCGTTCTCATCCGACCTAGCTTCAGCCGTATCGGATCTGGCCGTGCAGAAGGGTTATCAGACGCTGATCCAGCAAACCCGCTACTCCACCGCGTACGAATCCTCGATGCTGTCCGCCGTATCCACGCAGTTTACGGACGGTATGATCCTGTGCGCCCCCTCGGTTTCTGAGGAGACTATCCGCCAGGTCAACGAGAAGTACCCACTGGTGGTGTTCGACGCTTCCTTCGAGAACTACGACGCCATCGATCGCGTGCTCACTCCTTGCGAAGAAGGTGCTTTCGCAGCCACCAGTCATCTCATCGATCAAGGATGCGAACGCATTCTTGTGCTCGGCGCGTACTGGCATGACGATGATGAGCTCGCGCACACAGTCACCTCCGACGGCAAACGTCTACGTGGGGTTGCGAACGCTCTTTCAGCGCATGGTATGACACTGCAGCGCGAACTGGTGCATCGCTGTGGTTGGAACATGGACGATGGCTACCGAACCATGCAGCAGCTGCTCGACGATGGGTTGAGCTTTGATGGCCTGTTCTGCCTTACCGACGTCATCGCCATCGGCGCGATGCGTGCGCTGATCGAACGCGGTCTGCGCATTCCGCAAGATGTAGCAGTGGTCGGCTTCGATGGGCTGCCGAGCGGCAAATTCCTCAACCCGCCGTTGTCATCTGTGGTTATCGATCCGAAGGATGTGGCGCAGGAGTGCCTGACGCTGCTGCTCGATCGTATTGATTCCCCGGACGATCACGAGTTCTCATGTCGAACCGTGCCGTTCTCGCTGCGCGTGGGCGATAGTTCCCGGCGCAGCTAGCGCAATCGATGAGATACGCAAACGCATAAAACCGCATAAAACAAGGTGTGAGCGCCATGTTTCACACGTGGCACCCACACCTTGAATATTGGTCAACAACTGGCGATAGGTCGTCTTCAGGATCGCATCAGTCGCACTGCTGCAACGCGCGGACTATCCGAAGTGCCGTCGGCAGATATCTTCACGCATGAGGCCATGTCGTCGCCCACGCCAAGCGATCCGCGTGGCACTGGGTACTCGTCCAGCAGCAACGCTCCCTCACGCCGACGCACCGCACGCTTAGTCAGCCGCGTATCGCCGACGAGCAGCTGATACGGGTGTTGCTCGTCGTCGGCGAGTAACGCCACGATCAGACGGTCGCCGGAGCGCTCCCAATCCTTGATTTGATACGAGAACCAGCCGTGGCGATGCGCGACGCGGTAGTGCGTATCGTCCGCGTACCCTTGCTCGTCGCCAGCAGCACAGTAACCGTGGTCCACTTCCGACTGCTGTTCGCCGCATCGTACTTCATCGCACACGCGCATGTCACTCGAAGCCTCCTGCGCGTCGATATCGCGCAGATGAGCGCGTATCTGCCGCGTATCGTCATGCTGTGCCCACGGAAGGTAGATCGTGTAGCGGCTCGCTTCGATATCAGCGAACGGCACCAGCGTCACGCGATGGGTCAGTTCACGCTCGTCGTTTTCACGCGCATCGCCATGCATGCAATCAGGACCGGCGTCATGCATATCGGGCACTGTCACTGTCACGTCAACAGTGCCGTCGAAGCGCCCGGTGTCGCCGTTCACCTCATAGCCTTGTACGATCGGCAAATCACTCATCGGCATTAACGGACCGGAGGCAATGTGCCCGGCGCGCGAATCGTCGCCGCGCAATCCTTGTAGGTCAATATCGCCGTTGCGCTGAGCCATCACCACTGGCCCGCGCAATATGCTGACCCACGCGGAGCCGTCCGGCAACGGTTCCATCGTCACCTTGACCGTGTGACGGATGTGCACCGTCATTGTTCCCGACCATCGCACTTGCAGACAGTCGTAGCCAGGCACGGCGTTGTCGCTGATCATCCGCCCGTCGCCACCGTCAAAGGTATATTCCACATCTTCAGCCCACCACGGATGCCGCACGTACAGCCGTATTTCGCGAGTGCTGTCAGCATTGTTGCTGCCGTCGCCCCTAGTCGCCGTCAGTGTCAACGTTCCCTCATTGAGCCGTCCAGCTCCCGGAGCGTAACTTTGGCGGATATCCACACCAGCCTCGCACCAACGCACGCTAGAAGGAATGAATAGGTTCACCGCCAGCGCGGGCGCAGCAGTTTCAGACACCCCTTGCGCAGGCGCAGCTTTGGCGTAAATCAAACGCCCATACCGGGCATGGTTTTCCAACCCGGAGCCAACACAGCACCAGAACGATTCCTGCGCGGACGAGTAGACGCGATAGTGCCGTGGGCGCATCGGCGTAAAGTACACAAAACCGCGTTCGGATGTGCCCACCGAAGACAAGATATGGTTCTCGAGCACGCGCTCATAAAAGTCCAAGTATCGCATGGCTCCGGTGCGCAGGAACAGGCGTTCGGCCAGTTTCGACATGTTGTAGCTGTTGCATGTCTCTACGCCTTGCCGGGAGGTGATCATCGAACTGAAATCGTCAGTCGGATGAAAATGCTCAGCGACCGAATGTGCGCCAATCGATACAGAACGATGGCTCACTACCGAATCCCAGAATGTATTCACCGCACGGTCGTAGCGGGAGTCTCCAGTAGCTTGCGCGAGTCGCTCATAGCCGAGCACTTTGGGAATCTGCGTGTTCGCGTGCAGACCGGTCAGGCAATCCTCGCCGGCGGCCAGCCGATCGAACAACTCCGACTGGCAGAAGCGCTGCGCCTGCGCCAGATAGCGCTCGTCACCGGTCAACCGGTACAGTTCGGCGAACGACTCGTTCATGCCGCCGAACTCGCAGCGCAGCATCATCGCGAACGATTCGTCAGTCATGTTGTCTGACAGCGCGCACCACCAATCAGCCAAGCGCGTCACGACGCGGCGCGCCGTCTGCGCTATCACGGGTGCGTCGGGCGCGAAGGCTTGCCAACAGTCCAGCAGTCCAGCGAATAGCTTGTGCAAGTTGTACAACGGCACCCACGAGCCGTCGAGGTCGAAGGACTGTGCCTGCACATCGTTGCCACGCAGGCGAGAGAACAGGCGATCCGACCCGGGGATGCCGCCAACGTAACCGTCAGCTCGAGCCTGCTGACAGCGTTCCAGCTCACGCACAACATAATCGGCACGATCGCGAAATTCACTGCGCCCGGTAGCGGACCAGAACTGCGCCAACGCTGACAAATAGTGGCCGCAGATGTGCCCGCCCATGCCCATGCTTTCCCAGTTGGGGTATGCGCGCACGGGATTGCCCTCAGCGTCGGTTGGCTGGTCGAGCCCGCATTCCTGCCGGAATGGGTACAGCAGCCGATCCGGGTCAAGTTCAAGCACATAGCGAGCGCCAGTACGCTGTGCCCTCGCGTATGGGCCGCGCTCGTCCAAGGAGACGTCTCGGCAATCGAAACGCCGGAACACGACAGACATTTGTTTTCCTCCCGTTTATTGCAGCCGATACTGCAACGGTTTTGCAGCCGATACTGCGACGTCGGCGACATGACGGTCATATACGCGAAGCGGCCGCCGCCGGCCCTCGCACGACACGATGCCGACAACGACCGCCGCTTCGCAATGCTTCGATCGGAACGATCGACTACTTGCTACTTGGTCTTGCTACTTGGTCTTGACCTCGAAGCCCTGGCTCTTGGCGTAGTCGACGAGCTTGGCTTGCCATGCCTTCACGCCATCGGACAGCGAGCCGTCGCCGCTAAACGCCTTGCCGGCGGTATCGGTGAACACACTGCGCGCGTACACCTCGAACGGCAGGAACTCATAGCCGGAGGCCACGTTCTTGGCCGCGGTGGCAAGCTCCTCGTTGTACTTCTGGCCGCCGAAGTATTCGACTTCCTGCTTGTTGGCGGTAACGGTGGTCTTGTCGAGGAATTCGCTCTTCGCTAGGCTCTTGGTGTCGGACGGGAATGCGCCGAGGCCAACACGGTAATCAGCGCCCTCCGTGCTGTGCGACACGAATTCCATGTACTTCCAGGCTGCCTTCTTCTTGGCGTCGTTATCGGACTTGATCATTGCGATCGAGCTGCCGCCGTTCTCGGAATTGACGTGGGCGCCCTCGGTCCACTGCGGCAGCTGGGCGACGCGCCACTTGCCGGTAGCTTGTGGGGAGTTAGTGGCGAGGTTGATGGAGATCCATGCGCCGGTAAGCATGGCGGCGATCGAACCGCCACCGAGCTCGCGGTTCCAGTCGTCGGACCAGCCGACTGTCTTGGTGTCGATCAGGTCCTCGTCGATCATCTTCTGCCAGAATTCAGTCCACTTCTTAGCGCCCTCATCGCCAGTGAGGTTGATGGTCACGGTCTTGCCGTCCGCAGAAGTCTTGAACGGGTGGCCGCCTGCCTGCCAGACCATCGAATCGTAGAAGCCGGCGTCGCCAGCGTCGTTGACAATATAGCTGCCGGTAGCGCGGATTTTCTTAGCTGCCGCGTAGAACTCATCCCACGTCTTCGGCACTTCGGTCACACCGGCCTTGTCGAAGACTTCTTTGTTGTAGAAGAACGCCATCGGGCCCGAATCCATCGGCAGACCGTAGACACCACCCGACACGTTGACTGAGCTCCACGTGCCCGGGGTGTAGAAGTCCTTGTAGTCCTTGGCGCCGAATGCGCTCAGGTCTTCAAGCTCGCCTTTGATGGCGTATTCGGGCAGTGCGTAGTATTCGATCTGTGCGATGTCAGGGGCGCCACTGCCTGCGCTGATGGCGTTGTTGAGCGCGGTGTATTCGTCTTTGTTGGTACCCGCGTTGACGAGCTTGACTGTGATATCGGGGTTCTTGGCCTCGAACTTGTCGACGATCTCCTGGTTGGTATCCCACGACCATAGCGTGATCTCAGTCTTGCCGTTCGATTCTGCCGCCTTATCTCCCGATCCTGCCGTCGAGCTACCGCAGGCGGGCACACCGATCATCATCGCAGCCACCGCACCAGTTGCGGCGATGCGCTTCACCATTGAATACCGCATTTGATCTCCTTCGCACTTTTTTGTAGCGCTATAATTTGTAGCGCTAAATATACGCTGAAATAAGGAAACTGGAAACTTTTCGGCGTGTCGCCGATGGTGCTATAGGCGCGGTATAAGCAGCGTACTTGCACCCCACCCGCCCGCGCTACACAAATTGGCGATCTGCATGCAGAAGAAGTACCCATAAATCACGCCACATCTTCCGGGCTTGCTGCCTTTTTGTGGCCGCAAACTAGCCGTATGCCCGGGTGCGTTTTGGGTTCAGAAGTGGCGGTTTAACGAAAAAGCCTCGGGGAATGCCCGAGGCTTTGTAAGCGTACCCCCAACCGGATTTGAACCGGTGTTGGCGCCGTGAGAGGGCGTAGTCCTAGACCGCTAGACGATGGGGGCTTATTCAGTTCTTGCTCATCGCAGTACAACCGCGACGAGTTGATAAATGTACAGGAATCCACCCACTGGCGTCCACCTTGGCGTGTCGCAGCAGTGCCACCATAGGCGCACGATAGATTGACCAGTAGTCCATAAACGCAGCAATTACAGCAACACCAATCCCTCTACTGATGGATTATCAGCAACCCTACTGATGAATTTGCAGAGATTCTACTGATGAATTATCATGAATCCTACTGATGAATTATCATGAATCCTACTGATGAAATTGCAAATGAGGCAATGATGATACCGAGAATCATCGCTCAGGAACTCACCCCCATGCTGTCGTGGTTCCCGGTTGTTTCCGTGACCGGCCCGCGCCAAAGCGGCAAATCCACGCTCGTGAAAAACACACTTCCCGATTACGAATATGTCAATCTCGAAGATGAAACCACTCGCGTCAGCGCTATAAACGACCCCGTTGGCTTCATTCGCTCACATAGCGATAGACTCATCATCGACGAGGCGCAATATGCCCCCGGACTGTTCTCACAGATCCAGGTCGAGGCCGACAAACGCAGCACCATGGGGCAGTACGTGTTATCCGGGTCACAGAACTTTCTGATGGAGAAGCGAATCGGGCAATCATTGGCCGGCCGAGTCGGTATGCTCCAACTGCTGCCGCTTTCCTACGAGGAGGCACTTCACGCAAAACCCGACCTCACCGTGGACGAGTTCATGTTCCGCGGAGGTTATCCGCATCTCTACGACGTGCCGACGCCTGCGGATATCTATTTCCGAAACTATACGGCCACGTATGTCAGCCGTGACGTGGCAGAGTATCTTGATGTCCGCAATCTTACCGATTTCAATACCTTCCTGAGGCTATGCGCGGAAAATGCCGGGAATCTGTTGAATCTCACCGCCTTGGCCCGAGATGCTGGCGTGGCTTTCAACACCGCCAAGCAATGGCTCTCCATCCTGGAGGCGAGCTTCATCATATTCAGACTGTCCCCCTATTCCACCAATACGCGCAAGAGGTTAGTCAAGACCCCCAAGCTGTATTTCTATGACAATGGATTGCTGAACTACCTTCTTGGTATTCATTCCATGGAAGATCTGTTGAACGACCCCAAGCGCGGGGACGTGTTCGAAAATCTCATTATCGCGGAAACGATAAAGCGATACCGCAATCGAAACAAAGACTGCGAACTGTGCTTCTACCGAGACACCAGCCAAAGCGAAATCGATTTGGTTGATGCAACGCATCGCCGTGACCCGAAACTTATTGAAATCAAGTCAGGGATGACCGCGCGCCCGGATTTCTTCAAACACCTCGCATCCGTCGGAGAGGAACTGAGCGTGCCGGCCGATCGCAGAATGATCGTCTATCGCGGAATGGAAAGTTTTTCCAGCAAAAACGGTCGCTATGTCACAGCCGAAAGTTACTTGCGCGGCGGTGTAAACCAAGCTGATTAATGTAATGAAGCCGGCGATTCCGGGCTTGGAATCGTCGGCTTCAATGTTTCGGCATATTAGTCAGCGGACGTCGGCGCCAGCCGGCATCCGCTGACTCACAGCTCATAGATGCTCGCGAAGACCCTTCAGACGGGCGAGGGAGATGTCCTTGCCGACAATCTCCATGCTCTCGAACAGCGGCGGAGAGACACGGCGGCCGGACATGGCCACGCGCACCGGGCCGAAAGCCAGACGCGGCTTGTAGCCGCCGTCCTCCACGAGCGCCTTGTTGAGCGTCTCGTGCAGATTGTCGGTCTTCCACTCCTCTTCCGGCACTGCCTCAAGCGCAGCAATCGCCAGATCAAGCACAGCAGCGGAGGAATCCTTAAGCTGCTTGCGTGCATCGTCAGCGGGCTCAATGTAGCCCTCGGTGGAGAGCAGCGAGCCAACCATGCCAGCGACCTCACCGAGCAGGCGCACACGCGGCTGCACCAGCGGGGCGGAAGCGGTCAGAATCTCACGCTCACGATCAGTCAGCGCGTCCCAATTGTCGGCGGAAACCACGCCGTCACGGTGCAGATACGGCACCGAGCGGCGCAGGAAGTCAGCCGGGTCGAGCATACGGATGTGCTCGGCGTTGATGGAGATCGCCTTGTCGAGGTCGAAGCGGGCCGGGTTGGCCTTCACGTCGCGCACGTCGAACTTCTCGATCATTTCTTCCATCGAGAACACGTCGCGGTCGGGGGCAATGGACCAGCCGAGCAGGGCGAGGTAGTTGAGCAGGCCCTCGCGGATGAAGCCGGCGTCGCGGTGGTTGAACAGGTTGGACTCCGGGTCGCGCTTGGAAAGCTTCTTGTTGCCCTGGCCCATTACGTACGGCATGTGGCCGAACAGCGGGGTGGTCTTGGCGATGCCCAGCTCCTCGAGGTAGCGGTACAGCACGATCTGACGCGGGGTGGAGCTCAGCAGGTCCTCGCCGCGCAGCACGACGTTGATGTCCATCATCGCGTCGTCCACCGGGTTGGTGAGCGTGTACAGCGGATCGCCGTTCGGGCGCACGATGACATAGTCCGGCACGGAACCGGCCTTGAATTCGATGCGGCCACGGATCAGATCGTCGAACGCGATGTCCTCGTCGGGCATGCGCAGGCGCAGTGCAGGCTTGCGGCCCTCGGCGCGGAAGGCAGCCTTCTGCTCTTCGGTGAGGTTGCGATCGTAGCCGTCGTAGCCGAATTCCTTCGGGCGGCCAGCGGCGACGTTACGAGCCTCGATCTCCTCCGGAGTGGAGAAGGATTCGTAGGCGTAGCCGGCTTCGAGCAGCTTGGCGGCAACGCTCTTGTAGATGTCGCCACGCTCGGACTGGCGGTACGGGCCGTGGGGACCACCGACGTCGATGCCCTCGTCCCAGTCGATGCCGAGCCAGCGCAGGGCTTCGAGGATCTGGTTGTAGCTTTCCTCGGAGTCGCGAGCGGCGTCGGTATCCTCGATGCGAAAGATCAGTTTGCCGCCGGTGGCGCGGGCTTCGGCCCAGTTGAACAGGGCGGTGCGCACCATGCCGACGTGCGGGGTGCCGGTCGGGGACGGGCAGAAGCGCACGCGCACGTCCTTCGGCAGTTCGGGTTTGGTTTCCTTGGTGTTTTCAGCTTCGGTCATAGTCCCCTATTGTGCCGCGCAGCGGGGACGCGCAGAATCTATAGAGTGACGGCGGCAGCATAGCAACACAGTCAAGCGCATACACTTCAACAAACTTGTTGCAGCACTGCGCGCAAATCACCCATATAAACAGCATTAATCAATAGCAATCGATATTGCTCTACGTAACAATAAAGTAAATAAAATCGCCCATTGCCACGCACCAAAATGATTGCTTTTGCTTACTCCTGAGCGCTATACGCACATTCAGCACACCCCCGACACGCCAATTTCAACCATTTCCACAGTTACGGGCCGGAAATGTGCACACTTGATACTACTGACCAACGACGGTCAGCGGTTTTTTGACGCCGTCGTCAACAGTGAAGGAGAGAACAATGCGCAAACGCCATTTCACAGTCGCTGCAGTCATCTGCGCGGCCGCTATGCTACTTTCAGGTTGCGGTGGCGGCTCCGGTAGCAGCAATGCTTCAAGCGATAATGTCATCCGAGCTTACGGCGTCGAACCGCAGAACCCACTGTCTCCTGGCGACTCTGGCGAAAGCGGCGGCATTCAGGTCGCCGATCAAATCTACTCAACTCTGATCACCTATAACAGTGACGGTACGATCAACAACGAGATGGCCAAGTCCATCGAGCCCAACGAGGACGCTTCGCAGTTCACCATCACGCTCGAAAGCGGCTGGAAGTTCACCGACGGCACGCCCGTCAAGGCCGAGAACTTCACCAAGGCGTGGAGCTACGCGGCCAACGGCGCCAACGGCATGAAGAACGCCTGGTGCTTCTCCGCGATTAAGGGCTACGACGACCTGCAGGCCGACGGCGTCGCCTCCGACGCGCAGCTAAGCGGCCTCAAAGTCGTGGACGACACCACCTTCACCGTGGACCTCAACAAGCCGAACTCGATGTTCCCGAAGGAACTGGGCTACATCGCGTTCGCCCCGGTGCCAGACTCCGCGTTCAGCGACATGAAGGCGTTCGGCGAGAAGCCGGTCACCAACGGCCCGTACAAGCTTGAGAAGTGGGACCACAGCAAGAGCATCACGCTGGTCAAGAACCCCGATTACAAGGGCCCGCGCCAGCCGAAGAACGACGGCATCACCTTCCAGCTGTACACCAAGCCAGACGCCGCTTACTCCGACGTGCAGGCCGGCAATCTCGACGTGCTCTCTACGATCCCGGCTTCCGCGATGAAGACTTTCCAGTCGAACCCGGCCGTCAAGGCCACCTCCACCCCGGGCTCCTCATTCCAGGGCTTCACGATTCCAGTCGCGCTCAAGCACTTCGGCATGGATGAGGAAGGCCGCCTGCGCCGCGAGGCCATCTCGATGGCCGTCAACCGCAAGCAGATCACTGAGAAGCTGTTCTTCAACACGCGTACCCCGGCCACCGACTTCCTCGCTCCGACCGTCGACGGCCACTCCGAGGACCTCAAGGGTGCCGACGTGCTCACCCACGACGCCGACAAGGCAAAGGAACTGTGGGCTGAGGCCGACAAGATCTCCCCGTGGGACGGCACCTTCGAGCTCGCCTACAACGCGGACGCCGACCACAAGCAGTGGGTGGACGCCGTGTGCAACCAGTTGAAGAACACACTGGGCATCGAGGCGAAGGGCAAGCCGTTCCCGACATCCGCGGAATACTACGATTCGCTCGACTCGAAGACCCCGACCTTCGCGTTCTACACCAGCTGGTCCGCCGACTGGCCGTCGCCGGATAACTTCCTGGTGACCCTGTACGCCTCCAGCTCCGCCGACGGTAACGGCTCGAACACCGGCAACTACAAGAACCCGGATTACGATGCGCTGCTGGACAAGGCCGCATCCTCCTCCTCGATGGAGGACGCGAACAAGTACTACCAGCAGGCTGAGGAGATCCTCTTGCAGGATCTGCCGACGATCCCGCTGTGGTACGGCAACGCGAACGCGGTGACTACGAAGAACGTGAACGGCCTCGCTTTCAACTTCAACGCCCTGCCCACGTACTGGAAGATCAGCAAGTCCTGATGTTGTACGGAGGCGACTACAACCCCGAGCAGTGGCCGCGTGACGTGTGGAAGCACGACATGCGGCTGCTGCGCGAGGCCTCGATTAACGAGGTCACCCTGAACGTGTTCTCGTGGGCCGCTTTGCAGCCCGACGAGGGCACCTACGATTTCTCCCGGCTTGACGACATCGTCTCTACGGTGAGCGATGCCGGTATGAAGATCATCATGGCGACAGGCACCGGCGCCCTGCCCGCGTGGCTGTCGCTGGCCCACCCGGATGTGGAGCGTGTCGACTTCGACGGGCGTAAACACCGTCACGGCGCGCGGCAAAACGCGTGCCCTTCCAGCCCCACGTATCGTCGCTATGCGGCGGCGCTGGCCGGCAAGATGGCGGAACACTACGCTTCATTGCCGAATCTCGTCGCGTGGCATGTTTCGAACGAGTATGAGGGCATCTGCTACTGCGAAAACTGCCAGCGTGCCTATCGTGACTGGCTGCGCGAACGCTACGGCACCATCGAACAGCTGAACGCCACGTGGGGCACCGATTTTTGGGGGCACACGTACCGTTCATTCGACGAGATCTTCCCACCCGATCGCGCCGGCGACGGCAGCTATGATGACCCGTGCGCAGTACTGCCCGCAGCAAGCCTTGATTACGCGCGCTTCTTCGACGATGCAATCATCGGCGCCTACAACGCGGAAAAGGATGCGATCCGGCGGTTCGATAGCAAGACGCCCATCACCACGAATTTCATGGGCAACTTCTTCCAATACGACTATCAGCATTGGGCGAAGGACATCGACATCGCCGCGTGGGATTGCTACCCGCGGCTCGGCACGCCGCCGAGCGATACCGCGTTCTGGCATGATCTGATCCGCTGTTTGAAACAGCGCCCGTTCCTACTCATGGAACAAACGCCGAGCCGCATGAACTGGATGCCGTACAACGCGCTCAAACGCCCCGGCCAGATGCGCCAGCAAAGTTGGCAGGCGATCGCGCATGGCGCTGATTCGGTGCAGTTCTTCCAGATGCGGCGCTCGCGCTACGGTTGCGAGAAGTTCCACGGTGCGGTGATCGACGCGGATGGCACCGATGAGACGCGCACGTTCCGCGAAGTGGCTTCGCTTGGCCGCGAGTTGGCGTCGATCGGCTCGATGATCGAGGGTTCGATGCCGTTGCCGCGCGTGGCGATGCTGTTCGACTGGTCGTCGTGGCGCGGGTTGCGCAATGCGATCGGCCCGTCGAAGGATCTTGATTATCTGCGCGAATCGCGCGCGATGTACGCCGAACTCTATCGCCGCAATGTGCCGGTGGATGTGGTGGGCGTTGACGCGGATCTTTCCCGCTATGACGTGGTGCTCGCTCCGGCGCTGTACATCGTGGATAGCGCGGCGGCCGGCCGGCTGAACGATTACGTGCGCGGCGGTGGGCGGCTGTTGCTCACGGTGATGAGCGCGCTGAGCGACGAGCACGACGTGCTGTACAACGGCAAAATTCCGGCGCCGTTCCACGATATTGCCGGCGTGTGGGCGATGGAGACGGACGCGCTGGCGCCCGAGGACCGCGTGCCACTGGAGTTTGCGGAAGGCGTTGGCGGCGGCTCAAGCGACGATGGCGCAAGCGAGGGTGGCGCAAGGGCTGCCGGCGACACCGACCGCTCTGCTTCCCCCGCCGGCCGCGTGCTGTGCGACGTGCTGGTGCCGAGCGAGGGTACCGAAACGCTCGCTAGCTACGGCCCGGGTCCGTTCTACGCGGGCACGCCGGCGATCACGAGGCATCGCGCGGGAAGCGGCGTGTGCTACTACGCGGGCACGTTCCTTGATCCGGCGGCGATGCAGCTGCTGATCGGCGAGATGCTGGATGATGCCGGAATTCCGACGATCGAGTCACCCAGCGGAGTGGAGATCAACACCCGCTACACCGACCACGGCGACGCGCTCACGTTCATTATTAATGACACCGGCGAGCCGCGCTCAGTACGCGTACCTGTCGAAGGCGTTGACTTGCTCAACAACAACGAGCCACACACGGTCGGCGACATAATCGAACTGCCGCCCTACGGCGTCATGCTCCTGCAAGGCAACGGCAAGAATCGTTAAGTCGCAGGCCGCGTCATCGAAAAAAGTGAGGCTCGGCATTCATCAACGCCGAGCCTCACTAATTCAATAGTTCTAAACCACTCTACAAACGCTCGCACCTGTTGAGCGGCGTATCTTACAGTTTCTTACAGTAAGATAATGTAAGAAACTGTAAGATAAACTGTAAGATTGTAAGATAGCGCGATCGCCGACTGAGCGAGAACGAAGGAGCCAAATAGTTGACGCATGCACCGACGCCAATGTTTGCACCGCTATCGACCCACATTGCACGCAGTGCAATCATTCCACCCCATATCCGCTTACCTATGGGAAAATGTAGGTTTCAACATTTTTATCTATCTAAAAGTGTTTCTTTCACCATAAAAACCCAGATAAGACCTGCAAATAAGCAAAGCATCACAGCCCCACTCTATCGGCCAGGTGCCGAGAGCCATAACGGGATGACTCTCGGCGCCCTTCCCCCAACATGTCACTTCAGCAGGCCGATGGCGTCGAGAGCGAAGCCGGCGGCGTTGGCGGTGCGGAATGCGACCGTGTGATGGCCCTGCTCGAGGCCTTCGAGGCGATATTCACAGCGCAGTGAGCCGTTGGTGGCGTGCACTGGAGCGTTGGCATGAACCAGATGACCGTCTACGAACACGTCAAGGCGCGCACTGCCATCTGAGGGGCCAAATAGGTCGACTCCGGTGCCGTCGAAGCTGAATTTCAGCTCAGCGCCAGCACCTGCAGCGCGCGAAATCGTTCGCATGTAGGTAAACATGCCCTGACCGTTATCATGCGTCCAAGAACTGTCATAGTGCAGGATTTCAGAGCCGTTATCCCACGAGCGCATGTGCATATCGTCGATCAGCTCGGTGTAGTAGGGCGAGAAACCGTCCACACGTTCGACGCGCAGGTTCGAGAAACGCACGTGGTCGAAGCTCGTGCCGAGATTCACACGACCAGCCGACTGCAATGACGGGTCCGACCACGTGGTGATCTTCGCACCATTAATGAATACGGTGGCAGTATCCCCCGCGACTTCGAGTGTGATCGTATTCCACGAGCCAGCACCAGCTGCGAACGGTTGCATGCCAGCCTCGATAGCACGCCGGCGCAGATCTTCCAAGTGCCCGCGGCGTACTTCGTTGCCGAAGTTGCGCAACAGCCATACGCCATCCGCACGAATCTTGAAATCCACACCGCAAATATCGGTAGTGAACTTATTGCCGCCCATTTCACGCGCACCAAGCAGCACGTAAGGCGCACGGCCTGGGTAGTCCTCGAACTTCACATCGACGGACACACGATAGTTGGCCCAGCGCATGTCGCCAATCGCTGTGCGCGGGTCGCCTTCAATCCACGCGTTGCCAGCGTGGTTCCAGTCGATCTGCTGGCGCAGCACGTGACCACGCTCAGCATCCGGTACGACTTCGAACGCGCCGTTCGTATCAGTGCTGTACCGCGGTGTTGCGCCTGCGTCACCGCCGCGCGAGGCCAGATAATCTTCCTTGACGAGCTGGTCAAACTTGTACGTCTCGACTTGCGGCTCATCTGCATAGTTGAAGTCGTCGGCGTAGAGCACGCCGTTTGCCGGGTCCACGTCGAGCACGGTACGAGTGTGCTCGTTCGTGTGCGGGAGCGCGTAGGCGTACGCAGGCTTCGCGGTAAGGGCTCCGGTTGCAGGGTTAACTTCGGCTGAGTCAAGCGTGGTGGCGGTGATCATGCTCCACGGCTGGATGGTGACGGCGTAGGTGCTGACGGCGGTGTTCTCGTTGTGATTTCCATCGATGATCGCCACCGGCTTGCGCCAGTTTGCATCATAGGGCTGTCCGGCGTCGGCAGCGCGGGTCTGCCAGATCGTCAGCGGCTTGCCAGCGGCGGTCAGCGCGGCGTCGATCTCAATCTCGTAAGTTTTTGTGAAACCGCTGTCATTGATGATAACGATGCTCACATCGTTGCCATTTGGTGCTGCGAGCGTCATATACGACGGTTCTCCGTTGCGAGCACCATTGACCGGGTTGTTGCCGCCCACCTTGCAACCCGACGCCTGCGGGATCGCGCGCCAAATCGTGTCGTGCGCAGATGCGGAGACGAAGCCGAGGTTGGCGAATCGCGTGAAGTGTTCGAGTACTGCGCAGCCGGCGTCGTAGTACATCCAGCCGCTCCACGGGTCGCGCGCGGAAATCAGCTCCTTGGAGGCGTATTCCATGTGTTCGTAGCATGAGCCGATGGCCGGCTGGTAGATCGCATGCGTGCGGCGCGATTCAACAAAGCCTTTGACCAGCGTGTTCGCCATTTCTAGCGGGCTGCCGGAACCACCAATGCCAGTGCCGGTGCGCTCACCCAAGCCGTTGTCCATTGTGTTGTTTGGGCGGTCGGCGGAGTTAGAGAACACGGCTTGCGCTTCAGAGTTCCAGATTTCCTTATCGAATTCCTCAGCCAAGCGCTTGAAGTTACCGTCCTCGTCGTCTACCACGGAATAGTGGTAGCTGGCCACGTCCATTGCGTTGAGGTACTCCGGGTTGGCGATAACCTCGCCGCCGAACGTGCCGGTCACTTCCTCGTCAGAAGTAATGACCTTGATCGCGTGGAAGAGGTCGCGCTCAGTCTCGCTAGCCCAGCCAGCGTTGGGGTCGTTTGGACCGTTGCCAATAAAGCCCTGATCGTCCGTGTGCACGCGATGCGCGAAGTCGGCAACCCAATCAAGGTTTGCGGTGCGCTCGTTCACGTCAGGGTTAACCGAGTCAACCATCACGCCATATTCGCGATATGCAGCCAGAATCGTATTCTTATACCACTTGTACACATCGTCGTTGGAGTGCACCCAGGTTGGTGCCATCCAGCGAAGAATGCTCACGTGTACGCCGGGCTGATAACGCCGAGCATCGGCGGCGAGCTGGAAACCGGGTTCGCGAGCAACCTGCGGGTATTCGTCCGACTCGCGCATGGTGGCAACATTCGGACCGGTGGAATTATTACGATCGTTGCCCATTTCGATTTTGATCGTATTCATCAATGGGTGATCACCAGCGAACAGCGTGCGCACCAGCTGCCAGTAGGCGTCCGGACTTTCAGCTTTGTAGTCCATCAGCAGGCTGGAAGTGGCGTTGCCGGAGAGCAGGCCGAATCCTTTGTACGTCAATCCGTTGCGGTTCTTTGCAGCGGCGGCTACATCGTCGGCGTGAATTGCAACGCGCAGCGGCTGGGCAGGGTCGTTGCCTTCGAAAGTCGTCATCGTCGTCATAGCAGACACCAAACCTTCTATTTGGTCAGATTTAATCATAAATAATCATATATGATATTTCATGATCACAACGACGTTTTTGGAAGATACTTGCGCGCGCAGTCACTTATTCATACAGCGCTACAAGCCGGCGATCACCAGACTCGCGAGCCATAGCAAGCGCAAGCGGCTGCGATTGCCAGCGCAGGCCAGCCCACACCACAAACGCAGCAACACCAGTAGCTAATACCGCCACCAGAATCGGACTGATCGTTAATCCCCACGCATACACAACAGCAACTGCCACATTGACGAGCAGCATGTATGGCCTGCGAATCGTCATCATCCAGCCATTACGCAACAGCGCGCGCAATCGCGCCTGCGGAAACTCAACCGCGATGTGCAACACCATCATCATTGCGAACGGGTTGTACGCGGCGAGTACCAGCAGCATTGGCACGAGCAATTGCCCCCACGCAACCTGCATCAGCAGCTGTGCGTCGTATAGTAGCGCGAATTCCACCGTGCACATGATCGCGCCGACCGTCAGCGCGCGGCGGAACAGGCGCCTGTATGCGCGGCCGTACGGGCGGAATACTGCGACAGAGACATCGGAAGGCACGTACGTGGCGGCGATCCAATCGGGCAGTGCAGCGCCGGAAGATTCGATCACATTCAGTGCGTCGCGGCGAGCTGCAGGCATGAACACGGGATGATCGCGAAAGATCGCGAACGACGCCGCTACACCGGGCGCACTGAGCGCGGCGGCCGCGATCCACAGCGGATAGAAGGCGGTGGAAGGTGCGAAGATCACTGCCAGTACGAGCGGCAGGCAGCCAGCCAAGGTCAGCAGGGACATTGCCAACACGAGGTAGACGACGTTCGCGACGGTAAGGAACGCGTCAGCGGTAATGTGCGGGCGGCGAGGATGCGCTGCTGCTGCCATGACGGGCTCCTTTCGCTTTCGTGTCAGGTTGTATGTCAAAGTGGTTGCAACGACTGTGGCGACGCTCCCCCAGTCAGCCTACGGCTGACAGCCCCCTCAGCCGAGGGGGCCAAGGCTGCCGCATCCATGTTATGTAAAGTTTGATAGTTATATTCCTATCCTTAGCCCCCTCGGTAGGACAATGCCGTTAAGCAAACAACCCAGTGGGTTGTTTGTAAGCGTTGTGCGAGCCGACAGGCGAGCCAGCAATATCGCTCGCATAGCGAGTCCATAATTGCGGGACGCTGTCAGCCGTTAGGCTGACTGAGGGAGCGTCGCCACAGTCACAGCAGCCACATGACTGGGCGCCTTAGTTCTTCATGCCGGAGGTGGCGATGCCTTCGATGAACTGCTTTTGGCCGATCAGGAACACGACCAGAATTGGCAGTACGGAGAGCACGGAGCCGGTCATAATCATTGAATAATCGGCATCGTACTGGGAGATGAAGGTCTTGAGGCCCAGCTGAATCGTGTACAGGTTCGGCGAGCGCAAGTAGAGCAGCGGGCCCATGTAGTCGTTCCACGTGTTGGTGAACGTGATGATCGCGAGCGCGGCAATCGACGAGCCGGACAGCGGCAGAATAATCCGCCGGTAAATACCAAACTCACTCAAGCCGTCGAGTCGTGCAGCTTCAGACAGCGAATCCGGAATCGTGTCGTAGAACTGCTTCATCATAAACACGCCGAACGCGCCGAATGCTTGCAGCAGAATAATTGACCAACGCGTATCGTTCAATCCCACAATCGAGAGCATCTTGAACTGCGGGATCATGTACGCCTGCCACGGCACGGCCATCGTTGCCACGTAGATCAAAAACAGCGTGTTGCGGCCGGGGAAGTTGATTTTCGAGAAGCCGTATGCAGCGAACGAACCAGTGAACACTTGCAGGAAGGTCACTACGACGGCGAAGAACACGGTGTTGCCGAGCCAGCCGAGCATGTCGGCCTTCTGCCAGATCTGCAGATAATGCTCGAAATGCCATGTTTCTGGCAGCCAGCGCACGGGGACCATGTAGATTTCATTGTTGTTTTTCAGCGAGGCGAGCACCATCCAAATGAACGGCAGCACGACGAATACGCTGATCACAACCATTACCGCATATCCGAGAATAATGCCGACGATGTGCAGCGGGGAACGGTGGCGCACGTTCAGCGGCGCGTCAAAGGAGCCGACCGTGGAATTAACCGTCTGAGAGCTGGAACTCAGCGAAATAGCCATCTCACTTCTCCTTCGCGTTGTTGTACCAGAACTGCACGAGCGTGACTGCTAGGCAGATGAAGAACAGGGCCAGCGACACGGTCGACGCGTATCCAAAATCAGCGCGTTCGAATGCCACGCGGTACACGTACTGCGCGAGCACGAGCGTGGAGGTGCCCGGGCCGCCGTTGGTCATCACGAGTGTCAGGTCAAGAATCTTGAGCGACGTGATCGTCAACGTCACCGTGGTGAAGAACAGCGTCGGGCGCATGCATGGCACGGTGATATTCCAGAATCGCTGCCATGCGTTCGCACCATCCACTTTCGCAGCCTCGTAGAGTTCTGCAGGAATGGTTTGCAGGCCGGCGAGCAGCAGAATCATAAAGTAGCCAACTTCGCGCCAAGTACCGACGATAATCACTGCGGGCATTGCCCACGTGGTGCTTGAGAGCCAACCGGGTACGTTGTCTGCGCCGACGAACAGGGCGAGGAACTGGTTGATCAGGCCGGCTTTCGGGTCGAACATCATGCTCCACACTTGCGCGACTGCTACGATCGCGGTCACGTAGGGGAAGAATGCGACAGTGCGGAAGAACGCGCGGCCTTTAATCTTCGAGTTGAGCAGCACGGCGAGTCCGAATGCGAGCGCCAACGTGAGCGGAATGTGGATGATCGCGTAGTAGAGCGTGTTGGTGAGCGCGTCCCAGAAGTTTTCGTCAGTAAACAGGCGGCGCCAGTTCCAGATGCCGTTGAATTGCGGGTCACCTAGCGCGCTCCACTTGGTAAACGACGTGTAGAACAGCGTGACGACTGGGATGAGCACGAGCAGAAAGAAACCGATAAAGTTCGGTGCAATAAACAGCAAACCGTTGCGAATATTACGATTGCGCAGTTTGTTGACGTGGCTTGAGTTGTCGCGCGGCGCTGGAATCTGCGCTGCAGCAGAATGTTGATGGTCACTCATAGCGCACCTCCTACTTTCCCTGCTGGCTTGGCAGCAGACCCGTGTTGACGATTGCGTGCGAGGCTTTAGCGAGCGCTTCGTCTGTCGACTTGGTTTCGGACAGAATCGACGATTGTGCCATGTTGAGTTCGTCTTGGATTACCTGCGTGGCTTCACCAACCGGATTCTCCTGCTTGATTACTGACGTGCGGAGTACTTCGCGCGACTGCTTGTCGCTCGGCAATCCCTTCTTTGCGAAGAATGTGTCAAGCGCCGCGTTAGACAGGTATGCAGGCACTGAGCCAGTTTGTGCGGTGACCTTTGCGCCTTCAGGGCCAGCCGCCCACGCTACGAACTCCTTGGCAGCTTTCATTTTGGCGCTCGGCGAGTTTGCAGCCACAGCGAATCCAGTCGGGTCACCATATGTCACCGGCGCTTTGACCGTCGCCTTGCTCAACTGTGGCAGTGCAGCCACTCCCCACTCGAACTTGTCAGCGTCACCACTGGCTTGCTGGTCGGCAAGCGGGCCCATAAACCACGTGCCCATTGGCAGCAGCGCAGCTTTTTGCGTACCAAACTGCGACTGATACGTGGTTTTTGAAGAAGACACGGTGTTGTAGCTCAACGTCAATCCCTCATGCTGCATGGTGAGGAACAGCTTGTACATGGGCTTCAAATAGTCGTAATTGCCGGAGAAGAACAGGTCATTCTGCCCAGCAACGCCGCTCCCCTTGGCTTGCTGTGCGAGCGCGATGGCCTGCGGAATCGCCTGGAATGACGTGTGATGATAGGTCGGGTAAGCGTCCTTGTAACCGGCTGCTGGCAGCTTCTTTTTGAGTTCGCGGCAGATGCGCAGATAATCATCCCACGTCCACGTACCATCGGGCACGTCTACACCGGCCTTGTCGAGCATGGTTTTGTTGTAGTACAGCACGGTGGCGTCTACACGGTACGGTAGCGCGTAGGTTTTGCCATCGATCACGTAATCTTTGGCCACTGCAAGGTTGGAATCATCGCTGTACTTCGCCGCCGCATCGCTCAAATCGGCGAGCGCACCGGGAGACGCGTACGTGTAGTACATCTTCAGGTTTTTCATCGGGAAGACATCGGGCGCTTTGCCTGCGGATAGGTCGGCGATGAGCTGCTTGTCGTAGTCGTCGGCGCTGTATTCTTTGACGTCAATATGGATGTTCGAATGCGTTTTCTCGAAGCCTGTGGCGAGCGCTTGGAATTCCGGGCGGGTGGCGAGTATCCATCCGGCCATGCTGATGGTGACCGTGCCGTCTGCATTGCGCCCATCAGCTGACGTACCGTTTGATCCACAGGCGGCTAACGACAGCGCCGCCGCACATGCACCTACGGCTGCGATGAGGCGTTTCAGCCGCGGCATTGCCTTATTCAGCATGCGATTCCCTTTCTTTTTTCGCTCTTCTGTAGTTCCTTGCATGTCGTTATGCGAGGAGCCCGCGCTGCCTGACACCTGTGTCGAGCACCTCTGTAGCGCGGCAGCATCATACCCCCATACATATTATGCACAGGCTGAAGGATGCTCTGTATGTGCGAGCCGCGCGCAGGGCAGGTGAGTATATGCGCGCTCGCATCTACTCACCTGCCCTGTATATATATGGTTGACGTTCGCTTAAGTTCGCTCGGTCGCTTAGAACAGCGTCTCGTCGTGATCGTCAGCCGGGTGCGGCGTGTACGTGATCTTGAAGTCGTCGTCGGCCGGGGCCTGCGTCAGGTTGATCGCGTAGTCGGACTTGTGGAAGGTGACCGTACCGTATGCGGGGACGGTGACCTTCTGCCAGCGGGCGCCTTCGCCGTTGATTTCGACGGCAGCTTCGATGTCCTTGTCGGTCGGGTTGTACAGGATACCAGCCAAGTCGCCAGTGCGATCGTCCACGAACGCGACGGAGCCGAGGCCGCCGTGGCGACCGTCAGGCGTGCGGTTGGTGGAGGCGATGCGGTGCGAGCCGACGGCCACGTCCTGGCCGAAGTTGCGCAGCATGAAGTATTCGAGGTTGCGCTTGACCTTACCGGTGGTCGAATCGATGGTGATCACACCGCGGCGGCCGGAGGTGCCTGCGTAGCTCGGGAAGCCCTGCTCGTCGAGCGCCATGTTCCACAGGTTGATCAGGCCCATGCCGTTACGCACGAGCCAAGTGCCGATCTCGCCGAACATCACGTGGCTGGCTTCGTCGACGGTTTCGTCGAGCATGCAGCGGCGTTCGGTCATCGCGACCTTCCAGTTCGGGAACTGGCGAGCGCCGTTGTGTACCCACTCAGGCAGGCCGGAGTAGGTGTGGAATGCGACGCCAGCGAAGGCCTGAGCCTGCGCGGGGGTCATGTATTCGCTCACTGGGCGCTGGAAGAAGCGCAGGGAGTCGTCGCCGAAGTAGATTTCTACGTCAGGGAAGGTGCGGTCGAGCGCCGGGCGCAGGTATTCGCTACCCCACTTGGTCAGCTCTTCCGGAGTCCACACGGTGATCGGCCACGGGCAGCCATTGCTCGGCTCGTTCTGCATGGTCACGGCATTGATGCGAATGCCGTACTTGGCGTACGCGGCGATGAACTTGACGAAGTACTGCGCGTACACGTAATCAATAGTGTCCTGATAACGGTAGCCGTTGCCAACATATTCGCCCAAGCGCAGGCGGCCAGCACCAGAGAGCACACCGGAGGTCTTCATCCATGCCGGAGCGGACCATGGGGAGGCCATGACTTTGACGGCCGGGTTGATCGCGAGGATCTCCTGCAGTACAGGGATGACGTTCTTCAAGTCCTTGGTGGCGTCGGGCGCACCAGGCTCACCTTCGCCGATGGAGAAGTACTGCAAGGAAGCATCAGCAGCCACACCTTCCGGCAGATCGTCGTAGGAGTAGTACTTCTGGCTGGAGAAGTCGCATGCGCCGATGGAGATACGAACGGAGGAGAAGCCGCCCTGCGCTGGGTCGAACATCTCAGAGAGAATGGCGTGGCGAGCGGCGTCATTGTGTCGCGCGCGCATGGATACGAATGATCATTTCTCCTTCATAATACACCCAGTTTTGATCACAAATCATTTTTTTAATCTTTTTTTGTCATTTTTGATCACGTAGTGATTATTTGTGATATATTTAGTTTCGTTACTTCAATCGATTCGCACGACGAAGTCCGATGATCATCAAAGGCCCGCCTGCGATGGAGAGAACAAAGGTCACACGGAACCGAGCACCGTTTCGCTCGTCTTCCGACAAAGAAAGGAACATCATGTCGGCTGCAACCGCTGATGCCTCGAACGTCAAGATCGAGGAAAAACCGCCGTTTAAGAAGACCGAACCTATGGCCTATGCCATGGGCGACATCGGTAACGGCTTCTACTTCCAGCTGGTCACCAACTACGCACTGATCTACATGACCGACGCCCTGGGTATTAACCCGCTGTGGGCTGGTTGGATCATCTTCTTCGGCAAGCTGATCTCCGCTTTCACCGATTTCGGCACCGGCGTGTGGGCTGATAACGCTCCGCTTCGCGAAGATGGCCGCTACCACTGGTTCGTGCGCACGCTGCGTTACCCGCTGATGGCCGTCATCATCCTGACGTTCCTGCCGTTCGTCTCCAGCTGGCCGATGGCTGCGCGCGTCGTCTACATGACCGTGATCTACATCGCCGGCGTTGCCTGCTACTCTGCGACTTCCGCTCCGTACGGCTCCTTCGCCTCCGTCTCCACCCCGGTTGTTAAGCACCGTGACGAGATGGCTGCAGGCCGTGGCTTTGGTTCGACCGCTGGCGGCATTATCGTGACCTTCATCCTGCCGCTCGTAATGTACACGACCGTCAAGGATTCCACTGGCGCTGACAAGAAGATCCTCAACGGCCCGGTCCTGATCTGGGTCGCCATCATCTTCGCTATTCTGCTGTGGCTCTGCTACCAGATCACCCTCAAGGGCACTGTTGAGCGTATTCGCGTCGAGAAGACCAAGAACGAGCACGTGCCGCTGGGCAAGGCTTTGAAGTACATGTTCACCAACCGCGCCATGGTCGCTCTGATGCTCGCCGCTCTGCTGCTCATCTTCGCGCAGATGTTCGCCGGCGCTGTGAACTCCTATCTGTACAAGGATTACTTCAACAACACCGCTGCTCTGGCCATCTTGGCTGTCCAGAACGTGCCGGTTCTGATCGTGGCGCCGTTCGTGCCTGCTATCTGCGATAAGTTCGGCAAGAAGCTCGTGTGCGGCATCCTGCTGGTGTTCACCACCGTCGTGTACGTGATCATGTTCTTCATGCACATCACCAACCCGTACGTGTTCGTCGGCATGTCCATCGTCGCCATCTTCGGCAACGGCGTGTTCGGCCTGATGGTCTGGTCCTTCATCACCGACATCATCGATGACATCCAGGTCAAGACTCACACCCGTGAAGACGGCACTGTGTACACCGGCTACATGTTCGCTCGTAAGATCGGCCAGGCTCTCTCCGGCCTGCTGCCTGCAGTCGTGCTTGCTGCTACCGGCTACGTGACCGCTACTTCCGGCCAGGCTGTGGTGCAGTCCGCTTCGACGCTGAACAACATCTACGCTGTTGCAACCCTCGCCCCGGCTATCGGCAACGGCCTGATCGCCCTCATCCTGCTCTTCTTCTACCCGCTGTCTGGCGAGGTCTCCAAGAAGAACGCTGCAATCCTCGAGGAGCGCCGCGCTAAGGGTGAGATGTGATCTGATCCTGCAGATACTGCAGATCGATAACTAACCTCCTGAACTCAAGAAAACCCCGATTACCGCATGAACTGCGGATCGGGGTTTTCTTTTGCTGTGATTTCCGCTTTTGTCTGTTTTTGAGCACATCACATACGTAGATTGTTATATAATCAGTATTGATCAAATACGATCACGCTATTGGTTAATCACTGACTGACTTTTCTCACTAAGGAAGCACCCATGTCGTTCATCTACGCTGCAGCCGCCGCTATGCCACAAACCGCGCAGAACCTCATCAACGTTCTTATCGTGGCCGTAGTCGTTACCGTCGCCGGTATGGCAGCCGACTATCTCATCAAGCGCCGCCGCTAGTACTTGAGTCGTGCTCGGTCAAACGCAGTCATACTCAGTCAATCGCACGCAAACGCCCGTAGGCAATACCGATATGACCGCCTGCGCGCAGTCGCTCCGCTGCCGCACGCTGCAAACCCGTCCGCTGCGGCAATTGGTCAAGCGGTAGGTCAGATCGACCAAAAACAAAGAAATTGCCATCATCTGCATTGGGCGAAGTATGCAGCACCTCGTAATCGCGCGCAAACGCAAGAATGCGCGAGCGCTCCGATAGCATCGTCTTGAGCGCCGGCGAAAGTAGCCACGTTTCAGTCACCATCGGAGCGTTCGCCCATTGGGGGAAATACTGGGCGAAAAACTCGCGCGCAGCACGATATGCGGCGTGCGTATGCACTGAGTCAAGGCTCGCATCAGAGGGAATGTGCACGTGCAAGAGCCGCTCGCCAGGGGTGAACGGGAGCCCCGCAGGTTCACTGGCATACTCAGCCATTTCAAAGTTCAGTGCGCCAATACGGTATTGTTTGCCGCTGGTGTACTGCCAGCACCACCATGCGCGGTCGAAGTTGACGTCATCAAACGCAGCGATACGCTCGCCTATAAACAATGCGATGTTCGCCATGGTCGCGGTGAATATATCGCGACCAATATTGTGCGGCACGTAGATCGCATCCCACGCGCGCAGTGCAGCTTCAAGCGTGACAGCGAGTACGGTGACTGCGTGATTTTCGCCAGCGTCAGCGATCAGCGCTTTGGCAGCAGCTTCAGAGCTCGTATAGTCGATGTTGGTCATCGACTGCGCATAGTGGCGCAGCGCTTCCAACTGCGAGGATGCGGGGTCTTGATATACCGCGTGTAGCGCATCGATTGCGCGCTGCGGCATGTGAATATCTGCGCATAAATGTGCGATCTCATTCCACTGTGAATATTTCCACTGTGAATATTGCGTTCCCACCATCACCGCACCCCTTCCAGCACACCATTCAACCACGCACACTCAAGCGCACACAATAAGCGTACAGCTCAAGGTCATAAGAAGTCTTTGCATTAGGGCACGGCACGGAAAGAATCATGCACCGTGCATGACGTGTAATCACGTTGATTGTGGTGACGCTCCCCCAGTCAGCTACGCTGACAGCCCCCTCAGCCGAGGGGGCCAAGTTGCCACATCCATGTGTACGTGAAGTTTGATAGTTGTATTCCTCCCTAGCCCCCTTGGCTGAGGGGGCTGGCGCGCGTAGCGCGACTGGGGGAGCGTCACCACAATCAGCGTGAGACAAAGACAAATAAGATTGTCGCTCAGCGCCAGCGCTTGAGGGTGTATTCGTAGACGGGGGTGATGCCGACGGAAAGGATCTCGCTGGTCTCCTTTTCGGCAGATTCACTGCGTGCGGCCATTGGCGAGTTCACGTCGACCGTCACACCTTCTTTGATCGGCGTAATGTACAGCGTGAGCGGGCCGGCAGCCAGCTGGCGTGTGAACTCATGCAAGCCGATCTGCCAGACAGCACCGTTCGCAAAATTGTCGTGAATCATGTCACCGTCGAAGAACGCTTGGCCAACATCGCCAACATAATCCACATCCAACCACGCGTTCTTAATACGGCCGCTTTCCAGCGCAGCGATCAGCGATGGCGAAACCGATACAGTCCAGCGCGTCTTCGAACGGCGCACCAGCTCCACGCGCGTATCAAGAGTCGCGGCCGTGCTGCCGGTAACGCTCGAGTCACGCGCGCCACCAACGGCGTACACGCCAAAACCACTATTTTCAATACGGTCGGGCTCCATGCCGCTGCCGGCGAGCGCATCCGCAGGCCATGCCAGCACGTCACTCGCAGCTTCAGTGGTTTCGAAACGCAAACCGTTGTCGTCGGGGATTATGGCTCCCTGCGCGATAATCAGCGCTTGAGCGCCGTCAGGGCGGTCTACAACGAACAGTTTGTCAGCATGCGCGCGGTCGAGCACAATCACCGTTGTGCCGCCCGTTATCGAGAATCGTTCAATACTCGCTGCCGGGTCGCAACAGTACTCGTTGCTGCCCTGCGAGGTCACTACTCCTGGCTCAAATGCAAAACGCACGTCCGGCATGCCTTCAGGCTTGAGGAATACGTACGCTTGCGCGCCGCCTACGGTAGCGATGCGCGTTACCGGCTGTGCGGTGGCTGAGATGAGTCGCGCGCTGCCCATGTTCATATTGAATGGCAGTACGCAGTTTTCGTTTGCAGCAATGCCGATATTGTTGAAGGTTACCGGCTCGGCGCCATCGGAGAATTCGATACGAATGGTCTCTCCGCTGCGCGCTGGCATATCAACATGGTCTTGGAAATTGTCGATGAATACGAAGCCGCTGTGGCCGCTCGCGCGTACGCTCCAACGCAGCGACTGCGTGTCTTTCGGGTCGATGCGATTCTGGCCGGCGGGCAGCATTGGCAGCATTGGCACGAGTTCGCTTTCGAAGCTGTGCGCAAACATGTGCAACGCTTTCAAACGATCATATGATTCGCGGGTTTGTGCAAACTCGCCGAGTGGCGCCTGGAAATCATACTGGATTTTCGGGCACTGGCCTTCGTTGGTAAAGCCGCCGTCACGCTTGGGGTTGGTGCCACCTTTGATGATGTAGTAGCCGAGGAAATTGCAACCGGACGCAGTTTTGATGTTTGCCATCGCGTCCACTGATTTCATCGGCAGAATAAAGCGATAATCGTACGAGCAGAACATGCCGCCGCCCATCTCGCAGCACGCGTATGGGTAGTCTTCGGGCTTGTAATTCGTATCGAACATGTCGTACATGGATGCGGCCATGTCGGTGCTCGAATGGAAGTTCTGGTACTGGTATTCGAGCGTGGCTGGGTGTTCACCGCTGTTCGGGCCGTAGAACAGCCATGGGCGGTACGGGTAGCCACCCCACAGCGGGACCGCACTGTCACCGGTCACGGCATCGCCCCACGCGGTCGCCGTGTAGAACGGTGTATCAAAGCCGTGCTTCAGCGCGAGTTTTTTAAGCGCGTTAATGTAGGCAACACCACTGGAACCGGTGTTCACCCACTCGTTCGCAGCGCCCGTCGTGCACTCCCACGGAGCGGACGAATGCTCATACTCATTGTCAAGTTGCGTGGCGATAATCGGCCCGCCGTCTTTGTACATAAGCCCACGCAACTGGCGGCCGACGTGCGCGTAGTAATCGTCTACGACCTTTAAGAACTCGGGATCGTTTTCGCGCACTTCGAACGGCTGGCCGTACAGCCAATCAGGCAAGCCACCATTGCGCGTCTCGGAATGCACAAACGGCCCAATACGCGCCACACACCACAATCCATGCTTTGCACACAGTTGCACAAAACGGCGCAAATCGCGTTGGCCAGTGAAATCCCACTGTCCGCGTTTCTCCTCGTGGTGAATCCAGTACACGTAGAAGGAGATAACGTTCACGCCCATCATTTTGAGTTTGATGAGCTCATCCTCCCACTGCCATGCTTCAACGCGAGAGAACTCGAACTCACCCATCACCATAAACCGCGGTTTGCCGTCCAACGTCATGAAGTAGTTCGTAAAGCGAATCTCGTGGCCTTGCGGGTCCGTGGCGGCACCGTAGTAGCGTTCGGGAATCCCCTTGAACGATGCGGGATCAGTGTTGATTGCAACAGTGTGCGCGGTCATCAGCGTTCCTTTGTTGGTATGACTGAGCTTGGTGTGTGGTGTATACGCGCGTGAGGCGCGGACAGCATTGCCGCCCGCGCCTCACGTAAACCCAAGGAAGGAAGGGTTTGGGTTGAACCCCGCTGATAGTGCAATCGTGCGCAACCGCGATCGCAGCTCAGCGGGAAGTTCAGTTGCGGCTACTTGTTGACGGTGTAGCCCTGATTGGTGCCGTATTCGACAAGAGCCTTCTGGTAGGAGGCGAGCGCATCCTTCAGCGTGGTCTTGCCCTGGTAGGCGGGGGCGATGTAGTCGCCGTAGACAGCCTGCGCGTGGGCGCTGAATGGCAGGAAGGTGTAGGCGGTCACGTCGAGATCAGCAGCTTCAGAGAGGACCTTGTTGACCTGCTGGCCGCCGAAGTAGTCGTCGGTCTTGTTCTGGAAGTCATCGGATTCGAGGATCTTCTTGAGTGCCGGGAAGGTGCCGGTGTCGGCCATGATCTGTGCGCCGTCGCCGTGGGTCTCGTAGTTGACGAATGCCCAAGCGGCAGCCTTGTTGTTGTTATCACCCTTGGTCGGGATGGTCAGCGCAGAGCCACCATCTTCAGCACCCACCGGGTTGTCAGCATCCCACTGCGGCATTGGGGCGGCCACCCAGTTGCCCTTCTGGTCCGGAGCGCCATTCTCCAGGTTGATCGGCATCCAAGCGCCGATGGCGAGGGAGGCGGTGGTACCGTCGTTCAGGGAGCGGTTCCAATCGTCGGTCCAGTTGCCGATAGAAGTGTTGACCAAGCCTTCGTCGATGAGCTTCTGCTGCAGTTCGATGGCCTTGTCAGCGTTCTTGTCGGTGAAGTCGATGGTCAGGTTCTCACCATCCACGGTGACTGGGTTGGCGCCGGCCTGCCACAGCATGGCGTTGAACTCAGAGTAGCTATCGGTGTTGCCGGAGTTGTTGGTGATGTAGTATTCGTCGCCGAGAGCGTGGATCTTCTTCGCGTCCTCGTAGTACTCATCCCACGTCTTCGGAGCTTCGGTAATGCCGGCCTTCTCGAAGATTGCCTTGTTGTAGAAGAAGACCATTGGGCCTGAATCGATCGGCATACCGTAGGGTTTGTCGTTGATTTGCAGCTTGCCCCATGCGCCTGCGGAGTATTCGTCGGCGAGCTTGTCAGCACCGTATGCGGAGAGATCGTCGATGCTGTTGCCGATGGCGAACTGTGCGACGTCGGTGCCCTGCAGCATGCACACGTCCGGGATACCGTTGCCGGCGGCGACTGCGTTCTGCAGTGCGGTGGCGGTGTCGGATGCGGTACCGGTGCTGGAGTACTTCACCTTGACGTTCGGGTATGCCTTTTCGAAGCCCTTGACGAGCTCATCCATGCCTTCACCCCAGCCCCATACGGTGATGTTGCCGGAAATGTCGTCCTTGTTAGTGGTTGCGGTGTTCGACGAGGTGTTGCTGCTGGAGCCGCAGGCCGCCAGCGGAATCAGCATAGCGGCGGATGCTACCGCGGCGATCGCCTTCACGGAATGCTTCATGATCTGTCTCCTTAATATCCTCCGGCCCGTCCCGTCATTGGGAAGCGCCTTTGCCTCAATGGGCTTGATTATTATGCTACGTGCTGTTTGCTGGTACACCGGTGTAATTCTTGCTCTGCGATATTGAAAAATTGCTTTTGGTACACCGCGATACCACACGCAGGTATCACTCGCCGTCAGTTATCCACAAACACGCCGAAAACTTGAGGCTTCGACCACATTGCCCGTTTTTCAATGGACACAATCGTCAACTTCTCTAATATTTCGATCCATCCAACCTAAAACGTCACAAAAGCACAGCACAACACAACCCATGATCGAAAGTCATGAAACAACACAACCGGAAACTTTACAGATCAGGAGCTCTCCATGGAACACACACCGAACGAAATGTATGACAAACGTCATACATCATGGTACAATCACAATCAAACCAAGAAAACAATCGACATACACCCTCATGCACTCATGGCGCATGAATTAACGAAGGAGCAAATCGAATCCGCTTTCGCGACCCGCATCGCCCCTGCACGGATACGATACCGCGATCACAATGCTGATCCAGCTCGCTGGGCGGCCATTGGTCTCGATCTTCAAGGCAGACCGATCGAGCTGGTCTACATCAAAACCGCAGATCAAGCACCATTGGTCATTCATGCAAACTATCTAACTAAAGGATTTTTCAAAGAATGGAGACAAGCATGACAACGCAACGAGAATATCTTGCCGAAGATGGCACGCCCATTACCAACGATATGGTCGAACGATGGGCGCAGGAGGCCGAAGACGGCTTCCCGAATGCGGTCCTCACCAGAGAGGACGACCCATTCCCTAGCCAAGGAGACATGCGGGCACACACCATCCGCATTCCCAACGAGCTCTGGAAACTCGTGGAAGCCGCAGCACATGCCAAAAAGGTCTCCCCAAGCGAATACACTCGGCAAGCACTCAGCAGCAGCCTCGCCCAATCAGGACTCACACGCGAGCAGCGAATCCTCATTTACGCCCAAGTTCACGGACTTACTCATGATGAGGCAATTAACGAGCTCATAGATAAAGCACTGGCATAACCCATTTGCAGCACAGTCAGTGAGTCACACGACGAGCGAGAGCATCTCCAAACCATTGAATCAGCTGCACGAGCACGATTAATATGACCACAATAACGGCCAAAACGCCGGTTTCATACCGGTTGTAGCCGTATTGAATCGCCATGTCGCCAATGCCGCCGGCGCCAATCGTGCCAACCATCGCCGAGTAGCCGATCAGCGAAATGATTGTCAACACTACACCACGAATAAATGACGGCAACACCTGCGGAAACACTGCGCCGGCGATAATCTGCGTGATGGGCGCGCCCGTGGAAACCGCCGCTTCAAGTAGACCAGGATCAACTTCACTGAACGCGCTCTCCGCAACGCGCGCGAAGAACGGCACCGCTGCGATTGATAGCGATATCGCACCGCCGGTTGGCGTGTATGGATCGCCAATCAACAATTGCACTACGGGGATAAGCACCACCATAAGGATGAGAAACGGCAGCGAGCGAATTGCATTCACCACGAAACCAACAACCACGTTCACCACGCGATTTGGCGTAAATAAACGGTTTTCGGTGATATACAGCAGTAATGCAATTAATGTGCCGAGCACCACGCCGATTATCGTGGCAACAATCACCATATATGCGGTGTCGGCAAGCGCTTTGCCGAGATTGGTACGCAGGATATCAAGTGTAGTGTTCATCGGCGTTCTCCTTCATTGGTAGGCGTCTGCGTCACCGGCACGACCCGCTCCGCGTCACGCTCCGCAGCAGCAGCGAGCGCCGCCCGATCCAACTCCCGGTAGGAAAAGACGTTGTCTTGCAGCGCACGAAGCGCGTTCTGCCGCGCTTCATCTGTTCCGTCCACGGACACTACGAGCGTGCCGATTGCCTGCGTGCCAAAATACTCAACGTTCGCGTGCAGCACGTTCACTGATACATTCCACGTGCGTGCCACTTGGCTGATAAGCGGCTCGAGCGCAGAATCGCCTTTATAGCGCAGTTCAATCAAGTCACCCGCCGGCAAGTCAGGCACAAGCTGCGCCGGAAGCCCGACTCCAAGATAGCGTTCCACAAGTGCGCGAGTCGTAGGATGTTGCGGGTCGCCAAACAGGTCAAACGTATTACCTTGCTCGACAATACGCCCATGTTCCATTACCGCCACACGATCAAAAATGCTTTTCGCCACGTCAAGCTGATGCGTAATGAACACAATAGTGATACCAAGTTCATGGTTGATGCGGCGCAGTAAGTCAAGAATCTCCCCCGCTGTTTCTAAGTCAAGCGCACTCGTCGCCTCATCACACAGGAGGATTTCCGGCTTGTTAGCGAGCGCGCGAGCAATAGAAACGCGCTGACGCTGACCGCCGGAAAGACTAGAGGGGTAGCTGCTCGCCTTAGATTCGAGCCCGACGAGGGCTAGCAGCTCGCTCACTCGCTGTTTCCATTCAGCGCGCGGCCAGCCGCCGGCCCTCAAGGCGAATATGATGTTCTCTTCAACCGTGACATTGCCGATCAGGTTGAATGATTGGAAGATGAATCCGATACGTTTACGAATATCGCGCAGTTCACGCCCGCGCGCCTGTGTGATATCGCGGCCGTCGAGTAGTACGCGACCGCTCGTTGGCCTTTCGAGTAGGTTGATCGTGCGCACGAGCGTGCTTTTACCAGCACCGGAGAAGCCGACTATGCCGAAGATCTCTCCTTGGTTCACGGTGAGATTCACGTTGTTGACGGCCTGAATCGTCCGCTTGCCTTCATGAAACACGACGGATACGTCGTCCAATGTAATAACGCTCATAGCCTACTTCCAAGCGCTCGGCTTGCCGAAATCAGCAAACTCACTGTCTGCAATTGCTTGCTTGAATTCGTCGCTCACCAGCAGGTCCTTGACCTTGGTGGCGAAGTCACCGTTGGCATCCTTGGTGTTAACTACGAACACATTAATCACGCCGTCGTCCTGCTGTTCGGTGGCGATTGCCTCAGCCGGCTTGAGCCCTGCCGCCCACGCGAAGTTGCCCGGCACTAGGCTTACGTCAACACTGTCGAGCGCGCGAGCCAACTGGGCTGCTTCAATGGTTTTAATCACCAAGTGCTTAGGATTATCGGCGATATCGTTAACCGTGGCCTTTGTGGCGTCAACATCGCCCTTAAGCGTCACCAACCCTTGCTGTTCGAGCACACCAAGCGAGCGGGCAAGATTACTGCCATCACTGGCGATAGCCACCGTTGCACCGTCCTGAATTGCATCCACGGAATCGTACGTATTGGAATAGATACCGAGGCCAAGTGTGGGCACTTGCCCAAGCGAAGTGAGATCAAGATTGTTATCAGCGGTGAACTTCTTCAAATAATTGCCGTGCTGGAATAGATCGGCCTGAATGCTACCGGAGGCAAGCGCCTTATTCGGTTGCACGTAATCGTTGAAGAGTTTGGTGGTCAGATTGTAGCCATCATCTTTGAGCAGCGGCGCGATGACTTTGGTGACCATGTCGCCGTACGGCCCCGGGCATACGCCTACGGTGATGCTCACGGGCGAGTTTTTGTCTGGCGCCGCGTTGAGATCAGTGCTCGCGTTCGCGTTGCCGCATGCGGCGAGTGAGACGAGCGCAGTGACCGCCGCGGCAGCCGCAGTGATGCGCTTGATATGAGTGATGATGGTGCGGTTGTTGAAAATTGACATGATAATCCCTTCTCTTTGTTTGTCATGTCTTTTTTGAATGGTTGATATGTGTGTATCTGCGATTAAGCAGCTGACGCTAGTTCGGGATGGTGGATCGCGTAGGCGCGTTCGGCCAGATGCAGCTCCTGCGTGAGGAATTCATGCAGCGCACATTCGTAACCGTGTTCGCGGCCGAGCCGAGCCAAATAGCCGTTAATATAGTCCACTTCGGTCGGCCGGCAGCGGGTTAAATCTTGGTACATCGACGGATAGTGCAGCGGGTGTGCCACGCCCGCAGTGTGCAGGATTGTTGCGACTTCGCTTTCGCGCGTGCCCAGTAATGTGATGCCGGCTCGCTCAGCTGCCGTGTACGCTTCATCAACGAGTCGCTCAGTCATCCATCGCGATGATGGGTGCGCTGCGAATTCACCAAAGCGAATACGATACATGGTGCACAGCGTGTTGAGTACCGAGTTGAATACGATTTTCGCTAGGCACATGCCTTGAAAATCGTCGACTATGGTCGGGTTGAGCGTTGCGGCGGCAAAATCGTCGTACAGTTCGCGTTCGCGAGCGTCGCCGGTAGCATCGTGGCCATCGTAAGCGCACATGTTCATGGCTTTGGCATGTGCACCACCGGTGAAGTTGACGTCACCTGGACCGTATACGTATGCGCCAATTAGCGCTGTTCCGCCGTAGATGCGTTCCGGCGCGAAGTATGCTGCGAGTTTTTCAAAATGCCCGTAGCCGTTCATCGCACTGAATACAATCTGATCATTGTGGAACAGGTGCGCACACCGACGTAGCATGTCATCCAGCTGATGCTGTTTCAAGAAAACAATCCACGCGTCTGGGCGCCCGTCATATTCTTCTGGATGCCATACGCGGATTGGCACCAGATGACGGTTTTGCCCATCCTGCGACACGTAGACGCCGCCTTGTTGACGAATTGCCGCAATGTTGGCATCCCATGCGTCAATGAAATCAACCTGCTTGCCAGCGAGTTCTTGCAAGAGCACACCGTACTGCACGCCCATGCCGCCCGCGCCGATTACCGCGTATTTCATCTGTCCCCCTCTCTCTTGAGTAACGGGGAGATGTTCCCGGATGCTTCCGGATGTTCCCAACTCGCGGCCCCCACCGCTTCCCCGTTGCCATGACTGTACCGGAACTTTGGCGTGCGGCGGGCGGTGTAGTTATAGCGGCCGGTTATCGGCGGTTATGCTTCGGCGGATTTGCAAACGTTTTCAGACATTGCGCGCCGATATAGACGCTGGTTATGACGGCTGATTCATGGCCAATATTGATGCCAAAAAGCCGACGTCTTCCTTACGAAAAACGTCGGCTTCGAATGCTGCTGAAGTAGTGTCTTTACAGCAGGTGGCGTGCGCTCAGCTCGTCGGCGAAGAGGTTCGCTTGGATGTGGCTCGGGTCAAGTGCGAGCGCATCGCCTAGGAACTTCGCCGCGGCCGGCTGATCGCCGGTGCCGATGTTCGCCAAGCCCATCAGGTACAGGCAGTGGATGCGGTTCATCTTCGTGTAGTCGTTGTCGAAGATGAGGAAGTCGGGCAGCGAGACCGCGAAGTAGTCGATCTTCACGATGTCGTCCAAGTGCTGCTCGCCGTAGTCCAGCAGGCGGTAGAAGCGAGCGTTGGCCGGGCCCTCCTCGCCGAGCGCCTTGTGGGCGAGACCCTGGAAGAGGATCATTTCGGCGGGCTGGTCGTTGTAGTACATCGCGCCCTTCACCTCGTCGGGGCCGATCGTCGCCTGGCGGAATTCGGCGCGGGCTGCGTTCTCGTCGCCGAGTGCACGCTCGACCACGCCCAGCCAGTAGTGAATATCGTTGTCTTTCTGGCCTTCGAGCTTGCCTTCGCCGAGGTTCTCCGGGTAGGCGAGCGTCTTCACCAGCAGTTCCTTAGCGCGCTCCCAATCGCCGGCGGCCATCGCGTCCTTGGCGAGCAGGGTGAGCGCGATGCGGTACTGCGCGGTGATCTTGCCTTCGCCGCCCTCCCACGGGTGGAAGCGGCGCTGGCTCATCAGCTCGTAAGCCTTCGCGTAATGGCCAGTGAGGTTGAGCACGGTCAGATATTCGATGGTCAGATCGTCGCGTTCGGCTACCACGTCGAGATGCTTCTCGAACTCCTCGAGGCGCTGCTCGTAGCTCCAGCCGATCTTGCGGTGCAGCTGGTCCATCTCAAGAAATACACGCGCATCCGACTCGTCGAGCGCGTACGCCTGCTCGATCTCAGTCTTGGCTGCCGCAGCGTCGCCGCGCTTGTTGTAGTAGGCGAGCGCAAGGTTGCGGTGTACAGTCGGGAAGCTCGGGTCGAGGTCGCGGCTGGATTTCCACAGGGCAATCGCACGGTCGGCAAGCGTCTTGTCGTAGAACAGGCAGCCCAAGTAGTACGGAGCCTTGGCGCCGTTCACGGTCTCGATCGCGGCTTCGAGCGCGGCGATATCTTCGAGCTTGTTCGGGAAGCAGTAGTCGCTTGGCGCGGCTTCGGCAGCCTCGAAGGCGGCGCGGGCCTCGTCGGCGCGGCCGAGACGCTCTAGATACAGTCCCTCGTAGTACTTGACCATCGGCTTCGACTGGTCAGCTTCAGCCAGCAATGCGAGCGCCTCCTCGTAGGCGCCAAACAGCGCATAATCGCGCGCGGCCTGCAGGTAGTTCTCGTGGAAGCCGCGCATGAGACCGGCCAGCTCCGCCGGGTCAGCGCCAGCGATCACGCGCTCATTACCAGACACGAAGTCGAACTGGTCGATCTTCAGGTTTTCGGCGAGCGCGTCGGCAGCCTCGGAAGCACGTCCGAGCTTGCGCAGCACGTAGGCGCGCAGTGCGCGAGCCTTGATGTTCATCGTGTTGCGGGTGAGTGCGGTGTTCACGTATTCGAGCGCGTCGGCGAAATCTCCGCGGCGCGCGGCGATCGCGGCCATGTAGAAGAACGCGCGCTCCTTCTGCGTGTCATCCCACGTGGCCTTGTAGAACGCGTCGAACGCCTTGTCGTAGTTACCTTCGAAGAACAGCGCGAGGCCGAGGTTGTAGTGCGGCTCGGAATCGTACGGCTGCGTGTTGTGCTTAGTGAGGCGCTTGATAGCGGCACGGAAGTGCTGTTCAGCGCCCTTGAAGTCACCGCGGCGCAGCAGCAGTCGACCATACGCGTTGTTGATACGCGCGTCGCCCGGATCACGCTTCAAGCCTTCGAGATAGTACGGGTCGGGCATGTAGGTGGCGTGACGGTACTGCTCGAGGTGCGTGGCGGCGAGGAACAGCTCCTCGTTGGTGGCGATATCCGCAGGCGCCTCTGCGGCGCGAGCCGGCTCGGGCAGTTTTTCGATCTTCTTGGGCTGCGGCGTGTAGTCGATAAGCACCTTGCCAGCAGCATCCGTAACGGTTGCGGTGATATCGGTAGCAGCCGCATCGCCGACGGAGAATTCTGCACGGACGATGTCGTTCGGGCTGATCGTGCCATGGTATTCGTACAGCACAGCGCCGGTGCGATCGTCGGTGACGGTGACGTGCGCGTTCTCGTACACGCTGGTTGCGTACACGGTGACACGGCCCTGGCCGGCAGTCAGGCCCTGTGCCTCGATGCCTTCGGTTTCACCAGCCGCACCGAACGTGTCTTCCGGGCCGATTTCCAGGTTCACAGCGGCATTAATGGACGCGTTCTTGACCTGCCCCACGCCCTTGTACGGCATGAAGTACTGCGTGAAAGTCTTGCCCTCGTACGGCTTGAGCCACGTGAAATCAGGCTGATTGTCGGTGAATACGCCGGTCATCAGCTCCACATAAGGCCCGTTCGCGTCGGTGAGGTTGCGGTCCCACGCGCGGCCGAAGTCGCCGTTGCCCCACGTCCACTGCTTCTTACCGGGGCTCACGTGGTGGTCGGCCACGTGCAGGATGCCCGCGCCGACACCGAAGTCGTAGCCGCCGACAAAGTTGTAGTCGGAATGCGCAGCCATGTAGCTGGTCGGAACCGGCACGTTCTTGTAGCGGCCGATGTCAACGCCCTCGGAATAGTCGTGCTTGTAATACGTTCCGGTGGCGATCGGGTAACGGGAGACGTCGCGCTTGCCGTGGTCCATCACGGCGGTCACGTCCGGCGGCATCACAGTCTTGGTGTGCTCGTTAACCGGCACAGCCGGGTTGGCCCACCACAGGAAGGTCTGCGGCAGCGCGGTGCCGTTGTACAGCTGAGCGGTGATCTCGATGTACGCCTTGCCGGGGTGCAGCGCGATCTTGGTGACGACCTGCGTACCGTACATCTGGTCGGTGTCGTGGCACAACACGGCCTTGCCACCGTCGGGCAGGTCTTCGATCTTGTAGTCAACCGGCAGGTACGTGGTCGGGCGGTGGTGCTGCGGCCAGTTGAACTCAATACCGCCGGAGATCCACGGGCCAGTCAGGCCTACGAGCGCCGGCTTGATGACGTCGTTGCGGTAGACGAAATCGTAATTGTTGGTTTTATCCTTCGCGTACTGGATGCGGCCACCGAGTTCAGGCAGTACGGTCACTTCAAGATATTCGTTCTCGATGATGACGGCCTTGTACGCCTTGTCGTGCTTCTCGTCGCTGATGGTTTCGATAACCGGGTACGGGTAGACGCGACCCGAGCTGCCCTGGTAGACGCGCTTTTCAATAAACTCCGGGTTCTTGTCCGCCGCGCCGATCTCATAAGTGGGGATCGTGATGACGGTATCGCTGATGGTGACGCTCATGGTCTGCTCCTTCGCTTCCCTCATTGGAACGTGCGGCGGCGGGCGATCTCGAGCCGCTGCAGCTTGCAAACTTTTTATTATTTGCCTACAGATTACGGCCGATTTTCTGGTTCACCGGTTGTTTTCCTGCTCACGAATATAAAAAAATTGCGCATGAGTGATGTTGGTATGCGTGCTACGATAATTACCATCTAATTGACATCTGATTCACCGCGGAACAGGAGCAATAATGAAACCTGCCGAGCATGGTATTCGCAATGAAGGATCGGATTTTTACATCTACACACCGAGCCGCACAGCGTTGCAAACATTCCTCTACCCGCTGCGCGCTGGGCTGTTTCAATATGAGTCTGGATATCGTCAGGAACGAACGTCATTTGACAGTTTTCTGCTGATGTATATACGCCGTGGAGCCTTTGACGTAGTGACTGATGAAGGGGCACAACGAGCCACTAAAGGTGATTTTGTATTGTTAGATTGCTATAAGCACCACTCATACAGCACTAACATCGACAGCGAAGTGCTGTGGATGCATTTTGACGGATTGCAAGCGCGACCGTACTTTGAGCTGATTCATAGCAAACTTGGCACAGTAATCTCGCTCAAGGAAGCAAACTACGCAGTCACACGCCTGACTGGTATCTTCGAGACGTTCCACGCCGGCTCGCGCATCTCCGAGCCGCGCATGTCGAAATACATCACCGATATCCTTACCGAATTCGCGATGACTGCCACCGAGAGTAACACGTCGGCGCAGCGTCAGCCGCATGCGATCGAGGACGTGCTCACTTACATCGCCAACCATCTGGCCGACCCACTGCCGATCGAAGAGCTGGCAGCGCGCGCGTACATGAGCGAATACCATTTCATTCGCGTCTTTAAGCGCGAGACTGGCTACACGCCACACGCGTATATCGTCGACGCGCGCATGCATGCCGCGAAATACATGCTCATTAATTCAGACATTCCCTTAAAGCAGCTGTGCGAGGAGTGCGGCTTCGCTGACACCAGCGCCTTTTGCGCCGCGTTCAAGCGTCGCAACGGCGTTTCCCCCATCGAATTTCGCAAGCGCAGCGAGATTCAGTAGGGGGAAAGCAACACCAGCATATGACATCGCTATTCAGCTCATCTTGATTGTTTCTTATGATATTTCCAAGCAATGTTGCCTAGCGGGCGACCAATTCCGCTATGTACGACATGAGGAGTTGCCATGAGCGCACGTTTCTGTACATCCTGCGGCAGCCCATTATCGGAGAATGCCCGATTTTGCACTACATGCGGCCAAGCCGTATCAACCGCTAACGCCCCTGCCGCTCCCAGTGAGCCGAATGCGCCCGTAACTCCCGATTCACTGCCGGAAACTTCACCAGTACCGCCGGCCGCACCGCAACCGCAGCAGCCAGAGCAGCAGCCGACAGCGCAGCAGCCGGAGCAACAGCCAGAACAGTCGGAATCGTCGCCGTCTCAGCCCAAGCAGCATCGTCGTACGATCATCATCATCGCTGCAGTATGCGCAGTAGTGTTGGTTATCGCCGCAGTAGCGGGCGGTCTATGGTGGTCTCATCATAATCAGGAAACGCAGCTGGCGGCTTGTCAGTCAATGTTGAGCCGTATCAAGAGCGGAGAGGGTGCTGCGTCCAAGAAAATCGAACGCGCACAAGAGCTTTCCCACGTGACCGCAGATCAGGTGGATGATCAATCCACGGTTGAGGCATTGGCTAAAGCGCAAAAGGAGCTCGGTTCTGCAGTGTCCGCATCGGACTATCAATGCCCCACTGACGCGCGTGCCGCTGAGTTGAAAACTACTACGGAACACATGGATAAGGCTTGGTCCGCGCAAAACAAGCATCTGAAAGCGCTGGTTAAAGCTGCGGACGCAGTGGAAACCAGCCGAGCATCTAAGTCTTTCACCGCAGATAAAGCAGATTTGCAGAGCAAGCTCTCCGACGCGCAGAGCCTGCTCACTTCTTCTCAAGGGCGAGTGTTCGACGATACCGCTCGTAACCAATTGCAAACCGAAATTGCCAAGGTGAACGACACGCTCAGCAGTATCACCAGCAAGGATGCTGACAAACTCAGTGAAGCCAGCAAGGAACTGCAAACGGCCGTTGATGCGGTCAACAAGGCCGTTAGCGACTATACCGCCGACCACTCTCGGTGCCAGTCTTTTGCCGGAGGCTTTGGCGCCTTCCAAGCGGGCGGTAGTCTCATATTGAGCGCGGATTGCAGCTACAAATTGACCGGCCCTATGGATGTCGTGTATGAAACACACTCCTATGCATCTCAGTCGTTCACCAAGAATAATGATGGATCATATTCGTGGCGCAACGAGGCAGGCGACACTATTTCGTATCTCCCGCCCGGAGTTCATTCCCCTCAAATGGACGAATACTATGCCGCATCGAATATGACTACACCGGATGAGATGGTGCAGCGAGCAAAGATCGTAGGCCCGGGATTATATGTTAAGGGAGCGAGCGGAGTTACTAGTAGTTTGAGTAATTAAGGAAGAACCGCACTCAAGAACAATCATCAATCCAAGCCTGCGCAAACCACAATTTGCGCAGGCTTTGCTATACAGCAGGACCGTTAACCGCATTCAAGCGCCACGACAGTATTCTCTGACAGTATTCTCTCCTCAAGATACAAACTGGTCAGGTAAAGTGACCAGTTTGGAGAAAATTGGTCACTTTGCGTGACCAGTTGGCAATTCGGGGAGGTATTACGCGAACCACCAGGCCGTTCATAAGCGGATAATGTTGCCGACTGGACTTCGCACAGTCGGCTTCCGCAATCGGTGTTTATAGAACCGCGTTGGCGATTGCCATGGCGGCAACGCCGGCGAAGCCCATTGAGGTGAGGCAAAAACCGGAGAGTTTCGCGTTGCCGAGCACTTTATCGGTGAAGATCGCGGAGAAGATGCCGGCTGGCGCGAAGCAAATAAACACGACTGCCTTGCGCGTCATCGCGTCGAACGGCAGTAGATGCCACGCGGCGAAAGCGAACAGCAAGCCGAATCCGAAGCGGCATACGAGAATCGTCAGCGCGTCCATCACGTCGCGCTTTGAGCCGGGCATATCCATCATCATGCCGATCATCAGCATTGAGCACAGCGTGTTCGCTTGCGCAATCGGTGCAATAAAATCTGCGGCAGCGGCCGGCGGGCGAATGCCAGCGATCATCAGCACAGTCATGATCATGTACACGTCGAACGGTACTGAGGTGACGAAATTGCGCAGGATTGTGCGCAGCATCGCGCGGCGAGCGAGACGTTTCGCATCCGCGTCGCGCGGCGGCTCATGCGGCACGACGTGCGCGGCTGGATTATTGCCGATCTGTTCGGCGAGCGGGCGGGACGCGTCGATATGCAGCAGCGCGGTGGTGGTGACGTAGTTGCCAGCGGACATCATGATTGAATTACCAACGTCGAACATGACTGCCGGCAAGGCTGCGGCCGGGCCGATGAACGTGGTAAGCACTGGCAGCGCGAAATTACCCGCGTTGTAACCGGCACCGTTGAGCATGAGGAACGCGCGGCGAGCGACTGGCATGCGGCGCGAGACAACGTACATTGCTACCAGCGGGATTGTGGCGCATACGAATCCAAAAACGGAAATCCATAACAGGCCAATATCGTGCCGGCCTGTAGCAAACGAGGTGATAATCGCCGCTGGCAGCGTGATATACAACACGACTTTCTGCAATACGCGGTAATTATCCGCGCCGAACAAGCCGACGCGTTTGAGCGTATAGCCGAGCACAATAATGGCGAGAATCTTGGCAACAGCGAGCATATCGGCCTACCTTTCCAATACCCGCGGCGATAGTGTAACAAAAAAGCAGGGGCGGCCCACAGGAAAAAGCCGCCCCTGCGCAAACACAGGAAGAAGTTAGAAGGAGTTGAGGCTGTTGGAGCCGGTCGCCTCACACCGGTGGATGATCACGAATGATCTCAGGCGGCGAGGCCGGCGAACAGCGCCGACCAGTCCATCGACTCGTCATCACTCTCAGCAAATTCCACGTTCATCGGCACCTCCTCTCGCCATCCATCATCAGTAATCCATATCAAGAAGCCACGCGTCGCCTTACGCACCTCGGAGGGGCTGTCGGGACATATGATGCTCGACCGTAAGACTTGGCCGAGCGGCCCGGAGCGTGTCGAGCATCATATGTCCCGACAGCCCCGCCCCCAGCAGCCTCGTCAGCCCCGCCCTAAGCACTCACCAAGCGTGGCTACTTCAATCTCACTCGTCGACGCCCCACACGCGCACCTTGCCCGGTGCCACATCGCCGAGCAGGTGGGTCGGAGCCGGGTTGAGCTCGAACTTGCCGTCTTCGGGCACGGTGGACTCGTTGAGCGGGCCGTTGCCCTTGTGCACGGTTACGGTGCCCCAAGCCGGCACGGTGACCTTCTGCCAACGGTTGCCTTCGCCGGAGATGGTGAACGCAGCTTCGAGCGGCTCGCCGGTCGGGTTGTAGATGTGGGCGGCCACGTCGCCGTTCGGGGCGAGGAAGGCCACGGAGCCGAGGCCGCCGGACCAGCCGTCAGGCGTGTAGTTGCTGGAGCGGACGACCACGGAGCCGGGCTCGACGTCCTGGCCGAAGGCGCGCAGCATGAAGTATTCGAGGTTGCGGATGACTTCGCCGGTCTCGTGCTGGATGGTTACGACACCGCGGCGGCCGGTGGCGCCAACCTGGTTCGGGAGGCCGCGCTCGTCGAGGGCGAGGTTCCACAGGGCGATGAAGGATTCACCGGTGCGCACGAGCCAGTTGCCGATGATGCCGGACATGATGTGGGCGGCGTCTTCAGGGGTTTCTTCGATCATGCAGCGGCGCTCGGTCATGCCGAACAGCCAGTGGCTGTAGGAGCGGTTTGCGTTGAACACGTTGGAGTATGGGCCTTCGTAGGTGTGGAAGGTCAGGCCGTCGACGGCTGCAGCTTCGTCTGGGGTGACGATTTCGCGCACCGGCCACTTGAGGTTGTGCATGGAGTCGTCGTTGATGAAGATGCGCATCTCCGGGTACTTCTCGTTGAAGGCCGGGCGCAGGAAGTTGGCGGCGAACTCAGCCTGCTGCTTGAGGGTCCACATCATGGCAGGCCACTTCGGCGCGTTGGAAGGCTCGTTCTGCACGGTAACGCCCCAGATCGGGATGCCGAGCTTGCCCATTTCGTCAACGTACTTGACGAAGTAGCGAGCGTAGGTGCCTTCGAAGGAGTCGTGCATCGGGTCGAAGCCGTTGCCGGTCCACTCGTTGAAGCGCAGGTGGCCGCCCTGGCACAGGTGGCCGGTGTTCTTCATCCAAGCCGGGGCGGACCACGGGGAGGCGATGATCTTGATGGACGGGTTGATCTTCAGGATTTCGAGCAGCACCGGGATGATGTACTTGAAGTCCTTGGTGGCGTCTGGCGCGCCGGGCTCACCCTCGCCGAGGGAGAACTTGGTGAGCAGGTTGTCGTGCTCGCCGAAGGGCAGGTCGTCGTAGGTGTAGTACGGCTGCGCGGCCGGCTCGCAGGAGCCCAGCGGGATGCGCAGGACAGAGAAGCCGCCCTTGTCCGGGTTGAAGGTGTCGTCGAGGAAGGCGTGACGCTGCTCGGCGTTCATGGAACCCCAGATCAGGGAGGCGGCTGCGTCGGTGAGTGCGGCGCCGGCGCCCAGCCACGGCTGCTTGCGGTCGGACAGGTCGACGACGATCTTGGCGGCGTCGCCAGGGTCAGATACGACTTCAGGTGCGGCGAGGGTCTCGCGACGCTGCGTGAGATCGCCGGAGGTGACAGTCCAGAATTCGTTGCTGTACTTGCTCATTTCGGTCCTTACACTGTGTGGTGTTTTGCGTGCTGTGGAGAAGTTCGGTACGTCGCCGTACCGCTTCCGTGTACAGATCACACTATAGCACTTTCAATCAGTTTTAATCAACTTCTATCATCACTGTTCAGCGTGTCGGATAATGAGACAGTGGCGCAAGCGCCGAAAAACCTTGGAACATCAGTCTTTTTTAGATAAAAACAGGAAAATGATCATTTATGGTCACAAAGCCGCAACATAGAGGGATATCATGTACATAAGTGATCAGAGCAGAAAGTAGTGCTATGCCCAGAACATCGAAATCCGGCAGTACCGGCAATACCCACAAGAGCAAGGTACAGTCTCCGGAAATGGAACCGGTCACAACAGTTTCCACCAGTGATACCCGAGACACCGCAGTCATCACCGCACAAGCCCCTAAGAAGCGCGATCTACTGCCTGCTGAACGCCAAGACATGATTCTCAGCCTGCTCACTCGTCAAAGCGTGGCTACCGTTCCCGAACTTGCAAAACTGCTCAACACCACAGAAATCACTGTGCGGCGCGATCTCACCGTGCTGAGCGAAGCTGGTCTGCTCAAGCGCATCCGCGGTGGTGCAATGTCTGTTGGCGACGCTGCTGAACGCCCGGCTGCAAATCCGATCACCGGCTCAGCCACCCCTAATATCACCGTATCCGAGCGCACTACCGCCGGCAATATTGCCATTCACCCAGCGGTGCGCACGCTTGAGCTTGGCGCTGAAACGCCATCAATCGGCGTTATGCTGCCGGAGCCGAGCTTCTTCTGGCCTGGCGTTATCGACCATATGCGCACGATTGCCACGCGACTCGGTCTGCGTATTGTCACGCGCACATCCGCCTACGAGCCGGATGTGCACGAAGATGAGATTCTGGCTGAGCTTGCCTCCGACCCGGCGATGTGCGGCATTATTTGCGCACCGAATTCTCACCCGCAGGCCAGCAAACGCACGTGGTCGTGGATTGAGCAGGCTGCGCTGCCTACGGTGGTTATTGAACGCGATCTGCCGCTGTTGGGCTCGTATTATGTCGATTCTGTGCGCACTAACCACCCCTATGGCGTGCGCAAGGCGGCCGTGCATTTCCTCGCTCACGGGCACACGCATATTGGTGCAGCGTTTTCTGACACGCCAACCTCCGAACTGATTCAGTCCGGCTGGCGTCAGGTGGTCGAGGAGAGCGGTGTTATTGACTGCCCGTTTATTTTCGATGGCATTCAGCCCTACAACACGAAGGGTGTGAACGATATCGTCGATAAGATTCTGCTCTCTGGCGTGACGGCGATGCTGGTTCACTCTGATTATCTGGCGATTGCTATTGCGCAGACATTGGAGCGTCGCGGCCGGCGCGTGCCGGACGACGTTTCGCTGATTTCGGTTGATGGATTCGCTACCCCAAGTTCGCGCCCGCTGACTGTGCTGCGTTCCTCCGATAAGGATTTGGCTGAGGCTGCGATTAGCACGCTGATTCATCGCATTCAGAACCCAGATTCAGCAACTCGCCACATCTACGTGGACCCGTCGCTTATCGATCGCGGTTCCGTGGTGGATGTGCCGGCGCAAGCCTGATTCTCTACCTCGGTTGTGTGCATTTCCGGACCATTAGGATACCCCCTAACTGCTCTAGGCAGTCCGGAAATGCACACAACCGTATAAATGAATTAATGGGCGAACCAAGTGGCGAGGCGATTCAGGTTCAGACCCCGATAGTCAACAATCCGCTGATCGTATAACCCCTCTTCACCAACCTCCACCCGCGCATGGCCTGTAACCGCGCACACCACAGCCCCTGACGCACGCGCGGCGCTCAAGCCCGGCAGAGAATCCTCAAAAATCAAGCATTGCCGCATATCTTGCGCATTATCCGTCAATCCAGCCTTGCGCGCGGCAAGTAGGTACGGCGCTGGGTCAGGCTTCGGCGTCACATCATCATCGCCGCAGATATAGTCCGCAAAAGCCCCTGCCGGTGCCTGAGACACCACGTTCTCCGCAATCAATCGCGGAGATCCAGTCACCAACACTGACGGCACGGCAGCTCCGGCGAGCGCCTCCAGCAGCGAGCGCACGCCTTCAATCCATGGCAGTCGAGCACGCTCCATCGCCAGCACCTCGTCGGTAAGCTGCGCGCGAATCTCGGACGGCGCGAGCGTCACTCCGCGCTCTGTCAGCAGTCGCACAATAACCGGGAACGCGGCGCCCTGCATAGCGTCAGCCAAGTCATCATCCCATGTGCCGCCGTAGGATTCCAGCAATGCTCGCTCAGCGGTAACCCAATACGGGTCGGAGTCGATCAGCGTACCGTCTAAATCCCAGAACACTGCCTTCGGCACAATCATCGGCAACATCAGCTCCTCCCCGCACGCACCGCATACACCATCGCATGCCAGCATATTTGTAAGACCAGCTTACAAATAAGTGTATTGGCGCTCACTGAACATTTGCGCCAAAATCCTGCTGTTGTATACGCCAAAATTGTTGAATCCATTACACATTCCGCTCTTCACCCCCTGGCCCTATACTGAAGGCGTTCGCGCGGTTGGTGGCAGCAACCGTGCCATACATCAATGAATAACGCATCCGCAGTGTGTCTACCGACTGGTGGGCATGCCGGTAGCTCACGCATGATCCTGTAGCCGCACGTAGTTTTCCGGCTAGCGACGTGCCGTGGCTGCTTACGAGCGGGTGCACGGTGTGATGTCTCGCGCGGGCTCTCTTCACCTTCCCGCGCATAGATATCACCCCGCATAGCGCGCAATCAGCGCGGAAAGCAAGGTGAAATGAAGATGAGAATGCAGAAGAACGGGTTGACTATGGGCAAGCGAATCGCGGCTGCAGTTGGGGCTGCGGCTCTGACACTGGGCTTGGCCGCCTGCGGTAACACCAACACCGCCGACTCTTCCAACGGTGGCAGCTCTACGCCGACCGTTTCGTTCATGCTCGACTGGACGCCGAATACGAACCACATTGGCCTGTATGTGGCGCAAAAGCTCGGCTACTACAAGGATGCTGGCGTCAACGTGAAGATTCTGCCGACTGCTCAGGCCGGCGCAGAAACCAGTGTGGAGAATGGCGTGGCTAACGTTGGTTTCACTACGCTGAGCAACGTGGCTGCCTTTAACTCGCAGGGCTCTGACCTGAAGTTCGTGTTTGATCTGACGCAGAAGCCGGTGGCTCGCTGGTGCGCACTGGCTTCCCGCACCGATATCAAGACCCCAAAGGATCTCTCCGGTAAGACCTTTGTGAGCTTCGGCTCCGCTGAGCAGACTGCAGTAGTGCAGCAGATGATCAAGTACGCAGGCGGCACTGGCGAGATCAAGACTGCTACCGCTGGTACCAACACGTTCGAAACATTGACCTCCGGTAAGGGTGATTTCGGTGGCTTCTACGTGACGTGGGAAGGCGTGGAAAGTGAGCTGAACGGCCCGGCACTGAACTGCTTTGTCGCTTCTGACTGGGGTGTGCCTGGCAACCCGGATCAGCTCGGCTTTGCTGTGAAGAGCTCTTGGCTGAAGGATTCTGCTAACGCTGATGCGCTGAAGAAGTTCATTTCTGCGACCAAGAAGGGTTACGACTACGCGCTGGCTAACCCGGATAAGGCTGCTGACATCCTCGTCGCGCAGGCTAAGGAAGCTCAGCTCGATTCCAAGCTGACTCGCACTTCGATGGAAGAGATCGCCAAGAACGGCTACTGGACTACGGATGATGCGAAGTCGCTGCCGGGTACGGTGAACTTCGATGATGCGCAGCCGTACCTTGACTTCCAGTACAAGGCCGGCACCTACAAGGACAAGGATGGCAACGACCCAGCTCAGGCTCCGCAAGCTAAGGAGCTCGCCACTAACGAATACGTGGACTGAGCCACTGGTATCACTCCTTGATTCCAGCAGGAACAGGCGGGCCAGCGGAGACGTTCACCCGCCTGTTCTTGTATGGTTTTGTGCATATTCGAGAAAAACTCATGCAACATCTGACATCTTGGTTTAAGCGCATTGCTCCACCGACTGTTACCATCGGCGCTCTGCTAATCGTCTGGGAGGCGGTAGTTGACGCTGGGCATATTTCCGAACGTGTGCTCGCTGCCCCCAGCCAAATCGTCGTCTCGATTGTGAAAACGTGGCCTGACTTGTGGCAGGCGGCGGCGATCACCACATATGAGGCGGTTACCGGCTTCCTTATCGCCGTGGTGGCCGGCATTATCATCGGCATCGGCTTGTATCTTTCTAAGACGCTGCACCGCGCAATCTACCCACTGCTGGCCGCCGCGCAAACCATTCCACTGATTACCATTGCACCGCTATTTATGATTTGGTTCGGATTCGAGCCGCTGGGCAAAATCGTGATTGTTGCTGTTTTTGGCGTCTTTCCGGTAGCGGTGCAAACGTGCCGCGGATTGCTTGCCGTACCACAGTTCTATGAGGATGTAGCGCTCACCTGCGGTGCTACGCGCGCATGGGCATTGTGGCATGTCAAACTGTTCGTAGCTGGGCGTCAAATATTCGGCGGCATTCGTATTTCCGCAGCCTACGTGTTCGGCACCGCGGTTACTGCTGAATATCTCGGCGCGATGAACGGCTTGGGTATTTGGCTGCAGGCGGCGTTCAATTCGTTCCGTACACCGCTGATTTTCTCCGCGACGATTGTTGTTGTAGCGCTGACTGCGATACTGCTGGGATTGATTAGTCTCGCTGAACATCTGATTCTGGGGCGCGATGACACGATTGCGTTCAATGAAAGCGGCGAGTGACTGACGAGGACTAGCGGCGATACGGTAACGATGCGATGATAGCGGCGATGAGCATGATGGGCCGGTCTCAGCGAATAGTCAGACAATTCACACGGATTGCATGATCAGCGTGGAACAATAGGCGTTGATGCAGTCATCTCATGAAAAGGGGCAATGATGACCAATCCCAATCCGTTCTTACCCAATGGTGAAGGTACCGACGCCAACGCCAACAATCCAGCTTCTGCCGCTACGCCGCAATCGTACAATCCGTACGCGCAACCAAACGCTGAATCACAGTCAAGTCCAACTGCACAGTCGGGCCCGTACACTCCATACACGCCGTCCGGCGAAGCAGCACAACCGCAGTACGAGGCTCCGCAGTATGGTCAGCCACAATATGAACAACCGCAATATGGTCAGTCCCAGCCAACGTACGGGCAGCAGCCGTACAGTCAATCGCCGTATGAGCAGCCGTACAGCCAGCCATACGAGCATCCATATGAACAGCCAGCTCCCTATGCTGAGCAGCCGACGTACGCGCAGCCAACGCAGCCAGCACAGCCTGCACAGCCAGCTCCGTATACGGCACAATCCCCTTACACACAACCGGCAGCGCAACCATACACACAGTCAGCTGAGCAGCCTACCGCACAGCCTGAGCAACCGTATGCGCAACCAACCGCGCAGCCTGAGCAACCGTATGCGCAACCAACCGCACAGCCATATGCACAGCCTGAGCAGCCCGCGTATCAGTCCCCCTACACACAGCCCACGTACGGCACTGCATATGGCACGCCGTACACTTACGGCCCCGCTAACCCCGCGTACGAGCAGCCCGGCGCAAACGCGGCTCCTAACCCTTACTCGCAACCGTCGCAGTATGGCGCTCCCCTACCGCAAGGCGTACCGCCGTATGTGTACGCCCAGCAAACCATAGGCGTGCCACCACTGAATAAGCCGTGGTATGGCATCAACTTCCCGAACGCAGTGAAACGATTCTTCACCAAGTACGCAACATTTAAAGGGCGCGCTTCAAAAAGCGAGTTTTGGTGGGTCATTTTGTTTTTCATGATCGTCAATTGCGTAACAAGTACCGTGCTGGTTGCATCAAGCACGGCAGCGCTAGTGGTGCAGGCAATATGGCAGTTGGCCATTATTGTGCCATTTGCAGCGGTTACTGTCAGGCGTTTGCACGATACCAATAAGTCAGGCTGGTGGGCACTGCTGCCAGGTATTCCCTACGTGATCGTGGAAGTGTGGGGAACGATTTGGTCGTCTCGCGTACTGTCGCTCTTCAATGTGTTTATGCGCCACAGCATGTACCAGAGCAATTCGTCGTATTCCCCACAGGAATTCTCGGCAATGGCTCCAACATTGGCTGGCGTTATGGCATCCGCGGGTATTATCAGCCTGCTCTCATTGGTATATCTCATCTCCGGATTGGTACTGATGACCAGCAGCACCAATCCTGCCGGCGCACGCTTCGATGACGATGCCCCGTTGTTTGGCGCTGGCCAGCAGCCGCAACAACCGCAACAACCTTTGCAGCCACAGCAGCCATTCACTCCTGGCCAGCAACCGTTTGACCCAAGTCAGCAGTTTGGCTCTACAGCTCAACCTCAGGCTTAGACGGGTCATCCTTCACATGCGCAAACTTAGCGGCGAGCGCCTCCTTGTTGCGGCGCTCGTCCTCTTCCTTGGCGCGCTTCTTTGCTTCGTCTGGATCCCATAGCACATCCTCGCGGTGACGCTCCCATTCGGTAACTGCCACCGAAGCAAACAGCGTGCCAACGATTTCGCCGCGCGCACTATCGCCAGAAGCCGCCGCAAGAGATTGCGTTAACGCCTGCACTTGCTCCGCGCTGAAGCACAACCGCGGAATCGACAGTCGCTCGCACAGTTCATTGGCGTACAGTATGACTGGCAGCGCGCGCACTGCCCATTGCGACGAGTTCGCTTCCACCAATTCCAACAGTTCAGCAGTCGCCACAATAACAATGGCAAGTCGCTGAGCTACCGCCTCAATATCCGCGCTTGAAGCAATCGGCCCGTGCGCATCGTGATCGGTGTGAATCATGGTTTCAATGCGCGCGATCGCCTCCGCTACCGCATTCACCGTCTCGCTATCCCAACCGGGGTGCAGCAAGCCAGCGCCGCCCATAATGAGATTTGTGTCGCCAGTATTCGAATAATCCGCCATCTCATCGCAGGCGTCGTTCGCGGCAAGCAGCATATCGACGATTTCTTGCGGGCGGCCAGGAATCTCATCCGCACCCTCATACACAAATTCAGCGTCGGGCACGGTCACGTCTTCGCCGGTGGCAATGCGCGCAACCATGCGCGTCATGCGCACTTGCAGGTTTTCACCATACTTGGTGTCATTATCCATCTGCTTGGCATCAGTCAACGGCCACAAGCTGATCAGCGCCGCGCCGGCAGATGCCGCTTTGCGTACTTCAGGCGTCATTGATACGCGTGCGATTTCGGTCGCTTCCATGTGAAAGGTCATATCGCTCCTTTGCCGCGCACCCGCAGGCGCGCTTGTACAGCGGCCGTTGGGTGGTGCCGCTCTCACGTCATCGTTCGCCGAAATCACTCAACGGTGCGGTAGAGCTCGCCTGCGTGCACTGCATACACTGCGCGCACTCGCGGTGCGGGCCAACCGCCGCGTATATCCCGGCTTCTTCCAGTATTGTACGGCCGGCTTTATTCAACATCGGCTGCCGGATCGGCATATGTGATGGTTATCACGTTGCCGGTTTCGCTGTCGTATGTAATCGACGTGACGGATGCGAGCGCGGTTTTGCGCAGGAACATCCAGTGTTCTGCGTGACCGGTTTCCAGCAGGTGCCGGTAGCTCCAGATTGGCGACTCATGGCTGACGACGATGATCTGCTGGCCGGTGTACTGCTTGATTTTTTCGTTGGCGAATGCGCCCACGCGCTGCGCGATATGTTGATACGACTCACCCCAGCTGGGCTTCCACAAGTTGGTGACAAGCTTCCAGTTGCCGTTGCGCCACAGCGCGCCTTCACCGTGGCCGATGCGCAAGCCGCGGAATTCGTTGCCAGCTTCGATCACGCGCTCATCAGTGATGAGTTCGAGCGGTGCTTCACCGCGGTTTTCGCGCACGTTGTTCAACGCGTCAAGAATCGCGCCAGCGGTTTCGCGCGTGCGATCCAGCGGAGACGAATACACGGCGGCGACTGTGTTCATTGCGGGATTGCCGGCAATATAAGCGGCAGTAGCCTGCGCCATGCGGCGACCGCGATCGGACAGGTGAAAATCAGGCAGGCGCTCATACAGCAGGTGATCAGGGTTGTACACCTTGCCATGGCGGACGAAGTGGATCGTAGTTTGCGGCATTCAATGAGTCCTTCCGCCGCGTTTCGGCGGCAACGTGAACGATATGAAAAAATCAGCTCCGCACTATTCTAATCTGCCGCGTGTCGCCTCATCCCTACCGATAGAGTTGCCGTGACGCAAAAGTGGGAACCAACGCGGACGCACCACCCTTTGCGCGACCAACAGGACAGCACATCAATACGATGAGGGCTTCACTGGCAACGCCACGCCAGCGAGGGACATCCAATCGGGAGCGGAAAGGAGCAGGTGTCGTCATGTCCACTACCGTATCGACCGCGATCAAGGAAGTCGGTCACAAACTCTTCGGCGGGTATGCGGAACTGCTCCGCATACCCCACACCGCGCGTTTCGCTATCGGCTCTGTGATCGCTTGCATGCCGTTCCCGATGGTCGGCATGACGATCACGATCTCCGTACAGCACTATTACGGTAACTATTCGCTCGCCGGCATACTTACCGCCATTCAGGCGATCGCACTGGCGGTTGCCTCCCCTGTACTCGGCAAGCTGGTTGACAAATTCGGCCAGCGTCAGGTGTCGATTCCGACGATCATCGTGTGGATGATTGCCTCGATCGCGCTGGTTACGTCGATTACTAACCGCGCGCCCGAATGGGTGTTGTATTGCATTACGCCGTTTATGGCGGCGATTCCGCCGTGGGGTGCGATGAGCCGTGCCCGCTGGACGACGCTGCTCAAGGGTGACCGTGAGCGCACCGATCGCGCGCTGAGCCTGTCGGGCGTATTCGACGAGTGCATGTGGGTGATTGGCAACCCGCTTGCCTCTACGTTGGCCGTGATTTCTGGCTTGCTGGCGTTCTCGTTCACTGGCGTGTGCGTGGTGGTTGGCGCGTTGATGTTCCTCACCGAACTGACGACCGAGCCGAAGTCGCAGACCGTGCTGGCTCGCGAGGCTGGTATGACGCGTAAGCAGTATCGCGAGCGTGAGGCGGCTCGTGCGAAGGCGTTGCAGGTTGAGGCTGCGGCCGAGTCTGCGCGCGCGAAGGCACTGGCTGAAGGTCTGTCGGAGGAGCAGGCGCGTGCGGCTGCGGATAAGGCTGCGGCGGATGCGATGGCCGGGCGTAAGGAGTCGATTTGGGGGCCAGGTTTGATCGCCGTGTGCGTAACCTGGTTCTCGCTGGGCGCATTCCAGGCGGCGGCGAGTATTTCGATTATCGCGTTCGCCACTGAGGCGAATGCTAAGCAGTACACCGGTTTTGTGTTCGCATGCTTCTCGATTAGTTCGCTGATTGGTGCACTGTTTTATGGCGCGAAATCGTGGACTGTTCCGCTGTGGAAGCGCTTCTACTTCTGCCTTGCGGTGGTGAATATCGGCATTGGTACGTTCATGTTCGCTAAGCACCTGTGGGTGATTATGATCATCTACCTGCTGATCGGCGTATGCCAGGCTCCGACGTGGATCAATGGCAATCAGCTGATGCTGCACTTGGTGCCGCCGTCGCGCTTCACTGAAGGCGTAGCGTGGATGGGCGCGATGAACTCGATCGGCTCTTCCGCTGGCTCTGCGATTACCGGCCAGTTTATTGACCGTATGGGCTCGCACGGCGGTTTCATGGTGGTCACGACGCTGGCGCTGAGCTCACTGGTGATCGCGTTCATCGGTTTCAAGCAGATCAAATCCAGCACGGAGACCCCGACGCTGACCACTGTGCACGTGTGAGACACGTGGCGACCGTCGGTTTCTTACGCCAGCCTATGGTTTTCGTATGACGAGTCCTTTAACCCAGAATTTGGAATCGGAGGGCTCGCCATATGAAACGCGCGTGCCACGTATTGGGCTTTTTGCCGTTTTTGGCGATTGGTGGCACACCGCATCATGGTCGTCCAACGTCGCAAATATCAGAAACGTTGGAATCAAGCCATTTTGCAAAAAGCACATCAAACACTTTCGTCTGATTGCGTGCCACCAATCGCGTAAAACGGCAAAAACAGCGTTACGTGGCACACTTTCGCCGCATTCCGCGTTGTCCCCCCGTGCACGACTAACAGAGGCGCATAAAAGCCTGAAGTCCCCTAACCATCCTCACACCAAAGTCGACGAGTCGAATCCAGAATCCGGCACGAAATCGTCGGTCTCAACATATAGATAAAAAAGTGCACCTCTATGCGCGAGTACTGGAGCCACGCACGACGAAATCGTAGCCAGCAACCTCACGCCGTGGTTCTCCATCGTAGATGCCGTCGATACGATCAAGCAGCAAGCGGATTGCCTTGTCCACCAGATCCTTCATGTCAATACGAACGGTAGAAATAGACGGCACTGTGTATTCGCCCAATGAGATGCCATCGAAACCAGTGATGAGCACATCATCAGGCACACGAATACCGCGATCAGCAAAACCGCGAATCAAGCCAAATGCCAGCGAATCCGACGCGCAGAACAGGCCATCAAACGGCATGCCGACGTCGGCAAGCTGATGTGCAATCTCACGTCCGGGTTCGACCAGCCAATCACAGGCCAGACACTGTCGTTCGGTGAGCCCCATGCCGTTCTCAGCCAGCGCCTCGCGCACACCCTCAAAACGCTCTTTACTCGTACCGACCTGCACCCCGATCGCGGTAGGGCTCACATATCCGATGCCCACAGCCGCGACTGATCTACATCCCTGTTCGATGAGATGCCGCGTGGCGATACGGGCGCCTTCGCGGTTGGGGGTCATCACCGTATCGAGCACAGGTTCAGGAGTGCAATCATCAAGCAGCACCGTGGGGCGGTTCATACTCAGACGTTTGATCTCGTTCGCGTCGATACCTGTGGCATTGAGGATAACACCATCGCAGATCTGGTTCGAGATGCCGTCGACTGCCTCCTTGACATTGCCGGCATCTAGGCCGGTTTGCAACACCAGCGCTTGATATCCTTCACGATTGATCGCCGGCACAGCGGTAGCCGCAAGCTTGGAGTAGTAATACGGGATATCGAGTTCGTGCACCACTACTTCGATGATCTTTGTCTTGCCGTATCGCAGGCTGCGCGCGGACATGTTCGTCGTATACCCAAGCGCCTTTGCGGCTTTCATGACCTTTTTCATCGTCGCCGGAGACACATATTGCCCTCCACGCAACGCATATGACACCGTGGCGGGAGACACACCCGCCTTCTTTGCGACGTCTTTGAGCGTCACCGCCATCTTTGCACCTGCCTTCATGCCACGCGGCAGCATTGCACCCGCGTTTCTTCGTTCACCTTAGTGCAACCACTGCACCACGGCCGACACGTATCGACATCTCATAGACGGCGATACACTGCCCTCGACCGTTATCATATCGTTATGATATCATAACGATATGAATAGCATAGAAGCTATATAAAACATGCGTTCACACGAGACTGAAAGGACAGATCGTGAGTGATATGACACCCATCGTCAACCCGATTCTGCGCGGATTCCATCCCGATCCTTCATGGATGTGGCACGACGGACGAGCATGGCTTGTAACCTCGTCATTCGGACTCGTTCCAGGACTGCCGATCCACACCTCCACCGATTTGGCGCATTGGCAACGCGAAGGCGCAGCCATCGATGAAGAGATGGCCAAAAAACTATTCCTCGCCTACATCGACTCCGACGATCATGGCGTCTTTGCACCAAGCATCCGCATGATCGGCGACGCAATGGTCATCGTCAGTACGGTGGTCCGCGTGAACGAGCAGCGTGCACTCGAGAACGGGGCCGACCCCGCGCAAATCGAGGCCATGCACAACGCGAATGGCAACTTTGCACTTGTCTCACACGACCACGGGCACAGCTGGGAAGGCCCCCATTGGATTAACGGAGCCCGAGGCAACGACCCAGACGTCTTCATCGACACCGACGGCACCTCGTGGTGGGTCTGCAGTCATCAATCCGACAATCCGCAATGGCGCTTCCAATCGGACATCGTCATACGAAGGCTAAATCTTGACACTTGGTCGCTCGAAGGTCCTGAACATGTGCTGTGGCATGGAGCATTAGAGGGGGCGACATGGGCCGAGTCACCGCATATTCTGCGCCATGATGGGCAGTATTATCTGCTCGCCGCCGAAGCTGGCACCGAACGTCATCACGCGCAAACAGTGGCACGGTCGCGCGAGCTGATAGCTATGTACGAGGGCAATCCACGCAATCCAATACTGACGCATCGGCATCTTGGAGAGCGGTTCCCCGTACAGAATGTCGGCCACTGCGATCTACTGCAGGACAATGACGGACGCTGGTGGGGAGTCTGTCTCGGCTCACGCATCGTAGACGGCTACAGCTTCATGGGTCGCGAGCCGATGGTGTTCCCCGTGACCTGGGAGCATGATTGGCCCGTATTCGCGCCAGGAAGCGGACTCGTGCCGCACGTCGTGAACACGGACGACGGCGGTTATTCGCCAGTCTCGACAGGCACAAGCGAAACGACCGTGACGGATACGCCCACAGAATCATGGCATACAACGACCGTCAGCGACGATAATATCATCCAGTTACCTTGGCAGCATGGCTGGCAATGGGCCAAGGTCGACACCGTCGACTTCTCGGTGATCCTCAACCCCGTTGCAGCCAACGAGGCGCGCATTCAGCAGGATCGTAACCGATACGCCGCACTCGTCGCCGACTGCGAACGCGGCATCATCCAGGCCATCATCCACGACGCCAAAAACGCCGATGAACTGATATATGAGGGAACGCTCGACGCCAACACTGACTATGTCATTCGCCTTAACGGCACCACCATAGAATTCCGCAAGGAAAGCCACAACTCGGCATACAAACAGGCAAGCGCAACCGATATGCCGAACACAACAATGGCCGATCTCCCGGCAGCGTTGACCATCCGGAGAGGATCGCAACAGTCCTTCAACATCACAGCCGGAGGTTGGCCCGTGCTTCACGCCAACAGCAAAGCCCCGACCGGCAGCGAGCTATTCGCCACGCATGACGCGACATTCCTCAGCACGGAATCAGCCGGCGGCTACGTTGGATGCCTGGCCGGCATTCGCTGAAAGCAGCCAGCGGTAAGCCAGCGGTAAGCACAGCAATGAAAGGCGACGACCATGTAGGCCGTCGCCTTTTGTTATGTCTGCTCAATTTGTCGCGAACATATGCGCAACCGTATGCTGTATTTTTCCGCCGCACTCCGCGCCCGCGCAGCTGCACTCAGCCCGCACGCAATCAAGTACATCGGACACAAATGCAAAACAGGGTGAATGAGCGTAATCTCATTCACCCCGTCATTATTCAGAACGATCGCCGCGGACATGCACGGACCGAAATCTTAGTTCATTCGCGATAATCAACGCTTTCGGCGCCGCTCCCAGCATCGGGAATCTCCAAAACGGTGAATGACCACCCCGGGCACACGATATGACGAGCGTCAACCGTATCGCAGCTCTGCCGCACGGGCCGGCATGGCGCAGTCTTACCACCAACCCCCGCAGACGGATCTCCGGATAGCACCGTACAGGTGACATCTCGCAACAGCACACCAGCACTTTCCAATACGGCAGAGCAATCCACGTCGACCGGATCCGCGAGCGCATTCACCATTCGAATCACCGTAAGACCGCGCGTATCGTCATGAGCGACACCAACAACACGACGAGTCTCTGTATCCGATTCGACGGCGACCGATTCCGCTCCACCATCAACAGATACGCCAACGGTTCTGCCGCCACGATCGACCCGTATCACGATAGTGATCTCCTGCCCTGGCGTCATCGAAACATCGCACAACGTCGGCTCAGCATAGCTGGTGTCGTATCCATCACGCGTCATTAGTATTTCATAGCGCAAACGAGACGCAGAGACGTTGAATACGACTTCATTATGATCATGCCCACCGCGGTCGCCGCTAACACCTGAGCCAGTCAGACCAACATCCTCGATATCACCGAAGCCGATACGGAACGAGGCAGGCAACTGTTCGATTCTTGTACGTAGCCGAATCACATACGATTCGGCACTCCAATTCAATCCGCAATCCAACCACTCCCCATGCCCTAGGCATCGAACGTCACGGCCCACATAGACCGTGTCGTCGGCGGTTTCGACGCGAATGTCACCAAACCATTGACCCTTCTGTCCTTCGCACTGCAGTCGAGATCGGAGCGGCAATTCGCGACGGTACGTCACGTCGCCGACTGCCGACACCGGCAGAACCCGATTCGCCGCACTGCGCGAAAACATCCATTGCACCCAATAATTGCAGGTATCGTATACGCGGTCGTTGTCGAAGTAGATCAGGTTCGGATTCCAACTGGCGTGTCCATTGCGGCACAGCAGCGGCGCATATGACGCCATGGCGACCACATCGCCGTTGCGTTCCATCGACGTCATCAGCGCGGCCTCGCTCAACGCATTGAGCATGGCCGATCCCCATGATTCATACTCGCCCAGATACACTTTCGGCCCAGAACGCGGCAACCTATCATACTGGTCGAGATGCCGGAACCACCAGGCAGGCGACTGATAGGAATGCTCGTCGACAAGTGGCAGACGCAACCGACGAGCCAGCGCCCAACCATCCTCGTAATCCTGACCGAACAATGCAGGGCCAACGGTGCCAACGATCCGAATGTTCGGATATTGGCGGCGAACCGCATCATATATGCGCGTGAATCGGTCCACGAATACGTCGTCGATGCGATCCTCATTCCCAATACCGATCATCTCCAAGCCAAATGGCTCCGGATGGCCCAAATCAGCACGCAGCGATCCCCACCGGGTACCGACGTCGCCGTTGCAGAATTCAATGAGATCAAGCACATCCTGCACATATTCACCCATCTGGGAGCATGGAATGGCCGTCGCTCCGGAATCGGAATTCTGACAGCATACGCCGGCGGCCACAACCGGCAATGGCTTGGCACCGATCGCCTCGCACAGGCACAGGTATTCGAAGTACCCCAAACGGAACGACTGGTGATAGCCCCAACAGTTGAACTGCTGCCGTCGATGCTCAACCGGCCCAATAGTGTGCTTCCAGTGATACATGTTCGATAGTCCGTAACCGTGTGCAATGCAACCACCGGGGAATCGCATAAACCGCGGGTGCAGTTCAGCGAGCGCTTCTATGATGTCGGCACGCAGATGCCGCAGCAGTTCGTTGCCATGCCACGGGGCATCGGGTTCCAGCGAGACGAAGTCAATCTCCACCGTCCCCTCGTCGAGGAATTCCAGTTCAAGTCGCCCGGCCATTGCATCACATTTCGGGTGCAGCACGACGCGCTCCTGACGCCAACGCGGCTGATCAGCATCACCGCAGCCAATCAGAGTATCCAATGTCAGCATCTCGCATGCGAGCGCACTGCCGTCATCGTCCAGTAACGATACGCGGATGTGCATCGGTTTGTGCACCGTTTCTATGTCATCGCAGCCGCTGCCACCGTTTGCGCTACTGCTATTTCCGCGCGGCCACACCCACAGCGAACAGCGGTAGTCTACTCCCGCGCGGATGCGCATGCCGTCGAACCCCTCGTTGACTAGCGCGATCGGGGCCCTATTCACCTCGACGACCGCGTGAACAGGATTCTCGTCGGCGAGCGCGTCCCGGTCGGATAGGCAGAAAGCACCCGCCGAAGATTCGGGAACGACCTTGTGCCATGCGGTGAAGCCGTTCCAATGCTCACTATCCGCGCGAGTGAACGTAAACGAGCCGTTGCGCACCATTTCGGCAGCAAGACCCCCATCGGCCGAGTAGTTGATGTCTTCAAAGAACACACCCCACATATCCTCGCTGATGGCACGCCAGCTGCTTGAAGACTGTATCGTTACTCGATCCATGAATGGCATTCCTTTCGTGAAATACGGCGCCGAAGTGCATAACATGCACACGCTGTCAGCACCGCCGACTCCAACGGCGTGCGCAGCGCCGATGCGCACGCCGCCAGCGCACGACTACATCTTGACGCCACCGGCAGCAAGACCGGCCTTCCACTACTTCTGCGTTGCTAGGAAGATTAGGATCAGCGGAATAATCGAGACGAACGCACCCGTGATGGTCAACGTGCCAAGCGCCGCAACAGAACTGGACTGGTTGCGCCAGTCGACCAGACCGACCGTCACCGGATACAGGTTCGGATCGTCGAGCACCATCAGCGGCATCATGTAGGAGTTCCAGCTTTGCATGAACGCGAAGAGGAACACCGTGGCTAGGCCAGTCATCATCATCGGCATTGAAATACGGAAGAACGTGCGGAACTCCCCTGCGCCGTCGATGCGCGCCGCCTCGATAATCTCCTTGGGAACCGAGGATTGCGCGGTGATGTAGCACAGCATCACGCCGAACGGATAAACAAACGACGGTAGCAGCACACCCGCCATCGTATTACCCAATCCGAGCTGAATAAGTAGCAGGTAGACCGGTTGCGCGATCACCGTGGCGGGAATCAGTAGACTCGCCATCAGCGCGCCCATGATGATCTTCTTGCCGCGGAACTCGTAGACGTACAACGCATAGCCGCACATCGCAGATACCAGTGCAGTGATCACGGAGCCGAATCCGGAGTAGATCACCGAGTTAAGGATCCACCGCGCGAAGATACCTCCACGATAGGTGAACAGGTTGCGGATATTCTCCCACAAACGGAAGTGTGCGAATTCAAACCCACCGGTTGTATACAGCTCACCAGCGTTTTTAGTGGCCGCGACGAACAGCCACAGCGCGGGAACCACGAAGTAGAAGAACGCGACGATGAACACCACCCACACGAGAATGCGAGACCAAAGTGACACCTTGATCGCCATGCCATGCTTCACCTGGGCTGAGCGGCGCAAACCGGTTTTCCGCCGGAGCACGCCTGCGCCGGTTTCCTTGGTGACGCGCATGGCCTTCAAGTCACGCGGTTGCGTTTGCGATACCGCAGCACTCATGAGCGTGCCTCCTTCTTTGCGGCAGCCTGCTGGATCGCGGACACGATCAGCGAAAGCACCAGCGTGATCAATGCAGTGATAACAGCCATGGCTGCACCAAGGTTCTGATTGTTCTGTTGCGAAGTGACGTTGACGACGGCCATCGCAGGCGTGTACTTTGCAGTGACGTTGCCGGTGATGCTTTGCAACACGCTCGGCTCATTGAACAACTGAATCGTGCCGATGATGGAAAACAGCACTGTCAGCATCAGCGACGGCATAACCATCGGGATCTTGATAGACCATGCGATGCGGAATTCGCCGGCGCCGTCGATGCGCGCCGCCTCGTAGATATCTTGCGGAATGGATTGCAGGCCAGCAAAGATGATGACCATGTTCACACCCACCCAACACCATGTGGTGACGTTGCCGACCGACCACAGCACGGTTTGCGGGGACAAGAAGCTTACCGTCACACCGATGGACTTCAGCCCTTTGACGATCGGGCTGACGCCGGGCTGGTACAGAAAGCCCCACATAATCGCAGCCACAACTACGGGCACCGAATAAGGCAGGAAGACGATGATCTGCGCCGTCTTCTTGAATTTCACCAGCGTCGAATCGATGAGCAGCGCGAAGACCAGCGATAGACCGATCATGATCGGCACCTGAATGACACCGAACATCAAAACGCGCAGGAAGCTCGTCATGAACTCGTGATCATGGAATGCGGTCAGATAATTGGAAATCCCAGCGAACAACGTCTGCCGGCCACCAGTGAATCCCAATCCGGAACGCTTCACCGTAAAGAAGCTCTGGTATATGGCCACGACCATCGGCGCGAGCATGAACACAACGAACAGCAGCACGAACGGTGCGACGAACAGATAGGGAGCTGGGGTGCTCCGGTAGCGTGGCTTGCGCTCCGGAGCGCCTTGTATCGGCTTCGCGGTGTTGAAGGACTTTACGGAACTCACGGAGCCTGAAGGACTCTCAGGGTTCGCCAATCGGGTTGTGGCGGTCATTCGACTTCCAATCCCTTGGACTTGATGGCCTTCTTCAGAATCGCAGCATCATTGTCGAGCGCCTGCGCGAAGGTCTGCTCGCCATTGGAGACCTTGGTCAGCTCATCACGCATCGACGTGGACGCCGTGGCGAGTTCGGGGCCCATCTTGCCTTTGGAGATCACGTTCTTCGCGGCCGCAATGTACACATCATTGACCTTCTGGCCGCCGAAGTAGTCGGAGGCCTGATTCAGCTCGTCAAGATCATAGCCAGCTTTGGCCGCTGGGAACAGGCCGCCTTCGGAAATCAGGATCTTCAGCGATTCGGGATCGCTGTTGAGCCAGGTGATGAACTTTGCAGCTTCAGCTGGGTGCTTGCACAGCGTGGTGACCGCATCCACAGAACCACCGGTGTTCGCGTACGGGCCATCGCCGGAGTCGGACGGTGTGGGAGCGACCGCCCACTTACCGGACAGATCAGGCGCATTCTCTTGCAACAACACCGGGAACCACGAGGCGCGGATAATCGTGGCGATCTTGCCCGCGTTCACATCGGACCAGTACTCAGGCGTCCACATCTGCTCAGTCTTGAGCAAACCACCATCGAACAGCTCCTGCCAGCGCTCGGCTACCTTGGCAGTAGTCTTCTTGTCGTTGATGGTCACCTTCCATTTCTCACCATCACTGTCCAGATAGGAACCACCGGCCTGGTAGATGTCCTGCACAAACATCTCCTCCTCATTCGGGGAGAACTGCGCGATGTACACGTCCGGATTGGCTTCGTGGAGCTTCTTCGCCGCAGCAACGTATTCATCCCACGTCTTCGGTACCTCGATGCCATACTGTTCGAACAGATCCTTGCGGTACATCATGGCCACTGGTCCGGAATCCTGCGGCACTGCGTACTGATTGCCGCCATACGTCACCACGTTCCATGCCGAGTCGATGAAGTCGGACTTTGTATCCTTGACGTACTGGCTGATGTCCTGCACTTGCTGGTCGATGACGAGGTTAGGGAATTTGTACTGATCCATCTGAATGATGTCCGGTGCGGAACCGGCATCGATCTGAGTGCCGAAGTTGAGCTGGGCGTCTGAGGCGACGCGGGTGAACTTAACCTGGATGTTCGGGTTTTTCTGGTTCCATAGATCCACAGCCTTTTCAATATTTGGCACCCAGCCACTGAACGTGAGCTCAACCTTGCCGCCGGAGTCGGACGTTGAAGACCCTCCTGTACTGGAGCCGGTGCCACAGGCCGATGTCATGACCAGTGCAGCAACCACTCCTGACGCAGCGAGAACACGGGTAATGCGATGTGCAGCGAACCTCATGACAATATCCTTTCCTACCGCGGTTTTAGGAACATCTTCATTCCCGAAACCGAAAGTCTTTCTTGGTTCCAACGAATTCATAACGTTATGAATTCGTATCGTTATGATATTAACCTCATCGAGGATTAATTGTCAAATCATAAGGAAGCTTCGCACGTCGAACGACCAAGATCGCAAGCACCAGGCAGCTTCTTATCGCCAAGCCCCCATGATCCTAAATTTGGAATCGGAGGGCTCGCTATACGAAACGCGTGTGCCACGTATTGGGCTTTTTGCTGTTTTTGGCGATTGGTGGCACACCGCATCATGGTCGTCCAGCGTCGCAAATATCAGAAACGTTGAAATCAAGCCATTTCTCCGAAGGCACATCGAGCCTCATCGTCTGATTGTGTGCCACCAATCGCGCAAAACGGCAAAAACAGCGTTACGTGGCACACTTCCCAGTACATCACCTCAACGCAGAAGTAGGTCAACAGTTATTTCACGAATACTTCAGCGATACAAGGCCCACTTCATTCGTCCCGCATCATTGCGGCACATGCAACCTATTACACAACCAATATGGTGAAGCCGACGATTCTGAACCCAGAATCGTCGGCTTCACCATACAAAAGCAAGAAACTGCAGCTCGCTTACTTCGGCCAGCCCTTAGGAGTGTGCGCGAGGGACCACAGGCCGAGGCGGTGCGAGAAGCTACGCTCCCACTTAGCCTCCAGCTGTTCGGGGGTCAGGCGATTTTCTGCCGACTTGAGGCGATTCATCGCATTCGTATGCGTATCATCAAGCAGCCATTTACGGATCACGAAGTTCCACACCATCACCACAGCGGTAGCAAACAGCTTGCCGATGTTCGTCCACAGAATGTACTGCGCGTGCATCGAATACATGGAATCGTGCGGCATCCACGAGGTACTGATCCACACGATCACCTCGTTCATCACCCAGCCGATCAGCGACGACACGAAGAAGATCGCAATCTCCATCCAACGAGCCATGTCCGGACGGTGCTTGAACACGAACTTCATGCTCGCCAAGTAGTTAAAAATCAGCGATACAAAGAATGAGATAGACGTGGCGAGCACGTTGTGCATGTGGAACATCAGCAGGATGTTCATCAGTCCATAGTCGATGATGAAGGCGATGACACCGACGATGCCGAATTTCATAAGCTGCGCGATCAGTTTTTTCACAGTGGGTATTCAACACTACCAGCCCGACCAAGTGGCGGTTTTCCACCGCATTCGACCGCAATCTTCGCAATTGGCGAGCTGTGAGCGTGCACGATAACTACACTTAACTGGTGGGCGATTATTGAATATCACACGATAATCGCAGGTTTATTGGCATAAAGGAGAAATCATGCCCGTTATCCACACTCATGTTTCTGTTAAGACCACGCCCGAACAGCGCGAAGCGCTCAAGGCCGCGTATGGCAAGGCGATCACCGCGGTTCCCGGAAAGTCTGAAGGCTGGCTGATGTGCCCGTTTGAAGACAATATGCCGATTTACTTCGCTGGTTCTGACGACCAGCCGGCTGCCTACGTTGAAGTGAACGTATTCGGCCGCTCTGTGCCCGGTTCTGCTTGGGAGAAGTTGACCAAGGCGATTATGACCGCGCTCAACAGCGAGCTCGGCATTCCAGAAGACCGCACGTACATTCGCTACACAGCTACGACGGATTGGGGCTGGAATGGTGGCAACTTCTAGTTGCCACCCTGAGCCGTGAAGCGGGAAGTCCAGTGGACTTCCCGCTTCACGGCTCAGCCCCTCAGCTGAGGGGGCCAAGGCTCCGCACCCTCGTGAGGACGCCGCTATCTGAATCAAATCAGACGATCTTCGGCATCGGGGTGGTGAGTGACGTCGTCAGGTTCACGTGCACGAGGCCAGCGCCGGCGTGCACTTCAACCTTCTTCAAAGTCACCGTGCGCTCACCCTCCGGAGCACGATCATTATCAGTCATCGTCGCCGGAGACTTAACCGCCACGAGCGCGAGATCAGCCAGCGACATGCCCGCAGATTCGCACAGTGCCACGGCAGCGTCACGGGAAGCAACGAAGCCATCCTTGAGCAGCACGCGGTCGGCCGGCACACCATACGCGTGCTCAGCAACCCACTTCACGTTCTCGATCACGGACATACCCTTGTGGCTGTGCGGGCGAGCCGGCATCGAACCGTTGGTCAGCACGTCCACGAACGCATCCAGCTGCGAGGCCAAGCCTTCGCCGCCATCGCGGTACAGGTTGCCAATAATCGGATCGCGGAACTCCAGCTTCGCAGCAGTTTCGCGCAGTGCCGGAATCTGATCATCCTCGCCTTCCCACAGGTTCACCAGCGGGAACGTTGGAATATCAAGCTTTTCGAGACGCTCCACGTGGAACGGGTAACGCCATGCCAGCTCCGGGTCATCACGCCACGTCGAAGCACGAGTCACCACCACGGCGGCAGACGGCCACTGTGCACCGAACTCACGGCACGCAATGTCGAGCCACTTCTGTGCGCCAGCATCGGTACCATAGCCAGCTTCAACAATCACCACATCATGCAGTGCGCACGCCATTTCCACGGAAATCAGCGTCGGAATACCGATCGACACGTTGGCGAACGGGCCACCGTGCACATACACTGGCGAACCGTTCACGGTCTCAGTGAGCGCCGGCTTGACCGCGTCGGCCAGCATGTTGGTGATGCGCCACAGGTCAATGAACTCGCCGAAAGTGACGGCCTTGCCGTCCTTCGTACCGGCGATCATCTTCGAGACGCGCTCGCCAATCTCGTCCATCGAGCGGGACAGCACGACGATCTGCATCAGCTCAGAGGTCGGGGTAAGCACAACCTTCTCAGCTACGTTGTTCTTACCGGCGTCCACGGTGATGGAGCGCAGGGAGCGCGACGGCACTTCAGAGACGCGCGGCACGAGCACGGTATCGAGCTTGCCTTCGTCGATAGCCTTCTCCGCGAAGGAAACGAGCAGGTTCTGCGCGGCTGCGATTGCCGCCATTTCGCCGCACAGACCCCAGTCGATGAGCTCCGGGTGGGTCAGCGAAGCCTTGCCGCCGCCGGAGGCACCGCCCTTAGAGCCAGCTGCGGTGATACCCATGCTCGGCTGGCGCAGCACAGCGGTTGCGTCAATACCGCGAGCGCGCAGTGCGTCGATCAGCGCGATAGTCGTGGTGGTCTTACCTTCGCCACGGGATGCTTTCAGCGGGGTATCAGCGGTAACGAGCACGACCTTGCCGTGCTTGCGCGGCGCATCCGGGTTGGACTTGAGATAGTCCATGTAGCCGTACGCGTCGATCTTCTTAACCAAACCGTACTGGCTGGTGAAATCCTCGATGGTGGTCATATGGGCCCTTTCTTCTTTTTAGATCCGCGATTCTGCGCCTGCTATCTAGCGCGAATTATGTGCGAATACAAACTTACAAAAGCCAGGCGCCGGCATCAGTTGTAGCTGATGCCGGCGCCCAGATACCGTCAGTGATCAGAACGGTCGAAGCCATTCTTCATTTTCATGCTGACCGTGTACAGCACCGTGTCGAGCAGCTTGTCGGTTTCTTCCTTGAGCTGATCGGCCATAGTCTGGTTGGCGGCGGTGAGAATCTCACGCACTTCAGCGTTGCGCACTGCGTCAACGATGTCATCCGGTTCCATCGGATCGACATCGCCTTGTGCGTTGTCGGCTTCCAGCTCAGCGTCTGCCAGTGCGGCTTCAGCTTCTTCTTCACCGCCCAGGCGAGCGACCTGCTCGTCGGTGGCGATGATCAGACGCTGACCCATTGCGCCGGTTGCCAGCTGGTAGCGCTCGATAGCGTTGGAGGTCTCGCCGAATGCGGAGTCGCACAGGGCGGCGATAACGCGATTCTCCCAGTAGAAGTTCTCGGTGGTGACGCGCGTGGTGGTGTCTTCGAGGTACTTCGGCGTTTCGTTCACGTTCGGGAAGAACGGTACGAGCGTGTTGAATGGGTTGGAACCGTATGCGATCCACTGGATTGCGCGGTTGGCTTGCGCGCGGTACGGGCGGATCTGCATGACGGCCAGCTGGCTTTGACGGTTGATGCCGATCGGACGGTACATGCGGCGCGTGTGCTCATCGCCCAGGTGACCGTACGGGTCGTATGGGGTGCCCTGGAAGTGGGAGCTGAGCACGTACTTGATGTCTTCGATCGTGATCTTGCGCTCAGGCTGGCGCGCCCACGGAATGTCGTTGGATTCCGGCTTGTGGTCGGCGTCTGGACCGTCCCACACTTCGTCATAAGGGTTGAGGAAGCGCTGCATAATCCAAGCACGAGGCGTGTTGTACACGTGGTCGGCGTCGGAGTGGGAGCCGAACGCGTCGCGCGGGTTGAATGGCGTGGTGGATTCGACCGACAGGTCGAGATGATTGCGTTCGATGAATTCGAGCAGATCTTCGGAGCACATGTGGTTTTCCTGCTCGCCGAACGCATCATCGAGATCGAATTCGTCAATGCCAAGCTGGTTCGGCATGGTCACGTATGCTTCGTCCGGCACGCGCTTAGCGATCCAGTGGTGACCACCAACGGTTTCCATCCACCAAATCTCATTCGAGTCGGAGAACGCGGTACCGTTCATCTCATAGGTGCCGTACTCTTCGAGCAGAGCGCCGAGGCGCAGCACACCTTCGCGCGCGGTCTTGATGTATGGCAGGACGAGCGTGACAAAGTCTTCCTCGCCGATACCACCAGGCACTGCTGGCTCATAGTCAGCGTCGCCTTCCTTGCCACGAGCCGGCTTGTACTCCACCATCGGGTCGGCGCCAAGCACGCGCTCGTTTGTCGTCAGCGTTTCGGTAGCGCTCATAGCCACGTTGGCCTCGTTAACGCCTGCTTCGCCCCAAATACCATTCTTGAGGTCTGCGTTCGGCACTGCCGAATACTGCAGTGGATTATCAGGCAGTTCGATGGTCAGGTGGGAGATTACCGACGTGTACGTGCGCGGCTGCTCTTCGGGCTTGACAACAATAAAGCGCTTGGGAGTGAATTCACCGTTGCCGGAATCCTCGTTACGCGCGATGATGGTCGATCCGTCATAGCTGGCATCTTTGCCGACCAGAATTGTGGTGCATGCCATATGTGTGTTGCTTCCTTTCTGTGTAATAACACCGTGTAATAACGCCGTGTTTTCGATCACGCTTTGCCGGTTACGAAGATACCACCCTGGTCGGGAGTCTCCCCGCAATTGCGTAGCGCGCGCAAGAGTTCGTTGAGCCAGAATCCTTGGTTAAGGCCGGGCAGCGGCTTTGCGGTACCCCATACGTGCAAGTAGTATTCGTGATCTTTGTCCGGCGGCTGCGGGCCGTTATAGCGCATGATGACCGCTGGATCGTTTTCGCGACCGACGAACTTGCTCGCCGAAGAGTTACGACCCTGTACCGCTTCGGGGATCATCGCCGGCAGTTGGCGGGAGAAGTCTGGTGGGATGGCGAGCGCGTGAGAGTCGTTGAAGTCGTACATCAGCGCGTCCACGGGCAGGTTGGCAACGGACCAGTGGATCCATTCGAATCCGCATACGGGAATGGAATCGGGATCGACGAGCTCCCAGTGCAGATAGCGCACTTCGGGGTTGAGCTCATCGATATAGAAGGGGAAGGAGACGACGGGCACGCCGCCGTTACGATATTCCGGCGCGGCGGCTTTCGCGAAGTCGTCGGGCACGATGGTGAAATCGGCGGAAATTTTCATGTGCCCAAGTGTATCCGTCTTGCGTTACTGACTGAACCGAATGTACAACATACGGTAATTCACGAATCGGTGTCATACGGCATAAACGCAAAAACGCCATGTTCGCGGGGCTTCAGCAATGCGAAGTAGCGCAAACATGGCGTTTTGTTTAGGCAGTGGAAGTCAACAAGGTGATCGTATAGGCGGGAACTCCTTGGAACAATGCGGCCGATCGCGGAATATGCCGCGACCGGCCGCTCTAGTACATCAGCTCAGCGAACTCACTTAGCCGGCTTGTAGAAGTCGCCGTTGAGAGCCTTAGCGGCCTTCTCCTGCGCTTCTTCGAAGGTGACACTGGCGAGCTCAGCACGCACGTCGTCGAGAGCCACCGGGGTCATGGACAGCGAGTTGACACCGAGGCCAACGAGCACGACAGCCAGATCCGGATCAGCTGCAGCCTCGCCGCACACGCCCACCGGCATGCCGTACTTGTTGCCGGCGTCGGCGATGAGCTTGATCATGCGCAGCACTGCCGGGTGCCATGCGGTCTGGTAGTTGGCGACGGAGCCGAGCGTACGATCGGCGGCCATCGTGTACTGAGTCAAATCGTTGGTACCAATGGAAACGAAGTCAGCAACCTGCGCGACCTTGTCGGCCATCAGAGCAATGGACGGCACCTCGGCCATCACGCCGACCTTCTTGAGGCCGAAGCTCTTGCCGAGCTTGACGAAGTAGTCAGCCTCGTACTCGTCGGCGACCATCGGGGCCATAACCCACAGGTCAGCGTCAGTCTGAGCGTCGGCGGCGGCGAGAGCCTTGAGCTGGCCTTCGAGCACGTTCATGTGCTCGCGCAGGGTGCGCAGACCACGCAGACCGAGGGCCGGGTTCGGCTCATCTTCCGGGGTCAGGAACGGCAGCGGCTTGTCAGCGCCGGCGTCGAGCATACGAATGACGACCTTCTTGCCCGGGAAGCGGGAGAGCAGCTCGGCATACGCCTTGGTCTGGTCCTCAACGCTCGGCGGCTCGGAGTTGCCGATGAACAGGAACTCGGAGCGGAACAGGCCCACGCCTTCAGCGCCGTACTCGAGCGCCGGATCGGCGTCCTTCGGCTTGCCGACGTTGGCCAGCAGCGGCACGTGGTGGCCGTCCTTGGTAGCGCCCGGCTTGCCACGCAGTTCCTTGGCAGCAGCGGCCTTAGCCTTGGCGTGCTCAGCCTCTTCGATCTGAGCGTCGGTCGGATCGGTAGTGATGGTGCCTTCAGCAGCGTTGACGATTACCTGCTCGCCGTTCTTGAGATCCTCAGCTTCAGCAGCGGAAACCACGGCGACGATGCCACGAGCGCGAGCCAGAATAGCGGTGTGAGAGGTCGGGCCACCCTGCGAGGTGACAATAGCCAGAGTCTTCTCCATGTCAAGAGCAGCAGTGTCCGCAGGAGACAGATCCTCAGCGACGAGCACGAACGGCGTCTCAGAGACCGGCACACCCGGAGCCGGCAGGCCCATCAGGTCGGCGATCACGCGCTGGCCAACATCGTGCAGATCGGCTGCACGCTCAGCCTGGTAGCCACCAATAGCTTTGAACATGGCTTCAACTGCACCGAAGCCTTCGAGCACAGCGCGCTCAGCGGTCTTGCCCTGCTCAATGAACGTGTTGATGCCCTGAGCCAGCGACGGGTCAGAAGCGAACATAGCGATAGCCTGCAGAATCGGAGCGGCCTGCTTGGCACCCTCATCACCGTTGGCAGCTTCTTCAGCACGACGGTTCAGATCAGCGTTGATACGTGCCAGAGACTGGGAAACGCGCTCGATCTCGGATTCGGCAGATACACCTTCCGGACGCGGAGAGTCTGAAGGCTCCGGAAGCGGAGCGGCCATACGAATAACCGGACCGACCGCGACACCACGACCGATGCCAACACCCTTGATAACCATATGTTCTCCTTTAACATTCCGACCGCTCAGCGAATGGTCCATACTGCCCACCCGCGGACGTCCGTTCGGGCGATCTACCAACTTCATCGCCGGTAAATCTTTTTCCATCGTCGTCAGTATACACCCGTAAAGCCGCGACACGGCGACAGTAAACGTTTTCACAAAATGGTAAATAATGGTATACTCTCATCCAGCAGCCACACCTGGCCGCACATGTCAATCGACGCAAAGGAGTGTCCCATGGTTACCCGCACCACCGTCATCAACGATCCCGTCGGCATTCACGCTCGTCCGGCCGCACAGTTTGCTGCAGCTGTCACCGCATCCGGCTGCACTGTCACCATCGCTAAGGAAGGCGGCAACCCTGTTCCTGCCGGCTCCATCCTGTCCATCATGGGCCTGGGCATCAAGCAGGGCGACTCCGTCGTGATCGACGTTGAGGGTGCTGACGCCGACGCCGTGGCCGACAAGCTGGTCGCAACCCTGCTCGCCGCAGAGTAAGACGCGCAGCGTCTTCACGACGCTTGATTGTGTACCGGCCGCCCGCATACGCACGGGCGGCCGATTTGTTACCAGCGTTCTCTTCCTTAGCAATGGGGCTTTCATGACGACTACTCATCCTTCACCGTCAGCTTCGCAGGCGGCAACCACAGCGCCAATGCAGGCGCCTGCAGGTACTAGTTCTATTACGAATGTCGCCGCTAAAGCTAACGTTTCCATTGCTACCGTGTCGCGCGTGCTCTCAGGCAAGCGCACCAAAGATGACGATATTGCTCGCCGCGTGCGCGCTGCTGCCGAAGAACTGAATTATTCAGTCAATTACGCGGCAAGTTCACTGCGTAGCGACACGTCAAACACCATTGGCCTGATCATTCCTTCTGCGACTGATCCGCTGAGCGCGCATCTTCTTGACGAGCTCGAGCCAACCATTGATGTTGATTCGCAGCAACTGCTGCTCGGTATCGGCCAAACGCAGGAAATCCAAGAAGAACGCATTGAATCACTAGCAGCCCGCAACGTAGACGGGCTCATTATTGTCGCCGCGTCTGGCGTGGATCTTGCAGCCACGCTCGAACGTTACGCGCAACATATGCCCATTGTGCAGGTGGGCGGCCGGCAGCGCTCATTCCGCACGTCCATGGTGAGTATTGACGATAACGCGGCAATGGAAATGAGCATCCGACATCTTGCGTCCTGTGGCGCGCGTTCTGTAGCGTATCTTGCTGGCAACAATGTGTCGTTCGAATCGGCAGAACTGTTTGCCATGTTCCATACGCAAGTGCGCTCGTATGCCCTGTTTACCAGTAGTGAATGGAACAAGTTTGGCGAGGCAAGCGTGCAACGTGGGTTTCATTGCACCATGAACCTATTCGGTAATGCTGATGCGCTTGACCGCTCTGACCCGGCGACGGCGTTCCTTCGCCGCCCTGAAGCGCTCGTGTGCTGCGATGACACGGTGGCGTTTGGCGCGATGGTGGCGCTTGACGCGATGGGATTGAGCGTGCCGGATGATGTGCGCATTATCGGCAGCGGCGATTCACCGTTAGCGATGACCACCATGCCGCAATTGACTTCGATTCGACCGCCAGTTGAGCAGATTGTCGCCGAATCACTGCGATTGATCGCGGCTGGCTCTCACTCCCCCGCGCATATCACACTGCCTCCGCAGCTTGTTGTGCGCGGCTCTACGCAGGTGTAGGCGCAGGTGTAGGCGCGGCCGATCATCAACGCATCGAAGCAACAGAATAAAACTGCGCATTGTTGTAGTGATACAGGCTGTGCGACGCATTAAACAGTCTGCCATTCGCCAAGAACGCATCGTCTTCGATACAGATCGCCGGATCCCCTTCATGAAGATGCAGCAGACGCGCGCTGAGACTATCGAGCCAACCCATACGAATCACTCTGTCAGTAAATCCAAAGCTCAATCCCAAATCATCGCGCAGATACGCATACAGTGAGCCTTTCGCAATACTTTCATTGAGCATTGGCACAAATTCTTTGAGATACCACGCGGTCTCAAAGCTGATAGGCAGATCGTCAACAGTACGCAAACGCACTACGCGCCACACTTGCGCGTCTTCGTCACATTTCATACGCTTCGCTAACTGCGCATCGGCACGAACAAGAGCAAGCTCTTGTATTGTTGACGTGACTTTGTGCTTTGCAAAATCGAACGTGAAACCATTTGCCGCGCTCATCGGCATGTAGTTGCCGCTGCGACGCTCCCGGACGAATACGCCACTGCCACGTACCGGGAATACTTCGCCAGCCTCAGCAAGAATTGCCACCGCACCGCGCACACAGTAACGCGACACACCATACTGCTCAATCAGTTGATCCTCAGTGGGCAACCGATTCGTGTCTGAGAATTCTCCGTTCTCGATGCGCTGTCGGATCTGTACCGCCAGCTCATGCTGCTTCGTGGCCATAACACCCCTCCACTATCACAGTGCGTCGCCACGTGACGAGTCTTAGCAGCACCATGCTGAGACTCACGCGGCTTCAAAGAGTTCGAAAACTTGTGGGCTGTGGCTCACAGTAATACGAGTATGCTTTGCCGGCAACCGGCTTCCTACCGACGCCGGCGAGACGTCGGAGCCGCTGGCGGAATCAGCGCGCAAAACAGCGCTTCGAACACGAGCGTTGGATTGCCGTTGCCAAGCAGGCGCCGGCGCGCAGTAGCGATCTCTTCCAGCCGATTCACCGCATCCTGACGGTTTAATCGCACTGACAGTTCAGTAATCGCCGTTCGGTTTTCCAAGTTGATCAACCCCACTGACGACTCGGCATTGTTCTGCAGCACGGCCACGTCGCGGTACACGCTCGCAATCGAGTTCAACGCGCGATCGAGCACATCACGACTACGACGAGTCGCTTGGCGCTTAATCTCATCCTTTTTCGCGATAGCGTTATACGCACCGCGCAACTTCGGCGGAATGCGATCCTTCTCACCAAGCCCATTAATCCGCCGGAATTCCGCCTCTGCAGCAGCCGCTTGACGAGCCACATCCGCTTCAGCTTGCTCTTTTGCACTGTCGATCAAATCGCCAGCCAACAGCACCGCATTCGAAGCGCGCTGCAACCCCAGTACGCCCACGATCAGCTCATCGCGGTCGGACATGACGCGCTCATCTTTTGCATAGAGTTTCGCAATGCCGATATGTCCCTCGGCAAGGCGAGCCGCGCGCACAGCTACTTTTGGCTCGACACCAACGCTGTGTTCCAACCACGCCGCCACAGACTTGACCGGCGGCACTGCAAGATTGACGATACGCGTGCGCGACCGGATGGTCGGCAACACGTCCTGCGCACTCGGCGCACACAGCAGCCAAATCGTGTGCTCGGCCGGCTCTTCGATTTCTTTGAGCAAGACGTTCGTAGTGCGTTCAAGCATGCGGTCAACGTCTTCGATGATGATGATTCTCCACGGCGCAGTGCTGGGCATTTGCTCGGAAACACCGATGAGTTCACGCACTTCGTCAATGCCGATAGTGACTTTGTTGGTCGCGAGAATGCTCACATCGGGGTGTGTGCCGGCGAGAATCTGCTCAGTAACGCGCGTGGGCTCATCTGACATGCCGTGATCGGGGCTTTCTAGCGCTGCAGCGAACGCGCGCGCAACATGAGAGCGACCCGAGCCGGGAGGCCCGCAAATCAGCCACGACTGGGCGATAGACTTCGGATCTCCCAAGGCGATGGCTTGCAGCTGTGAAACAACGGCTTGTTGACCGATAATCGAATCCCAAACGCTCATCGAGTGCCGCCTTGTGCGGTCAGCGTATCAATATCGCTTCGAATCGCCGACCATACGGCTTCAATCGGCTGGCTAGCGTCGATCACGCGGAAACGATCGGGTTCCGCCGCAGCTAAATCGAGGAAAGCTTGCCGCGTACGATTCTGAAAATCGATGCCAGCAGCTTCCATACGATCTTCATCATGCTGCAACCGCGCGTGCGATTGGGCCGGGTCCATATCCAGCAAATACGTGCGAACAGGCAGCAGCCCACCGGTCGCCCACATGCTCAAGTTGCGAATCTCATCCGCAGTCAGCTCGCGGCCACCAGCCTGATAAGCAAGCGACGAATCCAAATACCGGTCGGTAATCACTACTTCATCGCGATCTAACGCCGGTCGAATCATCTCAGCAACATGTTGGGCGCGATCGGCTGCAAAAATCAGTGCTTCCGCGCGCGGGGCAATATCTGCTGCACCATCAGTGACATTGTGCAACAGCAATTGCCGTAGCGCGGTGCCGAGCGCAGTGCCACCTGGCTCGCGGGTCACCAACACCGAGCGCCCACGCGACTCCAAGTATTCGCGCAACCGCTCGACCTGCGTGGTTTTGCCCACGCCGTCAACGCCTTCAAACGAGATAAACAGACCGGTCATGCTTTCGACTGTACAGCCAGGAGGCGAGTTCAGTGACGATTCGGAATCACCGCAGGGCGCTGATAGCCTTCGTTTTCCGTAAGCCAGTCTACGTCCTTTTTCACTGTGGCAGGCGTTGAGCCCAGCTGATCAGCAATACGCTGGTTCGACCAACCCTGATCAGCGAGCTTCTTCACCTCAGCACGGCGTTCCGCACGCTTTGCTTCCTGCGCGTTCGGCTTTTTCGCAGCAGTTTTGCCTGCAGCACCCTTAGCACTCTTGCTCGCAGCACCGGCACGGCCTTTACGGCGGCCGCGCGTCGACGGGCCAGCAGCACGCTTCTCCGCCAGCAGTCGGAACGCTTCAGCCGGCTCGATCGATTCCGGCGTGTACTGCTTCGGCAGCGTACGGTTCGTCTCACCATCGGTGATATACGCGCCGTAGAAGCCATCCTTAATAGTCACCGGCTTGCCACTGGTCGGGTCCGGGCCGAGCTCACGCAGCGGCGGCTTAGCAGTGCCACGGCCGCGCCCACGCCCATACTTCGGCTGTGCGAACAGCTCCTTGGCCTTGTCAAGATCGACGGTGAAAATCTCATCTTCTGAAGCCAGCGAGCGCGTTTCCGACTTGCCGTCAGCACCAGTCTTGGTCAGGTACGGGCCGTAGCGACCATTGTTCGCTTCGACCTTTGCTTCACTGATTTCGCCAGTTTCCGCGTTGGTTTCCTCATACGTGCCAACGAGTCGCGGCAAGCTCAGCAAGCGTAGCGCATCCTGCAACGTAAGCGATTCGGGGCTCATCGTCTTAAACAGCGATGCCATCTTCGGGCGCGCTGCCGTGTTCGTTTTTGCCGCGCGCGCAGACTTCTTTGCGCTTGCACCCTCAGCAGTCACAGCCGCCGAAGCATCTGCAGCTTGCGGCGGAACCAGTGCTACATACGGGCCAAATCGACCATTGCGCACTTCAACCGTGCCGCCGGTCGCCGGGTCCACGCCCAGCTCGCGCGGGCCACCCGCATTATGCTCAATCAGCTCATGGCCAGCCTCAACGGTCAGCTCATCGGGCGCCATCGTATCCGGCAACGAAGCACGCTTCGGATTGCCTTCGGCATCCAAGTGCTCCATGTCCTCAAGGTAAGGGCCGTAGCGGCCGACGCGCACGTGCAGGCCGTCGCCAATATCGATCGTGTTAATCGCACGCGCGTCGATTTCGCCCAGTTGTGCAACCTGCTGCTGCAAGCCAGCGTGTGCTTCATCGGCGGATTGCGCCGCGCCCTCGCCAGAACCGAAGTAGAAGCGAGTGAGCCAATCGCGGCCAGTTTCACGACCGTGCGCAATCTGGTCCAGACCGTTCTCCATATCAGCCGTGAACTGATAGTCCACATACTTGGGGAACTTGGTTTCCAGCAGTTTGATAACCGAAAATGCAAGCCATGAAGGAATCAGCGCGCGGCCGCGCTCGTACACGTAACCGCGGTCAATAATCGTGGAAATAATGCTCGCGTACGTAGACGGGCGGCCAATTTCCTTGGCTTCCAACGTTTTGACCAGCGAGGCTTCCGTATAGCGTGCCGGCGGCTGCGTTTCGTGACCGTCAGCCTCAACCTCAGAAGCAGCAAGATGATCGCCAGTTTGCATCGGCGGCAGAGAGCCGTTTTCGTCAGCGTTACGCGCGGACTTGCCGGTCTCGTCGTCTTTGCCAGCGCTTTTCGCACTGGTTTTCGCATCATCCGTAGCCGAAGCGGCTGCAGTCGCCGCGCGGCGTCCCTCACCCGTCGCCTTCATAAAGCCGGGGAATTCGATCACCGTGCCGGATGCCTGGAATACTGCTTCGCCCTCATCGCCAGCCGGCGCAGAAAGTCGAACAGTAGCAGTTGAACCGGTGGCATCAGCCATCTGCGAGGCGAGCGTGCGCTGCCAAATCAGCGTGTAGAGTCGCAGCTGATCCGGCGGCACTTTGCCTGCCAACTCTTGCGGATCGTGGAAATGCGAGCCTGCTGGGCGAATACATTCGTGCGCTTCCTGCGCGCCCGCTGTTTTCGTAGCGTACTGCTTCGGCGCATCGGAGAGGAACGCCTTGCCGAAATGATATTCGACAGCGTTGCGCGCGGCCGCGATCGCCTCTTGGGAAAGCGTTACCGAATCGGTACGCATATACGTGATGAAACCGTTCTCGTACAGGCCTTGCGCAGCGCGCATTGTTTGACGCGAGCTCATCGAGAGTCGATTACCGGCGGTCTGCTGCAACGTCGATGTGGTAAATGGCGGCAGCGGACGACGACGGTACGGCTTCGTTTCCATCGAAGCGACCGTGAACGTTGCGTTCGACAGTCGTTCAGCGATTGCGTTCGCGCGAGCCTCATCCAACTGGCAGACGCTGTCTTTGAAGCCTGCGGGCGTCAGTACACCATCAGGGCCGAAATCTTTAGAGGCAGCAAGACGGCGGCCGCCCAGCGAAATCATGCGCGATTCAAACGAGGTCGGCTGGCCTTCTGCGTCAGGCGCAGACAGTACGGCGGTCACATCCCAATACGGTGCGCGCACGAACGCCATACGCTCTCGTTCGCGCTCAACAATCAGGCGAGTCGCTACCGACTGCACGCGGCCTGCGGACAAGCCTGGGCCCACTTTGCGCCACAGCACGGGGGAAAGCTCATAACCGTACAGGCGGTCGAGAATACGGCGCGTTTCCTGCGCGTCGACCATGTCTTCGTCAACACTGCGCGTGTTGTTCAGCGACGCTTTGATCGCGTCCTTGGTGATCTCGTGGAACACCATGCGCTTTACTGGCACTTTCGGCTTCAGCGTCTGCACGAGATGCCACGCAATAGCTTCGCCTTCGCGATCCTCATCAGTTGCGAGGTAGAGTTCGTCGGAATCTTTCAGCGCCTTGCGCAGATCGGCGACGGTTTTCTTCTTATCGCCGTCGACGATGTAGTACGGCTTGAAGCCATCGTTCACATCCACGCCGAACTTGCCGAACTTGACTTTGTCGTCGGCGGGGATCTGACTGGGCTGTGCAAGATCGCGGATGTGGCCGACTGATGCCATCACGGTGTAGCCGTCGCCGAGATACCCACCAATCTTCTTCGCCTTGGTGGGAGACTCCACGATGACAAGCTTGTTGCCGGTGCCCATTGCCTCTCCTTACCTTCGTGCACTTACGTGCCCTGTGGCCTCATAATACTCATGCCACATGGTCAAAGCGCAAACAGGGCGAGGCTGCAAGCACGTTCGCGCGTGTGCATATCCGGTTTATCTCGACAGTTTGTGTGCATATCCGGTTCATGAAAAGCCGTAAAACGGGTCTGCGTGAACCGGATATGCACACTACGTTTTGCTCAGTTCGCCCTAGCGACGGGGAGGGGCAGGCGGCGCGCCTACCAATCCCAGTTTGGTGAGCGGAGATGCGGTGAGTTGGCGCATTGCCAATACAACGCCGAAGGTCAACATTGCCGTGCCCGCGATCAGGCAGAACGTTGATACGTGCGCGCCGCCGCTCGCCCAACGCGCGCTTAAGCTCAACCCTGGTTCGATTTGCCAGATGATGTACGCCGCGTACAGGTCACAGATAATGCCCGCAGTGATCATCACAGTGCCCACAATCTGGACACTTGCCGACGATGCGCGCTTCCCTGGCTCATCCATACCCGACGTGCGCGTACATGCAAGCGCCAGCAACGCGATCGCGCCCACCAGCAGGAAGCCCATCACCACATCCGACGGGCGATGCCATGCGCCGGCGATCACCGACAAGCCGATGATCATCGCATACGCTGCGGCAATAATCGCAGCCACAGCACGCCACGCGCGCGGCACAGCTGCCAGCAGCAGCACACCTGCCGCGGCAGCGAGCATCGTATGCCCTGAAGGCGCAGAATTCGCGCTCTGCGACTGCGTATTGATGATAAATGGGCGCGGCAAAACCTCTTTGAGAAAAGTCGCTGCAAAACACAGCACAGCAAACACTGCCGATTGGCCGATCAGCCACCAGCGTTTACGCACGATCATGACCACCACGGCGATAATCGCCAGCACAACAGAGCACACCACCGTGAGATTGACTGGTATGGCTAGCGCTGTGTGAATTGACTTCAAAAACGGCGTAACCGCAACCGAAGCCCAGCCCGGCAGGCTTGCTTTGAACCCGCTAAAAACCATGTCTTCGTAAGCTTGACCATCTTCAGTGCGCACACCGAGCCACCACGCGCCAAACGCGAGCGCTATCATCATCACCGCGAGAATTACGCACAGCACCCGGCTGGAGGTACGAGGGCGCACGGTGAGCGGGTCGAGGCGAGCCAAGCCGCGTTCAATGTCATCACTGGCGTCATCGTTGCTCAAACTATTCGCAGTTGCGCCGCGTAAACTACCCAGAGCGCGCAAACCGCGCGTGTCGTCAGCGTCGGAGACTGCTTCTAAGCCGCTGAACGTGTCGCCCAGCCGAGAGCCGCTAGCTGGGGGTACCACAGGCGCATTAATCGCATCCGCATCAGCAGAGCCGAAGGCAGTCCACTGACTTGCCGGCTGTGCGAGTACATTGGCCGGCGCTTGAGGGTCGCGCACTTCAGGTTCAGAGGAACGTGTTTCGTCAGTCATACTTCAAGACTGTAGGGCCTTGGGCAGATGAGACACGGCTGGAGTGAGCGAGAAAAGAAAAACCTTCACGCACCCGCCAGAGGCCACTTACCCTTGCTGCATTCCTGCCCTGGGGGAGTTGGGTGACATAGCGCCGCGTGAAGGCTTTGCCAGTATACACCACCCCCGGATATTTACGGAGACATCCGGATTCGATTGTTGTTGTGTGTGCTCAACTGTTGTTTTGTGTGCATATCCGGACCATTTATTTTCGGTGTGTGCATATCCGGTCTATGTAGACCCGTTTTGAGGCTTTCCATGGACCGGATATGCACACTCACGTTTAGATGAACCGGATAGGCACACATTCAAAGGGTCCTAATAAACCGGATAAGTACACTACGGTGGCAAGAAGTCGGTCGTACATCACCTACAGCGAACATTCAGGAAACCTGACTAAGTTACGGTAGCGTAAGTTAGTCGAACGAGGTGATAACGATGACCGCATCGACGATAGGCACATCGCGCAACATACACAGCAGCGCACAGCGGGGGCACAATCCTGCACAACAGTCCTCAAAGGCATCGAATCGCGCATTCATCAGTAAATCTGTCAATAAGCCCGCCGGCGAACACCGCACAAACAGCACAACCATGCACGCTGCTGCATCATCAACCTCAGCTCAATCAGCCCCGTCAGCAAGCTCGGCCCCGTCAGCAGCTCCGGCGGCCTCAACCGCGCTCGACGCTGCGCGCGCAACGTATCAAGCCGCTCATCAGCGCTATCTCAAAGCCAAAGCCGTATATAAGGCCCTTAAACGTCAAGTTATTCCAACCGACGCGTTCGGCAACCGCAAGCCGCGTTTGCGCGGATGGCAGCATCTCATCATGTTCCCGCTGTGCGTTGCCGCTTCAATCGTGCTGATTTGCATTGCGCCAAGCGGGCCAGTTAAAGCCGCCTGCGCGGTATATGGCGCTTCTGCGATGCTGTTGTTCGGCAATAGCGCACTGCTGCACGTCGTCCCGTGGACGAGCGCGAAGGCAACACGCGTGCTGTGCGGCATTGACTATTCCAATATTTTCTTGATTATCGCTGGCACTAATACGCCGGTGTTGTTTGCCCTGCCACCGGCAATTCGCTGGCCATATTTAACAGTGATCTGGATTGCAGCTGGCATTGGCACAATGCTGCATATTGTGTGGCTACGCGCGCCAAACTGGGTATTTACGATTGTGTATATCGTGCTTGGGCTCGCGCCGGTTACGCTCATTCCCGCATTGTGGACTGCGCCGGCAGCTGGCCCGGCAGTGACTGTGCTGATAGCCTGCGGCGGTGCGGCATATATTGCTGGAGCCGTGTGTTTTGCGATCAAAAAGCCAAATCCGATTCCGGGATGGTTTGAATATCACGAGGTATTCCATTTGGGCACGGTTGTTGGATATGTGTGCCATGTGGTGGCGATCTACCTTGTAGTGTGCGCGTTGTAGCGCGCCTTGTATTGCCGTGTGACGCGCCCGGTCACGCTCCCCATCACTCGCACGGCCACGCGCCCCGTCACATACGCGTCTTCATACTTGGGCACGGCTCTCGAGATATGCCTTTGCACGGCCGCAAGACCCATTTTGTGAACGGTCACACGCCACGATTGGCTCAATATCGCCACTACTCAGTTTCCCTCATCGAGCAAGTGACAGTAGCATGGTCAATGATGCCCATCGTCCAGCACGCGAGCACACTGCGGCTTACCACCGCCAATAGCCCTGCAAACCGGCACATGCAACCGGCCAGCGCAACGACACGGCAGAACAGACATATACGCAAGAACGGCACACGCAGCGCCCAATCGCGCGCGACACGCCGTTGACGATGACGATGCAACAGCGCATACCGGCGCATGCAACGCCTAACAAGCGCGGGCAGACCGCGTACGAAAGGAATCTAGCGATGGCTGATTATCCGGATTTGGTAGTGGTCGGAGCTGGCCTGTTCGGCCTGACGGTAGCCCAGCAGGCAGTAGAAAAAGCTGGCGTACGCGTACGCATTATCGACGTGCGCGATCATATCGGCGGCAACGCGTACAGCTACATGGATGAGGAAACCGGCGCAGAAATCCACAAGTACGGCGCTCACCTGTTCCACACGTCAAACCGCCGCGTGTGGGAGTATGTCAACCGTTTCACTAGTTTTACCAACTACGTGCACCGCGTGCATGCCACGCATGATGGCGTTGTGTACCCGCTGCCCATCAACCTGGGCACTATCAACCAGTTCTTCCACGCGGCACTTACGCCAGCCGAGGCCAAGGCGCTCATCGAACAGCAGGCAGGCGAGCTAGCTGGCACCGATCCGGAGAATCTCAACGACAAGGGCATTCAGCTGATCGGCCGCCCGCTCTACGAAGCGTTTATTAAGAACTACACCGGCAAGCAGTGGCAGACTGACCCGGCTGAGCTGCCGGCAGACATTATCAAGCGTCTGCCGGTGCGCTTCAACTACGACAACCGCTACTTCAAGGACACGTGGGAGGGCCTGCCGACCGACGGCTATACCGCGTGGTTTGAGCGCATGATCGACGACCCGCGCATCGAAGTTTCGCTGGGCGTTGATTTCTTTGACGAATCGCAGCCGTACAACAAGAAGGCGCTGACTGAGGCTGGCGTGCCTGTTGTGTATACCGGCGCTCCAGACCGCTATTTCGACTATGCGCTTGGCGATTTGCAGTGGCGCACGGTTGATTTCAAGGAGGTTCGTTACGCGGAAGATGATCATCTCGGCTGCCCGGTCATGAACTATTCGGATGCCGATGTGCCGTACACGCGCGCGATTGAATTCAAGAACTTCAACCCGGAGCGTCGTGAATCGCAGAACCACGAGAAAACAGTGGTGTGGCAAGAATACAGCCGTTTCGCCCGCCGCGGCGACGAACCGTACTATCCGGTGAACACGCCTGCTGATAAGGAGCTCTATCAGCGTTACGCGGATCTTGCAGCGTTGGAGAAGAACGTGGTGTTCGGCGGCCGACTCGGCACGTATCGTTACTACGACATGCATCAGGTTATTGACTCGGCGCTCGACGCGTACGAGCAGCGTATTGCGCCAATGTTGGCAGCAAACGCGCGCGACTAAAACAGCCGATACCGCTGATATAGCCCGGGGTGCGCGCACTCAACCGCGCACCCCCTTCTCAGGCTCCTGTTATACAGCCTCACATACCCCTTACAGACCTAGAGTTACGGTAGGATTATGGTTTCACATCGCAAGGCCAATTCCCGCACGAGCGGGCGCACGGCCGGCTCCCGCACAGCGAACGCGCCTGAAGGCGTGCATCGCGGAGGCGGCGCCCACCGCGCCCCCGGTTCGAAAGGGCCAAAGGCCAAAGGCCGTAAAAAGCATCTGTTACTCAAATGGATGTTGGGCATCATCGGCGTGATGCTCGCGGCTGGTATTGGCGTGTTCGCCTACCTGTACATTACGATCGAAATCCCTCAGCCGGAGAAGATCGCAATGGCGGAGAAAACTAGCGTCTACTACGCGGATGGCACTACGAAAATCGGCACGTTTGCCGAGCAGAATCGTGAAATCATCGACTGCTCTACGCTTCCTGACTATGTTGGTCAAGCCGTAGTCGCTTCTGAAAACCGCACGTTCTACAAGGACAGCGGCATTGATCTCAAGGGTATTGCTCGCGCGCTGGTTAACAACGTAACGAAGGGCACGCGTCAGGGTGGCTCTACGATTACGCAGCAGTATGCGGAACGCTATTATTTGGGCGAAACTACCACGTACGTGGGCAAGGCTAAAGAGGCAATTCTTGCGCTCAAAATTGCGCAAACGCAGGATAAAAGCACGGTGCTGTGTAACTATCTCAACACGATTTATCTGGGCCGCAGCGCGTATGGTATTCAAGCTGCCGCGCAAGCGTATTTTGGTAAATCCGCAAAGGATTTGACGATCTCTGAAGCGGCGATGCTCGCTGGCATTATCCCCTCCCCCAGCAACTGGGATCCTGCGGTGAATCAAGCGCAGGCGGAATCGCGTTTCAAGCGCGTGATTGGCATTATGCGCGAGGATGGCTATATCACTGCCAAGCAGAGCCAAGAAGCGGCAATGCCTACCACTATCGAAATGCAGCAGCAGAATATTTATCAGGGTCCGAACGGCTATCTGCTGCAAATGGTACGCAATGAGCTCATCAATTCGAAGGCGTTTACCGCGGACGATCTCGATACTGGCGGTTATTCGATTGTCACCACTATCGATAAAGCCAAGCAGGAGCTGATGTACGATACTGCGAGCACTACCAAGGGCAATACTGGCGTGCCCGATGGTGTGCAAACAGGCGGCTTGTCGGTAAACGTTAAGGACGGCTCGATTATTTCGCTGTACGCGGGCGAAGATTACCTCACGAAGCAGCTGAATAATGTCACCGATGCCACGTATGAAGTCGGTTCCACGATGAAACCGTTCACACTGCTGGCTACCGTGCAATCTGGCGTGAGCTTGGACACGCTGTTTAACGGCAATTCTCCGCGCGATTTTCCTGGGCTTTCGACGCCGATGACCAACTCGGGCGGTGTGAGCTACGGCAATATCGACTTGTATAAGGCGACTGCGAACTCCGTGAACACGGTGTACATGGATTTGCAGACGCATTTGGGCGCGGAAAAGATCATAAAAACTGCGCAAACGGCTGGTATTAAGGGCAAGATTACTGACGATGGTTATGTGACGCTTGGTAACTCTGGTTTGAGCATGCTTGATATGGCGCGTGGTATTTCTACGATCGCCAATCAGGGTAATAAGCCGACGTTGCATATCGTTGCCAGCGTGAAAAGCAGCAACAATCAGGAGCTGTATAAGACGCCATCTGATACTGAGCGCGTGTTTGACGCTAACGATACTGCGCTGGTCGTTAAGGCAATGGAAGGCACGATCCAGTACGGTACTGGTAAAGCTGCGGCAGGCATTGGCAAGACGATGGCAGGTAAGTCCGGTACTGCAAACGATAACAAGGCTGTGAGCTTCATTGGCTTTACGCCTTCTACGCTGACAATGTTTGCAATGTGGAATCCTGGCCCAAATGGCGAAGCGTTGGAAATGCCAACGATTAACGGCTATTACAAGGCAATGGGCTACCCGGCTGTACTGTTTACGCGCTATATGACTACGGCGTTGAACGGTGTGGCGGATGAGAAGTTCCCCACGGCAACCGATAATGGCAAGGTTGGCGGCACCGACGGCACGTGGGGCTTGGGCAAGTCGCAAAAGCATTTGGATAATGAGGCTGCTGCACAACAACAAGCTGAAGAGCAGGCGCAGCAAAATCAGCAGAACACGACGGATTGCGCTACAAACCCGTCGGCAAGCGGCTGCGCAGCGAGCGGCACCACCAGCACTAACGGGTCAACTGGTTCTAACAGCACGAGTGGTACCGGCAATAGTGCTGGCACCTCGTCAGGCACTGGCTCTGGCACGTCAAATGGCACGTCCGGCTCTGGCAGCGGCACCAGCAGTGGTTCTAGTGGCAATCACAGTTCTGGCGGCAATAACACTGGCACAATGGACACTCCGTCGAATGAGAGCACCAGTGGTGGTATCAGCGGCGAATCCAGCGAGCCAGGACTAACGGAATAGCAACGCAAACACAGTCACTGTTCAAGCATGCACACGCATGCCCTGCACATACAATTTTGGGGAGTCAGTCGTTGACTGGCTCCCCAAAATTGTTTCTTGCAGTAAGCGGCAATTAGCGTATCCGCTTACTGCAATTGAAGCGTCGCAGCAGTATTGCTCAGCGCTCAGAACGGTTGATAGCAGAGATGATCGCCTTCAGCGAGCTCGTGGTAATCGAGGAGTCGATGCCAACACCCCAGATGACCTGGCTATCAGCATCCTCGCCAACCTCGCACTCCACGTAGGAGGCAGCCATAGCGTCCGTGCCGGCGGTCATCGCGTGCTCGGCGTAATCCATCACCGACACGCTGATGCCCAGGTTCGACACAGCGTTGAGGAACGCGGCGATCGGGCCATTGCCGATACCGGAAACCTCACGCTTGGTCGGCTCCGCGCCCTCTTCAGTACCACGATCGAGCAGCGTAGCCTTGAGCACAGTATCGGAACCGTCCTCGCCAGAGGAGACAGCAACCTTGAGCAGCTTCAAGCGGCCCCACTGGTGCAGCGTCTCATCGCTGGTATCGCCCACGATCTTGCCGGCCGCAGTCACGCCACCGGATTCAACCGGCAGGTACTCGTCCTTGAACAGGCGCCAAATATCCTCGTCCTTGACTTCCTTCTTGGTGTCGTCCGCGTACTTCTGCACGATCTTGTCGAACTCCACCTGCAGGCGCTTCGGCAGGTCAAGGTTGTGGTTGGTCTTCAGCAGGTAGGCCATGCCACCCTTGCCGGACTGCGAGTTCACGCGAATAATCGCCTCGTACGTGCGGCCAATATCCTTCGGGTCGATCGGCAGGTACGGCACGAGCCACACGAAGCTGTCAAGGTCAGCGCCGGCACGATCAGCGGCCATCTGGCGGGCTTCGAGGCCCTTCTTGATAGCGTCCTGGTGGGAGCCAGAGAACGCGGTGAACACGAAGTTACCCGCGTAAGGGTGACGCTCAGAAATCTTGATTTGGTTGCAGTATTCCACCGTCTTGCGGATTTCCGGCACGTTCGAGTAGTCGATCTGCGGGTCAACGCCCTGCGTGAGCAGGTTCAGGCCGAGCGTGACGAGATCAACGTTACCGGTACGCTCGCCGTTACCGAGCAGGCAGCCTTCAACGCGGTCAGCGCCAGCGAGCACACCCAGCTCAGTGGCGGCCACGCCCATACCCTCATCGTTGTGCGGATGCAGGCTCAGCACGATCGAATCGCGATCGTTCAGGTTGTTGGAAACGTACTCAACCTCGTCGGCAAAGACGTTCGGCGTGGTCATTTCCACAGTCGCCGGCAGGTTGATGATCATCTTGTGATCCGGCGTCGGCTTGATAACGTCGATGACCGCGTTGCACACTTCGACCGCGTACTCCGGCTCAGTGCCAGTGAACGACTCCGGGCTGTACTCGTAGTACAGGTCAATGCCCTTGGCCTCAGATTCGAGGCTCTTGCACAGTTCAGCAGCGTCGGTAGCGAGCTGCTTGATCTCAGCCTTGTTCTTGCGGAATACGACCTCGCGCTGCAGCACGGACACGGAGTTGTAGAAGTGCACGACCGCGCGCTTGGCACCGCGCAGCGCCTCGTACGTGCGGCGAATCAGGTGCTCGCGGCACTGCGTGAGCACAACGATGGTCACATCGTCCGGGATCAGCTCGCGCTCGATAAGCATACGAATGAAATCAAAGTCCGTTTCAGACGCGGACGGGAAGCCAACCTCAATCTCCTTGAAGCCCATGGAGACGAGCAGGTTCCAGAAGCGCAGCTTGCGCTCGGAATCCATCGGGTTAACCAGCGCCTGGTTGCCGTCGCGCAAATCAACCGAGCACCAGCGCGGGGCGCGCTCAAGGCGCTTGCCTGGCCACGTGCGCTGCGGGTAGTCGAACGGCACCTGCTTATCGTAAGCGGCGTACTTGTTGTACGGCATCTTGCTGGGCTTTTGCGGGTCGCCAATGAATCGTGCCGGAGGCAGCAGCGGGTCGTTATTCCCCCCATTGGACGCCGCAGCTACAGCCGCGAGATCAAACACTGATGATTGATCCTGACCCATCACTCCTCCTTTTCTTGAAAATACGCCGGTGGTTCAGCCGGCCTTGGATTGTTTACGTGCATGTTACATGTACAAACTTTCATCATACCGGTCTTGGCTTAGGAAATCGCCGCGCTTCCGGCATCTGATGTCAAGCAGTGGTGCGCAGTATGCGCACACAACTTCGCTTCACCATCTTCCACCGTATTTCTTCCGCACGCGACAGAAAATCAGCGCGCAATGCCATCGCATGCGAACGCCGTCCCGCACGCGATGGAATGGAACCGATCACATACCATCACACACCCGAATTTCACCTGCACAAGATGGAAAATCGGCGCATAATTCCATCCCGTGCGAACGCGCCGCGCACAAGATGGTAAATCAGTTCGAAATTCCATCGCGTGCAATCCTCCGTCCAAATGGTGCAAGAGTGACGCGCAGGCGGCGCAAACGTGATGCTTCCGCGCGGATACGGGGCCAGGCGTGGCGCACGAACGCGCAGCACGCTTCAATGGGAGCCATGACACAGCGTTCTCCCCACCCCCCCATGCGCCCACTTCGCTTCGGCACCGACGGCACGTTCCGCGTGCTGCAAATGGCTGATATTCAAGACGGCCCAAACGTCCGCCCGGACACGATTCGCCTGATTGAAGCAGCGATTGCCGAATCACACCCCGATCTTGTAGTGCTCACTGGCGATCAAATTCGCGGATATGATCCCGCATATATTGACACGTTCTTGCGCCGCCGCGGCGAGAATCCGGGCGCGCGCGTGCGCTTGGTCACCGAGATTGAGGCGAAACTGCGCGGTGTGCGCCGGCGTATCGCGGCAGCTCATAACCCTGATGTTGCGCCGCAGGACGATGTGGTCACCATGGATGATCTGATGGATGACACTCGTCAAAAAGTACGCGACACGTTCAGTGCGTTTTTGGGCCCGGTTGTTTCCGCTGGCGTGCCGTTTGCGGCCACGTATGGCAATCATGATTTTCAGTGCGGCATTCTTGCTGACGAGCAGGATGATATTTACCGCGAGTACCCGGGGTGCATGAATCCTGCGGTGAACGCAAGCGCAGGCGACGCTGGCAACTCCGCCGCGCTCGGCATTGAGCCCGGCACGTTCGCAATGCCAATTGAAGCCTCCGATGGTTCGGGGCGCATCGCGATGAGCGTGATGATGGTGAACTCTGGCGATTACGCTGGCAAGCCGGAAGAAAACGATGCGCAATACCCGGCTTATGTAGCTAATTCGCGCGGCCTCGACCTCGCTGATTCGGATGGTTATGGCACGCCGAGCGACGAGGCTATCGCATGGCTTGGCAGTGTGCAGCAAGAGCTTGCCGCGCGCAATGGCGATGGCAAGCCTGTGCCGTCTATTGTGTTCCAACACATTCCGCCGCAAGAGTTTTATGACTGCCTGACCGAAGTGCCCGCTTGGACGCCGAATGCAGTAGAAGGCGCGCGCAATTATGCCGGTCACTGCTATGTGCTCAATCATGAGATCTGCCGGCCGGGTTCGCGCCTTGGCGAGGCGATTGGCTGCGCGGATGAGAACGTTGGCGAAGTCGATGCGATGCGTGACGCGGGCGGCTATTTCGCACTGTATTGCGGGCATGATCATAAGAACGCGTTTGTTGGGCACGTAGACGGACTGGATCTCGGCTACGCGCCGACGTGCGGCTTTGAATGCTATGGGCCAAAATCGCGTTTGCGTGGTATTCGTCTGTTTGAATTCCGCGAGGATAATCCGCGCAATTATGTGACGCGCATGCTCACGTGGGGCGATTTAATCGGCCGGTATTCCAGTGATGAAGTGCGCGTGTTCTTCGAGGATCATTGCGTAACTGGTGCAGTGAGCCTGCGCAATGAGCTGCGCCGCCCGCAGGTGCTGGCTGGCGTGGTACTGGGCACTGCGGCAGCGTTTGTTGCGATCACGCGCGCGCTGATTAAACGTCCGCGCCGCTAAGTCGGTCGCCATCAACCAGCACCAATACGCAGCTCGGGGCGTCGCAGATGATCGGGAATGATCAGCTGCGACGCCCCGAGCGCATGATGAGCGCGTATGATCAGCGATCAGCCGAGGTCGGCGTCTCTCATCGCATTCCAGTCGCGATTGTTCACCTGGTCAACGAGATAGTAAGCCGTCTCATCGCTGGGCGCGGGCTTGAACTTGACGTCGTTCGTATCCTTGCTGGAAGGCACGAACGGATTGTCATACATATTCTTCTCGTTCACTTTTACGCTAGTCTGATCCTCATCGTACAGACTCGGATCGCGGTAGAGAATAAACGGCCGATCCGTATCCACTGGCTTCTGTTTTGCCGCAGTCTGCACCGCGCTCGTATCGAAATATCCGCTCTGCTCTGCCGCATCAATATCCGCGCCCGCAGTCACGTACACGAACAAGTCAATAGCGCTCATCTCGTATGTGGCGCTGCCGTCCCATTCGAGATCGTCACCAGTCGTCGGATATGTTGACTCCCCAGCGCGGCAGTTCATGAACCATGTAGTAATGGTCTCGCCGCCGCACAGGGCACCTTCTTGACCTCGCCCGAAGTCGAACATGCCCCAGCCCTTGGTAATCAGACGGTTTGTAGCATCACCGTCAAAGGTGTCACTACCGTAAGTAAGCGTGATCGAGCAGCGGCCCACATCTCCGCCGTTCGTAGCGAAGCACTGGCTAACTTCGTCATCGCGCGAAGGATTATCATTCGCCTTGGTACCCCACGTCTGGTACGCGATGATACTGCCGTATTCGTCAGTACGGTAGTCGATAGTCATGCAATCCTTGTCAGCGTCAGTGACGGTTGCCTTGCAGTAGGTGCCCGCCATAGCTGCACTCATGCCGTACAGCGAACGTACGCCCGACTCAACATTTTTGCTGGGATCGTCGATCATCAGCTTGTCAACGTCACTAGCGTCCACCCCCTCGTACAAGGTGACGGATTGGCCCGCGTCCACATGCGATCCGGGGGCTGGATTTGAGCCAGTCACCTTGCCTTTAAGACTTTCCGCAGCAAACCGCGGCTCCACGCTCACGGAGTAGCCTTGCGATTCGAGTTCAGTGCGAACGGTATCCACATCTTGGCCGACAATGTCCATCGTTGGCCCGGTGCCTTGCACGGCTACGCCAACATAAATGCCGTCATCACGCTGATTGTCGGGCACTGGGGAACCGGCCGCAGGATACGTATCTACTACGGAACCTTCGGGCGTTTTCTCCGTATCGCTCACGTACACCTGCTTGTAATGCACGGGCACGCCCATGCTTTCCAGCGTGCTCGCCGCTCGTTTGGCTTGTTTGCCAATCGTGTCTTTCGGCACGCCAGGGCCAGCAGATTCCTGCACGATGATCGTGGCACCAGCTGGCATACGCGCGCCCGGCTTCGCTTCCTTGCCGTTTGCGTTCCCTGCATAGCCGATAAACACGCCTTTGCTTTTGCCTGAGAAAACTTGCTTGATGCGCGTATTGAAGCCTTTGGCTTTTAGCGCGGCAACCATATCGTCGGTCATGACGGCAGCGGAACCGTCTTCGTTGGTTGTTGTGCTGCTGCCGGAATGTGCAGCTGCGATAGAAGCCGGATCCGGTAGGGACCGCCCGCCCCATAGCTCCGATTTCCAAGTAACGAATGCGGCACCACCGGCAATAACAAGCACAGCCAGCAGAGCTGCGAGCAACATCATAGGGCGTTTTGGCTTGGGAGCTGATACAGCTGCAGTTGGCGCGGGCATTGTTGGCGTATATGCAGGTGCAGCGGTTGGTGATGCGGTCGGCGATGCGGTTGCGGCAGGCGCAACGGGTACGGCGGGTGTAGCCGGCACAGGGGTCGCAGCAGGCATAGCGGGCGCAGAGGGCGCTGCAGAAGGTGCGACCGTCGCAGGCGGAACATTGCCCGCGGATTGCTCGCGATGAGATTGCGGCGTCCGCGCACCACATTGCATGCAAAAACGAGCGTTATCTTGAACGGGAGCACCGCAATTTCCACAAAACATGGCCAGTTCCCTTCTTCGAGGCTCTCTCAATCCTCGTGCGCCGAGACCATTCGCGGCGCAACTCTCTCATTGTACAGTGAAGATTGCACGGTGAGAAAAAGGTTACCTAGCCTTGCAGCGGAGGTGCTCGCTGTCAGCCGAACAGGCTCACACCGCGGCGTGCCACGCAATACGCGTTACCAAGCCATGCGTGGCGCGAATTCGGCCACACCGCGCCCAATCGCGGCGCATTCTGACTCATCCAGATGCTCGGCACACGGCCATCTGCACTGCGCGAACCGAGCAGATTGAAACCGTTTTTGGATTCCAACCAATCCGGGTGCTGCGTAGCGATCGCGAGCCCCTCCTCCAGAGTGAGCGGAGTGCGCTCATCGGAGTCGATCAGTTTACGCGCCACATCTGGCTCACGGTTGATATAGCAAGTGCCCGTATGCGGCTCAACAACTAGGTAGAACGGACCTTCTGGCGGTTCGAAACCGTCCTGCGGCAGGAAGCTCGCGATATCGCGCGGCGGCATTGTCGTAAAACCAGCCATACGATTAATGCTGGTTCGCGCGATCAGCGATTCTGGCGAAACCAGCTCGCGCGTAGGAATCAGCAGAATATCCGGCCCCAAATCGGTGTGTTCAAGCGCATTAATCAGCGGCCGAGCCAACGCGCGAAAAGCCGCGGCGCTCATATCCGCCACGTCCGGGTACCCCAATGCCACGATACGATCAAGCTGTTTCTGCGCTTCCACTGATGCCTTCGACATATCTCCCAGCCTACCAGCGTCGGCATCCTCCTTATGTTCGCGCAATCAGCACCCCTACGCGAACATACAGATGGATGGCCATCAATCGCGACGCTCGGCCAGCATATGGGAGCGCGCGCGTCGTTAGGTGCTGCAGTTCGTAAGATGGTCACCAACTCGAAGTTCGTTCTGTTCGCAAAACATAGGGGTTGTTATGTCAGAAAAACTCAAAGTTGGCATCCTCGGCGCGACCGGCATGGTCGGCCAGCGTTTCGTGACGCTGCTGGAGAACCATCCGTGGTTCGAGGTGACAACGCTCGCCGCGTCCGCGCACTCGGCCGGCAAGACGTATGAGGAGGCCGTGGGCGATCGCTGGAAGATCGAGACCCCGATGCCCGAATACGCGCGTCACATGACCGTCGTTGACGGCGACGATGCGGAAGCCGTTGCTGCCGGCGTGGACTTCATGTTCTCTGCTGTGAACATGCCGAAGGATCAGATTCGCGCGATCGAGGAGCGCTACGCGAAGACCGAGACGCCGGTCGTCTCCAACAACAGCGCGCACCGCTGGACGCCGGATGTGCCGATGGTCGTGCCGGAAATCAATCCGGAGCATTTCGCGGTGATCGAGCACCAGCGGCGTCGTCTCGGCACCACGCGCGGCTTCATCGCCGTCAAACCGAACTGCTCGATTCAGGCGTACACGCCGGCGCTGGCTGCGTGGAAGGAGTTCGAGCCGCGCGAAGTCGTCGTGAGCACATATCAGGCGATCTCCGGCGCAGGCAAGACGTTCAAGGACTGGCCGGAGATGGTGGGCAACATCATCCCGTTCATCTCCGGCGAGGAAGCCAAGAGCGAGAAGGAACCGCTCAAGGTGTTCGGCCATGTCGACCCGGAGCGCGGCGAGATCGTGCCGTTCGACGGCGATCTGCGCATCACGTCGCAGTGCATCCGCGTGCCTGTATTGAACGGCCACACGGCAACCGTGTTCCTCAACTTCGGTAAGAAGGCTACGAAAGAAGAGCTCATCGACCGCTTGGTGAACTACACGTCGAAGGCTGCTGAGCTCGGCCTGCCGCACGCGCCGAAGCACTTCATCCAGTACCTGACCGAGGACGACCGCCCACAGGTCAAGCTGGACGTCGACTATGAGGGTGGCATGGGCGTTTCCATCGGCCGCCTGCGTGAGGATTCAATCTTCGATTGGAAGTTCGTGGGACTGGCGCACAACACGCTGCGCGGTGCCGCCGGCGGCGCGCTTGAATGCGCAGAAATGCTCAAGGCCCTCGGTTACATCACCAAGAAGTAGGCGCAGCTAGCCGCATCTTAATGCGCTAATTCACGCCAATATCTGTTCATCCTCTGCTTGGGGTTATCTTCAAGCAGAGGATTTTTTGTATTCCGCAATCATCCGAAACACACTTTGTTTTCTCCTATAGAAGAAAACAAAGTCATTTTCAGGAATTTTTCTTCTATACAAGAAGAATTCCTAAAAAATGATAAAATATCTTCTATGGAAGAAAAAAAGCCGCTAGTAGATCGCCCTCGCTACCTTGATCGCATCATGCCGTTCATAGGCACCGATGACATCATCAAAGTGCTCGTTGGATTACGGCGTAGCGGCAAATCAGATATGCTGAAGCTCATCCAGCAACGACTTATCTCCAAAGGTTGTCTCCCACAACAGTTCATCTCCTTGAACTTCGAAGATTATGCCCTCGCTAAATACCACGATCCCGATAAGCTCTACCCCTATCTTATGGAGCGCATCAACGCCGTTGACGGCACACCCTACGTCTTTCTTGATGAGGTACAGGAAGTACGCGGGTTCGAGAAGGTTGTCAATTCACTACGTGCGACAACAAAGGCGGACGTAATTATCACTGGGTCGAATTCCACATTGCTCTCAGGTGAACTTGCTACTTACCTTGGCGGACGATATGTGCAATTTGAAATATTCCCGTTCGGCTATGCGGAGTTCGCCGACGCCCGTCAACGTATCAATGGCAATAGTTCTTTTGACGCGTTCCTGCGGGAAGGCGGAATGCCATTTATTGCCACAAGCAACTGGGATAATGAGAGCCGCCGCACTTATCTCATGGATATTTATCGTTCTGTTGTGCTTCGCGATGTGGTTCGCCGTCACAGCATTCGCGACGTGGCACTGCTGGAACGTATCGTTTTGTTCGCTATGCAGAACACAGGCAATATATTATCCGCTAGTGCTATTGCCTCGTATCTTAAAGCAGAACACCTCAATGTCAGTGCACAAACTGTCATTAACTATCTGGATTATTGCCGCGAAGCGTTTTTGCTGGTACGCATGAACCGCACTGATCTAGTAGGCAAACAAGTACTGAAAACACTACAGAAGTACTATGTAGCCGATCATGGGTTGCGTGGTGCGATTGTCGGTGATGGAATGACGCAGATACAAGGCATGTTGGAAAACATAGTTGCAATGGAAGGCCTGCGCAGAGGCTACGACGTTTCCGTCGGAGCTGTCAATAGCAAAGAGGTTGATTTTGTATTTGATAAGGGATCTCAACGACGATATGTACAAGTGACGTATCTTATTGACAGTGAGAAAACTGCCGAACGCGAGTTTGGCGTATTCAAAGACATCCCAGACAATTATCCGAAAACCGTAGTGTCAATGGACCCAATTTTGCAGCCGCGCGATGGCATCGAACACCGCCGCATCGATGAATTCCTGCTCGCTGAGGATTGGTGAAAGTACTAACAATTCCACAATGGAGCGCGAAACGTACACTGCACACCAATCAGCACCATGCCCATAAACTTGGCCCCGAAAGGCTACTTTATGGGCATGGGAATCAGGAATTAGCATTCATAACTCGCCATTCGCCCATCCTCTTCCTTGAGATTCACTACGCATGATATCGGATAAAAAAACAGGGCAGGCACGTGGCCTGCCCCTGACAGAAAAACTGTCGAGCAATCAAAGCGGCTAACCTGTCCGCTCTTATTGAGAATTAGCAATTCTCAACTGTAGCGCATAGTCTGATCAGCCACACCGAACTCAGCGCCTGTTTCAGCGACCGGTGCCACCGTAGACTACGGCTTCGATTTGGTCGGCGTCGAGGCCGTAGGCGGTGTGCAGTGCGCGTACGGCGTCGTCGAGCTGATCGAGCGGCACGAGGGCGGCGATACGAATCTCAGAAGTGGAGATCATCAGCACGTTAATACCCTTCTCGCTCAGTGCGGTGAAGAACTTCGCAGCCAAGCCGGAGTGCGTCTTCATACCGACGCCCACCACGGCCACCTTGCCAACCTTCGTGTTGATGTCGAACGCACGGTAGCCGAGCTCGTCATGCTTATCGATCAGCACCTTCTCAACTTCCTTCACCGTAGATTCCGGCACGGTGAACGAAATATCAGCAGTACCAACGGAAGCACCAGCCTGCACGATCATGTCAACGTTGATGCCAGCGGTGGCCAGCTCGGTGAACACCTTGGCAGCCATACCAGGCTCGTTCGGCACGCCGCGCACAGTGGCGAGCGCTTCAGAACGGTCGTGTGCAATACCGGAAATGACCGGCGCTTCGGGGCCGAGGTCGGGGAACAGGTCGCCCATGGACTTGGTTTCCTCAGTGGTTTCGTTGTTGTCGCTCATAATGGTTGCCTCAATTGTGGTTCGTATAGTCTCGTAGTCTCGTCGTGGTCGCGCTTATGCTCAGTCGAGGTTCGGTAGTGTGCGCGGGTCAACGCCATCGGGCACGACCAGCGTGCCGTTACGGTGGGAGAAGGAGCTGCGCACGTGCAGCGGCATGTTGAATCGCTGCGCGTATTCGACGCATCGCAGTGCGAGCACTTTGGAGCCGCAGCTGGCCATTTCGAGAATCGCATCGTAGCCGATCACGGGAATGCGGCGCGCAGCCGGCACGATACGCGGGTCGGCAGTGAACACACCATCCACATCGGTGTAAATCTCGCAGATGTCAGCGCCGAGCGCCACAGCGAGCGCCACAGCGGACGTATCAGAACCACCACGGCCGAGCGTCGTGGCATCACCCTTCGCGTTAATGCCCTGGAAGCCGGCGACGATAGCGACGTCGCCCATTGACAGCGCGTTCTTGACACGATCGGGCTTGACGGCCTTAATGTGCGCGGCACCGTAGCGAGCGTCGGTGAAGAAGCCTGCCTGCTGGCCGGTAAACGAATGCGCGCGATCGCCGGCGGCGTGAATCGCCATGGCGAGCAAGCTCATAGAGATACGCTCGCCTGCGGTCATCAGCATGTCCATTTCGCGCTCGGGCGGGTTGGAGTCGATGCTCATGGCCTGATCGATAAGATCATCGGTGGTGTCACCCATAGCGGAGACAACCACGGCCACCTTGTTGCCTTTTTTCTTCGTTTCGACAACGCGCCGGGCTACGCGCTTAATCGATTCTGTATCGGCGACTGACGAGCCACCATACTTCTGCACGATGAGAGCCACTGCTGTCCAATCTTCTCTTGGGTGTCACTTAACGCCACATATTACGCAAGCGGCACGATTATACGGATTACTGCTTTCCCACCGTGAACGCTCACCCACCATGCGGACAGCCACGATGTTTCACAACGCATAATATTCGCGTCTCTCTTTGCGCTTCTCATGGGGCCTCATCATTGGGGTAATAAAAATCCGCTCTCTGCACGAAGAGAAGCCTCCATGCACAGAGCGGATTTGGCTATTCAATCGGTAGGTTTACAGCAAAACCATCATGCGCAGCTGCGCAAAACCAGTCGCGGGCTCTCACCCGTCACAGGCTCTGCCAAGCAACGCCTTCCTGATGCCAACCAGCAGCGCCAACCTTGTCGTACTCGACCTTGTTGGTCGTGTACAGGTGTTCGCCGCTGTTCGGGTTGTACAGGCGGTACACAGCGGTGCCAGCCGTGGTATCCGTGTACCAAGCGATGCCCTCGTCATGCCAGCCGAGCTTGACCAGATAATCATGCTCAGCTTTGTTCATCGTCCAGTTGTGGTTACCGTTGTTCGGGTTGTACTCGCGGTATACCGGCTTCAGGTTCTTATTCGCCTCATCCTTGGCAGCAGCCTTGAATGCGGTGCCCTCGCTGCTCCAGCCGAGCTTGACCAAGTAGTCGCGCTCGCCCTTGCTCGTGGTGTAGTGGTGCAGGCCAGAGTTGTTGTTGTACAGGCGGTAGACGGTGACCGACTTTTCTTCCGGCTTGCTCGGCTGATCAGGCGTGCTCGGCTCAGACGGCTCGCTCGGCTGGTCCGGCGTGCTCGGCTCAGATTCCTTGACCACGGAGGCCACAGGCTGGCCCGGCTCAACCTTGACCACGGTCGTGCCGTCGGCGCTCAGCGTCACCTTCGCGCTGTACGCGGCGGCGAGGTTGAGGCGTGCCCAACCTTCGGACGTGGAGTCCAGCGGGTAGCCGGAGTCGCCTTCGGTTGCGGCGAGCACGGCCTTCTTCTGGTCAGCGGTGAGCGACTTGAACGCTTCGACGTTGTCGAGCAGGCTGACAGCGGCATCCGGCACGACCGGAGCCTGACCGGCCTGACCGACCTGCTGGAAGCCGTAGGTCATGCGCTTGCCGTACACGTCGATCGCGGACTTGCGATCGGTAACGGTTTCGCTGCCGGTCACGTCGTCAGTGAAGGCGTTCTTGTAGCCGTTCTTGTCGTTCGCGCCGGTCTTGGCGATGCACGCGGCAAGCGTGTCACCGTATCCGTCAGCCTTGCAGCGCTCGGTCAGGTAGTTCACGAGATCGTTGCGAGCGTCCGTGCCGTACTTGGTCTGGTAGTCCTCGCTGTTCGGATCGTCGGATCCGTTGGCGATCATGGTCGCGACGCCCCACTGGCCACCAATATGGCCGCCAAGAATGTCGAGCGGGTAGTGCACGCCGAGCACGATGCGGTTGTTGCCAGCCTCAGACACACGCGTCATGATTTCCGGGCCGAGTTCAGGCAGCAGGTATGCCAAGCCGGTGCCCTGTGTGAACGCAAACGTGGTGTGGCCGGACGGGAACGAACCGGAGTTCGCAAGACCGTCGTACTGGCCTTGATCCTCGTACGCCTTGACCTTCTCAATGTTCAGCGTCTGCTTGAGATCGCCGAGGTTGAGCGTCGCACCGAGGTAGTCCTTGCGGCCGATGTACGGGCGCGGGTGCTGGAAGTACTTCTTTGCCGTGCTGGTGCTGGCCGAGTAGTCAGCCCAATCGAGGAAGCCTTGGACGTTGGAGAGCTTGCAGTTGTACTCACCGTACGAGCAGCCGTTCATGCCTTCCTTGTAGTACTTGCCGAGCACGGGGCCGAGCGCGTCGTAGAGCGTGTCGGTGGAGTTCATCGCCGCGTCAGACACGGCACGATCCTGCTGGTCCTTTGCCGGGCTCGTCGCGTCCTTCGCGTCGGCGGCAGCCTTGTTGTTGATCTGCTCGGTCAGCTCGTCGTCGTGCTTGAGCACGCCGGACTTATCGTTGTCGATCACACCGCCCTGGTAGAAGTCGAAGTAGTTGTTGTAATCCTTGAGCAAGTTGCTCAGCTCGTCGGCCTTGGGCTGGGTTGGCGTGGTGGACTTCTTTTCGATCTTCACCTCGTCGCGATGGTGGCCGAAGGAGATGGCCGTGATCTTACGGGTGGTCGGATCGGTGCCGTCGAAGGTGACGCGCGCGGTGTAGATCTTGGCGAGGTTGATACGACCCCAGCCGTCGCTGGAGGCGTCGAGCGGGTAGCCGGAGGCGATCTCGCTGGCGGCGATCACCTGGCGCAGCTCGTCGGTGGTGAACTTGAGCTTGGGGTCATCGCCTGCCGCATCGTCAGTGTTGAAGTAGTCGACGTTGGCGAGCAGGTTCTCAGCACCTGCCGGCACAACCGGGCGCTTGGTGGTGTCACCGGTCTGCGTGAAGCCATAGGTCATGCGAGCGGTGTATGCGTCGATTGCGGACTGGCGGTCGGTGACAGGCTTGGTCACCACGTCATCGGTGAAGGCGTTGGTGTAGCCGCCATACTGCTGCTTGCTGGAGTTGCCGTTGGCGTTGGTCGCGTTGATGCAATCGTGCAGATCAGCATCCTTGGTGATGCCGTTCGCCTTGCAGTCGGCACCAAGCACGGACTGCAGTTCAGCGCGAGCATCCTTAGCCTGCTGGGCGGTGGCGGGATCGCTCAGCGCGGTGGCGACGCCGTACGCGCCGGCGATGTGGCCGCCCATGATATCGAGCGGGTAGTGCACGCCGAGCACGATACGGTTGTTGCCCGCCTCGGACACGCGCGTCATGATCTGCGCACCGAGTTCAGGCAGGATAGCGGATAGGCCGACGCCCTGCGAGAACGCGAACGTGGTGTGGCCGGATGGGAAGGAGCCGGATTCTGCCAGGCCGTCATACTCGTTGTCGGGAGTTTCACCATCGCCCCAGTCGAAGTTCTCGTAGCCGGGAACCTTCTTGACGTCGAGCGTGCTCTTGAGTCCCTTGAGGTCGATCTGCTCGCCCTTGTAGTTGGCGCGGTCGACGTACGGGCGCGGATGCGCGTACGTGTTCTTCGCGTCGCCGGTGCTGACGGACTTGTTCATAGCCTGCAGGAAGGCTTCAGTCTTAGGCAGCTTGCCGGCTTCCATATCAGCCTTGTAGTACTTGCCAAGCGTGGGGCCGAGCGCGTCGTACAGGGTGTTGGTGGGGTTCATCTGCGCGTCGGACAGTGCGCGCTGATCTTGCTCAGTGTTGCCGTCAGTGCCGTACGCTGCGTTGTTAATCGATTCGGTGAGCGCGTCATCATGCTCGAGGACTTTTGCACCGTCCGCGCTGGTAACGCCCTTGTTCGGCGTCCAGTACGTGTTGAAGTCGCCGAGCAGGGTGGTCAGGCCCTTACCGCCGTTAATGGCTGGGCTTTGTGCCACATCGTATTGAATAAAGCTTTGCTGATTGCTAGCCGCGGCAGCAACTGCTGCTGCGTCGGCAGTGTCCGCGAGTGCGGGCTGCGCGATGACGCCAGGCAAGAACATGGCCGCTGCAGCGAACCCTGCAACAGCAACACGCAATGCCGCAGACGTTGATTTCGTTTGCTTCATTCCTCTTCCAATCCTCATAATGAATGCCGCCCTCCCCCGAAACATCTGGAGAGTGCAGCGTAGGAACGATTCCATGTTCAGCCTGCGAGCATGGTTACGCACTACTTTTATGGAAGAAATAGGCGAAGCGTAAACTTACATTCATTTAATTTCATTTGTCTTCATCTGCGGCGCGCGCAATCTCAGACCCGCAAAAAACGGACCGGAATCGCTCTTGTACGAGTGATGTTCCGATCCGTTGAGGATTATTGCAAATGGCGGCAATACGGTAGCAAGCGCGTACGGTCACGCTGCGCGACGGCCGGTGAGTGCGCGGGCGAGCGTGATTTCGTCGGCGTATTCGAGGTCGCTGCCGACCGGCAGGCCGCTTGCCAAGCGTGTTACTTTGATGCCGAGTGGGCTCAGCAAGCGGCTTAAATACGTGCAGGTTGCTTCGCCTTCGATGTTCGGGTCGAGCGCGAGGATGACTTCCTGTACTTCGTCAGTTTTGAGCCGGTCAAGGAGTTTGGGAATGTTAAGGTCTGCGGGCCCGACGTTGGCCATTGGGTTGATGGCGCCGCCGAGCACGTGGTAGAGGCCGCGATATTCGCGCGTGCGCTCGATGCTCATGACGTCCTTTGGCTCTTCGACTACGCAGATGACGCTGTGATCGCGGCGTGGATCGGCGCATACCGGGCAGGGGCTGATTTCGCATACGTTGCCGCAAATGTCGCAGAAGCGCACTTTGTCTTTGACTTCAGTGATGGCGTCAACAAGCTGTTGTGCTTCTTCTTGAGAGGCGGATAACAGGTAGAATGCGATGCGCTGTGCGCCTTTTGGGCCGATGCCGGGTAGGCGCGAGAACGCGTCGATTAGCCGTTGGATTGCTCCATCATATGCCAGTGCCATGTGGGTTAGCCTTCCGAATCATGCTTGTTCGCGGATTGAATGTTCTTCGGATTGTGCGGATCGTCGGGCGCAAATTCCTCGACTTTTTTCACTTCAAAGAACCGTTTGAGATCGTCGATGCTCATTGCCGAAGCGGTGCCGAGTGAGACGTCGCTCATCGAGTATTCGTCGTCTTCGGGAGCAACACCGGGGTGCGCGGGTACGGCTGGGCCTGCTGTTGGCATGGCTTGCGGCATGGTCGGCAGTGTGGCTGGTGACGGCGTGACTGGTGACGGCGTAGCTGCCGCGTGCATACCGGGGCCGTATTGCGCGTTTTGCGCTGGCATCGGTGCGTTTGGGCCAGCATAAGGGTCCGCGTATGGGTCACCGTAGGGGTCGCCGCCGTACGGATCGCCATAAGGATCACCATACGGGTCTGGCCCAGCATTGCCAGCAGGGTTGGGCGCGGCAGCAGGCTGTTGTGGTGCAAATCCGCTGTGTGTTAATCCACTCTGCGCAGGCGTTGGCTGCTGCTCGTGAGCCCACGGGTCGTCGTCAAGTGTCGATGCGCCTGCCGGCGTAGCTGGCTGAGCAGGCACTGCCGCTACCGGTTCAGCACGGTTTTCGTTACTGCCAGCTGCAGGCGTTGATGTTTGGCCTGTAGCGGTCGCAGCGGCGATATCATCAGCCCACGGGTCACTGTCGTCGCTCAAATCGGGTACGGCAACATGCTTCGTGTGATGCGCGTGCTCGCTGTGTTGCGAATCCGCTTCCACTGCTCCGTTCTGTGAAACACCACGTGAAACCGTTTGTGAAACGTCGCGTGAAACACTGGCCGTCGAAGACGATGCAGCAGCTTGCGCAGATGCAGCCGGCGTAGACTGCATCTCCTGGGCCCACGGATCGTCGTCTACTGCCGATGCTGGCGCGCTCGAGACTGCGGCAGCATCAGCTCGGTGAACGTCGTCAGTGTCTGCTGTGGAAGCACTGTCCGTTGGCGATGCATTGTCCTTCGGCTCTTTGGTGACTCCCATGCCGATTTGCGCGCCGAGGGATGCAGCGACGCCGGCCATCGCGATCTGCGATTTAATGCGCGTCTGCTCTTCCTGCGGCAGTTTGCTAAACGGCACGTCAGCGATGCTGCCATCCGCCATTTTCTTGGTAGGAGCCAGCGAAACGTTCGCACCGAACGTCTTGTGGACTTCGTTGCGCAGAATATCGACTATGTTGACTGTGCCGTCAACTGGCTCACCGGCCACTCCGATAGCAAACGCATACTTGCTCAGCGGCTTGTCGAATTTGATCCACAAGCGCGGGCGTGCAGCGTCTTCGGTAAGCAGGATCTTCGGCACGCGCGTGCGGTCAACATAGCGGCGCACGTCATCTGGAAGTGCCGCCACGAGCGCATCCCACTTTTCGTCTGGTGTGCGCGTATCAGGGGCTGCGGGGGTAGCAGGTACCGATGCATGGTGATCTGATTGCGTAGACGCTCCCCCAGTCATGCTTTGCATGACAGCCCCCTCCGCCGAGGGGGCCGAGAACGTCGAGTTGTCACCACCTTCTTGACCCCCTCGGCTGGGCTGAGCCGTTAAAGAAACGCCAGAGGCGTTTCTAGGCGAAGGCTCTACGACAGTCGAGCTAGCAGAATGCGGGCGCAGCCCGTCCTCACTTGCGGCCGGGCTGTCAGCCGTAGGCTGACTGGGGGAGCGTTCCCCAAATTCCTCCTGAGACCCAAGATTGCCGGCAGAAGATTCCGTGTTGTGCGCAGCACCTGCGAAACCACCGCCGAAACCACCGCGTTGAGGCTGATTGCGTGCAGCGCCAGCGAATCCAACACGAGCAGATGCATGGCTGGTGGACGCTCCCCCAGTCGCGCTACGCGCGCCAGCGTCCTGCAACTGCTGACGGCCTACGGCCGCGCTCTGCTGGCTCGCTGTCGCTCGCGCCTCGCCTAGAAACGCCGCCGGCGTTTCCTTCACGGCTCGGCCCTCAGCCGAGGGGGCCGAGGCTCCACCAGCACCGGAACCTACAGCCGGCGCAGTCAGCACGCCTTCGCGCCCAGCAAGTAGACGAGCCGCAAGCAATTCCAAACGCATACGTGGTGAAATCGCACCAGTCATCGAGCCGAGTGTAGTGTTCATCGTCTCAGCCATCGAAGTGAGTGCACCTAAACCAAGTGCACTTGCTTGACGACGCAAATCGTCCATATCTTCCGCTTCGGCAGCATCAGACAACACATTTTCCGCCTGCGCGCCGCCTAATGTGAGCACGAGCAGATCGCGCACGCGAGCCAGCAGATCTTCCACAAAACGACGAGGATCAAAACCGCCTACTACGACCTTTTGCACTACGCCATACAGCGCTTCACCATTGCGGTCAATTACCGCGTCGATTGCTTCACCGATCAACGCTTCCGGCGTAAATCCAAGTAGAGCCACGGCAGCATCATGCGAAATAACGCCTTCGACCGAGCCGACCATCAACTGGTCAAGCACTGAGAGCGTGTCACGCACGGAGCCACCGCCAGCGCGCATCGCGAGTTTGAGCACGCCAGGCTCAGGCTTAATGCCCTCCTTGTCGCAAATGCTTTCCAAGTACGGGCCCATGATTTCCTGCGGCACCAAGCGGAACGGGTAATGATGAGTACGCGAGCGGATGGTGCCAATCACCTTATCTGGTTCAGTGGTGGCGAAAATAAACATCACATGCTCGGGCGGCTCCTCAACGATTTTCAGCAACGCATTAAAGCCCTGCTGGGTGACCATATGCGCCTCATCGAGGATGAAAATCTTGTAGCGGTCGCGCGCAGGCGCAAAACCGGCACGTTCGCGCAGTTCACGAGCATCGTCAACACCGTTATGGCTGGCCGCATCGATTTCTACAACATCGATCGAACCAGGGCCACCGGTAGCGAGGTCCTTGCAGCTTTCGCACTCGCCGCATGGGTGCGAGGTCGGCCCCTTCGCACAGTTGATGCAGCGTGCGAGGATACGCGCGGAGCTAGTTTTACCGCAGCCGCGCGGACCGGAGAACAGGTAAGCATGCGTGAGCTTACCTTTGTCGAGTGCGCGCATCAGCGGGATCGTAACCTGATCCTGACCGATAACCCCTTCGAACGTGTCCGGTCGATAACGTCGATACAGTGCAAGTGCCATAATCCCCAACCTACCGCAACCCGACTATCTGCCGACACTCGGCTGCTTGTTATGCCATCATTCCGCTACTGCCGAGTGCGACTCAGCAAGCCATCATCGTACGACATTCATCGCAAATTGACATGCCCATTGGTCCACGTCTACAGTGAAGACGTCAGTGTTGACACTTTGTCAAATACTGTGCACGGTGTAGCACACTGGCAATGGCGACCAACGCCGCACCGACAGCATATTGACTTCGTGGAATAGGACAGGACCAATGGCTATCTCATCGGTAGGAGACGCACGGCGTGAACAGATCGTGCAGGCTGCGCGCGCGGTTTGTCTCGAAACTGGTTTTGACAAGCTCACTATTAGCGATATCGCCTCGCGCGTAGGCATGACGCGCTCACTGTTCTACCATTATTTTCCCGACAAAGATGCTGTAGCTGACGCTGTGCTCGACGATGTGATCAGCGATATGTTAAGCAAGCTCGAACGGTGGAATGCCACGCGTGAAGTTGGCAACATTACTAAAGCGCTTGACGACATCGTGCGACTTACTCGCAGCATCATCGCCGACGAAAGTCCGTTCAGCAACCGACTCATGCATGCAGGCAACGCCGGCCTCTACATTCGTTTCGTTGACCGCGCAGTTACTCGCATCAGTGATTACATTTGCGATTCAGTAGTACTGGATTTTGAGCGACTGCACGGCCTGCCTATCAAGAACGTGCATGAGACGTTTTTCGTGCTTATTGTTGGCTTGATCTCACTGCTACGCACGCACCCGAACGTTGATGATGCAACACTCAAAAACCTGATCGCGCAATCATTGCATATCGACTCATACGTGTGACCACAACCGTGCGGAGTAGTTCAAGCTCACGCTTCTACAAACCGCCCAGTAATCGGATCGCGCCCATCGCGCATAATCGCCGCCGTCACATGCTCCTGCGTGCGCCGCTTATGCCAACCAGCAACAGCTGGAGGCACGAGCATGCGCAGTGACATGCCTGCCGCACTTACCGACACGGGCACACGCCCCACGTACTCGCCATCAGCCATCAATACCGGCGGCTCGTCACCATCATCGGCACGAGTGATTTCAATTTCGCGCACACGTTCCCACCCAAATACGCGGTTTGACAACAGTTTGCCGTTATACGCATCGGATACCGCAGCCGCACACTCAGCCACACTGGGCATATGATCAATCCAAATCAAGTCCAGCATGCCATCAGAAAGCAGCGAATACGGGGAAACTTCAATTCCACCACCGATATAACGCGCATTCGCAACAGTCACTAGTGGAGAAATAATATCCCGCTCGTCTACCGAGCCATCAGCCAATACCGCTTTAATGTGGTACCCGTAGCGTTTCATATGCGTCAATTCCACAAGCACAGCTGCCGCGTATCGCACTGATCCACCTGGCAAATGTGACTTATTGGCACGATCATTGATACTGGCGTCAAGCCCGCAGTTCAGCATGCCCGCATAGTAGCGATCTACAAACCCCTCAACAGGATTGCCAGCCTCAGTAAGTACGAGCTCCCCCGAACCTCCTTGAACAACTGGTTCCATATTCAGCGAGCGCACATGGCCCATATCCACATCAATGTGAGTACCGCATACAATAGCTCCCACAATGCCTTCTACTGCGGTGCGTATGCGATTAACTGGCAGGTGCAGTCCGCGCGCAAAATCATTGCCTGAGCCTACTGCCACAATGCCTAACGGTTTGCCGGTTCCGCATACAGCATTCGCACCGAGTGCGATCATGCCATCGCCGCCGATAACAACGAGATAGTCATACAAGTCACTATGAGCTCGCGCTGCTGACAGTGAGTTTTCGAAACTATCGCCGGTTAAGTCAATGACGTCAAACCCATGACGCATTCCGCTTTCACTCAGCGATTTGAAGACACGTTCTCCGATGGCAGCCCCACGCCCTTTATTGGAAGCGGGGTTACCAATCACCGCTACAGTCTTCTTCACGTCAGTCATACGCCAAACATATCCCATCGTATGCGAGTTGCGCTAGTGTTCTGCGTCACAAAGCAATGGTCCAGCTCGAGACTGTTGGCTAACAGTTGGCATAAACGGTACTTTAGTAGGCACGGCAACCGTAACGGTGACATCATCCCCCTCAGTAGAGCATGCGGTCACGCTACCAGCATCAGCTTTGGCAGCGTACTGCGCTATAGCACACGGATCATTCGTTGCCCCTTTCCAGAATGAATCTGCTGCGGATATCACTGCTACATCGGCGATAGAGCGCGCTTTGGTCTGGCAGATGAGCAGGTTGCCAGCGGCCGCGATTACCCCCATGAGCACGCCAGCTAGCATTATGAGCATCACTCCTAGCATTGTGCCGGAGCCCTCATCAGATCGCTGTAACCAACTCATCCCCATACTCCCGTCGCTGAACCGGTAACTGTGGTCGGCAGTACGCCGAGCGGGTCAGGCAGCACTGGGCAGGTTACTTGTACCTGTACCGTACTGTCATGTCTGTTCACTGAAACAACAGCAGCATCGCCAGCTATCGCCCGCGCAGTCGCTTGTGGATTCGCTTCGTCGCGTGCGACCACTAATTCACGTGCCGCTGCGGCTGCAGCATCCTGACAGTTCATCGACACGACAACCGTACGTGTCAATCCCAGCAATATCACTGCGATTAGGGCAACAACAGGAAGCACTGTCGCAAACTCTGCAGTAATTGCACCCTCATCGCTGTGAAGCCACCATGTATAGCGAGCGTGTTGACGTTTGGCCGCGCGGCCGACGGGTCCCACACCGCCGGCCGATCGACCGTCATGTTCAAAGGCGCTGTTACCCAATGCTCAGAGCCTTCTTAATGACTTCCGTCAAAATGTTGACGATGACGTCTGATTTGAGAATCGTGGCAAGCAGCCCAGCAAAACCAGTTGCGGCAATCAACACGAGAGCATATTCAGCGGTTGCAGCCCCCTCCTCAGGCTCTTCGCTTACCATTCGCAGTCTCGCATCTACCATGCACGCGACGTTTCTCATTTTCGAGGCAGCCGCCTTGCATCCTCGCCTTATGCAAGTGAATGGACCGTTGCGACCGTTAATGCCAATGAGATCCTCATTGATGTTCATGAGCGTTCCTTTCGCTGATATGGTTCCTCGCCAAACGACGAGGTAGTTCCACTGTGCCTGAAAGTCGCTGTTTACCGAGTGGTTTTCGAACTATGTGGTCGAAGGCTACCGGGTTATCCACATCTTCGGCGTGTCATCCACATAGGATGTGGACAACCGTTCACTCATATCACCAATCTCACATTACAAACGACGCAACTGCAGGAATAATTCCTAAAAATACGAATGCCGGCAGGAAGCACAATCCTGTCGGCATCAATAATTTCACAGACAGTTTTGCAGCGCTCTGTTCGATCGTTGCACGTTCACTTGCATCCTGCTGATCGATGGCGGCTTCTAATCGACCCAATGGCGATGATCCATGATTCCATGATGATTCCAACGCGTCGCACAATGTGCGCATTGCGCCCGCATTCAGCCCACGATTATGCACTGTCCAAGCTGCATTCCAACCCACTCCGCGATTCAACGCACGCGCAACAACACGTAACTCATCGCCTAGGGAACAGTCCAACGTTTCACCAACGCAATCTAATGCACGCGGAATTGACGCACCCTGCCGCAGAGATACTGACAGCAAGCCCATTACCAGTGTCAGCGGAATCGCAGGACGATGATCAAGCTCGTTGAAGCTGTTTGCTACGTCATCTATGCCACGTTTGCGAGCGCGCATATGACTACGTTTACGCTTCCCTGCACGCGCGCCAAGGCCATCACGCGCAGCGGCAACATCATCCCCCAGCAAGTCATCATGCCGTCGCGGCATCGCACATAATTGTCGGCGCGGCCGCCACCCACACAGCATTGCCATCACTACTACCGCTATCACTGCGATGGCTACATCTTCATTCCACCGCATGCCGCCTCACTTTCACCCCTGAGTATCACGCATCATTACCGTCATCCAACTCACACCTAATACATATGCAAAACAGCCCACTACTAGGCATGCGTTGCCTTGCACTGTGCCGAAGAGAAAACGCAACGGGTCCGCGCCAAAGAGCTCACCAAGCAGCACCGCGCCTAACGGCAGGATTGACAGCAATACCACTGTGGCCTGCGGTACTGCGAACGCGCTACGACGCAAATCTGCGAGCATACGTAAACGGCGATGATCAGCACCGACCACGTCTAGACAATGCGCGAGCGAACACCCTGTGCGATCACTCAACGCGCACGCTGCAGCTAGTTCCGCGGCGATCACGGCAACTTGCCGGTCATTCTCCCCTTCACGCCGCCGTTTCATGAGCACTGCGCGAATTCGCGAATACGTTAACGTATTCGTGGCAAACGCATGCCCCATATGCCGTTCAAATTCGTCAACAGCATTACCGCCCGCGCGCACGTGAGCATTCACAGCGGCGATGACCGCAGCAATTCCTACATGATCAGCGGGAGAACCAGCATTATCTGAGTCAAACACTGACCGATCGCCAATGAGACGACGTACAGGTTTCATACGGCATAGCAGTAGCCATAGCATTGTTGCGATCGCAGCCACTAGTGGCATGTCGCTCATATTCATGACTGCCATCTCCCTACAAACCGCTCCCATGCTGGCCCTGGCGTCACCGATCGACCGAGACCTCCCCACACTGCTGCCGGCATACCAACTAAGGAGTCACCTTGCGCTGCAAGACAACCGATTTGTGCAATGCGACGGCGGCTGTTCTGCCGTTCAAGATGCAGTACCACGTCAAATGCACCTTCTGCAAGCATGGCCATCGACGCTGGTTCCACGCCAGCCAGCAATCCCAATGACACTAGTCGAGCGGGCACGCGAGAAACTCCATCTGCGTGCAACGTGGTCATACCACCGTGGTGGCCGGAATTAAACGCTCGCAGTAAATCAACAATCTCTTCGCCACGGCATTCGCCAAGAATCACACGATCAGGGCGCATGCGCAATGTAGCTTTGACTAATTCCGGCAAACCTACGGCGCCAGCGCCTTCAACGTTAGCTTCACGTGATACTAGCGATACATGATTGCCATGATGCAGTTCGCCAAGCTCGCGTACCTCTTCTACTGTGACGATACGATCATTTGCTGCACATTCGGCAAGCAATGCTTTGAGCAGCGTGGTTTTCCCCACGCCCGTACCCCCGGTGATTAATATGCGCGCGCGACGATCTACTAGAAATCGCAGTACAGCAAGCCACTCTTCTGGAAATAGACCGGCCCCACACAGCGCATCCAATCCAAGCCGCCCCCGATCAGGGAATCGGATTGAAATCGCAGCACCCTGCGGTACTAGCGGTGCAATTACTGCGTGCACGCGCACACCATCCACGCTTGAAGCGTCCGCGATTGGGCAAGCATCGTCAAGACGACGACCCATTTGCGCGCATAATTGCACAGCATATTCGCGAACAATGCGTGGATTGCGTAGTGGCAATCGCAGCAGGCACTCCTCCATTCCCTCCCCGCGGTCCGCCCACACCCTTCCCTCGCAGGTGACCGCCACATCAGTGACCATTGGATCGCGTGCCAACTCATCCAATGGCCCAAACTCAACCATCGTCATCACCGCCCAAATCATCTTCGATATATTCCACCAGCGCGTCTATGGCTCGTCTGCTCCCCTTGCTGACGGCACGCACGCCGAGACCTTCCAACACATCGGCTTGGATATGCCGGTCAGGAGTAATAACTCCCAGCAGCGTATCGCCGAGATATTCTTGAGCATCCTCAACGCTGACAATGCTTTTGCTCGGTGATGCGCCACGCGGGCAAGCTCCCACAATCAGCGGCTTGGCGCACCCCTGCCGGCTCAGCATCGTTTTGGCATGCTTGGCACGAGCCAAACCCAGTACGGTAAGCTCCGCGATCAAAATCTGTGTGTATGACGCCAACTCAGGCACACGCTCATACAACGCACCGTCTGCCATGTCGACAATCACAACATCATTGGATTCAGCCAATGCCTGCAATACGGCCAGAATCTCCCATGAATCAGGCTTCTCACCACTCCACGGCTGGCTCGATAACACACCAACACGTTCCCACCGCGGTAGTTCATGATTGAGCGCTGGACCATCCACATGCCCTAATGGAGCTTTTACCGTTTGAAATCGTAACCCTGGTTCATTTTCTAAACCGAGCAGCACATCAAGACCGCCAGCCGTAAAGTCACAGTCAACTAGCACGCAACTATGCCTGCGCTGAGCAAGTCGCAGCGCGGTCATCGCAGCTACCATGCTTACGCCAATACCGCCGCTGAGCGAAAGTATCGCATACACGTTATCGCGAATCGGCACGGCTGCATGCCCGGAAACCAACTGTTCGCAAGGCGCTGCACGCGCTGGCATAGTGCGTGGCATCACCATAGTGCGCACATTGCTCGCGTGCCGCTGCTGTTCGCGCGCACCGATCTGCCCCGGCACCATAGCATGCCGCGCGGGCGAAGGAGCTGGCATGGTCGTCGTCTTCGACGGTATCTGACTGTTCATGCCTTGATTGAACCGTGAGACGGCGCAATACCGCAAGCAAATCCGGGGTATGTGGTCGAAGGCTACCGACTTATCCACATTCCGGCGTGTCGTCCACACGTATCCACATGCGTCCACTTGCACACTGTGCGCGACATGACTTCACAGGATTCCACAGGTCGCAAAAAACGAGGAAGCCCGCCGACATCGGCGGGCTTCCTCCGCAAGTTCACTCGAGCAGATCTCTGCACAACATCATCGTCGTAACGGTAAGTCTTTCCAATGCCCGTTCAACGTAACAGTCTTTCGTGACCATACACTTTTGTGGGCCTGCTCTTAAGTTTTCCTTGCACTTCATAATCTAGGCGCGCACCGCCTCACTCGCAACTCGAAAAACTACGTTGTGCGCTTTTTATCGCAATTGTTCAATGCCGATCATTCCAGCGCCAAGTCCGATATCTCTTGTGCGTTTTCACCGCACTCGCTGTGTGGTTTTGTGCGATCGGCTCTAAGCCACGGCGTGTCGCACTTCGCTCAGTACAACCCCGCGCGGGTAAACAACCGTTGAATTCTCACGCGCCACGGCGGAAAATTCATCGCGTCGCCGATTGAATTCGCCTAAAGTAGGAAGCTATGGCACAAACATTTGACGCACCTTCGAAGGCCATTCTGCGCAGCCAAATCGCTGAGCACATCGCCGAAACAGACAAGCCCGACAAGCGCGAACCGCAGGCCGGCGAAGAGCCATTACCTGCAGATCGCTACTTTGACCGCGAACTCAGCTGGCTAAAGTTCAACCAGCGCGTTCTTGAGCTCGCAGAAGACGAAGACCAGCCACTGCTGGAACGCTGCAATTTCGCCGCAATCTTTGCCTCCAACCTTGATGAGTTCTTCATGGTTCGTGTCGCCGGCCTCAAGCGCCGTATCGACACTGGCATCGCCGTCACCGCAGCCAGCGGCTTAAGCCCACGCCAACAGCTGCGTTCGATTAGCGAACAAGCTCACCGCCTGCAGAACGAGCACGCGCACTATGTCATCGAGCACCTGCTGCCAGCCCTGAGCGAAGAGCACATTGTGCTGCTCAGCTGGGATAAGCTCACCAACGCCGAGCAGGAGCGCCTGTCGCGCTACTACCGTCAGCAGGTCTTCCCGGTGCTCACCCCGCTCGCCGTCGACCCGGCTCACCCGTTCCCGTACATTTCCGGTAACTCCCTGAACCTCGCCGTTTTGGTGGAGAACCCGACCTCCGGCAAGTCCCACTTCGCGCGTGTGAAGATCCCGGGCAACATGCCGCGCCTGGTGCCCGTTGACGACCTAACCGATGAGGAGAGCCGCGAGGAGCGCTTCGGCTTCATCACAATGGAGAACCTCATCATCGCGCACCTCGAATCCCTGTTCCCGGGCATGATCATCAAGGAGGCGCGCTCCTTCCGCGTCACGCGTAACGAGGACATCGACGTTGAAGAGGATGACGCCGAGAACCTGCTCAACGCGATGGAGAAAGAACTGCTGCGCCGCCGCTTCGGACCGCCGATCCGTCTCGAGATCTCCGACGCCACCAGTCCGTTCCTCTCCCAGCTGCTCGCCGACCAGCTCGGCGTCAACCCGGAGGAGGTCTACCGTCTGCCGGCGCCGCTCGACTTCACCGTGCTGTTCGAACTGCAGTCACTTGACCGCCCGGATTTGAAGAACCGCCCGTTCATCCCGACTACCAATCGTCAGATCGCCGAAGTCGAATCGAGCCGCGCGCAGGACATCTTCGCCGCTATCCGCGAGCGCGACATCCTGCTGCACCACCCTTACGATTCGTTTTCAACGTCAGTTCAAGCGTTTCTGGCACAAGCTGCGGCAGATCCTAAGGTTCTAGCCATTAAGCAGACGCTGTACCGCACCAGCTCTAACTCGCCGATTATCGACGCGCTGATTGACGCTGCACACGCGGGCAAGCAGGTGCTGGCACTGGTGGAGATCAAGGCTCGTTTCGACGAGGACGCCAACATTGCGTGGGCTCGCAAGCTCGAACGCGCCGGCGTGCACGTCGTCTACGGCATCGTCGGTTTGAAGACGCACTGCAAGCTCATTGAAGTGGTGCGCCAAGAGCAGGACGGCCTCAAGCGCTACTGCCACGTGGGTACCGGTAACTACAACCCGAAGACCGCACGACTGTATACCGATTTGGGCCTGCTGACATGCGACCCGGTGGTTGGCCAGGATCTGACTCGCCTGTTCAACCAGCTGAGCGGTTACGCGCCGAAGTCGAGCTTCCATCGTCTGCTCGTCGCTCCGCGTACTGTGCGCACTGGCTTGATTCAGCGCATCCGCCGCGAGGAGGATGCCGCGAAGGCTGGTAAGGAAGCGTGGATTAAGATCAAGGTCAACTCGATCGTTGACGAGAAGACGATTGACGCACTGTACCGCGCTTCGCAGGCTGGTGTGAAGATCGACATTGTCGAGCGTGGTATTTGCGCGCTGAAGCCTGGCGTTCCAGGCTTGAGCGACAACATTCGCGTGCGTTCGATTCTCGGCCGCTTCCTCGAGCACAGCCGTATTTACGCGTTCTGCAACTCCGACGGCCCGCAGATCGGCGAAGGCCCGATCTCTGGCCCGGAAGTGTGGATTGGTTCTGCCGATCTGATGCACCGCAACCTTGACCGCCGTGTTGAGGCTCTGGTGCGCATTACCGCTCCGGAGCAGGTGGACGAGCTGATTCGCTACGTGGACTTGCAGATGGCTGATTCGACCGCGAGCTGGCACATGCAGCCTGACGGCACCTATGTGCACCATTCGCGTGATGATGAGGGCCGCCCGCTGGTGGATTGCCAGGAGTACCTGATTCGCAAGCACACGCGTCGCCCGCGCACGAACAACTGACAGCAGCACGCTGCCAGCAACACACCCCCTGTGAGCGATAACAAAATGCTCACGGATTGCATTCAGATCGTGTATCGTAGTGCCAAAATCAAGATCTGAACGACAATGGCCGACCCACACCGGGTCGGCCATTGTCGTTCCTGCCCGCAAACAACGTAGTCAACGTGCGCGTGGGGCATAATGGAAGGGTGAGTGGTGACGTGAAGATCGTAGAAGCCGCAGGTGCGGTACTGTACCGTCGCAATACCGATTTTCAGGGGTGGATGAAGTTCTCTGATTATGGTCACAAGCCGGAGGGAGCCAGCCCGCAGTCGGTATTCGACACGATCGAAGTGTGCATCGTACACCGACCGAAATATGACGATTGGAGCTGGCCGAAAGGCAAGCTGGAAGTCAACGAAACGCATCGACATGCGGCCGTGCGCGAAGTCAGCGAAGAAACCGGCCTGCCAGTAGCACTCGGCCCTTCCCTTGGCGAAATCGAGTATCCGCTTGCTGAAGAAGGCAAGAAAACCCGGCGTTCTAAAGACCGCACGGTTGATACGAAACATATTTTGTACTGGATGGCGTCAGTCATCACGCCCGAAGAGCGCGAACGGCTGACTGACGCGTTCGGCCCCGTGCACCGTGCCGATATCGGCGAAATCGACAAAATCATTTGGGTCAGCGTGCAGCAAGCTCGGCACATCCTCACGCATTCAACTGATCGAGATATTCTCGCGCTGTTTGTTGACCGCGTGCAACAAGGCGCCGTGGATGGCGATACGCTGCTGCTGGTGCGTCACGGTAAAGCCGAGCCGCGTAAATTGTGGAAGGGCACGGATGCGAAACGCCCAATCACGCCGAAGGGTTCAGCCGCAGCCTACTCGCTCGACCGCGAACTAGCTTGCTACAACCCGACTCGACTCGTAACCTCCCCGTGGATTCGCTGCCAGCAAACTATCCAAATGCTCTCGTGGCAAACTGGGTTACCACTGCACATGGCTGATGAGCTTACTGAAGACGCGTTCGCTGAAGATCCCGATCGTGCTTGGAAGTGTTTCGAGCGCGAGCTTGCCTACACGCTACAACACCGCGGCGCGACTGCAGTGTGCATGCACAGGCCGGTTATCGGCGGCATTTTTGACCATTTGCGCCCACTGTGCAGTGAGCCATCACTGGCGAAGAAGCTCATTCCTTCATCGCCATATATGCCTACGGGCACTGCTATTGCACTGTTTGTAGTGCAAAGCGAACATGGTATGAAAATCATCGATATTCAGAAAGTTGCTCCACTTGTCTACTAGCCTGCACTACGGTTCGCATTCCATCGTCTCCAGCCGTACTGGTTTTACGCCTACTGGCTCACCGCGTCCTTCGCGCCCGGGGCAGATTGACCCGGGTTTGATTGAAGGCATTGCGGGCGGCGCTGACCCTGAGGTGATTACTGAAATGAGTCACGCTTCTGCCGCCGCGCTGCTTGACCGCGTGCATCATACTGAGGATGCGGCGCTCGTGGACCGTGTGCTGACACTGGTGGACCGCGAAGGCGTGGATGTGATCGCAGAATTATGGAGTCATGCGGAACCGGATTCGCTGCCGGGGATTTTGTGGCGACTGTATTTGCTGCGCACATGGATGCGTAAGAATCGCGATTCGATTTCGCGCTTGTGGCGCGTCGGCGAGCCCGTGGCGACGACTGCGAGCGCGATTGCTGGTGTGGATCAGGCGCCGACTGAGGATGATATTGCGCGCACTGCTGACTCGATTCTCACGGGCGCGTTTACCGGCGATTTTGCTGTGGCGCTGGAGCGTGCGGGCGCGTTTACTGATGTTGTGGTGTTGGGATTGCGCGTGGAATCGAAGCATATGACCGAGCAGGCTGCACTGTTGGGCGCGGATGGTAATGCGCCGACATTGCGCGCGAAAGCTGCGCGACTCATGCATACTGCCGGCAATCTGTCGGTGACTGCTAAGGATTTCCGCCATGGTGCAGTGTTGTGGAGGCGCGGCAAGCTGGAGTAGGCGACCTGCGCTCGCAACACGCGCGCGCAGAAGACCATACGTACCCGCTATACTGATATCCGCGTCGGGCCATGCATAGCCCCGGGCTCCATTTTTTGCCGCTGCGAGCGGCCTTTGCGCCGACAGGCGCTTTCGTGGTTCGGCGCTTTATTTTTTCTTTTCTTTGCTGCACCCGGATGCACTTGGTTCACGGTGGCATTCGATTCCATGCCGATGAACACCGTGAGTGCCTCCAACCCTGCGATTACGGACTTCGCTCCGTGAAGGCTCAATTCAACTTTCATTCGCCTATCGATCCATTCAGACCAACACTACAAAAAGCCCACCGGTCTTTTGGCTTTACGCGTTGGCCTATGCGCCCAATGTGGCGATAGGGACTACAAGGATGCCGTCGGAACGACGGTAAGCTTTGTGGCCGCGACCGGTGAGAAACATCATGAACTCGGGGTCACGAACTTGTGCTTGAGGGTTGCCACAAATCTTATGGCGGAATGATTCAAGTTTGGCAGCATTATCGTCCGTGACTTTCAAATCACTGAGTTTGATCTCAATAGCACCCCAACGCCCATCAGCCAATTCAATAATCACATCTACCTCAAGCCCCTTATCATCGCGGTAGTAAGCGATACGATTGCCAGAACCGGGCATAGCTGACAGATACACGCTGAGATCACGTATGCACAATGTCTCAAACAAATCCCCCAAAGTCTGCGTATCCCTCAGCAAAATCTGTGGCGTCGCACCCAACACCGCCGCCGGCAATGACGGATCAATAAAATACCGTTTCGCAGTAGTACGCACACGGCTTTTCGCACGCAACGGCGGCTCCCAGCCCTCCAAGTCAGTAAGCAAATACAAGCTCTTGAGCATCTCAAGATAGCTTTTCACCGTCTGAATATCCGGCTCGCGCCGCTCATCGCCATAAGCCATATCTCCAGCGAGAGTCGTATATCGCGGCGCTTGCGCAACATTCATCGCCAAAGCGCGCATCAGCGCACGCGTTGTCTCTGAGCTTCGGTTCATACGTGGAACGCTAACATCTAATACGCTGGCAATATATTCGCCGGGAATTTCTAAAGCAAATTCATCATCCAAGTCAAGATTGGCCGGCCAGCCACCACGGCAGCACCACCGCGCCACGTCCGCGATATCAGTATTACACTGCGCTGGTTTGAATTCTCCGTCAAACAATGCAGACAAGCTCACCGCACCAGTAGATTGCCCAGATTCCGACAAACTCATCGGCCACATACGAAGACGAGCAATGCGCCCGGTACCACTGTGGTGAATAACATCGGTGTCCTTCGGCACGGCAGAACCAGTAAGAATGAGTTGACCCTTGCGATTTGCATTGTCATCCACATGTCGACGCGCAGCATCCCAAATCTGCGGCACATCCTGCCACTCATCAACCAAATGTGGTTCTTTACCCATAAGCACCAATGCGGGATCTGTCTGCGCAGCGGCGAACGTGGCCGCATCATCCAGACGATCCGCACTACGAGCTTGAGACAGTGCCGTCCACGTTTTTCCACACCATTTTGGACCGACAATCTCCACAGCGCCGAACGCTTTAAGCAGCTTACGTAATCGATCATCTACGATTCGCGGCCGATAGTTCGACTTCAGCAGCACACTGTCCGCCATCTCAAAATCGCTCATATTCCAACCTTTTACCATCAACCATCCGCTGTAATATCGATTTTACACCCACATCATTCCATGGTTTACGCCAATTTCGTTCCATGGTTTACGTCAATTCCATTCCATAGTTTACGCCAATTTCATTCCCGGTTTTACACCAAATATGGCTATGCGACTGCGCCGGCTAGGATTCAACCAGTGGCGTGATGCGCACGATACGGGCGTTTAAGCGCTCGACGATGTCGTGGTGATGCGTGGAGATGAGTACGGTTTTGCCGGCGGCAACGAAGGCGCGCAGCACGTCGACCACGATGTCGGTATTGCGTTCATCCAGTCCGTCGGTTGGCTCGTCAAGTACGAGCAGATCGGGATTGAGTGACATACAGCAGGCGATCGCGACGCGCTTCTTTTCGCCGCCAGACAGTCGATACGGCGCACGATCGCGCAATTGACTCAGTCCAAACAACGCGATCACGTCATCCACGCGGTGAGTAACTTCCGCATCCGGCAATCCCATTTGCATCGGGCCAAAGGCAATTTCCTCCTCGACTGAGGGGCAGAACAGCTGCGTGTCCGAATTCTGAAACACAAATCCCACATGCTGATGCAGAGCCTTTGCGAACAGACTGTTCTTCGCCTCGACTATCGATCGCTTCACCGACGTGCCGCCGAGTCGGTAATCACCAGAATCAGGGAATTCCAACGCGTTGATAATCCGCATGATTGTAGTCTTACCGGCACCATTCGGGCCAAGTAGCGCAACACATTCACCACGGTTAATCGTCATCGAAAACCCGCGCAGCACCGGATGCGCATGTCCATCACTGTGACCACGATACGAGAAATCAATATCGGAAAGTTCTACCAACGGATCGCCGCGAAACCACTCGGCACCAACGCTACTGTTCGCGTTACGCGTTCCCAACATGGCAGCTCTCCTTTCCAAGATCGTTCAATGTTCACAACGACCACCCCCTCCAATATTGGATGTATGTGGGGAAAATCGGACACCGTAAACAGAAAGTGGGGAAAACAATGCCATGAAAGGCGCCAAAAAGCCGTTTTCACGGCCCTTTTTCACCACATCCGTTTCTTGAAGGCCCATTTTCACCACATCTACCGAATTTGAAGGGGATTGTTGATTCTTTTTCATCTCAGATACACCGCGAACGCAATCATCGCGGCCACCACAACCGCATACACCGCGTTAGGCACAGTCAGCCAGCGTTCGCACCACACACGGTAGTGCCCATCGAATCCGCGGCACATCATCGACTCTGCCATCTGCCGCGCTTGCGTATTCGCGCGCAAAAATAACGCGCCCACCAGCCGCCCTGCAGACATGAGTTTGCGGGAATCTCGGCCAACACTGCGCAATCGCAGCGCGTCCAGAAGCTCCTCCATCGAACGACCCAGCACATCAAGAAACTGGATGGTCACATCGCACACATACACCACCGAATCCGGCACACCAAGGCCGCGAAGGCCCGCTATCAGCCGGTTCCAAGGTACCGTGCGCGCAAGCGTAATCACCAACGACACGGCCACAAAAGCGCGCACAACCAGCCGTACAGGAGCGTCAGTTTGACCTACCAACACCGCGGGCAGTGCAATCACAAAACTGAGCGCACACACCGCCAGTGTTGGCTGAAGCACAGCCGCAATCAGTCGTGCCGGGCGCACGGCCAGCGCAACCAGCACAACCGCGAGCATGACATATGCGAACAGCATATTGCGCGTCGCATTCACACAGATGATCGCTGCCAGCACGCCAATCAATCGCAACGATGGCGCCACACGGCACAGCGCGCGGTCAAGCGGACTGTGTGTAATGTTCGCTGGCTCGCCAATTTGCGCAAGCATAGCGCCAATGTGACCAAGATTGCGTTCAATAAACGATGACCGGTCGGTGGGAGGATCATACTGTTCGGATTCACGCAGCCACGCGGGCAACACAACAGTGGCCGGCAGCGCAGCAGAGGATGCCGCGCGGCGATCTGCACGATGAGTTATGCAATGATCTGCACAGTGAGCTGGCTGGGCATGCGAATCGTTGATATCAGGCATGCTTGGTGCTCTTCGTGCGCACAGCAAGCGCGAGCAGACGGAAGATGATAGTCAGCGCAGCGATGCCAATTACCGCGGACAGCAGGTAGCCAACCACGTCCGGCAGGCCAGCCAGCGAATAGTCAGGCAGCACCGCGTTCCACGTGAACCCGTGCGCAATATACTGCGGCACGTAGTCCAGCCCGGTCGCGGCCATGAAATCCTCAGCACCCCACTCACCCCAAGCGTCGCCGGTAGCGAGCAGGCCGATTGGCGAGAGCAGCGCAACCACGGCGAGCGCAATCCACGCAGATCGACGCAAGCCTGAGCGCGACGAACCGTGTGCCACTGACGTTGTGTTCGCGGACGGCTGGTTTGCGTTTGCGTTCGCTTCGATGGCGCCAATACGCACGATTTCAGGCGCGCTTTGGCGAACGAATTCAACGACGACAACGGTCATCAATCCTTCAACAATGCCAGCCACCGCAAGGTGTGGGATCAGCATGGCGGGAATCGTTACCGCAAGGCCGAACGGAAAGTAGAGCGACTGGCCGGCAGCATCATGGAACAGCATCGGCTGAATACCGAGCTCAATCGCCACGCACAATGCAGCGAGCGTAATGCCAACGTATCCAGCAGCGAATTGCGCGATACGCCCAGTCAGGCGGCCACTTTGCGAGGCAGCAGACTTCACATCCCGCGCTGCGTCACGCTCACGGTCACGCCCCCGGTCACGCTCACGACCTTGCATCGCGCGCGCCACGCGCCGCAGCAGCACGTACACTCCATACGCGGCAAACGGCAGCACTACAGCCATATTGAAGCAGTTCGCACCAAGCGTGATCAGGCCGCCATCGCCGAAGAGCAGTGCTTGCAATAGCAGCGCCACCGATACGGCGATCGTGGCATACTGCGGCCCAAGCAGCAAAGCGATGAGCGCCGCGCCCACGCCATGCGCAGTCGTGCCGCCGGGAGTAGGCACGTTAAACATCATGACAAGGAATGAAAACGCCGCGCCCGCGCCTAAATACGCCATTTTTTCGGGGCTGGCTTCGCGCATAACCGAGCGCATGCACAGCACCCAAATAGGAATCATGATCACCCAAAACACCGCGCCGGTGGATAGCGAAACGAAATTATCGGGAATGTGCATGGCAATCGTCATGGTGCCGGAGGTTGGTGTCATGCGCGTCTTCCTTCCTGTCTTTCTCTCAAGGGCAGGTGGTCGTTGTGAATGGCAACGTAATATCACATCTTTGATTCAGCTTGTGCACGCTGCCCGTCAAATGGCTGCGATTATTGCGAAACGCCGACGCAGCGTTCACGTGTTTCGTATCGTGGGCATGATTTTTCAAGTATTTTTTTGATGTATTCCGCGCTCTTTCGCGGGCTTTTGTGCGCGATGGTGTGCGCCTGCGATGATTCGTTACAAACGATCGCAATCGCGCTCGTACACTGTCCCTCAGTTCAGTCGGCGGCAGCGATGATCGCCGACGCGAGCATGCAGATAACGGAAGGAGCGCGGATGATCGCCAAGGAGATTACCGGCAACATCATCGAGCAGCATTACGACGACGGCAAGCTCAACGTGCCGATCGCGTTCGACTGGTTCGAAACAGACAAGAAGCGCATGCGCAAGGTTGCCGAGGACGGCACCGAGTTCGGCGTGATGGTCGGGCGCACGATCAAGGACGGCGACGTGCTCGCCGAAACCGAGGACAAGCGCTATTTCGCGCGCATCAAGACCGCTCAGCTCATCGAGATCCCGGTGAGCTCAATGAAGGAAATGGGCCGCTTGTGCTTCGAGCTGGGCAACCGTCATCTGAGCCTCAAGGTCGAGAACGACCGCGTGCTGGTGCCGTACGACCACCCGACGATGGAGTACACGAAGAAGATCGGCTACGAGCCGCACATCATCGAGGGTGGCTTCGACGGGTTCCTGATTGTCAAGGCGCACGCTGGCTCGGGCACGATCATTCCGGGCACGAACAAGACCACGGGCGACGTGGCCGAAGAAGAGCAAGAAGCCGAAGCAGACGCCGACTGGGCCGCAAAAGAGGCCGCGAACGGCGGGGCGAGCGCGGCGGCCGGTCACGGTCACGATCACGGTGAGCACGGTCACGCGCACCACGGCGATCACGCGCACGGTCACCATCACGATCACGTCCACACCGAATCCGGCGTCGATGCTGATCATCCATACGAACTCAAACCGGGCGAATACGAGTCGAACGGCGTATTGCACCGCCCCGACGGCTCGCACAGTCACGACGGCGGCCGCACCTGGCACACGCACTGACGCAAGATCGGCCAACTATTGAATCCCTACGGACGCAATGAGATAGGTCCTGACTACCCCTCAGTCACTGCGTGACAGCTCCCCTGGCAAGGGGAGCCAAGAAATTGAGCACCCCGATCACACGAAAGCCGCCACATGAACGTTAACGAAACCGAAGCGCGACGCCTCGCCATGCTGCAGGTGTGCGACAGCGTGTTCCCTGTGGGCGCGTTCGCACTGTCGAATGGCATGGAAACGTTCGTACAACGCGATTTTCTGCGCCGCGGCCCCGACTTCGAGCAGTATATGAAGAACTATCTCGAAGTCGCACCGTACAAAGAGATCGGCCAAATGGTGATCGCTGGCCGGTACGCGACCGACGCGCGCCTGTCAGAGCGCGGATTGGCCACCAAGCTGATTGAACTGGACGAGCTTGCGAGCGCATTACAATCCGCGCGCGAGATTCGCGAGGGCAGCGAACGCATGTGCACGCGACTGATCAAGCTTGCGGACCAGATGGACGCCGGCTGTGATCAGCATTCGCCGTCCCTTGACCTGTACGCTGAGCTGATTCGCGGGGGGCGCTGCCGTGGCTTGCATTCGATCGCGATGGGACTGTATGCGGCCGACCATGCGCCGGATGTGCGCGATGCGGCGATCATGTACGGCTATTCGCTGCTCAGCGCACTGACAATGTGCGCCGCGAAAGCAATTCCCCTAAGCCAGTACGCGGGCCAAGTCGCATTGCATGATTCGTTCCCACGGCTCGTGCGCGCGGTTGACATCGCGATGACGCTCAAAACCGACGATCTGGGCATTTCCGGCGCCTACCTCGACATCGCCGCCATGCAACACGAAACCCTATATTCGAGGCTGTATATGAGCTAACTGTACGGATAACCGAGGCGGCTGGCGGCATATGCGATGCGCGACCGTAAGCAGCGCAGGCGTGTGCTAAGCTCCGCGAGCACACGCCGGAGCGAAGCCGAGCGGCTCTGAGCGTGTCGCGCATCGCATATGCCGCCAGCCGCCGGGCATCGCAACCACCTATCATTACCCATCCACCACACAAAGGAGAACCCCATGTCATACGTACGCATTGGCGTTGCCGGCCCCGTCGGCTCGGGCAAGACCGCGCTTATCGAGCGTCTCACTCGCAAAATGGCCGACGAATACAGCATCTGCGTCGTCACGAACGACATCTACACCAAGGAGGATGCTGAGTTCCTCATCGAGCACAGCCGCCTATCGCCCGATCGTATTGTCGGCGTGGAAACCGGCGGCTGCCCGCACACCGCCATCCGCGAGGACTGCTCAATGAACCTTGAAGCGTGCGAGGAAATGGCCCGCACGCATCCGGATGTGCAGATTATGTTCGTCGAGTCGGGCGGCGACAACCTGTCCGCCACGTTCAGCCCTGACCTCGCCGATGCGACGATCTACGTGATCGCTACCGATGAGGGCGACAAAATCCCGCGCAAGGGCGGTCCAGGCGTGACGCGTTCTGATTTGCTGGTGATTAACAAAGCTGATTTGGCGCCGCTGGTGCATGCTGACTTGGATGTGATGGCCCGCGATAGTAAAAAGATGCGCGGCGATCGCCCGTTTATTTTCACTGATTTGATGGGCGGCGACGGCGTGGACGACGTGATCGAATGGATCAAAAAGTCCGTGCTGTTCGAGGATATGTGATCCGCACGTATTTCCGCAGGAGTTAGCCATGCCCAGCAGCACATTCCGCTTGTCTACGGCGTTCCGGCACGGGCGCACGAAAATCGACGACGTGTATTTTGAGGCGCCGTTTAAGCTGATGACGCCGTTTACGAACGGCAAGCATTCAGATTTCATTGTGATGCTCGCTTCGCCGGGTTTTTTGAAGGGCGATGAAGCGCATATTGCGATCGATTTTGGCCCGGGTACGGATTCGACGATAAAGACGCAGAGTTATGAGAAGGTGCTCAACACTGGCGACGGTTCGGCGTCGCGCACGATTGACTTGACTGTGCAGGGCGACGCAAAAGCTGTGTTTCTGCCGTTTCCGGTGATTCCGTTCCAAGGTAGCTCGTTCGAAAACCATACGAGTGCGCATATTGCGGCTGAGTCGACGTTTGTGTATGCGGATGTGGTGACGTGCGGACGCGTGGGTATGGATGAGCGTTGGGCGATGCGACGGTTTGCGAATCGACTGCGTGTGGTTGTTGACGAGCCGACTGCGGTTGCGGCGGCAGCTGACTCGTCTGCTGGAGACGCAGCGAGTTGCCGTCGCGGACGGCCGCCGAAGGTCGAATCGCATGCGCGGCTTGCGTTTGCGGATCGACTGCTGTTGGAGCCAGCTTCGTTTGATTACACGGAGATGGGCATGTGGCGGTCGTTTACGCATTGCGGCGTGCTGTACGCGCATCTGCCAGAAATCGACCCGGCGGCGGCTGATATGGATGCAGATACGTCGTCCGCCGCGGTCGCCGCGCGCATTGAGCAGGCGCGTATCGCCGCCGAGGATGCGCTGATCGATCGTATCCGTTCGCATGCTGATTCGGTCGGTTTTACCGGCGAGTTGGGTGTGAGCCGCGCGATTAACGGCGTGTGCGTGCGTCTGCTCACTACGCGTGGTGATGACGCTTTTGACTTCATTAAGGACGTGGCCGACATGGTCACTGAACGGTAAGCGATTCCTTACTATGCAGTGACATCGCCGTCTACGCATCACTCAGCGTGAGATATTTCACAAGCAACACGATTTTCAGCTGGCTTTCAGAATTTGTTGACCTCTCCACCAGAACCCCACAGGTACCGTTCACAGTAACGAAAAACCATAGACCCCGCGCAATCACTCGATTGCACACTGGGATGTACCATCCCGCGGGGCTGTGGACGGGGAATATCTTCAGGGGAACACTAATGAAAGCGACTATTACTAAGACGCTCATCGCTGTCGTAGCGGGGCTGGCCATCGTGGCTGACGCGTTCTTGCTGTTCGTGAAACCGCATCTGGCACGGCAAGCTACAGCCGATGGCAGCGCACTGGCATCATCTGGCAGCGGCGCATCAGACTCGACAAGCTCTAATGGGGCAGAATCGTCCCAAGACAGCTCATCGTCCGGCACTTCCAGCTCATCCTCCGCTGGCGAGCTCACAGACGGCACGTACACGTCCGTCGCCTCCCCAAACGAGTACGGCGAAATCCAGCTGCAAGTTACGGTCGAAGGCGGCAAAATCACCAAGATCACTACGATTAAAGCGCCAACGCACGGTCGATCGCAGTCGGTGAACGCGCAGGCAATCCCGGCGCTTACCGAACGGGCGATTAGCGCGCAGAGCTCCGATATTCAATTTGTTTCAGGAGCTACTGAAACTTCGACAGCGTTCGTCAATTCGCTGCAGGACGCTATCAACCAGTCGCTGAACGCCAGCAAGTGACCACGCCACTCTGCCGATCCGCACATAGCTCTGTTCCAACAGCCATGGCCACACCACATTACGCCATTAGAGCGCGCGTGATCCACGCGATGACTATCCCGTTTACCATCCAGCTTGTCGCAGACAACCAAGCACATCAGCTCGATGCATTACTCGACGAGGTGACGCCTCGCATTGAAGCGTTTCTCGCCGATGTTGATGTGACCTTCTCGCCGTTTCGCGATGATTCACAGGTTGCCGCCGCCCGACGAGGAGATTGGTCGGCGCTGCTGAGTCCTGGCCCGCTCGATAGGTTTGGCCGCAATAACTCCCCTACCGCGTTTGCTGAAATCTACGCACTCTGCCAGCAAGCAAAAGACCTGACCGATGGATATTTCAACCCAATGCATGCCGGCGTCTACGATCCAACTGGCATCGCCAAAGGTTGGGCCGTGGAACAGGCGCATCGTCGGTTTCTTAAGCCACTGCTTGATGCCGGCCGCTGTGAGGCCGCAGCAATCGGCGGCGGAGGCGATATTCAAACTGCTGTACGCGACGATAGCGGTTTCGAGTGGAATATCGGCGTGGCTGACCCGTTCGATGCGTCCAAAACCCTGCACACGATCGCCCCGCACACGATCACAGCACACACGATCACAGCGCGTAACGCCGGCATCGCCACGTCAGGCACGACTGCGCGCGGCGAGCACATCACCCGCACCGCGCACGATCTTGCGCAAGCTACCGTTGTCTGCGACCGTCTTACCTTCGCGGACATGTGGGCAACGACCGCGATTAGCGCTGGCGAACAAGCCTTCCAAACTCTCGTTTCCCGCAACGACATCGCACGCGCAACTGTTATGGCGATATTGGTCCGCACAGATGGCAGTATCGCCGAAATCGGAGCAGATTCCAATTCTTTCCATCGTCATTAATCCCCGCCACTACTCATCATCACAGACCATCAAGGATCAGCCATGAAATTCATTACCTCGCATATCGCCCTGGCATGGGCCACAGTGCTGTTCATTGTGCCGTTGCCGTTCCTCGCGCTGCTCGCTGCAAACTATCCCGCCCTGTATGCTGACACGATGTTTGGGGCGGAAATTGGCGTCGTCGCGTACACGTGGATGCTGGCGGCCGTGTATCTCGCCTGCCGCCCGCGATGGGTGGACCGCACGGTCGGCCTGCCGCACATGTATATGATTCACGGCGTGCTGGCGATTCTGGCGATCGTGCTGGCATTCCTGCACCAGAGCCTATTGCCGGGCGCGGGCGCGCTGATTAGTCTCACGGGCCATGTGGGGCTGTACCTGTTCATTGCGGTTGCGGTCTGGTCGCTGGTGTTTATGGCCGGGTGGCTGACTTCACGCGTCGCATGGCTTGCGCGACTCAAACGCGCATTGGAGCGTCTGTTCCGCCATGAGATGAGCGTGTGGCTGCATCGTCTCAATCTGGTAGCGATTGCACTGATTGTTATCCACGTGCACGCGATCGACTACATTGCTTCAAACCGATCGTTTCTTCTGCTGTTCGACGCTGCGACGATCGCAGTGTTTGCTTACTACGCGTGGAGTTCGGTGAGCCGTCGCGCGTTCGCACTGCGCGGCCGGGTGGCTTCGGTTCGCTCGATCGCGCCGCGTGTGACCGAGCTGAATGTGGCGATTGACAATAGCGCGTCAACAACACAGCCGCGTTGGAATCCGGGCGATTTTGCGTTCATTGCATTCCTCGGCGTACGCGGCATGCATGAGTTGCATCCATTCTCGTTGACGAACTCGTATGCAGCCGAGGCCGACGGGCGCGACCCGAGCGCGGGCGCTCCCCCGGTCATGTCGTTCGCGATTCGCGCCGATGGTGATTTCACGTCGAAGATTGCTTCGTTGAAGCCCGGCGAACGGGTGAAGGTCGTGCCGCCGTATGGCCGCTACGCCGAATTCATCAAGGAGCATGATGCGCAAACTGGTCACGCTACGCCGCTGGTGCTCATCGCAGGCGGTATCGGCGTCACGCCGCTGATCGGCGTGCTGACCGCTTACGCCGGCGGCAAGAACGGTACGAACGGCGCGAATGGCCGCGGGCGTATTGTCGATTTTCTGTACACCGCCCGTTCGGAGCGTGATGTTATCTACCGTGATGAGCTGCAACAATTCGGTGCTGCGCACGCGCCGAACACGCGCGTGAGGCTCACGACCGGGCATGCCAACGAGTCGCTGATTGCGCCGATGATCCGCCCGGGCGCGATTTATCTTATTGCCGGCCCGATGCCGATGATGGACGCCGTGCGTGAGATTCTCGCTCAGCACGGCGTCGCATCAACCGACATCTACTATGAGCCGTTTGCAATGTGAGCTCCTAGGCTCGAAAACAAGCTCACAGCAACATCAGCACAGACTCAGAACAGGAAATACCGCTGCGTGAGCGGCAGTTCGTAGGCCGGGTCGGAGTGGACGAGTTCGCCGTCGACAGTCACCTGGAAGGTTTCCGGATTGACTTGAATGTCGGCGAGCACGTCATTGAACTTGAGGTCCTTCTTGCCCACTGTGCGGCAGCCGCGCACCGGCAGCACTTGGCGAGCCAAGCCCAGCTTGCCCTTGATGTCGTCGTCGTAGGCGGCCTGCGAGACGAACGTGGCGCACGAGTTGCTCAGCGCGCGGCCGAGCGCGCCGAACATGTCGCGGTAGTAGACCGGCTCAGGCGTTGGAATAGAAGCGTTCGCATCGCCCATGCGCGAGTAAGCGATCGAACCGCCCTTAATCACCATCTCCGGCTTCGCGCCGAACATGGCCGGCTGCCAGAGCACCAGATCGGCCATCTTGCCAACCTCGATAGAGCCCACATAGTCGGCAATACCATGCGTGATAGCCGGGTTGATCGTGAACTTGGAGACGTAGCGCTTCACGCGGAAGTTGTCGTTGCGGTTATTGTCGTGCGCATCCTCCGGTAGCGGCCCGCGCTGCTTCTTCATCTTGTCGGCGGTCTGAATCGTGCGCGTGATGACTTCGCCCACGCGGCCCATTGCCTGCGAATCGGAGCTCATCATCGAAATGATGCCCATATCGTGCAGCACGTCCTCCGCGCCGATCGTCTCAGGGCGAATGCGCGAATCAGCGAAGGAAATATCCTCCGGCACGTTGCGGTCGAGGTGGTGGCAGACCATCATCATGTCGAGGTGCTCGTCGATGGTGTTGCGCGTGTACGGCATGGTCGGATTCGTGGAGCTCGGCAGCACGTTCGGGAAGCCGGCCGCGCGAATAATATCCGGCGCGTGGCCACCGCCGGCGCCTTCTGTGTGGTACGTGTGGATTGCGCGGCCCTTGAACGCGGCGATCGTGTCCTCCACGCAACCGCCTTCGTTGAGCGTATCGGTGTGGATAGCAACCTGCACGTCCATTTCATCCGCGACGCCAAGGCACGTGTCAATCACGGCCGGAGTAGAACCCCAATCTTCGTGGATCTTCAGGCCCGCAGCGCCTGCGCGAATCTGCTCGCGCAGCGGCTCAGGGCTCGAATCGTTGCCCTTGCCTAGATACGCGATGTTGACCGGCAGCGCTTCGGCAGCTTCGATCATGCGCGCCAGGTGGAACGCGCCCGGGTTACAAGTAGTCGCGTTGGTGCCGTCCGCAGGGCCAGTACCGCCGCCGACCATCGTGGTGACGCCGCCGGCGAGCGCGGTGCGAATCTGCTGCGGGGAGATGAAGTGGATGTGCGTGTCGAGTCCGCCTGCAGTGACGATGAGCCCTTCGCCGGCAATCGCTTCGGTACCAGAGCCGACAGCGAGTCCGGGGGTAACACCGTTCATGGTCTGCGGGTTGCCGGCTTTGCCGATCGCGCTGATCTTGCCGTTTTTAATGCCGATATCAGCCTTGTAGATACCGGTCCAATCGACAATAAGCGCATTGGTAATAACGGTGTCGGGCGATTCTGCGTCGAGTTGTACGGAGCTTTGGCCCATGCCGTCGCGGAATGATTTACCGCCACCGAATTTAAGCTCGTCGCCGTAATGCGTGTAGTCTTTTTCGACTTCGATAATCAGGTTGGTGTCGCCGAGGCGCACGCGGTCGCCGGTGGTTGGGCCGAACATGCCTGCGTAGTCTTTGCGCGTAATGGTTTTGCTCATGATGTTCCGCTCCCCGTTCTCAGATTCCTAGGAATCCCTGCTCGTGCGCTTTGGCGAATGCGGCTTCGCGCACCTGTGGATCGTCGAGTTGGCCTTCGACGAGCGCGCTGAAGCCGTGGATTTCGCGCGTGCCGCCAATGTCAATGAGCCGTACGCGGTGTGCTTCGCCAGGCTCGAATCGCACTGCGGTGCCGGCGGGGATGTCGAGTCGCTTGCCGTAGGCGGCTTTGCGATCGAACTTCAAGTACTTGTTGACTTCGAAGAAGTGGAAGTGCGAGCCGATCTGAATTGGTCGGTCGGCGGTGTTGACTACGTCGAGTTCGATTGCGTCTTTGCCGTCGTTGATGGTCAGGTCGTCGTCGGCGAGTAGATATTCGCCAGGTACGAGCTTTTCAGTGGTTTCGATTGGATTGTGAATGGACACGAGTTTGGTGCCGTCGGGGAAGGTGGCTTCGACTTCGACGACTTCGAGCATTTCGGCGACGCCGTCCATCACGTCTTCGGGCTTGAGGAGTGTGCGCCCGTATTGCATAAGCTCGGCAACGGTTGCGCCTTCGCGTGCACGTTCCACGCATTCGGAGGTGATGAGCGCAATCGCTTCTACGTAGTTGAGTTTCACACCGCGTGATTTGCGGTCTTTGGCGAGCTGGCCCGCCAAATACAACATCAGTTTGTCGGTCTCCCGTGGAGTAAGTCTCATCAGGCCCCCATCGTCGTTGCTAGCAGTTGCAGCATTTGCGATTGCGTACTGCAGATCGCGAATCGCCGTAATTCTACGGCCGCAATACAAACGGCATGTTTCCACGTTCCGCAATACGGCGAGTGGGTGGGATGGGGAGAGGTCAGGGCCGCGCAGACACACGAGAAGCGCGTGGAAACGCACGCAGACGCACGTGAGTGACGCCAAAGGGCGTCATCCAACCGGTCACCGATTTATAGAATCGTAATTTATTAAATTACGATTCTATAATTTCAGTCCATCGAGCCTCATCGGCGATAACGAGCCGAGCACAACGGCAAAAACAATGAAGTTTGAGCACTGCAAGGCGAAAACCGCTCATTAATCAATGATGCAGAAGTTCCGACGATGCCATTGCCTCCAATCTCATCAAAGTATAGAATCGTAATTTAATAAATTACGATTCTATAAATCGGAAAGAAAGCGCAATCGTCATGTTCGTAGGCAGAGCAAGAGAACTCGCAACGCTGGAGCGCCGCTGGAAATCCTCACAATTCGAATGTGTCGTCGTGTATGGCAGAAGGCGGGTAGGCAAGACCACTCTCATCAACCATTTCCTTGATGGTCGCCCCACGATCTTCTTCCCGGCCATCGAATCCAACATGACCGGCAACCTTGAAGCGCTCAGCCGTAGCATCGCCATGTATCGATCCGCAGCCGGGGGGAATATCACCGACGCTTCTTATACGGCGACGGATTCCTTCCCCGTCTACCGCGATTTCGCGTCGGCATTGGATGCGATATTCGAGCTCGCCCAACGGCAACGCATCGCCTTCGTCATCGACGAGTACCCATATCTTGCCAAAGCGGACCGCTCTGTCAGTTCCGTCCTGCAACATGCCATCGACCGAAACAAGGACGACAGCCGACTCATGATCATATTGTGTGGATCATCGATGTCGTTCATGGAGCGTCAAGTGCTTGGTTACGCCAGCCCGCTATACGGACGACGTACCGCACAAATCAAAGTGGAACCATTCGGATACACCGAGGTTCGCGAATTTCTGCCACGATTCAAGGCCGAGGACGCGGCCATCGCCTACGGCCTGACCGACGGCATTCCGCTGTATTTACGCCAAATCGATGACACCACAAGCATTCGCGATAATATCCGCTGGAACATCATTGACCCGGATTGCTATCTGTTCGAAGAGCCCGGCAATCTACTTAAGCAAGAGCTGCGCGCACCAGCGGAGTACAACACCGTCATTCAGGCCATCGCATCCGGCGCGTCCCGATCGAACACTATCGCCACAGCCTGCCATATGGAGGCGTCATCATGCGCCACATACCTGCGCAACCTTATCGATCTGGGCATTCTATACAAGGAGACCCCATTCGGCGAAAGCTCGCCGCGCAAAACGATCTATCGCATCGAGGACTCATTCTTCCGCTTCTGGTACCGCTACGTACCGACGAATATGTCACTGATTCGTTCCGGCAACGCCGATATCGCCGCGGATCACATCATGACGTCGATTAATGACTTCATGGGCGCGGTATTCGAAGATATTTGCACGCAATGGCTGTGGGCCCATAACACCACCGGCGCACTACCATTTCTCCTTCTCGACGCAGGCCGTTGGTGGGGAGCCGATCCAAGAACGCGCAGTCAGGAAGAGATCGACATCGTCGCCACCGGGGAGAACCCGAAGACCATGCTGTTCTGCGAATGCAAATGGCGTAGTGTAGCTGTAGACCTACGTCAGCTTGAGACATTACGCAGCCGGGCAGAGTTGCTGCACCCCCAGAACAGCCATTACATGCTGTTTTCCAAAAACGGATTCGACGAGCATGTCATCGCCCGCGCAAAGCAGGACGGCGATGTAACGCTGGTGGATTTCGCCGATATGTGATAGGCGGCAATACGGGGCAGGGCTTAGAATCGGCGCGTACGAAAAAGCAAGGAGAACTGACACCAATGGCCATCAACCATCGTCACCCAGCGACCATCATCGAGATCCAGGAAACCCCGCAGAAGACCATTAATGTAACTCGTGCGCATTTTGCGGTGTTGTTCGCCGTACTGGCAACACTGGCCATGACGCTGACTATGTTCGCGATTCCTGCGACCGCTACTGCCGCAGATACCGCTAGCACCATCGAATACTCAGGCGAGAAGGCGACCGACGTGCTGGCTGAGCTGAAGACTAAGGGGCGCGCGTCGAAGACCGGCTATGCGCGTACGCGTTTCGGCGCAGCATGGGCAGATGTGGACCATAATGGCTGCGATACGCGCAACGATATTCTTCAGCGTGATCTGACAAACGTGATCTACAAGCCGGGCACGCATAACTGCATCGTCAAGTCCGGCACGCTCGATGACCCGTACACTGGCAAGACCATTAATTTCAAACGTGGCAACAAAACGAGCAGTGCCGTACAAATCGACCACGTGGTTGCACTGTCTGACGCTTGGCAGAAAGGCGCGAAAAAGCTATCCAAAGCACGCCGTACACAGCTTGCCAACGACCCGTACAATCTGCTTGCAGTCGACGGTCCGGCCAATCAGCAGAAAAGCGACGGTGATGCAGCGACCTGGTTGCCGAAAAACAAGTCATACCGCTGCAATTACGTGGCGCGCCAGATCGGCGTAAAAGCAAAGTATTCGCTGTGGGTCACCAAAGCCGAGCGCAAAGCGATGACGAAGGTGCTTTCCAGCTGCCCCACGCAGACTGTGCCAGAAGACGACAGCCTGACGGGCACTGACGATAAGAACGCCACGAGCACCAATGCCACGGACACCGCCGATACGAGCGGCACGGGTAGCGCGAATGCCAGTAATTCCAGCTCCGCCGCCGATTCTGGCAACTCCACCGGTTCCGATACCGCTGCGACCACGCCGGACACACCATCTCAGAATGCCGAGCAGTCCACCCAGCAAAACACTCAGCAGGATGCAAACGTCTACTACCAGAACTGCGCAGCCGTGCGCGCTGCCGGCAAAGCACCGCTTTATCAAGGTCAGCCTGGGTATTCCACTAAGCTGGATCGCGATCGCGACGGCGTAGCCTGCGAGTAGTCAACAACCAGCACATCCAATGCAGTTACAAAATCCCTAACGTACCCGCATTGCGAGTAAACCCCACACGAACGGGGCGCAGCTCATCACACTGAGCTGCGCCCCGTTCTTTATAAATCTCTATCGAGCTCCTATTAATCTCCGCTGTTTTCAACCATTTCCCGCTTAAGCGGCGAAATAATCCAGAAACCCCACTTGCCATGCACGGAAACAATAGTGAAACGGAGTTGATACTTCTTTCCGACATTATGTGTTTCATGCAACACAGTTGCATATTTAGCAACGACCGGAAGGGGTCATCATGAACACCACAGCGAACAAGGAGCACAGCGCCGCATCACCAGCATCAAGCACCACGGCAGCCATCACCGCATCCACCCCACAATTGAACATCCCCGAAGCCTCCAATTCAACGATTCGCAAGCTCACGTTCTCCTCGTTCATGGGCAACTTCATTGAATGGTTCGACTACGCTTCCTACACCTACTTCGCCACCGTTATCGCGACAATCTTCTTCCCCAACCAAGATCCAACCGTCTCACTGATCCAAGCGTTCGCCGTCTTCGCGCTATCGTTTGTCGCCCGCCCAATCGGCGCCGCATTCTGGGGCAGCTGGGGCGATCGCCACGGCCGCAAAAGCACGCTCACCCACTCCATCCTGTTCATGTCCGGCGCAACGTTCCTTATCGGATGCCTCCCCGGATACGCCACCATCGGCATCGCCGCACCAATTCTTCTCCTGCTGCTGCGCTGCTGCCAAAGCTTCTCCGCATCCGGCGAATACGCGGGCGCAGCCACATTCCTCAGCGAATCCGTTGGCCATCACCGACGCGGCACCATCGCCGGCTTCATTCCCGCATCCGAAGCAGCCGGCCTGCTCGGCGGCTCCGCAGTGTATCTTATTGAATCCACGCTCATGTCCGACGCGATGATGAACGCGTGGGGTTGGCGCGTCCCGTTCCTGCTCGCCGCGCCGTTCGGCCTCATCACCCTGTTTATCCGTGAGCATCTGAGCGAATCGCCCGCTTACCAGCAGGAGCAGCAGCTCGTTCACGCACAACAGCAGAGCGAAAAGGTCACGCCGCTGCGCGTGCTGTTCCGCTCCTACCGCAAGCCGCTCGTGCTCACGTTTGGCGCATGCGTATTGAACGCCGTCGGTTTCTACACGGTGCTCACGTACCTGCCCACGTACCTGACAACCACGTTGCACACTGATGACACGCTTGCTTCAGCCGCAACCACCACCACGTTGATTGTGTATGTTGCGTTTGTGATTTTCACCGGCTATCTATCCGATAAGTTCGGCAGAAAGCGTGTAATGCTCGCCGCTTCCGTACTGTTTGTGATTTTCACCGTGCCAGCATTTCTTCTGCTCGATACTGGCAATGCTGTGGCGATTTTCGCCGGCGAGATGGGCATGGCGATGATTCTCGCACTGAACGATGGCGTGCTCGTCAGCTTCCTGCCCGAAACGTTCCCGACTGAAGTGCGCCTTTCCGGCTTTGCGATCAGCTTCAACACGGCAAACGCGATTTTCGGCGGCACTGCACCGCTCGTCGCCACTACGCTCATTTCCGCAACTGGTAACGCGCTCGTGCCCGCCTACTATCTCGTTGCAATTGCAGCGATTGCGTTCGTAGCAATCTGGCATACGCAGCTCAATAAAGACTTGTTTTTCTCAAGCGTCAAAACGCCAGTAGTAACACCCGCATTGAGCCCCGCAATCGCCTGAGATAACTGCCATGCGTACGTTAAGCAATGCCCTCCACGTAGCCGAGCTGACGGGAGATGAGATGCGCGTCATGCAGCACAATATCGCGAATCTGCGCGAATGCGGCAGGCGTGACGCGCGGCTTGGGCGCTGCGATAACCAGTGCAGCCATCAACGCACCATCAGCTCCGAAAACGGGGGCGGCAAGACTGAATTCGAACGGATCGCTCTCGCCATCGTTGAGCGCAAAACCCTCTTGGCGAATATCAGCAAGTTCGCTGCGAATACGCGCAAACACCGCCTGATCACTACGATCCACACCTTCAATCCGACCGTCGCGCAACGCTTGCTCTGCCTCATTCCACGGGCGGAACGCAAGACTGACTTTCACCGAAGCAGAAGCCCATCCACGGTAGCGAGTACCCACTTCTTGCGTGTGACGCACCAGCTTCGGACTGGGGATTTGATCAATTACGATCGGGTCAACATCTTCGATCACCGCGATTGCGGCCGTCTCGTGAGTGCGCGCCACCTCATCTTGCAGCAGCGGGTGAGCGATGCGCCGCACATCAACATTCGACAACAATGGCGAAACCAGCGCAAGCAGCGATACGCCCAAACGGTATTTATCCGTCGAGGCATCGCGATGCAAATAGCCAAGCTGCTGCAAGCTCGTCATCATCCGTGAAACCGTGCTTTTATGCACGCCGATCATCCGCGCTACATCAGTAACACCGAGTTCGGGGCAATCCGCAGAAAAACACCGCAAAATCGCAAAAGCATTCGCTAACGACGACGGAACGCGGCGCGGATCATCCGCATCGCCTGACTCTTCGCCCGGCGTCACGCGGGATTCTCTCTCGGACATAGCGCACATAACTATCCACTGTATACCGCGCAAGTCATTTCAATAAACCTCAGCCTGAAAAAGTCTCAGAAAGGAACTCTCATGAGCGAGACCACCACCATCAGCGAAGCCGAAGAATACTGGCCGGAAGGCTTCTCTGTTAAGGAATCCAAGTTCAGCACCTCACTGGAAGGCCACGGCGCTGTTGACGACTACAACAAAGACCGCAAGCCTGGCCCGATTTACGTGAGCCGTAAGCATGATCGTCGCTTCGGCGGCATCCAGACGTTCGCGAAACTGCCCGTATGCCTCACGCCGGAGGATCTTGTTGCCGGCAAGATGGATGCCGCCGTGTACGGTGTGCCGTGGGATTCGACCGTTTCCGGCCGCTCCGGCGCGGTAATGGGCCCGATGGCCATTCGCACCATCGACTATCTCGGCCAGAACACGGAGATTGGCCGCGGTTCGATGGGCTTGGAAACTCACGTGAACCCGTTCGAAACGTTGAATGTGTGCGATTTTGGCGATGCGCCTATTGTGCGCGGCAATACGCCGAAGTCGTTCGACGCGGTACGCAAGTTTGTTGGCGCGATCGTCGAGACCGGTACGATGCCGATCGCTATGGGCGGCGACCACGGCATGACCTGGCCGGTAGTGACCGCGCTTGCTGATCATTACGGATACGGCAAGATCGGCGTTGTGCATTTCGACGCGCACTGCGACGCGTGGGAGGAAGGCCCTGATTGCATTGGCGGCCACGGCACTCCGATGCGTCACCTGATCGAAAGCGGCGCTGTGCCGGGAACGAATTTCGTGCAGGTTGGCCTGCGCGGCTACTCCCCCGACCAGTCGCTGCAAGATTGGATGGCCGAGCGTGGCATGCGCTGCCATTTCATGGCCGAGATTGAAGCGCGCGGATTCGACGCCGTGCTGCAGGATGCGGTGAACGAGGCGATGGAACAGGCTGATTACCTGTATCTTTCGCTGGATATCGACGTGGTGGACCCGGCGTACGCGCCCGCGACCGGTACTCCTGAGCCGGGTGGTTTGCGCAGCTGGGATGTGCTGACCGCGTTCCGTCGTCTCGCCGCCGAGGTGGGCATTATCGGCATGGAAGTCGTCGAGGTCGCGCCGCCGTACGATGGCCCGGGCGAGATCACGTCGCTGCTGGCGAACCGCCTGATCCGCTCCGGTCTGACCGGCGTTGCCATGCACAAGCTTGGCATTCGCGAGCCGAATTATCTGCACCCAGAGGCCCTTGACTTTGGCCTTGCCCGCAAGCGCATGGGGTGCGATAAGTAAGCATTACCAAGCGCATTAATATGCGGCAATCTCTACGGCCGACTGCGACTCGCTCGCAGCCGGCCATAAGCGTCTGTACTAGACCACCCCCTCCAAGCCATCAAACAGCAAAACTTGAGCCACCCGCACTCAACTTTTTCACTGTGGGTAAAATCGGGGAATGCGAGCCGGGGAATGCCTATTGTGTGAGGTGAAAGGACAAGGCAGGAGCTCCGGAAGGGGTTCCGGGAACGGCCACGATAGTCGGCAGGCTTCCTGTAGCGATGAGGATCACTACAGGAAGCGAGGCTGGCGAGCCAAACCGTTCCACTCCATGCAGTTTGTTTTGTAAGGAGTACCGATTATGGCAATGTTTCCGGCTTTGATGAATGACACGATGTTCTCGGATCTGTTCGACGACCCGTTCTTCCAGGGTTGGCGCTCCGATGATAACGGCTCAGCTGCCGTAATGCCCGCCAACATGATGAGCACCGATGTTCGCGAGACTGACAAGGCGTACGATGTGGACATCGATATGCCTGGCTTTGACAAGAACGACATCAACCTTGAGCTCAACAACGGCTATCTGACCGTTTCGGCCCACAAGGATGAGGATTCTGGCGACAAGGACAAGGATGGCAAGTGGCTGCGTCGCGAACGTTACGTTGGCACTTGCTCTCGTAGCTTCTACGTTGGCGAGGATGTGAAGGAATCCGATATTCACGCCAGCTATAAGAACGGCACGCTGTGCATTCAGGTTCCGAAGACCCAGCCGGCTCCGCAAGTCGAGTCCAAGCACACGATTGCGATTGAAGACTAACTAACGGTCTACTCGCATGAACTTCACTCATGATCGAACCGCACGATAGCAGTTTGACACTTACACCGCATGTCCCAATGCGATAGGCTTTATTTCCTTCGCCGCCCCGCTCTACGCGTTCAACGCCGACAGAGGTAGCGGGACGACGGGAAACAAGCCATAACATGAAAGCCCTCGAATGGTCTCATCGATCATTCGAGGGCTTTTTGCGTTACATGCGATCACACGCGCATAGCATCCTTAGCGGCTTCAACCTGGTCAGGACCGCCTTCGCCGGCTGCGATGAAGCGTCCGGAGGCGAGCACATAGTACTTATCCGCGCGCTCGACAGCGAACTGCACTTTTTGCTCTACGAGCACGACGCCGATGCCTTTGTCTTCAGCCATCGTACGAATGGCTTTTTGAATGTCGGCGACGATGTTCGGCTGGATGCCTTCGGTCGGCTCGTCGAGAATCATGAGCTTCGGGCGGGTGATGAGCGCGCGTGCGATGGCGAGCTGCTGGCGCTGGCCGCCGGAGAGGAGGCCTGCGCGGCGGTTTGCGAATTCTTTGAGGACTGGGAACATTGCTACTGCTTCGTCGTAGCGGGCTTGCGCTTCGGAACCGTAGCGGTCGGCGACGACGTGCAGGTTTTCGTCGACGGTCATGGTGCCGAACGACTGCTGGCCTTGCGGCACGAACGCCATGCCTTTGCGGATGCGCTGGTTTGGCGCGGTTTTGGTGATGTCTTCGCCATCAAAGGTGATTGAGCCGGATGAGACCGGCAGTAGGCCGAGAATGGCTTTGAGTAGTGTGGTTTTGCCGGCACCGTTGTTGCCGACGATGCTGACCCACTGGCCGGCTTCAACGTCGAAACTAATGTCGTTGACGACGGTCACTTTGCCGTAGCCAGTGTTGAGATTGTTCACTTCAAGCATTGCCATGATATGTTTCCTTGTGCGCGTGTTTTGTTCGCAATATGGCTGTTGACTACCCCTCCGTCACGCTTCGCGTGACAGCTCCCCTGACAAGGGGAGCCGAGAAGGGGGTGGGTTATTCGCCTCCGCCCAGGTAAATGCGGACGACTTCGTCGTTATTTTGGATGTCTTCGACTGAGCCTTGGGCGAGGATTTCGCCTTGGTTGAGAACGGTGACGGAGTCGGCGAATTGGCGCATGAATTCCATGTCGTGTTCGACGATAATCACCGTGCGGTTCTTGCTGCATCGCTTGAGCAGCTCACCGGTGGCGATGCGTTCGGCTGGGGTCATGCCGGCAACGGGCTCGTCGAGCAGGAGCAGGTGTGCGTCCTGTACGAGGAGCATGCCGATTTCGAGCCACTGCTTTTTACCGTGGGGCAGGATGCCGGCCGGCTTGTGCGCATCTTCGGTGAGGTTGCACACGTCCATCATGTATTCGATGTTCTGCGTGACGCCGCCCATCGGTCGGAACAGGTCGCGGCCTTTTTTGCGGAAGCCTTCGGCGAGCTGGAGGTTTTCGAGCACGGTGAGTTCTTCGACAACGGATGCGGTCTGGAATGTACGACCAACACCGAGTTTGACGATGTCGTTCGGCTTTTTGCCGAGCAGTTGTTCGCCGCGGAATGTGGCTGATCCAGTGGCGGGCACGAGGCCGGTGATCGCGTCGATAATGGTGGTTTTACCAGCACCGTTGGGGCCGATGAGGAATCGCAGATCGCCGTGTTCGACGGTCAGGTCGAGGTTTTTGACAGCGACGAAGCCATCAAATTCGACGTGCAATCCTTTGATTTCGAGGTAATCGTTCCACTGGCCGCCACGGTCGTCGAGCACGGCGAGCTGGTCGTACAGCTTGGCGCGTTCTTCGACGATTTCGGCTTTCATCTGCGCAGCTTCGTCGCGCATGCGCTTGGCTTCGTCGCGCATTTGCACCATTTCAGCGCGCAGCTGTTCCAAATCCTCTTTGGAGGCGGGGGTTGAAGTGTTCGTCATAGTCTGCTCCTCTGTTCCGTTCCCACGCACTATCACGCTGTCGCAGTGCTTGTTGTTGCAGCCGCGCTAGCAGCAGCACCAAGCCCGAATCGTTCTTTGAGCCATGGCCACAATCCCTTGAACTGGCCGAGTCCCATGGGAATGAATGCGATTACCAGAATGAAGATCAAGCCTTCAATGTACGTCCATGCGGACGGATACGCCTCGGACAGCTGCGTTTCCGCGAAGCGCACGAGCAGCGTGCCGATAACCGGGCCGAGCAGGGTGGTACGGCCGCCGATCACCACGCCGGCGAGCATCAAAATCGACGGGGTCACGCCGATGTCGGACGGTGAGATGATGCCGACGACCGGCACGATCATGGCGCCGCCGATGCCAGCGAACATTGCGGCGAGCGAGAACGCGAACACTTTGATCGACGCGGGATTGTAGCCGAGGAACTTCATGCGGTTCTCCTGGTCGCGCACGCCGATGATCAGATCACCCATGAACGAGCGGCGAATCCACCATACGATGAGCACCATCGCGAGCGTCAAGAATGCGCAAATGTAGAAGATCATCTGCTTGTTCGCATCGTCGGTCAGGTCGTAGCCGAAGAAGCCTTTGAAATCGTTGAGACCATTCGTACCGCCGGTGGTCTTGGACTGGCCGATGAGCAGCACGGAGAATGCGGCGACGAGCGCCTGCGAGAGGATTGCGAAGTATGCGCCGCGCACACCGCGGCCGAACACCGCGAGACCAAGCAGTGCGGCGATTGCGCCGGGGACAGCAGCCACGCCGATCACGGCGATCACCGGATTGCGGAACAGCTCCCAGAAGCCTGGCACTTCAGTAATGCCGTACTGCGACATGAAGTCCGGAACTTGGCCCGGGCCAATGTCCGAAAGCTTCATATGAATGGCCATCACGTACGCACCGAGGCCGAAGAACAGGCCTTGGCCGAGCGTCAGCATGCCGCCCTGGCCCCACGCGAGACCAATACCGACCGCGACCATCGCATAGCACAGGTACTTCGAAAGCAGCCCGAGGTTGTACACACTCAGCACGCTCGGTGCGAGCAAAATCAGCACAACCGCAATTGCAGTGCCAATCCACGGCTTGTATTTGGTGTAGAACTCACCTGCAGCGGACGTGGACGCGCTGCCAGAAACAGTTTTCTTGCTTGCCATAATCGTCTCCCAACGTCTCTATCTGACCGCTACGCCAAGTTCCTTGAACGAATCGACACCAATCCCTGCGGGCGGAACTGCAGGAAGACCACGACGATCAGGAACACAGCCACCTGACCAATCGACGCGGAGGTTGGCAGTTCAATCGCCGACTGGGCGAGGCCAAGCACGAACGATGCGATGACTGCGCCCTTGAGCTGACCAACACCACCAGCAACAACCACGAGGAACGCTTGCACAATGAAGGTCGTACCGAAGTTGAAGCTGATCGAGTTGAGCAGGCTCAACGCCACGCCTGCAATACCAGCGATACCAGAGCCAAGGAAGAAGGTCACATGGTCAACCGTGCGGGTTGAAATACCGGAAACTTCAGCCAGATCACGGTTTTCGGAAGTTGCGCGAATCTGACGGCCAAGCGGCGTGAGCTTCAGAATCGCGTACAGCGCGGCCACGCACACCACCGACAGGATGAAGATGAACAGTCGGCCAGCGGAGAAGCTGTAGCCGAACACAGTCACCGGGTTCGTCAACGCTTCAGGAGCGGAGGCGTACACCGGGGTCGCGCCGAAAATATCACGCGCCAGCTGCTGCAAAACTAGCGAGACACCAAAGGTGACTAGCAGCGTATCCAGCGGGCGCATACGCATCCGTTCCAGCAGCAACACGTCCAGCAGCAGGCCAAGCAGGCCGGCTACCACAAAGCCAACAACAAGCGCAACGGCGAGCGCAACGCCTTTATTGCCGATGAGCGTGCTCATTACATATGCGGTGTAAGCGCCGGCCATCATGAATTCACCGTGCGCGTTGTTGATAACGCCCATCTGGCCGAATGTCAGCGACAGGCCAAGCGCGGCGAGCAGCAGGATCGAGCCGTTTGACAGGCCTGCCACGATCTGCGGAAATAACATACCCATGATTCGCGTTCCTTCTCTCTCGTCAGTTCTCGCTCGAATCAGCGCTTGCACTCAGGCTCTTCGCCCAGCTGTACCCCTTCAAATACGGGTCGGGCTTAATCGGGCCATCGGATTGCCAAACGGTGTGAATGAGCTTGTCTTCGCCGATTTTGCCGATGTATGAGGTCTTGTAAATATGGTGGTTTTCGCCATCAACGGTGACTTTACCTTCAGGAGCATTGAAGGTAACACCGTCCGCCGCAGCCTTGACTTTGTCGACGTCGAATGACTTAGCTTTTTCGACCATGCCCTTCCACAGATACACGGATGTGTATGCGGATTCCATCGGGTCGGAAGTCGGGCGGTTAGCACCGTACTTTGCTTTGAAGTTCTTGACGAATGTTGCGTTCTGCTTGTTATCCAACGTCTGGTAGTAGTTCCACGCGGTCAGCTGGCCCTTGACGTTATCAACGCCGATTGCGGAAACCTCTTCTTCAGCGATGGACATGGAGATCACCGGAACGGTGTCGGCTTTCAAGCCGCTCGCCTTGTATTCCTTAAAGAACGCGACGTTCGAATCGCCGTTCAGCGTGTTCACTACCGCGTCTGCGCCGGAGAACTTGAGCTTGTTGACGATCGTCGTGAAGTCAGTCGAGCCCATTGGCGTGTACTCTTCGCCGACAACTTCCATGCCGTTGCCTGCCGCGTACGCTTTCACCACACGGTTCGCGGTCTGCGGGAACACGTAGTCGGAGCCGACCAAGAACAGCTTCTTATAGCCCTTCTCTTTGAGATAGTCGAGCGCCGGCACGATCTGCTGGTTCGGAGCTGCGCCCGAGTAGAAGATGTTCGGGCTCGCTTCCATGCCCTCATACTGCAGCGGGTAGAACAGCAGCGCATTGTCCGCCTCGAACACGGGCAGCATGGCCTTGCGCGAGGAGGACGTCCAACCGCCGAACACCGCAGCCACGCATTCCTTTTCAATAAGCGTCTTGGCTTTTTCAGCGAACACCGCCGGCTCAGACTTACCATCCTGCTGAACAACCTTCAACTTCTTGCCCAGCACACCACCGTTCGCATTAATCTCATCAACGGCCATATGCAGCGAATCGCTCACCGTCTGCTCAGAAATCGCCATCGTACCGGACAGCGAGTTCACAAAACCAATCTTGATTTCGCTGCCCGACGTGTCCACACACGACGATGTTTTCGCGCTCGCGGCGCTCGTACTGTTCTCATCCAGCGCTTCTTTTTCAGCGACGGTGCGTCCCCAGCCGCAGCCGCTGGTCGTCAAAACCGCGGCCGCCGCGCACAGCGCTGCTGCGATGCGCATTGCTTGTAGTCTGGCCATACGTCCTCTTCCTCTCGCGTATTGCCGATGGTTGCGTTAGCGAGGAAAAGAATGGCAGCGGATAGTTGACACACGGTTGCTTCAATGTTTCCGAAACGTCTCAAGCGTGACGAACACGTTACGCGCCCAATCGCATTGCCTTATATCAAGCGGCAACAAGCCATATCTGACTACGTAGAGAAACCTGCGTAGAAATCAACCATTATTTGAATCCATATGCAAAAGCCACATCACAACCGCAGCTACCGCTCTATTCCACCGCGTCTCTCACACGCTTTCGTAGTACGCTTGGGAACCATGAATATCACTGTTTTGAATCACCCGCTGGTTGAGCACAAGCTCACTGTGCTGCGCGACAAGAACACCTCTTCCGCTACCTTCCGCGAACTCGTTTCCGAACTCGTTATGCTCGAAGCATACGAAGCTACTCGCGACCTCGACGTCGTCGATAAGCCCATCGAAACACCCGTCGCCCCGATGATCGGCAAACACATTGCTGAGCCTCGCCCGATTATCGTGCCCGTTCTGCGCGCCGGCCTCGGCATGCTCGACGGCATGACCAAGATGATCCCCTCCGCTGAAGTCGGCTTCCTCGGCATGAAGCGTGACGAAGAGCACCCAACTCAGCAGATCACCTACGCGAACCGTCTGCCCGAAGATCTCTCCGGCCGCCAGTGCTTCCTCATCGACCCGATGCTTGCCACCGGCGGCACCCTCGTCGCCGCCACGCATTACCTCGCTGAGCGCGGCGCCAAGGACGTCACCGCCGTCTGCATTATCGCCGCCCCCGAAGGCATCCAGTTCGTCGAAGAGCACATCGACCCCTCCATCGACTTCAAGCTCGTCGTATGCGCCGTCGACGAAAAGCTCAACGACAAGTGCTACATCGTGCCAGGTTTGGGCGATGCTGGCGACCGCCTCTATGGCGTAATTGATTGATGGAGTGTCAGCTGCGTTGTTCCTCGGTCGCGGTACTCAGTACCGCTTCCCTCGGTACGCCTTGCTGACACACGCATCAATCAATTCCGCCGCGTCATCGACTAGCGGAGCGTTCGTTTTCTTGGCCCCCTCGGCTAGGCCGAGCCGTGAAGCAAACGCACCGCGTTTGTAGGCGAGGAGCGAGCGACAGCGAGCCAGTAGCATAGCTCGCGTAGCGAGTCTATAACTCCCGGCGCAGCCGGGTGGGGGAGCGTCACCACAATCAACGCAAGTACATCTCACAATCCAACAGGAGACACATGCAAATCGATATCATCGCGCCAGGGCGCGTAAAAGAGCGCTACTTACGCGACGCCATCGACGAGTACTCCAAGCGATTAAGCCGCTACTGCAAGCTCAACATCATCGAAGTCGCAGACGAGAAAACACCCGACCACGCCTCCGAAGGCGTTGAGCGGCAGATCAAAGCCAAAGAAGGCGAGCGCATCGCCAAACACTTGCGCGACAACGCGTATGTGATTGCGCTCGCCATCGATGGCAAACAACTCAGCTCCGAAGAGCTCGCTGCAAAAATCGACGATTTGGGCTTGCGCGGAACGAGTCATATTCAGCTGGTTATCGGCGGTTCCATCGGTCTTGATGATGCAATCCTGCGCCGCGCCGACTACAAACTCAGCTTTTCAAAAATGACGTTCCCCCATCAGTTGATGCGCGTGATTTTGCTTGAGCAGCTGTATCGCGCGTACAAAATCAACGCTGGCGAGCCGTATCACAAATAGTCACCAATACATCGTCGCCCGCGCGGGGCAGTCTGGTTGTCTGGTTGCGCATAATCCAGCAGCAGAAAGATGGCGAGCTATGCACGTTCTCGAACAATACACGCATGGTAAGCACGGCGATCCCGCGCTCAACGAGGACGGACTGTTTGTAGGCGATACGTACGCCGCCGTGGTTGACGGCGTGACGAGCAAAAGCACAGCGAATATTTGGCATCCGACGCCTGGAGTTGTGGCGCACACAATCGCGTTGCAGGCTATCGAGCGCGCGGATGCCGATGCGCGCAATGCGACTGTAATCATGCGCGATATGCAGCAGCGTATTGATAGCGCATTGCGCGCGCAGTACAACATGCTGGCAAGTGCCGCGCAATCTGCTATGTCGACTGCCGCACTGACTACCGCGCAATCTGCCACAAGCGACCAGCAGCAGTTCGATGAAGCTTATTTCCGCGCGCATCCAAACGATCGCTTGCAACTCAATGCCGTCATATATTCCGCGCAAACGCATGAAATCTGGCTGTTTGGCGACTGCCAAGCGATGGTCAACGGGCAGGCAATCCCCACGCTCAAGCGCGTAGATGCGCTTTTGGGCGAACTGCGCAGTTTTGCTTGGCAAGCGCTGGAACTGCAAGGCGATGACCATCATCGTGATCAGGCAGCCAGCGATCCCGCACGCGAGCTGATTCTGCCGTTTCTCCGCTTGCAATCGAACTTTGCAAATCAGCGCGGCAATTACGGCTATTTTGTCTTTGACGGATTTACTGATCTCGATTATCCAATTCGCACGATCCGTGTCTCCCCTAATGACGATATTGTGCTCGCCTCCGACGGCTACCCGCAGTTGCACCCCACGCTCGCCGACTCAGAGACTGCGCTGGCTGATCTGCGCAAGCACGACCCTCACTTGGTCCATGAGTTCAAAACCACTAAGGGATTTCAGCCCAATCTCGACTCCTTCGACGATCGAACCTTCCTCCACCTCATCGCCTAATCCCTAGCGTGCATATCCGGACTACGCAGAACCCTAAGGGGGTATCCGAATGGTCCGGATATGCACACACCCGATGCGAATAGTCCGGATATGCACACCATGCTATCGGAGACGAACCCATTAGTAGACTAGAAGGCTATGAAGGAATCCACGTCAGCCCAACCGACCCAGTCAGCCCAACCGACCCAACCGGTCCAGCTCACCACTGAACCAGCCAGCCAATCAACCGCCTCATCAACTGCCGAGCCATTGATCTCAGTCATCGTGCCGGTCTATAACGCGCAGACAGTTCTGCGATATTGCGTGGATTCAATCCTGGATCAAAGCCACCAGAACCTTGAGCTCATCCTCGTCGACGACGGATCCACCGATGATTCACCGCGCATGTGCGACGATTACGCCGCGCACGATCCGCGCGTACGCGTTATCCATCAACCCAATGGCGGTATCGCGGTCGCGCAAAATACTGGTTTGGATGCAGCCCGTGGCACCTATATCGCTTTTGCTGACAACGATGACATTCTCGATCGTCACAATCTCGAACTGCTCTTGCACGCGCTCGAATCCACCGGTGCTGACATGAGCAAGGCGCGCTGGCGTCAGTTCGGCGTCTCTCAGCTTGAAGCAGTCGCTGCCGAAGCCGCGCGCGGTGCCGCTGAGCCGCCACACGTCACCGTGTTCCGCAATCCATTGCGCGCGTATCAAACCGTATTCTGCAAAAGCCTGCGCCTAGCGGGCGATCGACTCGGCCGCAAGACCGAAACCCGATATTTCAACGAGGCCAACTGGTGCCGTCTCTACCGGCGCGAACTGTGGGATGGCGTGCGCTTCCCCGAGGGCATGTACGCGCAGGATGTGATGGTGGCCGGCGAGCTGTATTCGCGCATGCACAAGGTCGCCGATATTGACGTAGTGCTCTACCACTGGCTGCAATCAGCCAGCTCGGTGACGCATAACGAGCGCAGTTTCGGCTACTATCACGATAACGTTGCCGCCGGCGTCGCCAATTTCGCGCACGCGCTTGACGAGGGGATTGTGCCCGCGCGCAGTTATTACACGATGACGACCATGCTTGCCGATGAGCCGCACGCCCACGACGCTGATGATCCCGGCAACCGCGCTTGCTATGAGCGCGATCGTGCAGCCGTGCGCGCGCTATTGAGCCGACTCACACCCGCGCAACGCGTGCATTGTGCCACACTGGCCGCCATACGCCTAGCCGAAAAGCAGATCTACGATCGCAAAATCAAGAACATGCGCTAGCTCACGCACTACGCTCATCACCCGTAACCCCACTCGCTCACTACAATGAGCCATTAGAATCATTTCCACACAAAGGAGTTTGCCGTGAAGATTGCGGTTGCCGGTACCGGATACGTCGGTTTGTCGGTGGCATTGCTGCTGTCGCAACACAATGAAGTGCATGCGCTGGATATCGTGCCGCACAAGGTCGAGATGCTCAATGAGGGGAAAAGCCCGATTGTAGATACGGAGATTACCGCGTTCTTGGATGGTAATACGTCCGGCGAGCGCCCGCTCGACTTCCGTGCGACGCTGGATCCGCAGCAGGCGTACACCGGCGCCGATTATGCGGTGGTTGCCACGCCAACTAACTATGACGCGCAGCGCAATTATTTTGATACCTCCAGCGTGGAGGCGGCAATCAGCGCAATTCGCCAGTACAATCCGAACGCGTGGATTGTTATTAAATCTACGATTCCGGTTGGCTACACGCAGCAGCTGCGCGATCGCTTGGGTGATCGTCGTATTCTCTTCTCCCCCGAGTTTTTGCGCGAAGGTCACGCACTGTATGACAATCTGCATCCGAGCCGTATCGTCGCCGGCGCTCCGCAGGATGATGCTGAAGCCGTGGAGGCCGCTCGCACATTCGTGCAACTGCTTGCTGCCGGCGCGGCTCCTGAGGAAGCGACTCGCGTGAATCCGGATGGTTCGACTGGCATTCCTGAACTGGTGGTTGGCCCGACGGAGGCGGAAGCTATCAAACTGTTCGCTAATACGTATCTCGCGTTGCGCGTCGCCTATTTCAACGAGCTTGACACGTATGCGGAGAGCCGTGATCTCAATACGCGCGAGATTATCCGCGGCGTATGCCTCGACCCGCGTATTCGCGATAATTACAACAATCCGAGCTTTGGCTACGGCGGCTACTGCCTGCCGAAGGACACCAAGCAGCTGCTCGCTAACTATGACAAGGTGCCGCAGAATCTGATTGAAGCAATTGTTGAATCGAATCGTACGCGTAAAGAGTTCATCGCTTCGGAGATTGAAGAGCGACTTGAGGGCATTCAAAACCCGGTGGTGGGCGTATACCGCCTGACAATGAAGGCCGGCTCTGATAACTTCCGCCAGTCTGCCGTGCAGGGCGTGATGAAGCGCATTAAAGCGCGCGGTATCACTGTCGTAGTGTATGAGCCGACGCTTGCCGATCCGACATTCTTCGGCAGTGAAGTGACTCATGATTTAGCCGCGTTCAAAGCGAAGTGCGATGTGATTATCGCGAATCGTTGGAATGCTGATCTCACTGATGTGGCTGACAAGGTGTATACGCGCGACTTGTTCCGCCGAGATTAGTCAGCTGCCTAGCCGGCACCCAATACTTGACGATTGACGATCGGCGATATCATGGCATGATGGCCCGGGGTACACACGTGCCCCGGGCCGATTCGATTCCGTTTGGTTCGGTGCTACTCACGCTGAATCAATGCCAAACCAACGCTGAATCAACGCGAATCGAACACACCAAACAATACGGCAGAAGAATGGAAGAAGCGGATGAAACGCGGCCTGATATTGAATTTGCTCAGCAATGTCATGTTCTTTATTAGCGGATACGCACTCCACTACTTTCTAGGCAACACGATGCCGCCAGCCGCATATGGCATTGTCGGCACGATTATCACCGTACTGGATTTCGAGTACATGTTCGTCTCAAACGGCGCTCGCCAGTCGCTCGCTAGTCAAATCTCCCGCCGCCGCTACGACATACGCGATGTTATTGCAAAAACAACAGCATTCCAGCTGCTCGTTATCGCCATATTCTTCTGCATTAATTTCTTCGGCGCCCCGCTTTTTGGCACCATACTTGGCGATGATTCGCTGGACTTCTACTTCCGCGTTGCTGCCGGGCTCATCGTGGTGAACGGCTTGCAGGTGATTCTGCTCGGCATTAATGATGGCCTCCAACGTTTTGGCACCAGTGCGCTCCTAAGCACGGTGTACCCAATTGCCAAACTGGGCGTAATCCCCCTGATTATCTTCGTGTTCCGCGATGATCCAGTACTCGGCGTAGAGGTCGGTTTTATTCTGGCCGTAGCGTTCACGATTCTTCTGGGCTGCACACTGCTCGCAGCCGCCAATCATGCCCCGTTCCGCGAGCGCCGCGCCGATCGCATTCCATTCCGCGAGGTTGCGAAGCATACGCTGAGTTTCTCGTTCTTCTTCATCATGGTTTCGCTGGTGTTGAGCATGGATACGCTCGTCGTTAAAGCTACGGTTCGCCCGGCGGCCATGGCCGGCTACTATACGGGCGCGATGAACTTCGGCAAGATCGCCTATTACTTGCTGCAAGCGTTCGCGACGGTAAGCCTACCGGTGCTGGCGAAGCTGATCGGCGAGCGCCGGCGCACGGATGCAGTGCAGCGCATGCAAGAGTTCGTAATGCTCGCGTTCACGTTTATTCTGCCGATTTGTGTCATTATTTCGACATCGAGCTCGTCGTTGCTGGCCGCATTCTACAGTGCTGACTTCCGCGTAGCCGCGCCTGCACTGAGCATGCTGACCTTCTCGAATTTCTTTATGGGCATGACAGTACTGCTCAACATGGCGTTGAACTCGTTCGGTTCGAGCCGCTTCTCCGACGCGCTGTCAATAGTGTCGCTGGTGGTGACGATTCCGCTGTTCATCGCGGCAGCTACGTATGGCGGCATTTCCGCGATCGCGCTAGCGAGCATGGCATGCACCGGCTTGGCGATGCTGGCAACGCTACTGCGCGTGCGCGCGACGGCCGGCGCCCCCATTAGCCGCCGCTCGTGGATAGTACTGGGCGCAAACGTGGTGTTGGCAGCGTTGTCTGCTGCGGTATTCCACCTTGCACCCACCGATAACCTGCTGATTCTTGCAGTACTGTACGCGGCTCTGTACGGCGTGTACTTGGGCGTGGCTCTGATTGCCAAGATCGGCCCATTTGCCGATCTGCGTAACCTCAAAGCATTGTTCAAGCGCGGGTGAGTGGCCGGAGGGCTCGTAGATGTGCCCCGTAACTTGATTTTCGGCATTTTTACGGATACGGGGCACGCGTCACCCCTTTTCAGTACGGAGAATGGTGTAAGAAGCAGCACCATAACACTCTATAAGCCTTGGAATTTCGCGGTTTTACAAAACTCACAGATGGACTTGGCCACGGCGACGACTATCAAGCCGTGCCCCGTATCGGCGAAATCGACGAAATCGCGGATACGGGGCACAAAGCTACGCCAACAAAGTAACTGCAAGACAGCCAGCGAGCTTATCTACAAACAAAAACCGGCCGGAAGTGCAAAACCTCCGGCCGGCCAGTAGTCCACCTCAGCCAGTCTTAGTCGACTAGCTGACTCCGCCTAGCAGCACCGACTACTTTGTACGCACCCAGAAGTTGCCGGATGTACGCGACAAGTTCGGGTTGTAGTACGGGTCGTTCGCCACGATCGCAGCATACTTAGCGCGGAACTTGGCGGCCTCACGGTCGAGACGCGCTTTCTTCTTCTTGCTTTCCACGTCGTAGCCACGAGTCACCGACTCATAGTGGTACAGCTCAACTTCGTGCGCCCAAATGTTGTCGCGGCCGAGTTGATCATGCACGCGAATGCACAAATCAACATCGTTGTATGCGACAGCCAACGCTTCATCAAAGCCGCCAACAGCGTTGAAATCATCGGCCTTGATCATGCAGCACGCGGCGGTCACTGCATAATAATTCACGTTTTCAATCAGGCGACCGAAGTAGCCGAGGTAGCTGCGCGGGAAGCCCACCTGGATGTGGCCAGCCGCGCCGCCCAAGCCGAGCACAATGCCAGCGTGCTGAATCGTCTCAGTCGGATAATACAGCTTCGCTCCCACAACACCAGCGCGTTCGAGCTGCGCGAAGGAGACCATGTAGGTCATCCACTGCGGGGCAATCACCTCAGTGTCGTCGTTGAGGAACAGCAGGTACTTGCCGCGCGCCTTCTTGGCGGCGAGGTTGTTGATACGCGAGAAGTTGAACGGAATATCAATTTCCTCCACGCGGAAGCGGTCAGCACCCAACTGCTCTTCGAAGTGCTTGTACAGCTCGAACATGTGCGGGTTCGTGCTGCCGTTGTCCGCGATGATGATCTCGTAGTTCTTGTATTCGGTCTTCTCGATAATCGAGCTGACAGAACGTTCGATATTGTCGTAACCGTTCTTGGTCGGAATAATCACGGAGACGAGCGCCGGATCGGCGATCTCGCGGCGCACGTTGTAAATGCCGTTCGGGCCAGCGCACACGACTTCAGCCTTCACACCACGGCGTTCCATCGCGGACTGCAATGCGCGTAAGCCCGCGTCAGACGTGTAGCTCTTCGCGCTGCCGCTGGATGCCGTAGACGTGGCGAGCATACGCCAGTGGTAGAGCACCTTGGCGATATGCTTCACGCGCTCGGGGCTGGTTTTCTCCATGAAACGCAGCACAAGATCGTAGTCTTGCGAGCCCTCGTAGCCGACGCGGAAACCGCCGATTTCATCAACAATGCTCTTGCGATACACGCCGAAGTGGCTGATGTAGTTCGTGCTCAGCAGCAGGTCGGGCGCGTAATCCGGCTTGAAATGCGGGTCAGAACGGTTGCCGTTCTCGTCTTCCTTGTCCTCGTCAGAGTAGATGAGGTCAAGATCAGGGTTCTCATTAATAGCCTTGACAACCTCGTACAGCGCCTGCGGAGCGAGCTCATCGTCGTTGTCTAGCAGGCCTACGAATTCGCCGGTTGCGATGTCAAGCGCCGAGTTCGAGGCGCGCGAAATATGGCCGTTCTCCTCGCGGAACGTGACCTTAATGCGCGGATCGCGCTTGGCAAGCTCCTCAAGCAGTGGGCGCACGTGCGGCTTAGTGGAGTGGTCGTCCGCCAAGCACAGCTCCCAGTTCGTGTAGTACTGGTCCATAACCGAGTCCACGCACTTTTCAAGCCACTGGCTGTCCACGTTGTACACGGGAACCACCAGCGAGATGAGCGGCTGATGCGCGAACGACTTGATTTCGCGGCGCACAGCTTGCACATCGTAACGCTCAGTGCGCGCGATGAGCTTCTGATATGCGCGCTTCTGCCAGCGCGGCGCCCAATACTTTTCGACGAGTCGCTTTGCCGTGGCGCGCGGGTGGCGCAGCAGAGCGACCTTGCGCATGAAGGAGATCAGACCGGCGAGCACCGGGGAGGCGACGATCTCAAGCTGCTGTTCTTTACGATCAGTAGACGTAGAAAAGACGAGCGAGAGCTTTTCACGCCCGAGATTCTTACGCCCACCTTGCACGGCGATTACCGCTTTGAAGCCGAGTACAGCATCGCCCGGCACCGGGTTAGACACGTTCACGTCAAGGCGTACCTGGCGCTGCAAGTCACGCAAGCTCGCCCAACGGGAGGAGCCCAGCGTAATCTCCACTTCCTCATTGCCGTGCAGGTCAGCAGCCCAACCGGTTACGGTCACCGTGGAACCGTCGCTCGAAACTTCAGTACGGTCCACCGTGCACTTAATACCTTCCTGCTTTGCGTAATCTGCAGGGAAGCAAATGGACGCGAACGGGTCGCGCACGTTTTGATGAGCCTTCAAATATGCCAGCGAATCCTTCGGCTCGATCGTAATATGGTCACGCTTCACGTCAGTGAACACGGAATACGGCTGGAACAGCGTCGTCAAACCGCCCTGCTCCAGTGCGCGCACGCAGTAGTCGATACCGCGCAGGCCCGGCTTCAACTTACCGTTCAAACCACCGGTTTGCGTGAAGTTTTCACGACCGACAAGCATGCATTCCTCGGTCACCGCGAACATGTCACGCGGCAAGAGATCACGGAAGTAGTAGCCGATGCCCTCATCCCAGTCACCGCGCATTTCGAACGGCTGACCGCTTTTCAGCGCGCGCAACGTAACACCAACGTTGACAACGCGGCTGCGCTTATCCATGATTTTGCCGCCCACAACGCCAACGGACACGTCGTGCGCGTAGTTCACCATTTCGCGCAGCCAGTCTTTGCTGGCTGGCTTAACACCGTCGATGAGCATCAGCAGCGGTTCGGTTGCCGAAGCGGCTGCCTTATTCAACTGCTCGATTGTGGCAGCGTCGCCGCTTGCACCTTCGATACGCACAAAGCGTGCGCCCGGGTAGTCGGTCAGTTCTTTAAGCTGATCAAACTGCGCTTGCGAATATCCGCTAGCGAGTACAGCAACAGTCGGCTGCTGCTCGTAGCGATAATCGATTTTGTACGTGCCGAGATTGTCGAGCATACGCACGCGCCCGTCAATGCCACGGCGTTCGAGCGACGATTCAATCGCCTTGAGACCAGCCTCATACGCGTACATTTTGCTGCGCGGGTCGCCCGCCACGGAGCTGGCGAGCGTACGCCAGTGGTAGAGCATCTGCGGAATGTGATGCACGTGGTGAGCCTGCTCGGTAGCGCGCAGTACAAAGTCATAATCCTGGCTGCCATCGAATTCAGGGCGCAGTGGGCCGACTTTCTCGATCAGTTCGCGCGAAACGACAACGAAGTGAGTGATGTAGTTGTGGCCGAGCAGCAGATGCGGTGACCAGTCCGGCTTGAAGAACGGGTCGAAACGCGTGCCGTTTTCGTTGATCTTATCCTCGTCGGAATAGCAGAAATCGATATCCAGCTGCTTGTTCAGCGCTTTGACGATTTCGAACAGAGCCTGCGGAGCGAGCTCATCGTCATTGTCCATAAAGCCGATGTAGTCGCCGGTAGCCAGCTCGATTGCGGAGTTTGTAGCCTTGGAAATACGGCCGTTTTCTTCACGGAAGGTGACCTTGATGCGCGGGTCAGACTCGGCGAATTCTTCGAGCAGCGGGCGCACGTGCGGGGAAGGCGAGTGATCGTCTGCCAAGCACAGCTCCCAGTTCGTGTACCACTGGGCTTTTACGGATTCGATGAACTTACGCAGCCAAATCTCGTCAACGTTGTAGACCGGCGTCACGATAGAAATCAGCGGATTGCGCTCGAAGGCGTCAATAATCGGCTTCGCATCGCGTGCCGTCATGGTTTCATTGCGGCGAATCCAGGATTCGTAAAAGTTCTGCTTCTTGACAAAGCGACGCTTCACCGCGCCCATCAGCGCCTTCATACCCTGCGGCGTCCACGCGTGCTTCACATACGTGGACATCTGACGGAAGCGGATCGAATAGTATTCCATCTGCAGCTTGGTGTGCACGCGCTTGATATCAATGCGCTTAGGAATGCGCTTGCCTGGGGTATCGCAGAACAGCGTGAACGCGTTCATGCCGGCCGGCAACATGATTTTGAAACCGGTCTGCTCATGCGTGTCGATGCCGAACACGGGTTCGAGATCGGGGCGCCCGGAGCGCAATAGTTGAATGCGACCGGCCACATCTTTCTCAAGCGATAGATCAAGCGCACGCTTGCGCAGCTTGTCTACAGCCCAACCGGTAACCACCGTACGGCTTTGGCCTTCGGCGCTGATGGTCTGGATGGACTCGATGGACACTTGGTAGGTATGTGTACCCAGCACCGAATACATTCGGTCTCCTCACTCCAGTCATACTCGACCGGCTCTGCAGCTGGTCGAACGTTCAGTCAGTCAGTTCAGTCAAATGCTCAGTCAATTGAAATATCAACGACTTCTTCAGGATTAATCACGCTCATCACCGGGGCTGCGAATCCCTTGATGTGGAATCGGCAGGCGTTTTCGCACACGGTCAAGCGTTCCGCATCGCTTTGCAACGCGATATTGATACGGAAGTCACCAAAGGCAAGCACGTTACGTACCTTGACATGAGCCACATGATCGCCAGCGGCGATCTTCACGTGCTCATCCATGGAGAGCGGGAACGACAGTACCGGCACATTACGGCCGTCATACATGTCAATGAACAGGTTCTTCGCTTGAATATCACGATCGCACGCGAAATCTAGAGCGATGGTGAAATCTTCCTTCTCGGCCAAGAACTTCTGCGGTTCACCGTCGATGAGAATATCCACATTGTTGACCGTAACAACGTTGCGCTGCGCTTCACGCTCAGCTTTTTCGGCAGCGATCTGCGCCGCAGTCTTGGGCGGCAAGAAGGAGTCGGAGTACGCGTCGGCGATCTCATCCGGGTCGCCAATCTTGGAGATGCGGCCGTCTTGGATGAACATTGCACGATCGCAGTAGCGGCGCACATCAGGCATCGAGTGGGTGACCAGAATCACCGTCTTCTTCTGACGCTTAGCTTCGAAGAAATAGTTCTGGCACTTCTTTTGGAACGCTTCGTCGCCGACGGCCAGCACCTCGTCGAGCACGAGAATGTCACCCTGCGATTTGATAGCCACCGAGAACGCGAGGCGCACCTGCATACCGGACGAGTAGTTCTTGAGCTTCTGCTCCATGAAGTCGCCCAGTTCGGCGAATTCGACGATGTCGTCGTACATCGCGTCGATCTCGTCACGGCTGAAGCCGAGCATCGCGCCGTTCAGGTAGACGTTTTCGCGACCGGTGAGTTCCGGGTTGAAGCCAACGCCGAGTTCGATGAACGGCACGAGCTTGCCGTTCGTGGTGATCGTACCCGAGTTGGGTGTGTAGATCTGCGAGATCAGCTTGAGCAGCGTCGACTTGCCGGAGCCGTTCTTGCCGACGATGCCGAAGAATTCGCCCTGGCGGATGTCGAAGGTGATGTCCTTGAGGACTTCCTGGATGCGGTAGCCACGGATGCCTCGGATCCAGTTGAAGATCGTGTTCTTCAGGCTGCCGGCACGCTCGGTGGGCAGCTTGAAGCTCTTGTAGACGTGGTCGACTTTGAGTGCGACGGGACGGTCGGCGGGGGCGCCCTGCGCGGTTTTGCGCACGGGGGCGGCGGTCGCCTTCGTATTCGTCCTCTTGTTCCTATTGCTCTTGCTCATCACACCAACTCCGCGAAATACTTGGACTTGGCGGTGAAGTAGCCCAGTCCGCCGATGAAGATCAGGAAGGTGAAGATGATCGGCCACACCTTGAGGAACGGGTTGCTCACCCACTCCCAGATGGTCGGGTTCTCGGGGGCGATCATCACGTGGCGCGCGTCCTGCACGATCTGCGCGACCGGGTTGAGGATCAGGTCGAGTCGTGCGAACAGCGGGCCGAGATCCCCGGCCTTGCTGGCGATCAGCGAGATCGGGTAGATGATCGGGGTGGCGTAGAAACCGGCCTGCATGACGACCTCCCAGATCGGGTTGAGATCGCGCAGGTTCACGTAGACGGCGCTCAGGAAGAACGCCACACCGAGCGAGAGCATGTACAGCTCAAGCACGATCGGCAGGATCAGCAGCCATGTCCAACTCAGCTGTACGCCATTGAACAGCGAGAAGATGATGACCACCACGAAGTTGATGCCGAAGTTGATCAGCGCGCTCATCGACGAGGCGATGACCACCACGTATTTCGAGAAGTGGATCTTGCGCAGCAGATCGCCATGCCCGACCACCGACATCATGCCGCCGGTGGTGGTCTCGTTGAAGAAGTTCCACATGATGATGCCGAGCAGCAGCGCGACTGCGAAGTGCGGCACGTCCGCGCCGAAGCGGAGGAATCGCACGAACACCAGGTACATGATGGCGAACAGCATCAGCGGCTTGAGCACCGACCATACATATCCGAGCACGGACTGCTGGTAGCGGAGTTTGAAGTCGGTGCTGACCATCGCCTTGAGCAGCACCCAGTTCTTCCGCGTGAAGATTTCCGTGATATTCAAATGACGCTCCTAGAATCGAAGGACTCGGGGTATTCTACCAGCCGCCGCGGAAAGCCCACAGGTCGCCTCGACTATCAGTGTCATGATGAAGCCACGGTGGAAACGGCAACAGAACGCGCGCCAGCGGTATGAGCATCGCTGACGCGCGGCGGTTTAGTATTGCTATCTTTTGCTATCTGTAGGAATGTACAGTGATCTGCAATCGTTCGATCACAGATCGGCCGGGCGGGCGATGATCTTGTTCTCCGCCACATCCTTCAGATGCTTACCGTACGGGCTCTTGCCGTACTTGATGGCAGCTTCCATCAGCTCATCGCGCGTAATCCAACCGTTCTCGTAGGCGATTTCCTCCGCCACGGCGATCGGCAGACCCTGTGCGCGCTGAACCGTGCGCACGAACTCGCCAGCCTCGTACAGCGAGTCCATCGTGCCAGTGTCGAGCCACGCGTAGCCGCGGCCGAGCGTCTGCACGTTGAGCGTGCCATCTTCGAGGTACATCTTGTTCAAATCAGTGATTTCCAGCTCGCCGCGCGCGGAGGGCTTAACCTGCTTAGCGAACTCGGTGACGCGCTCATCGTAGAAATACAGGCCGGTCACCGCATAGTTGCTGGCCGGGTGTTCCGGCTTTTCGACGATGGAGATCGCCTTCTTGTTCTCGTCGAATTCAACAACGCCGTAACGTTCCGGATCGTCCACGTAATAGCCGAACACGGTCGCGCCATGCTCCACGGAGGCAGCGCGGCGCAGCGTCTTGCCCAAGCCGTTGCCGTAGAAGATGTTGTCGCCGAGCACCAGTGCACACGGCTCACCGTCAATGAACTCCTCACCGAGAATGAACGCCTGCGCGAGGCCGTCCGGGCTCGGCTGCACTTTGTAGGAGAACGTCACGCCGTACTGCGAGCCGTCGCCGAGCAGGCGCTCAAAGTTCGGCAGATCTTTCGGCGTAGAAATGATAAGAATGTCACGAATGCCGGCCATCATCAGCACGCTGAGCGGGTAATAGATCATCGGCTTGTCATATACCGGCAGTAACTGCTTCGACGTAACCGTCGTCAACGGGTACAGTCTCGTACCCGAGCCACCCGCAAGAATAATGCCCTTCATATAACCTCTTTCAAGCCCTGCCCAGCCGTGCGCTGTTGGCGTCTCCTACTATGATGTGATAACTGAACCATCGTAACCCTATACCGAACAGGTGCTTGAACCCCTATGCGTCTCTTCATACAAATTCCATGCTTGAACGAGGAGAAAACCCTCCCCTTGGTATTGAAGGAGATGCCGACCAGCATCCCAGGGATTGATGATATTGAGCTGCTGATCATCGACGACGGCTGTTCAGACCGCACTGTTGAAGTGGCGCGTTCACTGGGCGTTCGCCACGTGGTACATCACGCGAAGCCGATGGGCTTGGCGCGCGCATTCCGCGATGGTGTTGACTATGCGTTGAAGCATGGAGCTGACATCGTGGTGAATACGGATGGCGATAATCAGTATCCGAGCGCGTCGATTGCTGACTTGGTGCAGCCGATTGTGCGCCATGAGGCGGAGATTGTCGTCGGTGACCGTCAGACCGCGAAAATCAAGGAGTTCTCTGCGTTCAAGAAGCTCATGCAGCATTTCGGCTCGTGGGTGGTGAACAAGGCTGCGGGTACGCATATTCCAGATGCGGCGAGTGGTTTCCGCGCGTATTCGAAGAAGTCGCTGCTGCAGCTCAACATCGTCACTGAGTTCAGCTACTGCATGGAGACGATTATCCAGGCGGGCAATAAGCGTATTGCGATTACGAGTATTCCGATTACAACGAATCCGAAAACGCGCGAATCGCGCCTGTTTTCGAATATTTTTGAGCATATGGCGAAGTCGGGCGGCGCGATTATTCGCAGCTTCCTGATGTTCAAATCGAATGTGATTTTCAAGTGGGCGGCGATTGTATTCGGCGTGCTTGGCTTAATTCCGTTCGTGCGCTATCTGGTGTTCTTCTTCTCGGGTGATTCGGCCGGTCACGTGCAGTCTATGTTGGCTGGCGTGGCGTTGATTTTGCTCGCAGCGTTCTGCATTGCGTTGCAAATTATTTCTGAAGTGCAGCGTATTCAGCGCAAACTGGTGGAAGATCAGCTCGAACGCACTAAAGAACTGGAGTATTCGCTGCAGGCGCGCACGATTTGGGGCCAGCAGGACGAGTACGGCGGATACGACGGCGAGCCGACTGGGGATCTCAAGTGAAGCCGCGCGTGCTCGCGTTTGGCACGTATAACGTGCGCAAACATCCGCGTGTAGGGATTTTGATTGATGGTCTGCGCGCGAATGGTTGCACAGTTGAGGAGATTAATCATCCGCTGACGTTGTCAACCGCGCAGCGCGTAGAGATTCTCAAGAAACTTTGGAAACTGTTTGGTTTCGCATGGAATCTGCTCGGCTTGTGGCGCGCGCTGCGCCGGGATGCACGCGCGTGGATGCGCGCGAACGGCCGCCCGGATGCGGTTTTGGTTGGCTATATGGGGCATTTTGATGTGCTGCTGGCCCGGCACGTGTTCCGCCATGTGCCGATCGCATTGGATCATTTGATTTTCGCTGGCGATACTGCAAAAGATCGCGGCGCGCGAGGGCTCAAAGTCCGCTTGCTCAACCAGCTGGATCGTATGGCGCTTGGCGCGTGTGATTTGGCGATCATGGACACTGAGGAACATCGGGCGATGCTGCCAAGCGGTGTCAACGGCATGGTCATCCCCGTGGGCGCGCCTGACGAATGGTATGCAGCTGGGGAAGCGGCCGAGAAAACGGCATCCTCCAGCCGCGAAGGCATTGTGTTCTATGGCTTGTATACGCCGCTGCAAGGCGCGCCGGTAATCGCGCAAGCGGTGCGCGAGCTGGCTGATCGCGGTATCACTCCCCCAGTTACGCTCATCGGCAGCGGGCAGGATTTCGAACAGGTGCGCTCGATTGTTGACGGGCTCAGCAACGTCACGTTGATCCCGTGGATGGAGCCGGAGCAGCTTCCGGCTGAAGTTGCTCGTCATGCTATTTCGCTGGGTATTTTCTCCACGACCCCGAAAGGCCTGCATGTCGTACCGAACAAGGTGTATCAGGCAATGGCTGCCGGTTGCGCGGTGATCACCAGTGATACTGCGCTGCAACGCCGTATGCTTGGCGATGGCGTGGTGTATGTGAAGCCTGGCGACGCGCACGCACTAGCCAACGCGATCGAGCATCTGCTGAGCGACGCGCAAGCGTTGCACGCCGCTCAGCAGCACGCGCTCGCTACCGCGCAACGATTCACCGCTCCCCAGGTTGCCGAGTCTCTGGCCACCTGGGTGCAGAATCGCAAGCGCGCATACATCACTGAGTCTGAGCAGTAGCGTTGCTCCTGTTCAACAGCACTGTGGCAATCGCTATCGTCACGCCCGCGCAAGCAACGGTCAATGCCAGCCAAGTCATCGGCTGCCAAAAGGCTGCAGCATGCTCCATCGTGCCGCCGGGGGCGAATGGCCATTTGAGTTTTGCTTCGTAAAGCAGTGAAGCGATCTTCAACGTGAGCCATGCGCAGATCACCGTACGAACAACCCACCGGCGGCTCGGTAGCCAAGTGAATCCACAAGCGATCACAATCGCGAACACGATAGAAATCAGGCTGAAATACACAGCATTGGCGCTGCCGCCTTGCACGTAAAACAGCAGTTGTTGCAATACTGTGCCGCCGAACGCGCAGGCGAGCAGTACGACCATGAGCAGGTTCGCGATAGCCTGACCGCGTTCAATGGCTCGGCTATCGGCTTGCGTTTTGGCGTGAGCGGCAACACGTGGCACACTGCCCAATATTGAGCGCACTGCCCACACGATCAACGCAATAATGCCAGCAGCCAGCGGAATGATAGTCAGCAGTAGGACGAACGCCCAGCCGAATCGCGTGGCGGTCACTGCAGCGTTGTGATATTGCGACATCGCGCTTTTGTAGAATTCCGAACTCAATAGGGAGGCGATAAATGACTTATGCGTATCGCGCTGCAAGTGCGTGCTTGACCATTCGGGCTGGGAGCCAGTGAAGTTGCCGGACAGTGCGTGCAAACGCAGGTAGAACCATGCAGATCCGCAGACTGCCAGTATGCCGGGGATGATGTCGAGCATGAGCACGCCGCGCACACGGCGGCGACCACTGCCACCGAACGCGAGTGCTGCGATGAACACGATCAGCAGACACAGTGCCATGATCGGAATCGTAGACAGACGAGTGAGCGGCGCTCCAATCACGATGAGCCACCACGCGATGAGACTGCCTCGCGGTATTGTTACGCCGCCACGTCCGCCTGCAGCACCACTCGCCAGCGTGCGCACGAGCTTTGCTGTCATGCCAATCAGTAACGTCACCCACAAGCTCGCCAGCGTGTAGTTAAACACCACCGATGGCAGGCAACGATTCGCCGCAACGATCAGCGGCACCAGATCAACCGCTAAGCATTCGCGGCCGATTACCCATTTGCCCGCCCACCGGGAGCAAACAATCAGCGTCACGCCCATCACCCATACCAGCAGGCGCATAGCCCAAATGCCACGAATCGGGTGGTGGAGCGTATCAAACAGTAGAAAAATCGGTACCTCAAGCGCATAAAACATTGGCGGATGCTGGTAACGCCATTGCACGTCAAACGGATACGTGAGATGCAACGGGTTGAATTCCGCGCCACCGAAGAACGTTGGTAAATGGCCTTGCGTGAGCTGGTACACGTAGTCAATTTCCAACGTTTCATCAAAGCTGAAGAACGGCGGCCACGCGATGTTTTGCCATAGGTCACTGCCGGAATAGAGCAACAATGCGGCAGCCAACAACAGTAAACCCGCGTTTCCTATACGCGTTCGCGACGCCCCATGACGATTCCCGCGCGCTGTTTGCTGAGAGTCAACGGATGTTCCACGTGCTGCCATACTGTTTATCCTCACACGGATAGCGTACACGGTTACGTGCTTCTAGGCGCGGTAAATACTTGTGCGGTAAATACTTGATTTTTCAACCGTTGAGCACCGGCCAGCCTCGCACAGAGCAACCATTGAAACGTGCGGGAAACTACTATACTGTGAACGTCCACACAGATAAGGCCGTCGGCAGCGCCGATTGCGGTTCGGGAAGACCTAGGTATGACATCCGTTTTGCAGAAGATTCGCGCGCTAGCGTCTGCGCATCGTGTTGCCGCAGTTACCATCGTGTTTGCGCTGTTGGCAGTTGTTGTGGGTGTGGGGCGTTTTCAGCCGGTGAATGTGCATTATGTGGCGGTGTTCAGTGACAATAGCGTTGCGGCGTCTGAGCAGGTGGTTTTTCGGTTTGATGACAATCCTGGCTATTCGAGTTCGGCGACGCAGAGCGCGTTCCCAGTGAACGGCACGGCTGATATTCGTGTGGATTCACTGAATGTGGATTCTGCTTCACTGGTTATCGCAACCGCTAGTTCGAAAGCAGTGTTGCAGCGTCTTGATGCGATCGTCGCGGTGGGTGATCGTACGTTGTATACGGCTGCGAGCGTTGATGGCAGTGCGTTTACTGCGGGCTCTCATGCTGATGGTGAGCGGGGCTCGTTTACGCTGGACCAGCAGAGGCTTGCCAAGTTTGAGCGAACGATTGCGTTTCGTTCGGAGACGAAACTGTTTCTGCTGACACTGCTGTTGATTGCGTATGTGATTGCGTTGTGCCGTGTGAGTGTATTGCGTGCGCTTGATCGACGGTATGTTGCGTTTGGCACGGTGGTAGTGCTGTTGATTGGCGGGTTTTTGGCGAACACGTGGCTGGTGAAGCAGCCGCTCACCTACCAGTATTCGTACGCATTCTCGCAAACCACGGATATTGATAACGCGGAACCGTATGAGTTAACGCAATCGTTTGTAGCCCAGCAGGATGAGTTACGTGATCTGCGCTTGCCAGTCTCGTACGCGTATTCGGTGAATCCGGATGATATTGGTAACGCGAATTACAGTACGACGTTTGTGAATTCGCGTGAATTCCGCAATCAGTACCTGATTACTGTTACTGAGCAATCGTCTGGCGCGGTGTTGTACAACGGTATGCTTACGCCGCAATTGTTGAGTGGTGATGCGAACGCTCTGCGCGCGGTTATTCCGGTAACAGCTGATCATGCGGCTGGTCAAACGTTCACGATCACTATTCATAAACTCGATGATCAGCCAGCAACAGTTCGCTTCCAAGGCGCTGAGCTCGCGAGCCCAGTGGATTCATTGACGGCAGCGAGCACAACCGGCATGAACAGCACGAGTGATCAATCTGCATCTGCACCGTCGTTTACGTATGTGAACTTGGCGGTCGGGTACGCTGGCTACCCGTATCAGGCTGCAATCACTGCGATTATTATCGTCTTGCTTGTGCTGCTGCTGTTTAATTGGTGTGCGGGCCGCTACTTGCATGGTATTGCGCGCACAGCAGCGTGCGCGGTGAATTATGTGCTGTTGGGTGTGTACGCGTGCTTCCAGTTCCTGATTTACACGCGGTATGTGCAAGGGTTCCCGGATGAGGACGCGCACTTGTCGTATATTGCGTTTCTCAAGCAACATGGCGGCATCATCCCGAACTTCGCGGACATGAAAGTGTATACCGCGCCTAGTGTTGGCGTGCTTGACCTCTCGCAGCCGATCGAGTTCAACCGGCTTGGTCACCCGCCACTGTTCTACCAAATCGAACGACTCCTCGGCGGTATGACCGTTAACGGTTCACTTGCCATGTTCAGTTTGAACCGCATGCGCGCGATTTCTTTCCTGATTGGTTTAGCGGGTATTGCACTCGTGTTCTATATCGGGCTTACACGTATTCGTAAGATTCCCGCACTGCACTTACTGTTCGGCCTGATGGTGGTCAGCCCACCGAACCTGATTTACACCATCAGTGGCGTGTCTAACGACTCGATGACGCTGCTCGCCGTATCCGTGTTCGTGCTTGGTATCGTGCGATTTGTTGAGCAACGGTACAGTCTGCTCACGTATGTGATCATCGCCATCGGTCTTTCGATGACATTGCTCAGCAAAATCACCGCCGCAATGATCGTCGGGTTTATTGCTGTTGGCGTGATTATCTACACGCTAGTGGAACATCGCGGTAAGCAGGCGCTGCTGCGCTGGCAGTTCCTTGCTACGCTGCCGATTTACCTGATTCCAATCGCATACTTTGCAAAGTTAGTTGCTCGATTCCATACGATTCAGCCAAGCTTCCAAAAGTTTGACTTCGCCGGCTACGTGCAATCAACGTTCTACTACGACGTCAATCATCGAATGTCGATGAGCGTATGGCAGTACGCGCAGTATTTCACGACGAGTTTCCTGCAATGGTGGCATTCGCTCGCTGGCAACACGAGCGTGGGCAAACCATCAATTCCTTTGTACTCGATCGACCGTGTAGCAGTAATGGCCGTGCTCCTGACACCACTACTGATGGTGTTCATGAAGAAAAGCCGCCAACGCACGTATTTCTTGATCGCTGAAACCAGCATTCTGCTCACCGTGTTGTATCAAGCGATCTCCGCGTTCAAAGGCTTCCACACCAACGGATACCCCGGTGCGTTTTCCAGCCGATACTACCTGTGCGCGATCGCCGTATTCGCACTAGCGATTATGTGGATGATCTGCCAATGCTTCTCACAGAAAGATACTGATACTGATACTGATACTGATGCTGTTCTCGCATCGGCAGCAGCAGAGACAGTCCCAACATCGCATAAAGCTACGAAGACATCCGACACTGTTGTTCCGCTCACGCAGCTTGGCACGGCAATTTGCTTGACCGCGATTATCCTGCTGGTATTCGACGGTTTTATTTACTCAGTGCTCTACTACGCCAACACCATCACCGGATTCACCGGCATCGCCGCATAGCACAATGACAGTGGGCGGGTGCTGCTGAATGCAACACCCGCCCACTTTTGCGTTAAATCTTAGGCAGTCTTACTTCGCCAGTTCCTTGGCCACGTACGCCTTGAGGCTTTCCTCCCAATCAGCGGGCGTGTAGCCAGCCTGCTCGATCTTGGTCAGGTCGAGCGCGGAGTGGACCGGGCGCGGGCTGACCGGGTTCTTCGCGTTGGTGAAATACTCGGCGGTGGAAATCGGCTTGACCTTGTCGCCGTTGCCGTTGGTCTGCTCGAACACAGCAGCAGCGATTTCAGCCCAGTTCTTGACCGCGCCGGAGCCGGTCAGGTTATAGGTACCGTAGGGGGCGTGACTGTCAAGCAGGTGGAAGATTGCTTCAGCCATGTCCTTGGTGAACGTGAGGCGGCCGAACTGGTCGTCGACCACGGTCACCTGGTTCAGCGCGTCGTTCTCGTCTGCCACACGGTTAGAGAGCATCATCATCGTCTTGACGAAGTTGTGGCCTTCGCCGATCACCCAGCTGGAACGCAGAATGTAGTGTTCCGGCGCGTTTGCCACGGCGATGTCACCGGCGGCCTTGGTCTGGCCGTACACGCCGAGCGGCGCGAAGTTCTCAGTCTCCGTGTGCTGTTCGACCGTGCCGTCGAACACGTAGTCGGAGCTGACGTGCACGAGCGTGATGTGGTGATCCTTGGCAACGCGAGCCAGCAGAGCCGGTCCCTGAGCGTTCGCCTTCCATGCGATCGGGCGGCCTTCTGCGGTTTCGGCCTTGTCAACAGCCGTGTATGCGCCGGCGTTGATGATCGTGCCGTACAGGCTCCAATCGTACTTGTCGTACGCAGCCGGATCAGAGAAGTCGAATTCGTCGATATCGGTGTATTCGAAGCCTTGCAGGTTGTGTGCTTCCGCGTATGCGCGGATTGCGTGGCCGAGCTGGCCGTTGCAGCCGGTCACCAGCGTGCGCTTCGGAGCCATCGGCTTGGCGTCCTTGAGCATCGGGTGGTGCAGATCAGCTTCACTACGCTCGGATTCCTCCAGCGGAATCGGCCACTGGATGTTGAGCTCCGGGTCCGCGAGGTTCACGAACGTGTAGGTCTTCTTCTGCTCGAGGCTCCAGTGTGCGTTCACCAGATACGTGTACACGGTGCCGTCTTCGAGCGCCTGGAAGCTGTTGCCCACGCCGCGCGGCACGTAGATCGCCTTCGACGGGTCGAGACGGGTGGTGAACACCTGGCCGAAGCTCTCGCCCGGGCGCAGGTCAACCCACGCGCCGAAAATCGAGCCAGCGGCGATCGAAATGTACTTATCCCACGGCTCCGCGTGGATACCGCGCGTCACACCCTTGGTGGCGTTGAACGAAATATTGTTCTGTACCGGGCCGAAATCAGGCAGACCCAGCGCAGTCATCTTCGCGCGCTGCCAGTTCTCCTTGAACCAGCCGCGATTGTCGCCGTGCACCGGCAGATCGAACACCAGCAGGCCTGGAATGTTCGTCTCCGTGACCTTCAGTTCCTTTTCAAAATCCATGATTGACCTCGAATCTTAATTTCACTGATACTGTTCAAAAACTTGGCAGGGGTTCGCGCGCTTCAATGGCTCAGCTAAATCCGGTAATGCTAAGCGGATGCAATCATCACCTAAAGAGCCGAGCACAAACAACATGTCACGACGCACCTTAGAGAATTCAACTCTAAGTAAATTTTCCTCATGGCCGGCACGATTCCGAACGAGTCGAATGCTTTTCAGCCGATCTGCTAGTTCTCTCCGTAAACGATCCATATAATCATCTGTATCGGAACCAGGAAGTCTTGCGTTGCGCATGCGCCGCTCCTCTAGAGCCCATGCGTTACGTATGTTCGGAAATGCGTTCATCAAAACCGCTGCCAATTCAGGATCTTTTCCAGCCTGGCGCAGCATGCCGTCCCAAGCGCCGAAAGTCAACTGAGCAAACATATCATTACGATTAACCGAATCACCATGCCGGGGATGAGCACGATCAGAACGCCATGACTGCTGCTTGCGTAAAGCTGAAACGCGTGCCTCTTCTAAATGGTCTCGACCATCTCCATTTAATAAATGGCGAATTCTGTTCAATGGATCGACATAATCAATATCTATCCAATCTGTTAATCGCACGGCGTCTTGGGCATGCAGCCATTGACGCAACTGCATATCGATAGCGTTGCGAACAAAAACTTCTACATACGCAACGTATCCCATAATCGTCGCCGACATATTGACATTCCATCGATACAAATCCAAGGTCGCCGTGGTGATTACGCCATTCTCAGTACCGGTTGACAGCATCTTGACCGCATAATCCCGATACACTTTAAGACGCGCAGAGCTGAACAGTCGCGCAACGTCATCATCTTGGATTTGCACTATCGAAATATCCTTACTACACTGGACCGTGTTTATAGGGGCCGCCCACTTGTGGGGCGGCCGTTTTCATATACACACGTTTACAGCGTTCACTGGCCCTGAGCCTTGTACTTGGCTTCGGTCGCGGCCTTAGCCGGCTCCCACCATGCACGGTTCTCGGTGTACCAGGCGATCGTCTGCTCGAGACCCTTCTGGAAGTCCGTGTGCACCGGCTTCCAGCCGAGTTCGGTCTGCAGCTTGGTCGAGTCGATCGCGTACCGGCGGTCGTGGCCCGGGCGGTCCTTCACCCAGTCGAAGTCGTCAGGATCCTTGCCCATCACGGTGAGGATGTCGCGCAGCACGGTCAGGTTGTTGCGCTCGCCGTTTGCGCCGATCAGGTACGTCTCACCCAGGCGACCCTTGGTCAGAATCGTCCACACTGCGGAGGAGTGATCTTCCGTGTGAATCCAGTCGCGCACGTTGGAGCCGTTGCCGTACAGTTTCGGCTTCAAACCGTCGAGGATGTTGGTGATCTGACGCGGAATGAACTTTTCGACGTGCTGGTACGGGCCGTAGTTGTTGCTGCAGTTCGAGATCGTCATGCGGATGCCGAACGTGCGGTGCCAGGCGCGCACGAGCAGGTCGGAGCTAGCCTTCGTGGAGCTGTACGGGCTCGACGGATGGTACGGGGTCTCCTCGGTGAACTTTGCCGGATCATCGAGCGCGAGGTCGCCGTACACTTCGTCGGTGCTCACGTGGTGGTAGCGCACATCGTACTTGCGGCAAGCCTCGAGCAGACGGAACGTACCCTCAACGTTGGTCTTGAGGAACGGTTCCGGGTTGGCGATCGAGTTGTCGTTGTGCGATTCGGCCGCGTAGTGCACGATCGCGTCGTGGCCGGGCACGATCTTGTCGAGCAGCTCAGCGTCGCAGATGTTGCCGTGGACGAAGTCGACGCGGTCGCCGAGGATCGACTTGATGTTCTCGAGGTTGCCCGCGTAGGTCAACGCATCCAGCACCGTGATGTGCACGTCGGGATGGTTGTTGTAGACGTAGTGAACGAAATTCGAGCCGATGAAGCCGCAGCCACCGGTCACGATGATGTTATGGGGAGTAAACACTTCTTCAGCCATACGCTCCATCGTAATAGGAGGTGGGGGCATCCACACAGATTAGGGCGGTGAGCTATTTAGAAATAACTCACCGCCCCTGATCTACTTAAACTTCAGAAACTGTTATTCTGCCGTCTGATGCGCTCCGCGTAATTTAGCGCGTGGCTTCTGTGACTGTAGGTCACCGTGATTCATCCGGTACAGATAAACCATGACTGCCGGCAACAGATAATACATCTGGGCAGCGTAACGGAACATAGGAACCGGTGCAAAGCACAACAGCGATATCAGTGTGGCAAACAGCGGGACGGTCACAGTCAGGTAATCAGTAACCATGCGCTTGCGAATAGCAAAGAACAAGCCCACAAGCATCGTCCACAATGGCAATGCACGATTAAAGAGCACATAATTCACTACATCTGCCACCAATGGGAAATGCGAACCCGTATACGTGTAATACTGGCTGGCGAACCAATGCTGTGCCGCAGTTTCTGTATTCGGGAACTGGGCTAAGTATTCTTTACTGCAAATATCTTTACATTTACCTATGGTAAAACCATCATGATTAGCGAAATCAATGCCAATCATAATGCTGCCTGGGTCCGGAGTAATTCGCCAGAACGGGTACATCAGGTCAAGATACGCACGAATATAGGATTTCGGATTACGAATTCCAATTTCAAACCATGCCTTAACATAGTCCACAGTCAAAGCAGTGTGCATTTTTTCGGGATCCGCTGTAATGGGATCGTAGCGATTCTTCCACTCTTCCTTACTGCGAATTTGATAGATAACTTCACCTGCCGAATCAGGGATATCACCGCCATCGTAGATGGCTCGAGCTATCTGCTGAGAGGGGACTGACAACAGTTCTTGCGAAGCGGACGGACGAGCTTGCAGCACCGTACCAAACAGAAAACTGAAAGCAGCTATCATCACAATAATCGCCGCAAACAGTACAGCCAGCCGAGCGCGGATCTTGGAATATCGCAATACAAAAATGATGAAAACGAACACCACAATCAGAACGGCATTTTTACGTAATTCAAATGCCATAAGCAATAACAGTCCGAAAGTGATGATGAACCAATTTTGACGCAGTGCCTCTCCACGTGTCATAGATATTTCAATCAACATCACAGTAAGCGGCAACAACGTGTACGCAAAAATGAGATCAGAACTGTACAACAAGTTATACATAAGGAACGTCGGGAACAACGCAAAAAATATCGATGCCACTATGCTGGCTTTTGCAGAAAGTAGACCAGCTCGTTCCAAGCGATAAAGAGAAAACACTACGGCAACTACGAAATAAGCAATCTGTACAAATCCGTAAAAACCATACGATGGTGTGAAGTACATAAATGGTACTGCCAGATAGCCCCACACCAGCGAATGCCACTGAGAAGGATTACCGGTAATTATGTTTGCGATAGTTGCTTGATGATCTGCCTGAATAAAACCCGGCCACGCAAAAAATAAGCAGAGCAAATTAGGAATCAGCAAAATCGCCGTCATAATGCAATAACGCCACAGCATACGGCGCTTTGAATCCATTTCTTCACCTCATTGATTGTCATAGCAATTTCATGCTATCGGCTCGCCCAGTTCTCAAATATCTTACCCGCTTGTGCACGGACATAGTTACACTGAAGCGTATGACTGAGAGAACCACCGAGCCCACTGTTGCCGTTTTGCTGCCTTGTTATAACGAGGAGATCACTATTGGCAAGGTGGTTCGCGATTTCCGCGAGGCACTGCCGCAGGCGACCGTTTACGTGTATGACAATAATTCCACGGACCGCACGGCTGAGATTGCTACGGCGGAAGGCGCGATCGTGCGCAAAGAACCGCGCCAGGGCAAGGGCAATGTGATTCGTGCGATGTTTGAGGACATTGACGCTGACGTGTATGTGATGGCCGACGGCGATGACACGTACCCGGCGGATGCTGCTCCGGCAATGGTTGCGAAAGTGCTTGAAGGCTATGACATGGTAATCGGCGATCGCCTGAGCTCCACGTATTTCCAGGAGAACAAGCGTCCGTTCCACAACTTCGGTAATCGTCTCGTGCGCGGTTCGATTAACGGTCTGTTCGGCGCACACGTGACCGATATTATGACCGGCTACCGCGCGTTTTCGTTCTCGTTCGTCAAGACGTACCCGGTACTGTCGCGCGGTTTTGAAGTCGAGACGGAAATGACGATTCACTCGTTGAACAACAATCTGCGACTGTATGAGATGCCGATTCAGTACCGTGACCGCCCAGCAGGCTCGGTTTCTAAGCTGGATACGGTTGGCGATGGTATTAAGGTAATGAGCACGATCTTCCGTATGATTCGCGAATACAAGCCGCTGCCGTTCTTTGGCGGACTTGGCATGGTCATCGGACTCATCGGCGTTGTACTGTGCGGCATGGTTACCGTCGAATTCGTGCACACCGGGCTGGTCACCCACTTCCCCACGCTGATTGGCGCAGTAATGCTGGTGATCGCAGGCCTGCTGCTTATTGTTACCGGCATCATCCTTGACGTAATCGCTAAGAACGATCGCAAAGCATTCATTTTGGATGCGAATCGGTTTACGTATCTCAAGCGTCATTCGCGCTGATTCTTAGTCGAGTAGCTAAGTCATAAGCGGCTTGTTCCCAGTGAACAGGCCGCTTTTCTCATCTCTCGGAACAATGCGACGCGAAGCACCCCCTTTGTCGCCTTTGAACCGCATGATAGTAACGGTTTCCACGAGAGGAAGAAGAGGATTCATGCGACACGTCATGCGTCATACAGCCGCATTCCGCAGCACTCTAGCCACTGTCTCAACCACAGCGCTTCTCATAGCTTCGTTGTGCGCACCAACCTTGGCTTCAGCTGCTGAATCTAGCGAGCTGCAAACAACGTCCAACGCTCAGGTTCAGCCACAAAACAATTCCACGGCCACTGACAACGTTAGTGGTACAGACAACAACCATGCGGAGTCCACACAGGACAGCTCTGAATCTGATGCTCCTAACAATGGCAACCCCAGCGGGAGTGATCAGTCAATTGATTCTCTCAGCACATCGACGGATCTACAAGATAGCCAGCCAACTGACGAGCCGAATGCACAGGCAGACAACGATTCCGATGCCACCGATAACGCTGGGAATCAGACACAGCCTGAACAAAATGCAAGCATGATCTCAGAGCAACAGCTAGATGATCTAGCAGCTGCTAATAAGGATGCAATTGCTGAAGGCGAGTACACAATTTCCTCAGCAATAAATACTAACTTCGTTCTTGATGTCTCTGGCGGCAGCCATGCAAATGGCGCAAACGTTCAGATCTATCAAGATAACGCATCTTCCGCGCAGCGTTGGAGGGTTGTCAAAGACACCATCGGCTATCTCACTCTCATAAATGTGGGTTCTGGCAAGGTTCTTGATGTTTCTGCCGGCAGTAGCGCACCCGGTGCAAACGTAGATCAATGGGAGAGTAACGGCACACGCGCACAGAAGTGGATCGCTCTCAGCGAGAACGGGCATATTGTCTTACGCTCAGCGATTGCCGGCGACCATCCGCTCGCACTAGATGTGTATAAGGGGTGGACGAGAAATGGCGTGAACGTACAGTCTTATACCGTTAATGGCGCTAGCGCGCAGCAGTGGAATTTTGAGAAGATCGCTGATATGAGCGATCAGGTACGTTCATATTGGAGCAAACACTCTACACTTGGGCGTCCAACTGCTCCCGCACAGGACACACCATCTGGTAGCAAGCAGACGTTCCAACGCGGAGTGACCTATCAACACGGCGATACAGTTATTGGTATCAGTGGCGCCATTTATACGAAGTGGATATCCCTTGGTGGAGAAAATGGAAAACTCGGTGCCCCCACATCCGATGTACGAACGCTCCGCAACGGTTTCTCACAATCCTTTAAAGGCGGGCAACAAATTCATTGGTCTGCGGCCACCGGTGCACACGTTACAGCCTATGGCATTCAAAACTATTGGAAACTGAACGGCTGGGAAACCGGACGACTTGGGTATCCAACTAGTGATGAGATTAGAAGTCCACGCGATGGCGGCGCCTCGCAGCACTTCCAAGGCGGTTACGTATATTGGTCACCACAAACCGGAGCACAGACCGTAGCCGAAGGCATTCTTGGCGCATATATAGCGCAAGGGTACGAGGTGGGTCCGCTCGGCTACCCGGTTAACGAGGAGCACGACTGGAATAAGGGCCGCGCGCAGGACTTCCAGCACGGCACATTGACGTGGGCTGGCTGTGGTAAGAAGGGCTGGCAGAACCCTGCACAGTATTTCCAGGTGAGCTCGTGCGATGTGGGTGTGCCGGCGAATGGCATGTTTGGCTATGCTTCGCCTTCGCGTATTTCGATGAGTGCTACGCGTGAGCAGGCTATCGAGGCGATGATTAGCCGCGCGTACGATTATCTTGGCACGCGTTACGTGTGGGATTACGCGCTGCAGCCGGGCGTTGGCGTTGATTGCGCTGGCTTGGTGATGCAGTCGCTGTATGCGGCGGGTATGGACTTGCATGAGTACAATCCGACGAACCATTGGTATGACCCGTGGCATAGCCATGATGCGAACAATATGGCTGCGGATAGTCGCTTTAAGCATGTTTCGCTCAATGAGCGTCAGCGTGGTGATTTGATTTACTGGCCGGGTCATATCGCGATTTATCTGGGCAATGATCAGATTATCGAAGCGAATGTGCCTGCGGTGCGTATCAACAGCTTGTGGGCGTATGGCACTCCGGGCGGCGCACTGCGTCCGTTCGTCTGATCGGCGGCACACATGCGCGCAGAGAGGGCGGTTGTAGACGACTAATGTATCCGCGTACCGTCTGCAACCGCCCTCTTTGTGTTGCAATGTTCTTGAATTAGCATTATTGATAACGGTATCCAACGTTGGATGCTCGTAAGAGATCGTCCAGAAGAAACAGAGAAAAGAGTCCATTATGAACGCGGCTCAGCACAATTCTTCGAATCGTTCATTGCCAAGGATCATTATGATTATCATCGCTGTTGTCGCAGTGGCGTTGATCATCGCGGGAATCGCATTCGGTATTTCACGCAGCCGTTCTGCACAAACTCCAGCGGAAAAGCCGACCGCCAGCGAGCAGCAGAAGACTCAACAGAAGACTGAGAAGGAGACGGAAAAAGATTCCGCTTCGAAGGAATCGGAAAAGTCCGAAGAGCAGCCGACCGACAATCAACAAGAAACGCAGCAGGAACAGCCGGCAGCTACTGACATTCCTACTGCCTTGCAGCAGGCCGATTCTGTGTGCAACCCGCACACTACATTCAATGCGGAAAATCCAGCACAGGAGTCGCTGATTGTTGACCAGGCTACCAAGTCACTCACACTCATGTCTGGCTCACAATCTGACTTCAAGACTTTTAACTGTGTAGCTCAGCAATTGCAAATTCCTGCTGATGTAACTGCAGAAATCGACTCGAAGCAAGATCAACCTATGCAGAAGAGTTTCACGTGGAATGGGCTTACCGGCACGTGGAGTTACAACGTGAACAGCGGTTTGCAACTTTACATTGTTGGGCAGTGAGACTGTCAACAAGTAATAAATAGCAGTAGCACACAAATTGGGGTGGCATCAATTTCAAGATTGATGCCACCCCAATTTGTGTTAATAGATAGTAGTGGTGAAGGAAGCGTTGCACCCGCTTTCACCCTTGCAGTACGCGGGGTTTCCACCGCTCCAACCGTTTAACCAGCAACTGTTGTCATCACAATCCCACATCGGATAGTCAAAGCTGCCAGGAACTTTCTTTGCGGCAATAGGAGCATACGGGTCCATAATCCAGTGTTCTCCATTAACGATAACGTCAGCCCACTGATGAGTGTTTTGTCGCATGTTGGTATGCGTAGCCGGGTATCCCATCATTTGCGCGACACGAACTGCAGACGATGCAGTGCCAGCGCAAGTGTATACACCCATCACTAGCAGTCCGCGCGGGTACGCATAATCTGGCCCTTCCATAGCATACGTCGCATTTTCCGTATACCGGTTTATTGCTTCCGCAGCGCATATCAGCTGTTGTTGCGGACCGTCTCGACGCCAACATTTATCAGCAATACCTTGCAAAATACGCTCCGCTTCAGCATCCGGGTTTGGTGCCGCTCGCCCGGGGCCAACGCCATACCATGCAATGCCTTCATCACGCCAACCAGCACGAATCAGCGATTGTGCTTCGTTAAGGTTCACTGTGTAATTGTGCGAACCAGTAGTAGCGCCCGCATTGTACTGACGGTAAAGCGGATACGCACGATTCGTGTCGGATGAATACCACCCAATGCCCTCATCGCGCCAGCCAGCTCTAACGAGTGAATCTCGCTCGCCAGCGTTCATGGTGTAATGATGATCGCCAACGTTTGGATTGTAGAGTCGGTACACAGGAGTGTTTGAACGAACCGGTGCAACCCAGCCAACGCCTTCATACTGCCATCCTTTGATGGTAAGCGTTCGCTTCTCATTTTCATCCGCCGTGTAGAAATGCTCGCCAGTATGCGGATTGTATAAACGCAGCATATCTACAGTGCCAGTATCTTCAGCCAGCGCGGTCTGCGATGCTGCCGCCATTGGAATAACACTTACTGCTAGTGCTATTACGGCCGAAATAATCTTTTTGCCATATGCAGTACGCATAACTTTTCTCCCCTCTTCATCATTGAAGTTGGAACGTACGAAGAGCGTATCAAAAAACGTATGGCGACAAGCGCAACGGGGGGATAAATATGCGCGTTACCGTGCAATGCGCCATCGTGTCCCTATCGTGTATACAACCGCGCATTTTCGCGGCCGGTTTACGCTGCACTCGCATGAGCACAGCCGCCAAGGAAGGTATGCAATATGGCAAACGTTTGGATAGATGATCTGTGGCTAAAATCCGACCATGGCACTCCTCCCCCAGCTTCAGCGAAGCGATCGCTTGCAGCTAGTCGAAATCCTCTCGCCGCGCAAGTGCCAGATCGTTGGAAAACTACGCGGTTTGGCTCAGGTAAGCGATGGCGATGCCGCTGGTACACGATCGAGGGCACAACGCGAAAACAGCATTCGAAATCGTTTGCAAAACTCACCGACGCAGAGGCGTTCCAAGCCTCAATGGAGGATGATGTGCGGCGCGGCCGCTATGCGAATCCCAATGATGCGAGACGCAAATTCAAAGATGTGGCTGATATGTGGCTGCGTTCGAAAAACAATGTGAGCGAGGGCGTGCGAGCGCGTTACGAGTGCGAGCTGCGCGTGTATGTGAATCCGAAGTGGGCTGATGTGCCGATTGGCTCGATTACGCACGATGATGTGGCGCGGTGGATTGGTGAACTGAGCACTGGCGAATATCCAGCAGAATTACGATGGCGGCATGAGCCCAAACCGCTTTCACCACGTTCTATTAAAAGTATTGTCAAAGTGGTGTTTGCCGGCGTGCTCGATTATGCAGTGAAAGTGCGCTATTTAGTGGAGAATCCCGCGCGCGAGGCGCAGGTTCCGAAGCCTGAATATAAGGACTTGGTATTCCTTAATATTCATGAGATTGAGACGCTAGCCGATGCCGCTGAGCAGGTTGGGCGGCCGCTGGACGGGCTGATTATACGATTTCAAAGCTATGTTGGCATGCGCATTAATGAAACGTTTGCATTGCAAGTGGGCGATGTGGATTTAGCAAAACGGCAGATTCGCGTGCGCCGCACTTGGAAAAACAGTGCAAAAACGCAACGATTGGGACCGCCAAAGTCTGGGCGGCCGCGAACGGTAGCGTTCCCGAAGTTTTTAGTGAAACCGTTGCGCGCATTGATCAAAGGCAAACCGGAGACCGCGTACGTGTTTCAAGCGGTCAAAGGTGGGCATATCAACGATCATAATTGGCGCCGGCGCGTGTGGCATAGCGCAGTAGCGCGCGCAGGTTTACAAGATGTAGAGGGCCTAACACCGCACAGTTTGCGGCATTCCTACGCTGCGATTGCCATTAAAGCCGGAGCTGACGTGAAGATTCTCCAGCGGCAAATGGGCCATTCTTCCGCCAGTTTGACCTTGGATATTTATGGATTCCTGTTCCCGGAACGACTTGGGCAAGTCGCTGACGCAGTAGACGCCGAACGAACCGCGGCCATCGTGTCCAAACGTGTCTGAATGGCAGGCGGGATGCATTAATACTGTGTTTGATTTGGCCAGCCAGTGGCGCAACCCATAGCCCTAAAAGAAAGGTTCCTGAAGATGACAGGAAATACTAAGGTTTGGCGCGCGCCTCTGGCCGGCCTCGCCTCGCTCGCGATGATCGCGACGATGGGCGTTGCCGCTGGCACGGCCGCTGCGGCGCCGAAGACCTTCACGTTCAACGTGGATGGCGTGAATCTGAAGTTCGACAAGGATCGTGCTCAGGCTGCGGGTGTGAAGTTCGACAGCGAAAAGCAGGTCACCATCACGGACGGCGGCACTGCTGATGTGCTGGATGCGGCCGATGTAAATGCCGCTAAGTCCGCTCTTGCTGACTACAATGCCGTCTACACGCTGACTGGTTGGTATGACGGCAGCACTGCTGTAGCCGCCGAATACAAAGGTGCCGTGTACACGGATCCGGATACGAAGGCCACGAGCGTGACTGCTCATTACGGCCGTCTGAGAAACAACAACGCGAAGGATGTGTACACTGTGTCCTTCGCCAACGCTGCTGGCGAGACCGCTCATGCACTCAACGCGGTTTCTACGAGCTGGCATCTGCTGTCTGGCGATAAGCTGGCATCTTGGCAGCTGCCGACCGACGGTAGCGCGACTGATGGTCGTCTGCTGTCGTCTTGGACTTCCACGACGGATGGCGAGAAGGTCGACCCAACCGCCGACCTGTCCGGCAAGGCCACTTGGTCGCAGAATGAGAACCAGTGGACGCTGCTGCTGACTGCAGGCTATGTGGATTCTACTACGGTAACGTTCTCGAACACTGACTTCTGGTCCGAGGGCCGTACTGTCAAGATTGACGGCAAGGCTCAGAATAAGGTTGTCGAGACCGCAAAGGGTGAGAAGTACGGCAAGGATCTGCCGAAGGCCACGTTCGAGAAGGGCGGCCAGAAGTGGGTTGCTGCTGGTTTCGCAACCGCCGACGAGGCCAAGAAGGCCGCCGACAAGCGCAACCTGTTCTCCAAGGATACCCAGGTTGATGGTCCTACCACGCTGTACGCGGTCTCTCCGTCCGAGTACTTCACCGTCACGTTCCACACGGATGAGTCTAAGGATGAATCCAAGGCGCCTGACGCTCAGGATGTTGTGAAGAACGGCACTGCCACCAAGCCTGCTGATCCTACCAAGAAGGCCAACGCCTCTCAAAAGTACGTATTCTCCGGCTGGACGACCGATCAGGCTGGTAAGAAGTCGTTCGACTTCTCCACCAAGATTACCGCCAACACTGACCTGTACGCACAGTTCAAGGTGTCTGAGGTGAAGGTCACGTTCGATCCTGGTTACGGCAAGGAGCCGGTCGTTGACACTTGGTTCAAGGATGGCGACACGTTCAAGTTCCCGGCCTTCACCCGTGACGGCTATGCACTCACTTGGGGCGCTGACGCACTGCTCGACGGCAAGAAGCTGAGCATCAACAATTCTGGCGATCTGGGCTACATCATCAGCACCGGCGAAGATGTTGACAAGACCAACTTTATCGCTGCTGGCAAGACGTTCACGGCTACTTGGACGAAGGCTGATCCGGAAACCCTGACCAAGCTTGAGGCCAAGGTCAACGAGAACCTGGGCGATGATCAGGATTGGTACACTGCTGACTCTTACAAGCAGTACAAGGCCGACTACGAGGACTACCTCGCCAAGAAGGCTGAGCTCGCAAACGGTGGCTACACCAAGGACGAGTACTCGACTCTGATCTCCCAGCTGTCCGCCGCTCAGGCAAAGCTCGTCGAGGTCGGCAACACGAATCTGTACCGCGTGTACAACCCGAACAACGGTGATCACTACTTCACCACTGACAAGGTCGAGGCCACTCGTTTGGTTCAGCTTGGCTGGAAGGGTGAAGGCGTCAAGTACCACGTCGTTGCTGCGCGTTCCAACAGCTATAACACCGGTGTGAAGGATGATGAGGGCAAGTACATCTACGACTCCGTCTCCGCAAATCTCGGTACCGCGGTGTGGAGCGTGTACAACCCGAACACTGGCGAGCACCTGCTCACCTTCGAGGGCGAGGCTAATGTCTTGGCAAAGTCCGGCTGGGTGAAGGAAGACATCAAGTTCTACACCTCTCAGCATGGTGACGCCGCTGTGGTTCGTGTGTACAACCCGAACACGCAGGGCCCGGCCCACGTGTACACCAACGGTGGTGAGGCTAGCGTGCTGGCAAGCCTCGGCTGGAAGATCGACAACAACGCCAAGCCAGTGTTCACCCTCAGCAAGTGAGCATTAGAACGCTGTTGACATCTGAGTAGCAGAAAGGGACATCCGGTTTACCGGATGTCCCTTTTCGTTTGTATTTTTCACAACAGAAGCGGTTACTAACCACACTGCGGAAACTTTTAAATTTGTTTCAACGGCCATCTCAAGGACGAGTCCCACACTGAACGCAAACTCAATTTTTGCGCATAGGTTCACAGCTAGTTTGGATAACACCATACGCTGGAACACTAATAACGCTAGAACAATTAGAGTACCGTCCTAGAAAAACCTGGAGGTAGTGCTCTCGCTGGTCTAATGGGATGTTTAGGTGGAAGCATCTAACTTTCAAGAATGCAGCCTATACGGCAATTACAACAGCCTTTTTGCTATTTCGTAGCGTTCGTGTATAAGCCACGAATACTGGTTATCAGTGCTCCAACGCCAATGAGTATTCCTGTGCTTAGTAAAGCTGTAGCGGGCCCGTAGGCGTAGAAGAACGTTACATAGTAACGGTGCACGTATTGAGTGAACCATGAAATAGCGAATAGATAAACGAACGCATAAGCACCTAGGCAGGCTGTTAGACCGATATTTGCTAACGGTTTCCAACGGCCGCGGATGACGGCGATCATAGACGTAACCAATCCCATCGCGCATATGACTATCAGTACAATATTGACGGTGCGGTATGTGCTTACTATCCTGCTTGCTGTTCGGCGTGCATCCCGGAAAGTGAACCAGTCAAAGACTTGCGGGTTGGGATTGTCAACGTCGATATTGAGTTGAGATAATCCAAAAATATTGTATGCATTACTACTGATCATGTTGCGATGCGCTGTGACATGATAGCCACGTTTGAGCAGCAGTGTGTCCATATACAAATTTGCGGTTGGCTGGATGAGTTGCTCAATTTGTTGGCGAGTACGCGGCACTAAACTTTGAACCGGCATAATCTTGCTCGTTCTGTGTAGTTCACCAGTGTTAAATGCTTGGCGTATCTCATTATTAGCTTTGGCAAATACACGCTGCACAGTACGTTGATTGTTCATGCCGATAGTGGCATCTACAGCATTGATTAGTTGCCAAGAAATCAGGTCACCCAGAATTGGACTCTCTTGAATGTCTGGCGACGCATAATCCTCTGATGTAATATATTCAAACATTTCGGGATACTGCGACAGTGTTGGAGACACTGCAAATACTTGTTCTATCGAATCAGCGGGCGCCCACACATTCGGTGTTTGTTTGCTGCTGTCTACCATATACAAGTATCCAATGAACTCTGCTAGCGCGCCCTCAGTACGTGTGTTGAGTAGCGCTACACCGAAATCACGCTCATTATTTGCACGTAGAGTCTCTAAGCATACGTAGGTTGATATTAGCGGGGTGAGGCAGAGCACCGCGACCAATAGTCGAGCCCACCAACGTCGTGCTGATACCAAGGATTGAACAATCTTGATCAACACGATAAATATCAGCATGGGTACAAGCCAGAACGAGTCTTCCTTGACATCGTAAATGAATGCAAACCAAACACCAGTTAGAACAGCGAGTAGTAGGACCAGAACGCAGCCCACCAGTCTTACTATCAGCGGCATGCTTTTCTCAATATAAGAAGTAGATGAACTGTCCTTCTGCTGATGCGTATGAATTAGTAACGGCATGCGAATAATGAGATACAGCATCAATAACGCAAGCAAAATAAACAGCGAGGGAGCAATGATCGAATTGCGGTACACGCGCGTACCGGACCAATCTTCAAAAGCAATCGGATTCCATAATATGTAAACGTAAGCAAACAAAGAAAGCCAACGATTATGGAAAAACGCATGCACTGCGAAGCTCATTATTAAAGCTGCGATGAGCCAAAACAGGAAATACACTACGTCCACGGGGATCCCGCTATGCGAAACCAGCCTGAGGAACATGCCGTACGCTTGGTTCTTAGCCATTCGATATGGATCAGTTGATTGAGTGTACGAGTCAGAAGAATAACTCATCAGTAACGCGTCATCAGCACGCTGTTCTGGCGCATACCACATATGCAATGTCAATGACATAACCAGCCTCAGCCACGTAGCAAGAATCGCTGCCGTGACGGCTGGAATAAACATCAGATTCACTGCTATGGGCACGATCCGAATACTTTGCCTAGGTAGTAGACCTAATGGACCACCGACAGGTATCTCAATCTGATAAGAATGCTTATCGTGATGAGAATGTCGTCGCCCCACAATGCTCTCCCGTTATGTACTCCCGGCAGTTAAATCGCGCAACAGCACGACCACAATATTCTGCGCGGACCATCATACGACAAAATAGGGAAGACAATTTCTGCCATTACGGCAGGAATTGTCTTCCCTATTACAGATCAACCTTACCGGTTAATCATTCTCACTTGTTAGCAGTGAGGGCAAACACAGGCTTTGCGTTGTTGTCGATCTTCCAACCGAGGCCGGCCAGCACGCTAGCCTCGCCACCGTTGGTGTACACGTGAGCAGGACCGTTGGTGTTCGGGTTGTACACACGGACCACACCAGCAGAGCCATTCTGGACGGTGAAGAACTTACCGCCTTCATCGATCCAACCGGACTTCTCCTCCAGCTGGCCAGCCTCACCGGCGAACGCGTACAGGTGCTCACCAGTGTTCGGGTTGTACACGCTGTGCAGCTCAGTGCCAAGGCTTGCGGACACATGGACGACGCGAGCGGTACCATCATCCTCCGTGCCGAAGGTCACACTGTTGTAACGGTCGGCAACAACCTTGT
>NZ_QXGL01000020.1 GCF_003951095.1 Bifidobacterium goeldii
AGTACAAGAAGGTTGTTGAGGGTCTGAAGACCAGCAAGCTGCCGCCTTCTACCACTGCGGATCAGAAGTACACTGCTGAAGCTCAGGAGACTCTTGCTGCTGCTCAGAAGAAGCTCGTGCAGAAGGCCAATGCCAAGATCTACCGTGCTTACAACGCCGGTAATGGCGACCACCTGCTGACCAAGAACCTCAAGGAGCAGCAGATCGTAGTGGCGCTCGGCTGGCATGCTGAAGGCATCGGTTTCAAGGCTGCTACCAACGATGGCTACACCGAGGATCAGGCCTTTGGTACTAAGGTTTACCGTGTGTACAACCCGAACAATGGTGAGCACCTGCTGACCTCCAGCAAGGGTGAAGCACTGTACCTGGCCAGCATTGGTTGGAACCTTGACGACGATGCAAACCAGGATGGCAAGCTGGCTGACAACGAGTACCAGTTCCTTGCTCCTCAGGGTGCTACCAAGACTGTGTACCGTGTGTACAACCCGAACAGTGGTTTCCACCACTACACCACCAGCAAGGCTGAGGCTAACAACCTGGTCAAGCTGGGCTGGAAGCTTGACTCCGTCAACTTCAAGGCTGAGTGAGCCTAGTCGTTAATACGACACAAAGCTCATAAGCCACCGAGAGGGTTTTCGCAGGAACTGCGAAAACCCTCTTTTTTGATATTTATTCAACGGCCATCTCAAGGACGAGCTCTGCACCGAGCACGAATTACGCATAGATTCAAAATGATCCGAGACTGTGAACCCATGCTGCACTAATAACGCCGTGTACCGCGTGTTCAACCCGAACGCGACCGCCAAGCAGGCGTCCCATGTCTACGTGAGCAAGGCGAGGGTGCTGGTCTGGTCAAGGCTGGCTGGCAGTGGGACTTCGCAGGTAAGGCTGTGTACAAGTTAGACTGAGTCTAACAATGCCATTGTCGTCGCATTGATGGTGTGACATATATACGAGTAGGGTCTCACACGGAAATCCGTGTGAGACCCTACTTTGCATTTATGAACGATATGGCTCAGGCCGTATCTGTTCTAGATCACTTAGCGGCGACCTTAAGAGCAGAAGCGCTCTCGAGCTTCCAGCCGAAGCCGACCAAGATCTTGGTTTCGCCAGCGTTAGCAGTGTAGTAGTGAGAACCAGCGTCACGTGCGTTCGGGTTGAACAGACGGTTCAGCGTTGTGGTCGCATTCTGCGGAGTGTAGAAGAATGGAATCGGATCCCCATCCTTCCAGCCGGTCGGAAGATCGGACGGAGTCTGATCCGTGCTCGGCTCGTCGTAAGTCCAGCCATGAGCCACAGCGTTAGCGGCCTCGCCCTTCTGCAGGAACAGGTGCTCGCCGGAGTTCGGGTTGTACACACGGTAGATGGCGGCGGAGTACGGGGCCTTGTTCAGAGTGACCTTGAAGGACACGCCCTGAGCGTTCCAGCCGAGCTTACCCAGACCGTTGTACTCGTCCAGCGAGGTCGTGTACAGGTGGTCGGAGTTGTTCTTGTTGTACAGCACGTACATCTTGGTGTCAGCCTTCTGCACGAGCTTCTTCTGTGCAGCCTTCAGATCCTTGGTAGCCTGATCGTAATCGAAGTCAGAGCCATTGAACGAGCCATCAGACTGTTCGCCATCGCCATCAGTGATGTCGTTGTAGGCATCCGTGTACTCAATCCAAGACTGACGAGTGTACTCGTTCTGATCACGAGTAAGGTCAACGGCACCCTTCGCATCAGCGTAAGCGCTCTTATCGGTCTCAGTCCACGTAGCAAGGAAGGAAGCCTTGTTGTCGGCGACCTTCAGCTCGGTGACCTTCACTGGGAAGAAGTCATCGAGATCAGCCTTCTTCACCTCGACCGTGGTGCGACCATCGGACTTGGTGTACTTCCAACCCTTGAACACGTAGCCCGCACGGGTCGGGGTCTTCGGCTGGGAAACCCAACCATCGGACTTGACCTTCTGGGTCTCCGGAGCAGGAGCGTTATCGTAGTACGGGTCGAAGGACACGGTCACATCCTGAGCAACCGGAGTCCACTTTGCGTGCAGGGTAACATCGGCCTTGATGACGGAATCAAGATCAGCCTTCGCCTTAGTCACGTTGCCGCTAGCGTCAACGGTGTAGAAGCCATCGAACTTGGCGTCATCATTGCTCTTCGGAGCAGAGAAACGCTTCACGCTGTTGATGGTGGTGCCATCCTTAACGACCAGCGTCTTGGCATTGCCCTTGCCGTCATAGTTCTCGAACGTCACCAGGTGAGCAACGGTCGTGCCAGTAGCAGCGGTATACTCAGTATCCGCCTTGATGCCCTTGCTCTCGTCATAAGCCGGGGAAGCATTCCACGCCGCCAGCTTCTTCTGAGAGCCACCAGTGGTGAAGTAATAGCCCTCCGGGAAAGCCACAGTGGACTGCTTTGCGCCGTCGGCTACACGCACGGGGTCGGTAGAACCAGCGAAGTCATCCTTGGAAGCAGTGGTAGCATTGAAGCTGACCTTGTGACCAGCCAACTGAGTCACCTGCAGGTACACAGTGGAGCCGGCCTTCAGGTTCTTTACATCAGCCTTTGCGCCACCCTGAGCGGTGGTGTACCACTCGTACTGGTCACCATCGGCTGGATCCGTATCCGTCGGAACCTGCCAATCAGCAAGAACATCACCAGAAGCAACCGGCACTTCATAGCTACCGTTTGCAGGCAGGGACTGCTTGTTACCGCTGTTGTTGACGTACTCCACGGTAGGGGTGATACCGTCGCCCTTAGTGAATGCAGCACCAGCCGGCGTGAACATGACCTTGCCGTCAACAGTCCAGTGAGCAGTCAGGGTCTGACCATTCAGGTTTTCGTCGGTCGGAGACACAGCAGTCTTCGAATCCTTCGCATACCAGCCAGTGAACGTGTAGCCACTACGAGTCGGCAGGTTAGCATACAGCTGCTCGAACTTAGCGGTGGAATCGTTATCCTTCAGCGTGTAGCTGCTGGTGCCATCCGAATAAGTAGCACCAGTGCCAGCGTTCAGAGTTACCGAACGCTCAGCAGCAGAAGCCGTGCCAGCGGCAACGCCCATCGTCGCGATCATCGCGAGCGAGGCGAGGCCGGCCAGAGGCGCGCGCCAAACCTTAGTATTTCCTGTCATCTTCAGGAACCTTTCTTTTAGGGACAGGCTCCCAA
>NZ_QXGL01000021.1 GCF_003951095.1 Bifidobacterium goeldii
CATACCCAGGCACTCCTCGCTCTTGCCAGACAACGATGCAACCTCATCTACAGCATCCTCAAACACCGAAATCCCTACCAATCACAACACACCACAAACTTGACACCAAGATAGGAACACTCAGTCAGCCTACGGCTGCCAGCTCTGCTAACGCAGAGCCTTCGCGGCAAAGCCGCTCACTTCGCCTACAAACAACCCGCTGGGTTGTTTGTTTCACGGCTCAGCCTCAGCCGAGGGAGCCGGGGCTACCGCACCATTGATACGGCAGTGCGTGTGCTTGCGGCAAACTACACACGCTGGCGGAGCCTTGGCTCCCTCGGCTGAGGGAGCTGGCACGGCCGTAGGCCGTGACTGAGGGAGCGTTTGCGGCACGCCAGTGACGCACAAACAACACAGCATCGCGCGACAGCGCGATTCAATATCCCCGTAATGCTCGCCTACGCTGCAATTACGGAGCCGACCGGAGGTCGGCGCTCAATATTTCCTCGCGACTGTCGTCGCTCGGCTGAGCCTAAGAACAGCCCACCGGGCTGTTCTTTTAACGGCTCAGCCCCTTACCTTGCTCCCTGATTCGCTGCGGTAGCCGAAGTTCATCATTTCGCTGTTGTAGGCGATAACACCACGGCCGTGAGCGGGCAGGACGATCATGCCGCCATCGCCGCGGTGAGCGGCAACATCGTCGAGCACATCGCCGGCAGCAGCACGCGGGCTTTCGCCGGCGAAGCGCACGCGGTCAGCAACCTGGTGAGCCGCGACTACGCGAATAAACGCTTCACCAATACCCGTGCAGGACACTGCCACGCTATCGTTGCTCGCATACGTGCCGCAACCCGGCAGCGGGGAATCACCAACGCGACCATGCATCTGGTTGGTAATACCACCGGTAGAAGTACCTGCCGCAATGTCACCATTCACATCGCGAGCTACAGCGCCAATCGTGCCATGCTTCTCCCACTCGTCACCGCCGGACTGTGCTTCAGCCAGCGACTGGCGACGCTGTTCAGTAATGAAATAATCATTAGGTTCCGTAGCAACACCCCAATCAGCGATCTCATCATCAGTGGGGTCAGCAAACATCACGTGCTTCGTCTGCTCTTTGACCGCGCGAGCCGCATCAATCGGATTCTTTACCGTGCTCACGCCAGTAACAGCGCCAACCTCACCGTCGCCAGTCATCAGGCAGGCATCCATCTGAGCAATGCCGTCGCTCGTCAGTGCAGCGCCGCGGCCAGCGTTGAACTCAGGCGCATCCTCCATAACGTGAATAGCCGCAATTACTGCCTCATGAGCCGGAGCACCCTGCTTGAGCAGCTCATAACCGGCATCCAGTGCGCGCTGCAAATCAGCTTCAACCTGAGCGCGACGTTCCGGAGTGCTGTGCTTGCCACGGCTGCCAGCACCCGCGTGGATCAACAGAGTAATACCTTCTTCATCCCCCGCTAGTTCGCTGATCACCGTCGGAGCGGATGCCGGCTTGCTCATACATGTGTCCTTTCCATATCGCCCGACCAGAATATTCCAGCCTAAGCGTTTCGATTTTGCCTTTCGATATATTACGCCGTGACGCGGAGCGTGACCGGGAGCGAATCAAACAAATTGCTAATCACGCAAAACCCTTGATTTTCAAGGGTTTTCAGATTCGATCATATTGTTTGATTCGCTCCCGGTCACGCTCCGCGTCACAAAAGGGGTGGCGTTACAGTCCAGCTGGCAGGTCAACACCAGCCTGGCTAGCCAGATCATGTAATGACCATGTGATTTCGCCAGTGCGACCT
>NZ_QXGL01000022.1 GCF_003951095.1 Bifidobacterium goeldii
TGTCCCTAAAAGAAAGGTTCCTGAAGATGACAGGAAATACTAAGGTTTGGCGCGCGCCTCTGGCCGGCCTCGCCTCGCTCGCGATGATCGCGACGATGGGCGTTGCCGCTGGCACGGCCGCTGCAGCCACCCCGTCTGAGCTGACGCTGAACGCTGGCTCCTACGGTAAGTTCGCTGATGACAAGACGTCGATCACTTTGAAGGATTCGAACGCTTCTACTGAGCAGTTCGAGAATCTGTACAGCACTGTTCCGTCCTCCACTCGTCAGTTCACTGGTTGGTACACCACTCCTGATGGCACTGCTGGCGAGGCTGTGAACCCGGATGCGAAGGATCTTGCTGGCAAGACCCTGTACGCTCACTACACGACTAACGGCAAGGTGACCTTCAACGCTCTCGGTAACGATAGCAAGCTCACCGTTAACTTCCGTACCGTTGGCGAGTCTGGCGATGTGATTACGGTTCCGCTGGCATCGGGCGATAAGCTCGCTTCCTGGGAGGTTCCGTATCAGACTGATACCGTGAACGAGGATAAGCTTTACCAGTGGTACAACGATGCTCAGGGTGGCGATCTGGCTACCCCGGCTGGCGCTACTGCTGGAGCTCAGTATTGGTTGTTCGCGTCTAATGCGAAGCCGGTTGTGGTGTCTTACGATACGACCAATGCAACGGGTGATGATTTCGCATCTGAACTGAAGTCGTATCGTGTGGATCGTTCTGATGATCTGACGAAGCCGGCTGGCTATAAGTACAGCGATGGTACGATTGCTGATTGGCAGGTTGTCTACGGTGATGGCTCTAAGGCTGGTCAGCCCGTGACTCTGTCTGATTACAACAAGGACGGTGCTCCATCTGACGTGACTAAGGTCACGGTGAAGGCTGTGAGTGGCACAAATTCTGCTGTGAAGGTCGAGTTCAATAACTACGCGCAGTCTGGTGCTCCCAAGTTCCTGTTCATTGTATCTGGTACTTCGGTGAATGATAATAAGCGTTTCACTGCTCCGTCTGACACGAACGACTACACCTTCGATGGCTTCTTTGCCGACAGCAAGCATGAGGATGCTGCGAACCTGAATGCTAAGCTGCGTAGGGATGTTCAGTACTATGGTAAGTGGACTGCTAAGGCTTCTTCTGTGAAGCTGACGTTCGATCCGAACTACGATGGTTCTGCTGCTCCTACTGAAGTGAAGGCTACCACCGACACCAAGTACGGTGATGTGTCCGCTCCGAAGGCTGATGCTCGTAAGGGTTACCAGTTCCAGGGCTGGAATACTCAGGCTGACGGCCAGGGTAAGTACCTCGTGACCAAGGCTCAGTATGAGAATGCTAGCGCAGCTGATAAGGCTGATATGCTTAATCCGGAAGCTAAGGTTTCTGGCGATCAGAACTTCTACGCAATCTACCTGACTGACGAGCAGGTTGCTGCTAACGAGTACACGAAGACTGCGTCTAAGGTTGAGGTCAAGGGCTTCGCTGGCGCTACCAAGGATGACACTCGTTTCACTGATGCCTCCTTCGCTGAGTACAAGAAGGTTGTTGAGGGTCTGAAGACCAGCAAGCTGCCGCCTTCTACCACTGCGGATCAGAAGTACACTGCTGAAGCTCAGGAGACTCTTGCTGCTGCTCAGAAGAAGCTCGTGCAGAAGGC
>NZ_QXGL01000023.1 GCF_003951095.1 Bifidobacterium goeldii
TGACTGAGTGTTCCTATCTTGGTGTCAAGTTTGTGGTGTGTTGTGATTGGTAGGGATTTCGGTGTTTGAGGATGCTGTAGATGAGGTTGCATCGTTGTCTGGCAAGAGCGAGGAGTGCCTGGGTATGATGCTTGCCCTCACCGCGTTTACGTTGATAGTACGCGCGTGCGCGTGGATCACGAATGATCGCGATACTCGCTGCTAGGTAAAGCGCTCGCTTGAGTTTACGATTACCGCCACGATTGGACGCGTCATGCCTGATACTAGTACCGGATTGCCGGCGCGCGGGACACAGTCCAGCATACGAGGCCAGATGATCCGCGTTAGGAAAGTTATGAATACTCCTGATCGCGGTAACCAGTGCTACCGTGGTACGCACCCCCATGCCAGGAATAGTGAGCGCGAGCTGATACTCCTCGTCATGGGAAGCGAGCTCGTGCATGCGACGGCGTATCCGTTCACGCTGCTGCTTGGTCTCCCGGATACGCCGAGCGAGATCCCTGATGATCCAGTCAGTATCCACACCATCCTGGGCAACCTCGACGGTTTGCTCGTCAAGCGCGTCAAGCAAACGCTTAGGCAAGGTCAGACCAGCACGCAAATGATCGCTCACCCAACATGTCACCTGTTCACGCCCGGCCTGACGTAACCCGTGCGGACCCCCGTAGCGTTCAAAGAGCAAACAAGCCGTCATACTACTGATCGCATCCCCGGCTAATACGCGTTCGAGCGCGGGATGCAAGGTATGCAACAGAGCACGCAGCCGGTTGACAAGCCTGTTCATATCCGCGGCCAGATCATCATCATATCCCGACAGTGATTCGAGGGCCTCGACACGTGGATCACTCTCACCAGTGAATACCAGCGTGCCGGGATTAGACAACGCGCATTCAGCAATCAACCGTGCATCGACACGATCGGTCTTGGCCCTTCCTGGTGACATTTGTGCGTACCGACGCATCGACAGGCCAGGCAAACAAGCACTATCCACACCCATGGCATGAGCCACAGCCAACGGTAGGGAACCAATCGTGCAACTCTGGTCAACAATCGCTAGTGTGCGCCCGTATTCCAAGGCCTTCTCGTACACGCCTCGCAACGCTAGCTCATCCTGGGCAACAGGACCATCCCACAATCGCGTACCGTCCATGTCCGTTAACCATGCATGGTGGGAGCGTTTGCCCACATCAATGCCCAACACGCACGTGTATCCCAATGATTCCAATCGCTTCATTACCGTCTCCCGCCGCTCTGCGTTTTGATGAGCGTACGGGACGCTGACGCGGGTGCCGGCACCCACATTACGAAGACGATCCGCTAAACGGGTAGAATCGATTCCGGTGTCCTGGTTCCTATTAGCGGTCACCACGCGTCCGGTACCCCGGCGGCATCACTCAGTAAACCGTTCGTCCTGACAACGACGGCAGGGAGCAAAAGCCATACCGGGGACCGCGACCCGTACAAGTTCCACTCTCTCATGAAACCCACCTACCACGGTAATGGGAGCGTC
>NZ_QXGL01000024.1 GCF_003951095.1 Bifidobacterium goeldii
TTGAAGATTTGCGGCGGTCATGGCCCAGGTGAAACGCCCGGTCCCATTCCGAACCCGGAAGCTAAGGCCTGGCACGGCGATGGTACTGCACCCGATAGAGTGTGGGAGAGTAGCACACCGCCGCATTACCCGTACAGAACCCCGGTAGAGCACACGCTCCCGGGGTTCACTCATACCAACACAAACACACACCTCCAATCCCCCCACACGCACATCCAGCCACGCTCCTCATCACAAGAGTGTGCATAAACGGAGCACACAAAACCCTAAGGGGGTATACGAATGAGCCGGAAATGCACACTAAGCAACAAACCAACCAAAAAGAGGCACGGCAACAACTCACAACGCATAGCCCAAACATGAAACGGGTTAATAGACAGAACGTGGGTCTTATTCGAAACAAGCCATTACAAGTGTGTATATGCGGTTCGTCACCTCGATAGTGTGCATAAACGGATCACATAAAACCCTAAAAGGGCATCTCAATAAACCGAAAATGCACACCAGTAACTAAGAACACACACTAAGCAATACGTCAAGCTTCTCTACTCTATTCACGGTATTGAATCGGATGATACTGCCACTGCGCTTTGTAACTGGCTGGTTTGTGACGGCATACACTATTGACGTAATCTAGAGCCCTCTTGGCACATGCCTGGAGGGCTCTTATCGTATGTGCCTTTGATATACCGTATGCTCAGTGACATAAAAGCTCTTATCGGAACACAGGCCTACAAGCTTTCCCTCTCAGTTGTTCTCTAGATCTTGTTTCCAGATACTTGTTATGTATCGATGTACATTCGCTCTGCAATGCTGCCTAAGTAATCGTTGCAACTTGATGAACATTGTTCGACACGCCGATGAGAAATAGAAATGAATCTATTTTTCCTCCAGATGCAGCGTAGAATGAGCGTAACGACGTGTTTTGAACGCAATTTCGACACGCCGATAGATCGTTGTGTTTTCAACGCTTTTGCATGTTGTGGCGTATTGCGATTTGCGCATATGCTGCTGTTCGTGTAAGTTATTCATTCGCTGCCGCTGAGCGGTTGAGATTCTTCCTCTGAGTTGATTCTTGATGGTTCTGTGTGTGGTGGTGGTTTGAGAACTCAAGAGTGTGTTTGTACTACTTTTTGTCTAATGATTGCCAGTTTGACTGTCGCCTTGATGCTTGTTTGGTGTTGGGGTCCATGAGAGTGGTTAATGATGGTCAGG
>NZ_QXGL01000003.1 GCF_003951095.1 Bifidobacterium goeldii
CCGGACGTGGAAGCCCTGTAAGGGGTGGAGCTGACCGGTACTAATAGTCAAACAGCAATCATATAAACCCTCATTAGAGGGTTCACTCAAGCATGACTACTCTTCTGCTGACAAGAATGAACACTACAGATTCACATGACGATCTCGCGTCCCCTATCCGGTTCCCAAACCACTACAAGCCAGCAACCATAATGGTTGACTGATAAGTTAAGATTTGCGGCGGTCATGGCCCAGGTGAAACGCCCGGTCCCATTCCGAACCCGGAAGCTAAGGCCTGGCACGGCGATGGTACTGCACCCGATAGAGTGTGGGAGAGTAGCACACCGCCGCATTTACTCGCAAGAACCCCGGTAGAGCACACGCTCCCGGGGTTCAACTATTTACCCACCAAAACACACACGCTCTTAGTCACGCTCCACATCACAAGAGTGTGCATAAACGGATTATGTAAAACCCTAAGGGGGTATACGAATGAGCCGGAAATGCACACTAGTAAATAAATAGACCCGATAGGTACACGAATAAACACGTTAACACGCTCACACACGTGTACTCGTGACCGGGAGCGTGACCCGGAGCGCACCACCCAGCAAAAACACCAACAGGATTACTTCGTAACGCATGCAACCGGGAAGTCGCAGGCAAACCCCAGTATTTTTCATGTACGCATACAAATAACCCCGCCGAACAAAATCGACGGGGTTATTTGTATGCGTGCTTCAGTGTTTGTACCGGAATATTGCGATTACTGCACTACTGTGCTTGCCACGGAGCGGGGCCGTTGCCGTTGGTTTGGGTTGTAGGCGTGGTCGGAGCCGTAGGAGCAGTTGGAGTATTCGGCGTATACGGAGCAGCCGGAGTATACGGATTTGCCGGCGTTACCGGTGCATTTGGCGCGCTCGGCGTGGTAGGCGGGTTAGGGGTGCCACCGTATGGATTGCCGTTGAACGGGTTGCCGTTCGCGAACGGGTTAGTTGGGTTGCTGCCAGCAGGCGCATCATACTGAGCGCCGGCCGGGTTGCTGCCCTTCACCATGAACACGATGTAGAGAATCGCATCCACCAGAATTACCAAGAATCCAAGAATGATGCCGATCACACCGCCGGCTGCCATACCGTAGTCGCCGGTCGACAGGCTGTTAATACCACCGAACACAGCGGCGCCACCGCCAGCGGCTATCAAAATAAAGCCGAGCACAGCACCGCCGTAGAATACCGCGACCCACCACGTGGGCTTGTTAATGTCATGCAGACGACGCACAGTCAACGCAATGTTCGGAATGAGCGTAGCCAGTCCCCAGAGCGTAGACAAGAAAGACAGATGGTCGTCAGAGGCCGAGTTAAGAATGCCAAGCACAAAGCTGATGCCCCAAGCTGCCAGCATCCACCACCAAAACTCGCTGCGGGAAGCGCGGCCGGAGAATACGATGTACTTCTTCCAGTAGCGGATGAATGCTTCCTGGAATGAGCAACCATAGTATGGCTTATCCAGCGGCACTGGACCTGCCGGATTCTGATTGAACGTTGGCGGAACCTGCCCATACGGAGACTGTCCATTTGCGTTCGGAGCGCCTTGGCCATACGGCTGGCCATAGGGCTGACCGTATTGTGGCTGAGATGGCTGAGTGTATGGCGACTGTGGCTGCTGGCCATATGCTGGCTGCCCATAGGAAGGCTGACCATATGCAGGCTGCTGGCCATAAGGATTGTTGTTCTGCTGTCCGTTGGGCTGGCCGTACGGAGGCGTATTGGGATCTGTCATTGATTCCCCTTTCTCTAAGACGATTGCCGTCGCCTTTCATTCTTCCAGTTTTCGCTCAAAAACCCAACATTTGCAGTGAATAATGTCCAAACTCTGTGAAGACGGCGTTCCGTTATGTGAAGATATGGGCGAAAAAGGGGCATCAATGCTGGGATGATGCCGCGCTGCCAATCTGCGGCTTCCAGTTCGGATTAACGGTTTGCATAGCGACACCGTCAGCCATGATCTTGAATCCAAACCGCTGATAAAAGGCGGCATTCTTGCTTTCTTCCGGCATTACTTCGACGTACAGGAAATCGCGGTATTTTTCTTGGATCATCGTAACCATGTGTCCGGCGATCCCATGCCCCTGATATTCCGGATCGACCAGCACATAATGCATGTAGGCGAGCATTGCGCCGTCATCCAAGGCGCGCACAAGCCCCACCAGACGCTCGCCATCCCACGCGGAAAACACAGTCGACGACCCCATAAGCGCTTGATACAGCTTATCGGGGTATTCACCAGACACCCAACCGACCGAGCGGAACAGGCGCTGGACTTGGTCTTTGGTGAAATTACGTTCCTCGGTATATGTGATGGTCATGGAAGCTCCTTGCTTATGAATGGGCGCACGGTGCTGTTCGGCGTCAATGTGCGCCCATCCTAAAGCGAAGGGAGTGGAAGTGGTCAGATATCGTCCGGAATACGGCGATCCTTCCAGTAGTATTCGCGGTCGTGATCGTTGATCTCGCGCACTACGCGGCACGGCGTGCCGAAGGCGACTGTATTCGCTGGAATATCGTGCGTCACCAAGCTGCACGCGCCGATTACCGCATTGTTGCCGATCGTAACCCCCGGCAGTACGGTCACGTTTGCGCCGATCCACACGTTGTGGCCGATATGGATCGGTTCGGAGAACTGGGCGATGCGCTCGCGAAGATCCGGGCGTACCGGGTGCCCAGTGGTCACCAGCGTCACATTCGGGCCGATCATCGTATGGTCGCCGATGAAGATCTCGCCGTCGTCCACCAGCGTGAGATTGAAATTCGCGTAGGCGTGCGCGCCCCAGTGCGTGCTGCAACCCCAATTCGCGCGTACCGGCAGCTCGACGTACGCGCCTTCGCCAAACTCGGCGAAGAACTCGTGCAACAGCTCGTTGCAGCGCGGATCGCCGGGCGTGGTGGCGTTGAGCTCGTGGAGCATTTTCATCTGTGCGAGTTGCGCCTCGTCCATTTCCGGGTCTCCGCAGAAATACAGCCCGGGAGTGTGCATGATGTCGAGTACGCGCTGGGGAACGGTCATAGTCACCTCGTTGTTTGTGGCCGTGTAAGTTACTTACAGCATAGGCCGAACGGTTGATGACGAGAGGGCCTCTCTAGAGATCCTGTACGTTCATGCGCGCAAGTTCCTCGCGGCGCTTGATCTTGTCACGTTCGTGTAGGTAGATGCCGGCCAGCACGAGCGTTGGAATGTTGTACACGAGGAATGCGATGAAGGCGTTCAGCGCGATCGGCCAATAGCCGTTGGAATCGGGGATGGCGAACGTCAGCACGCCGATGGCGGCAATCAGCGAAAGCAGCAGTGTGATTGCGGGCAGAATCAGCCCAAGCCAGCGGCTTGAGGATCGCGACAGGCGGAATTCCAGCCAGATGAGTCCTGCGCACACTGCGATGAGCACAATAAAAATGATGATGGAGATCGGGGCGAAGATGCTCATGATGATGCTCCTTGGCTAAGCTGTTTACGGTATTCGGTGATGAGTATTTTTGCGGTGTCGAAGTCGAGTTTGTCGTCGACGGCAAAGCGTTTGATCAGGGCGATGTACGGCTCTTGTTCGATCTGCTCGCCAAGCTGGATCTTTTGGATAAGCCGGTCGAGCCTAAGGCGCACGGTGGGGTAGGAGACGCCGTATTGTGCGGCGACCTCCTTCATGGACCCGGAGGCGAGTAGGAATCGTTTAATGAAGGCCATATCCTCAGCATCGAGGTCGGCCATCCAAGGTGGCATGGTATCCATAGTGTGGCCTCCTTACGAGGTTGGTCAATGCATGATGATTGCAAGAAAATTATCAAAACAGTCTAAATATTTTTAATATATTTAAACTAACTTTTAATTATATTAAAAGTTGAATTTTAGGTCAACTCGGTCGTGCCCTATGGTGCTCATTCCTATGATGGAATTCGAGGATAGGGGTGCTATGAATGATGAAGGCGCATCGGTAAGGGGATCGGCATACGTATTGACTCCGCCGGCTGTAATACATGGCACGCATGAGGAGGCGGCGCGATCGTTACGCGCAGATCGTATTTCGACGTTCTTCGGCGCGATATTTGGTGTTGTCGGCGTGCTTGTCGTCCTGTGTATAGGCATTACCGCAATCAGCGGCATTGATTACGCCATAGGGCATATGTGGGTTTCTGAACACGGTGATGCTGCTTACTTCTCGCCATCGTGGGCGACAATATTCGGCCTAGTGTTCTCAGTGTTGATCGCGCTGGCATGCGTATGGGCAGTGTTCTCTATCTGCGCCGCCGCGTTCAAAAATCGCGCAAGATCACGCCGTATCTCCCAATTTCGTCGCAATCCAAATGTGCTTGCCGTGCGTGGTGACCAACTCTTGCCTAATGTGCAGCCAGTCTTTGTGCCGGACCGGGAGGATGTGGATGATGATATCGACAGTCATCCGATTAAACGCATACTGTTCCGCGACGATGGAACTCTGCGGCAGCGGCGCATACCGGCGTATGTGCCGCAATCACTGTGGGAGCAGGCTGTGGGATGGGCTACGCACGAGAATGCGCGCTATCTTATGGCATGGCTCGATGTGACCATCAATGGCGATACGCTCAGTGTAACGGCGGTCAAACCGATAGACCCCGTAACCGTTGAGCGCGCGTTCAAACGCCATGCTGGGCAGTCGACTGAACTTGATGCGCAATTAGATGATGATGACGTACGTGACAGTGAGGAATGGCTTGTTGGCGCGCTCGCCGGAATGTAAGACCGGTAAAAAGCCTCTGGTGTAGCTGATGCCAATCAGGAGAACAGTTAAGCGCACATTCTGGGTACTGCGAAACGCTAGTTGCGGCGTACATTCCTCAATACGCGACACGCCGGCGCTGACGGGGGTGGTATGGTATGAACCATGACTTATCTCACGTGTTGCTGTTGTCGCTAACCGACGCCGCCCAATGAACGGGCACTTGGCGAGCGGTTGACAACGCATAACTTGAGATAGGATTTTTTCCCTTTTGCACCATGACATCGATCATCGATGTGTATCTGATAGTGTGCAAATAGTGAATCAAACGGCGTACAGCGTGTAGGCAAGCGCCACGATCACAGGGCAATCCCGTTTCAAACTGCAATCAACCGATGAGCCATCACTCCAGCAAAAACTCATCACCACAAGCCACATCAGTCGGCAAAGCAGAGAAACGAGAACAACATGACCATCGCTAACAACCTGTCCGAACTCATCGGCAACACCCCGCTTGTCAAACTCAACCACGTTACCGAAGGCATCAAGGCCACCATCGCCGTCAAAGTCGAATACTTCAACCCGGGCGGATCCTCCAAGGATCGCATCGCTGAGCGCATTATCGATGCGGCCGAGCGCTCCGGTGAATTACAGCCCGGCGGTGTAATCGTCGAACCCACGTCCGGCAACACTGGCGTTGGACTCGCACTCGTGGCACAGCAGCGCGGCTACCGCACGATTTTCACCCTGCCTGACAAGGTCAGCGAATCCAAGCGCGCCGTGCTGCGCGCATACGGCGCCGAAATCGTTGTCACGCCTACTGACGCCGGCCCAGACGATCCGCGCTCCTACTATCAGGTTGCCGAACGCCTCGCCAAGACCATTCCCGGCGGCTTCCGCCCCAACCAGTACGACAACCCGAACGGCCCCGCCAGCCACTACGCCACCACCGGCCCCGAAATCTGGAAGGCCACCGACGGCAAGGTCACGCACTTCGTGGCCGGTATCGGTACTGGTGGCACGATCTCTGGCACCGGACGCTATCTGAAGGAAGTCTCCGACGGCAAAGTCAAGGTTATCGGCTCCGACCCGGAAGGCTCCATCTACTCCGCGCCCAGCATGGCTGACGTGCACCAGTACGACATCGAAGGCGTTGGCGAAGATTTCTACCCGAAGGCCTTCGACCGGACCATCACCGACGATATCGTCAAAGTCAACGACCACGACGCATTCCTGATGACCCGCCGACTTGCCAGCGAAGAGGGTCTGCTGGTCGGCGGCTCCTCTGGCATGGCAGTGGCCAGCGCGATCGAATACGCGCGCCGCAACAACCTCGACGAAAACCAGCTGGTCGTCGTACTGCTGCCTGATTCTGGCCGCAGCTACCTCGAAAAGATTTTTAACGACGACTGGATGCGCGCACACGGCTACGGCGACATCGTCGAAGCGACGACGCGCCCGTCGCTCGTCGCACAATACCTGTAACCCACCGATCGCACGGCTAAGCCCCGCATAAAACCCGTCCCATCGGCAACATCAATCCCTGAACCGTAATCCCCGCAAACCCGAACCCCGAAAATCCCCGCAATCAGTATTTCGCCCCCGAAAGGAATCCCCATTATGACTATCTCCACCAACGCCGCCGCACTGAACGCCGCTGCACTCTCCACGCGCGCTATCCACGCAGGCCAGGAACCCGATCCGACCACCGGTGCCGTCGTCACACCGATCTACATGACCTCCACGTTTAAGCAGGATGGTGTTGGCGGCCTGCGCCACGGCTACGATTACAGCCGTTCCGTCAACCCGACGCGCAACAGCTTCGATGCGCAGCTCGCCTCCGTCGAAGGCGCAAAGTATGCGCTCTCCTTCGCCTCCGGCCTTGCTGCTATTGACGTGCTCCTGCGTTCCACTCTCAAGCCTGGTGACAACATTCTTCTCGGCAACGATGTATATGGCGGCACGTACCGCCTGCTCGCCAAAGTATTCGTACCGTGGGGCGTTGGTCTTGACGTAGTGGACATCACCGACACTGCCGCTGTTTCCGCAGCGCTCGCCGCTAAGCCGTACAAGTACATTTGGGTAGAAACCCCGTCGAACCCGCTGCTCAATATCACCGACATTGCAGCCACCGCGGCCGTCGCCCACGCGCATGGCACCAAGGTCGTTGTTGATAACACGTTCGCCTCGCCAGTATTGCAGCACCCGTTGGAAGACGGTGCCGACGTAGTCGTCTACTCGACCACCAAGTACATTGGCGGTCACTCCGACGTGGTTGGCGGTGCGATTGTGCTCAACGATGAAGAGACGAAAGATGCTGTCGCGTTCCTGCAGAACGCGGCCGGCGCAGTGCCTTCGCCGTTCGACTCTTGGCTGGATATCCGTGGTCTCAAAACGCTTGAACTGCGCGTCAAGCAGCACAGTCGCAATGCCATGAAAGTCGCCCAGTGGCTTGAATCGCAGCCGGCCGATCTGGTGGAACGCGTCTGGTACCCGGGCCTCGAATCCCACCCAGGTCATGAGATCGCCGCACGCCAGATGCACGGCGGATTCGGCGGCATGATCTCCGTGCAGATCGCAGCAGGATTTGAAGCAGCCAAGCGTTTCGCTGGAGCAACGCAAATCTTCACGCTCGCTGAATCGCTCGGCGGCGTGGAAAGCCTGATCGAACACCCGGGCGCAATGACTCACGCTTCTGTGGCCGGCACTACGCTTGAAGTGCCCGCGAATCTAATCCGCCTGTCGGTTGGTATCGAAGATGCTGACGATCTGATCGCTGACCTTGAGCAGGCGTTCAAGGCAATCTGATTCGCTGTATGTTGCGTTCAGCAGTTATGGGGAAACTGTTGCAACACTCAAGATTTGGGGGAAGGCGCGTCCGGCTGCAATGCATGCGGCCGGACGCATGAGACTATACCGCGTACGCGCCACGTATGATAGGGAACCATGACAGATCATGCGGAGGCGCTGGGGGCGCTGAAACGATACTTTGGCTACGATGCATTTCGTTCCGGTCAAGAAGGATTAGTCAACGCTATTCTTGATGGTCGCGATGTGCTTGGCGTTATGCCCACCGGTGCCGGTAAATCCGTGTGCTATCAGATTCCTGCAACACTGTTATCCGGCGTGACTATTGTTATTTCACCGCTTATTTCGCTGATGCGCGACCAAGTAGATGCGCTGAATGATTCCGGTATTCCTGCCGCCTACATCAACACTACACAAGACAGTGATGAGCAATCCATGGTGCTCGCTCAAGCAGCTCGCGGGGATATTAAGCTGCTGTATGTAGCCCCTGAACGGTTGGAAACTGAACGATTCCGCAATTTTGCGACGCGCGTGCCTATTTCACTCATCGCTGTTGATGAAGCACACTGCGTGTCGCAGTGGGGGCAGGATTTTCGTTCCTCATATCTTGGCATTGGTGAATTTATTGCGGCGCTGCCTACTCGCCCTATTGTTGCCGCCTTTACTGCTACTGCTACCGAACGCGTTCGCTACGATATCGTAACGCTGCTGGGTTTACGATCGCCGCAAGTTACCGTCACTGGATTCGATCGTGACAATCTGTATTTCGATGTCATCAAAATCGAAACCAAACGCAAAGCCGCATGGGTCGCACAATATATTGCGCAGCATGCGGACGAGTCCGGCATTGTGTACTGCGCCACGCGCAAAGAAACCGAAGCGCTAGCAGCTTCACTGAATCACACGGTACCAATACTGCGCGCTGCGAGCAGCAGTGCAAGCTCAATGGCTAACGGGCCGATCGCGGTCGCCTACCATGGCGGCATGCCAGCAGAAGTGCGCGACAAAGCACAACGCGATTTCGTAACCGACCGGGTTCCTGTAGTAGTAGCTACCAATGCGTTCGGCATGGGCATCGACAAGTCCAATGTGCGCTATGTTATCCACCACAATATGCCCGAATCGATCGAAGCATATTATCAGGAAGCAGGGCGCGCGGGGCGTGATGGTGAAGCGAGCCGATGCACACTACTGTGGAACGAATCTGACATTGTGACCCGCCGGCGTTTGCTTGATACCGACTATGAAAACGATCGCCTGACTCCAGAGGAACAGGAGATCGTGCGCGCTTCCAAACGGCGTTTGTTGGAAGGCATGGTCGGATACTGCCGCACTACTGACTGCTTACACACGTATGTGACCCGCTATTTTGGTGAGACGGTGACTGCTGGTGCGACTGCACGATGCAAAGGCGGCTGCACCAATTGCGACCACACGTTCGAAACCATTGACGTTACTGATATCGCGCGCAATATTAGCCGTTGTGTGCACGATGTCATGTACGACTATGGTGACGATGGCAAACCGACGCGCACTCCCGTACGCCAAGGCCTCGGCTCAGGCAAAATCACTGCTATTCTGCGCGGATCAAAAGCACAGGATCTTCTCTCACGTCGTCTTGATCGCTGCCCAAGCTACGGCAAACTCGACGGTGTGAACGAAGCGCGCATACGTGACGTGCTCAGTCAAATGACTACCGACCGATTCTTGTTTGTTACCGAAGGACGATTGCCGCTCGTCTGTTTTGGTGAGCGCGCTGCAGAAACGGTTGCCCCCGATTTTCATTATGAAATCAAACGCATAGAGCGCAAACCTGCGCGCACGCGTACCGCTTCACAGCGTGCAGCAGCTGGCAGTGATGTGCAAACAGCGGATACACCTGGTACGGCACTCGGATCGTTCACGCCAACTGATGACGATGAAGCATTATTCCAGCAGCTACGAGAACTGCGGTTAACCATTGCACGCGAACATAGCCTGCCACCATACATGGTGTTTAACGACCGTACGCTGCGCGACATGGCACAGTTACGACCCATCACTACTGCACAGTTTTTGGCAGTTAACGGCGTGGGGGAGAGCAAGCTCGCAAAATATGGCAAACGGTTTATGGAAGTAATCGCTGCAGCTTGTGCCTCACAGTAAAACACTAGTATCAGTGGCACAATGAACAACAGTGGCCGGCATACAGGCACAGGCGGCCAATATCATGAAAGGAGCACACGATGGCAGACAAACCCGTCGTTGAAAGTTTCCAACTCGATCACACCAAGGTCAAAGCACCATACGTGCGGTATATTGACACGCAAACTGGTCCAAATGGTGACGTGATCTCCAACTATGATCTGCGTCTCGTGCAGCCGAACGAGAACGCTATTCCTACCGCTGGCCTGCACACTATCGAACACACCATCGCTGTGCTGTTGCGTGAACGCATTCCTGGTTATATTGACTGCTCGCCGTTCGGATGCCGCACCGGCTTCCACCTGCTAACCTGGGGCACGCATTCGACCGAAGACGTGGCAAAAGCCCTTAAGGAATCGCTCGAATTCATTGCGTATAAGGCCACTTGGGATGATGTGCCGGCCACCACGATCGAAAGCTGCGGCAACTACCGTGACCACAGCCTGTTCACTGCAAAAGAATGGTGCAAGGACATTCTCGCCAAAGGCATTAGCTCCGATCCGTTCGAACGCAAGGTCGTCTGAGCGCTGAGCACAGCCACGCACAAACGAGCTGGTAAACGATATCTGCGCGCTCTTGGACGAGTGCGCGTGATAGCCTTACCGCCAGTTGACAACACGCGAACAACGCGAACATGAGGTGACCGGTGACAGACAGTGCATCCACACGGCGATTCCGCCACGCGACCATGCGCGACTACCCGCAAATGGAAAAAAACTATGCGCGCGCACGTGAGCTCATGGCTCGCAACGGCAATCCGACCCAATGGGGCAACACATTCCCGCGCCCCGAAGTCGTGCGCGACGACATTATTCACCGTCGCGCAATGCTGCTTGTTGACACTAGTGACGGCCGCGAACGCATCCTCGCCCAATTCGCACTCTGCCCCGGCGAAGACCCCACCTACAAGCACATCGACGGCGCTTGGCTGGACAATGACTCCTACGTCACCATCCACCGCATCGCATCCTCCGGTCTCGTCAAACACGCTGCGCGAGACTGCATTGCTTGGGCTCTCAAACACTACGGCAACGTTCGCGCTGACACCCACCCCAACAATAAAGCCATGCAGCACGTCCTCGAAACCAGCGGTTTCGCACGCTGCGGACTGATTCAACTGATTGACCGGCCGACCGATACAACGCGTATCGCTTACCAACGCCACGAGTGGTAAATAAAAATGGCTTTCCATAACTCATGGAAAGCCATTTTTTATTAGCAAATGCTTACCGCGCGATCAGGCGGTTTCGACCTTGTTTAACTTGGAACGCTTACGGCTGTACGCGAAGTAGACGATCAGGCCAAGGCCGAACCAGACGGCGAACCGCAGCCACGTCTCCCAGTTCAGGCCAGCGATCAGAATCAGGCAGAACACGATCGCGCAAATCGGCGTGAATGGCACCAGCGGCGCACGGAAGCCACGGTGCGCGTCCGGCTGCGTCTTGCGCATCCACAGGATGCCGGCCGAGACGATAATGAACGCAGACAGCGTACCGATGTTCACCAGCTCAAACAGCACGTTGATATTGATGAAACCACCGGCGATCGCCGTCAGGATGCCGAAGAACCACGTGCCCTTGAACGGCGTGCGATACTTCTCATGCACATGGCCGAAGAACTCCGGGAACAGGCCGTCACGGCTCATCGCATAGCAAATACGGCTCTGACCGTACAACTGCACGAGCATCACGGTGGTCATGCCGATGAGTGCACCGAGGTTCACGATAAACGCGAGCCAGTTCATGCCGGTCTCAAGAATCACACCGGCCACCGGGGCATCAATGAAGTTGGCGAACTCCTTGTACGGCACGATACCGGTCATAATCAGCGTCATGATGATGTACAGCACGGTCGACACGGCCAGCGACAGCAGAATGCCCTTCGGCAGCGTCTTGTTCGGCTCGACCGTCTCCTCAGCGGAGGAAGACACCGCATCGAAGCCGATGAAGCTGAAGAACACGATCGACGCGGCCGGCACAATACCGTACGGCTGAGTCGAACCTGGTTGGAACGAGTAGATGCCATACGGGGAGAAATCCTGCCAGTTTTCCGGCCTCACATACCAGACGGTGCACACGATGAACAGCACGATGATCGCCAGCTTGATCATCACCATGATGTCGTTGGTCTTCTTCGTCTGGTTGATGCCGATCGACAGCACCCACGTGATCAGCAGCACGATCACAAAACCGGGCAGGTTGAAATACGTCGTCACACCTGGCGTGGTGCCGTACGCGGCGGTCAGCTCGACCGGCAGGCTCAGGCCGAAGCCCTCAAGGAACTTGTTGAAATACCCCGACCAGCCGGCGGACACGGTGGCCGCCTGCAGCGCGTATTCAAGAATCAAATCCCAACCGATCACAAACGCGATCAGCTCGCCAAAAGCCAGATAGGAGTAAGAGTAAGCGGAACCGGAAACCGGGGCCATCGACGCGAATTCCGCGTAGCACAGGCCAGCAAAACCACAACAAATAGCGGCCAACAAGAAGGAAACAGAAAGGGCCGGGCCAGCGGTGAGCGCGCCCTTGCCAGTCAGCACAAAGATGCCGGTACCGATGATCGCGCCGATGCCAAGCATCGTCAGATCAAACGTGTGCATCGTACGCTTTAACGGAGTGGATTCAGCGACCAGCTGATCCACCGATTTTTTGCGAAAAAGATCCATGAGTCTTCTCTCAATACGGATTGGATATGGGCTGGACCGGACGGTTTTCCGGGACCCCGGCACGCCTCAACGCCGGGAATCAGAACATCTGCGTGGCCGCATGCATGAAAGTTACGGCAAAGCAAATATGTGCCGACAAGTGTATGGCTCGGCTATGGACAAGAAGTGGAGTTACGAGCATTTTCGTCTCAAGGGGTGGGATATTAGGGTTGTATGGCTGATATATCAATGTCGTTGCCGATTCGTCATCATGCCGAGACACAATAAGGGGCATGACTTTGAATGCAGCTGAAGAATTGCAGTTTTCATCCCCGGCTGGCGAGGCCAATTACGTTGCCGCGCGCCGCAAGTACCCCGCACAGGCGATTGTTGATCTGGCTGTGCTGCGCGACAACATGCGTCACCTGGTGGATGTTGTTGGGGGAGCGCATTCCGGCACCGCAGTAATGGGCGTAGTCAAAGCAGACGCTTACGGTCACGGTCTACTTCCTGCCGCACTCGCAGCGCTTGCGGGCGGTGCCACGTGGCTGGGAACTGCGCAATCGCATGAAGCGCTGCTGCTACGCAAGCTCGGTATTGGCGCTGACCGTTGCCATATTCTCACGTGGGTATACAACGGCATGGATGCGCCGTTCGATGAGCTCATCGCCAATGATATTGACATTTCGCTTGGCTCCCTGCCGGGCATCGACGCAGTGGCAGCTGCCGCGCGCCGTCTCGGCAAGCCCGCTCGCGTGCATATCAAAGTCGACTCCGGCTTTGGCCGCAACGGCTTTACTCCCGCAGGATTTGACGCGGCGCTCGCCAAACTAGTGCCGCTCGCCAAAGAAGGTGTGCTGCACATTGTCGGCCAGTGGAGCCATCTTGCTGTCGCTGACAGCCCGGACGTACCCGAATTCGTAGCGTCCACTGACCGTCAGGTCGAAACGTTCAAAGAATTCACTGCGCGTATGGAAGCTGCTGGCATTCCGCCAGAAATTCGCCACTTGGCCAACACGGCAGCCACGCTCAACCGCCCGGAAATCCACTTCGAACTCACGCGCCCAGGCATTGGCCTGTATGGTTACGAGCCCGACCCGGCAATGGGCACCCCGCGCGACTGGCATTTGAAGCCCGCAATGACCCTCCAAGCGCAGCTCGGCACGGTTAAAGACGTGGAAGCTGGCCACGGTATCTCCTACGGTCGCACGTATTTGACCCCTGATAACACGAGCACAGCGATTGTGCCGCTCGGCTATGCGGATGGTATTCATCGCTCCGCTTCCGGATTCGATATGCAGGGCGCTAAGCACGTGGAGAAGGAAGGCGGCCCGGTGCGCATCATGACCACCAAGGGCCCGCGTCTGCTGCGCGTCTCCGGGCGCGTGTGCATGGACCAGTTCATCGTCGACCTGCACGGCTCAGCCGCTGAACTCGGCGTACACGAAGGCGACACGGTTGAACTGTTCGGGCCGGGCCGCGGCGAAGAATTCGCGGAGCCAACCGCCGACGATTGGGCACGCGCAGCCGGCACGATCAGCTATGAGATCTTCACCTGCCTGCGCAACCGCATCCCGCGCCTGTACGAGCACGCGGCCGACGTACTCGCTCCTGATGATCTTGCCAAGCTTGATCCAGCATCATTGCTGTAAGTTGTTGTACGTTACTGCACGTGTGCTGGTGCTGTACACGTCTGCTGCATAACCATCAGCAGACAATACAGTGACACGCGAGGGGCGGCATACAGGGGGAGGGGCAATGCGCGAAACAATACCGAACGGTGAAGCATACACCGCATTCGATGAGGAGCGCTGGGCCCCCGAGCCGCCAAAATCTAAGTCGCGCACCGCGTTTGAACGCGATCGTGCGCGACTTATTCACTCCTCGGCACTGCGACGACTCGGTGCGAAAAGTCAAGTATTAGTCGCTGGAACCGATGATTTTGCGCGCACGCGACTCACGCATACGCTCGAAGTCGCACAAATCGGCCGGCAAATCGGCGCGCTCCTCGGATGCGATCCAGACATTGTTGATTGCGCCTGCCTCGCCCACGATTTAGGGCACCCACCATTCGGTCACAATGGAGAAAAAGCACTTGCTGACATCGCCTCGAATATCGGCGGGTTTGAAGGCAATGCGCAAACGGTACGTTTGCTCACGCGTCTCGAGCCGAAAATCTTCCATCCAGACGGCCGCCCCGCCGGCGTGAACCTCACTCGCGCCTCGCTCGACGCGGCTGTGAAATACCCCTGGACCCTAGCCGAAGCTGCCCATTGGGCAAAAACCACTGGTGCCAAACCCACCAAATTCTGCATCTACCCAGATGATGAACCAGTATTCCGTTGGCTGAAAACCAATGCGCCACAAGGCGTCAAACCAATGGAATGCCAAGTCATGGACTTGGCTGATGACATCGCCTACTGTGTGCACGATGTAGAAGATGCTATCGCCACAGGCGCATGTAATCCGCTCGCGTTCGCTGATACGCGCGTTATTGATCGAATCGTCGAATCAACACGCGCTTGGTACGGCGGCCGTTGGAATGCCGATGGTCTTATTGCAGCATTTGCAAGACTGCGCAAACATCACGTATTCCCCTCACATTTTGACGGTTCACGGCAAGCATTAGCCCAATTGAAAAACATTACCAGTGACCTCATTGGCCGATTCGCCTGGTCGGTAGAACATGCCACGCGCGATATGTACGGGGCAGGGCCATTAACCCGATACTCAGCGCATGTGGTTATTCCCGATGAAACCGCGTATGAAATCATGGCGTTAAAAGGTATTGCGGTGCATTTCGTGATGGCCCCGCGTGAACACGAGCCGTTCCACCAGCAGGAACGCCGGATTATCAACGATCTCATCGACGTACTCATGGCTGACTCCCCGCGACCATCGGATGCGCTGGAAAGCGTGTTCTTGCAGGATTGGGAGGAAGCGTCGAACGATGGCGAACGGTTGCGCGTAGCCATTGACCAAGTTGCCTCGCTTACCGATGGCTCGGCGCTCGCGTTGCATTCCATCCTGTGCTGAATGAGCGGTATTGCGTAAGATTGCGCTGTGCGCGTGGCGGTATGGAGCGATTGAGCAATACTGGCGCTCGCGTGCGGTAGGCTGAACCATATGGCTGGAATGATACTGAAGGAAGACGTGGAGAAGGTGCGCGCTGCCGCGGACCTGTATGACATCGTATCTGCTTCTGTTACGTTAAAGCCTTCAGGCACTGGCACTTTCGTGGGATTATGCCCGTTCCATGATGAAAAAACACCGAGTTTCTCGGTACGCCCCACGCTTGGCGTATGGCACTGTTTCGGCTGCGGTCTTGGTGGCGACGTATTCGGTTACGTTGAACATCAAGAGAATATTGATTTTCGTGAAGCCGTAGAGCTGCTCGCGGATAAGTACCATATCGAACTGCATTATGACAAGGATGTAAAACGCCCCGAGCATGCTGGCTCTAAGCGCGCGCGACTGCTCGAAGCGAATGAGGAAGCGCAGCGGTTCTTCATGTCGCAAATCATGACCAAAGAAGCGCTTGCTGCGCGCAAACTGTTGGGCGGGCGCAATTTCAGCAAAGCGGACTGTGAACGGTTCGGATGCGGGTACGCTCCGCAAGGCTGGGATAACCTTGTGCGCTACTTGGCTGGTAAAGGATTTACCCAGCAAGAGATGCTTGACGCTGGTCTTGCACGCCAAGGGCAGCGTGGTATTTATGACTATTTTCGTGGGCGTGTGACGTGGCCGATTCGCGATTCGACTGGGCGAACGCTCGGATTTGGTGCGCGCAAACTGTACGACGATGATACGATTCAGGCGAAGTACATTAATACGCCAGATACGCAGCTTTATCGCAAAACGCAAGTGTTGTATGGCATTGATTTGGCAAAGTCAGCCATTGTCAAGAAACGCCAAGCGGTTATTGTCGAAGGCTATACCGATGTGATGGCTATGCATTTGGCGGGTGTTGATACTGCAATTGCTACGTGTGGTACCGCGTTTGGTGCTGAGCATGCCAAGATTGTGCGTCGTCTTATTGCGGACGATTCACTGGGTGCGGTGCAGCTGGTCGGCCCGCTCAAAGTCGACGGTCAAGCATTGAGTTCGCGTATTGTGTTCACGTTCGACGGGGATGCGGCAGGACAGAAAGCCGCATTGCATGCGTTTGGCTTAGATTCAGCGTTTTTGACGCAAACATTTGTTGCGGTGGCTGATGACAATCTTGACCCATGCGACTTGCGCATTAATCGTGGTGATCAGGCGGTGCGTGCGCTGATTGAGGGAGCGCGGCCGCTCTACGATTTTGTGATCGATACTGCAATTAACCGATTTGATACAGCGTTTACAACTGGTCAAATGGGCGCAGTGAAAGCGGTAGCGCCGCTTATTGCGCAGATTCGTGACCGTTCGCTGCTGGATTTGTATACGCGCAAAGCAACGCGGCGTATTGGCGTGGATCTTGATATTATGCGGCGCGAAGTGACTGCGGCTCGTCGCCGGTTGAATGTGCGTGACGATGACGCGTACGCTGGCAAGCGTCGTTTTAACGCGGGGGGCGCGGATGGTGCTGGCGTTCCTATGGTGGCCGGTGGTATTGCGTCCATGAACACTGTCGGCGTTGATGCAGCTAATCCGTATGCGAATCCGGCTGTGCGGCGCGCGTTGGAGCGTCGAGAAGCTGGGGAGCAATCGTATTTTCGTATTGATGACGCGGTGTTTATTTGCGAGCAGCAGTTTATGGCTACGTTGGTGCAGATTCCGCGGGCTGTTGATCCAGCAATGTTTGCGAAGCTGGATGCGAACTCCTTTGTTGCGCCGGTATTCCGTGCGCTGTTTGAAGCAGTAGAAGCGGCTGGCGGATTGCCAACGGCTGATACTCCGCAGGGATTGTGGCTGCATAATCTCAATAAGGCAGGCGGATTGACGTTGCAGACAGTAATTAACGAGTTGGCTGTGCTGCAATTACCGTTGCCGCCTTCAGATCAAGACCGTGCGGTAGCTGGCGGGCGTCAAGATACGCGGAACGCGGCTGCTGTACAGTTGCGTTCCGCGAGTCCGGCTGAGCGTCAATATGCTGCTGAATTGCTGGCTCGATTGCTGGATATGGGGTATATGCGGCGGATTGCTGCAGCGAAACGACGTATGGCGCGTATGGACGATGGGGCTGACAAGCTCAGTTTGCTTGGCGAGATCACGAAGTTGGAAACGGCTCGTAAGGATCTGCAAGCGCAGGTGTATGGCAATACTGTTGGCTAAAACACGCGTAGCTGTTATCGTTTTCGTTTATAGTTTTATCGACAAACGATAAACTGCGGTATAATGATGGTACATATTCACCCCGGCTTGTGATCGACGATCCGGTGACGGCAAGGAGGCCATCATGGGTGCAAGCAATGGCAACGCTAGTAACAGTACGAGCATGCGAGGTCGCGCAGAGCATATCGGCGTGGGTGCAGCATTGCTGATCGCGCGTATTGGCGTCGTAATCCTATGGCTAGCAGCCGCAGTATCGGTCGTGACATTGATGGCATACATCATCATGCCCGGCTCATTTCATGCCAATTACGGTGTAGTCGAGCTCAACGTTGGTGACGCATTCGCTTTATCCGTCCGCGGAAGCATTCTCGACGTCGCCGTGTATCTGCAGGAACACTACACGGCAGGAGCGCCGCTAGTACAGGCGGTTATTGCATCCTGCGTAACCAATGCGATCGTGTACGCGCTGTTGGCGATCGCTTTCGGTGAGATTGCTGCATTGTGCGCACGCCTGCGCGACTGGAAGGATGGAACAAGCGGACTGACACCATTTCGAACTACTGTATCTGAACGCATGAGTCGCGCCGGCTGGTGCTTGATCGCCGCGCCTGCCGCTGCACTCTTGGATTGGCTGTTTTGCACGATTTTTGCCAAAGGTGGCAGCTGGAACCTGTGGATGAGCGGGCTACTCGTCATGACCGGTATTATTCTGCTGATGATCGCGCGCATCTTCGAATACGGCATGACGCTCGAACAAGAAGTTGATGGGCTGCTATGAGTGGGCGGATCATACTCAGACTTGACAGAATGATGGTCGAACGCGGTCGATCATTAGGCTGGTTGGCTGACCAAGTCGGCATCACCAACGTCAACCTGTCAAAAATCAAAAACAATCGCGTCTCCGCCATACGTTTTTCGACGCTGGCGGCGATTTGTGACGCATTAGAGTGCAGCCCCGGTGACATCCTTGAATATGAGAAGGATGACGCCGGGGCTGACCAGTGAAATCAAAAAACTACTGCTCAAACGCCTGATACACAGCAGCAGACAATGAGGAGATACGCGTAACCGCTGATCCGTCAACGTTATTGGCCATCACTGCTAACACGTACGGGTGCGTGCCATACACAATCGCCACATCATTTTGCACGGCCGCAAGCTCACCGGTTTTATTCGCAACTTGTATGCCGGCTGGCACACCTGCTGGGATCTTCGAACGACGAGTTTGCCCAAGCAACAGATCAGTCATACGCTTGCTCGCATTCTGTGACACCAACTCGCCGTTATACGCTTTCATCAGAAAACGACCACAATCCAACGACGACGTCCAGTTTTCAACCGTATTGCCAGAAGCCATACCAGTTAGTGCGCGCAGTTCCTGAGTGCCGGTAAATCCGTAACGTTGCGCGGTATCGGTCACCGTCGCAATCGCTTGCGCGGTACCTTGAGTGCCGCCAATAACTGCTAGCAAACGGTTAGCAGCATCATTGGAACTCACCGTAATCATTTGCGTCAAATCCGCGTCTATTGTCGCAGTATCCGTAATGGTGCCCTGTTCAATGCCATCAAACACGGCGAGCATAATGTACAACTTGATCAGCGAAGCGGCGACCAGTGGCTGACTATCCCCGATCGTTGCTTCCTTGCCGCTTTCGAGATCGGCAATATACACAGACCACGTGCCCGGGTAGCTTGCAATCGTTGATTCAACAGTTTGACGAACCGCGTCCACTCGCTGCTGACCAAGATCTACAGGCGCAGTAGTCTCGGCATCCTGAGATGACGCGTCCGTTGTATCAGTATTGGCTTGCTGTTTCGTCTTCTGCTTGTGCTGCGTAGCAGATTTACTCGCTGAAGTTGTAGACGATGCTGAATTATTCGCCTGCTTGCCAGTGCTGCCAGTGATCAGCGGGCGAACAAAGACGCCGACCAACACCAGTGCGGCAATGAGCACAATGATGATTGCCGCACTGATGATTCGTGTGCGCTTCGAACGCTGCGCTTGTTGACGTGCCGCGCTCGGGGCGGCATGACGACCGCTACTCACTCGTTAGCCTTTGCTAGCTGCGAGTCAATATCGGCAAGCACATCGCTCATGATTTGCGCGGCGGTTTCCTTACCCTGATTTTGAGTAGCGAGCGCCACCGCTGCCTTGCCATGAGACGTGGAAACGATCGCAAAGTAATTCCACGTGTCTTTAATACCCTGACCGCGGTGTGCGTGAACAGTCATGCCAGCTGGAATAGTCACTCCTTCAGCGGCGATATCAACATTCATCAGGTTAGCGGCGCCGGCAGCATCCACTGCTGCGAGCATGCGCACAGCGTCGAATGTAGAACTGTAGTTCTCATAGCCGGCATTGCTGGCCTGCACGTCACCGAAATTGCGGCCCAGCGTGGTATCAGCATAGCTGTGAGCGGCTAGCCACTGGTTGATTGCATCGAATCCACCGCAATCGGCGATTGCCTGGTTGGCAGAATCGTTGCTCATCGTAGACATCATGTCTTGTGCGGAAGCGAGCGCGCTACCACCATTAGCTTGTGCGACAAGGTACACCGGCAGGTACAGTCCGGCAGAGACGAACTGTGTGCGAGAAGCTGACGTGTTCGCAATATCAGCAGAAGAGGTGTTGCTGGAAGCTGCACTCGAACCATCGCCGAGGTACATTGCAGAAACAGAAACATCAGTCGACGAGTAACGGTCAGTAATCAATGACAGTGATTTCGCTGTTAAACGGTTTTTCTGTGCTTTTTGCGCTTCAGTAGCGGCATCACTGTTCTTTTTCGCTTCTGTTTTCTTCTTGGTTTGTGTTTTAGCTTTGCTTGAGGTGTCGTCTGTACTTGACGATGAGGTTGCTGATTGCGTTGCTGACTGTTGCTTGTCACCCAAGAACGGAACAGAGATCACGCCTTGCCATACCAAGACGATGACAATAACCAAGATCGCTGCGATAGCGCCGGCTACAATGCCGATAATTTTGCCTTTTGATTGCGTTTTGGCAGGAGCATACGGTGATGGTGCGCCGTTTGGAGATGCCGGTGTAGTTGGTTGCAAAAAATTTGGCATTGGTGGCACAGCGTTTGGTGCTTGCGGTGCTACCGGATTGACTGACGTAGTCGGAGTAGCTGGCGCAGCAGCCCAAGGCGGCGTAGTTGATGATGCAGTCGGTACAACTGGAGTCGTTGGAGCGGTTGGCGTGCTCGGAGTAGTGGGCACAGTAGATGCGGATACTGCACCCGGCATGGTTGGTGCCGTCGAGGTTTGAGGAGTACTCGTATCAACGGACGCGCCGCAGTGCGTGCAGAATTTCGATCCCGGCTCAAGCGGCTGGCCGCAATGTATACAGAATCGCATGTGATGCCCTCTCCTTCTTCCCATATGAGTAGGCTGTACTCTTTCTCATAGTACTCGAGCTTGAGGTTACAAGGGCGTTCGATGACACACAACACAGTGATAAAAAGAAGAAACAAGCCCTTTGGAATCTTGTATTTCCAAAGGGCTTACGCGTGACCCCGGCCGGGTTCGAACCGGCGACCTACAGATTAGAAGTCAGTTGCTCTATCCAACTGAGCTACGGGGCCGAACCCGACATATTGTAATGGTGGGGGTGGAGCTGATGACATGCCGGCGTGAGTGAACCCCGAGATACCCTGAACGCTTCCCTTACATACAGTGCCGGCAAATCATCCCCGGGGTGGATTGCTGTCATGATTGCCATGACACAGACTGCTATGAGAAGATGAGAGACCATACGTTTGAGTCAGTACGATCAAGAAGGGAAGGCCAATGGCGACCGGGAAACACCCACACCTAACAGCGACATCGGCCAAGCGGCCAATCATTGAAGTGCGGCATTTGCGCAAAGAATACCCAGTAGCTGACGATAGCGTGGTGGCGCTCGCCGATATCAATCTCACCATCGCACAAGGGCAGATCTGCTGTATTTATGGCGAATCCGGTTCGGGAAAATCCACGTTGTTGAATCAACTTGCGGGCATGGAAAAACCTACGCATGGCGGAGTGCGCATTAGGGGAGTAGTCATCTCGCGTCTTGACGAGCATGAACTCGCAGCGTTTAGGCAGCGGCATCTAGGCTTTGTATTTCAGTCATACAATTTGCTCCCAAACCTGACCGCAGTAGAAAACGTGGCCATGCCGCTCATGTTTCGTGGCGTTCCTAAAGAACGACGTGAGGCTATTGCTCGCAGCATTCTTAAACGTGTTGGTCTTGGCAATCGTTTGGAACACTATCCAACGCAAATGTCTGGCGGGCAGCAGCAACGCGTCGGCATTGCCCGCGCATTCGTGGCTAAACCAGAAGTAGTGTTCGCTGATGAGCCAACCGGCAATCTTGATTCAAAAACCAAAGTTGACGTCATGGAAATGATCGTCTCGTTCGCGCGTGATCTCAATCAAACCATCGTGCTCGTGACTCACGACGACAACATGGCACAATACGCGGACCGTATCGTCACACTGCTTGACGGCCGCATTATCAACGATCGCATGATCCGCTAACACAACACTCGTCGCCGAATTACCGTTACAGCACGTCGGTGCAGCGAAGAAGTCGACACAGAGAAGAAAGGGAACATCATGACCAACCGAGGAACCAAAACGCGCGCACAACTCACGCGTGTTGCGGCAGCACTGCTCGCCACAACAGCCATGATGGTAGCGCCAGGAATAACAGCTTCGATACTGCCGCAGCACGCAACCATTCCACAGGTTGCAGCTATTGCATACGCTGATGATACGACTGCCGATACTGGCACATCGAACGGCACAACATCCGCGGGCGGCTCCAGTGAAACAACAACCCCAATCGCCGGCCCCGTACCCAATGTCATCATCACTAACTTCACGTATGGTGATGGCTCGGTGAGCGCTGGCAGTGATTTCACGCTCGCGTTCACCTTCCAAAACAAAGGCAAAGTAGCGATTAGCAACATGGTTGTCACCGTGGATGGTGGCGAAAACTTTGCTATCGCCGGCGGCACCAACACGTTCTACTTCGACTCGCTCGCAGCTGGCGGCTCAAATACGCAAAGTGTGCCGATGCAAGCGCTCGCCGGCGCGAAATCTGGAGCGCAGGGTGTAACCGTCTCATTCCGCTACGAATACGTGGATTCAGGGGCGCGTAACTCAAATTCCAGTGACATCAAGATTTCCGTACCGGTTTCGCAACCTGACCGCTTCCAGCTGAATGACCCAGTACCGCCGGAAGGCGTGACTGTCGGTACAGAATCCACGATCACGATGGAGTATGTGAACAAAGGCAAGGGTGATATTGCCAATGTAGAAGCGTCAATCGAAGGCGATGACATCGAAACCGTAGCTAAAACACAGTACATTGGCAACGTAGCTTCGGGCACAAGCGGATCGATCGGATTCGCGTTCACTCCGACTACTGCTGGCGAATTGAACCTCAAGCTGAGCGTCACGTATGAGGATTCTGATGGCAAAAGCCAGACAAAAGAGTTCCCACTTACGGTGACTGCGAGCGACGCGGCTCCCACGGATGATAGCGGCATGGTGATGCCTGACGAAACCGTGAACCAAGGTGCTGCCTGGTGGGTGTGGGTGCTTGCCGCATTGGGGGCTATTGCGGTCGTTGTCATCAGCATTGTGCTGGTACGCCGTCATCGCAAGAAGAAGGCGAAGGCAGCACAAATCGACGAAGAATGGGACGAGTGGAAGGGCGAGTCGGCATCTTCTACTGACGCTAGTTCTGCAGCAGCGTCGCCGTCTGGCGAGTCTTCTGCTGCGAACGTCGAAGCACCTACGCAGGTGATTGACAGGAACTGAGCATGAGATTCTCTGATATTCTTCGACTCTGCCGGCAGAACTTGTTTCGGCGAAAGTCGCGCACAATCCTGACCGTGCTCGGCGTGATCGTCGGCTGCTGTTCAATTGTGCTAATGATCTCTCTCGCACAAGGCATTAATGAGCAGAACGAGAAAATGCTCAAATCAATGGGTGACTTGTCGATCGTCACGGTGTACACGTCTGGTAGCGGCATGGTCAATACTAGTTCAGGTACTGAGCAGGTCAAACTTGACGATAAGGCTGTGGAATCATTCCGTTCGATGAACGATGTTATTGGCGTGACCCCCGTAATGAATTTCCCATATACTGCCACGCTCAAAGCAGGCGCTGGCGGGCGATATATCGCTGACTACGTGCAGATTATGGGCATTGACATGACGCAGTTCGACCAAATGGGTTACAAAATCGCCGATGGTGATAAACCCTTTAAGGACGGGCAAGTCATGGCTGGTGAATGGCTTGCATACGATTTTATGGACACGTTGCGCGGCGGCGAAATGCGCTATGCCAATCGTGGCGATGGCTCATACAGTTGCACGTACAACGAAGCGACTGGCCAGTGCGAAGCGTCAGAAGATCAGGATCCGTATTTCGATATTCGCAATACCCGGCTAACGCTCGTCACGGGCGCAAACTATCAGGGTGACTCGTACACGAACGGCAGTATGGGCAGCGGGGCCGCTGGACAGTCAGACACTATGAGCGAAACGCTCACCATTTCAGGTTTGACCAAATCAGATCAAAACAAGGGATACGCTACATCCAGCGGTTTGGTCATGGATCTGAAAACAATGAAGGAACTTATTGCCAAAGTCGATCCTTCTGCTGTGAAGAAAGCCAATACGTATGATCAGGTGTACGTGAAGGCTGCTGATCTCTCCGCAGTGCCAGACGTTGAATCGCAGCTCAAATCAATGGGTTACGAGACCTCCTCATATGAGGATATGCGTCAAACAATGGAAGAACAGACGAGCTCGATTCGCCTTATTCTGGGAGGCATCGGCGCGGTATCGCTACTGGTAGCCGCAATCGGTATTGCCAATACGATGGTGATGTCGGTCAGCGAGCGCACGCGTGAGATTGGCATTATGAAAGCGCTCGGCTGCTATGTGCGCGATATTCGCGTGATGTTTCTCGCGGAAGCTGGCGCGATTGGCTTCTTGGGTGGTGTGATTGGTTGCCTATTGAGCGCGTTACTATCGTTGGGTATCAATCTGATCGGCATGACATATTTCGCGTCAATGTATGGATACGTTTCAAACGATGCTGAATCATTATCATTTTGGCAGCGACTGTGGCAAGCGATTGCCGGCGGAGACAATGTAACTCGCTATTCGGTAATCCCATGGTGGCTGTACGTGTTTGCGATCGTGTTCGCGACGCTGATCGGTTTGCTTTTTGGGTTTGGGCCTGCCAATAAAGCGGTGAAGATTCCAGCGTTGGATGCGATTAAAAACGATCAGTAACGCATTGAGGGGGATTTGCTCATTGGATTTGAGCAAATCCCCCTCAATGTTTGGGCGGTTTTGTGCCGCGTGATTATCGTTTGATCACCATGGGTATTGCGCCATTCCACGCTTCACGAATGCGCGCGAGGACGCCATCGACCGTTAGATCGTAACGGTGGTTAAGCTCGTCAAGCGGTACGCGATCAGTGAACTCTTTGACAGCTCCAATATTGATCACCTGAGGATTGCGGGTGGCCTCTAGCTCACGATGATTTGCGTAATATGCGGTGATTTTCTCGCCCCAGCCGCCCTCAAGCTGGCCATCTTCAAGAGTGACTACCAGCTGATGGGTATCGCGCAATGATTCCAACGTGTCCGTGTCCAACGTAGAGCATTGATGCGGGTCGATAACCGTAGCGGTCATGCGGTTGTCAGCATAGAGTTGCTCCGCAACGCGCTCTGCCAGTGGATACGTGTTACCAAGGCTTAGGATTGCGATCTGTGCGCCGCGCTGATGCACGCGATAGGAGAGCATGCGGCTTGCACCGCAGGTTGGTGAAGGAGCTGACACAGCGATCTTGCCAGCATCTGCCGTAGTTTGATGATCGTGTTCAAGAATCGCACTACCGGGTACGCGAATAACCACCGGACCGTCAGGAGCTCCACTGGCATTCGCAGGCATCGTTGACCATGCAAGATCAGCAAGAAAATCAGCGCCAGACGTTGGTGTCAACATGGTCACTCCAGGAATGTTGGCAAACATCATGACGTCATATGCGCCAGAATGCGTATTATCCGAGCCGGATAATCCACCCAGGAAATCCAGTACTGTCACGCGGGAACGATTGAGGCTCATCTCTTGGAAGAACTGATCATAGGCGCGCTGGAAAAATGACGCCGTGGTCGCCACAACCGGCGTGCCACCAGCGCGCGCAATACCCGCAGCAAAAGTCACCGCGTGAGCTTCAGTAATGCCACAGTCAACATAATGCGCGCCTGCATGCTCGCGAAACTCATGCGTAATGCCATTCGATCCAGGAGTAGCTGGCGAAATAACCACCAGACCAGGTTCGCTAGCAAATCGCGGTTCCAAAGCGGCCATCGCCATCTTGCCATAATATTTGCGCGGATCATCCGGGCGGCCTAACGCACGGTCGGGCGTCTGCCAGTGCGATGCTTCACATTGCCCGGCATGCGGTGCCGCATCAGACAGATCACAATGATCAGAATGCCACGGTTCATCATGCGAAACATTGCCAGTACTGCCAACACTGCCAGTATTACTGGTGTGCTGCGTGGCAAAACCAGCACCTTTCAGCGTGTGAATATGCACCACAACCGGATGATCAATATCGCGCACCTCTTCAAATGCGGCAACAAGCGCATCCACATCATTACCATCGCCAACATAGCGATAATCCAAGCCAAACGCTTCAAACAAATTCGGCTGCGCAGTACCGTTGGACGCGCGCAACTGTGCTAGCGGACCATACATGCCACCAAAATCGCCAGCAATCGACATCTCATTATCATTCAGCACAATAATGAGATTGCCACCCTGCGCTGCAGCATTATTCAATCCTTCGAAAGCAATCCCAGAGCTCAGCGAACCGTCACCGATCACCGCAATCACATTGCCAATCGAAGAGTGCCCCGTAGCCGCACGCTCCATGTCACGCGTTTTTGCCAAACCACACGCCAATGACACCGACGTGCCCGTATGCCCCAAAACAAACTGGTCGTGGACGCTTTCCTGCGGATTCGTAAAACCGGTCACCTCATCAAAATGCGCCGGATCAAGATACGCTTCAGCGCGGCCCGTCAGCATTTTATGCACGTAGCTTTGATGCGACACATCAAACACAATCCGATCATGCGGCGACTCAAATACGCGATGCAAGGCGACCGTCGCCTCTACCATGCCCAAGTTTGAGCCAATATGACCACCATGCGCATGCCCATACGCTAGTAACGTTGCTCGAATCTCATCGCACAATGCGTGCAAGTCAGGCGTAGAAAGAGCCTTGACGTCAGCGGGATCGTGAATCGTATGCAAAATACCGCCCGTCATGCTGTAAGGTCCTTTCTCATTGCTCCGAATCCGACATCCTAGCCCACATGGGGGCCTACGGTCGGTAGCACGCGCGAATGTTTCCCACTTCTGTGCATTTGCGTATGCATTTGCGGGGTGTCGAGACACTGCGCATACGCTCACGTGGTTGAATGGTCGCAACGGCACGATACGTGCCTCGCAGACCATCCAGTGAAGGAGCGCCAATGAAGGCTGTTTATGCAAGCACTATTAACCCCGCCGATCCATTGAGCGCGCTCGCAGTTGGTGACCTGCCTGAGCCACAACCCAAACCATGCTGGTCTACTCTTCGCGTGAAAGCCGCCACAGTGAACCATCATGACGTGTGGAGTCTCAAAGGCGTAGGCTTGTCTGCTGACCGTACGCCAATGATTCTCGGCACTGACGCCGCTGGCATACTCGAAGACGATATTCCCGGACGCGGCGGGCTCAAAGCTGGCAGCGAAGTCGTGCCATACACGTTTATTGGCACAGATGGGGCTGGAGTTGCGCCAGGGGAGCGGCGCACCATTCTGTCTGAGCAATATCCCGGCACGATGGCCGAATACACGCAGGTGCCATCCGCTAACGTGTTCGCTAAGCCCGCCAATTTGAGCTTTGTAGAAGCGGCAGCACTAGGTACCAGCTGGCTCACCGCATACTCGCTCATCTTCACCTCAGCTGGTGTCAAACCTGGCGATACACTCCTTATTCAAGGTGCAGGCGGTGGCGTATCCACAGCCGCAATTCAACTGGCGCACGCGGCTGGACTTGAAGTATTGGTGACATCGCGATCTGAATCCAAGCGTGTTCGCGCTCGCGAACTTGGCGCCGATCTCGTGGTGGAAACGGGCGCTCGACTGCCGCGCAAAGTTGACGCGGTGATTGAATCGGTGGGAGCAGCCACGTGGAGCCACTCGGTGAAATCAGTACGCCCCGGCGGCGTCATCGCGATTTGTGGAGCTACCACAGGCGACCAGCCGGGAGCAGAACTCACGCGCATCTTCTTCCAAGACATTCGCGTGCAAGGTAACACCATGGGCTCACGCGACGATTTTGCGCGTCTACTGCGCTTTGTAGAACATGCTGACCTGCATCCGGTGATTGACTCAACCTTCAACGGTTTGGATGCCGCACCCGCCGCGTTTGCCAGAATCATTTCCGGTGACGCGTTCGGCAAAATCGCGCTCAGTGTGTGAGCAGTCACTGATTCGATGCTGACTTGTAGCCCGCGTAACCGCGTAGCCATTGATTCAGCCTGCCGACTGTGTACGATCTGCATCGGCAGGCTTGTAGAGAGCAGCTCTGTATCCATTGGAGCGGTTCTGTATCCCTCTGTGCGTACAGTTGGAACGGTATCCCTGTTCCTTCTTCGGAGGTTCTTATGACTGACAGCAAGCCGCAAGTGGCGGTGATCATGGGCTCGGCGAGCGATTGGGAAACCATGAAGCACGCCTGCGACATTCTCGATCAATTCGGTGTGGCATATCACAAGCAGGTGATCTCCGCACACCGTACTCCGGAACTCATGGCCGACTTTGCGCACGGTGCTCGCGCAAACGGTTTCAAAGTCATTATTGCTGGCGCTGGCGGAGCTGCACACCTGCCCGGCATGGTTGCCGCGCAGACTACACTGCCGGTAATCGGCGTGCCAGTGCGCTCGCATGCACTCTCTGGTTGGGATTCTTTGCTGTCTATTGTGCAGATGCCTGGCGGTATTCCAGTGGCGACTACCGCTGTTGGTAACTCTGGTGCGACGAACGCTGGTCTGCTCGCGGTGCAGATGCTCTCCGCGTTTGATGCTGATTTGGCCAGCAAGCTTGAGGATTATCGTAACGAACTGAAGGAAAAGGTGGCACAGTCTAATGCCCAGCTTGTCTGAGGAAACGCACGGCGCTGTCTCCATGCTGCAGCCGGGTGCCACAATCGGCATCATCGGCGGCGGTCAGCTCGGCCGCATGATGGCTTTGAGCGCTAAATACATGGGCTTCCGCATCGGCGTGCTCGACCCGACTCCTGACTGCCCGACCGCGCAGGTTGCAGACTTCCAGATTGTTGGTGAATACGACGACAAGACCGCTATTCATGATTTGGCGGAAAAGTCCGATGTACTCACCTACGAGTTCGAGAACGTTGACGCTGAAGCTATTGACGAGGTTCGCCACTTGGTTGCCGCGCCGCAGGGCACTGATCTGCTGCGCGTTACGCAGGATCGCGTCAACGAGAAGACGTTCATCAACGAGCATGGTACAGAAACTGCGCCATGGCGTGCGGTCAATAATTTTGAGGAATTGGATGCGGCGATTGATGAGCTGCATTATCCGTGCGTGTTGAAGACTCGTTCCGGTGGCTACGATGGTCACGGTCAGCATGTGTTGAAAAGTGACGCTGATCTTGAGAAGATTCGTGCGCGCGGCGATCGAGGCGGTGGATTCCCGCCGAGCATTCTCGAAGGCTTTGTTGACTTTGCGTTCGAAGCGTCGATTTTGGTGTCTGGTAACGGCAAGGACTATGTGACGTTCCCAATCGTGCGCAATGATCACCGCAACAACATTCTGCATATGACCATCGCGCCCGCTGAAGTCAGCCCTGAGATCGCGCAAGCGGCTCACGAGTTGGCATTGCGTTTGGCTCGCGGCTTTGAGCTGGCTGGAACGCTTGCGATCGAGCTGTTTGTTACGAAGGACAATCGAGTGATTGTCAACGAGCTTGCACCGCGCCCGCACAACTCCGGTCATTACACGATCGAAGCGTGCTCGATTGACCAGTTCGACGCACATATTCGTGGTATCGCTGGCTGGCCGCTGCCGGCTCCGAAGCTGCTGAGCTCCGCTGTTATGGTCAATGTGCTTGGCCAGCATGTGCTGCCCACGCGTGCGCTAATCGCCACGCATCCGGAGTGGAACGTGCACGATTACGGCAAGGCGCAGTTGCGTCACAACCGTAAGATGGGCCACATTACGGTGCTCACTGACGACACTGCGCGCACCGTCGAGGAACTTGAGGCCACTGGCTGCTGGGACGATCTCAAGTAGTCGTTACATTATGTAATGTCACGATGCACTGTCACGTTTGCGCCCGACTCTGTTTGTATACACGGAGCCGGGCGCAAACTGTTTTCCGGCATGTCCCGGTGTAACGGCGTTATCATTAGCTGACTGTAATTGATAATGACGATCGACGGTAACCCAAGGGAAGTGCGATATGACCGGACCGGTGCGGCACACGAGGCAGAAGGATGCAGTACTCGCGCAGTTGCGAGACTGCGATGATTTCGTATCTGCGCAGGAGTTGCATCGTAAGCTCGAAGATGAAGGGCTGAAAATCGGACTTGCTACCGTGTACCGTCAACTCAATGCGCTTGCTGACTCTGGTGCAGCCGATACGATTCGGCTTGACGGTCAGCAATTATTCCGTTTGTGTGGTGATGATGCACATCATCACCATTTGGTGTGCCGTAGCTGCGGCAAGACTGTAGAAATTGACCCGCCGAGTGAGGCATGGCTACGCAAGGTAGCAACTACTCACGGATTTACTGTTGAATCCCATACGCTGGAAGTGTTCGGTCTGTGCCCTGATTGCCGCGCTGCTTCCTCCGGGTGCGTCGAACCAACTGAAATTTCGCATAGTGAGACGCATATCTGAGATATTTGCTGTGTGATAATGGCAGCGGCTTCTCACTACGATTCGGGGTTATGACTCGGGTTGCATCGTTCTGCCATCTGCTATTGTGCAAGTCGAAAGTAACGCATTCCGGGGCGTAACTATGCCTGAAAAGGCTTGGGATTATAGCGTTTTTTGCCAATTGCACAAGTCTTGTATTTACGTAATGCGCCACATATGGTGTGGCGTGGCTCGTGAAGACACGCGGCTTATACAAGGCAAAGAGGAAGGCGCGCCCCATGACGTCGGAAGCGATAGCCGGCAACGAGGCACAGCATAGTTCGCGGCAACCGGCAGATAATCAGCCGGTGCGCAGCAAATCGTCAATCGGCCAGCTGCTCGATTACGCAGGCAGCTACCGGTGGCTGATGGTATTTGGTTGTGCGATGTCAGCAGTGCATGCGGTATTGGAAATGCTGGTGCTGATATCCATGTGGTTTGTCGTGCGCGATCTGCTTGCTGTAGCGCCCAACTGGAGTAAGGCTGCGAACGCTGGACAATACGCATGGTGGGCGATGGGTTTTGCTGCAGCTGCGCTCGTCGTATATTTTGTTGCGCTTATGTGCACGCACATTGCCGCATTCCGCACCACGGCAAATATTCGCAAAGCTTGCATGCGGCACGTAACCACCCTGCCACTTGGCTGGTTTGATGCGCATCCCAGTGGAGAAACACGTCGTATTATCGACGGTTCTGTTGAAGAAACCCATGCGGTAATGGCACACAGACTGCCCGATCTTACGGCCGCAGCCACCACGCCGATCGCCTTCATCATTGTCGCGTTCATCTTCGACTGGCGCATGGGAATCGCCTGCATCATTCCCATCATCCTATCCGCCACGCTCATGGGCATCATGATGGGTACCGGTGCTGGTCGCAACTTCATGACCCGCTACCAGAGCGCGCTCGACACCATGAACAAAGCCGCTGTTGAATATGTGCGTGGTATTCCCGTTGTAAAAACGTTCCAACAAACTGTCTACTCATTCCGTGCGTTTAACGCCACCATCCGCGATTATCGCGAAATGGCATACCGGTATTCCATGTTCTGCCAGCCAGCACAAGTCGCACAACTGGTCGCTGTTAACGGCACCTTCGCGCTGCTGGTGCCAGCTTCTATCCTGATCGCCACGAACACCAGCAACTTCAGCGTCTTCCTCGCTGACTTTCTCTTCTACTGCCTGTTCAGCAGCATTACCGTGCCGATGATGACCAAAGTCATGTATGCGTCACAATCATTCATGCAAGCCGACGATGCGATGCGACGCCTCTCTGGTATTCTGAGCGCCAAGCCGCTACCGCAGCCGGATGCGGCACACGCGCGCACGCCAAACGATAACACCGTGGAATTGTGCAACGTAACATTCTCCTACGATGGTGCTGCGCAACCCGCACTTGACAATGTCAGTTTGCGCGTGCCTGAAGGAGCAACAGTAGCACTCGTCGGCCCCTCTGGATCAGGTAAAACCACTGCTGCACGACTGGTGCCACGATTTTCAGACGTGCAATCTGGATGCGTGCGCATCGGCGGAGTTGACGTGCGTGATATTCCCGAAGTTGAACTCATGGCGCGCATCGCATTCGTATTCCAAAACGATCATCTGTTCGCTGAATCACTACTCGACAATATTCGCCACGCTCGGCCACAAGCCAGCCGTGAAGAAGCGCTCGCTGCCGCTCACGCCGCACAATGTGATGATATTATCGCCAAATTCCCTGACGGCATCGACACCATGATCGGCACAGACGGCGTCTACCTATCCGGCGGAGAAGCGCAGCGCATCGCCCTAGCGCGCGCAATATGCAAAAACGCGCCAATCATCGTGCTTGATGAAGCCACCGCATTCGCTGATCCAGACAATGAAGCACGCATTCAAACCGCACTCGCACACCTTGCACAAGGACGTACCGTGCTGATGATCGCACACCGGCTCACCACTGTTCGTGACGCTGACAACATTATCGTGCTCGATCAAGGACGCGTTGTGCAGCAAGGCACGCATGATGCACTCGTTGCAACTGACGGACTCTACGCGCGCATGTGGCGTGACTATGAGACCTCTGTCTCGTGGACGATGACCGGATCTGTGGCCGGGTCTATAGCCGGATCGCAGCCAGTAAATGAGAACGATCAGGAGGTGCGATAGTGAACGCAACCACAGCTCGCAGCCGACAGGCAAGCGCCATTGATCGCACAATCGACGCAGCCATTGCTGCCGCCGGCGCCAACGACTGCGCCACCGTTGACTACCAGCAGCTCATCGGCAAGCCCGCCAAGCCAGGCAGCTTCCGCGATCGATTCGCGCTGACTGAAACCGGTGCTCACGCACTCGTCTACGGCTCTCTCGCCTGTGCTATTGGCAATTTCAGCCTCATGCTACCGATGGCAGTCATCTGGTTTGCTATAGCCCGATACGTACAGCACGTAAGCAACCCTGCAATAGCACTGCCAGCATTCTGGCCGATTGTAGGCGTGAGCATACTCATTCTCGCCGTAATGTTTGCCGCACAATGGTGGCAGTACAGCGCCACATACAACCAGATTTACGGCGAATCTGCGCGCACGCGACTCGCGCTCGCCGAAAAACTGCGCACGCTGCCCATGTCATTCTTCTCACGCCGCAGCACCGCCGACTTGACCTGCGCAGTACTTACCGATTGCGCAAATCTTGAACAATTGTTCTCGCACGTTATGCCTGAACTATTCGGCACAACAATCTCTACCTGCGTGGTATTAATTGCGCTGTTTGTATACGATTGGCGGCTTGCGCTCGCTGTTGCTTGGGTGCTGCCCATTGCCATTGTGCTGCTGCTGATTAGCCGCAACGTGCAGCAAACATCAGCGCGCGAGTTCAACGAACGGCGTCTTGCCGTGGCTGCTGGTATTCAGGAAAGTCTTGAATGCGCGGCACAGCTGCGTGCCAGCGGCCAAACCGAACGGTATTTAGCGGGTCTTGACGCGAAAATCGATGCGGCTGAGCGCACGCAAGTGCACAGTGAGCTAGTTCCAGGCGTTATCGTCTCAGGCGCGCAAATTCTCCTCACCGTAGGCAAAGCGAGTGTCATTCTTGTTGGCGCCCAACTCGTAGCTCGCGGGCAGGTTGATTTTACGACGTACATGGTGTTTTTACTGTGCGCGGCTATGATCTACGCGCCCATTGCCGTGTTGTTCGAGTCGATTGCGGAACTGATGAATATCGACACGCATACCGCTAGGCTGCGTGAAATTCACGCTGAGCGCGCGCAAACAGGCGCAGAGGTTTGCACGCCGGCTGGCTATGACATCACGTTTGATCACGTTACTTTCTCATACCGCGACGATGCAGCGGGCAATGATACAGCTGACAATAACCATGCATCGCGTGATGCGCAGCGCGTACTTGACGATGTGTCCTTTACTGCACGTCAAGGTGAGATCACTGCGCTCGTCGGCCCGTCAGGTGGCGGCAAATCTACGGTTTCGAAACTCGCTGCCCGTTTCTGGGATGCTGATCATGGCGTGGTGCGCGTTGGTGGCGTAGACGTTTCCTCTGTCGCGCCGGAAGTACTGCTGCGCGACTATGCAATCGTATTCCAAGATGTCGTGTTGTTTAATGACACCATCACTGAGAACATTCGACTCGGTCGGCGTGATGCGAGCGACGAAGAAGTGCTTGCTGCTGCGCGTGCAGCAAACTGCGATGACTTCGTGACACATATGGCTCACGGGTACGACACCATCATCGGTGAAAACGGTGCCACACTGTCCGGTGGCGAACGCCAGCGTATTTCCATCGCTCGCGCGCTGCTCAAGGACGCGCCGATCGTACTGCTTGACGAGGCAACCGCGTCACTCGATGTCGAAAACGAGACCCGCGTGCAATCCGCACTATCCCGTCTGCTGCGCGGCAAAACCGTGCTCGTTATCGCGCATCGTATGCGCACGGTGATGAACGCGAACAAGATCGTCGTGCTTGATCACGGTCGCGTTGTCGAACAAGGCACGCCGAGCGCGCTGCTTGCCAGCAACGGCTTATTTGCACACATGGCCCAGCTGCAAACCGATGCCCAATCGTGGACATTACGCACAGCGCACAAGATTTCCGACGGTGTTTCCACCGACAACAACAAATAAGAGAGGTAATGATGACCACTTCAGCTACACCCACAACCACGAACGCGAGTGCAACCACGCCCGCAAAGAAAACCGGACTCAAGCCAAAGGACTGGATTTCCGTTGGCGTGTACTTTGTCATTTATGTAGTGCTCAGCTACGCCGTTGCCATGCTCGGCTATATTCCAGTGCTCATGCCACTATCCGGCGTGTTTATCGGCGTGATTTGCCAGACGCCGGTCATGCTGATGGCGTTGAAAGTCCGCCATCTCGGCGTGTTTACCATCTTTGGTATTCTGACCGGTCTGCTGATGGGCCCCGGCCAGATTCCGACCATGATTTGCGCAGTAATCTGCGGTATTCTCGCGGACCTGATCGCTGCTGCCGGCAAGTTCACGAATCGCGCATTGCTGATTACCGCCGTCGCTGTGTTCAACGTGTGGAGCTACGGCAAGTACATTCCGTTCTTCTTCATGCGTGACGCTTACCTTGCGCAAATCGCCGAAGGCTACGGCCAGAGCTATGTTGACCAAGTGTCCGGCTTGTTCCCGATGTGGCTCGCCGTGGGAATGCCAATTATGCTGTTCGTTTCCGGTGCGCTTGGTGCATGGATTGCAACCAAGCTGCTCGCCAAGCATTTTGAGAAGGCCGGACTGATCTGATGACGATATCGTCTGCTGCGAGCGAAGTAGCCGGTATGCAGCGTATAGGCGGCGCTGGTACAGATCGTACTGAGCGAGCAGAGCGGCACAGTGGCAAGGCAATTGGCGGGGCAACGGTTGCTGCCGCTGGCTCTGCCTGTGCTGCTAGCGGCATGCCGTCATACCGTGGCTTGCTGTGGTGTGACCCGCGTACGAAAATCGTAGTCGTGTTCACCCTTGGCTGTTTTTGCCTCACGTTGGCCGGTGGGGACGCGCAGTCAATGATTATTGTGCGCAGGCTTCTCGCCTTTGCCCCGGCGCTCCTGTTGCTGTTTACACGCCGCCGTGGCGCGGGTATTGGCTACGCGCTGTGCTTGGTGGGATTTTGGCTGGTGGCCACGTTTGTATTGCCACATGTTGGCGGTCCAATCGGCTGGCTGATTTATGCGAGCGTTGGCATGATGACGCAAATGCTGCCTGCTGCAATGGGTGCATATTGGATGCTGGTTACCACTACAGCCAGCGAGTTAATTGGCGCATTACAGCGCATGCATGTGCCGCTGCCGATTACCGTGCCGATTGCGGTAATGTTTCGCTTCCTGCCGGTCGCTCTGGCTGAACAGCGGGCGATTAACGATGCCATGCGTATGCGTGGCGTGCGATTCGGCGGTGGCAAAGTAGGGCAAATGCTTGAATATCGCGTAGTGCCACTGATGACCAATAGTGTGCGCATTGCCGATGAACTTACCCAGTCCGCGCTTACTCGCGGTTTAGGGTACGACAAGCATCGCACCAGCATTGCGCGCATTGGCTTCCATACAATTGATATGCTCATGCTGCTCTTGTGCGCCGCCTGCTACATCGCGTGGGGTTTGACAGCCATGGGGATACTGCAATGAGCGATACAGGAATAATTCGTTGTGATAATGTGTCGTTCACATACGCCAACGTTGAAACGCCAAGTATCACTGGATTCGACTGCGAAATTCACGCTGGGCAGGTTGTACTGCTGTGTGGCGATTCCGGATGCGGTAAAACAACCGTGACACGACTCGTGAACGGGCTTGTCCCGCACTATTTTGAAGGAACACTTACTGGTCGAGTGAGTGTTGATGGGCTTGATGTGGCGTCCAGCGAGCTAGCTGAACTCGGCAAACATGTTGGCACAGTATTTCAAAACCCGAAAAGCCAGTTTTTCACGCTTGACGTTACTGGAGAAATGGCGTTTGGGTGTGAGAATTTCACCATGCCACCGGATGATATTCGCGCTTCCATTGCGCGTGAAGCCCAGCGATTCGACATTGAACACCTGTTGGGCAGGCCAATCGATGCACTGTCCGGCGGTCAGAAGCAAAAAGTTGCTTGCGCGTCCGTTTGTGTGCCTGACCCGCCGATCCTCGTATTCGACGAGCCATCCAGCAATCTTGACGCGACGGCTATCGGCGAGCTTGCACGCGCCATCAGCCTGCTGAAAAAGCATGGGAAAACGATTCTAATCGCCGAACACCGCTTGTATTGGCTCGCGAACCTTGTTGACCAAGTCATGTATATGCGCGATGGGCAGATTGTTCGAACGCTGAGCGCTGATGAATTCCGTTCACTGCCTGACCATGAACGGCAGGCTATGGGATTGCGACCGGTACATGTGGAAGATATTGAAGATTTCGCCAGCGTACGCGGGGGTGATAGTGCAAACGGTGAAATCGCAGACGGTGATACTGGTGATGCTACTGATGCGGTACACAGCAATACTGACACCGCTGAGGCATACCAGGTTGAGCATTTTGCATACCGGTATCAACACAGTCGCAATGTTGTATTAGATATTGCGCATGCGGCGATTGCTGCGGGGCGTGCTACTGCGATTACTGGGCTTAACGGGGCTGGAAAATCCACGTTTGCGCGATGCTTGCAAGGTCTCGATCGGCGGTGCCGTGGCACGTTGATTGAGCCGCAGACCGGTCGATCATTGCGCCGTAAACAGCGGCTCAGTTCATGCTTCACGGTGATGCAAGACGTGAATTGTGAACTGTTCTGCGAATCGGTGCTCGATGAAATTGTGCTTGCTCAACCGCAGGAAAACAAGAGTGTAGCACTTGACGTGTTGCGCCGTCTTGATTTGGAAGCGTTTGCTGATCGGCACCCGTTGTCGCTATCTGGCGGTCAAAAACAGCGTGTTGCTATTGCTGCAGCACTCGCTTCCGAACGGCCGATCATTATTCTTGATGAGCCGACAAGCGGTCTTGATCTTCGCCATATGCGGCAGGTTGCTAGCATGGTGCGCTCGTTGACCCATATGGGGCGCACGATTGTTGTTGTCACGCATGATCCTGAATTTGCTATCGCGGCGTGTGATGCAAACATCACCCTTGAACAAGGGCGATTAGCGGAAGCCTACCCGTTGGATGCGGCGGGTGATCAGCGGCTAGCGGCTCGGCTAACCGCACCAGTTGCTGCATAACCGATTCGTGATATTGCCCTTGTTTCGCCGGTGAGTTGTGAGGCTCACCGGCGTTGTTGTATCTGTGCTGATTGCGTTTTGCTGATTGTAGAATCGTCCTACACGACACACCGATAATGATAACGATTCTCATTATGGTGTATGGTTGGTGATGCAATCGAAGAGCGATATTCGCATTCGCAAGAACAGGGGAGAAACCACATGTCATTGACTACTCATATGTCCATCATTCGCCGGGCAGCCGCCGGATTTGCAGCCGCGGGCATGCTGATCGCACTGAGCGCCTGTGGTTCGAGCTCACCGGCTGAAGCAGCTGACAGTGCAGGCCAAGCAAACAATCCACTCGAAGTTGTCGCCTCGATCAACCAGTGGGGTTCTATCGCGACTGATCTCGGTGGTGATCATGTCAATGTCACCAACATTATGACCAAAACCAACGTTGAAGCGCACGACTACGAGCCGACAGCCAAAGACATCGCTCAGATTGGAGCCGCCGACGTTGCGATCGTCAACGGTGCGGACTACGACTCTTGGGCATCCAAGGCCGCGCAATCCACCAAGGCTGAGCTCGTCGACGCCGCTTCAACAGCTGGCATCGAAGATGGTGATAATCCGCACGTCTGGTTCTCCGCCGCCGTGCGCAAAGCGACCGCTGACGCCATCACCAAGGCGTACCAGAAAGCCGATCCGGCAAACTCGGACGCTTACGACAAGCTCAATCAGGCGTGGCACAAACGAGAGTCGGCGCTCGAAACCAACATTAAGACCGCATCCTCTACGCTCAAGAACCTGCCGTACGCGGCCACCGAATCAGTCGCATGGTATCTCGCCGACGATCTGGGCATGAGCGACGCCACGCCAACTGGCTACGCGCAAGCTGCCGCTAACGAAAGCGAGCCAACCCCATCCGATATCAAGGATTTCAAGAGCGCGTTGGAAAACGGCTCGATCAAGATGCTCGTCTTCAACGCGCAGGAAGCTAACTCCACGACCGACCAGATCACCGGCGCCGCGAAGACGGCCGGCGTGCCGATCGTGGAGCTCACCGAGCAGATGCCCGCGCAGTACGACGATCTGCTCGATTGGATGGGCGCGCTCGTCAATCAGTTCGATCAGGCGGCATAAGGCGCGCATTACCGCAGTTGCAGGAGAGGAACAGGATGTTCGGCGCGCGTCATGCGGCGAAATTGCACAAAACGCATAATGCCGTCGAATAGTGCGGAGAGTGGTGACTCACGAAGATCCATGAATCATAAAGCAATCGTGAAAAAGTGCCATACCTTATAGCTTTTGTCATGAACGACGACGACAATAGACGGGATATGCCTAGTGAAGTAAGCGATTCAATTGATTCGACCGATCATGAAGTGCAGGTTATGACCAACGAGAATACGCAACAAACAACACAGCACGATGAGCTGAGTAGCACCTCCCCGGTGAACGGCGGCAGTAGCGATATTGAAGAACTCACCATCGCGCGCAAAGATGATGAAACTGACGCAGAACGCGACGAGCGACGCTGGTTTAAATTCCGCAGCATCGCATTCCCCGGATGGTTGTACGCGATCTTCTTCATTATTTTTGATCTCGCTGCCGTCGCGGCACTGGAATGGGGTGTGTCGCTCAAAAGCACGCGTGTGAAACTCTCCAGTCCAACCGTCGGCTGGGGATTCGTCACCAAAATGTGGGAAGACCACAACTTTGTGCTGGTACTCAACCTCATTCTGTGGGGAATTATTTATCTCATCCTGTTGATGCTCATCAACTGGTTCTGGATTGCCACGCCGGTGTTTCTCGGTGTGGCAATCATCTGCGCGGTGATTGAACACTTCAAAGTGCAGATTCGTTACGAAGCAGTACTTCCTTCAGATTTGGGCTTTCTTGGCTCCAATAAAGGCAATCTGCTGAGTTTCATGCCGCCGGGAGCACACTGGACCATTATTGGCGCAGTAGCAATCTTCATCGGTGTGATCATCGTATGTTTCTTCCTGTATCGCATCGACGGTCGCTCCGGACGCATGATTCGCTTCGATCATCGCGGGCTCGCTGTCGTTGTGCGTCTGCTGCTGATCCTGCTGCCCGGCATGTTCTTCACCCTGTACACGATGCAGGTAAGCACTGTCGGCTCATGGGCGAAAGCGTTCGCGACTGTGATGGGCGACAAGCCATCCATGTGGGATTCCGTCTACGATGCGCAGCGCAACGGCCCGCTCGTCTCCTTCACGCGCCAGCTCAATCCGCGCGTGATGGAAAAGCCTGCTGATTACAGCGAGGAAACGATGCAAGCACTGGCGAAGAAGTACGCCGGCGAAGCGAAGACGATCAACAAGACGCGTTCGGCAAACATGACTGATTCGACGGTAATCTACGTGCTGTCTGAATCGTTCTCTGACCCGTCGCGCGTGCCAGGATTGAAGATTAACAAGGATTCCATCCCGAATATTCGCGCGATTAAGTCAGGTACAACCTCTGGCCTGATGCTCTCCTCCGGTTACGGCGGCGGTACTGCGAACCTTGAATACATGGGACTGACCGGCATGAGCATGGCGAACTTCGATTCGTCACTTACCAGCCCATACCAGCAGCTGGTGCCGAACGCGCATTGGACGCCGACGATTAACCAGATGTGGGGCGCGGCGAAGTTCTCCGAGGCATTCCACCCGTATGAGGCGTCGATGTATTCGCGTGGTACCAACTACGTGAAGTTTGGCTTCTCGCACTTCTATACGCTCACTGGTGATGGCAAGGGTAATGACATCATCAAATATCAGGACAAGATTGACGATTCGCCATATGTTTCTGATGAGGCGACGTATCGCAGTGCGTTGGAGTCGATTAGCGCGTCGAAGTCGAATCAGTTTATTCAAATCATTACGATGCAGAACCATATGCCGTATAACGACTGGTATCACAATAATGATTTCACTGCTGAATCAGCTGATCCGTCCACGCCGCTTGAAAACGATGAGAAGCGTTCGATTCAGACCTATCAGAAGGGCGCGAGCTTAACTGATGAGGCTACGGCGAAGTTCCTTGAAGATCTCGATAAGCTGGATAAGCCGATCACTGTTGTGTTCTATGGCGATCACTTACCTGGCATTTATGAGACGGCTAGTGCGGATACGAATAATTCGCTGGCACTCCATTTGACCGACTATTTCATTTGGTCGAATAAGGCGAGCTCGTCGGCAGGGGAGAAGATCGACAATAGTGCATACTCGTCGCCGAACTTCTTTGTTGCGCAGGCAGCTGAGCATATGGATGCGAAGGTATCGCCGTATTTGGCATTCCTCACCGAGATGCATGCGAAGGTTTCCGCGATGGAACCGCCGGTGGTCAATTCGATTCAAGGTTGGGATCGAATTCCTGAAGGTCAGAATATCTATTTAGAGGCTTCTGGCAATCCGATGGCTGAGAGTGATTTCGACGAGGAGACTCAGCAACTGCTCGCCGACTACAAGCTCATCCAGTACGACATCACCGCCGGCAAGAACTACCTGAAAGACACCGGCTTCATGGATTTGCCGTAAACCGGTTTTTGGTATTCGCCGCACGATATGAGAAGGGCGAGACTCCTTACGGGGTCTCGCCCTTCTGAGTATATTAGCGCCCTAATTGTGGCTGGGCGTGGGATGATGCGTGCGTCAGCAAGGCATACCGAGGGAAGACGTGCGCAGCACGTCGACCGAGGAACAACGCAGCTGACGCTCCATCATCACGCGCTCAGAGCCTTGGCACCGATGTCGTGGCGGTAAAACATGCCCGTGGTGTCCAGGTTGTCGATGATCGCGTACACCTTGTCCTGTGCGGCCTTGATGGATTCAGCGGTGGTTTCGACGAGGAGAACACGACCGGAGGAGGCAACGAGATCGCCGTTGTCGTCACGCTTGACGCCGGCGTAGTAGACATGGGAGTCCTCGTCAACAGGAATGGCGGGGATTGCGGCGCCCTTGATCACGTTGACGGGGTAACCGTTGGAAGCGAGAACAACGCCGAGCGTAGCGTCGCCTTCCTTCCACGTGAAGGTTGGCGTACCGTCGTTGAGAATATCGTTGATGCCAGCGCCAAGATCGGAGGTGAGGCGGGGCAGAACGACTTCGGTTTCGGGGTCGCCGAAACGGGCGTTGAATTCGATGACCTTAGGGCCATCAGCGGTGGCAATAAGACCGGCGTAGAGGATGCCGGTGAATGGCGTGCCTTCGGCTGCCATCGCTTCAACAGTTGGGCGCACGATGGTTTCAATGGCAGTATCGACAACGTCCTGGCCAATCTGGGGAACAGGGCTGTAAGCGCCCATGCCACCGGTGTTAGGGCCTTCATCGTTGTCGTAGGCACGCTTGTGATCCTGGGAGATTGGCATCGGCCAGAATTCGGTACCGCGCACAAAGCTCATGAGGGAGAATTCTTGGCCTTCGAGGAAGTCTTCGATAACAACTTTGGCACCGGCCTTGCCAAAGCGGTGATCGACGAAGATGTCGTCAAGAGCAGCAATGGCGGTCTCTTCATCCATGGCGACGGTTACGCCCTTGCCAGCAGCAAGACCGTCAGCCTTAATAACGATCGGGGCACCGTGTTCACGCACATAGGCGGTGGAATCTTCGAGGTTGTCGAAAGTGCGGTATTTCGCGGTTGGAATGTCATGGCGTTCCATGAGCTGCTTGGCGAAGTCCTTGGAGCCTTCGATCTGCGCGGCGGCCTTGGACGGGCCAAATGCCTTGATACCAGCTGCGGCGAAATCGTCGACAAGGCCTTCAATAAGCGGCACTTCGGGGCCAACGAATGCCCAATCGTACTGGTTGTCTTGCATGAACGCGATGAGCGCGGCATGGTTGGATTCGTCGATCTGCGTGGTGCGGATGCCATCGAGCTCCATACCGGGGTTGCCGGGTGCGACGGTCACTTCGCTGACGCTGTCGCCTCGTAGCAGGGCGTGGGCGATGGCGTGTTCACGTGCGCCCGAACCGATGACCAGAACCTTCTGTCCCATGTGGGGTCCTTTCAAATCAACAGGCTCCCCGATATGGTGGGGAGCCTGATCGCGAATGTCTTACTTAAGAGTGATCTGCGTGCCTTCGGTGTCCTTAGTGATGCGGCCGATGCGATAGCCAGCTTCACCATTGGCCTTGAGCAGGTCGAGCGTCTCATCAGCACGCTCAGCGTCCACGGCCAGAACCATACCGATACCCATGTTGAAGATGTTGTACATCTCCTTGTGATCAATATCGCCAGCTTTTTCGAGCACATCGAAAATCGGCAGAACAGGCCAAGTGCCCAGTTCGATCTCGGCAGCGAGACCATCGGGGATCATACGCGGAATGTTCTCAATGAAGCCGCCACCGGTAATGTGTGCGACGCCCTTGACGACACCGGCCTTGAACAGAGGCTTCAGCGTCTTCACGTAGATCTTCGTCGGGGTAAGCAGCACGTCGCCGAGCTTTTCGCCGCCGAGCTCGTCCAGCTCGGTATCAACGGTGTAGCCAGCCTGTTCGAACAGTGCTTTGCGTACCAGAGAGAAGCCGTTAGAGTGCACGCCGGTGGAGGGCAGGCCAATGAGCACATCGCCTTCAGTAATACCGGAGCCGTCAACAATGGCAGACTTTTCAGCCACGCCAACAGCAAAGCCGGCCAGATCATACTCATCTTCGTCGTACATGCCAGGCATTTCAGCGGTTTCGCCGCCGATAAGTCCAGATTCAGCTTGTACGCAGCCGTCGGCTACGCCTGCAACAACCTGCTCAAGTAGTGCAGGATCATTCTTACCGCAGGCAATGTAGTCGAGGAAGAACAACGGTTCAGCGCCTTGAGCGGCAATATCGTTGACGCACATGGCGACGCAGTCAACACCAATCGTGTTGTGCTTGCCAGCAAGCTTGGCAACGACAAGCTTGGTACCCACACCATCAGTGCCAGAGATCAGCACTGGCTCCTTGTAGCCGAGCGAAGCAAGATCAAACAGGCCGCCGAATCCGCCGATGCCGCCCATAACGCCGGGGCGATTGGTGCGTGCCACATGGGACTTAATGCGCTTAACGACTTCGTACCCAGCTTCAACGCTGACTCCTGCGTTCTCATAGGCTTTGGGCATGACGGTCCTTTCTTGAGTGTTGGTCGCATATCCTGTGCGGCCGGTGTGTTTTCTTGTCGGTGACGTTGAACGTATTGTTGAGGCCTGCGCTGTACTACGTATTGACCGTAGTACAGCGCAGGAATGAGGCTATTTCGTTGGCTGTACGGTGTACTCGTTGCCGATGTACTTACTCTTGTACAACGCAAATTCAGGCAGACGTACACGATCCTCAGGAGTGAGTGACTTGAGGAAGTCTTCCTCATAATCATCGAGTGCAGTCGGGTAGTCGCCGTTGAAGTATGCCACGCACAGACCACCGTATGGAGCATCGGCATTCAGGCCAATAGACTCTACCAAGCCGTCGAGCGATAGGAAGGCAAGTGAATCAGCGCCAATGTATTCGCGAATCTCCTCGACTGACTTATGGCCAGCGATAAGCTCGCGCGTAGTGGAAATGTCGATGCCATAGAAGCACGGATATTTGAGCGGCGGCGAGCTGATACGCATGTGCACTTCAGCTGCGCCTGCTTCTTTCAGCAGCTGCACAATGCGCTTGGATGTGGTGCCGCGCACGATTGAATCATCGATGACAACAACACGCTTGCCTTTGACAACACTGCGTACGGCGGACAGCTTCATGCGCACGCCCTGTTCGCGGAGCTCTTGTGTTGGCTGAATAAACGTTCGAGCGACGTACTGGTTCTTGATCAGGCCCATTTCATTAGGCAAGCCAGCCGCTTCAGCGTAGCCGGAGGCTGCCGAGAGTGAAGAGTTGGGCACGCCGATAACCATATCAGCATCGACGCCAGCTTCGGCGGCAAGCCGTGCACCCATGCGCTTGCGGGCAGAATGCACGTTAACGCCGTAAATGTCAGAATCAGGGCGTGCGAAGTAGATGAATTCCATCGAACAGATTGCCAGCTGCGTATTGTTCGTGTATTGCACGATTTTGTAGCCGTGCTCGTTGACGACAACAATTTCACCCGGGCGAATATTGCGGACAAGTTCAGCGCCAACAACATCGAGTGCGCACGTTTCGGAGGCCAGCACGTAAGCGCCGTTCTTCATCTTGCCGAGAGACAGTGGGCGGAAGCCGTTCGGATCAAGGGCGCCGATCATTGCGTCCTCGGTCATGAGCAGGTATGCAAAGCCGCCGTGCACTGTGTTGAGCGCTTCCTTGAGCTTGTCCATAAAGGTGCGCTGCATGGAGCGGCGGATCAGGTGCATAAGCACTTCGGTATCCGAATTGGAGTGGAAGATTGCGCCTTCATCTTCGAGCTTGCGACGCAATGATGGGCAATTCGTGAGATTGCCGTTGTGGCACAGTGCTACATCGCCATCATGGAAGCGGAAAATGAATGGCTGAATGTTGTCAGTAGTGCCAGAACCGGCCGTTGCATAACGGACGTGACCGATTGCGCGATCGCCTTTAAGACGCTGGATTTCGCGTTCATCGCTGAAGACCTGGGTGAGTAGACCGAGACCTCGGTGACCGATAAGCCGTCCATTGTCGTTCGAGACGATGCCGGCGCCTTCCTGGCCGCGGTGCTGCAGGGCGTGCAGACCGAAATAGGTGAGGCGTGCGGCGTCGGGATGCCCCCAGACGCCGAAGATGCCGCATTCTTCATGAATGTCTTCGAGTTCAGCTGACAAGCCAAAGCTCCCTTCCAAAACCGTGGAGACTGGGGATTCGCTACCCATCCACATTACCAATTGGCGGCTACATCGCCGCAGTCAACACGTCGAACATGTGTTCGATGATGTATGCTATGATATTAGAACAAATGATCGACTGCATTGTTGGGGTGCGTGTCGTTACGTAAGGGGGTGAGTGAAATGACTGCTTTGGGAGATATGGCGCGAGCTAAATCTTATTTGGCTATTGACCTTAAATCATTTTATGCCTCGGCGGAATGCGTATCACGGGGGCTTGATCCGCTGTCTACTCATCTTGTGGTAGCTGATGAGGAGCGAACGGATAAAACCATTTGCTTGGCGGTTTCACCGTCGCTCAAAAAATATGGCATACCAGGACGCCCGCGCTTGTTTGAAGCAAAACAGCGATTGGCTGATGTGAATGCTCAGCGTGCAGCGCGAGTGGGCGGCGTGTTGACGGGTGAATCATGCGATGCGCATGATCTGGAATGTACGCCACGGCTGAAAGCAACAATGATTATTGCGCGGCCTCGTATGGCACACTACCTTGAAATCAGTGGGCAGATATATGGCATTTATTTGAAATATGCGGCACCTGAACACATTCATGTGTATTCGATTGATGAAGTGTTTATTGATGCCACGCCCTATTTAAAGGCGCTAGGCATGTCACCACACCAGATGGCGCGAGCAATCGTACGGGATATTCTGCATGAAACAGGTATTACTGCAACGGCTGGTATAGGTACCAATTTGTATCTTGCCAAAATCGCTATGGATATTGTGGCGAAGCATATGCCTGCGGATGCGGATGGAGTGCGTGTGGCGGAGCTTGATGAACGATCCTACCGCCGCTTGCTGTGGGATCATCGTCCATTAACGGACTTTTGGCGTGTGGGGCGCGGATATGCACGTCGTCTTGAACGAGTCGGATTGTTAACAATGGGAGATATTGCCCGTTGTTCAATGGGAAAAGCATCAGATTATTACAACGAGGAATTGTTGTATCGCATGTTCGGCGTTAACGCTGAACTCCTTATCGATCATGCATGGGGGTGGGAACCATGCGAAATTGCGGACATTAAATCGTATGAGCCAGATGCGCATAGTACAAGCATTGGTCAAGTGCTCACAGGTCCTGCTGACTGGCATACCGCTAGGCTCATTGTGAAGGAGATGGCTGATGCGCTTGCCCTAGATCTGGTGAGTAAACGCGTCCGAACTGATCGTCTCACACTCGCAGTGGGGTATGACGTCGGCAGTCTTGACGTGCAGAGATTAGATTCGGGCGTGAGCTCACAACTACGGGCATTAGCCGTGCGTGCAGCTTCGCAATACTGTGGACCAGTAGCACGAGACCATTACGGCAGGCAAGTGCCTAAGCCGGCTGTTGGGTCAATTGGGTTAGGCACTTTTACTGGATCAAGCGATCAGATTCGTATTGCCATGACCATACTGTTTGAGCGCATTGCAGACCCATTACTGCTCGTTCGTCGCTTGACTGTCATCGCGGACGACATAGTGACTGCTGATGAACTATCAGCTGGAAAACGCTATGAGCAGATGTCGTTATTCGAACATGGCGAGCACGATTGTATGCACAACGTTGCACGTACGAGTAGCACCGTCGAACGTGATGCCAATAGCGGGGAAGAGGTTATTGAACGGGCGATGCTTGATATTAAACAACGATTCGGTCGCAATGCTGTGGTGAAAGCAATGGATATGGAAGAGGGGGCTACCGGTATTGAACGGAACAATCAGATTGGAGGGCATCGAAGATAAAACAGCAAGTATCAACGCACAACGATAGAAAGGAGTATGAGCTGAGTGTGAAAGGAATCATGATCAATGGGACTTCATGAAACCCATAGATACGATGACATCATTGATGCACCGCATCATACGTCAGTAAGGCATCCGCGGATGTCAAAGCGACAGAGGGCTGCACAGTTCATGCCTTTTGCAGCATTGTCTGGTTATGATCAAGTCATTGCGAAAACCGCTCACAATGCTGAAATTGCTATCGCTGAAGCAGATCGAGCTGGTGATACCGATTTCGGAGCATAGCTATTCCGTCAAGCTTATTCCGTCAAGTTTGCATGACGAAAAGCTGCACGATACACCGCAATGAGGTCATTGAGCCGCATTGCAGCATTCGCTGGACTTGTGGAAGGTAACTGAATCATCGGTATATCAATACCATGTTGCACGAGTATCGGTTCAATAAGTTGGCGGTACAATTGCGCTGATTTTGAGCCGGTAGTAACAATCTGGCAGATTGGTGCGCCGCATACTATTGGCGCTGGATCATTCGGCACCGCATTGCGGATACTCGCGTCACTTGCTCCCACAATATCGCAGGAGGCGATGACGTCCCACAGCGCGAGGTGATGTCGCAGAGCGAACGCGCGTCGAGAATCCGCTGTATTGCCTACCGTGTCGGAAGGATCACGCTGATCGGCAAACAGCGCCTCCATCACCGGCCAGAACCGGTTGCGCGGATGCATGTAATAGAATCCAAACTCCCGCGATTTCGGGCTCGGCATCGACCCTAGGATCAACACGCGCGAGGTTGCATCCCATACCGGCCCAAACCCATGCTCCACATGTGTCATCATGATCATCAATCTACTCTGATTGGTTATTCTGAATGCGATGTTTGCATGATGTGAGCTGTGATATTCGCATTATGGTCTGCTGCTATTGCAACGTATGCGTGCCATATTGAGGTGTACACGGCACTGATGCGTTGATTCCGTTACGCTAGCTGGATACAGAATGATGCAGAAGGGGATGATCTGCAGAGGGGAACATTGAGGAGGGGGAATCGTGCTGGAAGCGACAGTGGGAGTACTGTTTTGCGCCGCGTTGTTTATCAGCGTCGGATTTGGCTGGTCGATTGTGCCAGCGCTGCTGTTCGGCCTGATCGTATTCCTTGGCTATGGGCTGATGCGCGCTGTGTCACTGCCGATAATGCTGCGTCGCGCTGTACAGAGCGTGGCTGCTGCTGGAACAATCCTGATGACGTTTGTTCTTATTGGTGTGCTCACGTCACTATGGCGCGCAAGTGGCACGATCGCATTCATTGTTGCGCACAGCGCCACGGCCGTTCATTCAGCCACCGTGCTGCCGCTCACATTCGTATTGTGCGCCGGCATGTCTATATTGACCGGATCATCGTTCGCCAGCATGGCAACGATGGGCACGATCTGCATGTCCCTAGGGCTTGCGATGGGTACCGGGCCGATGTGGCTCGGCGGCGCAATTCTTGCCGGTATCTACGTAGGTGACCGCTGTTCACCAGTATCGACTAGTGCGCTGCTCGTTGCACAACTTACCCATACGAACCTGTTTGACAATATCTCACACATGCTGCGCACGGGCGCGATCCCGTTCATACTCAGCTGCTTGATATACGCGATCGCATCGGTTAGCGGGGTGGCGGTTACCGCAGGAGCCTCGCATTCGGGTACAGCGAGCACGGCAAACGACGTCATTGCTTTGTTTGCATCGTCGTTCCAACTGCATTGGACGACCCTGATTCCGGCGTTGTTGGTGATTCTGCTTGCGCTATTACGCATTGATGTTCGTTTGACCATGCTCGCCAGTATTGCTGCCTCAATAGTCGTATGTGTTGGGGTGCAACACATGGGATGGCGTGACCTGCTCATGCTTATTGTCTCCGGCTATCATGCAACCAATCCACGTGTTGGCGCGTTGCTTGACGGCGGGGGAGTGCTATCCATGGTCAATGTTGCGGCTATCGTATGCATTTCTGCAGCCTATGCTGGAGTATTCGCCGAAACGCACATGCTGGCTCGCTTGCAGCATGCTATCGGTGCGTTTGCTCGGCGCGCGGGAGCTACCACTGCGACAGTGGTGACTGCCGCATGCATGGCAGCACTTGCCTGTAACCAGACCCTGACTATTATGCTCACGCATCAGCTGTGCGCAGGGCTTCATGATAATGATGCGCGGCATGCTATTGATCTCGAAGATTCCGCAGTAGTTATTTCGCCGATGATTCCATGGTCAATTGCTGGTGCTGTACCGCTTGCTACCGTTGGCGCGCCGACATCAAGCATTCTTGTTGCTGTGTTTCTCTACGTGCTTCCCCTCACGCGTGTGATTGCTGATTTGTGGAACACCATGGTGAGAAAAAGTCGATAATACCGATATCGCATACGAAAAGAATTGACAGCAAATATGGAAAAAGGGAGACGCGGAGTCTCCCTTTTCCTATGTGATTGTCAGGTAATCAACCTTCTACAGTGTTGCGTCAGGCGGCGAAGTACTCGACACCGGCCTCGAACAACGGCTGGTACTTGTTACCGGGCACGTTCACGTACAGGCCGTTGCCGGAACGCTCCGAGTGGCCCATCTTGCCGAGCACGCGGCCGTCCGGGCTGGTGATGCCCTCGATCGCGAGCAGCGAACCGTTCGGGTTCACGTCCAGGTCCATGCCGGGCACGCCGGACTCGTCCACGTACTGCGTGGCGATCTGACCGTTGGTCTTGAGCAGGTCGAGCACCGGCTCGGAGGCGACGAAACGGCCCTCGCCGTGGGAGATCGCGACCGTGTGAATGTCGCCGACGGAGGTCTTTGCCAGCCACGGGGACAGGTTCGACGCGACGCGCGTGCGCACGAGACGGCTCTGGTGGCGACCGATCGTATTAAACGTCAAGGTCGGGCATTCCTCGGTCATCGGCACGATGTCGCCGTACGGCACCAGACCCAGCTTGATGAGCGCCTGGAAGCCGTTGCAAATGCCGAGCATCAGGCCGTCGCGATTCTTCAGCAGGTCGCGCACGGCCTCGGTGACGGCCGGGGCGCGGAAGAACGCGGTGATGAACTTCGCGGAACCGTCCGGCTCGTCGCCGCCCGAGAAACCGCCCGGAATCATCACGATCTGGCTCTTGTTGATCTCCTCGACCAGCGCCTGCGTCGACTCGGCGACGGCGGCCGGCGTGAGGTTGTTCACGATCAGCGTGGAAACCTCGGCACCTGCACGCTCGAACGCGGCGGCCGAATCGTACTCGCAGTTGTTGCCCGGGAACACCGGAATCACAACGTGCGGCTTGGCAACCGGAGCGCCCACGTACACGGTCTTCTTCGGAGTCTCGAACGTGACCGTCTCGGTGGTCTTGCCAGCCTCGTCTCCCTTGGAACGGTACGGGAACACGGATTCGATGCCGGACTCCCACGTCTCCTGGATCGCGTCAAGGTCCAGCGTCTCGCCCGCAGCACGGAACTCGTACGCAGCGGTGGTCGTGCCGATCTCGCCGATTTCGACGAGGTTGGAAGCGGCCGGCAGCTTCGCGTCGTCCGCCAACTCGACGATGAATGAGCCGTACGCCGGCGTGAACAGGTCGTCTGCTGCGATTGAATCGTTGAGCGCGACACCAATGCGGTTGCCGAGCGTCATCTTGAACAGCGCCTCGGCGGTCGCGCCGTAACCCGGCGTAGACACGGCCAGAGCGTCATGGAAGTCGGTCAGGTTCTCGACGATCGAGAACGCCTCAAGCAGCGCATCCTTGTCCGGCGTCAAGCCATCGGCCAGATAACGCGGTGCGATGCGCACGACGCGGTGGTCGGCGCCCTTGAACTCCGGCGACGTGGCGCGCTTCATGTTGCCCACGGCCACGGCGAAGGAGATCAGGGTCGGCGGCACGTCGAGATGCTCGAACGTGCCGGACATCGAATCCTTGCCGCCGATCGCGCCCGCGCCGAGATCGATCTGCGCCATCAGCGCGCCGAGCACGGCGGCGGTCGGCTTGCCCCAGCGTTCCGGCTCGTCGCGCAGCTTCTCGAAGTACTCCTGGAAGCTCAGATACGCCTTCTCGTGCTCGAAGCCGGCGGCCACGAGCTTGGCGAGCGATTCGACCACCGACAGGTAGGCGCCGGTGAACTGGTTCGCGGACATGATGTACGGGTTGAAGCCCCACGCCATAGCAGATGCAGTAGTCGTCTCGCCGAACACCGGGAACTTGGCGACCATCGCCTCGTTCGGGGTGAGCTGGCGGCGGCCGCCAAACGGCATGAGCACGGTGCCCGCGCCAATGGTGCTGTCGAAGCGCTCGGACAGGCCCTTGTTGGAGGCAACATTCAGGTCGCTCACGACCGCGCGCAGACGGTCCGCAAGCGAGCCCTCACGCCATGCGGCTGGCGTCTCGTACGCCTGCTGCGCCTCGACGTGCACAATCTGATGCTTAGAAGCACCGTTGGAGGCGAGGAATTCGCGGGAGAGGTTCACGATCTCGTCGCCGTTCCACGTCATTACCATGCGCGGGTCCTCGGTCACGGTCGCGATGACCGTCGCCTCAAGGTTCTCCTCGCGGGCATACGTGAGGAACTCGTCCACGTCCTCGGCGGCCACGTCCACGGCCATACGCTCCTGCGATTCGGAGATCGCCAGCTCGGTGCCGTCAAGGCCCTCGTACTTCTTCGGCACGGTGTTGAGGTCCACGTACAGGCCGTCCGCGAGCTCGCCGACCGCCACGGACACGCCGCCCGCGCCGAAGTCGTTGCAGCGCTTGATCAAACGGCACGCATCACCGCGGCGGAACAGACGCTGCAGCTTGCGCTCGACCGGCGCGTTGCCCTTCTGCACCTCGGCGCCGTCAAGCTCCAAGGACTCCACGTTGTGCGCCTTGGATGCGCCCGTCGCGCCGCCGATGCCGTCACGGCCGGTACGGCCGCCGAGCAGGATGATCTTGTCGCCTGGAGCCGGGGTTTCGCGGCGCACATGATCGGCCGGGGTAGCAGCCACGACCGCGCCCACCTCCATGCGCTTGGCCACATAGCCCGGGTGATAAATCTCGTCGACCTGACCGGTGGCGAGGCCGATCTGGTTGCCGTACGAGCTGTAGCCGGCGGCCGCTGTGGTCACGAGCTTGCGCTGCGGCAGCTTGCCCTCCAGTGTATCGGCGACCGGCACGGTCGGGTCAGCAGCACCGGTGACGCGCATCGCCTGATACACGTAGGAGCGGCCCGACAGGGGATCACGGATGCAGCCGCCGATGCAGGTGGCCGCGCCACCGAACGGCTCGATTTCGGTGGGGTGATTGTGCGTCTCGTTCTTGAACAGGAACAGCCAATCCTGGTTCTCGCCGTTGACATCCACCTTCACCTTGACGGTGCAGGCGTTGATCTCCTCGGATTCGTCGAGGCCGGTGAGGATGCCGTTCTTCTTGAGCCACTTCGCACCGATCGTGCCCATGTCCATCAGGCACACCGGCTTTTCGTCACGGCCCAGTTCGTGACGCAGCTCGAGATAGCGCTCGAACGCGGCCTTGACGGTCGCGTCGTCGATGACCACGTCGTCCAGCTCGGTGCCGAACGTCGTGTGACGGCAGTGATCGGACCAGTACGTGTCGATGACCTTGATTTCAGTGATCGTTGGCTCGCGCTTCTCGGCTGCGAAATACTTCTGACAGAATTCAAGATCCGCGAGATCCATAGCAAGACCGCGCTCATCGATGAACCGCTGGCCGGCGGCCGCGTCCATCTCGTTGAAGCCGGCGATGACCTCGACCTTACCTGGGGTTGGCACGGCGGTCTTCAGGGTTTCCTTAACGGCCAAGCTCGCCTCGCGGGCCTCAACCGGGTTGATCACGTAGTGCTTGATCGCATCCACATCCGCGTCACTCAGGTCGCCGTCAAGGGCGTACAGCTTGGCGGAACGGACGGTCGGACGCTCGCCCTGCGAAATCAGCTGAATGCATTCGCTCGCCGAATCGGCGCGCTGGTCGAACTGGCCGGGCAGGAACTCAGTAGCGAACACCTTCGCGTCGCCAAAATCGGGCAGGTCATTGGACACGTTGTCGACCTGCGGTTCGCTGAACACAGTCGGCGTGGCCTGGGCGAACAGCTCCTCGCTGATGCCCTCCACGTCGTAGCGGTTCACGATGCGCACGGACTTGAGACCGGTCATGCCGAGGATCGTGCGCAGTTCGCCGGCGAGCTGCTGCGCCTCGACGTCAAAGCCAGGCTTCTTTTCCACGTACACGCGAAAAACCATGGAAATCCTTTCTTGCAAAACTCTTGGAAATCGTCACATAGAACGAAAATCGGCTCCCTCTGATGGCAGGGGGAGCCTAGAAACGAATGTCAGGCGACTTCGATGCCCTCGGACTTGGCCAGTTCAGCCAAGCGGCCTTCGATCTCCTCGTAGGCCGGGATGATCGAGCCGAGACCACGGCGGAACAGGTCCTTGTCAAGGTGCTCGACCTTGCCGGAATGGTCGCGCTGATCCCACAGGCGGCAGGAATCCGGCGTAATCTCGTCGGCCAACAGCAGCGTGCCGTCAGAAGCGCGGCCCATCTCAATCTTGAAGTCGACGAGCTTGACGTCGATCTTCGCGAAGATGTCAATCAATGCTTCGTTAATACGACGAGCCAGCGGAGCGATTTCAGCGAGATCTTCGCGCGTGCACACGCCGAGAGCCACCAGATCATCATCATTCACGAACGGATCGTGCAGATCATCGTTCTTGAGGAAGTACTCGAGCACCGGCTCCTTGAGCGGCAGACCTTCTTCGACGCCCAAGCGCGAGCAGAAGTGGCCGGCAGCAGTGTTGCGCAGCACGATTTCGAGCGGGAACATATCCATCTTGCGCACCAGCTGAGCGGTGTCGTTCACGCGCTTAACGAGGTGGCTATCAATACCACGGGCCTTGAGCAGGTCAAAGATGATGGTGGTGATGAGGTTGTTCAGGCGGCCCTTGCCGGTGAAGTCCTCTTTCTTCTCGCCGTCGCCCGCCGTTGCGGTGTTCTTGTATTCGACCCACAGGATTTCCGGGTCGTCGGTTGCGTACAGCTGCTTGGCCTTGCCCTCGTAGAGCTTTTCCAGTTTCTCCATGATCGCCTTTCAAATCAGCGGAATTTCTGGGTGAACTAACGGTAAAAGGGTACCAATAAAGGGCTACAACTCGGCCTTTCGGAGTGGCATGAAGACGTACTGAACGCAAGGGGTGTATCCCCGCGGTGTTGGATATCGCAATTGACCACGGGGATACATGTTTGAGGACGATGATCTCAGTGCACGGTGATCTCAGTGCACGGTGATCTCAAGCGTGTCGGCAACACGAGTGGCTTTGGCGCGCGCATCGGCCTCATTATCACCAATTGCCAATGCCACCGCCATACGACGATGCCCATGCACTTCAGGCTTCGCAAAAATACGCAGATCCGTATCTGGCTCAGCTAAAGCAGAGGGCATATTGGCAAACGTTGCTTCACCATCACCAGCGACAACAATCGCGTGACTTGCTGCAACCTTGCCATCCGGCATCGCTAACGCAACATGGCCGGCAGTAACAGGCAATCCGAGAATCGCACGCGCATGAAGTGCGAATTCACTCAAACGCTGCGAAATCATCGTCACCATGCCAGTATCATGCGGACGCGGCGAAACCTCATTAAACAGCACCGAACCATCGGTGAGCACGAACAGCTCCACGCCAAACACGCCCCAACCGCGCTCGCCGCTTGCGGTAGCTTTTGCGACAAGGCCTTCGACCGCAGCGCGTGCAATGCGGCTCGCTTGGGCAAGCACAGTATCGTTCGCTGCTGCCGGCTGCCACGATTCGCGATAATCGCCACTTTCCTGACGCTGGCCAATCGGCGCGCAGGTCACAATACCAGCCGATGAGCTTACCGTCAGCACCGTCAGCTCATAATCCAACGGTGCTAACGCTTCAACAATCACACGAGACACATCTCCCTCGCCGGATGCGCGGCGGCCTTCCTGCGCTTCCGTCCATGCAGCATCAATCGCATCCGCCGAGCGCACAATCGACTGACCATGGCCAGACGAGCTCATAATCGGCTTCACCACACACGGATACCCGACTTCAAGCGCACCGGCGCGCAGCTCCTCAAGCGAGCCAGCAAAACGATAAGGCGTTGTCGGCAATCCCAGCTCTTCGTGCGCAATAACACGCAAACGCTCACGATCCATACAAATCGCAGCAATTTGCGCACTTGGCACTACTTGCGCGCCGTGTGCCGCAGCTGCAGCCAGCTCGCTCGTAGCAATCGCTTCAACTTCCGGCACGATAATGTCCGGCTGTATGTCATCAAACAGCGCGCGCAGTTGCTGTGCATTCGCCATATCGAGCACACGATACTCATGTGCTACTTGCTGGGCGGGTGCGCCCGCGTATGAATCAGCCGCACACACCCACGCGCCAAGACGCATAAGCTCAATAGTGACTTCTTTACCAAGTTCACCTGCGCCAAGGAACAATACACGCGTTGGCTGCGCGCCCAACGGCGTGCCGAGCGTGCGACCGGCTGCACGATTCGTGGAATTAGTGGAAGAGGGGATACTGGTTGCGTTCGTCTCAGTCATGCCACTCATTGTGCCATCGAGGGGCTACCGTCAATCAGCCAGTTGCAATACTTCAATGGCGGTCCATAGATTTTCCGTATGACCAGGCCCTTGTGGCGTGCTGCAATCTCTGCAACGATGATGATCACCGGGCGGTTGTAACCCGCGCCGGGCCAACGTTTTAGGGGGAAGGCAATATTCGGTAGAAGAGAAAGGGGTAAGCGGAAGGAGCGTTGCGACGTGTTATCGAAAGGGGATCGATGACACGTCGCGTGGCACGCTACGATCGGGGGCAGCTTGAGCGATACCATAGGGCAATGGCTGAAAACGAGAGCAGGGAAGAAGACGCACGTCCGCCACAGATTGAACGGCCACTGACGATTGTGCTGGTGATGGACACCATCGGCAATAAAGGCAATGGCACGTCTAATTCTGCATTGCAGTATGCGCATGAGTTGGAACGTCAAGGGCATCACGTGCGACTGGTTGGCATTGGTGCGCCGGAATATCCAGCTCGGATCAACAAAGTGCCGTTAGTGTCATGGGTGGCAGCCAAACAGCAGATGCAATTTGCGCAGCCCAGCGAAACACTGTTCCGTACGGCGTTCGCTGGCGCGGATATCGTGCACATTTATTTACCGTTTAAATTCGGGCGTCAAGCGTACCGAATCGCTCGCTCGATGGGCATTCCAGTCACCGCAGGATTCCATTTACAGCCGGAGAATGTCACCTATTCAGCTGGACCGCTCAAGTATGTTCCTGGAATATCGTCATTCTTGTATTGGCTGTTTAACATGTGGCTCTACCGGCGAGTTGACCATATTCATGCGCCTACTGAAATGATTGCGGAACAGCTGCGCTCGCATGGGTACAAAGCTAAACTGCATGTGATTTCGAACGGGTACACGGCTCGTTTTACGCCGAAGCAGCAGCGTTCTGCTAACGCTCCAACTCCGGTACCGTTTCGTGTTGTTGCTTCTGGCAGATTGACTCATGAAAAAGATCACATCACGCTGATTAAAGCTATTGCTCGGTGCCGTCATGCGCGTGATATTGAGTTGACGATTTGCGGTACTGGCCCGCTTGCGCACTATTTGCGATTCCGTGCAAAGCGTTTGCTGACGCGCCCTGCCTCGATTGGGTTTCATGACAATGCAGATATGCCGGCACTCTTGCGCTCGTGTGATCTGTTTGTGCACCCGTCAATCGTTGATATTGAATCATTGAGCGTGATTGAAGGCATGGCATCTGGCCTCGTGCCGGTGATTGCTGCCTCTGAATTGAGTGCCGCTAGCCAATTTGCGTTGCTGGATGAATCGCTATTCCCGGCACGTGATGCTACGCTGTTGGCGCGGCGTATCGACTGGTGGATTGACCATCCTGATGAACTTGCGAAATGGGGTGAACGTTACGCGCGTCACACCAAAGAGCATTATTCTGTTGAAGCGTCAGTGACACAATTTGTGGATATGGAGCGGCAGGCTATTGCTGATAACCACTGAATGATGCTGCTCCGCAGTTTTTGAGCAGCTCATAGTCAATAGAAAACGCCTGGTGTCAGAGCGGCTAATCGCTGTCGCTGTTGACACCAGGCGTTTCGTATTTCTTGAAATTGCTATAGGTCGATACCGTTAGAGCAATGCAATCAGCGCATCGGTCTGCTCGTCAGTGGTGTACCAGCTCGTGCAGAAACGCATAACCGTGTGCGTGTCATCTGCTTTTTCCATAAAGCCCATGCGCACGTTGCGGCTGAGACGATCAATAGTAGGCTGATCGAGCGTGACAAATACCTGATTGGTTGGCGCGTCGAACGTCAACTGATAGCCCTTATCGCGCAGCGCCGCACGAATACGGTCCGCCTGTCGATTCGCATTGCCGGCAATACGGCAATACAAGTTGTCAGTAAACAGCGTGTCGAACTGTAAACCAAGCAGCCAGCCCTTAGCGAGCAACGCGCCGTGCTGCTTCACCAATGTCAAAAAATGCTTTGGTGTGTCGCTGAACTTGCCATGGTGAGTGAATACAACTGCTTCACCGAACAATGCGCCCACCTTAGTGCCGCCGATATAAAACACGTCAGCAATGCGAGCAAGATCTTCAAGCGTAATGTCATTGCCTTCAGCAGTAAGTGCATAACCAAGTCGTGCGCCATCCACAAACAACGGCATGTCATAGCGATGGGCTACTTCGGCAAGACGCTCAAGCTCAGCTTTGGTGTACAGCGTGCCATATTCAGTAGCCTGCGAGACATAGACAGAACCAGGGAAAACCATGTGCTCATAATTATCGTCCGCATAAAACGTGGCACAGTATGCATCAAGCTCATCAGCGTTGATTTTGCCATTGTGATGGGGGAGTGCAAGCACTTTATGGCCACTCGCCTCAATTGCTCCAGCTTCGTGAACGTTGACGTGACCGCTCAACGCTGCGACTACACCTGCATATTGCGGAGTGATGGAATCAATAACAGTCTGATTGGTTTGGGTGCCACCCACGAGGAACCACACGTCAGCATCGGGGGCGGCACACGCTTCGCGAATTTTTGCTTTGGCTTGCTCACACATAGAGTCGGAGCCGTAGCCGGGGAATCGCGTCTCGTTGGTTTGCGCAAGACGCGCGAGAATCTCAGGGGTTGCTCCGCAAGAATAGTCATTTTCAAAAGACAGCATGGTCGCTCGCATTCTCTGTGACGTTCATAAAAACGTCGGTACCGTAACAGAGGCGAGTCTAGTCCGTTGTGATGTCTTTGCTGATAGCGGCAGCAGTCTTAAGCCCCGCAGTCATGCGTGAAACGAAAAAAATCCCGGAACCATGCGATTCCGGGATTCGTGGGGTGGATAACGCGGCTCGAACGCGCGACCTTCTGAACCACAATCAGATGCTCTACCAACTGAGCTATATCCACCATGGTGCTTACCGCCACAAACTGCGGCGAACAGGCAACAGATGGATACTATACACGATTTTGCGCGTCTGTCACATTCGGCGTGTTTCGGGCGCGTCGCGATAGCTGCCGCAGCCCTGAAACGGTACAATATATAAGTGAAGGCCGGAGTTGTAATCGGCCGGGAATCTTGTCGGTTGCAATGAAGCGCCCGAGGAAATATCCCAGCGCAACGCCTTCGAAAATCAATAACTGAAGATGCATAATTGAACCTATGTAGCGATTCGTTGCGCGGCGTAGAAGCGATACGGCGAGGAAGCCGGGCCGTGATGAGTGAGATGGTAAACCCCGGGTGGGTGCGCGACGGCGACCCGCCCGGGGTTCTTGCATGTCCAGTGATCTGATATGATATCTATCTGTGTGTGCCAACGGTGCGCCTTATGTGATAGGTGTGCGCGTTGGGATATCCCGGAACTTGACTGGATCGCGCGCAGTAATGCGGACTGTGAAAGAGTGACGGGCCATCGGGCCGGTGGACTGTGGCTTTTTTCACGACGATTCATGTGGTCGGGCGTGGGCTGCAGTGTGGCGGTCTCACGGAATGGAAGAAACCACTGAATCGGAGAATTCAAGTTGCCTACTATTGAACAGCTCGTCCGCAAGGGACGTTCGCCGAAGCCGAAGAAGTCGAAGACTTTGGCGCTGAAGGGCAGCCCGCTGCGTCGCGGCGTGTGCACCCGTGTCTACACCACCACCCCGAAGAAGCCGAACTCGGCTCTGCGTAAGGTCGCTCGTGTGCGCCTGTCCTCGGGTATTGAAGTTACCGCCTACATTCCGGGCGAAGGCCACAACCTGCAGGAGCACTCCATCGTGCTCGTGCGCGGCGGCCGTGTGAAGGATCTGCCGGGTGTGCGTTACCACATCGTGCGTGGTGCGCTCGATACCCAGGGTGTCAAGGACCGCAAGCAGGGTCGTTCCCTGTACGGAGCAAAGAAGGCGAAGTAAGAGATATGTCACGTAAAGGACCCTCCAAGAAGCACCAGCTGCTGCCCGATCCGATCTACGGTTCGACTGTCGTGGCTCAGCTCATCAACAAGATCCTGCTCGACGGCAAGAAGTCGATCGCTGAGGACATCGTCTACTCCGCACTCGATATGGTCAAGGAGAAGACGGATCAGGAGCCAGTGGCTGTGCTGAAGCGCGCTCTGGACAACATTCGTCCGTCCCTCGAGGTGCGTTCCCGCCGTGTCGGTGGCGCTACCTACCAGGTGCCGGTTGAGGTGAAGCCGGCTCGCGCCAACACGCTGTCCCTGCGCTGGCTGACTGACTTCTCCCGCGCTCGTCGTGAGAAGACTATGGCCGAGCGTCTGGCCAACGAGATCCTCGACGCCTCCAACGGCCTCGGCGCTTCTGTCAAGCGTCGCGAGGATACTCATAAGATGGCTGAGGCCAACAAGGCCTTCGCTCACTACCGCTGGTAATTTCTTCCGAACGAGAGCTAAGGAATAGCAATGGCACTTGACGTGCTTACGGATCTGCACATGATCCGCAACATCGGCATCATGGCTCACATTGATGCTGGTAAGACCACCACTACCGAGCGTATCCTCTTCTACACCGGCAAGAACTACAAGATCGGCGAGACCCACGATGGCGCCTCGACGATGGACTTCATGGCCCAGGAGCAGGAACGCGGTATTACTATCCAGTCCGCTGCTACCACGTGCTTCTGGAACCGCCAGACGCACGACACCAAGGACAAGTACCAGATCAACATCATCGATACCCCTGGCCACGTGGACTTCACGGCCGAGGTGGAGCGCTCCCTGCGAGTACTCGATGGTGCTGTTGCTGTCTTCGATGGTAAGGAAGGCGTGGAGCCGCAGTCTGAGACCGTGTGGCGTCAGGCTGACAAGTATGGCGTGCCGCGTATCTGCTTCATCAACAAGATGGATAAGCTCGGCGCTGACTTCTACTTCTCCGTGCAGACCATCAAGGATAAGCTCGGCGCTAAGCCGCTCGTTGTCCAGCTGCCGATCGGCGCTGAGAACGACTTCGCTGGCGTTGTCGATCTGATCCGTATGAAGGCCTACGTGTGGAACGATGTGTCCACCGATCAGGGTGCTCACTACGACACCACTGATATCCCGGCTGACCTGCAGGACAAGGCTGAAGAGTACCGCGCTCAGCTGCTCGACGATGTGGCGGAAGCCAGCGACGAGCTGACCGAGAAGTACCTCGAGGCTGGCGAGCTGACTGAGGAAGAAATCCGCGCTGGTATCCGTCAGCTGACCATTGAGCGTCGCGCTTACCCGGTTCTGTGCGGTTCCGCATTCAAGGACAAGGGTGTGCAGCCGATGCTGGACGCCGTGGTGGACTACCTGCCCTCCCCGGAGGACGTGCCGTTCATCAAGGGCTTCAAGCCGGGCGACGAATCCGTTGAGATCGAGCGCAAGCCGCTGACTTCCGATCCGTTCGCGGCTCTGGTCTTCAAGATCTCCACCCACCCGTTCTACGGCAAGCTCGTGTTCGTGCGCGTGTACTCCGGCTCCGTTAAGCCTGGCGACAACGTGCTCGACTCCACCAAGGGCAAGAAGGAGCGCATCGGTAAGATCTTCCAGATGCACGCCGACAAGGAAAACCCGGTGGATGCTGCTGAGGCCGGTAACATCTACACCTTCGTGGGTCTGAAGAACGTCTCCACCGGTGACACCCTGTGCGCCGAGTCCGCTCCGATCTCCCTCGAATCCATGACCTTCCCGGATCCGGTGATCCAGGTGGCTGTGGAGCCGAAGACCAAGGCTGATCAGGAGAAGATGGGCATCGCTCTGGCGAAGCTCTCCGACGAGGATCCGACCTTCCAAGTGACCACCGATGAAGAGTCTGGTCAGACCCTGATCGCTGGTATGGGCGAGCTTCAGCTCGACATCATCGTCGACCGTATGCGTCGTGAGTTCAAGGTTGAGTGCAACGTGGGTAAGCCGCAGGTCGCGTACCGCGAGACCATCCGCAAGCCTGTGCTCAACGAGGTCTACACCCACAAGAAGCAGACTGGTGGTTCTGGCCAGTTTGCAAAGGTGTTCATGAACTTCGAGCCGCTCGACACCGAGGCTGGCGAAACCTTCGAGTTCGAGAACAAGGTCACTGGTGGCCACATCTCCGCCGAATTCATCGGTCCTATCGAGGCTGGTGTCAAGGAAGCTATGGAGTCTGGTGTGCTCGCTGGCTTCCCGGTGGTGGGCGTCAAGGCCACCGTGTACGACGGCCAGATGCACCCGGTCGATTCTTCGGAAATGGCCTTCAAGATCGCCGGTTCTATGGCGTTCAAGGAAGCTGCTCCGAAGGCCAAGCCGGTCATCCTCGAGCCGATCATGGCCGTGGAAGTCCGTACTCCGGAAGAGTACATGGGCGACGTTATCGGCGATCTGAACCAGCGTCGTGGCAACATTCAGTCCATGACCGACGCCACTGGCGTTAAGGTCATCGACGCGAAGGTGCCGATGAGCGAGATGTTTGGTTACATTGGCGACCTGCGTTCCAAGACCCAGGGCCGCGCTATGTTCACCATGCAGATGGACTCCTACGCTGAGGTCCCGAAGTCGGTCTCTGACGAGATCATTAAGGCCCAGCGCGGCGAGTGACACGCGTAGCCGCTTTGGTGGCTAACTGTCTCCAGTCAGCGGTAGAATTTTCTATCGCTGACTGGGTTCTGGCTCCAAAGTGGCACATAACCCAGAAACCCAGTACAATGTAGCGAGTGCCTTGCGTTAACGCGCAAGCCAACTACACGAGACGTCCAGGAGGACAATTACATGGCAAAGGAAAAGTACGAGCGTACTAAGCCGCACGTTAACATTGGTACCATCGGCCACGTCGATCACGGTAAGACGACCCTGACCGCGGCCATCTCCAAGGTGCTGCACGAAGAGTACCCGGATCTCAACCCTGAGTACGACTTCAACCAGATCGACGCCGCTCCGGAAGAGCAGCAGCGTGGTATCACCATCAACATCGCCCACATCGAGTACCAGACCGCGAAGCGTCACTACGCTCACGTGGACTGCCCGGGCCACGCCGACTTCGTGAAGAACATGATCACCGGTGCTGCCCAGATGGATGGCGCTATCCTCGTTGTGGCCGCCACCGACGGCCCGATGGCTCAGACCCGCGAGCACGTGCTGCTCGCTCGTCAGGTGGGCGTCCCGAAGATCCTCGTCGCTCTGAACAAGTGCGATATGGTCGAGGATGAGGAGCTCATCGAGCTCGTTGAGGAAGAGGTCCGTGACCTCCTCGACGAGAACGGCTTCGATCGTGACTGCCCGGTCATCCGCCTGTCCGCTTACGGCGCTCTGCACGATGACGCTCCGGATCACGAGCACTGGGTTGAGCAGGTCAAGAAGCTCATGGACGCTGTCGACGAGTACATCCCGACCCCGGTCCACGACCTTGACAAGCCGTTCCTGATGCCGATCGAGGACGTGTTCACGATCTCCGGTCGTGGTACCGTCGTCACCGGCCGTGTTGAGCGTGGCCAGCTGGCCGTGAACACCCCGGTCGAGATCGTTGGTATTCGTCCGACCCAGCAGACCACCGTGACCTCCATCGAGACCTTCCACAAGACGATGGACGCTTGCGAGGCTGGCGATAACACCGGTCTGCTGCTGCGTGGTATCAACCGTACCGACGTTGAGCGTGGCCAGGTTGTGGCCAAGCCGGGCTCCGTGACCCCGCACACCAAGTTCGAGGGCGAAGTCTACGTGCTGACCAAGGACGAAGGCGGCCGTCACTCGCCGTTCTTCTCCAACTACCGTCCGCAGTTCTACTTCCGTACCACCGACGTGACCGGCGTTATCGAGCTGCCGGAAGGCGTCGAGATGGTGCAGCCGGGCGACCACGCTACCTTCACCGTTGAGCTGATCCAGCCCATCGCTATGGAGGAAGGCCTGACCTTCGCAGTGCGTGAAGGTGGCCACACCGTGGGCTCTGGCCGTGTCACCAAGATCCTCGCCTGATTGTTATCAGAGAGCATCTGACACGCTTGAACTAGCGTTATAGAAAACCCCAGACCATGATTGTGGTCTGGGGTTTTTCTATATCTCAAGCCCTATTTGGGTAAAAGGTATAGACGGTATGGCATAATAGGCGAGGCTATTTTTAGGCTTCATGCAAATTTCAGTCAAACGGATAGGTGATTTACCGTGGCACAGACTACCAATGACATCAAGAACGGTTCTGTTCTGAACCTCGACGGCCAGCTGTGGACCGTTATCAAGTTCCAGCACGTCAAGCCGGGCAAGGGCCCCGCTTTCGTGCGTACCACCATCAAGAACGTGCTGTCTGGCAAGATCGTCGATAAGACCTTCAACGCTGGCATGAAGATGGAATTCGAGACTGTTGACAACCGCAACCTCCAGTACTCCTACGAGGATGGCGACAACTTCGTCTTCATGGACATGACCACCTACGACCAGATCTACATCCCGAAGACCCTGGTTGGCGATCAGGCTAAGTTCCTGCTCGAAGGCACCGACTGCATCGTGTCCTTCCACGACGGCACCCCGCTGTCCGTCGAACTGCCGGCTTCTGTGATCCTGACCATCACGCACACTGAGCCTGGCCTGCAGGGCAACCGCTCCAACGCTGGCACCAAGCCTGCTACCGTGGAGACCGGTGCTGAAATTCAGGTTCCGCTGTTCATCGGCGAGGGCGAGAAGGTCAAGGTTGACACCCGCGACGGCTCCTACCTCGGTCGCGAGAACTGAGAGTAAGGACATCAGGCTTCCATGGCACGTTCCACCGCTCGCAAAAGGGCTCTGAACACGTTGTACGAAGCGGACGAGAAGGGACAGGACTTCCTGTCCCTTCTTGCTGAGCGCATCAAAGAGCCGGGTGCGCAAACGCCGCTTCCTGATTACGCCATCGACATTGTGCGTGGCGTGGCTGACCACCGTCGCGATATCGACCATGAACTTGATGAACATTCCACTGGCTGGAAAGTTCGCCGCATGGCCGTCGTTGATCGCAACATTTTGCGTATCGCCACGTGGGAGATCCTGTTCAATGATGAAGTTCCCGACCGCGTGGCTATCGATGAAGCGCTCGGTCTGGCGAAATCACTGTCCGACGGTGATTCTCCGGCTTTTATCCACGGACTGCTGAGCGCAATCTGCGATGACAAGCAGTCGCGTGCTAACGCTGACAGTGAAGCATCCAACGAATCCGATGCAGCTTCAGATGCGAATACCGCAGCTGACGGCGAGTCGCTAGCGGAGTGAACAGACAACAGCTGATCATGGCTTGAATCCGGCGGGGCAGAGTCCCCGCCGACCGCTATGGTTGGTACGAATATCCCGAGAAATTGAGGGGGTTTTTGGTGAACCAGATTGATTCCGAAACCGTGAGTTTTTCCCCTGATGATGCCGTTCTTGTTCTTGAAGACGGGCAAGTGTATGTGGGAGACACCTACGGCGCGATCGGCAAGACCACTGGCGAGATCGTGTTCGCAACCGGAATGACCGGCTACCAGGAGACATTGACCGATCCCAGCTACGACCGTCAGATTGTGGTGCAAACGTTCCCGCACATCGGGGACACGGGAATCAACCGTGAGGATCCAGAATCCTCTCGCATCTGGGTTGCGGGTTATGTAGTGCGTGATCCCAGCCCGAATGTTAGCAATTGGCGAGCTACCGGCAGCTTGGATGACGATCTGGTTGCTGAGCATATTGTTGGTATTAGCCACATTGACACACGTAAACTCGTACGTCATCTGCGTTCTGCGGGCGTGATGCGTGCTGGTATCTTCTCCGGTGAAGCGCTGAAGGATGCTGAAGGCCGCCTGAAGACTGTTGATGCACTGATCGAAGAAGTGAAGGCAACCCCGCAGATGAAGGGCTTGAGCCTGTACGACGAGGTCAGCACTAAGGAAACGTACACGATCGAGCCGTGCGGTGAATTCGAAGGCAAAGAGCCGCTGTTCACTGTCGCCGCTGTTGATCTTGGCATTAAGGGCATGACCCCGCATCGTATGGCCGAGCGTGGCTGCCGCGTGCACGTTGTGCCGTCTACTATTACGTTCGAAGAAATTGAAAACCTGAACCCGGATGGTGTGTTCTTCTCGAACGGTCCGGGTGATCCGGAACAGGCTGATCCGGAAGTTGAGCTGCTGCGCAAGGTACTCGACGCCGGTTACCCGTTCTTTGGTATTTGCTTTGGCAACCAGCTGCTGGGCCGAGCACTTGGTTTCGGTACTTATAAGCTCAAGTTTGGTCATCGCGGCATCAACCAGCCTGTCAAGGATTTGACCACTGGCAAGGTGGAAGTCACCGCTCATAACCACGGTTTTGCTGTGGATGCGCCGATTGGCGAGACCATTGATGCGCCGTATGAGGGCGGTAAGTACGGCAAGGTGTTCGTGTCGCACATTGACCTGAATGACAATGTGGTCGAAGGTCTGCAGTGTGTTGATATTCCTGCATTCTCCGTGCAGTACCACCCGGAAGCGGCTGCGGGCCCGCACGATGCCGCATATCTGTTCGACCGTTTCGTCACGCTGATGAACACGTCCAAGGAGGAGAAGCGCAATGCCTAAGCGCACCGACATTAAGTCAGTGATGGTTATTGGCTCTGGCCCGATTGTCATCGGCCAGGCCGCGGAGTTTGATTACTCCGGAACTCAGGCGTGCCGCGTGCTGCGCGAGGAAGGCATTCGCGTCATCCTGGTCAACTCCAACCCGGCTACGATTATGACCGACCCGGAGATGGCCGATGCAACGTATATTGAGCCGATTGCCACGCCAATCCTTGAACGTATTATCGCCAAGGAACGCCCTGACGCGCTGCTGCCGACCCTGGGTGGTCAAACCGCACTGAACGCGGCAATGGCACTGGGCGAAGCTGGCGTGCTCAAGAAGTACAACGTCGAGCTGATCGGCGCATCGCTTGAAGCTATTGATCGTGGTGAAGATCGCGAACTGTTCAAGAAGGTCGTTGAGGAAGCTGGCGCTGAATCGGCCCGCTCTCGTATCGCGCACACGCTGCTTGAATGCGATCGTATCGCTGACGAACTCGGATACCCGCTGGTTGTGCGCCCGAGCTTCACGATGGGTGGTCTCGGCTCCGGTATCGCGCACAATGAGGAGGAGCTGCACCGTATTGCTGGTGCTGGCATCCACTATTCGCCGACCGACGAAGTGCTTATCGAAGAAGGCATCGAAGGCTGGAAGGAATTCGAACTCGAGCTTATGCGCGATCGCAACGATAATGTTGTGGTTGTCTGCCCGATTGAAAACGTTGATCCGGTTGGTGTGCACACTGGTGACTCAATCACTGTGGCCCCTTGCTTTACCCTCACTGACCGCGAATATCAGAAGTTGCGCGACATTGGTATTGCGATCATCCGCGGTGTGGGCGTTGACACTGGTGGCTGCAACATTCAGTTCGCTGTGCACCCTGAAACCGGCCGTATCATCGTCATCGAGATGAACCCGCGTGTGTCTCGTTCGTCTGCACTTGCCTCTAAGGCTACTGGCTTCCCGATCGCAAAGATCGCTACCAAGTTGGCTCTTGGCTACACGCTCGACGAAATTCGCAACGACATCACACAGTCCACGCCGGCCTCCTTCGAGCCGACTATCGACTACGTGGTCACCAAGGTGCCGCGTTTTGCGTTCGAAAAGTTCCCGGGCGCTGACCCGAGGCTCACTACCTCTATGAAGTCTGTTGGCGAGGCAATGGCTCTCGGCGGCAACTTCCAGGAGTCCCTCGGCAAGGCCATGCGCTCGATCGATAAGCGTCACATGGGCTTCAATTGGGATGGCGACAAGCCGTCTGCAGACGAGGTTGCCGAGCTGCTTGAAGCAATTAAGATTCCGACGGAACATCGCTATCTGCAGATTCAGCGCGCCCTGTGGGGTGGAGCTACCGAGCAGCAGATTTTCGATTCGACCAAGATCGACCCGTGGTTTGTGCGCCAGCTCGCGCTCATTAACGACACGGCGCTTGAAGTACGAGCTGCTGAAACGCTGACTCGCAAGATGCTGAAGAAGGCCAAGCTGGCCGGCCTGTCTGATTTGCAGATCGCTCACCTGCGCAACCTTGGCGACGAAGGTGAAAACACCGTGCGCGAACTGCGTTGGACCTACGGCCTGCGCCCGGTCTACAAGACCGTCGACACCTGTGCTGCCGAATTCGACGCGGTCACCCCGTACTACTACAGCTGCTACGCCGATGAGACCGAGCTGCGCCCGCGCGATCGCGAAGCCGTGATCATCCTCGGCTCTGGCCCGAACCGTATTGGTCAGGGTATCGAGTTCGACTACACCTGCGTGCACGCAGTGCAGGAGCTCGGTAAGGACTATGACACGATCATGGTCAACTGCAACCCTGAGACCGTGTCCACCGATTACGACATGTCCGATCGCCTCTACTTCGAGCCGCTGACCTTCGAAGACGTGCTCGAAATCTACGAGGCTGAGAAGAAGATGGGCCCGGTTAAGGGTGTGATCGTTCAGCTCGGCGGCCAGACGCCGCTTTCGCTGGCTGCTCGACTCAAGGCTGCCGGCGTGCCGATCCTCGGTACTACTCCGGAATCCATCGACCTGGCTGAGAACCGTGAGCTGTTCGGCGAGGTGCTCAAGAAGGCGCACATGAACGCGCCGCGCTACGGCACCGCGCTGAGTCTCGACGAAGCTCGCGAGGCTGCTCACAACATTGGTTACCCAGTGTTGGTGCGCCCGAGCTACGTGCTCGGCGGTCGTGGCATGGAAATCGTGTACGACGATGCCCAGCTCGTCAAGTACGTCAACCGTGCGCTTGATGAAGCCAAGGCTGATACGGTCGTTTCCGGTCGTCTGCCTTCTCCGCTGCTCATCGACAAGTTCCTGCAGGATGCTATCGAAATCGACGTCGACGCACTGTTCGACGGCGAGGAACTCTACATCGGCGGCATCATGGAGCACATCGAAGAGGCTGGCGTTCACTCCGGTGATGCAGCCTGCACGCTGCCCCCGTCGACACTGTCCGACGATCAGATTCGTCGTCTGCGCGAAGGCACTTACGCTATCGCCAAGGGCTGCGGCGTGAAGGGCTTGATCAACGTGCAGTACGCGTTCATGGCAAACACGCTGTACGTTATCGAAGCGAACCCGCGCGCTTCCCGCACCGTGCCATTCGCCTCCAAGGCCACTGGCGTAGCACTGGCTAAGGCTGCTGCACGCATCATGGCAGGGGAGAGCGTCGCCGATCAGCGCGCCAACGGTCTGCTGCTGCCCAAGGGCGACGGTGGCGTGATGCACCGTGGCCAGCAGGTTGCCGTCAAGGAATCCGTACTGCCGTTCAAGCGCTTCCGCACGCCCGTCGGCAAGACCGTCGACGTGCTGCTCGGACCAGAAATGCGTTCCACCGGTGAGGTCATGGGCTTCGACCGTGACTTCCCGCACGCATTCGCCAAGAGCCAGCTTGCTGCCTACGATGGCGGCCTGCCGACCAGCGGTAACGTGTTCATCTCCGTCAACGACTCCGATAAGCGCCAACTGCCAATGTTTGCAGTACGACTCGTCGAACTCGGATTCAAACTGTGGGCGACCGAAGGCACCGCCTCCGTACTGCGCCGTTACGGTATCGAATCCAAGATCGTTGACAAGATCAGCACACGTGTCGATTCCGATCCTGACGCAGCAGTAAAGGTAGTGCATGCGGAAGGTAGCGTCGGCAAGAATGTCGTCGAACTGATCGAAGACGGCGATATTGACATGATTCTCAACACGCCGAATTCGCGCGGCTCCCGTTCGGATGGGTATTCCATTCGCGCGGCTGCCATTGCAGCAGACTTGCCTCAGTTCACCACCATGACAGAGTTCTCTGCTGTCCTGCTGGCAATTGAGGCGGTTAAGAAAAATGATTACCAAATTATGAGTATTCAGGAGCACGCCAAGCAGCTGTTTGCGTTGGAGAACGAGGAGTAGCTATGGTACAAGCCCGCAGTGAGGAAGAAATCAAAGCTCTACGTTCAGACTTCGGTCTGAGACTCAGTGGATCGATGAAAAAATACGGGCCGTTGTGTGTTGGTATTGACCCGCATCGAAAAATCCTCACTGACTGGGGCTATAACGTGGACGCAGAAGGCGCAGAGCTGTTCGCAATGCGCATGCTGCAAGCCATGAGCGGCCGAGCTGCTGCCGTCAAATTCCAGGCACCGATGTTCGAGCGCTACGGATCCAAAGGATTCGCCGCGCTCGAGCGCGTCCTGTATGCAGCTCGCCAAATGGGCGTTATTACCATCGTCGACTGCTTGCACGGTGGTCTTTCTACAACGATCTCCGCAATCGCAGACGCCTACTTCAAGCCAGGCGCTCCGCTCCTTGCCGACGCCATCACCCTACTGCCGTACTACGGTGCACGCTCACTACAAGGACTCACCAACGAAGCTCTCGATAACGGACGTGGCGTATTCATCGCATCGCTCACCTCCAACCAAGAAGGTGCAAGCATGCAAACCGCTATCCGACAGACCGGCGACTTCAAAGGTAAAACCGTTGCATACGGCATTGCCAGCACCGCGCAGAAATTCAATGATGGCGTTGACGGCATGGGATCCGTCGGCCTCATCATTGGTGCAACCATTGGCCAATGGATCAACGACAGTGGCGTTGACCCCTCAAAATTCACCGGTCCAATTCTCTCACCCGGATATGGTTGGCAAGGTGCTGAAGCCAAAGACCTCAAAACCGTCTTCAAAGGCACCAAAGGCAACGTGCTCGTCACCGTCTCGCGCTTCATCGCCGCCCACGGACCAGACATTAGCGCACTGTCACAAGCCACCGAAGCAATCGCCATTGATGTACGTCAAGCCCTCTACGAAGCCATGAAAGAAGGCGAAGACAAGGAGAAAGACGGCATGGGAACCGTAAAAGCCGCTGACCTCGCCAACAATCAGCAGAACACTGCTGACACTGCCACCAACAATGACGCAGCCAACAAGCCGAAAGGCCGTCTTGTCATCCTCACCGGTCCCGCCGGCGTTGGCAAAGGCACCGTAGAAAACGCGCTCCGCAAAGCACACCCCGAAGTTTGGGTCTCCGTCTCCGCCACCACGCGCAAACCCCGCCCCGGCGAAGTCAACGGCGTCAACTACTGGTTCCTCGACGACCACCAATTCTCCGCCAAAGAAAACGCCGGCGAATTCCTCGAAACCGCCACCGTCCACGGACTCGCCCGCTACGGCACCTTGTTGAAGCCCGTTCAAGAACACCTCGCCGAAGGCACCCCCACCGTCCTCGAAATCGACCTCCAAGGCGCCCGCCGCGTCAAGCAGCGCGCCAAAGAACTCGGCCTCGAAATCGTCTCCGTCTTCATCGCCCCACCCAGCTTCGACGAACTCGTCCGCCGCCTCAAAGGCCGCGGCACCGAAACCCCCGAAGAAGTCGCCAAACGTCTCGAAACCGCCCAAGTCGAACTCGCCGCCGAAAACGAATTCGACGTCACCATCGTCAACGACAACGTCAACAGGGCGGCAGATGAATTGTGGTCTATCATCGCCAACGAATACGGAATCAGCGAATGATGGAGCGTTAGCTGCGTTGCTCCTCGGTCGACGTGCTAAGCACGCCTTCCCTCGATGCGCCTTGCTACCGCACGCATCATTCGCTGATTCGGCGGGCAGAGGAGTGTATACCGCCTTTCTTCGACACTCGACGTGCTAAGCTGCGCGGCGCGCAGCCTTCGCGGCATAGCCGCTCACTTCGCCTAAGGGCAGTCCACTGGACTGCCCTTTTCACGGCTCAGCACCTTCGGTCTCAGACGGCGGTCTCCGCACGCATCATTCGCTGAATCCCCTAGGACTGCGTTGCTCTTCCTTTGTACGCGTATTCGCGTGATTTAAGCGCGGATATGGGGAAAAACGGACATATATGACGGCCTGAGTCATGATGTGGGGAAAATACGGTCATGAACAGCGCGAAAAAGCCAGTTTCGCGTCCGGTTTTCACCACATCAATTTGGAAGACCATGACGTGGATTATTTTCCCCACGAATGAGCCTTTTCACGACTATATTTTCCCCACATCGATTTCGAGACCGTCTCACATGACCCGTTGGGACTCCCTTCACGTCCGATTTTCACCACATCGAAATTCCGAACGGCCGTAACGCGTGGACTATTTTCCCCACATCAAAAAAACATCAAAAACCAGAGCAAACCGGCGTAGATATCAGCGTCGATATCGGCTTGCATCGACGCGACACGTGGCCGGGACAAGGGAGCACGACTATTCTTAGATGGCACGGGGGTATCGTTCTCCGATCGAGGTGCTATGAGACCAAAGCCGACCAATCCGCCGATGAATCCGACCATCCATCAGCCGTTCTATGCGAATACGCTAGAACCATACGACACGGCATACGCCGACGCGGAATGGCCCATCGTCGCTAAACCATACGATCCCGTACCCGTACGCCACAGACGGAAGCAAACCGTCATCATCTGGATAGGCATCAGTGCAGCACTACTTATACTCCTTCTGATAGCAGTAAATCTACCGTTCACATTGCCACAAGCCGTCTTCGTAGTACTCGGCTGCCTACTCATCACCGCTGTTACCATGGCCCTGGCCTACTGGTGGGACGATCGACGGCAGCTCAAATTACCCGCAACACCCGGATACGTCATCACCGGGCGAGCAATCCAACAAGCATATGCCGGGCGCATTCCCATCCAACGTCTCACATTGACCACGCCGATCATCCGTCACGATGTGTACAGCGGCAGCGACCTCGACTACTTCCTACGATACGAAATACTGCCCAACGATGTCTCACGACTCTGGTTCCAACCGACCAGACAAGTGCACTCATATTGGGTGTACTGGAGCGACAGAGATTATGGCAATCTCGCCACAATGCACTTCCAAAAATACAACATAGGCGGATACGCCAAAGCCACCCGATACGGGCTACGCATATCAACCACATTCATGAGACGCATTGCCCGCAAATACGGCGTAGACCTGCGCATGCGGCCGTGCATCCTCGAAGTGTACGGCACGCGTGCACGACTCATCCTGCCGCCAAACGCTCCCGAACTCGAAACCGGGCCGATGGATACGCATATCGGCAACGTAATCGACGACGTCGCCATGCTGCTCGACACGTTCGGCATAACACGATCCTGGTGATGACACAATGACGAATCCCATGCCATACAGCAATCCATACAATCCTCGGTCAATGCAATACCAGCCGGCCCCGCCGCCCGAATGGCCGATTCGCGTCGAAAGATACGATCCAGCCGCGGACAAATGGCCAATTCGCCGGCGTGCACTCATCTGCGCGTCAATCACGTTCGGAGCGTTCATACTCGCATTGCCACTGATCCTCACCGACGCGCACGGTACGCTGAACACATTGGCGGTGATCCTAGTGATCATCACAATCATGACCCTGCCGTTCACCATCCTGCTATCGCTCAAGACACTGGATCTACTGAAAGTCCCCTCCCGTCCGGGACTGATTATTACCGGGCAAGCGATCTTGGACGCGTACGCACGATACGGGGTAGGAGAGATTGCGCTATCGCCGCCGATCATAGGTCTTTCGGGGCAGGAATGGTACTTGTATTCGATGGCTCGCAATGATGTAACAACCCTATGGTTCCAGCCGACCGCGCAGCCACACCGATACACGCTGTACTGGCGCCAGAATGCTTACAAGGATTTCGAATCCGTCGGCGGTGGATGCATAGAGCGGATCACATATGAGCGGCCGACCCCGCGCGACCTGAAATGGTCTGCGCGGCATATGGCCGATTTAGGCACAGACCGGGCGCCAGGTGTAGACCTGCGCATGCGGCCATGCATCCTGGAAATATGGGGCGGGTATGCTCGTCTGCTATTCCCCACAAACGCGCCGCTGTTGGTCACCGCAATGCAAGATGCGAACATCAGAGGCGATATTTACGGTGTTATTCCGCCCACGGCCATGTTAGCGGATACGTTCTAATACGTTGCAACTTCCGATACGTGTACTGATTACACAGTTGATCGCGCATATGAAGGGGCGGTTGCCTACCGAGTGGTAAGCAACCGCCCCTTCATATGAAGATGCCGGTTTATTGGGGGCGGATCAGGCGAGGCCCGAAAGCTTATTGATCAGCTCGGGATCTCGCGTCGCGCCCTTGTCGGCGGAGCGGGCGAACGCGGCGTACGCCTTGAGCGCCTGGCTCACCTTACGATCGCGGTGTGCCACGTAGCCGTCGCCAGCCTCGAGTTCAGCGCGACGCTCAGCCAGCTGCTCGTCGGTCAGTTCCACGTTTACCGAACGATTCTCAATATCAATGTTGATGATATCGCCGTTCTTAATGAGCGCAATCGGGCCCTTGTTTGCAGCCTCAGGCGCGATGTGGCCGATAGCCAAGCCAGAGGAACCACCGGAGTAACGGCCGTCGGTGAGCATAGCAACCTGCTTGCCGATACCCTTGCCCTTAACGAAGGAGGTCGGGTACAGCATTTCCTGCATACCCGGGCCGCCCTTCGGGCCCTCGTAGCGAATCACCAACGCCATGCCCGGCTTGAGCGTGTCATTCAAAATGACTTCGATAGCCTGCTCCTGCGATTCGACCACCAGTGCCGGGCCGCGGAACTTCCAAATCTCCTGCGGCACGCCGGCGGTCTTCACCACGCAGCCATCAGGCGCGAGGTTGCCACGCAGCACAGCCAGACCACCCTCGTGAATCTCCGGGTGGTTGATGTCGTGAATAGCGCCGTTCACACGATCGGTGTCGAGCGAATCGAACAGCGTCTCGTGCGTCCACGGCTCCGGGGAAATAATGTGACCCGGTGCCGCATGGTACATTGTCTTGGCCTCTTCAGTGCACGTCGGACGCATAATGTCCCAATCGTCCAACTTGGCTTCGAGCGACGGGTAATCAACCGAATGCACGTCACGGTGCAGCTTACCGGCGCGGTCGAGCTCGCCGAGAATACCGGTGATGCCACCGGCGCGGTGCACGTCGGAAATCTCCCACTTGCCAGACGGGGAAGCCTTGCAGATGCACGGCACAGTGTGCGAAATACGCTCGATATCGTCCAGCGTGAAGTCCACGTCAGCCGACTGAGCCATTGCGAGGATGTGCAGCACGGTGTTCGTAGAACCACCCATAGCCACATCCATCGTCATTGCGTTCTCAAACGCGTGCTTGGTCGCGATCGAACGTGGCAGCACGGAATCGTCATCCTCGTGGTAGTAGCGGTTCGCAATGTGCACGATTTCGCGTGCGGCCTTGCGGAACAGCTCCTTGCGGAAGCCGTGCGAAGCCAGAATCGTGCCGTTACCCGGCAGGGCGAGGCCGATCGCCTCAGTCAAGCAGTTCATCGAGTTTGCGGTGAACATGCCAGCGCACGAACCGCAGGTCGGGCACACGCTCTTCTCATAGTTGAGCAGATCCTCTTCCGAGATGTTGTCGTCGGCGGACGCGTACATCACGGAGATCAAATCAGTGTTCTTCTTAACAGTGCCGTCGGCGAGCACTGTGGTACCGGCTTCCATCGGGCCACCAGAGACGAAGATCGTCGGAATGTTCAGGCGCAGCGCAGCCATGAGCATGCCCGGCACGACCTTGTCGCAGTTCGGGATGCAGATCAGCGCGTCGGCGCAGTGTGCGTTCACCTGGTATTCGACCGTGTCAGCGATGATGTCACGAGAAGGCAGGGAGTACAGCATGCCGGTGTGACCCATTGCAATACCGTCATCCACAGCCATCGTGTTGAACTCGCGTGGAATACCGCCCGCTTCCTTAATTGCTTCGGAGACGATGCGGCCAACCTTGTTGAGGTGCACGTGACCGGGAAGGAACTCATCGAACGAGTTCGCAATGGCGATAATCGGCTTGCCGAAATCCTTGCCGTCGACGCCGGCGGCACGGTAGAGGGCTCGGGCGCCCGCGAATACGCGCCCATTCATTAGTTTCGCGGATCTCATTTCTGCCATGCTTCTATTCAAGCCCTTTATCGAGACACGCGTGTTGTCAATAGTCAGATACTGGAATTTTCACAAGTGTTACAAATCGAAGGATTGCGCATCGTGCGCTTGGCATGGTATGGCGGCAGGTTATGGCGGCATAGCAGGCAAGGCAGGATTGAGACTAGCTGAGAGCTGAATCGCCGAGTGTCATCTCGACCCGCAATCGCCGTGCGACTAGACTGATATGCGTTTGCGAAACGAATCGCGTTCCAGCGGGCAGTTCCAGCCGGCAAAGGAGAGTACCGGCATCGAGGTACGGGGCGCGGGGGAGTCGTGAATCGTGGCGGCGACGAATGCCGCGCGCGGCGAAGGAGAGCGCCGCGCCAACCACAGGCAAACAATCCGAAGAAACGGTGATCTCCTCGTCATGTACGTCGATCCGGGAATCAACCAGAACAAGGGCAACCTTCGCTGGATCCTGCCCTATTGCACACCAGACCTGCCGCGCGTTATTGGCGCGATTATCCTGTTCATCGTCAACAACACGATGGCCCTTACCATTCCGATCATCTCCGGTCTTATTGTCGACCGTGTTATCGTCGGCGGGCACACCGAAGAACTCGCGAAATTCTGCGTGTTGATGATCGTAATGACCCTCGTGCGTGTTGGCGCGCGCTACGGGTATCAGCTATGGATGGAACGCTTTGGGCAGAATTCCGTCTATCGTCTCGTCAGCGACGAGTACGAGAAACTGCACGAACTCGATTTCACCTACTTCAACCACACGCGTACCGGCGACATCATGAGCCGCATGACCTCCGATACCGACGCGATCCGCCACTTTCTCAGCTGGGTCGACTACCAAATCACCGACTGCGTGGTCATGTTCGTCGGCGCGCTGACTGTCATGTTCACGATCGACTGGCATCTCGCGCTTGCGCTCGCCTGTGTCACCCCGTTCATCTTCATCCTCACACGCGGCCTGTCGTCGCATGCTCATCCGCTGTTCTTCGCAATCCGCAATTCGCTAGCCGAACTCAACTCAATGGTCGAAGAGAACATCGAAGGCAATCGCGTTGTCAAAGCGTTCGCCCGCGAACCGTACGAGACGCGCAAATTCGACGAGCACAACGACGATTACATGGAACGCAACATGGCGCTCGCCTATAATTCACGCCGATACATGCCGTGGCTCGACGGACTCGGCTTCTCATTGCAGCTTATTACGCTTGGATTCGGCGGCTACCTGGTTATCGCCGGCGATATGACACTTGGCAACCTCGTGAGCTTCAACTCCTTCCTGTGGATGATCGACGGTCCTGTGCGCATGTGCGGCTGGCTGATCAACGACTGGCAACGTTTCAACGCCAGCTGTATCAAAATCAGGAAGCTCCTGACCGAACATTCGCGCATCGTCGAACGCTCCGACGCGGCACAAACAGTGGCCCGACCACAAACGCATATCGCCGGCGATATTCGCTTCGACCACGTTTCCTTCGCGTTCCCAGACGATCCGAATACGCCAATTCTCGACGATATCGACTTCCACGTGCCCGCCGGATCGAAGCTCGGCATCCTCGGCGAAACCGGCGCCGGCAAATCCACGCTGGTCAGCCTCATCTCTCGTTTTTATGATCCGACCGCCGGCCGCGTGCTCATCGACGATATTGACGCGCGCGACTGGCCGCTTTCCACCCTGCGCTCGCAAGTGTGCATTGTCGCGCAGGACACCTTCCTGTTCTCTGACACCATCGAAGGCAATATTTCCTTCGGCGCCGGCAGCGGAGACGACAACGCAACTGGCGATCGCACTGGCTCAGGTGATGGTGTTGACGACGAGTTCATTCGCCGTATGGCTCGTATCGCCGGTGCAGACGGTTTTATTCGCGCACTGCCCGACGGCTACGGCACGATCGTAGGAGAGCGCGGCGTCGGCTTATCCGGTGGGCAAAAGCAACGCCTGAGCTTGGCACGTGCGCTCGCAGACGACCCGGCAGTGTTGATCATGGATGACACGACTTCGGCCGTTGACATGGAGACAGAAGCGCAGATTCAGCAGCATTTGCGTGAGATGGACGACCATAAGACGATCGTCACGATCGCACACCGCATCTCGTCGGTCAAAGACTCCGACCTGATTCTTGTGCTCGAGCGTGGACGCATTGTCGAACGCGGTACGCACGCCGAACTCGTCGCTGCACACGGCCGCTACTGGAGCATTTATTCAAAGCAGCTCGGCGCCCAGTCTGGTGCCGCGCAAGGATTCTGATCGATTCTGATCGATTCCGATCTGGGGGAAATCCTATGGCACAACGTAATACGTTCCGCGAGGACGAGGAACTCGAAGAATCCATCAACCTACATGACATTGCGCGTGTAGGCGTCTATCTCAAACCGTATTTGCCGGACGTGGCGCGCATCCTGACGGTCGTGATCTCAATGAGCTGTATTACAGTCAGTGTGCCGTATCTGACCAAGATCATGATCGACGATGCAATCCCGAACAAAAACCTGGGGCATTTGGGCATGCTGGTCGGCGTGCTTGCGTGTCTGATCGTCGTATACGAATTCGCATTGCGCTACCGCACGGTGGCGATCACGCGCGTCGGCCAGCTCATGCTCAAGGACATGCGCCGCGATCTGTTCACGCACATCCAGACGCTGCCGTTCAGCTACTTCGATTCGCGCCCGCACGGCAAGATCCTCATTCGCGTGGTCAACTATGTCAACACGCTTTCCGACACGCTTTCGTCGGGCTTAATCAGCGTGTTCGCCGACGTGTTCACGTTTCTGGTCACGCTGGTGGTGATGTTCGCGATCGACTGGCGTCTCGCGCTGTGGAGCCTCGTGCTCTTTCCGCTCCTGATCGTCTGGGTGCGCGTGCTGCAGTATTTCCAGCGTCGCGCATACCAGAAACTGTCGAACAAGCAGAGCAACTTGAACGCGTTCATCCACGAGTCGATCGCCGGCGTTAAGACCACGCAGACGTTCGCGCGCGAGAAAGCGCAGTTCATGACCTTCCAGCAACAGCAGGACGATGTGCGCACCGCGTGGATGGCGGCCAAGCACATTGAGTTCCTCATGTGGCCGGGCGTACAGACGATCTCCGTGATGACGATCGCGTTCATCTACTTCGTCGGTATCACCGGCTTTGGCGGCGTGAACGTGACCACCGGCATGCTTATCGCGTTCGTCGGCTATGCGAACAACTTCTGGAACCCGGTCATCAACATCGGCAACTTCTACAACCAGTTGGTCACCTGCTCAGCGTACTTGGAACGCATTTTCGAGACGCTCGACGTGGTACCTGAGATCGAGGACCGCCCGGGCGCGCGTGACCTGCCTGAAATCCGCGGGCGCGTCGATTTCAACGACGTCGTTTTCCGCTACGAGGACGGCGGCCGCAATATTTTGAATCTCGTCGATTTCCACGTCGAGCCCGGTCGCACGATTGCGCTCGTCGGGCCGACTGGTGCCGGCAAGACCACGATTGTGAGCCTCCTGTCGCGCTTCTACGATGTGACCGAAGGATCGGTTGACATCGACGGCCATGATGTGCGCGATGTGACGCTCGCCTCGCTGCGCCGGCAGATGGGTGTGATGCTGCAGGACACGTTCATCTTCTCCGGCAACGTGCGCGAGAACATCCGCTACGGTCGTTTGGATGCGACTGACTCCGAGATTGAAGCGGCGGCGAAGGCCGTGCACGCGCACGAGTTCATCATGGAGCTGCCTGACGGCTACGACACAGTGGTTGAGGAGCGTGGCTCCACCTTGTCGGCCGGACAACGCCAGCTCATCGCGTTCGCGCGCGTGCTGCTTGCCGATCCGCGGATTCTGATTTTGGATGAGGCGACAAGCAATATTGACACGCGCACCGAGGAAGCATTGCAGGCTGGACTTGCGCATTTGCTGAAGGGGCGCACGTCGTTCGTTATCGCGCACCGCCTGTCGACGATTGAGAACGCGGATGAGATCCTCTACATCGACCATGGGCGCATTATCGAGCGCGGCTCGCACGCCGAACTGCTCAAAGCCAAGGGCGCGTACTGGCGCCTTTACGAGTCCCAGTACGCGGCCATTCGTGCGTGAACGTACAGCAAGACATAATGAAGAGTATGAACATGGGCGCACACCAGCAGCTGATCGCGATCAATGACGATCTCAACCAATTCCACCTCACCAATCGGTACGTGAGCATGATCCTCGGCGTGGTCGAAGGCAAGCTCGTCAACCTGTACACGGGTGCGGCCGTGCCGTACCGCGATGACTTCGGCTACCTTGTTGACGACGCGTTCCGCGTACAGGCGACCACCGCCGGCGAGCACAGCGAACACTGCATCGAGCAGCTGCGTCAGGAGTTCCCCGAATACGGCCGTGGCGACTTCCGCGGGCCAGCCGTCACCATCCTCCAGTCCAACGGATCGCGCATCACCGACTTCCGCTACGCCGGCTACCGGGCAACGAACGGCAAACCCGAGCTCGAAGGTCTGCCATCCACGTACGCGGGGGAGTCTAAGGCTGATAAGTCGGACGAGGCTTCGGGTACCGCCGCGATTGACGACGCGGCTGAGACCTTGTCCATTGACCTGAGGGACGACCTGACAGGGCTCACCGCCACCCTCAACTACGCGATCTTCCGCGATGAGCCGGTTATCGCCCGCAGCGTGCGGCTCACGAACGGCGGCAGCGAGCCGGTCATTATCGAACGGCTTGCGAGCTGTAACCTCGATCTGCCGGATAGCGACTACACAATGACCGAGTTCGTCGGCGCGTGGGCGCGCGAACGTACGCCGCGCACGCAGCCGCTCCACCCGGGAGTACAGTCGGTTGCCTCGATGTGGGGTGCGAGCAGCCCATACTTCAGCCCCAACGCGATCTTCGCCCGGCCTGATACCAACGAGGACCAAGGTGAGGCGTTCGGACTCGCGTTCGTCTACTCCGGCAACTTCGACTTGCACGCCGAAGTCGACGCGTACGATACCACGCGTCTGCAGCTCGGCATCAACCCGGAAGGCTTCTCATGGCGACTCGCGCCAGGAGAGTCATTCCAGAGCCCCGAGGCACTGCTCGGCTACAGCGCGCATGGCTTGAACGCGCTGAGTCACACGTTCCACCACATCGTGCTCGACCACCTGACAAACCCGCGCTGGGCACGCCGCGAGAGGCCAATCCTCATCAACAATTGGGAGGCGACATACTTCGACTTCACCGAAGACAAGCTGCTCGAACTCGCACGTCTCGCCAAACAGGCTGGTGTCGAACTGTTTGTTCTCGATGATGGCTGGTTTGGCCGCGGTAAGCACGCTCGCGTCAACGACCGAGCAGGACTGGGTGACTGGATTGTCAACCCTGACCGGCTGCCCGAAGGCATCGCCGGCATCGCAGAGAACATCAACGCAATCGGCTTGAAGTTCGGCCTGTGGTTCGAGCCGGAGATGATCAACCGCGCCTCCGACCTATACGAAGCACACCCCGATTGGGTAATCGCCACTCTAGGGCGCGACAGTGCCGTCTACCGCCACCAGTACGTGCTCAACTTCGCGAATCCGGACGTCGTAGACCACATCTACGCGACGATGCACGCAGTACTCTCCAGTGCGAACGTCGCGTACGTTAAATGGGATATGAACCGATTCATCACCGAGGCTTACGACGCCACGCGTAGCGCCGAGCATCAGGGTGAACTATTCCATCGGTACATTCTCGGCGTGTACGCGCTCTACCGCCGACTGCTCGCCGCATTCCCCGATCTTCTTATCGAAGGGTGTGCGTCCGGTGGTTCACGATTTGACATGGGCATCCTCGCCTACTCGCCGCAAATCTGGGCCAGCGACGATACCGATGCGGTTGAACGGCTGTCTATCCAATACGGCACCAGCGCCTTCTTCCCGGTCTCAGCGATGGGCGCGCACGTGTCGATCACGCCGAACCATCAGACCGGGCGGTCCGAATCACTTGCCATGCGCGGCGCTGTCGCGATGTTCGGCACGTTCGGCTACGAGATGGACTTGACCCGACTGGGGGAGGGCGAGCTCGCCGAGATCGCGCAGCAGATCGCATTCTTCCGGAAGTACGCGCCGTTGCTGCACAACGGTGACTTGTACCGTCTGCGCGCGCCGTACGACCATCGCCAGGCCGCGTGGATGACAGTCTCGAGCGACCGGCGCCACGCGATCGTCGGCGACTACGTGGTCCTCGGCGTGCCGAACCGGCCCAAGTCGCGCGTGCGGCTGCGCGGGCTCGACGAGGACGCGCTCTACCGCGTCACATCGTTATCACGGCTGGAGATCCCGGACGATGACGATGATGAGGTTGACAGCATTGCTGGGGCGACGCCCGGTGACGCCGGTACGGTTCGCGGTTCCATTCCGGACGGTGTAGCTGTGGTCCGCTCCGGCGGAGAGCTCATGCACATTGGTATCGACGACACCAACATCGGCCCTGATTTCGCCGCTCGCATTTACCTCGTTGATCGGCTCGACGAGGAGTGAGACAACGCCCGCCTGCGCATCCCTGTGAGGGCGTGTCGCGTTGTTTTCCTTATTTCGGTAAGCCTTTACAGAATTTTTCCGAATCTGTTCGACAGAAGACTGTAATAGCTGTACACTTAATTACGGTAAGGGCTTACCGCAAAGTGGCGAAAGGATGCGACGATGGCGAGTGTCACCGATAAGAAATACCAGCGCGGAACCGCCGAGAATGAGGCGTTTCTCGACCATGAGACGAACGAGCTGTTGAATTTCGGGGTGCATTTCCCCTATAAGGACGGCGGTTCCACATGGCTGGATAGCGAAGGCAACCCGGACCTGTCCCACGGTGTGGAGACGTGGATCACCTCCCGTATGGCGCATGTGTACGCGCTGGGAAGCCTGTACGGTGGCCACCCGGGCTCTGAAGAGCTGGTGGATGCCGCGCTTAAGGGCCTCACTGGCATCCTGCATGACGATGTGAACGGCGGCTGGTATCCACAGGTATTTACTGACGGTACGCACGTGCCAGGCAAGGTGTGCTATGCGCACGCATTCGTAATCCTCGCGGCCTCGTCAGCTACGTATATCGGCCGCCCGGGTGCGAAGGAATTGCTGGATGAGGCGTTGAAGACGTACAACGAGCACTTCTGGGATGAGAAGGCTGGTCTGGCGGTGGACACGTGGAATACCGAGTTCACTGAGCTGGACCCGTATCGTGGTCTGAACGCGAACATGCATTCAGTGGAGGCGTTCCTCGCGGTCGCCGATGTGACGGGCGACGAGCAGTACCGTCAGCGTGCCGGCCATGTTATCGACCAGGTTCTCGGTTGGGCTGAGAACAACGAATGGCGTATTCCTGAGCATTTCAATGCTGAGTGGGAACCACAACTCGAATTCAACGCTGACAAGAAGGACGACCAGTTCAAGCCGTACGGCGCCACCCCGGGCCACGGCATTGAGTGGGCTCGCTTGATCACACAGTGGGCGCTGTCTACCTATCCGGAAGATGAATCGGCACGCAAGCCGTACGTTGCTGCAGCCGAGCAGCTGTTCCGCCGTGCCGTGATGGATGCATGGGATGCAGACGGTGCGCCTGGCATCGTGTACACGACCGATTGGAATGGTGAGCCGGTCGTGCATGATCGCATGCATTGGACGCTCGCTGAGGCGATCAACACGTCCGCCACGCTCGCCAAGGTGACCGGTGACACGTACTACGACGAGTATTACGCGCGTTTCTGCAAGTATCTCGACGAGTGCGTGATCGACCATGCTAAGGGTTCTTGGTTCCATCAGCTCGATCAGCATAATCACGTGATCGATACGGTATGGCCGGGTAAATCTGATTTGTACCACGCAACACAGTCCACGCTGATCGCGCGTCTTGACCCGTCATTGTCTATCGTGCCAGCACTCGGCCAGGCTCGCAAAGCTGGCAAGTGAGATCGTAGAAGATTTGCGATGAAGCGGAGTGCGGTGATTCAAACCGCGCCTCGCGCAACGCGCAGTATGCAATAAAAAGGCGATGGTGATCAGTCATATCTGGACCTGATCGTCATCGCCTTTTTGTGTTGGTGCTGTTTGCGCTCACCTGCGCGGCAGTGAACCGCGCAACACTATGTCTGGAGCACTTTGCACGTAGATCAAACGGCTGGCTGCCTCCTCAGCTCCGTCTGTATCTGTGTCATGCTTGGCAAGAATGCTGTCCACAGCGGACTGGCCCATCTGTTCAAGTGGCAGATGCACCGTAGTCAGCGGCGGGTATACGTCAGCGGAGTATGGAATGTCATCGAAGCCGGTAACGCCCACATCTTTGCCGGGCTCAATGCCGTTTGCGCGCAAGGCTGTCATCGCACCAATTGCCATCACATCGTTCAGCGCAATAACCGAATCGACGCCGTGGCCGTTATAGAGCGCACCTTCACCGGGCTTAAGTAGACCAGAACGGGCCATTTGCATGATCGCGGCATAGCCTTCAGTGCGGCTGAACTTGCCATTGGCAATGGCCTTTGGATCGATGGTGATACCCGCATCGGCGAATACTTCAAGCATTGCGGCGAGTCGTTCATGCGACGAGCGGTGATTTTCGTCACCACGCAGGATTGCGGGGTGCGTATATCCCGAATCGACGATGAGCTGAGCAATCGCACGCGCACCAACATCATTGGCTACATCCACGGCGGAGAATGGTAGGTTGCGGTTGAGAATGAACACCGCGCGACCGCCGGTCGACTCATACTGTTTCAGTTCTTCGGTGAGTTTTTCGCGTTCGGGCGCGTTGACGTATTCACTTTCCGAGATGATGATGCCGCGCGGGCGCGTAGCGGTAGCTTTGCGCACGGCTTCAAGCTCTTCGTGCGGGGTAGTGGCTACACCGATGGTCACTGAGATACCGCGTTCTGCCGCCGCTTTGACTACGCCCTGCGAGACGGATGCAAAATATGGGTCGGAGATGTCGGAAACCAGCAACACAATGTTGGGTGCTGCACCTTTGGCAACCGCCTGCGCGTAAGCGTTGGGTCGGTAGTTGAGCTTGTTAGCAGCCGCCATCACCTTCACATACGATTGATTGCGTACCTTGCGAGTGCTGCCATTGAGCACGCGGGATGCGGTGGCGATGGAAACATTGGCTTCACGCGCGACGTCCATCAGTGTTGCCGGCGAGACTGCCTTGTCGTTTTGGATAGCCACAATACGCCTAGTCCTTTTCTTCGCTAAGGTTCTTTCCTGAAGCGGAAAACTATTTGAAACGCTTACCGTAATAATAGCCGAAAAGCGTGACTGTTGTGAGCGTCAACGTTCAAAAGATGAATAAAATGTTTGAAAGTCAGATTTTTGACGTGCTTGAATGTGTGGGAATACATGGTAAGCGTTTTCCATTTTGGCGTGTCGTAGAGTATGCTTGAAGCCATGACGCGATATCTATGCGCCCCCGACTCGTTTAAAGAGAGCCTGACTGCCATCGAAGCAGCACAGGCAATGGCCCGGGGGATCAAGAAAGCGGACCCCGAAGCTGAGGTTCGATGCCTGCCAATGGCCGATGGAGGCGAAGGCACCACCCGTGCGCTCGTTGACGCCACCAGCGGTGTAATGCGCTCCGTTACCGTGCATGATCCGCTTGGTCGGCCAATCACTGCATCCTTTGGAATGCTCGGAGACGGTACGACCGCCGTGGTTGAAACAGCGGCGGCAAGCGGCCTGGGATTACTGAAATCAGGGGAGCGCGATCCACTCATCACCTCGTCCTATGGCACCGGTGAACTCATCCGCGCGGCGCTCGACGCCGGGGCACAACGCATTCTTATCGGTCTTGGTGGATCCGCTACAAATGACGCGGGCGCTGGCATCCTTCAGGCGCTCGGTGCGAAGTTGCTGAACAGTCTCGGCGAGGAGCTGGCGTCCGGAGGGGCGGCGCTCGCCGGTCTTGACCATGTGGATCTGGATGGTCTCGACCCGCGATTGGCCGAAGTTGAGATCGTCGCCGCCTGCGACGTGACCAACCCGCTGACCGGCCCGAACGGCGCCAGCGCCGTATTCGGCCCGCAGAAGGGAGCGTCCGCCACCGATGTCGAGCTGCTCGACAAGTCATTGACCCGTTTCGCTATCGTCGTCGAACGCCAACTAGAGGTACACATCGCCGACCAGCCTGGAGCTGGAGCCGCCGGCGGTATCGGCGCTGCACTGCTTGCGTTCCTGCATGCGCGGTTCATGCCCGGCGTCGATTTGGTCATCGAACAGGCCGGACTCGATGCAGCCGCGCAGTGGGCCGATGTCGTGTTCACTGGCGAAGGCTCTATTGACTTCCAGACTAAATTCGGCAAAACGCCGGCCGGCGTGGCAAAAACCGCCAAAAAATATGGGCGCCCGGTCATCGCTGTTGCCGGGCACATCGGCCGCGGTATCGACGAACTACACGAGGCCGGTATCGACGCTGTCTTCGGCATCGCACCTGGTGCCGCCTCGCTTGAGAACCTACTCGAGCACGCCGCCGACAACGTCACCTTCACCACCGAACAAATTGTGCGCACACTGAATCTCAGCGCATGATGGTAATACCAGTGCTGTAGTCATACGCGTCCACACATATGGCTACACTTGCTTCGATTGGGTACATGTACGCAAACGTTTGGAGAATAACTATGCCTCTCGGCACCGATCCTACACCGCAGGGTTTTGCGAATCCCCCCATTGACGACTTGATGCAGCACGCTGATTCCAAGTACGCTCTGGCAATTTTTGCTGCTAAGCGTGCCCGTCAGATCAACTCCTACTTCACTCAGCTCAACGAAGGCCTTCTGCAGAATGTTGGCCCGCTGGTTGAATACCAGAACCAGGAGAAGCCGCTGTCGATCGCATTCCGTGAGATTAACGACGGCTTGCTCGAGGAAACCCTTGGCGAGGATGATCTGAACGAAGGTAACTGAGTTCGTTCAACGTGCGTTTCCACGTCCAACCCTCGTACAGACATAGCGTCCGCCGAGGTGTTTGCATCGTGACTCGCATGCGGCCAGATAGTGGTTATCGTCGCTACTGCTCTGGCATTGATTGGCGCAGCATTCCAAGCTGGATTGCTGCATGACGATGTGGACGCCTCCAGAGAACAACGATGACGGTGATGCAATATCCATCGCATCGTTTCGATGGGGGCGTATTATTTTCTGCAACAAAAATGTTCGGTCCGTCTTCCCGCCGGTGCGGGCCGATTGGGGGATCGGCGGGCAGTATTAGGAGGTGCGAAGCGGTATGGAGCGACGATTGATCTCCGCCGAATCGGTGACAGAAGGCCATCCCGACAAGATTTGCGATCAGATTTCAGACGCGATTTTGGATGACCTACTCAAGCAGGATATTCACTCGCATGTTGCCGTGGAAACAGTGGCTGGCGTCGGCCAATTCCTCATTTTTGGTGAGGTAAACAGCGAGGGCTATTGCGAAGTACAGCACGTTGTGCGCGATGTCGTGCGCCGCATTGGTTATACGAGCAGTGAGATCGGCCTTGATGCTGATTCTTGCGGCGTGCTCGTTTCCATCACTGGTCAGAGCGCCGAAATCAACCAGGGCGTCTCTCGTCTGAGCCACGAGCAGGAGTCTGCAGCGAGCCGTGAGGAGCGTTACGAAGCACAGGGCGCTGGCGATCAGGGCGTTATGTTCGGCTATGCGACCGACGAGACGGATGTGATGATGCCGCTGCCGATCTACCTTGCGCATCGACTGGCTTATCGTCTCGCCCAAGTGCGTAAAAGCGGCGAAGTCGCACACTTGCGCCCGGATGGCAAGACGCAGGTCACCATCGAATACGACGAGCATGACAAGGCTATCCGCCTCGACACCGTGCTCATCTCCACGCAGCATGACCCGGAGGCGAGCCACGACTGGCTTGAGGCGCAGCTGGTTGAGCATGTCATCACTCCGGTGCTCAACGATGTGCTTGGCGACAAGGTGCGTCACGACGATTACCGTGTGCTGGTCAACCCGACCGGCTCGTTTGTGCTCGGTGGCCCGGCCGCTGATTCTGGTTTGACTGGCCGCAAGATCATCGTCGATACGTACGGTGGCGCAGCTCACCACGGTGGCGGCGCGTTCTCCGGCAAGGATCCAAGCAAGGTTGATCGTTCTGCCGCATATGCTGCGCGTTGGGTTGCGAAGAACATTGTGGCTGCTGGCCTCGCTCACAAGGTTGAGGTTCAGGTTGCGTACGCAATCGGCGTGGCTGACCCGGTGAGCGTCAACGTGGAAACGTATGGCACTGAAATCGGTGGCGTAACGCGTGAACAGATTCAGAAGGCTGTGCGTGAAGTGTTCGACCTGCGCCCGGCAGCGATTATCGACGAGCTTGACTTGCTGCGTCCGATTTACTCGAAGACTGCCTCATACGGTCACTTTGGCCGCGAGGATAAGGACTTCACGTGGGAGCGTACTGATAAAGCTGATGCACTGAAGGCTGTTATCGAAGCGTAAGAGTGAAGCGCTCACACTGCAACTCGCACTGTGAGCTCGCATGATAATTGCATGACAGACTATGGCGCCTGCCGTGATGTGGTTCACGGCAGGCGTTTCGCATATGGGGACATGTAAAGCAATGATTCCCGAGGCCTTGCCGCGGGAATACGTGGAAAAGAGGCGAATACCAATGGGATATGGTAGGAACATGACCGTGGCCGAGATGGTCAGCGAATTCATTGAGCCTAATGACAAACTGCGCGTCACAGCATTCGACGGTTCAACATTCGGCCCGGACTCGGCTGAATTGACGGTAAAAGTGAACACACCGAATGCGGTGTATCAGCTGCTTGAACATCCAAATGAAATTGGCGCAGTGCGCGCTTATGTACTCGGCGATTTTGACATCGATGGCATTGACTATGCGGATCCATATCCACAGTTGCGCCAATTGCGTGCGCTGGCACCATACGTAAAACGCGCGACGCCGCTCGCGGTAGCGAAGGTCGCTTCTGCAGTTTTCAGCCATGGTATTCGCCGAGCTCCTGTGCCAGCTACTGAAGGCCCTTCAAAATTCGCGCGCATCAAATCTGGCTTGTTGCCGCACACTGAGAAGGCTGACAGTGAGACTGTGAGCTTCCACTACGACATGTCTAACGACTTCTACCGCAACTTCCTCGGCCCGACCATGACCTATACCTGCGCCGTATTCCCAACTGAGAACACCAGTCTTGAGGATGCGCAGCGTAACAAGATTCGTCTTGTGCTCGACAAACTTGGGCTTAAGCCTGGCGATCGTCTACTTGACATCGGCTGCGGATGGGGATCGCTGGTGATCGAAGCTGCTAAACGTGGTATCAAAGCGCTTGGCGTGTCCCTGTCGAAGGAACAGATCGAGTACGGTCAAGCGTGGATTAAGCGCGAAGGTCTTGAAGATCTTGCCGAATTGCGCGTTATGGACTACCGTGACGTGCCCGAACGTGACTTCGACGGCATCTGCTCGATCGGCATGATGGAGCACGTGGGCGTGAAGAATTATCAAAGCTACTTCGAAGCAATGTACAAGCTGTTGAAGCCTTGCGGACGCTTACTCAACCATCAGATCACCATCAGCCATGACAAGCCGAACGGCAAGCCTGGCACTGATGAGTTCCTCGACCGCTATATTTTCCCCGACGGCGATCTTGGCGCGCCTGGATTTATTGAATCATGCATTCATGATGCTGGCTTCAACGTAGTACATCAAGAAAACCTGCGTCAGCATTACGCGCTCACCTTGCATCATTGGAACCATAACCTGTCTGAGCATTGGGATGAAGCAGTACAGGAAGTCGGTTTTGAACGTGCGAAAGTGTGGGGCTTGTACATGGCTGCATGCGCGCTCAACTTCGAGCTCGACGGCATCCAAGTGCACCAGTTCCTCGCTGTGAAGCCCGATCGTACAGGCCACCCGGATGGCAAGTGGTATCCGCTGCGCCCATGGTGGAAGGCGTGACAGACAAGCGTGTGGTAAAAGTGAGGTATGACCACGACCAGTGACGCATTGCAGCCCACCTTCGACGGGCTCGCGCCGCGCAAACGACGCCGGCGCGCGCCCGCCGAACGCATTCGTGCCGACGCGCGCCCAATTGCGCAAGTCGTGCTCGACGTACAAGCCACTCATTTAGGGCGTACCTTTGATTATCTCGTTGACGAGCACCAATCCGAATCCGCACAGCCAGGCGTTATGGTACGCGTGCGTTTCGGCGGTCGCCTGATTGACGGCATCATCTGGAATCGTGTTGAAACAAGCGATACGCCAGCATCGTCATTACGGTTCATTGAACGCGTCATTACCCCGCACGTACTGGTTTCTGCGTCAATGCGCGAAGATATTACGCGCATTGCTGACGCGTATGGTGGCACGCGCGCGAATATTCTCCGCCTTGCAGTGCCCCCTCGCGTGGCGCGCGTCGATAAAGAACAGCAGTTAGCAGCTACTTCTCGTTGGATCGGGCGATCTCGTTTCAGCGAGCGCGATGATGAGACGCTCGAACGCGGATTTCAACAGTTCAGCGAATGTTATGACGGCGCTGCTCGACTGCGCGCTGCAATCGAAGGCAGCGGGTTTGCCGCGTTCGTATGTGACGCTCGACCAGGCGCGCGAGCATGGTCTGCTGACATAGCGTGGATGATCGTAGATGCGATGCGTTCAGGTATGCCGGCAATAGTCGTATTACCTGGGTTGCGGCAATGCGAAGATCTTGCCCGCGCGTTAGAAACGCTCGGATTGCAGCGTTTTGCGCATACGGGTGCGGAACATGGCGGATTCGCCGGTGATTTTGCGATTATGGGAGCCGCGTTAGCTCCAGCTGAACGATATCGTGCGTATGTAGCTGCTGCCACGGGGCAGATCAGATGCGTTATTGGAACACGTGCAGCAATGTATGCGCCAGTTGAGGGGCGCGCACTGTTCGTTATTGTTGACGATGCAGCCTATCAGAACGCTGATGGCATGATGCCATACGCGCAAGCACGCGGCGTGATGCGTTTGCGTGCAGCCGGCCGTGGAGGCGTGTTCGTTGCTATGGCATTTGCTCGCAGCCCATTGAGCCAATGGGAGGTTGGGCGCGATGCGCGCACAACGCCGGTGAGCGGCCCCAGTGAGCCAGTAACGCCATTGCCGAGCGTGCGCCGCGATTCAATGCCATGGATACGCTGGCTGAATCGTGAAGAGTTGAATCGACTCGCCGACCCTACTATCGGCTCGCGTGTGCCGCACACAGCGGTTCGTATTCTGTCTCAAGCATTGGAAACCGGCCCCATATTGCTATCTATCCCAGCTGACGGGGTAGGGGAGGCGCTCGCCTGTACGCGGTGTCATCGTCAAGCGCGATGCGCAAAATGTACTGGCCCCTTGCAGCTTGTTGGCGATGCGGTACCGCGGTGCCGTTGGTGTGCTGCCGCAGCAGTGAACTGGCGATGCCCAGAATGCTCATGTGAGCGTATGCGTGTAGTGCGGGTTGGTGCAACGGGTACTGCGCATGAGTTAAGCGGATTATTCCGTGGCGTGCCCATCGTATTGTCGTCGCCCAATCAGCCTAGAGGGGTAATTGAAGAAGTTGATTGTCGCCCGCAAATCGTTGTTGCGACTCCGGGTGCAGAGCCGCGCGTATTGCCGAGCGTGCTCGATGCGCGCGCGAATCCTGGCGAATATCGTGCGGTAGCGATTCTTGACGCATGGACGAGCTTGTATTCGCCTGGTATTGACGCTCGAGTAGACGCGTTAACAGCATGGATGCGCGCAATGTCATTATGCGCGCCTCGCACTCGTGGTGGGCAAGGATTACTGATTGGTGAAAGTGACCCTGCGCTGGCTCGCTCACTGATGGTGTGGGATCCGACACTGTTAGCTGCGAAAGAATTGGAAGAGCGCGAGCAAACCGGCATGCCGCCAACGTTTGCTGTGGCATGCGTATGGGGCAGGCGTGACGCAGTCATGAACGCGTTAACTGCTATTGGAGCGATTGACGGCGCTTGGGCTGAAGTGAGTATTGATGGTGTTGCTATGCCAGCGATGCTGGGCCCGGTTCCGATTGCGCAACCAGTTACCGTGAGTGCTCGCGAATTAGAAAGCACGGCTGATCGTGTGAAAGCAGTCGTGCGCGTGCCGCTTGCTGATCGTGCTGAGCTAGCAGTACGCCTGCGCGCAGCGGTGTCGCATCATGTTGCTTCACGTCAATCAGGAGAATTGCGATTCCAAGTTGATCCGAAGGATTTGATGTGATGGCGTAGTCGTCGCGATACCATGAAACGATGGATACGGCAGTTGTATCCGCTATGGATGGAGGCATCATGAAGGGTTGGCCTGGAGAGCCTGAAATGGAGCATGACGTGCTGATGGCAGACGGTGAGGCCGCTGCTGCAGCTGGCAAGCCGATCACCGACGTGATCTTTGACTTCGGTAACGTGCTGATCTACTGGGATCCTGCTGCGGTAATGTCACCACGTTATACGCAGGATACTGTTGAGCGTTTTCTCGACAATGATATTTCCGGTTTCTACGATGCGAACGATCGCATGGATGGTGGCGCTACCCCCGAGGAGGGCATCGCATGGATGCGTGAAACTCACGGTGACCAGTGGGCTGATATGTTGCGTTATTACATTGATAACTTTGAAGATTCATTGACTGGCGTCGTACCCGGTATGCGCGTGCTCGTCAATGATCTCAAAGCCGCTGGTATTGGCGTATGGGGCTTGTCGAATTGGGAGAAGGAACTGTTCCACTACGCGGAGGAGAATTGCGCGATTCTGCGTCAGCTTGATGGCAAGTTGGTTTCGGGTTTTGTACGCTTGCGCAAACCGCATAAGGAAATTTATCAAGCGGCGCTCAACCAGTTTGGTATTGCGGCGGAGACGAGCGTATTCATTGACGACAAGGCAATGAATATTGTTGGCGCTAATAAGGCTGGTATTCGCGGTATTCGCTTCTCTGATTCGCGCAAACTGCGTGACATTCTCATCGCGCAGGGCGTGCATATTCCGGGAACGCAGCGCGTACAGTGAGTTTTTCGTTCGTGAATTCGTTTGCTGGCTTGTATTCCAGCATTTCAGTAGGTATTGCAGTGAAGGAGAGATGATTTGCTGAAGATCCTGTTCGCCGGAACTCCGGATGTGGCTGTGCCATCGTTGCGTGCATTAGCGGCTGACACTGAACATTGTGAAATCGTAGCGGTGCTCACTCGGCCTGATGCTCCCACTGGTCGCGGTCGCAAGCTAACCCCCAGCCCGGTTAAGCAGGCGGCACTCGAACTTGATCTGCCGGTTATTGAATCAGACCCATCGGAAGATGATCTCTTCGTTCGCGAACTGGCTGCCACGGGTGCGCAAGCTGCTGCCGTCGTCGCCTATGGCAAGATTCTCAAAGAGTCAGTTCTTGATGCGCTGCCACTCGGCTGGTACAACCTGCATTTTTCCATGCTGCCGAAGTGGCGTGGTGCAGCTCCCGCACAGCGTGCTATTTGGGCGGGTGACAAGTCCACTGGCGTGACCGTGTTTCGTATTACGCGCGGTATGGATGCCGGTCCGATCATTGCACAGCGAGAAACTGAAATCGACGCGCATGAAAACGCTGGCGATCTGCTCGCTCGTCTTGCAGACAGTGGCTCATCAGTGCTCGTACGCGCCATGCAAGCTGTAGACGCTGGTCGTGCTGCCGCAGTCGCTCAACAGGAAGGCGACTATCCGAAAGCGGATAAAATCCGCGTAGATGATGCGCATATCAATTTCGCGGCTCCGGTTGAGCGAGTCGATTGCCAGATTCGCGCGTGCACGCCGAATCCAGGCGCATGGTGCCACTTGCATGCTGACGATGCAGCTGGTGTTGAGCCAATCACGTTGCATGTGCTACGCGCGCAACCTGCTGACTTGGATAATCCGAATACGCCATCTGAGCTGGCTGCTGGCATGATTATGGCTGGTAAAAAGAACGTATGGGTTGGTACAGCGAGCACGCCGCTCGAACTGCTCGAAGTCAAAGCGCAAGGTAAGAAAGCAATGCGCGCAGCCGATTGGGCGCGTGGCGCTCGCCTGGCTCAAGGCGCATACTGCCGTTAAACACAGCGACCGTAGTATTGCGAGTACTGCAAGTACTACGAAACGCAAACAATAAGCGCTGTTCTTCATCGAATGCACAAGCCAACGATGAAGAACAGCGCTTATTGCATTGTTGCTCTCAGATCAGCTCTTAAAGCAGCATGGTTACCTATCCAGTAAATCAAGCACCAAACGCAGATTGCGCTCATTAATCGCATGATCAGCAGCCAACTGTGTTTTTGGCTTCGCACAAAAAGCAATACCCAAACCGGCAGCTTGAATCATCGGAATATCATTCGCGCCATCGCCCACGGCGACCGTTTGCGCAATATCGATATCATTGCGTCGAGCCCAATCCTGCAGCGCATGCAATTTCACGGTCTTGCACACGATATCGCCGAGCACTTCGCCAGTAAGCACGCCATCCTGCACGCCCAAACGATTTGCCAGCCAGTAGTCAACGTTCGATTCAGCAGCGAGTCGATCGACGACTTCATGGAAGCCGCCAGAAACAACGCCAACCTTCCAACCATGCGCGTGCAACGTATCAATAAGTTCAAGAGCACCATTTGTGAAATGCAGTTTCTCATGAACCACATCAAAAACACTCGCCGGCAAGCCCTTGAGCAAAGCTACGCGCGCACGCAAGGCTTCACAGAATTCCATTTCGCCACGCATCGCGCGCTCGGTTACTTCGGCAATCTGCTCGCCGCAGCCAGCCGCCTCGCCCAACTCGTCAATGACTTCCTCGTCAATAAGCGTGGAATCCACGTCCATCACCAGCAGTCCAGGGCGCGAGAGCGTCGGCACGGGGGCCATAGCATCAGCGAAGACGTCAGAGGGTTGCAAAGTTTCTTCAGACATACTGTTGATTGTCGGAAATCGTTGGGACAATGGCCCCTATGCATCATTCCCTTATTACTTCCACAACCCTTCTGGCAAGCGCGGCCCCTGTGTGCGATACGGGGCAAAGTGGCGTGATTGGCGCTATTACCACCTGGCTGGTGGATGTTATGGAAACGATTGGCGGCCTCGGCGTGGCGCTCGCTATTGCGCTTGAATCAATTTTCCCGCCGATTCCCAGCGAAGTTATTTTGCCGTTGGCTGGTTTTACCGCCGCGCGAGGTAAGCTGAATCTTGTTGAAGCGATTATTTGGGCGAGTATCGGCTCGCTACTTGGCGCATGGGCCTTGTACGGTATTTCACGCTGGGTTGGCTTGCATCGCATTCACCGTGCGACTGATTATATTCCCGGCGTAAGTCGCACAGATGTTGATAAAGCAGACCGTTGGTTCACCCAATACGGCACGTGGTCAGTGCTTATTGGCCGTGTGATTCCTGTAGTGCGCTCGCTGATATCCATTCCTGCTGGGTTTAACCGCATGAATTTTGCCCAGTTCACTGGCTGGACGCTGCTCGGCTCAGCTGTGTGGAACACGATTTTGGTTGGCGCAGGCTATCTGCTTGGTGATCAATGGTGTTCGATTCTCGGCGCACTCGGCGTATTCGAGGATGTGGTGATTGTCGTCTTTATCGTGGTCCTCGCCGTCGCAGTGGTACGTTGGGCGCGTAAGGTGAACTCACGCAGACGTGAACAGGCAGAACAGGGCGAACAGGCAGAACGTGCAGACGGAGGCGACGCGCAGTGAATGATACCGATGCGGCCATGAGTATGAACAATACTGAGGCAACGGTGCACGAATCGAGTGAACGCGCACAGTCCATTGAAGCGCGCGATCGTGCATTAGATGAGCTTGCGGCAGCGAACGATCGCCTGATGGAAAAAAATCATGCGCTCGCACAAGCATTGTCGCGCGCAGGCAAGGAACTGACCAAAGCTAAAGCGCAGTTAACGCAGATGACACAGCCGCCGAAATCGTTCGGCACAATGATCCGCGTCGATTCGTCCATGATTGACGATCAGGGCGTGCAACATGCGAGCGCTGAAGTGATGATGGGAACGCGGCGGCTTATCGTCCCTGTTGCAGCTACAGTGAATGCGGCGCGTCTTGCTGCCGGCGCGACGGTGCTGCTCAACGAAAACATGGTGCTTGTTGAACAGCGTGGTGCCGATACTCTTGGCCCAGTGCGCACAATCCGCCAGCTGCTCGATGATGGGCGTCTGATTATTGTTGACGGTGGTGGCAATCCAAGCGTTGTGCGCCGCGCGAGCGCAATGGCGCACGTGACATGTGTGCCCGGCCAACGTGTGATTCTTGACGCTTCGGGCCGTTTCGCGGTAGAGATGCTGCCTGATGAGGATAATACGGATTTGGTACTCGAAGAAGTGCCAGACGTTACGTTTGCTGATATTGGTGGTCTTGAAGATCAGATCGAACGTATTCGTGACGCCGTGCAGCTACCATTCCTGCATCGCTCACTGTATGAGCGGTACGATCTGAAAGCGCCTAAGGGCGTGCTGCTCTATGGCCCTCCAGGCAACGGTAAAACCATGATTGCGAAAGCTGTTGCGCACGCGCTTTCGCAAGGCTTTGGCAAAGGGGCGGGCGTGTTCCTATCAGTGAAGGGACCGGAACTGCTCAACAAGTTTGTTGGCGAATCCGAACGATTGATTCGGCAGATTTTTAAGCGTGCGCGCGAGCGTGCTGCTGATGGGCGACCGGTTATCGTGTTCATTGATGAGATGGATTCGTTACTGCGCACGCGCGGTTCCGGCGTATCGAGTGATATGGAAACGACGATTGTGCCACAGTTCCTGTCTGAACTCGATGGTGTTGAAAGTCTCGATAACGTGATGGTTATTGGCGCCTCAAACCGTGTTGACATGATTGACCCCGCAGTATTGCGCCCTGGCCGCCTTGACGTAAAAATTCGCGTAGATCGTCCCGATGCTGCACATGCTGCATCGGTTATTCGGCATTATTTAACTGATGATCTCCCTCTTGAAGAGGGCGTTGACGCTGGTGACCTGTCGAAAGTGCTGGTACGCGACGTGTATACGCGCTCTTCAAGACGGCACTTGTGCGACGTGTGCAATGATCAAGGCCAATGGTCCGCAGTATTTCTTGCTGACGTAGCCTCAGGCGCCATGCTGAAAAACATCGTCGACCGCGCTAAAACCAAGGCAGTGAAAGCGTCAATCGACAATGGTGCTGCGGTAGCTATCACCACTGAACTGTTGGGTCGAGCAGTTGAAGATGAGTTCTTAGAGACGCGTGACTCAGTCGTAGACGCTGATCCACAACAGTGGTCTCGAATTAACGGCATGGAAGCCGGTCGTGTTACGCGCATTCGGCCGGTAACGCGCAAAGAAAGCAAGGAGCAAGCAGCATGAGCGTCAAACGCGTAATGGGCACGGAAACGGAATACGCTATTTCTCGTGCTGACGGCGCGCACAGCAATCCAGTGCGTTTGTCATTCGATGTTATTGATGCTGCGGCTGATGATAATCGTCGTCATATTCGCTGGGATTATCGCCAGGAAGATCCAGTGAATGATGCGCGCGGCACGAGACTAGAACGCGCCGCCGCTCGGCCGGACATGCTCACTGACGCACCACAATTGAATATTACGAACGTTATTGCACCGAACGGTGGGCGCATGTACGTTGATCATGCGCATCCTGAATATTCTGCGCCTGAAACCGTTGACCCATTTGAAGCCGTACGGTACGACCATGCCGGAGATTTGCTCATGCAGCAAGCAGCCGAACAGGCTAGTGCGCGTGGCGATACGCCGATCGTGCTGCATCGCAACAATGTTGATGGCAAAGGCGCGAGTTGGGGCACGCATGAGAACTATATGATGGCTCGCAGCGTACCGTTTGACGCGGTTGTAGCCTTGATGATCCCGCATTTTGTATCCCGGCAAATATACACCGGTTCCGGGCGCGTCGGCATTGGCGAGCGGAGCGAAACAGCAGGCTATCAGCTCAGCCAGCGCGCTGATTACATTGGCACAACTATCGGGTTGCAAACAACATTCGACCGGCCGATTATCAACACGCGCGACGAATCCCATAGCACCAGCCAATATCGGCGCTTACACGTTATCGTTGGTGACGGCAATCGCATGGACGTGCCACAAGTGTTGAAACTCGGCGTCACCTCCATGCTGCTATGGCTGCTCGAAACCGCCAACAAAGACGGGTACGATCTGCAGCCGCTGCTTGACACGATCACGCTTGCCGACCCGGTTGCAGCAATGCACACAGTGTCGCATGATCTTACCCTGTCGGCTCCGCTGCCATTACTTGGTGGGGGAGAGACCACCGCGTGGATTATCCAAGTAAAACTCCGCGCAGCAGTGTATGAAGTTGCAGCAGCCGCGTATGGCACGGATACGCGCGGCGAGCCTGCATGGCCGGACAAATCAACCGCATCCATCATGGCAATGTGGGGTCAAGCGCTCGCTGATGTTGCCACTGTTCGCCATGCTGATGATGATGCGCGTCTCACGTTGCAATCGGAAGCATCACGTCTTGAATGGTTGATGAAATGGCAGTTGCTGGAACGCTTGCGTCGACGTCGCTCTATGAGCTGGTCTGATCCTCGTCTAGCTGCGGTTGATCTGGCTTGGGCTGCTGTAGATCCAACGAAATCCGTATTTGAAAAAGTCCGTTCGCGCACTGAACGTACAAATACGGATGATGACGTGCGCACGGCTGCTCACACTGCGCCTGACACTACGCGCGCTTGGCTGCGCGCTGCCATCGTCAACCGGTATCCCTGGCAGGTTGTTGCCGCATCATGGTCGCATATCACAGTGCGCACGCAAGCATCGCTCGAGCAGCTTGGCATAACCGACAGTGCGAACAGTGATGATAATGCTCAAGCGAGTGCGCTGGCCGCCATGCCGCAAGAACAGTACGGTAATGCGAGCCGGCCGGTAACGCGAGCATCTGACTTGTTCTCGCTTGACATGTCTGATCCACTACTGTTTGACCGCGCCCACACGCAGCGTGCTGTTGAACAAACACATGATGCTGAAGGCTTGCTTCGCGAAGTTCACGAGATCATCACTGGCGGCAGGTAAAATCGTCTACACTAATCGCCTTGTAAGGCGGCGGCCAAGAGCCGCAATGATGATGGACGGCTATGATGCCGCCGGTCGCATACATGGAAACGATCGACGGCTGGCCTTGGATGAAGCGAGTACAACCCATGGATATGAAGCAACTAGCACTTGACGTGGCACGCGTCACACAGGATGCGGGCAAGCATGCGCTCACTGATCAAACCAATCCGCACGATTTGAGCACCAACTATGTGCACGGTGAAAGCCAGTTCACCTCTGATGTAGACGATCGCCTTGTGCGATTCATTAAGAACCGTTTAACGCACCTTGGTTCCTTTGACGGATTTTGGGAGAATCGCCCCGATAATCCAGCTCCAGGAACCCGCTACTGGTGTGTGGGAAGCGTTGACGGTGTCATCAACTTCGTGCGCAATATGCCTGAATGGACAGTGACTGTGTCCCTGTTCGAAGTCAACAATGAGGGCTCTGCACAGCCGATTCTGGGCGTAGTGCATGCTCCAGCATTAGGCTTGACCTATTTGGCTGCGCGCGGTCAGGGCGCAATCCGTGAACGCCGCACACCATTGGGTACTAAGCGTGAAAAAATCATGCCGTCTATGGCGAAAACACTGCAAGGCTCGGTCGTGTGCTTTGGCATGTCGTATTTCCCTGAAGAATCGAAGCGCGCACTCAACGTAGTGTCAAGCATTGCAGGCAAGCCAGCAGATATTAAACGAGTCGGCCCAGCCTCCCTTGACTTGTGCAAGGTTGCAGATGGCACGTATGACGCGTACTTCGAACCGCATCTACACAAATGGGATGTGCCCGCCGTATCGGCCGGCGCCATTGTAGTGTGGGAGGCACAGGGCAAACTCCGTCAATGGGATGGCAGCATGATTCACTGGCGCCGTGAAAACGACGTAGTGGCCTCCAATGGTCTGATCATCGACGAACTTCGCCCATACTTGGTGTAAGTCAGCGCTCAAACATGAGCGTAGATACCATGAACTGTTCCGACGCTGTGACGGCGACTCGACTCACAGTGTCGGAACATTGTTGTTACGGCAACATGGATGATGAATAGGGGGAGCGATGCCTCAGGAATTTGCACAATCCAGTTCAACGCAGCACACGCAGCAAGAGCAGACGGAAGAAACAGCCGTGCACACTACGACTGCTGCGAATGTTGACGATGATGTGCTTGACGCAGTGCTCGACGACATTGAATCAACGTTGGAAACCAACGCGGAAGAATATGTGTCCAGCTTCGTGCAGAAGGGCGGCGAGTGATGCCGCAGCTGCGCGACAGCGGCAATAGCGGCCCCGGTTCAAGCATTCAGCAATCCGCTCAATTTGAAGGATTCGCGCGCATTTTCGGTGTTGAAACCGAATATGGCGTATCGGTAACCGGAGCCAAGAAACCAGTAGACGCCGGTCAAGTAGCAATGACCATGTTTCGCCCGATCGTCTCACGCGCTCGCTCCACGAACACCTACTTGACCAACGGGTCACGCCTCTACCTTGATGTGGGCTCCCACCCTGAATACGCGACTGCTGAAGCGCGCTCACCTTTAGATGCGCTTGCTCAAGATCTTGCTGGCGAACGAATCATGATTCGGCTCGCTCACCAAGCACAAGAGCAGTTACGTACCGCTGGCTATGGTGACGCACTGCGCGTACATGTTTTTAAAAACAACGCGGACTCAGCCGGGCATTCGTTCGGATGCCATGAAAACTATCTGGTACGCCGCTTTGTTTCCCTCGAACAAGTCGAGCATGAATTACTGCCATTTCTCATTACGCGTCAGCTGTACACGGGTGCTGGGCGAGTAACTGAATCCGGGTTTGAAATCACGCAGCGAGCAGACTATCTCGACGAAGCGGTTTCTTCAGCCACTACACGCTCACGCCCAATGGTCAACACGCGAGACGAACCGCACGCGGATCCGGAAGAATTCCGGCGACTACACGTGATTATTGGCGATTCAAATCGTTCACAATGGGCCACGTGGATGAAGCTTGCTGTAACGCACCTCGTGTTATGTGTTATCGAAGAAGCAGCACGCTTGGGCGTGCCTTCAGGCTTTGAAGCGTTCAATTTAGCGGATCCCGGTGAAGCGAATCGCGCGGTGAGCCGTGACCTGACTTGCCAGCATACGCAACTACAGCTTGCCGATACTGGCAATGCTGCTGCCACGATGAGCGCGCTAGACATTCAACGTGGATATTTCACGCTGGTGGAACGCTTCTTCCATGATCATCGTGATGCAATGCTCGCAGCAATGCCATCGCACCATGCTGATTCGCCGTGGGATCACGGCGTCGAACAGGCGTTAAGCGAATGGCGTCGCGTGCTGGATGTATTGGAAGCAGGCCACGTCACCGATCTTGCTGACCGCGTCGACTGGATTGCCAAATGGCGCTTGTTCAACGCGTTGCGCGCTCGCAAAGGCGAGCTCTCGCATGCGCGCCTAGAACAGCTGGACATGGACTATCACGATATTGCGAACGGTACGTTGTACGATTCGCTCCTGCGCCGCAATGCGATACTGCAACTAGTAGATGATGAAGCGGCAACCCAAGCTTTGCACGAGCCGCCATCCAACACGCGTGCCGTATTGCGCGGTCATTTTGTACAAGCTGCGCTTGACGCTGGCGCACAGTTCTCTTGCGATTGGACGCGTTTGACGCTTACCGTTCCACAACATCGCGAAGCGGTGATTCTTGATCCGTTCAATGCCACGCCTAATGCGGACTACGACCGGTTGTTGCAAGCGTTGCAATAAGAGCATTGCTATGCGGTGTTAGCTCGCCTAGCGCGAGCTCGTGCTCATCTACAGAAAAAGCCCCGACCTCCATGGTCGGGGCTTTGCCGTCTGCTGTGGCGGTACCGAGAACTTACTTGGTCACGGCCTTCTTGAGCAGGGAGCCGGCGGAGATACGCACGCCATAAGTTGCCGGGATCTCGATGGTCTCACCAGTGCGCGGGTTGCGGCCGGTGCGAGCGGCACGCTTCACGCGAGCGGCGGAGAACAGGCCGGTCAGCTTCAGGCCTTCGCCGGACTGCATAGCCTCGACGAACACGTCCTGGAAAGCGTTGACAGCCGCCTCGGCCTGAGCCTTGGTCAGGTTGGACTTCTGGGCGATCTTCGAGACGAGATCAGACTTGTTGTATGCCATAAAGCATCCTTCTTGAGTCAGGGGATGCCCCTACTGTGTCGGGGTATCCACACGTTCATAGTGAATAATAGCGCACGCTAGGGCCAAATTCCGCATTTTTCAAGGGTTTTCACGTGAATTTGCCCTTTAAGGGGGTATTGATCGTTAGATCATATTGCGCCGATCGAGCCAACGCATCGCGAGCGCACCCAGCGGAATACGCAGCCAGTAGAACAGTGCGCGATAGAGCAGCGTTGCAGACAGTGCAACACCTGCGGGCACGCCAGCAGCACCAAATGAGAAGGTTAACGCTGCTTCAACACCACCAAGACCACCAGGGGTAGGTACTGCTGAGCCAATAGCGTTAGCGAGCAGGAAGATGAACATCGTCTCCAACGGATTGGTCATCTGCCCGAACGCGAGCAGGGCCGCCCAGAATTCCAATCCAGTAGCCGCGTTCAGCAATAGCATGCCAAGAACACTGAACGTCAACTGCTTTGGATTCGTCAGCACATCAATCAGCTGACGCGCATACGCTTTCACCAACGGCAACAGACGCTCTGCAGCATAATGGCGCACTGGCGGAATCATCATGGCAAGAGCAAGCGTCATCAGCACAACGCCCACCACAACAATCAGCGTATTCGTCGGAATCATGCCACTAATCGCATCCGAACCAGTAAACAGGCCGATCAGCAGCAGCATGAGCACAGTGCCGCCATAATACACAGCCATTACCGCGCTCATAATCGCAGTTGCTGACGTATTGCGATACCCACTTTTGCGTAGGAACTGCAGATTGATAACCGCCGGGCCAACGCCAGCAGGCATCGACACTACAGCAAAACCTTGCGCCACCTGCGACATGAAAATACCAAGCGGGCGACGTCGATCACGGTCAATAAACGCGCCCAATTCCACGGAGGAACCGATGATGGCAAGCAGCTCGAACACGAGGCAAATAATCGCCATACGCGGATTCGCGTTCTTCACCGCAGCAATAACCTCATCAGGTTTAAGCTGCGTGAACACTACAGCAAGAGCGACAACCAGCAGCGCAGTACCAATGAACGAACGTAAACTAAAGCGTGACAGAGTCACTGGTTCCATAGATTCGGCAACATCCTGTGGCGCCAGTGCGCGCAATGCGGCGCGCAGCTCATCCAACGTGTGCTTATCCCACCGTTCAAGCGCACGAGTACCAGTCGGAATAGCAGCCTTTTGTACAAACGGTGCGAGAGCAATGAGCGTATCATTACCCCACACTGCGCGCCCGGCAGCAACAGCACGATCAGTATTCGTGAGCACGGCCAGTAGCGTGAGTAGCTGCACTTGATCGAGCGCAATATTCGCAGGACTGCTCGCATCATCACCGTTTTGCCACCCGGCAATAATTGGCGTACCAAGTTCGAGCCGCGCTAATGTATCCGGCGTAATACGACGATGCGTATACCCGCGTCGGTTCGCAACCGATAGGAAGCGCATCAGCTCAACCATATCCTCGTCAGACAGCGTATTGGGATTGCACTCATGCATCACATCAATGCCTTGCAATACCAGAATCGAAGTCTCACCAGTATCCGCAACCCCGTACACCGTAGGCGTAGGCAATCCAGCGTTTTTCAAACCCAATATCATCGCCATATGATGCTGGGTAGCTTCACGAGGGGAGCGGTCGCGGCGCATCGAAACACCAGTGAAGCGAATCCACTGCCAGAGCTGTTTGAGATAGCCTGCGGCGCGCACCTGACTGTCAAGCGCGGAAACAATAAAATGACGACCGCGATCATCCTCAACATCGTACAGACGTGAGCCTTCAACCAGATCATCATCTAACGTGGTTTTGAGCGTACTATGCCGTGGATCATCATCCATACGACGAGTGAGCGTGACCACGCGCACGCCAATGCCAGCAAGCGCTTGAACGAGTTCTTCACCCCACGCGCCTTGATTTTTCGTACCGATTGCGAACCGCAGGAGCATGCCAGCTAGTCGACCAGTGGCAAAAGATACGAGTACGCCCGCGACTGAATTGACTGACAGTAAGACGAGCAGCGCGCCCACCGTGTACAGGATATTCCAACCCCATTTGACCGTGGAACGAGTGCGCCGGGGGCCAGCGGCGGTTAGCAGTGCTCCAGCTCCCGCGTAAAAGCCGGGGAGTAATCCTGAACCGATGGGATTGTTCGGCGAACTGAGCGCAGAGAGAAGTGACGCGTTGTCGAGTGATGATACGGCAGTGCCAAGGAGCGCGGCTGCTGCAAAACCAGCAAACATGGCGATAACTGATACTGCTGATTGCAACCTTTCGTGGCTGATCAACAATTGTGCGACCACCATGGCAACAATAGCGACGATGGCGAGCTGTTGCAGCATGGATACTGGCAGGTCAACCATCCAGTTGAGCGCTTGACCGGCAGTGTGTGCATCTGATTCAACGCCAGTGGTGATGCCATGCAAATACGCGGCCGATAGCATGGCGAGAGCTGCAATGACCACAGAAGCGCCGGCGCGCAACAGGTCGCCAAAGTCGTGAATGCGTTTCGGTGGAATATCGTCGATACGCGGTGCGCTGGCAGTGTAGAGCGCATCGCTACTGGCATGATGAGTCTCGCTGATTGCAGCACTGTGCGCTGCCTCATCGTGTATTTCGTTCGTAAAACGCGTTTCCGCCGACGAGGCGTCATGCTCATCGGCGGAAACAGTCGGTTGCTTCCGATCAGTCATTAGACCCCTTCGCGATGTGTCGTTGACATGCTGGCCGATAGCGTCCATTTCAGTGTATCGGCCAGCGTTACGTGAAGCGACGCCAGTGCGTCAGCTATGCGTAAGGGTACCGGATCGTTCAGCGGTCGAAATCGACCAGCTTGCTCGCCACACCCGTGTACGTGGCTGGGGTAAGCGCCTTGAGTCGTGCTGCGGTTTCGGGGTCGAAGGACTGCTGGTCGATGAACTGCTCGACCTGTTCCTTATTGATCTCGTGGCCGCGCATGAGCTCCTTGACCTTCTCATACGGCTTGTCCATGCCGGGCAGGCCCTTGAGCTCGCAAGCGCGCATCGCCGTCTGGATCGGCTCGCCGAGCACCTCCCAGTTCTCATCCAGCTCGCGTGAAATCACATGCTGGTTCGGGTGAATGGACTTGAGACCACCCATCAGGTTGTACAGGGCCAGCTGCGAGTAGCCGAGCGCCGAGCCAATGTTGCGCTGCGTGGTCGAATCGGTCAGATCGCGCTGCCAACGGGATTCCACGAGCGTGGCCGACAGGGTGTCGAGCAGCGAGCAGGAGATCTCGAAGTTCGCCTCAGCGTTCTCGAAGCGGATCGGGTTGACCTTGTGCGGCATGGTGGACGAGCCGGTCGCACCCTTGACCGGCACCTGCGCGAACACACCGCGCGAAATGTACATCCACACGTCCACGCACAGGTTGTGCATGATGCGGTTCGCGTGGGAAACAGTGCTGTACAGCTCAGCCTGCCAATCGTGGCTTTCGATCTGCGTGGTCAGCGGGTTCCAGGTCAGTCCCATGCGGTTCGTGACAAACTCGCGGGACACAGCGATCCAGTCGACGTTCGGGCAGGCAGCCAAGTGCGCGCCGAATGTGCCGGTAGCACCGTTGATCTTGCCCAGATACTCCTGGGTTTCGATGTGCTTCAACTGGCGGTTCAGGCGGTAGACATACACCGCGAGCTCCTTGCCGAGCGTGGTCGGCGTGGCCGGCTGACCGTGCGTGAGAGACAGCAACGGCATGTCACGGTATTCGTCGGCCTTCGCGGCGAGATGATCGATAATCTCCTTGAATGCCGGGGTCCACACGTTCTCCATTGCGTTCTTCACGCAACGAGCGATCGACAAGTTGTTAATATCCTCAGACGTGCAGGCGAAGTGCACGAGGGTCTTCAACGCATCGTTGATATTGGTGAGCTCAGCCGGAGCCTTGTCGATCTGATCGTCGATGTAATACTCCACGGCCTTCACGTCGTGGTGGGTGACGGCCTCGTGCGCGGCGTGCTGCTTGATGCCCTCAGCGCCGAAATCCTCAGGGATTGCGCGCAGGAACGCCTTCTCAGCGTCGGTGAACGGCTTGACGCCGTCAACGATCGGCTGGTAGCCATTGCCTTCGAAACCATTAGCCAGAAGGATCATCCATTCGACCTCGACGCGCATGCGCTCGCGGTTCAAGGCCGGTTCGCTCAAGTATTCGACGAGCGGGGCGGTCGCGTTGTGATAGCGGCCGTCAAGCGGGGTCAATGCGATTGCAGGGGAAATATCAGTAAGCTTCATGAGCTCTAGGGTACTTCCAGCCGTAAACCTGGCAGTGTCGTATGCTGAATGATTGTGAGTGAAGCACGAATACTGGTAATCGAAGACGATGCAGACATTAACGAAGTAGTCTGCACGCAGTTGGAGCGTGCTGGATTTGACTGCACCTGCGCATACTCCGGTTCTGAAGCGCGACTGATATTAGATCGTGCAACGCCAGCATCAACTGATCATGGTGCAGATGATCATGGTGCAGATTGCGGATTCGACTGTATTGTGAGCGATCTTATGCTGCCTGGATTAACCGGCGAACAGCTGATTGCCATGCTCCGTGAACGCGGTGCTGGCGTGCCGATTATCGTCGTTTCCGCGCGCGACACCGTCGCCGACCGTGTCGCAGTATTGCAGCTTGGCGCTGACGATTATCTCGTCAAGCCGTTTGATCTCGCAGAACTGGTCGTACGCGTACAAGCTCAACTACGCGGTCGCGGCTACGCTCACAACAGCGCAGCCACTGACTCAGCTGCACCAGTATCAGAGTCAATTACCGCCGGCCGATGGGAACTCAATCCTGCTGCTCGCACGTTCGCCATCGACGGCCGGCCAATAGCACTCACTAATACGGAATTCAACATTCTCGAACTGCTCATGACGCACCCCAATACAGTCTTCACCAAACAGCAGGTATACGAACTGTGTTGGAATGAGCCATACATGGTCGACGACAACACCGTCACCGCACACGTGAGCAAAATCCGCGCCAAGCTCAAACCCTCCGGCACTGACTCGTACATTCGAACCGTTTGGGGACTAGGCTTCAAACTCAACGTATGAGTGTGTGGCGCGTGGTATGCGCAAACCATCACTATATGCGCGCAATCGTCACATGGGCGCGCAGCGAGTGATGGTTCGAACGGCCTAATCATCACTGCGTGCGCGCGGCCGTCGCCATCGCGCGCAGCGAGTGACGGTTCCGGGCGCCGCGCGGCTGCCACATTGCCGGCCGTCACACTTTCGCAAGACTTTCGTGAGATTTCCGTGCGACTTGCACGACGATTGCGCAAGAACCGTTCCGTACAGTGATAGCCATCAACAACGGGACATACCAGAAAGGAACGGCTATGGACGCGATTCGTACGCGCGCATTGTCGAAAATCTACGCGGGCAAACGCGTAGTCAACGACTTTGCCATGAGTGTGCCACAAGGCTCAATCTATGGCTTTGTTGGCAACAATGGTGCCGGCAAGTCCACGGTAATGAAAATGATCGCAGGACTAGTCATTCCTAGCAGTGGCGAAATCAACGTGTTCGGGCGTGCAAACAGTGACGATACCGGTCACACTGGCAGCGGCGTGCAACGTGTCGGCGCACTCATCGAAAACCCGGGTCTCCTGCCACACATGAGCGCCTTCGACACAATGATGGCGCAAGCAATCGCACTTGGTGTAGCTGACCCGAAAACGGTTTGCCGCAATCTGCTCGATCACGTTGGACTCGGCAATACTGGACGCAAGAAAACCGGCGGCTTCTCGCTTGGTATGAAACAGCGTCTCGGACTAGCGCTCGCACTCGTCGGCGGGCCAGACCTGCTGCTGCTCGACGAGCCACTCAACGGTCTCGACCCGGAAGGCGCACGGGCCATGCGTGGATTACTCGTACAACTCAACCAACAACGCGGCATCACCATCGTCATCAGCTCGCACGTGCTCGACCAGTTAGAGCGCATGTGCACCCACTATGGCGTGATCGCAAACGGCCACATGGTGCGCGAAATGACTGCCGAACAAGTACAGTCCGAATGCGGTGACAGTCTCACCGTGCGCACCGCTGACACCGCGACCGCGCTCGCGATTCTTGAAGACCAGCTGGCAAACAATCCTGCCAACCCGGTGCGTTTCGCCGCCGAGCCTGACGGTTCAATCACCATTGCCGGTGGTTTCGATGCGGCTGAAGTCTCGCGCGTGTTGCATGACGCGAACCAGACCGTTCTTGAACTATCCACAAAATCGCGCGACATGGAAGACTATTTCGTTGCCCTCATGGATGGTGCTCGCGCACAAGGAGACCTACGATGATTAACCTACTGCGTTCTGACCTGTACCGGCTTATCCACGGCCGCAAATTCTGGGTTGTTACAGTATTGTCCATTCTGCTGACCGCCGGCCTGCTCACTGCGCTGATATTGTTAAGCGCTGCCAGCGGTGCTACACAAACCGATACGAGCGGTGTGACGGTTACCGCCAATGCTGCTGCTGGCTTGACACCTTCTCGACGTCTTATGGATTCGCATACTGCAATGCTGTCCAGTTCTGGATTGGGTGGAAGTTCACTGCTAGCCATGTTGATCGCACTGATCGCCGTACTGGTGGTGATGGATGATTGGGATGCTGGCTTTGTAAAGAACCTGCTTGCCGGGCGTCGCAGCCAGATAGGCTATGTTGCGAGCCGTTTGATATTGTCGGCGCTGCTTACTGCATGGAACATAGTGGTATCGATTGCCTCACTAGAACTGGCTTGTGTTGTGTTGGGGGTGCGATTCCGTCACACGGAAACCATTGGTTCTTATATAGGATTCTGTGCGCTCAAAATACTGGGTGTGATTACGTTCGTGCTCATCGTTGTCGCGTTGACAATGATTACGCGTAGTAAAGCGTTCGGTATTGCGTCTGCGGTACTAGTTGGTGCAGGCATTATGGGATCGTTGCTGAATATCGTATTAGCGATGATCGCCTCGTATATGCCGTGGGTGGAGCAACTCGTGCAATGGTTGCCTTCGAACAATGTGAAACTCTACGCTGACAGTGCTGGCCTGCTGGCTACAGCCAATGGTCTGCCAGTATGGGCGCATATTCTGATCTGCTTCACTGGCTGGATTATCGTCTCTGCTGGCGCAACCCTGCTGGTTAACCGCCGTCGCGACGTGTGCTGACAATCATTGACATGATGATTGTAGGGTCGATTGCCGCTCTGATTATGGGAATCGTGATCGGAGCGGCAATATACGGGCGTGATATACGACGGATGGCTCAATTTTTGCGTCAGAGACCATCCGACAGTAATGCGCGGTTGGATGTGAGACTGCCGGGGAATGCGAGCCGTGAACTTGCGCAAGCAATCAATCATCAGCTCGATGAGATACAAGCTGAACGGATTGCGGCGATGACGCAAACGCAGGAGTTCCAGCGTGACCTGTCATCGCTCGCACACGATGTACGCACGCCGCTAATGGGCGCGCAAGGGCATATCCAATTGGCGATGGCAGGGGAGGTGTCTGCTGATGATGAACGTCATCTGACGGCGGCATTACAGCGTTTGGATGACATGCGCGGCTTACTCGATCAGTTGTTTGCGTATGCTCGAGCCAACGATCCTGACCATACGCTGAAGCTTGAACCGGTTGCGGTGCAGCCATTGATAGCAGAAGTGCTCGTCGGTCATTATCCTGAGTTTGAAGAACGAGGCTGGGAGCCAACTATCAGCTTCGACAATGAACGGTTCGTGCTTCAAGCTGATCAAACCGCTTTGCGACGCATTATCGACAATCTCGTTACCAATGCATTGCGCCACGGTAGCGGTGCACCCACGATACGGCAACATGATCATACAATCACCATTGCTAATCCAATCAGTCGTGAAGCTACCGCTGACATTGATCCAAGCCGTCTATTCGACCGGTTCTACCAAGCGGATGATTCACGAGGCAAAAGCGGATCCGGATTAGGGCTTGCTGTTGCACAATCTTTAGCCGGAGCAATGCATCTCACCTTGAGTGCTGAACTCAACCATGATCACAGCACTAGCGAAAACCAACTAGTGATCTCTATACAGCCTGTGACAACTCATCCTGACGCGCACGCTCATTAAAGAATCCCTACCTTGGGCTGTGCAAGCCATTGCAATGCTTCAGGGGGAGTGCTCTGCAGCATACGACCCTCGTAATAGTGCGTTTCAAGAAGCTCACCATCGATAATCTCCTGAAAATGCTGTTCATGCTGTGTAACCGCATACGAACCTTGATCGGAAGCATGCGCGTATGCTGCCTGATGGTATTTCAGCCAGTGAGTAATCTCCTTCTGCTTGGGAGCATTGGCGACCAACGCGCCAGTCAGCTCAGACTGGGGTATACCAGCTTCTGGTATGTATGCCCCATCATCCTCAGTACTTGTAGCGGTAGTGCCAGGCGCTGCACTTACCTGTCCTCGAATGGTGAGCCATTGAGGTGTTGCCGGGTTTGTTGCACCGTCAAGAGAGGCGACAACCTCATCTTCAATTTCAATACTGGTAACCCATGTTTGTTCAGGTATTGGATGGTTCGCAATCGGCGAGCCAGCGGTGACTACATGCGTGATGTTATATCGATCCTGTAAATCTGCGGCGGCTGCTGCCGCGACGATACCGCCTTGTGAATGGCCAATAATGGCCACTTCATCATCTTTGCCTATGCCAGCTTTGCTCATAGCCATATTGACTAAACGCAAACTGTCCGCACGTTTACGCTGCCAGGATTTGTCACTCATCAATTCCACATTCTGCTCCCATCCGAACGGCGAATCCTCTTGACCATCCGTACCGGGAACCAATACCAGCCAGCCATCGGTACCATCCGCGCGGCGGTACCGTTGAACTGCGATAGTGGCGTAACTCAAACCGCTATGTAACTCAATCGTGCCGAGCCGCTCTTCTGCAAGACGACGAAGATTTTCCATACCAGATGCCACCGAATGAGACGAACGAACCACGTCAGTTTGTGCTTGCACTTCGCGGATACACAGCGTATTGCCTTGAGTGAGATTCTTAAACGGTGCAGAGAGCATAGCTGTTATCGATGCAACCGCGTTCACTGGAGCAGAACCGTACCGTGGTATGCGCATGAGTAATAACAGGTGTGAAGCTAATCCAGATACAAACCCTTCATGAGCCCACGACACTGTGTCAGAAGCATGAATGAAGTTGGAAGCGCCTTCCTGCTTAGACTTGGTCGTATAGCCGTCTACAGCCAGGTATCCTCCCAAGACTGCCACATGGCTGGGCGCAATGGTTGCTGCTTTGCTCGTAATCGCGTTTACATTGCGCAGTGCCGCCAGTTCAGCTTCTGCGTACAAGGAATGCGCACGAATTAACGAGTGAGCCATGGTAGCGAATTCTTCACTAACACGTGTGCACTGCTGTGCATGCTCATTGCATTGCTCAATAAGTTGACTGTACGGCAAACTGTCATGCTGCACGGCATTGGCATTATTCGCGCTGGCGATACCGGAACTCATATTGGAACCAGTGCCAGAACCATATGAGGCAGAGCACATCGTTGCGCTCACGCGATGCCGGTTTAACTGCAACGCAGTCGTCTGCCATGATGCACTCAACGCACTGAATGCTTGCGCCTGCTCCAATAAAGCATTGGCAACGGTTTCATATGCTTCGCGTTGCGCTGTCGAATAGGATTGACCGCCATATATCGATGAAGTAACCTGCCAGTTCATGTCAGCCTCCAGCCCCAGCAAGGCGCATAGTGAACTGGATTTGCTCTGCCATGGTACTCATACGACGAGCACACGCGTCAGCACGTTGACGGAACTGCGTTGCCGCTTTACCCTCCCAATTAATCTGCTTTGCGTGGTTGAGCGTTGTACCAGCTTGATCTTGTGCAACAAGTGCTGAACGGCTTGTGATACCAACAAGATTGCGAGCAGTGCTTGCTGCGGCATTGCAGGGGCATTGCGTGTATGCAAACGGTGAGACCGTGCTGCCAAAAGGTGATGATGTGAGAAAAGCGTTCATGCTCCCATCAACGCATACATGAACGCTTGACGGCAAGCTGAACAGACAATGTGGTCGAAGGCTACCGGGTTATCCACAACAACGGCGTGTCGTCCACATGGTATGCACAGCGTTCATGAACACCAGTGTGAACGGCACGCCTCAAACAAGTAACGCGTGCATCACCACGGTTTTGGTGTTTGTGTTCCAGAATTCTTGGTATTGGACGCACTATCAGATTTGGTAGAGGACGGCGAAGAGCCAGAAGGTGTTGACTGTTGATTGGCTTTCAACAATTCATCAACCTTATCGCGCTGCTCTTGCGTCAAACCATCATGTGACTTGCTATCTGCGGAATCAGTATTCGCCGAGCTTGTATTCGCAGCCGTCGCGCTGGTGTCACCGCGCTGTTCGCGCAGTCGAGCAGCAATATCCGCAGTGAGTTCCTGTGAGATTGCAGCGTTCGTTGCAATAGACTGCTTGACTTGCGGCAGTAACAGCACAGCAGGCGAACTCGCATCTGCAAACTGGGCATCAACCTGCTGCTGTTTTGCGGCAAGTGCATCTAAATCAGCACTTGCATCATCAAGAGTTTTCAAGTTGCGCGTCAATTGCTGTGTTGCCTGATTAAACGTATTGACCGAGGTAAGATTCACCGCGGCAATTACCCCACCACACAAGCAGCAGACGGCCAGCACGCCAATGCATATACGCGCAGGCAATCCAGCACGAGCAGTACGGGCTGAACGAGCAGGAACACGCGCAGCATCAGAAACACGCGCAGTACCGGATGACAATGCATGAGATTGGGAAGCACTCACAGCATCCTCCTTGACATGGCAATCCAAGCGCCCAACTCCCAAGCGAGAAGCACACTCAACGCGATAGCAAACGGCCAGACCACCGGTATTGCCCGTTCACGAGTTTTCGGGGTCGTTGTGAGCTTCCACTGTTCTGAGATTTTGGCTGATAGCGCGTTTGCAATCGTATGCGTGGCATCCATGTGCACATACGATCCGCCCATTTCATCGGCAATATCGCGCAAATTATTCTCATCAAGCTTAGAAATACCAGGCTGCCCAGTGGTCGGGTCAATAACCCACTGCTGTGCCTGATCGCTTTGCCCATTGGTGTTTCCTACACCATCAGCAATATTCGGAATCGTGCCGCCATCTGTTGAGCCCACGCCGATCGTAAACGCATCATCAAGATAACGGCGCAGTGTTGAATAGCTACGGCGCGTAACCGTGGACGTTTGCTCACCATCCGTGATCATATACAGGACAATCACATCATCTGGATGCTGATTGCGAATCGACTTGAGCGACAGCATCAGCTGATCAAGCGGCGCGTCAAGACTCGAGCCAGCCGATACTGAAGTTGCCTCGGCCGTTAACGTATCCGCCCAGTTCGTAATCGCATTGGAATCAGGCGTCAACGGTACGTCAAGCGTGCCACTGGCACCGAATCGCAGTGCTGCAAAACTGGAATCCGCGTATCGAGCGGTTATATCATTCACTGCTTGACGGGCCGCATCCAAACGACTGGAAACAGTGTCAGAGCCATACTGTGCGTCTGCAACAGCCATCGAACCAGTAACATCAACGGCAACCACCACATCGGTAGCATTCACCGCACGACTCGTCGTGGTTTCAATAACGCTCGGAGTCAATGCCATTACAGCGGCAAGCACACACATGAGCACGCGGCGTACGCACGCTGTCACTGTTTCATCACTCGCACCGTGAGCACTACGGCGCACATGCAGCACAATAGCGGCAATCGCCATAATGATCATGAGCGCGGCCAGTATACTGCCTGCCGGCCAGCCCAACGCGGGGGAGAGGGTTAATCCGTTCATCGCCTCAACCTCCAAGCTACAAGCATCCACGCGGCCGTGCACAGTACTAATGCCAGTGTCCACCAGCCCGGCACATCAATGAGCGATGCAAGCTCACGTTGCTTATTCTCATTCACACGTCGATGGTCAATTTCACGCACCAAACCGCTGATATCAGAGGCTGCGGATTGCGTCAGGAAAACACCGCCATGAGATTCAATCTGCTGTTGCATCTGCACAGTCGTCTCATCTGATTCGCTTTGCGTAGGGCCAGAATACAAGCCATCCACGCTAATATGCGCAGCACTCGTCAAATCAAGCGCTTGTGTGAGCGTATAGGTTGGCGTACCAGAAGCCACATTGTCAGTAGCTAGTACGATTGAAGCGGCACGGCGAGTCGACGCACTTGACGAGCTGCCAGAATCTGCACTCTGATCTGACCCGTATACAAAACCGGGCAGCATGGCTGCACAACTGACCAAACCATCGCCAATCAGCGACGTAGAATCCTTACGATTCTGCGTGCCCTCAAGCCAATCAGAAATACGCTGATAATCCTTATCGCTCATCTTGTCGATATCATCTTGCGTTTCAACGCCACGTAACGCTTGAGCCGCAGCTTTGAGCTGACTGGTCACAAGATCATAATCGTCAGTGAGCGGAAACACGGTGCGTGAAGTCGAATTAAAAATGCTCAAACCGATACGCTCGCCTTGGAAACTATTCACCAAGTCAAGATAGGTTTCAATAACCGCGCGATCATACGGCAGCGTCGAGCCAGAAACATCCAAACACAGCACAATATCCCGGCTCGCAGAACGCTCCGCATTACGGTCAACCACTGCAGGGCGAGCAATGAGCACAACGGTGAGTGCTAATGCTCCAACCAGCAACACTACAGCCAACCGGTTCAATACGCGCCACTGGTGGAATAGCCGAGAGGTGTACTCAGTGTTGAGATCGTCGTCAAGATTGTAGACGCGCGCAGCATCACCGCTCATACGCTTACGCCCGAATACCACAGCGATGAGCGTTACGAGCGCAACAATGACGACCACGGCGATAAGTGCCGCCCACGGCCACAGCCAATGCAAGGTCATCGACGCCACCTTTCCACAAGATTCGACACCCATTCCGCGCCCTGCTCCACGCTGATTTCACGAGCACGCAGATTCAACGCTGCATCAGCAAACTCTGGCGGATACAATGCTTCGATCGTTTGCCGCAAGAGTGTAAAGCCAGTCGGCCCGGATGTTCCAGCATGATGAGGATACGCACTTAAGTCACGCAGCGTGGCAGTGCTCAGATCTCGTCCGGTTTGCTCAGATGCGAATGCGCGAGCAATGCCCGCAAGCTGCGCGAACGCTTCCTCACGGGATAGGTCACCGTGCTGATTGCGATCAACAACATCACTGATACGTTCCAGCCACACGGAAGTAGCCGAGCGCGCGCGATGAGCTCCCTGCGCAGTAGTAGCGCGAGCCGGTGTGCGACGCGGGCGTGAAAGAATCACGATGAGTACTGTCAGTGCTATGGCGAGCGTAAAACAGGCGATCATCGCAGGGACGAGCATGTTTGCAATGGTGATTTCACTGACCGGAGTACGATTCGCGGCGATTGCTGAAAAACTCGGTAAGACGGTTAGCGCGTTCATACAGCACCGCCTTTTCGAGAACGCGAACGTGAGGTGCTCGAAGCTGTGCTAGCCGAGGCATCTGCAACCAATCGAGACAAATCCGGAGCTTCACGCAGCTGATTGCGCCCATAGCGCGCCTGAGATAGCGACACGAGTTTTACGAACGCGTCAAACATGGCCTCACTTGACGTTGCACGAATCATACGCGAACCATGCTTCGACAATTCATGCTCTAACGCGGCAGTTACATAACTGCGGTGCACAGTCACGTGTTCAGCCGCGCGCTGATTGACAAGGAATGCGGGTACACGTCGGCCGGAAAGACCATCAAACACTGTTCGGCCGGGTTCGAATGGGTTAATCGTGGCTGCAGTAATCAGCACCAGCGGGTGCGTTGCCGCAAGATCACCGATCGCCTGAACATGACGCTGCGCGAGCGCGAACTCATCGGTAGCAAGCACAATCAACGCGTTACGATCGCGGATACGCCGCGCATAGCTGAGCAGCGCATCCAAGTTGCGTTCGCGTGTCCAATCGCGTTCCAACGCGCGATCTAACGTACGTTCGAACTGTGCAAACCCACCGTTGAATGGCACGCGCGTAATGGAACGCGCGTCGCCCATCACGAGAGAAATATCATCACTGCGGCGCAATGATAGTGCGGCAAACATACGCAACGCATTGGCAGCTACTTGCCATGCATACTCGCCGTTGTCGCATGAGCCAGTCATTTCACGGCCAACATCAAGGAGCATCCACACGCGGCTGGTTACTAAGCGTGCGTGCTGCACTACCATTGGCCGGCCCATACGAGCACTGGTTTTCCAGTCAATCAGACGTGACTCATCGCCCGGCTCATACACGCGAATATCCATGGGATCATCGCTGCCTCCGCGACGCCCAGATGCGTGTTCGCCCTCAAGCACGCCCAATGCTTTGCGCACGGTCGGCAAACTTAACGAGGTTCCGAGCGATTCGATCTTCCTGCGAATCGGATCGTCGGAACGTGCCGTATCGATCATGGGACGCGAACCGCCTCAACAATACGATCAACAATCTGATCGCCAGTCACCCCGTCAGCCATCGCTTCAAACGTCAGCAGAATACGGTGACGAAGCACTTCATGCGCCCACGTTTTCACGTCTTCGGGGATTACATAATCGCGTCCAGACAACAATGCATTCGCCTGACCGGCGCGCACGAGTGCGATCGAAGCACGCGGGCTAGCACCAAGACGCACCAGCGAGCTCAAGCCCTGCAACGGGCGCGATCCAGCACCACGCGAAGTGGCTGCCAAATCAACGGCGTAGCGCATAATCGCGTCCGACACGTGTACGCGACGAGCTGCAGTGCGCAAGAATTCCACGTCACGCACTTGCACTACTTCAGTTGACAAGCTTGCCGGGTCAAACACATCTGTACCACGGCGCGTAAGCAGTGCCAGCATGCGGGTTTCTTCATCAGCGCTTGGGTAGGTCATCACCGCTTTCATCATGAAACGGTCCATCTGCGCTTCGGGCAGATTAAACGTGCCTTCTTCCTCAATGGGGTTCTGCGTGGCGATCACCATAAACGGCTTAGGCAGTGCAATACGCTCGCCGCCGATCGTTGTTGCTCCCTCAGCCATCGCCTCAAGCATGGCAGACTGTGTTTTCGCATTGGAACGGTTGATTTCATCAAGCAGCACAAAATTGGCGTGAATTGGGCCGATTTGTGTTGAGAAACGCTGAGACGCAAAATCAAACACTTGCGTGCCCACCAGATCAGAAGGCATGAGATCTGGTGTGCACTGCACGCGCTTGAACGTACCGGATACGGAAGTTGCCAACGTTTGTGCTGCAGTGGTTTTTGCCAAACCTGGCACTGATTCGATGAGAATATGACCACCAGCGACCAGTGTGACGATCAACGATTCGCGTAAATCGTCCTGACCGACCAGCGTTTGCGCAAACCGTGCACGAATACGGTCAGCAAGCTGACGAGCACGGGTAAGGTCATCAGCATTCAATGCAGACGGTGATTGCGCGGGCGTTGGCAGCGGCACGCCTGCGGCCGGCTGCTGAGGTATCGAAGGTTTAGGAGGAAATAAAGCCATGGTGCTCACTTCGTCGGTTTGAATTCGTACATTGATGATTATGTGTGCTGAACGGTTTGCGTTTCAGCATTGTAGCCGTTCCGCCTGCGTGCGTCGTCTATTCGAAGGACGGTTGCACAGGGGTTGGGACTTGTGCTTGCTCATGTGATGGCGTGCTGGGTTGTGTGCTGGTCAAGCTCCAGTCCACAGGAGTTGCGCCCATAGCAATAAGGGCTTGATTGGCCCGAGAGAACGGTTTTGAACCAAAAAATCCACGCGATGCAGACAGGGGGCTAGGGTGCGGGGATTTGATAATAACGGCGTTGGTGAGCAGCGGCTCTAGGCTTTGTGCGTTTCGCCCCCAGAGAATTGCCACGAGTGGCAATGGCTTGCCATTGCTGTCTGTTCGCGCATTCAGCGCGCGAATTGCTGCCTCAGTGATTGGCTCCCAACCTTTGCCTTGATGACTGTTAGGGCGCCCGACGCCTACGGTTAAACACCTGTTGAGGAGCATGACGCCGCGCTGCGTCCATGGCGTTAAGTCACCATTGGCTGGCATGGGAACATGCACATCATCAACGAGTTCTTTATAAATATTGATCAAGCTTTTCGGCAATGGGCGCACATCCGGTGCTACGCAAAAGCTCAAACCTACTGGATGGCCAGGTGTGGGGTAAGGGTCTTGCCCAACAATCAGCACCTTAATGGAGTCAAACGGTATGGTGAAGGCGCGCAAAATGTTATGGCTTGCAGGCAGATAGTGGCGTCCTGCGGCTAGTTCTGCGCGCAGAAAATCCCCCATATGATGAATTTGCGGCTCGACGTCAGCCAGCGCGTGCGCCCAACCGGGCTCGACTAGCTGCGATAGCGGCTTGATATGCGTTTCGCTCATGGGTACCACTGTAGGCGAGGGCGCCGAGCGTGTCGAAGCTGTGCATATCCGGTGCATGACACGGACCTCATGCCCGCTTGGGACACCATGCCCGATAGACTATCGGCGTAGTTGATATGGAAGGGTTGTGATATGGCCAAGGACAAGGAAACGTACACTGCGTATCCGAAGGATGTGTTCGACAATCCGCCGGCGGGCCCTGTGGGCGTGCACCGCGGTGCCAAATCGGTTGGCGCGCGACTTGCGCCGTTCCTCGCGGTCCTCATTATTGTTGCTGTGATCGGCGTGGGCGTGTGGGGCGTCTTCTCCGGCACATTTGGTGAGATGATGCACCTCGGATCATCGTCTTCGCAGAGCCAGTCGTCATCTTCGAACAATGCGTCTTCGAAGAGCAATACTGATACTTCTGACACGAAGGATTCGACGAACTCGTCGGATACGGCAGATCAGAGTGATACCAGCTCGTCGGATACCTCATCGAGCGATGCGACGAACAATGACTCGTCAGCTGAGCAGAACACGGACCAGAACACTGACCAGACCGATCAGAATAATCAGACTGATACGCAGCAGACCACGCCTGAGCAGACGCAGACTGCAAATAAGGCGACGATGGTCAGGGTGGTGAATGGTACGAAGATCTCTGGCCATGCGGCAAGCAAGTCGTATGTGCTGCAGCAGGCTGGTTATACCAATGTTGTGGCTGCTAACCCGTCTGGCTCTTTGCCATCTAGCACGGTGGTGTGGTACCAGAATGAGACGGATCTGGCAACAGCAAAGGATGTTGCTGCGACCCTTGGTATTTCGAATGTTGCGCAGGTAAGCGATCTGTCAGCGCCGGTTGTCGTGGTGCTCATGCAGTGATTGGCGTATCGCCTTTTTCTTCCCGATAAGGCGCTCGCTGGTTGACGGGGGCATGCTGGCAACTGCCAGATGTGTCCGCCATTCGGATGAGCATTGTTTGATATGCGGGCAGATACGGGGGTGTGAAGTTTCGCACATTTATGTCGGTTCTTGGCACCCCCGTAGTGATTGCGCATATGTCCGGCTTGCCTAGTGCGGCTTAGCTTATGGCTATATTGCTGTATATGCCTTGTGATGTCCCCTAGGGCATTACAATGGAGAAAGTCGCGAAGTGGGGGATGCGGTGTGGTTTTGAGTTCTCTTCCGCTTGTTCGCGGCATTTGGAACAAGGGAAAGAAAAAATCATGGCACAGGGAACTGTGAAGTTCTTCAGCGCGGGAAAGGGATACGGATTCATTAATCCTGACGATGGTGGTGATGACGTATTCGTCCACTACTCGGTGATCCAAGCTGATGGATTCAAGACGCTGAATGAGGGTGATAGGGTCGAATATGAGGCTGAACAGGGGCCGAAAGGTACTCAGGCCACAAAAGTGGTGAAGCTCTGAATTCGACTTGAATACCTTGTTGGGGGAAGGCTCGGCGCATAAACGCCGGGCTTTCCCCTTTTTGTTTCACGCGTATGTTTCACGCGGGATTAGTGGCTCAAATTCAAGCCAACAGCGCAATCATGTATACAGATGTTGGCACTCGGGCACCGAGAGTGCTAATCTCCCAATTAGCACTCGGGGCATGAGAGTGATAACCGGCAGCTGACGGCTGGCAATCACGCCCGTGACTTGCGGGTGGAAACTAGTACCGTGAAAGCCATTTGGAGGATTGACAACCATGGCAAAGATCATCGCATACGACGAGGATGCCCGTCAGGGAATGCTCGCTGGTCTTGACAAGCTCGCGAACACCGTTAAGGTCACGCTGGGCCCGAAGGGTCGTAACGTCGTGCTCGACAAGTCCTACGGCGCTCCGACCATCACTAACGATGGTGTGTCCATCGCTAAGGAAATTGACCTCGAGGATCCGTACGAGCGTATCGGCGCTGAGCTGGTCAAGGAAGTTGCTAAGAAGACCGATGACGTCGCTGGCGACGGCACCACTACTGCTACCGTGCTTGCTCAGGCTCTCGTGCACGAAGGCCTGAAGAACGTGGTGGCTGGCTCCAACCCGATCGCGCTGCGCCGCGGTATCGAGAAGGCTTCCGAAGTTATCGTTAAGGAACTGGTCGCTGCTGCTAAGGACGTGGAGACCAAGGACCAGATTGCAGCAACCGCAACCATTTCTGCTGCTGATCCTGAGGTTGGCGAGAAGATCGCTGAAGCTCTGGACAAGGTTGGTCAGGACGGCGTTGTGACCGTTGAGGACAACAACCGCTTCGGCCTTGACCTCGAGTTCACCGAGGGCATGCGCTTCGACAAGGGCTACATCGCTCCGTACTTCGTGACCAACGCTGAAGACCAGACTGCAGTGCTTGAAGACCCGTACATCCTGCTGACCTCCGGCAAGGTGTCCAGCCAGCAGGATGTTGTGCACATCGCTGAACTGGTGATGAAGTCCGGCAAGCCGCTGCTGATCATCGCTGAGGACGTTGACGGCGAAGCACTGCCGACCCTGATCCTGAACAAGATCCGTGGCACCTTCAACTCTTGCGCTGTTAAGGCTCCTGGCTTCGGCGATCGTCGTAAGGCTATGCTGCAGGATATGGCTATCCTGACCGGCGCTCAGGTGGTGTCTGATGAGCTGGGCCTCAAGCTCGACTCCATCGACATGTCTGTGCTCGGTACCGCTAAGAAGGTCATCGTTTCCAAGGATGAGACCACGATCGTCTCCGGCGGTGGCGACAAGGCTGACGTTGAGGCTCGCGTGGCTCAGATCCGCGCTGAGATCGAGAAGACTGACTCTGACTACGATCGTGAGAAGCTGCAGGAGCGCCTGGCCAAGCTGGCCGGCGGCGTGGCTGTCATCAAGGTCGGCGCTGCTACCGAGGTTGAGGCCAAGGAACGCAAGCACCGCATTGAAGATGCTGTGCGCAACGCTAAGGCTGCTATCGAGGAAGGCCTGCTGCCTGGCGGTGGCGTGGCCCTGGTTCAGGCTGCTAAGAAGGCTGAGTCCGATGAGGCTGTCACCTCGCTGACTGGTGAGGAAGCCACTGGCGCTGCCATCGTGTTCCGTGCTGTCGAGGCTCCGATCAAGCAGATCGCTGAGAACTCCGGCGTGTCCGGTGACGTGGTGTTCAACAAGGTTCGTGAGCTGCCGGAGGGCCAGGGCTTCAACGCCGCCACCGACACCTACGAAGACCTGCTGGCTGCTGGCGTGACCGACCCGGTCAAGGTGACCCGCTCCGCTCTGCAGAACGCTGCTTCCATCGCTGGCCTGTTCCTGACCACCGAAGCTGTGGTTGCGAACAAGCCGGAGCCGAAGCCGGCTGCTCCGGCTGCTGGCGCCGACATGGGCTACTGATCGAAGCCCCAAGTCGATAACCGCTGACGCTGAGCGAACGGTCGCTCAGACGTGTTGACCGGTAAGGGGAGATGCTCCGTAACGGAGTGTCTCCCCTTACTGCGTTGTTGGCCAGTAGCGTCCATCAATGTTTCCAGCGATGATGCGCACAGTGCAACAACTGTCAGCCGGCAGCAAACAAACGTGATGCTTGCGTTTCTGCGTCGGCATACACCGTAGAAGCCTGAGTTAATGCGTTTTGGATAGATTCCAATGATGCTTCCATCTGCTGTTGTGCGGCTCTCCATTGAGCGCTCACCGATGTGAACTGTGTGGCTGCAGTTCCTCGCCATGCATCTTGCAAACCATTGAGATTGGCATACATGCCGTTCACTGCTTGGCGTATCGCGGCGATTGACGCGCTCACAGCGGCTGATGAACTTTGGATCCGCTCTGAATCGACTTGAAATTGGGGCATAATCGCATCCTTTCTGACCGTGGTTTTTCGTGTGTTCCGTGTACGGTGCGCACCACCGTCGACGTGATTGCAATCGGCGGCTAATCTGGACGATATGACATTGCGAACGATTGGGTATGAAAAAACGAATGATGTGGTCGAAGGCTCGCCATCTACGGGGGTATACGGCGTGTCGCATAGCACAAAATGGGTAATGCAAGGGCTCTATCGCATCATGTGCGTCATGCTAGCTGTGGTGTTGTGGATAACTACTTCTTCGATGTTGTTCACGTCCACACCGGCTATGGCTGCTGGAGATTCATCAGATTCTTCAGAGAGTCAACCCACATTCTCACAGGACATTATTGATCCTGAAAACGTGCTCGGATCAGATGTGGCCTCTGTTACTGACGCCATGAAGAAAACGAAGGACAAAACTGGCGTCACCGTTAAATTGTCGTATTTAACCAACTTTTCCGGGGCGAAAAATCCTGACGCATGGGCGCAGAAAGCGCTTGACGCTTCTGACCCTAAGCCGAATACTGTGCTTCTTGCCGCCGCATTGAATGATGGTCGACTGGTTGTAGCGATTTCATCCAATTCTGATGATTGGCTGCTTGATAAGCAAACCGCCTCGCAGCTATCACAAGCGGCACTTGACCCTATTGTGAGCGGGGATTCGCCTGATTGGTCGGCGTCAGCGATTGCCATGATGGATATGATTGCTACGCTCAAACAGACTTCAACACGCAAAAGCGAAGTAGCAATTGGCGTTGCTGCAATGGGTGGCGTGCTCGTGGCATTGATCGCCATTGTTGTTGTGGTGACCATCATCAGGCGTCGGCGTGAAGTGAATAAGGATTCTCGCGAAACAATCGAGACGGATACCGAAGAGGCAACGAGCAAGCGCTCGAAGCCATCACGCTCCGGTTCTGCACGTCGCGCGCGTCGTGCACGCCGTTCGGCTACCGCGTCTGACACAACCCGTGCGGATGACACTGCTAATCCGCGTACGGGTACGTCATCTGCTGATAGTGCGTCTGAAAACGAGACCGATCGATTTAACGCGTGGCTCGCTTCCATTGCCTCTCAGGATGCACAAAGCCCAGCGGGTTCGCAGGATTCAGCTGATTCGCAGGGCGCATCGGACTCGCATAACGACACAACCATCGAAGGCACAGCGGACGTTCAGGAAACGTCCAGCACTGCGCGTCAAGCTGGAGTACATGAGTAAGCCTATTGAAGCATCGATTGTAGTTGTGGACGACGAGCCCTCCATCCGCGAGCTGCTCGTCGCTTCTTTGCATTTCGCCGGATTTGAAGTAGCCACTGCGGCCTCCGGCTCTGAGGCCATCGGGGTGATTGAAAAAACCCAGCCGGATCTTATTGTTCTGGATGTCATGCTCCCTGATATTGACGGATTCACCGTAACCCGCCGTATCCGGCAGGAGGGCATCACCGCACCGGTACTGTTCTTGACCGCGCGCGATGATACGCAGGACAAGGTTATGGGTTTGACCGTTGGCGGCGATGATTATGTCACTAAGCCGTTCAGCCTCGAAGAAGTCGTCGCACGTATTCGCGCAATCCTGCGCCGTACTCGCGAACAGATTGAAGATGACCCGATCATTCGCGTTGGCGATCTCGAAATCAATGAGGACTCGCACGATGTCTCGCGTGCCGGCCAGCCGATCGACTTGAGCCCCACTGAATACAAGTTGCTGCGCTACCTGATGGATAATGAAGGTCGCGTGCTGTCGAAAGCACAAATCCTCGATCATGTGTGGCAGTATGACTGGGGTGGAGACGCTGCCATCGTCGAATCATATATTTCATACCTGCGTAAGAAAGTTGATGGCATTGTTGTCACTGATGAGAACGGTGAACAGCATAAGGTAACGCCGCTCATCGAAACCAAGCGTGGTATCGGATATATGATCCGCGAGCCCAAGGTCGCAGCATAGGAGCGGCATGATGACTGCGCAAGATCAGCCGGTTCGGACCTCGGCGCAGCCCGTCGCCGCACCTGCTTTAGCATCTGGAGCGCCAGGGCAACCAGTACCGCCCACAGTGCCCGTAACGCCCGGAATGCCTGGAGCTCCAGGAGCAAATAACGCGAACGGTAGCACTAGCCGCAACGGTGGCAAGCCAAGCGTGTGGTCATGGTTACGCGCCAAATTTGTACACAGTGTTGACGCGATTCCGCTCGCCACAAAAATCGTCACCTGCACGGTGGTGCTACTCATCGTCGGTACTGCTGGCATTTCGTTTACACTGCGGCAACTGGTAAGCAACTACATGTTGGAAAAAACCGATATGCAGTTGTTACGCCAATCGCAGTTGGTGCTCGATAACATCAAAGTACTGTCCGCCTCAAGCGAAGACAACGGTAGCAATAGTTTGCTGAACAGCTACTTTTTGCAAATTCGCGACGACAATGATGTGATCACCTCAAATGCATTGGTGCCGCAACTCAAAGATGGTGTGACTTCGATGCCACTGCTGCCACCGAGCGGCAGCCGTGGGGGAGTGCAACTGCAGCAGCCGTTTACGACTACTGCTCACGTGACCACCAATGGCACCATTACTGACCGCAGCACGCTGACTACTGCTGAAGCACCGTGGCGTGTGGTGGCATTGCCATGGGTTGATAAAGCAGCTGGTAAAACCGGTATTTGCTACATCGGCTTGTCGATGAGTGACCAGTTGGACACTACGCGTACGCTGACTCGATACTGTTTTACCGTTGGCTTGGCGATTGTTATTTTGGGTGCGTTGCTTGCAACGCTCCTGACGCAACGCACACTTGCACCGTTGAAGCGTATTGAGAAAACAGCGGCAAAAATCGCAGCTGGTGATTTAAGTCAACGAGTGCCTCCAGCTCCGGAAAACACGGAAGTTGGTTCGCTCGCAGCCTCTCTGAACGCTATGCTCGCTCGCATTGAGCAAAGCTTCCATGAGCAGGAAGAGACGACGGAGAAGATGAAACGATTCGTCTCCGATGCGAGCCACGAGTTGCGTACACCGCTTGCTGCTATTCACGGGTATGCGGAATTGTATAAGATGCAGCGCGATCTGCCGGGAGCGCTTGAACGCGCTGATGAGTCTATTGAGCACATTGAAGCATCTAGCTCGCGTATGACGGTGCTGGTGGAAGATTTGCTGTCGTTGGCTCGACTCGATGAGGGGCGTGGCATTGATATTACGCAGCAAGTGCCGCTCACATCGCTGGTTGCTGACGCGACCGATGATCTGCATGCACTTGACCCTGAACGTGCTATTCGACTGGGCTCGTTGGTATTCCAGCCCGCTGGCGCGGATGGTGGAAGCTCGCCTGCTGGATTGGAATTTGTTGAGGGGCCTTTGCCTGAAGTGACGCTTAAGGGTGATGGTTCGCGACTACGCCAAGTGGTTACCAATATCGTCGGTAATATTCACCGCTATACGCCTGCTGACTCGCCGGTAGAAACGTCGATTGGTGTGATGCCAGCATCAATCAGTCCGGAATCATTGGCACGTATGCCTGCCAATGAAACGTCCATGCGTTATTTCATTGAAGCGGTGGATGTGAGCCAGTCCATGCAAATGGGCATGAATTATGCAGTGATTCGCTTCTCTGATCACGGGCCGGGTGTGCCTGCCGAATCGCGTTCGAAAATATTTGAGCGCTTCTATACGGCCGATCCTTCTCGCGCACGCTTGAAGGGTGGCACCGGTTTGGGCATGGCTATCGCACAGTCGGTGGTTAAGGCGCATAAGGGCTTTATCTGCGCTACTGGAAGCCAGGGTGGCGGCTTGACGCTTACCGTAGTGTTGCCGATTGCTCCTTTGGAACCGGCATCGAGTGCGATTCCAGCTGCATCGCATGATGGCAAAGAGACGCGTAAGGGGCGTACGGAGCGTCAACATCGTTCCAAGTAGCCGCTCGCAATCGGCTCCAAGAGTAGTTGCATAGGGCGTTGGCGACACGACTGTGTCTGCCAGCGCCCTATCGCTTATAGCCGAGGCCAGACTTTGAGGTAAACTGAATATTTGGTGTATTGATGGGAGCAGACATGGGGTCTGCGGGTCTGATGAGTAGTGAGGTTTGCTATGCCCAGTGGACGCGTACGGTGGTTTGATGCCAATAAGGGATACGGATTCATTACCGGCGAAGACGGCAAGGATGTATTCACGCCAGCAACGGCCCTGCCCGCCGGTGTCACGAACCTGCGCAAGGGCGCGAAAGTTGAGTTTTCGGTAGTTGATGGCCGCAAGGGGCCTCAGGCAATGGGCGTAACCCTGGTGGCGGCTGTGCCGTCATTAGTAAAGGCCACGCGCCCTAAGCCAGATGATATGGCGGCGATTGTCGAAGATCTTATTAAGTTGCTTGATTCCGCAGGCAATGGTTTGCGCCGTCATCGTTACCCCTCTGCTGCAGAAAGCAAGAAGTTGGCCACGCTGCTGCGCGCAGTGGCTGACAATTTTGACGTTCAGGACTAACGCGAGCGGGGGAGGGGACGACGATGCCGGAAACGACTAAGGATCCCGAATCGATCGCGCGCGCTGTAGCTCTCGAGGTTGCGGAAGAGCCTGACCATGTTGGTGACTTCGTTCAGGCCATTGACCTTGGTGACAATGTCACTGATTTTCGCTTCACATCGCTGTTGCGCGGGTATGAAGGCTGGCAGTGGTCGGTTACGCTATACCACGATGTTGAGCTGGATGAATGGACGGTCAACGAGTCATCGCTCACGCCTACTGATCAGGCATTGCGCCCGCCAGCTTGGATTCCGTGGAAAGATCGCTTGCTGCCGACGGATCTGTCGGTTACTGATTCGATCGGTACTGAACCGGATGATCCGCGTCTTGAAGATGGATTCCAAGAAAACACGGATAGTGCGTCGAAGCAAGGTACTGAGCTGGATGCGGCAGCTGGCGATACGGGCGCTAGCACTACGGCGGACAATGATACAAACGATGACAGTGTGAACGCTGACAGTGCTGCAAGTGCAGATAATGGCGCACAGCTGTCTGCTACAGCACCGTCCGACAGTGCCGCAGCTGACAATGCGGTGTCATCTGACAATACCGTGCTGTCCGATAACACTGTGCCGTCCGATAGTGCGGTGTCATCTGATAGCGCTGCACAATCCGCTGAAGCTGCCGAGGATGCTACTGCGCCGGTGAGCTCGCCAGAGGATATTGATGATGCAGTGAGCGCATTCGACTTGTCACGCCGCCATGTGTTAACGCCGCTTGGCCGTGCACAGACTGCGAAGCGTTGGTATGAGGGCCCGCGCGGTCCAAAGTCGTTGTCTACTAAGACAGCAGCCGGAAACTTGTGCTCTACCTGCGGTTTTTGCGTGCCAATTCAAGGCGAGTTGGGCGTTATGTTTGGCGTATGCGCGAACAAATGGAGTCCAGACGATGGTCGCGTAGTGTCACTCGACCATGGTTGTGGTGAACATTCGGAGATCGATCCGCCTGAGCCTAGCCACTTGTGGATTCAGTCCAAACCTGCATTCGATGATCTGCACATCGATGTCATCGCGCAGACTCCGCGCGAAGAGCATGACGAAGTTGATCTGATCGAGCAGCTGCATAATACGGATGCCGAGCAGCCAGCAGACGATGATGCTTCTGAAACTGATACTGCAACTGAGACTGCTGAGCTGATTGAAGTGCCCTCTGATGCAGAAGGTGCTGAGGAATCTTCTGAGCAGACCGCTGAAGAAGCGGCTGGAGAAGAAGCTGCTGAAACAGTTGCTGAGGAAACTGTCGAAGATATTGCTGAAGAGACTTCAGAAGCAGTGTCTTTCGAGAGCCAAGATCAGGACACACAGTCAGAAGTTCCAGCTGAGCCAGCTGCTGATATGGAGCTGGCAGACGCGCAGACTGAACTTGTGAGCGATGCGGTAGCTGAGCAACCTACAGGAGTTGCAGAGCCTGCAACTGAAGAATCTGCAACAGAGGAGTCTGCAACTGAAGAACCAGTTGAAGAACCTGCATCAGCTGATGACTTGGATACTGCTGACGAAGAAGACAATAACGCCGAATCGAATGCTGATTACCAGTACTGATTACCAGTACTGATTATTGTGCGTCGCGCATAAGGTGAATATGTATAAAGCCTGTGGAGCTGATACAAGAAAAACTCCATGTATCAGCTCCACAGGCTTTAACCATATGCGCGGGAATCGCGGTTAATGCACAATCGTGACCGTGCATTCAGCAAAATTCAGAATTTGCTTAGACACAGATCCAAGGAAGTGCGCATCAAGGCCACTTAATCCGCGCGAACCCACTACGAGATGCCCAGCATAGCGTGACGCACTCGTCAGTCCCTTAGCGGCAGCAATATGGAACGCGCTGCCCTGCACGTCAAGGCCTTCAGGAATGGAGGCTTCATCCAGCATCTTTTGCACAATCGTCTCGGCATACTGTTGACCGGCTTCAATCGGCGCAATCGCATTCTCATAGCCAGGAACAGTTCCCAAATCACGCAACTGCCAGCAGAACATCACATGCAACGGCAGATCATGCAGCTTTGCCAAATCAAGAGCAAAGTTCAGCGCATGCTTCGATGTCACTGAACCATCCACGCCAACAACAATCGGCCGACGCGAACCATCCGCTGTATCACGATGCGGACGCGAATCAGCTGAGCCAGGAACAAGCGCATTAGCGATCTCATCCTGCACGCTCTCATCCTCATTGCCCGCAATACGCACCACCGTCACCGGCACCTTTGCCGACTCAGCAAGCGAAGCTGATAGAGACCCCAGGAACCAGCGCGTTACACGGCCTAGCGAGCGACGGCCAACAACAATCTGCTGTGCATCTGAGCCAATCTGCAACAGTCCAGTAGTGCCAGAGGCATGCACAGAAGTGAGTTTGAGATTCGTCGGGTCAAACGGAATCCCATGACTCGCCTCTTCAACCCAATGCAAAAGCTGCGCAGTGATCTGCTCACGGACCTTAGCCCACTCTTCAGGCGTGTTCGGCTGTTCCCAACCCATGTCCCACGAGTGCGTCCATGCAAACACCGCATTTACACACTGGCCGGTTAACGCAGCCTCGCGTAATGCCCACTGCAATGCGGCAAACGACCCCTCTGAGCCGTCTACGCCAACAACAATATCGCCCAACGTGCCACCTTGCACAGAACGGTTTGCAGAATTCACGAATGCTTCGGTCATGGCATCCTCCTTGTTGCTTTGCCTACACTCCAGCATAACGTTTCGGTTGCGTCCTCAGCGCAATTAGCACGCCGGAAGGCATAAACGTCACCGCAAATCGGTAGAGTGGTGTGAACTATCGAGATGGAAGGACAAGCATGTTCGAACGGTTTACCGACCGTGCAAGGCGCGTGATCGTGTTGGCGCAGGAAGAGGCACGCTCTCTCCAGCACAACTACATCGGCACCGAACACCTGCTGCTCGGCCTGATCCGCGAAGGCGAAGGTGTTGCCGCCAAGGCGCTCGCCGCCAAAGGTGTGACGCTAGACGACACTCGTAAGCAGGTCGAGGAGATGATCGGCAAAGGTAACGCGGCACCTAACGGGCACATCCCGTTCACTCCGCACGCTAAGCAGGTGTTGGAGCTGAGTCTGCGCGAAGCGCTGCAGCTCGGTCACAGCTACATTGGTACTGAGCACATTCTGCTCGGTCTGATCCGCGAAGGCGAAGGCGTAGGTACCCAGGTCCTGATCAAAATGGACGTGGATTTGGGTGAACTGCGTTCCGCAACAATCGACATGATTCGCGGTAACTCTGGCACCGGTGCTGGCGAAGGCAAGGGCGATTTGGCGAATGCCGGCGGCGTGCAGGATAAGAGCCGCCAGACCGGTTCCGCTATTCTTGACCAGTTCGGTCGCAATCTGACCGCTGAAGCCGCAGAAGGCAAGCTGGACCCGGTCATCGGGCGTTCTAACGAGATTGAACGCGTGATGGTAGTGCTTTCTCGCCGCACGAAGAACAATCCGGTGCTGATTGGCGAGCCAGGCGTTGGTAAGACTGCTGTGGTTGAAGGCCTCGCGCAGAAGATCAACGCTGGTGACGTGCCGGAAACCTTGAAGGGCAAGCAGGTGTACTCGCTTGACCTAGGCTCTATGGTGGCTGGTTCACGCTACCGTGGTGATTTTGAGGAACGCTTGAAGAAGGTCTTGAAGGAAATCAAGACTCGCGGTGACATCGTACTGTTTATCGATGAGATTCATACGATTGTCGGCGCTGGCTCAGCAGACGGCGCACTGGGTGCTTCTGACATGTTGAAGCCAATGCTTGCGCGTGGCGAACTGCAGACCATTGGTGCAACCACGACCGACGAGTACCGTAAGTACATTGAAAAGGATGCGGCGCTTGAACGTCGTTTCCAGCCGATTCAGGTGCATGAGCCGACAATTGCAGAAACCATTGAGATCTTGAAGGGTCTGCGCTCTCGTTATGAGAATCATCACCATGTGACGATTACTGACGGTGCGTTGCAGTCTGCTGCCGAACTGTCAGCACGCTACATTCAGGATCGCAACCTGCCGGATAAGGCTATTGACCTGATTGATGAGGCTGGTGCGCGCCTGCGTATCAAGCGTTTGACCGCTCCGCCAGAGCTTAAGGAACTCGACACGAAGGTCGCTAAGATCGCTGCCGACAAAGACCAGGCCATTAAGGACCAGGACTTTGAGAAGGCTGCCGAGCTGCGCGACAAGCAGGAGAAGCTGGAAGCCGAACGCAAGGAGAAGGAATCCTCTTGGCGTGAAGGCGAATCTGACGTGAAGATGGTTGTGGATGAGGATGTTATCGCACAGGTAATTTCTTCCACCACTGGCATCCCCGTGTTCAAGCTGACGCAAGCGGAATCGAAGAAGCTGCTGAGCATGGAAGCGGAGTTGCATAAGCGCATCATCGGTCAGGATGAAGCTGTGTCTGCGCTGTCGCGTTCGATCCGTCGTACGCGCGTCGGCCTCAAGGATCCGAAGCGTCCTGCAGGCTCGTTTATTTTCGCTGGCCCGACCGGTGTGGGTAAGACTGAGCTGGCTAAGGCACTCGCAGAGTTCCTGTTTGATGATGAGGATGCGTTGATTCGCGTCGACATGTCCGAATTCTCCGAGAAGTACGCCGCATCGCGTCTCTTCGGTGCGCCTCCGGGATACGTCGGCTACGAGGAGGGCGGCGAGCTCACCGAAAAGGTGCGCCGCAAGCCGTTCTCTGTTGTCCTGTTCGACGAGATCGAGAAGGCTCACCCGGATATCTTCAACACGTTGTTGCAGGTGTTGGATGATGGCCACTTGACTGACGGTCAGGGCCGCAAGGTCGACTTTAAGAACACGATCATCATCCTGACGACCAACCTTGGTACGCGTGATATCGCAAAGTTCGCGAACACGGGCTTCAACCTCGGCACGAACACCGAGTCGAGCTACCAGCGCATGAAGGACCAGGTATCGAGCGAGCTTAAGCAGCAGTTCCGCCCCGAGTTCCTCAACCGTCTGGATGACATCATCGTATTCCGCCAGCTCACCGAGCCGCAGGTACGTCAGATTGTCGACTTGGATGTCAAGCAGCTCAACGATCGTCTGTTCGACCGTCACATGTCGCTTGAACTCACCGACAAGGCGAAGGATCTGCTCGCGCAGAAGGGCTTCGATCCGCTGCTGGGCGCCCGTCCGCTGCGTCGCGTGATTCAGCGCGACATCGAAGACGCCATCTCGGAGAAGATCCTGATGGGCGACTTGAAGGACGGTCAGCGCGTTGTGGTCGATGCGGAAGGCGAGGGCATTCTCGGCGAATTCACTTTTAAGGGTGAAACGTTCGAGGACGCTCAGCCTACGGAAAGCAGCGACAATACTGATACGCCTGAACTGGCAACGGCTAGCGTTGAAGCCGCGCCTGGCACTGCTGGAGCATCTGACTCCTCAGATGCGAGTGATAGCAACACTCAAGAGTGACAGCATTGTGAAACAGTGAGACTGTTCCACAAATTGCGAGGAAAACCCCGATTCTTGAACAAGGATCGGGGTTTTTTGCATATACACCGTGTTTGCATACGTATTTTCAGTAGATGCGCGGCTTATAAAATGGCTTTGCTGGAAATTCACTGCGATGTCATCTGTATTCGCTCGAGGATTTAATCTGCTCACATAGATTGGCCATGTGAGCAGGATGAATTTCCGCAACACCTTGCGTAGCAAGGCAATGCACAGTGCATCATGGTTCCGTCTGCGCGTTTCAGCTCTATCTCAATCTCGACGTGCGATTATCATACCGTCTCTCCTCACTGTTGTAGCGCTTATGATGACGCTTACTGCAGTACCAGGAGCTCGCGCTGCTTGGTTTGCCGCCGATTCACCTGATTCAGCAACGGTGACTATCGCAGACATTACTGATTTTCATGGGCATATTGAACGCGGAACCGACGTGGCTCGCGCGTTCGAAATCGCGAGAAGTCACAATCCTGGGGCGATGATTCCTGTCTCTGCAGGAGACCTGGTAGGAGGCTCTCCATACGATTCCGCATCCCAAAACGATGAACCGACTTTACGTATGGCTCAGGCATGGGGTTTGCACATTTCCGCATTGGGCAACCACGAACTTGACCGTGGTGTGCATGATTTCAACGAACGTATTGCCGATCCAGCTCATGGCATTGATTGGCTGTGTGCTAACGCGCGTAAAACGGTCAAAACCAACCGGCTGAAAGATTATGTGATTCGTACGGTCAATGGGCGACGCATCGCCTTTATTGGTGCAATCACCGATGCACTACGAGCAGTAACAACCCCAAGCATTATGAGGGATATTACGCTTGACGAACCGGCTGTGGGCGCTATTAATCGTGTTGCCGATCAGCTGTCTGATGGCAACGAATCTAATGGTGAAGCAGATGCTATTGTAGTGCTGCTCCACGCGGACGCCGAAGCCGCTACAAAAAAGGGTGTGAAGGGGCTCAACCGTAATGTTGACCTCGTGTATGCCGGTCACAGTCACGCTGTGAAATCTGGCCGAACAGCAGCAGGTGCTCCCGTAATTGAAGCGGGCAGTTTTGGTGCTGATATGGCTGTCCAAGATTTGACAATCACCGGCTATGGGCGTCACGCACATGTGAGCGTCAACAATGTTGATTTAGGCAATGGTGCTGAACACACCAGTGTTGCCGGCGTTATGAGCGTAACTGGGCTTGCCGCACACCCGAAGCAGGCAGCATGGTTGTCAGCTGGGGCAGCAGGAGACACAGCCGTATCTCAATGTGAGCGTATCGTCGCTGACGCTGAGCGCGCAGCCGCTCGCAAAGGATCCCAGGTAGTAGGAACTATCGCGCCCGGATCGTATTTCGGCAAAGTCACCAACGCAGAAAGCTCGCTCGGCATGCTGGTAGCCGATGCGCAACGCGAGGAGATCTTGCAGCGCGTGCCACATGTGAACGGTATGCAATCGAGCATACCGGTCGTCGGTTTTTCCAATAACGGTAGTTTGCGTACGAGGAATCTTGATGCCAATGGTGATGGGCGTATCACGTTACGTGAGGTAGACAGCATGCTGGCATTGCAATTCCATACGGCATACGTGACCCTCACGGGCAAGCAGTTGCGCGCTGCGCTCGCACAGCAGTGGCGCGAACATGATGGGCGTACGGTGGTGGGGTGGCTTGGCGTTTCCTCAAACGTGTCCTACCGCTATGTGATGCGCGATCAGAGCACCGGCAAGCATGATGATGACCGCTTTGTTGACATCGTGGACTTGACCATTGACGGGCAGCTAATCGACGATGATGATACTGTGATCGCCGCTGGTAATTCGTTCTTGCTGCAAGGCGGTGACCGATACACTGCGTTCCGGTTAGGACGTGACTATCGAGAGCTGAACGTGGGATATAACCAAGCCTTGATCGATTATCTTGAACATCATCCGCGTCTTGAATCCTTCAGATAGTCAAGAAACTCGCGTTGCAACCCGGTCAGCCTGCCCGGCCGATAGCACAAGTCAATACTTGCCTGCACGTGAGGGCTAATGCTGATAAGCGCCACACGCGGATCAGCAGGCACAATACGTCGCATGAGCAGCGACACACCCACGCCTTGCGCCACATAATCGACGATATTGGCAATCTGACTATCAGTGCCGACGATGTTAGGCTCAAATCCGGCCGTGCGACACAGTTCGACGCAGTCCAAGTATGGCCGAGAATCCTTCGGTTCGAAGAAGAACCGCTCATTGGCAAGTTCGCTAACACTCACTGACGCGCGCCGAGCGAGCGGATGCGCTTTGGCAACAACAAGCACCATATGATCGCGTGCGATTGGCAAACGAGTAAACGAATGTGTGCCGCTATCGTTTTTAATGAACGCAAAATCGCAGCGCCCTTCATCGAGCATGACTTCCAGGTCTTCAGAACGGGAAGTAAATACGCTACAACGGTGATTCGTGTCGCGCATAAACGCAGAAATTAGACTCGTAAGCCCGTATTCGGAAGCTGATGGAATCATGCCGAATGCCAGCGAATTGCCGTTCGAAAAATTACGTGCCAGTTGCGCGTCAAAAGCATCCTGTACGTCAGCGATTTTGTCAGCGTACGTTAAATATAGCGAGCCAACTGCGGTGAGCCTCACTTCGCGCGTGGTGCGTTCAAAAAGGCGGAATCCCAACGATTCTTCCAGATTATGAATGCGTTTTGTCAACGACGATTGACTAATACCTAACGAGCGTGCTGCTTCAGTGAAATTATGATATTGCGCCACCGCAAGAAAACTCTCGAGATACTCCAGATGCATCATGACAAAGCCTTTCACCATCAATCAAGGTGCACGCGAATGGCATACACGAGTAGGGGAGCGCGGTCAGATGAATCATTGCAAACTCGTGCGTGGCGGCAATGCCATGCGTGTGTGCCATGAAGTATCGTTCAACGCTTACGCCTATTGTATTTATTCCAATAAGGAATGACTACAAGCGTGTCGCCGATGAATGAAACCAGCATGCAAGCGTACCTTTACGGGTATTGGATCGGTTCGGCCGCACTCGCCGGAGAGTGTGGCAGGGATTCAACAGATGAAACCCCGCGCCTCACGCTCGCGCATACCAACAAAGGAGTTGAGCGACGAATGACCATTGATTCCAATGTGTACTGGCTCCCCGGCGAGCTATTCACCGACAATGACATGCTCGGACATTTCTTACGCTGCGTACCGCAAACCTACGGCACACGCGCATTGACGAAGCACACTGATGATGGGCTCGCAATCGTCATAGAAAAGCCCAACGGCATGCACAATTTCGATTACTTCGAACACGATTACGACCTCGACCGTCAGCTTGCCGACATGGATGAGGCTGGCATCGACGTAGCCGTGCTCAAACTGCCAGGCGTTCAAGAATGGCTAGACCTCGACTTGTGCCGCCAATTCAATACCCTCGCTGCCGCCCGCCAAGAGGCTGCAAACGGACGTCAAGTGGCGCTCGCTGTCGTGCCTCCCATCGCTGACGATGCGGTCGTAGCCGAGTTGAAACGCTGCCGTGACGAACTTCATCTGCACGGTGTACAGCTGTCGGCACATTATGGCGAACACTATTTAGACGACGCAATGTATCGCCCACTGTTGCGCGCAATCGCCGACCTTGACATGACCGCGTACGTGCATCAGACACCATTGCCAGTCGATTGGCATTCGCTCACCGATTACAACAACGTGCGCCGCAGCCTCGGCCGCTGCATTGATCAACTCACTGCGGTAAGCCGCGAGATCTTCAGCGATTTGTTCGATGAGCTACCGACGTTGCGCATGGTACATTCCATGCTCGGCGGCGCATTCTTCGCCTACCGTACGATGCTATTCCCCACCGACTCAGGCGGAGGCCGCTTCAGCGTTGATAATGGTGGTCCGGCTGCACATTTGCGCAACAACATCTTCTTCGAAATGTCCCACGCCCAGCCATGGGGCACAGACGCGCTCGAATTAGCAGTAACGATGCTTGGCGCTGACCGTATCATCTACGGTTCCTCCTACCCAGTGAAGAAGATTTGGCTCACCGGCGGTCCAAGCACCGTCCGCGACCTTACTATCAACGACACTGACCGCAATCGCATACTTTCCGACAATGCTGCCCACCTCTACGACATTGACATTCGATAACATCATCAGGGACAAGGAAAGGATTCAATGATGAATCGCACCGAAACTGAACCACAAATCATTACAGGAAAAATCCCAGTAGTCTCCAAACTAGCCTACGGTCTAGGCGATGCGTCAACCACACTGCTACGCATCGTGATCATGACCTACCTCACGTTCTTCTATACGGATGTAGCCAAACTTGACCCGCTCGCCGTCGGCACAATGATGCTGGTCACGCAGATCGTCAACCTTGTCTCCGCGCCGGTTATTGGCGTGCTCGTCGATCGCACACACACCAAGCGCGGCCAATCCCGCCCATGGTTCCTCGGCGTAGCGGTACCACTCGGTATCTTCGGCGCACTATGCTTCTGCACGCCAAATCTAAGCCCTGCATGGCGACTCGCCTTCGCCTACCTGACGTACAACGGCTACAACATTGCCAACAACGCACTGCACATTCCGCTCGGCTCCATCCTGCCGAACATGAGCACTGATCCGAACGAGCGCCTGTCCGCCAACTCGTGGCGCATGAACCTCGGCCAGTGCGCTGGCGCGCTCTCCGCACTCATCACCGTCCCGCTGGTTACTTGGATTGGCCAGGGTAATGAGCCTCGCGGCTACTTCGGCACCGCCTGCCTGTACGGCGCATTCGCTGTCGCGTGCACGCTGTTCTGCTACTTCGCTATCCACGAGAACGTTATGCCTGAAGATCAGGCTAAGGCTGAAGGCAAGACTCAGCGTCAAAAGGGCAGCCTCAAGCATGATCTCGCCGGCCTCAAATACAACCTGCCGCTCTACCTGCTGCTGATCGTCGATTTCATGAACGCCATGTTCACCACTATCAGCAACTCCGGCCTCATGTACTACCTCAAGTACCAGGTGCACAACGTGGCGCTCATGCCAACCGTCTCCGTGCTGTCCTACCTCGCCATCATTGTGATCGCCGCCGTGCCAACGCTTAACAAGCGTTTCACCAAGCGCGTCCTGTTCATCTTCGGCTTGCTGTCGATCATCATCGGTCGTGTAGTCATGATCGCGTTCCCGAGCAGCGTTATCGCCCTGTACATTGGCATGATCATCACTGGTCTCGCACTCGGTTTCGGCACTGCACTGGTGTACACGATGGTCGCCGACTGCATCGACTACGGCGAATACCGCACCGGCGCTCGCAGCTCCGGCCTAACCTACTCGCTGAGCTCCATGCTAGAAGGTATCGCTACCGGTGTAGGTGCAGCTCTCGTCGGGTACGTGCTCAAGTGGGGTGGCTATGATGCGAACCTTACTGATCAGAGCTCGTCTGCCATGACCGCTATTCACGCAGTGTTCCTGTATATTCCGATCGCCTGCTGCGCGGTTTCGCTGATCGCACTGTGCTTCTACAAGCTTGATCACAAGCTGCCGGAAGTCAACAAGGTGCTTGCTGAGCGTCACGCCGATCAGAGCGCTGCGATCGCTGCTGAATGACGGATTCGCATATCGTCAACGCACGATGACCATACTGCCGGAGCGGAGTATCTACGATGTTCTTCGCTCCGGCACCGGTGAAAGGACAATGACCACAAATGACTAACAATGTTGTGACTATTGGTAACGAATATATTCCGCTCACACCTTTCCAAGGTGTTGTTGTTTATCGCCCAGTGGACGAGCATGCTCGCATTGGCGTGACCATTATGCTCATGCACTCCGATGACGTGTACCACGGTTTTGTGCCAGCCCCTGAACTCGCTCAACGCGGATTTACAGTAGTGACCTCTACCATTCAGCATGCCGCTGAAACATTGGATGAGAAGATCACGGATCTTGCACGTGCAGTGGATTGGGCTAAGCAGCACATGCCGAACAATCGGCTGATATTACTCGGTCATTCCGGTGGTGCGACGTTGATGAGTGCCTACCAAGCTATCGCTGAACGCGGAGAGCAAGTATTCCAAGACGAGCATCGCATTATCAAGCTCAGTCATATCGGCCCGCTCACCCCAGCGGACGGCATTATGCTGCTTGACTCAAACTTTGGCAACGGCGTCATGTCACTATTGAGTTTGGAGCCGGGGCTCGCTGATCCTGACGATGCGCGCACGCTGAAAGCCGATTACGATCTGTTTGCTGAAACGAACGGGTGGGTGAATGAGACTGAAGGCGCGCATTACTCGCCTGAATTTGTCGCTCGCTATGTTGCCGCACAAGCCGCACGCAATGATCAGCTGATCGACTACGCACTGTCCCGTCTGCGTTTAATCGAAGCTGGCGAAGGACGATTCGAAGACGATGAGCCAATGACCATTCTCGGCGGCAACCAGTTTGCGCCCTGTAACCGACTCTTCCCGCAAGATCTCGCGTATTTGAGCCATACCGAACATGAATGGCCCATCATTCACGCAGATGGCACGATCAGCGAGGAAATTGTTGCCTCAAAGCGTCGGCCGCGCTATTCGCCAGCACCAACACGTATCAACGGACTATCGACTAAGCAGACGACTGTGCGTAGCTTCTTAACGAATTTCGCCGTACGTACTCATGGGTTTAATTATGATGCTTCGCGCGTCAACGGTATTGACTGGGATAGCGCTTACTGCAATACGCCCGGCAATGTTCAACATATTGCTGTACCAGCGCTCATTATGGGCAATACTGGTAGCTACGAATTCATGGCTGCAGAACAGATTTACGCGAATATTGCCAGCACGGATAAGACGCTGACTTTTGTGGAAGGCGCTTCGCATAACTTCACGCCTGAAACCTCAGCGGAAGAATACCCCGGACAGTTCGGTGACACGGTGACGCACTGCTTCGACTTTGTTGCACACTGGCTGAAGGAAAGGTTCTAGTATGACCGCACACGACGAAGCCACATGTGACGCGGAGCGTGACATGGAGCGCGACATGGAACCAGTGCCGCATTGGCGACTACTCAACGGCACAACAATCGTCATGTCTGGTGCCACCAAAGGCCCCGGCGCACAAGTCGCACTAGCCTTAGCAGAACGAGGCGCAAATATCTGCCTGCTGACCCACAATCCGCAGGACGCAGCAGCACTGGTAACCCGCATCGACGCAGTAGGCGGTCATGGATACGCTCTGCCGTGCATGGTTGACGATGACAATGCGTTGAACGCTGCCTTGGATAAAACGCAACAGCATTTTGGAACAGGAATCAACGCGCTATTCACCAACATGGGCCTCATGCCCGCTTTCCACGAGTATCCGCGAGCGCGAATGAGCGAACTCAGTGGTGATCAGTGGAGTGCCTACATGAACGGTACTGCGCGCGGTGTATTCGTTAGCACAGCGCTCGCCATGCGACGCATGGTCAAACAACCGCACGGTGGTGTCATCATCAACACGGCACTGTACGGCCTGCAAGCCAAGCCTGATTTGGCGTTGTATGCCGCGTCGCGAGGCGCGATTCGCGCACTCGTGGATACAGTCAATGCTGAATGTAAGGCAGACAATGTGCCAGTGAGTGCACACTTGCTGGTATGCGAGCAGGATATTGAAACCTGTACGAACGTGCTCGCCGCGTGGGTTGTGCGTTTATGTGAGGATGAGCAGCATCACTACGATGGTGTGATCACCATCAGTGCGTAGTGCTATCGGCGCGCACTGTAATGGCGAATGGCCGTGCGATCAAGCATATGGTTTGATCGCACGGCCATTATGCAATTGCACTATCAATTGGAGCAGTAACAATACAGCCGGTTACGGTATTCATATCATCGAATACCATAACCGGCTGTATTGTGATTACAGGCTTAGCCTAACGCTTACTTAATCGCGTTCAGCCACTGCTCCTTCGTAGCCTTCTCAGCCTCGAGCTTCGCCTTCTTCTTCGGGTCAGACTCGGCGGCGATCTGCGCGTCAAGCTCAGCAAGCTGAGCGTTCAGCTGCTCTTCGAAGCTGGACTTACGAGCGTCAGCCTCCGGATCAGACTTCTTCCAAGCAGCATCCTCAACAGCCTTAATCTGCTTATCAACAGCATCAAGACGGCCCTCAATGCGGCGCATGTCGTCACGCGGCACGTAACCGATCTGATCCCACTCTTCCTGAATCGCAGCAAGAGCCTGACGAGCCTTCTTAGCAGCAGCCTCATCTGCCACCGGCACCAGAGCCTCAGCCTTCACCAGCAGCTCTTCCTTCTTCGCCAGATTCTCCTTCTCAGAAGAAGAAATCTGATCACGATCAGCCTGACGAGCGTTAAAGAACGTGTCAGCAGCCTCACGGAACTTCGCCCACAGAGCGTCATCCTCGTTGTGACCAGCACGGCCAGCCTTCTTCCAACGATCCATCAGCTCGTTGAACTTGTGCGAAGTCTCGCCCCAAGCAGTCGAATCCTTCAGCTCATTTGCTTCAGCAATAATCGCTTCCTTAGCGGCCTTAGCAGCATTACGCTCATTGTCACGAGCCTGCGCCCACTTACGACGAGCCTGGTTGAACGTCGTGCGAGCAGCAGAGAAACGCTTCCACAGAGCATCAGCCTGCGCCTTATCAATACGCACAGTCGTACGCTGATGCTGCTGCCACTGGTCAAACAGCGAACGGAACTTATCGGCAGTGGAACGCCAATTCGTCTGGTCGCCCAGCGAAGCAGCAAGCTCCTCAGCCTTCTCCACAATCTTCGTGCGCTCTTCCACAGCCTTCGCTACCGCAGCCTTACGAGCCTCGGCAAGCTCAGTCTTACGAGCCTCAGCAGCAGCCTTCAGCTCAGCCAGCTGAGTCCTCAAAGCAACAAGATCACCCACAGCAGCCGGCTGTTCAGTCTCCTGCTCAAGCGTCTTAATCGTCTCGTCAATCTCATGCGTCTTCACCGTCGGCGTGCTCAAACGCGCAGCCAACAGATCCAGCTTCGCCTTGAGATCAAGGTAACGGCGAGCATACAGCGACAGCGCCTCTTCCTGAGAAGCGTCGGGGAACTGGCCCACCTCACGCTCAGCATCGCCGTCCTTAACATACACGGTGCCGTTATCGTCCACACGGCCGAAAGCTTCAGCAGCCTTCACATCCGCGTCAGAGTAGCCGTTTGCGGCAGGTGCAGCCGGAGCAGCATGCTTCGTGCCCTTCTTCGCAAAAGCAGCAGGCGAAGGTGCATGCGGCTTAGGCACCGGGGCCGGTTTCGGGGCTGCGGCAGGCGTCGCTGCCTGCGGGGTAGGTACGGTGGTGTTCTCGGATGTGGTGGCAGTCTCGTCAGCCATGGCCAGCTCCTTATAAGCTTGAAGGTAGTCGTCGGAAGCAAAAAACCCGCAGAGTTTTCCGCAACCTCCCTTATTATAGGGAACCGTGGCTAAAGGCGCATCTATTTCAGGATTTCCAGAGTGGCTCCCCTCTGAACGTGTTGTGGAGCAGCGTGTCATTGACACGCTACGTAGGGTTTTCGAGCTCAATGGCTTTCTCGGTATCGAGACACGCGCGGTGGAACAGGGCTCTAGTCTGCTGAAGAAAGGTGAGACCAGCAAGGAAATTTACTTGCTGTCTCGTTTGCAGGAAGTCGGGCATGAATCCGACACTCCGATCGAAGATCGACTCGGCTTGCATTTCGATCTCACCGTGCCGCTGAGCCGGTACGTGGTCGAGCATTCTGGTGATCTTGCGTTCCCATTCAAGCGTTGGCAGATTCAAAAAGTTTGGCGTGGTGAACGCCCGCAGGAAGGTCGTTTCCGCGAGTTCGTGCAGGCTGATATTGACGTTATCGGTCAAGGTGACCTGCCTGACCACTATGAGGTTGAACTGCCGCTGGTGATGGTCTCCGCGTTGGAGCGTTTGCGCGAGTTCGGCCTGCCGAAGGCAACTGTGCACGCCAATAACCGCAAACTGTCCGAAGGCTTCTACCGCGGACTTGGCCTGACTGATATCGAAGGCGTGCTGCGCGAGATCGACAAGCTTGACAAGATCGGCGCAGACGAAGTTGCCAAACTGCTCGTCGAAGGTTGCGGTGCTAACGAAGCACAAGCGTGCGCATGCCTCGAACTCGCCGAGCTGACCGCCGCCGACGGTGCCGAACTTGCCGACAAGTTCGACGCATTGTGCGCGGCGCACAACATTGCAACCGATTCAGACGCGTACGTGCTCGCCCGCCAAGGACTCGACACGCTCGCAATGATCGTCGACGAAGCAGCCCGCATTCGCCCAGGTTCAGTCATCGCCGACTTGAAGATCGCTCGCGGACTGGATTACTACACCGGTTCCGTTTATGAGACGTTCCTCGATGGTGCCGCATCGCTTGGTTCGATCTGCTCTGGCGGTCGTTACGACAATCTCGCCTCGCAAGGTAACCGCAAGTACCCGGGCGTGGGCCTGTCCATCGGCTTGTCGCGACTCGTGTCGTACATGCTGCACACTGCAGGCGCACACGCCAGCCGCGTCTCGCCGGCCGCCGTACTCGTCGCCGTATGGAACGAAGACGATCGCAGCCGTGCTAACCATATTGCGAACACGCTGCGCGATCGCGGTATCGCCGCCGACGTAGCCCCCACCGCCGCTAAGCTCGGCAAGCAGATCAAATACGCTGACAAGCTTGGCATCCCATACGTGTGGTTCCCATCCGACGCATCCGATGAGAACGCTCACGACGAAGTTAAGAACATTGTCACCGGTGAACAGATCGCAGCAGATGCGCAGTCGTGGGAGCCGGATAGTGTGTACGCCCAGCAGCAAGTCGAAATCAAAGGAGTAGAGGAAGCATGAGCCAGACGGCTTACAGAACACATCATGCGACCGACGTGACTGAAGCACTCGTCGGCCAGAAGGTGACGCTCGCAGGTTGGGTTGACCGTCGTCGTGACCACGGCGGTGTGGCCTTCATTGATCTTCGTGACAACACCGGCCTCGTGCAGGTCGTGATTTACGACGAAGACATGGCCCGCCCGCTGCGCTCCGAATTCGTAATCCAGGTAACCGGCGAAGTGCGCCTGCGCCCGGACGGCAACGAGAACACGCATCTGGCTACCGGCAAGATCGAAGTCGTGGCTGAGACCATCGAGATCCTCGCCAAGTCCGATGCTCTGCCGTTCCAGGTTTCCACCGCGCTCGAAAACGAGTCCGAGAATAAGCTGCCCGGCGAAGACGTGCGTTTGAAGTACCGTTACCTCGACCTGCGCCGCCCGTCCATGCAGCACAACTTGAAGCTGCGCTCCGACATGGCCAAGGCCGCTCGCCACGCGCTCGAAGAAATGGACTTCACCGAGGTTGAAACCCCGACGTTCATCAAGTCCACGCCAGAAGGCGCTCGCGACTTCCTCGTGCCGGCTCGCCTCGTGCCAGGCTCCTGGTACGCACTGCCACAGTCCCCGCAGCTGCTTAAGCAGCTGCTCATGGTCTCCGGCGTTGAGCGCTACTACCAGCTTGCCCGCTGCTACCGTGATGAAGACTTCCGCGCTGACCGCCAGCCTGAGTTCACCCAGCTCGACATGGAAATGAGCTTCGTCGACCAGGAAGACGTGATGGCCATGGCCGAAAAGGTCATCGCCGCCATCTGGAAGACCGCCGGTTATGAAGTCCAGCTGCCACTGCCGCGCATCACCTGGCAGGAAGCCATGGACAAGTACGGTTCCGACAAGCCGGACCTGCGTTTCGGCAACCCGCTCGTCGAACTCACCGAATACTTCAAGAACACGCCGTTCCGCGTGTTCCAGGCGCCATACGTGGGTGCTGTCGTGTTCAAGGGCGGTGCCGCCACTCCGCGTCGTCAGTTCGACGCATGGCAGGAATGGGCCAAGCAGCGCGGCGCTAAGGGCCTCGCATACGTCGTCTTCGCTGAAGACGGCGAACTCAAGGGCCCCGTCGCCAAGAACCTCTCCGATGAAGAACGCAACGGCCTGCGCGAAGCCGTGGGTGCCGAGCCGGGCGATGCCGTATTCTTTGCAGCTGGCTCCCGCGAATCCTCCCAGCTGCTGCTGGGTGCCGTGCGTGTCGAACTCGCACGCCGCGAAGGCCTGCTCGACCCGAAGAAGTTCGCCTTCACCTGGGTTGTCGACTTCCCGCTCTTCAAGCCCACCGACGATCCAGACGACGACGATGTTGCAGTCGGCCACTCCAAGTGGACCTCCATGCACCACCCCTTCACCATGCCATCCAAGGACTGGATCGACAAGTTTGACCAGGATCCCGAACACGCCATGTCCGACTCCTACGACATCGTCTGCAACGGTGAAGAAATGGGCGGCGGTTCCGTCCGTATCCACCGCGACGACATCCAGGATCGCGTCCTCAACGTCCTCGGCATCTCCCCAGAAGAAGCCCAAGAAAAGTTCGGCTTCCTCCTCGAAGCCTTCAAGTACGGCGCTCCGCCACACGCTGGCATCGCCCTCGGCTGGGATCGTACCGTGTCCATCCTCGCCGGTGCCGACACCATCCGCGACGTCATCGCCTTCCCCAAGGCCGGTGGCGGCCGCGACCCGCTGACCGGCGCCCCCGCCCCGATCACAGACGAACAGAGGGCAGAGACGGGCGTCGACTACGACCCCGACGAAGACGAAAATTAAATAATGGAGCGTATATCGCCTTTCTTCAGCGCTCGGCGTACCTTCGTACGCCTTCGGCTTCAGACGGCGATCTCCGCACGCATTATTTAATTTTCTACGAAAACTGATCTGCAGAACGTATAGATGGGCTCGCATGGCTTCGGCCGTGTGGGCCCATCGTCGTTTTGGGACTCGCTATGCAAGTAAGATGCAGCATCACACGTAGAGCGCAGCCACAGAACTCGGCCCCCTCGGCTGAGGGGGCTCCCGGCGCAGCCGGGTGGGGGAGCGTCACCGCAATCGGCGCGACCACGCGTTCTACGCTCCAGAGCGCCAAGACATGAAAATCAACATAGGGTAAAGCGTCTTGGCGTGGATTTATGCTGAAACGGCATTGTTGGAGGGTTTCCCATATGCCAAGAGGCCCGGTGAAAGGAATCGATTAGCGTTGCGCCTGTAATGGATGACGGTTATATAGCGGAACCCACGCGTTGAAGCGTGCCGCCGCGTGTCATCCATCAATGAGCATCCATCGCAATGCCATTGTCACCATCATCGGTTCCTAATCGTCATCACAACATCACATAGCTGGTACGCCTATACAGACAAGGCGCAACTTATGCAACCAACAACGCTCACCATCAACAACATCACCTTCACCTACCCGAACACGCCGGAACCACTCTTTGAAAACATCGACGCTACATTTCCAACAGGCTGGACCGCCATCCTCGGCGATAACGGCATCGGCAAAACCACGCTGACGGCAATCATACGCGGCTCATGGAAACCCGATACGGGAACCATCGCACCCAACCCGCATCGAATGATCATCGGACATTGCCCTCAAGACACGACCATCGCACCAGCAAACCTCGAGGATTTCACCGCCGACTGGACCCCCGAAGCAATCGCCATCCGAAACGACCTGAAACTGTGCGACGACTGGCCATACCGGTATAGCACGCTCTCCGGCGGAGAACGCAAACGCTTGCAGATCGCCTGCGCGCTGGCATCACGCCCCGACGTACTCATCCTCGACGAGCCGACGAACCACGTCGACGCCCAAACGCGTATGCATATCATCGCCGCAATGCGCCGACACCACGGCATCGGCATCGTGATCTCACACGATACGGCGCTCATCGACGCGACCTGCAGCCGGTGCATCATCCTCACACGCCGGCATATAGGGTCGCGCAACGTGACCGTCGCTGAAACATACCCGGGCGGGTACACGCAGACGGCTGCTGCAATGGCCATGCGCAACACAGCCGACGAATCCGCATTAGACGCGGCACGACGTGAGACAAAACGACTGGAAATAGTCAAAACACAACGATACGCGACCGTGCAACGACTCGATTCCGCACGCCAGAGCGGCCGGCATATCAACCCCAAAGACCACGACGCGCGTGCCGCACTCAAATACGGTCGCCCCACAATCGGTGCCGCCTCGACACGGCAATACACGCAGCTTGACGGAAGACTCGCCGCAGCCCGACGGCACGCGGAAGGCCTAACAACCGCAGCCAAACGCTACGACGGTAACATCTGGCTCGACATCGAACCAAGCCACCGACGTGAAATCCTCAGACTAGAAACAGGACGCATCACCTTTGACAATCCAACTGACCAACCAACTCACAACCCAACATCTACAACGCATAAAACCAGCCGCAATGTAACAGCAGCGGACACTTCAGCATACTGCCAAGCCACGTATGCGAACAATCACATACGGCTAATGCCGCCTGACATTGCCAACGCGGAACAATCTGTTTTGATAGGCCTCATGTTCCCAACAATCTCAATCGGCCCACGTGATCATATTGCGATCACCGGGCCGAATGGCACCGGCAAGTCGACACTACTGCGAGCAATGCTCGAATGCGCTACCGACGTGCCGCGATTAGTCATTGCACAGAATACAACCGATGATGATGCAGTTCGCGCAGTGCAACAACTACACGCTCTGCCATCCGGTACGCGATCGCAAGTACTTGGAGCATACGCGCAGCTCAACGCCGACCCGGACCGTCTGCTTGCAGGCGGCCGCCCCTCGCCAGGTGAACTGCGCAAATTATTGCTGTGCCTAGCATTGCCAGAACGCCCGCAGTTGATCATCATGGACGAGCCAACAAACCATCTCGACTTATCTTCCAAGAAGACACTAGCTCGTCTGTTGGCTCAATATCCAGGTGCACTCATCGTTGTCTCCCACGATGACTGGTTCCTAGACCTCGCCGGATTAAGCACGAACCATCAATAAACCAGTCGCCGCCCGAGATTATCTCGTATTGCATGACCACATCGTGAACACCGGAATGCTACTAGGTAGCGTTCCGGTAACACGATGCCGTTATACTGACCGACCATGTCAGAGAAACAAGAAGAAACCATGCGCCCAGTGGCGCCCCTTGCCCCGGGTGATGAGCCCGGTCGTCCGCTCGTTGAGCTCACCCACGTCGAAAAGCACTTCGGCGATCTGCACGTCCTCAAAGACATCAACCTCACCGTCAACAAGGGTGAAGTACTCGTTGTTGTTGGCCCGTCTGGCTCTGGTAAGTCAACCATGTGCCGCACAATCAACCGTCTCGAAACCATCGACTCTGGCGATATTCGCATTGATGGCAAGCCGCTGCCGCAGGAAGGCAAAGAACTTGCAAACCTGCGCGCCGAAGTCGGCATGGTATTCCAGTCGTTTAACCTGTTCGCCAACAAAAGCATTCTCGACAACGTCACCTTGGCGCCCATCAAGGTACGCCACATGAACAAAACCGAAGCAGAACACCTCGCGATGGATCTGCTCGCCCGTGTTGGTGTCGATTCCCAGGCGCGCAAAATGCCCTCGCAGCTTTCCGGCGGCCAGCAGCAGCGTGTCGCAATCGCTCGCGCTCTTGCCATGAAGCCAAAAGTCATGCTGTTCGATGAGCCAACCTCCGCACTCGACCCGGAAATGGTCAACGAAGTGCTCGACGTGATGGTTGAGCTTGCACATGAAGGCATGACCATGATCTGCGTCACCCACGAGATGGGATTCGCGCGCAAAGCCGCCGATCGCATCGTATTCATGGCCGACGGTCAGATTCTTGAACAGAACACGCCTGACGAATTCTTCGAGCACCCGAAGACCGATCGTGCCAAGGACTTCCTCTCGAAGATCCTCACCCACTGAACCGTTCATAACGACAGTGAGGCAATACTGATGACATTACGACCAAGTATCAAACGCGCGTTTACGCGCACAGTGGCAGCGCTCGCAGCGCTCGCCTGCACCTTCTCACTCGCTGCTTGCGGCGCAGATGAGGAAGGCAAAATCCGTATCGGTATCAAATTCGACCAGCCAGGCCTCGGTTTTAAAAAGTCTGGCACGTACGTCGGTTTTGATGTGGACGTAGCCAAGTACATCGCTAAGAAGCTCGGCTATTCTGAAGATGAGATCATCTGGAAGGAAGCGCCAAGTAAGCAGCGTGAAGCCATGCTGCAAAACGGTGACGTTGACATGATTCTCGCCACTTATTCGATTACCGATGAGCGCAAGAAAGCAGTCTCGTTTGCCGGCCCATATTTTGTTGCTGGCCAAGACCTGCTGGTACGCAAAGATGATCATTCGATTAAAGGCCCAGAAGATCTGAACGGTAAGCGTTTGTGCTCCGTAACCGGCTCCACCTCGGCGGCGACCGTCAAGGAGAAGTTCGCCTCTGAAGTACAGCTGATGGAACAGCCTGGTTATGCTGAATGCGCAACCGCACTGTTCTCCGGCATTGTTGACGCCGTCACCACCGACGACATTATTCTGGCAGGCTTGGCTTCCGCATCGCGCGGCAAACTGCGCGTAGTCGGTAAGCCGTTCACGCAGGAATACTATGGCGTGGGCATTAAGAAGGGCGATACCAAGTTCGCAGCGCAAATCAACAATGCGATTGTTGACATGATTCAGGATGGCTCATGGCAGCGCGCGATCAGCGACAATACGGCTGGCACGTCATACACGCCGGATGTGCGCTACAACCCGCCGACACCGAACGAGGGGGAGGAGTGAGATGAACGGATTCCTTGAACTCTTCAGCCAATACGACGTATTCGGCGCGTTCCTGGTCAACATTGAGTTGACCTTGTGGTCTGCACTGTTCTCGCTCGTGCTCGGCGTGATTCTTGTGATGATGCGTATTTCGCCGATTTCCTCACTGCGAGGGGTTGCTGGCGCATACGTTGAACTGTTTAAAAACCTGCCGTTGACGATCATCATGGTCTTCATGGTGCTTGGCGCCTACGCGCAGTTGAAACTCAGCTTCTCGGACACGTTCGCGACGAACTTCTTCTGGCTGGCCGTCACCGGCCTGTCACTGTACACGGCCGCATTCGTATGTGAATCATTGCGAAGTGGTATCAACACGGTGCCGCTCGGCCAAGCTGAGGCGGCGCGTGCACTGGGCTTGAGCTTCATGCAGTCGGCTACGCAGATCATTCTGCCGCAGGCATTCCGCGGCTCGGTGGCGCCTCTTGGCAACACGTTGATCGCATTGTTGAAGAACTCAACCGTGGCAGCTGCTGCATCAGTGTCGACAGAAACGTCATCGCTGATGAGCTCGATGATCGAATTCCGCCCGGATGTGATTATTCAAATCTTCCTGATTTTCGCATTCGGATACGTGATTCTGATTATTCCGATCGGCATGCTCACCACGTATTTGTCCAACAAGCTCGCTGTCAGGAGGTGATTTCGGATGGCTGATACTTCAAATTCTGTACTGTTCGACGCACCCGGCCCGAAGGGGCGTCGTACCATCCGCATCGCCAACTGGATTGCTGGCGTGATTTTTGCGATTGTGCTCGTGTTGATTTTGATGCGACTGCACAATCCGCCGCAAGGTGAGAATCAGCTCAGCTGGGAGTTGTGGAAGCCTGCTATCGAACATGAAGCGTGGACGGACTTCTACCTGCCAGGCTTGTGGGCGACGATTCGCGCGACTGTTGTCGCTGTGATTGGCGCTGTCGCATTCGGACTCGTCTTCGGTGTTGGCCGACTGCTGCCGAACGTGGTCATTCGTTCGATTTCTGCGGTGATTGTTGAGTTCTGCCGTGCAGTGCCTGTGCTGCTGCTCATGATTTTCTTCTGGCGTTGGTTCGCGTTTGCTGGCATGCCTAGCCCCTCATACTGGGCGGTTGTGCTCGCCCTCGTGTTGTACAACGGTTCCGTTGTGGCTGAGTTGGTGCGTTCTGGCGTGGGTAATCTGCCGAACGGTCAGCGTGAAGCTGCAGTGGCGTTGGGCTTGACGGAAACACAGTCGTTGATGATGGTTGAAGTGCCGCAGGCCGTGTACGCTATGCTGCCGGCTGCAGTTACGCAGCTGGTGGTGGTGTTGAAGGATACTGCACTCGGCTCGATTATCATGTACACCGATTTGCTGCAGGAGTCTCGTCGACTCGGTTCGATGTACTTCAACATTTTGCAAACGCTGGTTATGGCCGCAGTGATTTACTTCATCGCCTGCTGGCTGTTGTCGCGTTTGGCTGAATGGCTGCCGGAGCGTATGCAGCAGCGTACGGCGGCTCCTGCTGAGCCGGAACCGGTTGCGCCGATCGCTATCATGGACCCCTCGAACGTTAACCAGATCGCAGTGGCGAAGGAAGTTGCTGAACTGCCGCTTGGCGGTACGCCGCGTAAGTATCACGTGCATCATCGTGGTACGAACGCTTCGATTCGTAACTGGCGTCGTACGCGCTACGAGCAGGGTTACGATGAGACGCATCCTGAGTCGCAGATCGACCCGGCTACTGGCGAATTCCCCGCTTTCCGCAAGCCAGGGGAGGGAGCCGGCAAGCCTAAGGCACACAAGCCTAAGTCAGATGAGAACAACAGTGGTCATAGCGACCCAATGCCTGAGCACAATCCAGTGTTCAAACATGGCAATAATGTAGGCAAAGGGCGCCCTGATCTAGGCGGTAAGCCAAAGATCTGACCTTAAGCGCGTTCAAAGCACGTCACGCCTGTTGAGCCCCGATTCGGTGTATGTTCTTCCGAATCGGGGCTCACTGGTATTTAAAGTCCCACTGGCATTTAAGTAAAGAATGTTCACTACGTGAACGCTCACTGCGCATATGCAATTCTACGGTGCTAGATTGGCGGCCAATCCGCGGGGGAGAAGATCCGCGGGAAGCGAGATGAGTTATGGAGAGGAAGACCACTCATGCGCAGTAGGAAAATGATTGCTGCAATGGCAGCAGTGTGCGCGGCAGCAATGGCTTTGTCGGGCTGCGGCAACAGTAATTCAGCAAGCGAAGGCGAAACCGCTGGCAGCAACGTCATCAGCTACGCGTCTATCGAACCGAAAAGCAAGCTGATCCCGGGCGACACGAACGAGACGCCAGCATTCGTCGTGCTGCGCGAGGTGTTCTCCGGACTGGTCACCTACAAGCAGGACGGCACCACCGAGAACGAAGTCGCCAAGGAGATCAAGGCCAACGCCGATTCCAGCCAGTACACAATCACCCTCAACAGCGGTTGGAAGTTCACCAACGGTGAGGACGTGACTGCTGAATCCTTCGCGAAGGCATGGAGCTACACCGCTAACGCTTCGAACGGTCAGATTGCATCCTCCTTCTTCTCGTCCATCAAGGGCTATGACGAACTGCAGCAGAAGGGCGTTGACAAGAACGCTCAGCTTTCCGGCCTTGATGTTAAGGACGATCACACGCTCGTGGTAACGCTGAACGCTCCGAACTCCACGTTCCCGACCATGCTCGGCTACACGGCCTACATGCCGCTGCCTGAAGTGTTCTACAAGGATCCGTCCGCGTTCGGTGAGAAGCCGATCGGCGACGGCCCGTACAAGATGGATTCGTGGGATCACAACAAGAGCATCAAGATCTCCCGCAACCCCGACTACAAGGGCCCGCGCAAGGTGAAGAATGACGGCATCGAATTCCGCATCTACACCGATACGAAGGCTGCATACGCTGACGTGCAGGCCGGCAACCTCGACATTATGTCTGGCGTGCCCGCCTCCGCAATGAAAACGTTCATGACCGACAAGCGCATCAAGGGCTATAGTGAGCCCGGCTCCAGCATCATGTTCATCACGATTCCGGAACGCCTTGAGCACTTCGGCCTCAACGAGGAAGGCAACCTGCGCCGTCGCGCAATCTCGCTGGCTATCGACCGCAACACGATCTGCAAGAAGATCTTCAACAACACGCGTACTCCTGCTGTTGACTTCATCGCCCCGTCCATCCCTGGCTACACTGATTCGCTCAAGGGCAAGGACGCGATGGAATACAACGCGAAGGAAGCCAAGAAGCTGTGGGATCAGGCCAACGCCATCTCCCCATGGACTGGCAAGCTGCGCTTGAGCTATGCTGCTGATCTTGCCGGCTACAAGGAGGCCAGCGACGCTATCGTCAACACGTTGAAGAACGATCTGGGCGTGGATGCAGAGACCACCATCATCTCGACCTTCAACGAGCTGGCCGGCATGATGGACGATCGCACCACTGACTCGCCGTACATGATGGGCTGGTCTGCTGATTACCCGGCCGCTGACGATTACCTCGTGCAGCTCTACGATTCTTCCACCGCGGACGGCAAGGGTGCAAACTACGGCGATTACAAGAACCCCGAGTTCGATGCGCTGATGGACAAGGCACTCGCCTCGCCGAGCGCCGATGAGGCGAACAAGTATTACCAGCAGGGTGAGGAGCTCCTCGCTAGGGATCTGCCGAACATCCCGCTGTGGTACATGAACGCGACCGGTGCCACTGTGCCGGGCCTCAAGAACGTGAAGTTCAGCTACGACAACCTGCCGATGCTTGATCAGATCAGCAAGTGATAAGACTGTAGCACTCCACTAGCAACGATATGCCCCGGTTGCCAAGGACTCGTGTCAACGAATCTGCGGCAGCCGGGGCATATTTGGTAATAGCTCGCATTGCCGAAGTAACGGCAAGCATTGCCATTTGACTGTGGCCTGGTGCGCATACCACTGGCCTATAATGTGCGCATGATAACGATAGCCATTGCAGACAACGACCGGTTCGCGCTGGAGATGCTAGCGCGTACGGTTGGGCGCGCACTGCCGGGCTCCCAGCTGCTATGGACGACTACCACTGGTGAACGAGCAGTACACCACTGTCTGTATGAGACTGCACCTGACGTACTGCTACTCGACATGTCGCTTGGCGGGACTCCTGACGGAATAGAAGCTTGCCGGATGATCAGACAGCATGCTGCACGCCCCGCGATTGTGGCTATCACGTCATACTCGCCGGCACACTATCAGCCACTTGCTATTGACGCCGGTGCGCAAGGGCTCATCAGTAAAGCTGCTACGCCAAAAGCACTGGTTGAAGCTATTCGTGTAATTGCTTCAGGCGGGGTGATGCCAGGGTTTATGGATGCGGCAACCGCGCATGATGCATTGGCTGCTACTGAGGCTCGGCTTGCACCGCTTTCTGCGCAAGAACGCGAAGTATTACGCTTGTACGCTGACCGGCTTACCACTCAGGAGATTGCTGAACAGCTTGGTATTAAAGCGTCTACAGTGTTTGTGGTCATGCGGCACGCGAAAGTAAAACTTGGCGTGAACACACGTGCGGAAGCAATTCGAGCATTTCTCGGATTGAACTAATTGCGCTTATCATCAAGCGTGTCAATGACTTGGTACGTGCCAGTCATCGCATGTTGAATGAACCTACGCAATCGATGTAAATCAGCAATCTGCTCAGCTGGCAGGTCTGTGCGTTCCAAATCATGATCGATCAGCATGATCGCATCCGCAAGATCGTTCGTGGTTCGATCATGCAACGCTGCTGCCGCACACTGACGGTCGTGCTGCTGCCGCGAGCGCTCTCGAAGCCGCTGTCGATCGACAGTCCACAGCGAAGTGACACCAAGCGTGACCGCAATCATGCAGTACGCAAACGAAATAATCACCGCGTCGGACACACCAAGGCCAAACAAAAGTTTGCGATCCACCAGTATTGCCAATATCGCCAATGCTGCAGTAATGCCGGCAGCAATACGATTTTGCCGCCAAATAATCATGAGCATAACCGGCACAATCAGCAAATACGAATATGACATGGGGAATGGTGAGACCAGCCCCATGCACACCAATATTGCAATCAGCCAAGCGCCCGCATCTGGAGCTACAACCAGTACAAGAAGCGCCAGCAGTGCTGCTATGGGTATAAGAAAATACGACAGGTGAAACATTGACGGTGCGGGCCAGCGCAATATCATTTCAATGATCACGCACACTGCAACCGCAGCACAGTATGCGGCACGACGACGGCGAATTCGCTGAGTTAATAGAACCGGAACAGTCATCATGCAGCCTGCCTATGCGTTGCGCGCGGCAGCAGTGCAACTATGCGCTACGCGAGCAGCGCTTTCACACGCGCACAGCACATAGCAGCCGCCTAATGGCAGGAAATACCGGAACTGCACGCCGTCCACGCCCAGCGTGCCAGCAGGCGTATATTGCAGCCACAATGCCAAATATGTGAGCAGAATAATGCCGGTTGCCACCGCAATCATGCACCATGCAAACCATCCCATGCGCGCATCAAAGGTGCGGCGAAGCGTTGCAACAAGCAGTAGTATGCACACGGCAACAATAGCCGCCCACAATGCAAGAATGATCATAGTTTGCGAGCGACTATGCAAATTCGATTGCCCAGTGAGAATAGCGCGCCCGATCGCCTGTAATGCGCCGATGACGCCATGCTTGCCGAATGGATCGGCAAACAAGAGATGCTTTTTATCACTCATCGCCTCATAGGAGACCACGCCCGGAGTCGTGGTAAACCAGCTGGTGAGCCGCATCCAGATGCCCAAAAACACGAATCCAAACACGGTGCCAAGTGCAACAATGAACGAACGTACCGGCAGATCAGTGGCAGCATGCTTCGCTGCAGGCACTGTTAGCGTGCCATCTGCCGAATCCTGCGGCATACGCATATGCAGGCCACGGCATTGCGGTCGGGCTGGAATGAGCGTAAGCAACGCCAACAAGAGCAATGGTGTGAACGTGAATTTCGACATCGCCATTAGCACACCCACCATCATCATGGTGACGGTCAGCCACAGACCGGGGGAGCGTTGCGCGTCTGGTACGCTGCGCGCATTGAACGCGTCACTGCGCGCGCTGGTCATGCACGCGAATAACAAGCAGGTGTACAGCAAACACATTGCTTGCGCCATTGAATCAGCAGAAATCGCATACGAGTAGCGGAAAGTAAGCAGCGGGCAAGCCAACAGCAACGCCATAGGCAATCGCCATCGCGGCAAGATGCTCACGCTCGCAAACGTGGCAGCCACATACACGATCAGCATGAACACTTCCGCCAGCACATAGGTGTGAGCCGCACCAAGATGCATCGCGCGTCCCAACGCAAACGCCGCCAACTGCGGCAAATACGCAACAGGCGAGTTCACTGCCGCGTTATTGTATGGCGTATCAACACAATCCGCGCTGCTGCGGGCTTCGCTAGCAGAATCCGATGCTGCAGTGCCAGCGCCATAGTGTTCAAGAAAATCTGCAGGAACCGCGTTCGGATCATAACCGTCATAATGATCGATAGAAAACTGCAACCACGAGCGGTCCACACATCCGCCAACAGTGCCATCACCAGCATGCAAAATACTCTTCGAAGCTACCGGCCGAGCAAGTACATCACCGTTCAAGATGCCGCTCACGCGATATGTGTGCGCCCACACATCAGGAATATGGCCCGCAGGAGTGAGCACAATCATCGCCAAGCCCGTGAACGCAACAATTGCAGCCGCGAGCCACGGCAGCAAACGGTGGATCAAAGGCCATATACCATGCCGTGTGGCGCCGTTTGCTGCCGTTGTATTGATCATCTTGTTCCCTCTCCGCAGGTTCTTCTCTGCACGCTGAACGAACCCATGAACACCATGTATCTACAGGTATTCTATCCGTGGCCTACAGCATGCCGCGAGCTTTTTGCGCCCATAATCCGCCATAAACAACGCCTATAGGTAGTCGGCGTTGCGCGCGCAAACACCCCGGTATGCTGGCCGCAGCGATATATGGGGGAGGTTCGCGATGACATTAGAAATACTTGATTGGCATGATGGCAGTCTGCTGGCGAAACCAGTGTTTGATGCGTTGAACGCGTTGATTGCTGCCGGTGCGCCAGAGCATCAGATTTTGGGTGTCACGATCAACAGTGATGAGGAGTCTGATACTGACTTGTGGTGCCCGCGATACGGTATTCCATTTGAAAACACTGGCAACGTGGTCATCACGCATACGCATAAGACGCGTAAAGCGCCGCCACAGTTTGCTGCCGCGCTCGTTACCGGGGATACGCATGCTGATTTGAACGGGGTTGTGAAGCATACGCTTGAAGTTTCAAAAGTAAGTTTTGCGCCGATTGATGCGGCTGTGGCAGCAACAGGTATGGAATCTGACGGCATGTCTCCGATTGGATTGCCGGCGGACTGGCCGCTGCTTATTGACCAGCATATTCTCTCTATTCCGCGGTTGTATCTCGGCAGTGGCATTCGCCAGTCGAAACTGGTGATTGACGGAGCGTTATTCGATCGTATTCCTAACGTGCAATTCGTTTCTGGGTTGGGCAGACCGCGCCAATGGTAGTGTTTCCACCCGCAATCTGACTGTTCGCGCAGTAGTCTTAAACCAATACGGGAACGTGCCGGCTGGCAGCTCACTCATGCACGGCGCGTATTGGCAGCGGACAGGGAGGTTCGGGGGAAATGGCTAAGGATAGTGACCGTCGCGAAGGGCGCGGTAAGCAGAATCGTGATAGCGGCGAGGGCCAAGACAAGCCGCGCAGGAAAACCATCGACCGGATGCTTGATCGGGCGCGCGATGGCATGAGTGAGATTGAATCCGGCGCTAGTGTTGCTGAACGGCTCGCGCGTGCGGCAAAATCCTCCGACATGCTCAGTGCCGTATGGACACTGCCACCCGCCCAGCGGCTCATGTTCCACCCGGGTACTCAGTTGACTGACATTGATGGCGGTTCTACACCTGGTTTTGACGGTGACAAGGATGACGGTGAGCGTTTTATTGACATCAGTTCCAGCGAAATCGCCCGTTATCAGCGACTGTTGTACGCCAATGGGGTAAAAGGGTCATCGCGCAGGTTGTTAATCGTGCTGCAAGGCATGGATGCTTCTGGCAAAGGCGGTATTGTGCGCCACGTGTTCCGGCAAGGTGACCCCATGGGCATTCACTATCACGGATTCGGCAAGCCCACTGCTGAAGAGCTGGAGCATGATTTTCTCTGGCGTGTGCAGCGTGAACTGCCAAAACATGGTTGGATTGCTGTATTTGATCGCTCACATTATGAAGATATTGTTATGCCACATGTGTACGGCACTGTGCCTGAGGAAATATGGCGAGCACGCTATGAGCAAATCAATACGTTTGAACGTAACCTTGCTGCCGATGGGTGTGCAATTATCAAGATTTTTCTGGTGATGAGTCGCGATGAGCAGCGTCGGCATTTTCTTGCTCGACTTGATGATCCGACGAAATTCTGGAAGTTTGATCTTTCCGATCTTGATGCGCGTGACCGTTGGGATGATTATATGGCCGCATGGCAGGAGGTGTTTGAGCGAACGAGTACGCCCGCAGCACCGTGGTATTTGGTGCCGGCAGATAGCCGCTGGTATTCGCGCGCGGTTGTCTCGGAACTGTTACGCGTTACGTTGAAAAACATGAATATGACCTGGCCAGGATTGAACGCTGATATTGATCGCGAGGAAGCTATACGACGGTTGAGGTAACCCGTTGACGTTCACCAGATAACGTTCACCACAGGCCGCTAGTAAGCTAGGGCAGTATGACTGACGAGACGAATTACGGTTCTTTAGGGCGACTAGCTCCAAGCTGGGACGGCGACGAGCGCAACATTGATTCCGACGAAATCTATGAGCGATTTTTCGGTTGGGTTCACGATGTGAAACACGTTGACCCGTGGCCTCACCAAGAAGAAGCCATTATGGACTTGCTCGCTGGCGATCACGTGATTCTCAACACGCCCACCGGCTCGGGCAAATCCTTGGTGGCGCTCGGCATGCATTTTGCTGCGCTGTGCACTGGTCGACGCTCCTATTACACTGCGCCGATTAAAGCGCTGGTTTCTGAGAAGTTCTTCGATCTGGTCGACGTGTTCGGCCGCGACAATGTCGGCATGATCACCGGCGACACGCATATTAACGCCGACGCGCCGATCATCTGCTGCACGGCAGAAATCCTCGCCAATCAAGCATTACGCGAAGGCCGCCACGCCGACATTGGCTGCGTAGCAATGGACGAATTCCACTATTACGGCGACCCCGAGCGCGGTTGGGCATGGCAAGTACCGCTGCTCACCCTGCCCAAAACCCAGTTTCTACTCATGAGTGCCACGCTCGGCAACGTCGACGCGATCGCTGACAAGCTTGAAGACATGACCGACGTAGACGTTGACATTATTGCCAACGCGCCCCGCCCGGTACCGCTCACCTACGAGTACACGCTCGACCCGCTTGAGAAAACCGTCGAACTCGCCTTCCGCAACGGTGAAACACCGATTTACGTCGTGCACTTTTCCCAAGATGCGGCACTGGAAACCGCGCAAGCGCTCGCTTCCACTGGCGTATCCAGCAAAGAGCAGCGTAACGCGATCGCCGAAGCGATTAAGGGCGTGAAGTTCACTACTGCATTTGGCAAGATTTTGCAACGTTTGCTGCGCACTGGCGTTGGTATTCACCACGCTGGTATGCTGCCACGCTATCGTCGACTGGTTGAACAGCTCGCACAGCAGGGTTTGCTGCCAGTAATCTGCGGCACTGACACGCTTGGCGTGGGCATTAACGTGCCAATTCACTCCGTAGTGCTTACCGCGCTAACGAAGTTCGATGGCTCGAAAATGCGCCGTTTGCGCGCTCGCGAATTCCACCAGATTGCTGGCCGTGCAGGCCGTATGGGCTTCGACACTGAAGGCTTGGTGATCGCGGAGGCACCTGAATTTGAGATCGAGAACGCGAAAGCTGTTGCCAAGGCTGGCAATGATCCGAAGAAGCTTAAGAAAGTCAAGCGCAAGAAGGCGCCTGAAGGTTTTGTAACGTGGAATCAAAACACGTTCGACAAGCTGATTGAAGCCGCGCCTGAAACCCTAGTGCCGCATATGAAGATCACGCATTCGATGGTTTTGAACGAGGTGGCGCAGGGTGGTGACGCGCGCCGGCGTGTGGATGAGCTGATCGACGACTCATCGGTCGGTGCTGAACAGAAAGAGCATCTTCATGAGCGTGCTGATGAGATTTTCACCACGTTGTTTGATACCAACGTGATTGAAGTTGAAGATCGTGCCGATGGCGGCAAGGATTACTTCCTTGACGTTGACATGCCTGACGATTTTGCGCTCGACCAGCCGCTTTCGCCGTTCCTGTTGGCCGCGTTGGAGCTGCTTGACCCCGAATCTGACACGTATGCGCTTGATGTGATTTCGATGGTTGAAGCCACGCTCGAGGATCCGAAGCAGGTATTGCGTGCTCAAGAACGCCAAGCGCGCGATGCAGCAATGGCTCGCATGAAAGAAGATGGCCTCGACTATGACGAGCGCATGGACAAGCTGCAGGAAATCACCTATCCGAAGCCGTTGGAAGATATGTTGCAGGCCGCGTTCGACCAGTATCGCGCTGATGTACCGTGGGCGAATGATTATTGGCTTTCACCAAAATCAGTAGTGCGCGACATGGTCGAGACAGCATCCGACTTCACTGGATATATTGCCCGCTACAATATCGCCCGCTCCGAAGGCACGCTGTTACGCTACCTGTCGGACGCGTATCGTGCGCTCGCTCGCACCGTGCCGGACGATAAGCTTGACGACCAGTTACGTGACGTGATCTCGTGGCTGCGCGTAGTAGTGCGTTCGATTGACTCCAGTTTGGTTGACGAGTGGGAGAATGCTGGTAATCCGGATGCGCAGAAGGCTGCTGAGGATGCTGCGAATCTTGCAGCGCCAGGAGCTAAGGATGCGGTGGTTGAAGACCGACGCGGTTTGATTGTGCTGATTCGTAACGCAATGTTCCGCCGCGTGCAGCTTATGGACCTCGACCGCCCGGATGAGCTCGGCGCGCTCGACAAGGATTGGGGTTACGGCGTGCACGAGTGGGAGGATGTGCTCGACGACTACTATGACGAGCACGAATACGTTGGTATTGACGCGGCCGCTCGCTCCGGCAAGCTGTTCATTCTCGATGATTCGCTGGAGCAGAAAGAACACGCGTGGAAGGTGCGTCAGATTATCGACGACTCCGATGGCGACCATGATTGGGCGATCACCGGCACCGTTGACCTCGACACCACGCAGGAAAGCGGTGAAGTAGTCTTCTTCGACTACCACGTCGGCAGCATCGACAACGCCTGACCCTCCTTGGCCCCCTCGGCTAGGCCGAGCCGTGAAACGGACAACCTAGTAGGTTGTCCGTAGGCGAGGAGCGAGCGATAGCGAGCCAGTAGACAGTCAGCCGAAGGCTGTCCGTTATTGCAGGACGCTGTCAGCGAAGCTGACTGGGGGAGTGTCAGGCGGCTGAAAGCCGCCAACCATAGTGCAATATTGCACGCGTCCTTGATCGAACGAATGTTCGATGAATGGTGTAGGATAAAGGTTTTATGACCGACAATGATCTGTTTGACGCCACGGACGCGCCTGAGGATGTGACGCGTCCGCTGGCCGTGCGCATGAGGCCGAACACTATCGATGAGGTGGTCGGCCAGTCGCAGGTGCTGGGGGAGGGCTCGCCGTTGCGGCGTCTCGCTAATCCGGCGTCACGCGGATCGTTGACCGCTCCTAGTTCGATCATCCTGTTCGGCCCTCCCGGCGTCGGTAAAACCACACTCGCCTACATCGTGGCGAAACAGTCCGGTCGCGTGTTCGAGGAACTCTCGGCCGTCACTTCCGGTGTGAAAGACGTGCGCGATGTACTCGCGCGTGCGCGTCAACGACTCGTGGCTGAAGGCAAAGAAACAGTCCTATTTATTGACGAGGTGCACCGGTTTTCGAAGTCCCAACAGGACGCTCTACTGCCTAGCGTGGAAAACCGTGATGTGACGTTTATTGGCGCTACTACTGAGAATCCCAGCTTTTCGGTGATCAAACCGTTGCTGAGCCGCTCAGTGGTTGTCAAGCTCGAATCGCTCGAAGCTGACGATCTTAAAACACTCATCGCTCGCGCAGTTGAGGACAAGCGCGGACTGAAAGGCGAAGTGCGCATTGATGATGCAGCCGTCGACGAGATCATCCGCATGGCTGGCGGCGATGCGCGCAAAACCCTGACGATTCTTGAAGCAGCAGCCGGCGCTGCCACTGGCGATCAAGCACGCAAAAAAGGCGCAAGACGGCCAACGATTACGCCCGACATCGTCAGTCGTGTAATGGACGTGGCCACTGTTCGCTATGACAAGGATGGTGACGATCATTACGACGTTATCTCCGCGTTCATCAAATCAATGCGCGGCAGCGACCCGGACGCCGCAATCCACTATCTTGCGCGCATGCTCAAAGCTGGTGAAGATCCGCGTTTTATTGCACGGCGTATTATGATCGCCGCCGCGGAGGAAGTTGGCATGGCAGCGCCGCAAGTACTGCAAGTCACTGTGGCTGCCGCACAAGCAGTTGCAATGATCGGCATGCCTGAAGCGCGCATTATCTTGGCTGAAGCGACGATCGCTGTGGCGACTGCACCGAAATCCAACGCGAGTTATAACGCGATCAACGCAGCACTCGCTGATATTGATGCAGGTGATATTGGCCAAGTACCGTTGTATTTGCGCAACGCTCCCACCAAACTGATGAAAGAATGGGGCAATCATGAAGGCTACAAGTATGCGCATGATTGGCCAGGCGCTGTAGCCCCACAGGAGTACATGCCCGAACCATTGCGCGGTCGCGAATACTATCATCCCAACGATCGCGGCTACGAGCACGAAGTGGGGCCGCGACTCGAACGCATTCGCACAATCCTGCACAGCGAACAGTCGCGCAGTAATGAGTCGCACAGTGGCGAGCCGCATGACAGTCTCGGCCCCCTCGGCTGAGGGGGCTGTCAGCGCAGCTGACTGGGGGAGCGTCAAATGGTTGAGTGTGGTGTATTCGATCCCCAGATGGCACAATTGTCCAACATAATCAGCTAAGGTGTGCGTTGGTGAAGGGCGGATGCGGATAGCCACACACTGGTGATCATCCGTTGAGACAAGTCGCCCGAACGGTTGGCAAACCACATTCCGAAGCGTTATGGCCGCGTGTGGTCGCCGTCATGCGCTTTGCATAGAAGAAATGGAAGGTCGCATGGAATCGTCCATGGCTCACTTCGACACTGAACATACCGGCGAGTCTCAGCACATGCAGCAGACGCACGAACCGCCGCACAGCACAGATTCAGAGCGTATTCCGCTCAGTCTTATCGGCTCGATTGTTGCTGTAGGTTCCCTCGCATTCGTTGGCATTCTTACCGAAACGGTAATGACTGTGCTTTTCCCCGAGCTCATGGTGGAATTTAGCGTGAACACGGCTACTGTGCAGTGGATTACTACGATTTACCTGCTGGTAGTTGCAGCTACGATGCCGCTCTCATCGTTTTTGAACCGTCGATTTCGGTTTAAAGCATTGTTTGTTGCAGCAGTAGTGTTGGCGGTAATTGGCTCACTGCTCATGATCGTTGGGCACGCGTTTGCGTTGATTCTTATTGCTCGCGTTATCCAAGGCGTCGGTTCGGGTATTGCTACGCCGCTGATGATGAACATTATTTTGCAGCAGTCGCCGCGTTCTAAGGTTGGCCGACTGATGGGCGTGGGCTCTTTGGTAATTACTGTGGCGCCGGCGATTGGCCCAACTGTTGGCGGCGCGATTTCTAGCGTGCTGCCGTGGCGCGCAATTTTTGTGATTGTGATTCCGATTGTGCTACTGGTCTCGCTGCCAGTGGGTTTGAAGTGCATTCGTCAGTCTCGACCAACTGAAGACGCACAGTTGAACCCGTTGCAGTTTGTAGCGATTGTGCTCGCCTTGTGCGGATTGATTTTCGCATTGAACCAGGCTGGCATTGCGGTGAGCGAAGCCGTGTCCGGCGGTTCTGGCGCAGTGCGCTCTACGATTGTGGCGGTAACGAGTTTGATCGTCGGTGTTGGCTCGCTGCTGTTCTTCGGCTGGTCGTCAAAGCGTTCGTTCTCGCCGCTGATTCGACTCGGCTGGCTGCGCGATCCAGTCGTGTTGCTGCACTTGCTGCCATATCTGCTGATGCCGATTGTTGGTATTGGTTTTGGCTATGTGGTGACGAATGTGGCGCAGCTGTCGCTGGGCACATCCGCGTTTGTCGCCGGCGCGCTCGTGCTGCCGGGCGCCTTGATCGGCGCGTTCTTCGCTCCTGTGGGCGGTATACTCTACGACCGATTCGGTGCGCCTCGCCCGGTCTTGGCTGCAATTGGTACGGCCACACTCGGGCCGGTGCTGCTGCTCATCTTCTCAATGCACTTGACGCCAGCGCTGCTGGCAGGCTTCTATTTTATTTTTGGCCTGTGCTACGCGTTGGGCTATTCGAACATCATGACCAGCGCGCTGAGCGGTATTGACCGCGAGTTCACGCCGGACGGCAACGCCGTATTCCAAACCTCGCTGCAGTTCGGCGGCGCGGTCGGCACCGCATTGTTCTCCACGATTCTTGGCGTGGCGCAAGCTGGCGCTGGTAAGGAAGGTTCAGCTGCGTTCCGTCACGCTACCGCAGTGGGCGGCGCGTGCGTGTTCGCGGTAATGATTGTGATCTGTGTAATCTCGATTATTTCGCTGGTCGCTGCGTTCCGCTTGCGCGCTCGCCGCGCATAAACTGGCGCTGCTTATAGCATTGCAGCGCCAGTGAGCGCGATCACATACGCTGCGCACAATGCGATAAAAGTAAGATCCCGACGGCGCACGCGCATAAGCCGCCAATGCGTGCGCCGCGCGCCTTCCTCATAGCAACGCGCGTCGAGCGCAAGACTGAGATTATCCGCGTGCCGTAGCGCGCCGGCGAACACGGGGACAATAATCGCAGCCATTGCGCGAATACGGCGTACTGGTGAACCGGTTTCAACACTGCCACCGCGCGCTGCTTGCGCGTCAACAATCGCTTTCGCTTCCGCGCCCAATGTTGGTAAGAATCGCAACGCCAAGCTCATCACTAGCGCGATCTCCTGCGTGTGCATACCCAATCGGGCTAGCGGTGAGAGCAGTGATCCGAACGCGTCGGTCATTGCCGTAGGCGTGGTCGTGTCAAGAAATACGGCGCCCAGTATGATCACCAGTGCAAAACGGCAGATATACAGGATGGCAATCGTTACACCGCCTGTGGTGATCGGTATGGAGCCAAGCTGAACGAGTGTGTCACCGGTTCGTACAAAGAATACGTTGATCAGACCCATGATCACAAACATCGCGAAGAACATGTGCACGCGTGCGAGCAATCGCAGTGGGTTCAATCGTGCGGCGGCAACAATACCGATCGCCAACAAGGCACTGAAAGCGAGTTGCAGGGGTGTAGAGATCGCGAACGCGGTGAACATGAGGACCAAAAACATGGTCATTTTCACGCGTGGATCCAGTGAGGCAATAGGGGAGAGCCTGCCAGGGGTGTCGGACTGTGGAGCGGATTGTGGAGCGGACTGCGTAGCGGCTGGCGGCTCGATATTGGTATGCGCGGGCGGCGTCATATCGATAACACGATCGGCTAGCGCATGCGCTTCGTCAAGCGAATGCGTAATGATAACGATCGTGACACCCTGCTGCTTCAATTCGCGAATGAGCGCGTGAATGCGCGCAGTGGCTTGCATATCAAGGCTCGCGGTTGGCTCATCCATAACCAGCACGCGCGGCTGGCATGCAATTACTCCTGCGATCGCGGCTAACCGCTGCTGGCCACCGGATAAGTCGAATGGTGAGCGATCAGCTATATGCGTGATATGCAATAATTCCAACGCATGATCAACCCGTTGGCGTACTTCCTCATCGCTTAGCCCCTGATTGCGTGGCCCATACGCTATATCCTCGGCCACGGTAGTAGCAAACAACTGTCGTTCAGGATGCTGCATAACGAATCCAACTTCGCGGCGCAATGCTTCGCGCTGTTTGCGGCGCAATGGTCGTGAACGCTTCACACGCTTGCTGAAATGGCTTGTGCGCGCGGTAGCAACAGGCAAGCCAGCTACGGTGATTGAACCCGAGTCTGGTTTTTCGAGCGCACAAATCAGTCGCGCGAGCGTAGATTTGCCCGCACCATTACTGCCCATAATTGCTACTGTTTCGCCTGCGCGAATTTTTAGCGACGCATCGTCAAGCGCTGGCAGCGACGCATCAGGATAGTGATAGCTGACATGATCTACCTGGATCATCGGTTGCACTGTTGATGATGACCATGCAGAAGTGCTCGGCGTTACGGTAGTGCTGTCAGCGCTCATCGCAGTGGTACCCAACGCATTCGTATCGTCGTCGATGCTCGCGTTTTCAGTGATCTGTGCGGTCTGTGCGGTCTGCGTGGTCTGCTCGGCGGACATGTGCGTGCGCACTACGCGCCCATGGTCTAATTCAATAACGCGGTCTGCGTGCGCGGTCTCATCCATATGATGAGTAACATGCACGATCGTTGTTCCGCGAGCCTGTAATGCGTCAAGAATGCGCATCACCTCAGCTCTGGCGATCGGGTCAAGCATGGCCGTTGGCTCATCAAGCACCAGCATTGCTGGGTTCATGGCTAACATGCCAGCAATCGCAATACGCTGCTGCTGGCCGCCGCTCATGCGCGTCGGGTCAGCATACCGTTGCGCTTCCATATCGACGGCGTTCAGCGAGCCAGCAATACGCGTACCAATTTCAGCGTGCGCTAATCCCAGATTTTCTGGGCCAAATGCCACATCATCTTCGGTAACGGTAGTGACGATTTGATCCTCAGGATTTTGGAATACTGCACCAATACCATGCCGTGCTGCACGGTATGCAGCTGAATGAGGCATACCAGAATCAGCGTCGAACACATGCTGGCCAAGTAGTGTTACGTCACCAGCATCTGGAGCGGTTAAACCGGCGATAAGCCGAGCAAGCGTGGACTTGCCAGAACCATTGCGGCCGATGAGACACACGCGTTCGCCAGTATGAATGGTGATATCAACATTGTCTAACGCCCATGTTGATCCGCCATCGTAACTAAATTTGATGCCTTTGAGTACCGCTGCCATGCTGGGGTGCACGGCGGCGGGATCGTGTGCGTGCACAGATTGCGGCGCAATGCTCATAGAAGCTCCGTTTCTTCCATCCGGACTGTAACCGTTGGCTCTGGATTGTCACCAGATCAGCCGCTTAAGGGGAGCGGGTCGCGGGCTTGAGCATGTGGGCCGATATATCAGTGCCGTGCTGTTACCGCCAGTAAGGAATTGCACCTTCCCTGAAACTTGAACACACCATATATACGTCATGCGGTATGCGGGTGCAAGCCGCTGTTCGCTGCAGGCAAGTGCAACCACAGTAATCAAGGAAAAACAGCAGTGAGTAAGGGCATTGGATTGGAGTGATTATCGGGGGTGCGGAATTGCGCTGATATACCCCCTATGAAGTGTGAGAGGGTATACATAATTAGACAGATAATTGCCGCGTGTCGTCTTGTATTCCAATATTGAGAACGTTTTCGTCCAAAAATACGGGGGTGGGGAGGGGGATACCGTAAGAAAAGCCATGGAGGAAAGGACTGAGGAAGGCGGGCGTACTGTGCGTTCAAGTACGGTCACGGAATGGTTGCAATCTTGTCGGTTTGCTGCGTCGAAATGGGCTCGTCGCGGTACTGCTGGCATGCTTGCTGTTATGTTGACGTTGACCGGGAGCGTCCCCGCCGCATTTGCAGATGACACCGGCGTCATCTCCACTGCCAGCTCCTCGGGTGTCACCGTGATCTCCGGTGGCAAAGTAGTGACGGATACTACTATCGTTGCTGCCTCGCAAACGCTCACAAATCAGCACACTGCGCACACTACAGACTCCAACGCGACGGCCGATGCTCAAACCATTGCATCCGATGGCAATACTGGCGACACTCAGGCCACTGTTTCCGCTGCAGCTCAGGATGACACCAATGCCGATGCTGACGTTGCTGTAGATCCGCTGGGCGGCCGAGACTTCGAAGGCCAAGTCACCAAGACCATCGCAGGCAAGACGTACATCCTTATCGGCAACGAGCAACAGTTGCGTGCAATCGGCTCAGGTAAGAAGGTAACGCGACCGGTTTGGCAAATCACGCAGGAGTACAAGCAGACCGGCACCGGTGCTTTGGGCGTTCCCACCTACGGTTGGGTAGATGTTGATGGGTCCAAGACGCAAATCTATGCTGGTGACGCTGACCTGAATGACACTTCGACATTGGATGATGGTGCCAGTGAGAAGAGTGACGAGCTCGGTGACATCCTGATCGTTAAAAACGCGAACGATACGTTACCTTGGATGATTCTGGCAATGAAGTTGCTGCAAAAGGCCATGCGACTACCACCGGTGTCACGTATTCATCCACCGCGAACTACATTATTTTCCGTGATATTGATGTGTCGAAGAACGCGGCTGACACGAGCAACACTAACTGGACGCCGATTACGTTCTCCGCAATCATGCTTGGTGCGAAGTCAGCGACGCCAGGCGATGCATCTACTCTGTGGAATGGCATTGATCAGAATGCTGGTGATGCAGTTACTGCTCAAGCGGTTCGCCCTACGATTTCAAACGTCACCGTTCACCAGACCGGCGAGCTGGATTATTCGAAGGGATCTGGTGTTGGCTTCTTCGCCACGATCAGCAACCAGATTACTCTGCTCGAGCGTGGTACGCAGCTGAAAAGCCTGAGTGAAACGGTCGTTTCTAATATCCGTCTGAATCATGTCAACGTGTCGAACGAGTCGACCAAGCCTAAAGATAGTAAGACGTTGGTCAGTATCGTGTTCGACGTGCTCAAAGGCGTGCTGTCTGGTTTGGGTTGGGTGCTCGACAAGATCACAAGCGTTATTCCTGGTTTGAACCTTGACCTGGAAGGCGTGCTCAGTGGTCTGCTCACGCTCAAAGAGCAGGATCCTTCGATTTTTGCAACCGGTGGCTTCGCGGGGCGTATTGATGGCAAAGTAACCGTAAGCAACTGCGAAGTTGCTGACGTTGCGGTATCAAACGTCAAAGGTATGACTGGCGGCTTTGTTGGCTATACGACTGGCCAGACTGAATATGAGCTGCTGTCTAATGTATTGGGCGGCTTGGTTGAAGTCCTAAGCTCCATCCTTAACGCTATCCCGGGCCTTGGCCTCGGTGATCTTGTGCACTGGTTACTCAACGGCAACCTCATTACTGCTGGCGATCTTATTCCAATCGGCTACGTCAATCCGACACTGTCCAACAATGCGGTGACGAACTTCCGTGAAAACACGGTTATCGGCTCGGATACGCAGGATTATGCTGGTGGTTTCGTCGGTAATCAAATCGGTACGATTATTGAAAACTCAACCGTCACCAGCGCGAACGCGTATACGGTGAAGGCTCGCTACTATGCGGGCGGCTTCTCTGGTGTTGTTCGTAACGGCACAATGGAAGGCGCATTAAACAATCTCGGTGTAGATCTCATCAATTTTGCGCAGCCGCAGAGTCTTATCGAAAACTCAACGGTGTCTGCTGATGTCACTGTTGCTGCAGGCAGCTACGCTGGCGGGTTTGCCGGCGCAATGGCTAACAGTTTCGCAGTCAATGACACGTTGACCGGAATGTATGATGTGAGCGCTTCTGGAGTAACCGTTACATCGTCAGATAATAAGGAAGAAGTCAAGGCGCTAGCCGGTGGTTTTACTGGTGCTGCGACACTTGGCTGGGTAACTGATCTTGGCAAGCAAGATGCAGGAAGCACTAATCTGCTCAAAGGCGTGAATAAGATTCTTGTAGAGGCCTTGACTAATGGTCAGGATTCCACTGCACTGTTGAGCTTGGTTGGCGTTGACCCGTCAGCAATTCTTGGCGTATCCATGACCGGCACCTTCACTGTGCATTCTGATAATGATTACGCCGGCGGTATTGTCGGGCGTGGTGATGGCGCAATCATTGCTGCGTCAGATAGTCAGCATCTTGATGACTTCGCGTTCTGGAAGCATGGCAAGCGTACGATGCCTGCTACTGTGCGCAACAATGAGGTCAGCGGATTGAAGTCTGTTACGGTCAAAGGCTCGTACGCTGGTGGCATCGCAGGCCAGTTGGGCACTGCGTCCATTGGTGGCGTGATCAACGATACGGTTGGTCTTGGTGGATTCCTGCCGTTCGAAGTGAGTGCACTGACGGTTACTGGTGTGACTGATGGCGGGTATACCGTCACCGCAACCGGCGATTATGCATCCGGTGGCATTGGTAAAGCAACCGGTGGGTACATTGGTAAAGCTACCACCGCATATAAGGCCAAGGATGCGGACGGTAACGAAACGAACAATGTACCGAGCACGGCTGGTGTGACACTCGACAATGTGGCTGCTGTTACCGCAAATAATTACGCGGGCGGTTTCATGGGCACTTCCGGCCCGGGTGATTTGGTCGGCTCGGACGGTTTGGACTTGCTTGGTCTTGGACTGCTGGAAATCAAAGGCTTACTCTCTGTTGCGCAAGGCGTTATGGTGCAAGCCAAAGCAATCAACGTCAATGGCGTGAAGCAGGGTATGACCGTGACAGCGTCGGGCAAGTACCAGGCTGGTGACGTTGTTCCATATGTTGCCGGCGGTTTCGTCGCATAATCAAACAGCACACAAATAACTGACGCTCACGTGACGAATCTACTTACTGTTACGGCAGACTCTCAGCTAGGTGTTGCTGGCGGTTTTGTTGGTACGTCGACGACTGGCGGGTTAGCTGACGTTGCTGATGATGATTCCATTGTGAATCTCATTAAAATCGATGGTTTGGTCAACGCAGTCGGCTACATGATCCCCAAGTACACGAGCGCTGACGTGCACTATGTGAACAGCGGCAACGTGTCTGCCAATATTGCGGGTGGTTTTGCTGGAGATTTCCAATCCGGCAAAGTCGATGACAGTGCTTTGGCAGATAATGATGGCAACGCTTGGGCCGTAATCAATCTCGACCAGGTAGCTGGCGGCACATATGCGGGCGGTTTTGGCGGCAAAGTCTATTCTGGTGCGTTGGCTGATGCCGGAAAGGGCTTAAGCATTCTCGGCGGTTTGGGCGATAAACTGGCTGGCCTGAACTTGAGTATTAACGTCGCTCAGCTCGCCGCTGTTGCGCAATTGTACGTGCCGGTTATCACATCCGCTGGCGTAAAAACCGACGCGAAGACGATCGAAACAACCAGTGGTCGCACTATTACGGATACTGACAATCCGGGTCTGGTTGTTGTTGCAACGCGCGTCGATTCAACCGACGTGCATTCCGGTGCAGCTGGTGGCTATATTGGCTACGGTTCAGGCGTACAGGTGTCTAAGTCGAACGTTACCCAGTTGCGTCACACCAGTGTCACCGCGCCGAAGAATCTTGAAACCACTGATTCTATTGAGAAGACGTATCTCAATACGGCTGAGAGCGCCTATGCGGTGACAGCACCCCAGTATGCGGGTGGTTATATCGGCAATATGGGTCTCGGTTCAGCGGCATCCGTCGGCGGCGGACTGAAAGTACTCGGCTCGACGTTGACGTTAACAGATATTTCCGATGTACTGTCCGTTGTCATTTCCACTATTGAACATTCCGATGTGACCGGTGGCATCGGTGGCTATAGCGTACTGGCCAGCAATACAGACAATGCGGATGATGTGCTCGGTATGGCTGGTGGTTTTGCTGGCTATATTCGTGGCGGGCATATTCAAGACTCGAGTTCGCATGAGTTTGTGTACATTATCGGCCAAGTGTCGGCTGGCGGTTATGTGGGCACGATGGAACCGGGTGCAGTTGCTGACGTGCTTGGCGATGCTACCGTGCTTGAGCAGTTCAAGGTTGCGAAGATCGATAATCTTGCTAGCCTCGTGCAGGATTTCGTACCGACGATTCGCAACTCGTCGACTGACGCGGCAATCTGCGGTGGTGCTGTTCGCGCACAGGGCTCGTCTGATACAACAACGCGACGCGGTATGGCCGGCGGTTATGTTGGTCGCAACCGTGGTGGCCACATTTGGGGTAACAACACTGCCGCGTGGAAGAGCGAAAACACGGGCGGCAAGTACAGTGGCAAAACTCGTGTTGCCTATGCGGCGCGTATTCGCAGCGTGTACGGTCAGGAACTTGCCGGCGGTTACAACGGTCTTATGGAAGCCGCAGATACCACGGATGCTGGCTCCCTGTCGCTACTCGGTGGCTTGATTCAGGCTGGCAATATTGCCGGTGCACTGTCCGTTGTCTATCCGACCGAACAGCACACCAAGGTCACAGGCCCGTTGCGCAACATCAGCTATGCCCAGTGGAAGACGTGGGTTAACAACATCGGCAAGTTTGGCGCGTACGGTAAAGAATTCACCAACGTCGTCAAGGCTGGCGTGGATAAGGTTACAGATCAGAAGACCTTGAACACATTCCTCGCGGACTACGTGTTCGGCTTTAACGTGGTTGCAGGCCGAGGCGTGTTCGCCAACGCTGCAGATGAGATTACGACGTGCCAGACCAGCGCGGATACGGACGAGAAGAAAGCTAAGTGCTACGAGCTTGGCGCGAACCTGCGTGATTCCGGTGTTGCCGGTGGCCACGTGGGCTTGATGCGTACTGGTACGATCACCGACGGCCAGTCTGAAGACGTGCGCAACGTGACTGCTATGCGTGCTGCTGGCGGTTACGCGGGCACCATGGAATCCGGTACCGCTGCAACATTCGGTAGTGCCAATATTCTCGGTCTCAAGCTTGATTTAGGCCAGTTGCTCAACGTAGCAAGCGTGTTTGTGCCAGTCGTCAAGTCGTCGAGCGTGGTCGGCTACCGTCGCGGTATGCGGGTTTCCGCAACCGGCAGTGATATCACACACGGTACCGGCAATGCCGGCGGTTACGTTGGTCTTGCAGTTGGCGCCCAGATTTGGGGCGATCGTGATACGAACGGCGATGAACTCAAATCCGGAGCGGATGGGAAGACTACTGCTGCCGGCGCAAATGTAGCCAACCTGCGCAAGGTGTCTGGCCGCAATAACGTAGGCGGTTTCATTGGTGTGGCCACGTCAGGCTCGATTGCTGATGTAGACACGAATGCGTCCAGTGGCTTCCTTGGCAAGGTACTCGATACGGTGGTTGGCACACCTGCCAGCTTGCTGCAAGTATTGCAGGCTACGGTGGTTACGATTCGCGGCGCCCACGTCACCCCGGACACTAATAACTGGGGTTACACGGTCGAAGGCGCATATAAGGACGCAAAGGGTGACACTCAGTATGCGCTGAACGCCGGCGGTTTTGCTGGCTCCCTGCAGGCTGCAATCCTTGGCGATAAGGATTCTGCAAAGGGTACTGGCACGGCTGTAGACACTGCTAACGATCCAGCAGCACTGACAGTGACTGGTCTGCGCGCTGTAGAAGGTGGCCAGTATGCAGGTGGCTTCTTCGGTTTGGCTGATGTGTCGTCCGTCGCATCCGTGGGCGGTGGCGAAGCCGCGGGGGACAACAATGACACGAATGTGCTGCTCCATCTCCTCTCCCTCGGCAAGGTTGGTGTGCTTGAAGCATTCCGTACGTTTGTGTACGACGGTCAAGTGATTGGCGTGGCCGACGGCATTCAGATCAAGGCACACACCTCGTCACGAAGCGGCATGGTTGACACCACCCGCTTCACCGGTTCCGCCGGCGGCTTCGGCGGCGGTCTGATCAACGGTTCCGTCAAGAAGTCAAGCGTCACGAACTTGAATAGCGTGAGCGGCTTGAACTATACGGGCGGTTTCATCGGTCACCTCGGCAAGTCCGGCACCGTAAGCGCTGACAAAGTCGGTCTGGCCGACAGCAAACTGCTTGGTCTGACTGCCGGCGTGCTCGATATTTGGGGTTCCCATATCGAAGACTCTACAGTGTCCGGCATTTCGGCAGGCTACACCGTCACGTCCACGCATAACGGTGAGGAGTACGGCAAAACCGAGCCGATCACCAGTTCCGATGACCGCAAGGGCATGGAGATTGCTGGCGGCTTCGTTGGATATTCTGATCTTGCGCGCATGTCCCGTTGCACGGCGACCGGATTGAAGAAGGTCACCAGTAGCGAAATGGCGGGTGGTTTTACTGGCCGTACCAGTTACGCGTACTTGGCTGATGTGGGCGTTAACTCAGCGCTGGTCAACGCGTTGCTTGAGCATCTGGTCAACCCGTTGCTAAAGATCCTGTACGTGTCTGACGCCGAACATCTTGCAGACAAGGTAGCTGAGTGGAAGAAAAATAACCTCGGCTGGCTGACCGAGCTCATTGATCTGGATATTCTCGCCAACGGCAACTTGATCTATATCAACCTGCTTGGCCTCAAGATCAGCATCGGCTTGAACAAGAATGGTACCGACACGGAAACGGATGATACCGCGATCATCGAGATTGGCGATTCCAAGATCGAGGTCAAGTGCACATCGAATGGTATCGATCCGAACGAGAAGGACAATATTAAGGTTCAGCTAGTTCGTGCCAACCGTACGAAGATCGCGAACTCGTTGGTACAGGGTATTGCTCAAGGCTACGACGTGTTCGGTGGTGGTGCGACCCAGGACAAGGACGGCGACAAGAAGCTGCAGACCGGATACGCCGGTGGTTTCGTCGGCTGGAATGATCACGGTCTGATGGAAGTCAACGACATGACCTACGCGGATACGATCCGTGGTACTTCCGGTCTTGTCGGTCCGTTCTCGGGCGTTTTGAACTCCGAGTCCAACTGGAATTTCAACGATGCCTACGATCTCGAAGGCAACAACAACACGTACCACATTTACCGTGACGTGCCAGACACGTGGAGCTATGCGCTTGCCGCAAAGACGATTGACGACCAAGGCAACACGACCGCGGTCAAGGGTCAGTTCACCAATGGCTCCCATATGGATGACGGTACGGGCAAGAACGGTTCTGCGGGAACCAGTGGCGTGCTGAAACTGCCGTTGAACCGTTACGATGTTGCGCACCTTGCTATCGAGCAAAACCAGTGGGACGAGCCCGTCATCCAGAAGTACTCTGACCTTAAGGGTGCGCTTGTCGCTAACAATGGCAGCGGCTCCAACACGGGCACCAATGCGTCTGGCGAACAGAACGTAGCCAAGCAGATGAACGTGTACGTGTCCGATGCTAAGGCCGTGCTCATGCTCGACACAGAGGTTACCGACAACAACGGTGGCATTACCCCCGAGCCCGATGACGGCCAGGACCCGTGCGGTGAGGATGGTTGCCAGACTGTCGACCTTACTTTGCAAAAAGTGTGGAAGGATTACGCCGGCAAGACGCCGCGCCCGGATGAGGTCGAACTGACGATCACCGCACATTACACGGACGCGGACGGCAATATCGAGACGCCTAGTGAGATTACCTGCTACGACAGCAATTGCGACACTAAGCCGCAGAAGAATCCGTGGACGGTGACGCTCACCGCCAAGAATGATGCTTCCCAGTGGACTGACACGTGGCGCAAGAAGATCACCGGCCTACCGGTCGCCTTCGTGGACAAAGACAACATTGTGCGCTACTACACGTACACGGTCGCTGAAACCGCAGTCATCACGTATAACGCCGACGGTACAGAACACCGTCAAAAGCCGGTTGACGCCAACTATGCGGTTTCCATCACCTACGGTGCTATTCCTGGCGAAACTGACAAGAACAAGGAATACGTGGTTACGGTGACCAACGCGTACCCGCTGCCCGATACCGGTGGCGAAGGTGAGCAGCGAATTGTGCTTGTCGCCATGATGCTGCTCGGACTCGGCGTCGCATGGTACGTGCACGACCAATTGCGAACAAGGAAACGAGGTCGTCATGTCGGCATGTAGACCACACAACCTTGTTGCCAATGCTCCGTGACGATACGCATACGCAACCAATAACAACCGTGCTGAACAGCACGCAATACCAAGATTTTCCATCGCATCCGCGGTGGGCAAACAATGTAGATCCGTAGATTCCGGAATTGTTTCGGAAAACATGGAACACAACAGGAGAAAGGAACAGTGATGAAGTCACTGATGAAGAAACTCGTGGCGGTGATTATCGCTGCCGCGACCATGCTCGGCTTCGCCGGGCTCGGCGCCGCCGTCGCTACCGCAGCCGATGTAACGCCGTCTTGGGCCACGGCTAGCGACACCGGCTCCATCACCGTGAACACGGCTGAGGGCTTCGCCGCTGACGGTCAAAATCCGTACGCGCTGAAGTACTACCAGATGTTCACTGCAAACGTGGAAGCCAATGATTCCGGCGCAGACAAGACCGACAACACGAAGACCAAGGTGACGTACACGCTGAACGCTGACTGGAAGGCGTTCTTCACCAGCACGGACACCACTACGGCCGGCACCAACTTCGTTGACGGTGCAAAGACCGTTGACCAGCAGGCCGTCGAGTACATTCTCGGCCTGACCGAAGCACAGCGCGCTGACTTCGCCAACCACGCACAGCAGTGGGCGGCCACGAACATCAAGAACGAGGCTGATAAGGACGCTAAGTTCGGTACCGTGACCCCGGCGACTAAGGACTCCAAGTCCGTTACGATCAGCAACCTGCCGGCCGGCTACTACCTGATCGCTCCTGACGAGCACCAGCTGGGCCAGCAGAACAAGTACCAGGCCCTGCTCGTCAACCTGACCGATACTGCTAAGAACGTGTCTGTTCAGCTCAAGCACGAGTTCCCGACCGTTGACAAGACTGTGGATGACAAGCACGCTTCCGAGAACAAGATCGGCGACGTGGTCAACTACAAGCTGACCTCCACCGTGCCAGACATGTACAAGTACGAGCTCGGCTACACCTTCAACTTCCTCGATACCCTGTCCAAGGGCCTGACGCTGTCGGATGCTCAGGGTAACGCAATCACTGATGCTGATCACTTCGAGCCGGTGGTGAAGATTGAAGGCAGCAATACTCCTGATACGGGTAAGACCTACCAGACCTTGAAGAAGGGTGATGATCAGGACTATAAAGTTACGGTGACGAACAATGGTGACACCACGTCGATCGCGATTATCATGAATGACTTCCGCCAGAAGCACCAGAATGATCACGGCAAGACGATCACCGTTGAATACTCGGCTACGTTGAACGAGAACGCTGTCGTCGGCAAGCAGGGCAACCCCAACTCCGCTCAGGTTCAATACAGCAACGATCCGACCAACAACGGTACCGGTACGTCTGTGCCGAGCGAAGTCAAGTCCCACACCTTCGGCTTCACCATCGATAAGTACACTGGTAAGGACTACAGCGAGTTCGCTGAGCGTCTTGCTGGTGCTACGTTCAAGGTCTACAAGAATACGACGGTTAACAACAATGATCAGGCTGATAAGGATGCTGGCGCACTGAAGTTCAACGTCACTGATGGTGACGGTAGCAACTCCGCTATTGCTCAGTATGCCAAGGATCAGACTGCTGCTCTTATTGGCAACCTGAAGGATGAGGTGACCACTCCGAAGTCTGGTCGTATCGAAGTTGGTGGCCTGCTGCCCGGCACCTATTGGATTGAAGAAACCCAGGCTCCGGAAGGCTACAACAAGCTGACCGAAATGATCAAGGTTGTTATTAGCGCCAAGTATGACACTGCTGATGGCAAGATCAACGGTGCAGTGAGCGGCACGCAGACCGGCAAGCTGGTGTCTTGGAAGGTAGAGTACACGCAGAACAACAACGGCGGCACTGCTACCGAAGACAAGATCGGTGAACCGCCGGTCCTGCCGGTGCTCAACGTCAACAAGGACAACGTGCTCCTGCCTGGCACCGGTAGCATCGGTACCATGCTGTTCACCGTGTTCGGTGCGCTGATCATCATCGGTGGTGCCGTCTGGTACGTGCGTTCCAACCGCAAGACCACCAAGTAGGCATTACCATACCCGAGCCCCCTCGGTGGAGTCGGTATCGCGCTTGCGCGCGATGCTGTGTTGTTGGCGGCGCGTGGCGCCGCGACGCTCCCTCAGTCAGCCTACGGCTGACAGCGTCCTGCAACTACGGACGACTTTCAGTCGCGCCTTGCTGGCTCGCTGTCGCTCGCTCCTCGCCTAAAAACGCCTCTGGCGTTTTCTTTACGGCTCGGCCTAGCCGAGGGAGCCAAGGCTACCGCACCCACACTAGCGTGCATCCACATACTCGGCCCCCTCGGCTGAGGGGGCTCCCGGCGAAGCCGGGTGGGGGAGCGTTACCACAATTGGCGTATCCCTCATCCGATATCGGGCAAACCTTGAAGTCTCTTTTCTTACGCAATAGAGAAATCAAGGAGCCAGGAATCCACCAATCTAGGAGACTCATGAAGAAGAAGTTGCGCGGCATTATGCCGATACTGGTCATCGTGATAGGACTGCTCGTGCTGTTCTATCCGACGATCAGCAACTTCCTCATCATGAAGAACGCGTCGCGAGTCGTCGGCGGTTACGATTCCGCCGTCGATTCGCTCTCCGATGAGCAATACGAGCAGATGCTCGCCGCCGCACGCGCATGGAACGAACAACTCGCCCAACGCAGTGCGGGAGGCGCTACCGACGCACTCACCGCCGCCGTTAATACTGAATCCGACGACGCAGAATACAACAGTCTGCTCAACCTCGAAGGCGATGGCATGATGGGCTACATCACCGTGCCGCGCCTAAAAGAAACCATGCCGATCTACCACGGCACCAGCGAAGAAGTGCTGCAATCCGGCATCGGTCACCTGGAACCCACGTCGCTGCCAATCGGCGGCGAATCCACGCATGCAGCATTGTCCGGTCATCGCGGCCTGCCCACTGCGAAACTGTTCACCGACCTAGACCGTATGCGCAAAGGCGACCGTTTTTACATCAAAATCCTCAAAGACACGTACGCCTATCAGGTCGACAAAATCACCACCGTGCTGCCGACCGACACCAAAGAACTCGTCATCGCACCTGGCAAAGATCAAGTGACGCTTATCACTTGCACGCCCTACGCGGTCAACACACACCGTCTGCTCGTGCGCGCACATCGCATCCCTTACACGCCAGCACAAGAAGACGAAGCACAACCCACATTCCACGTCGACATTCCAATGCAATACGTACTGCCGTCGCTCGGATTGATCGCCTTGCTCGTTGGATGGCGCGTGTACCGGTGGCGCAGCGAACGACATGTTACCGCGCAACACAGCGCACAGTAAGTTTTTGATCCGTACAGAAGAGTGAGCGAGAAGCATGGAAGGAGAGACCACACATGGCTGATACGCGAAACGAGCAACGAGGCATCGCCGCACGCCTGTGTGGCATACTCCTCACGTGCATGGTCATGCTGACCGTGCTGACATTTACCGCTTTCACCACACCCACCCGCATTGCTCAAGCTGCAACCGTTGGCAGTATTACCATTGACGCACGCTGGGATCGCGAGTCAGCAAACCCCGTGCCACTAGCCGGCGACACGTATGCGATCGTACGCATTGCCTCCGCTGACATTGATGCTAATGGTGCTATTGCGGCATACCATACTCTTGACCGATTCGCTGATTACGACAGGGCGTGGGGGAGCCTCACCGCTTCTGGAGCCAATGCAGCCGCCCAACAATTGGCCACATTTGTTGGCGCACAAGACCAGTATGATGCGTCACGCATTGTCAACGAATCCGGTTTTGTTACCTTTTCTGGACTTGAAGCAGGCGTGTATCTGGTCACACGCACCGGTATTGCCGACGCGAACGCAGCATATCACTGCGATCCATTCCTCACATACGTGCCAGGTACTACGGAAAATGGCGGTATCTTGTGGAATGTTGTGGTAGAGCCAAAATTTGGGTACGACAATACTGAGAATCCGCCATCCCCGCCGGAGCCCGGAACACCTGAAAAGCCAGGAACACCAGATACACCGGGAACGCCGAGCGATAACACTGGCAACACACCTACGGTCACTGAACAAACCGCTCGTACCGGTGCAGCAATCGTTGTACCGATTACGGTTGGCTTCGGGGCGCTGGTATTCGGCTTAGTGTTGATGGTGGCTCGCCATCGGCAGCGATAAACACAAGCGAAATCAACAACGCCGCCGTGCATTCGCAATACACGAATGCACGGCGGCGTTTATATACGGCAGGAATCAGCGATTCAGCAGGTTCGAAATCGGCTTGTAAATCAGGAACGTGACCACGCCGTGAATCGCAAACTTCAACAGGTTGAATGGCAGCAGTGCTGGCACAATCAGCGCAGCAACCTGCGCAACAGTCATGTGCGCATAAATCGGCGTGACAATCAGATTGCCAACGATTGCAGCAACCAAAGCCACCGCTGCGCCAAGCAGAATGCCCAAAAGCGCGCCCTTACGGGACTTCACGCGACGGTACACGAGTGCTGCCGGCACAGACAGTGCAAGAGCGACGAGCACAGCCATCAGCGTACCCCACGGATCCATGAACAGGTGAGGCACAAAGCCAAGCACGCTCACGATTGCGGCGGCAGCCGGGCCAAACGCGAAGCCTGCAATCAGCGAGACAATGCCAGACGGATCATACTTCAGCCATTGAATGCCCGGAATGATTGGGAATTCAATGAAACTAGTCGCCATTGCCAGCGCGACAAACAGCGCATACATAGCAATACGACGTGTTGACCAGCGACCCGAATCAGCTACGCCGGTCGAATGCGCGTTATCTGGGCGTGAAGCTGCTGTTGCAGACGCTGACGATGTGGTGGTATGCGAAGAGACACTCATAGTGAGCTCCGTTTCTTCCATCCGGACTATAACCGTTGGCTCCGGATTCTCACCGGATCAGCCGCATACGCGGGTCGCGGGCTTCGATATGAGGCCGTTATGAACGTCGGCCGTACCGTTACCGCCAGTAAGGAATTGCACCTTCCCTGAAACTGACGAACTTAGGTATACGCGATGGTCTGGATTTGCGCAAGCACCAGTTTCGCCATCGGCCGATATATGGACATTGATTGGACGTTGACAGGACGCTGACAGGATGCTGACTGGGTATTGGCTAGTCGCCAGACAGCCCACAACAAAAACCGCTATGCGAACAATACTGTTCACATAGCGGTCGGTGTTGGTGAATGTCAGTGTTGGCAGATGTCAGCTCTCACAAACCAAGCTGTGTTTACTTATGCAAGAACAGGCCGCCATCACCCCACGCCCAGTCACCTTGGCCAGCACCGATCTGGAAATGCAGTTTCGCGATACCTAGGTCGTTCAGTGCCCAATGCTCATCACCGGCAGTAGTGTCAATATGCGCAGCCGCTGTATCAGCATTAGGGTTATATGTGAACGTGATCGGCTGACGGTTCATCGCACTCGGCGCTTTCATCGCTGCCTCAACACCAGCGCGGAACCAGTCCGGCGCGGCTGCTCGCGCAGCGTCACTCATGCCAGCAGTAAACTGTTCAAACGATTTGGTTGGTCGATGCGTGCGCTGATATTCAGCCAGCTCCTCAAACGATTTCGACAAATGCTCGGCATGATGCTCCGGGTAACCAATCACCACACCCAAATACAGTTCCTCACCACGCGCGATACGGCAATGCTTCGCCGCCGCCTCACGATCCCAACTGCCAGCAACCCACAGCGTGCCCAAGCCGCGCAACGTGGCGGCAAGTACCACACGCTCAGCATAAAAACCCGCGCGCTCCTTAGCCTCGGTGTCGTTTGCGGGGCCAACAATGGCGATCAAGTTCGCTGCATGCTTCAAGTGCCCAGACGCATTCGCCTCAGCAAACACATCCGGCTTATCGCACAGCAATTGCATGTGCAAGCCGGCGAGTGTGTTCACCGCGTCAAGCGTCATTGCCAGTTGGCGAGCCGTATCATCATCGATCGGTTCAGCATCATAAGCGCGCACCGCGGTACGAATATCAATAGCGTCAATCAGTTGCGTATGTTCTGCCATGCGCCCGATTATCCCACTGTGAGCCGACGGTGGCGACCGCCGCGCGCCCTCGTAGCGCGCCCGTATACGGGACCGGGGGCATGCGCACAGTCGGATTCGTTATACAATGCGGGTACCGATCGATAGATTACAAGCGTGGTTGCGCGACCCGCGCTGCGCGCAAACAAGGGAGGTCAAGGATGATTGCAACAGCTCAGGCGTTTGGTGTGGACATCGGCGGCTCTGGTATTAAGGCGGCGCCGGTTGATCTTGAGAAGGGCGAGTTCGCTGAACCGCGACTGAAGATCCTCACCCCGGAGGTTTCCACCCCGCAGGCTGTGGGCGAGATCGTACGCCAGCAGCTCGAGCATTTCGATGTGCCAGCCAACGTGCCGGTTGGTGTTGCCTTCCCTGCACCGGTTAAGCCTGGTCAGAAGCTTGAATGGATTGCAAACCTTGATCAGTCTTGGGTTGGCGTGGATATTACTGAAGCACTGTCTGAAGCATGCGGCCGCCCGATCGTTGTAGTCAACGATGCTGACGCTGCCGGCTTGGCAGAGCAGCAGTTCGGTGCTGCTAAGGGCCAGGAGGGCTTGGTTATCGCCACTACGCTGGGCACTGGTATTGGTACCGCGCTGATCTACAACGGTGCGCTGATTCCGAACACTGAGCTGGGCCACATTATTCTCGATGAAAAGCACCTTGACGCTGAAAAGTGGGCGTCTTCTGGTGTGCGCGAGCAGAAGGAACTTGGCTACAAGAAGTGGGCAAAGCGCCTGACCAAGTACTACGGACTCATGGAGAAGTACTTCAACCCTGACCTGTTCGTGGTTGGCGGTGGCGTGAGCCGTCAGAGCGACAAGTTCCTGCCGTACGTTGATATTAAGACCCCGATTGTGCCCGCCAAGCTGCGTAACGAGGCTGGCATTATTGGCGCCGCATATTACGCGACTACCAAGGCCTGATAGTAGTTTTATTGCAAAAACCCTCTGTGTGAGCCAGTGCTGTATTGGTTCGCACAGAGGGTTTTTGCATGTGTAGGCGTGAATCGGGGGAGTCGAGTAGGGTAACAGTCATGCGTTTTTCTTCCAGAGTTGACATTAGCGCTCCGAATCCGATTGCCGCAGCCGAAGCTCAGTGCAAGCGTGACGGTATAACGCTCGGTAAACTCAACGATTCCAACCCTACTCGGCATGGATTAGCTCCGGCATTGGTGCCGGAAGTCTACACCGCTGATCCGCGTGGGCCTCGTGCTGCTCGCGAGGCGTTAGCCGCATTCTTGACCGAACAAGGAGCATCGTCGGTCAATCCAGATCGACTGTATGTGCTCAGTTCCACATCGCAGGCATACTCTTGGCTGATCAAACTGCTGTGCGACGCCGGTGATGCTGTGCTTGCTCCCAAACCAGGCTATCCGCTCATCGAGTCGATCGCGCGACTCGAATGCGTGGACACTGTTGAATATCAATTATGCTTCGACGGCTCATGGATGATCGATGTCGCACAATTGCGTGAACTGTTGAACGCTCCAGACGGCGGCCGTATTCGCGCGCTTGTGCTCATCAATCCGAATAATCCCACCGGCTCGTACGTCAAGCCCAGTGAACGTGCTGCCATTGTCAACTTGTGCCGTGAACACGATGTGGCCATTATCGCCGATGAGGTGTTCTACGATTACACGCTTGAACCGTTCGACAACAATGCGCGCATCGCTGGAGAAACTGGTGTGCTCACGTTCGCGCTGGATGGCTTTTCCAAGATGCTTGCTGCTCCACACGCGAAAGTTGGCTGGATTCAAGTTTCCGGACCAGATGATGATGTGACTGAGGCGCAGCGACGGCTTGATGTTATTGCTGACGATTATTTGCCGATGAGCGACATTATTGCGCGTATTATTCCTGACCTGCTCGCTGACGCGCCTCAACAAACCGCGCGCGTACAAGAGCGTGTGCGTGGCAACCTTGCCGCATTGCACCGGCTGCTCGACGCTGACGAACTCGGTGTTGTTTCGGTGTTGCGCGCAGAAGGCGGTTGGAATGTTCTGCTACGCGTACCGAGCGTTATCGATGAGAATGAGCTCGTACTCGCCATGATCAAACGGCATGGTGTCAGCGGTCAGCCCGGCTACTTCTTCGATATGACGTCAAACGGGTATTTGGCAATCTCACTATTGCCTGAGCCGGATGAATTCGAGCGTAATGTGCGCGTAGTACTCGATACTGTCGCTGCGCTGATCGGCTGATCAATGACATCGGGTATGCACGACATTTGATTGTGGTGTGAGTTGAGCTGATTGAACGCTCCCTCAGTCAGCCTGCGGCTGCCAGCGTCCTGCAATTACGGACAGCCTGACGGCTGACTGTTTGCTGGCTCACTATCGCTCGCTCCTCGCCTAAAAACAGTCCACTGGACTGTTTTCTTAACGGCTCGGCCTAGCCGAGGGAGCCGAGGCTACCGCATCCGCGGAGTACTCTTGCAGACAAGTCATTGTAGAGCTGCATACAGCTGCAAACAATCGGATATGCGATGGTTACGCGTTGCCGAGCTGCTTTGCTTCTTCGTAGCGCCGGCGAATGAGATCGTTGTAAAACGCGGCGGCTTCGGCAGGAGCACCATCGAAGACGATGTGATGATCATCAACAACCAGCGTGCGCGTAATGTCATACTGCGGCCGCTGAATCAAATCCACATCATGCGTGGCAAAAATCACGGGCTTATCGTAACCGAACAGCGCTTTGGCTACATGCGCGGAACCAACCTCGTCAAGACCTTTCGTCGGCTCATCGGCGACAATCGCCGCGGGGGAGAAGCTCAATGCGCTCGCAATCGCTAACAGATGCCGCTTCTCACCGTCTAATGCGCTCGCCGGCTGATGTGCTACAGGATTCATCCCAAAATGAGCGAACAGATTACCAATAATGGCCTGCCGTTCTGCTTCAGGCACTTTGTGACGCTTCAGCGGTTCTTCAATCGCTTCAAGAATCGTCGCAGCACGATAATACGATTCGGGGATTTCCTCGCGGCGCACACGGCCAACGATATCCTCCACGCGTTTACGATCGCGCTTCACCGCTGGATCAAGCGTATCGTCGCCAGCTTGAATACGTACCGAGCCGGTCGTGGCAGCAAGCGCTCCATCGAGCAGTTTGAGCAGTGTTGTTTTGCCAGCGCCGTTCAAACCGATCACTGCTACTCGGCGGTCTTCAGGAGTGATCGTCAACGTGGTAGCAGTAAGCCCCACATTGCCGTCCGTATAGGTATGACCAGCTGACTCAAGTGAGAATGTAACCTGCGAAGCCCGCTCGGGTGCCTTACCAAACAGCGCATGAAAAAATCCCATACCGCTTAGTGTAGTGCGGCATGGGATGAGCACCGTGACGCGGAGCGTGACCGGGAGCGGTTGTGACCAATCGTTGATTATGCAAAACCCTTATTTTTCAACGGTTTAGGAATCTGGTCATGGTACCCGATTCGCTCCCGGTCACGCTCCGCGTCACAAGAGGGGGCGTTACGCGAAGTAGAAGCCCTTGAAGTTGTATTGGTACACGCGGTAGATGTAAGCGGTGTTGAGCTTCATCTTGTACTGGGCAAGCAGGTCACCGCTTTCGTCATACACGCCGAAAACGCCTTGCATACCAGTGCCAACAAGAATCTTGTCATCGCTCAAATCTTGCGCGGAGCTCACATACGGAGAATATGGCACATCGAAGTTCGTCACCTCGGTATACGTGCCAGCATTCTCATCCACCACATACTTGCGATACTGCGAGTTGGAATTCTTATCCTTGCTGGACTGCGCGGTCGAAATACCGTCAATGACCGTCCAATCAAAGTCAGGACGAGTCATCGCATAACCGAAGTTATTGTCGAACATGTAGAGGTAGTACTGGCCGTCAGGCAGCGAGTCGTCAGCTACATACGTGATCGAATGCTGGCCGCCAGTATCGCCAAAGTCGCCATCCTTCGTCAAGAACGAAGCTTGATATGACGTGCCATCCCACACGGAAGTCTCGCCAATCATATAGTCAAGCGTTGGCGTACCTTCAAGATCATTCACCTTAATGATCGTAGAAGTCTCGCGCGCGGAGAACAGTGCAGAACCATCAGGCAGCAACTGAATCGTATTGCAATGCAGCCAATCCCAACGGTTCTTCGCAGTCGGGTCAGATTCGTCAATACCAGAATGATCAGTAGACTGCTTGTAATCGGGGAACATGTCACCAAAGTCAAGCAGCAAGGTCGTTTTGCCAGTAGTCGTATCGAGTTTCACGACCTGATCTTGCACCGCGTGGTCCGAACGGCTCAGATCGGTGGCAAGCAGCACGATATTGCCGTCCGAATCGAGCGCGTAATCGTGGTGGAGAATAAAGTCATCGCTTAGATCGTAGATCTTTTCCAGCTTGCCGAGACGGTTCATGCCAACCATCGTGTGCGTGGAAGCAGAGAACCACATCAAACCATTGTCGTCGAAGAGCAGTCGGTGCGAGCGATAATACTTCACCGGCACTTCGCCACGCAGTACACCATTGGTGTCGTAGTAGTACATGAAGTCCTGCTCATTGCTATCGTTGCCAAGAATCGCGTACAAGCCATCGCCCAGCGAAGTTGCGTCATCAGGCTGCTTCGTCTGCTCAAGCTGCACTTCTTCCACGCCGAGCAGCTTCGCACCAGTGTGCGTGATAGTGCGCGTTGTCTTGGTACCGTTTTCATCAGTAACAGTCAGCGTGATGGTGTTCTTGACTTGAGGAATCAAGCCCAACACAAGAAACTCATGCTCAGTCTGATATTCATTGTCTTGTGCGGCAGTAGCAGTGAAATCAGGGTAGCCTTCTGCGTGCACGGTGTAGCTGACTTTGGTAGCGGCATCAGTGTTGAAGTACACGTACAGTGACGTGGTGTTAGTACCGTACGGATTTTCAGTAGTGAAAATATCGTCGATGGTGCGAGTTTTTGCATCGCGCTGTTGTGCGAGCTTTTCGTCAGCCGCCTGCTGGTAGGCAGTGGTATATACCTTTCGATTTGCGCGTTGAGACGCTTGATACGATTTTCTTTGATGCTCGCGATCACATCATCGCCAGTAATGAAGCAGGCGCCAAGAGCAACGAGTACCGCAATGACCGCAGCGGCAATCTTAATGAAACGTGTACGGGTTGCTGAGCGCAGGGGAGTAGACGATTGCATGACGTTGTCTTTCCTATTGTCAAGGGTTCTGTAAGTGAATAACGGGTGAATTATGCAACATTTCCATTATCGGGCTACCCCTCTATGAAATTTGCAGCATGTTCGCCTCATAAGACGTGGCAAAACGCTGGAAAACCCCTGAAAACACGATATTGAGGTATTGCGAGTGTGCGCTAATCGGATACGCCGTGTCGCAGTCGCGTGGAACTGCGCAACTGTGCAGGCGCGCTACAAGCGGAACCAAGCTGACACGGTAGCGTACAGTGACGGAAGATTATTCATCAGCGCATCGCTACGCCCCACCACAAAACACGTAAGTATCAGCAGCACAATCGTTGCCAACATTACCAGCACAATTGCGGCGCGGATACATCGCACTGCGACTACGGTCCGCACACGCGGCGCGTGAGTCATCGACGATGACAACGTTGCCGGTTGCAACACCATGACCATGACAGGGATTGCGGCAAGCGAGACCATCCAAGCAAAATCACACATGTAACGCCAACCCAGTCCGGCTGTCTTGCCATCAAACACCATGAGCAGCAAGGCGAGAGCGAGCATAGTGATCAATGTTGGCCAGTACCCAGTAGCGCGCAGTCGCTTATGCAGGAAAGGAACTGCCAGCGCCAACAACAGCAGTGGGCAGGTAATAAATAAGCCGCCCACCATCGGCTCGAAATAGCCCCATTCGCGAAATACAACCGTGGAAGTACCGATATACGGGAACGTGTTGATCGTGCGCAACGGTATGAATAAGTAATAGATCATCGTTGGCATGAAGTTCGCCATCGGCTGCGTAAAACGCGTCATATCAGTAACGGTCATCTGATAGTTGTTACCAAAATCAAACACTGAGCCAAATCGCGCATGATTGTACGCCATGAGAGGAGCTACAACCACGAGTGCTGGTACCAACACGGCAGCCGGTGCGCGTAACGCACGCCGCCACGGAATCGTACGCGCTTTCAACCCGGCAACCAGCGATGTGATTTGCGGCCAGAACAGGGGAAACCCAAGCAAAGCCGCCAATGTGAACGTTGGGCGGCATCCAAAATTGGCAGCAATACACAATGCGCCACCAGCAAGATGACGTAATGACAACGGTTGCGCGCCATCAACAACCCAACTGCCAACATGCGCGCCCGGCTTCGGAAAACGGCCAGGTGTTGCTCCCAGCCACAGCCACAAGCCTAATGCAGTAAACATCATCGACGCTGCAACTGGTACTGAATAGAAATTCGTGCGGAACCACAAGTAACACGAGTTTGATCCGAACACAAACAGTGTTACGGCCAATGAGGCTGCCGCCACCGACACATTCGGGAACATGCGGCGAATCAAGCGCAATACCAGCAGCGAGCCAAATACTAGAAAACCAAACATCGTAATCAGCACGGATACGCTTGCCGGCAGCAGTAAACCGCCATCAACCCACAGCGAGGTAATCGCACGGTATGGCATAAAAAGCAACACTGCTGGCAGTACGCCAAAATACGAATACCAATGACCGTTATAAAACGCGTAATCCCAATAAATTGGGGTAACACCATCAGCTAACAATTGGCTGCGTACCGCCGTATCATGCGGCAAATCAGCTTGTGCTAACTGTTGCGGTACTGGCAAGTCAAGCCACACATGACCATTGAGCAGCGCTTGAGCAACATGATCATATTGGTCGAAATCGTACACGTATCCGTGCGGGCTGGAAAACACGAGCGGAGAAGCGCCAGCAGCCTGCCAAAACACCGTAATAGCAGTACAGACAGCGAACGGAATCATCAATGCCACCAATGATGCGCGCTGCCAGCGGCTCGACGGGTCTAACGGCACCTTCCACAAGCGCGATCCTGGCCGCCATAATGCTACTAAAAGCACAAAGAGAGCCATTGCTGCTACGCGCTCCCAGCTGAAATCAAACGGGACACGCACATTAGCACGCACGGCATGAAATGGTATATGCGAGCCAATCGGCTCCTCAATCCACAAGCGAATTGACAACGATGCAGGAGCTTTGAAATACAACGAACGCGGTGACTGTGTGGAAACAAACACGGTCTTACCAACTGCAGTATCGCTATCAGCGCGCACTAACACAGCCGTTGTAGGCTGCACATCAGCATGAGCTGCATTAGGCATGTTTGACACGTCAATACGCGCGTACGCAGACGTGCCATCCGCTTTCACTTCAAGCCACGCGGCCGTCGGATCAGTAACTTCCAGCATGCCGTAACGGTCACGCTTCAACCCCGCACCCATTGTGTTCAATGCGGCTGCAGAATCCGTGCTTGCGCCAAGCGTTGTCCAAAACGGCAGATTAAAGCCCACACATTCGATGAGCAGAATCAGCACAAGTGCAACAAGCAGGCCGGGCAGCGATCGTTGCAGCGACAATCGGGGGGTAGAAGAACTCACGTCATTATTCTATAGGCTTCATGTCGTGTTGGATTGGAACAATGTGAGCCATGTCTCGAAACGCATCGCATCGCTCACCATTTGCAGGATCCGACCCCTTCCGTCGACTCACTCAAGCCTTGCAACGCGCGCGAGATGCTGTGCTCGGCGCAGGCCGCAACGCGAGCCGTGATGCTAGCGTCGGTCACATCGACAGTACTGACAGTGCAAGCCGTACCGGGCGCGCAGATAGCCAAGGCGGCCAGCAAGGCATGCCGACGAATCCTTTTGCACAGGCAATGGATGCGGCGCAAACATCCTCCGATCCAGACACCGTGCTGCACGCACTGTCCGAACATGCTATTGCGCTCACCCCACTCACCAAGCGCCGCGCATACGCGTCAATGCCTGGCGTGCCTGAAGGTTTATCACTCGGCTGGGCACAATTGCCATCCAATGCAGGCATGACCTTCTCGATCGGCCTGTTTACTGCACGCGATCGGTTCGCTCAGATTGCGCTCGCCGATGGCAAAGGCCGCGTGTTCGTCACCACCGACCCTGAACTTGATACGCATGGTCTTGACCCACGATTCATGTTCGTGAAAGAAGATGAGTTAACGATTGCTGACGGCCCGCGTTTAGGCCACCGGCACACTGACACTACCGTGCATGTTATTCAAGGTGGCATCGTTGGCCGTGATACTACTGGCCGCATGAGCTGGCTCGCCTCTTGGCTCAAGCATGACAATCGATACACGTTGGAACAGTTGCGCGCGAAGCTGCCTGACAATATGCGTCACGATCTTGAATACCGTGATGCGATTACTATTGGATTCCTTGCCGCATACATGCTGCCGCAAATGAGCGGACTCTTGCTCGGTTTTGGTTCAGGCAATATTTTCCGCAGACTGAACCGCGAAGCGCCGATCGGTGCCATTCGCCGCAGTGTGCGCGACACTCTCGAAGCACGCGCCCACGGGTTGCGTGCCTCCGGGCTCGAAGACCATTTCGCTGATCTGATGAACGAAGCTGGCGCATTAGACATCACGCCCGCTCTCGAACCAAAACATGGTGCTGAACCATTACATTTGTACACGTCAAGCTATTCAGGCGGCTACTTCTTCGCGTGGGATGCAGGCCTCGAGTTTTCCGCAGCGCTCAAATCATTGCGCATTGAAGGCAATCTCAACCGTTTTGCCTCAGTAAGCGCGTGGCTCGAACGGTGCGCGCGCACGGGTACCGGTCCTACGGAAGATACGGTTACTCGCGCACAAGCAGCCCAAATTGATCTAGCACTGATTGCCAATCCTGCATTGCTGGCATTGCCATGGAAAGACAGCGACATGCCAGCCATCGACGTACTGCACGATGATGGTTCGGCACCAATCGCACACCTGCTTGATCAAGCACGCGCCACCGCTCAGCTCATGGCTGAAAGCAATCCAGACCCGATCGGCGAACATAACCATGCAGGAGACTCCGAATGGTTGTACCGGCAGACCCTGTCGCTCCTCATACGCCGACTGCGGTTGCCATACCGTTTTGATTTGGAACTGCGTACGAACCTGTCTGGTGGGTTAGCAGCAATCGCGTTTACTGCTGCCGGCAAAACAATGATGCCGATGAGTCGATACGATGAGCGCACGCACGATTGGGTACAACTCTCCGATGCTGAACGCGTTGCGATGAGCACTGACTACAACCTACGCGTCGGCTTGATGCTTGCCGCGCTCGCATTTGGTGCTGATTCGCATATTCGAGAAGTGAGCATACGACTCGATTCGATTGGTCTTGAAGAGGCTGTTGCTGAACAAGATAGTGCGATTGCTGCAATGCTGAGCGACACATTGCGTTCGTTTGAACGTCTCCACATGGGCGATGCTGATGCTGCGGCTCCTAAGGATGGCGATATTCATGGCGACCCGACGGGAACGCCTACGCCGTTGCCGGAGCAGTCTGAGCCAGTTGATTCCGCGGAACAGAGCAGCTCAACAGCGCAGTCAGCGCAGTCATCACCATCATCACAATCAGCACAAGCACACTCGAGCGCGCAGCAGAGCATGCCGAGTGAGCAGCAGGTTAGCGATGACGAACAGTCAGTGGACCGTCGTTTTGCTGATCTTGTCAAAGACGTTGATTTGGAAGGCCTTGACCTGCCAGACTTTGGCAGCGCGCAGGACTCCAGTGATGAACAAGCTGACGATACTGGCGCGGCTGATGATGCTGAACTTGGCGATATGCCAGCTGACGACAGCATGCTTGGTGCCATGGATGAGGATACGGTTCACGATGCAGACGCTGCTGACCCGTTGAGCGCGTTACGCCGCAATCCTCGCGTACGCAACCTGGTTACCGTGACGTTTACGCGTGACGCATTACTGGCACGACTGAACGCTGATGCATTGCGCCACCCGCAAGACACGTATGAGATGTTCGATGCCGCGCTAGTTCTCGATCAGCAAGGAGGATTCGTACCATCGGGTACCAAGTTTGATCTGCGCGACGCGCGTTTCTCGCCAACAGGCTCTCAGGAGGAGCCGGAACTGTCTGATAAGCAGCTCAGCCCATCGGTGGCTCGCGTTCTTGGCACGAGTGACGCGATTGGCTTGTCTATTCAGCGTGCTGACTTGCTGCAGCGCGGCATTGACGAATTCCATCGTCTTGCTGCCGACAGTACGAAGCCGTCTGTTGAAAAAGCTCAGCAGGCCATGGATGTCATCCAGCGCATCGCTGACCCTGAACTGACCGGATTGTCCACGCAAGTAACGCGTGCGCTGATCGACGGTGAAGATACGCCTGATTTTGTATTCCAACTGTCTGATGAACTTGACCGTGAGCGCGCCAAAGCTCGCGATATGCTGTTCTCTGGCCAAGCTCAGCAGGCTGCGCAGACTCTAGAAACTGTGCTCGACCGCATGGATGCTATTTTTGCCGATAATCCGGGTGTGCCGCGTTATTTCAACTCGTACGCGGAACGTGTGGTGTACAACCGTTTGTTCGCGACCCCCGGCGAGCATACGGTGCTTATTCCCGATAACATGTTCTACGCGCACACCGAATTGGCAGAATTGCGTGCGCAACTCGACGGCCCAAAGGGCGCGTTGAAGCATTTGAACGCAATGGTTTCCTATGCGCCAGCCTACCCACTTTCCCATATGCGACTGGCTATCCAGCTTGCGCGCCGAGAGGATTGGGATTCAGCGCGCGCAGCATGCTTGAACGCGTTGCGCGTGGCTCTCGACCGTGATGATGCGGCGTTCACCTACTATCGTTTCGCATACGCGGAGTGGATGCGTGACGAGTTCGATGTGGCAGTTGCCGCGTACATTATGAGCGAGCATATTGCCCCCGGGCAAATCACTGCATTGGATGGAGAATTACGCGAACTCGTGGCACGCGCTGAATCGCAATGCATTCCGGTGCCCGGTGATGTGGATGAGGCGGCACAAGTGCTCATTGAGCATGATCTGCCAGTCTGGCCGCATACCGAAGTTGCTGCTATTGTGCGCGATGCAGCTCGCGTATGCGTGGATAATGGCATGTTTGTGCCGGCACGCACACTGTCGATGGCGGCAGCACGCATGAATGAAACGGACAATAGTGGATTCGACATGGTACAAGCGCAGTTCGTGCGCTCGCTAAACTCGTAGCACAGTACTATTCAATCTCGATGCTCAATCGCAGATCAAGAACAGAGGAGCAATATGGGTAGCGCAACGTCATCGTCAACGCAGCAGCTCGCATGGGATTTTGATGCTCCAGACAGCGCGGCGGATACGCCGTTGAACCCCACGCCAGAGCCGTCCGCTGATGCTCCGATTGCGCAACTGACCCCCGGCAGTGAGCAGTGGATTGCGGCGCTGACACCAACTGATGATGACGCGCTGCGTCTTGATCGATTTGATGTCACTGCGTTGAATGCTGAAACCGCAGCCCGCTTGTGGGCGCGCGTTGCCGCATGGGTAGAATCTGATCAAATTGCTTACTATATTGACGATTCGCCAGTCTCCTCTGATGCCGCGTATGATGCGCGCCTGCGCTGTTTGCAGCGTCTCGAAGCAGCGTTCCCGCAGCTTGATTCGCCGCAAAGCCCCACGCATCGCGTTGGCGGCACATTTTCGAACGATTTTGCGTCAGTACGCCATCCTTCGCGCATGATGAGCTTGGATGATGTGTTCTCGATCGAAGAATTGCGCGACTGGTATGACAGTGTTATTCGCGATCTCGACTGGCCTGAATCCAAGCCGCTGCCGATGAGCTGCGAAGTAAAAATCGATGGTCTTGCACTGAATTTGATATACCGCAACGGTGTGCTCGAACAGGGGCTCACGCGTGGCGATGGCGTAACGGGCGAAGATATTACGCTTAACGTGCGCACGATTAGTTCGATTCCCGCAAACCTTGGCGGCCCTGCTGAAGATATTCCTGAATTCGTAGAAATTCGTGGCGAAGTGTTCATGCGCTGGGATGATTTCCGCGCTCTGAACGCTGAACAGGAAGATGCCGGGCGCGCCCCGTTTGCTAATCCGCGCAACGCTGCTGCGGGTTCGTTGCGTCAGAAAGACCCGCGTATTACGGCCACGCGACGGTTAAGTTTTTACGCGCATGGCATTGGTACGTTGCGTTGGGGTGCTGGGCGTGCGGCCGGTTCGCATGACGTGATCAACGATCAGTCGGAGGCATACGAACTGTATACCAAGTGGGGTGTGCCGGTCTCGCCGCATAACCGCACGGTATCGTCGTTCCAAGAAATTCTTGACATGATTGACTACTACGGTGAGCATCGCGGTGATATTGAGCATGCGCTTGATGGCATCGTGGTCAAAGTGGACGATTTGGGTTTGCAGCGTGCGCTGGGTGCCACATCGCGCGCACCACGCTGGGCGATTGCTTACAAATACCCGCCGGAAGAAGTGAACACTGAGCTGCTTGATATCACAGTGCAGGTTGGTCGCACTGGCCGCGTAACGCCAGTGGCGATTTTGAAACCGGTGTATGTGGCCGGTTCTACGGTGGCGCGCACGACGTTGCATAATCCTTCAGAAGTGAAGCGTAAAGGCGTGCTGATTGGCGACACAGTGGTAGTGCGCAAGGCAGGCGATGTGATTCCTGAGCTAGTTGGCCCAGTGCTGGAACGCCGTCGCGGTCGCGAATCGTCGCTGCGCGAGTTTGTTATGCCATCAACATGCCCATCGTGCGGAGCAAAGCTCGCCCCGGCGAAAGAAGGCGATAAGGACATTCGTTGCCCGAATGTGGAAAGCTGCCCAGCACAGCTGACCGAGCGCATTATCAATTTGGCTTCGCGCAAAGCATTCGATATTGAGCATTTGGGCGACCAGTCGGCGATTGCGCTTACCAATCCGGAGGAAAATCGCCCGGATTCAGTGGCAACGTATGCGCCGAATATTACAGAAATTGTGGTGAAGCCTGGTCAGGAACCAGAACCGTATGAGCCGACTATCGGGCTGGAATTGCCGCCTGTGCAAACGCCAGTACTGGCTTCGGAAGCTGGCTTGTTTGATTTGACTGCTGCGGATTTGCGTGACGTGCGCGTGTGGCGTGAAGCAGCCATTATTGAGCTTCACGAGACGACTGATGCAAATGGTAAGAAGAAGCGCACGCGTAAGCGTATCGGCGGTTCAGGCTTATGGCATCAAGTACCAGCGTTTTGGACAGCGCCGACTGCGGCGAAAAAGCTGACGGCTCGTCAGATTGCTCAGCGAGATGAGGCAGTAGATGAGGCGGCAACTACAGCGCAGATGACTGCATATCCCGATTATGATGTGCCGGCTGACGCGGTTGTGGTGCGCGTTGACCACAAAACCACGCGCACAGGCGTAACCGATGTGCCGGTTATTGTTCGCCCGGGTGAGAATACGCGCAAAATGTTTGACGAAATGGATAAGGCTCGTCACGCAGATTTGTGGCGTGTGCTGGTCGCCTTGTCGATTCGCCGGCTGGGCCCGCCTACGGCGCGTCTGATTGCGTCTACGTTTGGCTCGCTTGACGCGATTGAGCATGCGAATGCGGAAGAACTGTCAGCTATTGACGGTATTGGACCGGAGATTGCTGAATCAGTAGTGAACTGGTTTACGCAAGCTCGCGAGCCGGGCAATTGGCGTGGTGCTGTGCTTGACGCGTGGAAGCGTGCTGGTGTGGGCGTGGCTGCTGCTGAGGTGAGCGACCTGCCGCAAACCTTGGCTGGTAAGACGGTTGTGGTGACTGGATCGTTGGAAGGCTACTCGCGTGACTCTGCAAAAGAGGCGATTATTGCGCGCGGTGGTAAAGCTGCTGGCTCGGTAAGCAAGAAAACCGATTGGGTGGTTGTTGGCGAGAATGCTGGTAGTAAGGCTGCTAAAGCTGAAGAACTTGGTATTCCCATGCTCAACGAATCCCAATTCGCGCAGCTCCTGGAAACCGGCACTGTAGCGCAATAAGCGCTATCGCGTCTCTTCCTCCTCAATACGCAACCGGATGCGGAACGGCTTGTGTGCTCGAACGCCTTCGATAACAAGCGTGTCGCTATTGTCATCACGACGCGTGATCCCATATGGGATCATCCAGCAGCGGTTAGGATGCAACGTTACGCGCGGCTCGAGGCCAGGTTCACTGACGGTGAGCGCAAACGATTCCCAGACCAGCATGTACGTGTTGGTCATCGCGGCATACATCATGCGTGATTGTTGCATCCAATGCTCTTCCATGAGGTACACGCGCGTATTGTGCAGTACTGGATCGCCATTGATTTGTGTGAGTAAGCCCAGCGGCGAGACCTCAAAAGTCAGATCGCGCAGTGGATCATCCATTGCCAGTTGGTTAGCGTCAGCGGGGTCGAGTCGCAATGTATGGTCCAATGGGGACGGCACATAAGCGAGACGATGGCGGAAATCACTGAATTGCAGTCCAGCTAGTCGCCAATCCGCCTGCCACCTGAGCCGCAATCGTGGCATATTCGACAGCAGTGATCGAGCTCGCCACCATACCAGCCATGCGGCAAACCCGAATCCTACGCCGAGCGCCATCATTTGCCAGCCGCGCTCAACTGGCTGAAGCTCGTGCCAACCGTGATCAACCCCGAACATAAAACCGGCCGCTAAACACAATGCGCACAATCCTAGGAGAAGCACGCACACGAGCATCAGCAGTATGGTGCCAATACGAGCGGTGATTGGCTTGTCCCGCCAGCGCAGACTCGAGTGCGTTAATGCGCGGCGTGCGGCGAGCCGATGGCGGGAGAGTGGCTGGTAACTCGTACGTTGGCCAGCATTAGCGTCATTATCAGCTGTGAATGGCGATGAATTGACATCCGCAGTCTGTGCTGGATTATCCCACCGCGTATCCCATCGCGCGAAATCCTCAAGCAGTACTGCCGGCACAGGAAACTCGGCGAGCATCGCTTTTGCTTCGGTAAACAACGGTATATATTTGGCGAGCTGCCATGCGATGGTACCCAACAGCAACATCATGATGGTCACCAGCCAGACGATGACACCGGGCGCGAGATCGCAGGTGACGATGATCGCGCCGAGAAACACGATCATGCCGGAAAGAATAACGGTTCGTTCGATGGCAATCGTCAGATCGACAAGCGCATTATGCGCGCTCGCAGCCAGATCATGCCATTGTACGATGAGCGGCATAGTCACATCCGCATCGGTGCTGTTGTTCTTGATCCGCTGCCCGGTATAACGCAGGATGCGTTCGTAATCGCTGCGACTGAACCGTCGGTAGATTCTCAGCCCCACCGAGAGCAGCAGACAAATGATGAGATCTAACGCGATCATGGCGGCTCCCACGCGGCCGATGTGGTGATAACGTTTTCAACACTATCAGATGGCGCCTCACTGCGTCAGCATCATCCCGCCTGACGGAGATCCTGTGTGCATCCGCTCACCTGGCTGCGATTGCCTCTAGCACTCCGCGCCGCTTCACGCTAGGCTAGTACGCGGCAATAAGGAGGATGACGTATGACAGCAGACGCAGGCAGCGCAAACACTGTGGACACTCGGCAGATCGAAGCGGACATTTACGACCGGCTGAGCAGGGTTATCGACCCTGAGCTTGGACGATCTGTTACCGACTTGGGCATGATCGCCGCGATCCACGCCACTCCTATCGCGGATAACGCCAACGCCTACGATGTAACCGTACAGGTTGAACTCACTGTTGAAGGTTGCCCCTTAAGCGAAACGATCACGAACCAGATCAACGGTGCAGTTGCCTCCTACCCGGGAGCCAATCTCACGCCGCATATTGAAGTAACGTCAATGAGCCGCGACAAGCTCGCTGACCTTGTTGCTGACCTCAAAGCTGAACGTAAGCAAAACCCATTCAACAAGCCGGGCGTGAAAACGCGTATTTTTGCCATCGCATCCGGCAAGGGTGGCGTTGGCAAATCGTCAGTGACTGCAAACTTGGCCGCCACATTTGCGGCGCTCGGCTACGATACGGCTGCAATTGACGCCGATATTTACGGTTTCTCCCTGCCGAAACTATTCGGCGTACACACGCAGCCGACGAATCTGAACGGCATGCTGATGCCGGTAACCGCTTGGGGCGTCAAGCTCATTTCAATCGGCATGTTCGCCGGTGCCGACCGTGCGATTCTGTGGCGTGGACCACGCTTGCAGCGCTCGCTGGAACAGTTCCTTGCGGACGTGTGGTGGGGGCAGCCAGACGTGCTGCTGCTTGATTTGGCTCCCGGTACTGGTGACATGGCGATCTCAGTAGCGCAAGCACTACCAAATGCGGAGCTTGTGGTCATCACCACTCCGCAGCCAAGCGCTTCTGATGTGGCTGTGCGCTCTGGTCTGGTTGCTCTACAAGTGCCGATGAAAGTGCGCGGCGTAGTGGAGAACATGAGCTGGTACGAACACAAAGGCGAGAAGCTGCACATCTTCGGCGAAGGCGGTGGCCAGCGCGTGTCTGAACAGTTGACTGCAGCGCTCGGCTATGACGTGCCGCTGATGGCTCAGCTGCCGCTCGACCCAGCACTGCGCGAAGCGGGGGAGGGCGGCCGCCCCGCCGTACTCGACGCTGATGGATCGTTGCGCACGGATGGTTTCGGCGCACAATTCCGCGCGCTCGCCGAACGGCTGATGGCGTAAGCTGAACGGCTGATGGCCTAGATCTGGATGGTTGAAAGCACTCGGACTTTACTGGAAGAAGATGACAGGATCGGAGTCAGAGGCGGAATTGCCAGAGCCAGCGCGATCGGCGGTTGATTGACCGCTCTGCTCGCGCTCGCCCGTTGCGCGCGCGATCGGAGTCTGTGCGGGAGTCTGCCTGTCAGCGGAACCGCGTAGCCGCGCGACCACGGTGTCGAGATAGTCATCCACTTCATCCACGTCGTAGCCGGTATGGAATCGCACGGTGGGGAAGATGGCATGCTCGACCTCGTCGGCGGTCACTGCTCCGGCGTCGATCCGCGCAAGAAAACCGTCCACCGCGCCGATATCGTAGCCTTCCTTGAATCGCACCGTCGAAAACGTCACATCAGCGAATGCGCCCATCATCCCTCCTTGGATACCCTTGGATATCGCGCCCGGCAAATCGTCGCCCGACAGATCGCCGTCCAAGCTACGTCCATCGTAGCGCCTGCCGATCATATGGCGCACGAATCCGCCACGGTGCAACATAAACGCATGGCACAATGTCATGGCATAGCGTCATGGCATAATATTTCCGGCCCACGCCGCCTATTGCATCGCGTGGCACGATCGGCAACGCCATAGCCGCGAGGCTAGGCCGGTAATCTCAACCCAAGGAACACACGCATATGATTCGTACCCGTCGCCCCTCGCGCCCATCACGATGCAATCGTGAACGCTCCTGGCCGGGTGCTGTTGCATGCTTACTGATGTTCCTTACTATCGTGTGCACAAGCGCAACCATGATGGTACAAAACGTTGGACCACTGACCATGCCGGACCCAGACATGCATGTGTTTGCCTCGTGGGCATTGGCTACTGGGCAAAGCCGCAATCCTATTGAGCCTAGAGTTGACCGCAACGGTAATACGCTGCGCAAACAGCCAATCACTGGCCCAGTAGCCGTACTTGGCCGCGGCTCGCATATGCGCAACGCGTTGCTTTCAGATATTCTCTATGACGAGGAACAACAAATTGTTATTCCGCAGGACAAGGCGCTGACCAAACAGCGGCGTGCGCTCACTGCGGCAATGGCTCAAGACGTGGTTACGGTGCGTTCTGCTCGCGCAAATCAGTATTTTCCTATTGCGTATGCGCCACAAGCCACCGGTATTCGACTTGCGTTGTCGAAAAACCTGTCGTTATGGGATGCGCTGACATGGGGGCGTATAGCGAATCTCACTACGTTTGTGGCCATATGTTGCATAGCGATTATGTTCGCTGGGCGATGGCGGTGGGCGTTTCTTATTGCTGCTGCTAACCCAATGTCAGTATTCTGCGCATCGAGTCTCATGGCTGACTCCACACTGATTGCGCTTGGTTTACTGATCGGCTCACTGACTGTATATGCAGCACAGCGCGGGGGAGCCGGGCGACCGGTGCCAGCACCGATATTGGTAGTAGCTGGACTGGTAACGATTGTGCTGGCTTCAGTCAAAATCGTGTACGTGCCGTTGATTATTCCATTGTTGTTACTGCCGAACCGAACGGTTATCTGGTGGCGCAAGTTGATGCTTACTGTGAGCGTGCTGGCAGCAGTGAGCGCGTTAGCGTTTTGGTGGTCGCAATACCAGTATGTAGCGCCTTCGCCGCGTACTGATCTTGCATGGAATCAACAGTGGATGCTCGCGCACCCGTGGGAAGTAGTGATCACGATCGGTATCAATCTGCTGATGTATACGTGGCGCGTTCCCTTTGACGAAATGTTCCCTTACCTAGCACCCATCGTGCTCGCATATATACTTACTGGGCGCGGGCAGCGGCATGACGCAGATATCAATATCAATGCGAGCAATGCAACAGCAGCCCGCGGGCCAGTGGCAACCGCATGGCGATGGCTGACTACACACACGATGACCATCAGTTTGATATTGGTGTACGGGCTTTCAATGGGAGCGACGTTTGGTGCGCTCATGCTCACATGGACTAAAGGCTCAACATTCACGCACGGTATTGCGAGTATTGGCGGTTTTCAGGGCCGATACTTATGGCCGTTACTTGGCATGCTTCCCCTGCCATGGCTCGACGCTGGTATGCACAAGAAGATCGACGATATACGCAAGCCTGCGCAGTCTGAGTCTTCGGCCGTGACCACAGCGGATGCTGCGCCAACGGCACTTGCAATGCCGACAACGCCTGTAGAAACTGCGGCGCCTGTAGAAACTGCAGAAGATGAGACATCGTCTCAGTTGGCAACTACAGATCAGCACACGACTCAGCAGCCGGTATCGTCAACAATTCCAGCAGCTAGGCTTGCGGAAAAGCCAGCAGAACAGCCGTCAAGGAAGTCAGCAGCAAAGCCGGCAAAATCAGCAAACCAGTCGACGCCGCGAAAGAAAAAGAATCGTAAGCGCCGCCGATAAGACAGTTATCAGCAATTTGCTGGCATCTGGCATACACATATGAAAAACCCTCCGGTATAAGCCGGAGGGTTTTTCATTCAACTGACAAGCTCTCTACAGAGCCATCTATCAGATGTGGTAGTACAGCTCGTACTCGAGCGGGGTCGGAGCCAGGCGAGCCTGGTCGATTTCGCCGCGCTTGAGGTCAAGCCAAGTCTCGATCAGATCGTCGGTGAACACGTCGCCAGCGGTCAGGAAGTCGTGATCCTCTTCCAGAGCGTTCAGAGCTTCGGCGAGGGAGCCTGGCACCTGCTTGATGCCAGCGTGCTCTTCCGGAGGCAGCTCGTAGAGGTCCTTGTCGACCGGCTCCGGAGGCTCGATGTGGTTCAGGATACCGTCCAGGCCAGCCATCATCTGCGCGGAGAACGCGAGGAACGGGTTGGAGGACGGATCCGGAGCACGGAACTCGATACGCTTGGAAGCCGGGGAGGTGCCAGCCAGCGGGATACGGATGGCGGCAGAACGGTTACGAGCGGAGTACACCAGGGAGACCGGAGCTTCGAAGCCCGGGACCAGACGGTGGTAAGAGTTCAGCGACGGGTTCGTGAACGCAACCACGGAGGAAGCGTGCTTGATCAGACCGCCGATGTACCAGCGAGCGATGTTGGACAGACCACCGTAGCCCTGCTCATCGTAGAACAGCGGCTTGCCGTCCTTCCACAGGGACTGGTGGCAGTGCATACCAGTGCCGTTATCGCCAGCGATCGGCTTCGGCATGAAGGTCACGGACTTGCCAGCCAGAGCAGCAGTCTCATGCACCACGTACTTGTACTTCATCAGATCATCGCCAGCGTGCTGCAGCGTGTTGAAGCGGTAGTTGATTTCCTGCTGGCCAGCGCCTGCCACCTCGTGGTGAGAACGCTCGAGCTGCAGGCCGACCTTCTGCAGGTTGGCAACCATGTCGTCGCGCAGATCCTGGTAGTGATCGCACGGCGGAACCGGGAAGTAACCCTTCTTCACGCGGTTCTTGAAGCCGAGGTTCGGGGTGCCGTCCTCTTCAGTGTCAACACCGGAGTTCCACGGAGCTTCGATGGAGTCCACCTCGTAGAAGGAACGCTGCATGGAGTTCTCGTAGCGAACCTTGTCGAAGATGAAGAACTCAGCCTCAGGTGCGAAGGAAGCGGTATCAGCCACGCCAGTGGACTTCAGGTACGCTTCAGCCTTGCCAGCAACCTGACGAGGATCACGAGAGTACGGCTCGTCGGTCAGCGGGTCGACGATGGAGAACGCCACGTCGAGGGTCTTGTGCTTACGGAACGGATCGACGAAGGCGGTCGTGACGTCCGGGATCAGCTTCATATCAGACTCGTTGATGGCCTGGAAGCCCTGGACGGAAGAACCATCGAACGGCATACCATCAGTGAAGGCGCTGTCGAGGAACTCGCTGGCCGGAACGGTGAAGTGCTGCTGCACGCCGATCAGGTCGGTGAAGCGCACGGAGACGTATTCGATGCCCTCCTTGTTAATCAGGGCTTCGACCTCTTCAGGCGTGTGGGCGAAAATCTTATTCTCTGCCACGATCGCTCCTTTGTTCATGAGAACTTGTTGTGAGAACTTACAGAAGGTAAGTCTAGAAACACGAGTTTCGCCCGCTCGTCACTTCGGTTACGAAAATGTTTCGAAATAACAAAATTCGAGTCAAATCGGCGATTTTCCAAGGATAGTAATTGTTCAGTTTCAATGTGCAAGAACGATTACGTATCACGTTGTGGACTTGCCAAGACGATAACAAACGTTTCAAACAGGTGATAAGTGCGCGTGAAACATCGTGCATGGAGCATAAAAAATCCCGTCGGGGGAGTACCCGACGGGATTGCACGAACAGACGCTACAATCAGCGGCCGCACGGTGACATAACGCGTCCGCTAATCAGCGACCGCGCATGGCACGACGGCTGACACGCTGCGGATGAGAAGGATCAATACCCTTAGGAATGCCCATACCGCTCTTCGTCTGCAGCGTGCGCAGACGACCATTGAGCTGTTCAAGTTCAGCCTTGGTGAGAATGAAACGCACGCGAGGATGAATCGTCGCCATGAACTTATTCTTGTGGTTGCTCGGATGGTATGCCTTGCACTTGACTACAGCGCGACGCACATCCTTCAAGCGCACCTGATTGGCACCAGTACCCACCATGATGCGGTATACAGGAATCTGCGAGCCAGCGGTCACGCTCTTAATGCTCTGCTCCTGACGATCCATTGCCTTCTTCACGCGACCGTAGTCACCTTCACCCAGCAGATACACGCCGTTGTAGCCGGTACCGCGCCAAATCGCATCCTTGGTACGCGGATCAATCCACACTGGCTGCTCAGGAAACTCAAAACCAGCCTTGTTGATATTGCGCAGTACGCTCACAGCAGCACCCGGCTTGCCTTCAAGCTGACGGTAACCAACACGATCAGCGCGGCGAGTCAGCATAATCGTTGCCAGCAGCACGCCGATCATGACACCCAGGATCATCAGGAAGATCCAGTTGAGCACCGACCAGTGGAACACCAGTCCGAGCACAATAAACACCACCACCGGTAGCAGGAATGCGCCGGCAAGCAGCCACGGCAGGCTCTTGTCTTCCTTGTGGGTGTACTTGAAGATCTGGATGATCTGTTTGATCGTGCTCTGCTTCTTGGGCTTTGCGCTCTTGTCGTCCTTACCTGCCATCAACTTCCTCGCTTGGTTTCGGGTGAACACACTGAGCCAACAGTCTACCAGCAGAGCTGGTCCATACCAGTCAGCGGCGTGGTCGGTATCACCGTGCTTGCATATTCAACTAGCGCGTATGCAATGGTCGACCATCAGCTTTCAGCAGCGCCTCGCCCAGCGTCTCACTAAATGTGGGATGCGGGTGCACCAATCGCGCTGCCTCATGCAACGGCACATGGTTGCCAACCAGCTGCTCAGCCTCAGCAATCAGATCAGACGCGAGCGGCGAGACGATGTGCACACCCAACACGACAGGCGTGTCCGGCATGGCAGCGTATTCACCGGAGACGATAGACAGCGAGCCAGCAGAACCAGACATGAGCATGCGCGCATTGCCAAGCATCGGGTAGACGGTTTCACTCACGTTGACCAGATCATCACGTAACTGTGCCTGATCGAGTGTTAAGCCCACGCTGGCAGCCTCGGGGGATGAGAATACGACTTGCGGCACGGTCGTATCATCTACTGGCTTGGACTTGATGTCGGCAATGGATTCAGCCACAGTAATACCCTGTTCGAATGCGCGGTGTGCAAGCGCAGGACCCTCGGTAATATCACCAACTGCCCATATGCCAGGCACGTTCGTGCGCCCGTACGGGTCAGTGACCACCATGCCGCTGGCGTCAAGGCGAATACCAGCCTGTGCAAACCATGGCAGATCAGTGATTGGATCTCGCCCGATAGCTGCCAGTGCTAGCTCACCCCAAACGGTCTGTTCGCCATCTACGCCGTCGCACGTGTAGTGAACTGTTGCGCCGAGATTGACACCCGTATCAATACGTGTGACATGACTGTGCGTGACAATCTTGATCCCGTGCCGTTTGAGCTCGCGTGTCAGCGTGATGGATGCGCGACGATCCCAGCCGGAAAGCACACGGTCTTTACGAATGAGCAGTGTAACGTCAGTGCCAGCTGTCGCCCACATCGACGCGAATTCGAGCGCAATAGCTCCCGAGCCGATGATGACAGCACTGGCAGGAAACTCATCAATAGTTAACGCCTGCGTTGAATCGATCAGCGCTCCCTGGAAGGCGATATGAGGAAGCGGGCGCGGGCGGGATCCAGTAGCTACAACAATATCGGGCGCGGTTACCGTCACCGTATTATCCAAGGGCTCAGGCACGTCAGCCTTAATAAATCGTGTTACAGGGCAGGCTGTGATAGTAACCTCATGCATGGGGCGAGCGCTCTGCGGCGAAGAATCATCATTCTGTACGTTCAAAGTTCGCAGCGCAACCGCTTCGCCTCGATACACCGTGATTGCACGATGTGCGATCAGACCAGCAAGTCCCTTGGTCATGGTATCAACGATATGTTCGCGATAGTCACGAAGCCGACCGAAATCAATACCATTAACGGATGCGTTCACACCCAGTTGTGCAGCGCGGCGCACAGTATCGATGGTATGAGTCGCGGTGATGAGTGCTTTAGACGGGATGCACCCGCGGTTGAGACACGTGCCGCCTAGCGTTGTATCGCGTTCGATTAACGCCACTCGTTTGCCGAGCTGAGCGGCACGCAGCGCAGTCGAATAGCCGCCCGGGCCAGCGCCGATAATAGCAATATCAAAATGTTGCACCATGCTGTCTCCTTTGCAAGCAATGGTAAACGCGCATCCATGTTACGCATCATGAACAATGAACCGTGCAAAACAAACCGTACAAACAAAAAGGCTCCCATATGGGAGCCTAGAAAAACTCAGTTGGGGTAGTTACCACGCTTCGGATCGCGAGGCTTCGGCAGCCTCCAGCGGCGCATCTGAATGGAACGACTCCACGCATACGACGCTGAGCGCGAACCCTTAGCAACAGCCTGCTCACCAAACTTGGCAACCAGCTTCTTCTTAAGCTTGCGCCACATGATCGCCACATCAATGATCACTGCAAACAAGTACACGTACAGCAGAATCATCAACGGCAGTGACAGCTGCGGCCACAGCGAAGTCACCAGAATCGAACCGATCAGGATAATAAACGCTACTGGCACAAAGAATTCGCCCAAGTTGAAACGAGCGTCAACATAATCGCGAATGTACACGCGCCACGGCAGACGCTCCACCTTCGGCATATGGTTAATGTCGCCGGTGCGCATTGCCTCATATTCTTGATCTTCGCGCTTGCGCATACGCTCCTTAGCAGCCTTTGCGCTCGCCTTACGATCTACAGGCACCAGCGGACGCAACGACTGCGCCTGCGCTTGCTTCATCTTCGGGGTCGGACGGCCCTTACGGCCACTCGGATCAGCCTTCTTCGGCTCCTCCTCGGGCTTTTGAGCCTCTTCCTTATTCTTCAACGGGTTGCTTGTCATGGTCATTCACACTACGGCCACGCCTCGACGCCTACAGTTGGCGCCCGACCGTTACAATGCTGCTCAGAGGCGATCTTCCCGGTGAGGAAGCATCGCGCAATGGTGTAGCCGCAATACTCACGCAAAGGAGAAGCATGTCCGAATACACCGATGTTATTCGCGAGCGCGTTGAAGCAGACTGGAATCGCATTGTCGATCTGTTGTCGCGCAAAATCGCATTACGCTCAGTTTCTGCTGAAGGCATTACCGGCGAGCATATGAAGCGTTCTGCCGAGTTTGTTGCCGATGAGCTGCGCGAAGTTGGTATTGATACGCGCGTTGTTCAGTCGCATAACCCGGATGGTACGCCGGGCGCTTGGGAAGTAGTTGGTTCGCGCATGGTTGATCCGAATGCGCCGACAGTGCTCTTGTACGCGCATCACGACGTGCAGCCAGTGCCGGACGCTTCCGCATGGGATACGGACCCGTTTGTTGGCACTGAAATCGATGGTCGACTCTACGGCCGTGGCTCGGCTGATGATGGCGGTGGTATTGCTATTCACTCCGGCGCGCTCAAAGCGTTGGGTGATGATCTGAAGGTGAACGTGAAAGTGTTCATCGAAGGCGAAGAAGAAATGGGTTCGCCCAGCTTCATTCCATTCATCGAAGAACACGCTAGCGAATTTGAATCTGACGTGATTATTGTTGCTGATTCCGGCAACTGGTCTGCGGATATTCCGTCGCTGACCACCTCTCTGCGCGGCAACACGTGCGTGGATGTGACGGTGCGCGCACTGACTCACCCTGTGCATTCTGGCCAGTATGGTGGCCCGATTCTCGACGCGAACACGCTCGCGGCGATGCTGATTGCTTCCATGTACGACGCGAACGGTGACCTTGCAGTGCCGGGCGTCGCTGCCGAAGAGCCAATTGGTGGTTTGCAGCGTGATCTTGATGAAGCAAATGTGCGCGCTGACGCTGGCATTGTAGACACCTATCGTCTTGCGGGCACTGGTTCGCTTGCCTCCCGCCTGTGGACCAAGCCGAGCATGACGGTGATCGGTTTCGACGCTCACCCGGTTGAAGGCTCCTTCAACGTTATTGCCCCCGAAACCCGCTTCCGCCTGTCACTGCGTACCGCGCCAAACCAGCGCCCAGAGGACGCGCAGAACGCGCTCGCTGAATTCCTGACCACGCACGCACCGTTCGGTGCCGAAGTTGAGGTAAACAAGCTGGAAAACGGCATGGGTTGGGCGATGGACCCGAATGCGGTTGCGGTGAAGGATGCGCTCGAAGCCATGCAGGAAGCATTCGGTGTCGCGCCGATTAACAAGGGCGAGGGCGGCTCAATCCCGTTCATTCCCGAACTGCAGCGTATCTTCCCCGCCGCGCAGGTACTGGTTACCGGCCCGGAGGATCCGAAGGCGAACGCACACAGTCCGAACGAGTCCATCTCACTGTCTGGACTGAAGAACAATGTGATCACTGAAGCACTGCTGCTCGCCAAACTGGGCAAGTAAAGCGCACAGACAGGGAAAGACAAGGAAAACTCAAGAGTTCTTGCTTTTCTATGTGTGCTGAATAATAAGCCGCCGTCGAAACTGGTATTGCCTTTGACGGCGGCTTGCTTTATAGTCGGGGAGTTGACACGGGAGCTGCCGATCAGGGCGGCTGAGAGGAGACATTTCGTCTCGACCGATAGGACGTGACCGGGTAATGCCGTAGCCACGGAATTGTCGCTCTTACCTACCCGTGCCTGAACCAATCCGCGGGAAGCATTCATTTCTCGCGCACTGAGAAGAAGGGCACTTACATGGCACAAGCTGCTGCCAAAGCTAACTACAAGTGGCGCGTTGTGGATATCGTCGTCGCCTCTATCATCGCTGTTGCATCCGGTGTGATTTTCGCTGGATGGGATCTTATCTACAAGATTCCGACCACTGCTCTGGACGCATTGCTTCCTGGTTTTAGCGGTCTGGTCTGCGCATTCTGGCTGTTTGCTGGCCCGCTGGCTGCGGTGATCGTGCGCAAGCCTGGTGCTGCAATTTATGCCGAACTGATTGCGGCGTGCATCGAATACATCATCGGTGCTGGTGGCGTGTTCGGTATCAGCGGTTCCATCATCATCGGCCTCGTTCAGGGTGTATTCGCTGAAATCATCTTTGCTGCTGTGCGCTACCGCAAGTGGAACCCGCTGACCGTCACCCTGTCTGGTGCGCTCGCAGGTCTTGGTAACTACCTGTATGAGTTCTCTCCGGTGGGTGGCTACGTTGGTACTGAAGGCGGCTATTTCGGCGCATACGGTTTGGGCTACCTGATCTCCACGGTGATTTCGGGCGCGGTAATCGCTGGTATCCTCATGTGGTTCGTACAGCGCGCGATTGCTGCCACTGGCGTGCTGGATCGTTTCGAATCAGGTCGAACGAAAGCGCTGGTCTGATCGGTGAATAACCGTACACAATTTGAGCAACCAGCCCCAGTCGGCGTTGAAGCGCGCGACTGGGGCTGGCGCCATTCTACTCGCAAAGATTTCGCATTACGCCACGTGAACCTCACGATTCGCCCAGGCGAGCGTGTGCTGCTACTTGGCTCATCTGGTGCTGGTAAGTCAACGTTTATGGCTGCGATGGCCGGCGTGCTGGGCAGTGATGATGAGGGTGAAAGCGAAGGCGAGCTGACCATTGACGGCATGGACGTTCGTTCAGCCCGCGGCAAAGCTGGCCTAGTACTGCAGGATCCTGATTCACAGATTATTTTGGAACGTGCTGGCGATGATGCTGCTTTCGCTTGTGAAAATCTGGGCATTCCGCGTGCACAAATATGGCAGCGCGTTCGCGAAGCGCTCGATATTGTTGGCCTCGAATCACTCGAACTGACTCACTCCACGCGTCACTTGTCTGGCGGTCAGCGTCAACGCTTGGCTTTGGCTGATGTGCTCGCAATGCGCCCCGGCTTGCTGCTGCTTGACGAACCGACCGCGAACCTTGACCCTGAAGGCGTCAAGGAAGTACATGATGCAGTCAAGCATGTGGTTGAATCTACCGGCCAAACCATGGTGGTAGTCGAACATCATATTGATGTGTGGCTTGACTTAGTAGACCGAGTGATTGTGCTGGGCACTGCGGGCGATAGCGGCAATAATGAGGGCGGCGTGCTCGCGGATGGTACGCCGGATGAAGTCTTTTCCACCATGGGCGATGTGCTCGCTCAAGGTGGCGCTTGGGTTCCAGGCCGTAATATTCCTGACTATCGTGCGGGGCATGCTCCTGAGCAAGATAGTATTCATTTCCAAGCAGCATCTTCAACACTGACAGCTTCCCTCGACCCAGATGAGCCAGTATTGCAATGCCGAGATTTGAGTTTTGGCCGCGGTACGGCACTCGGTACTGGAGTCAACCTTGACTTTTACCCGGGCACTATTTACGCATTGATGGGCCCGAACGGCGCTGGAAAATCAACGCTGGCATTGACACTGGCTGGGTTGCTCAAGCCACTAGCTGGGCATGTAACCATTGCGCCAAGTCTCGCCCCCAAGCCCAATCACTTGGAACCGTTCTCATGGAAAAGCCGCCAACTGTTGGGGCGTATCGGCATGGTATTCCAAGAGCCTGAGCACCAATTCGCTGCCAATACTGTGCGCGATGAAGTAGCGATCGGGCCAAAATCGATGGGCAAAACCCAAGAGGAAGCGTATGCGATCGCCGATGAGATGCTGGAACGTATGAATCTCACCCGATTCGCAGTAGGCAATCCATACACCTTGTCTGGTGGTGAGAAGCGTAGGCTTTCGGTTGCTTCGATGCTGGCTGCAGCTCCTCACATTTTGATTATGGACGAACCGACATTCGGTCAGGATTTTCGCACGTGGTCTGAAATGGTCAAGTTGATCGCCGGTATTCGTGACCTTGGATGCACGGTGATTATGGTCACTCACGATGAGCCGTTGGTTGAGTCTTTGGGCGCAACTGCCATCCATTTCAAGCCGACATCACACGATGAAAGGAAGGCATGATGAGCGCAGCTGAACCGCACACTGCAAGCTTATCGATTACCGTAACGCCTCCTGATGAGCGGCACGAGCAGGCCAAGCCAGCGTCACAATCATGGTTTATCGCCAAGCTCAATCCAGTCAGTCGTTTTATATGCCCACTGTTTATGAGCCTGCCATTGTTCTTTACCCTGGACGTGGTCTCTGGATCAATTCAGTTCGGCGTAGTACTGATTCTGCTGTGGATCGGTGGCATTAACCCACTCGTAGTTATGCGGCGTACTTGGCCAGTGTGGTGGGGCGCATTTTTCGGCTTCATCACCATTGCCATGTACGGCCGTACTGGTGGCACGATTTATTGCTCATGGGGAGCAGTGACGATCAGTGACGGATCACTGTATATTGCGTGCGCAACGTTTTTACGTGTGGCTGCTATTGCCGTTCCTAGTGTGATGTTCATGTTGGATCTCGACCCTACTGATCTTGCAGATGGACTGGTACAGATCCTGCATCTTTCGCCACGATTCGTGTACGGAGGCCTAGCCGGTATCCGCATGTTCACACTGCTGCAGGAAGATTGGCGAGCGCTTGGTCTTTCCCGCCGCTCTCGCGGATTAGGCGACGGCAATGCGGTAGCGCGCATGTTCTCTCAAGCATTTGGACTGCTGGTTCTTTCCATTCGCCGTGCTACAAAGCTAGCTACCGCTATGGAAGCACGAGGCTTTGGTAGTGATACTGAGCGCAGTCAAGCACGTGTTTCGCAGCTGCATACCATTGATTGGATTGCATACGTGGTGAGCATTATCATTCCGCTGACTGCTGTTGGTATTGCTATCGCTACCGGCAACTGGCATTCTCCGCTTCGAGGCGCGTGAGCTATCGGTGATGACAGTAGACAAGCCCGCGTTCGCGCGGGCTTTGCTGTAGGGTAGTGGCTATGCCGATTAATGCTCAGATTCTTGACAATCCAAAGTCCGACCGTGTGCGCCGCGTCGCAGAGTTAACCAACCGCAAAGCGCGCGAACGTTCCGGACGTTTCCTGATCGAAGGCCCGCAATCGGTGCGCGAAGCCGTAATGTGGCATCCGGAAATTGTCAGTGATCTGTATGTCGAAGCTGTTGAAGGGGAGCGCGGTCCGCGAATCGACAGCGAGACACTGCGTCAGATCGTCGAAAGTGCTCAGCATAACGGCAAGGGGCACGCACAGGCCAAAATCTATGTGCATCCGGCAAGCCGTGAAGTGATGCATCGTATCAGCCCTGACTGCCAAGGTATTGCCGCAGTCGGTAACGCTGAAGCCATGCAGTCAGACGCGCACAATCTTCACTTCGAACACAAGCCGTTCATCGCCGCGTTCTGGCAGGTGCGCGACCCAGGCAATGCTGGCACCGTGATCCGCGCAGCCGATGCTGCAGGCTGTGATGCAGTCGTGTTCATAGACGACTGTGTTGACACGCTCAACCCCAAAGTAATTCGCTCTACCGCCGGCTCACTATTCCATATTCCTGTAGTGCGCATGGGCACTGATGAATTCTTCACCTGGTCGGCTGAGCACAGCATTACTACCATTGCAGCTGACGTATACGGTGTCGATCAGTATGCTCCCGTAGAGTTGCCTGAACTATTGGAATCACAGCGCGACATGCTTCACGATGCCAAAGCCGTTATTTTCGGCAACGAGGCTCGCGGCCTTGAGGCGGAATTATTACGCCACGTTGACCATATTGTGCGCATTCCGCTGTATGGAAAAGCCGAGTCGCTTAACCTAGCTACTAGTGCCGCGATCATGCTGATGAGCATGGCTATGTCGAGCCATATAGGAACAATGTGAACTCGGTAAAACGCTGGGATTCCATGATTTTTGGCGCGTGAAAACAACCTAGAAAACAACCTAGTGAACAAGGATGAAAGGGTTCTCGTGGCAGACAATGCTCTCTTCGATGCCCAAGCGGTAACCGACGCGGTTGCCGAGGGCATCAGCAAGATTCAGAACGCCTCCAGCTTGGAGGAACTTAAAGCCATTAAGGCACAGTATGCCGGAGCCGAGTCAGCGATGACCAAGGCCAGCAAGGCAATCGGTTCGCTGCCTGCTGATCAGAAGAAGGAAGCCGGCAAGCTCATGGGCAAGCTGCGCGCCGACTTCGGCCGTGCGTTCGGCCCGAAGGAAGCCGAGCTTAAGGAAGCTGCTGAGCAGGCTGCGCTCGCTGCTGAGACTGTGGATATGACCCTGCCGGTCAACCGCAAGCCGCTGGGCGCTCGCCACCCGATTTCGCGCGTGATTGAAGATATTGAAGACTTCTTCACCTCGATGGGCTGGCAGATTTCTGCAGGCCCCGAGGTGGAAACTGAGTGGTTTAACTTTGACGCATTGAACTTTGGTCCGGATCATCCTGCTCGCCAGATGCAGGACACGTTCTATGTCAAGGGCAACCAGGCTCGTGATGCTGCTGGCTTCGTGGGCTCCAACATGGTGGTGCGTACGCAGACTTCGTCCGATCAGGTGCGCGCTCTGATCGAACGCGGTGTGCCGCTGTACATTGCCTCCCCGGGTCGCGTGTTCCGTACCGACGAGCTTGACGCTACGCACACTCCGGTGTTCCACCAGATCGAAGGTCTCGCGGTTGACAAGCACTTGACGATGGCCAACCTCAAGGGTGTACTCGACAAGCTGGCTGTTGCCATGTTCGGCCCGGAAGCTAAGACCCGCTTGCGCCCGAGCTACTTCCCGTTCACTGAGCCGAGCGCTGAGCTTGACCTGTGGTTCCCGGATAAGAAGGGTGGCGCTGGCTGGCTCGAATGGGGTGGCTGCGGCATGGTTAACCCGAACGTGCTCAAGTCCGCGGGCATTGACCCGAACGTGTACACCGGTTTCGCATTCGGCATGGGTATTGAACGTACCCTGCTGCTGCGCCACGACATTAACGACATGCACGACCTGGTTGAAGGCGACGTGCGATTCAGCGAACAGTTTGTGATGGGGGAGTGATTGACCCATGCCTATGGTTGATATTGATTGGCTCAAGGAACACGTGTCTGTTCCCGAGGACCTGACCTACGAGCAGCTGGCCAAGGACCTCGTCAAGGTCGGTCTTGAAGAGGAAGAAATCCACGCCTCTCAGGTCACTGGCCCGATCGTCGTCGGCTACGTGGTTGACGCAACTCCTGAACCGCAGAAGAACGGCAAGATCATCAACTGGTGCCATGTTGATGTTGGCCCAGCCTACAACGCGGTCGATGAGAACGGCGTGAAGGTGCCGCGCGGCATTATTTGCGGCGCACCCAACATGAAGGCTGGCGAGAAGGTCGTCGTGACGCTGCCGGGTGCCGTGCTGCCGGGCAATTTCAAGATTGAACCGCGCAAGACTTACGGTCATATTTCTGACGGTATGTGCGCCTCTGAGCGCGAACTGGGCTTGGGTGATAACCACGACGGTATCATCCTGCTGCGCAATTATGGCTTCACTCCCGAAGAGTACAAGGCTTTGAAGCCGGGCGATGACGCGATGCACCTGCTGCACCTCGATCAGCCGCTGCTGGAGATCAACATCACTCCAGACCGTGGTTACGCATTCTCCTACCGTGGCGTGGCTCGCGAATACCACCACTCCACTGGCGCTGAATACGTTGATCCAGTGACCGAGCTGAACAAGCGTCTGCCGCAGCCCGTTACCGAGCCGGGTGTGCACGGTGACATTGAAGTGGCGATTGAAGATAACAATCCGATTCACGGTGTGGTCGGCTGCGATCGCTATGTGGCTCGTGCGGTACACGGTTTTGATCCGAACGCGCACACGCCAAACTGGATGCGTCGCCGTCTGATCCGCGCTGGCATGCGTTCCATTTCGCTGGCCGTAGACGTGACCAACTACGTGATGCTTGATCTCGGTCAGCCGATGCACGCGTACGATCTCGACAAGCTCGAGGGCCCGATTGTTGTGCGCCGCGCCAACCAGGGTGAAAAGCTCACCACGCTCGATGGTAAGGAGCATGAGCTCAGCCCCGAGGATCTGCTGATTACCGATTCGCCGAACGGCCAGCGTGCTTCTCGTATTCTTGGCCTTGCCGGTGTGATGGGCGGCCTGTACGGTGAGGTGACTGCCGAAACGAAGAACATCCTGCTGGAAGCTGCACACTTCGATCAGGTGTCTATCGCGCGTTCTGCTCGCCGTCACAAGATCCCCTCCGAGGCGTCTCGTCGTTTCGAACGCGGTGTTGACTCGCAGCTGCAGCCGGCCGCAGCCCAGATGGCTTGCGAACTGCTGATGAAGTACGGTAACGGTGATCCGTCTGAGCATCCGACTGATGTGAACAACACGGTTCGTCGCCGTCCGATTCAGTTCAAGGCTAGCGAAGTCGCTCGCGTGGCTGGTCTTGATGTCGATATCAACCGTATCGGTGACATTCTTACCGATGTTGGCTGCCGCGTTGCCGGTGGCGGCAATGGTGAGTTCTCGGTGTCGGCACCAAGCTGGCGCCCGGACCTGAATGAACCGTGCGATCTGGTTGAAGAAGTAGCCCGCCTGGTTGGCTACGATGAGATTCCGGTTATCGTGCCTCCAGCCCCGGTTGAGGGTGCTGTCGGTTTGACTGTAAACCAGCAGCGTCAGCGTTGGGTGGCGAACACGCTTGCCGAGTATGGCATGATCGAATCGCTCAGCTACCCGTTTGTTGGCGACGACGACTTCAAGGCGTTCTCCTACAACCCGGATGAGATCAAGCCGGTGAGCGTTGAGATTGCAAACCCGCTGGCAGGCGACCGCCCGTACCTGCGCCGCGATGTGTTGCCGACACTGGCAACCACTGTGCAGCGCAACCTGCGCCGTGGTATCGAAAACGTGCACCTGTACGAGATCGGCCACGTGTACTTGTGGGATCCGAATGCGCCGGCTATCCCAGCTCTGCCTGGTGGCGTGCGCCCGAGCAATGAACAGCTGAAGGCGCTTGACGCAGGTCTGCCGGATCAGCCGCTGCATGTTGCTGGTCTGTTCACTGGCCTGGCAGTCGACTCTGGTTGGCTGGGCGAACATCGTGCAGTCGATTGGACTGACGCTGTTGAAGCAGTGCGTCGTATTGGCGAGCGTATTGGTGCTGATCTCGAACTCGACCAGCCTGCTGCCGATCAGGTGCCTGCACAGTGGCATCCTGGCCGTGCTGCCAAGGTAGTGTCCGCTGGCCGCGTTGTGGGCATGGTTGGCGAGCTGCATCCGCATGTTGATGAAGCGCTCGGCTTGCCGCAGCATTCCGCTGCGTTCGAGCTGAACCTGACGGATCTGTTCGCCACCCTTGAGGGCAAGCCGGTACAGGCTAAGCCAATCTCCACGTTCCCGCCGGTCAAGCAGGATCTGGCCTTCACGGTGCCCGATACTGTTACCGCAGCCCAGTTGGAACGCGTGATTGAAGAAGCCGCAGGCGACAATCTGGAATCCATTTCGCTATTCGACGTCTTCACCGGCGATCAGATTGGCGAACACATGAAGTCGCTGGCTTTCGCGGTCACCTTCCGTGCGCCTGACAAGACGCTGACCGCAGATGACAGTGAAGCAATTCGCGCCGCGATCGTTGCTAAGGCTGCTGAAATCGGTGCGCAGCTGCGCGCCTGACAAGTAGTCGAAACACGAGTCGAATCTGACAGCAGTGCAGACGACGCAAACTAAGGAGTGAGTGCCCATGACCGAGCCGTATCAGCAGCCAAGCAATCCCGATGGCAATTCCAGCGGGAACGCGAGTCCTGAAACGGCTCAACCAGTGGGCACTTCGCCGTCTGCACCGTCTGCACCGTCTGCACCGTCTGCACAGGCGCCGTCAGCACCATCGGCGTCTTCGACTCCCTCCACGCCGGCAACGTCCGCTGCTTCTTCAACGTCTCAATCTGCGCAGTACGCTGTTCCCGAGCCACAGTATGGGCAGCGTGTTCAACCGGAATATGGCGCGTTAGCTAGCCAATTCCCGGCAAACTATAATCCTTATGTTTATGGGGGAGCGCCAGCTCAAGAAGCCACTGCCTCATCTGCGCAGGGTTCGCCACAAGGGCCAGTGACTACGCCGATGCCAGGATATGCAGGGTCTGATGGACGTGATCCATACCCATACCCGTATTATGGTTCGCCGCAAGGCGCAGGTTCGGGCCATCCGCTTCCTGGAGATGCGGATTATGTGCCGAACTATTATCACGGCATTGATCTCAACGATCCGCGGCAAAACCCCATGTATGGGCGTTGGGACGCATACGCCATTATTTCTTTCATTGTTTCGCTCTTCTTTGCGATGCCAGTATTGCCAGCGGTAATGGGCATCATTGCAATTTGGCGTACACGCAAATTCCATACCAAGGGGTTTGCTTTGGCAGTTGCCGCGATCATTATCAATGTGCTCATGACCATTGGTATGGCTTGGCTGGCATTGAATGGATATAGCATCGATGATGTGTATGCGCAGATGTTGAACATGATGGGATATGGTTCATCTTCTGATCAGGATGTGATATCAGCAATGGCTGAGTAGTTGCATAGAGAAATGCAAATTTGTGGGATGCGTGTATGCGTGTCACTGTGATCGTTCACGGCGACACGCATTTTGCATATTATGCAATGTACTGCATAACGTGTATACTCGCTCGTGTTCGTTCGTGATGAAAAGAGCATGATATGGCGAGATACACAGTAGCGGTGGCAGGTGCCACCGGATATGCGGGAGGGGAGGCATTGCGCATCCTCGCCGCCCATCCTGACTTTGAAGTGACCTGCGTGGCTGGCCACTCTTCAGTGGGGCAAAAGCTCGGTGCACATATGCCGCATATTCCTCAGCTCGCAAACCTGACCGTTGAAGACACCACGCCTGAAGCATTGAACGGTCATGACGTGATCATTCTGGCATTGCCTCACGGCGCATCTGGCGCACTCGCTGCCAAACTCGATCCTCAAGCTGTTGTGGTAGACCTTGGTGCTGATCACCGTCTTGAAGAACAAAGCGCGTGGGATGCCTTCTACGGTGGTGACTTCTACGAGCATTGGACGTACGGTATGCCCGAGCTTATCGTTGGCAAAGACAGCGATGGCGACTATGTGCGTCAACGTGAAGCATTGCGTGGAGTCAAGCGCATCGCCGGCCCAGGCTGCAACGTTACTGCCACTACGCTGGCTCTCCAGCCCGGTATCGCTGAGGGACTTGTTGAACCGCAGGATATTGTTGCTGACCTAGTCGTTGGCTATTCGGGCGCTGGAAAGAACCTCAAGCGTACGAACCTGCTCGCAGCCGAAGCGATGGGTTCCGCCTTACCGTACTCTGTAGGCGGCACGCATCGTCATATTCCTGAGATTTTGCAGAACTTCGCTCATGCTGCTGGCTTACAGGCAGCTGACGCTAACCAGTTCACTATGTCGTTCACTCCGATCCTTGCCCCCATGTCGCGTGGTATTCTCGCCACCGTGTCCGCCAAACTCACTGACAAGGGCTTGGCACTGAGCGACGAGGAGATCCGCGCCGTATGGGCCAAGGCTTACGAAGGCCAAGACTTTATGGTGCTGCTGCCTGAAGGCACGCTGCCAGCTACCGGTAATATCATCGGTTCAAACGCAGCTCACTTGCAGGTAGTGGTGGACCGTCATTCCGGCAGGCTGCTAGCGTTTGCTGCCATCGACAACCTCAACCGAGGTACCGCCGGTCAGGCCGTACAGTCATTGAACGTTGCACTGGGACTTCCCGAAGATAAGGGACTGACGAAGATTGGAGTTGCACCGTGAGCGTTACATTCGCTAAAGGTTTTTCTGCAGCTGGAGTGAGCGCGGGCATTTCGTCCGTAGAAGGTAAAAAAGATCTCGCACTGGTCGTAAACAATGGTCCGCTTGACGCAGCGGCAGGCGTATTTACACCGAATCGTTTCTGTGCAGCCCCTGTACAGTGGAGCCGCAAAGCAGTTGCAGACGGCCATATTACAGCGGTAATCCTTAACTCTGGTGGTGCCAACGCATGCACTGGCCAAGCTGGTTATGAGCAGTCGAAGACTACTGCTGAAACAGTCGCTGGTCTGGTAGGCGCTGATACAAACAATGTTGCGGTCTGCTCTACTGGTCTAATCGGCGAGCTCTTGCCACTCGATCACGTGCTCGCGGGCGCGAAGAGCGCGTATGAAGCATTGTCTGATAGCGAGCAGGCTGGTGAAGATGCATCCCATGCGATTATGACCACCGATACAAAGCCGAAGACTGTTGCTCTTGAAGGAACCGGCTACCGCATCGGCGGCATGGTCAAAGGTTCAGGCATGATCGCTCCGCAGCTCGCCACGATGCTGTGCGTTATTACCACTGACGCTGTAGTAACCGCTGGCCAGATGCAGGCAGCACTTGCCGCCGGCACTGAAATGTCATTCAACCGTATTGACGTGGACGGTTGCATGTCCACGAACGATACGGTACTGCTGCTCGCTTCGGGTGCTTCAGGCGTAGAGCCTGATCCGGATGAATTCAACGCGTTGGTTGCCAAGGCTTGTGCTTCGCTTGCTCGCCAGATTATCGGTGATGGTGAAGGTGCTAGCCATGATGTGCGTATCACGGTTACCGGTGCTACCAGCGAGGATGCAGCTTTGGCTTGTGCTCGCGCCGTTGCCGCATCCAACCTGCTCAAATGCGCAATTGCTGGTAACGATCCAAACTGGGGTCGTATCGTTTCTTCACTCGGCACTGTGCCAGTTGACGTTGCTCCCTATGATTCCAACAAGGTTACTGTCGACGTGAACGGCGTGCGTATTTGCGAAAACGGTGGCGCAGGCCGCGACCGTTCCGAAGTAGACATGACACCGCGCGAAGTGCATATTGACATTGATCTCAACGCGGGAGATGCTCAAGCAACCGTTTGGACTGACGATCTGACGCACGAATACGTGCATATTAACGCCGATTACGAAAGCTGATAGGTTGCGTTCTGATGTTCAGTGTCTATCGATCGACACGCTCCGGGCCGCTCGGCCAAGGCTCGCAGTCGGGCAATAGACACTGAACATCAGAACGCACGTGCTATACGGCCAAAACCAGAAAGAAGATAATGGCTACTGATTTGAAGGGACCAGGGTTCCATTTCGACGTGCATACGGATTTGCGCGCCGACCAGAAAGCCGAAGTACTGATCGAAGCACTGCCATGGCTGGAAGAGTTTGCTGGCCAGCGTATTGTCGTCAAATATGGCGGCAATGCGATGGTAGACGAGCACCTCAAGCGCTGTTTTGCTGAAGACATGGTGTTTCTACGCCAGGTCGGTTTACATCCTGTTGTTGTGCACGGTGGTGGCCCGCAGATTTCGCACATGCTCAAAGCACTGGGCATTAAATCCGAATTCAAAGGTGGCTTACGCGTCACTACGCCTGAAGCAATGGACGTGGTACGCATGGTACTTACCGGCAAAGTTTCACGCGAACTGGTTGGCCTCATCAACGCGCATGGTCCTTTCGCAGTAGGCCTTTCCGGCGAAGACGGTGCACTATTCTCCGCAATGCAGCGCAAACCAATTATTGATGGCAAGCCCACTGATATTGGTTTGGTTGGCGATGTGGTGAGCGTTGATGCTTCCGCAGTGGAAGACCTTATCAGCGCTGGGCGTATTCCTGTCGTTTCTTCCGTGGCGCCTGATGAGGATGACGCTACCGAAGTGCTTAACGTGAACGCTGATTCCGCTGCTGCAGCACTGGCGGCAGCGCTTGGCGCTCGCAAGCTCATCATCCTCACGGATGTTGATGGTTTGTACGCAGATTGGCCGGATAAGAATTCGCTCATCGGCCGTATTGGTGTTGAAAATCTGCGTGACATGCTACCGGACCTCGAATCCGGTATGCGCCCCAAGATGGAAGCATGCGTACGTGCACTCGACGGTGGCGTGCCACAAGCACACATTATCGATGGCCGTAAGCCACACTCCATTTTGAATGAGATTTTCACTACTGCTGGTATTGGCACCATGGTCGTACCGGAAGACGGCATTGAAATGAGGAGCTCCTATGTCTACTGAGACAACCCCTGAAACGTTAGGTCCCCAAGACGCCCAATGGTTGGGATCATATTCCAAAGTTCACATGAACGTGTTCGGTACGCCACTGCGTGTACTCGACCACGGTCACGGTGCGCACGTGTGGGATGTTGATGGCAACGAATACCTCGACTTCCTTGCCGGTATTGCCGTTAATTCGCTTGGTTACGCTCATCCCAAGTGGGTGAAGGCTGTGAGCGAGCAGGCTGCAAAATGTGCACACGTAAGCAACTATTTTGCTACCGAGCCGCAGATCGAACTCGCTGCCAAGCTCATTAAGCTGGCTGGTGCGCCTGAAGGATCGCACGTCTACTTTGGCAACTCTGGTGCTGAAGGCAACGAGGCAGCGATCAAGCTTGCTAAACTCTACGGTCGCACGCTGCCAGGCGCTAGCCCCAGCATTGGAGGCAAACCTGCGCGTATTATCGCGATGACCCACGGTTTCCACGGCCGTACGCTTGGCGCACTCTCTGCTACGTGGAAGCCGGCAATCCGCTTGCCGTACGAGCCGCTGGTGCCGAACATCGAATTCGTCGAAGCGGGCGATCAGCTCGCTTTATATGAGGCATTCTCTCAGACCGGTCAAGGCCGTTATGGTAAGGGGCCAGTTGCTGCGGTAATCCTCGAACTGATTCAAGGTGAGGCTGGCGTTCGTCCGCTTGGCGCAGAGTACGTGAAAAAAGTGCGTCAAATGTGCGACATTAACCATGCGCTGCTCATCATCGACGAAGTGCAAACCGGTGTTGGCCGTACCGGTGAATGGTTCGCCTTCCAGCGCGAAGATCTCTCTGGTGGCGTCAAGCCAGACATGATCACTTTCGCGAAGGGTGTCGCTGGTGGCTTCCCAATGGGCGGCATGATTGCCTTCGGCGAGAAGCTTTCCGCCCTGTTCACACCGGGTTCTCACGGTTCTACGTTCGCAGGCAATCCGCTTGGCGCTGCTGCAGCGCTCGCTACTTTGGACGTTATCGAAAGTGAAAACCTCGTAGCTAATGCAGAAGAGCGTGGACGTCAGCTGCGTGAAGGCATCATGGCTACTGGCAACCCGCTGTTCGTTTCCGTGCGCGGTCGCGGTCTGCTTGACGCTGTTGAACTCGCTCACCCATGCTCGCATGCGGTAATGAACTGGGCTCTCGAACACGGCCTGATCGTTAACGCTGTCGCCCCTGACGCATTGCGTCTCGCTCCACCGCTGATCGTCACCGAACAGGATGTCGATCAGGCAGTGTCTATTCTTGCCAAGGTCCCCGCAGACCTGCCCAACGACTGATCCGAACCTGCGCAAGCTGGTGCGCTCGCACACGCCAGCTTGCGCCACAAACGCTTAAAGGAGCCATCAATGACCGGTCAACTTCGTCACATGCTGCGCGACGACGACATCAACCACGAGGAACAGAAGCAGATCCTCGAACTCGGTATGAAATTTAGCGAGAACCGCTTCTACCATCAGCCATTTGCTGGCCCACAGGCAGTTGCCGTACTGTTTGACAAGCCGAGCACCCGCACTCGTTCCAGCTTCTCTATTGGTGTTGCTGAACTCGGCGGATACCCGCTGGTCATTGACAAGTCCAGCTCCCAGCTGGGCCGTGGTGAGCCGGTGGCTGACACGGCACGCGTACTCACCCGCATGGCTTACGGTATTGTGTGGCGTACATTCGGCCAGGATCGCGTTGAAGAAATGGCTAAATACGCTACCTGCCCAGTGGTAAACGCGCTGACCGACGATTTCCATCCGTGCCAAGTGCTTGCAGACTTCCTCACCATTGCGCAGCATCGCGGGGGAGTAGATGCACTGGCTGGCAAGACCATCGCATACGTGGGCGATGCGGCCAACAATATGGCCAACTCGTATCTGCTGGCTGGTGCTGTCGCAGGCATGAATGTGCGTGTTGCTGGCCCGTTTGGTTACCTGCCTCGCCCCGATATCGTGGCTGACGCGGAACGTATTGCTGCGGAAAATGGTGGATCTATTCTCGTCACCACTGATCCGCGTGAAGCAGTAAAAGACGCAGACTGTGTGTTCACTGATACGTGGGTGTCTATGGGTGAGGAAGCGGAATATGCGATTCGTTCTAAGCCATTCTGGGATTACCAGGTGAACGCTGAGCTGATGGCACTCGTTAAGCCGGATGCACTGTTCCAGCACTGCCTGCCTGCGTATCGTGGCAAAGAGGTTACCGCTGAGGTAATCGATGGTCCGCAATCCGTGGTGTGGGATGAGGCTGAGAATCGTTTGCACGCACAGAAGGCACTGCTTACTTGGCTGATCGGCCAGCAGCGCGGCGATGAAAGCCTACTCGCATAAAACCTATCGCATATTCATATAGGTGATGTGAATCGGCTCCTCCACACACTGGGGGAGCCTAACGGCTTCGATAAGTGGAGGGAGGTGCTCGAAGCCATATGAGTGATTCCAATTCGCCGTTGCGACGGCCGGCGACGCGCGCCGCACGGTTGAGTGTTATCGAAGAGATGCTACTTAACCACATCATCACTTCGCAGTCGCAACTTTCTGGCTTGCTTTCTGACGAGGGGATTGATGTTACGCAGGCGACGCTAAGTCGTGATCTTGATGAGATTCACGCCATGAAAACGCGCCTTGCCGATGGCACGATCGCCTACACGGTCGGAGATCATCCGCGACATGAGAGCAGTGAAACTGGGATTGGTGCTCGGACTGAACAACAAATGTCGCGTGTACTCTCCGGACTCGTCACATCGGTTGCAGCAGCCAAAAATCTCATTGTTGTGCATACGCCATCAGGAGCTGCACAGTATGTGGCCAGTGTTATCGACAAACAGCCGATTGACGGTGTACTTGGCACTATTGCTGGCGATGACACGGTTATGGTGATTTGCTCTGATGATGATGTGGCCGTAGCTCGTTCGCACTGGCTACTGTCTATCGCATCCAAGAACTAGTGAATACACGTGCAATATGCACGAATGTTGGGGCGGCATTTGCCCAGGTAGGGTGCAACACCATCCGGCATATGAACGCGCGACGCACCGAGAGTTGCATAAATATACACACCTTTGCATATAATCGCCATCAATGGCATACATGATCGCATGAACGCATGAAAGGGCAATCATGACCGATAACAAGCGCATCGTACTCGCATACTCCGGAGGTCTTGATACCTCCGTGGCTATCCCATACCTCAAGGATCGTACCGGCAAGGATGTTGTCGCCGTCTCCCTCGACGTTGGTCAGGGTGGCGAGAGCCTGGAAACCATTAAGAACCGTGCGCTCGCCTGTGGTGCTGTGGAAGCCTACGTGGTGGATGCTCGCGATGAGTTCGCTGATGAATACTGCATGATGGCTCTCAAGGCTAACGCCATGTATGAAGGCGTGTACCCGCTGGTTTCTGCTATTTCCCGCCCGCTGATCTCCAAGCACCTTGTGCGTGCTGCCCACCAGTTTGGTGCTGACACGATCTCCCATGGTTGCACTGGTAAGGGTAACGATCAGGTGCGTTTCGAGGTGTCTATCGCCTCCATCGACCCGACTCTGAAGGCCATCAGCCCGATTCGTGACTTGGCGCTGACTCGTGACGTGGAAATCGCGTTCGCTAAGGAACACAAGCTGCCGATCACCCAGACTGAAAAGAGCCCGTACTCTATCGACCAGAACGTGTGGGGCCGCGCTATCGAAACCGGCTTCCTTGAGGATCCGTGGAACGGCCCGACTAAGGACTGCTACTCCTACACCGATGACCCGGCCTTCCCGCCGGTTGAAGATGAAGTGATCATCGAATTCAAGCAGGGTATCCCGGTCAAGATCGACGGTCGCGATGTCACTCCGCTGCAGGCTATCGAAGAAATGAACCGCCGTGCAGGTGCCCAGGGTATCGGCCGTATTGACCTGATCGAGGATCGTCTGGTTGGTATCAAGTCCCGTGAGCTGTACGAAGCTCCGGGTGCTGTGGCACTTATCGCCGCCCACCAGGAGCTCGAGAACTGCTGCCTCGAGCGCGAGCAGCACCGCATCAAGCGTGACATTGACAAGCGTTGGGCCGAGCTGGTTTACGACGCACAGTGGTTCTCCCCGGCCGTGCGTTCGCTCAACGCATTCATCGAAGAGACTCAGCAGTACGTCTCCGGTGAGATCCGCATGACCCTACATGGTGGTCGCGCAGTCGTCACCGGCCGTCGCTCCGACTCCTCGCTGTACGACTACAAGCTCGCTACCTACGATTCCGGCGACAGCTTCGACTCCAAGTCCTCCAACGGCTTCATCGACATCTACGGTCTGCCGTCTCGCGTGGCCGCCGCCCGCGACGTGCGCTTCGGCAACGGCATCGAAGTGCCAGACAACGCCGTCGAGTGACACTTTCCACGCTGACTAACCGCCGCGCATAATAAAAGGCCTCTTCGCACCACGCGAAGAGGTTTTTTCATACCTACGCAGCTAACTTTTTCGCGTCCGCTTGGGAACAGCGTAAGTTCTCGGATGAGTTCGTTTTCCTGAAAAACAACACTTTGTCTCGTTCGGAGCTAAGCGATGATGAGGGCATTGCCCGCGATGTGCATTACGGCGATGTACTGATCAAGTATGGTTCAGTACTTGATCTCGAAGATGACGATTTGCCAAGGATTGCCGATCCTGCTGCCGTCGAGAAGATGACGAGCGACAGCCTCCGAGACGGCGATATTGTTATTGCGGATACTGCCGAAGACCTTACAGCGGGCAAGTGCTCGGAGCTGCGAAATATAGGTGAGAGCGTGGTTTTCGCTGGGTTGCATACGATGCCCTGCAGACCGGTGAATCAGTATGCGGCTGGCTTCCTAGGACATTATCTAAATTCTTCATCTTTTCACGATCAGCTCATTCCGTTGATGCAAGGCATAAAGGTCATCGCATTGTCGAAAGCAGCAATGGGTGTTGCTGCTTTGATGGTGCCGTCCTTTGCTGAGCAGCAGGCCATCGGCCGGTTCTTCTCGAGCCTCGACTCGCTCATCACCCTTCATCAGCGTAAGTCTCAACGGTAATAATGCTGGCGGAGCCTCGGCCCCCTCGGTGGAGGGGGCTGTCAGCGAAGCTGACTGGGGGAGCGTCACAACACATTAGTATCGCCGATAAAACAGTATCGAGTACCGCGCGAATGCCATTACATCAGCGTAGACAATGCCCTCATCACAATGTCCACATCCTTGTTCTCTAGTTCGCGAATGACATGCAAATACGTGTCCTGCGTTGTATTCATGCTGGCATGGCCCAATCGTTTGGAAACACTAGCGATAGAGACGCCTGCAAACAGCAGCAATGAGGCATGCGTATGCCTAAGCCCGTGAATCGATATCACGGGGACACCGGCTTGTTCGCAATGTTTGGCTAGGATACTGTTTGCTGTCGAGTTGTACACCTTTCCGCCATTCTTTACGAAAATGGGCTCGTTTTCTGGCAGAGCTTTCAACAGCGCTGACAACTGCATGATCAGTTGCCAATCAAGCTGTACCTTGCGCACGGATGAAGCATTTTTGGTCGGCACAAATCCGCCACCGTTCTTGTAATCCCATGTTTTGTTCACGGAAAGCGTTTGATGTATAAAGTCGAAATCGTTAGGCGTTAACCCCAACGCTTCCGAGAACCTCAATCCAGTCTTTGCAATGAGCAGTATCAGCCAGTCCCAACTTGGTTCGGTTCCGAGAGATAGGTCGGCAAGAATTGCATGCAACTCAAATTGGTTGAGATACTTCTGCTTTTTCTGTCGTGGCTGTTTTCCTTTGATGATCACCTTACGGGTTGGATCGCGTTGGATAAATCCTTCGTCAACGGCATCAAGGATGGCTCCTTTCAGCTGATGATGGAAGTCCATGGTTGTTTGGCGTTCGTGAAACTCGGCATAGCCATTGATGAGCTTTTGGTAGCTGACGCGATCAAAATCAGACAATTTGAGATCAGGGATCAGCTTGGCAAGCCATGTCTGAGTGATCTTGTACTTCTTCATCGTCACATCGCGAATTGCGCCCTCTTTGTAGACGCTAACCCATTGTGCGTAATAGTCACAGAAGAGGGTTTCTTGTTGAGTTTCAGCCATATTGAGTCCTTTGCTTAAGTGAATGATCGGCAGAGAAGATGCCAGAATCAGCCAAGCAATCTGTAAAGACTCACTTGTCAGTCACGTCAGTTGCACTTGTCACTTACGCTGATGAAGGGTGATGAGGGAATTCATGCGAACGACAAAAGAGCCTATAAGATGTTGCTCATCAACAGAAGGCGCACGAAACTCAAATGAATTCAGTTCTTCCCGGTTTACCTTCGGCATTCCTGTTCGCATCGATACAGCCGTTGAGTATTCATAAAACGAACGGGTTTGTAGTAACGAAAACAGAAAATTCTGATCAAGATCAAGACCTCGCAGGACATACGCATCCGCACTAGCAAGCCCTTCGCACGGCGCTATAGCATACTTGGCAAGTTGTGGACGTATTTTCGAATAGATAACATCCCCTGCGTGAAAATGATATTTTCCACTGATGAGATCGCTCTCTCTAACTGTTTTAAGTTCTGTAACGAGATTGCCAGTAAATGACTCCATATCACCCGGACCAATATGAAGCAAATCTTCAAATCCTCGAGGATCAACCATGTCGTTTGAAATCGACACAGAAGATTGCCACTTACGCTGTTCCCAAGCGGACGCGATATTAGGTGCTTTTGCCGTATTATTTGTTAAGCACTTGAGTAGAAGGGGTGGAAGCAATGATGATTCCAGAATCTTATGGATTCCGTAACTGTTCCATTGATCAATGAACTTGAACGTAGATTCTATAGGTTAAAAACAAACGATGATTTATCTCACTACCATGACCATGCAGCTTATTGATAATGATCCAGATGGCATTCGCATCTGTCGCGTGGAAGGCGAGTCGTTAGTTACCGTCGTTGTTCCGCGAGATAAGCTTGCAGCAGCTAAGAAACTGCCTGATTTGCCCGATCGTGGCGTGTATTACCTTCTTGACGAAGATCATGGCGTATTAGGGCGGGTGTATGCCGGCCAAACTACTCATGGCCTGCAGCGATTGGATGCACATCGTACTCAGAAACTGTTTTGGAACAAGGCGGTCATGTTCCTCGACAGCGATAACAACATTGATCGTGATGTGTTGGACTCGCTTGAGGCCACGGCTATTGACTATGTGCGTGTGCATGGTTCATATGAAACCGACAATATTGAAACGCCAAGCCCTCGTATGAATCCCTACAAGGAGCAGCGGGTTGAAGAACTTCATGCCAGCATTCTCTTTCGTATGAGAGTACTGGGCTATGATCTTGACCGTAAAGAGAGCGCGCATGTTGTAGCTAGTAGTGCAGTGTTTCACACCAAGAAGAACGGCGTGCATGCTACTGGCCGGTATAACCCTGATACAGGCCGTTTTGTTGTTCTTGCGGATTCCGAGATCGGGCTTGACCGCCCAATCATTAAAAATCAAGGTGCCATTGATGCTCGCATGAAGCTTTTCGCCGGGGAATCTAGCAAAGCAAAACTTGAGGATGACGTTGAGTTCACTAGTCCTTCTGCCGCTGCCGTATTTGTTCTTGGTGGCAGTCAGAACGGTTGGACTGAATGGGTGAATGATTACGGGCAGACTTTGGATTATGTGTATCGTAACAAGGAGCATATGGATGAATAAGCAGCAGTTGGCCGCGAAGATTTGGGAATCCGCCAATAAGATGCGTTCCAAGATTGAAGCCAACGAGTACAAGGATTACATTCTCGGCTTCATCTTCTATAAGTTCCTGTCGGAGACACTGGTGAACCGCTTGTATGCGGATGATTGGACCGAAGAAGACCTTCCGTCACTCATTGAAGAAGATACTGAGACTGTGCAGGACGTTCGTGGCTTGTGCGGTTATTTCATCGCCTATGACAACTTGTTCTCCACTTGGATTGCCAAGGGAGCGGACTTTGAGATCGCTGATGTGCGCACTGCGCTTTCTGCGTTTGAGCGCAACATTAACCCGGCGCATAAGCGTGTGTTTGCCGGTATTTTCGAAACGCTTCAGACCGGCCTGTCGAAACTCGGCACTGATGAGCGCAGTCGTTCCAAAGCTGCCCGCGATCTGATCTACCTCATCAAGGACATTCCGATGGACAGCCGTGAGGGCTATGATGCCCTCGGCTACATCTACGAGTACTTGATCGACAAGTTCGCTTCCAACGCTGGCAAGAAGGCCGGCGAATTCTACACGCCGAGCGAGGTCTCCCAGCTGATGAGCGAGATCATCGCATGGCATCTGCAAGGGCGTGACGAGATCGAGATCTATGATCCCACGTCCGGTTCGGGCTCGCTGCTCATTCACATCGGCCAGGCCGTCGCCCGCCGCAACGGCAATCCAAACGCCATCAAGTACTATGCGCAGGAACTCAAGGAAAACACGTACAACCTCACGCGTATGAACCTAGTGATGCGCGGCATCCTGCCTAGCAACATCTTCGCCCGTAACGGCGATACGCTCAAGGCCGACTGGCCGTGGTTCGACTCCGACGAGACACGCGACGAGACGTATACGCCGCTGTTCGTGGACGCGGTCGTCTCGAACCCGCCGTATTCGCTCAGTTGGGAACCTCCGGCAGCCGGCGAGGACGTCCGTTTCGAATACGGCATCGCGCCTAAATCCAAGGCTGACTATGCGTTCCTGTTGCATGACCTGTACCATCTGCGCGACGACGGCATGATGTGCATCGTCCTTCCGCATGGCGTGCTGTTTCGTGGGGGAGAGGAAGGTATGATCCGCAAGAACCTCGTGGAACACCACCATATTCAGGCCATCATCGGTCTGCCGGCGAACATCTTCTTCGGCACCGGCATCCCCACCATCGTGATGGTGCTGCGCAAGCACCGCGACGACGACCATGTGCTTATCGTGGACGCATCCAAGGGCTTCGCCAAGGACGGCAAGAACAACAAGCTGCGCGCGTGCGACATCCGGCGCATCGTGGACGCGGTGACCGGTTCGCAGACAATCGACAAGTTCAGCCGACTGGTGAGCATCGACGAGATTCGCGCGAACGACTACAACCTCAACATTCCGCGCTACGTGGACTCGTCCGAACCGGCTGAACAGTGGGATGTCTACGCCACGATGTTCGGCGGCGTGCCGGCGCAGGAGATCGATGCGCTGCATAGTTACTGGGACGTGTTCCCGAGCCTCAAGTCGCAGCTGTTCGACATGAAGAACGGTCATAGCGCACATGTGAATGGCGGTTCGGTAAAAGACACGGTGTATGGCAACGCCGAAGTGCGGGAGTACGTCGAGCAGTATCGGCAGCGTTTCGCCGATTACCGTGCGTTCCTGAACGGCGAACTGATCGACGGATACGCCGACGTGGACATCGCCAGCAAGTCGGAGGAACTGGCCGAGGATTTGTTCCGCCGTCTGCATGACGTGCCGTTGGTGGACTCATACGCCGCGTACCAGGTGTTCGTGGACGGCTGGAAGACGATCGCCGACGACTTGGAAACGCTGCACAACGAAGGGTTCGACACGGTGCGCAAGGTCGACGCGAACATGACCGTCAAGAAGAAGGGCGGCAAGGACGTCGAGGTGCAGGACGGCTGGCGCGGCCATATTCTGCCGTTCTCGCTCGTGCAGGAACGTCTGATGACGGCCGATCTGGCCGAAATCGGCGCGCAGGAACGTCGCTTGAATGAGATCGGGCAGGAACTGAACGATCTACTGGAGAATGTGGACGAGGACGACAAGAGCTCGGATGCGATCAACGAGGACGGCGACGCGTTCGTGCCGGCCGAAGTGAAGAAGGCCGCCAAAGCGGTAGGCAAGCATCCTGACACCGACTTCGACCGTACGATCGTGGCCGCGAACCGGCTGATCGACGAGGAGAAGACGGCCAAGAAAACCATCAAGGAACTCAACGCTGCGCTGGATGACAAAACCGCGACGGTAATCGAACACCTGACCGACGAGCAGACAGCCGAACTGTTGAGCGCCAAGTGGATCGAACCGTTGCAGAGCAAGCTTGAAACGCTGCCCACTGCCGTGCTGGATGAGCTCGTGGCGAAGGTCACGGCCTTGGACGAGAAGTATGCGACCACGTATGCCGACGTGTGCGGGCAGATTCGCGAGGCGGAACGAGAGCTCGGCTCGATGCTCGACCAGCTGACCGGCAGCGAGTTCGATATGGCCGGCATTGCCGAACTCAAGTCTCTGCTGGGAGGTGAGTGAGATGGCTGATTCGAACGTACCTTCGATTCGGTTCAAGGGTTTTACTGACCCTTGGGAACAGCGTAAGTTGAGTGAATACCTGACTTTGAGCCGTATTATTGGTCATACTGGTGTGGATGCAAACAAACTGACCGTTAAATTGTGGGGCAAAGGAGTCGTTGCCAAAACGGATTCCTATGGCGGAAGCAGGAATACGCAGTATTACGTTCGCCATGCTGGGCAGTTCATGTATGGCAAGCTTGATTTTCTGCATGCGGCGTTTGGTATCGTGCCTGAGGAATTGGATGGATACGAGTCAACGCTTGATTCTCCTGCTTTTGACATGTCTGGTGTCGACGGTGTTTTCCTGTTGAATAGAGTTACTCAGGAAGATTTCTATCTGGGTAATGGATTGATCGCGAATGGCAGTCGTAAAGCGAAACGTATTCATGAAGATACGTTTCTTGACATGTCATTGACTATGCCGTCGCTCGCCGAGCAGCAAGTCATCGGTCGGTTCTTCTCCCGTCTCGATTCCCTCATCACCCTTCATCAGCGTAAGTATGACAAGCTGGTCGTGCTGAAGAAATCGATGCTCGAACAGATGTTCCCTCAAGAGGGGGAGTCGGTGCCGCGTATTCGTTTCTCCGGTTTTACTGACCCTTGGGAACAGCGTAAGTTGGGTGAGCTGGAGAAAAAGTCGGTGTTACGTATGGGCAGAGGGAATGTGATCTCAGCAAAGGATATGACTGCTGCCCCGGGTTCTTTCCCCGTGTATTCTTCCAGCGCTCTCGATAATGGACAAATGGGATCATACGGGAAATATATGTTTGATCAAGAGCTAGTGACTTGGTCAATTGATGGAGGAGGGGCTGTTTTTTATAGGAAGAAGCACAAGTTTTCAGTTACGAATGTATCTGGATATATTGCGACTGATCCGGACAAGATGAGCTGTGCTTTTCTTGCGCAGTCAATGTCTTTGGCTCATTCATGTATCAATTTTGATTACACGGTTAAAGCTCATCCTTCTGTCATCCGTTCTCTGTACACGTTGGGTATCCCGTCTCTCGCCGAGCAGCAGATCATCGGCCGGTTCTTCTCGCGACTGGATTCGCTCATCACCCTTCATCAGCGTAAGTTGGAATTGCTCCAAAACATCAAGAAATCCTTGCTTGAACAGATGTTCGTCTAGGAATCGGAGGAATCATGGATCGCAAACGCATCATGGAAGAGGCCATCCATTCCGGCGAAATGGAAGGCGCCTACGTCTCCGCCGAGTTCCGTCGTGACGCCGAACAGTACGTCGACGGCGACTTCACCATCGAAGAGCTTATGACCAGAACCAAACGCCGCTGGAAAGTTGATAAGCACGAACCGAAAGCCGCCGCGCATGCCTGACCGGTTCATCGACCCGTATATTGATCAAAGTACGGGCATACTGCGCAATCTGATCGGTGTCGCGACCTACGACGAACTGCAGAACGCCGAAGGCGAATTCGTCGCGCTACGCATGAACGAGTTCTTCACACGACCGGTTCCGCACATGAGCGGATCGCTGGACGATTTCCGCATGCTGCATCGCGTCCTGTTCCAGGACATCTACGACTGGGCTGGTGAGATCCGCACCGTGGAAATACGTAAGAACGTCGAGGGAGCTGAATTTTTCCTGCCATCAACGAATATCGTCATGGGTATCGGCTGGGCGCAGGGAGAATTACGGAAAGACGACATGCTCTCCGGTCTCGATCCGTCTCGGTTCGCTCAGCGGTTGGCCTACCATTACGACAACTACAATTTCATCCATCCGTTCCGAGAAGGCAACGGCCGCGTGCAACGACTGTTCTGGACGCTGTTGTGCCACGATGCCGGCTACGATCTCGACTGGCGTCTCGTCAGCGGTGAAGAAAACGACGAAGCCAGCAGACTCGCGGCGGAAGACCAGAACTACACGATGCTGGAAGCAATGTTCCGGCGCATCGCGTCGCCATGCGATCCCGCCGTTCCGATCAGCAGCGAATCGCTAACCTCAGGTCATCTGCGCACCGACGCGCAATAAGAGATGCCAAGAAGGAGTGAACCATGATCTTCGATAAGGAATCAGATTTCGAGGAGAACGTCATCACCGTGTTGCAACAGCATGGCTGGAAGGATGGCGTACTTAAGTATCCGACCGAACATGATCTGCTCGAGAACTGGAAATCCATCCTCTACCGCAACAACTGCGGCATCGATCATCTGGGCAAATATCCGCTGACTGACGGCGAAATGGCACAGATCATCGAACAGATCGAGGAACTGCGCACGCCGCTCGCGCTCAACTCGTTCGTCAACGGCCGCACCGTCTCCATCAAACGCGACAACAAAGAAGACAAAGCGCATTTCGGCAAGGAAGTCAGCCTCTACATCTACGACCGGCAGGAGATCGCTGGCGGCAAAAGCACATACCAGATCGCACAGCAACCGGTCTATCCGGCTAAAAACAAGATACTCAACTCGCGTCGCGGCGACCTCGAGCTGCTCATCAATGGCATGCCGCTCATCCACATCGAATTGAAGCGCAGCGGCGTACCCGTCAGCCAGGCGACCAACCAGATCGAAAAATACGCGCACGAAGGCGTATTCACCGGACTGTTCAGGCTCGTGCAGGTATTCGTTGCCATGAACCCCGACGATGCTGTGTACTTCGCCAATCCGGGCACGGGCCGATTCAATCCGAGTTACTACTTCCATTGGGCTGATGTCACCAACGAGCCCATTTGCGCCAACCATCATCCGGGCGCTGACGAATGGAAGAAAATCATCGGCGGTGTCTCTGGTACTGCAGGACTACTGTCCATTCCGATGGCGCACCAGCTTATCGGTTTCTACACCGTCGCCGATTCGACGGACGGTTGTCTCAAAGTGTTACGTAGTTACCAGTACTATGCTGCATCCGCCATTTCCGACGTGGCACGGCGATGCGATTGGGACACGCGCCCTGCTGTTCCAGGACGACCTGGCGGCTACATATGGCACACCACCGGATCCGGTAAGACCATGACCAGCTTCAAGTCGGCGCAACTCATCGCCGACTCGAAAGATGCCGACAAAGTCGTCTTCCTCATGGACCGTATCGAACTCGGAACACAGTCACTTGAGGAATACCGCGGATTCGCCGACAGTGAGGACGATGTGCAAGGCACCGAAAACACGAGCGAGCTGCGGCACAAACTGCGTCCGGATGCGAAAGGTGTCAACAATCCGTCGAACAGACTCATCGTCACTTCCATTCAAAAAATGAGCAATATCAAGCTCGGAGAAAATGGCATCACTCAAGCCGAACTCGACGAACTCGGCAAACAGCGCATCGTATTTATCGTCGACGAATGTCATCGCTCCACGTTTGGTGACATGTTGCAAACCATTCGTCGTTCCTTCCCGAACGCGTTGTTCTTCGGTTTCACGGGTACTCCCATCCTCGACGAAAACCAGAAGAAACATGCCACCACGTCGATGATCTTCGGCAACGAACTCCATCGTTACAGTATTGCCGACGGCATTCGTGACCACAACGTACTCGGATTCGACCCCTATATGGTGACCACCTACAAGGATTCGGATGTACGACGTATGGTCGCGCTCGACAAGTCAAAAGCCGGCAGCGTGGACGAGGCGCTCGCCGATCCCGCGAAAGCGGCCGTATACGAGCACTATATGGATAAACGTCAAGTGCCTATGGGGCCAATGGTCGATGATGCCGGCAACGATATCAAAGGCATCGAGGACTATCTGCCGATCGCACAGTACGGCATCGGACGGCCTCATCCGCAGATGGTGGTCGATGACATCCTCGAACAGTTCCCAGTGCTCAGCCACGGCAACAAATTCCATGCGATGCTCGCCACCAGTTCCATTCCCGAAGCCATTAACTACTATCGTCTCTTCAAGGCGCAAGCTCCTGATCTGCATGTCACCGCATTGTTCGACCCGAATATCGACAACAATGCCGGCGCCACCGTGAAGGAAGACGCATTAGTTGAAATCATCACTGATTACAACACGATGTTCGGCAAGGACTTCACTATCCCAACATGGCCGGCCATGAAGAAGGACGTTTCCTCGCGTTTGTCGCATAAAGCCCCGTATGGCATGATCGACACGAACCGCGATGCGCGACTTGACTTGCTCATTGTCGTAGATCAGATGCTTACCGGTTTCGATTCGAAATGGGTAAACACGCTCTACCTCGACAAGATCATCGACTACGAGAGCATCATCCAGGCATTCAGCCGCACCAACCGACTGTTCGGCCCCGACAAGCCGTTCGGCACAATTCGCTACTATCGCAAGCCTCATACCATGCGCGGCTATATCGCCGCCGCCGTCAAACTGTATTCCGGTGATCGGCCGGTTGATCTATTCGTCCAAAAACTGCCGAAAAACATCGACTGTATGGATGCACGATTCGCTGAAATCAAAGATGTATTCACGGCAGCTGGAATACAGGACTTCACGCAACTACCAGAATCGGTGGAAGCGAGGCGCAAATTCGCCAAGGAGTTCGTGGTGTTAAACGAATACCTCGAAGCAGCGAAAGTACAAGGCTTCACTTGGGAGCAACCGGAACTTGAGATCACGGATGAGGACGGCGGGCATACGATCGTGCGACCAACGATCGATGAACGCACATACCTCATCCTCGTGCAGCGATACAAGGAACTGTTCGACGGAGGCAACCCACGCGACGACGATGGTGACGATACGGAAGCACCATACGATCTTGATGGGCATATCACCGAAATCGATACCGGACTCATCGACACCGACTACATGAATGCCAACTTCGACAAATGGCTTAAGGCGCTCGCTGAAAACAGCCCCGAACTGGAGATCGCATCGCAGGAACTGCACCGGTCATTCGCCGCACTGTCCGCCGACGAACAGCGGCTCGCCGAACTGTTCCTGCATGATGTCGAACGTGGTGACGTACACATTGACCCCGGCATGACCTTACGTGACTACATTACCCGGTATGCGCGGCGTGAAAAGGACGAACAAATCGACAAACTCGTGGAACGCTTCGGCGTGAAACGCTCATTATTGGAAGAGTTCACCGGTATTCTCGTCAACGAAACGAATATCAATGAATTCGGTCGTCTCGATAACCTCTTTGCATCCATTGATAAGAAACGGTCAAAAGCAGTGTTGGAGCAGCTTCGACATGCAACTATTCCGCAACCCAAAGTGAACCGTGAAGTACGTGGATTGCTGCGACGGTTTGTGCTTGAGGGCGGGTTTGATGTAGACGCTGCACTTGGACGAGACGATGCGCAACCAGCACAGTAAGCCATTGATGCTGCTATGTAGCCCAACGCTGATAGTCTGTCAGACAGTCGAAATCGTTGAACAATCGTATTCCCTGCAAACTCAAGGAGTAATGAATGGCTGAGAACACCGAACATCTCGCCCTGTGGGGCGGTCGCTTTACCTCTGGCCCCTCGCCGGAGCTCGCCCGCCTGTCGAAGTCCACCCAGTTTGACTGGCGACTGGCCGACGATGACATCGCCGGTTCCCGCGCCCACGCGCGCGCCCTCGGCCGTGCGGGACTGCTCACTCCCGATGAACTGCAGCGCATGGAAGCAGCTCTCGATGAACTGCAGCGCCGCGTCGACTCCGGCGCGTTCGCTCCCATCGAAGACGACGAGGATGAGGCCACCGCGCTGGAACGTGGCCTGATCGCCATCGCCGGCAACGAACTCGGCGGCAAGCTGCGCGCCGGCCGCTCCCGCAATGATCAGATCGCATGCCTCATCCGCATGTGGCTGCGCCGCCACAGCCGCATCATCGCCGGCCAGCTGCTCGCCCTCGCCTCCGCGCTCATCGAACAGTCTGAAAAAGCCGGCCGCACCGTCATGCCGGGCCGCACCCACATGCAGCACGCTCAGCCTGTCCTGCTCGCGCATCAACTTATGGCCCACGTGTGGCCGCTGCTGCGCGACGTGCAGCGTCTGGTCGACTGGGACAAGCGCATCGACGCTTCCCCGTACGGTTCCGGCGCGCTCGCCGGCAACACGCTCGGCCTTGAGCCGGTCGCTGTCGCGCACGAGCTCGGCTTCACCAACGTCACCAATAATTCGATTGACGGTACTGCTTCGCGCGATCTCGTTGCCGAATTCGCGTTCGTTGCCGCGATGACCGGCGTCGACATCAGCCGTCTTTCCGAAGAGATCATCATTTGGAACACGCAGGAGTTCGCGTTCGTTAAGCTCGACGACGCGTATTCGACCGGCTCGTCGATCATGCCGCAGAAGAAGAACCCGGATATCGCCGAGCTCGCACGTGGCAAGTCCGGCCGCCTCATCGGTGACCTGACCGGTTTGCTCGCCACGCTCAAGGGTCTGCCGACCGCATACGCGCGTGACCTGCAGGAAGACAAAGAGGCCGTGTTCGACCAGGTTGACACGCTCGAAGTCCTATTGCCCGCGTTCACCGGCATGGTTGCCACCATGCAGTTCGACCATGATCGTCTTGAAGCGGAAGCTCCGACCGGTTTTGCTCTGGCCACCGATATCGCCGAATGGCTCGTCAAGAACGGCGTGCCGTTCCGCCACGCGCACGAACTGTCTGGCGCATGCGTCAAGCTCGCCGAAGGTCGCGGTCAGGAACTGTGGGATTTGACGGACGAGGACTTCATCGACGTGTTCAAGGACTTCCTGCCGGCCGACCTCGCACCACAGGTGCGCGAAGTGCTCTCCACTGAAGGCTCCGTCACCGCGCGCAACGGCCGCGGCGGCACGTCACCGGCCCGCGTGCGTGAACAGATCGCCAGTGCCAAGTCCCTGATCGAAACGCTGCGCGCATTCGCCAAGTCCACCAGCGACGGCAGCGCTTATAAGTCGCCTGAATCCCTGCGATAACAACAAAACCTAATGGCCCTCTATAGCAAGCTAAGCCTGCTATAGAGGGCCATTTTGTTGATTGGCTGCCTGTGTGCGGGGAAAAAGGAGAAGTCATCCTGCGCTAGGCTGACGTTGCGCTCACCGCAGTTCATCCGATCGAATGAGCACACCCGTTACGTCATCGTCCTACAATCAGAGCGGAACTCAACGAATACACGCACATCGTCGGGATACGGGATACACAGGGGGTATCGTGCTAACACGCGATCAGATACGCGCACTAGTGAATAAACACGGTCACGACATTCTTAACCATCCGCACATGCGTATCGAACAATGCTGCTATCAGCATGGTGCGGTTACTACATTCGCGCATTCTATTCGCGTTGCTTGCCTCGCGGTCTGGTTCGCTGACCGACTGCACTTATGGCATCGCGTAGACTTGCGTTCCCTGATTCGCGCCGCACTGTTACACGATTACTTTCTATACGATTGGCATGATTGGGATGATGGGGTGCACCGCCTGCACGGCTTTACGCATGGGCGTGCCGCACTCATCAATGCGTTGCAAGACTTTAGGCTCAACCGCATCGAACGCGACAGTATCGCCAACCACATGTTCCCCATGACGCCAACGCCGCCACGCTTCATTGAAGGTTATCTGGTGACGATGGCTGACAAAATTAGCGCCACGCGTGAAACCTTCAGCATGGAACGTTTTGCTAAGCCAGCACGAGCTGAACTTGTGCGTTCGAGTATCCAGTCGAAGGATACTCGGGCATGATTATCCTCGAACAACTCTTTCTATGGTTTTTGTTTTATAGCTTCTGCGGTTGGGTGTACGAGTCAATCCTCGTTTCCGTACAAGAGCACAGGCCAGTCAACCGTGGTTTTCTCAACGGCCCATTATGCCCGATCTATGGTACGGGTGCAGTTCTCGCTATTGTTTTGCTGGGTAGCGTGCGCAATCCTGCGCTCGTATTCGTGATTTCTGCTGTTGGCGCGTGCCTTCTTGAATATGCCACTTCATGGGCGATGGAAAAAATGTTTCATGCGCGCTGGTGGGATTATTCCAACTTCCGGTTCAACCTCAACGGTCGCATTTGCCTGATAGGTGCGCTCGTATTCGGTATTGGGGGAGTGACAATCGTCAACGTGATCCAGCCGCAGGTTGCTGATGTGACGGCGATGATACCGATGCAAATGCTGCATTGGTTGAGCGTAGCGTGCGCAATCCTCGCTGCAATCGACACAGTGGTTACTGTGGCCGGCGTGGTGAATCTTGAAGATAGTCTCGGTCAGCTCAAAGCAACCGTTAGTCGGTACGGTGACGCGATGCGCGAACGTATTGGCGCAGTTGGCGATGCGGTAAGTGATGCTTCCGGTAAGGTTGGAGAAACCTGGCAGTCTGGTAAAGACATGTCAATGGAACTGATGTTGAAAGTGCGTGACGCCGCCGGCTCCATGCTGAACCGTCAGCAACGTCGTATGATCGCCTCATTCCCGAAGCTGCGCACCGAACACAACAATGAAATGCTGCAGCAGTTGCGCGATACGTTCGAAAAACTGTACCGCGGTCGCTGAAGATCGTTTATGGCTGCTTACGGTCACTTAAGGCCACCAAAACGGCGTGCGCTCTTGCTGTCGGCCTGTTCTGCGAGACTGATAGGCGCATAAAACCCACAATTTGATAGGGAGAAACGACAGTTATGGCTCACGTCATCGATTTCAAGGAGGCCGGATTCGATTCCGTCCTCGATGAACTGGAATGGCGCGGGTTGATTTCGCAGTCCACTGACCGCGATCAGCTCGCCGAGGCGCTGAACGGAGAGCCGATCACCTATTATTGTGGGTTCGATCCAACCGCCGCGTCGCTGCACATCGGCAATCTTGTTCAGCTCATTAACATGCGCCACTTGCAGGCTGCAGGTCATCACCCGATCGCCCTCGTTGGCGGTGCGACCGGTCTGATTGGCGATCCGCGCCAGTCGGGTGAGCGCACGCTGAACCCGAAGGACGTGGTGGCCGGCTGGGCTGAGCGCCTCAAAAACCAGATCGGCGGTATTCTCGACACTACCGGCGATAATCCGGTGCGTTTTGTCTCCAACTACGACTGGACTGCGCAGATGTCCGTTATCGACTTCCTGCGCGATGTTGGTAAGAACTTCCGTTTGGGCACCATGCTTGCCAAAGATACGGTTGCGCGTCGTCTGAACTCCGAAGAGGGCATCTCGTTCACTGAGTTCAGCTACCAGGTGCTGCAGGGCAATGATTTCTTACACCTGTTTGACGAGTACGGCTGCACGCTGGAGATCGGCGGCTCTGACCAGTGGGGCAATCTCACTTCCGGCATGGATCTGATTCGTAAGGTGCGTGGCGCCACGGTGAACGTGTTCACCAGCCCGATTATCACCGATGCGAGCGGCAAGAAGTTCGGCAAGTCTGAAGGCAATGCCGTGTGGATTGACGGCACTATGCTCAGCCCATACAAGTTCTACCAGTTCTGGTTCAACCGCCCGGACGTGGAAATGGAAAGCCTGTTGAAGGCATTCACGTTCCTGCCGAAGACTGAGATTGAGCGTCTGGTGGAAGAGTCTAAGACTAATCCTGGCGCGCGTGAAGCACAGAAAACGCTTGCTTGGGAAGTGACGAGCTTCGTGCACGGCGAGGCCGCAACTCAAGCTGCAATTGATGCTTCTGCTGCTTTGTTCGGCCGTGGCGGCGACCTCGATTCCATTGATGAGAACACGCTTGAGGCTGCGATTGACGGCTTGAAGGTTGAAGACGAGAACGGTGAGAAAGCATTCGCGGCTGTGGCTGCAGGCGATCGCGTAACTGAGGCTGGCGTGAAGGCTGGTCTGTTTAAGTCGATTTCTGAAGCACGTCGCGCGGTCAAGTCTGGTGGCGTGTACCTCAACAACGCTCGCGTTGAAGATGAGGAACAGACACTGGGTGAAGCTGACTTCTTGCATGGTCGTTTCGCACTGATTCGCCGTGGTAAGAAGGCCCTCGGCGCGGTCGAAAAGCACTGATTTTTGAAACAACTGATGTAAAGGACATCGATGGCAGAAGAACACGGCCGCTCGGGCGGCAACTACGGCAATCGCAAATCCTACGGTTCTGGCCGTTCTGGTAATGGCTCCGGTCGTTCGTTCGGCGGATCTCGTGGCGGTTCGCGCGGCGGCTACCGTGGTGGTAAGTCTGGCGGCTTCCACAAGGATGGCGGCTTCCACAAGGATGGTGGCTTCCGTAAGAACGGACATCGCGATGGAGAAGGTTTCCGCCGCGATCATGAAGGTGCCGGCGAAGGTCGCGAGTTCCGCCGTGATTTCCAGCGTGATGGCGAACGCGGCGGCTACCGCGGTCGTTCTCACGATGGCATGAACAAGGGCGGTTTCCGTCGTGATGATGATCGTCGCGGTGGTCGTAATTTCCATCGTGATAATGATCGTCGTGACTTCCGTCGTGACGGTGAGCGTAATGATCGTGGTGGTTTCCGTCGCGATGACCGCAAGGATGATCGCCGCGATTTCCATCGCGATGGTGACAACCCGCGCTACCAGCGCAACGATCGCAATGATCGTAATGGCGAGCGTAGCTTCCGTCGTGATGATGATCGCCGTGGTGGTCGTAATTTCCATCGTGATAATGATCGTCGTGACTTCCGTCGTGACGGTGAGCGTAATGATCGTGGTGGTTTCCGCCGCGATAATCGTAGGGATGATCGTCGCGATGATCGCCGTAACGACAACGCTACCGAGCGTCGCGAGTTTACTCCGCAGGAGAAGCGCGAATATCGCGACACGAAGCGCCGCGAATATATGGAGCGTGGCCCACGCCGCAACTCCGACGGCACGATGAGCTTCCCCTCGCAGAACCCGTACACTGCGCGCCGCCCTGACGAGCCGAAGATGCCGAAGGGCATGGAATGGAACATGCTCTCCAAGGACGAGCGCGAACGTTTGCGCGGCCTGTCCAAGGAGCATGCAGAAAACATTGGTCTGCATATTCTGGCTGCCTACGCGCTGGAAGAGAAGGACCCGCAGGGTGCTCTGGCCCATGCTAAGTGGGTGGCACGTCAGGCATCCCGTATCGACTTCGCGCGCGAAACGCTGGCATTCATTGCCTACCGTCAGGGCGACTATAAGCTTGCACTGCGCGAGTTCCGTACCGCATACCGTATGAACGGTTTCCTCGACTATCTGCCGTTCATCGCCGATTGCGAACGCGGTAATGGCGAACCCCGCAAGGCCATCGAAGTGGTACTCTCCGACGATGCGAAAGCATTGCGCGGTGAAGCCAAGGCTGAAATGTTCCTCGTATACGCTGGCGCACTTGCCGACCTCAAGCAGTGGGATAAGGCCATCGATATTGTGCACACGCTCGGCCGTTCTAAGGGCTTGAGCGGCGAATACCGTATGCGTGCAGTGCAGGCGGAACAGTACTTCCTCGAGGAGAGCGGCCGCAATGAGGATGCATCTAAGCTTGACTCGCTGCTTGACAAGCTGGAACTGCAGTATGCCGACGAAGACGAGGATGAAGCATCCGACGACGTGATCATCGATCACGATCTCGAACGTTTCTCTGACGATGAGCTTGACATGCTCGGTATCAGCGAAGACGACGCCCAGTATGCGCCTGATAACTATGGTGATACTGACAAGGATGCTCAGTTCGATGACGACAGCGAATCTGACGACGCTGAAGATACCGACGATGCTGACGACGAGTCGGCTAACGCTCCCGCAGTCGTTGAAAACGATGAGCAGCCTGCACAGTCCGCTGGTGATGATCCTGCAGCAGATGAAGAAGAACTGCCTGCACAGGAAGCGCAGGACGGTGTCGATTCCGTTATCGAACCAGCAGGTGACGGTATTGATGATGCTGCCGATGAGAATGATGCTGCTGATGCGGAAGCTGAAGGCGAAGCTGAGTAACCTATGACCACCATGCTCAAATCCACTACCGAGTCCATTGCGGCCACATACCGTCTAGCATTGCTTGACCTTGACGGTGTTGTATACCGCGGTAAGAACCCGGTCGAATATGCGGCCGAATCCATTCGAGCTGCCGAGGCTGTGGGCATGCAGGTGGAATACACCACCAACAATTCGTCGCGTTTCCAGCACGTGGTTGCCGATCAATTGCGCGGTTTCGATCTTGATGTCGAGCCGCGCCAGGTCATCACCTCATCCGTGGTGGCTGCACGCATGGTCGCGCGCCACGTGCCGAAAGGCGCGAAAGTGCTGGTACTTGGGGCCGAACACTTGCGCGAAGAAGTCGCAGGGCAAGGACTCATTGTTGTTGACCATGCTGAGCAGAATCCGGATGCCGTTATTCAAGGCTGGTATCCAGACATGTCGTGGAATGAGATGGCACAAGTCGCGTATGCGGTTGAACGTGGCGCACAGTATTTCGTCACCAATCGTGATCTGACCATTCCACGCGAGCTGGGTATTGCTCCAGGCTGCGGTTCGATGATTCAAGCAGTCATCAATGCTACTGGTGTCAATCCAATCGCTTCCGCTGGCAAACCAGAATCAGCCATGTATGACGAGGCACGTTTGCTGGCTGCGGGGGAGGGGAACGATCCCGTTGCTAAGGAAGCATGCTTAGCTATTGGCGATCGACTCGACACGGATATCGAAGCTGGCAATCGCGGCGGCTACGATTCACTCGCAGTGCTCACTGGCGTCACCAATCCACACGAGCTGATGCTCGCTCCCGCACATTTGCGCCCCACGTATATCGTTAAGGATTTGCGCGGACTGCTGGAAGCACAGCCAGCCGTCAGCCAGAATGCAGATGGTGTATGGCAGTGTGGTGACGCAACCGCAGAACTCGATACAGTGGCTAGTACGCTGACCGTCAGTGATACTAGTTCGATGAATGCGCTGCGTGCTGCCTGCAATGCAATGTGGGATTACGCCGATCATGGTGGTAATCCGACAGCAATTACACTGCCTGATTTTGCACTGTAAATAAACGAGATCATTACCGTGTACCCGCCGTGGCATTGCCCGCTGGCGGGTGCACGCGTAAGTAAGGAGTCAACTATGGTCAACGATGTGAGTGAACACACGAACACCAGTCATGACTCTTCTCACACGCAATCTTCTACGCAGCATGGTGACGTGACACAGCGCTTTCCGCAACTTGCCAATATCGACAGTACAGACGACGCTCAACGCATTGAGATATTCAAATCTGTGCTTGACCAGCTCAACCACGAACTCGATACCATCAAATAGCGCACGATAATACCAAGCCAATAAGCAACAAACTCGCACACAGGAGACCGATATGCCGAGACTTGATTCGCTGCTCGTAGACCTTGGCCTTATCGACAGCCGATCAAAAGCACAACGGCTCATTCGCGAAGGTCACGTGTTCGTCGACGGCAAACCCGCTGCAAAATCATCCATGAGCGTAACCGCAACCGCGCCAATCACCGTAGACAAAGGTGACGATTACGTGTCACGCGGAGCCTACAAGCTCGTAGGAGCTTTCGACGCATTTGCAGATCAAGGACTGACCAGTCCACGAGACTTGCACTGCCTTGATATTGGCGCCTCCACCGGAGGATTTACTGAAGTATTACTACGCCGTGGCGCAGCACAAGTCATCGCCCTCGATGTTGGCCACGATCAGCTTGACGCGCGCATCGCCGATGATCCTCGCGTGATACGCATGGACGGCGTCAACATTCGCGATGTTACCGCTGACAGTCTGCCATACCGGCCACAGATGATCGTCTCCGACGTATCCTTTATTTCGCTCACCTACGTGATTCCAGTTATTGCGCGCATTGCTGCCCCCGGCGCGCATATCGTGCTACTGGTCAAACCACAGTTTGAAGTCGGCCGTGAAGGGCTCGACCGGCATGGCATCGTTGAAGATCCTGCATTGCGCGAACAGGCGCTGCGCGATGTTGTGCAATGTGCAGGAGAGCACGGTTTGCAGGTTGTGGCGACATGCGATTCGCCTATTGAGGGTACATATGGAAATGTGGAGTATTTGCTGTATGCACGTGCCCTTAACAAGGCGTAAGGGCTTTACCTTAGCCTCGTATAAACTTATCAATATTGTTTTCTTTGCCCATGATGATGAGTTCGTCGTTGCGGTGCATGATGAGCTCTTTGGAACCGTATTCGAACTCTTTGCCGGGAGATTTAATACCCACCACGGTAATCGCGTAGCGTTCATGCACTTTCGCATCTTCGATAGAATAACCAACGACGTGCGGGGGAGTGTGAATCTTCACAACTGTGTGAGCACCCTCAATTTCAATGTAATCAAGATAATTGCCACTCACCAAGTGCCCCACACGCTTACCAGCATCCGTCTCAGCATTGATAATGTGACGCGCACCAATACGCTGCAAAATACGCGCATGCTGCTGCGACACTGACTTCGCCCACAAGTCACTAATACCAGCATCCAACAAATTACCAGTAGTAATTACCGACGCTTCAACACTATCGCCGATAGCCACCACAGCAGTATCAAAATCAGAAGCATTCAACTGCTCAACAGCCAGCACATCAGTCATATCAGCTTGCACAGTCGGCACCTGAGACGACCACCGGTTCACCAGTTCCGGATCCTTATCAACAGCCAGCACATCCTGCCCCATCGCATCCAGCGTGGTCGCTACCGAACTGCCAAAACGGCCAAGTCCCACCACCAAAACGCTTCTATTGCTGTGAGCCATAATCGGCGAACCCTTTCCTTAACGTTTCTGTTCACATCCTATGCGCACAAGCTTGCCGCGCGCAAACCATGCAAACAGCGCGTCACCCTACAACAATCGGTTCACTCGGATAACGCACCGCTTCCAGCGCGCGCGGACGACTAATCGCATACGCAATGGTCATCGGTCCAAGCCTGCCAATCACCATCGCAAGCGCGAGAATACACAATGCTGCAGGGCTATCCTCACGCGCTACACCCACCGAATAGCCACCCAAGCCAAACGACGAACACGCATCAAACATCGCGTCAGTCAGCGAGCAATTCGTCACCAACATCAAGGCAATAGAAGAAGCCAACACCACCATAAAACACGCGGTAGTAATACTCACAGCAGTCATCGCAGCCTGCGTATGAATACGACGGTGAAAAGCGTTAATGTCCTTATGCCCCGTGAATGCTGCGCGACACACCAGCATAATCATCGCAAACGTAGTGACTCTAATACCGCCAGCAGTAGACGTACTGCCACCACCAATAAACATGATGATGCTCATGAACACCTTGGTTGGCTCGCTTACTTGCGGCACCCACGAAAGATCAAAGCCAGAACTACGCGGCATTACTGCGGCCACCACGGCATACCGCATACGCGTTTCAACATCAGCGTTTTTAAACAGGAACGGATTATCCCACTCCACCAACAAAAACCAAGTAAGTGAAGTCAGTACCAAGCAGAACGTTGTCACTAACGTGATCTTGGTATGCAAGCTCCAACGCTTCGGTGGCGTGTGATGACGAATGCATCGCATAAGATTCAGCAACACTGGAAAGCCCAACGTGCCACAAAAAGCGGAGAGCATAATCGGCATGCCAACCGCCCAATTATTCACATGAAGACCCACGTTATCCGGTGTAAAACCAGCATTGTTATACGACATCACCGCAAAGAACAATGCTTCCCACATGCTGTTGCGCATATCGCCTTCATTGATATGTAACAAGCCGGGGAACAGAGCAAAAAACGTGATAGTCTCGATGACGAACGTGGTGGTAATCACCACAGTAAGCACGCCTTTAATTTCGGAAAGTTTAGTGGTACCGAGTTCGTTCGCGGTCAGTAATCGCTGTGACGCTTTAATGTGATGATTGACTGCCAAGGCGATTAACGACGCAAACGTCATAACGCCTAAACCACCCATCTGCACAGAAATCAATAACACCACCTGGCCGAACAACGTCCAGTGCGTGGTGGTATTCACAATCGAAATACCGCAAGTTGACAGTGCAGAAACAGCGGTAAAGAACGCGGTAATAAATGGTGTTGGCTCATCGCCATGCGAAGCTGCTGGCAAACATAGCAGTGTTGTAGAAATAACCACCAACAACAGAAAATAGATGATGGTCAAACGCCCAGGATGTGAAGTCAAGTGATGAAGCAGATCGCGTTTGCGCGGCGTGTGCTCCTCCGCGGCAGCTTTCTCAAACGTGTCGCCAGAGAACCACCATGCGTAGCCGCGTGAAGCCTCCCGATTGGAGGAGGATTCGTCAAAGACGAGGTTCGACATGCCCCTCTCTCCTTGTACATCTCAATATGTTTCGTCATTGCCTATGTTCGTCACAGGCGGGTGTGCAACGACACTATTCTAGTCACGGCCTGGAGTAATACATTTACGCGCATGCTATGGCAGTATGCGATGGGCGGTGCTACGGCGTGGCGCTAATAAGCAGGCGGCGTGTCATGCGAACAGCTGTTCGAAATTTCGCTTGGTTCAGATAGGATAAATACAGTTCTGGATTCCTGCAGGCAAGGGGGATGCGATGGTTAATGTACGTCATGCAGTGGTGGTGACGCACTCGCGTCTTCGTGAAACTGGAACCGTAGTTGCTGAAGCAGTGGCACAGTTGCAACGTGCTGGATTTGACGTGTCGATTATTGACAATGTTGAAGCGCCAGCGTTTGGCGGTGTGACGCGCACGGTAGATGAAGATACCGAGATTGTGGTTGTGCTGGGCGGCGATGGCACGATTCTGCGAGCGGCTGAACTCGTGCATTGTACGCAAGTGCCAATCTTGGGCGTGAATCTTGGCCACGTTGGTTTTCTTGCGGAGTTTGAAAGCTTCCAAATGAGTGAAGCGATTCGACGGATTGCCGCACACGACTATTCCATTGACGAGCGCATGATCGCGCACGTAGATGTGTGGATGCCGGGTGCTGATAAGCCGTTGGAAGATTGGGCGCTAAACGACATTACTGTAGAGCGAGCAGACCGCGGCAAAATGGTGGAATTGTCAATTCGCGTAGACGATGTGGAAATGAGCTCGTTTGGGTGTGATGGCGTGATTGTTTCCACACCTACAGGTTCAACGGCGTACGCATTCTCGGCTGGCGGGCCGATTATGTGGCCGAATGTGAAAGCATTACAACTGGTGCCATTGGCAGCGCACGCGCTTTTTGCTCGCCCGCTGATTATTGGCGCTGGTTCAACATTCGAGCTGGATATTCTTGAAGATTCCTCATCTGAAGGGTGGATTTGTTGCGACGGTCGCCGTCAGTGCGCGCTGCCGAAGGGAACGCGTATTCAGGTGCGCGAATCAAAAAGCACACTGCGACTTGCACGACTGTCCGGAGTGCCGTTCACGAATCGCTTGGTAACTAAGTTTGATTTGCCGGTAGTTGGTTGGCGTGAGCATGCGCGCGGTGGGGCTGCAAGACGCGGGGGAGCTGGTACGGATACTGGTCGGTCTGCGGCTGGGTCCGGGGCGACTGAGCAAAACAATCGGACAGGAGCTGTGAATGCTTGAGGAACTAGAGATTCATGATCTTGGTCCTATTCATCAAGCATTGTTAACGCCAGCACCTGGCATGACCGCCATCACCGGTGAAACTGGCGCTGGTAAGTCAATGCTATTGAGCGCTATTCGGCTGATTTCTGGCGGTACTGCTGATTCGGGGCGTGTGCATACTGGGGCTCGCGAAGCATGGGCGCAAGGCGTGTTTGCGGTTGGAGCAGTCTCGCCAGTGCTTCAAGCAGCACGTGAGGCTGGTGTTGAACCAGATGATGGCGAATTGTTTTTATCGCGTACGGTGCCGGTATCTGGTAGGTCGCGAGCGGTATTAAGCGGTCGCAGCGTACCGCGAGCGGTGTTGGGAAATATCGCGTCTCAACTGGTAACGATTCACGGGCAAACCGACCAGTTGCGTATCGCTTCAGCGGCGAAACAGCGCGAATTTCTTGATGCCGTATCCGGTGATGATACTGAGCTTATTGCATATCGTGAAGCGTGGAACGCATTACATGATATGGATGTGCGTTTGGAGCGTATGCGAACGCAAGAATCTTCCGCACGTCAGCAAGCTGATTATCTGCGCGAATCTATTGAGCGTATCAATCGAGTGAACCCGCAACCCGGTGAGGATGAGGAGTTGAAAACTCGACGGTCACGTATTGAAAACGCTGCTGATATTGCGCAAGGCGTGTCTGGTGCTCTAGCCGCATTGGATGCCTCACAGGTGAGTGTTGACTCTGATGAGATGAGCGCATCCGACTTGTTAAATCGCGCAGTTGACGCATTGCGCGGTATTCATGCTGACGGTGATTTCAACGAGTTAGCTGATCGACTTGAATCATTGAACGCTGACCTGTCAGACATTGTATTCTCGCTCACGCAAGAGTTAGATGATGAGGAAAGCGTTGAAGACCTTGACACGATTAACTCACGAATTCATGAGCTAGGCGAACTGACGAGGCGTTGGGGGCCGACGCTTGCCGACGTGATCGCGTGGCGAGATAAAGCAGTGTTTGATGTTGAAGATCTTGATGCGTCGCCTGAAAAAATCGCCGAACTTGAAGCTGAGCGAGAACGGTTACGCAAAACGGCTGTTGCTGCGGCTGGCAAGCTGAGTCAAGCGCGCACTGCAGCAGCAGAACGTTTGTCAACGCGTGTCACTGATGAATTAGCATCCTTGGCTATGGCAGGTTCTGCGCTTGATATTCGTGTTACCCCGCGAACTGGCGATACTGCGCTTGACGCTAACGGTGGCGACGATATCGCGTTCCTTTTCACTCCGTATGAAGGCTCTCCGCAATTGCCAATGGGCAAAAGTGCGTCGGGTGGCGAATTAAGCCGTCTGATGCTCGCATTGGAGCTTTCAGCCGCGGATATGCGTGCGGGGAACAAGGCTGATAGTCAGCGCGATAATCACGATCGTACTGAGACCGTTCGCTCTGATATGACCTTCATTTTCGATGAGGTTGACGCCGGTGTTGGCGGCAAGGCTGCGGTCGAGCTTGGGCGGCGTTTGGCACGTCTCGCGCGTTCAGCACAGGTAATTGTAGTCACGCACTTGGCACAAGTTGCCTCTTGGGCCGATGGACAGTTTGTAGTGACCAAAATTCCGCCGGATGCGGATGATGACGATTTAGGTGTTATTACCACCGTGGCTGAAGTACGAGACGATGCGCGCGTTCATGAGATTGCACGCATGCTCTCAGGTTCCGAATCCGAAGCGTCGCTTGACCATGCGCGTGAACTGCTTGCTGATTCACGACTGAAAGGATGAACGCATGACGACCAATGCCGCCATCAGCGCCGTCAACGCTGGCAAGGCCGCTATTTTCGATCTCGATGGCACACTGCTCGACTCAATGGGTGTGTGGGATCAGGTTGACATTGATTTCCTTGGGCGGCGTGGCATCGAAGTGCCAGCGGATTACATGATCAAGGTTGCTTCGATGCAGTTCCAGCAGATTGCTGAATACACGATCGCGAGATTTAATCTGCCAGACACCCCTGAGCAGCTGATGGCCGAATGGGATGACATGGCACGCGTTGCCTATTCAACAGTGGTTGAAGCCAAGCCGCATGCCGTCGAATACTTGCGGCATCTCAAGAGCACCGGCGCGAAGCTCGCCGTAGCGACTTCGCTGCCGCCCTCATTGCGCGAACCAGCTATGAAGCATGTTGGAATCCTTGATTTTTTTGACACAACAGTCAGTGTTGACGATGCAGGTGATGTTGGCAAAGACAAGCCTGACGTATACCTGCTGGCTGCCTCGCGGCTCGGCGTTGCGCCAGCCGACTGCACGGTGTTCGAAGATTTACTGCTCGCCATCCAGACCGCCAAATCCGCTGGTATGAAAGTCTGGGCCATGCACGACGACTCCTCCGACGCCGACTGGACCGCTATCTGCGACATCGCCGACGGCGTCCTCTTCGATTTCGCCGATGCGCCACGGATTCTATAAGACAACGGGGAATAGGGGATGACGGGGGTGTGATTGGGTTTATTACAGCGCAGTAGACTGAGGATGTTCTTGGGATGTTTAACCGACGGCATCATCAGGGGAAATAGTAATGAACGTAATCACAATGTATATCAATGGCCAATGGGTTGAATCTGCATCTGGTCGAGTCACGCATATTATCAATCCCGCCAATGGGCGCGTAGTAGCGCAAGCAACACGTGGTAATGCCGATGATGTCAACACGGCTGTTGCGGCAGCTAAAAAAGCATGCGAACCAGGTTCTCCATGGCGCACCCTAACGCCCGATGAGCGTGCAGAGCTTATGACGAAAGCCGCCGATCTCATTGAATCGCGCGCGGAAGAACTAGCGGTTGCGGAAACTAACAGCATGGGGCGCGTATATCGCGAAACCCGATACGATGACGTGTACGCAGCCAGCGGCGCATTCCGCTATTACGCCGGACTGGTGCACGAATTACAGGGTAGCTCTTCGATTGCAAACGGTGATCTGATGACCGTGACCATCCGCGAACCATTGGGCGTGTGCGCGGTATTGGCTCCATGGAATTATTCGATGGGCACCACAGCAGCCGGCATGGCACCCGCCTTGGCCGCGGGCAACACCGTAGTGGTTAAACCATCATCCCTTACACCGGTTGCCACAGCGATGATGTTCGAATGCTTGGCCGAAGCTGGTTTCCCCGCGGGCAGTGTTAACTTGGTGCTCGGCTCCGGTAACGAAGTTGGTACGGCACTCGCCGCAAACAAGGATATTGCTAAGATCACGTTCACCGGAGGCACGGAAACAGGCCGTGACATCATCGAACATTCTGCGACCAGCGTCAAACGCTTTTCGATGGAATTAGGCGGCAAGTCAGCGTTCATCATCTTCGATGATGCTGATCTGGATGTGGCCGTGGACCGACTCATGTTCGGCATTTTCCTCAGCCAAGGGCAGGTGTGCATCGCTGGCTCGCGACTGCTTGTGCAAGCGGGCGTGTACGAGCGGGTAATGAATATACTCAAGGAGCGTATTGCGAAGATTCGTATTGGCATGCCGCTTGACCCGGACACTGAATTCGGTCCGATGGTTTCCGAGAAGCAGATGAACCGCGTGCTGGATTACATTCGCATCGGGCAGGAGGAAGGCGCTCACGTACTGATTGGTGGAAAGCGAATCACCGTCGGTGATTTTGCGCAAGGCTATTTCGTCGAGCCGACGGTGCTGACAGATTGTACTCAGAACATGCGCGTCGTACAGGAGGAGATTTTCGGGCCGGTATTGACTGTGCAGACTTTCGCGGATGAAGATGAGGCTGTGCGCTTGGCCAACGGTACTTGTTATGGTCTTGCCGGGGGAGTGTTCACGACGGATATGGGCCGTGCGTTGCGCGTATGCGCTGGTGTTGATACCGGCATTATGTATGTGAACACGTACATGGATGATACGCAAGGTGTGCCAGTCAGCCCTCACCGGCAGTCCGGTACGACCGTGGACGGTGGCCTTGATGGTCTCAAGGAATACACCGTCCTCAAGCAAATCAACCTCAAGCTCATCCCGGACAAAACCGACTGGTTCTCTGCAGTCGACAAGTAGTAACGGGAATAGCGGTGACGATGGCCGCCGTGCATGATCGTCTTCCAGTCGGATGAGGCGGAATGACCGCGCTGCAGAGACCGGTAGGAGTTATGGGCGTTCTGTACGCACCATCATTACTCGTGACTGATTATGAATCCAGTCGGCGGCTTTTGGATCGATGACGCGAGCAATCCAATCAAGATTGGCGTATTGTTCATCCAGATACCGGTTCTCTGCGGCGAGATCGTCAAGCACGATGTGCTCCTGATGAGATAGACGGTTACGCAGGTCTCGCATCATCTTGGCATGGTTTTCGAACACGAGACGCTTGCGCAGCGGATAGTTCGGCATGCCGCCGTTGGTTGGATTGCGTAATGCCTTCCATACGGTCTGCTCCAGTCTGGAGGAAAGTAGGAAACACCACGAGCCAAGTGACATGTTGACGATTACCCGACCTGGAGTAACCGGCTTGCCTGTATGCCGTATCTGCTGTTCAATCTCTGCCACAGAGTTCTCGAATCGTTTTGTTCTGGACGAGTTGAACCGAAACTGTGCATCGTCTTTGTACCAGTCGTCTCGACCGCTGGCCAAAGTGAGACGGGCAGATATGAAGTTGCGCAGCAGCACCTCTACATGCGCGATGTCCTCAAGCAAGGCCTTGGAGATCCTACCGTTCCATACGTACAGGTCAACCGCATCGCAGCCAGTAACCTCAGCGGAACGAACATAAGTGTTCATACGTTCGGCGGAGAACCATCGTTGCAGATCAGTAAGCGTGACGGTTTGACTTTCAAGACTCATAAGGTTACATTACAAGAGAATGCCCCGGAACGTCACTCATGCGAAATATCATGAAACCCCGGGGATTTTCTTTTCGGTCGCCGTTTCGGTTGTGCTGCGTCGAAGTTCTTCCATCGCCTTGTTGAACGGGTTGAGCCGACCTTGTCTATTGACGTGCATGATCGGTCTCCAATTGAAGATATTCGAGTCGTCAATGGCGGTATGGCGGTGCGCGGATGTGTCACCAAGTGTGGTTTTCTCTTTTCTTAGCTACACTTATCGCGATAAGTGTAGCTAAGAAAAGACGACAGAAGCCGAAGGGCCAGCATCTAGCCGCTATAAGTGGCAGAGATGACGATTATGCCGAGCAGTACACGCTCGCATCGAGGGCATGAGGACCGTGGAGTGTGCTTTTTGAACGCTTGCACGAGTGTGGGCGTGACGAGAGCGACGATGCCGGCGGCGAGGGTGGTCGTTACGGAAAATCCATGGAATAGTCTCGCAGAAGCAGGATTCGCGATTGATGAACGACGTGCGCAATGCGTATCATGGGATGCGTTACAAGGTGAAAGGAGACGATGATGCCTGAAGAGAACGTGTTCATCATTGATGGCATCAAAACCCAATGGGATGACACCACGATGGTCGTCTCCGAGCTTGGTTTTGACCGAACCGCTACTTTGGATGACCATGGCAACATCCTGTCTTCCACCTTTGGCAAAGAAGGGGAGTCATTCCTACACCATTGGTATGGAAAAATGAAGCCGATGATCGATGATTTTCGTGCCATTGATCGGGAATACGCCAATGCCTGAGGTGTTTTTCCTCGCCGGATACAGCATCTACTTCAGCACCTTGGATCGGGAACATGGTGTCCATGTGCATGTCGCGCAGGGCAATCGACGCGACATAGCTAGGTTTGTATTGCACGCAGACGGCACCGTGACCTTGTCACATAATCATGGCAAAGTGCCATCCAAATATATTCGCCTAATACAGGCTGCGTTGGTTCGAGGATTTGATGAAGTCGTCGGTGCGTGGAAGAGACTATTCGGCGACGACATCCATTTCGATTGAGACTGGGATATTTTTGAACCGACCAGATGCGGTTTGTACTCCAGCTGGTTTTGCGGTAATGCTCGCCAACCGGGCGAACATTAAGTGCGGGCTTTAGACAGGAAGCTACCGTTGCCGCCGCGTCGGTTTGCGTTTGATTCTCAACTCATACAGTTGCATGGCGTAATGTGCTATATCATTCCGCCTTCGTCTTGGCTGCGGACGCGGCGTATTCCTTGATTGTTTTCTGCAGGAGTTCGACTAACGTGGCATTGTGCTCGAGAGCGTATTTCCTCGCCAAGAAGTATTGATCTTCGTCGACGGTGAGTTGGATGGTGATCGTGACTCTATCAGCCGGTGTATTTTGTGGGATCTCCGCGCAAGTAGGCGTCCGGCGGCCCGGTGCGCCATCGGGGAGACGGCGGCGAACGCGAGGATAGGCAACGAGCCGAGCAGACCCTACATCGTCGCGTTGAGATGTTCGGACGCCCCTATCCGTGGGCAGCAGCGGGCCGACGGATGTGAGCGGGGCTCGCAGATTCAGCGCGACGACGAAGACCAGCGCGGTCAGTATCGATGCGGCGAATCGCGATGCCGACGAGGGGATGGGATGACGTTCTGTTATCTGTTCCATGATGATCGACTAGATGATTAAAGAGTATCCGTGTGATGATGCCGTTGATTCGTATAGGGGGTGTTCGTCATCGCCCGCCGGGAATACGCGCGGCGATGGCGTTGAGGTTTTCGGCGACCGCCGCGATGATCTCGTCGTCGCTTTGTCCGCCCTCCAGCTTGAGCAGTCCGAGCGAGTGGAGCGTCCCGGCGATGGAGAAGACGGCGGCGATGCGCTCGTGCTCGTTCGCTGCATGGGCGGAATACCGTTCGACGAGCATCGACTCGATCTTGCGGAACATGACTTCGGGGCGGTCGCCGAACAGGATGCGCAAATCGTCGATCTGGCTGTCGACGGCCGGTCTCCAGCCGTTGAGGAACGCGAGCGGATCGGACAGGATCTTGTCCTTGTCTGGGTAATGCTCCAGCATCGCGTCGATGGTTTCGTCCTCGAGTTTGTCGTTGAGGTCGTATACGTCGAGGTAATGCTTGTAGAACGTGCTCGGGTTGACGAGCGCAAGGTCGCAGATGTCCTTGACCTTGACCTTCGAGACCGGAACTCCCGATGCCCGCAGGCGCAGAAACGCCTCGCGGATCGCCTTGCGGGTCTTGACGATGCGTAGATCGGTCATCATGCCCCTTTCGTCTGTTCGTTTGCCGGTGGCGTCATTCCCTCGCCGACCATAAGCCGAGTGTTATGCGACGATTCGGGCAAATCGTCGCATAAGCGAGGAATGTCGCATATCGGTGGTTGCCGTCCGTTGCGTTTCGATAATAATTGATGCTCGTTGAATAATCAATAACTATTGCTTATCGGAGTGTTATTGTGAAACTTGGCATCAACAGAAAACAATGGATCATGGTCATCGTGCTGCTCATGGGCACATTGCTGGCCGTGCTCAACATGTCGGTGGTCACGCCGGCGTTGCCGTCCATCATGAAGGACCTCGGGGTGGATTCCACCACCGTTCAGTGGCTGTCCAGCGGCTATTCTCTGGTCGAGGCGATGGTCATCCCGCTCGCCGCGTTCCTCATGGGACGCTTCTCCACCCGCAGGCTGTTCATTGGATGCATCTCATTGTTCGCGGCCGGCAGTCTCGTCGCCGCGTTCGCGTCGACCTTCCCCCTGCTCATGGTCGGCCGTGTGTTGCAGGCCCTGTGCACCGGCGCGATCATGCCGATGGTCACCGCGGTGATCCTGCTCGTGTTCCCCAAGGAAAGCCGAGGAACGGCGATGGGCATCACAGGACTCGTCGTCGGTTTCGCCCCGGCGCTCGGCCCGTCCATCTCCGGCGTGATCATCGACTCGTTCGGCTGGCGCACGCTGTTCGTCATCATGGCGGCAGTCTCGCTGATCGTCATCGCATTGGCCGCCGTCTACCTGCGCAACTTCGACGGCTTCCAGCCGGGCGCGTTCGACCTTGTCTCCGTGCTGCTCTCCTCGGTCGGTCTGGCATGCCTGTTGTACGGGCTGTCCACGTTCACGTCCACCGGCAACATGATGCTCACCGTCGCGCTGATCGTCATCGGCGTACTGCTCGTGGCCGTGTTCGTGCGCCGACAGCTCAAGGCGAAGGAACCGATGCTGCGCGTCGGCATCCTCGACAACCGCACCTACGCGCATTCGGTGATCATCGTGGCATGCATGCAGGCGGCCCTCATGGGATGCAACGTCATGGTGCCGATGTTCATCCAGACCGTGCTCGGCGCATCCGCCACCGCCAGTGGGCTCGCCATGCTCCCCGGCGCCCTCATCGGCGCATGCTGCGGCATCGTCTCGGGCCGCATGTTCGACAAATACGGTATCCGCAAGGTCGCCCTGCCCGGCCTGACGGTCATGACCATCGGCGGCGTGCTCATGGCTCTGCTCGGCGCGGACGCCTCGGTCATCCTCACGGCATGCGCCTACACCGTGCTCTACACGGGACTCATGTTCGCCATGACCCCGGTGAACACCTGGGGCATCAACGCGCTCGACAACGAAAACATCGGACACGCGCAAAGCGTGACCAACACCGTCGGACAGATCGCCTCCTCGATGGGCACAGCCCTCATCGTATCCATCTCCGCACTGTCCACCACCCTCGCGCCCACCGCCACCGGACACGCGCAATCCATACTCGGCTCGACGCTGGCATTCGCCACCATCGCGGTCATCCTCGCGGCCGCCCTCGTCACGGCACTTCTGGCGACTCGAACGCACCGAGACACGACGAAACGGACTCTCGTCGGACAGTGACCGAAACGACAACGCATCAACAGACACGGAACCAAAACGAAACGAGACATGATGAACACCACGAACAACTCGCTGACCCACAACATCCGCACCTTCCACCACGGCACCGAACCGCTGGTGGATCCCATCCAAGACACATTCATACGCACCGACAAAGCCGGCAACTCATGGTTCTGGGTCGGTCATTTCGAAGCGGACGGACACACCCTTGACTTCATGTACCACGTCAGCGTCCTGCAGCTCTCCAAATACCTGCCGGTGCGCATGATCAACAGCGTGCTGTCCATCACCGATGAGACCGGACGCATCTACCGTCACGAAGACCGCTTTTACAAGGTCAGGCGAGGACAAGTCGCAGGCCAGGGACTGCACATCCACACCGACAAGGACGTCATCGAAGGCGACCTCGACAACATGCGCATCGCATCGGCCATGCCGGACGGATCCATCTACCTCGACCTGCACGGCACCGGATACCCACTCTACAGTCTCGGCACCGGCTACTTCCAGATCGCCGGGGTACCCAACTACCAATACTCGTTCCCGCACATGGCCGCCAAAGGCGTTATCACTCTCGACGGCCAGCGCCACGAGGTGGAGGGGATGGTATGGATGGACCGTCAGTTCGCCGGCATGCCCAAAGGCAGAAGCCTCAAGGACGGCTACAACTGCAAATGGCTGTGGATGAACCTCTGCTTCGACAACGATCCCGACGTGATCAGCCTATGGGGTGTAACCGAACTGGCCACCGGCAGCGAACATTGCTGGGCCAGCGTCCTGCACCAAGACGGCACCCAATCCTTTACCGGCGTGGATCCGATGGTCGACGACTCCTTCAACGTGTGGGAAAGTCCTGTGACCGGCATGAAATACCCGACCGGATGGACTATCTCCATCCCCGAATGGGAAGCGAAACTCACCGTCACGTCCATCATGGACGAACAGGAAATCGCCTCGCCGAACCCCTCCGGCCGCAAATACGAAGGCGCAAGCCAAGTGGCCGGCACCTACCGAGGACACTCGGTGACGGGCCACTGCTGCCTCGAACTCGTCGGCGGATGGAACTGACAACACCGGCCCATTTTCCGAAAAACACCGGCGTCGGGCTGATTCCGCCAACCCGCCGAAGAAAGCCACAACCCGACGAACCGGTGAACAAGGGATTTGGAATGGGCACTGAATAGCCTTTCGGGGGCTCTCGCACAAGTTAAGCCCGTCTCGCGCACAACACGAGACGGGCTTAACTCCTTGTTTTTATTTAGCTTCGCTGTCTTTGCTGAGTTTGCCGTTGAACGCTTGGTTCACCAAGGTGTAGACGGCTTGTGCGACGCCGATGACGCCGGTGAGGACGATGCCCCAGCCGTAGCCGTGGAAGCCGTTGGTGGCGGCGATGGCGATGACGCCGAGCAGGATGCTCACACCGAGACTGGTCAAGCCCACGTAGCCGGCGGGGATGTACTTTTGAACGCCTACAACAAGGCTGGCGCGACGAGGATGACGATGCTGTCGGCGGCGAACACGACTGTTCGTCTTCAGCGTTTGGCGCGCTGTTGTCTTTGGCCATGCGGCCTCCTTCCGCCCGAATCCGGGCATAAGAAAAGCCACCACGGAGCATCCGTGATGGCTTGCTGAGAGGTTTCTTACAGAAGGGTTGCTACGCTGTATGTGTTTTGCTTCGTGTGGAAAGGGAATGCATATGCTCGTGGCATCGTGCTTGTTCGCGGTTCTCGCCGGACTGCTTCATGTTCTGATCTTCATCCTTGAATCCTTCCGATGGACCGACGGGAAGACCATGCAGACATTCTCCATCCCCTCGATCCAAGAGGCCGAGGCGACACGTGAGATGGCCTACAATCAGGGCTTCTACAATCTGTTTCTCGGTCTCATGGCCATGATCGGCGCGGCGCTCGTCTTCGCCGGTCAGCATGTCGCCGGCGTGACGTTGATGATCGCCGGCACCATGTCCATGGTTCTCGCCGCGCTGGTGCTGTTCACCGGCAGTCCCGACAAGCGTGGAGCGGCCCTCAAGCAGTTCGCGTTCCCGGCGGTCTCACTGGCCCTGCTGGCCGTCTCCGCTGTTCTCTGATTCGCTTCCCTCCAGCTCAACGTCCCGAACGGGCTTGAAGTCGCGATAGTACATGTTGTCGCCGAAGCCTTCGGGCATGAGCGGCGAGGCATACCGGCGTTCGAACTTGCCGGTCTTCTTGTTCACGAACCACGCGCAATCATCGATGGGTTGGAGGTGGAAGTCGATTGGCAGCACGGAGAAGTACTCGTCGTCTTCCCCGCCTTCCATGCTTGCCTCGATTCCGGTCGCTTCCCGGAAGATCTGGCGTGCCTGATGGTAGCTAGTGACTTTATCGGTCATGTGCTTGTCCTCCTTGACTTGGTGGCGTGGATTCGGCCCAGTTGTCGTATTCGTTGGAGTGCTGTCATACAGTCTTATTGAGGCATGAAAAAGGTTGGCAAGGGAGTCCTCTTGCCAACCTGATATGGTGCTCGCGAACGCGAACGAATGGGTCTAAGCCTTACAGCGCCTTGGCGGCCTGCTCTACGAAGCCTTCCATGCCGTCGATTGGTACGACCGTGTTGAAGCGCACGTCAGTGTGCTCGAGACCGCGCAGCGCGGCGGGGGCCGTCGTGCCGGTTTCACGAGAGAGCACGTCCATGCACTCGAAGTCGGTGCCGGTCGCGTCGAAGCCGAGCGACTCGTTGACCACGCGCGGGAACTTGTAAGGGCTCGCGGTTGCGAGAATCACGCGAGGAGTGAGCGGGTCACGCGGCATCTGCTGCGCCACATAGTACGCGCACGCGGTGTGCGGGTCGATCACGTAATGGTTCTTCTTCCAGCAGTCGGCGATCATCTCGCGTACCTGATCTTCGTTCGCCCAGCCGCAGCCGAACAGGTGACGGATCTTCGCAAGCACGTCGTCCGGGATTTCGTACGTGCCCCAGTTCTTCAGATCGTTCATCAGCATCGCAATCAGACGCGTGTCACCTTCAGCGAAGTAGTAGAGCATACGCTCCAAATTCGAGGAGATGAGAATGTCCATTGACGGCGAAATCGTCTGGTAGAACGGGCGCTGACGGTTGTACGTGCCCGTCGTCAGGAAGTCGAACAGTACATTGTTCTTGTCGGAAGCGACCACCAGATGTTTGACCGGCAGGCCGAGACGCTTTGCGTAATATCCCGCGAGAATATCGCCGAAGTTGCCGGTCGGCACCACGAATTCAACTTCGTCGCCGACGTTGATGATCTGCTGTTCGAGCAGCTGCGCGTATGCGGAGAAGTAGTAGACGACCTGCGGCACCAAGCGTCCCACGTTGATTGAATTCGCGGAGGAAAGCACGACATGCGAGTCTGCGGCGAGTTTGTTGGCCAGCTCACGATCGCCGAAGATGCGCTTAACCGCGGACTGCGCGTCGTCAAAATTGCCTTCGACGGCAGCGACCGACACATTCGAGCCCGTCTGCGTGGTCATCTGCAACTCCTGCACTTGACTGACCTTGCCTTCTGGATAGAAGACAGTGATCGCAGTGCCCGGCGCATCAGCAAAACCAGCCAGCGCGGCCTTACCAGTGTCGCCGGAGGTGGCGGTCAGAATCATGATTTTCTCGGAAGCGTCGCCGTCAGCCGGCGTGGTACGCGCCATGAAACGCGGCAGGATCTGTAACGCGACATCCTTGAATGCGGAGGTCGGGCCGTTAAACAGCTCGAGAATATAATCGTCACCCACAGACTTGAGCGGAGTAATACGCTCATCCGACCACTGCGCACCATACGCTTCGGCAATACACGCCTTCAGCTCCGCCTCTTCGAAATCCGGCAACAGTGCATGCAACACATCGTATGCAATCTCCTGATATGGGCGGCCGGCAAGATTAGCGATATCAACCTTCGTCTCGCCGAGTGAATCAGTGACAAACAGACCGCCATCGTCGGCGATGCCCTTACGAATAGCTTCCTTAGAAGTGAGTGAGTCGGTGGTGCTGCGCGTGGAATGGAACGTGGTCATAATGCCCTTCGCGAGTGAGACGATAACGACAAGTACCGTTAGTGTATCGTCAGCGGTAGGCAGGCAAAGCACACATGGCGGGAATATGAGACGGAACCGAGTCGTAACATGCGAGCGGTCTACACTTTGCACAACCGCACACGCGGGATCGTCCATCGATCACAGAAATTAAGGAAGAATAGGAGCGCACATGACTGCTTCGCCGCTCGCACAAACCCCTAACGACGCTTTCAACGCGCCAATCGCACAGGCTGATCCGGAGATCGCCGAGATCCTCACCGCTGAGCTGCACCGCCAGCAGGACGGTCTTGAGATGATCGCTTCAGAAAACTTTGTGCCGCGCGCTGTCCTGCAGGCGCAGGGCTCCGTGCTCACTAACAAGTATGCTGAAGGCTATCCGGGACGTCGCTACTACGGCGGCTGCGAGCAGGTCGACAAGCTCGAGACCATCGCACGCAACCGTGCTAAGGAACTTTTCGGTGCCGAATATGCGAACGTGCAGCCTCACTCTGGCGCGCAGGCCAACGCTGCCGTCTACCAGGCGCTTGTCAAGCCCGGCGACACTGTTCTCGGCCTCGCACTCGACCATGGTGGACACCTCACCCACGGCATGAAGATCAACTTCTCCGGCCGCTTCTACCACGCCGAAGCGTACGGCGTGAATCCGGAGACCTTCCGTATCGACCCGGAGATCATCCGCCAGCGCGCGCTTGAAGTGCACCCGGCTATGATCATCGGCGGTTGGTCTGCTTACCCGCGCATCGAGGACTTCAAGGCGATGAAGGAAATCGCTGACGAGGTTGGCGCCAAGTTCTGGGTTGATATGGCTCACTTTGCTGGTCTGGTGGCTGCTGGCCTGCATCCGAGCCCGGTTCCGTACGCGGACGTCGTTTCCTCTACCGCGCACAAGACGCTTGGTGGCCCGCGCTCCGGCTTCATTCTCGCCAAGGAAGAATACGCCAAGAAGCTCAACTCGGCCGTGTTCCCCGGCCAGCAGGGCGGCCCGCTCATGCACGTGATCGCCGGCAAGGCTGTCAGCTTCAAGGTTGCTGGCACCCCGGAGTTCAAGGATCGTATGCAGCGCACGCTTGACGGCGCGAAGATCCTTGCCGAGCGTCTGACTGCCGACGACGTGAAGGCTAATGGTATTTCTGTGCTCACTGGCGGCACCGACGTGCATCTGGTGATGGTCGATCTGCGCAATAGCGAAATGGACGGCAAGCAGGGCGAGGATCTGCTCGCTGCCTGCGGCATCACCATCAACCGCAACACCGTGCCGTTCGACCCGCGCCCGGCCTCCATCGCCTCTGGTCTGCGCATCGGCACGAGCGCGCTCGCCACGCGTGGCTTCGGACCGAAGGAATACGAGGAAGTCGCCGACATTATCGGTACCGCGCTCGCAGCCGGTCCGTCTGCTGATGTGGAGACGCTCAAGAAGCGCGTCGACAAGCTTGTTGAGGACTTCCCGCTCTATCCGGGTCTCGATCAGGTTCACTGATCGGGTTACTTAACCAGTCTTCGTGACCTTTCGTAGTAAGTAACTCTTTGTGACGCGGAGCGTGACACGGAACGCATGCACTATATATGAGACATCATAGAAACGTTGATTTTCAGCGTTTTTGTAGTTCTCGACATATGGGGTGTGCGCTCCGTGTCACGCTCCGCGTCACAATAAGTGCTGAATAGTGTCAGCGAAGGAGCTGTTCGGTCTGACGTCGACTTGCGCTAAGGTGTGGATATGACGAATAACGATGAGATCTGCGTACCTGCAGATGTGTTCGATGCGGTATGTGCAAAGGCTGATGCTGCCGCTCAAGCTCAACGTGGACTTGCTCAAGCGGATACTGAAGCAAAAAACGAGTTGCTGACAGCTATTGCGGATGCGTTAGATGCGCGCGCTGATGAGATCGCAGGCGCGAACGCGCTTGATATGGTCGAATCTAAAGAAGCTGGCATGGATGCTGGCAAACTCGACCGACTGCTGTTTGACGTTCCCCGTATTGCCGCTGCTGCGAATGGTGTGCGTCACGTTGCTACTTTGCCTGACCCCGTGGGGGAGATCGTACGGGGCTACCGACTGCCCAACGGTTTACGATTGCAGCAAACGCGCGTGCCGCTTGGTGTGATCGGCATGATTTACGAAGCTCGCCCGAACGTTACTGTTGATGTGGCTTCCTTGTGCCTTAAATCTGGTAATGCGGCTATTTTGCGTGGTGGTCACGCGGCCGAACGGACTAATGCAGCTACGCTTGCCATTATTCGTGATGTGCTTGCCGACCATGGTTTTGATCGTGCGCTGGTAGACACGGTAGATGAATACGGTCGCGATGGCGCTACCGCGATGATGGAAGCACGTGGCCACATCGATGTGCTGGTACCGCGCGGGGGAGCGGGCCTGATCCAAGCGGTAGTGCGCAATTCTAAAGTGCCAGTAATTGAAACCGGTGCTGGTAACGTGCATATTTACGTTGACGCCTCGGGTGATTTGAATAAGGCTATTCCCATCATTCTTAACGCCAAAACACAGCGTGTTGGTGTGTGCAATGCGGCTGAAAAACTCATCATTCATCGCGATGTTGCTGCACAATATTTGCCAGCTATTGCTCAGGCGCTTATTGCGGCCGATGTTGCATTGCATGCTGATGAGAGTGCATATGACATTATCGCGAACGCTGGCATTGACTGCGTGAGCGAGGGGGAGAACCTGCTCGCTGCTACTGCGCAAGATTGGGATACTGAGTATCTTGCGCTTGAAATGGGCGTGAAAGTGGTTGACTCGCTCGACGAGGCTATTGCGCACATCAACGAGCATTCCACCGGGCATACGGAGTCGATTATTGCTGAAGATTACTCAGCGATTGAAGAATTTACCAAGCGTGTAGATTCCGCCGTGGTTATGGTGAACGCTTCTACTCGTTTCACTGATGGTGGCGTGTTCGGATTTGGCGCAGAACTTGGTATTTCTACACAAAAGATGCATGCGCGCGGACCAATGGGGTTGCGTGAAATGACAACTACAAAATGGATCGGCTACGGCACCGGCCAGGTGCGGCGGTAGGATCATCACGGATCCACAACGCCGGAGAGGACGGGAAGGATATTGGCGATGAACGATACGCAGGAGCGTTTGAGCGACGAGCCAGCAGGCGGCATGATTGCAGACAATGCGGCAGATTCGATTGCGCACATTGAAGCATTGCGCCCCGATCTTGATATGGCCGACCCTAAATTGGGATTAAAAATCGCCGCAGAGCGCCTCAGCATTGTACGGTATGTGTTCCTTGTGCAGATCGAAGATGGTATTGCCTCTGCCAGTCAGCGCGCTTCGTTGGAATATGCAGACGCAGTATTGATCGGTTGGCCAGAAACCGATTCGCCAGAAGTTGTTGATTTGGATGATGATCAGCTGCGTATTGTGCGCGAACAGATGACGATGATGGAGCAGTATATTCACCGTTTCACGTCGATGGAACGCGCTGGCGATGTTGATGGTATGACCGATACGCTTATTCGTGTTACTGAGCGAGTGGCTGAAGTGCGCCGTCTGTACCAGCCTGAATTTGCGTTGCCAACTTTCGCTGAAATTCGCCGCGTGGTGCAGGACGAATGGGATGAGGACATGGGCAAGATCGATCCGCAAGCGGACGACACGACTGCTGATCATGTTGAGCGTGAAACCGATGAGGCTAATGACGAAGCAAACCGTGCTGGAGGGCAGACGGCATGAGTGTCGATGAGCCGCAACGGCGCATGTCTGATCTCTCGTTCGACAAGCCAACCGGAATGCAGCGCCTTTCTACGCGTGGCAACCTGCATGTTCGCCCGCGTATTGGCATTATGGGTGGCACGTTTGACCCGATTCACAATGGGCACTTGGTCGCCGCTTCAGAAGTGGCATGGGTATATGACCTTGACGAAGTGATTTTCGTGCCCACTGGCCGGCCAGTTTTTAAACTCGATAAGCATGTGACGAACGCTGAAGACCGGTATTTAATGACGGTGATTGCTACCGCATCAAACCCGAAATTTACTGTGTCGCGCGTTGATATTGACCGCCCAGGAGTGACATACACCATCGATACGTTGCGTGATTTGCGTGCTCAACATCCCGATGCAGAACTGTTCTTCATCACTGGCGCGGATGCTGTGGCTGAGATCATGCAGTGGAAAGATGCTGAGTTGATGTGGGATCTTGCGCACTTTGTCGCGGTTACACGCCCCGGTTACTCTTCGCCGCAAGGCGTACGTTTGCCTGAAGGCAAGGTTGACACGTTGGAAATTCCCGCGCTGGCAATTTCCTCTACTGATGTGCGCCGTCGTGCAACGCATAGTGAGCCTGTTTGGTACTTGGTGCCGGACGGTGTGGTGCAGTACATCGGCAAGCACGGCCTGTACCGGTAGGCTTGCGCGAGTGTCCGTAACGCGAGCGGCTTCGTCCCGCGCTCGCGCAGCGGTGTGTTGACAGTCGGCGTGAACGGTTAGTATGAGGTCAGTCACTTCAACGAAGCCGAACGTTTGGAGATATGGTGAGCGCAATCCTTGAAGGAAAGCCTGATAAGAACCTCATCCTGGTGACCGGTCGTACCCACCCAAAGTTGGCGGCAGATGTTGCCGAGCAGCTGGGTATCGATATTCTGGAAACCACTGCTTATGATTTCGCAAACGGCGAGATGTACGTGCGATACACCGAATCCGTGCGTGGTGCGGACGTGTTCGTTCTGCAATCTCACGCCCTTCCTGTCAACAAGTCGATCATGGAGCAGCTCATCATGATCGATGCGTTGAAGCGTGCTTCTGCGCGTTCTATTACTGCCGTGTGCCCGCTGCTCGGCTACTCGCGTCAGGATAAGAAGCACCGCGGCCGTGAGCCCATCTCCTGCCGTCTGGTGTTTGACCTGCTGAAGACCGCTGGCGCTGACCGCATTATGAGCGTGGACCTGCATGCTGCACAGTCGCAGGGCTTCTTCGACGGTCCGGTTGATCATCTCATCGCTATGCCGGTGCTGGTGGATTATATTCGCGATCGTTTCTCGAATCAGCTGGACAATGTTGCTGTTGTCTCTCCGGACGCTGGCCGTATTCGCGTGGCTGAACAGTGGGCGCAACGCCTTGGTGGCGGTCCGCTCGCCTTCGTGCACAAGACACGCGATATTACTCGTCCGAACCAAGCTGTTGCTAACCGTGTGGTTGGCGATGTTGTTGGCAAGGATTGTGTGCTCGTCGACGATTTGATCGATACTGCTGGCACTATTGCTGGTGCATGCCACGTGCTGCGTGACGCGGGCGCTAAATCTGTCACTGTAGTCGCCACGCACGGCGTGCTCTCCGGCCCGGCCGTAGAACGTCTGAAGAACTGTGGCGCCAAGGAAATCGTGCTTACTGACACGGTGCCGATTCCTGAGGAAAAGCGTTGGGACGGTCTGACCGTGCTGTCTATTGCTCCGCTGCTCGCGAGCGCTATTCGCGCCGTGTTCGAAGACGGTTCAGTTGCTGAACTGTTTGACACGTACCCTGAACATCACGGACAAGGTTTCTTGTTCGCCTAAAAAAATTTTGCTGCCGATTATGGCAGCATGAGCGGCCGTTTCATGCGCTTGCGCCGGTATGTGTTGAGGCGCGGCACGCGGAACGGCCGTTAATTTTTGCCGACATGATTTGACGAAGTCGACATGTATGGCATAATAAACACTTGGCGAGTATGCCTCGCCGTCTTCCCCCATGGTGTAATGGCAGCACACGGGTCTTTGGAACCCTTTGTCTTGGTTCGAGTCCAGGTGGGGGAGCTCACGCGCCCGGTTCGCGAATCCGCGGCCGGGCAGCAATCCGGCCTTCGGCCGAGAACTGGAGAAATGAATCGATGGCACTCACCGCCGCAATCATCCTCGCTGCAGGCGAAGGTACTCGTATGCGTTCGTCGAAGCCAAAGGTGCTGCATATTTTTGCTGGTAAAACGTTCCTTGAACGTGTGATGGCGTCTGTTAGTAAGCTTGAACCGGAAACGCTGGCGGTAGTGGTGCACTATCAGGCTGATCGTGTTGCACAAGCTGCACGCTCGTATCAGCCGGATGTTGACATTGTTCACCAGGATGACATTCCCGGTACTGGCCGTGCTGTGCAGTGCGCGATGGCCCAGCTCAACGCCAATGGTCCGATTACTGGTCCTGTGTTGATTGCTGCATCTGACATGCCGTTGCTTGATGCTGATACGCTTAAGCAGCTGATCGCATTCCACACGGCTTCTGGCAACGGTGCTACCGTGCTCACCACTGTGCTTGATGATCCAACCGGTTACGGCCGCATTATCCGCGATCGTGACGGCAATGTGCTGCGCATCGTGGAGCAGAAAGATGCTAACCGCAGCGAACTTGCAGTGCAGGAAGTAAACACGTCCGTCTACGTGTTTGACGCAGAATTGCTCAGCCGTGCTATCGCTGACTTGAAGTCCAACAACGCACAGGGCGAGTTCTACCTGACCGATGCGCTCGAAACCGCGCGTTCTGCTGGCACTGTTGGCGCGTTTACTGCCCCCGACCCGCTCAGCGTGGAAGGTGTGAATGATCGCGTACAGCTGGCTGCGCTGTCTCGAGCACACAACCGCCGCGTATGCGAAGCATGGATGCGTTCCGGCGTGACGATTCTCGATCCGGAGACGACGTGGATTGAAGATGATGTTGAAATCGCACGCGATGCGGTAATCTTGCCGGGCTGCTTCTTGCAAGGTCACACCGTTATCGGTGAAGACGCGCAAATCGGCCCGTACACGACGTTGATTGACGCGCACGTTGACGCGGAAGCAGTGGTGGAGCGTTCTCGCGTACAAGAGTCGCATATCGGTCGTGCTACGAACATCGGCCCATGGACGTATTTGCGTGCTGGCAACGAGTTTGGTGAGGAAGCTAAGGCTGGCGCTTTCGTTGAAATGAAGAAAGCGCATATTGGCAATGGTACGAAGGTGCCGCATTTAAGCTATGTGGGTGACGCTGAACTTGGCGATCACACTAACATTGGCGGTGGCACGATTACCGCTAACTATGATGGCGTGCATAAGAATCGTACGCATATCGGCTCTAACGTTCACGTGGGAGCTGGTAACTTGTTCGTCGCGCCTGTTGAGGTTGGTGACGGTGTGACTACCGGCGCTGGTTCGGTTATTCGTCACGCTGTGCCAGATGACGCGATGGCATATTCGGAGAACACTCAGCACATTGTTGAGGGCTGGAAGCCCAAGTGGGAGCGCTGAACATGACTGCAACGCAAAATACTATCGACACTGTTCGTATCGCCGCTGCAGCGGCTGACCGTCTGAAAGCCAGCGATATTGAGGCTTATGACGTGTCTGACTTGCTGGCGATCACGGAAATCATGCTGGTCGCTACCGCAGCGAATGAGCGTCAGGCACTTGCTGTCGCTCAGGAAATCGAAAAAGACGTGTATCTCAACTGCGGTAAACTTCAGCCGCGTTCACGTGAAGGCTTGAGCGAAGGCCAGTGGGTGCTGCTTGACTACGGTGATTTTATCGTGCACGTGATGCATCAGGATGCGCGCGAATTCTACCGTCTTGGCCGCCTGTGGCGTGATTGCCCGACCATCGACTTGCAGCTGGAACATCCTGAGCACAGTGGTGCATCAGACGCTGAAGCTGCGACTGACGCTGATTCCGTAGCGGTGGAAGATTAAGCCATGTCGCATGTTCGCTCGCTTACGCTCGTGCGCCACGGTCGCACGGCATATAATGCGCGCCATTGTTTTCAAGGGCAGATTGATATTCCGCTCGACGATACTGGCCGCTGGCAGGTAGCGCAAACGGGCGCTGCACTGAAACGCTTGTATGTTGACCCTAATCCGGAGCGTCACCAGCTCGTGGTCGCTTCTGATTTGAGTCGTGCCGCTGCTACCGCACACGCATTCGCAGACCCGCTAGGCTTGCAAGTTCATTTAGAACCGCGTGTACGTGAGCGCGATTTTGGCTCATGGGAAGGCATGGAACTGGCTGAAATTGAACGCCAGTATCCTGAGGATTATCATTCGTGGGCAACATTCCAGGGTGGCGAACTCAAATATGGTGCTGAGCCAAAAGCGCACGTTGGTGCGCGTGGCGCTGAAGCAATTGATGATTGGGCGCACCGTGCTGGAGACGACACGGATCTGTTTATCTTCTCGCATGGCGCGTGGATTTTACAGACTACGCTCACGTTGCTCGGCTCATCAGTTGCGCACCCTGACTTTGCTGATGCGCTTTCCATGCGTAACGCGCATTGGGCGCGCTTTGTGCCAGCGGACATGCCTGATGGCACGTTGCGCTGGCGCATGATCGAATATAATCATGGTCCAGCTGCAGCGGATAGCGCGCAATGGGAAAATCCACAGAATGCATAAACTGCGTACATACTGACGAGTACAGCCTTTGCAATACACACGATGGTATTGCAAAGGCTTTTTTCATACATATACGTGTGCGAACGCACCATAATATGAGATTTGCGTCAGCTAAGGCATACGATAGAACAGTAAGCGATGACACGCGCCAGCAGGGGAACTTGGCAGTGTACCCGCCAGTGTGCTCATGAGCACGTCGAGATGCCGAAGGAGACGAACGCATGAACGTGAACGAATCGACTATCTGGTGGCAGGTATACCCGTTGGGTTTTACTGGTGCTCCAATCAGACCTGAATCTGACGCTCAACGCGCGCTCACTCAGCGCCTCGATAAGCTGGAGCCGTGGCTTGACTATCTCATTACCATGGGGGCGAATGGTCTGTTATTAGGGCCGATTTTCGATTCGACTAGTCACGGTTACGATACGCTTGACTATTTTCATATTGACCCGCGCCTCGGTGATGATGCAGCGTTCGATCGGCTTGTTGACACCTGCCATCAGCGGGGTATCCGCATTATGCTTGATGGCGTTTTTAACCATATCGGGTATCACTCCGCACTATTTCAGCGTGCTCTTGCTGGGGCGGATCCAGCTGCTGAACGCATGTTCAGTATCGAACGCGATAGTACTGGCACAGTAACCGGTTATGCGCAATTTGAAGGCAATGGTGATTTGCCGACCTATAACCATGATGATCCCGCGGTTGCCAAACTGGTGACTGATGTTATGACGCACTGGTTGCGCCGTGGGGCTGACGCATGGCGTTTAGATGCTGCGTATGCTGTTCCACCTGCGTTTTGGACGCGTGTATTGCCGCAAGTACGCCGCGAATTTCCGGACGTGTGGATTATGGGTGAGGTAATTCATGGTGATTATCCGGCGATAGTCGCGAATTCTGGTATGGATTCACTGACGCAATACGAATTGTGGAAGGCAATATGGAGTTGCCAACAGTCTGGCAATTTTTGGGAGCTTGACTGGAGTCTCAAACGCCATAACGAGTTTATGCAATCGTTTACGCCGCTTACGTTTGTTGGCAACCATGATGTGACGCGTATTGCAAGTCAGATTGGTGACGCAGGCGCAGCGGTAGCGATGACGATTTTGTTTACTGTTGGTGGCGTGCCGAGCATCTATTATGGCGATGAGCGGGCCATGCGTGGTATTAAACGCGAATGTTTTGGTGGTGATGATGAGATTCGACCAGCATTTCCTGCATCGGCGAATGATCTGCCGACGCAAGGGGAGTGGATGTTCCATCTGATTCAAGGGCTCATTGACATTCGTCGGCGTAACTCGTGGCTTGTTCATGCGACAACGACGCCAGTACATCTTGAGAATCGGCATTATGTGTATGACGTAACTGGCCAGCATAATGGCGAACGCTTGCGCGTGGATCTCAATCTTGACCCTGAGCCGCATGCGGTGATTTACCAAGACGATACGGCGCTCATGTATGTGCATGGCCCCAACGCGTGATAAGCGTAGGGGGACAGGGAGTGAGAAGCGAGTTGAAGTAATAAAAAAATCCTTGAAACACAAAGTTTCAAGGATTTTTGTTGTGGAGCTAAGGGGATTCGAACCCCTGACCCTCTCCATGCCATGGAGATGCGCTACCAGCTGCGCTATAGCCCCATATTGAGTTATCGGCTTTCTGAGCCGTGTTATAGGTTACAGCAAAAGTGCTTATTGTCCATTCCGGCGTGTCGTATAAGACACGCGTGCAGGAGTGAATATATGACACATAAGCGGGCGATCAATGAACAGTTGCAACGATTGCTACGGTTGCAGGGGGTGTGTGATCGCCCGCTTATGTCATATGCGATTATTTACTGGTACTTGTAGAACCTGAGGTTGATTGGCTTGTAGTGCCGCTGCCGGTACTGCCGGTACTAGAGCCAGAGCTGGTACCAGTAGATGAGCTAGAACCGTTAGAGCCGGAACTCGAGTTGGAATCTGAAGAACCAGATGATGTTCCAGACTCAGACCCGGATGTTGTACCGGAACTGGTGCCACTGTTCGAGCTATTCGAATTACTTGAGCTGCTCGAATCGTTCGAATCAGAGTTGGTATTGGAACCGTTCGACGTATCTGTGGAACCGGAATCATTGGTATTCCCAGTAGACGAGTCTGTACTGGTTGACCCAGAACCGTTCGACGTATCGGTCGATTCAGAATCGTTGGTAGAGGAATCAGTACCATTCGAGTCTTCGGTTGTAGAAGAATCCGTTCCGGTGGAATCGGAATTATTCGAGAGTGTTCCTGAATCGTTGCTAGTAGAATCATCCGGCGTTTGATGTGTAGGCGGTGTTGGCGTCGTAGTTTGCTGTACCCAATCACGCACCACGCTATCAGTGCCGTGGCCTTGCGTTACCGCGAGAATAACCACAGCGGTGATAATCACTGCGATTAAAGCGCTCGCGATCGAAACAATCAACGCCGTACGTTTCGCATTATGCCCGCGATGGATACGCTCTTGCGCAACGGTGTGGAGCTTGCCAGCAGAAGCATGAGATGTTTGGGGGAGTGCTGATGATGCTCCGACAATCACGCGAGTTGCATCATCCGGACCAGCACTTTCGGCTTCAAGCAGTGGCTCGGCAGCAGACGACGCGATCGTGCGTGGAGCACGAGGAGTCGCAGCTTGGCCTGCTGCAGTGGAATCAAGCACGGCGGTTGAGGTAGCCGCGTCCTGTGCTGAATCAACCGCTGGCATCGTCGTGGTTGCCGACTCACCAGTCGCTCCAGTCGAATCAGATTCGCTTGCTGTGGGCGAATCGTTCGCACCAGCGACGTTCTGCAACTTTTTGCCTGATTCACTCAGCACATTCTTGTATACCTGTGTCGATACTGCAGAAACGACCGAGCCGATCGCTACGCCAATTACCGAACCGGCAATACCGATTTTTGCCGACAAGAGAAACGACGTTACCGCCGCTAGTGCACCAGCCGCAATCGAGGACATGGAAATGCCCTTGAAAAAATTCTTCATGATGCATGACGCTAGTGGGTGCGACTCACAAATCGCTTATCTTACGGTGAAAATCGCTGAATGCTCACACCCTTATAGCAAAATCTGCACAATTCGGGCGTGTACACCCACGTATCACTCGTATCACCGGTCAGGCAAACACGGTACCGTCTCGGCCAGAACCAATTTCGAAATGATATTTTGCGACCCCCAAGCAGATCTGTGACTGCACACCGTCCAACGCTTCAGCGCGCACATGACCATCAGCCAGTAATGTAAACCGCACCGGCTGCTTACCAAGCGCGCTAGGCGCCAATGCTACAGCTTGCAAACCGTCAACAAACCACGAAGGAGCTTCAGCAAGCGGGTCAACAGTGTTCATTGCTGACTCCACTGTTCCAAGCTCGCTTAGCGGTTTGCTGCGATGCGGTCGGCCTGGTCGCGCACCATATCCGATTGCCAATGCGGCCGGCATGCGCTCGCCATCATTGAACTGCCAACGGCCGTCATGTTCAGTTGTTTCGTGCAGCACCACCCAACCGGTATCTAATCCTGCTTGCACAGTGCGTAACGCCAGCATTTCACCGAAATAGCCAACACGCTCATCAAGGTCTGCAAACGCATGGCCACCGTCATTTGCACGTGCCGCACTATCGGCGCCAATAAGCGCAATGCAATAGCGAACATTACTGAATCGTCCATAATGCGTTGGGCATCCGCCGAACGCATCAGTATCGTCATGCACGAGTTGAATATGTAATCCGCTCTGCGCGTTTGCTTGGCTAATAGCGTGCTCGAGCTCGTCCAACACGGTTGCATCAATCGGACGATCGCTGAACGCGCGTACTGCATGACGATGCGTCATAGCTTCGGTCAGATGCATAAGTTCCATACAGATTCTCCTTACGTCCGGTTGCGGCAGCACGCTTACAGGATCATACTGTGGGTCATGCGAGCGTGGGGCGGTGTGATGGCTATGCCGTTCGTAGTGCTGTAATTGAGTGTAGCGATTACATCGAACGCATGAGACCAAACATCGAGCTGATGAATTGATTTGGTCAATAAATGGCCGATGCGTAAGCGGCACGTTAATAGGGGGGTAGTATGCAACATGGTCGAGGGCAAGAAGCACAAAGCCGTTGTGCAGGGCGTATGCTCGCTGCGGTGTTAGTTGTTGTGCTGATTGTGGCAACAGTGATTGCCGGGATACATGTAACGCGTGGAAACGTTGTGGGATCATTGACAATACTCATGAATGCGGCGGTACAACGAGCTCGCAATGGCAGTTCAGCGAACACAACAACGACAGCGAATGATGATTCAGTAATGCCGAGTGACGTTGCCGCACAACGCTATCCGCGCCTCGTAAGCAGCACTGATTTCAACAATAACGGTGCTGACGATTACGCCGATATTGTTGAAGGTGCACGTCAAGACGCTCAAGCACATCCAACCTATGACGACGGTTACTATCAAGGTGGTTACCCGCCGGATGATCGTGGCGCATGCACTGATCTTGTGTGGCGTGCGTTCCGTAATGCTGGCTATGATCTCAAAGCTATGGTCGATGCGGATATTGCCGCCGATCCAACAACTTACAAGGCAGTGGCACCCAAAGCTGACCCGAATATTGATTTTCGTCGTACTGGAGTGCTTGATGCGTTCTTCGCCAAATATGGTCAGCAGCTCACCACTGATATTGCGCAGCATGATCAATGGCAGCCCGGTGACATTGTCGTTTTTGAACACACGCGGCATATTGGAGTGATTTCCGACAAGCGCGATAAGGACGGTAACCCGTACGTATTACACAATATGAACCAGCTACATCGAGAGAATGATTATCTTGCGTTTCAACGCCATATGACGGTGACGGGGCACTATCGTTGGGATGCTGCTCGCGTTCCTGCTGACGTGTTGCGCGCGTGGCACTAAACCGCACATAGCGAAAAGCACATACCAGCCTGGTGAGATTCTTCACAATCGGCGCAGCTGTCCGCGAGCCGCACGAGTGGTGAAGTAGTCTGGATAAGGACATACTTATATTCGTTACCGTGAAAGGACACGCGCTATGGCAACGCTTACCGCTGACATGAAGACCTTCATCGAGAACAATCTCGCATGGATCACTACCATCGACAAGGACGGCAACCTGGACCTCGGCCCGAAGATGTCGATGTTCGTGCTTGACGACAACCACCTCGCTTACCACGAGCGTACCGCTGGCCAGCACTACCAGAACCTGCAGAACGGTTCCCCGCTGGTTATCGCCGTCGCCAACCTCGCTGAGAAGAAGGGCTACCGCTTCCGCGGCAACGTGACCCTGCACACCGATGACGACATCTACGAGACACAGGTCAAGGTTGCTGAAGAAAAGGGCACTAAGAAGCCGGCTGCTATTCCGGTGCTTGAGATCACTGAGATTCAGGACCTGTCTTCTGGCGCTACCGCTGGTAAGACCATCGAAAAGGACTGAGCTTTTACATAGTCGTTAACGCTGCACGATGAAGGGTTTGACCTCAATGAGTATGTGAGGTTAAACCCTTCATCGCTTTGTGATGCACGTAAAGAGTGCCCGAGAGTGTTCGATGGATTATCGAATACGATATTTGTGCCCGCGCTGCGTGATAAAAAAGCCAAGTCGACGCATTTTGCGCGTGAGCGAATACAAGACGCCATCCATCACATCGCGTTGCTCAAAGAAGCCAGTGCCGCACACTTTCGCTAACAGTTCATCAAAGTCAAGAAACTCGCCGTTAGCTCGAATCAGCGTCTCCAACGTCAAGTATTCGCGCGTTGACAGTGCGAGCGGTTGCTGCCCGCCACGATAGAACGCTTGGCTGTGAAGCGTATCGAGCATAAGATCACCGTGAATAAGCATGCGCGGGTTGTTCGAAGATTGCTGGCCAGCGCTGGTTTGTGCTGCTAATGCGCGAATATGCGAGAGCAGTTCCGCATCAGAAAATGGTTTGACGATAACAGCATCAGCATGAGGTAGTGCAGTTAGCTCAATGTGCGTGCCAGCTGGTTGGGTACTCGCTGATTGCTGCTGACTAGTAGTAGTCGACGATGCCGCTGTTGCGCTTGCATTGCGACGGATTGTTGGGGTTGGGGTACGCCGTTTCACTTCTTCAGTACGATCAAGATTGCCTTTTGCCATGTGCGGTGGCGTTGACAACAGCAGTACTTGCGGTGCTGATGAAGCATCTGATAGTGCAGAATGATCATGCAAAGCTGCGCGCAACGCATTGAGCAGCTCAGGGGTGACCATGTCATCAATAATGACTAATTCAACATGTCCAGATTGCGCCCACGTGTCAGCAAACGCTGAGGCTTCAGTAACCGCAGTTGCCGAATGCCCCGCAGCAGTGAGCGCGCCCGTCAGTGCAGACGCTAATGCTGCGTCGCTCGTCGCGAAGAGAATATTCACCAGTCCCTCCCTGCCAATAGTTAGCATCCACTGTAATCCGTTCCCACTGATTACCGCACCGAGAATCCGCAACAGTTTCAAACTGTCGCATACCGTGCAACAGGTTGCAACAGGTAATTGCGCTTGCGGCGTGGCGGTTGCATGAACCGGTATTGAGTCGCCTATAGTCGCGTGTAACACCATCGGCACCATCGTGTGCCATAGTTCGCAGGCAGGAGGACAGTATGGAACAGACCACGGAGCAGACGGCTAGTGCCGCAGCGCAAGCTCCTCAGCAGCAGACAGCGCAATCCAAGCCGCAAAGCAAGCAGCAGCTGCCTGAGCCTTGCGAGCACACAACCTGGCATTCCACCAACATCGACGGCCGAGAATTGCGCTACACGGCCACCGTCGGCACATTGCTGATCGACACCCCGAAGGTCAAGCGCGCAGCAAGCATCTTCTTCACCGCGTTCAACCTGGCCGACGATGAAGGCAACGCTGACCCTGAGCGCCCGGTTACGTTTATCTTCAATGGTGGTCCTGGATCGTCCACCACGTTCCTACTGATGGGCTCCATCGCCCCCAAGTGCATTGATGTACCTGACGCTGCACCAGTACCGGCTGCACCCTATCATCTTGAAGACAACCAGTACACCTTGCTTCCTCACTCTGATCTTGTGTTCATTGATGCAGCCGGTGCTGGATTCTCAGAAATTCTCGATGAAGCGAAACCAGAACTGTGGTCGGTGGATGGTGACGTTGCTGGATTCAGCGCATTCATTCGCGCATACCTCAGCAAATACCATCGTTGGAACTCGCCCAAGTATGTGCTTGGCGAATCCTATGGCACTACACGTGGCGCGGCGCTCGCATACCGTTTGCAGCAGGATGGCGTAGCACTTAACGGTCTTACACTCATCTCCAACATTCTTGACTACGCGTTCACACTCGACACGTCCGACCAGTTCTACATCGGTTACTTCCCGACGTTCGCATCCGTTGCAAAATACCACGGTCGCGCCGCTTCCGACACTGAGCTTGCGGAACATTTGCAGGCTGCCCGCGCTTTCGCTGCCGGTCCGCTACGTCTGGCGCTCGCTGCCGGCGCTTCACTTGACGACGAGACCAAGCATCGCGTGGCCGCTCGTTACGCCGAACTGACCGGACTCGATGAGCAGTATGTCTACGATTCCGACCTGCGCGTGGTAGACATGCGCTTCCGTAAGGAACTGCTGCGTGACGAGGAGAAGATCGTCGGCCGTTACGATGGTCGCGTCGCCGGATACGATCTCGATCGCATGAACGACGAGGAGACGTTCGTAGTGGACGATGCGTTCCTCGACCCCGCATATTCAAGCCTTGCCAACGCCTATCTGCGTGACGAGCTCGGCTGGGATCGCGAACCTGAACGCCGCGGATTTGCTGACTTCGATTGGAACGCCACCGAAGCAGGCAAGGGTTGGACGTGGTGGCACAAGCAGCCGGATATGACCAAAAGCTCGTGGGGCCAGAACATTCCATTCCCCAATGTCGTGCCCGATCTCGCCGCTGCGATCGCCCACCAGCCGACGCTTAAAGTGCTCATCGGCAACGGCGTATACGACTTGTGTACTCCGTTCTTCCAAACCGAATACGATATCGACCATCTTGGCCTGCCCAAGCCTTTGCGCGCCAACGTCGCGTTCACCTACTATCCGGCCGGCCACATGCTGTATTCCAGCAAGCCGAGCCTTGCAAAGTTCGCACACGATCTGGATCGTTTCTACGCAACTGATACAAGCGGCCTTGCAGCAATAAATGAGCGCCCGGCACTGCCGGCACCCACTATCAACCTGTAAACGAACCAATTATCGAACGCTATTCAAGGAGTAAGAACTATGACTGACACTCATACCACTGCAGCCGATCAGACTACTGCAACCGACAAGGCGCGCATCGACGTTTATGGTGCCGACTGGTGTGGCGATTGCCATCGCGCCAAGGACGCACTCAACCGTTTCGGCGCCGCATTCGTCTGGCACAATATTGAAACCGAAGACGGTGCTGCCGACCAAGCAGTCGCAATCAGCGGGCAGAAGCACATTCCTGTCGTACGCTACGCTGACGGCACCTTCCAAGTTGAACCGTCTGCTACCGATATCAAAGCCAAGCTCACCGAGCTGGGCTTAATCGCCGCCTGAGCTAACACGTCAGCGCTGCCATAGTCACAACAGTGTTTCGCAGCATACAGGTTATCGGTATGGCCGCTAGCTGATCCTATATGCGCCGACCATGATGGAATCACCCGGATAATACGCCGGGTGATTCCATCAGCAGTGAGCATTACCGCACAGTGAATCATCCACAGTGAATTACTCACAGTGTGAGTGCAGGAAGGCAGCGAACCATGGCCATAACTACGTCAACCGGCACATATAACGCTCGGACAATATCAAACCAGCAGACCATACGCATTCTGCCTTATGCCATCATGACAGCGCTCGCCGCACTCGCCGGCGCAGGCGTCTCATTCGCGCCATTATACGAGCGCATTTGGGGCGGCATGATGTTGCATCCCGCATGCCCAGTTATGCTCAAAACATTCCTATACCGGTCCAACACCGGGGGAGTGAACACCGAATATGGTGCATGCGTTACCTCGCCAGTATGGTTGAGTGCAGTCACTGCGCTCGCAATCATCATGATGATTGCCTTCGAAATTGCAATGTTTGCAGCGTGCAACACTGCACGTCCGCGTACTGCTATCAACGAGCTTGCTGGCAACAGTCATCAGTTGCTCACCCTACGCAATCAGCAAACGATTGTGTGGCTAGCGGTGGCAGCAATATCAGCACTCGCAATACTGGCGTTAAACGGCAATCTGTTCAATTTGGTTCTTTGGGCTATTACCATCATGCTCTGGCTGGTAATGATGCGCCTACAGCCATCGAAGCGCACCCCCATTGCTCGCACCACTATGCTTGCCATACAAACCGGCATGATGCCAGTATTCATCACTGAATACGCACTATCCGAAGAAATCAACATAAGCGGTGGCGTGATCATCGCATGCATATTCACACTCTTCGCGTGGGCGCTCGCGTGGATGCAAGCAGAACCACGCGAATTATTGGCAGCGCAACAATCACCGAATCCTGTATCGCAAACCAGCCACGCTGCGCGTTTTGTACGTATCATGCCATGCGCAAGTGCGCTCGCAATCGGCTGGCTTATCGCTAGCGCTGTAACCTACCGATATAGCGTGTGGACGCGCACGGATTTTTGCCCAGCATTAGCTGCCAACGGTAACGCGCTCGTCGCCTCATGCATTGGCGGGCAGCGACTCGCCATGTTGCATACGGTGGTAAGCGTACTGCCATTCGTCTCGTTAGCGTGTGTGCTTGGCGCGCTAATATGTGCTGTTTGCCGGCGTCGCAGTGCGGCTACAATATGCTGTGTGCTTGCCACTGCTAGCGCAATGATTGCGTTTGTTATTGCGTTCACACTCGTCTGACAAGTATGAAGCTTGCTCAATATCATTGCCGCCTCATGTACTGCCGCTGCCTGCCGGTACGATAGAACGCGGAAGATTGAGCAGATCTGATCGGCAAGAGGATCGGCGGCATACAAGGAGCGGGCATGATCGACGAAGTAGTGTTTCTGCGGCACGGACGAACCTCATTCAACCTTGCGCGACGACTGCAAGGGCAGATCGACGTGCCGCTCGACATTGTCGGTCAATGGCAAGTTGATCAAACAGGCTTCGAACTTGCGCGCCGATACTACTGGGCTAAAGTTGGCGTAATCGCACGCGACCCTGCACAACTGGCTCAGCCGGGGCCGGATGCAGTAAAGCCCAGTGATATTGACGAATACCGTCAAGCGCCAGCTGCACGCCGCCGCATGGTGGTGATGTCATCTGACTTGTTCCGCGCTCAGCAAACCGCGCACGCATTCGCAGATCTGCTCGGATTGCCAGTGAAGCTCGATGCGCGGTTGCGTGAACGTGCCTTTGGCCAATGGGAAGGCATGACGCGTGAAGAAATTCGCGCCGAACATGCTGACGCCTATGATTCATGGCGCGCTCACACCGGCGGCGAGCTCGCGTTCGGCGTGGAAAGCCGCGTGGCAGTAGGCCGACGTGGAGCCGCAGCGGTACTCGATTACGTGAACGATCCTGCGTATGCTGACGAGCCCACCACGCTAATGATTGTCGGCCACGGTTCATGGCACGTGGCCACGATCGAAACACTGCTCGGTATGGATCCAGACAGTATGAGCAATCTGGACGGTATGCGCAACGCCTTCTGGTCAGTGTTGAAACCAATTCGCCACGCTGATGGCACGCTCACATGGATGATGGCCAGTTTTAATCAGGGGCCTGCAATCGCAGGAACATGCGATTGGGAGAATGGGCCTGCTGATCTGCATAGCCCAAGCATGCCAGCGTGGAAGCCACTCGCATAGCTCGCAGAGATGAGGCGTATAGATATAAGCCGAATAGGCTAGACGCGCGTATTCTCGCGTAGCCCAGCAGTCGGCTTGTAGTGAGCCGGCTTGCAAGTCGTGCCCCAAGGTCTATTCTTGGTTGAGGTTCGCGCGGTGAGCGGCCGCGACACGTATCGGTGAGAGGCGGGTGAGACAACATGTTGAGGATGTTCAGCACGATTAACGGCCAAGTGGAGCAAATCGAAAAACCTGAGAATGGTTCATGGTTATGTCTGTCTGAACCTACCGACGTGGAGCTCGCTACCGTAGCTCAGCAAACCGGCGTTGACCTGGCTGACTTGCGCGCACCGCTTGATGATGAGGAACGCTCGCGTGTGGATGTTGAAGATGATTACACGATGATCATCGTTGATATTCCAACCGTTGAAGAGCGCGGCGGGCGCGACTGGTATGAGACCATCCCGTTGTCGATTATCGTCACTGAAGATCTCATTATCACCGTTTGCATGCAAGATACTCCAGTATTGCATCCGTTCATGGAAGGCACGATCCGCGGTTTCAACACCTTCATGAAATCGCGATTCATCCTGCAAATCTTGTACCGCAACGCCAGCACCTATCTGCGATACCTGCGCATCATTGATCGTGAAAGCGACAAGCTCGAATTAAAGCTGCGCCACGCGATGCAAAACCGAGAAATCATGATGCTGCTCGAATTGAGCAAAACCTTGGTGTACTTCACCACATCGTTGAAATCAAATGAAATCGTTATGGAAAAACTGACCACGCTTGCACGCATTCAGCAGTATCCAGACGATGAAGATCTTCTCGACGACGTCATCATCGAAAACAAACAGGCTATCGAGATGGCGAACATTTACAGCGGCGTTCTTGCAAACATGACCGATGCGTTCGCTTCGATCGTTTCAAATAATTTGAACAATGTGATGAGAATCTTCACGATTATTTCGATCACACTGTCGATTCCTACACTGATTTTCTCCATGTATGGCATGAACTTCCAAGAAGGCATGCTTGGCATGCCCTTTACCGGTAGTCGATGGGGATTCCTCATTATTATTCTCATTTCTGTAGCGCTGTCCCTCGTGGTTACGTGGTTCCTGACTCGTTCGCGCATGTTTAAGTGACAGGTAGCCCAGTGAGCAGCCGTATTCGTCAGCAATTTGCTAGGCATGGCACCCGGTGTACTGCGTTATTCGCGGCAGTGGCATTAACGATGTCACTGGGGGCTTGCGGTTCGTCTGCGTCCAATACGGCTGATGAGGATGCTTCAGCATCATCGGCTACATCCGGTCAGCCGGAAGGCCCCACGCTGGCGATCGGCGTAGCTGCTGACCAGCCTGGAATGGGCGAATGGCGTAACGGCGGCTACTCAGGATTCGACGTTGATGTAGCCCGATACGTTGCCAATGCGCTTGGATATGCTGATAAACAAATCGTATTCAAACAAGTGACGCCAAATACGCGCGTCGCTATGCTCGATGAAGCCAAAGTTGACTTGGTTGTTGCAGGATTCGCTGTTACTGATACGAATCGTGCTCATGCCGCGATAACAGGCCCGTATTTGATTGCTGGCCAAGACCTGCTCATTCGCGCTGACGATGCGCACGCCATTCATGGACCTGCCGATATGGCGGGGCGAACCGCTTGTGTGGTTGACGACAATGTGGCAAGCGCTTTGCTCGCAAGCTCGCCGAATGCGCGTATTGAGCATCGTGATGATTACGAACAGTGCGTTACTTCACTCATGGTCGGCAGTTCTGATGCGATTGCTGGCGGTGACGCTATTCTTACCGGGCTCGCACGCGCAAAAGGTGCGGATTATCTGCGCGTAGTAGGCAATCCGTTCGGGCAAGAACAGTATGGTGTTGCCGTTCGGCTTGGCAGTGATGAACTCGTTGATAATATCGCTGAGATTTTGCAAACGATGATCACTGACGGCACATGGCAGCAGGCTATCGAACGGTTAGAGACGCGAACTGGCTACACGCCAAACGCTGCCCTGAATCCGCCGGATCCAACGCAGGGTGTTGCTGATGCTGCGGATGATACGAGTGGAGAGAATACGGCCGAATGACGATCATACGTGGACATTCAGCCACGTGTGTCCAGTTGCATGGCAATAATCCTTGTCTATGAGCGACAACGAGAAGAGCACGCAACACGCGTCCACCGATCCCGCCGAACCCGCGTTCCGCTACAACGCGCGACTGGCGCAGGATATCGAAAACAAGTGGCAAAAGATCTGGGACGACAAGGGCACTTTCTGGGCTGCCAACGTTCATGGTGATCTCAAGGATGGCGAGGGCCGTAACGCTGAAGGACGCCCCGCATTCTTCGCAATGGACATGTTCCCTTACCCCTCTGGTAAGGGCCTGCATGTCGGTCACCCGCTCGGCTACCTTGCTACCGATGTGGTGTCGCGTTACCACCGTATGAAGGGTGAGAACGTGCTGCACGCCATGGGCTATGACGCTTTCGGCTTGCCTGCAGAACAGTACGCTGTGCAGACCGGTCAGCACCCGCGTATCACCACTGAAGCCAATATTGCAAACATGCGCCGTCAGCTGCACCGCATGGGTTTGAGCTTTGATAACCGTCGTTCGTTTGCGACTATCGATCCCGCGTACGTGCGTTGGACGCAGTGGATTTTCTCGCGTATATACGACGCGTGGTATGACGAGGATGCTACTAATCCGTCTGGTTCTCAGGGTTCTGCACGCCCGATTTCGGAGCTCGTTGCCAAGTTCGAAAACGGTGAAAAAGCTATTCCCGGCCATGAGAACGATGGCAAGGCGTGGGGTGATCTGAGCGAGGCTGAGCAGCAGGATATTCTCAACGATTTCCGTCTTGCTTACATTTCCAAGTCGCCGGTCAACTGGTGCCCGGGTCTGGGCACTGTGCTCGCCAACGAAGAGGTCACTGCTGAAGGCAAGTCTGAGCGCGGTAACTTCCCGGTCTTCCAGCGCGAGCTGCGCCAGTGGTCTATGCGTATTACCGCGTACGGTCACCGTCTGATCGCAGACCTCGATGGCATTGATTGGCCAGAAAAGGTTAAGCTCATGCAGCGCAACTGGATCGGCGAATCGCACGGTGCTTCTGTGCACTTCACCGTTGCCACTCCTGCCGGCGACAAGGACATGGAGATTTACACCACTCGTCCCGACACGCTGTTTGGCACCACGTTCGCCGTCGTCTCCCCAGAGCACGACCTGCTGCAGTACGTGCCTGCTGAGTGGCCGGCTGATATTCCGGAAAGCTGGAAGGGTGGCTACGCGACCCCAGCTGAGGGCGTTAAGGCGTACCGTCTCGCTGCTGAATCGAAGACTGCGAAGGACCGCGTTGAAGAGGCTGGCGAGAAAACTGGTCTGTTTACTGGCCTGTACGCAACGAACCCGATCACTGGCGTCAAGCTCCCGCTGTTCACTGCTGACTATGTGCTCATGGATTACGGCACTGGTGCAATCATGGCTGTGCCAGGCGGCGATCAGCGCGATTACGATTTCGCAACCAAGTACGGTCTGCCGGTTATTTACACCGTGCAGCCACTGCCGGAATCCGGCGACGATCTCGCTAACTATGAAGGCAAGGCACCGTTCGTCAGCCACGACGGTATTGTTATCAACTCCGCTGTGGATGCGACGTTTGCTAAGGGTGACGCGCTGAGCTTGAACGGTCTGCGCGTGGATGATGCAATTGCCAAGGTCAATGCTTGGCTTGAAGAGGCTGGTGTCGGCAAGGGTACGGTCAGCTACCGTCTGCGCGACTGGCTGTTCTCTCGCCAGCGCTACTGGGGTGAGCCGTTCCCGATCGTCTACGGTGAGGACGGTACTCCGCATCTGCTGCCAGACTCGATGCTGCCGATCAACCTGCCTGATGTGCCGGATTACAGCCCGCGCACGTTCGATCCGATGGATGCTGAATCCAACCCGGAGGCACCGCTTTCGCGCAACGAGGATTGGGTGAAGGTTGAACTCGACTTGGGTGACGGTGTGAAGACGTACTACCGTGATACGAACACCATGCCGAACTGGGCTGGCTCCTGCTGGTACTACATGCGTTACATCGACCCGACCGACACGGCCAACATGGTCGAAAAGGACGAGTTCGATTACTGGATGGGCCCGAACCACAACAAGTATTCCGGCCCGGAAGGCGGCGTTGACTTGTACGTGGGCGGTGTCGAGCACGCTGTGCTGCACCTGCTGTACTCGCGCTTCTGGCACAAGGTGCTCTTCGACTTGGGCTTCGTGGATTCGGCCGAACCGTTCCACAAGCTGTTCAACCAGGGCATGATTCAGGCGTTCGCTTACACCGATGATCGTGGCCAGTACGTGCCGGCTGCCGAAGTTGAGGAAGGACCGGCTGGCTCCGACGGTGAGCCGACCTTCACGTGGCATGGCGAGCACGTCAACCGCGAGTTCGGCAAGATGGGCAAGAGCCTGAAGAACATCATCACGCCGGACGACATGTACGACAACTACGGTGCCGATACGTTCCGCCTGTACGAGATGAGCATGGGCCCGCTGGCTGACTCCCGCCCGTGGAACACGCGCAACGTGATCGGTGGTATGCGTTTCCTGCAGCGCTTGTGGCGTAACGTCGTCGACGAGAACACTGGTGAAGCGCACGTTTCTGAGGACGCTCTGGATGAGAAGACTCTGAAACTGCTCAACAACACGATCGCTGAAGTGACTGTGGAGATGGAGGGCATGCGCCCGAACACCGCTATCGCTAAGCTCATCGTACTCAACAACCATCTGACCTCGCTGGGTACCGTGCCGCGCGCCGCTGTCGAGCCGCTGATCCTCATGCTCGCGCCGATCGCACCGCACATCTGTGAGGAAATGTGGTCGCGCTTGGGTCATGCTGAGTCGCTGGCGCACGCGCCGTGGCCGGTGGCTGACGAGCGTTATGTGGGCCACGATACGGTGACTGCAGTCGTGCAGATCAAGGGCAAGGTGCGCGCCAAGCTCGACGTGCCAGTGGACATTGATCCGGCTGAGCTGGAGAAGCTTGCGCTGGAAGCTGTCGCCGAGCGTTTGGGCGGCAAGACCCCGCGCAAGGTGATCGTTAAGGCTCCAAAGATCGTCTCTATCGTTCCTGCGGAGTGATAACACACCAGGGCGTACTGGTGTAACCGCATACAATGGCGGCCGGTTCACAGTGACCGGCCGCCATTTGTGTTATTGCGAAGCTGTATTTGCGCTAGAGCAAGAATGCGCGGCGTTGGGCATCGCTCTGCGACACGCCGAAATGTGGATAACCCGGTAGCCTTCGACCACATACCCCAGTTCAGCTGGACTTCATGCCTATGCATCCCGCACGCTGGGAGCATGGGCGTTTTTACGAGTCGAGGCGCGCATGCGGCACGGTCACGCAACACTCGGTCGCATGCGCGATTACGCGCGCGCATGCAGCAAAGCAGCGCGAACAGTACGGCTACCGTACCGCAACCAGTCCAAGGGACTGCCTCGGCACCAGTAACGATGCCAGCAACTACTACGATCATCGAGCCCGACAGTGCGCAGCAGGGTAGTGCACAGCAGGGTACGCAGCAAACTGATGGTACTGCATACACGCTGGCAGCACTGATTGGTGTGCGCGCTGACGATGGGCTAGAGGAACGCACACGAGTTGCACGCGACCGGCCTCGCTGGCGATTCAAACCATTCCACGCGGTCATCGCTATCATGGCACTCACCTGCGCGCTCTGTGCCAGTCTCACTATGCTAATCCAGCAAGCAACGCGTTACGCTACAGTCAGATCGTCAGTGACTACATCCAGCGCCACGTCTGATCAGGCGGCAACAAGCAATGAATCACCAACAGACGCACGGTCAAATACACAGTCAGATACACAGTCTGATGCGCAGTCAGATACGCCTGCGGATACTGGCATACCCGTAAATGAACCTGTGCCCAATGATCAAACGCCGTCAATACACGAGTCACCAAGCGACGCATCATCCAATAGTGATGCTCACAACACGAGCTCACCAACTACGCAGCCAGTTGACGAGCGCATTGACTTAAACACGGCAAATATTGCCCAGTTACAAGCCGTCAAAGGCATTGGGCCAGTTACAGCACAACGCATTATTGACCATCGTACGAGCATCGGGCGGTTCACTAGCGTTGATCAACTACTCGACGTGAAAGGCATTGGCACAAAAACACTCGAAAAAATACGACCATGGGTGCGTGTGTGATGAGCGCACAACACATCAACCAGTACGCGCATACAACGCATGAGCATCATGATTATGATGCGGCGCAATCATACGAGCGAGAGCAGGGGAGCTGCGATTGGCGGATGCTTCCCGTCGCTCTTGTTGTATGGGGCGTCAATCTTATCGTGTACCAACTGTGGAACGCATGGCAAGAGGCACCGTCAGGCGATGGTTATGAACCTCATATGGCCACTAGTGGTATCAGTCTTGGTGATAGTCGTACCATGATGCTGCTCATAGTGGCATTGGCGAGTTTGCTACTGGGCATAGCCGTGGGTATTGCGCTGCGCTGCCGAAGAAAACGCCAAGTTGCTGGCATACTGACAGTGTGTTGTATTGCTGCGATGATCTCGGCTGCAGCAACGATTGCTGATACTACGATCCAATGGCATGATGCAGCAATGGCGTTAGCTCGCGATGGGCCACAGTATGTCAGCGCGATTGTGCACGTCACCTCGCCAACAGTATCCGCATCCAAAAGAGACGCTGATTGCCAAGTGGATGGTGTTATTCGCACGATATTCGACGGCACTGTTGAACGTAGCGCGAACGGAGCTGTTCGAGTGTTCTTACAATCACCGCATTGCACGACATCGATCGCCACAGGCTCATACCAAGTCTCGGGCGAGCTAGCCACAGCTGAATATGGGAGCAAACCGTTATGGCTGATCGCTGATGATAGGGGAGCGCTTCGCGAAGTAGCACCGCCGCGCATAACAGCGCATGCTGTTGCAATGATGCAACAAGCGATGTTTGCTGTGTGCGCGGATCTCTCCGACCAAGCGCGCATACTCGTACCAGGTTTAACCGTCGGAGTACTTGGTCAGGATATCGTATTGCAGGGCACGGCAGCTGCATCATCAGAGCCGTCAACGATTATGGACTCGCTTGACATCAATGCTACATATGCCGAACAGCTCGAAGATAGTTTCCGCCGCTCAGGCATCATGCATTTAATGGCAGTTTCCGGCGGGCATTTCATGATTTTGGCAGGATTCATCCGTCGTATGTGCGCACGAATGCTCACTCACCGTTGGATTACAGCCTTGGCGATGATCGCTGGCAATTGCGCTCTTGCAGCTATAGTGTTTCCCTCCGATTCAGTATTGCGCGCACTCAGTATGGGATGCCTATCAGCCATTTGCTTAGGACTTGGGCGGCGCAGCCAAACAGTAAGCGGATTGTGTTGGACCGTGATAGTGATGCTCATACTTACGCCAAGCATGGCACGCAGTTATGGATTCGCTCTATCATGCGCAGCCGTACTTGGCATTGCATTGATCGCCAGCCCGGTACAACACATGATTGCGATACTGCTGCCAGATACTGTGGCTGAAGCGACCGCCATGACTATTGCCGCACAGGTATTCACTTTGCCAATTCAAGTACTGATGGAACCGGAACTGCCAATATTGTCGATTCCTGCCAACGTGCTCGTTGCACCGTTCGTTGGTTTTGCGACAATCGCAGGACTCATGGCGCTCGCCGTATCATGGCTGAGCCCAGACATCGGATATGCGCTGGCATGGATCGCCGGCTGCGGCACGCGTGTTATGGAACGCTGCGCGATATGGCTAGGCGGCAAACAATACGCTACCGTTCCTTGGGCGGGCGACCTGCCCGGCGTACTCCTTATTCTGCTGGTCGAAGGGGTAATCGCGGCCGGGGTAATGCTCTGTGTACGCGCTCTCGCACGCAGATCGACCCCTGATGCTGATTCTCCTTCTCCAGGCGCTCGCAAGTTCCCATTCCGCCCCCGCGAACGCTTCGCCCTATGGCTCTCCGACACCAAACGCATGCTTGAAGAAGCATCCGAATAAGTGCCGAAGAGCACTGGCGTGACGATCGTGTCTTGCCTCTCGGGTCGTACAATACAGCATAAAAGCCAGATCCTATGGTTATGGATCTGGCTTTTATGCTGTGCTTAAAGCAACGGTCGTAGGTGTCTTACTGGAGGGGAGTGAAGCACCTACCACTCAGTACTGACCGGATTGGGAGGCGAGGGTCCAGCCGTCGTTGAAGGCGAAGTGGTCGGTCACCTCGGACTTGTCCTTGAGCTGGTACTTGGTGCCTGCTGTATTGCCGTCGTCGTCCCATGTGGCGTCGATGACCAGCCATTTGCCGTCGATCTTCACGTAATTCCACGCATGCGACGTGCTATAGCCGGACACGGAACCGGACACCACGCGGGTGTCAAGTCCAGCCGCCTTGCCAAGCAGCTGATAAGCGTACGCGTAGGACATGCACACGCCCTTACCGCTGACCATGCCGTACGGGCTCCACGCGTCCGGATACTGTTTCGATGCATCGATGCTGTCGAACGCGCTGGCGCTGTCGGTGCCACCGGACCTCTTGAAATTGATGGCATCGTAATCGTAGGTCATCTGACCGGCGAGGAACTGCTCGATAGCGATGGCCTTGTCGCGGTCGGAACCCTGGAACTTCGAGACATTCGCGTTCACGAAGTCGGCCATCGTCTTCTGCCGCTGCTTGTAGTTATCCGGGTACTTCACCCACATCACGGTCTTATCGCCCTTCTTACGCACCGCGAAGGAGATACCGTCTGAATCGGTGCGCATGTACGGGTTCTGGTAGATGATCTCCGTCATCACATCATCCGTACTCACCTGATAGTCGTCGGTGGCGTACTTGGTGATGTCGATGACCTCATGGCCGTTGAGAATGTTGTTTGCCAGATACTTGCCGTAATCGGTCGACGCGAAAATGAAATACGGAGATTGCTTCGTGTCTGAATCAATCTTCTTTGTGTCGTAACCGCTCCAGTCGGTATTGCCGGTCACCGCATTGACACGGTCGAGCACGCCACCGGCCTTCGGCAGTGATTCGAGTGCGGCCTGTTGAATCTGCGGGAAGATCGCGTTCAGATCGCCCTCATAGTACAGGTGCCCGGTGTTCGTAATCTTCGTGCCGGGAGCCGAAACCAGGAAGTTCCAGCTCGCATTGCCGGTCTTGTTGATCTCGCTGAACGTGCTGGGAATCGTCGCAGTCGAGCCGTTGGCCATCGTCACGAACGTGTAGACGTACTGTTCCATATCCTCTTCGAGGGTGTTGTCTTCGCCGAAGACGCCCTTCGAATTGTAGATCCACTGGCGATGCTGCGTCTGGTTGGCCGGGCCGATCGGAATCGACGGCACGATGTCGTTCGCGTCGACCGCACGCCAACGGCTCTCATGGCCTTCCGCATCCACGCCGGAGACCACAAAGTACAGTTTGCCAGCCGAATCCGGATTGTATGAGCCGCCGGCCTGTTCCAGCACGTCCACGCAATAGTCTCTTGTGCTGCCTGTGCATGCGTCGATATAGTCCTGATCCTCTACTGCCAGCGAATGGAACGCCTCGTTTTGCGAGTACGTGGTCTCCGGCTGGTTGTCGAGCAGCTTGCTGCTTTTGACCTCGTCGTAATCCTTCGAGAGCAGTTGGGTCGTCTTGGACGAGCCGATCTTCGTGATCTCGGTGCGCTCCTCGGAGAAGTTGTCGTCGCCCGGCTGGCCGATCTGCGGCAGCACGATGTACGTGTACACGTTGTACGATTTCGCGCCCTCGAGTTTGTTCCACGAGATGTCGACGCCGCCCTCCGAATTGACGACGGGTGTGATGCCGCTCACCGGATCAAGCTGCTGGACGCCGGTCGGATTGGCAACCTTGAAGAACTGGACGATCGGCTTGGTGAGCTTCTTACCGTCGGAACCCATGTACTGCACGTAGTAGTAGCCGTCGGACGGCAGGAAGCCGAGATCCTTGCTGATGCTGTCCCCATACTGCATGTATTCGGGGATGTCCATCGAGCCGCTGATGTCAATGGTGCCGTTGTCATCGTCGCCATCGGATGGGGTGAACGCGAACGCGCTGGTCGGAATCGGCACTGACAGCGAGGCATCCTGATAGATCTTCGCGCAGTCGTACACCGTCATGTCAGCGTTCTTGAGCTTGGACACCAAGAAGCTGTCGGGCTCGACCGTCACCTTGCCTTTGAGGTAGATGCGGAACTCATGGTAGATGTCGACGGAGATCGGGTCCTTGAGATCGTATTTAGACGCCGGCAATGCGCTGCCGTACGCCTGCTCGGCGGTGGGCAGGTCCGTGTTCGACGCGGTGGAGTCCTTGCCGGTCAGCTTTACGACCGCGAAGGCGCAGCCGGCTACCAGAGCCACTGCGGCGATGGCGGCGATGAGAATCACCCACCAGCGCGGACGATGTTTGCCGGTGCTGTGCTTGCGGTGATCATGCCCGGCGACGTTCGGGTTCTGTTGCGGATATGGTTGCTGCGGATTGTATTGCGGATAAGGCTGACCCTGTTGGGGGTACGGCTGCTGTGATTGCGGAGCCTGCTGCGGATAGGAAGGCCATGATTGCGGCTGCGCGCCATACGGCTGTCCGGCATACGGCTGCGCTTGGTATGGCGGTTGCGCTTGCCCAGGGTATGGCTGCCCGGCATACGGCTGACCGGGGTATGGTTGCTGACTTGGATACGCCTGTTGCGGCTGACCGGGGTACGCCTGCTGCGGATACCCCTGCGGCGGATACGGCATGGGTTGCGACTGGGCTGGCACGGGTTGCGTAGTGGGTTGCGCGGTAGGTTGTTCCGTGCTGTTCGTTGCGCCGGTCGGCTCGTTCTCCCTCGGCTGACTTTGCGGTGTTTTCTCGGCAGACGTATCCGCCGGCTCGTCGCCCGGTTGCTCGTAGTGCGTCATTGCTGTGTTCCCTTCCATTGGCGCCTATGCGTTGGTTCTGATGATATCGGCATTTTCGTCGCTAATACTTCTCGGTTTCCGAATCAAGCGTCCAGCCGTTCCAAGCCGCGAAGTGGTCGGTCACGTCGGCCGGCTTCTTGAGTTGATACTTGGTACCCGCATCCGCGCCTTCGTCATCCCACGTGGCGTCGATGAGCAGCCACTGACCGTCGATCTTCACATAGTTCCACGCGTGACCTGATTTCGCGTTGCTCACGTAGCCGCTGACCACGCGGGTATCAAGCCCAGCAGCTTTGGCAAGCGCCTGATAGCCGTAGGCGTACGACATGCACACGCCCTTGCCGTTCACCATACCGATCGAGCTCCACGCATCCGCGTATGTGGACGTTGCATTCATCTTCTCGAACGTGTTGCCGGCATCTTTCCCAGTGGCGGCATACGCTTCGGAATCGTATTCCATCACTCGTGCGAGGAAACGCTCGATGGCGATGGCCTTGTCGCGATCCGAGCCTTGGAACTGCGAGACATTGGCGTTCACGAAGTCAGCAAGCCGCTGCTGGCGTTCGCGATAATCGTCAGGGTATTTGACCCACAGCACGGTTTTCTCGCCGACCTTGCGCTTCGTATAGTCGAATGCGTCGCTGGTGACGGCCAGATATGGATTCTGGTAGCGCAGCTCGCTGATCACGGCTCTGGTGTCCATTTCCCATTCGGGATAGTCGGAGATGTCGATGACCTCGTGGCCGTTGAGGATGTTGTTGGCGAGATACGTGCCGAATTTGCTCGATGCAAACGTGAAGTATGGCGACTCTTTGTCATCCGAGTCGATCTTCTTCTTGTCGTAACCACTCCAATCGACTTTGCCTACGTCGGTGAGCCGGTCGAGCAGGCCGCCTGCCTTCGGCAGCGCTGCAATCGCCTCCTGCTTGATGCTCTCAAGTGCAGTGTTCAAGTCACCCGTGTAGTAGAGAGTGCCGGAAGCTTCGAGCGCGGTGCCGGGAGCCCGGTACTGGAACGACCATGAGTGTTCGTTACCGTTGGCATTCGGCGTCAGATTGCTGAATTCGCTGACGATAGGCACGGTGGCACCGTTGGCCATCGTCACAAATGTGTAGACATACTCTTGCATACTTTCAACGAGTGAGTTTTCCTCACCGAAGATGCCGCGCTCGCCGTACATCCACTGTTCGGTCGTCGCACCGTTTGCGATATTCAGCGGGATTGATGGCACGAGATCGCTCGCATCGTATGCGTACCAGCAGCCTTCATGACCGTTCTCGTCCACGGCTGTGACTGCGAAATACAATCGGCCGGCCGAATCGGCGTGCCATACGCCGCCGGTGCGTGTCATCAGTTCGGCGCAAGCGTCGCTGTCGCTGGTGGGGCAGATATGTTCGATCTGATCCTGGTTTTCGGTGGCCAATTCTCGGAACACGTCGTTCTGTGACGTTATGCGTATGCCTGTAGCGTTACCGTAGTCGTAGTTGGAGGTGGCTTCGATGGTGTCGTAGTCGTCAGACAGTAGCTGTGTAGTCTTCGATGTGCCGATCTTCGTGATGGTGCCGCGTTCTGGGCGGTAGTAGGAGCCGCCCTCCTTGCCGGCTTGCGGGGTGATGATATACGCGTACACGTTGTACGACTTCGCGCCGTCTACTTTGCTCCATGAGATGTCGACGCCGCCGTTGTCGTTGACGACCGCGTTGACGTCGGGGGCGCTTGACAGTCGTTCGACGTTGTCGTCGGTGTCGTCCTCGCCGATCACCTTGAAGAACTGGACGATCGGCTTGGCGAGCTTTTTGCCGTCGGAGCCCATGTACTGCACGTAGTAGTAGCCGTCGGACGGCAGGAAGCCGGTGTCGCTGATGACTGAGTCGTCGTCATGCAATTCCTTGGGGAGCGGCATGAGACCTCTGATATCGACAGTGCCGTTGCTCTTGCTTTCATCGTATGCCGAATTGGGGAACGCGCTGGTTGGTATCGGCACGCTCAGTGCCACGTCTTGATAGACGCGCGCGCAGTCCTTGACGTCCATTTGCGCGCCTTTGAGCACGAAGCTTGTCGCATCGGAGTAGGTGGCCTTGGCTGGTCCGGACAGTTTGATCTTGAATCGGTAATTAGTTTTTACAACAATTGGATCACGCAAATCGTATTTGCTGGCCGGCAGTGCGGAGCCGTATACCGTTTCGCGGCTGACGGGTAATTCAGTGGTCTCGTTTGGCTGCATCAAGCGGACAAGGAAGAACCATGCGCCCACGATGGCGATGGTGATGAATACTGCCACGAGCGTGACCCACAATGCGATGGTGCGACGGTGTACGCGGCGCGTGCGATGTGAGGAGCGGCTCTGCGAAGGCTGATTATTCGGCGACGCCGGCATATGGTATGGGGGTTGCCCGGCCGGCGGATAGGTTCCGAAAGGTGATTGTTGCGGTTGCTGGGGGCTTTGAGGATGCGGTGACGTTGATGCAAAAGGTTGTTGTGGTGCCGATTGTGGCACTTGCGGTGTGGGCACTGGCGGATAGGGCTGTGCAGTGGATTGTGGCGCGTATGGGTAGGGCTGTTGTGCCGGATATGGGGATTGTGCTGGGGGTTGTGGATACGCGGAGTGTGCCGGTTGCGTCGGCTGCACTGGTTGCTGAGCGGACGGGGGATATGACGTAGGATATGCGGCTGGCTGCTGACCATATGGTGATGGGTAGGCATACTGCTGTGGGGGATGACTGTAATAGTCGGGTTGCGGTGCACTGGGCTGTGCGGTGGGCTGCTCGCTATCATCGGTACTTTGTGACAACGTTTGCATTTTTTCTGGCTGTAGTGGTGCGCCGTCGTACTGTTCTGACATGAAACCCCTTTGTTCGGAAATTCACCCTTCTGTATATATCCTACGTGGCACTCACGTCACAGCCAAGGGGGTGCTTGCAATTCGGGTGTAATAATCAAGTTAATCAATGCTTGTCCAGCGATATGTGGACATTGGGGAGCATGGCAAACAGGGCAGTGGCGAATTCGCCGTTCATCATCGTGTTCGGAGGCGACCCATACCTCAATGATCAGACGGCACGTGATCTGCGGCATCACGCCCTGAACAAACACCCTGACGCGGAAGACATCGAACTCGATGCAGGTTCGATCGACCGCTATGACTTCGACGAAGCAGTGAGCCCCTCGCTGCTCGCTGATACCGCCATCGTCACCATCACCAATCTGCAGAACGCTGATGAACGCCTCAGTGAGACGATGATCAGCTACTGCAAGCAGGCATGCGCTGATCCACAGTCCGCAAGCGTTGTCATCTGCCGGCACGAAGGCGGCGTCAAAGGCAAACGACTCGTCGACCAGCTTGTCAAAACAGGAGCAAGCAAACAAGAAGTCCCTGATCTGAAAAAACCAGACGCAAAACTCAACTTCGTCATGCAACGTTTCGAACGCGAAGGTCGCCGTGTTGACCCCATGGCCGCACAGCAGTTAGTTGCCGTGCTGGGCGAGCGCACTGGCGAACTCGCTGCAATGTGCGCGCAGTTGTGTTTTGATTCCGACGACGATCCAATGCCACTCGAACGCGTCAACCAGTATTTAACTGCTAACCCGCAGGTTACTGGTTTTGCTGTAGCTGATAAAGCTATTGCCGGGCGCACTGCCGAAGCAATTATCGATATGCGCGCAGCCGTTGAACAGGGAACTGACCCGATCGCGCTCATAGGCGCGCTCGCTATGAAATTGCGCACGCTCGCAAAAGCATCAGCTGTACAAGCAGGTATCATCACACAAGCGCAAGCAAAAACTAATCCGTGGGTGCTGAAAAACGCGACACGGCAACTGTCCGGATGGACCTCAGACGGGCTCGGTCGATGCATTCGCTCACTCGCTTGGGCAGACGAACAAAGCAAAACCAACGGTGGCGATCCCGTGTACGCGTTGGAACGTTCGATTGAAATGATCAGCAACAAAGGGCGGCAAGCATGACGGCAGCAGGAACAACACCAGCAGGAGCAACCAATATGAGTTCGAGTCTCACCATCGAAGTGCCCACCGGTGACGATATGCGCGCACTGGGCAAGCGCGTTGCGCGCGCCGTGCATGGCGGTGATGTACTGCTCCTATCAGGCCCACTCGGTGCTGGCAAAACCACGTTCGCGCAAGGATTTGGCGAAGGCCTACACATTGGTGAGCCGATCGTTTCGCCGACATTCACGATTGCGCGTGAACTCAACGGTCATTTTGCGAATGGTACCCCAGCGCATTTGGTGCACGTTGACGCATACCGTTTAGGCGGCTCCGACTATGCGCCTGGGCAGGCAGCCGTTGATCGCCTACTTGATGAGCTCGAATCGTTAGGTCTTGATGAAGAGCTTGAAGATACTGACGATGACACAGTCATTCTTATGGAATGGGGCGAGCAGATGATCGCTGCGCTCGCGCCAGAACGCTTAGAAATTCGCATTGCGCGCCCGCTTGAAACAACTGAACGCGCCACGGTTGATGCTGATGCTGAGCTCACTGGCGATGGTATGCGTATCGTGACATTCACGCCGGTTGGCGCGCGTTGGAGCGACTTTACGCTCTAACACCCTCGCATTGCTTGATTACTCAGTGCTGATTGTTGCGTTGGTTGCGCGTCAGTATCGCCGGCATCGTCTTGCCGGGGTCGGTGTACACTCGCTAAAGGTTTTGAGCGAAATCGGCAGGGAGGATCAATGGGCTGCACGCTGGTAATTGACACGTCATACGGTTCAACCGTAGGCGTCGCAGGGCATGAGCCGATCGTGGAAACCGATTCGCGTACGCATGTCGAACGGTTGCAAGTCAACATCGCCCGCGCAGTGAGCGATGCCGGCTACGGACCACACGACATCGACACCGTTATCGTCGGACTCGGCCCAGCACCGTTCACCGGTCTGCGTGCAGGCATTGTTGCCGCTAAGGCTATTGCTTTCGCTACCGGTGCGAAGCTCATCGGTCGTAATGTGCTCGAACCGCAAGTGCAATGGAACCTTATCCGCCGAGGCAAGGCCGGCACACTCGGCCAGCCGGCGGATTTGCATGTGCTGACGCTTGCTGTCAATGATGCGCGCCGCAAGCAGTTGTACTTCGAACTGTGCGATACTCCGCTCGTCGGCGGCGCCGACAGCAAGAACAGCGAAGGCCAGGATAGTGACCTGACCTTGGCGCAGCCGATCATCGACATGGACATTGATTATCCGGCGTTGATTGTCGAACGAGTCAACGAGGCTGTGCGCGACTACCGCGATCGTGTTGGCAGCGATGTGGTCGTTGACGTTATCGGCCACGGGGCTAACAAATACGCGGATGTGCTAGCTGGCATCGACGGTCTCGACGACATTGTGGACGAATCCGTACTCGATGGCGGCAAGCAAGGCCTGTCTGTTTTTGCGGCTGACGCCGTAGTCGCCTACGAACGCGATCCTCAAGCTCCCGTCGAACCGCTCTATCTGCGCCGTCCGGACGCGGAAATACCCGCACCGCTCAAGCACGTGCTCGGCCATTCGGGCGCGGAGAGGGTCGCCTGATGGTCGTGTTGTTGGATGAGCTTACGCGTGAAAGCGCAGTAGCGGCGATGCGCGCGCTCGAAGTTGAGCTGTTTGGCAACCATGCGTGGAGCGAGGCGGCGATCCGCCAGGAACTCGATGCGCCGGGACGCACCTACGTATTTGACGTGGAGCCCGACGCGATGACCAGCGGAGGGCCGGCCGAGCCCATCTATGTGCCGGCTGAGGCGGTACGCGGATTCGCTGGCTACTGGTATGACGGCGACGACGCGGAAATCATGGACATCGGCGTGAGCAAAGCCCATCAACGGCAAGGCATCGCAGCGATGATGATGGAATCTTTGATCGAGCACGCCCGCGAACAAGGGGCACGACGCATGCTGCTCGAAGTCAGCGTCGAAAATGCACCGGCTATCGCACTGTATCAGCGATTCGGTTTCAAGAACATCGGTTTGCGAAAGCGTTACTACCAGCCGGAAGGCATCGACGCGCACGTTATGGCATTAGACCTCGAACCGCACATCGTTGGATTCACTAGCGCGCAACAACAAGACGACACTGACAATCAGAAGGAGATACGATGAGCGAACCGATCGTACTGGGCATCGAATCGACCTGCGACGAGACCGCAGCAGCCATCGTGCAGGGGCGCACGCTGATCTCCAACGTCGTCGCTTCATCAATGAACGAGCATGCACGCTACGGCGGCGTGATCCCCGAAATCGCATCGCGCGCGCACGCCGAAGCGTTCGTGCCATGCGTCTGCAAAGCACTCGCCGACGCGAACATGACAATCGCCGACGTGGACGCGATCGCCGTATCCGCAGGTCCCGGCCTTGCCGGCTGCCTCGCCGTTGGTGTCTCCGGTGCCAAAGCGCTCGCATGGGCCGCAAACAAGCCGATCTACGGCATCAACCATGTGATCGGCCACATCGCCGTCACACAATTGCAATTCGGGCCGTTCCCCAAGGACACGCTCGCGCTGATCGTTTCCGGCGGCCACACGTCGCTGCTGCACGTCGAAGACGTGGCACGGCACATCGACGTGGTCGGCACCACACTTGACGACGCAGCAGGGGAGTGCTTCGACAAAGTCGCCCGTTTGCTCGGCTTCCCCTACCCAGGCGGCCCGCACATCGACCGTCACGCGCAAAACGGCGATCCGAAAGCCATTCGCGTGCCACAGGGACTCACGCAGGGCAAGGCGGGCGCCGCGCATCCGTACGACTTCAGCTTCTCCGGCGTCAAAACCGCCGTCGCGCGCTGGATTGAAGAACAGCAGGCCGCCGGCCGCGAAATCCCCGTGGACGACGTGTGCGCGTCGCTCGCGGATTCTGTAGCGACCGTACTGGCGAAAAAAGCCATGCGCGGGTGCAAACAGTACGATTCCAAGACGTTGATTGTTGGCGGCGGATTCTCCGCGAACTCGCAGCTGCGCGCCAAACTCCTCGAATACGGCGAACGCCACGGTGTCGAAGTGCGCATCCCGCAGATCAAACTGTGCACCGACAACGGCGCGATGGTCGCCATGCTCGGCGTGAACTTGGTCGAGGCGGGCGTGGCACCTTCCGCGCCCGATTTTCCGATCGACTCCGCCATGCCCATGGATCGCATCAGCATGTGAACGCGGGTGACGCCGCAGGTGTAGCGCAGCCGGCGTTCGACGATTTGTTGGCTTAACTCCGCACGTTTGCCGGTATCAGCGGTATCAGCGATATCAGCCGATATCAGCAAACGTGCATACCCAACGGCACCCGCGCTGCCGGAGCACAATATTCGACCAATAATGCTGCGGTCCAATCGTTAAATGCGATGATGTTTCCAACGTGGTTGGATTGACAAACATTCCAGACACATGATGCGGTATTGCCGGAAGATAGCGTAGTTTCGCTTTCAGTTCAGGGCTGATGCGCGAATGGTTATTCATTATCACTGACATGGTTTCAAGACGTCGCAAACATGGGGCAGTCATTGCGCGGCGAAGATGACGTGAATACACGCGGCCGCGCATAATATCGGCTGCCATGCATGCGAGTTTGACAGCGGATACGGCCATTGAATGCCCTTGTACCATGTCGACCGTGTCAAAGCCGCAGCTGGTGATATGAAACGGTACTGGCGTTGTGGATGATTCAACAACAATGAACCCGTCAATCGTAGGAATTGGACGTGGCAGCAGATCGTCTTGGAATGAATCCAATATAGCGAATGCAGATGTGATCTCCTCATCGGATGCCGGTGGAATCGGTGCTGTCATAGAGCTCCTTTGCTTCTGGTGAGCACCGGCGTATTGTGCCGGTAATTCCAGCACAACATGGCAAAGGGCACCTTCGCAAGTAGCGAGGGTGCCCTTTTGTGCAATGAAGGTCACAATAGCGGATGTGCTATTGCCTTTTGGTGCAAATTTTGGTGCAAACTCAGCGACCGTATGGTGTTACCACCACGCCGCAACGCTGGAAGCTCTTGATATCCACGTAACCAGTGGAAGCCATCGCACGGCGGAGCGCACCAATGTAATTCACCTGACCGTCAGCCTGGTGGCTAGGCCCGAACAGAATCTGCTCCAAAGAGCCAACCGTGCCAACATTGGTACGCGAACCACGCGGCAGCGTCTGATGGCGAGCCTCCGCACCCCAGTGCATGCCCTTACCAGGCGCTTCAGTAGCACGAGCCAGAGGAGCGCCAAGCATTACCGCATCAGCACCCAGTGCAAGCGCCTTCACAAAGTTGCCCGAGTCGCCCATACCACCATCGGCAATCACCTGAACATAACGGCCGCCAGACTCATCCATGTAATCACGGCGAGCTTCAGCCACATCAGCAATCGCAGTCGCCATAGGCGCGTGCACGCCGATCGTAGTGCGTGTAGCGGAAACAGCGCCACCGCCAAAGCCAACCAGCACGCCAGCCGCACCCGTACGCATCAAATGCAATGCAGCCGTGTAGTTTGCAGCACCACCAACGATAACCGGCACGTCAAGATCGTAAATGAACTTCTTCAAGTTCAACGGCTCGTGATCGTTAGAAACGTGCTCAGCAGAAACCACCGTGCCGCGGATAACAAACAGGTCCACACCCGCGTCAACAACAGTGGAATAGAACTGCTGAGTGCGCTGCGGAGAAAGCGCGCCAGCAACCGTCACGCCAGCAGCACGAATCTCATGCAGACGCTTCGTAATCAGCTCCGGCTTAACTGGCTCACGGTAAATCTCCTGAATGCGCGCAGTAGCGGTTGCATCATCCAGTGACGCAATCTCATCAAGCATTGGCTGCGGGTCCTCATAGCGAGTCCACAAGCCCTCAAGATCAAGCACGCCGAGCGCGCCCATCTTACCCATGGCAATAGCAGTAGCCGGGCTGGTCACCGAATCCATTGGCGCGCCAATTACCGGCACATCGAACTCATAGGCGTCCACCTGCCAAGCCGTTGAAACGTCCTGAGGATCGCGGGTGCGACGGGAGGGGACGATAGCAACATCGTCCAGCGCGTAGGCCATACGGCCCTTCTTGCCCAAACCAATTTCAATTTCCTGAGACATGGTTTCAAGGCTAATGCCGGGCGATGACACGGCCACAGTATCAAACAAGGATGCGGCGCGCCGTCTCACATTGTGGTGAATAGGCGCAGAAGGTGTATGCGCGGAAACAAACATGCGATAAGACTGGTGCACATACGCCAACCATCTAGGGAGGAACACGCATGGCCAAAATCAAGGTCGAAGGTAAAGTCGTCGAACTCGACGGCGACGAGATGACCCGCGTTATTTGGAAGGATATTAAGGACCGTCTGATCCTGCCATATCTGGATGTTGATCTGGAATACTACGATCTGGGCATCGAAAACCGCGACGCCACCGACGACCAGGTAACTATTGATGCTGCTCATGCAATCCAGCGTGAACATGTTGGCGTCAAATGCGCCACCATCACCCCGGATGAGGCGCGCGTCAAAGAATTTGGCTTGAAGAAAATGTGGAAGTCACCTAATGGCACTATCCGCAATATTCTTGGTGGCACGATCTTCCGTGAGCCAATTGTGATGAGCAATGTGCCGCGTCTGGTTCCTGGCTGGACTAAGCCGATTGTGGTCGCCCGCCACGCGTTTGGCGACCAGTACAAGGCCACTGATTTTAAGGTGCCAGGAGCCGGTCGTCTTACGGTCACCTTCACTCCAGCGGATGGTTCCGAGCCGATTCAGCACGTTGTGTACGACTACGGTGCAGACGGTGGCGTGGCACAGGTGCAGTACAACGTCAACGATTCGATTCGTGGATTTGCGCGCGCATGCTTCAACTACGGTCTCATGCGCCACTATCCGGTGTACTTGTCCACGAAGAACACGATTTTGAAAGCCTACGACGGTCAGTTCAAGGACATTTTTGCCGAAGTGTTCGAAACGGAGTACAAGGAGCGTTTCGAAGCCGCCGGACTCACCTATGAGCACCGCCTGATTGACGACATGGTTGCCAGCTCACTGAAGTGGCATGGCGGCTATATTTGGGCGTGCAAGAACTACGACGGTGACGTGCAGTCCGATTCTGTGGCACAGGGCTTCGGCTCGCTGGGTTTGATGACCTCGGTGCTCATGACCCCGGATGGCCAGACCGTGGAGGCTGAAGCGGCACACGGTACCGTGACGCGTCACTATCGTCGTTGGCTCAAGGGCGAAAAGACTTCGACGAACCCAATCGCTTCGATCTTCGCATGGACCGGCGGCCTCAAGCACCGTGCCGACCTCGACGGCACACCCGAGGTACGTCACTTCGCCGAAACGCTGGAGAAGGTGATCGTGAACACGGTTGAAGGCGGCCAGATGACCAAGGATCTCGCCATGCTTATCGGCCCAGATCAGCCGTGGCTTGATACTGAAGGCTTTATGAACGCGTTGGATGAGAATCTCGCCAAGGAACTCAACGCCTGACGAACGCGTGTGCTGACTTCTTGTGAAGGCTCGCATTGGTGTTGCTGACCGCATGGTCGCTCACGAATGCGAGCCTTCACGCGTGATATGACTAGAATCGAGGGGAGTATGCTCTGAGTTCAGTTCAGCGTTCAGTCCAACTCAGCTCAGATGAGGGCGCACATACGAATGAGAAAGGTGCTGGAATGTCACTGCGACACATGATGTGCAACATACGACGCTTCGCTCAGCGAGCGCTCACTGTTACGCTTGCCGCAGGACTGTCAGTAACTCTTGCCGGATGCGCTTCGAATACGCCTAAACCAGATGCAACCGATAATGACGATACAACGCCAACAAGTTTGGGTACGATCGCAATTTTTACGCCATCTGACGGTATTACGCTCTCGCAGCACACGCCGCTTAACAAGTGGGCGAAGCTGGTGCCTGATATTGAAAAAGCGTTGAAAGCGCAAGGGTATGATGCGAAGCACATTAGTGCGGCTACCTCAGACAATCTTGATGAGCAAAGTCGAGACATCCAAGATTTTGTTGTTGATCACGCGGTAGCGGCTTCATCGCAGTCGTCGCAATCTTCGCAGTCGTCAGACAGCGAGAAAAAGTCTGCTGCGTCGTCCAGCACTTCGTCCGATGCGTCGGACGAAACGCCAAAGCAGCCGGTAACGTTATTGGTGGCGCCAATTACGTCGCCGGACAAGTCCACTCGCCAATACGGTGATTATGTAAGCAACAGCACGTCTACGACTACGTCATCTACTTCGAGTGATTCTGCTGATGATTCCGCGGGTAGTTCTGAGAGTGCTTCATCTGATGCGAATAATGCAGCAAGTGACGCTACTGCGGATACGTCAGCATCCGCTGATGCTGCTGATGCTGCTGCTACAGCTCGACTGGTTAGCGCTCTCGAATTGGCGCATGACTCGGGCATGCACGTTATTCTCATGGCCAATAGCATTGACGGGTTTACGCCGGATGCGTTTGTGGAGTTTTCTACAGCCAAGCGAATCGGGCAAATACAAGCTCGTAACCTAGCTGAGAAGTTGCAGCTTTCGAAAACCAGCAAGGATAATCCCAAGTCCATCGAAGTGCTGCTGCCGTATGATGCGCAAGATGATGATGGCAATGACCTTGACCCTGCATTTGCGCGCGAAGTATTTGCAGGGGTTTGGGATGTGCTTGGGCCTTACTTTCAATCTGGCCAAGCGATCAGTCCGTCTGGTCTGTTGAATGCGAAGACTACAGCTGCAGACTGGTTTAATGTCGCGTTTGAAATTGATAAGGATTCACAAATCAAAGACGAGCTTTCCGCTCGTTTGCGCATGAGCAAAGACTCCGATACGCGTACGCGCATTGACGGCATTATCGCGATGAACGATTATGTAGCGTCCGGTGTTGTAGAAGCGCTGAGCGATCTTGGCTATACCGGGTCAGCCGCAGATGTGAATCCTTCGATTAGCATTTCCGGCATTGTTGGCAACATCACTGGTAAGCATGATTTAGCAAAGAAGAAAGTGCCCGATCCGATCAAATCATCTGACAGTGATTCGGATTCCTCCACTGATGAGAGTGCCGCCGATGCTGATAAGGATTCACAGTGGCCGATTGTCACCGGGTACGGGGCCTACGTGGACGAGATTCCTGAAATCGTTAATGGTCACCAGTGGATGACCGCAATCGAGAATCGTCAAACCATCGCCGAACATATTGCGCAAGCTTGCACGGCTCTCAGTCAAGGCAAGGCATTAACCAAGCTGGACTTCATACAACATGTTGACGTGAATGGTTCGCAAGTGCCCGCAATTCGTGATGAATTACTGGCAGTAAGTGCATCCAACCTGAAATCCGCCCTCATTGACCCTGGATACATTTCCCTCGCAGACGCTGGCCTGTGATAGTGGCATGCGGTGGTGGCAGCGTTAAAGACGCGCAGTGTTTCTCAACTGTGCGTCTCCTACACTGTAGGCACTGGTTTCAGCGCAACGCGAGATTGCTGCACGCGATATGCAGGATCGATGTAGCGGCTGTGAATATTGGCGTCAGGTCGTTTCAATCCCCAGTGCACGCATTCATCTGCACAATGATCTGATTCGCCTGACACAGTGGCGAACATCTCGCCGCGAGAGACTGTATCGCCAACTGCACGATCAGTGATTGCTGGTTCAAATGTTGACGTCAATGTTCCATGCCGGATACTGACTACGGACTTACCTCCTACACTGCCAGCAAAAGCAATGGTTCCATGAGAGGGAGCGATCAACGCAGTGCCTGTGTTGGCCGCCAAATCTATGCCACGGTGGCCGGGCAACCAGTTTTGCGCAGGCGGGTCAAATACTGCAAGCACGCGCGCAGAGGCAATAGGCCACGTCCACAGTTGCGTACAACCGGCAGGCTCGGTACTAGCCGCAGCAGACTGTGCGCAAATTAAATCGCTCATCGGCAGCGAATGTGACGAGGGCGGCGACATTGCAAACCACGGAATTGCCAACATGCAGATCGTGCAGAGAGCCACTGCTGCAGCCAACCGTTGTTGGCGCTGATATTGGCATCGCTCGGCAAACAGTCGTAGTTTGCGTTGGTGACGGTGCACGGTATTGGCAAACTGAGCATTCATGGTTATTCCCCCTATACCTGAATGAATCGTTACCTTTGACCATGCGCGATAGCGTGGTAGGGCGTCAAGCTGTGCAGACAATGTGGTCGAAGGCCCCTAGGTTATCCACAATTCGGCGTGTCGCAAAGGCGTCGCAAAGGTGTCGCGAAGGTATAGAAGCGTGTGCAAGGTCTTGGTTTACTGAGCGCGACACGCCAGAAGACTCTCTTGATTTGCAATCGTGGAGTTAATGGGTATTATCTACTTCTTGTGCGCGGCGGTAAGCCTCGTACAGCAGAATTCCTGCGTAGCTCAGTTGGCAGAGCATCCGACTGTTAATCGGACGGTCACTGGTTCAAGCCCAGTCGCAGGAGCTTCAACTTATGGTGCGTGAAAGCGCGGTATAAGTGGAAAATTAAATATTCCTGCGTAGCTCAGTTGGCAGAGCATCCGACTGTTAATCGGACGGTCGCTGGTTCAAGCCCAGCCGCAGGAGCCCTTGAAAACCCCGACGGAAACGCCGGGGTTTTTGCGTTTTGGGCCTCGCAGATCAGCGTTTGTCAAACGCGTTTCACCCGTACGCGCAGGTGCTTATAGTAGTGCCTATGTTGCGTGAATACACCGTTGATACGATCTACCAGACCACAGAGCTGGACACTATCTACTCGCTGCTGGCCAAGCGCGCTGAGCGCGACCCGGAGGATCTGATCGCCCAATGGCAGGATGATCAGACGCGCCAGTGGCATGATGTCAAAGCTGGCGAGATGAACGAACGCGTTCGTCAGGTCGCTAAGGGTCTGCTGGGGCTTGGCGTTAAGCCAGGGAGCATGGTAGTAATCTACTCGGCCACTTGCTACGACTGGGGCGTTGTTGACTTCGCTTGCGCATCCATTGGTGCAGTCAGCGTGCCGATTTACGAGACTGATTCGCCTAAGCAGGCGGGCAATATTGTCGAAGAAGTTGAACCGATTATCGCATTTGCCGGCGATGATGCGCATGCGCAGACGCTTGAGCAGCTGCGCAACAGCAGCGCAAGCCTGAAATATGTGTTTAACTTCAAAGCCAATGGACTTGACGCTGTAGCGGACTTTGGTGAAGCGGTTACCGACGATGAACTCGACGAGGCTATCGGCCGCGTGCGCGCCGACGACATGTTCACCATCGTGTACACCTCCGGCTCCACTGGCAAGCCTAAGGGCGTTATGCTGTCGCACCGCAACTTCACGCACACTGTGTACAACGGTTACGAAGTGCTCAACGACATGCTCTACCAGCCCAGCCGACTGTTGCTCTTCCTACCGTTGGCACACTGCTTCGCCCGATACATTCAGTACGTAGCCATTGGCTCGCACGGCGTAGTCGGCTACATTCCGAGTGCCAAGCACCTGCTCGCCGACCTGCGCGGCTTCAAGCCCACCTACCTGCTCGGCGTGCCGCGTGTTTTCGAAAAGGTCTACAACGCTGCCTCCCAGAAGGCAGGTGCTGGTCTGAAGGGCCGCCTGTTTGCTAAAGCATTTGCTCACTTCGTGCAGTGGTCGAAGGATGAGATGGCTGGCGGTCACCATTCGCTGGTGGCACGTATCGAGCACTCGTTCTACATGAAGACGGTCGGTAGCTCCATCCGCTCCGCACTCGGCCCCAACATGAAGTACCTGGCTTGTGGTGGCGCCCCGCTGAACGCTGATTTGGCGCACTTCTTCAACGGCTTCGACGGCATCACGTTCATCCAAGGCTATGGCATGACCGAAACCGCAGCCCCCTGCATGGTGAACTTCCAGGATGCTAATGAGGTGGGCTCTGTTGGCCGCCCAGGCTGCATCTCCGTTAAGCTCGCAGACGATGACGAACTGCTCATCAAGGGCCCGAACGTCTTCCTCGGCTACTACAAGCAGCCGGAGCGTACCGCCGAAGTACTCGGCCCCGACGGCTGGCTGCACACCGGCGACTTGGCCAAGATCGACGATCAAGGCTTCGTGTTCATCACTGGTCGCAAGAAGGACATCATCATCACCGCTGGTGGCAAGAACATCAGCCCTGCTCCGATGGAAGACGTCATCGACACTTGCCCAATCGTTTCGCACTCGGTGGTCGTGGGCGACGGTCGTCCGTTCGTCTCCGCACTGATTGAGCTCGACCCGGAGATGACCCGCTCCTGGCTGGCCTCGCAGAACCTCGATGCTGACGCTCCAATGAGCGAGATCGCTGAAAACGATGCAGTGCGCGCGCTGGTCCAGCAGTATGTTGACAAGGCGAACAGCAATGTTTCGCGTGCTGAATCTGTGCGTAAGTTCGCTATTCTCGACGAAGAATTCACTCAGGAGAACGGCACGCTGACTCCGAGCATGAAGGTTGTGCGCCCGAAGGTACTGCAGCGCTACGCTGACGTTATCGACAACGTGATTTACGCGCCGAAGACGCCTGCCAAGCCGCTGCCTGCGACTGTCAAGATCCTCGACAAGACTACGGAGACTGTTAAGCAGTCGTCGGAAAGCGTTCGTCAAGCGCTTGACCAGGCGAAGACCAAGATCATGTCCAAGCGTGATGAAGAAGATGCGGAAGATTCAAACGCTGCAGAGAATGATGCTGCAATCGATGAGGCAGCAACGGCTGAACGCTCATCCAGCAACGAATCTACCGGCGATAATGGTTCGGATACCACTAACGCCACCGCAAACGACTAAACGACTGAACACACGAGATTGATTGAAAAGAGGAGAACGAATTGTCCATCCGTGAGATTCGCATTGTGCCTGACCCCGTACTACGTACCCCATGTGATGAGATCACTGAAATCACTCCCGCAGTGCGCCGTCTAGTTCAAGATCTGCTCGATACTGTTGATGATCCAGGTCGCGCTGGCCTGTCTGCGAACCAGATTGGCGTGAGCCTTCGCGCCTTCTCCTACAACATCGACGGCAAGATCGGCTACGTGCTCAACCCGGTACTCGAGGAGAAAAGCGGCGAACAGTACGGCGACGAGGGATGCTTGTCAGTGCCTGGCCTGTGGTACAAGACGCGCCGCGCCGACTACGCTCGCGTGCGTGGTATCGATCTCGACGGCAAAGAAATTGTGCTCGAAGGCCATGGTTTGATGGGCCGTATGCTCCAGCACGAGTGCGATCATCTTGACGGTCATGTCTACCTCGATCGTCTTGAAAAGGAGGAGCGTCGCGAAGCAATGCGCTACATGCGCAATCATGCCAAGTGATGCTGATCTCGTAATACCCATCTACGCGCTTACCGAATACGGTGAGCGCGTTTTTTGTATACGGCGTGTAATATCCTGAAAACTTGTGTGCCACCCCGGTAAGAAGCGCAGTCGCAGGCGTTTCAAGCCAACCATTATCGTCAACCGGCACACGCCAAAATCGCGTCATGTCCGCGACGGTCTGTGTCGGTCGGCCGAGCCTTACGGTGAAGCTGCACGCAGACGCGCATGACCAGGCAAGAACCGACAATGAAAGGCAGTGCATCATGGCACAGATCACGATGAGCGAAATGCTCAAGGCCGGCGTCCACTTCGGTCACCAGACCCGTCGTTGGAATCCGAAGATGAAGCAGTACATCCTGATGGAGCGTAACGGCATCCACATCATCAACCTGTTCAAGTCCCTTGAGCTGATCGACAAGGCTTACGACTTCATCAAGACCACCGTTGCTCACAACGGCACCGTGCTGTTCGTTGGTACCAAGAAGCAGGCTCAGGAAGCCGTGCAGACTCAGGCTACCCGCGTGAACATGCCGTACGTGTCCGAGCGTTGGCTGGGCGGTATGCTGACCAACTTCCAGACCGTTTCCAAGCGCGTGAACCGTCTCAAGGAACTCGAAGAGATGGACTTCTCTGACGTGCACGGCTCCGGCCTGACCAAGAAGGAGCTCCTCCTGCTCGAGCGCGAGAAGGACAAGCTCAACAAGCAGCTCGGCGGTATCCGCAACATGAACCGCACCCCGTCCGCCATGTTCGTGGTCGACATCAACAAGGAAGCCCTGGCCGTTGAAGAAGCTCACAAGCTGGGCATCCCGGTCGTGGCTCTGGTTGACACCAACACTGATCCCGAGGCTGTGGATTACCCGATCCCGGCCAACGACGACGCTATCCGCGGCATCGAGCTGCTGACCGGCCTGATGGCCGACGCTGTGGCCGATGGTCTGCTGGAGCGCGCTGGCAAGGCCGAGAAGGCTGAAGGCGCCGCTGAAGCTGAGCAGCCGATGGCTGCCTGGGAGAAGGAGCTCCTCACTGAGGGCGCTTCCCAGGAAGCTCCTGCCGCTGCTGCTGAAGGCGAAGCCAAGGCCGAGTGACCATCCACCCTGTAGTATGGGAGGTGCAAACGCCTCCCATACGCGGGGCACACTGTAACTGAGGAGATAATCAATGGCAGCAATCACTGCAGCTTTGATCAAGCAGGTGCGCGAGGAAACCGGCGCCGGCATGATGGACGTTAAGAAGGCTCTGACCGAGGCCGAGGGTGACGTCGCCCGCGCTAAGGAAATCATTCGTGCCAAGGGCATTCAGGCCGCTGGTAAGCGCGAAGGCCGTAAGGCTCAGGAAGGTACCATCGCTTCCAAGGTCATCAAGACCGCTGAAGGCGAGACTGGTTACGCCGTCGAGCTGAACTCTGAGACTGACTTCGTGGCCAAGACCCCGAAGTTCGTTGAGTTTGCTGACACCGTGCTCGGCTACGCTGTGGCCGCTGGTGCTAACAACGCTGACGAGCTGCTGGCCGCTTCCGCTGAGGAAGGCACCGTTAAGGAAGCCATCGAAGAAGCCGCCGCTCTGTTCGGCGAGCACGTCAAGGTGGGCCAGTTCGCTAAGATCTCTGGCGAGCACGTCGAGATCTACGCTCACAAGAAGTCCGCTGAGATGCCGCCGAGCATCGTCGCCATGATCGCCACCGACGAAGCCGGTGCCGCTGTGGCTCACGAAGCCGCTCTGCAGATCTCCGCGATGGGCGCTAAGTGGCTGACCCGTGAGGACGTGCCGGCTGAGGTCGTCGAGTCCGAGCGTCGCGTGGCTACCGAGAAGTCCCTGGCTGAAGGCAAGCCGGAGAAGATCGTTCCGAAGATCGTTGAAGGTCGTCTGAACGCTTTCTACAAGGAAGTCGTGCTGCTCGAGCAGCCGTTCGTCAAGGATCCGTCCAAGACTGTCGGCAAGCTGTTCGAGGAAGTGGGCGGCAAGGCTGTGGCTTTCGCTCGCGTCGAGGTTGGCAAGGGCGAGGAGGAGTGAGCCTCAAGGCTTACTTCACTCAATCCAGTCACATAGTCGCATGATCGAGCCAAGGATGTTTAGTATCCTGCTCGGTCACCAGACACGCTGATGAAACGGCGGTTCGCAAATTGGCGGACCGCCGTTTTGTATGACGGGCATAGTGCACGCTGCACGCACGCGTACCGTATAGGTTTGGCAGCAAGTGCCAGATGAGAGGGGAAGAACAATGAGCGAACACATTTCAACAGTGATGGGCGATGGCTCAGTACGACCAACATATAGCCGTCATGCATGGCCGAAGAACCGAATCAATGCTGCACAAGCAGATTTGCGCGTGCTGATGATGCCTGGCACTGGCTACAACTGCGATCGGCCGCTGCTGTATTACGCAGCCACCGCGTTAGTCGAAAACGGATGGTATGCAGATCGTCTCGACGTCAACGCTAACCTTTCGAAAACGCCGGCTCCGCAGATTTTCGCAATGCTGTCTGGCGCAGTAGATGAGTGGCTTACGCAAGTGCAGCACGACGCTGAACAGGCCGGCCGTGCAATGCCCCGTACACTCGTAGTGGCTAAATCACTGTCCACGTTTATTCAACCGCACGTGGCTTCAATTGGCGTGCCAATGGCACTGCTCACTCCCGTGTTCTCGCCCGCAGATTTTGACCCAGCGCATTCGGTTATTCCAGTACCGGGAGATGCTGACTTCCATGTAGGCAGTGCGCCAGAACCGCTTATCTGCGCTGGTACTGCCGACCCACTGTACAACGGGGATCGTGCGCGACGACTCAGCGGACTGATTCATGAATACGCGGATGCGAATCATTCCATTGAAGTGCCAGGTGACTGGCAGCGTTCAATGACATATCTACATGATGTGACGCAGGCTGTAGTCGATTATGCGCGCACAATAGCACGTTATACGCGTTAACGGGTGTCGCAGCTCACCACTGTCGTTGTTAACGGATAGGCTGATAAACGGTACATTTCGCGGTTTCGCGGGCTCACAAGGCAGCGAAACAGACGATAGGAAAGGCTGTTTATGGCAGGCGCAGAAGCAAACGATAAGCCCCGTAGGGTACTGCTCAAGCTGTCCGGTGAAGCATTCGGCGGCGGCAAGGTCGGTATCGACACGCACGTGATTCGTCGTATTGCAGAGGAAATTGTTCCCGCAGTACATCAGGGCGTGCAGGTGGCCATTGTGGTTGGTGGCGGAAACTTCTTCCGTGGTGCCGAACTGCAGCAGGCTGGTATCGACCGCTCTCGTGGCGACTACATGGGTATGCTCGGCACGGTGATGAACTGCTTGGCTCTGCAAGATTTCTTGGAGCAGGAGGGTCAGGCTACCCGCGTACAGACTGCCATTACTATGGGCCAGGTTGCTGAGCCGTACATTCCGCTCAAGGCTATTCGTCATCTTGAAAAGGGCCGTGTGGTGATCTTTGGCGCTGGCGCTGGTATGCCTTACTTCTCCACTGATACGGTTTCGATTCAGCGTTCGCTGGAAATCCACTGCGATGAAGTGCTTATGGGTAAGAACGGTGTCGATGGCGTCTACACTGCCGACCCGCGCAAGGATGAGCATGCGAAGCGTTTTGAAACGTTGAGCTACAACCGTGCACTGGTTGACAATCTTGCTGTCATGGATGCTTCTGCACTGTCGATGGCTCGCGACAATAAGATGCGTATTCGTGTCTTCGGCCTTGAAGGCGCTGGCAACGTGACTCGCGCTCTGGTAGGCGAGGAAATCGGCACGCTCGTGTCTACGGCGAGCTCGACGCTGGCTGAGTAAGCACAGCGAACACCGTTTGATTCGTGTAGCAACCGCACGGAATCATTGATCATAATTTCAACGAAGAAACACAACATAAGGAGAACACATGGCTAACGTCGTCGATCAGGCCAAGGAACAGATGCTCAAGACTATTGAGAACACCAAGGAGAACTTCTCTGGTATTCGCACTGGCCGCGCAAACCCGGCTCTGCTCAATGGCATCACTGTTGAATCCTATGGCATGACGATGCCGCTCAAGTCTGTCGCCACTATTGGCGTGCCTGAGCCGCGTACGCTGTCCGTTACCCCGTTCGATCCGTCGCAGGCCAACGCAGTAGAGAAGGCACTGCGTGACTCCGATCTCGGTGCGAGCCCGCGTCGCGATGGCAACGTGATCCGTTTGACGATGCCGGAGCTCACCGAGGAGCGCCGCAAGGAGTATGTCAAGCTCGCGAAGACCAAGTCCGAAGAGGGCAAGGTTGCGGTGCGCAACATTCGCCGCAAGACCAAGGAGTCCATCGATAAGGGCGTTAAGGATGGCGACATGGGCGAAGACGAGGGCGATCGTCTGCTCAAGGAGCTTGACAAGGTCACCAAGCAGATCACGGATCAGCTTGATGAGCTGCTTGAAACCAAGCAGAAGGAGATCATGGAGGTCTGAGTGACTTCCGCAACCCTTATCGGTGATGCTCGCGAGCGAACTGAAGGGTTGCTCAAGGCGTGAATAGTCTTACGCCTCATACTGCATGTGGACCGGATGCGGAGCGTGTGCGCCGCGTCCGGTTCGCTAGTATTCGTGGGATCGTGCGTGATACGGGGAGAGGACCATGGAACGCGGCGAACAGCTTCATGAGGAGGCCGAAGAGGCCCTGAAGAACATCAACAAGAAGACCGGGCGTAACATGCCGCAGGCTATTGGTACTGCGGTGGTGCTTATTGCCGTTATTCTGGCCTGCTTGCTGATTCGCATTGACTTGTTTGTGCTGCTGATTGTTGTGTTTATGGTGCTCGCATTGTGGGAGCTGCGCGTCGACTTTGCTACCGCAGGCTTGCATATACCGGTAGTTGTGTTGTGGGTCTGCTCGTCAGCGATTCTGTTAGGCACGTATTACAGTCGATATCATTTCAGCACCATGGCGTTGCTGACGATGGTCTCGTTGATTCTGGTATCGATTTGCGCTACTGCCAAATTCAGTTTTGGCAACCGGCTGTCACTTGCCGTAGCTTCTAAACTGTCTGCGACTGATGCTTCTGCGCGTGAAGAATCCTCCTTCAATCATGCTGAAGGCGAACTGCATCACAGCCGTCTTTCGCATGTGGCAGTTTCTGTGCTTACGGTGCTGTACATTCCAGTGTTAGCCAGCTGCATCGTATTGTCGCTCGTGTTCAACGGCCACCCAGTCGCACACGCGATTATGCTCGTGTTTTTGCCTGCGTTGAGCGATACTGGTGGCTTGTTCTTTGGCGCATGGCTGGGCCGGCACAAGCTGTCGCCACGCATTTCACCAAAGAAGTCTGTTGAAGGATTGCTCGGCTCGATCCTGTTTGCTGGCATTGGTGCACTCGCAGTGTTCTTGTGCACCTATGATGCTTCGGTATGGGCGGTCCGCTGGTGGGTGCCGATTGTCACGGGCGTACTGGTTGGTGTTGTCGGAACCTTTGGCGATTTGTGCGCGTCTATGTTGAAACGCGATATTGGTATTAAAGATATGGGCCACCTGCTCAAAGGCCACGGCGGTGTTATGGACCGTGTGGATTCGATTCTGATGTGCGCACCATTCTTGACACTGCTGTTATGGGCAACTGGCCTGTGAGCGGCTGATACAAGAACCAGATGACAATGGACAATACAAGGATGCGAGAGATGACTGAACGCCCAGAAACAACATCCGCTACACCATCTAGCGAAGCGCCTGAAAGTGGCATCACTCCGGGCGATAAAGCCGCTTTTCGCGACGTACTGTCGAAAGATCATGCGCGCCGCGGCAAGCCGCCCGTGCATTTAACTGATATGGATGAGCAGACGCGTATTGCGCGCGCTCAGGAGCTCGGCTTGCCAAAATTCCGTGTCAAGCAGCTCGCGAATCATTATTTTGGCCGTTTAGAAACAGAACCGGAAGCGTTCACTGACCTGCCGGCCGCACGCCGAGAAGACATCGTCTCGGCGTTCTTCCCAACGCTTATTGAGCAGACTGCGCAGCAAGTTGCGGATCAGGGTACGACTATCAAAACGCTGTGGCGTCTGTTCGATGGCTCTCATATTGAATCGGTGCTTATGCGTTATCCAAACCGCACAACCCTGTGTATTTCCTCGCAGGTTGGTTGTGGCATGGGCTGCCCGTTCTGTGCAACCGGAAAACTTGGTTTGACACGTAACATGTCTACCGGTGAAATTCTTGAACAGGTGCGTGCTGCAGCTCGCATGACCCGTGATGGTGAGATTGCAGGCGGCCCAGGCCGGTTGAGCAATATCGTGTTTATGGGTATGGGCGAACCAATGGGCAACTATAAGTCTGTGCTCTCTGCCGTGCGGCAAATTAGTGCAATGCCACCAGAAGGTTTTGGTATTTCAGCTCGCAATATCACGGTGTCAACGGTTGGCGTGGTTCCTGGTATTAGAAAGCTTGCGGCTGAAGGTATTCCAGTACGGTTGGCTGTTTCTTTGCATGCGCCGAGCGACGAATTACGTGATGAGCTCGTTCCAATGAATCGTCGTTTCAACACCACGCAAGTGCTTGATGCTGCGCACGATTACTTCCTGGCTTCTAAGCGTCGTGTCAGCATTGAATACGCGCTGATGCGTGGTATTAACGATCAAGCTGAGCATGCGCGCCTGCTGGCGAAGCGACTCAATCATTATGGTGATGATTGGGCGCATGTGAATCCAATTCCGCTCAACCCGATCGAAGGTTCGCGTTGGACCGCGTCTAAACCAGAAGATGAGCAGCGTTTTCTTGACATTCTGCATGCGGCGGGCATTACTGCCACATTGCGCGATACGCGCGGCTCTGACATTGATGGCGCATGCGGTCAGCTTGCTGCAAAAACGCGTGAATCGTTCCGTCAAGCTTCATAAGGGTGTGTGCAACAGGCGCACGATGCCATCGTGATTCCATGTACCGGAATAAGCCTGATCAAGCGTAACGTGCAGCCGCTACCCTTAAGAGGCGAAAGTTACAAGCAATAGACGTACAGTCACTAACCGAGCGTGAGGGGAGCATCATGTCGCTGGCAGTCCGAGTCATTCCTTGTTTGGACGTCGACGCAGGGCGCGTGGTGAAAGGCGTGCATTTTGAGAATCTGCGTGACGCCGGCGACCCGGTCGAACTGGCGGGCGAGTACTTCCGACAGGGCGCTGATGAGCTCACGTTCTTGGATGTCACAGCCTCCAGCTCGCACCGTCAAACAATGATTGATGTCGTCAGCCGCACAGCCGAACAGGTGTTCATCCCCATGACTGTTGGCGGTGGCGTGCGCACGCCGGAAGATGTTGATTCGCTGCTGCGCTGCGGCGCTGACAAAGTAGGCGTGAACACTGCGGCGATTAACGATCCGACGCTGATTAGTCGTGTTGCTGAACGTTTCGGCAATCAGGTGCTGGTGTTGTCGGTTGATGCCCGTCGCGAGCGTGGCGAACAACATACGCAATCCGGTTTCGAAGTCACTACTATGGGCGGCCGCAAGTCGACTGGTATTGATGCAATTTGGTGGGCGAAACGCGCTGAAGAACTTGGCGCTGGTGAAATCCTGTTGAATTCAATGGATGCTGATGGCACGCAGGAAGGCTTCGACCTTGACATGATTCGTGCTGTGCGCCGCGAAGTGAAGATTCCGATTATCGCTTCTGGCGGTGCTGGCAAAGCATCAGACTTTCCGCCGGCTATTGCGGCTGGTGCTGACGCTGTACTTGCAGCATCAATCTTCCATTACGGTAAGGTCACTATCGGTGAAGTAAAGCAGGCGCTGAAGGCAGCCGGCTACACGGTACGACTGTAACTCACCGGTAACTGCAGAAGAACTGCGCAATCAAAGCAATCACAAGCAAAGAGGATCCACAAGGATATGGCAAACGAGGCAACGGATACGTACGATAATGCTGTTGAACTTGATCCGCGTATTGCGGCAAGGTTGAAGCGTGACGCTCAAGGTTTAGTTGCTGCGGTTATTCAGCAGTATGACACTCACGAAGTGCTCATGGTCGGTTACATGAATGATGAAGCGTTGCGCCGCACGCTCACGACTGGCCGCGTAACCTTCTGGTCGCGTTCTCGTCAAGAGTATTGGCGTAAAGGCGACACTTCCGGCCACGTGCAATACGTAAAGTCGCTGGCCTTGGACTGTGATGGCGACGCCATTCTTGTAGAAGTTGATCAGGTGGGAGCTGCCTGCCATACGGGTAAACGTTCCTGCTTTGAAGAAGGCGGTCAGCTGCCAGTTGTTGTAGGCAATCGCGAGGCCGATCAGGAGAACGAGTGATGAGTGCTGCGGCGAGTGCGGGCAGCGAAAGCAAGGAGAGCGGTATAACTATGAGCGGTGTGGCAAACGATCAGTCAGACAATGCGATGCAGCAGTCTCGAGCCGATGCGACATGCAGTGTTGAACATCTCAACTGGGGCGGCACTTGGCCTGACCGCGCAGAGTTTCACCGTCTTGCTGACGCTGGTTTCCGCGTGATTCCCATTGTGCGACGTTTACTTGCAGATTCGCTCACACCGGTCGGTTTTTATGAACGTCTTGCTGGCGGGCGTTCTGGCACGTTCATTCTTGAATCTGCAGAATACGGCGGCTCGTGGAGCCGATACAGTTTTATTGGCGTTAATTCTATTGCCCAATTGCGCTCTGATCATGGCAAAGCAAACTGGCTGGGCAAGGTGCCGGTTGGTGTGCCGCGTGAAGGCGATGTTGTTGAGGTTGCACATGCTGCTCTGAAAACGTTGAAGGCGCCGCATGTAAAGGGTTTACCAAATCTGACGAGTGGCTTAGTTGGCTCAGTTGGTTGGGATGCGATTCGTCATTGGGAGCCTACGCTGCGCGGTAGTGCACCTGATGAGACTGGTCAACCAGAACTAGCATTGGCATTGGCTACTGATATTGCCGTGGTTGATCACGTTTCTGGTTCGGTATGGCTGATTGCCAACGCAGTGAACGTTGACGATAAGCCTACGCGCGCTGACGCTGCCTATGATGAGGCGATTAAGCGACTGGCAGACATGCAGCGTAAAGCTGCGACTCCTGTTGAAGGCGAAGCGCGAGTCAGCATGTTGGACACCAGTGTTCAGCAGCCTGAGCTTCGTTTCCGCACGCCGAAGGCTGACTATGAGCGTTGGGTGGAAGAAACGAAGCGTCACATTGTTGATGGTGACGTGTTCCAAACGGTGATTTCGCAGCGACTCGATCTTGACTCGCCAGCTGACCCGTTTGATGTATACCGCGTACTGCGAACGCTCAACCCCAGCCCGTACATGTATTTCATGACGTTGACTGACGCTGAAGGCCGCGATTTCAACGTGATCGGCTCAAGCCCGGAAACCCTGATTAAGGTGGACAATGGTCATGCGATGACCTTCCCAATTGCAGGGTCTCGCCCGCGCGGCGCTACTCCTGAAGAGGATGAGCGTCTTGCTAAGGAGCTGCTTGCTGACCCGAAGGAATGCAGCGAGCATATTATGCTCGTTGACTTGTCGCGCAATGATTTGAGCAAGGTGTGCTTGCCGCAAAGCGTGGAAGTCGTCAAGCTGATGGACATCAAGCGTTTTAGCCATATCATGCATATTTGTTCGACAGTGACTGGCACGGTTGATCCGAAGTTGACTGCGTTTGACGTGTTCATGTCAGCGTTCCCAGCAGGTACCTTGTCTGGTGCGCCTAAGCCTCGCGCAGTGGAGATTATCGACGAGCTGGAAGCTGCTGATCGTGGTATTTATGGCGGCACCGTCGGCTATTTCGATTTCTCAGGCAACATGGATATGGCTATTGCGATTCGTACCGCATTCTTGCGCAACCATGAGGCTAGCGTGCAGGCTGGTGCTGGTATTGTGCTTGACTCGGTGCCTGCCACCGAATGGCAAGAGACTCGTAACAAGGCTGAAGCGAGTGTTGAAGCTATTCAAATTGCCGCGCAGCTCAAGAGCCTGTAACCATGTAATACGCAGATGATGTTCTGCGAAGAGTAGCCGTGTGGGTGCATGCCGTTAAAAGGTATGCACCCACACGGCATCTGTGGCTAGTAGGGGAGATCTGTGGCTAGTAGGGGAGTGAGTGACCTCACGCTTGTTTGGGCGGGCATGCGCTTTCACGCACAACTAATTGCGTAGGAAAGATAACGCAACGATCGCCGTCAACATCGCCGCGGGCGTCAAGAATCATGTCTACAGCTTTGCGCGCAATAAGATCAAACGGCTGGTTCACGGTAGTGAGCGCGGGGTAGAGGTACTGCGAGGGATATACGTTATCGAATCCCACTACAGAAAGATCTTCAGGCAGTGTCATCGTACGCTGACGTGCCGCGCGATACACGTTGATTGCAGTAATGTCATTGAATGCAAAGATCGCTGTTGGGCGTTGCTCTTCAGGCAGATCAAGAAGCTCACAAGCGGCCGCATAGCCTTGTTCTGCGGTATAGTCGCCGTGCACAATCAACTGAGGATCGGGTTCAAGACCAGCACGATGCATGGCAGTCATGTAGCCTCCATAGCGGGCTTGCGAGGATTGCGCATCTTCAGGCCCGGTGATTACGCCGATACGCTGGTGACCAAGCGAAATAAGGTATTCAGTAGCGATTAAGCCGCCAGTCCAGTTGTCTATGCCGACGCCAAACGTATCATCTGGCACTTGGCCAACTGGGTCAATAATGACGAATGGAATATTACGCGATCGCAAGAGTGCTTTTTCGCGTTCAGTAACCGTCGAGAGCAACAAAATAACGCCGAGCGGATTACGGTTGAGAATCTCACGGAAGCGTTGCTCACTGCGCGCACCACGACCGCTAACGCTCACGGTAACGCCGAGGGACAGCGTTTGTGCGTAATCGGTGGTTTCTTTGATCATCGCGTCGGTGCCATTGGGAAGTATTTCGGTGAGCACTAGTTCGATGGTTTGCGACACTTTGGTTGATACTAATGGCTTTGAATAGCCAGTTTCGGCCATGATGTGTTCGATGCGTTCTCGAGTGGCTGCGGCTACGCCGTCACGCCCGTTAATCACTTTGGAAACGGTGGCGGCAGATACACCTGCGATACGCGCGATATCACCTACGGAAGGTTTATCAGCGTTGGTGGTAGTGCTCCGTGCCGGGCTGATCATATACGTCTCCGATCGCTCGTGAACAAAGTTGCCTTGTGCGCGGTTTGGCGCGCGCGGCATACCACTTAGTGTATCGCAGTATTTCGTTATCAAAGAAAGAAAATTTCTAAAATAAGAAATAAATATTCGAAAAATCGTGTATGATACAACAAGAAGCCAACATGCAAAGGAGCTGTTTTATGAGCACAATCACCGCTGTTACCACGTACGACTTGCGATTCCCCACATCCAGCACACTGTCTGGCTCGGACGCGATGAACAAAGATCCTGACTATTCCGCTGCGTACGTTGCTGTTTCCACCGATGCCGACGATGGCCTGGTTGGTAACGGCTTCGTATTCACCATCGGTCGCGGTAACGACGTGGTTGTTGCTGCCATTGACTCACTGTCCCACACGCTGGTAGGCCGCAACGTTGAAAACTTGCTTGATGATATGCGCGCCGCATGGGACATGTTCGTTCACGATTCACAGCTGCGTTGGCTTGGTCCTGAAAAAGGTGTTGAACACATGGCGATCGGCGCTGTCCTCTCTGCCCTGTGGGATTTGAAAGCCAAGCGCGCTGGCATGCCATTGTGGCAACTGCTCGCTCACATGGAGCCTGAAGAACTGGTCTCTACGCTCGACTTCCGTTACCTGACCGATGTGCTTACGCCCGATGAGGCGATCGACATGCTGCGCCGCGGTAAAAACGGCCTCGAGACCCGCGAAGCTGAACTACTCAAGCTCGGCTACCCAGGATATTCAACCGCAGCTGGCTGGCTTGGCTACTCAGATGACAAGATGATCGCCATTGCCAAGGAAGAAACCCAGGTCAAAGGCTTCAAGCAAATCAAGCTGAAGGTTGGCCAGAACTTGGATGATGATCTGCGTCGTTTGGCTTTGGCTCGCGAGGCTATTGGTGACGATGTACGTCTCGCTGTGGATGCTAATCAGGTGTGGGATGTGCCGCAGGCCATCGAGTGGATTAACCACTTCCACGATTTCGATCTCGAATGGGTTGAGGAGCCCACATGCCCAGATGATGTGCTCGGTCACGCAGCTATTCAGAAGGCTATCGACCCGATCGCGGTTGCTACCGGTGAGCAAATGCAAAACCGCATTATGTTCAAGCAGTATCTGCAAGCAGGCTCCTTCAAGGTCATGCAGATTGACGCCACCCGCGTCGCCGGTCCGCAAGAGATCGTACTCGAATACCTGTTAGCTAATAAGTTCGGCGTACGCGTATGCCCTCACGCAGGCGGTGTTGGCCTGTGCGAAGCCGTGTGCCATTTCGCAATGTTCGACTATCTCGCGGTATCTGGAACATGGGATGATCGCGTTATCGAATACGTCGATAATCAGCACGAATATTTCGTCAACCCCACGCGTATCGTCAACGGCCGCTACCAAGCGCCTCTTGCACCAGGATCCGGTGTTGACATGAAGCTCGAAGAAGCTCGCAAATACTTGTACCGCGGCTGAACACCAGCATCAATAGCCCCAAAAATATCGGCGTAAAGGAATCATTATGGATTTACATTTACAAGGCAAGGTCATTATCGTCACCGGCGGTTTCAAAGGCATCGGCAAAGCAATCGCCTTGCACTTAGCACAAGAAGGCGCAATCCCAGTCGTCATCAACCGTTCCGACAATGCACTCGACGAGTTCAAGCAAGCCATCGGTCAGATTACCGACAACTATCGCACCTATCTGCTTGATCTCAACGACACGGACCAGATCGCTCCACTCGTTGAAGAAGTTGCCCGCGATTACGGCCACATTGACGGCATTGTTAACAATGCTGGCCGCAACGATAACCTCGATCTTGACTCCACCACATGGCGTCAATTCGAAGAATCGCTGCACGGTAACCTCACGCACTACTATGAGCTTGCCCACTGCTGCGTGAATCATTTGCGCCGTTCCAAGGGTTCGATCGTCAACATCTCTTCGAAAACCGCGCTCACTGGTCAAGGCAAAACCAGCGCATATGCAGCTGCTAAGGGCGCAATCCTAGGGCTCACACGCGAATGGGCTGCGGCACTCGCCCCCGACGGCGTGCGTGTGAACGCCGTGGTTGTCTCCGAAGCGTGGACACCCCTGTACGCCAAGTGGATCACCACGTTTGGCGACGAGGCAGCACAGCAGGCACAGCTCGACAAGATCTGTTCCAAAATTCCGCTCGGCCACCGCATGACCAGCGTGGATGAGATCGCCGACGCCGTAGCGTTCCTACTGTCTGACCGCTCTTCGCACACCACAGGCCAGTGGGAGTTCGTAGACGGCGGATACGTGCATCTCGATCGCGCATTAGCATAAAACCACAGCCTGTTGGCGACGTGCAGATATCAAGGAGGACATCATGAGCGCGCACGACAGTGGAACATTGGACATTATTGACGCCCACTTCCACATTTGGAATCCGGCCGTCCAACGCCTTCCATGGCTTGATAATGCTGACCCAGCATTACGCCGCCATTGGAGCTTGGATATGTTCAAAGCGGCGTACGCGCCGTTCGCTCCCGATGGCGTGCGTTTGCTCGGCGGTGTCTACGTAGAAGTGGATTGCGATGATCCTGAACAAGAAGATCGCTTCATCGCTTCAAACCATGATCCGCTGATTCTCGCTCGCGTAATGCGCGCTTGTACCAAGCCATGGATGCGCGTGCCGCTGTTTGCAGATGGTGTGCGCGATCCACTGCATATCCCATCATCGCAACCTGGACGCTGTATGGATGATGAGTTTATCGGCGGCTTGCGCATGCTTGGCGCAGCAGGCTTACCGTTCGACGTATGCGCTCGCATCAATGAGCTCGATGATGTTGCGGCCGCACACGAGCAGGCGCCAGATACCACGATGGTGATCGATCACATGGGCAATGTGACGCCAACAGATTTTACTGAACAGTACCGGGAATCAATGCGACGTTTGGCTGCACAACCAAACACGTACATTAAGGTTTCCGGATATCCGACCGCTGATCGTGCTTTTGTGCGCGACCTGCTTGCCTTCTCGCGTGAGACGTTTGCTGGTCGGCGCATGTACGCGTCAAACTGGCCAGTTGTTGGCACGTACTCCAGTTTCGAAGAACATCTTCGCATGCTCATCGATGAAGAAGGCCATGACGAAAGTCTGTTCCGTGACACCGCAGCGCAGGTCTACCACATCGACATGGCGAACGCTACCAGCATTGCGAGCTTGGCAGACGGCGCAAACCAAACCATTGACAACACTACAATCATTGCAAACACTGCAAAGGAGACCACATGGGAGCCCAGTTTGAAGGCGTGTTTTGCCCTTCTATCACGATAGCCAAAGCGGACGGTTCGCTTGACGAACAGTTATGGGGGCGTCACCTTGATCATCTCATCGAAGCGGGCATTAACGGCGTGCTGCTATTCGGCAGTATCGGCGAATTCTACGCGTACACGCTCGAATGGAAAATCAAGGCCGTTGACTTCGCTATCCGCCACGTTGCTGGCCGTACCAAAGTACTGGTTGGTGTGGGCGGAACCAACATGGATGAAGTGATTGCCTTCGCGCGTCACGCTGAGCAAGCCGGCGCTGACGGGCTTGTTGTGGTGTCTCCATACTATTTCGGTCCCTCTGACGCGGCAGCGGAACGCTATTTCGGACGCGTTGCAGATGCGGTATCCATGCCAGTATTGCTCTACAACTTCCCGGCTCGCACCGGCAGCGATCTGAACCCTGCACTAGTCGCTTCGCTTGCTGCAAAGCATGCGAACATCGTCGGCATCAAGGATACGGTTGACACGATCAGCCACACGCGCAAAGTGATCGCCGCAGTGCGTAAAGTCAACCCTGATTTCAGTGTGCTCTCCGGATTTGATGAATACTATGTGCCTAATCGCATTGCTGGCGGTAACGGTGTGCTATGCGGTTTGACCAATGTAGAGCCGGAAACGTTCGCGGCCATGCATCGCGCTTGGCAAAACGGTGATGAGGCAACAGCCATTATGCATGCACGTCGCATTTCCACACTCATGGCCGTCTATGATCAAGCAGACTTGTTCATTGGTGCAATCAAAGAAGCAGTCCGTATACAAGGGTTGCCTATTGACGTCACTATTCGCGAGCCACATGTTGCACTCACTGACGAGCAGCGGGCAGCTATCGCAGATCTGCTCGCCTCATAGAAGCATGATTGTGTCAAGCCGCGGCGCCAATCACCATGTGCGCCGCGGCTTCACACGGTTTCATATGACGCAGAGGGTACAAACGCAAAGAAACAAAGGAGTGACTGTATGCTGTTGGGAATCCCGCCAATTATCTCGCCCGAATTACTCAAAACACTGTGCGAAATGGGGCATGGTGATCGACTCGTTATCGCAGATGGGAACTTTCCTGTTGAGTCAGTCGGACGTGACGCTGTAGTAATTCGCTGCGATGGGCATGGCGTTCCAGAATTGCTGGAAGCAATCTTGCAGCTCATGCCGTTAGACACGTACGTTGACAAGCCAGTTACGCTTATGGAAGTTGTACCCGGCGACCCAGTTGAAACGCCGATCTGGGATGACTATACGCGCATTATCGCTGAGCATGACAATCGCGCACAGCAGGCAATCGGCACGGTTGAGCGATTCGCATTCTATAAGCAGGCAACAAGCGCATATGCAATTATTGCGACATCAGAACGCGCACAATATGCGAACATTATGTTGCAAAAAGGTGTGGTACTGCAATAGTGGCGTGTACGCCGTATTGCGCTTTCGGATAGTGCGTATAGATAGTGCGTATAGAGAAAAGAGACATCAATGAGGATGACATCATGCAAGCCTGCTGAACACTGGGTCGAAGGCATGCCACTGGGCAACGGTAGGCTTGGCGCGATGTGGTACGGCCGCATCGGGCATAGCGTGCTTGCTATCAATGAGGACACATTATGGTCGGGATACCCCAAGGACGTGCCCTCACACCTCGATCCCGCAACGATTCGAAAGGCTGCCCAACTCGCTACCCAAGGCCAATATGTCGAAGCGGATCGACTCATTGGCGAACGCACGTGGAAAGACGCAGACGTGCAAATGCCTGAACCGTTTGGCAACCTGCATGTTGACTATCTGGACGCTGACGACTGGCATATCGACGCGCTGACGAATACGGCAGCAACTCACGAGTCAGCGCAGCCGTATTGGCGCGAACTAAATCTGGCTTCAGCGCTCGCGTGCGAGCACATTCAGCCAAGCGCGCATCCTGCCATTGATATTGACGCATTCTGTAGTGCGCCCGACGACATGCTCGTCTACCATGCTGTTTCTACGGAACTGTTCTCGTGCACAGTCACGTTCAGTGGCGGTTTCATTACCGATACGCGCACAATCATCGAGCCTAATACGACCGCGAACAACACGGCTTGCGCGCGCATCAACGTTCTCGGACAGTGCCCAGGACGTAATATTGCAACGCTCGCCGATATGGGCGAGCACCCATGGGAGCCAGAAAGCCAAGCAGTTGGCATGGGATATGCAGGCATTGCGATGATCAACGTAACGGCTGCGTCTGCTACACCGGCGCTTGAAGCAACGCAGAACGGACTCATCTGCCACGATGTTACTGAGGTAACGATTCGTTTGGTTGTTGCCACTGGGTTTACTGGCAGCGACCAAGAACCTGAACGCGATAGCGAACAGGTGCTGCATACGCTGTTCGATCGTAGTCGTGCGGCTTTGAGCGTGCGCCCTGATATGCGCGTGCTGCGTGAACGTCATAGTGCTGACTATCGGCAGTATTGTGACCGCGTAACAGTGCACATAGGGGAGAGTAGTAGCGCAGATTCGACGATTGATGTCGCGGCAGCGATGGACGCTGTGGCTGAGGCTGTACAAGATAGGGTTGCTTCAGATGCACGCAGTGTTGATGCCGCTGCTGTCAATGCGCATATGGCTGCGCTGTGCGAGACATTGTTTGATTTCGGGCGGTATTTGTTAATTTCTAGCTCTCGGCCAGGCAATCAGCCGGCACACCTGCAAGGATTATGGTCGGATGAGAAAATCCCGCCGTGGTGTGGCGACTACACCGTGAACATTAACACGGAAATGAACTATTGGATGACTGGCCCATGCGCATTGCATGAGCTTATCGAACCATTGGCGCGCATGAATCGTGAACTGCTCAATACTGGCGCTCAAGCAGCGCGCAATGTGTTCGGAGCGCCCGGTAGCGCAGTCTTTCATAACACTGACTTGTGGCGTAAAGCTACGCCGGCAAACGGTGACCCCATGTGGGCGTTCTGGCCGTTCGGCCAAGCGTGGATGTGCCGTAACTTGTTCGACGACTACCTGTTTTACCCAGATGACACTGATTATCTAGCGTCGATTTGGCCCATATTGCGCGAATCTGCACGATTCTGCCTTTCACAATTAACGCAAACGGAATATGGGTTGGCGATCGTGCCGGCTACCTCGCCAGAAAACCAGTTTGTTATCGACGGGGTACAGGCTTCTGTTGCTCGATGTACTGAAGATACGCTGGCGATTGTACGCAACTTGTTCGCCGACGTGCTCGAAGCAGCACAACATTTAGACGCCGATACGGTTCAAGCTGACATTGACCTGATTGAAGACGTTCGCCATGCGCTGCCACGGATTGTGCCTATGCGTATTGCGCCCAACGGCACCGTTCTTGAATGGGATGCACCACTTGAAGAAGCCGATCCGAAGCACCGGCATTTGTCACACTTGTATGAGCTGCATCCGGGCACTGGTTTAGGCGATGCAGCATTGCGCGATGATCATACAGGTGACAGCACTGTTCTCAGTGCGGCGCACGCTGCTGGCCCGGATGTACGCGCGTTGCGTCATGCTGCTTACGCAACCATGATTCGTCGCGGAGCTGACGGTTCTGGGTGGAGCATTGTATGGCGCATGCTGATGTGGGCAAGACTCGGTGACGGGGAGCGCGCGCTTGACGCAATCCGGCACCTATTGAGGCATGTTCCTGCCGGCGCAGAAGCCGCCGTGCGTGGCGGAGGACTGTATGCTTCCGGACTGTGCGCGCACCCGCCTTTCCAAATTGATGGCAATCTTGGGTTCAGTGCTGCATGTGCGGAAATGCTCGTGCAAAGTCATGGGGGAGTAGTGCGGTTGCTTCCAGCATTGCCGGGCGAGTGGCCGGTTGGCTCAGCGTATGGGCTTAAAGCTCGAGGCGGCATTACTGTTGAAGAACTGCATTGGCGCGATGGCGTTGTGACATGCCGCTTGTCCGGGCCTGCGGACCTGCCTATCCGCGTTGCGGTTGGCGGTCATGCGCCTCATGACTCTGTATTGTCGGATGGTGAACTCACGCTGAAAGAAACACTGTAACTGCACTGTAGATAGCGCGTGTAATCGGGGCCTGACCGTTGTGGTCGGGCCCCGATTTGCGTTCTATGCGCATTGATGGCGTGTGACGCAGTGCGTGAACGTCAACGCGAAACGCCTCAAAACACGCCATTATGAGCGATGCGCATATTGTAATCCGGCCTTACATAAGGTCTTCGTGAGGTATCACGACACTTTTTTGTACGCCAACTTTACAATAATGAAAAACTACGTTAACATGAAGATTGTTCGCCGATTAACGGCAATGATAAGTTAACAAAGTAGTTAATCTTAATGAAATCAACGACGATATAGTTAACTTACCTTATAAAAAACGACAAAGGAGAGTCGACATGAACAAGGTATCTATGGCCAAGGTAGCGATCTCGGCCGTTGCCGCCTGCGCGATGGTCGTCCCGCTGGCTGCCTGCGGAAGCAGCAGCGCGGGTGGCGACGCTGACGGTAAGGTTACGCTGAAGTTCGCCGCCTTCGAAGGTGGCTACGGCGCACAGATGTACAAGGATGTCGTCGCTGCATATGAGAAGCTCAACCCGGATGTCAAGATCGAACTGACGACCTCCAAGAAGATCGCGGACGAGATCACCCCAGGCATGAAGGCTGGCAACTACCCCGACATCGTTGAGCTGGGCCAGGGCACCGAGTCCGGCCTGACCGAGACCATGCTGAAGGATAAGGCTCTCGAGGATGTTACCGACGTGCTCGACATGACCGTGCCGGGCGAGTCCAAGACTGTCAAGGACAAGCTCGTCGACGGCATCATCGGCCTGTACACCAACCCGTACGGCGATGATCAGACCTATCTGATGCCGATGTACTACTCGCCGTCTGGCCTGGTCTACAACAAGACCCTGCTCGAGCAGAACGGCTGGGAAGTGCCGACCACGTGGGACGAGTTCTTCAAGCTCGGCGATGAGGCTAAGGCCAAGGGCATCTCCCTGTTCACCTACCCGACCGCCGGCTACTTCGACGCCTTCTTCAACGCTCTGCTGGCCGATATCGGTGGCGACGACTTCTACACCGATGTGATGACCTACAAGAAGGACGTGTGGAAGTCCAAGGATGCAACCGAGGCTCTGACCCTCGTGCAGAAGCTGGTCACCGAGTACCTCAACCCTGACACCGTTGGTTACGCCAACAGCCAGGACTTCACCAAGAACCAGCAGTCCGTGCTGGACGGCAAGTCCCTGTTCATGCCGAACGGCACTTGGATCGTCAACGAAATGAAGGATGCTCCGCGCACCGATGGCTTCGAGTGGGGCTTCGCTCCGGTTCCGACCACCACTGAAGGCGGCACCCGTTACATCAACACCACGATCGAAGGCGTGTGGATCCCGAAGAAGGCTAAGCACATCGAGGAAGCCAAGAAGTTCATGGCCTTCCTGTACTCCGATACCGCTGCTGACATCTTCAACAAGACCGGTGCTGTCCAGCCGATCAAGGGTATGACCGACAAGGTTGACGACACGATGAAGGTCTTCTACGACGCCTACAACCAGGACGGCGTGAAGGCTGTCGCTGGCTCCTTCTCCACCACTGCTTCCGTCGAAGGCAAGAACATCAAGGACGACCTGTACACCGCAGTCGACTCGGTGGCCTCCGGCAAGAAGAGCCTGGCCGATTGGCAGAAGGCCCTGAACGATACCAGCAACGCGCTCAACGAGGCTTCCTCCAAGTAAGGTAGCTCGCACCCGCAAAGGTTCGTAGCAGTATTTCACCAAGGCCGCCATGTGGTTCCGGTTCCCCGGAAGCGGCGCATGGCGGCCTTTGTCATGTCCAATCAATCACCATCTCATCTGGGAGAATATCGATGTCGAAGTCGACTCGCGCCAGTGGTCAGAAGGCGAAAAGGACCGTACTCGACCGCAAGAGGTCGCGATTCGGAATCCTGTGCGCACTGCCCACCGCTATTCTGTTCATCATCTTCATGGTCATTCCGACCGTCAACGTGTTCCGTATGTCGTTCTTCAAGTGGAGCGGCTTCTCCGACGACCAGACTTTCGTTGGATTCGACAACTTCAAGATTCTGGCCACGGACATGAACTTCGTCCACGCCTTCCAGAACACGGTCCTTCTGCTTGTGGTCGTCACTTCGATCACCATGCCAATCGCTATCATCTTCGCCGCCATCCTCACCCAGGACAAGATCATTGGATCTGGCTTCCTGCGCTTCGTGATGTACGTGCCCTCCATTCTTTCCGCCGTCGTCATCGCCGCCATTTTCTCCGCGATCTACGATCAGAACGACGGTCTGCTCAACGGCACACTCGGCTTCCTTGGCCTTGGCGCTTTGAAGCGCGTATGGCTTGGCGACCAGAAGATCGTGATCTACTCCATCGCCTTCGCCATGGTGTGGCAGTCCTTCGGTTACTACATGGTCATGTACATGTCTTCTATGGCCGGTGTTGATAAGAGCCTGTACGAGGCCAGCCAAATCGACGGCGCCGGCAAAGTGCGTCAGCTGTTCTCGATCACCATTCCGATGATCTGGCAGAACATCCGCACCACGCTCACCTTCTTCATCATCAGCTCCGTGAACCTAAGCTTCGTGCTCGTAACTGCTATGACCAACGGTGGTCCCGATGGTGCATCACAGACACTGCTGGGCTACATGTACGAGCAGGCGTACACCAATTCAACGTACGGCTACGGTATGGCCATCGGCGTGATCATCTTCCTGTTCAGCTTCTTGCTGTCCTTGCTCGTCAGCCAGGTCACCAAGCGTGACATTATCCAGCAGCTGTAGGAGGCAACCGACAATGACTTCAGCAAACGTTGCGGGCGGCACCAAGTCGTCCAAGTTCTTCAAGCCTGCGAAGGCACGCGGTTCCGAAAATGCGTGGACTGTTGGCCGCGCAGTCGGCCAGATCGTACTCGTGCTGTGCGCGCTGACGATCTTCGTGCCTGTCGTGTGGGTGTTCTTCGCCTCCTTCAAAGACAAGAGCGAGTTCTATGGCAATCCGTGGACCCTGCCGCAGGGCCTGCACTGGCAGAACTATCTCGACGCGTTTAAAGACGCAAACCTCGGCCAGTACTTCGGCACCTCCGTGTTTGTCACCGCGCTGGCCATGGTGCTCGCACTGGTGGTAGCACTGCCGTGCTCCTATGTGATGGCCCGCTTCGACTTCCCCGGCAAGAGGATTTTGAAGCTCGCCATTCAGGGCGGCCTGTTCATCAACGTGAACTACATCGTCGTGCCGATCTTCCTCATGCTCGTGGATGCTGACAAGCTGCTGTACGAGATCTTCCCCAACGGCTTCTTCGTCAACAGCCCGGTCATGCTGGCAGTCGTGTACGCCGCGACCTCGCTGCCATTCACGATCTTCCTGCTGCAAGACTTCTTCGCTTCGATTCCTAAGGACTTCGAAGAAGCAGCGCTCATCGACGGTGCTTCCCAGTTCACGATCATGGTGCGCATCTTCTTCCCGATGGCCATGCCTGCCATCTCCATGTCGATGCTGTTTAACTTCCTGAGCTACTGGAACGACTACATCATCTCCATGACCTTGCTCACCGGCAAGGACCGTACCATCCAGGTCGGCCTGCTCAACCTGATGCAGACCCAGAAGGCTGCTACCAACTACGGCCGTCTGTACGCCGGCATGGTGATCGTCATGGTGCCTGTCCTGATCTTCTACGCCATCGTGCAGAAGAAGCTGCTGCAAACCTCGACTATGGGAGGCCTGAAATGAGTGATAAAACTCGCCGCGGCCTGATCGCCGCACTCAAGATTGTGCTGTATGTCGTATTCGTCATTATCACGATCATCGGAGCCAGAACCACATCGTGGGCCAGCCTCGGGTTTGAATGCATCGGACTGGCAGGCGTAGTCCTCATGCTGTGGATCTACAACCGCTCGCAAAAGTAATTGCGCGTGTGCAGTGGTCGGTCGGAGAGAACCGCGACTATCTGGCCGCCCGCTGCACGCATGAACGCCGATACGTACAACTCGCACAAGGCACGAAAGAGACAACCATGAATGAGGATTATCTCGCCAACATCCGCCCCGCCAGGCGCCAACTCGACTGGCAGCGCATGGAAATGTATGCGTTCACCCACTTCGGTATGAACACCATGACCGACCGTGAATGGGGACTTGGCCACGAAGATCCAGCACTGTTCAATCCGCAACAATTCAATGCAGATCAGTGGATGGATGCGCTCAAAGCCGCTGGTATGACTGGCGTGATCCTCACCTGCAAGCATCATGACGGATTCTGCCTGTGGCCATCGCGTTACACCACGCACTCCGTAGCCTTCAGCCCATGGAAAGACGGCAAAGGCGATGTTGTACGCGAAGTATCTGATGCAGCTCGCCGTCATGGACTGAAATTCGGCGTATACCTCTCACCATGGGATCGCACCGAAGCCACATATGGCAGCGGCAAAGACTACGACGACTTCTACGTGAACCAGCTCATCGAACTGCTCACTCATTATGGGCCAATCTTCTGCGTGTGGCTTGACGGCGCATGCGGTGAAGGGCCCAATGGCAAGAAGCAGCAGTACGACTGGCAGCGTTACTACAACGTCGTGCGCGCACTGCAACCTGAAGCTGTTATCTGCGTATCCGGCCCTGACGTGCGCTGGTGTGGTAATGAAGCAGGGCACACTCGCGAAAACGAGTGGAGTGTGGTACCAGAACGACTGCGCTCTGCTGAATTGACAGCCGCCAAGTCGCAACAAGCTGACGACGGTGAATTCTCCCGACTCGTACGTTCCGATGAGGAAGATCTCGGCAGCCGCAGAGCACTCGCACACTATGATGGGCCGCTCGCATGGTACCCGTCAGAAGTGAACACATCCACTCGCCCCGGCTGGTTCTACCACGCCAACGAAGATGCACAAGTGCGCAGCCCGCAAGAACTGTTTGATATTTGGGCATCCTCGGTCGGCGGCAACGCTACCTTCCTGCTCAATGTGCCACCCACTGCGCAAGGTTTGATCGCCGACGCTGACGTGCAGGCACTCGCAGGTCTTGGCAAGCTCATCGCTGACTTTACATCGCGCATGATCACCGACGGGGTAACTGTTGGTCTGTCAAGCAATCCGCGCGGTATTGACCCTTCAGCATTGTTGAGCACGGCAGCCGGTAGCGACTACTGGATGCCAGATGGCGAAGACCCGGATCCGACCGTCACGCTCGACTTTGCAACTGCGCGACGTATTAACGCAGTGGTATTGCGAGAGCAGATCGAAGTTGGTCAACGCATTGACGTTGTCGAAGTACGATCTGGTCGTCCTGCTGAAAGCCGACTGCTTGCCACCAAGGAATCAGTTGGTTATCAGCGAATTATTCGCTTTGCACCAGTGGTTACCGATCATCTGGAAATACGCGTACCAGCATTCCGTATTAGTCCTACTCTTGCGGCGGCTATCGCCGTCGAAGCAGACTAATCAGCACACACAACAAGCGCGACTTGTTGCACACAGGCAAACGACCATATTCGAACGAACACGGAGGTAGAAGATGCAGAAAGATATGCAAAGCAATCTGTTTGACGCATCCGCGGGCGGGCGAATTGGCGTGTTGCCGAACAATGTGTTAGCAAAAGTAAACTCGTCAGCTATTCGCGCAGCGAACCGTGCACTCGTATTGCGCGCACTCTTTCCACGTGAGACAAAATCGCGTGCAGAAATCGCTCGCGAAACTGGGCTCACGCGCGTCACTACCTCCGAAGTAGTAGCAACGCTTATCGAAGACGGACTCGTGCTGGAAACCGGTGTACGCGATAGTGGCAATCGCGGTAAGAAAGGCATTTCGCTACGCATCGACCCGGATAGTCGGCACATGGTTGTCATCGACCTGTCGCAGCCGGATGCCATCGTCGGCGCAGTCACTAACCTCATCGGCCAGGTTGTCTACCGCAAAGAGGAGCCATTCCGCTTCGACAAGAGTCTGGAAACAGACACTGTTGTCAACATGATCGAAATGCTTGTTGACGCAGCCACCTCACCAGTACTTGCCGTTGGTATCGCCTCGCCTGGTGTTGTCTCTGATTCCGGCGTAGTGATTCGCTCAACGTCACTTGGCTGGTCGAACGTTGATATTGCGCACATTGTGCGTCAACGTTTCCCCGTGCACGTGTATGTACACAATGATGCCAACGGTGCGGCGCTTGCTGAAGAACAATTTGGCGGTGGCGGCTCTGACCTGATTGTCATTCACGTTGCTCGCGGCCTTGGCGCTGGCGTTATGGTGAACAACCAACTGGTGCACGGTTCGAATTACAGCGGTGGCGAAATTGGCCATGTGGTGATTCGCCCTGATGGTAAAACCTGCCGATGCGGCAAACGCGGATGTTTGGAAACATGCGTGTCATCATCAGTGATTGACCAGTGCATGGCTGAAGATCCCGCGCGGCGGCGTGACATCTTGCACGAGGCTGGCGTCATGATGGGCAACGCGTTAAGCATGCCCGTCGGTATGCTCGACATTCCCAGAGTCGTGTTCTACGGGCCATCAAGCATTGTTAATGACACATTCATCGGTGCTGTTGGCGCGACGATTAACGACGCTGTAGTCACTGGATTTCGTACCAAAGTTAACGTCTCCATCTCGCGACTCGGCGATGACATCGTCGTCAAGGGGGAGACCGCCGCTATTTTGCGCAACGAACTCGGCATATAAACTTTCCGATCCGTCAGGGTCTGATTTGTCACAGAAATGAAAGGAACAAGGAACAACATGACAACCTCCGGTCGTTTCACGATTCCCAGCGAAGAGAACTTCGCTGAGAAGACCAAGGAGCTCGCCGAGCTGTGGGGAGCCGACGCGATCCGCAACTCCGACGGCACGCACCTCGATGACGCCGTGCTCGCCCTCGGCAAGAAGGTCTACAGCGCCTACTTCCCGACCCGCGCACACAATGAGTGGATTACTCTGCACATGGATGAGACCCCGCAGGTCTACCTGCTGACCCGTCGCATCCTCGCCGAAGACGAATCCGTTGACATTCCGCTCATGGACGGCTTCTTCGAAGAACAGCTCACGCCCAACCGCGATGCTGACCCGCACCGCTACTGGGAAGTCGTTGATCGCACCACTGGCGAGGTTGTGCCCGCCGACCAGTGGACGCTCGACGCTGACGAGCCGACCGTGCACGTGAACGGCGTCACGCCGATGCACGAATACACCGCCTCGTTCCTCGCGTACATCATTTGGGATCCGGTGGAAATGTACAACCACCTGACCAATGATTGGGGTGACAAGGAACACGAGATTCCATTCGACATTTACCATCCAGCCACCCGCAAGTTCGTGTTTGACACGTTCGAAAAGTGGCTTAAGGACAACCCGACCACCGACGTTGTGCGCTTCACCACGTTCTTCTACCAGTTCACGCTGCTGTTCGACCCGAAGCACCGCGAGAAGATCGTCGACTGGTTCGGCTGCTCCTGCACCGTTTCGCCAGCCGCTCTCGACGACTTCGAGAAGGAGTACGGTTACCGCCTGCGCCCGGAGGACTTCGTGGACGAAGGCTGCTACAACTCCGCATGGCGCGTGCCGCGTAAGGCTCAGCGCGACTGGATTGACTTCCTGTCCGGTTTCGTTCGCAAGAACGTCAAGCAGCTCGCTGCTATGTCGCACGCTGCCGGCAAGGAAGCCATGATGTTCCTTGGCGATCAGTGGATTGGTACCGAGCCATACAAGGACGGTTTCGGTGACCTTGGCTTGGATGCAGTCGTCGGCTCCATCGGCGACGGTACTACCACGCGTATGATCGCCGACATCAAGGGAGTCAAGTACACCGAAGGCCGTTTCCTTCCATACTTCTTCCCCGACACGTTCTACGAGGGTAACGATCCGAGCATTGAAGCATGGGATAACTGGCGCAAGGCTCGCCGTGCAATCCTGCGCTCTCCAATCGCCCGCATGGGCTACGGCGGGTACCTCTCGCTGGCTGCCAAGTTCCCGAAGTTCGTGGATGCGGTCGAACACATTGCTGATGAGTTCCGCGACATGCACGACAAGACCGAAGGCAAGCCAGCCGAAGGCGAGCTCAACGTTGCGATCCTGAACTCGTGGGGCAAGATGCGCTCGTGGATGGCGTACACGGTTGCACACGCACTGCCCAACAAGCAGACCTACTCGTACTACGGCATTCTCGAAGCGCTCTCTGGTATGCGCGTCAACGTGCGCTTCATCAGCTTCGACGACGTACTCGAGCACGGCGTAGACAGTGACCTTGACGTGATCATCACCGGCGGCCCCGTGAACACGGCCTACTCGGGTGGTGACGTGTGGACGAGCAACCCGAAGCTTGCTGAAACACTGCGCGCTTGGGTGCGCAAGGGTGGCGCTCTCGTCGGCGTTGGCGAACCTAGCTCTCAGTGGGGCCAGGGTCGCTTCTTCCAGCTCGCGGACATCTTCGGTGTCGATGAGGAACGCTTCCAGACCCTGTCGGTCGACAAGTACTTCCCGCCGGTTACCCCAGACCACTTCATTACCGCAGACGTACACGTTGACCCAGCTGCACGCGAAGCATGGCAGGAAGCCGGCTATCGCGCGCCGCTATCCGGTTGCGGTGGCGGCCAGGGCAAGGCTCCGCTCGGCGGTATCGACTTTGGCGAAGCGATTGCCAACACGTTCCCCGTCAGCGAAGACGTGACCCTGCTGCGCGCCGACAACGGTCAGGTACAGCTCGCCGTGAACGAATATGGCAAGGGCCGTGGCGTATACGTTTCTGGCCTGCCATACTCGGCTGCTAATGCACGACTGCTCGAACGCATGCTGTTCTGGGCCAGCCACAACGAGGATAAGTATGCAGCCTACAGCTCCACCAACCCGGAGTGCGAGGTTGCAGTATTCCCTGAAACTGGCTGGTATTGCGTAGTCAACAACACTGCGCAACCGCAGTCTACCGATGTGACGCTGCCAAGCGGCACAGTCGAGCATTTTGATCTCGACCAGAGCGCAATCGCCTGGCGCAGGATCTAACCCATATTCGATGGGGCTGGCCGCCCTCCTTCCGTCGGCCAGCCCCATCCACTCATTCCTTTTTTTCAGAAGGCACTTCCCATGGCATCCCACACCACATCGCATAATCCGGATGAGTTGACCGCCGGTCACTGCGGATTGAGAATCGGCATCGACATCGGAGGCACGAAAATCGAGGCTGTGCTCGTCGCCCCTGACGGCACCATCGTAGCCACCGATCGCATCCCCGCACGCCGGGGTAACGACCAGGTCGTCGAAGACGTGGTTTCTATCGCACGCAGCGTTGCTGGCGAACACTTCGAATCCGTACTGTCAGTGGGCATTGGCATCCCCGGCCAAGTTGATTGCGCAACGGGCCGCATTGCTCACGTGGTAAACCTCGATATTGACACTCTTGAACTTGGCGCTCTAGCAGGCAAACAGCTTGGTTTGCCGGTGCATGTAGAAAACGATGTGAATGCGGCAGCAGTCGGCGCCGCCCATGTGCTGGCTGGCACCGACATGTCAGGCACTATCGTCTTTTTGAATTTCGGTACAGGACTTGCAGCAGGCATTGTCGACAATGGCACGCTTCTCCACGGGTACAGTGGCGCTATCGGAGAGATTGGTCATGTGCCGGTTGATCCTAACCAATTTGAATGCCCATGCGGACAGCGCGGCTGCCTAGAAACCGTGTGCTCTGGTGCATCCGTTGGCAGACTATGGCCTAAGGCCAATCCACCAATGCCCGGTCTGATTACTGCCGCCCACTTGGGAGACATGGAAGCCCAACGCGTACTAGCAATGGTTACGCATGCCATCGTGGACACTGTACAAATGGTTGCCCAAGCGTACGATCCAAAGCTGATCATCTTCGGTGGTGGCATGGCTAAAACTGGTCAACCATTGATTGATGTCACGCTTGAAGAACTAGCACGGCGCGAAGCACACTGCCCATTCCTAAAAGGACTGCATCTTGCCGACCGCCTACGTCTAGCTCCAGCTGCAGAACCGTTGGGCGCACTTGGCGCAGCATGGGCGGCTGCAAGCATCTGAACTGCCGACGATGCGCTGAGCATACATGACGGCTTGCGCTACAGATAACGACAACGTATACCTACATACCGGATATCACAAGAGGAGAGAATTCCATGACCGACATCGACCCCACGCTCGCTGCGATCGCCGACCATTTTGCATTCGACGGTGACATTGAACAGATCGAACCCTATGGTGACGGACACATCAACGTTACGTATCTCGTGCGCACCACACAGCGTCGCTACATTCTGCAGAAGATGAACACAGACATCTTCCCAGACACCAAGCATTTGATGCGCAACATCGAATTGGTAACTGCAGCACTGCGCGCCTCGGGCCGTGAAACGCTTGAGATTATCCCCACTAAAGATGGTGCTTCCTACATTGATATTCCGCAAGGAGCGTGGAGGGTATACGCGTTTATCGAGGACACGGTTTCCTACAACCTGGTGCCCAACGCAGACGTGTTCCGTGAATCAGGCGCTGCATTCGGTGAATTCCAAAACTTCCTCGCTGGCTTCGACGCTTCACAGCTGACCGAGACTATCGCACATTTCCACGACACCCCGCACCGCTTTGAGGATTTCAAAGCCGCACTAGCAGAAGACAAAATGGGTCGTGCTGCAACCTGCCGCCCGGAGATTGACTTCTACCTGGCGCACGAAGATCAGTATTCGATGATTACTGATGGCTTGGCTGACGGTTCTGTTCCACTGCGCGTAACGCACAATGACACCAAGCTCAACAACATTCTGATGGATGCTAAGACCGGCAAAGCACGTGCCATTATCGACTTGGACACCATCATGCCAGGCTCCATGCTGTACGATTTTGGCGATTCAATTCGCTTCGGCGCATCCACTGCACTCGAGGATGAACAAGATCTCGACAAGGTGCACTTCAGCACCGACTTGTTCCGCGCGTACGCTGAAGGGTTCATTGGCCAAGTGCGCAACTCGGTAACGCCGCGCGAAGCTGAACTGTTCGCCTTCGCTGGCAACATGATGACCCTTGAATGCGGTATGCGATTCCTCGCTGACTACTTGGCTGGCGACACGTATTTCGCCACGAAGTACCCGGAACACAACCTCGTGCGTTCGCGTACGCAGATCAAACTCGTTCAGGAAATGGAAGCTAAGGCTGCGCAAATCCGCGCGATTGTTGACGATGTCATGGCAGGGGAGGAGCACTGATGGCACAGGCTGCAATGAATGCGCAAGGCAACGCATTGGAGCAGGTGTACACGGTTATCGACGAGTTAATCGACTATGCAACTCGACATCTTGAGCTGGATGAGCGTGACGCTGATTGGACGCGCAATCGTATGTTTGAGCTGTTCAGTCTCGACTCGTATCGCCCTACTGGAGCCTCGTCGAGCGATGATCTGCCCGACGAGCTGTTGACTCGATTCCGCCAAGCAGGTGTTGCTGCTGGCTTATTCGATGCTAATGAAGGCCCCGTGTGGGCTGATGTAGTAATGGGCATTCTCTCTGGCGCACCTTCCAAGGTAGAAAACCGCTTCGAGCAGGTTGAACGCGAAGAGGGCGGCATGGGTGCCATGCGCTGGTTCTACGACTATTGCGTGGCGAACAACTATGTCAAGAAGGCAGTGCTTGATCGCAACCCGCGCTTTGATTCGCATGGGCTGACAGTGACCATTAACCTTGCCAAGCCTGAGTTTAAGAACATGAAAAAAGCTGCGGCTGGCAACTCGGTGGCTGGCGGATACCCCTCGTGCACTATTTGCCATGAGAACGAAGGTTTTGCGGGACGCAACAAGCGCACACTGCGTACTGTACCGGTTGAATTGGGTGGCACCCCGTGGTTCTGGCAGTTCTCGCCGTACGGGTACTTCCACCAGCATGGCATTTGCGTGAACATGGAACACACGCCTATGCATGTGGACCGTGACACGTTTGAACACTTGCTGGACTTTGTGGACCGCTTCCCAGGCTACTTCCTTGGCTGCAACGCGGCGCTGCCCCGTATTGGTGGTTCTGTGCTGGCGCACGACCACTATCAGGGTGGTGGCGAGTTGCTGCCCATGCACCGTGCTGCCGCATGGAAGACATTGCATGCGGCTCAGTGGAGCGATGCTGTAGTGGAAATCCTCGACTGGCCGGGAACTGCAGTGCGCGTAGTATCGCCGTCACGCGAGACGATTATCGCGGTGAGCGATGCGATTCGTGAAGCGTGGGTTGGCTACGATAATGAGGCGCTCGGCATTGCTAGCCATGATGCTGACGGTAACCGCCAGTCGGCACTTTCGCCAAGTGTGATTGTTACCGATCGCGGTTATGAGATGAGCTTGATCTTCCGCAACAATGCGGTGAGTGAACAATATCCGGAAGGCGTGTTCCATGCGCATCCGGAGTTTTGGCCGGTTAAGCAGGAGCCGATTGGTCTGATTGAAGCGCAAGGCTTGTTTATTCTGCCGGGGCGTTTGGTTGATCAGCTTGGCGCGATTAAGCAAGCGCTTGCTGCTGGTAGCGATTTGCCGGAGTCGGTGAGCGAGTTCACGCTGGTGTGGGATGAACTGCGTGCTGTGCTGGGTGATAATCGTGATCCGGAAGCTATTGAGGCTGCTGTGCATGATGAGCTCGGCTCTATTTGCGAGCGAATCCTTGGTAATACTGCGGTGTTTAAAGATAAGTCCATCACGCTGTCGTTTATGCAAGCGTTGGGCTTTGAACAAGCGCAGTGACCGTAGCATGAACAGCGGGCCGGTATGCGGTGTGCTGTTCATGTGAGCGGTGTGAGATGTTGCTGACCGTCCCCGCATGTTCGATGTGCTGTTTTGTGCAGTTTTATGAACATGCGGGGATGTGCTATTTTGCGGCAACATCATCGTGAAACTGCTCGCCGGAGCAGATGAGTGTAGAGCTAATAGCCGCGCACAATGCTGATTTTCTGCGATTTTAGTGCGTTGGTATAGTGAGCGCGTACGAGCGTTCGTGCAGTTACTGCGATTGTTTGCGGCTGGTATATGCGAACGTCTTCGAAAAAAACCTGTTCGTTTTTGGTAGAACTTGGTTGAAAATGTTTGGATGTGGTATAGTGGTGACTGTATCGAGAGGGATACTGTGACGGCTAGCAACGAGCCTGCACGGTACCCTATGGATGATGATCAAGGAGAGCATCATGACGACCATTCTGGTCACCGGCGGCGCCGGATACATCGGTTCGCACACTGACGTCGAACTGCTTGAGCAGGGTTACGACGTGGTATGCGTTGACAACTACTGCAACTCTTCGCCGAAGTCGCTCGAGCGTGTTGAGCAGATTACCGGCGAGAAGATTAAGAGCTACGAAGGCGATGTACGCGATGAAGCGTTCATGGATCGCGTCTTCACTGAGAACAAGATCGACTGGGTCATCCACTTCGCATCCCTCAAGTCGGTAGGCGAGTCTGTTGCTAAGCCGATCGAGTACTACGACAACAACCTCAACAGCACAATCGAGCTGCTCAAGGTCATGCGCAAGCACAACGTGAAGAAGATCATCTTCTCCTCGTCCGCTACCGTGTACGGCACTCCGAAGGAACTGCCGATCACTGAAGAAACCCCGACCGGCGGTACCACCAACCCGTACGGCACCACCAAGCTGTTCGAAGAGCAGATCCTGCGCGACGTGCACGTGGCCGATGATTCTTGGACCGTCGTCATTCTGCGCTACTTCAACCCGGTTGGTGCTCACCCGTCCGGACTGATCGGCGAGGACCCGAAGGGCATTCCGGCCAACCTCACCCCGTACGTTGCCAAGGTCGCTATCGGCGAGCTCAAGGCCGTGCAGGTCATGGGCGACGACTACGACACTCCTGATGGCACCGGTGTACGTGACTACATCCACGTCGTCGACCTCGCCAAGGGCCACGTTGCAGTCATCAGCAAGATCGACAAGCCGGGCGTATTCACCTACAACCTCGGCACTGGCCACGGCTACTCCGTGCTGCAGGTTATCAAGGCGTACGAGAAGGCCGCTGGCCACGAGATTCCGTACGTTGTAGTGCCGCGCCGCCCTGGTGATATCGCTGCTTGCTACGCTGACTCCTCCAAGGCTGAGCGCGAGCTGGGCTGGAAGGCCGAGCTGGGCATCGATGATATGGCTGCTTCCTCAATGAACTGGCAGACCAAGAACCCGAACGGTTACCGCGACGCTGAGTGAATAAACTCTAGCCACACGGCATAAGGTCGTTGTGTTGTTTGCTGTACACGTGAACTGTACAGCACACAGCACAACGACCTTTTTGTATTGCCTATTGTCACCGCCAAGCACATGCGGCCCATACACACGTCAAGTGCAGAAGTGAATACATGGTGACGCGCGGATGTCGCGCAGTGGCCTGGTTCGCGTGTATAGTCGGATAGGTCACTTTCCGTGGCCACCTTATCCGCATCACGCATGAAAGGTGAGCCGTGTCAGAAGCACAGGAACCGGCGGAGACGCCGATGATCGGCAAAAGCGTTATTTCGCTTGATGATCTTTCCATTTCTCAGATTCGCGAATTACTGCACAAGGCGCAGTACATCGATTCCCATCGTCGTGAGGTTGCACATACCTGCGATGGTAGAGTTCTCGCCACGCTGTTCTACGAGCCGAGTACGCGTACTCGTTTGAGCTTCGAAACTGCAATGCTGCGACTCGGTGGCAAGGTGATCGGTTTCGCTGGCTCCCAGCTGTCGAGCGCATCCAAGGGTGAGTCGATCGCTGACACGCTCAAAACGGTGTCGAACTACGTGGACGTAGTCGCTATCCGTCACCCGAAGGAAGGCGCAGCACTCGTTGCCTCCCGCGCAGCATCCGTGCCAGTCATCAATGCTGGTGATGGCGGCCACATGCACCCCACGCAGACGCTCGCCGATCTGGCTACATTGCAGTCGCGCTTCGGCCGCGTCACCGATCTGACTGTCGGCTTGTGCGGCGACTTGATGTTCGGCCGCACCGTGCACAGTCTCATCGAAACACTGTGCCGCTTCGGTAACGTGCACTTCGTGCTCATCAGCCCCGACGAGCTCAAGACTCCGCAGTACGTGCTCGATCGCATTGACGCGACCCCGTCCTGCTCCTACACCGAAGTCAAGGATCTCGTCTCCGTAATCGGTGACCTCGACGTGCTGTACATGACCCGCGTCCAGCAGGAGCGCTTCTTCAACGAGGACGACTACCTGCGCCTGCGCGACACGTACATCCTCGACGAAGACAAGCTGCAGCTCGCCAAGGAAAGCATGGCCGTGCTGCACCCGCTGCCGCGCATCAACGAGATCGCTGTCGAAGTCGACAACGATCCGCGCGCCGCATACTTCGAACAGGTGAAGAACGGCATGCTCATGCGCATGGCGCTCGAAAGCTCTGTGGTAGGCGATGAACTGCCCGGATACGAACCGCTTGAAGCTAAGGAGGTCAAGGCCTGATGGAAGTTACCAGCATCCAAAACGGCATTATTATCGACCATGTGCCAGCTGGCACTGCGCTCAAAGTGCTCGACTATTTGAAGATCAACCCGGCGAAGACCAAGCTCGCGTTGATCATGAACACCGACAGCCACCTGTACGGCACCAAGGACATTATCAAGATCGAAGACGAGGACGGCAAGAAGACGCCAGCAATCGATCTTGATGTGCTCGGCTTGGTGGCGCGCACGGCTACGGTGGGTATCGTGCGCGGCGGCACCATCGTTGAAAAGAAGACGCCGACGCTGCCTGAGCACGTGGTGAACATCCTCACCTGCAAGAACCCGCGCTGCGTCACCACTACCGAGCGCGGTATCGACCAGATGTTCCACCTGACGCATTCTGAACGTCAGGAATATCGTTGCGACTACTGCGATGAGGAAGCGAAACTGTAAATGCTGACACTGCGCAACATCACGGTATGGGATACCGGTGAGGTTATCGATCTGGTAATCCCAGAGTCTGACGCCGCGCGGCTGTTCACTGAAACAGGAGCAGTAACGGACGGCGAATTCGACGCGACTGGACTGACCGTCGCGCCCGGATTCGCCGACCCTCACGTGCACTTCCGCGATCCTGGCCAAACGTACAAAGAGTCGATGATCTCCGGCTGCCGTGCGTCCGCATCCGGCGGTTACACCAACGTGCTCATTATGCCGAACACCGTGCCAGCAATGGACGGTGAACCAGTGAGCGCCGACGAGCCTGGAGCATCCGAAGTACTGGACGCAGGCTATGACACAGTAATCGACTATTTACAGCATTACGAGGCTGTACACGATGTCGCATTGCCAGTGTGCTATGACCTGTGCGTGTGCGCGTCAAAGGGCCGTGTTGGCGGTGAAGCAACCGATCCAGACCGTTGGCAAGAGTATCTGCCAGCATCTGCGACCGTTCACGGAAACGCTAAAGACGCATACCAGCTTGAGCATCCAGTAACCGCAGTCAGCGACGACGGTTCTGCAGTAACGCCTGGCATTCTCGATGACGTGCTTGTAAACGTCAAGAAGACCGGACTGTACCTGATTGAGCATTGCGAACATCACGATACTGGCGCAGTGAACGATGGCCCAGTAGCCCGCGAACTTGGTGTGCCCGGTATCCCCGAAGACACTGAATTAAAGATCGTGGCACGTGATATTGCTAAGGCTCGTGAAACTGGTGTTCACGTGCATTTCCAGCATGTCAGCACAGCGATCTCGTTTGACGCAATCCGCAAGGCCAAGGCTGAGGGACTACCGATCACCTGCGAGACCGCGCCGCACTACATCGCTCTGTGCGACGAGGATCTACTCAAGTACGGCACGCTGGCGAAAATGAACCCGCCGCTGCGCTCCGCTGCTGATCGTCAGGCGACGATCGCCGCAATCGCAGACGGTACGGTTGACATGCTCGCGACCGATCATGCGCCGCACACGCTTGCAGAAAAAGAGCGTGGCTTCCTTGACGCTCCGAACGGCATTATCGGCCTCGAATGCGCGTACGGTGTGGCACACAAGGTGCTGGTAGACGGCGGATATATCGACGATAAGCGACTTATCGAACTGATGTCGGTTGCACCGCAACGCCTGATGGGTCATGCGCCAACCGACGTGGCTGGACTGTTGAACACCTCATCCAAGTGCGCGGTCAAGCGCACACTGGACTTGAGCCAGGTTGAGCATCCGCAGAACGTTAATGTGGTGATTCTCAACACCAGCGAGCACTGGACCGTTGATCCAGAGCAGTTCCATTCTGCTGCACGCAATACGCCGTTTGGCGGTTGGCAGGTGACTGGCCGGCCGCTCGCGACAGTGATCGGTTCGAAACTGGTCTTCAGCAGGATCAAATAAGGAAAGGAAAACGTTATGGATCGACTGATTGAGGCGATCGAAAACGCGCAGAATCCGAGCGTAGTCGGGCTCGATCCGACGCCGGCACTCGTGCCGCCGCAAGTCGTCGCATCGTTTGCTGACGAAGTGAGCGATTCGGTCGAAGATCCAGCTGAAATCCCCGCCGCGCAGCTTGCCGTCGCCTACTTCGAATTTAATCGCACGATCATTGACGCAGTCGCCGACATTGTTCCTGCTGTGAAACCGCAGATCGCGATGTATGAAGCATTGGGGCCTGCTGGCGTTGACGTGTACACGATGACCTGCGAATACGCGGCACAGCAAGGTTTGTATGTGCTTGGCGACATTAAGCGTGGTGACATTGGCTCAACTGCGGCAGCCTACGCTGGCCATTTGAGCGGTGTTGCTAGCGGTGACACAAGCTTCGACCCGTGGCATGAGGATGCGGTTACCGTCAACCCGTACCTCGGTACTGATGGCATTACACCGTTTGTGGATGCTGCGACAGCAGCCGACAAGGATATCTTCGTGCTCGTACGCACGTCGAACCCTTCAAGCAAAGAGCTGCAAGAGCTTGACCTTGCCGATGGTGGCAAGTTGTATGAGCATGTTGCGGATCTAGTGGAAAGCTGGGGGAGTGCAACGATTGGCGAACATGGCTATTCGCGTGTTGGCGCGGTCGTTGGTGCCACCCACCCTGAAGAAGGTGCTGCACTGCGCAAGCGTATGCCGCACACGTTCTTCCTCGTGCCCGGCTACGGTGCACAAGGTGGTACGGCTGCGGGTGTTGCTGGCATGTTCGATGCAGACGGTTCCGGCGCGATCGTCAACTCGTCACGCGGCATTATTGGCGCATGGAAGAAGAGTGGTGAATATCGTGACAGCATGACGGCTGACGAAGCATTGAGCTTGGTCGCCTCCGCTGCGCGTAGCGCTGCGCAAGACATGCGCGATGATCTGCGTATCAACGTGTACCGCTGATTGTGCACGAATGAAGGCCGGTTGCATGCAGTACTCATGGTGTTGTGTGCAACCGGCCTTCGTGCGGTCCATGCCGTACACTGGACTACGGTGCTGATTGTTCACGAAGAGAAGAAATAAGGAAGTAATGCCCACAGCAACCTTCACCCCTACCGTCGACGTGGTCGCTGAGGCGACTGAGGCGGGCTATTTCCCCGGCCGTCACACGGTCGAGATCACTGAAGTCGCGAAGCTCACTGAAGGCGTATACCGTCTGACCTTCATCGACTCATATATTGCGAAGCACGCGAAACCTGCGCAGTTCGTCAATCTGTTTAGCCACGATCCGATGAAGCTGATGCCGCGTCCATTCGGCGTCAGCGAAGTAGACGGCGATACAGTAAGCATCATCTTCGCGGTCGTTGGCAAGGGAACCAGCGAGTTCTCCCAGCTCGGTGCGGGAGATACGATCGACGTACTCGGCCCGCTCGGCCGCCCCTTCAACACGAAGAGCGCGTCGCACTACATTCTCGTCGGCGGTGGCCTCGGCGTGCCACCGCTCATCTACACGGCGCAGTACCTCCAGTCGAACGACGACGTGCGCACCACCGCCGTGTTCGGCTACCGCAACGATCATTTTGCCGACCAGTACGTGTCCCGTTATGCAGATGCGACGGTCAGCATCGACGAGTCGGAAGGCAACGTGATCACGCTGCTCGACCGTATGGAAGCTGCCGGCGAACTGACTCGCGACGGGCTGGAGCCGGTAATCCTCTCCTGCGGTCCGCTACCGATGATGAAGGCGGTGGCACAGTGGGCTTCCAAGCGTGGCATCCCGAGCCAGTTGAGCATGGAACAGCGCATGGGCTGCGGCTACGGCACCTGCGTGGTGTGCGTGGTCGACACCGTGGACGGACGTAAGAAGGTGTGCTCGGAAGGTCCCGTGTTCACCGCGCAGCAGCTCGGATGGGGGGAGTGAATGGCCAACGGCATTTCAACCGGCGCACAGCCGATCAACGTGTACGAGAAGCACGAATGGAAGCATAAGACCGTCGTCGCTGGCGTCGAATGGAAGAACCCGGTCGGCACTGCCTCCGGCACATTCCAGCTGGCCGCCTGCCGCTGGTTCTACGACGTGAGCCAGATGGGTGCAATCTCCACTAAGGGTGTTTCTCCAGTGCCGTGGGAGGGCAATCCCGGTCCGCGTACAGCCGAAAGCCCGGCTGGCATGGTGAACGCAGTTGGCTTGCAAAATCCTGGTGTTGACCACTATCTGATTGACGAACTGCCCAAGCTCAAGGAGCTCGGCGCTACTGTTGTTACCAATGTGGCTGGCCACAGTGACGACGATTATGCGCAGGTTGTTGCCAAGCTTGCCGATTCGCCGGCTGACATGCTGGAAATTAACGTGAGCTGCCCGAATGTGAGCCACGGCGGCATGTCTGTGGGTACTGACCCGGTTGCGTTGAGCCGTTTGATTGGCCATTTGCGCAAGCTCACGTCTAAGCCGATGATTGTCAAGCTCTCGCCGAATGTCACCGATATTACGCTGATTGCACGTGCCGCTGTTGAAGCAGGCGCGGACGCCCTGAGCTTGATCAACACGCTGGTCGGTATGCGCATTGACATTCGTACTGGGGAGCCGATTATTTCCAACCGTACTGGTGGCGTGAGTGGCCCGGCAATCTTCCCGATTGCGCTTGGTTTTGTGTGGCGTGTGCGCCAAGCCCTGCCGGATATTCCGATCATTGGCATTGGTGGCATTGACTCCGGTGAGAAAGCACTCGAATACTTGTACGCTGGCGCGAACGCTGTCGAAGTGGGTGCGGCTGCACTCTATGATCCGACGGCGCCAATCCGCGTGGCACGCGAACTTGATGATTTGCTTGACTCTCGTCCTGAACTCGCGGCGAAACTGGCTGCGGGAGATACTTGGCGCTGATTGATTGTTGTGAATAAGGAGAATCATGACTACTGCATCGCTTGACCATCGTTTTACCGAGTTCCTGCTGGAATCGCAGGCGCTCAAGTTCGGCGACTTTACGTTGAAGTCCGGCCGCAAGTCCCCGTATTTCATTAACGCTGGCGCGTTCAACGACGGTCGCAAGATCGCCACGCTTGGCGCGTTCTACGCTGAGAAAATCGTTGAGGAGATTAAGGCCGGCAATCTGCCTGCTGACATTGACACTGTGTTTGGTCCGGCGTACAAGGGCATTCCGCTAGGAGTGTCCACTGCGATTGCGTTGACGTCCGCGCACGGCATGGAGGTCGGCTACACGTTCGACCGCAAGGAGAAGAAGGACCACGGCGACGGCGGCATGATGGTCGGCACGCAGTTGAAGGACGACATGAAGGTGCTGCTCGTCGACGATGTGATGACTGCTGGTACTGCTGTGCGTGAGGTCATCCCCAAGCTCAAGGCTGAAGCGGACGTCGAAGTCGTGGGCCTCGTGCTGTCGGTTGACCGCATGGAGAAGACCAAGGACTCCGACCTGTCCGCAGTCAAGGCCGTCGAGGCCGAGTTCGGTTTCCCGGTGTTCGCTATTGCTAATGTGCGTGAGATCTTCGAGGCTGGCCAGCACATCGAAACCTCCGACGGCCAGCCGTACGTGACCCCCGAGATCAAGGCCGCAGCCGACGCCTACCTCGAGCAGTATGGCGCCTGAATCCCGCCAAGTCCGGTACTCGGCCGGCTGATCAGGATCCGTGAGGGCAGATCTGGGATCTGGCCGCCGTCGCGGACGCATTTTCGCGAATTTCTTTTGATGGCTCCCTCCGACCGTTCGATGGTCGGAGGGAGTTTTTGTGTCGGCAGTGTCATGCCGAATATCCGATCGGTGATTTGTTCGCATATGCGTGTGGTGTACTGCGTGGCCAAATGACGCGGTGTACTATTTTCCGTGAAATCCAGATGGGCTTGTTGCGCGAATGCGGAAAGCAAGAAGCAATGTTTTGTCGGGGAGACCGTCAATGTCAATGCAGGTGCTGTTGATCATCATGGTCTGCGTTGTGGCTGTCGCCGTCACGGCGTTGGTCGCGATATTCGGAGTGCAGCATCATCTTGACGACCGGGCGAATCAGATGAGTGGGGGAGACGAGCTTGACAGGCAGAACGCCGAGGAGCTGCGTGAGATCTCCCGCAAGATGGACCACGCGAAATACTGGCCGCTGCCATAGTGTTTTCGTTGGCTCCATAAAACGTTGAAATCATGCGGTTTTCACAATCATGTACGAGTGTACATGGCATGATGTACGATCGTACATAATTGTTTCGGACGTTGCGGAAGCGTTTTCGCAACCGGCGGCCGCAGGAGACGAAGGGGAGTAGCATGGCCGATATGGAGACAGCATCACCGAGGCGGGCCGACCCTAACCGCAAGCAGAACATTATCGACGCCTGCCTGCGCGTCATCGCCCGACGCGGAGTCGCCGGAACGTCGTGCCGTGTCGTTGCCGCTGAGGCACAAGTTCCACTCGGCTCCATCACCTATTATTTCGATGGAATCCAAGATCTGCTCCACCAGTCATTCGATCAATTCGCCCGCCAATCCGTGCTCGCTTTCGCCGCTCGCATGAAAACAGCTACGAATGCTGAGGAAGCGTGCGAAGCAATCGCCACCAGTATTGAACGTGACGTGTTGAATAATCCAGCAGATCTTAATATCAATCTTGAGTTTTATACGCTTGCTGCGCGTGACTCGTCATTCCGCGACATCAGCGATCGTTGGATGTCAGCAGTGCAGAAAACCATGAACCGTTTCTTTGACGCGCAAACATCAGTGCTGCTCGATGCAATGATCGAAGGGCTTACCCTCCATCGAGCACTCGGCGGCGAGCCTAAAAGCCCTAAAGCTATCCGCGATGGCATCCACCGTATCGCATTCCAACGCTAATTGTTTGAACACCAGTAAATGCCATCGCGGAACATATTCAATTAGTCGATGAGCTTGTAGCCGTGCGAGGCGACGACTGACTTGAGCTTCTCCAGATACGTCTCTGCTGCCTTTGAGAGCTTCGCACGCTCGTTGGTAATCCAACCGACCAGCATCGTCTCATCGGTGTCAAGCGGAACCGTGACGATCTTCTCATTGTTGAGATCGCCGTTATCGATGCCGGTGCACACCGTATAGCCGTTAAGGCCGATGATGAAGTTCAGAATCGTAGCGCGATCGGTCACGTTGATCTGCTTGGGGGAGTACTCCGGCCAGACCGCCTCCTCGGCGAAGAAGAAGCTTCCCTCCTCGCCCTGCTCGTACTGGATGAACGGGAACGGCTTGAGGTCGTCCATCGTGACCTTCTTCTTGCCCGCCAGCGGATTGGTACGGGCGATGAACACGTGCAGCGGCGCGCGGAACAGCGGGTGAAACTCAAGATGCTTCTCGCGCAGCATCTTACCGATCACGTCCTTGTTGAAATCGGACAGGTAAATGATGCCGATCTCGGAGAGCATGTTGGCCACCTGGTTGATGATGTCCTTCGTACGCGTCTCGCGAATCGTGAACTCGTATTCGTCAGACTTGATCGAATTGATCATCTCCACGAACGCCTCGACCGCGAACATGTAGTGCTGAGTGGACACGGAGCACAGCTGCTTGCGCGGCTTCGCGTTCTTATAACGCTCTTCAAGCAAAGAGGCCTGGTCAAGCACCTGACGGGCGTAGGTGAGGAATTCAGCGCCATCAACCGTCAGCGCGATGCCCTGCGAGGAGCGCGTGAAGATCTCAATACCCAATTCGTTTTCGAGTTCCTTGACCGAGGAGCTCAACGCGGGCTGTGAAACGTACAGTTCGTGCGAGGCCTCATTCATCGACCCGCATTCGACGATTTTGACGATATATTTCAGCTGCAGCAGTGTCATAAGGAACAGTTATAGCAGGCGCTAGATACCGAACAGAAGTTATAGCAATGGGACGGGCGTTCTGATAGGCTGACGTGGTTATTAAGTCGATATCGAGCGACGGCACATAGGAGAGCGGGCGCGTGAAGACGGTGAAAACGCTGCTGCGGCACGTTGGTGAATTCAAACGAGATTCGATACTCACACCGATGTGGATGATTGGCGAAGTGGCATGTGAAATGGTCATTCCTCTGCTTATGGCCACGCTGATCGACCAAGGTGTTGAGCAGGGTGATATGAGCGTCATCGGTCGCACTGCAGCAATCATGGTAGGCGTGGCATTATGCGGTTTGACGTTCGGCTGCCTTGGCTCAGTGTTCGGTTCGCGTGCAGCCACCGGGTTCGCAAAGAACCTCCGTCAAGACCAGTACGACAAAATTCAAACGTTCTCATTTTCGAACATTGACCGGTTCTCCACGCCGAGTCTCGTGACACGTTTGACTACCGACGTGATGAACATTCAGAACGCGTTCATGATGATTTTGCGCATGGTACCGCGCGCGTTCTCGAGTTTGATTATCGCTATGTGCATGGCATTCGTGGTCTCTGGCACGATGGCCTTAATCTACCTCGGCGCGGTAATCATACTCGGTTCAATCCTTGGCGTACTCATGTCTATCGCCGCGAAATATTTCCGCCAAGCATTCCCCGAATACGATGCGATGAACGAATCAGTCGAAGAGAATGTCACTGCTATGCGCGCGGTCAAAGCGTTCGCTCGCGAAAGCATGCAGACACGCGTGTTCAAAGCCACGTCGAAACGCATCTACGACATCTTCCTCAAGGCTGAGCTAGTGCTCGCCGCTGTCGACCCGATTATTCAAACCACGGTGTGGGGCTGTTTACTGCTGATCAGCTGGGTTGGCTCGCATTTGATCGTACAAAACCAGCTCACTACGGGCGACCTGACCAGTCTGCTCATGTACTGCATGAACATTCTTATGAGCTTGGTCATGCTGTCAATGACGATCGTGATGATCACCATGTCATCTGCGAGTGCTCGGCGTATTGCTGAAGTGCTTGAAGAACATGACGATATGGCGGTTGCAGCCGAGCCTGTTACGACTGTGCGCGACGGGTCCATTGTGTTCGATCACGTCAATTTTGCGTATCCGTCTGTCACACTGTCTGAGAACGATCCTGCAGCGAAACGTCGCGCTGAAATGGCACAACAGCTCATCAATAGCGGTCCGGAGAATGTACTCACTGACCTTTCGCTCACTATTCCTTCTGGCACGGTTGTCGGCATTATTGGTGGGACTGGTTCGTCGAAAACCACGCTCGTTAACTTGATTCCGCGTCTCTATGACGTTACTGGCGGCAGTCTCACTGTTGGCGGCGTGGATGTGCGCGATTATGATCGCAAGGTTTTACGTGACAAGGTTGCTGTTGTGTTGCAAAACAACGTGCTGTTTTCTGGCACGATTCTGTCGAACATGCGTTGGGGTAATCCGAACGCAACTATTGACGATTGCCAACGAGCGTGTGCGATCGCGTGCGCGGATGAGTTTATTGACAAGCTGCCCGATGGGTACGAGTCAACCGTTGAACAAGGTGGTCAGAACTTTTCTGGCGGCCAAAAGCAGCGTTTGTGCATTGCACGCGCACTGCTTAAAGACCCTAACGTGTTGATTCTCGACGATTCGACATCGGCAGTTGATACTGGTACGGATGCGAAAATACGCCGTGCGTTCGCCCGCCACATGCCTGATGTGACGAAGATTATCATCGCGCAACGTATTTCTAGTGTGCAGGATGCTGACATGATCGTTGTGCTTGATAACGGGCATATCAGCGGTGTTGGTACGCATGACGAATTAGTAGCGTCGAATGAGATTTATCGCGAACTGGTTGAATTGCAAACGCAAGGTGGTGGCGATTTTGATGAAGACCAGTTTGCGCAGCTCAACAACACAGCCGAAGCGCAACATAGCAGTGATGTTGACGATGATAAGGAGGTGCGCTAATGCCAGGGCCAAGAGGCAATGCGGGCCGTAGGGCGGCTGGAGCGAAGAAAGCTCGCGAACTTGATCATCCAATGCGCACTTTTATGCGACTCATGCGGTTCGTGTTCGGCATGTACGGCGTGCAGTACAGTATCGTGATCGCGCTGATTGTGGTCACGATTTTTGCGCAGGTGCGCGGTAACTTGTTCTTCCAAACACTCATCGACAATTTCGTAATGCCGATGCTCGCCTCGCACCATCATGACTTCCAGCCACTTTTGAGTGCAATCGGCATTATGGCTGCAATTTACACGGTTGGTATTATCGCCAATGCGGTCAGTGCCGTGTTGAAAGCGTTTATTACGCAAGGGTTCATGATGAAACTGCGCAACCGCATGTTTGCACACATGCAGCGTTTGCCGCTCGGTTACTTTGATACGAATTCGCGCGGCGATGTGATGAGCTTGTACACCAACGATATTGACACATTGCGGCAAATGGTTTCGCAATCCATTCCGCAGATTATCAACTCACTGTTCAGTATTGTGATGATTCTGGTCAGCATGATCTACTTGAGTGTGCCGCTAACCGTTGTAGTGCTTGCAGTATGCGCCATCATGATTTGGATGACGAAAATCATGACCGGCAAATCTGGCACATATTTCTCGCGTCAACAGAAGTCAGTTGGTGAACTCAACGGTTATGTCGAAGAAATGATGAGCGGGCAGAAAGTCGTGAAAGTGTTCACGCACGAGGATGCGGCCAAAGCTCACTTTCGCGAACGCAATGATCGACTGTATGAGGCATCGAATAAGGCGAACATGTTCTCCGGGTTCCTAGGCCCGATTAACAATCAGCTTGGCTACGTGGCTTACGTGCTCTGCGCGCTCGTTGGCGGTTGGCTTGCGGTCAGCGGTACCACAGGGCTGACACTGGGTGCTTTGGTGAGTTTTCTGACGTTTGTGAAAAGCTTCACGATGCCGATTAGCCAAGTCAGCCAGCAGTTAAATGCGATTGTTATGGGTTTGGCTGGCGCGGACCGTATTTTCAAACTGCTTGACCAAAAAGTCGAACCGGATGACGGTAAGACGACGTTGGTGAGCGTGTGCGAGGATGCTACAACCGGCACGTTGAGAGAGACCGCGGACCGCACTGACCAATGGGGTTGGCGTTCGCCCGATGGCCAGATCACGCCGATGCGCGGCAACATCCGACTCGACCATGTCACGTTCGGTTATGTTCCCGGCAAGACGATTCTGCACGATATGACCATGTTTGCTAAACCCGGGCAGAAGATCGCGCTCGTCGGCTCAACTGGTGCTGGAAAGACCACGATTACGAACCTCATCACTCGGTTCTATGACATCGACTCCGGTACGATCACCTACGACGGTATTGACATCACCAATATTCGCAAAGCTGACCTGCGCCGCTCGCTCGGTATGGTGTTGCAAGATACGCACTTGTTCTCCGGCTCGATTATGGACAATATTCGTTTCGGCCGACTCGATGCTACCGACGACGAAGTAATCGCTGCCGCAAAGCTCGCGAACGCGCACACGTTTATTGAAAAACTGCCGAACGGTTACCACACACAGCTCACTGGTGATGGTGCTTCCTTAAGCCAGGGTCAACGGCAGATGCTGGCGATTGCGCGCGCAGCCGTCGCGGACCCGCCAGCATTGATTTTGGATGAGGCAACATCATCAATCGATACACGCACTGAGTCGCTAGTGCAAGCAGGCATGGATGAGCTGATGCGAGGGCGTACCACGTTTGTGATCGCACACCGTTTATCGACGATTCGCAACGCTGACTGCATTATGGTGATCGAAGCAGGCCGCATTATTGAACGCGGCACCCACGATGAGCTTATTGCCCAACACGGCCGGTATTACACGCTGTACACCGGTATACAAGGCGCAGTGCAGTAATGGGATTACAAGCGCACGCCAAGAGCGGCAAGTGATTGGCGTGCTGCGAGAGCATTCTCGAACAGAATGCCGTGAATGCCAACCTCATTGGCGCCTGCCACGTTCTTCGCAGTGTCATCGAAGAACACGCATTGCGCAGCGTTGAGACCAAAACGGTTCAACGTAAGCTCATAAATATCAGCGTTCGGCTTGAACATTTTTTCCACGCCAGAAACAACCGTGCCATCCAACAGCTCATCAAGTTGCGGGTATTTATCAAACGCGAAATGAATCGTCTCATGCGACCAATTCGTGAGACCCCACACGCCATATCCGTGACGTTTCAGATCGCGTACGAGTTCAAGCATGCCCGGCAGCAGACGATCTAACGCATCATCATAATGATCGATGTAATAGCGGAAAATGCCAGCAATCTCGTCGCCTTGTTCTCGCACTACATCGGGATAAATAGTGTCAAAATCTTCGCCTTCATCCATGCGCCCCTCGTAGCGGAAGAAGCCGTGCGGATCATCATCCGCGCAGATTGCGCTCACCACATCATCGGGAAAATGACCGTTGAGACAGGCTCTGACTTGCCAGTCGATGAGTACGCCGCAGAAATCAAAAATAACGTCGGTGATGGGGGAGTTGGGCATGAAATACCTCTCGAGAACGGATTGTGAATGCTCTTTTAGTGTACAGACAACGGTGCCTCTTTGCCGTGTATGCAATGTCGCACAGCAAAGAGGCACCGTTGGTATGAGTTACTTGAATGCGCTCGCGATTATGACAACAGCTGACGGAACGCGGCTGGAATTGCGGCGATCACATCAGAGGCAAGAATCGGTTGGCCAAGAGAAGCTGCCGAATGCGCTGATGGAGTGCCATAGATTGTTGGCGGATTAAATCCACGTTGGTCACAATCGGATGCGATTGCCGCAGCATAGCCATGCAAGTACGCTGCGTTAGCAACAGTCTCGGTAATTGACTCATCCTCATCCTGTTGCGCAAGCAACGCACCAGTCATGCCGGCCAACACGTCACCAGCTCCTGCCGTAGCCAACCATGCCGGAGCGCGGCCAGCTACGAGAATGCGTGGGCGCGTCGCACGAGCATCATGCGAATGGTCAAAGTCAATATCGGCTGCCTCATCGCCATCCAATGAGCCAACAGCGTGATTGCGCTCAGCCTCATCGGATTCATCATCATGCTCACTATCGCCAATAACAATGCTTACCGCGCCCTTGAGCAGCACCGTGGCACCGGTGAGCTCGTGCGCGCGCAACGCCCAATGCAATGGTTCAAGCTGCACATCATGCGCATCCACGTCCTCATCACGCTCAACCAGCAAAGCTGCGAGTTCGCCAGCGTGCGGCGTAATCACCACCTGTGGTGGCACCTCATCAGGCAGAAGATCTAACGCGCCTGCATCAACAACAATTGGTGGCATTTCAAACGCGAGTTCTGGATCATCGCCATCCTCACCTACCGCGTAATGCGAGAGGAGTTTCGCAATGGTTTGACGCTGCACATCAGCATCATCCTCATCCGATTCGCCGTCCGGCACGCCTGAGCCAACAACCCACGATTGCACGCGGCCTTTGCCAATCACTGCCTCCGGCACTGCTGACAACACCATTGAACGAGTACGCTCCGGGCCCATGTAGCGAATCATGCCCGTATTCGTTACTGCCGCAGCCTTGCTAGACAGCACTGCAGCACCGGGGTAGCGCACTGAACCAGTAATCAAACCGGTAACGCCACGCGAATACTTCGTATCTGCCAGTCGCGGCAAACGAATCGCTTCACTGGCATTATCGCCCGACACAACTTCAACCAGCGGAGCATGATCGTCAATATCAAATCCGAAATCAACGAGCGTGACCTTACCGCACGCATACGCAGCCGGCGGCAGAATGGCGCACGGTTTGAGCGCGCCGAACGTTACTGTCACATCAGCTGGAATATACGGGCCAATAATGGCGCCATCATCCACACCCACGCCAGAGGGAGTATCCACTGCTACAACGAATGGGAATTCGCCAGCAGTATCCCCATCAGGCAATGCGGTACGATCCGGCACGGTACCGTCCACGCCAAGAGAGGCTGCCATCGTGCCCGCAATACCACGCAATGCGCCGTTTAAGCCAATGCCAGTCATCGCGTCAATAATCACATGCGAATGCTGCGCAAGCTCAACTGCTGCGCGCAACCGTTCACCAGCTTCACCAGCACTAAATCCTGCTGCGCATCCCGGAATTTCAGATGCAGGGTCAAGAATCAGTACCTTACCGCCTGCGCGCACAAATGCAGCAAACGCTTCCTCATGAATCGTGCGACCAACCGCCACTGCAGTAACCGCTGCACCATTTTGCGCAAGTGCTGCCGCAGCGTACAAGCCGTCACCGCCATTATCACCCGCACCAACAAGCAGCGTTACGCGTGAACTTTCCAACGCCAAGCCCTCATCATCAAGCAGCTCGGCGACAGTGTGAGCCACAGCGGTGGCTGCCATACGCATTAACGGCACCCCGTCATCCAGCAGGGGACGCTCCATCGCTCGCACATCAGCCGCCGTATACGCAGCATGACGCAACGTGTGCAGCCTGTTCTCATCGCCTTGATCGGACATAACGGCACCCTCCTTGGTCGGTGAACATGCACTAGACTCCCACTTTACTCGCGCGATAGCAGTTACGCCCGGCGAGAGCACACTACACGCGTATAGGCGCATCATATGGTGACCGTTCGGTGGTTGCATAGTAACCATATGGTGGCGTGAACACACTGGTATTTGGCGGATTGTGACCGGTATGAATACGCCGATGCGCGCGTTGATAGTGCCATAATGTGCCTTGGAACTTCACGATTGCAAAGGAGCATGATATGAGCGAAGTTATTCCCGAGACGATGAAAGCCGTAGTGTTCGAACGCGTTGGCCACTGGGCAGTCAAAGAAGTACCCGTTCCCACAGTGAAGAATCCAACCGACCTGCTCGTCAAAGTGTTAGCGTGCGGTATTTGTGGCACCGATAATCAGATTCTGCTCGATCCTCCAGGAGCGCACGCAACACCTGGCGTGATTATTGGCCATGAGATGGTCGGTGAGGTTGTAGCCGTCGGCGATGCTGTAGACGCGTTCAAGCCCGGCGACCATATTGTTGGCGACAACAACATTCCATGTGGTCATTGCGCAATGTGCCATGGCGGTCAATATAACGAATGCGCCAACATGCAATCCATGGGCGAGAAACTCGACGGTTTCATGTGCCAATATCAGCTACTGCCACAAGCGCAAGCGATCAAACTGCCCGAAGGCACTCCGGTAGATACCGCAGTACTCTGCGAGCCAGTCAACTGCTGCATGGGCTCGCTCAAGGCAATTGATCTGCGCCCTGGCAAGAAATATGCTGTGCTTGGTTGTGGCCCGATCGGCTTGATTTTCATCGCACTGCTCAAAGCCTCCGGTGCTGGCAAAGTTGTTGCCACTGATATTGCTCCACAACGTCTCGAATGGGCGCGCGACCTTGGTGCTGACGTAGTATGCGGCAAGGATGATGATCCAGTGGCCGCGTGCAAGGACGTTTCCGCTGGCCTTGGCGTTGACGCGGTTATCGACGCAGTCGGCTGCCTACTGCCACAAGCATTGCAATGCGTGCGCAAGGGCGGCGACGTCGTATGCTTCGGCCTGAATGCAAACGGCAAGCAGATCGTCGATCAGAATGATTTGGCAATGCGCGGCGTCACCATTCACGGCACGTTCATCGGCCACTTTACGTTCGAAGCAACTGCACAAATGCTCGCCGCGGGCGTAGTCGACCTTGGAGAAATGATTACCGGACGCTACAGCATCGACGACTTTGGTGAAGCGCTCGACGCGCTGCGTTCTGGTCAAAGCTGCAAGATCGTCATCTACCCGAACGGCCGATAAATCAGCCGATAATCGGCGTATTCATACATTACGGCGCTCGCCGGCATCATCACACAGATGGCAGGCGAGCGCCGTTTTGTATGCGCGGATGCACCGATTACATGAGTCATAGATCGTATCGGCGTGTCGCCGGTTTACTTCAAGTACTTGAAGTTCGTAATGTGCGGGGTATGAGCACGACGACATGGCATACAATCCGCGAAGCCTCGATTATTTCAGGGCTGCCTGAATCAACTTTGCGCTACTACGAGCAGATCGGCATTATCGACCCTATCGCTCGCGACCCAAGCTCAGGCCATCGCGCATACACCGATGAGGATATTCAAGCGCTCGTTACCGTCTCCTGCCTCTCCGCTACGGGAATGCCGCTCGACGCGATGCGCGAGTATTTGCAGAATCGTTTCGATGGTCCTGAAGGCGCTCGCCGGCAGATGGAATTGTTGGACGCTCAAGCGTTGCGATTGGCTGCAAAAGCGGAGAGCATTCGCATGCAGCAAGCGTATGTGTCATTCAAAACGTTGTATTGGCGTGCGGTGGCTGAAGGCCATGATGATGAGGCGCAACGGTTGCTCGATGAGAATCGGGACATTGTCGAACGTGTGAAGCGAATCGCTGCCAAATAAGTGTATGGGCGGCGTGTAGGGCTGTATTGCCTGTTCTGTATGACCTGTTCTGCATGACCTGTTCACCAGTTGTGACAACTATTGATAGACAAAGGAGTATGAGGCTATGAAAGCAGCTGTTTTCAAAGGCGTGAAATCTATGGCGTGTGAGGAGCGCCCGAAGCCAGTGATTACGCAGCCGAGCGATGCCATTATTCGCGTAGTGCGAGCATGCGTATGCGGTTCTGACTTGTGGTTTTACCGTGACGGCGGCAGGCCAGTCAACACGCAGACTGGGCATGAGGCGATCGGTGTTGTTGAAAGCATTGGCGACGATGTGACGGTTGCAAAGCCTGGTGATTTTGTTATCGTGCCGTTCCCATTTAGCTGCGGTACGTGCCCAGTGTGCAAGGCTGGATTTGAATCGTGCTGCCCGCATGGCGGATATTTCGGTAGTGATGACGGTATGGGTTGCCAGGCAGAATATTTGCGCGTGCCTGAAGCGAACGGCACGCTGGTGACTGTGCCGGGCGATGCGAGCACGTTTGATGATGCCATGCTTGCTTCACTGTTGACGCTTTCTGATGTGATGTCAACTGGTTATCATGCTGCTGCTTCTGCGGAAGTTAAGCCGGGGGATACGGCTGTGGTATTCGGCGATGGTGCGGTTGGTTTGTGTGGCGTTTTGTCGGCAAAACTGTGTGGTGCTGAGCGCATTATTGCTATGAGTCGTCATGCGGATCGTCAGGCGATTGCTCGCGAGTTTGGTGCGACTGACATTGTGGAAGAGCGTGGCGATGATGCTGTTGCGCGCGTGCTGGATATGACTGACGGTTATGGTGCTGACGCTGTGTTGGAATGCGTTGGCTCAGCGCAGTCGAATGATACTGCGATGAAGGTAGCGCGTGCTGGTGCGATTGTTGGCCGCGTGGGCTTGCCGCATGGCGTGGAAGTTGACGTGCCTGGTTTGTTCTACCGTAATGTTGGCTTGCGTGGTGGCCCGGCTCCGGTACGCACGTATGACTTGCAAGGCTTGCTTGGCAAGGTGCTTGATGGTGATATTCACCCGGGTCGCGTGTTTACTGCCGAGTTCACGCTTGATGATATTCAGGCTGCATATGAGGCGATGGATGAGCGTCGCACGGTTAAGTCATTGCTGCGCGTGAGCGAAGTCTGATTGTTGAGCTTGCTCGCCTGCACAAGGTTGAGTAAGTCTGGGTGAATTTGCTTGCAAGGAAAGGAAAGCTACGATCATGTTCGATGAGCTGAAAAACCGGATGAATCGGTTCTGGAATGATGACAAAACACTGGCGCAAACCGATCCTGAATTTGTTGAGTTCTTCTCCAATTTTGCGTACGACGAGGTTATTCATGAGCCGGGTGCGAATCATCCTGATCTTGATGATGCCACCCGTTCAATGGCAATCCTTGCCACGCTGATTGGTTGCCAAGGGCTTGACGATTATGCGCTGATGCTGCCGGTCGCTTTAGACAGTGGCGTAACACCGGTTGAAGCTAAGGAGATCGTCTACCAGGCGGTTGCCTATCTTGGATTTGGTCGTGTCTTGCCTTTCGTGAAGAAAACTAATGAGATCTTCGCATCGCGCGGTATTGCGCTGCCGCTTGAAGGGCAGTCCACGACTACTCCTGATACGCGTGCTGCCGCTGGTGAGCAAGCCCAGATTGACATTTTCGGTGAGCATATGCGCGGATTCGCGCAATCCGGACCGGAAGAAACCCGTCACATCAACAAATGGTTGGCTGATAATTGCTTCGGTGACTATTACACGCGTGGTGGCCTTGACTATCGCAAGCGTGAAATGATCACCTTATGCTTCTTGGCAGCGCAAGGCGGTTGCGAGCCGCAGCTCACTGCGCATGCTGGCGCCAATTTGAAGGTTGGTAACAGCAAAGCATTCCTGATTGCAGTCGTTTCGCAATGCATGCCATATATTGGCTACCCGCGTACGCTGAACGCTATTCGCTGCATTACCGAGGCCGCCAAGCAAGTAAGCAAGTAAACGAGTAAGCGAGTAAAACGCCATCGAATAATCGTAAGGGCTTCGGAACGTAAGTGTTCCGAAGCCCTTACCTGTTGTATAAGAACAATCGCACAATCAGGCGATTTGCGCGAGCAATGCTGGCAGTTCAGCCATCGTGTCAATAACCGCGTCTGCGCCAGCCGCAACAAACGCATCGCGAGCTTTAACGCGCGCTTGTGCCTTGTCTGCATCAGACAGGTTTTCAAACTCGTCAAGGCTCAACGCCATTTGCGAGCTACCCTCGGTCACGCCAATGGTGAATACGCCAGCATTCTTGCCTTCGCGAATATCAGAGAGCGTGTCGCCAACCTTGGCTGCACGGCGCACATCAGTGACGCCCAGCTTTTCGAGGTTGCGGAACACCATGTACGGATATGGGCGGCCAAAACCGTTCACGCCGTCAGGGCTAATCCAAAAGTCAGGGGAGTAGCCGTTGGCTGCAGCCTGCGGTACCACGATTTCCATCATCTTATCGGTGTAACCGGTAGTCGAACCGATTGTGATGCCAGAGGCACGCAGCTGTGCAATAGCTTCCACTACGCCCGGCTTCGGGTCAGCAAAACCATCAAGAATCGACAGCAGCTTCGGCTCAAAATGCGCGTAGACAGCATCCGTATCCGCGTCAGTCGGCGCAGCACCATGCGCATCTTCCCACGCGCGAGCAATACGATTCATATGCAGCATTGCATTGATGTGATCATGCTTGAGCATGCCCATAGGCTTACGGGTCTCCGCCATAGTTGGCTCAACACCAAACTCGCGGAATGCCTCCTGAAAAGCACACACCGGTGCAAAGCACCCGTAATCCACGGTAGTGCCAGCCCAATCAAAAATCACAGCTTCAAAACGATTAGTCATCATCTTCCTTTGTTAAATGCTCAGTGGATACCGACTTCAGCCAGTTACCGAATTCAAGTAGCTGGTGGATGGCGGCAGGGGTGTTGTTCGACCATAATCAGCGCAGGCGTGTGCTACGCTCGCGTGCACACGCCGGAGCGATGGCCGAGCGGCCTTGAGCGTGTCGAACAACACCCCTGCCACCATCCACCAGCCCAAACGAGACTGCGGTGAGCCTAGTCTGACGGCGGCCTGAATGGACTCAGGCAGTAAGCTTCACATTGACCGGGGCTGCAGCCTTAATCGGCTCGCCAGCAGCATCCATTGCCGCAATCGCATCCGGCACAGAATCAGAACCAGTTGCAGCCTTCAGCAGTCCGCGCTCACCCATGTACAACGCCAGCAGCTCCGTCACCTTTTCAATGTCATCGGTGTAGATCTCACCGATGTTGCCAAGGCGGAAGGTATCCTCATCCGTGAGCTTGCCCGGGTAGATTGCGTAACCGCGCTCCTTGATGAACTCATACATGTCGTGGAAGTCGAACGACGTGCCTTCCGGGTAGAGGAACGTCGTGATGATCGGACCCTGGTTGTTCTTGAGGAACACGCGGAAGCCGAGTGCCTTCATGCGTGCGATGAGCAGGTGATTGTTGAGTGCGTAGCGGGCGGAACGTGCAGGAATGCCACCTTCGGCGAACATTTCGTCGAGTGCCTTGGAGAACGCGAGCACCACGTGGGTGGGGGAGGTGTAACGCCACTTGCCGTTGGCCTTTTCGAGGGTGTTCCACTGGTCCCACAGGTCGAGGGAGAGTGAGCGTGCCTTGCCCTTGGAGGCTTCGAGCTTGGCCTTGTTGCAGATGATGAAGCTGAAGCCTGGCACGCCTTGGATGCACTTGTTGGCGGAGGAGACGAGGAAGTCGATGCCCCAGCCGGCGACTGGGATGTCTACGCCGCCGAACGAGCTCATTGCGTCGACCATGAACGTGCAGCCGTGTGCCTTGGCAACGGTGGCGACTGCGGCGATGTCGTTGAGCAGGCCGGAGGTGGTTTCGGAGTGGATCATGGACACGTGCGTGATGGATGGATCGTTGCGCAGGTATTCTTCGACTTTGTTGGCGTCTGGAATGCGATCGTATGGCTCGGCGTACTGCGTGTAGTTGATGCCTGCGTGCTCGCAGATCTTGACCTGGCGGTCGCCGTACGCGCCGTTGGTGCACAGCAGTACTTTTTCATCCTTGCCGATCACGGAAGTCAGTACGCTTTCGACGCCGAAGGTGCCGGAACCCTGCATCAGCACGACGGTGTAATCCGTTGGGTCGCAGTGGGCGAGTTCAAGCAGCTGGCGGCGAATCTTTTGGGTGATCTGCTGGTAGTCCTCATCCCACGTGCAGTGGTCAAAGAGCATTTCTTCTTTGACGGTACGCGTGGTGGTCAGTGGACCGGGGGTGAGCAGCTTGTATTCGTTTGCCATGATGAGGGTTCCTTTCTGGATTCCGTGGATCTGTTTGGTGAGTCTAATTCGCTGCGTAGTTTATGCAATTATCTACGTAGTCTGTGGGTGGTAATCGGAGTGTCGTCTGTAGTTTTGATATGTAGTGGTTGATTTGCGTTTCGGAAAGTGTCACTTAGGTGGCGGTGGAGGGGGTGGGGCGGCATGTGTTGTGAGACCGTAAGCTTGGCCGAACGGCCTTGAGTGTGTCGAACGACACATGCCGCCCCACCCCCGGTGAAAAGTAGCGCCGTAGCCTTACTTGCCTTGGGCAATGCGCTTGCACTCGGACGAGAAGTCCTGATGCTGCTGGAGCAAATCAACGGTGAGCGGCTGGGGGAAC
>NZ_QXGL01000004.1 GCF_003951095.1 Bifidobacterium goeldii
CACCATCACCACCCTCCACATCAAGGAACGACACCTCTTCACCTACTTCAAAGAACGATAAAGCGCAGAAAATCATTGGAATTACGTGATCCGTAGATTCCACAATTCTCATCATCGTCGGCGGACACTATCGGCACGGCAGCCTATCGATTCATAGGCTGCCGTTTTCATCTATCAATGCTCTCACGAAGGACGCGTAAGACATTTAGCAACCACATCAACGATAAACTCTCAGTATCTTTCCGATAAAAATAGTTATCGACTTATCAAAACAACCTTCGGAAATCCCTGCTATGGGATGCATAGTCGCATCTTCGGGGACATCCCCATGTTCTGAACTATTCAGAAAGTCTGTCCGCCGCTATTCCGCCGGTTTTCCCTGACGATGGGTGTCAAACGGAGGCCGTTGCCTGTCGGGCTCCTTGATCGTCGTCAGAGGAGGCCGTCGTGGATTTGTTGAATCAGGTGCTTCAGTTGTTCGTCAGGTTCGCCACTATCGGCGGCGGCCTGTGGCTGGTGTGGGGCGCCGTCACCTTTGGCGGCGGTCTGAAGGATCATAACGGGCCGCAGACACAGTCTGGACTGTGGCAGATCGTGGGTGGGGGCATGATCATCGCGGCCGCGCAGATTTTCAACGCGGTGGCTCTGGGCTGAGCTGGTTCGGGGCCTGCTGTGGAGGACTTCATCGTAGCCATGCTCAACATGATCGGCGGCGGAGGTGCCGGTTCGATTACGGCCGGGCTGTTGTCTCAGGCGCCGGAGACGTGGAATCCCGCTCTTTACCAGTTGGCGGTGAATGTGCATGGAGTCGCCGTCAAGCCTCTGACGTCGGTGGTGCTCGCGGTCATGTTCACGTTGGAGCTGGCGCGTAACTCGACGCGCATCGAGTCGGACCGTGATCTGGGTGTGAAGATCGTGGCCGGCACCATGTTCAAGATCGCGTTGGTGTTCATCGCCGTGCAGAACGCCAGCCTATTCATTCAGATGTTCAATCAGGTCACGCAGTTCCTCATGCAGGGCGTGTCTTCTCAGATGTCGTATGAGGCGACGGGCGACGGCGGTCAGCTGGGTGATCTGATGCGTGACCAGATTCGCGATGCCGGGGTGATGGGGCAGGCGGCGTTGTTCTTTCTGCTGGTGATCCCGTGGCTGTTGTCCCAGTTGGCGTCGGTGGTCTTCACGGTGGTGCTATATGTGCGGTTCGTCGAATTGTATGCGTTGACGGCGTTCCAGTCGTTGCCATTCGCATTTCTGGTGCATGAGGACACCAAGCCGATCGGCGTGGGCTTCTTCAAGTCGTATGCGCGCACGTCGGTGAATGCGGTATGCGTGTTCATCTGTCTGGTGTTCTATCAGCGGATCGTGGTCGATGCCGTGAAAATCCCGGATTCCGCGGACAAAGGCATGGTGGCGTGGGTGACGGGCAACTTCGGCAATCTCATGATGGCTGGCATCCTGCTGTTCTTCGTGATCGCGGTGAGCCAGCGTGTCAGCCGGACCATAGCCGGCGGCGAGTAGCCGCTTACCACAACCGGGGCCAATCAGGGAAAGGATTCTTTCATGTTGCAGATGCGCGTATATAAGGAGATCGCCAATGTCGAGGCGAAGGTGATGTGGGGGCTGAGCTGGCGTCAACTGGCGGCCGCCGCGTGCATGCTCGTTCTGGGCGGAGGCGAGGCTGCGGTGTTCTGGTCGTTGGGGCTGTCCGATCTGGGGTCGTATCTGCTGTTTGTGGTGTGTCTGCCGTTCGCGCTGTGGGGTTGGTGGCGTCCGAAGGGGCTGAAGCCTGAACGGTATCTGGGATACATGCTGCGCCAGCGTTTCGGTCCGAAGATCTATTTGCTTGAATCCTATGTTCCCGCGAGGTTTCCCGGCAAACCGTCGTTGAGGGAGAAGACCCGTAGACGAATCAAGGGAAGGAAGGCACGTCGTCATGTCTGACATCAGCAGCGGCAAGGCGGTCAAAGGCAACGGCAAGCGACATGGAAAGGCAGGGAACAGGCGATCCGGGAATCGTCGCATGCTTCGTTCGTCGAAGGAGTTGCTTGGCTATGATTCGATGCTGTCCAATGGCATCGCGTTCCTTGGCTGCGATCGGTGGAGTGTGTCGCTGCGAATCAGCGACATCAATTATCAGGTCGCGACCCAGGATCAACAGTTGGACGTCGTGGACCGGTGGGGGCGTTTCCTGAATTCGGTCGGCGAGAATATGGGTGTCCAGATCACGGTCGCCACGCGCATGCTGGATCCCGAGGAGGTGACGCGCAGCATCGCCATGTCGCTTCAGGGCGATGCGTTGGACGGATTGCGCGGGGACTTCAACCGCAATGTGCGTCGGCGTCTCGCCGGTCGTTCGCAGGGTGCGGTGACGGACAAGTATCTGACGTTGACGTTGCGTGAGCGGGACGGGGAACGTGCGGTCACGCTGCTGAACCGTGCCGCGTTGCGTGCCACGGCGCAGCTGCGGTCGGTGGGCGGCTGCGTCGGCGTCCGCTTGAACCGTCAGTCGCGTCTGGCGGTGTTGCACGGGATGCTGCGGCACGGTGTCCGGTTCTCGTTCACCGAGGATGGTTTCCTGAAATCGCATGGCATGTCCACGAAGGATTATGTGGCCCCGTTCGCCGTGGACGTGTCGGATCGCCGTCGGCTCCGGTTGAGCTCGGGCACTGCGGAGGTGTGGCATCAGTGTCTTTTGGTGCGTGATTTCCCGGATTATCTGAGTGATCAGCTGGTGTCGTCCATCACGGACATCAAGGCGGATATCACGGTCGGCATTCATCTGTCCCCGCGGGGCAAGGCTGAGGGCTTGAAGCTCGTGAACCGGACGATCGCCGAGATGGATATGCAGGCCATCGACGAGCGGCGCAAGAATCGCAAACAGCATCTGCCCGAGGACATGCTGCCTCATGATCTTCAGGAATCCATGACTCAGGCGGGCGAACTGCGCGATGATCTGGAGCATAACGGCGACCGTCTGGTGGATTCCCTCATGATCGTGGACGTGTCGGCGGACAGTCGCGAGCAACTGGACCAGACGGTTCGTGACGTGACGGCCGCGATCGATGGACAGTCATGTGTGGCCGAGACCTTGGCCTACATGCAGGTGGAGGGACTGAACGCCGTGCTGCCATTGGGCAATCCTTTGCCGCCGATGCGTCGCACACTGACCACGTCGAGCGCGGCGATTTTGGTGCCGTTCACGTCGCAGGAGCTGTTCGAGCCGGGCGGGGTGTTCCATGGGGCGAACGCCCGCACCGGCAATCCCGTGGTCATCGACCGTACGAAAGGCATGAACGGCAACGGATTCGTTTTGGGTACGACCGGTTCGGGCAAGAGCCAAGCGGCGAAGAACGAGATCACCCAGATCTATCTGACCCGTACGGACGATGATCTGATCGTCATCGACCCGGAACGTGAGTTCACGCCGTTGTGCACCGGTCTTGGCGGCGAGCGAGTCGAGATCGGGGAATCGTCGCGCGCGCATATAAACGCGCTGGATATCGAGTATGAGGATGATTCCGAGGGTGATCCGATCCGGTCGAAATGCGCGAGCGTGCTGAACATGCTCGGCGTGCTGATCGGAGGACAGGACGGCATCGACCGCATGCAGCGCAGTCTGATCGATCGTACGGTCATCGGCATGTATCGCGAGGTGCGGGAGCATCCCGAACTGGGCATGCCCACGCTCGTCACCCTGCATGATCGTCTCGCGGCTCTGGACGAGCCAGGTGCCCGTGATGCGGCACGAGCATTGGAGATCTACGCGACCGGCAGTCTGAATGCCTTCGCCCATGTCACCGATGTGAACACGTCCAGCCGGTTCCTGGTCTATGACGTTTCCGGCTTGGGAGCTGAGCTGCGCACGTTTGGCATGCTCGTCGTCCTGGATCAGATATGGAACCGGGTCGTCAGGAATCGCCGTCTCGGCCGGCGCACCTGGCTATGGGTGGACGAGTTCCATCTGCTGTTCTCGAACCGGTATGCGGCCGAATACTTCCTGCGTCTGTACAAGCGCGCCCGCAAATGGGGCTTGTGTCCCACCGGCATCACGCAGAACATCGAGGAACTACTGGCCAACCAGGACGCGCGTCTGATGCTCGCAAACAGCGACTTCCTGCTGCTGCTGAACCAGACCGCCACGGATGCCGACGCCTTGTGCGAGCTGCTGAAGCTGTCCGATGAGCAGCGGGCGTTTTTCACCGGGGTACAGCCCGGTCAGGGCATGGCCAAGAGCGGCACCGCGTTCATACCGTTCGACGGGCGTATCGATGCCGATAGTCTGCTTTACCGGCTGTACACCACGAAATTCGAGGATCGGAAACCCGAATGAGACCCGTCGTCCCAGACTCATTCCACGCCACGCGCAATCTCGTTCGGCCGAACGGCACGATTCATGGCTTGAAGGTCCGTCATGTCAATGGACTCTCACATGGTCCCGTGCTGGCCGGGCTAAAACAGCCACAAACTATCATCAGGAACAGTGAATCCGAAGCGTCGCACCCGATCGGCACAACAACCGTCAGCGCTTTGAACCGTGGTGTGAAAGCGACACGGTCCGTGCTTGAATCGCAATCGACACAGACGGAGACCAGCGAGGACGACAACCCGTTATCACCAATGGCCCCCGTAAGCCGGATATGCGACGGCGTGACCGGTATTATTCGCACAAGACATATCGCAAGAGGTTCAACGGCGCGTGCCGCGGCGGGAAGAACGGCTTCGGTTCGTGCCAGACGTGCGAGGCGTTCCGGCAAGACCGTACGATCGGGTGTTCAGAGGGCCAAATCCGCTGCCAGAGCTTCGACGCAGATTGCACGACAAGTCACACAGGCGGTTTCTCGGACCGTAACGGCGGTGAAGGCCGGTGTCGCAGCATCGGCATCAACTGCGGTCAGCATTCCATTTTTATTGGGCGCAGCGGCGGTGCTGATGGTCTTCAGTCTGCTGCTGTGGTTCATCCCCACCGTTGCCGTCGGAGATGACGGAGGCTGCGAGGCCAGTGTGATCGAAGTCCCGGACGAGGCGAAGCCATGGGTAAGCGAGGCGGCTCGATCGAGCGGATTGAGCGCTGATTTCATCGCGGCGATCATGAAGCAGGAATCCGGTTTCCGACCGGATGCGTATGCCGACGACAGCAACGGCGGAACATGGGGATTGCTGCAGATGAACAGGAGCGTATGGCGCGGCGTGCATCCAGAAGGCGCCGACCAGACGCCGCCTGAAGGCATCACCGAGCCCATGGTCCACGCCCATTACGGCGGCATATATCTGAAAAACCGCTTGGAAGACGTCAAACAACTCAAAGCCGCGCATCCGGGCATGCCGTTCGCCGAGCTTGACGACCTGACGGCTTTGGTCATCGCCCATAACGCGGGCGAAGGCAACCTCATGAGGTACCCGGATATTCCCAACATCACCAAACGGTATCTCGACAACGTGAAGCCGGCGATTGATGCGGGAGGCGGCTGTTCGGCCACGGCAGGACGAACCATCGGCAAGCTCACGCCACCGTTGGTCATGCAGTCTGGCACGCTGAACGTGGATGTGGCGGCGACCGGCGCGCCCGTGGGCAAGATCACCACCTATGAAACCGGCCAATGCACATGGTGGGCGGCCGCTCGCCGATTGCAGATCGGCAAACCGGTGGACGGATACATGGGCGACGGCTGGATGTGGGCGTCAAGCGCCAGAAAATTCGGATACCCGACGGGCGGCGGCATACAGCTCGGCGACGTGGCGAGCTTCGCCAAAGGCTATCTCGGCGCAAGCTCCGATTATGGACACGTCGCCATCGTCGAGGAAATCAAGGACGACGGCAGCATCGTCGTCAGCGAATCCGGCGGCGGCCTCCCATACGCATGGCTCAGGACCCTCACCAAGGAACAGGCCAACAATCCCAGCATCACTTACATCCACTAATCCTGAGGGAAAGAAGGAATCATGCGTCGTATCAATCCCAAACTTGATTCGTACGAGCTTGCCGATCTTATGAGCGATTCCGACAACTGGGATCTTCTTGCGCAAATCCACGATCATCCCAGTACATGGGCGGAACTCGGCCAATGGGCTGCACATGCCATCGCACATCCCGAAACCGCCGGAGCTCCACCGGAACCGTTGGCAGACAGGAAATCCAAGCATCGGTTGTTTCCCATCACACCCGTCATCGACGATGAGTTACCGCGCGATGTGCGGAACAGTAACGCTCCCGCCTCCGAGCCCGACAAGCGGACGGGAACGACGATAGGCATGCCGATGGAGGACGGAGAGCACACCAGGGATGACGTGTCCTTGGCAGAAGATTCATCTACTGACGACGCGGATGAGGTAGTCGTCCATCGGCATATCCCTTTTACTCGCATCGCCGGCATCATGCTCGCTTCGGTCATCGTAACGGGATTAGCCGCAGGCCTTGTCATGACGAAGAAGAACTACGACCATCGGGAGGCGCTCACGTCATGCAATCACGCAATCAAGCAATCTGACATAGTGCGGATTGAATGGAACAAGGCATTGGAACAGGCGGAACCATATGCGAAGCTCCAGGATAAAGATGTGCAGGATCCCAAATCTTTGGAACTGCTCAGCAAAATCATGCAATATCAACCATCGGTCTCAACGGAGAATTGCGATCCGAGTCTGACGGCCGACCGTCTCGATCGCAATTGCGCAGAAACAGAGAAAACGAACAACCAGCTCAGAATCCAAATCAGGAACCTGCATGACACCGTTGACACGGTCAAGGCATCACAGGAACAACAACAGATCGACAACGCACAGAACGTACTGAGCCAAACCATTGAAGACGCCGATAGGCTCTACAAAGAATCTGAGAACAAGGTCAGGGACGACAACACCCGTGCACGACTCAATGAGCAGATCACCCGTGCACGGCTCATGACGCGCGACCAGCAGAGTCTTGATGTCTATAACAGAACCATCCAGGACCTCAACGCAGTCATGCAAATTGTCCGGGATTCCATGACGACTGTGGAGAACGAGGAAATATCCGATGCGGGCCGTTCGGATGGTTCCACGCAGCCAGGATCAGATTCCCAATCATCGGACCAACAGCCCGCACCATCATCGGAAGGTTTATCCTCGCCAGTCACGCAAGGCAATCCCGCTTGGGATGTGCCTGGGCAATCGGTAACCCCCTCATTCCCCGATCGGCTGGGATAGCATCATCGCTGGCTGTACTGTCATCTAAAGATGACAGTACAGCCAGCTGTGCGAGCAATCTCTTTCTATAAGTGACAAACTCTATACCGTAAGCAAGGATTAGCGACAGGAGAACCAATGTAAGTCCGCTCTGCAACAATTTCATGTTCCATCAATCAATACGGTAGGCATAGATGGGCACTGTGAAATCATCGGTGATTTTGAATCCATCGGGAAGGAAGTTGCAATCGACGTTATTCACGGCGATTATTCCTATGCAAATACATGATGAGGACTATATACACTGCATCAGTACCGAGCGAGATGGCATCGAGACAATTCTCGATGGCAAACGTCTCGAGGCATGCATCGCGGCATTGGTCCGGCAATAGCCCTACAACCTTAACAATGAATACGCAAAGGAGCTTTTCATGAGAAAAACAAAAGCGCTACTATGCACGCTGATGGCAGTCACTCTCTTCGTTGCCCCTGCAAGTACCGCTTTCGCCGATGGCCCAGCATCGGGTGGAGTTCTTCAGACCGGTTCAAGCTGGGGAATGTTCTGGGTGAAATACAACCACCCCTCAAGAAACCACTCAGTCACGATTCAATGCGGTAACACGACGATACGATCAATAACCGCACCTCCCGGGGTATGGGCCGAGGCAAAGGTATCTACATGGTGGTGTTCACCCCACTACAGCTACCAATTGGACTAATTTGATTCGATCGTTGTGAGACCTCTCGCGCGTATACGACATGGAAAGGAGGGTAAATCCACTAAACAACAACACGTTATTAACCACATTTCCCAAAAGAATAAGCATGATTTCAAAGGAGAAAAACATGTTCGATAAAATCAAGAAGCCTGTTGTTGCAGCGCTGCTCACAGTCACCGTTCTGTTTGGCGGAGCGGGAATGGCCTTTGCGGACACCGTGTACTATCAGGGTGTTGCCGTTTCATGGGACCATGGGCGAACCGCAGGCGTATTCAGTTATTCCAATGTACAAACTAGCCGATTTTCGCATCTCGCCACTGCAAATACCGTTTCTTCTGGATGGCAAGAACCGGGAGTTCCGGCAAAGGCATTAGCATTCGTCGGAACCGGTCAAGCCACAGCATTTTGGGATTGCCGTGGTTGAGTAGGAAATAATCGGTATGTTTCGCGCTTAATTCTGATTCTTTTCAATTAAGCGCGAAACATACCGATCTGCGTTGAAGGGATCACACGCAATGCGTAGGTGGCTGCGTTGGACGTCGTATCTAATCGTTTGCATGATGGCGGTGTTGTCGGGCGTGCTGTCGCTGTTTACTTTGAGCGATGGATATCTGGCGGCGATGCGCGCGTATCCGTCACAGGGGCGGATGTTGTCGCTGACGGATGTGTCTCAGGACCGCTCCGCTCGGACGTTGAGCACTCTGACGAGTGTCGTGGCTCAGGCGCGGGCGGTCGTTGTGCGTTCGGATGTACTGCTTTCGCCGGTGGATGGATCTGTAGAAGGGTATCGTCTGGGCGTGTATGGTGACGTGGCCGCGCATCCCGATGAGATGGCGTTCCGTTACCAAGACGCTAATGTACTGGACGCAAAATTGTTGTCGCGTTTGCTTCAATCGGATGTCGATGCGACTCTGGGTTTGGACCGAGTGAGCGCCGACACGATCGTCTCTTTACCGAGCGCGAGGTTCGGCGCACGGCTGACCGTGATCCAGTTAGATGCGTTGGTGCGCAGGTCCGGGACAGTCAACGGCGACTATCGGATCATCGGCCTTGACGATGCCGGGTTCCGGTCTTTGGTGCGGCAAGTGAGCAAGGCGAGCGGTGTGGATGCGGACCGGTTGACGTCACCATTACATGGCTCTAGCACAGAGGACAGTTTCATGCGGCTTATCGTGCTCGCGTTACTGGTCGTGGCGGCCGGGGCGCTAGTGTTACTGTCGGTGTTGGGTGCATTCCAGGAGTTCTCCCGTTTGGGTGTGTACCTGATGTTGGGATGGTCGCGTTTGGGATATGCCGCGCATATATACCGGTCTTTGTTAGTGTGTTCCCTCGTGGTGATGGCGGTGCCGTTCGCTGTGACTTTGTGGGGCATGGAGGGTTTCCCTCTCACCGTGCAACTGGCTGTGTCGGGTTTGACGCCCGGTTTGATAGTAGCCGGCATTGTATTGGCCGCGTCAGCGTTGGGCGCGTTGGTGCTGCTGTCGGTGCGTCCGGTCTCGGCGATACGCAACCGCGTATCCAAGAAGGCACTGCTGGTCGTGATCGCCATGGTGTACGTGCTGGCATCCGTCGGTCTGGTAGCGGGCGCTCATGCGTTGGACGCGCCGATGAACGAGGTCTCCAAGCTCGGTCAGGTGAACATGCGCTGGAGCCGTTATGATTCGCTCCGTCTCTTGTACAAGGAGTCGCGCGGCACGAACCATACCGAATCGTCGGGCCTGTCCGGCGACCATATGCGCGAAGTATACGACTGGTATACATCCATCGAGGGTAAAGACGGCGTGTACATCGCCAACACCCGCCACTTCAACACCGGTTTGCTCGCACAATGGAAGGGACTGTACGAGCAGGTGCCCGAGCAGGCGTTCTGGTACTTCATTGCCTCCCCGAACTACCTGAACGACCAGGGATTCGACCTAGATCCGGACACAGCCGCGCGTGCCGAGGCCGGCGAGCGGATGTTCCTAATTCCCGACACCATGGACTCCGCGGAGCAGGAACGCATGAGAGGCTACCTGACCGAGACCAGCATGAAATACAAGGACTGGACCAGCAGCATCCATACCACGTTCATGGATGCCGGCAAGATCGGATTCGCCACCTACCATCCGTCCACGCCCTTGTTCACATGGAGCGACGACCTGAGCCAGCCCGCCGAAACCACGGATCCGGTGATCCTCGTGGCCACCGGTGCGGATATGACGCCGTTCGAGGCGGAAAGCCTCGGCGCGACCGGGCTGACGAACAGCTACGTCAAACTCAGCGAGACCGCTGCCCAGCGGTATACGGCAACTACATATCTTGCCCAATACCAGCTGGAGGACAACAACCCGATCTACCGGCCCGCCAGCGACTTCATCGCCGGACTGCGCAAAAGCCTGACCGAGTTCATCCAACTGTTCGGCGGCATCGCCTTGCTCGCGGCACTGTTCCAACTGGTCGGCATGGTCACCCTGTGCCGCATCTACGCGGTGACGTACCGGGAGACCATCGCCGTCAAACGGCTCCTCGGCTACTCGCTCACGGACATCTTCGCGCCCGCGTTCATCATGGTCGTCGCGGTGTCCGCCATGTCGATTCTGGCCGCCATATTGCTCGGGTCGACCGCAGGCATCGCCGCCACCGCCATGATGCTTGTATTCCAGCTGATCCTGCTTGCCGTCCAGTCCCGCACGTTGTCCTCCGGACAGGTGCAGGTCATGATCAAATCCGAATAAGCTCGCCGCGCGCATGCATACGGCCGTCCCTATCATTAACCCCGCAAAGGAGCATCATCATGAACACGAAGCTCGTCGCCGACCACCTCTCAAAAACCTACGGCAGCCGCACCATCCTGCACGGCCTGTCCTTCAGCGTGGAGGAAGGTACCAGCATGGCCATCACCGGCCCGTCCGGCTCGGGCAAATCCACGCTGCTGAACATCATCGGCCTGCTGGACGCACCCACCGGCGGCGCAATCATGCTCGACGGGCAGCCACTGCCGGGCATTGACAGCCGCAATGCGACCATGCTGCGCCGCAACAAGATCAACTACCTGTTCCAGTCATACGCACTTATCAATGACATGAGCGCCCTTGACAACGTCACGCTCGGCATGCGTTTCACCCGCGACAGCAATCAGGTCAGACAACGCAAGGCCAAGGCCATGCTTGCCCGGCTCGGCCTCGGCCACGTCACAGGCGACAAGATCATGACTCTCTCCGGTGGCGAACAGCAGCGCGTCGCCCTCGCACGATGCATCCTGAAACCCGGTGACCTGATCCTCGCTGACGAACCCACCGGTGCCCTCGACCACGATCTCGCCCAACACGTCTTCGACGAAATGCTCCGACTCCAACACGAATACGGCAAGACCCTCATCGTCGTCACCCACGATCCCGGCATAGCCGCACAATGCGATCACGCCATCGAGTTACAGGTGGTTTGACGAGAACGCTGTCATATCGCTTTTGATTTAGTGGTATACCTCTGAGTAGGTAGATGCACTGGCTGGTGGAGATGCGCCCGAGTCCGTCCGAGGGTGAGAAGTTTCGGGGTTTTGCGGGGACTACGCGCCCAACTGCCGTTGAGTCCTTTGGTCTGCTTGGTTCATTGGATCTATTGTGGCGTTTGAGACCGGTTGGAGTAAGGACGACTAAGGAGGGGTTCGCTCTATGGGTGGCAAGGGGTATTGGTCGCGTCTGCCCGCTACCCGATATGAACTCATCCCAGCCAATGCCGGTACTGTATTCTGGCACGCTCGTGTCCTCGGCGCCGACCTTGACGGGTAATGGTCTTGTCGGCTTGTAGGCTTGGACCTGATGAGCACCCCGGGGCCAGTCGTGATTTTTCGCAGCACCATCCATTTGCATGCGCGTCGCATGTGTTCCTTAGGCAGTCTGCGATGGTTGAGGAACACATGCTTTCGGCGAGTTAACGCCACCCTTCATCCGATTTGTGGTGTGCGCCACCGGTCCGCCGACAGTGAGTGCGGGTTCGGGAAGCATGAACAGCCTCTCCAGCCGTCGGTAGCGAATGTCGCAGCTCCTGATGAATCCACTACTCCGGTTTGGATGCCTTCAGATTATCCCTAGCATAGGTGCGTTCGGCGATGGAAGGTCCCCACCTGAGGCGCCACGCGTTGAGCGTCTTACCCCACCGGGTCGCCGTTCCCGCATCGTGCACCAGACCAACGCGTGGATCCACGCGACCGGTCATACGACGCCGCAGGCCGTCTCGGCCACTGCACAGCCCGTCCGTGATCAGACCGTCTGGGACGGGGATGTATGAGAACAGCGCCATATAAGCGGCCTTCGACTCGTTCGGACACCATTGGAGACCCTGTGCCTTGTCGTTCTCACTATCTATGGCTATGATCAGGCGCTGACCGTGGTTCATGTACGTGCTGTCAGCCATCACCGTATGATGTCTGGCCACTGAAGGCGGGATAACGGGCCAGACGTTTCAGCATCACGTGATCCGTTTGCTCAGAGCCCGCGAATCGCCGTCACACATGGACTGGCTCGTGCGGCTGAGCAGCCAGCCGAGGAATGTACGAGCTGTCTGACTGTGCCATCCCTTCTTGCAGCATCGTCGAACTCAGTGAGTGAGTGGGCCACACATTCCCATCGTTGGTTCTGCCGTCTTCTTCATCTCCCGTCCGTAGACTGGGCATTTCTTCGCCTTACCGGCCTTACGTACTCATAAGTCCAGCCCATCACCGTAACGTCTCTGTCCCCGGGAAGAAAAGCTCCCCTGACACATCCACTGTTACAAGGCAAACCCCAGTTACAAACACCGCAAAAGTTCCTATAACCCATGATTTGGTCACCTCGCCGGTCGCTGATGTATTTGGTGGTGCTGGGTTCATTACCGTCAAGGAAGAGCGGGCCGTCGCAGTGCCGGTGATGTCTCCCTGTCATCCTTGTAGAGGCTTTTGCCTTGGCTGATCCGGAGGATGATGATGCAGCTGATGCGCCGGCTTCGTATAGTGGTGAGCCACACGCAGTCGGTAATCTTGCGAATGCGGCGAATCACAAACTGTGATTCCAGCCGTGGCCGGAAGCTATACAAGTATAGCTTCCGGGTTCGTTATCCGAGTTGGATGGTGTCGTCGCAGGCGTTGGTGACTTGGTCGGAGTGGGTGGCGATGATGACGACGGCGCCGTTCTCGGCCATGCTGCGCAGGGTGTGGATGACCATGTCAGCGTTGTCGTGGTCGAGGGCGCCGGTGGGTTCGTCGGCGAGGATGATGCCGGGGCGTTTGACGATGAGGCGCGCCAACGCGACGCGCTGCTGTTCGCCGCCGGAGAGCTGGTAGACGGGGTCGTGTTCACGTCCCTTGAGTCCGACGCGGTCCAATGCCCGGCTGATTCGGTTTCGCCTGTCCTGCCGGCTGGCTGTGCCGTGCATTGCCACGTCGAGGTTCTGTTCGATGTCGGCGTTGTCGATCAGCGCGTAGTCCTGGAACAGGTAGCCCAGGGTGCGTTTGCGGAACAGCCTGGCATGACGCGGGTTCATGGCCGTCAGGTCGTCTGGGCCGCATTCCAGGGTTCCGGCGGTGGCGTGTTCGAGCAGGCCGATGATGTTCAGCAACGTCGATTTGCCCGAGCCGGACGGTCCGGTCAGCGCGATCATCTGTCCCGGTTCGATGCGGAACGTGAGGTCGTGCCACAGGGTTCGTTTCCCGAAGGTCTTCCCGAGTTTGGTGGCGATGATGGGAGCTCCGGGCAGGGAGTGGTGATCGTGCATGGTTTATTCCTCTCTGGAGTGATTGGCGGCGAGGGCGCGCTCGTAGCGCGCGGTCGCCAGCAGGTAGATGAGCATGTTCACGATGGTGACAGCGGCGATGAACGCGGGCTGCCAGCCGCCCAGCAGGTAGATGTCGGCGACGCTCTGGGAGCCCGTGGGGGTTCCGGCGCGCAGCCCGCTTTGGATGACCAGGTATGCCGAGTAGAGGATCGGTGTGAGGGCCAGGACGGTTTCGACGGTGATCGCGAGCCGGTGGGTGGCCGGAAAGCTCCAGCCGTGCACGTAGCGGGCGAAGATGCGTTGGGCACCGCTGCGCACATGCGTCTGGGCGGCGGCGATGGCCGAGGCGATGAGGATGGCGATGGCGACGAGCACGTTCATCAGGTGGGTGCGCAGATTTGCCTGAAGTTTCGCGAAGTCCGCAGCCGCTTTTGCGCTGACGCTGCTCACGGCGTAGATGAACGGCTGTAGCCCGGCCTCGCGCAGCGAGACGAGCGCCTGGTCCGGGTCGGTGAGCATGGCATTGCCTCCGGAGGCGTAAGCCGTGTAGTCGTCGGGAGAGAGCACTCCGGTGTCGGAATCCACGCCGACGAGCACCGCGTCGTGGAACAGGGTCTTCTGGTTCGGCATGTTCTGCTGTCCGTAGCCGAACAGGGACTGGCCGGGCTTGCCCGTCAGCACGGTGATCCGGGGCGTCGCGACGCCATGCATCTGGCTCTGCGAGCCGATGAACGCCCGTACGATGTTCTCGATCTTCTCGCGTTGATCCTGTTTCGAGGCTGGTATCACCACCAGCACCCCATGGTCCGGCACTCGTGTGATCCGCTGGCCCGAGGCGTCTTGCACCGTCTGCGCGTGCAGATAGTTCGAATTCACCATCAGCACGTCCCCGGACAGGGAGGACGTACCGTCCGCGGACGAGCCCGTCTGGTTCGCAAAGGCGGAAAGCTGTTCCAGCGTGTATCCCTCCTCGGCGAGGATCATCCGCCCTTGTCGCTCCTGTGAGATCAGCCATTGGCCCGTCGCGGCCGAATACCGGTCCTGCTCATCCTGGGAGAGCCGGGGGTTGAGTCTGATGGCGCTGGCCCGGCCCGCCGTGGCCCATGCCTGTTGGGCTTCGGCCTGGTCCAAGGCCTGGCCTGCGGCCATCCCCGCGTAGATGACCGCCCAGACGGCCAGGATGACGGCGGGCACGCGCACGCAGTAGACCAGCCCGGACGCCAAACGCGCCGGCAGACGTCCCTTGAGCGCGGCCAGCATCGACGAACGGGACGCCACCGCAAACCCGATGAGATACGCCACGACGATCACCATGAGGAACACGGCGAACACACCGGCCGCCAACGCCAACGCCGCGCCCATATGCGACGCATGGTTGTACAGCGCCAGGAATCCCATGAACCCCAGCAGCACAGCCAGAGTCGAGGCCAGGGCCTGGCGGATGTTGGCGCGGGCGTCACGCGCGATGACGCTCCAGTCGGAGTTGCCCTGCAGACGCTGCACGGCATACCCTTTGACGTTCATCAACGCGAACATGCCCGCCAGCATCGCGCACAGCAGAACCGTCACCGCAAAACTCACCCCCAGCGGCTGATTGCTCAGCCACTGCGCGTACGAAGCCGTGTAGTCGGTCTTGACATCCACGTCGTATCCGTCGGCATGGAACCGCTCGGCGAACGCCCGGGTCGCGGCCGGATCGCCGTACACGTAGTAGCTGCCGCGAGGATCCTGCCCCGAAAGCCGGCCGAAAGGCAGCACCGTCGTGTTCATCGAACGCGTGAACCCCGGATACCCGTCGGCCAGCCAACGGGCCGGTTCCCCCGACCTGTCCCCGACAGCCACATACACGGACCTCGCGCCGCCCGGATCCTTGATATCCTCCACCAGCTTGACGATGTCGGCGCCCGTGTCGCCGGCCGTCCGTTCGATCCCCACGATGGTCGACGAACTGGGCACGGACGGCATCGACCCCGACACCTGCACCGTGCCCTGCACACCCAACGGCGCCACGGCATCCAACCCACTGAGCATCACGAACGAACCAATAACGGCGACCAACACCGCCACCAGCACCGCAAACTGAATGGTCCTACCTCGCATCACGGCCTCCATGCAAAATCAAAGGGTTTGCCTGAACTAAGGGCTCAGGCAAACCCGTTCTTGACGATTACACTTATGAATCAGGCATACCGCCAATACGCATGGTCGATACGGAACGGGTTGCTATCCCAAGCCCAAGCATGCGACTCTATTCCAGCAACCGCATCAGGAGAGCGTTGAAGGCCTGCGTCACCCTCCACGCTTGAACCATGTGCTGTCGGCATGATAGTAGTGCGACCAGTTCGTGCTGGGAAGTAGATTTGCGATGCCGTAATTCCAGGTTCCACCACCTGCCGAAACAACTGCGGCCATGGCCGTACCAGCTGTACCCGCAGCCAAACCGAGCGCCAACAACGCAGCGCCCACCGATTTGACAGCTTTATGTCCCTTTTCCATCGTTACCTCCTTGTAACTTACCGTTGGAGAATCCGGTATTGAATTCCCCAGTACAAGCGAAACACCCCGCGCAGAAACCCACAATGTGAAACGTTGGAACTGCCATCTGAAGATGACAATGATCTCGTATGTTTCAATCAAAGATATCCGGAAGCCGGAGTCGAATCAGTTTGTCTTCACGACAGGATCATCGGTCATGCCCAGGTATCTTGGTTGAAACTTATGCAACGACCTAAAGCCACACAGTTTCCCAGCAATCCGCCTTATCACCTTCCACGCGACAAGTAAAGGAGAGACGGTCTCGCCAACGGATCACATCAGCCAAAGAGTCCCATAGTAAATTGCCAATTACTTCTTCTGGCTGAAAAATGGTGGTATGCCTCTGAGTAGGTAGATGCACTGGCTGGTGGGGATGCGTCCGAGTTCGTCCGGAGTGAGGAGTTTACGAGCGTTTTTGCGGGTGCTGCGTGTCCAGCTGCCGTTGAGACCTTTGGTTTCGCTGGTTTCAATGACATCGATGGTCTGGTCTCCGAGTCGGTCGCTGATGTATTTGGTGGTGCTGGGTTCGTTGCCGCCGAGGAAGAGCTGGCTGTCGCAGTTGCCCGCGATGGTCTCCCAGTCATCTCGGTAGAGGCTTTTGCCTTGGCTTACGGTCTGGAGGATGATGCTGCAGCTGATGCGCCGGCTTCGTATGGTGGCGATGAGTCTTACGAAGTTGGGGATTTTGCCGATGTTGGCGAATTCGTCGAGCATGCAGTGCACGTCGCGGTCGAGCACGCCGTCGGGTTTGGCGTCGGCTTTGCGTACAAGCGTTTCGAAGAGGCATTGGTAGAAGACGCTGGCGATGAAGGAGAATGTGGCGTTGGTGTCAGGTAGTTCGAGATAGATGATGCGTTTGCCTTGGTCGAGGGTTTCGAGCCGGATGTCGTCGCCGTCGAGGATCCGGCGTACCTCGCGCACTTGGAGGGGCGCGATGTGGACACCGGTGGTGATGATGATGCTTTTCTTGGTTTCGCCGGCGCCTTTGAGGAACGTGTTGTATTGGGCGCATGCGAACGCGAGCCCGTCGAGCATGTTCCGGGTCTCCTCATCGTAGTCGTCGGGGTGTTCGCGCATGCGGTGGATTTCGGTTTGGGTTTCGGCGAAGAGCGCGTCGATGATGTATTCCTTGTCTTCGTCCTGTTCGCTGGCTCCCATGCGGTCGAGGATGTCGGTGACTTGGTTGAGAGTGGGGCTGTTTTCGGTGTAGTAGGTCCATGCGATGAGGGCGCATAGGAGTGCTTTTTCGGCGTCCTGCCAGAAGCTGTCTCCGGTTTTGCGGTCTCCGTTGGCGTTGGTGACGAGGTTGTCGGTCAGGCGCAGGATCGCGGATTGGGGTTCTTCGGAATCGATGTAGCGCATGGGATTGAACCGGTCGGACCGGTCGAGGTGGATGAGGTCGAGCGTGTTGACTTGGTAGCCGCGGTCGCGCATGGCGTGTTCCGTGTCGCGTTTGAGTTCGCCTTTGGGGTCGGTGACGGCCCAGTTCATGTCCACGGACAATAGGTTGGGTTTGACATAGTAGCGGGTTTTTCCGGAGCCTGATGACCCGAGCAGGAGTGCGTTGAGGTTGCGTAGGGTGCGTCGCGTGTCTATGGAGAGCCGTTCGGTCGCGGTGAATCGAATGTTGTGGGATTCGATGGGGTCGATGAACGGTTTGATGTCCTTCGGGGTGCCCCAGTGGGCAGAGCCGTGTTCCTCGCCGCTGCGCAGGTTCAGGCGCGCCGTGTACTTGTATGCCCAGATCAGCAGGCCGACGCCCATTGCGGCGAGCCCGCACAGCAGGTCGGTATGGTTCGTGGACAGGTGGAATGGATGGTACAGGTCGAGCCAGAACCTGTTCATCAGGTCGATCACGCTCGTGCCTTCATCCAGGTCGGTGCGTATCTGATAGCCGATCTTGTCGCCCAGCCAGAACAGCGTGAACAGTCCCATGGCCGCGGGCATTATGGCTTGCAGTCGTTTCATTGGTTTCCCCTGTCTCTTTCCGTGCCGCTGCGGTGCTGCGTCATGGTTCGTCGCATGTCATCTCCAACGGGTGCTTCGGCCGCTTGCGGGATCCGACTGTTGATGCGGTGTTCGGCGCGAACGCGGATGTTCGTGAGCGTCTGTTCCTTGGTCCATGGCGGATCGTCGGCCGTCGGATGCATGACGGCGGTGTCCGCCGGCAAAAGCTCATCGTGCCCGGGCGTCGGCTGTCTGTTTCCCGCGTCGGCGGCGTTGGTGATGCGCGTGAGGCCTTGGCGGTTCTCGATGGTGTCGTCTCCGTCGCACATCGCGGCAAGGATGCGCCCCACGGGTGTTTCCGCATCGTAGATGGCCGGGTTCCCGCGTGTGATTGGAGTGCCAACGGTTTCCTCGCCTGCATCGATGATCGTGATTGTTCGCGCCGCGTTCACGGGAGTGTGTCCTTGACGCTGGTGTGCAGGGCCATCTCGTCGGCCAGGATGTAGGCTTCGTCGGCGTTTTCCTCTTCGTGGATGATGCCGTGGACGATGAGCTGTCGTCCCTGCAGCGCGCCCTGTTCGCGCAAGTATGCCGCATGGTCTCCGGCCGCGTGCACGCGGATGATGAGCGGCGTGTCCAAGGTGCCGGCGTTCACGGTCAGGGTTGCCGTCGTCCTGCCGTCGCCGTCGGTGTGGAATCTGGCGTCATCGGTGAGGATGCCGCGCGCATAGGCCTGCGGATGTCGGGCGTCGCTCATCGGCTTGGCCTGCGTTTTCTGGCGGGTTTGCCGATGTTCGGGGCTTTGCCTTGGACGGCGTTGATGGCGTCGCGTCCGATGGCGCGGGCGTCGCGGCCGCCGCCGGTGAGCGCGTCGGATTCTGCGCGGGCCTTGGCCACCCGGACGTGCTTGGAGGAGAGCGTGTCGAGGGCCTGCTCCCGTGCGGCCATGACACGGATGCTCCACGGGTCCCGGTAGTCGTCGATCGGCTGGCTGATGCGGGTGCGGTCGGGCAGGTCGTTGCGTCGGGTCTTGCGGTCCACTGGGTAGGAGCGGCATGCGGGGTTCGTGGATCGGATGTAGTGGATTGCGGTGGCGAGGTCGGCGATGCGTTCCTCCGCCGTTTTGTCCATGTCGATGAGCACGCGGCCCTGCACGTGTTGTTCGTCACATACGGTGCGCGTCCATGTTTCGTAGTCGCGCACGTCAACGGTGTCCCGTTGTTCGCGGTCGTGCTGGTATCGCGTGGCGTCGAACCGGTAGGTGATGTCATGCGGGTGCACGTCGGCCGACCATTCGGGCAACGGTTCGATGGGGATCTCGCGCAGGGTGACGAGCCGGTACGGTGGTTCGATGTCCCCGTAGGAGCCTTGGGGCTGGAGGATGCCGAAGCCTTCCATGCGCAGCTCGTAGCCGAGGCGTTTGAGTTCATCCTGCAGTTGCCGGTAGGCGGTGTCCATGGTGGTCATGCTGGTCTCCTCGGCGGCTTATCGGTTGCGGGTCTTCGTCCGGTCCGGCGTGGATGGATGGGCTGTGGGGTCGTCGGCGCGTTGGCCCGCCCGTTGGCGTATGCCGTCGAGCACCGCGTCCTTGCCTTTCGACGTGTTCAGCTCTTCCTCTTTCGCTGGTTTGGGGTTGAAGGAGGTTATGGGTGCGGGCAGCGCGTATCCTTGGTCGATCGGGGTGATGCCATTGGTGGGGTCGAGTTCGTCGGCGGGTCTGGCGCCCATGGTTTCGGCGAGTATCGCGGCTGTGTCGCCGCGCCCGGTCCGGTCGGCGATGATACGTTGGAGAGTGTCTTCCAATCCGGCGCTGATGTCGGTGGAATCGGCGGGCATGATGCACTGGTAGACGGGTGCTCCCCAGTTCGTCGCCGTGCCGGCGAGCGTGTATTCCATGATGCGTTCGCCGGGTTCGAGCAGCGATTCGAGCCGGAACGGTTCCCGTGTCGGCATCTGGTCGGGATTGGCGTGTTCTGCTGCGTGTTCGGCGACGAGTCGGGCGAACGTGGCCGAGCCTGAGGGCATGTCGCCGTCCAGCTGGTCGGCCACCGGTTTGACGAGGTCCCGAACCTGTTGGCGCAGGGTTTCGTCATCGGTGTCGTTGGCCTGCATGATGCGTTCGGTGATGCGTGTGGCGTCGTCCGATCGCATCACGTTGTCGTGCGTGTCTCCCCAGCGTTCGATCATCCGCATTGCGTCGGAGACCGTCGGCATCGTGGCGTCGAGGCCGGGCTCGTCGTCGGTGTAGGCGTCGATGATCTGCTTGAGTTCCGTGCCGGAATACCGTTTGGTGTCGGGGATGGTGGAGTCGAGCAGGAACCCGTGGTCGGCGAGGGTGACGTTGTCGTTGATGGCGGCGTCGCGCCCGTATTTCGCCACGTCGAAGTACATGCCGTATGGTCCGTCAAGGAGTTTCGCGAGTTCGGTGCTTTGGTTGACGCAATGCCAGCCGTACATCTCGTCCAGGTCGGGCGTGTTCTCCTGTGTGATGCCTTGCGGCGGGTCGTAGGTCATGTATTCGATGTCCTCGGATTGGACGAGCAGGTTCGCCAGTCCGATCGGGTCGTGCACGCCGTTCATGTCGGCCGCCAGCCGTACCGCCTCCAATGCTTCGGGCTGGTCTTGCGCGAAGATCCGGGCGGCTTGTGCGAGCGTGTTCAGGGCGTGGAGGTCTTCGTATTCGCCGGGCCGGTAGTCGAGTGCGGCGAGCAGGCCCGTGTATTCGTGGTCGAAGATGCCGTATTCCTCATAAGTGACGCCTCCTTGGCGTCCGATCTCATAGGCTTGCTGCGCGTCGAGCGTCAGTCCTACCTGTTCGGTGAGGAACCGGTCGATCCGCTGCTCGTCCGTGGGCAGGCGCAGCCATCCGCCGATGAGCGTGCCCTCGTTGTATCGGCCGAGGTTGCCTACCCATACGTTGATCGTCAGATCGTCTTCCGCCATCATCGGCTCCTTGTCTGTGTTTGCGTCTGCGTTCTTGTCTGCGTGGTGTATGGTGTTTGCGTGCGACGTTCGGCCCTGTCCTTGATGGCGTCGAGCGTCCGGCTCTTGCCGGCCGGCAGGGATTGCTCGGCCGCCTGTTCGGGGTTCTCCGGATCGGCTGCTGTGGGTGGTTCCTCGCCGGCTGGGGTGCCGGTGGTGGCGGTGACCGGTTTGTTTTCGGCGCGTTGCCTCGCATAGGCCATGCGTTGCGCTTTGACGGCGCGGCACAGCTGCCATGCGTCGTCAATGCGCATGGTCTCGCGTTGCTCGCCTTTGCCGCGCCACAGTTCCACGGGTTCGCCGGGTTTGAAGCTGACGGTCACGTCGCGCCCGTTCAGTTTGGCGTCCCTCGCATGGTCGGTCAGGAAGCGGTCGAGCTGCCATCCGGTCAGGTCCACGCCGCGGATGCTGGTGCCTTGCGGTATCGCCACGCGCATCTTGTCGAACGAGCGCCCGTCCTTGGAGGTCATCCGGTACAGGTGCACGTAGCTGTTGGGGAAATTCACGCGCGGCCAGATCTCCCTTGTTCTTCCACCGGCCGCGGGTTGCGCCGGCCGCTCGCCGCCGGGCCGGCCGACGGCCGTCTCGTCCCGCCTCGGCTCCGGGACCTGGACCTGCGCGTTCTCGGGCTGCTCGGGCTGCCATCGCGTCGGCGTCTGCATGGCGTCGGGCGTGTTCCATGATCGTGCGGCCTGCGTGCGGATGCGTTGGGCGATCTCGTCGGAGGCCTGGTCGAGGTCCGGCGCAGGGAAGCTGATCGAGGCGTCGGGCCATGCCTGGTTGTGGCGTCGGATCGCGTCATCGACGACCATGCGGGCGACCTGGCCCAGCCGATCGTCCTGCGGCATGCCGGCGGCCGCGTATTGCTCGCCGCGTCGTGCGATGTCCGCCAGGGCCTGCCGGTCGTTGTCGATGAGGTTGTCCATGAGCCAACGCGCGTTGGCTGAAAGCTCGGGCATGGCGATGCTCCTTTCCGGTCATGGTCGTCGCGCATCCGTTCACCGGGTGCGGGCGCGTTGCTTCGAGGGCGCGGTGCGGCGTTGGCCTTCGATGCGTTTGCCGGCCCGCGTGCGGATGTCGTTCAGGGTCTGCTGCTTGGTTTTGGGGCGGCGCACGCCGCCGTCCGGGGCGGGGATGTCCATGCGGTTCCAGTCCAGGCCCCGTGAGCGTGCGGTCAGGGTTTCGATAGTGTCGGCGATGCGTCTGGCCTGGCCGGCCGGGTAGGTGAAGCGCACCGTGTCGTCGGCGACCCGTTGCGTGTGGTGGGGTATGTGGAGCCGGTCGAGCTGGTCGGTGATGATCGCGGCGTCGCGGTCCCAGGGCACCGTGCGGAAGTCGAACCGGCCGTTCGATGGCGATTCGGCGTCGAAGGCGAGGCGCAGCGCGTCGTCGGAGGGTTCGAGGAACGGGTTCGGCTCCTCTCGTTCCGGTGTCGGCATTGTCTCCGTGGCCGGCCGTGCGGGGTCGGCGTCGCCGGGTTCGGGAGTCGTGGCGGTCTCCTGCCGGGCGAGTTCCCGGTTGAGGCGTTCGACGATGCGTGAGACGACGTGGTTGACCTCGTCGGCGTCCTTGCCTTGGAAGTGGAGGAAGGTGCGGCCGGTGTCGCGGTCGTGCTCGATGTGGAAGGTGATGCCGGCCTTTTTCAGGTCGTGTTCGAGCTGTCGGGCGTATCGTCCGGTGACTTCCTGCACGTTGATCGGCTCGCCGGTGCGATGCAGGGTTTTGCCGTCCACCTTGCCGGTGGTCCTGATCTGCCGTAATGTCTCGCCGGTGGCATGCACGCCGATGCCGAGCAGGTGCAGCGCCTTGTCGAGCCCGTATTTGGTCACGTCGATGATGACGCGCGTGCCTTGCTCGCTGACGCGCATCATGAGTTCCTGTGCCTGGTCCTCGGCCGCCATGGGATTCTCCCGTCATCCGTCGTGGTTCGTTGCGTTCCAGCTTCCGCCGGCTCACCGGTTCCTGCGGCGGACACGATGCCCGTCATCGCGGCGTTGTTCGCGCCGTGCGCCGTCGGAGCGTTCGGCGGTTGGCGTGGTGCGGGCGATGAGCCGGCGCAGGGCGAGGGCGTCGGAGGCCAGGCCACGGGTCTCCTGCTCCTCGATGGCGAGCTGGGCCTCCAGTCCCGTGGCGTCGGCTCCCTGATCATGGTTGTCGGCGATGAGCGCGATCAGGGCGCGCATGTGCTTCGCGTTGCGTTCGACGGAGTCGGTGAGTCGGCCGAGCGTCGCCAGCCGGCCGTCGCCTTCGTCGATGACCTGGGCGAGCACCTTGAGCTCGCGCAGGCTGTCGGCGAGCCGGTCGCAGGCGATTGCCTGACGCAGCGCGCGTCCGTTCACGCCGGTCAGGTCCTGGCCGTCGAACCGTTGACGGCAGTAGTCCTCCAGTCGCAGCGTGGGCCGCGCGAACCATGCGTACAGGCCCTCGCAGTCCGTTGAACGTGCATAGCCGCCGTTCTCGTCGGTGAGCACCTGTCTGACGTCGTCGGACAGGTAGGCGTGCCAGATCCTTCCGTCGCGCACGAGCCGGTCGCACGGTATGGTCAGGTGCAGGCGTCCGTGCGTGCCGGGCACCCGAACGGTCACCGCCGTATCCGTCCGACGGGCGATCATGGCCTCGTGGAAGGTGATCTCGCTGAGCGTGCGCCGGTGGATTTTGCCCATGATGGCGAGCATGTTGTATGCCACGCCCAGTCGCCGGTCTCGGATTCCGCGGGTCTGCCCGCATGGCGTGTAGGTGATGCGTCCGCCGCGCACGGTCGCGTTGACGCCGAGCGTCGCGAGTTCGCGGCGGAAGCCCGCGAAGTCATGGGCGTTCATGCAGGCCGTGTCGATGCTGGTGCGCAGCTGGTCCTTGATGTTGCCGCCTCTGGCGCTCAGGTGGAGTTCCCCGATCGACGGGGCCACGCGCCCGGACTGTTCCGGCATGAGGGTGTGAAGCCCGTATTCGCGGCACAGCCGGTCGCTGATCTTCCGCCATTCGCCCAGGGTTCCTTTCCTCAGACGCAGGGCCTTGCCCGTGATCCGGTCTGCCGGGCAGATGAGGATGTGGTTGTGCATGTGGGACCTGTCGGTGTGGGTGGCGATCACGTAGTCGTGCGTGCCTCCGGTGATCTCCCGGACGAACCGTTCCCCAATCAGATGCGCCAATCGGGGCGTGACCTGGTCGGTGGGATCGAACGATTGGATCACATGCAGCGCCAACACGGCACCCTGCCGGCGTGAGCCGCCTTTCGTGGCGTCCAACGCACGTTCGAAGCCGCGGGCGATGGACTCGGCGTCCGTGATGTCATCGCCGACGGTGGTCGAGGCCCACCGGTAGCCGTCGGTCTTGGCCGGGTTCGTCACGTAGACGATGCTGCGAACGAGCGTGCTTTTGATCTTGCCGATCTTGACTACAGCCATTCGGGCACCCCTTTGGGATCAACGTCGGTCTCCACCCGGATGCTCAGGCCCGCGACCAGCCGTTCCGCCTGGCGCAGCTCGTCGAACACGCGCGAGAGCATGGCCAGGTCCGTCTCCCGCGTGGTGTTCGCGTGACGGGCGATCTGGTTGACGTTGTTGCCGATCCTCGCCAGTTGGGCGCTCACGTCATGCAGGTTCGCGGGCACGGTGATGTTGACGCGGTGGGCGCATCTGATCCGGTTGCGGGCGAACGCCATCCATCCCACGGGCCTGAGCCCGGCCTGGATGCGCTGACGGTTCTCCACTTTGAGCGAGTCCGCCACCCACCGCCATTCCTCCTCGCTGAACGTGACCGCCTTGCGGATCGTCCTGGAACGGTTGCCTTTCCAACCCATCGACGCCTCCTCATATCGGGTTCCACGGTTGTCCCGCGATCGGCCCCGAGCTTCGCGGGGCCGCGCCGGTGTACGTACACCGGCGATGCTTGCTACACACCAACCGCCCCTCCGGGGAGGGGATGGTTGCAGCACCGGTCAGTTTCGCCTGGGAGCCACGCCATGCGCGGCGGACTTCAGGTCACGTTTCGCATGCCGACGCCGGTTCCGTTTCGTGTCCGCCGGCATCATTGCCGGCGTCGTTCTACGATGCGGGACAGTGAAGAACAATCACCGTGAGGAGACCGTCATGGCGAAGCCGAGGGAACGCAACCGGGCGATGCGCGCCATCGCCGACAACGCATTGGATGCCGAGTTGGAGGCGCTTCGGCGCAAACGCGGCGAACTGTCGCGTTTGGGTATCCTGCTGGACGACATGCGCTGGGCCGCGGAACGATTCCGTGACGCCGCCCAATCGTTCTGCGACGACCATCACATGCCTCGCGCCCAGCTCGTGCGCACGCTCAGGATGGAGCCAAGGGAGACGGGCATGGCGTTCCATGCCGTCACGCCCGACTACGGGCAGGCCAATCCCGCCGATAGTCACGGCGAAATCCATGATGGCGAGGATTCGTCCCTCGAATCCGACGGCCGACCGGCATCCGCCGTCGATACGCCGGAGATTGTCCTGACGGAAGGCAACGCCGCAACGGCGAATGCGGCCGATGCCGGTGACGCCGGAGAATCCGGTTCGATTGGATTGGACCCGGAGGGATTGCGATTCGGTTTCCCGCGTCCTGGCGGCTACGCTGGATGACATTGGCTACATACGGGAGGTGACGGCGATGCCGATGCTGCTGGTGATGCTTGGCCTGTCGCTGGCGACGGGCGTGATACGCATGCTGATGCGTGGCGTGGCCTCGTGCCTTGCCCTGCTCGCGCACCCGTTGCGGCTCGTGGTGTTCCTCGCGAACTCCGTGTTCACGGCATTCGCCATGCTGTCGGGATTGCTTATGCTGGCGTTCCTGCTCATGCATTTCCTCGCCGGCTCGGACGCTCCGGCATTGGACGGCTCGTTCGCGTTGATCGTCGCCGCGTTTCTCACGGCCGTGCTTGCGAGCATGCTCATGGATTGGTGCGACGCGCGGCTCCGACGACGTTCCTCCCGCCACGGCTGAACGTCACCCGCCGCCGCTTGGCTCCGGAAGGCGCGGGCGCGCATGCGCCGTCACGTTTCGCCATTCGCGCCCGGAATGGGGGCGGAACCCGTATTCCGGTTCCGCCCCCGTCCGTCGCTTATTCGGCGTCTTCCGGCTCGCCGGATGCGTCGTCGGCTTGCGACGCCCCAGCGTCGTCCGGTTCGCTGTCCTGCCCTATGCCGGTATCCTCGCCATTGTCGTCGTCATCGATTGGTACGAGAGAGCCGTTGAGGGCTTCGACTTCCGTGTCCGAGGTGCGGTAGCCGAATGTTTCCAACGCCTCGTACAACGGTGCGGCGTGTTCCGCGATGGTCGCCGCGTCACGCCACGTTTCCCAACTGACGCGCTCTTCGGCCAAGGCGTAGAGCAGTCCGAACGCGGCCCGTTGCGGGTCGCCGGCAATCATCGCGGTGACGGACTCGCGTAACGGGTCTTCGGCCTCGTCCTCCGGCTTTGCATCATCGGCGTCGCCGCCGCCCGCCGTGCCGATGCCGGTGATTTGCTCCCAGATTTCCTCGGCGTTGCTATTCCAATGGTCGAATCCCTCGGTGAGCGTATCGAGCGCGAATCTTGCGGACAGCATGGCGACGGCTTTGCCGATGCCCTTCGGCTGGGATTTCAGTTCCATGAGATGCGTCACGAACGCGATGCGCAAATCACGGCTTGCCCGCGCGAACTCCTTGGCCGGTGCCGTCTCGCGTTCCTCGCGTTCCCGTTCCTCGCGCCAACGCGCCTCACGCGCCTCGCGGGCCGCGGTCTCAGCCTCCTCGTCCACGGTTTCGTACAGGGCGATGCCGCGCGCCCATGACGCGCCTTCGGCCCGCACCCCCACGACGGGCGTGGCTCCGTCATGGGAGTCGCGCCATGCGTCGATGGCCTTGGCGATGTCGCCCGTGGTCAGCATCGTGGTGCGACGCAATCCCTTTGGCGAGTCATACCAGTTGTCCGTGTTCGGCTGTTCGTCGGCCGCATCGATGCCCATGCGTTCCAATTCGGCTCGCGCCGTGTCGAGCCATTCGCGCCATGTTCGCTCCTGCCGGGCGTGCTTGACGGCCATGTTCCAGTTCTTGCCGCCCGCCGCCTCGGCGAGCCGTTCCTGAAGGTCTGGATGCCGGTCGAAGTCGGCGATGGTCTCCCAGTCGTCGATGCTCAGCTGGGCTGTTCCGGCCTTGCTTCGCGCGTTCTCGCCGATGGCGGCTATCTTCAAGCGTCGGCGCACCAATGACGCGGAACGGCCGGTGCGTTGTGCCGCCTCGTCCACACCCACGCCCAAATCGAGAAGCCCCTGATAGCCGTCGGCCTCCTCGATGACGGTCAGGTCGGCGCGCTGGCTGTTCTCCACGAGCATGAGCTCGCGTTGCTCCCGTTCCGACAAATCGGCCACCACGGCGGGCACCCGGCTCAATCCGGCGAGTTTGGCGGCGGCGAGGCGGCGATGCCCGATGACGAGCAGGTAGCGTCCCTGCGGCGTGGGAGTGACGAGCAGGTTCTGCCGGATGCCCTGCGCGCGTATCGAATCCGCGAGTTCCGACACATCGCCCACGTCGCGGCGCGGGTTCGCGGGGTTCGGGTCGATAAGTCCCACGTCCAGCATGACGATGTTCGATTCCTCCATGTCTTCGTCGGTCGCTACGGGACGTTCGATGATTGCGGTTTCCATGATTGTCTCCTTGAAAAAACGGATGATTGGGGATTGGCTGGGGCTTCCGGAATCGGAAGCCCCCACCAGATGAATCCACGGCCAACGCTCAGTGGCGGCGGCGTTCCGTCCACGCGGGGCGGATGCCGTGTTCGCTGGCCGCGAGCACGAGGGATGCCAGCGAGCAGTCGTCGTCCAAGGCCAAGGCCTTGAGCGCGCGCACCGCGGCGGCGGTCGAACGGTCGGCCATCCACAGCAGGTACGCGCACGACGCCATCGGCTGTGCCTTGTATCCGTCCGGAGCGTCGGCCGTCACCGATTCCAGCAACGCCGTCGCGCGTTCCCCGCGTCGCGTGTCCGGCTGATAGGCGGCGTCCTTGAACGCCCGTGACAGTTCGCGCATGACCACGGCCGCCGACTCCATCGAATGCGGCTGGGCGTACAGCATGTGCAGTTCACCGCCGCCCATTTCGCGCAAAGATGCGAGTATCAGCGCGTCCCGCATGCTCAGGCACTCGGTCATCAGCACCGCCAGCGTGACGCGCTCCTCATGGGAGAAACCGCCCTCGTCGCGCGACAGCAGGCCGTTCCACCTGTCCATCAGGGGCGCGAACCACTTGTCGGTCGCTTCCGCCGGCCCAAGTTCACGCCGGTCCTGAAGGAACCCGTCGCGTACGCGCTTCGCCAGTCCGGTTCCCGCCGTGCGGGTGTCCACCATGTCGTTCATGTCCATCGGTCCTTTCCGTGTGGTTTCCATTTCGGACACCACCCGCCTGCCATGCGCGCAGGCGGAGAGACCGGAGGCGTGGACCGTGACGATCCGGGCCGTAGCGAAGACGGCATGCTGGTCCGCCGTCGCAGCGCAGGCACGGGAGCGGCGCGGGACACGGCGCAGGGAACACAGACGGAGCGCATGGCATGCTGGTGGTGGCCGCAAACCCCTCGTCAGATTCCGCGCGGCCCACCGCCGCGAGCATGCGAGCGGCCAGACAACACGGTCATGCGCGCAGCGCATGACCCGGGGCCGCGTTCCCGCGCCGATTGCGGAGAGTATGTCGAACAGCCCCGCCTGGAGCATTCTCTTCGCAATCGGCAAGGTCGCCGTTTCGGTGCCGGGCACAAATCCCGGCCATGATTGTCTATGGAACGACATTCGGAACGTAAAAAGCACCCTGCCCGGAAGGAGACGGGGCAGAGTGCTTACTCGTGTCGGCGGAAGATACCGCCACGCTCGCCGTAGATGATTATTGAACGGTGAAACCTTGATCTTCGGCGTAGAGTTTCAGCGCCTTTTGCCACTTGTCAGCGGCAGCCTTGAAAGTCTCCTTGCCGGAGAAGAATGATCCCATATTGTCGTTGTAGATGGAGCGGGCGTAGGGTTCGAAGGGCAGGAACTCCCATTTGCCGGTGACGTCCTTGGCGGCCTGGGAGAAGACCTCGTTGTATTTCTGGCCGCCGAAGAACTCGTTGTCGCTGCCGTCGGCGTTTCTGAGCGTGGTCTTGGCGAGGAAGTCCTTCTGGTTGAGGGTCTTGGTGGTGGCGGGGAAGCTGCCGTTGGATACGCGGGCGTCGATGCCTTCGTCGTTGGTGGTGACGTATTCGACGAACTTCTTGGCGGCGTCGAGTTTGCCGTCGGGGATCTTCTTGGTGATGGCCAGGCCGCTGCCGCCGTATTCGCCGTTGATGGGCGTGCCGTCAATGGTGGGCAGGAGGGCTACGCGGAATTTGCCGGTGGCTTGGGGCACGCCCTGCAGGAGGTTGTTGGCCATCCATGCGCCGCTGATGAGGCTGGCGATGGAGCCGTCGCCCAGTGACTTCATCCAGTCGTCGGTCCAGGTCTTCGTGTGGACGTCGATGAGGTCTTCGTCGCGCATCTTCTGCCAGAGGTTCATGAACCGCTGGGCGCCCTTGTCCTTGGTGATATTGATGGTCAGTTTTTCGTCGTTGAGTTTGTAGGCGTGGCCGCTCATGGCCCACATCATCGCGTTGAACAGGCCCGCGTCGCCGGAGTCGGAGGTGATGTAGGAGCCGGTGGCGCGGATCTTCTTCGCGTCCTCGTAGAACTCGTCCCAGGTGGTCGGTGGTTCGCTGATGCCGGCTTTGTCGAACACGTCCTTGTCGTAGAAGTAGGCCATGGGGCCCGAGTCGGCGGGCATTGCGTACAGGCCGCCGTTGATGTTCACGGAGTTCCATGTGCCGGGGGTGAACGTCTTCTTGAGCTTGACGGTGTCGTAGATCTTGCTCAGGTCCATGAGCGTGCCGGAGTGCACGAACTGCGGGATGGCGAGGTATTCGATCAGGGTGACGTCGGGCAGGCCGTTGCCGGCCTGGGCCGCGTTGTTGAGCGCGGTGTAGGTCTCCTCGGTGCTGCCGACGTTGCTCACCTTCACCGTGATGTCGGGGTTGGCCTTCATGAAGTTTTTGGCGGCGCGATCGATGCTGGCGTCCCATGACCATACCGTCAGTTCGGTCTTGCCCGAGCTTGTGGTCGTGTTGCCGCATCCCGCGAGCGGGATGAGCAGGGCTCCGATGGCGGCCGTGGCTATGGCTGCGCGTGTGGTGTTGTTCATGTTGGTCTTCTTTCCGTGCTTGACCGTCTTTGGCCGTATGTCGCAACTATTTTGTTTGGATGTCGAACATGATTATGTACAGAGATGGGAAACTTGTCAAAGTGCCGGGGTTTTCATATTGTCAGTCCCCTGATGGGTGTTATTCTGAAAGCCGTTCGAGGATGACGCCGGGATGTCCGTCCCGATAATGTGATTCCGCATTTCCGCAATCGTCTCACCCGAGGAGGGCTCCCATGTACGCTAAATCCAATCCCAGCGACGCAAGGGCCAACAACCGTAGACTGTTGTTCCGGCTGCTGTTCCCCGACCGGCAACTGTCGCGCGCCGACCTATGCAAGGAGACGGGGCTCTCGCGCGCCACCGCCACGGATGTGACCGGCGAGATGATCGACGACGGCCTGCTACGTGAACTGGGGTCGGGGAAACGGGATGGCCGCGGCAAGCCGGGCACCTTGCTGGCCATCGATACGGACGTGCTTCGTCTGGTGTGCATCGATCTGTCGCGCCCGTATGTGATGACCGGCGCCGTGATGGATCTGCGGGCCAGAATCGTGGAGCGTCGCGAACGTGTGCTTGATGATGGCGACCGGGTCGATCTCGACGACGTGCTTTCGCTCGTCGGTCAGATGATCCGGCTTGCCGGTTCGGGGCTCGTGGGCATCGGCGTCGCCGTACCCGGCGTGGTCTCCGGTTCGGGGAGAGTGATTTCCAGTTCCAATCTCGGCTGGGACAACGTGGAACTTCGCGACCTGCTCGAAGGCGAGTTCTCTCTGCCCGTTCGCGTGGACAACGACGCCAATGCGGCCCTGCTGGCCGACCGGTTCCTCGGCCATGGCAATCCCAACTGCCTGCTCGTGCAGATCACCCGGGGCGTCGGCGCCTCGGTGCTGCTCAACGACGAGTTCGTGGAGGGCGACGACCATGCGGCCGGCAAGATCGGCCATGTCGTGATCGACCCTGCCGGCCCGGCGTGCACCTGCGGCAAGCGCGGCTGTCTGGAGACCTATGTCTCCGCCATCGCGTTGCGCGACCGCATTCGCAGGGATCCGAATCGACGTGCGGACATTTTGGCCACGGCCGGCGCGAGGCTCGGCGGCGCGCTGGCGATGCCGGCGAGCCTGCTGAACCTGCATGACATCGCCGTCTATGGGCCTCCCGATATCGTCGGAGAGACGCTGCTCGGCGCATGCAGCGAAACCGTCAACGCCCTGTCCCGGAACGACTATCAGAGCAAGATGCGGGTGCGCCGGTGCGAGCTCGGCGATGACGCCACCCTGCGCGGGCAGGCGGTCTCCGTGCTGCGCGAGATCGTGGGCAGGCGCGGGCTGTCCGCGGCGGCCGCCTCGTCCTGACGGACGTGCGCCCCGCCGCCGGGCGCGCGTGGCGTGGTGTATCATCGCTTCCCGGATCCAATATGTAAGGATTCCGAACATAATGGCGGGCGGACGAAACAGGAGTCCGCCCTCGGGAACGGAGATCGTCATGACGATGAATGCCAGTGGTATGCCGGAAACAGAGAACCTGCGCGTCGGCGTGGATGTCGGAGGAACGAAGATCGAGGCGGTGCTGACCGATGCGGCCGGCACGGTTCTCGCATCCGCGCGCAGGGCAGCCCGGAAAGGCGGCGACGAGGTCGTGGAGGATGTGGTCGCCATCGTGCGGCAGGTGGCCGGAATGCGGTTCGATGAGGTGAGATCCGTGGGCATCGGCATCCCCGGACTGGTGCACCGCGACACCGGGCGTGTGGAGAATGTGGTCAATCTCGGAATCGAGAACCTGGAGCTGGGAGGCCGTGCATCCGGCATGCTGGGGCTTCCCGTGTGGGTGGACAACGATGTGAACGCCGCGGCGCTGGGGGCCTATGGGACGCTGCCCGACCGGCTCAGGCACGGCAGGATGGCGTTCGTCAACCTGGGGACGGGGCTGGCGGCCGGCTTCGTCCGCGCCGGTCTCGTCGAACGCGGCGACACTGGCGCCCTCGGGGAGATCGGCCACCTGCCGGTGGACCCCAACCGCATGGCGTGCAAATGCGGTCAGCGCGGATGTCTGGAGACCGCATGCTCGGGAGGGGGCCTGCGGCGCATGTGGCCCGTTGCGGATCCTCCGCTGCCCGACATCCTCGCGAAGGCCGACGGCGGCGACGACGAAGCGGAACGGGTTCTCGGCATCGCGCTGCATGCCCTCGCCGACGTCGTGCAGATCGTCGCCCAGGCCGCGGATCCTTCGGTCATCGTCATCGGAGGCGGTGTTTCCCGCGCCGGGTCCCCGTTGCTTGATGCGCTGCGCGGGGAACTGTGCAACAGGGAGGCCTCCAGCGGATTCATCGCGGGTCTGCGGCTGACGGAACGCCTGCGGCTCGCCGATGCGTCGATTCCGATTGGCGCGCTCGGAGCGTCCCTCATCGCCTGCTGACCAGACCCCGGTGCCGACGGACCATCGGCGCGCCGAAACCAGATTCCTTAAACTCCGACAGACGGGGTGCACCACATCCATTATTTTGTTCGACTGACTTGCAAAAAAGGTTAAGGCGTCATATCCTTGGCTTTCAAGGAGGTTGAAACCAACTACAGGAATTACGCAAGGCTTACTAACAAAATATCCGGTCTTGCTGCGGCGCGATGCCCAGAAGTGGTGTGGCGTCATGTTCCTCGGTATCGCTACGGACGTCGGCAACGGCGTCCGTAGCGGCATCGCCCGCGCATGGCAGCGCGGGCGGATACGGACCCGGGACCGTCGTGCGCAGCGGCACGTCGCGCCATTCCTCCGAACGACGGCGTCGGGCAGGCATTCCAGGAAAAGGAAACCATCATGAGAACGAAGAGGATTTCAGCGGCCATCGCCTTGGCGGCCGCGTCGGCGCTCACCCTGTCGGGATGCTCGATGGGAGCCCCGTCCGGCGGCTCGCAGCAGGATGCGTCCGCAGGTGGCAAGCTGACGGTGTGGATCATGCAGGGCGACCAGAGCGAGGACACCATCAAGGCGATCAACGAGCGGTTCACCAAGGAGACGGGCGTCAAGGTCGATGTGCAGACCCAGGTGTGGGCCGATATCAATACGAAGGTGACGACCGCGCTGTCCACGGACACGCCGCCGGACGTGATCGATCTGGGCAACACGCAGGTCGCAGGGTTCGCCGTGAGCGGCGGCCTTTTGGATCTGACGGACAAGGCCGACGACATGAGGCAGGGGCACACCTGGCTGTCCGGCCTTGAGGAGCCCGCCACCATCGACGGCAGACTGTATGGCATTCCCGCGCTGGGAGCCGCCGGCGCCGTGATCTACAACAAGAAGATGTGGTCCGCGGCCGGAATCGACAATCCTCCGAGCACGTACGAGGAGCTTGAGACCGATCTCCAGAAGCTCCGGGATGCGAACACCGACAAGGATTTCTCCCCGTTCTATATGCCGGGGCGTGACTGGAAGTCGGCGGCGCGGTGGATCTGGGATGCCGGCGGCGATTTCGCCGAACAGCAGTCGGACGGAACCTGGAAGAGCACCTTGTCGAGCGACGCCTCGCTCAAGGGCATCGACCAATGGCTGGAATTCCAGCACAAGTGGTCCTCCGAGGCATCCCGCTCGCTGGACACCGGCAACCCCGATTTCAGCCAGCTGCTGGCCGAAGGCAAGACCGGTGCGATCCTGAACAACAGCGCCGGCATCCGCACCATCCAGCAGTACAACCCCGACCTCACGACCGACGATCTGGGATCGTTCCCCATGCCCGGCGCCAGCGGCAAGCTCCAGCCGGCAATGATGGCCGGATCGGTGTGGGGCGTCGCGCAGAAGAGCAAGCGCCAGGAGCTGGCGCTCAAGTGGATCAAGATCGCCGCGAGCCCCGAGATCCAGAAGGACTACGTGTTCGCCAAGGACGGATGGATGCCCAACTACGTCGAAGGCCTCGACGAGGTCATGAAGTCCGCGGACTTCCCGTCCTACCTGACCGGCTTCTTCGAATCAGCGAAGGACACCAAGGCCACACCGGCGTCACCGCAATGGCTGACCATCGAGAACGACAGCTCCCTGAACTGCTTCGGAGACATCGCCACCGGCGCGACCACGGCCAAGGCCGCGGCCAAGTCGTTCGACGAGCATGCGGACTCCCTGTACGCGAAGAAGTAGGGGAAGCGTGATGAGCAATGCGCAATCGACGGCGGCCGCCGTCCCCGTGGTGAAGCGGCGTCGCAATCTGACGCCCCTGTGGCTGCTGACGCCCGCCGGCGTGATCATCGTCGCGCTGGTCGTGGTGCCGTTGGTCTTCCTGGTCTTCACGTCGTTCACGGACTTCAACCAGAAGACCCTGTTCACGGGCTCGTTCAACATCGTCGGGTTCGACCAGTACGAGAACGTGCTGACCGACCCGGAGTTCTACAAGTCGCTGGCCCGCACGTTCGGGTTCGCTGCCGCGCTCGTGGCCGGCAGCGTGCTGATCGGCATGGGCGTGGCCCAGCTGATGACCAAGCTGGGGCCGGTGATGCGCTGGCTGGTCACGTTCGTGCTGATCTTCGCGTGGGCCATGCCGAACGTGGCCTCGTCGGTGGTGTGGAAGTGGCTGTTCCAGCCGGGGTACGGCGTGGTCAACTGGCTGCTGACCCAGACCCATTTGTTCGGCGACGTAACGAACCTGTCGTGGACCGACAACACGTGGCTCGCGTTCCTGGAGATCTGGCTGCTGGTCGTCTGGCAGGCCGTCCCGTACATCGCGATCAACCTGTACGCGGCGACCACGCAGGTGGACAAGTCCTGCCTTGAAGCGGCCCAGCTGGACGGCTGTTCGAAGCTGCGCTGCTACTGGCAGATCACCGTGCCGCTGATCAAGCCGAGCCTGATGGTCATCACGATGCTGTCGGTGATCTGGGACTTCAACGTGTTCAACCAGATCTGGCTCGTCTCCCAGGGAGGCCCCCGCGAGACGACCGCGACGATCGGCATCTTCACCTACAAGAAGGCGTTCGTGTCGTTCGACATCGGCACCGGCGCCGCCGCGAGCGTGCTAGTCACGCTCATCCTGCTCGCCCTGACGAGCGTGTACATCCGCTACCTGCTCAAATCCGGGGAGGACCTGTGACCATGAATAGGGCAACCGCAAACCACGGCATCGCGCCGCGCGCCAAGCGCAGCGCATCGGCCGAGCTGCGCCGCATCGGCACGATCGTATTGGCCGTCGTGTTCTGCATCGTGTGGATCTTCCCGGTCTACTGGATGTTCGTCACGTCGATCAAGCCGCGCAACCAGATCATGACCGCCACTCCCGTGTTCTGGCCCGCGAAGCTGTCGATCGACAACTTCATGGTGGCCGTCACCCAGACCTCGTTCCTGACGAACCTGAAGAACAGCGTGATCGTGACCGCCGTGTCAATCGTCCTGTCGATCGTCCTCGCGTTCTTCGCGTGCGCGGCCCTGACCCTCTACCGGTTCCGCGGCCGTAAGGCGATCATGGTGTTCGTGCTGGCCATCCAGATGACCTCGGGCGGCATCATCCCGCAGTTCATCATCTTCAACCAGTTCGGCCTGCTCAACAAGTACAGCGGCCTGATCCTCGCGTACATCGCCATGGTCCTGCCGTTCGCGATCTGGAACATGCGCGGCTTCTTCCTGAACATCCCGAAGGACATCTTCGAGTCCGCGGCCGTCGAGGGAGCCAACGACTGGCAGATCCTGTGGAAGATCACCTTCCCCCTGGCCGCGCCCGGCATCGTGTCCACGTCCGTGTTCGCGTTCATCAACGCCTGGAACGACTACATGACCGCCTACACGTTCATGAAGGACCAGTCCAAGTACACGCTGCCCGTATGGCTCTCCTCGTTCTCCACGCCCACCATGGGCACCGACTTCGGCGGACAGATGGCCGCATCCGTCATCTTCTCCCTGCCCGTCGTGATCTTCTTCATGATCATTCAACGCAACATCATGAAGGGCGTCACCACTGGAGCCGTCAAATAACACAAACGGAGCGATGAACAATGCGTGCGGCGCCGGGACCATTTCCGCGAGTGGTTCCGGCGCCGCGCGTCATCTCGGAACCCAAAACGCAATATACCGCAATCAAAGGTGAACCACTGAGAAAGGACTTCCATGAGCGATCAAGCAACCCTGAAGGGATGGACCATCATTCCCACGCCGCAGACCGTACAACACAAGGCGGGCGTCTCACTGCTGCCGATGTGCGGCCGAGTCAACGAGCCACGTGCGTTCGGAGACGAACGGCAGGTACTCGCAACGCAACTTGCCGACGACATCCATGCGGTTACGGGATTGGAATGGGACATCGCCACGGGTGACCGTTGGCCTGGATTCATCACATTGACGACACTGGACGATCTCGATGCGCGTCCATCCGGCGCGTACACGCTCGACATCGCCAAGGACGGCGTGGCCGTCAGGGGCGCGGACTTCGAGGGCGTGCGCAACGGCGTGCAGACCCTGCGCCAACTCATCCGCCAATGCGGCGCCGCCCTGCCCTGCCTGCACATCGAGGACCAGCCCGCCTTCGAAACGCGCGGCTACTACCTCGACGTCACCCGCGGCCGCGTCCCCACCCTCGACTGGCTCAAGACCTGGGCCGACAAACTCTGCCTCTACAAGTACAACCAGCTCCAGCTCTACGTCGAACACACCTTCGCGTTCGACGGCATGAGCGAGACCTGGCGCGGCTCCAGCCCGCTCACCCCGCGCGACATCCTCGAATTCGACGACTACTGCGCCGAACGGGGCATCGAGCTCGTGCCGTCCGTCTCCACGTTCGGCCACCTCTACATGGCCCTGCGCACCCAGTCCCTGCGCGACCTCGGCGAATTCCCCGAGACCGCCGACGAGCCGTTCGGGTTCATCGACCGCATGCGCCACCACACGCTCAACATCAGCGACGACCGCGCCTTCGACCTGTCCACGAAGCTCATCGACGACTACCTGCAATTGTTCCGCTCCGACAAATTCAACATCTGCGCCGACGAGACCTTCGACCTCGGCAAGGGCCGCTCCAAACCCCTCGCCGAGAGGATCGGCGTCGCCGCCATGTACGCCGACTACGTCACCCGCCTGTGCCGCCACCTCGAAACCCAAGGCAAAAAGCCGATGATGTGGGGCGACATCGCCCTCGAACACCCCGAAATCCTGAAACGACTCCCCGAGACCGTCACCCTGCTCAACTGGCAGTACGACCCGCAGGTCGACGACGGGAAGATCCGCACCGTCGCCGAATCCGGCGCCAGACAGATCGTCTGCCCGGCCGTATGGTGCTGGAACGCGCTCCTGCCGCGCATCGACGACGCGTGGAACAACATCACCCGCATGGCCCGCTACGGCACGCAATACCAAGCCGAAGGCATGCTCGTCACCGACTGGGGCGACCTCGGCCACGTCAACGACCCGCGCATGGCCATCCCCGGCATGATCATCGGCGCACAGGAAGCTTGGAACCCGGGACGAATCCCGAACGAGGCCGACATGCTCAGCCGCATCTCCCGACTCGAATACCATGACGCCAGCGGAGAACTGCTTGATATCCTTGCTCGTGCAAGCCATGCGGCCTGCTTCCAATGGAACCACCTGATCACTTGGCTGGAACTTGATGACGGACAGGACGGCGTCAACACTGGGGTCCTGCAAACCATCCAGGGACTGCTACCGGAAAACGAACGACCGGACGATGTAATCCGCGCCCTCCAAGACGAAAGCCAGACACCGTCACTTGCGGAATCCCGACGGATGCTGCTCCGCTATCTGAAGCACCACATTGCACTCGGTGAAACCGCAGATCACCTTCTGCAGACCAGCGCCCGACGAATCGCCACAATCGTCGCTGCCGCAGGATCACAGGCCACCGCGAACGCCGCGGCACTCCGCATGGCCATCGAAGGGCAGCGACTTCTGAACCAAATCGGTCTCCGACTTGCGTCCGATGTCGGAGCCATCGACTCTATGCAGTCAAGTGCCGCATCTCAGCATGATGATACGGCGCGTCTTGCCGAAGCGCTGGAAATATGGATGGAGGCGTATGCGGCGCAATGGCGTACTCTCAGCCGAGACTCCGAACTTCGTCGGCTGCAAGATATGGTGTGGGAGTTAACGGACTATCTGCGCTTCCAATCCGCCTGATGCTGCGATTGTGAGACTTCGACCAGTCAGATACCAAAATGCCGTGAGGAACCAATTCCGATCCCTCACGGCATTTCCTATACGAAGGTGAGTCACGTATCGCGATGGTGCATCACTTTGGTCTAGGACTCACGCCGCTGAATACCGCTCATAAATGATTCGGCAAGCTCGTCAACCACTTGACTCTGATGCGAGGCGACAGTGAGCTGGTAGTACCGGATAGCCACCTTCTCACTGACGTGTCCCAATTGATTCATGACTTCCCGCAACGTTCCACCCTGAATCATGAGTAATGTTGCATGACTGGCTCGTAATGCCTGGAATGTCAGATCGGGACGTCCTGCTTTCAACCGAGCCTTGGCGAACTGGCCGTCCAGCGTTGTCTGGGACATGATTCTTGCACGTTTGGGCACGAACACCGGCGAATCCGGTCGGGTCAGATCGCAGTAATCAGAAAGGTGCTGTCGAATAAGAGGAATCAGCGTATCCGGGATGTGTACGTTCCTGATGCTGGATTCCGTTTTCGTCTTGCCGAATTGGAGATCCCCTCTGTCAGCGACACCGCGATTCACGGAGTGCCGGACGTGAAGTATCTGTCTGTTCAGATCGATGTCTTGCACCTGAAGCCCACAGAGTTCGCCACATCGCAGACCACCCACTAAAGTCGAGAGGAATACGGACAGTCTGGTGTAATCGGGCATGGCGTCAGCCAGCAGGATCAATTCGGAAGGAGTCACCGGCGGCACGTTGATGCGGGCGGGCTGTGGTGCTGGCGGAATATGGAATATGAAGGGATTGAAGGACAACAATGGCTCCGAACCGTCCAATCCGCCTCGGGTAGCTGATTCCAGTACCGCCTTCAGCCGCATGCATGAGCGTCGGAACGCCCACCGTCCTTCCGGGTGAGGCGCATCATACCAAGCCTTGATAATGGACGGAGTGATCTCGTTAAGCGGCAGGTCTCCAAGACTTGGCAGAAAATGGCCAATGTCCAGATAAAGATTGCGACGCGTGCCACCGGCGATACCATTGCCGTCGGGCAGCCGGTATTCCTCGGCCCATCGCATCACATAGTCGCGGAACAACATATTGCGTTGTGTTTGGCTCTTTTCCGCGACGGCTTTTCGTCGGCTTCGTTCTGTTGGATGAACCCATTCGGCGATGCCGTTACGATGGAGGCTGACAAGATACTTTTCGGCTTCCAGCCATCTACGGGCTTCGAGCTCCTGATCCGGCTTGAACTGGCGTTGGACGCGTTTGCCGGGTTCTAATGGATTCGGATATCGAACCTGCCATGCGATTAGCATGCCGGTTCTGTCATAACGGGCCAGCACGGTTCCCCACTTGCTTCGCGGCGGCTTCTGCGGATGGTTTCCATGGGAATGCCTGATTTTCGGCATATTGATCTCCCTCGATCGCGAAAAGGCGCACCCTGCGTGCGCCTTGTGGGGAGATTGAAACCAAGGAACAGTGTAAGTGAATATGCTGAAAGAGTCGTTGCTTGTTTTTGTCATCTTGAGATGACAAACCGTCCAGGGTATCTTGAGTTCGACTGCATAGGATTCGATACTTTATATCTTGGTCTTAAGTCTGAGAATCATCTTCTGGTGCTGACCCTGAAGCTATTCACAGACTGACTACATATTGAGAAAATTATTTGTCTGACCCCGATATGCCTTAATCGTGTAGGAAGACGGACTCAAAGGAGAGAAATGACTATATCAAACACTATTGAGTTGGCTCCGATGTGGACGTTTCTTCTCTATTGTTCGATGATTGGATGCAATATCTATTATCTGCATTATCTTGATCGGCACCGATTCCAGTTGATTCCTGCACGCTTTTTCGTCCTGCCGATACTTATCTCGATCGTCTCTGCCGTTTTTGTAATGCTGACATATTGCGATGTCGCTTATTCAGCAAAAGCAGATATGGATATGAGAGATTTCTATATCTCATACATCCCTTTGGTTTCCATCCTGTTGGGAATTCTCATACTCATGGAAATCATATATTCCATAAAAATTTCCCTATCCAAGAAGAAGAATAGCAATGCGTAATAATCGACTGGTCAAATCGACGGCCTCCCTCTTGCTCGCCGTCGCGGTCTCCTTCTCCTCGGTAATGGTGGCCTCCGCGACGGAGACGACCTCCACCAATGCGGCTAAGACGCCGCAATATGCGCAGTCACATTATCCTTCCGAAGCGGAGATTGAAGCATATCTCAATGATCCGCAATACAAGAAATATGGTCGCACCAGAGAAGACGTGGAAGCCTACCTCAAGGCTAACGCTGAAGAAGATGCCGCTACCACTACCACCATGGAAGCGGGTTTGTATAGCTCCTGGAGCACGGACCTGTTTTCCGATGGATATTGGATGAATCGCAGCGGCGTATGGTCCTTGTCCATTATGCCTAGAAGAGCGCTTCTATGGGATACCGACCGCGGATGGGGACAGGTTTACGATCGTTTCCATACAAGTAGACATTGGACTTACTATTCGGCATGGGCTGACGCATCCATGAGAAAACAGTTCAATTGTCATGCTCAGTATGGAATGCTAAAGACCCCTTATCACCTAGAGCCATCAAGGTCGGACGTAAGCTCCATCACTTGCAATTAGGGTTGTGCGGGCGGGAACATAAGTCCGCCCACACAAATCCCATAGAACATCATTGCCATCCTGCACTCGCTGTCGCCGGCACACCAGCGGAAAAACGCCGCGTCCACCAGCTGTCGGATACTCTGGTTCTGCTAAATCAAAATTGACATCAAAAAGAGAAGCCACCATGTCAAAGCTGGTTTAACAAAGCGTCGAATATCAAGTATTCGGCTGTATTCCGCCGTAAGTAAGAGGATATGACATTTTGAGCTACATAATTCAGAATTTCATGTCCTCATACATACAACCTGTTTACAGGCCCGTCACCAGGTGGCGAGTGTTTCGATAGCGTCCAGTCCATCCTGACGATGTGATTCATCAAGGTTGTCCCAGTAAGGTGAATCCTCGGTGAGCTTGTCGTGCAGGAGTTTGATGCGTCTGCGATCGGTGTTGCTGTGCAGGCGCATGAGTTCAGCGTCAGGGTCCGGGATGAGCGACGCAAGCATGGCGGCGTCGTAGAGGTGGCGGTCACCGTAGCCGGCGTGGTCGGCGCTGTAGGCCGCGCTCTTGAGTATCAGCGCGCCGAGCAGGTCCGGGATACGGATTGTGACTTCGGTGCCGCTTTGGTCGTCGATGAGCCGGACCTGCATGCTGCGCTCCACGGCCTGAGCGCCGCCCGGCATGGACAGCACCGGCGTACCGGCGATGGTCGCGTCAGTCCCGAGGAACTTGGGCAGGTGATCGGCGACCAACAGATCCACGACGTCACCGTTCGGCGCACTCATGCGTGTCGTGTATCCGGTCAGCGTGCCCGGTTGCGTCTCGAACCCGCGGGCGGCGAGGATGCTGCGCAGCCTAGCGATGCCGCGTCGGTCGGCCATGAGGTCGGCGAGCAGGTCGGCGTCGGTGGTGGGGCGCGCTGTCAATCCTCCCATGATGGCGTGCAGTTGGACCATGAGCCCGCCCGTGAGCAGCCATGATTCCGGGATGTTCGCCGCGGCGACCGCGTACACGGTGCTCCATGGATGGCCCGTGTTGGGGATGTGGGTTGTCGGAATCATGCCTGATGCTCCTTGCGATGATATTCGTCGATCAGCTGTTGAAGGGTTTCCAGACCGGCGCGGCGTTCTCTCGGGTCGTTGGATTCGGCCAGGTCGGCCGCACATACGCCGAGAGGCATAGGGCCCTCACCGGCGGGAAGACCGTCGGTGACATGGAGCCGTACCCGGACCGGAGTCGCGCCTTGCTTCAACCGGCATTGCCGAATGGCGTCGTTCAGAGCATCGGCGGTGACGTAGCCTTCCACCACGTCTGTGGCGGTCAATTGGAACGAGGCGGCCAATGCTCCGGTGGCGGCGGAGGGACGGATGAGGGTTTCGACCTCGGCGAGGTTGGAATCCCTGCACCAGTATTCGACCGTCGTCGCACGCCTGCGCGCGAGACGGGTCAGATTCTCCGCATCCATCTGCCTCAGGTATCCCCTGAGCCGGTATCGCTGCTGCCGGCCCAGCCATGGCGCGTCGAGCCCGCTGAGCATGTATAGCGCCCCGAACGCCATGTCTGGTGAATAAGGGCGCCCATCCGCACCCTGCCACTGTGCTTGGCGACGTACGGAATCCTCCGTAATCAGCGAGCCGCCTCCCGCGGAAAGAGATTCAAGCCGGCCAGCAGCGCGAAGCGCGCTGACCCGTCGCTCACTCACTCCGAGCCTACGGGCGGCTTCCCGCCGTGTGAGCAGCGTCCGATTCGTTCTGATAGCCATATTCCTATTGTATACAGAACTATTCCAGATTGGGAATAGTTCTGTATACACCGGGCAACAGGGCGTCTCAATCCGTGTTCGTCTGCATGTGGTCATTGCGCTGCTTTGATGAAGTCTTCGGCGAGTTGGTTGACGATCTGGTTGCGGTGTCGGGCGACGATGCGCTGGTAGTGCTTGATGGCGACCTTCTCGCTGACGTGGCCGAGTTCGTCCATGACTTCCCGCAGGGTGCCGCCCTTGAGCATGAGCAGGGTCGCGTGGCTCGCTCGCAGGGATTGGAAGGTCAGGTCGGGGCGGCCGGCTTTCTCCCTGGCTTTGCGGAACTGGGCCTCCAGGGTGGTCTGGCTCATCACCGAGGCTCGTCTGGGACGGAAGACCATGGCTTCCGGGTCCGTCCATTCGCAGTGTCTGAGCAGATGGTCGTGAATCAGGGGAACGAGCCCGTCGGGGATGGGTACGGTGCGTCGGCTGGAGTCGGTCTTGGTCCTGGCGATGCGTGTCGAACCGCGATCCGCATAGCCCCTGTTGACGGAATGGCGCACGGTCAGGCGTTTGGCCTTCAGGTCGATGTCCTTGACCTGCAGGCCGCACAGCTCGCCGCAACGGAGGCCTCCGACGAGCGTGGCGAGTATCACCGCCAGTCTCGTGTAGTCGGGCATATTCTCCGCGATCAGCTTGAGTTCCAGCGGCGTGACCGGCGGAACGTCCTCCCTGGCGGATCGCGGCGCCGGCGGTATGGGCAGAATGAACGGGTTGTCACGGATCAGCGGCGGGGAGCCGTCCATGCTCATCTTCGTGGCGCTGGTGAACGCCGCCTTCAGGCGCATGCATGAGCGACGGAACGCCCATTGCCCCTCGGGGTGCGGCGCATCGTACCAGCGTTTGATGTCCTTCGGCGTGATCTCGGTCAGAAGCTTGCCCTTGAAGCCCGGCATGAAGTGCGCGATGTCGAGATACAGGTTCCGGCGCGTGCCGCCGGCTATCCTCTCGCCGTTCGGCAGCCGGTATCCTTCCGCCCACCGGGTCACGTAATCCTCGAACGAGATAAGGCTCGCGCGCTTCCTGCGGCGGCGTTCTGACGGATGGACCCATTCCTGGATGTTCTTGCGGTCCAGTTCCACCAGATGCCGTTCCTCTTCGAGCCACTGGTGCGCCTCGTGCTCCATGTCCGGCTTGAACTGACGCTGGACCTTCTTGCCCGGTCGTTTCGGGTCCGGGTACCGCACCTGCCAGGCGACGAGATTGCCTGCGGTATCGTAGCGCGGCGTCACGGTGCCGAACCTGCTCCGCCGCCCCGGCGACGGCCCCATACTGTCCTTCTTCGTCCTTGCGGACATGATGATGCTCCTTGTGCTGAATCCAAGATCGATGGCATGGCATAACGGCCTCGGAAAAATGCCACCAAAAATGCCACCAAGTGGCCGAATACGCTCTCAGTGAGCCATTGCACCTAAAAATGCACCTCTAGTGCCTTAGGCCTTGCAATCATTGAGGTTTAGGCTGATTCGATCACTCGTCACAGGTCGTTTCGACCATCAGCCGCATGAAGATGACGATAAGGAGCAACACTGCTTGCGTGTCTATTGGAAGAAAGCGGGAACCGTTGCTATGATTGATTTTGTAAGTAATGAAGGTAAATTTATTTGCCCCCGGAGTGGTGGAGATGGACCTGTACGACGCTGGGCCGTATCCCCCTCTCTGGGGGTACGAGCGACAAAAGCGTTGGAATCCAAGATTCCAACGCTTTTCTTTTTTTCAACCTGTACCGCTTTAGACGGATGTTGGACGGCAGCGATATTTCGGGTTATAAGCCCACTCACTACATTCCTATAGTCTCTAGTTCGCCTGCCAGGTCGAGTTCCACGAATGCGAGGTTACTACCGCGTTCGAGCGAGTGGCAGTCTTGCATGCCGTATTGCCAGGATTCCTCCGCGCCCTCCACGACCAGCAGGACGATCTTGCGTTTAGCCACGGTTCGCCCCCGTTCCGGCAGCATTGAGCGCGGCCAGATCGTCGTCGATGTCGTCGTCCTCGTCGGGGTGGCCGGCGGCGTAGAGGCTGTTGCCGAACATGCGCGGGATGGGCGAATCGTAGATGTCGGGGCCATCCCATCCGAGTTCGCTGGCCGTCAGGTACCGTTTGCGCTGGTTGTTCGTGGAGGACTTGCGCGGGATGGTCACGAACCGGTTATCAGGATCGGTCACCGTCGTGCGGATGCAGCTGTTCGGCAGCACCTCCAACGCCCGCAGGTTATGGGGCAGTGAACACCAATTGCCCCGCACACCCGTCCGCCAGCTGGCTCAGCATGTCGCCGAGCAGCAGCTCGAACGCGCCAGAGTCGAACTCGTCCACAGCGACCAGCGCGTTCTCGTCGTTATATGCGTGCTTGAGATAACGGTACACACAGCCGGCGGTATTTGTTCACACAGGAAGTCGCGCGGTGGTCACTGCCACCAAAGATGCCCGTTTATAGTAGTCCGCTCATGTAGAGCGGGAGCTGGATGCGGTTTCCCTGCGCGTCAGCGACAAGTGGTTTGGGCGCGAGTACGTATTCCGTACCGATTCGTTTACCATACATAGCACGCATTTTGTCCAGCGAGGACGTCGAATATCGTTTACCAGACTTGACCTCGATCGGACTGATTCTATACCGGCCAGCCGCGTTCTCGTATGGCTCGGCCAGTAGGAAATCGATTTCGACGCGCATTCTGCTGCTATTCGCGTCCGACTGGGAGAAATAAAACAGTTTGTGACCAGATGCCTTGAGTTGTTGGGCGACGATGTTTTCAACGATCATGCCTTCATTGAGTTCGATCTTGCCAAACAGGATGTCACGGTACACGTTTTCCTTAGTACTGCGACTATCAGAAAACGCGTGCGTGACCAGCAGTCCAGTGTCAGCCATGTAGCATTTAACCGCGGACTGTTCCATATTCATACCCAATCCAATGTTCGGGTCGGTAGATCGGAAACAGGGATTGATCAATCTAGCGTCCGCAAGCCAGAAGAACGAAGCTTGGTAGGCCTGATATCGCGCTCCCTTGCGCAGTGACGCGAGACGGAATCGTTTCTCATGGCGTGACAATTGCGCCGGAATTTCATCGAAGATGGCTGCGATATTCTTTGCCTCAATCTCGCCATATTTTTCAATGTCTTGACGATATAGGCGTAGGATCGAGCGTTTTGCTTCATCAGCAGCCATAAAGCTGTTATCAGTGACGTATCGTGCAATGACTTGCGGCATGCCTCCGACGAGCATGTATTCGCGGAACAGTCGTTCTGCCTTTCGATGCAACATGTCAGGCAACGGCTGTTTGTCTTGGTAGTTGCTGTTAATCAAATCAGCGAGCGGTCGTTCGCCCAAGGCCCACAGAAATTCCTCGAAGTCGAAAGGATTGAGTTCGAGAGATTCCTCTTCGGACGGGATGAGAATGTCCTTCACATTGCGTTGGATTGATACGAGGGAACCAGTTTCTAGATAGTCATAACGGCCGTCTGCAACCAGCTGTTTGGTGAATGCTCTTGCTTGTGGACAGAATTGGACTTCATCGAAGATGATCAGCGTATCTCGCTCGACTGGCTCAAAGGCGTAGAACGCGAAAAGGTAACGGAAGAATGAGTCGACATCATGCCGTTGATGAAGAAAAAGGTCGATTACCTCACGCGGAGCTTGGGAAAAATCGATGAGCAAATACTTTGCATATTCCCGACGTCCGAATTCCTCTGCGAGTACGCTTTTGCCCACACGACGTGCTCCCTCGATCAGCATAGAAGCGCGACCGTTACTTTGCTTCCATTCTTGTAAACGTTGATATGCCTTACGTTGATATATCATGACCGCCCCCTAGGGATACACAAATGATGGGTAACGTATGCACCTATTATGACACAAATGATGGGTAAGCGAAGGACGGAAATATACACAAATGATGGGTAACGGAGCCAGCATAGGTAGACGGCGGTATTTATTACAAGAGCAATATCAACGACATTAGGAAATTGGATGATGGGAACACAGACGTATTGGAAATCGGCGATACCACGTGTTCTACCATTACATCTCAATCAGTGGCCCGGCATCCAATGGAAAAACAAACCAACTATGGATTCTTGAGTCGGTTGATTGAAAATGCGTAGGGGCCGCCGAAGCGACCCCTAGCCTAACAGCGATCATAAGCCTACCGGCTTACGCTCGTCGTGATATATAGATTACTTCAGCGCGTCGAAAGGCGTGCCTTCTAGGTTCCAGCCGGCGCTGCTGGCTGCATCGCGTTCTGCGCTGTTTGTGGTGAACAGATGGTCGCCGTTGCCGGGATTGTACAGGCGGTACACGTCGTTCGTACCCTCGGCGTCCTCCGGAGCGAGGAACGCGACACCCTCATACTGCCAGCCGGAGCGCACCAGCATGTCCTGCTCGGTCTTGCTCGCGGTGAGCATGTGCTTGCCGCCCGGATTGTAGTAGCGCTTGACCTCCACGCCGTCCTTCGCAACGCCCTTGAACGCCACGCCCTCCGACTTCCACACGCCAGAAGCGACCAGCGTGTCGCGCTCGTAGGCGCTGGCCGTCAGCAAGTGCTCGCCGCTAGCCGTGTTGTACACGCGGTACACGTCCCGTGCCTCAGTCTCCGGCTTCACAGTTGGGTCCGGGCCCGGCGTAGGCGTCGGAGTCGGCGCAGGCGTCAGCTCATCCACCAGCTTCTTGGCATCGTCACGCACCTTGACCGCGGCCTGCAGATCCTTCTCGGCCTGCTCGACAGCCGCAGCCTTCTTCTGCTCGACGATCTTGTCCAGGCTCGACTGGGCGGTATCGACCACGCCAGCAGCTTCTTCAGCGGATTCCTTGGCCTTATTCAAAGCGTTCTTCAGGTTCTTCAAATCTGCGTTGCCGGTCGCGTCGATCAGGTCGTTGTACTCCTGCTCAGCCGTATCAGCAGCGGTCTTCTTCGCATTGGTATCCGACTGGAGCGACGTGAGCTCCTTGCGTGCTGCAGCAAGCTCATCTGCAACGTTCTGGTAGTCGGCAGCAGCGTCGTCAGCCTTAGTCTTAGCAGCAGCAGCTGCACTAGCCGCCTTGTTGGCTGCAGCCTGAGCATTGTCTGCAGCAGCGCGCTTTGCAGCCAGATCGTCGGCCTTCGATTGAGCATTCTTGGCTGCCGTATCAGCCTCATCGGAAGCCTTCTTAGCAGTCTGTTCGGCCGCGGCTGCCGTATCAGCAGCAGTCTTAGCCGTCTGCGCAGCAGTCTCCAGTCCAGCGATAGAACCCTTGGTATCAGCAAGCGCCTTGTCGGCGGCATCCTGCTTCGACTTCGCCGCATCAGCGGCAGCCTTCAGCTGGTCCACCTGTTCCTTGGTCGGAATCTGCGCGCCCGCACCAAGATCCTTCTTCGCATCATCCAGTGCCTTCTGTGCGGTCTCAAGACTCTGTTCAGCAGCGGCCTGGTTGCTAACGGCAGTCTGATAGGCAGCCGTCTTTTCAGTAAGCGCGCTCTGAGCTTCGGCCAGCGCAGTGGCGGCAGCGGTAGCTTCCTGCTGCGCTGTCGTGTAGGCCGAATCAGCAGCAGTCTTATCAGACTGTGCTTTCGACACATCGTTCTTCAGCTGTTCCTCATACTGGTCGATGCGAGTCAGATATTCCTCGGGCGTGTATTCCGGATCATCTGGAGCAGGGTACATTGGCAGGCATCCAGCTTCAAAACATTCTTTAGCATTGAACTCCTGCGCAAAAGTCGTACCAAGCATGCCATTGATCGTCATTTTCACATGACTTATGCCAGCACCGGTAACAACATATTTCACACCCGTATCAGCCACTCCAGCAAGGCCATTCACAATATTCGTGTAATGACCTGTCTGGCATCTGCTATTTTCACTAGTGGGAACGCAGCCCTTACCTGACTGAATATCCTTATAATTTTGCTCTTCTTGGTCATACCAACCACGGTAGGCAATTGCAATCGGATTGCTATAGCCTACGTTTGCTGCTACATTTTCGCCAACCTCGAACTGCTTCGAATGCGGGCTCTCGTTAAAACCAGGCTCCTGGAACTGGCGAGAATAAATATACGATGCATAGTTGGCATTCGCCTGACCCATTGCCATGAGACGATCCGTGATTTTCAGCGGATCAAGACCATTCAAAGCACGCTTCTTATTTGTCTCAACAACAATCTGCACGGATTCACGGAAATTCTCCATGCTGGTAGCGGAATCACTATCGCCGATATACGGTGTAACCCACTGCTCGATGAGCTCCGGCTGCTGGACTGCGTGGTACCAGTTAGCACGTCAGCCGCTTCGGGAGCGCCCATGGTCTGGAAGAAATCAATGGAACCGTTCTTGACGCGCTGCTGAACCTGATCGTTCGCAGTATCGGCGGCATCGGCAGCACTCTTCGCAGCAGTAGCAGCCTGATCCTTAGCGGTCTTATTTGCAGACGCGGTATCAACTGCAGTCTTTGCTGCGGTCTTCTCACTTTCGGCCGTTGCTACTGCTTGATCGGCCTGCTGCTTTGCCGCAGTAGCCTTGTTGACCTCATTTTGCAGTTCGGTGAGATTGTATAGGCCCAGCGCCTTCTGATACTCCGCTTGTGCCGCAGCCGCATTGGCTTTCGCTTGATCAGCGGCCGCCTGCAGGTCAGACACACTATCCTGAGCGTTCTTCAACGCGGTAGCTGCCTCAGTGTATGCCTGCTGCTTTGCTTGCGCGTCTTGTTGCGCATCCTCATATGCTTTGGCCTTCGTGGCAGCATCCTCGGAAGCTTTCTGCGCAGCCTGTTTGGCAGCAGCTACAGCCTCGACGCTAGCACCCGCCTGTGTGGCGGCTTCTTCAGCCTGCTCGTACGCAGTCTGCTTGTCCTTGGCGGTCTGCTCGGCTTGTTCGTATGCTGCTTTAGCATCATTCTTGTGCTGCTCGGCTTGATTAGCCTCGTTCTGCTTCTGCTCAACTTCGGAAGCCTTGGCATTAGACAGTTTCTTGGCAGCCTCATAGGCAGCCTTTGCCTCGACTACCTTCTGCTCAGCAGCAGCGAGTTTCTCAGGACTGATACCAAGTTCTTCGATCTTGGCATCGTAATCCGCCTGCGCCTTATCAACAGCTGTCTGAGCGTCCGCTTGCTTTTGCTTCGCAGCATCGAGCGCAGCTTGGGCAGCTTCGACATCCTTGTCGCTCTTCGCCAGATCGGCGGCGGTCAGCTTTTTCGCAGCATCGAGCGCGGCCTGCTTGGCGTCGACGTCTTTCTGCGCCGCTTCAAGCTTCGCTTTGGCTTCTTCCAGGGTTGTGCTGGTTTGAATGACAGCGTCTACTGCTGCACTCGGATTCGATTCTGCAGCGAGCGCGCCCGGGGACATCATGCCCACTGCGATCAACGAGGCTAGACCAGCCGTCGCAACCCTTGCAACAGTTGGCATACCGGACGGATTGGATTTACGAATACCACTGCTATGTTTTGCCATAGTCTCTTCTCCATCATGGTATGTTCCCTGCACGGCACAGGGAACCTTAAAGAAAACTGTACGCCCCCTTAGCCTGTTTTGTCATCGGTGTTTTGAGATATGTTGCCGTACAAAAAAACGGCTGCATCCGTTCGAATGCAGCCGTATATGTGTTGCGTTTGGCAAAAGCGAGGGCTACTTCGTTTCCGCGCCGCTTTGCGCACTATCAGCACCAGCACCGTCGAGCTTCTTCAGCACCCAGTCGATGATGTACGGGGCGACTTCTTCGATCTGCTCGATGGCGATCTGGAATTCGCGCGAGCCACCGTACCATGGGTCGACCAGGTCGATCCTGTCCTCCTGGCCGGGTGCCGGCTTGGGCAGGGTCGGGTCGAAGCTGCGGTACATGTGCACTTCAGAACGCTTAGCGGGCGGCAATAATGACAGCAGCGCGCGCATGTGCGAGGCGGTCATCGGCAGGAACAGGTCGCTTTCTTCGATCTCTTCGCGCGTAATACGATGCGCAAAATGATGCGAAGGAATCTCATAGCCGTCGGCGCGCAGTACGCGCACGGCACGACGGTCGATCGGATTGCCGTACTCCTCATCGCTCACGCCGCTGGACATGATCCTTACGCGGTCTTCGCCAATCCCACGCGCTTCAAACTCGGCGCGCAGAATAATTTCAGCCATGGGCGAGCGGCAAATATTGCCAGTGCACACGGTCATGATCGTGTAGGGGTGCTGCTGGGTCATGGTACTACCTTTGCTACGAGGGTTTAGAAGAGAACTATAGGGATGATGCAGCGATCATGACGACCGCTAGCGATCTCTCCCCCAGTCAGCTTCGCCGACAGCCCCCTCGTCAGAAGGGGCTGAAACAGTCAGATCTTCGCGTAGGTGACGAAACGGTAGCGATCGATCAGCTCGCTGGATTTCTTCGGCTTCATCCAGTGGCTTTCGTCGACTACCTGCCACAGGCCAGCTTCGACCAGTCCGTCGATGTCAGGCGCGTACGTGTCCGCGTTGATTTGCGCTTGAAGTTTCGTGACGAACGCTTTGGTAGCGAACGGCAACGCTTCGTGGAAGATTTGCGCGCCGCCGATAACCCAAATCTCACTGCGATCGAGACCATCATCGGGGATGGCTTCCTGACGCGCAATATCGAGTGCCGCACCGAAATCAGAGACTACGGTGGCCCCCAACGCTAGATACTGCGGATCATGCGAAATCACAATGTTGTCGCGGTTGGGTAGCGGACGATACTTCACGTCCAACGATTCCCATGTTTTGCGACCCATGATCACCGGATGCGAGACAGTGAGCTCCTTGAAATGCTTCAAGTCCTCTGGCAGATGCCATGGCATACCGCCCTCGAATCCAATGGCCCCGTGGCGACCTTCATTGTCGCTCGCCTCGGCCCAAATAAGATTCACCGAAAACGTTTTGGGGAAATCGTCACCCCAATCGTCGGTGCGTTGTTGCCCGGAAAATCCGGGCTCCGGTTCGTGATAGCCACTGCGGCTACTATCATGCTCCATTTCATTCACTCCTTGAATCGGACTGGGACATAGTCTAATGGTCGCGTTAGACCGCACGGCAGGGCCGTCAGACTGCAACAGGCGCCTTAATCGTTGGATGATGCTGATATCCGACAACAGTAAAGTCGCTGTAGTCGTAATCGAACAGCGAATCTGCCTTGCGGATTTCAATCTGCGGGTACGGGTATGGGTCACGCCCCAGCTGTTCGAGCACCTGCTCAATGTGATTGTCATACACATGGCAGTCGCCGCCGGTCCACACGAACTCTCCCGGCTGCAAACCTGCCTGCTGAGCGATCATCAACGTCAGTAGCGAGTAGGAGGCGATATTGAACGGCACGCCAAGGAACATGTCGCAGGAACGCTGATACAGCTGGCAGGAGAGCTTGCCATCAGCCACGTAGAACTGGAAAAGCGCATGGCATGGCGGCAACGCCATGTTCTCCACTTCGGCAGGATTCCATGCCGAAACGACCATGCGACGCGAATCAGGATGGTGCTTGACCAAATCGAGCACGTTGGCAATCTGGTCAATAGTACGATTCGGGTCTTCGGGCGTAGGCGCGGGCCAGCTACGCCACTGCACACCGTATACGGGGCCCAGATCGCCGTTTTCATCAGCCCACTCATCCCAAATGTGCACGCCGTGCTCTTGCAGCCAGCGCACGTTTGATGAGCCTTTCAAAAACCAGAGCAGCTCGTACGCGAGACCTTTAAAGAACACGGTTTTGGTAGTGAGCAGCGGGAAGTATTGCGACAAATCAAAACGCATCTGCTGGCCGAACAGCGAAATCGTGCCCGTGCCGGTGCGATCAGACTTGAGCGTACCTTCGGTAAGGATTTTGCGCACAAGGTCCTCGTACGGCATGGGAATATCGGTATTCAGGCGTGCGGGGATGCGAGCGCGGACATCTGCCAACTGTTCGGGTGTCAAAGCCATGCCCACCAGCATAGCGGGGCATGGCTACCGTGCGGCGGATCGCCTCGTCTGCTCGCTTGTTCAGCAGCTCCTCAACGGGCCAGTATGCTTCCGCTGATCGCCGACAATCGGCCGTCGGCGAGCGCAAACCGGCTAGTTGGGATAGATTGGACAGTGATGTGGCACGGTGGGCGTGCCGCAGCGTAACGTAACGGACTTCAAGGAGGACGGCATGGCTAAGCGACTGTGGGTTGAGCGCAACAAAGACGGCTCGTGGGATGCGTTCAGCGATGATGGCGCACATATCAAGTTCGGTAAGGGCCGTGGGCAGTTTACGCCGGGTGATCTGATGAAGGTTGCACTGGCTGGCTGTGCGGCGCTGTCAAGCGAGTTTGCTGTTGAGCATGCGCTGGGCGAAGGCAAGGGCGCGAAGATTGTGGTGGATGGCACCTACGACGCTGATAATGACGCGTACATTAACTTCAACGAGCAGGTGGTAGTGGATGCTACTGATGCTGGTTTGAGCCAAGAGGATGCCGATAAGTTGAAGGAGCGTGTGACTCGCCATATTGAGAAGGGTTGCACGGTCAAGCACACGTATGAGCAGGAGACTCCTGTGCGTATGGAAGTGACGATTCGCCACTGACGGCGAACGCGTCTGCATACAGTCCCAGACATGACTGAGGGGCGTTCCGTGTTGGATTGCGGAACGCCCCTCAGTGTGTTTCACGGCGTGTTTCACGATGTTATTGCGTGAATAGTAGTGGTTGCAAAGATAGTGGTGACGCTCCCCCACCCGGCTTCGCCGGGAGCCCCCTCAACTGAGGGGGCTAGAGCTACCGCTCACGCTGTTGCTTGTTCCGCGCCTACTTGTGTTCGGGATCGATGGTGGATTCGATTTGCTGAACAACTTCGGGCTCTGCAGCCTGCACCGGCAGCTCTTCAACGCCACCGATTGCCTCAAGTGGCTTCGGCTCCACCTCTGCCGGCGAGCTCGGTACTGTGTTCAGACGCGATTCTGCAGCTTCCACGTACTTGCGTGGCACCACATACACCGGACCAACCGCGTGCTGAATGAGTCCCTGGCTCGTAGAGCCAAGCAGCAGGCCGGTAAAGCCGCCACGGCCACGCGAGCCCACTACCACCACATCATGGTCATAGCTCGCCTTGGTAAGCGCCTGCACAGCGTTGCCCGGCACAACCGTCTTAGTAATCTTCAAACCGGGGTGTGCTTCCAACAGCGGCTTGACACGCACATCCAAATCTTCCATGTACGAGTCCATAACGCTCTTATCACCGTCGACACCCTGCACCTTTGGCACTGCGGAAATCACATCGAGCTCAGCACCCCACATGTCCGCGAATCCAGCAGCGATCTCCAGCGCCTTCAAGCCCCACTTCGATTCGTCGGAGCCAACAGCCACCTTGGTGATCGTGTTGTTCAAGTGCATCAGGTTGCCTTCATCATCGGTGTACGGCACCACGACAATCGGGCAGTATGCGTATGCCGGCAGCGACGACGATGTCGTGCCCAGCAGGCGCTCAGCCAAACCGCCCTTGCCGCGGTTACCAATAACGATGAGATTGTAGTTGCGGCTCAGCTCCACGAATACGGATGCCGGATCGCCGGTAACAATCAGCGTTGCCGCTTCCACACCCTGCTCGTCAGCAATGGCCTTAGCTTTGGACAGAATCTCCTGAGCATCAGAATGCGCAGCATTGTCATCACCCATAGCCGTATAGGTAGCATCGAATGAAACCGCAGCATAGCTCGGCAGTGAATACGCGCACACAATTTGCAGCGTCAATCCTGCATGCTTAGCGAAGTTAGCGGCCCACCATGTAGCCTTGTAGCTGGCGTGAGAGCCATCCACCCCCACCAGAATAGCTTTCTCGTTGATCATGGCAACCTCCTTGTGAGATAGCACCCGATGCGGCGGCGCACCGGTCGTACCCTCAAGAATAGCGCGCAAAACGTGCATGGTATGGTTACGCCGAGCCGGTTTCGCTATGTTTTTGTACGGCTTACAGCGTGTTTTTCGCCGGTTGAGAACAGCTTACGACTCATGATAAGGGCAGCGGCACATCCGCATTAATACTGCAACCAGCACGCGCCGATGGCATATTGCTGTATACGGTATGCGAAAAACCATATGAAAAAAGCGCTTCCGCTAGAAAAATCCACTAGCGGAAGCGCTTCACCGTAGTAATGATGCGCGAACACTCGAACGAATTCAGATGATGCGGTAGTACTCAAACGAGGTGTACACTGGCACGATTTCGACGCTCTTGCCGGGGCGCGGAGCGTGAATCATCAGACCATTGCCCACGTAAATGCCCACGTGGCCGGGGTACCACATGAAATCGCCCGGCTCAGGATTGCTCACGCGCGTGCCGTTAGCCTGTGCCCATGTGCGCTGCGATGCGTCAACGCGCGGCAGGCTCAAACCGAACTGCGCGTACACAAACTGTACAAAACCAGAGCAATCAAAACCTGCAGGACTCGTGCCGCCGTACACGTATGGCACGCCTTGGAACTGTGATGCATACGAGACAATGCCAGAACCGTTCGAACTCGACGGTGCGACGACAGCAGTACTGGAGGATGCTGTAGAGCTTGACGACGTAGAAGACAGCGACTGCCTAGAAGCAGAACGGCTGGCAGTCTGCGACTGTGCTTGCGCGGCAGCAGCGGCAGCGGCCTGTGCGGCAGCCTGACGTTCAGCTTCAGCCTGTGCGGCGGCTGCGGCAGCGGCTTCAGCGTCCTTTTCAGCCTGCGACTTAGTTTGTGGAACATTCAGGTCTTCGAGAGTACCCCACGTGGAGTTTTCATCAGCGTCAGTGGACACTGATTCCTTGAGCAAATCCTTGCGGGCGACGTTGACCTTGGGGAACGAACGAGAGGAAGTAATCGTCTTGCTTCCTGAGTCGCTTGTATCCGCGGAAGCGACGGGAGCAGCCAACGAGAACGCCGTGGCGGCAGTAGCGGCAACGGCGATCGTGGAAACAATCTTCTTAAAATGCATCATCAGCGCACAAGCTTACCATATGCGCGTCACGCACCGCAGGCTGAAGGTCACAGTGGAGACATCACAGTGGAGACATACATCACATACTCCAACTGTGATACGCCAAAAAGATCAGTAGTGAATGTACTGGAAGTTGCTCGCCTGAGCGGCAGTAAACGTGCGCGAACCAGGCTTACCGTTGAGTGCAGCACCACATTCAGAAATGGTGATTGAGCCGTCAGCGTTAATCGCCTCAACAATAGCGACATGGCCGTATACGGAGCTAGCACCCTCTTGGCCAGCGCGGAACACCATCACATCGCCAACGTGACGCGGCGTAGTATCCACCCAATAGCCGAGTGCGCGAGCGGAATCCGCCCAGTTCTGGCCATTGCCGAAGTAGGAGCCTACCGGCAAGCCCAGCTGATGCCTGCGCGTATACGCCCACCACGTGCACTGGCTAAACGCGTATGCCAAGCCAACATCACCGGTGTCATGGTTGGGGTTAAAACCTTCAGGCAGCAGGCCAGCATCCTCATCCATAAGAGTAGCTACCTGCGGGTTGTCTGCAGTAGAGCGCGACAGCTGGCTGACATCAATGGCGGAACCCTCGTCATTAAGCTGCCAAGTGCCCTCATCGCTCGTCTTGGTCTGGCTCGTCACCGTCGAATCCGTCAGCGGCGTACGATCTTCAGAACGAGAAACTGCCGTAGCGGTCACGCGCTGCAGCTGAGTAGTCGTAGTAGCCGGGTCGTCAGCAAGCACGCGAGTCGTTGAGGACTGCTGCGGGTTGGCAAACGCCAGCGCGGTCGCTGCCGTACCCACCAAGGCTGCGAGCGACGCAGAAGACATCATGGTTGCTCGGCGCTGTGCAGCGCGTGCGCTTTCGCGGATAGAACGGCGAGTCAGCGGCGCGACTTCGTTCAAACGCGCAGCAAGTGCGGGATCAATCGCCAATGCGGCAGCATCGCCATTAGCGAGCTGGACAGTACGAACTGCCCTAACAGTATGGGAGCCCCGGGATGACTTAAACAATGCTAGCGGGCTGATGCGCTCACCAGAGCCTTGAACAGCCTTATGCGCTGCATGCCTCATACATCCACTCCTTATATTCATCAACGTTCCATGTGACACATGACGTCACAACATCACGGCATCACATAACCGTCACAATGCGACACTCTACAACGACCATGTGTCATAACCAAGCTCCATAAACGCATACCGTACGCATTTCTACCTATTGTGTGGTAGCTCGGGGGCACGAAACAGCGGGGGTTTGAGCCGATTGCAAACGATACCGCACTTTTATTGTGCGCTCACACGAATTCCGGGCGTGTCGCGAGCGCTCTGCCCGTGGGGTCAACACCCCTTATCCCAGTAGCCGGGCGTCACGGAACGTGCATCGTAGTAACTGACTAGGCTGGTAGACATGACTAGTACTGTGAACATTCCTCAAGACCTACTGCCAGAAGATGGCCGATTCGGCTCTGGCCCTAGCAAAATCCGCGCCGATCAAGTAGCCGCTCTAGAGCGCGGTGGCACCAAGCTGCTTGGTACCTCACACCGTCAAACGCCAATTAAGCAGCTTGTTGCTTCTATTCGTGAAGGCTTAGGCGAGTTTTTCCGCCTGCCGGAAGGGTATGAGATTGCGCTCGGCAATGGCGGTGCAAGCGCTTTTTGGGATATGGCGTGCGCGTGCTTGATTAGCCGTCGCGCAGCGTTTGGTACGTATGGTTCCTTCAGCGCGAAGTTTGCTAAGTCGGCGCAGTCGGCACCATTTCTTGAAGACCCGGTGATTTACGAATCTGAGCCGGGCACGTGGCGTTTGCCTGAATTCACTGAGGATGTTGACGCGTACGCGTGGGCGCACAATGAGACATCTACTGGCGTCGCAGCCCCTGTGCAGCGCATTGCTGGCAGTCTTGAACAGGACGCGCTAGTACTCGTGGATGGTACGAGTGCTGCTGGCGCACTGCCTGTTGATGTTTCGCAGACCGACGCATACTATTTCTCCCCGCAGAAAGCGTTCGGCTCCGATGGTGGCCTGTGGATCGCAGTGTTGTCGCCGCGTGCGATTGAACGCGCGCAAGCCGTAGAGCACAGTGCCAAACTGGAGGGTGCTCGCCGCTGGGTGCCGCCGTTCCTGTCGCTGAGCGCTGCGCTTGACAACGCTCGCAAGGATCAAACGCTTAATACGCCGGCCGTTGCGACGCTGATCATGTTGGAAAATCAAGTACGTTGGCTTAATGACAACGGTGGCATGGATTGGGCGACCGCGCGCTGTGCAAAATCTGCTTCGCTGCTGTACTCGTGGGCAGAGCGTAGTGAATATGCGAAACCGTTCGTTGCCGATGTGAACGCACGCTCGCATGCTGTGGTCACTATTGATGTGAACGAGTCTGTAAGCGCGAAGCAAGTGATTGCTGTACTGCGTGACAACGGGATTGTTGATACCGCTGGATATCGCAAGCTCGGCCGCAATCAGCTGCGTATTGGCGTATTCCCGTCGGTAGAGCCTTCGGATGTGGCGGCGCTTACTCGCTGCATTGATTATGTAGTGGAGCATTTGTAGACGATATTTGGCTGGGGGGTAATTACTGTTGTGCCACGTTGATTGTGGTGACGCTCCCCCAGTCAGCCTAACGGCTGACAGCCATCGCAATTGTGGACTCGCTACGCGAGCGATGTACTGGCTCGCCTGTCGGCTTGCACAATGCCGTCAAGCAAACAACCCACAGGGTTGTTTGCTTGACGGCATTGTCCTATTCGAGGGGGCTAGGCTACTGCGTCTTCGATTGATGATGTGATCAGTATTGTGTAATGAGCGGCATACGCTAGAGTGTGGGGTATGAAATTTGCGGCGATTCTCAACCCGGAAGTGCGCAAGCCAGCCCCCAAGCCAGTGCGCGTTGACCTGCGCAAAACGTTCCTGATCGGTTCGGCACTGTGGTCAGTGGCGTTGATTGTGTGCATTGTGCTGGTAACGATTGGCATTGATGCACAGCGTTACCTGATCATGTGCGCAGCCGGGTTGATTATCGGCGTCATGATGCTCATCTGGGAGCATTTCGACCGTTGGGATTATCGCCGTCTCGGCAAATAACCACACTAATCTTGCGCTAGAGGCAGCGATAGCGTAAACGTGCTCCCCTGCTTCGGCGCACTCCACAACGTCACACTGCCATGGTGAGCGAGCGCCACATGCTTGACGATCGCAAGTCCAAGTCCAATACCATCGCTCGTACGCTCATTTTGATTACTGCCACGGTAGAAGCGTTCAAAAATGCGCGGTGCTTCAGCTTTCGCTATACCGCAGCCGCGGTCAATAACGCGAATAATCGCACGCTGACCATTCGACGATTTCGCAACCGCAACACCAATAGAACTACCCGGCGTTGAATAACCGATCGCATTGTCAATCAGTTTGCCCACAGCAGTACGAATCTGCTCCGCATCCCCGTGCACAGCCACCGTATCGTCGCCGCCAATGCGCAATGTCATACCAGCCTTGTGCGCAATCGGCTGCCACTGTTCGCCCGCCTGCTGGACTTGTTCCATAAGATTGATGCGATTTGCTGCACTTGGCGTCACCGGTTCTTGCGCGCGAATAAGCAGCAGCAAATCAGAAACCATATGCTCCAATTTCGTACAGTCGCGGCGTACTTGAGCGGCATCATGTACGATTCGCTCGCGAGAAATCTCCGACGATTCCATTGAATCCGCCAGTCGTTCCAATGCTTGCGTAGGCTGCAACAACTGTTCCGATACGTTAGTAATAAATGAGTCGCGAATGCGCGAAAAACGAATGGCATCACTCACATCATCAATAAGCACTACTGCCAGATGCTCGTTAATCGCACCAACCGTTACTTTGAGCCAATTGGGTCGAGTTAGCGCCTGCGCGTATGCAGCATCAGCATCAGCGCTCTCCCCCGCGCTTACCGTGTCTACCGCGAGCTCATCATGCTCGCCGTGTTCTATCAAAAAACCACGTTCATGCATGAATCGTTCTGGCGTATCAGTAGTTAAGTCAAAACTGCGGCGCCCACCGTCTTTGAGTACGGCATGCACTGCGTCGATAACGCGCGGTTCAATAATCAGCTCATCAGCCACAATACCCAGTGCGTATGCTTCCGGATTGGCGCGCACTACATCATCATGATCATCAACTACTACAGAGGCGAGCGAGAGCATCGACAGCAATGATTGTGCGGCATCGTCAAGATCATCAGTATCGTCGTCCTGCTGGAGGCGGCGCTTTGCTTTACGATGATTGCGAATGCGCGTCGATAATTCCGCTAGCCATGCGCTATTGCGTATCGCAGACGCTACTACTGGTCCAACACGGTCGTAGAAGAAAAAACCAACTGCCACCAGCAGAGCCAGTATCAGCGCTGCGAAGGCAACAAAAATCCACACCGAAGGTCCAAGGTCGGCTAGAGCGTCAAACATGCCCACCATTGTCCCACATCTACTCAGCTCATATTGCATAGCACACGCTATTTCATGCCTCGCGCGAAGCCCTACGTACCTCGCTGAGAGCGGCTCGAGCGCGCCTATAGCGCTGAACCGAACCTCCGTTAACCATGGCGACATGCCGACAACGTAAATACACGGTGAACAGAGCAATGAATTTTCAGACAACTTACAGCGTGCTACACGCCACACGCTGGTCAAACTACCAGCTCGCCGCATACACTGGATGGAGGTTTGTAAACCGAGAAAAGTCAGGAAGGTGCAATAATGCGCGTAATTTTCGACGAGGAGCTCAAGGCTGTCGCCGACGACCTCGACCGCATGGCGCAGGACGTGCGTAAAGCCATTAAGGGGGCGGGTGACGCCCTGCTGAATCAGGATATCGAAGCAGCTCAGACGGTGATCGACGGTGACATCGAGATCGATGCTCTCGAGTCCAGTGTGATCGACCAGTGCGTCAGGCTGCTGGCTAAGCAGAACCCGGTGGCTACGGATCTGCGCGTGGTGGTTTCTACGCTGCGTCTGGCTGCCACGTTTGAGCGTATGGGCGATCTTGCCAAGCACATTGCGGAGTCGGCTCGCCGCACGTATCCGGAGTCCCCGCTGCCAGCAGAAGCCAAGGAACTGTTTGGCGAAATGGTGGACTTCCTGAACAAGACTGCTGACCGCGTGGTTGCCATGCTGCAGGATCGTGACACGCACACTGCCGAGCAGATTATTATCGACGATGATGTGCTCGACAACCTGCATCACAAGACCTTCGAGCTGGCACTGTCGGACGGTTGGACTGGTACTCGTCAGCAGCTCATCGACGTAGTGTTGATCGGCCGCTTCTTGGAGCGTCTTGGCGATCATGCTGTGTCGGCAGCCCGCCGCGTGGTGTACATTGTCTCCGGCTTCGACCCTTCGAAGGAGCCGGCGCGCGACGAAAATGGCGCTGTTGAGTGACTGACATAGTGATCTATTGCATGTCAATCGCCGATGACTAGTCTCCAGCGTTTGACGTTGCAGGATACGTAAAAGGGCGGTATGTGGGTGAAAACCCATGTACCGCCCTTTTTCGGTGCTGGAGACACGTGAATTGTGGTGATCTCTCCCCCGCCCGACTTCGCCGGGAGCCCTCTGCACCGAGGGGCCGAGATGTCACCACATGCGTTTATGAAAATCCGCATACACAAACAAAAAGGGAGCCGCGAGGGCTCCCTTTTGAGGTTTTAGCACCGAACTGTTAGGTCAGATCACTTCTGGCCCTGAGCAGCAACGGCAGCAGCACCGGCGGCAGCAGCCTCCGGGTCGAGGTACTCACCGCGCGGCTTGATCGGCTTGAAGTCGTCGTCGAGCTCGTACAGCAGCGGGATAGCGGTCGGGATGTTGACCTTAGCGATCTCTTCCTCGCTCAGGTTGTCGAGCATCTTGACGATGGCACGCAGCGAGTTGCCGTGAGCAGCGATCAGCACCGTCTTGCCAGCGCGCAGCTCAGGCTCAATAGCGGACTCGAAGTACGGCTTCACGCGGTCCACAACGTTGGCCAGGCACTCAGCTTCCGGCACCGGGTCGCCAGCGTAGCGCGGATCATGGTTCTGCGCGTACTGATCATCCGGGTCGATTTCTGGCGGCGGGGTCGCGTAAGAACGACGCCACAGCATGAACTTCTCGTCACCGTACTCTTCGCGGATCTGAGTCTTGTTCTTGCCCTGCAGAGCGCCATAGTGACGCTCGTTGAGACGCCAGCTGCGCTCGACCGGGATCCACAGGCGATCTGCAGCATCCAGCGCGATGTTGGCGGTGTTGATGGCGCGACGCAGCAGGGAGGTGAACACGATGTCCGGGAGGACGTTCTTCTCCTTGAGCAGCTCGCCGCCACGCTTGGCTTCGGCTTCACCCTGCTCGGTCAGCGGGACGTCGACCCAGCCGGTGAACTGATTGGTTTTGTTCCATGCGCTCTGTCCATGACGGAGCAGTACTAGTTTGTAAGTCATACGGCCCAGTCTACCGCCCGATACGCCCAGACACGAGTAATGTTCTGAAAACCGGTCACAACAGACCGGTGAACCATATCTGAACGCTGCTCGCACACGAACAGATAACGAACAGAATCGCAAAGAGCAGCGTCTGGCGCCCCGCATCCGAAAGGGCCGCGCGGAAATCACCGCCGTTGGCATTACGAATCATGCGCATCGGCATGATGACGCTGATCAGTACCATGATCGTGCCCCATACGGGCCACATCGCGGTCATGAGCAGCGCGGCGATCACCAATGCCACCGTTGCGCACGCGATCAACGCAAATCGCGCCCCGCGCTCTCCCAATCGCACTGCCAGCGTACGCTTGCCGTGCGCCGCGTCCTCGTCGATATCGCGCAGATTGTTGACCATGAGCAGCAGCATCGCGTTCAGGCCGCAGCAGACGGCTGCAAGAATGCCAGTGATGTCAAGCGTGCCGGCGAGCGCGTATTGGGTGCCGAGTGTTGCCGCAAGACCAAAAAATACGAACACGCCAAGTTCGCCAAATCCCGCATATCCGTAAGGGTGACGGCCGCCGGTGTAGAACCATCCGGCGATCAAACTCGCAGCTCCAACTGCAAACAACCACCAGCTGTGTGAAATGACAATCGCCGCTATGCCAGCAATGCATGCGAGCGCGGCAGCAGTGCCAGCGGCGGCAAGTACGCGTTTGGGCGGCACTAATCCGGAGGCTGTAAGACGTTGGGGTTTACCGGATTGTGATTCATCGGCAGCGCGATGATCGTCAGTGCCACGAATGCCATCGGAGTAATCGTTGGCGAAGTTGACGGCAATTTGCAGGAACAATGCCACTGCAGCGCACAGAACAGCAACTGTCCAGAAGCGGGCAAGTAACGTCTGTTGCAGTGCGTGCCGTGTGACGCATTCGGCTGGCACCGGGTAGATAGCAATGCAGGTGCCGAGCATGTCAATCTGACGAAAAGCGCACGCCGCGCCAACAATCACCGGTGCGATTGATGCCGGCAGCGTACGCGGGCGTGTACCAGCGACCCACAGGCGCCATACCTTCCAGTTCATGCGCAGCCCCTTTCCCCTTGCCTTCGTCACGCTACATAACGGGCATTGTAGTGCGCATACCACGGCTATACATATACAGCGCGAGGGGCTCAGCATGGCGTGAACCATGCCGAGCCCCTCGCTAGGTTGAACTGTAGGATTACTTCAATCCTGCTACTTTAATCCCGCTACTTCAATCCCATCCAAGCAGTGCCTTCTTGACGCCAGCCAGCAGCACCAACCTGGTCGTACTCATACTTGCTGGTCGTGTACACGTGCTCGCCAGAATTCGGGTTGTACAAACGGTACACGGTCACCGTAGCAGTCGTATCCGTATACCACGCGATACCCTCGTCACGCCAACCACGCTGGATCAGATCATCGTGCTCGTTCTTATCCGTCGTCCAGTTGTGGTTACCGTCATTCGGATTGTATTCACGGTACACCGGCTGAAGGTTCGTGTTCTTATCGTCCTTAGCGGCCGCCTTGAACGACGTACCCTCATCACGCCAACCACGGTGAACAAGATCATCACGCTCGAACGCACTCGTCGTGTAGTGGTGCAAACCGGAATTGTAGTTGTACAAACGATACACCGGTACCGCACCCGCCGTAGGCGTAGACGGCTGCGACGGCTGGCTAGGCTGCGACGGCTCAGACGGGCCGCTCGGGTCAGTCGGACCGGTCGTATCCTTCGCCTTGACGGTGACCGTACGGGTTGCGGTGGCTGTGTTGCCAGCCTTGTCGCTTACCGTGTAGGTCAGCGTGGCGGTGCCGGGCTTCGATGTATCGACAGTGCCTTCGACCTTGATGCTCTTGGTCAGGTCGCCATCGGTATCATCGCTTGCAGTTACGCCAGACAGCGGGTCGAACGTAGCACCCTGTTCGATAGTCACGTCGGAGATGCCCTTGAATACTGGCTTGGTCGTATCCGTGGGGGTCGTGGTTTCAGCCGGAGTGACGGTCAGATCATTCCACATCATGCCACCCGGATAGGTGACCACGAGGTAGTAGTCGCCGACAGGCATGTCTTTCGGCACCGTCACCGTGATTGTGCCGTCATCCGATACGGTCGTCTTGTTCGTCAGCGTAATACGCGATGTAGTGTCCGCAGCAGCAAGAACACGAGCACGCGTACGAGACGCGGACGTGCGCGCCTGCTGAGACTGAGTCTTCTTCTGCGCATACGCGCCGACCGACTCGCCAGCATGCTCCTTGCCGACGGACGCTATCATTTTGTCGCCTTGGCGAATCGTTGCGGACGGTGTCATCTGAGGATTCTTCGTATTCTGCGTGAACTCATTATCCGTAGTAGGCACCACGTTGATCACGCGAGACCAGCGCGTACGATGGCCGATCTTGTCGGATACCACGTAGTTCACCTCATACAAGCCAGCCTTTGACGTATCCACCGTGCCGTCAATGGTCATGCTCTTGGTCAGATCACCGTCGGTCTCATCGCTTGCAGTTACGCCAGCCTTGGGATCAAACGAGGCGTTCAAGTCAACTGATGTGTCGTCGGCACCTGAAATCACCGGCGCTTTCACATCGGTCACGGTGAACGAATCCCACATGATCTTGGACGGATCAGACATTGGAATCACCATAATACGGTTTTCGCCGACTTGGTAGACACTATCACCGTAACCACCAGCATTGGTCACTATGCCATCTTTATCGGCAGAATGAGTCTGTGACTCTCGGTACTCATACTGACCTGGATGGAGGAAATCGCGGGAAGCAAACGGATATACCGCCACTTGTGTGTTGGCATATGCCACTCCCAGGTTCAAGACGAAGGAGTAGTAAACATAACCACTGCCACTCTTCTGCGCCTTGACTTCTTTGATCAAACCCTTTACGTGGTTGTCTTCAGTCAACTTATCTGCTGACACAGTCGGCATAATCACACGAATGTTTTTACGAGCGGTAGCAACATACCCTTGATCGTCAACCACACGATACTCAACCGTATACCGGCCCAGCTTGGATGTATCCACATTGTTACTGGATACTGTGATTCGCGAAGAAATATCGTTGCCCTGTGCATCTATAGCGGTAAGTCCATCTGGTCTTGGATCATACTGAGATCCAAGCTGGATAATCTCTGTACTGTTACCAGACAGTGACGGCCCTCTAGTTCCAAACTTTGGAGATTGAGGAACATTCACTTTTGTATCCGCCGGCTTATGCAAAGCGATAATCGCGATATTAGAATTAGAGTCGGTACCAATTTGTAGCGATGTGACCGACTTATCAGCAAATGCCTTCGTAAGGAACTTGTCAAAGGCCTGCTCATTGCCCGCCGCTTTACTCGCCAGCGTGAACGTTTCCATACCTGACTTGGAATAACGCACCGGAATCAGAGGAAAATTTGTAAACGATTGGCACGACTCCATGCATGCTCGCACATACAAATCACCGCTAAAGAACCAACTACTATCAACGTCAGGTTCAAACTGAGAAATAGCTGCATACGCACGCAATTTCAACGATTTGACTTCATCGACGCTGTTAGCTGTATAGTCTTGCGTCACCGGGAACGATGACAAACTGTCCATCCATTGCGCATACAACTTGCCACCTGCAGGGAATTTCACTGCACCATCTGCAGTCTTTGGCATGCCTACAGTCGAATAACCTGCAGTCGTATCGTTGCGGACGAAGTCATACCAGTCGCCAGTTCCGTCAGCTTTCGAATTCCATCCGAAGAAGTACCGGCTTGTGTTATTCACTTTTCCACCATTAGGCGTGAACGTATTCTCGTCCGTTTTCTTCAGCTCCGGAGTCCAATCATCTCCGTTACGAGTGCCCTTGATCACCGGGTGCGCGTCCTTGCCTTCTGGCGTATGACCGCCCCAGTTCCAATCGAGCTGCACGTCGCCGTTCGACTCGTCAGCTGCATATGCGGGTGAAGCGACCAGCGCGCCCGTCAGCAGCATTGCCAACGCGCACAACAGGCCGATTATCTTCCCCACAATTCCTGTATTTGTATGACGATAATGCACTCTCATGAGTGCCTCCCTAGTCCCAGACTATCCTTCTCCAGCACGTCCGTCACAAGCCCGTGCTTACGAGATACGCTAGTGAGAGGCGAGGACGCTATACGCTTACTCTCAAGCGCGATTCAACGTATTGAGGCTCCCCTCATAACAACCTAGTTTTTAGCTCAATTGCACCTCAGTAAGGGGGTATATAGCGAAGGCCTCGGAACCATACATGATTCCGAGGCCTTTACCCTCTGTTCTCCGTTAATTCAACGTGAGTTCACGCCCGTCTCGCGTGTCTTGGCACCTTAATTCAACGCAAGTGGCTTAACGAGCGGGAACGTGATCGTCTCGCGAATCGTTGCACCAGTCAGTGCGATGAGCAGACGATCAATACCCATGCCCATGCCACCTGCCGGCGGCATGCCAACACCCAGTGCCTCAAGGAAGTCCTCATCAATATCGCAGGCTTCCTCGTCGCCAGCCATCGCGTCCTTCGCCTGCGCGACGAAACGCTCGCGCTGCACAACCGGATCGTTCAGCTCGGAGTAGCCGGTGGCCAGCTCAAAGCCGCGCACATACAGATCCCACTTCTCGACCACGCCCGGCTTGTTGCGGTGGCCCTTGACCAGAGGGCTGGTCTCAACCGGGAAGTCGCGCACGAAGGTCGGCTCGTACAGCTTGTCCTCGTAGAAGTGCTCCCACAGGTGCTCGACGAGCTTGCCATGGTTCTCCACGTCGTCGCGCTCCACGCCGAGCTTGTCAGCAATGGCACCCAAATGCTCCACGGACGTACCCGGATTATCCGGACCGCCGTTCGGCACAATCTCCTCGCCAAGCGCCTCGGACAGCGAATCGTACATGCTGATCTGCTTCCACTCGCCGCCGAAGTCATACTCCGTGCCGTCGAGCAGCGTGACCTTGTGCGAGCCATACACATCCATCGCAGTCTTCTGCACGAGCTCCTTCACAAGCGCGCCGATCGTGTCGTACGTGCCATACGCCTGGTACGCCTCGACCATCGTGAACTCCGGCGCGTGCGTCGCATCCACGCCCTCGTTGCGGAAGTCGCGGTTGATCTCGAACACGCGGTCGATGCCACCAACCAGGCAGCGCTTCAAGAACAGTTCCGGCGCGATACGCAGGTAGAGGTCCAGGTCAAACGCGTTCATATGCGTGGTGAACGGGCGAGCCGCAGCACCACCATGCACAGTCTGCAACATCGGAGTCTCAACCTCGATGAAGTCATGGTCATCGAAGGTGCGGCGCAAGGAAGCCACAGCCTTAGAACGATTGCGCACCATGTTGCGAATCTTCTCATCCGCGATCATGCCGATGTACGGCTTGCGGGTGCGGGTGTCCTCGTTGAGGTCCTTGTGCAGGGCCGGCAACGGCTGCAGCGCCTTGGAAGCAATCGCCCATTCAGTCGCAAACACAGACAGTTCGCCAGTCTTCGAGGAAATCACACGGCCACGCAAGTACAGGTGGTCACCAAGATCAACCAGCTGCTTGAACTGCTTAATAGAGTCAGCGCCAATCTCCTTCTTAGAAATCATGCCCTGAATCTTCGTGCCATCGCCAGCAGACAGCTGCACAAAGCACAAGCCGCCAGCATTACGCAGGAACAGCACGCGGCCAGCAATACCAACCACATCCTCAGTCTCCTGGCCAGGCTCAAGCTTGCCATCATACTTCGCGCGCACCGCTTCAATCGTGTCAGTCACATCCAAGTGCACCGGGTACGGCTGCATGCCATCCTTGAGCATCATCGCGCGCTTAGCAACACGCATCTGCACCTGCTCAGGGTGTGCCAGCGGGCCAAATTCCTTATTGCTCGGGTCCACTGCCTCATCCAGCGTGGCACCATCGTTAATACGCGCGCGAATAGCTGCATCCTGCTTAAGCAGCATTTCCGCACGCTCGACAGTAGTCATAGCGGGGGCAGTAGTCTCAGGGGTCTCTTCTTCGTTCTGCGAATCGATATTCTCTTGCGTCTGACTCATAAACCAACAGTGTAACGAGGTGCCGATACACGCGCGATACACGCCGAAGAAAGCGCAGAATTCCGCCAATCCCCTCAAGCCGCGCCACGCCGGTTTTGCATGCTGAAAAAATCGTTGTAATATAGCCCCTGTTGCCAAAACGGGCTGTAGCGCAGCTTGGTAGCGCGCTTCGTTCGGGACGAAGAGGCCGCGGGTTCAAATCCCGCCAGCCCGACTTGCATCAAAAGGGATCATCGGTTTCGATGGTTCCTTTTTTCATATGCGCATGCGACAGTCTGGTTAGTCGCATAACACCAGTCTCATATCTCATAAAGGGAACCAACCATGAAGAAGAGCCTGCTGGCATTAGCCTCCGGTGCATTCATTCTCGGCGCCGCCGAATTCGTAATGATGGGCATTCTGCCACAGACCGCCGCCGCCATGCACGTTGATATTCCAACAGCCGGCCACTTCATCTCCACGTACGCAATTGGCGTATGCATCGGCACACTCATCCTCGTATTCGGCCGGCGCATCCCACCAAAACGCCTCATTATCCTCTTCATGATCATCGCCTGCGCCGGCAACGCACTATCCGCACTATCAGTTAACGCACCAATGCTGCTCGCCGCGCGATTCCTCTCCGGCGTGCCACACGGCGCCTTCTTCGGCACCGCAACACTGATCGCCAAAACCGTAGCCGACAAAGGCAAAGAAGCACAATCCGTCTCCATGATGGTCACCGGCCAAACCGTTGCCAACATGCTCGGCGTACCCGCCGGCACACTCATGTCAGAATTCATGTCATGGCGACTCGCATTCGCCACGCTCAGCGTATGGGCAGCAATGACCGTCGTCCTCACCATCGCATGGATTCCAACAATCGCGCCAATCAAAGACGTTGGTCTAGCCGGACAATTCCGCTTCCTCACCCGCCCCGGCCCCTGGTGCATTCTCGGCGCAGTCTTCACCGGCAATGCTGGCGTATTCTGCTGGTGGAGTTACGTCTCCCCCTGGCTGCAAAAAGTCGGCGGCTACACAACCAGCGCCGTACCATTCTTGATGATGCTCGCCGGCCTCGGCATGGTTGTTGGCGGCATTATCGGCGGGCGCATCACCGACAATTGGCGTCACGCTGGCACTGCCGCACTCGGCCAAACAATCTCCGGCATCGGCCTGCTCATGGTCTTCCTAGTACCAGGCTCATACGTAAGCTGCGCGATTTTTACTTTCTGGATCGCATTCGGCTTATTCTTCATCTCCGCACCACAACAGCTGCTCATGACCGAATCTGGACGCGGCGGCGGCGAACTCCTCGCAGGCGCAGCCGTGCAGGTAGCGTTTAACTTCGGCAACGCAGTTGGGTCGGTAATCGGCGGCATGATGCTCAACGTTTCCGGCATGAATTACCACTTCACTGCATTGGGTGGCATACCATTGGCGATTATTGCGGTGACACTACTGGCGGTGTACTCGCTGCGACACGAGACGAATACTGAGGCGATTCACCGTATGCGCGAGATTCAGGTTAGCTAGTCAAGCTGCTTGCAGCTGCACGCGCGTTCTGGGCGGAGCTGGCAGCTGGGATACATGTTCGACACACTCAAGGCCGTTCGGCCAAGCCTACGGTCTCACATGTATCCCAGCTGCCAGCTCCGCTGCGTTGTTAGGTGTTAATGAGCGATATGCATTTTTACGTTTCGGCCTGAGCTAGGTAGAAATGGATGGAACTGGGCGGAATAGCGGCTGGGGATGCGTACCGCGACCGTAGGCTTGGCCGAACGGCCTTGAGTGTGTCGCGGTATGCATCCCCAGCCGCTATTCCGCTGCGTTGTTAGGCGCTGATAACAATGTGTGCTGAGAGCTAATTCACAGTGGGGGTTTCGCGGTGCTGGGCGTGGTGCTCATAGACTGGTGGAGGAACCTGTTCGAGGAGGTGCATGGTGGTTGATGAGAATGCGTTGTTGCAACAGTTTGCGGCACAGTTTGCGCATGGGCCCGGGGATTTAGACGATACGAACGTTGGCGACGATGATGCCGTGACGTTTAATGTCGATGATTTTCTGAAAGGGTTGGATGATATTTTCGACCGTCATGCGGCAGCCAAGGAAGCTGGACCATATCTTGAGCAGGCAATGATCGATGCAGAAAACGCTGGCGATGATGCCGGCTTACTCACCGTACTCAATGAGACGATGGGCTTTTACCGTTCGCAAGGCAGGCATACAGAAAATCAGTGGATTGTGCAGCGCGCAATCGAACTTGCGGCTCGCATGGGGCTGACTCGCGGAGCGTCTGAAGCGTGGGCAACCACACTCATCAACTGCGCTACCGCAATGCGCGCAGCACACCAGTACGATCAAGCCGAAGATCTCTACCGTCAAGCACAAGATGCGTGCGCACGCGTCTTCTCCCCCACCGATCGCCGACTTGCCGCACTGCACAATAATTTGTCCATGGTCTACAGCGAGACGAATCGGCCACAGCAAGCGCAAGCGGAGCTGCGTGAAGCACTGCGCATTGTTGAAGCATCGAGCGTGAATCCGGATGCGGATATTGATGTTGCTAGCTCGCATACGAATCTAGCGCTGGCATTGCTTGCGGATAACAAACTTGATGAAGCGCATGAGCATGCTGCGCGCGCGTTAGACATCTACCGAACTGGCCATTTGGAGCATTCTGCACATTTTGCGTCCGCGCTCGCTGGTTTTGCGCAAGTATGCTTTGCTGAACAACGCTATGCGGATGCGGTCGATGGCTATCAGCGCGCGCTGGCAGTTATCGAGGAATGCTACGGCAAGAACACTGATTATTGGCGGATTACTGCGGATAATTTGCAACAGGCTGAAGCAGCATTGCACGCAGCAGGCGATACTGTGAGCACTGCGAGCAAAGCCGAAAGCGACGCAAATCAATCGAAGAGCAACATCGGCAGTGATACTGATGCCAATACCGGTGCGAACGTTGCCAGCAGTGCAAACGTTACTGGCAGTGCAAACGTTACTGACAATGCGAACGCTGTCAGCACCGATACACCTACCGCTGCGACTGCAGCGACCGCAGCGCCTGCGATTCGTTCTGGATTGCAGCTTGCTCGCGCTTATTGGCAAGCGTATGGCAAGCCAATGATTGCCGAACGATACCCTGAATATCAGGGGCGTATTGCAGCTGGCCTCGTTGGTCATGGTTCGGAATGCTATGGCTTTGATGATGAGATTTCACGCGATCATGATTTTGGCCCGCGCTTCTGCCTGTGGCTCACCGATGAGGATTATGCAGTAATCGGCGAGCGCCTACAAGCCGATTATGAGGCGTTGCCTTCCACGTTTATGGGTTTCGGCCCGCGTACGTCAACACCGCGCGCGCAGGGTGCTAACCGACGTGATGGCGTATTTGCAATCGGTGATTTTTTTGAGTCGATCACCGGTTACCGTCAAGCCCCTGACGGTAACGCACCGCATGAATGGCTGGCGCTCGATGAGGCAACGCTCGCTGCGGCCACCAATGGTGAAGTGTTCGCTGACCCACTGGGCGCATTTCTTGCTGAACGGCAAGGGTTTAAAACCATGCCTGATGATGTGCGACTTGCTTTGATTTCTCAGCGTATTGGCATGATGGCGCAAGCTGGGCAATACAATGTGCCGCGCATGTTGAAGCGTGGCGATGGTGCGGCAGCGTGGCTGTCTATTCATGAGTTTGTTCAAGCGACCGCTTCACTGGTATTCCTGATCAATAATCCAGTAACCGTTGGCTATCTGCCGTACTACAAATGGCAGTTTGCTGCGCTGCGGCGCCTATCAGGTCGTATTTCTACGCGTCTAGCGGGCGTTTGCGAACAGTTGGAGACACTCCTGCGATTGAGTTCTGCAACTTGCTACGGCGGCGCTGGTTTTGGCGAAGGCGGTAAGGGTGCAGCTCCAGCCGTCGCACAAGTGTCGAGCACGATTGACGATATTTGCAGTGCAGTCGTCGACGAATTGCAACGCGAAGGGCTGACGCGCAGTAGCGAAACCTTCCTTGAATGGCAGCGGCCATATGTGGAAGAGCATATTCACAGCACTGAAGCGTGCTTGCACAGTTTGTAGATCATAAGTCTTGAAGAGAAAGAACCACTATGACCACTACGCTGATCGAACGTATTGTGCAACGCGAATGGGATCAGTTCCAGCGCACAAATAATGAGGGTGGGCGTGCTGCCTGCCAAGGCAATTGGCCAGTGTTTCAGCAAATGCGTTCCAGCCAGTTTTTAACTTGGCCAGAACCATTGTTGACTAGTTATTTAGCTGATTTGACCGAGGCGGATCGTATCGGCCGCAATCTCATCACGGAGAAATACGGTCGTATGATGGCCTCCACGGCGCCGGCGGAATTCCATGCGAATATCGAACCGTATATTCCGCAGTTGTCCAAGGAACGCATTGCCCAGCAGGAGCGGATTATCAGCCAGCAAGTGGCGTGGGCAGCGGATTTTCGCGAACGATACCCGAAGCTCGGGCAGGCTATGCGCGTACTGACTACCAGTGAGGATACGCCTGCGGCCACGTCATTTGAAACATATTTGCGCGGTGAGCTTGGTACGTATTCTCAGGCCACGCTTGACCTCTACACGCAGTTCGTAGAGCAGCTGGCGGCGCAAGGGCATAATCTCACGGAAGAGACGATTGCCAACACCGTGCGGCTTGGCGGATTCGCCGATCTTGCGGAAGCTGAGGCCGCGCAATAAATCGCAATACATACAGTTGTGTGCATATCCGGTTTACTCAGACGCCAGAAAACCGTCTGAGTAAACCGGATATGCACACAACAAGAAAAATCAAGCCTGATCGGTGGTCGATTTGTTACTGCGACTGTTGCTGATTACTTTGATAATCGACCAGATAATGGCCACGAGAATCAGTAGTCCACCAATACTCGCACAGCCGATAGCAAACAGCACGCGCGGATCGTCGCTAATCCAAGACAGCAAGGTAAGCGGCAGCGTCACTCCATAAAGCCCAATAATCAGACCAATCAGGCCGATAATCAGCATGAACACGCCCAGTACAATCGTGCCGCTGCTCAAGCCGGTTTTCTGGATTACCGGCGGCTCGAATTGCATTGATGGCACCTGCACGTATGGTCCGGGCGCCGATTGCGGCTGCGCGGTGCTATACAACGGTACTGATTGCGCGCCGGGAGTTGATGCTGATGCTGGCGTATCAGCTGGTGTATCAGCTGGCTCACCGTCAGTGTCAGCAGTCAACGACGGCTCAGATTCGGGTGTTTCGAGGGTCACATCATCGAATGCGCCAAAATCAATCGTCGCTGAATCAGCATCGTCAATTTCGGTATCGGCAGTATTATCATCGCCAGTTTCGGTAGCCACATGTGGCATTGTTACCGTCTGCGCATCGCTATCACCATCATCACCAGCAGACTGCGGCAGTACCGTGGTGGTGTCAGCCGCATCAGTATTCGTCTCCATTGCAGGCAACACCGCAGTATCACCCTCGGCGGCATGAACCTGTGGCATTGCAACCGTGTCATCCTGCGCATCCGCCTGCGTGGTCTGCGTAGTCGGCATAGTCTGTGTGGGCTGTGTATCTGCCAGCGGCAATGCTTCAGTGCGCTCGAAATCAGCAAGTGTTACGTCCTGCTCATTCGAGTCCACAGGCTCTACCGCGCTTGTATCCTTATGTTCGTTCATGATTACTCCATCGTGCAAAAAGTGAACAGTATGACTCACATGCGTGCAATCAGTAGATAGCAGCGGGCTCACGGTATGAGCTGCTGAGTTGGGCAGGCACCACGATCTGGAGTCTGGTAACGTACAGCAACCTTGCCTTGAATGGCATACGGAACATTAATAATCAGTTCAGGGCCATCGGCTGGCATTGTGTTGTAACTATCCCGAATCCAATCAGCAGAACCATTACTGCAAAAATCACTGTCAGTATCCGCCGAAAAATCACTGTCTGGCATATCAAAATCCCAGCCAATAACCGTGTTTCTCAGTCCATCAACCATCGCATACCGGCTGCCAATAGCGTTAATGCCACCAGACCACGCGTTGCGATTATGCCCATCACTAAACCCAAACGTGCATCCTTCAGGCAGCGTGATGATCACGCGCGCTTTATAGGTCGAGATAGTCACCTCGCCGGTTGGGCAGGATGAATTCATGGTCGTGCCATCATTGAGCGATACGGAATGCGGTTCGCTCCACAGATCATCGGTCATGTTGATGTGCACTAGCGACTGGTCGTAGTCTTTGCCATCGAATTTCACGCCACGATTACGCAGTACATTGCGCTGATCTTCAGTAGCCCCGTACGACGTGGAGCCGGAAACCGCCCACCACACGCCATCAGTTTGCCACGCATCCCGAGTCACCACCGTGTACGTTACGTTGGTACCCAGCACGCACACCGCGAGTATAGCGGTAAGCCACACGAGCGGATGCAAGCCACCAGCGCGCCGGCCTTTCACGCCAAGTATCACCAGTGTGATGCCCAACACCACGCATACGCCGACAATCCAGAATGTAGACACGCGAATGATTGTTTCAATCGAAAGATCAGGCATCGTCAACACGGCAATCGCCGCAGAGACGAGCATCAGCCCAAACATAATGCTCGTAAGCACAAAACCAGCCGGCTTGCGACGCGCAACCCTCACTGTGCCACGCGGTTTCGGGGCACGATATGGCGAAGTCATCGATGGGGTCGTTGGCGGAGTCGTTGGCACCGCAGCGCTCAACGGCGTCTCCCCTACTGGCATAGCGTCAGCGTTCGCGACCGGAATTGGCCCGGCAGCACTCGCCGTATCAGACTGCGGTTGCGTGGGCGTCGGCTGACTGTTATATGGGTACGCGGTCGACGATGGCGCTGCGGCTTGCGCAGGAGCTGCACTAGGCTGAGTCTGCTGAGGCTGCTGAGGCTGCTGAGGCACTGCGCCGTACGGCTGAGCGCCGGGTGCTGGCTGACTACCATACGGCATGCCGCTCGGCTGGCCCGACTGACCCGACTGACCCGACTGACCTGGCTGACCCGACTGGCCCGACTGACCTGGCTGCCACTGCAGACCGGGCTGACCAGGCCACCCCGGCTGGCCCGGCTTCGGCCCGTGATAGCCGAATCCGTACCCATGCAACTGCCGGTTCGCGCTTTGTACCAGCGCCCACAACACCAACGCTGCGGCTAATATCACCGCAAATCCAACACCAGGAATAGCCAGCGTCATCACCAGCACGATAATCGCGCCCAGCATATTCCAATCCCAGCGTCCGGCGATCAGCTCTTCAGCAAGAATGCGACCATCGCGCGCGTCCGGCAGCAGCACCCACGCAATCGCATACAACGCCAAGCCGAACCCGCCCAACACTGCACTGCCCAATACCAGGGCACGCACTAACGTGGGGCTCCACCCCAGTCGCGCAGCCAAGCCGCTACATACACCGCCAATCCAACGGTCGTCGCCGCGCATCATGCCACTGCGGCGAATCCACGCAAAAAACGACGCGCCAAATCGCTTCGGCGGCTTCTGACCGCCTTGACCGCCTTGCCAGCCGCCCTGCCAGTTTCCAGGATTGCCAGCAGGGTACGAGCCATTGCCTGCACCATAGTCGTTGTAATTACTCATACTTCTATTACAGCAACCCCGAACTGCCATTCTTATCGGGGAACACCCTGATTATTCCCCGAAACCCCTCGCAAAAGTTCCCGTCAGGATGCTGTACGCAGCACAATGGGATTATGAGCCAATCCGCAACCGAATATCCAACGGGCTTCCCCATGCCCCCGGGCAGCCCGGTCGGCCCAAACTCGGCGTATGCGAGCGCCCCACCCGAGGCCCCAACGCCGCTGCTACCGTCTAAGCTGCCGCTCATGCGCCCACCGAAAGGCCGCATGTTTGTAGGCGTATGCCGTGGTATTGCCTTGCATCTCGGCGCGCCAACGTGGCTGATACGGTTGGTGTTCGTTGCGGCCGCTTTGGCTGGCGGCGCGGGCATCGTCGCCTACGTGTTTTTGTGGATGTTCGTGCCAGTTGGCGACCCTGTTGAGGCTGCTCGCGCGCGGGAACGCTCGGCTGCACAATCGCCCCTTGCACGCCACAATGCTGGTGTTGGCGAGAGCGATGATCGTGCTGATGGCAATAGCAACGCTTTTACCAGCGAACGTGAGAGCGCAGCCGCTGAAGGCACTGTCGAAGGCTTGTTCGCAGCACTCAGGCGCGCGCCAAAACCGTCACTGGTAGCGCTTGCTGGCATCATTATGCTGGCATTGGCTGTATTGCTAGCAGTTACCAACGGCCAAGAACTGTTCATACCACTAGTAACGATGCTGGCGGGGCTCGTGCTGGCATGGTCTCGTTTTGACGCGCCGAGCGGCAAACTGCCCACGATGCTGGGTGGAGTCGGATTGCTGTTTGTTGGCTATGTGATTTTCGTGCTCAATAGCACATTCCCTGGCTGGGGTGCGTCTCCTCGCCGCATTATTTTCGGCGGCGGCTTGCTGCTGGTAGCCGTACTGCTGGCTATTGTGCCGTGGGTGAGCGCGCTAGTGCGCTCACTCAGTATTGAACGAGCCCTCAAAGAACGTGAGGAAGAGCGTGCTGATATGACTGCGCACTTGCATGATGGCGTGTTGCAAACGCTCGCGCTTATTCAGTTGCATAGTGATGATCCGCAGACGGTGTTTTCGCTTGCACGCCAGCAGGAGCGTGAACTGCGCGAATGGCTGTATCAGGAGCGCACTACGTCTGACCGTTCGGTGAGCGCTGGTATTAAAGATATTGCAGCGCGCGTGGAAGATGAGCATGGTAAGCCGATTGAAGTCGTCACTGTTGGCGACGCGCGGCCGAGTGCGCAAACTGACGCGCTGCTTGACGCTACAGGCCAAGCGTTGATCAATGCGGTCACGCATGGCGGCGAGCCCATCTCCGTGTATTGCGAGGCTAGTGACACGCAAGTGGAAGTGTTCGTGCGCGATCACGGCGAAGGATTCGATGTCGAACATATTCCAGAAGGTCGGCTTGGTATTCGCGAGTCGATTATCGGGCGTATTCGCCGGCGCGGCGGCACGGTAGAAATCGTGTCACGGCCGGGCTGGGGTACTGAAGTGCGCATGCATATGCCGATTGCGACTCCGCCGGGATCATCAGCGTACCCAGCTGCAAACGGTTACGATGACAGTGGAGAAGAAGGAAAGCGATGACTATGCACACCAGCGGAGCACACACAAACACCGCACACACAAACACCGCACACACAAACACCGCACACACAAACACCGCACACACAAACGCCGCACACCCAAACGCCGCACACCCAAACGGAACTGCTGAACCACCAGCGAGCGCGGCAGCACAACACACGCCGATTCGCGTGGCTGTTGTTGATGATCATGAAATGTTCCGCGCCGGCGTAATTGCCACACTGCAACCGTATTTCAACATCGTCGGCCAGGCTGCTGACGTAGAGGGTTCGGTGGCGATGATCGCCGATACTCAACCGGATGTAGTGCTGTTAGACGTGCACGTGCCGGGCGGTGAAGGCGGTGGCGGCGCGGAAATCCTCGCGAAATCGCAGCCGCTCTCCCCCTCTTCGGCGTTTCTGGCGCTCTCCGTGTCGGATTCTCCGCAGGATGTTGGCTCGGTTATTCGCGTTGGCGCGCGCGGGTATGTGACGAAAACCATTACCGGCGATGATCTGATTTCTTCGATTAAACAAGTGCACGAGGGGTATGCGGTATTCTCGCCGAAGCTGGCTGGTTTTGTACTATCCGCATTCCAAGGCGCGCCGCTTGATGCGGCAAACCGTGCAGCGAATGGCTCGCCAGCGCATGATGAGGAGCTTGATCGACTGTCCACGCGCGAACAGGAGGTTATGCGACTGATTGCGCGCGGTTACACGTACAAAGAGGTTGCTGCAGAGCTGTTTATTTCTATCAAAACGGTGGAAACGCACATGTCGAGCGTGCTGCGCAAATTGCAGTTGTCGAATCGTACAGAGTTGACGCGCTGGGCTGCTGACCGTCGTATCGTGTAGATCACTATGCTGTCGGTGGACGCGCACCGTTCCACGTAGGGCGCCTTTCTTACACTAGTAACGAATATTGGTCCTATTGGAAGGAAACAGCATGACCGCTGAAGCAAACGTTGGTGTTGTCGGCCTGGCCGCCATGGGTGCTAGCCTCGCTCGCAACCTTGCCCGCCACGGCAACAAGGTAGCAGTGTTCAACCGTCATTATTCGCGTACTGAGAAGCTCATTGCCGAGCACGGTGACGAAGGTCAGTTCTTCCCCGCTAAGACGATGGCTGAGTTTGTGGATTCGCTGAAGAAGCCGCGTACGGCGATCATCATGGTGAAGGCTGGCGAGCCGACTGATGACATGATCAACCAGCTGGCTGATCTGATGGAGCCGGGCGATATTATCGTCGACGCTGGCAACGCACACTTCCCGGATACGATTCGCCGCGAGAAGGCGATTGCTGCGCGTGGCATGCACTTTGTGGGCTGCGGTGTTTCCGGCGGTGAGGAAGGCGCACTGCTTGGACCTTCGATGATGCCTGGTGGCACTGAGGAGTCTTGGAAGACGCTGAAGCCGATTTTCGAGTCGATCGCAGCGAAGGCTGAAGGCGAGCCGTGCGTGACGCATATTGGCGAGAATGGCGCTGGCCACTTCGTCAAGATGGTGCACAACGGTATTGAGTACTCTGACATGCAGCTCATCTCCGAAAGCTACGATCTGATGCGCCGCGCGCTGGGCATGACGCCGGCTGAGATTGGCGACGTGTTCGAAGAGTGGAATAAGACTGAGCTGGAATCGTACCTGATTGAGATCACTGCTGAGGTGCTGCACCAGGTTGATAAGAAGACTGGCAAGCCGCTGGTGGATGTGATTGTTGACCACGCTGGCATGAAGGGCACTGGTACGTGGACTGTGCAGTCTGCACTGGATCTGGCGGTGCCGGTGACTGGTATTGCTGAGGCTGTGTTTGCTCGTGGCCTGTCTGGCCAGACTGAGCTGCGTGCTGAAGCGCAAAAGCAGGACTTCGAAGGCCCCTCCGGCGTGGTGCCGATGGCTGAAGAGGATAAGATCGCGTTCATTAACGATATTCGCGAGGCACTGTACGCTTCCAAGATTGTCGCGTACGCGCAGGGCTTCAATGAGATTACTGAAGCTGCGAAGGTGTACGACTGGAAGATTGATCTGGCTGCGGTGGCACGCATTTGGCGTGGCGGCTGCATTATTCGCGCGAAGTTCCTGAACCGTATTTCTGAAGCGTTCGAGTCCGGCGAGGCGAATGTGTCGCTGCTGTTCGCACCGTACTTCAAGGATGCGATTGAGACTGCTGAGCGCTCGTGGCGTCGCGTGGTTTCTCGCGCAATCTCCTTCGGTATTCCGGTGCCGGTGTTCGCCTCCTCGCTGGAGTACTTCGATGGTCTGCGCTCCCCGCGTCTGCCCGCCGCCCTGATCCAAGGCCAACGCGACTACTTCGGCGCCCACACCTACCAGCGCGTAGACATGCCTGGCGCGTTCCATACGTTATGGGCTGAAGACGGTCGTCCGGAGATCGAAGCGTAGCGGAGATCGTAGGACGAGAGCGCAGTCCGGTGGACTGCGCTCAGTCTTCGGCCGAGCGGCGACAGCCGCGAGGAAACATTGAGTCTCGCCGCAGGCGAGTCCATAATTGCAGATCGAGGATGGTCGCCCGGAGATTGAAGCCTGATCCTTAAGCATAAAAGAGCCGCAGTAAACGGAAAGAATCCTGATTCTCAAAATCCGTTTACTGCGGCTCTTTGTATATGCATCCGCACTGTCAAAATACTGAATAGTGTAATTGTGGTGACGCTCCCCCAGTCAGCTTCGCTGACAGCCCCCTCAGCCGAGGGGGCCAAGGGGCATCAAAATCCTTACTCCAGTTTGCTGGCGGCGTCTTTGTCGACGGCCCAGAGGAGTTCTTCACCGTCGGCGAAGGAGCTGGGAGCTTGCGGGTTGCACGGTTTCGCGAATGCTTGAGCGACTGCGTCGGCTTTGCGCGTACCGGAGGCGAATACCCATGTGTGACGCGAGCGAGCGATCATCGGCACGGTAAGCGTCACGCGCAGTGGCGGCGGCTTCGGCGAGTCGCGTACGCCAGCGGTCAGTACATGCGGATCGTCGATCAATACTTCAGCGCGCCCTGGGAACAGTGACGCAAAGTGCGCGTCGGGCCCAACGCCGAACATGGCAATATCCAATACCGGCTCGTCACCCAACTGGTCGATGAGCTCCTGCTGGTAGCGTGCGGCAGCGTCTGCGAGCACAGCATCGTTTTCTTCCGGCGTTGCGGCAGCGATTGTTTCAGCACTGCGCGTGTCCGCTGGCATTTCGTGAATATTCGCTTCCGGCAGGATTCCTGATGCTACGAGCTTGTTGAGCAATGCTTCACGCGCTTGTACCGCGTTACGATCAGGATCGTCAGCGGCAACAAATCGCTCGTCACCCCACCAGATGTGCAGTCGCGAGCAGTCGATAACGCCGGACAGTGGGTCACTGCCGATTGCAGCTAGCACACGGTTGCCGTCAGTGCCACCAGTGAGCGCAATATCAACGCGTTCATGGCCTTCGTCGAGTAGTTTTTTGATGGTGGTCAGTGTGCGCACAGCTACGGCTTGCGCGAGCGTCTCCGGGCTTGGATACGTGACCATCTTTCGTTGAGCCATAAAGCCCCCTTATATATTCGAACAACCAATACGATACGCTGCAGGCTGTCCAGCCCACGCTCCGCCTATTGCTGCAGTGCCTGAGACGCCTTACATACGCGCATGCGCGACCAGCTACTGCTGATCGCGCATGGATAACCAGTGAGCTACTCCCCCGCGTGTAGTTATGGCTTAATCGCGCGGGTGAATCAAATCCCAGCCTTTGGTGATGACTTCCGCATACACCTCATCAGGGTCGAGTCGGCGCAGCTCCTCGCTCAAGCATTCTTCGAGCGTTCGGGCCGGCACACTGATGGTTTGCGGCGACTGGCCAGGCATGCTGATTACCGCAATGCCTTCTTCCGCGTTCGGGCGTTCGAGGCTGAGCACACCGTCGGAGCGCGTCAAGTACACGCCAGTTACGGCGGTAGCGCCCGGCACATCCTCAACGATCACCGGCACGTTGAGCTTCAGTCGCAGCCATGCGGCGAGCAGATCCATCGGCAGGAAGCCCTTCGGACCGGTTACGCGCACAGTGCTGATCGGCAGGTGTGGCGGCTGGTCGAGCATCGTGGCCAGCATTGCGCGCCATACTGTCAAGCGTGTCCATGACATGTCCACGTTCTTCGGCGACCAGTTGCGGCGCAGATCTTCGATCGTGCGGTACGGGTTCGAGGAGCGCAGCGCGTCAGTAATACGGCTGCGGGCCATCGCACCCAGCAGGTCCTTTGACGGATTGGCTGGCGCTTCAGTCGGCCACCATGCCACAACCGGCGCATCCGGCACCAACAGCGGTATCACCAGCGTGTCCGGATGGTGAACAAGACCGCCGCGCGGGTGCAGCACGATAATCTCGCCTGCACCTGCATCAGCACCAAAGCGCACTTGTGCATCAAGGTTGGAATCAGCACTGTTCGTATCCGCATCAGCGTCATCAGCTGGCTCCGGATGGTCTGCAACAGCCGCAGCACCCTTCTTCGGACTAATCGCAATCACACGGCACGGGTGCTCACGGCTTGCAGCATTCGCGAGCTCCAATGCGTGCTCCAGCTCATCCTCATTCGTGGAAATCAGCAAGGTGAGCACACGGCCGGTTGCTGATTCGCCGCGCTCCTCATGCAGTTCGTCGATTTTGCGCGAAATTTCGCGCGTACGCGTGTTCGGCAGTTCGATGATCATGGCATCCTCCAATGGCGTCCATCACGAGCCAGCATTTCATCAGCCTCTTCCGGGCCCCACGTTCCAGCACGATATGGTTGCGGCTGGCCGAGCGTAGACCAGAAGTCTTCAATCGGGTCGAGAATCTTCCACGACAAGTTGACTTCTTCAGTGGTTGGGAACAGTGGCGGGTCTCCCAGCAGCACGTCCAAAATCAGACGCTCGTAGGCTTCCGGAGAGCTTTCCGTAAAGGAGCGGCCGTAGCTGAAGTCCATCGACACATCGCGCACTTCCATCGATGAGCCGCCCGGCACTTTAGCACCGAAACGCATGGTCACGCCCTCATCTGGCTGCACGCGAATTACGATCGCGTTCTTGCCAAGCTCGCGCGTTGCCGTCGATTCAAACGGCAGGTGCGGTGCGCGCTTAAACACAACAGCGATCTCGGTGACGCGCTTACCCAAGCGCTTGCCGGTACGCAGGTAGAATGGCACGCCAGCCCAGCGGCGAGTATCAATATCAAGACGAATAGCCGCATAGGTTTCGGTAGTGGAGGCGGGGTTGATGCCCTTTTCTTCCAGATAACCGACCACATCGTGAGATCCCTGCCAACCTGCGGCGTACTGACCGCGAGCGGTGTGTGCTGCTAGATCCTTTGGCAGGCGCACGGCGGAGAGGATCTTCGTTTTCTCAGCAGTCAAATCGGACGCAGTGAACGAAACTGGCTCTTCCATAGCGGTGAGCGCGAGCAGCTGCAGCAAATGGTTCTGAATAATATCGCGCGCCGCACCGATGCCGTCATAGTAGCCGGCACGACCAGCAACGCCGATATCTTCAGCCATGGTGATCTGCACGTGGTCAACATAGTTGGCGTTCCAGATCGGCTCGTACATCGAATTGGCAAAGCGCAGCGCCATGATGTTCTGCACAGTTTCCTTGCCAAGATAGTGGTCGATGCGGAACACGCTTGACGGGTCGAATACTTCGGAAACGACGCGGTCGAGTTCCTTGGCACTTTCCAGGTCATGACCGAACGGCTTTTCGATAATCACGCGGCGCCAAGCCCCCTCGCTGGAGCGGGCCAAACCGCAGTCGGCCAGCTGGCGGGAGACTTGTGGGAACGCGCGAGGCGGCACTGACATGTAGAACGCGTGATTACCGCGCGTGCCGCGATCACGATCCAGCTCAGCAACCGTGTCGCTTAAGCGTGCGAATGCGGCGGGATCATCAAACGTTCCTTGTACGAAGCGGATGCCCTTCGCCAACTGCGTCCATGTCGATTCACGGAACGGGGTGCGGCAGTGCGCTTGCACATGCTCTTTGACAAAATCACGGAAGTGATCTTCTGTCCAATCGCGGCGCGCGAAGCCGGTCAAGCCGAAGCTTGGCGGCAACAGACCACGGTTAGCCAGGTCATAAATAGCAGGTAGTAGTTTCTTGCGGGAAAGATCGCCGGTGACACCGAAGATCACGATGCTGCACGGTCCCGCAATGCGGGGAAGGCGCAGATCCCTCGGGTCACGCAGAGGGTTCGCCCATACGCCGGGCGTAGATGGTACAGAATCTGTCATGCTCACCATCCTAATGCGCGCACGCTATCGCGTGGATGTTCCTTCCACCGATTACGCCATCCGCGACATGTAACCATCCCCATGACTCCCACTTGCCCTGCCAGCACAACGCGAAAAGGGCTTCGGCGCGCGCAATTATGCTGCATGTCAACGGTACGATTTCAGGTTACGAGCGCGACACCCAACTACAGGCACCGCGCCCTTTAATGACCGCTACACGAGCAGTCTCAGCAACTGGTAGAGCTGCCACAGGCTGCGCACATTGAAGTGCGTGCCGTCAACCGTGGCCGTCGCTTCACCATCGCCCACATGAACGATGACCATGCGTCCGTTCACGGTCAGAGTGCCGTGCATCGTGATATGATTCATTTCGTAACCTTTGGTTAGGGGCGAAAGCCGATAACCACATCAAGGCCCGATGTTCCAGCACCGGGCCTTTTTGCTACCAGCTTCCGCCGGTAACGGCCCGTCATATCAACGGGGACACCGCATGTTACAGTGTCGCATCTCAGTCTATCAAGATTGCTGATTGATCATTCTATGCACTTGATCGTCATCATCAGGTCGCCAGCACAACGCGAAAAGGGCTCCGACGCTTGCAAAGTATTGCGCGCCGAAGCCCTTAGAGGCGGACAGAGCGAGATTCGAACTCGCGGTGGGTTGCCCCACAACGGTTTTCAAGACCGTCTCTTTAGACCGCTCAGACATCTGTCCTTAGTGCGCGACGCGGTAACCGCGATTGCGCACAATGTTCAATTATACAGCTGGGGTGGTCAGCGAAATCACGCTTCCCATGTGACGGACAGTCCAGTGGACTGTCTGTAGCCGCGCACAGCGACAGCGGCCGTGCGCGACGCAGGATACAGCAGGCGTGACGAACGTCACGCCTCCCACTTCGTCGGCTCGATGACTTCCTTGCCGCCCATGTACGGACGCATAGCCTTCGGGATCTCGATGGAGCCGTCCTTCTGCTGGTGGTTCTCGAGGATCGCGACGAGCCAACGAGTGGTAGCCAGCGTACCGTTCAGAGTGCTCACCGGGCGGGTCGAGCCGTCTTCGGTGCGCTCACGGATGTTCAGGCGGCGAGCCTGGTACTCAGTGCAGTTCGAGGTGGAGGTCAGCTCACGGTAGCGGCCCTGGGTCGGCACCCACGCCTCGCAGTCGAACTTACGAGCAGCAGAGGAGCCGAGGTCGCCAGCAGCAGTGTCGATAATGCGGTACGGCACTTCGACCTTGGCGAGCATCTCCTGCTCCATTTCGAGCAGGTGCTGGTGCTCCGCGTAGGAGTCCTCCTGCTTGGCGTACACGAACATTTCGACCTTGTCGAACTGGTGCACGCGGATGATGCCGGAGGTGTCCTTACCAGCAGCGCCGGCTTCGCGGCGGTAGCAGGAGCTCCAACCGCAGTAGCGCAGCGGGCCATTGTTCAGGTCGAGGATCTCGTTCTCGTGCATACCGGCGAGCGCCACTTCGGACGTGCCGACGAGGTACTGGTCGTCAGGCTCGCGCAGACGGTAGATTTCGTCAGAGTGGGAGTTGAGGAAGCCGGTGCCAGCCATGACTTCAGGGCGCACGAGCGTCGGGGTGATGGCGAGCACGAAGCCGTGCTGCTCAGCCTGGTCGACGGCCATGGTCAGCATAGCGATCTGCATGCGGGCGACTGCGCCGCGCAGGAAGTAGAAGCGGGAGCCGCCGACCTTCACACCGCGGCGCATATCAATGCCAGCAACCTCAGTGCCGAGGGTCAGGTGGTCCTTCGGCTCGAAGCCTTCGGCTGCGAAGTCGCGAATGGTGCCGACCTTCTTGACGACGACGTAATCGTCTTCGCCACCTTCCGGAGCTTCCGGCTCGACGATGTTGGAGAGCTTCCACATAGCGGTGGTGTACTCTTCGGCAGCAGCGTCCGCGGTGGCCTTGTATTCGGAGACCTTGGCAGCAAGTTCCTTGGTCTGTGCGATCAGCGCGGCCTTCTCGTCAGCAGGAGCAGCGGCAACCTTCTTGCCGATTTCCTTCTGCTGCGCGCGGGCAGCTTCGAATTCCTTGAGGGCAGTACGGCGGGTTTCATCAGACTTGAGTACCTCGTCGACCAGCTCGACGGACTCGCCGCGCTTGCGCTGCGATTCCTTCACGATGTCAGCATGTTCACGAATGAATTGAATATCAAGCATGTGCCCAACACTACCGCCGCAAGCCGACACGCAACGAGCAGGACTGACATACCCCCTCAGCCTTTCATTGCGGAGAGGCGCACGTAGCCGGAGTGGTGCATGGTGAATCGGATTCGATCGGCGAGAAAGATTTCTATGGCTCGTTCAAATGGCCGTGCTGCTTGGTCGAGGGCAACGCGCTGGATTTGAATCAGTGGCGTTGCATTGGTAACACCTAACAGCTGCGATTCTTCCGGGCTCGCAAGCACTGATTCCAATGTTTCGTCAACATTCATGGGGTGCACATCGTAGAACCGTTCGAAAATGCCATAAAACGGCGTAGTGAGATCGCGGCTCAGCAGGTCAGGGAACAGGAGCACTGGCAGATGGTTCGTTTCAATGGATAACGGTGTGCCGTTAAGATACCGCAATCGCACAATCTCATACACCGTTGGGTTGGGCTCACGCAATGAGAGGAGTCTGATATCAGATGGTGAAGCTGGGGTAATCGAGGCTTGTATGACTTTGGATGTGATTTCCAAGCCTTGCCGCCGAGCAATAACCGGCAACGATTCGAGCGTATTAATATTGCGCTCCAGCCGATTATCAGACACGACGATGCCGCCACCGCGCCCGATTTTGCGACTGATTTCATGACTGCGTTCAAGAATCGCAAGAGCTGTACGCAAATCGTACCGCGTCACCTCTAGCCGAGCAGCAAGATCACGTTCGGCGCCTAACCGCTCCCCTGGCTTCAATTCGCGCTCGCGAATCATGACGCGTAACCGTTGAGCGAGCTGCTGCGCGGGAATGTGAACGGTCGTCTTCTCTTCTTCGCTCGTCATGATGTTCTCCTCGAATATAAAACAGCCGGGCCCATTGCAGGGCCCGGAGGTGTTCACAGCTCAATCAACGAATCAGATCAGAGCCGTATCGCTCAGATCTTCAACGTTTCGAGCGTCTTGGTGAATCCGTCGATGAACCAGTCCACGTCGGATTCGCTGAAGACCAGCGGCGGGCGCAGCTTGAGGATGTTGCCGAAGCGGCCGCACACGGAGGTGAGGATGTGGTTGTCGCGCAGGGTTTCGAGGATGTCCAACGCGGTTTTCTGATCAGGCTCCTTGGTGCCCGGCTTGACGATTTCGCAGCCAATGTACAGGCCAGCGCCGCGCACGTCGCCAATGCACGGGTGGGATGCCTGCAATGCGATAACCGCATCCTTGAAGATCTTGCCAACGCGCTTAGCGTTGCCCATCGTGTCTTCGTCGCGCATGACATCAAGCACAGCTTGCGCGGCGGCCATGCACACCGGGTTGCCACCGAAGGTGTTGAAGTATGGGATCGAGCCGGCAAACGGTTCGAGTACTTCGTGGCGAGCAGCCATCAGCGAGGTAGGCAGGCCATTAGCCATCGGCTTTCCAGAGGTAACCAAGTCAGGCACAATGCCCTGGCGGCCGAAGCCCCAGAACGCGTCGCCAGTGCGCGTGAAGCCAGGCTGCACCTCGTCGGCGATCCACACGCCGCCGAGCTCGTGCACGGTGTCGATAACCGGCTTCAAATAGCCGACTGGATCCGGATAAACGCCATCAGAGGAGAAGATGGAATCGGCGAGCAGGGCAGCGAACTTAATACCGTGACGGTTCATGTCTGCAACGGCCTTGCGCACTTCGCCCGCCATCCAATTGCCGAATTCTTCAGCAGTGCATTCTGCGGCCGGCTTGCCACCGATGACCAGACGGTAGGTGTCTGGCGTAGGAATCATGCGCATCGTCAGGCCGAGCGTTTGCGCAGTACCGAGGGCTGGCGAAAGCTTGGAGGTGAGCGCCGAGTTGCCGTGGTATGCCTCATGAGTGACGATAACGCCTTCGCCGCCGGTGTAGGTTTGTGCAACGCGCACGGCCAGATCGTTGGCTTCAGAGCCAGTGCACTGGAACATGATGCGGTCGAGCTCGTCCGGCATGGTCGAGAGGATATCTTCCGCGTAGTTGAGGATGTTCTCATGCAGGTAGCGAGTGTGCGTGTTGAGCAGTGATGCTTGCTTGGACAGGGCTTCTACCACGCGCGGATGGCAGTGGCCGACCGATGCCACGTTGTTGTATACGTCCAAGTATTCAACGCCGTCAGCATCCCACAGGTGAGAGCCGCGACCTTTTACCAGGTGCACTGGGTTGCGGTAAAACAGGCGGTAGGCGGGGCCGAGCACGTCGCGCTCCTCGGTGAGTTTGCGCGTTTCAGGGTCGAGGGCTGCGGCCATTTCTGGGCGGAAACTGTTGGTGTCCATGATGGTGGATCGGGTTGCCATGATTCCTTCTTTGCTTTGTGGTTAATGGATACGGTTTGTGGTTACTGGCGAGGATAATCCGCGAATATTGCTCGATTGCCGGCGTTGTATACGTCACGGTAACAAACCATTTGCGGTGCAATGCAATAAATGGTTGAACAATATGCGAGCACTGTATGCGTACGCAAAATCCCTCGAATGCAAGGAGAGTAAGCATTCGAGGGATCGTCTATATCAGGACTGGTATCGCAGAGCTAGCAGCGATACCAGCGTTATCAGTCGCGGTATTGTCAGTCGTCAGTACGGTATTCAGCCTTACCACCGGAGGCTGCAAACTCCTCCTCCGGAGAGAGCACAAGGTGCTTGCGACCATACACGGCGAAGAAAATCGTAGCGAGCAGGTAGATCACCACCATCGCGTACACCGCGAGTCGATAATCTGGGTTGAGCAGCACAGCGACGAAAATCGCAAATGCGAGCAAGCCGGCAACAACCGCGCCCGGAGTACCGAATCGGGAGACGAACGGGCGCTTAATATCAGGCATATTGCGCTTCAGCAGCACGTACGACACCATTTGCAGCAGGTACGCGAGCACTGCACCCCACACGGCGATGTTCAACACTACCGAGCCGGCACCATCACCGCCGTACGCGATGATAAACAGGGCTGCAAAGCCGATAATCGCGCCCACAATCAGACCCCAGTATGGCGTCTTCTTCTTGCCGGTGAGCGAAAGGAACGCTGGGTAGTAGCCTGCGCGAGACAGCGAGTACAGGTTGCGACCGTACGCGAACATAATGCCCTGAATAGACGCGAGCAGACCGATAAGCGCGAATGCGGAGAGTACTGCTGCGAGGTTGCCAGGCAGGATGGCACGGTAGCCGTCCAGCAGCGGCTCATCGGAGGAAGAAAGCGCCGCGGAGCCCATGACCGCCGGGTTGAGGAATACGATAATCAGCGCGGACAGGCCGAGTGTAAAAATGCACAGACGCGAAGCCTTAGGAATATTGCGTTCCGGATCGCGCACTTCTTCAGCAGCCAATGGCAACTGTTCAATACCGAGGAAAAGCCACATAGCGAACGGCATTGCGAAGAAGATTGCGCCCGCGCCGAACGGCAGGAACGCGGAGCCGCCAGCTTCCGGAGTGATGTTGAGCAGCGTGCCAAAATCAGCTTTGCCAGTGACGATCGCGCCGATACCGAACAGTGCGACGATTGCGAGCGCGGCAATGGATACTACTTGTGCGAAGTGGAATGAGGTTTCTGCGCCGAGCCAGTTGACGACGACGAAGATCGCGTACAAGCCGAGCCACCAGACCCATTGCAGGCCAGCGTTATCGAGGGAGAAGCCGGTGAGATCTGACAGGATGGCGTCAGCGTATGCGGAGGAGAAGTAGACGATGGTTGCCGCGGTCATCAAGTATTCGATGGTTTCTGCCAGTCCGGTGAAGAAGCCGCCCCATGGGCCCATTGCTGCGCGTGCGAACGAGTAGGCGCCGCCGGTGTGTGGCATTGCGGATGCCATTTCGGAGATTGAGTTGAGCATCAGCACGTACATTGCGTAGACGACGAGTGCGGCGATGAGCATGCCGCCCCAGCCGGCTTGGGCGATGCCGCCGTTCCAGCCGGAGAAGTCGCCGGAAATAACTGCGGCAATGCCGATTGCCCACAGGCCGAATGCGCCTGCAGTGCGTTTCAGCTGTCGTTTTTCGAAGTAGTCTTTGCCCGTGTGCACGTACGTAACGGAGCTGAGGCCACTGCCTGAGGTTGTTGATACTGATGTGGCAGACATGATGACCGCCTTCCTCTCTTATTTCATAATTGCCGTATGGCGTTCCCTTTGTTCATCTGCGATTGCAATGTGCAATGTGTGTGATGTGAGTTGTTGAGTTGTTCAGTTATGGAGTTATTGAGTTATGAATTTCAGTCATGAGCTAGTGCAGTAACCACAGCGGATCGTCAAGATACCGCTGTGCGCACATCACGCTGCCGGGCGCTTCTTCGGCTGCCATACCGTCAGGTAGCGCGTCGGCGCGGTGGTTGGTGGTCCAGCCGAGCATTTGCAGGCGGCGGATCATGGACAGTGCGCTCATCACGTGTAGCTCATCGTCAGTGAAGTCGCCGGCGACTTCTTGGTAGCCTTTCACCCATGCTTTGGCGAGGTCGGACGCGTATGGCTCGTGCTCGATGAAGCTCAGCGAAGATGCGTAATCGTAGAGGTACCAGCTGTATCCAGCGTCATCGAAGTCGATGATGGTCAACTTGCCATCGGGGCCTTTAATCACATTTGATGGGCGCAAATCGGCGTGAATCAGTCCCCAAGTTTGCTGGGTACGTGGCACTTTCATCACGACATCCATTGCTTTCCACAGTGCGGTATTGCACAGTTCTTTTTCATCGTCGGTAAGATTGGCGGTTTCCCAGCGGCCCCAACGCGGTGAGGGGCCGACCATGTTGGAAATATCCCAGTTGAACCGTTTGAACCCGTAAGGTCTAGTCCAGTGGCGTGACTGATTGTGGAATTTGGCTGCCCACTGGCCGATGGTTACGTAGTAGGGTGCGGGGTTATCGAGATCTTCAAGCACGGTACCTTCGACGAATTTGGTGGAGATAACGGTCCATCCAACACCGTTGAGGTCGTGGATTTTGGTAACGAATGTGCCACGCACGGTGGGCACTGGGTTGATCAGGTTAATGCCATCGATGTCATGCAATGCGTTCAGCCAGCTGATTTCGGAGGCGACGGCTTCTGGGCCGCCCACGTAGCCGGGCTGGGAAACGCGCACTACGCCTGCAGCTTTGCCGTCGAGCAGCAAAATGAACGTGGCGTTTTCTGAGACAGTGATGAGGTCTAGGCGCGCGCGTGAATGGTCGATACCCCATGCGGCGCAGACGCCTTGGAACAGCCAGAATGGTGCCGGGCTGCCTTTGGTTAAACCGCTGAATGTGTCGAGACTGACGGGTTGCGTAGGATCATCGATGAGGCTTGCTAACTGCTGTGCCATATCATCCTCCGATTCATGAATGCGCGGGGCACGGGAGCGGATGTTCGCGAGTATCGCTGGGCAATGCCAGCCACCCGTTATGCAAACGTATTCAGAAAATCGCGGTAAGCGACATCCCTCATGCGTTTACTAGGGAAAATCCGCAGCCGATAATGTTCGTGCCGCTATGTGATTGCGATGATTGCATTGTGGCAGCGCAGTGATGCGAAATTGCACTCTCCCCGTTACCACGCGGTAAAGAATCACGGGGATTGATTAATGGTTGATTATCGACATACCCCCAATAGTGAACATTCATACGCAACAAGCGGGGCGATAATCACGCATGTAACGCGCAATTATCGCCCCGCTTGAAACAGGAAGAAAAAAGGCATTTGCGCCGGCTATCAGGTAAACCGGCGCAAATGGCAGCAGACTAAGATCAGTCGTGCTGCTCGAAGAACGCTTCAACCGTACGGTTGTATTCGTCCTTCTGCTCAACATGGCACATGTGCGTGCCCATGAACAGCTCCCACTTAGCACCCGGAATACGGTCAAGGCACTGCTTGACAATCAGCGGCGTCGCCTCGTCCATCAAACCAGAAGTCAGCAGGGTAGGAATCTTGATCTTCCACAGGTCGTTGGAAACATCCCAGCCCTTCATCTTGCCGGTGACCATGAACTCATCCTCGCCCTGCATGAAGCGGTAGACGTCGGTCTTATCGTTCTCGGTTTCCAGCACGTAATCTGGCGGATTATCCATGCTCATCACGTGACGCTTGTTGTACACAGCCGCGGCTTCCTTGTATTCAGGAGTGTCGAAGTTGCCGGTACGAATAGCCTCAACCAGCGTTTCCTTCATGCCTGCAGGCAGCCAATCCATCAAACGCAGTGCTTCAGACTCCCACAGCGGAATGCTTGCCGGCGAGCTCGCCACTACCATACTGCGCACGCCCAGAGGCTGACGGTTGATCGCATACTGCATAGCAAGCATGCCACCCCAAGACTGGCCGAGAATGTGGCAACGCTCCAAACCGAGCGCGTCACGCACCACGTCAATCTCCTCTTCCCACAGGTCAGCACCCCACAGGTCGGGCAGGTACGGAGTAGGCGAATTGCCGCATCCGAGCTGATCGTAGTAGATCACCTGACGATGGTATTTCTCAGCGATACCGTCGAGCGAGCGCAGATAGTTGTGCTTCGCACCAGGGCCACCATGCAGTACCAGCAGCGGCAGCTTGCCTGGAGTGCTTTCGCCAACCTTCATGTACCACGTGTGGTAACCCTTGAACGGAATCTTGCCCTCTTCGATAGGCAATGAGGTTTCTTCGCTCATATTGAGTCCTTTTTGCGTCCTTCGTAATTGAATGAACAGGGATTACTTAGAGATCTTGAAGTTCTTGATGTACATGTTCCAGAACCAGAACGGGGAAGCGTCAGCAACACCGTTCTTGATCTTCGGGTTGTACGTGAACAGCCAGTTCTGGTGGGTGTACACGTAGTACGGCAGGTCTTGGTTCTCGATATCCATGATCTGCGTGAGCAGCTTGGTACGCTCGGAATCGTCAGAAGAACGCACCTGCTGGTTGAGCAGATCATCAACCTGCGAGTTCTCATACTGTGCGGAGTTCGAACCACCGTCACCGCCGCCAGTGGAGGCGAGCAGCGGGGTCAGGTTACCAGCCGGGTCAGGGAAATCACTGGACCATTCAGTCATCAGTGCCTGGTAGGGGCGCACGCCGTTTTCAATACCGGAACCGAACTGCTGGCTGGTGGCCTCATCGTTGCTGACCTTCTTGATGTTCAGCGTGATGCCAACCTTCTTCAGATCCTGCTGCATAGCGAGCACCACGTTGTTCGGCAGCGACTTGCTCATCACGGTCATATCGAAGCTGAAGCCATCAGGGTACTTCGACTTCGACAGGTATTCCTTAGCCTTGTCAACGTTGTACTTCACCACGTCAGCGCTCTTCTCGTAGGAAGTCCACTCATCCTTGTTGAACAGGAACAGGGTTTCCGGGTCAAGCAGGTAGTTGGTGGCAACACCAGCATCCTTAATGATGCTCTTCTGAATATCACCGACGTTGATTGCCGCAGCAACAGCCTTACGAGCGTTCACGTCGTCGAACGGAGCCTTCTTCGTGTTGAAGCTGATGTAGTTCAAACCAGCGGACGGAATCTTCGCCAGCTTCACCTTGCTGCTGTTCTTCACCTGGTCGATCATGTCGACTGGAGTCTGAAGATCAAGATCGATCTGACCAGAAGTCGAAGCGGCAACTCGCGTGCTGTCTTCTTCGATCGGGCGGAACACGATCTTCTTCACATCAGGATCGCCAGATTCGCTCTTATCCCAGTAATCCTTGTTGTACTCCAGCGTCACATCGCCACCGGAAGCCCAGTTCTTGACCACGTACGCACCGGTACCAATCGGAATACCGTTGACCGTGCCGTAATCCTTGCCATACTTCTCAACAACGCTCTTCTCAACAATGCCGGTACCAGAAGTTGCAGAAGCGTACTTCCACAGTGCATCCGGCTGCTTGAGCTTCACAGTCAGCTCCCAGTCGCCAGTCTGCTTAATGGTGTCAACGTTGTCGTACATCCATGCCACGTAGGAGGCGAGGTCCGGGTTGCGGTAACGCTCAAGGCTGTACACCACGTCATCCATGGTCATGGGGTTGCCGTCGGAGAACTTCACGTTGTCGCGAATCTGGTAGACGTACGTGGTGTCATCCTTCTGCTCCCAGCTCTTGGCAAGCATCGGCTGAATCTTGTCGTTCTTGTCGAACTGGAGCAGGCTTTCCGTAATCTGGTTGGTTACCGGGCTGGTGACGAAATCGTACGCGTAAATCGGGTCGATGTTCTTCACCTGGCTGGTCACGCCAACAGTCAGTGTGCTGGAGTCAGACGTGTCGCTGCCTGCTGACGAGGGGCCAGAGCAGGCTGCCATTGACAGCACAGCCAGCGTGGCGCAGCACGTGGTAACGATTCGTTTGATCACATTGGTTTTCATGGTTCTTCCTCTCTATGAAATTACCTAGTGAACTACTTACAAAACTTGGGGATTAACAAACTTGAATATGCGTAGCTCAGACAGCTTGTGCAGCCGGCGTTGCGCTCTGAGCGTGCGTGCGATGCCAAGCGCCGTCAGTGAGCTGGAATTCATCGCCGAAGTGACGATCAGGATCGGAGATAATGCAGGACACCCAGTGGCCGGGAGTAACTTCCACCAGCGGCGGACGTTCCTGATCGCACACGCCATGCACGTTAACAGGGCAACGCGTGTGGAAGCGGCAATTGTGTGCCTCGCCAATAGCGGTTGGAATATCACCGTTGAGTTCGAGATGCTTCACATCCTGCCACGGGTATTCCTTCGGACGGCTGGAGAGCAGTGACTGCGTGTATGGATGCAGCGGATGGTCGAAGAGCTCGCGGCTTTCAGCCATTTCTACAATCGCACCCAAGTACATGACGATCACGCGGTCGCACAAATGCTCAACAACCGTCAAATCGTGGCTCACGAACAAGGTGGAGACGCCCATGCGCTTTTTCAGATCATCGAACAGGTGAAGAATCTGCGCCTGCACCGACACATCCAACGCGCTTACGGGCTCATCAGCAAGAATGAACTCCGGGTCAGGAATCAGCGCGCGCACAATAGCCAAACGCTGCAGCTGGCCGCCAGACAGGCCGTTACTGCGCGCATCAAGCACATCGTCCGGTAGGTTCACAAAGCCGAGCAGATCACGAATGCGCGCGTCCGCTTGCTCGCGATTGAGCCCATGGAACAATGCGACTTCTTTAAGGCTTTCGCCAATCGTTTTGCGCGGGTTAAACGAGCTGCTGGGGTTTTGGAAGACGATCTGCATATCCTTACGCAGTTCGCGCGCTTCGCTTTTGCTCACCTTGCTGATATCGCGGCCCTTGTACAGCACGGTACCGGAAGTGGCATGTTCAAGACCGACTAAGCAGCGGCCCATCGTGGACTTGCCAGAACCACTTTCGCCTACCACGCCAAGGGTTTCTCCCTGCATCATTTGAAAGCTCATGTCTTCGACTGCGTAGAGTTCGAGCTTGCGGGACTGCCCGTCAACTACTCCCCTGCCCAGGTCGAATACTTTCGTCAAATGCTGCACGTCGAACAAGATGTCGCTCATGCCTGCTCCTTTCCAGCCTGCACATACGCATCGGCGTAACTGTGCGTGGGGCTGAATTGATGCATAATCGGGGTACGCAAGTGTGCAGAGCCTTCAACCGGCTGCGAAAGCTGCGGGTCAAGTGGGTCCGCAAAGTCTTCAGTCATCGGCTCTGGCAGTCCTTCATCTGGGCCAGATCGCGGAATTGCAGCCATCAAACCCTTGGTATACGGGTGCTGCGGAGAGCGGAAGATCGAATCAACATCGCCTTGCTCAACAATCACACCGCGGTACATCACGGAAACCGTGTCACAAATTTCTGCAACCACACCGAAGTTGTGCGTAATAATCAGCACGCTCACGCCGAGTCGCTGCTGCAAATCCTTAAGCAGTCGCAGAATCTGCATTTGCACGGTCACATCCAAAGCGGTTGTCGGCTCGTCTGCCACCAGCAGCTTCGGATCGCCGGCCAACGCCATTGCAATGTTGACGCGCTGGAGCATACCACCGCTCATTTGGAATGGATACTGCCGCATACGCTCGTCAGCTGGTCGAATACCAACTGATTCGAGCAGTTCCGCAGCGCGCTTTTTCGCATCCTGACGACTGGTGCCTGCCAAACGCAGCTTTTCGATGATCTGATCACCGATGCGCTGCAGTGGGTCGAGAGAAAGTACTGGGTCTTGGAAGATCATTGCGATCTTCTTACGGCGATATTCCAGCATTTCTTTAGGCTTCAGCGTAAGCAGCTCGTTGCCTTCAAAGCGAATGCTGCCCTCGTACAGGGTTGCGCCTTCGTCATTGAGTCGCATGATGCTTTTCGCAGTCATGGATTTTCCAGAGCCACTTTCACCAACAAGACCGTGGATTTCGCCCGGCTTGACGGTGAGGTTCACGTTCCTGACAGCCTGCACAATGCCTTGAGGAGCGTTGAGCGTTACCGCGAGATTGTTAATGTCGAGCAGATCGTTCGCTTCGCTCATCGTTCGCCTCCCAACACGAGCTTGCGGAAGCGGCGCATTGGCATAAGCTTGCGCTGCTTCGGATCCAACCAATGATTAATGCCGTCGCCGAGCACGTTGATAGCCACCACGGTGATCAGAATCATCGCGCCAGGAGCCAATGCACACAGTGGAGCCAGCTGAATCAAACCGCGCCCCTCTTCGAGCATGGCACCCCAATCGGAAGTTGGCGGCTGCACACCAAGGCCCAGGAAGCTCATGGCGGCCAAGTCAAGGATTGCGTAGCCAAGATCAAGCGTGCCTTGCACGATCAGAGCCGGCACACAGTTCGGCAAAATCTCACGGAACATAATGTGTGCACTGCTGTAACCAATCGATTGCGCAGCTTCCACATACGTTTTGTTTTTCTCTACCAGTGCAACCGATCGCGTCAACCTAGCCAGCATTGGCACGTAGACAATACCCACAGCAACCACCGCGTTCGTCAGGCTACGGCCGAAAGCAGCGATCAGCAGGAAGGCAAGCAGCAAGCTCGGGAACGAAAGAATCACATCGCTAATGCGCATCAAGATCTTATCGAGCCATCCGCCAAAGTAGCCAGATGCCAAGCCGTATGGAATACCAATCACCATGCTGATAGCCACCACACCGATTGCAGAAAGCATGGTGGTACGCGAGCCGAAGAGTACACGGCTGAAAATATCGCGGCCGGTTTTATCAGTTCCCAGCAGGTGCGAGCCGGAAGGCGGCGACAGAATCGCGCCAAGAGAGACCTGATTCGGATCGTATGGGGCGATCACGTTCGCGAAAACTGCCGACAGCAGAATCAGAACGAGAACCACCGAGGAGACAATCACCGGAACAGTGAAGAATGACTTCCAGCTGCTGGAATTCTTCTTTACGCGGGACTTTTTCCCCGTCGTCGCGGTGTCGATAGTAGCGGCGGTCATTGGTCGCCTCCCTTACCTTCACGAATGCGCGGATCAATCAGTCCATAGACGAGATCCAAAATGGTTGAAATAGTCATAAACACGAACACGAGAAGCAGTGTTACTGCTTGCACCACGCCATAATCGCCGGCTTTCACGCCATCGATCAGCAGCGTGCCCACGCCCGGCAGCGAAAACACTGTTTCTACCAGCGCGGAACCAACCATCAAAATACCGATTTGCAAACCAAGCACAGTAATCACAGGAATCACTGCGTTCTTAAAGCAGTGCGCCCAAATCACACGACTGCGCGAAGCACCCTTAGCAGAAATCACCATGCTGTATTCACTGTTCAGCTGGTCTGCCATGCCACGTTCCATCATGCGCGAAATCAAAGCGATCATGGAAAAAGCCATGCAGACGGCCGGCAAGCTAATGCGCTGGAAATATTCACCCCAACCGTTGTAGCTACCAGTGAATGCAACGCCGGGCATGTAGGTGGAGAGGTACCAAATCATAAGAATACCGGTCAGGAACGGCGGGCAAGCGACAAGCACCAGTTCGATGATTGAGAGCACAGTAGCGCTAACACTGTGCTGTTTAGCGCCGGTGTATACGCCTGCGGGAATAGCAATAACAATGGCGATCAGTGTTGCCAAAACAACAATGCCCAACGTGGTAGGCAGGCGCTGTGCAAGGAGCAGCGAGACCGGCTGGCGGTACTGGTAGCTCAGGCCGAAGTCTCCGTGCAGCATACCGCCGATCCAATCGACGTATTGGGTGAGCACCGGCTTATCCAGTCCGAATTGACTGCGAATATTCGCGATGGTTGCCGGAGTGGACTGCTTGCCTCCAAGAATTACAGAAACCGGATCGGTTGGCCCAAGTCGTACGAGTCCAAAGATGATTACGCTCGTGCAAAACATCACAAAAACGTATTGAAGCAACTTGCTAACTACGAATCGTCTCACCGTTCCCCCTCTCTTTGTCATCCCATTGCTGTGGTTTCGTCCGAGTATTAGAGGCGCCTGTTGCACGGGAGTAATAGGTAGATGAACAAACGCGAGAAAACGTAATCCGCGTGTTACAAACCATTACGTTTCAGGGACTATAAATGGTTGAGCATCATTATGGGGGTATGCCAGCAAGGTGCAATGACGTACAGCAACAGGCACAACAAAAAAAATGTTTAAAACGTAACAAACCGGCGAAAAACCGCCGGTTTGTTACGTTTTAAACATTAACTACCGCTGCTCAATGCAGCAATTACACGACTGCCTCACAGCGAAAAACCAATCGTATTCAGCACGCTCTTCGGCACCGCAAAGCGAACCGTACGCAGCGGATCGACCATCTGGCAGACTTCAACATTGGCAGAAATACTGAATAGCATGGTCAAATCGTGGACACTCCACTCAGTTTTTGCTGCAACAGCATCCACAACGAGGTGGACAGCCTTATCAGCAGCCTCATCCAGCGTCGGCGCAGAATAAATCACGCCAACTTCATCAGCCGTTTCATACCATGGCGTATCAATGCTCTCACCATCTTGCGGGTGAATAACGGTCAAACGAATCGTCGCCACACCGCCGATTTCTGCGCCAGACACACCAATCTCGCCATTGCCCATCGCCGCATGCATATCGCCGCACGCAAACAGTGCACCTTCCGTGTTCACCGGGAAATACAGCGTGGTGCCAATCGTGTTCTTATTGGAATCCATATTGCCACCATGCGTGTTCGGCGTGCCACAGTTCACCGCCTCCCCAGCCGGAGCCACACCAATAACGCCAATCATCGGCTGAATCGGAATGCTGAGCTTGTCATCCCAAGCAACCTTGCCATCACCGACGGCAACCAAGTGGAAGTATTCCTTGTCAAACCGATCGCCAAGCACACCCTCGTTAGGACCCGTGCTGCACACTGCCTGCTTATTAAGCTCAATATCAAGAATCTCAGCCTTGAGCACATCACCCGGCTGAGCGCCCTTCACATAAATAGGGCCAGTAGCAGGATTAATAGCATCCCAGTCCAAGGTCTCCAAGCTGTCGTCATAGGATTTAATCTGCTCGGAGAAGCAATCCTGCGTGTGAATGCGCACAGTCTGCCCCGATTCGATAGTGAGCGCAGGCGCGTGCTGCTTGTCAAAAGCAAAGATCACGTGGTCATTCGACAGTTCGATCATCAGTTTGTTCCTTTCCTATTTCCTGATGAATGGTCATCATCACATCAGCGTCAGCACACACCATAGGACCGCAACGTTTCGATTGCAGAACGTGCAGGAATCGTCGAGTTTCATGGCGTGAGCGGGCATAACCATGCAAGGCGCGACGACAATGGAAACCATGCCTGAATCCGTCATCATTACGATCGCCGCCATCATCGGCGTCATTGTTATTATTATGGCCGCCGTACTTGCAGTGCGCGCGCATCGCCGCAACCGCTTGGCAGCTAAACTCGTCGAACGCGACGACGATCAGGTACATTACGCGTTCATCATCAACCCTTCTAAACCGCAGGCCGATGTCCGCCGCGCACACATCCAGCGTTTCTGCGCGGAAAAAGGGCTGACCGAAGTGGAATATATCGACACGCAGCTCGACAAGGATGGCCGCGCTTGCGCGCTCGAAGCACTTGAGCACGGCGCTGACGTAGTGGTGGCCGTCGGCGGTGATGGCACTGTGCGCACGGTGGCGAGCGCAGTCTCCGGCACAGGACACGCGATGGGTATTGTGCCGATTGGTACCGGTAACCTGTTCGCGCGCAATATGGGCATTCCGATTGACGATATTGACGCGGCGCTCACCGTCGCAACCTCGCACGGTTCGCGCCATGTGGATGTGGGCCGTTTGACGTTGCTTGATGATCCGAAGGAAGATCACGGCCACGCGTTCTTGATTATTGCGGGTATTGGCTTCGATGCGCTAATGATTGACGAAACCGACCCGCAGTTGAAGAAGAACATTAGTTGGCTGGCGTATTTTGTGTCCGGCGTCAAGAACCTGTTCGCGCCGAAATATCGCGGCAATGTAACGGTTACGAGTGCGGATGGCAGTACGCACAGCACGCGCGGGCTCGTGTTCCGCACGTTTATGGCCGGCAATTGCGGCCAAATTCCAGTGTTTTCGCTGATGCCAGACGCTGCGTATGACGATGGCATTCTTGACTTTGAGATTATCGACACGTCCGGCGGCATTATCGGCTGGGCGAACCTGTTCGGCGATGTGGTTCATCAGACGATTACCGGTAAAGCTGGTTCTAGCCCGCTCTCAACGAATTCCAGTATTGATCAAATTCAAGGTGTGAGCGCGGAAATTACGCTCGAAAAGCCAGTGCTTGCGCAAGTTGATGGCGATATGCTCGGCGAGACGAGTCATATTCGCTTTAGTGTGGATAAGGCTGCGCTCTGCGTACGTGTGCCAGAAGTGTCGCCTGATTTTTCCGCGACCGGCATTATTCCGCCGATTAAGGACTAGCAGGGGCTGCTTTATTGCTTGCTCGCGTCTGCATCCGCGACAACGCGGGAAACATGCAATGCGAGATACGCGACTTCATCTTCGGTGAGATTGGTATCCAGTCGCAGCGCCACGATCGAGCCGATAATATCCGCGCAGCTCATCGCTTTCGGGTACGACTGTCGAATTGATTCGATAATCGGCTCAGGCTCTTTATCAAGCTGCTTACCCTGATGAATGCGCACAAACAGGTAGCGCAAGTGAGTAATAAAGCGGCCTACGTTAATACTGTGCTGGTCGAGTTTGACGCCGTAGGTCTGCTCGATGACGGCTAGCATTTGCTGGATGACGCCCGTCATCTTATACGTATCAGAAAGGTCGCCGGTCGCAAATCCGGCGTTCACAAGATGCAGCGCCAACGCGACTGTTTCACTCGGCGGCAGTTTGCAGTCAAGATGACGATTGAGCTCGCTGGCCAATGCTACAGCCTGCGCGTATTCAGTGGAATAGAGTGATTGTACTTCGGCTTGCAGCGGATATTCCACGACAACACCGTCGTGTGCGCGCCGCAATGCGCCGGTAACGTGATCGGCCAACGCCATGACGAGGGTGGGCTGCGATTCGATTTGATCAGCAAGTCCAACCTTCGCCATGGCGTCGGTCACCAGTCGAATGACTTCGGGCGGGATCTCTGACAGTAGTTCACCTACATGGTCAGGATCCCGTCCATCGGCGGGAACGAACACGCGGACAACTTTTGCGTCATCGACGTGCATGCCGGGTTTGGCTTGGAACCCCAAGCCGCGCCCTGTAGCGATCACTTCACGGTGACCGTCTTTAGCAAGCACGACATTGTTGTTAAAGACGCGAAGTATTTCCACGACGTTCCTTCCAGCCGAACGACATCAGTGCTGGATATCCAGCACCGCGTCGCCGGCCTTAACGTCGATATCCGTCTTCGGGGTAACGCCAGCCAGTGCGGCAGTGTTCAGCACCGTCATCAGAGTGGTGGTGCTAAATCCAGCTTCCCTGACCTTATCAAAATCGACGGTCACCAGAGTGTCGCCGGCGTTAACGCGCTGGTTAGCAGCCACAGCCACAGCGAAGCCTTCGCCGTTCATCTTGACCGTGTCGATACCGACGTGCACGAGCACCTCGACGCCATCATCGGACTTGATACCGAATGCGTGGCCAGTCTCAGCAACGGTCTGCAGCACACCGGAGATCGGCGCGACGATCGTGGAGTCGGAGGGCTGAATGCCAACGCCTTCGCCCAGTGCGCGGGAAGCGAACACCGGGTCGCCGGTCTCGTCGAGGGAGATCACGTGACCGGAAACCGGGGCACCAACCGTGTCGGTTGCCACAGCGGCAGGCGCTTCAGCAACAGCGGTTGCAGTGGCAGCAGCAGGAGCAGCAGCCGGGGCTGCAGCAGCCTGAGCTTCGAGCTCACGGTCAGCCTTCTCCTGAGCTTGGCGTTCCTTGAGTTCAGCCTTCTGCTCCGGGGTGCGGTAATCGAACGTGATCACCAGGAACATAGCCAGGAAGAACGCAACAGCGATGGACACGCCATACACCCACATCTGGTTGAAGACCGGGACGGTCAGCAGCGAGGTGAAGGCGAAGGTGGTGGTGGTCACGCCGCGCACGCCAGCGGAGGACGGGAACAGCCAGCCGAGAACAGCGATCACCACACCGCCAGTGCCGCAGGCGATCAGCATACGGGAGTAGATGAGCTTGTAGCGCAGGTGGATACCGTACAGGCTCGGCTCGGAAACACCACCGAGCAGGCCAGCGGCGAGAGCACCGATGGAGGTCTGGCGCATCTGGTCATCCTTATCGCGGATGGACAGGAACAGCACACCAGCAGTGGTACCGAAGCAGGCGAAGTTCCACACGCCCATCGGGCCCTGGATGAAGTCGTAGCCAAGCGTCTGAATGTTCATAAGCATCAGAGCGTTGAGCGGCCAGTGCAGACCCAGCGGCACGAGGAACGGGTAGAGCAGCGGGATAGCGATAGCGAAGATGAACGGAGCGTGAGTGTTCATCCAGGACAGGCCAACACCAAGGCCGTTACCAGCCCACACGCCGATAGGACCAATGAGGTAAGCGGTCAGAGCGCCGACGATGATCATCGAGAAGAACGGCAGGAACACGAGCTGCACGCTTTCGGGGATGATCTTCTTGAGCCCGTGGTACACGAGGGCGAGCACGGCGGCCATCAGCAGCGGCACGAACACGTTGCCGGAGTAGTCGGACAGCTGCATCGGCAGGCCGAACACAGTAGCAGTGCAGGACGTGGTGCCCAGCGTGGTGTTCTTGACGCAATCGACAGCGTCGCCCCACTTCTTAGCGTCGCCCAGCTCAGCGAACTGCGGGGTCATGAGGATTGCCATGATGGAGCCGCCCAGCCACGGATCAACCTTGAGCTTCTTAGCAGCGTTGTAGGCAACCATGATCGGCAGGAAGTAGAACACGCCCTTCCAGATAGCCTGCACGAACACGAGGCTAATGGTGGCGGTTTCACTCTCGATCACGCCGAGGGAGATGAACAGGTTAACAAGCGCGATGATGATGGATGCGCCGAGCAGGACGCCCAGGATCGGGCGGAACGAGTCAGCCAGGTATTCGAAGAACGAATCCAGCCATGCAACCTTGCCGCGAACACCCTGCTTACGCTTAGCGGCCTTGAGTTCATCATTGGACATCTCACCATTGCTGGAGGCCTTGGCAGCGCCGCCGATGGACGCCATCTCAGGCAGGTGCATGATCTCCTCGTACATGGAGGCAACAGCGCCTCCGATGACGACCTGGTAACGGTCACCGCTCTGCGGCACGGCACCGAGCACACCCTTCATGGTGTCCAGACGGTGCTGGTCGACCTTGCCAGCATCGACGAGCTCGAAACGCAGGCGCGTGGCGCAGTGCGTCAGGCTCTTGACATTGGCAGGGCCACCGATTGCAGCAATAATCTGCGATGCTGTGGATTCAGCCATCCCTTTTTCCTTCCGTGAATCTTCCTGTGATTCATCCGCTCGCAAGGCTGCAGAAAACAAAAAAGACCTGGGGTATAGATATGGCTATCCGTACCTCAGGTCTTGCGTCTTGTGGACTTGCAACCCTGCAATTGAATCGGTTTTAGCATACGATGGAATTGACAGGTTGACAAGCATGGCGTGTCGAAAACGTTGTCATTTCTTTTGTGGCCCTCAAAATGGCCAAATACCAACCGTAATCAATCACGTTAAGAACAAAAAATTACAATTGTTTACATTAAAGCCATTCTGTCGCTAGGATTCCGTGGCAAAATAGAAAGCATGGTAGCAAACAATGCGGGCCTTCCCGCCACCCCAGCTGATCTGATCAACGTCGACGAAGTTATCGGCAAGTACTATGACCTCGTCCCCGACCCGTCTGTTCCCGAGCAGCGTGTCATCTTCGGCACCTCCGGTCACCGCGGATCGTCCCTGAAGACCTCGTTCAACGAGGCTCACATCGTCGCTATTTCTCAGGCTATCGCCGAATACCGTAAGAAGGCCGGTGTTACTGGACCGCTCTACCTCGGTTCCGATACGCACGCGCTGTCTGACCCAGCCAAGAAGACCGCTATCGAGGTGCTGGTCGCCAACGGCGTGCACGTGCGCATCGATTCGCGCGGCGACTTCGTGCCAACCCCAGTCGTCTCCCAGGCAATCCTGACTCACAACCGTGCTGCCGACGGCACCCAGCGCTTCACTGGCGAAGGTCTGGCCGATGGCATCGTTGTCACCCCGTCTCACAACCCGCCTACTGATGGTGGTTTCAAGTACGATCCAGTCACTGGTGGCCCGGCTCCGGCTGACGTGACGAACGCGATCGCTGCGCGCGCCAACGAGCTGCTCGGCGACTACAAGTCCGTCAAGCGCGTGCCGTACGAGGAAGCCATCAAGTCCGAGTACGTTGAAGGCTTCGACTTCCGCGATCACTACGTTTCCGATCTTGGCAACGTGATCGATTTCGACGTCATTCGCAACTCCGGCGTGCGTCTGGGCATTGACCCGCTGGGCGGCGCTTCTGTCAACTACTGGCCGCTCGTCAACGAGAAGTACGGTCTGAACATTGGCGTGGTACGTCCGGAAGTCGACCCGACGTGGCGCTTCATGACCATCGACCATGATGGCAAGATCCGTATGGATCCGTCTTCCCCGTACGCAATGAAGGGTCTGGTGGACCAGCTCAACGCCGGCGCATGGGATAAGTACGATCTGGTGGGCGGCACCGACCCGGATGCCGACCGTCACGGCATTGTGTGCCCGAACTGGGGCGTGATGAACCCGAACCACTACATCGCCGTGTGCGTGGAGTACCTGTTCGGTGGCAACCGCCCGGGCTGGCCGGAGGGTGCAGCCGTTGGTAAGACGCTCGTCTCCTCCTCCCTGATCGACCGCGTGGCCGCTTCGATCAACGCGAAGGTCATCGAAGTTCCGGTGGGCTTCAAGTGGTTCGTTGACCCGCTGTTCAAGGGTGAAGTTGCGTTCGGTGGCGAGGAGAGCTCCGGCATGAGCTTCCTGCGTCGCGACGGCCGCATTTGGACCACCGATAAGGATGGTCTGATTCCTGATCTGCTGGCTGCTGAGATCACCGGTAAGACCGGCAAGAACCCGGCTCAGCTGCACCAGGAGCAGGTTGAGCGCTTTGGCGAGAGCTGGTACAAGCGTGTTGACACGCCGACCACGCTCGAGCAGAAGCAGAAGTTCGCCAAGCTCACTGGCGATGACGTAACCGCCACGCAGCTCGCCGGCGAGGACATCACCGCTAAGCTGACCGAAGCACCGGGCAACCACGCTAAGATCGGCGGTCTGAAGGTCACTACCAAGGACAACTGGTTCGCAGCTCGCCCGTCTGGCACTGAGAACATCTACAAGGTGTACGCCGAGTCCTTCGAGTCTCCTGAGGCCCTCGACAAGGTCCTCGCTGAGGCCACCGAGGTTGTTGATAAGGCACTCGCTGAGTAGTGCGCCTGCGGATCACCTGATCATCGGAAAGGTCTCCCGTGAATTTCATTTCACGGGAGACCTTTCTATTTCCGCATCTCCTATCCCCCAGTATCATTTCCGCTCCACGACACTATTCTCGCCCTATTCCCGCGATACGGCATCTGCCCCTCACCGTTGTCCCCCTCATCGGACGCGGTCAGCAGCATCTCCGTGCCCCGTATCAGCGATTTTGCTGATTTTGGCGATACGTGGCACACAACTCCAACGGCAACCAATCTCCTTATTTTTCAAAACCGCGGAATTCCAACGATTTCCAATTACAACCAATGCCGATCAAACCCCCGAACACACGCAGACCGTGCCCCGTATCCTCAAAATCGCGATTTTCCACGATACGGGGCACAAACGCACATGGCATCAACGCACGCCATTACTCAAGCGGAAGCCGAACCATTACTCTCGATCGCGCACGCTACAGGCCAGTCTTTCCAGAGACATGGCAACCAATTGAAAATCACAGGGCACACCACGCAACACCAACTGCCGTGCGATACTGAACGCGAATTCGACGCTGGCGGCATCATCGTCCAAAGTCATTGACGTTGCTACAAAAATCAGCCACCCACGTGCACGAGCGCGATCACGTTTCTCCTGATCACGCCGCCACTGCCACTTATCCGTACGATGCTGATCACCATCGTATTCAACTGCCACAAGCGCTTTGGGCCAAGCCATGTCTAGCGTCATCGGAACACCGGAACGAAACGTCATCCGAGGAATCACATAACCACGTTCCGGACACGGCAACCCGTATCGCCTCAACATCAGGCAACAGGCCGATTCCTTCGGAGACCCGGAGCCAGGCAGCACCAATCGTGACGCCTTTGCACAAGCGGCAGACCCTCTGCGAGAAGGCAGAGGATTCGCGAAATTCACGAAATCGCGATAGACGCCCGAGGCGTCACGCCCTTTCGCCAACGATGGATTCCCTGCCACGGCGGTAACGACCGAATCCCCAAGCACCACCAAAGTCTCGAGCGGGACATGCACAGCCAACTGCGCCCATGTGTGGAACAGGTCGAGAGCAAACACATAATCATTGATTCGCACCGGAATCGTCAACGACATGGGCGTCCACACATGCGAACGCAATGAAGCATCACGGATTCGAATACGCCGGCTCTTCGAGCTGGAAACTGTGTGCAACGCATTCATGTCGAGATTGCAGTGTTCCGGCAATGGTACCGATTGCAACATCAGCGATGTGGTCATGCCGAACAGCAACGGTCGCCCCAAGCGCTTCGCCACCGCCGTGCAGCGCTCGATGGTCTCAAGCCGCCGAAGTTCCAGCCCAGCCGACATACCGGCCGACGTTCCGATCGGCATGTCTGTCATTACCTCGAATTTCCCCCTCATGAATCCGACCGTATCAGGCGACGCAGCGATACACCAGTCCCTCATACCACAAAAAGGTATGCCATTCAGTTCCGCGGGCTGGCGCAGTTTTGCCGCATGCGCCCTGCGCATCATGCTCGTCGCCCGCGCCCTGCGCACCATGCTCGTCGCCCGCGCCCCATACACCCTGCACTTGTACCCTGCCCTGTGCCCTATGCCTTGTGCCCTGCTGTGCTCGGCACTCTACGCCTTGTGCCCCGTATCGGCGATTTTGCTGATTTTGGCGATACGTGGCACGCAACTCCAGCGGCAACCAATCTCCTTATTTTTCAAAACCGCGGAATTCCAACGATTTCCAATTACAACCAATGCCGATCAAACCCCCGAACACACGCAGACCGTGCCCCGTATCCTCAAAATCGCGATTTTCCACGATACGGGGCACGCCTGCATCTGCCGCACCTGCACTTGCCACGCCTGTACCACCGGGCAAGGCGCCGGCTATGGTGGTCTCCATGACGATTACGGTATCAACAGACGGATCCGCACTGGGCAATCCCAATGCTGAGCCGTTAAGCAGACAGTCCGGTGGACTGTCTGTAGGCGAAGTGAGCGGGCGCAATACAAGCGCCCGCGAGGGGGCCATTGGGATTGCCCGAAAGGCAGGAACGAATTGACGATTACGGTATCAACAGACGGTTCAGCACTGGGCAATCCCAATGGCCCTATGGGCTGGGCGTGGGCGGATCACGAGCCGCACGCAGGCGGCAAGCCTGGGCATGTGCATGAGGGCGATTGCGATGCGGGCGGCGCTACGAACGGTACGAATCAGATTGGCGAATTGTGCGCAGTACTGGAAGCTCTGCGCGCGCATCCTGGTTCAGAACCGCTGATTATCGAAACTGATTCGCAGTATGCGATCAACTGCTCCACCAAGTGGGTGCACGGTTGGAAAAAGAACGGATGGAAGAACTCGCAGAAAAAGCCGGTAAAGAATGCTGCACTGATTAAGGCGATTGATGCTGAATTGGCGCATCGTGCTGGCTCAGTGAAATTCGTGTGGGTGAAGGGCCATGCGGGCAATGCAGGCAACGAGAAGGTCGATGAGCTCGCACGTACCTATGCCGGCGACTGCCGCTCTGGTGTGGAGGATGGTTACCTGCCGCTTGAGGGATGGCAATCATTGCAAGCATCTGAGTATGCGCATGGATTGACAGTGCCTGCGGATGCGCAATCGTTGCTCGATGGCGCTATTTCGAATGAGGAATATCATTTGGGCCGCGGCAAGCAATCGGAGTCATCGTCCGCGCCCGCTCATCATGATGATCACGGTACTTCTGTAGAAGCTGCCGCTTCGCCAGCAGCTAACAGTCGCAAGCCGTCGCTGGTTGATTTACTAACTGAGCCGGAGGGTGTGCCAGAACTCAACGCAGATGGTCCAGCACGCGAATCTGCCGATACTGCAGATGCTGCAGATATCACAGATACCGCGGATGCTGCTACCGCCGAGTCCCCAGCAGTTTCAAAGTCACCAGCACCAGAAGCACCAGCACCAGAAGTACCAGAACCAGAACCATCGCTAGAACCAGCACCCACTGCGCCCGCCAACACTGCGAATGCTGCGCAACCGCTCAAGCCGACCGTATTGCGCGCATCTGGCACGTTGCGCTTCACTCCCCCACCAGCGTCCAGCCCAACGTTTGACGGCCGTCCGCGCTTAGTACACGGCATGATCGAGGTCGAAGGCTATGTGAATGGCGATGGCACCATCACCATCAATGATGCACAGTTCTACATGCGCTAACGACACGCACCCCGTGAACCGGACGCGAAGTAACACAAGGCAACAAATCCGATAGTATAGGTAGCGGACTCGAACCGAAGGTTTGAGGTGACTTCCCCGCTAAGGAGCATTGGAGCATTATGGACAAGGCACAGCAGGATGCACTGAAGAAGGCAGCTGGTATTGAAGCCGCTAAGCTGATCGAAAACGGCATGATCGCCGGCCTGGGCACTGGTTCGACCGTGCGCTTCCTGGTTGATGAGCTCGGCCGTCGCGTCAAGGAAGAGGGTCTGCAGTTCACTGGCGTGACCACTTCTCGCCGCACGCAGGAGCAGGCTGAAGGCTACGGCATCAAGATTGTTGACATTGACGACGTGGATCACATCGACATCACGATCGATGGCGCAGACGAAGTTGATAAGAACTTCAACGGCATCAAGGGCGGCGGCGCGGCTCTCCTGTGGGAGAAGATTGTGGCCACCAACTCGAACAAGATCGTGTGGATTGTGGATGAGTCCAAGGTTGTGGACACGATCGGCAAGTTCCCGCTGCCGGTTGAGGTGATTCCGTTTGGCGCTGGCCACGTTATCAAGAAGTTCGAAGCGAAGGGCTACAAGCCGACGCTGCGTCTCGACGCTGATGGCAAGCCGGTGCGCACCGATGAGAACAACTATGTGGTTGACCTGCACCTTGAGCGCATTGACCACCCGCAGGAGCTGGCTGAGGATCTCATCACCACCGTTGGCGTGGTGGAGCACGGCCTGTTCTTGAACATGGTTGACAAGGTTATCGTTGGCGACCCGGACGGCCCGCGCGTGCTACTGAACCCCAACAAGTGATCATCAGCACAACGATCGCGCGCATGTTCGCGTGATTATTAACGATGGCTCTGGCTCCCACACGGAACCAGAGCCATCGTCGTATATGTTCACCATTTCGCGCGCTGAACAACAACAAAAGCCCCTCGCGGACCGATGATCCGTCGAGGGGCTTCTTCATGCTCACCACGTGAGCGAAAAGACTACTTGCGCTGGTGGCGAGTCTTACGCAGCAGTTTGCGGTGCTTCTTCTTGCTCATCCGCTTGCGGCGCTTCTTGATGACCGAGCCCATCGTCAGCCTCCCTTACTTGAAAGATTGCAACTTGCCCAATAGTACACGAATTGAGGGACTTTGCACACCGGCGTTCCGTATCACCCGCAAATATCGCCCGCAAAACAGCACTATTACCGCTCACTACAGCGGGAACTGCGGGTAGAAACGTCGTACCGCATCCTTAGCGCCAGTCACTTGGAACACTACAGTATCGTTCTGCCAAACTGCTACGGCTTTTTTCGCATTATCAGCGTCAGTTTTTACCACGTAGCTGCCAGTGGTTTTGCCGGAGACTTTCACGTTGCCACTGCTGATATCTTTGCCGCTTAACGCACCAGTAAGCGCATCATATTGCTTTTTGGCAGCATCAGCATCAGACCACTGCGCAACGATGAGCGTTACATCTTTTGCTTTCGTGCCGGTGGAATACGTTACTGTGTACTCCTCGAGTGGCGACGCACTACTCCACGCTTCAGTGCCCTTCGCTTTTGTGCGCGCGTAATTGAGCACGCTATCGGGCATTGCTTTCAGCAGTTCGGAAGCAGCATCAGGCAGCTTCGTAGCCTGAATCGTTGGCTTCGTAGGTTCCGACGTGGTTTGCTGCGTTGATACTGCATCATCAGTTTTGTTCAACGCCCAACCGGGCCACGCAAACGCGGATGCGAACGCGAGTACTACCACCAGCGCGGCAGCAACGATCACAACGATCAGTTTGCCGTGAGATACAGTGCCATGCGTAGGGGGAACGGATTGATTCTTAGCCATGCTGCTCTTAGCCATGCTGCCGATTGTCTCACGCGCGCATGACTCGCCCGCAAGACTACTGCGATGATCATCTGCAATTATCTGCGCGTGGAGCTCCGATTGTCGCGAAACCCCGATAGCGTCGCAAGTATGGCAAAGTCGTCGACACAGTTCGTATGCTCTGAATGCGGTTGGGATGGTCCTAAGTGGGTTGGTCGGTGCCCGCAATGCGGCCAGTGGGGTACGGTTCAAGAGTTTCATGAAGCGCGCCCGAGCGCCGCTTCACGCACTGCGGCTCCTGGCCGCACATCGCGCACGCAACCTTCCGCGGGGCTGATCAGCGCAGCCACACCGATTACGGAAGTGGACACTGCGTCGGTTGCCCGTCAGCCTACTGGTTTTGGCGAGTTTGACCGCGTGCTAGGTGGCGGTATTGTTCCCGGATCAGTGGTATTAGTCGCGGGCGAACCAGGTATTGGCAAGTCGACACTGCTGCTGGAAACTGCGGGCCATGTGGCTCATGCGCGCCCGGATGCGACTGTATTGTATGTGTCTGGCGAGGAATCCCAATCCCAAGTACGACTGCGTGCTTCGCGCATTAATGCGCTAGCCAGCAATCTGCTCCTCGCATCTACTACAGATCTTGGCACGGTATTGGGGCTGATTGAACGCGAGAAGCCGGCGTTAGCGATTGTTGATTCCGCGCAAACAATCGTCTCGCAAGATGTGGATGGTATTTCGGGCGGTTCTACGCAAGTACGCGAGGTGGCGAGCGCGCTCATTGACACGGCAAAAACGCTGAATGTGCCAGTGCTGCTGGTTGGCCATGTGACGAAGGACGGATCGATTGCCGGCCCTCGCACGTTGGAGCATCTGGTAGACGTCGTGTGCCAGTTTGAAGGCGACCCGGAGACGGCGTTGCGTATGTTGCGCGCGGTGAAGAATCGTTTCGGTCCGACCGATGAGGTGGGCTGCTTTGATATGAGCGGTGAAGGCATTGAAGAAGTCAGCGACCCTTCCGGACTGTTTTTGTCCGGCGCTGATGAGCCGGTTGAGGGTACGTGCGTGACATTTACGCTCGATGGTCATCGTAGTTTGCCGATTGAAGTGCAAGCACTGGTGACGAATTCTGTACTGCCGACGCCGCGGCGCGCAGTGGTGGGCGTGGAGACGAATCGTATCGCTATGCTGACGGCGGTTTTGTACCGTCACGGCAAGGTGAATTTGCTGGCGAATGACTTGTATGTCTCGACGATTGCTGGCGGACTGGCGAAGGAGCCAGCTTGTGATTTGGCGATTGTGGCTGCGTTGGCGAGCGCAGCGAAGGCACGACCGATTGCGCGCACGACGTGTGCGATTGGTGAGATTTCGCTTACTGGGCAGATTCGTCCGGTGCCTCGATTGGAGCATCGTTTGCGCGAAGCGGCACGTTTAGGGTTTACGACGGCAGTAACGCCGGTGATGCGCAAACGCGTGTCGATTCCCGGCTTACATATTGTTGAGGTTGCGCATTTACGTGATGCGCTGGAAGCGCTCATTCGTTAAGCCCCTCAAAAAGCCACTTCATAGCCGCGCAAGCCGCTTATCCAGCACACTGCGCCGGCGTTCAGACAGCAGCAAGGCCCGCGCTGGTTCACTACCAATCGCGGGCCCTACTCTGTCAGCAATACTCTGTCAGCAATCGTGACTGCTGTTACGCGGCAGTAATCGCAAGCGTTTCTTTAACGTTGCGGCCGAGTTCGTCTTTCAGCTCGTCAACGCCTTCGAACTTCACTTGCGGGCGCAGGAATCCAGCGAATTCGACGCGCACGCGGTGCCCATACAAGTCCAGCCAGTCGTTAGTAACAGCGTAGGCTTCAACAACGCGCTCGTGAAGCCCAGTAGTTTCACTGAAAGTTGGCTTCGTGCCAATGGAAATCGCAGCAGGCCAGCGCCATGGCGAGCCATCGGCAATACGCGCCTTATCGTCGGAAGCCACGCGGTTGGCATTGTTGGCATTATCTGACTGCGCGGCGTCGGTCGCAGTAGCATCGGCAGTATCAGCAGGTCCCATATCGACAAGCCAGCCGGCGTACACGCCGTCAACCGGCAGGTAGCCGACGACAGAGCCTTCATCAAGATTCGCGGTTGGGAATCCGATAGTCCGGCCGCGCTCCTCACCGTGTACAACGGTGCCTTCAATAACATGGCGGTGGCCGAGAATCTCATTCGCGGCAACAACACGACCTTGGCTGAGCAGCCAACGCACGTTCGTAGAACTCCACACGCGATGCAGCTGCGCCTGATGCTTTTTGCTCCATGCGCGCAACTCAGCTTTATTCAGCCCTGCGAGCGGGTCAGCTGGCTCACCCCACTCGGCGGGCATCTGCGGCTTGGCATTCGCGGGAATGCGCACATGGCCAGGGCCACGATCGTCAACAATATCAAGCTCGAATACGCCGGTGGCTGCGGAAAGCGTAGCAATCGCTTTCACATCGCCGGCACGATCTTTACCCATTGCAGCATCTTGGCCGAGCACGAGCGTACGCATACCAAGTTTGCCGACCATCTGGCCAAGGAAGAAGCGGTACGATTTCGCGGCAAATGCGAGCGTGTAATGCACAACAATCACTTGGTCGACGCCCAGTTCGCGCATGATACGCAAACGTTCATCAACACCAGTTAACGCTTGCACATCGCGCACATCGTCTGCTGGATCCATGCCATCATGTGCGGCCGCATACGCGTGCACCAGGCCTGGGCGCGGGTCGAACAACACCACGATGGATAGTGCGCCGAACTTCTTGGCAAGTTCGACCGTGCGGCCGATCACTGCCTGATGGCCGCGGTGCATGCCGTCAAATACGCCGACGGTAACCACGGATTTGCGATCCAAGCTCGGCGTAGGCCAGCTGACCAAGCCAGCTGAGTCAGGAGTAAGTCGGGTGATGTTCATGCTGTTCCTTTGCGAACTGTGTACAGTAGCTCTTCAATATGCGCATTCACTCTAGCAGTTTCAAGACTGGTACGGTATGGGTGGATGCCATCGAAGAGGCAATACGCGAAAAAATGTGCAGGGCTTATGCGGGGAAAACGACGATTGGCTTAGCTTCACCGCGTTTAGCACGATCCACGATGGCGGCCACATCACCATCACACTCATCCTGCCCGGGTACATAGGCTGCAGTCGCTTCGCGCACATCGTACGCAATACGCCGGCCGAAACGTAAGTTTGCAGCATCTTCAGCACTAATAGCAATGGTTGGCATTGCTTCACGCACTGATTGCACCATCGTGAGTGCGTGAGCGCGCAACTCGTCACCAGTGAGATCTAGCACTGCGCGATTGCGTGTAACGGTCTCGCCAGCGCGGTTGGTAAACGTGCGCGATTCGGCATGCGCAGTAACTACGTTCGCTGCGGTGACGTCGAAGCGGCCCACGCGCGTGCGGCGCAAACGCGTCAAATACGCACCGCTGCCGAGCAGAGCGCCTAAATCGCGGCCAAGCGCGCGAATATATGTGCCCGCTGAACAGGAGACGCGCACATCGAGATCGATAACTGGCCGAAGGTCGCTCTGCGCTTGTGCACAGTCGATCAGCGGCCCATTGGTGCGCTGCCGGTCAGTGTACCCGACGCGCATATCCAACACCGTGAACTCGTGGATTGTTACCGGCCGCGCGGTGAGCTCAACATCCTTGCCTTCGCGCGCAAGATCATAGGCGCGCTGGCCGTTGATCTTGATCGCAGAAAACGCGTTCGGTACCTGCTGAATATGCCCAGTTAAATGATCCGCAATCGTGTGTTCGATGAGTTCGCGCGAAAGAGCGGTAATCGGCGTTGCCTCGTCGCCAAGCTCAAGCAGCTCGCCATCAGCATCATCAGTAGTGGTGGCAGCACCAAGCCGAATCGTCGCCTCATAGGTTTTGTCATGATCGACGATGTAGTTCAATAAGCGAGTGGCGTTGCCAAAACCGATTACCAGTACACCGGTGGCCATGGGGTCAAGCGTGCCCGCATGACCAACTTTTTTGGTATGCAATGCGCCGCGAGCAGCCGCCACTACATCATGACTGGTTACGCCTTGCGGCTTATCCACGATCAACAGTCCGGAGGTGGGGCCGACTGGCTCCTCCCCCGGTACTGCGGTGTGCGTTCGTGCAGTGATATTCACGAGCGAGGTCACTCCTGTGCGCCGGTATTAGCAGCGTCAGTATCAGCAGCAGCGTCACCGTCGATTGCGGCGTCGGCTTGCGCTTCAGCCTCATCATCCAAGGTTTCTACGCCAATGCCATTGTCTTCAAACTCGTCAACGGTGAAATCGTCAGCGTCTTCGAAGTCATCGTCATCGTCAAAATCGTCATCGTCCTCGAAGTCATCGCGCTCTTCGGGGTGCTTGTACGGGTCCGCGTCGCCCGCATACTGTGCGGTTTCGCGCGCACGTGCCAGCTCTTCATCACGCTTGCGAGCCACGGCGAGAATATCTTCGATTTCGGTAGCCTCGCCCGGCACTTCATCGAAAATAAACTGCAGCTGCGGCGTCAAACGCAAGCCAGCCTTCGAGCCGACTAGTGAACGCAGACGACCCTTAGCCTGGTCGAGTGCCTGCTTCGCGCGCTTACGCTCGCCTTCCTCTTTGCCAGAGTGACCAAGCTGCGTCCAGTAAATCTTTGCGATTTGCAGATCGTTGGTAACGCGCACTTCAGTGATGGTCACGTTAGCAAGGCGCTTATCATGCAACTGCGCTTCCATCGACGAGGCGATAACGCGCTGGATGAGCGCGGCAATACGGGCCGCGCGCGGGTTGGTTCCTGCCATAGGAAGTCCTTTCATACTGTTTTGGCCCCTTCGACTGAAAGGGGGCTGTCGGAAAACGTGACAGCCCCCTTAAGCCGAGGGGGCCAAGTTACATTTAACGTAAGGCGGCAAGATTACTTGCGCTCAACCTCACGCATTTCGAAGGTTTCGATGATGTCGCCTTCCTGGATGTCGTTGAAGGAGCCGAGGTTGATACCAGCCTCGTAGCCTTCCGCCACCGAGTTGACATCGTCCTTGAAACGACGCAGCGAGGAGATCTCGAGATCGTTGACCGTGGCAACGCCGTTGCGCAGAATGCGGCACTTCGTACCACGCTTGACCTCGCCGTCCTGAACCATAACGCCGGCGATGTTGCCGAACTTGGAGGAGCGGAAGATCTCGCGGATCTCGGAGTGAGAGGTGACAACCTCTTCATACTCCGGCTTGAGCATGCCCTTCAGCGCGGCCTCAATATCTTCGATCGCCTTGTAGATGATCGAGTAGTACTTGATTTCCACGCCTTCGCGATCGGCCAGATCCTGCACCTGACGGTTCGGGCGCACGTTGAAGCCGATGATCACAGCCTTATCAACCGTTGCGAGGTTGACATCGTTCTGCGTAATCGCACCAACGCCGCGGTGAATGACCTGGATACCGACCTCGTCGGACACCTCGATCTTCATCAAGGAATCCTCAAGCGCTTCGACAGAACCAGAGGAATCGCCCTTGATAACGATGTTGAGCATATCCACTTCGGACTTGGCAAACTGCTCCTTGAGGGACTCGAGGGAGACAACCTTGCGGCGCTTAGCCAGCTGGGCTGCACGCTCAGTCGCCTGACGCTTCTCAGCAATCTGACGAGCAGTACGGTCATCCGGAGCCACCAGGAACAAGTCACCTGCAGTCGGCACAGAGGTCAAGCCCAGTACCTGCACTGGCGTAGACGGCGTGGCTTCCTTCATGTGGTTGCCATTCTCGTCGAGCATTGCACGCACGCGGCCGTACGAAGTGCCAGCCACGATTGCGTCGCCAACGTGCAGCGTACCCTGCTGAACCAGCACGGTTGCCACAGCACCACGACCCTTATCGAGTCGCGCTTCGATGGTGGCACCACGAGCGTCCATATCCGGGTTCGCGCGCAGGTCAAGCTCAGCGTCGGCCGTCAGCAGTACTGCTTCGAGCAGCTTGTCAACGTTGGTGCCCTGCTTCGCGGAGATGTCCACGAACATGGTGTCGCCGCCGTACTCCTCCGGCACGAGACCGAATTCGGTGAGCTGACCGCGCACCTTGTCCGGGTTTGCGCCCGGCTTATCGATCTTGTTGACTGCCACGACGATCGGCACGTGAGCAGCCTGCGCGTGGTTGATAGCTTCCACGGTCTGCGGCATCACGCCATCATCTGCAGCCACCACGATGATCGCCAAATCGGTGATCTCAGCACCACGGGCACGCATAGCGGTGAACGCCTCGTGACCAGGGGTATCAAGGAACGTGATCTTGCGCTTCTCGCCATCCAAGTCAACAGTCACCTGGTAAGCACCGATGCGCTGGGTAATACCACCAGCCTCACGCGCCACAACATTGGTCTGACGGATGCGGTCAAGCAGCTTAGTCTTACCATGATCGACGTGGCCCATGACGGTAACCACCGGCGGACGCGGCTTCAAATCCTCGTCCTCCTGCAGTTCTTCACTGTCAAGATCGATGTCGAACTGCTGCAGCAGCTCCTTGTCTTCCTCTTCAGCGGAGACGATCTGGATGTTCCAGCCGATTTCCTCACCAAGAATCTGGAAGGTGGACTCGTCAAGCGACTGGGTAGCCGTAGCCATTTCGCCAAGGTGGAAGAGCACAGTCACCAGCGATGCCGGGTTGACGTTAATCTTCTCAGCCAAATCCGCCAAGGAAGCGCCCTGACGCAGGCGAACAGTCTGACCATTGCCAGTCGGGATGCGCACACCGCCGATGACAGGTGCTTTCATCTCCTCAAATTCTTGACGCTTTGCGAGACGGTTCTTACGTGCCTTCGAGGACTTACCGCCCTGACGGCCGAATGCGCCTGCAGCGCCACCGCGACCGCGGCCGCCGCCACGCGACGGACCGTTGCTCGGCGCAGAATTGTAACCGCCGCCCTGCTGGCTGGCGCCACCACCGAAGCGGCTACCACCCGGACGACCAGTGCTACCAGCGCCCTGACCCGGACGGCTGTGGCCCCACTGACCCGGCTTAGCGCCCTGAGCGCCCTGACCCGGACGCGGACGGAAGCCGCCACGACCAGCGCCACCGCCCTGACCCGGACGCGGGCCACGGCCGCGGCCGCCACCTTCGCCGCCGCCTACGGTCGGGCGAGCCATCGGGTGCGGACGCGGAATGTCACCCGGCGTTGGGGTGTGCATGCCCTGCTTGCGGCTGAACGGATTGTTACCCGGACGCGGGCCCGGAGTATGCGGGCGAGCGCCGTTAGCGTTGTTGCCACCCTGCTGACCCTGACGTTCCGGACGACCGTTGCCGTTGTGCGGCGCATGGTTATCCGCATTCGGACGACCGTTGCCGTTACGACGCTGCTGGTGCGGGCGCGGACCGGGAGCTGCCGGGCGAGCCGGGCGTGGAATATCGCTGTTAAACTGCTGCGGGCGAGCCTGCTGGCCAGGCTTTGCTTCCGTGGCATGCTGTTGCGCTGCGGGCGCCTTCGGGGCGGGGCGGGGCGCAGGGGTTTCTTGATGTGCAGAGGTCTGATGTGCAGATGCGCCCGGGCGCGGGGCTGCGGGGCGCGGGCCCGGTACTGCGGGCTTAGCTGCCACGGGTGCCTTCGGGGCAGCCGGGGCTGGTGCGGGGGCAGGCTTTGCTGCACCCTTGGTGTCGTTCTGGAATGCCGACTTCAGTTTGCGCACTACTGGCGCTTCAACTGTCGAGGAGGCGGACTTTACAAATTCTCCCATGTCCTTGAGCTTGTCAAGAACAGTCTTGCTGTCAACGCCAAAATCCTTGGCTAGTTCATACACGCGTTTTTTCGCCACATTACTCCTATTCCGGACCGCGCGTATGTCTGCGCGGTCAGTGTCCGATGACGGATTCTTCCCGTTTCATCGTGCAACCATGATCGTGTTACCTCGTCTCTATCCGTGACATGGAGGCATAGTGCACCCACGCTCGGTTTGCCGTGTCCAGCATACTCGAGGCATTGGATGATAAATTCCGGGCGTGCCGCGCATAAAATAACGGGGCTGAACCAGTGGAAAATGGTTCAACCCCGTCTCTGAAAACTGTTGATATACAGTCGTGATTACTGCTTGTTACTCGCCGGCTTGCGCAACCTTCTTGGCGTGCGCTTCAGCGGATTCAATGCCGATCTTCCAGCCGGTCAACTTGGCAGCCAGACGCGCGTTCTGGCCTTCCTTGCCGATAGCCAGCGACAGCTGATCATCGTGAATGAACGCGATAGCAGTCTTGTTCTTCTCGCTAATCACCTGCACACCCGTAGCAATCGCCGGAGAAAGCGCTGCCGCAACGAACTTTGCCGGGTCAGCAGACCAGTCAACGATATCGATCTTCTCCGGTCCAAGGTTCTCCATCACCGCACGCACGCGAGCGCCACCAGGGCCAATCAGAGCACCCTTCGGGTTCACGCCCTCAGTGTTCGCACGCACTGCGATCTTCGTACGAGCGCCAGCTTCGCGAGCAATTGCCATAATCGACACTGCTCCAGAAACCAGTTCTGGCACTTCGCGCTCAAACAAGCGGCGAACCAGCTCAGGGTGCGAACGGGACACCACGATTTCCGGCCCCTTAAGACCGCGAGCAACGTTCACCACGTACACGCGCAGGCGCTCACCGTGGCGGTAACGCTCGCCAGGCACCTGCTCGCGACGAGGCAGAATAGCTTCCACATCGCCGATAGCCACGTGCACGTTGGCCGGATCGCTCGCATCTTGCTGCACAATACCGGTGATGAGCTTGCCCTTCTGGCCGGAGAATGCGCCGAAGATCTTGTCATCTTCAGCCTTGCGGAACACCTGCGTGATCACCTGGCGCGCAGTCGCTGCAGCCAAACGGCCGAAGTTGCGTGGAGTGTCATCGTATTCTTCACCAAGCGTTGGAGCTGGGTGTGGATTGTCTTCAGTGGGTTCGCCTGGGATTTCATCGCGTGCCCAAACAGTGAATGTGCCGGCACGGGAGTCGAGTTCAACGCGAGCGTGCTTGGCTGCGTGAGGCGTTTTGAGATATGCAAGACGCAGCGCTTCAGCCAGCGCAGCATCCAACTGTCCGAGATCGATTCCTTGCTCTACGGCAAGCTGATGCATTCCTGCCAGGTCCAGTTCCATACTCCAAGACCTCCTATGAAGTTATAGCCGCGGTGGCGCGTAAATATGGTCACAGTCGTCTATTAGTGTAGATGTTCATGCAGACACGTTATTGGTTCGACCGCGGCACCGCCCAGGAGCACGCATCCGGTTCCGGCCAGTACACGAGCTCCTCCCCTACCCGCCACGCTACATGGCATAAAGCATTGCAAACCGTAGCGTTCACGGGGGCATTATGCCTGATGTTGTCGGCTTGTTCAGCGCCGCGCATTGATGGTCGCGCAGAGTCTGAACAGCAGCCTAGCGCGTGCGAAACAGCTTATTATGCGGCTGAATCGAACACGTCTGTGATGGCGACCGATTCTGGAGCACCTATGCTGATGCGCTTTTTCGCAGCACAATCAGCCACACAACAGTGGGTTGATGTGGCTGGATACTGTGCACACCGTTTCGCTGAAGGGACGCTCCGCAGCGCACAGGCTGAATATACAGCGTCGATATTGGGCAACAAACTTGATATAACGCCAGCTTCTCGTGCCTCTTCTTTGGAAGGTATAACAGCTCTTCATGCGGATGCAGATGCGCTCGGCGGTATGGCGGTAGCTGAAGATCGCGCTGGATTTGTTATCGAAGTGCTCGCCGCGCGCAAAGTTGATGGCGCGAGTTTAGCGCTCTCTGATGATCATAAAACCGCTGGGCAATTGTTATTTTCGCTATCCAAAGCGAGTAAAGACCCGCGCAGCAAGGTGTATGACGTGCGTGGCATACTGGCGCACCCTGATACGATGACCGATTCGGCGACTGGTCTTTCCGCTCGCACCGTGGCAGTAGCTGAGATTACCTGCGCGCGTGAAGAGTTGAGCGCTATGACTGCGGAAACGTCCGAGAATACTGCCGATTCGGATGCTGCTGATCGTACGCACACGGATTCTGTAGATACTGCAGCAAGCTCTGCTGATACGTCTGCATCTTCGACTGATACTTCGCTTGGTGCGACTACAGCCGCAGCCAATACGCAGCGATCGAAAACACTGCGCACACTATCCGATCTTGTCGCCTCGCGTATCAGCCTCGCATTTACTTACGGCTACCCCGCTTTCGATCACGCCTTGTTCTCATAGTGATCGCTTACGGTAGAACACCGTATCAGCAGAAATTGTCGGCCCGTCAGTAGTCCCCACCACCAGATAATCGCGGTTCGCATCAGGCAGATTCGCGGAATCAACCGGGATTGAGTAATACTGCTGGCTGAAAAAGTCCAGCCCAGTGCCAGCCATCAGGTAGTACACCTGGAACTGCTCAGTCTCGCAGCCTGCAGAACCTTGGCAGCCCGCAATCATGCTGATAGGCGTCTTCACGTCGGGCATATCCTGCGCAGACTGGTAAGCAAAGCCGAGTTCCGACTTCGAATCGCCATCTGGCAGCGGGCTGGAATCGCCCTTCACCAGCGATAGCGAGCCCGGGTTCTCACTGGTTGGGTCGTAGCCCGGATTGGCTTCAAGTTTGATGCACGTGCCATCATTGCGGCAGTACGTTCCAGCTAGCTTGGTCATATCCACGCCTTGAACCTCAGAACGCCACAAACTAGCGAAATCATCGTAGGACGGCTGCGAAGCGCTGGAACTTGAGCTCTGATCTTGCGTATCCGTTGAGTCGCTGCTCTCTGACTTGGAAGCCTCAGACTGCTGCGGCGTTTCGGTAGGCTGAGGCGTTGACGTCATCTGTGACGACGTTGACTGCGATGATGCGGTGACGTCGCTCGCTGGAGCGTGAGATGCATGAATGTGCGCAATACCGCCAATCAGCATGACGGCGAGCACGCACGCCATAATAATCACCGCGACTCGGCTTTTTGGATCCAGTTTTTTCATACCGTTCGCAGCCTGCCGTCCGGCAGCTTTCACCACGGGCGTGACATGGCCAACGACATCGTTAACCACAGGAGCTACGCGGCCGACTACTTCATTGACCGCACCGGAAACACTCGTACCGTTCTGATTATTATTTGCAGTTGGCGCATTCGGGCCTTGAGCGTTCGCGTTATTGGCATTGTTATACATAGCGGCCTGCGCGGCGAGTGGGTCGCCTGCACGTTCAATAATCGGCGGATTGCCGCTAGGCTGCGCATTCGGCTGCGCGCTCGGCTGTCCATTTGTTGGCACACTTGGCTGCGCATTCGGCTGTCCATTTGTTGGCGCGCCCGCAGGTGCATTTGCAGACGTCCCCGGCTGTGCATTCTGTGCTACTGGCTTTCCACAGTTCGCGCAGAAAGCGGCTTCTGCTGGCAGTTTATTTCCGCAATACTGGCAATATCGTTCGTCCATTCCAGCTCCTTCTCACTCACCCTTTATCTTGCCGCAAACACTACCCATTCCCACCCCGCACCGCAGCTCACAGCACCGCTACATAACCCTTGCATGACGGGCTGAAACGAAAAAAGGTTCCGAGCGAACCACTCGGAACCTTAGGGGCGGATAAGGCGAGATTCGAACTCGCGGAGGGGTTAACCTCACACGCTTTCGAGGCGTGCTCCTTAGACCGCTCGGACACTTATCCATATGCTGCAAAAACGCAACTTGTTTATTATAAGGCGACCCGGCGATTTTGCAAATCGGCGGGTCGCCACAATACTACAGTTGCTGCTCGTGTACCGAGGCATTCACCCACTGTGACTGCTTGACGTCATAGCCGGAGAAAATACCAATGTCGAGCATGCAGTCGCGGTAATCACGCCCATGCGCGATCGTGATGTAATTGTCGTCAACCATGCGATTATGCGTTGGGTCTAGGCCAATCCAGCGACCATCATGGTAGATTTCCACCCACGCGTGCGTCGCACCTTCACCGCCCAGCAGGCCCGCGATATAGCGCGCAGTCAATCCCACATGGCGGCACACTGACAGCATCACATGTGCGTAATCCTGGCATACGCCCTTGCGCTGTGCGAGCGCTTCCTCCGCAGTTGTACGAATCGTCGTAGAAGCTGGCGTGTAGACGAATGCATGAAACACTTCATCCATCACTTCGCGCGCACGGTCAATCGGTGTCGCGTCAGAAGGCAGCTTGCCAAGGCGAGCGCGGCACGTTTCGATCATCGCTTCAATGCACGGTCCAGGAATCGTCAGCGCGGAATTGAAGCGGTACAGCGGCTTGTAGATCTCGGACTTAATGTGCTCGTTGTCTACGAACGCAATGCCTTTCACCGTGTAATTGAACACCGTGTGAGGCTCGGGAATAAAACCAGTCATCACCACGGAGTCGAACGAGTCGATCGTCGTCTCTAATTCGACTTCCGGCTCAATCGAAACCTCCACGTCCACAACCTGCTGGCGCGGACCGGTAGCCGGCACGCAACGCAACTGGAATCGGTGATCGGTGACTGGCGAGCTGAACGACAGCTTCATCTCGTAGTCGAACACCAGTTTTTTCATGAACGAGACTCCTCAACGTGGGACACATCACACTGCTCTTTTGTCCACTGTACCGCAAGCGAGCGTCACGGCCTTTTGGCGTCCATGTTCATTGAACTCAACGAGCCGGTATCTTTCACATCGCCAGTGATCGCGCGAGCGTTAAAGTCTTTCAGGAAGACTTGCAAACGCTGCGTTAGCTGCGGGTAGCCGCGGTCTGGCAGCTGGCCGAGCAGCCAACTAATACCAGAAACAAAGCATTGCGGCAATGGCATGCCATCAAGCGCATGCGAATACGTTTCCAGCTTGGCGAGCGGGCCGTCAAGCTCATCTTCAGGCAGGCGGAAGCGCGTATACAAGTCAATTCGCTCAATGTACTTGCCGATGAACACAAACGCTTTCAACGTCACATCAACCGTCGAGTTTTCGATACCGCCCCAGAATGCGAGCATATTATCCGCGATATCGCGCTGGTTATAAATATCTTCTGCGGCAGCAGAATGTTCAGCAGCGTCAGTGATATTGGTGACGGCGAGCTCCACGTATTGCAGCAAGCGAGACGTGAGCTCAGGGCGCAGTACGACCGCGTTGTTGAACGCGTAGGTAATAGCACTGCGCACCGAATCAGGGTTCGTATTGTCGTATAGGAACGCGTGAATAAACTCGTCGAAGTTCTCAAAATCTTCCGGCAAGTCGAGTGCGCGAGCAAACGGACGGAATGCGTCCACATCCGTGTCCATTACGCGATCATAGAACGGGAAGAACTGGACTAGCGTGGTGAATGCGCGCTCAGTGTAACGACCCAGCCAGTACAGGTTATCTGCCTTCGAGGCAGTGACCAGCGACAGCGTGTGCTTGCGCGAATGCGGAATCAAGCTCACCGAGGCGACCGACTCACTGCGCTGCTGCGTGCGGTCGTGCGATTCAGTGCCACGCTCGGGAGCCAGCACCCACGTGTCCTTGAATCCACCGCCCTGCGACGAGTTGACGATCATCTGGCCCGGCACCGACGAGTAACGAGTAAGACCGGAATACCAGACGTGCGTGTTCTGGCCAGTGATCACAAACGCGCGCAAATCAGCCTTGCGCGGGCTTGATTCGCCAGTTTGCGGGTCGATTACGTCGATATCGCGGAATTGAATGACTTCCTGCGCGATAAACCGGCGAGGCTCAGCTTTAATACGATCAGCGAGTTCCTCACGCGCCGCGTGGTCAAGCGAGGAACCAAACACAACACCGTAGCCGCCAGCTTCCGCCACATCTTTAATCACCAGTTCGCCAATACGGTCGAGCACAGTCTTACGATCGGCTTCAAACATTGGCATGTAGGTGGGTGCATTGTGCAGAATCGGCTCTTCGCCCAGATAATACTTGATCATCTGCGGCACAAAGTAGTAGATCGCCTTATCATCCGCAGCACCATTGCCAGGCGCGTTAATAATCGCAACATTGCCGGAACGATACGCGGACAGCAATCCTGGCACGCCAATAACTGAATCCGGGTTGAACGCGAACGGGTCCAAATACTCGTCGGACAAGCGGCGGTACACTGCGCCCACGCGATGACGATTGCCAGCGTAATCAAGAAAGAACAGCTTATTATCGACTACTTCAAGATCTTCTGGGAACGCTAGCGCGGCTCCAGTTTTCTCAGCCAAATACGCGTGCTCAAAGAACGCAGAATTGTATCGACCTGGCGTTAACACTACCGCAATGCCCTCGGTGGATACAAAATCCATTGCTTTGCGCAACAGTCGCGGATAATCGCGGTTATCGCGCACGTGTACTTCGCGGAACAGTTTCGGATTCGTACGGCGCTCAATATCGCGAGCAAACAGCGGGTAGCTTGCGCCAGAAGGAATGCGCAGATTATCTTCAAGCACCCACCAGCGTCCGTCTTCGCCCTGTACCAAGTCTTCGCCAGCAATATGCGCGAAAATACCGCCGGGAGGAGTCACCCCGTTCACTTGCGGGAAGTAGCCAGCTGACGTGTACACGTATTCTTCCGGCACGACGCCGTCGTGAATGATTTTCTTTTCGGAGTAAATATCTTTCAGATACGCGTTGAGCGCGTTCACGCGTTGTTTTAAACCAGCTTCGAGCTGATCGAATTCATCAGATTCGATAATGCGCGGAATCGGATCGTACGGGAACAGACGGTCATGGTATTCGCCGTTCTTGTAGACGCCAAACCGCACACCATTACGGCTCAGTTCGCGGTTGATCGCCTCGCGACGGTTAACGAGTTCGCTCGCTAGATTAATCGCCGATGCAGCCATGTCTCGCACTCCTTCTCCATCCACCCAGTGGTAGCGGCGGCGGGCCGAGCGCACGTGCACAAGCGCACGCTTGCGCACCGGCAACCGCCGTGAATAACGCTCACGGTAAACCAGCACGGTTACCGGATGGGGGCCACTGTGTTACGGGAGTGCTACAGCGTGCGCTTGGCGCGGATTGCCTCAGCGCGTGCAGCAAGCTGATCGTCAGCAGGGTACGCAATATGTTCGAGCGTGAGTCCTTGCGGCGCAATAGGCCCAGTTGAACCTTCACGCAAGGGGGTAGCCATTTTGCCGGCAAACCAGTCGAGTGAGCGTTTGCCACATCCAACTTGTACGCAGCCGCCAACTAGCGAGCGAACCATATTGCGTGCGAACGCGTCGGCCACAATAGTGAAACACAACAAGCCAGATTCAACAGACGGCGTACGATACCGCTCCCCCATGGTGTCGCCATCGGCTACGAGCGGGCGGACAGGTATGCGCCGCCAATACGCGGTTTTGACTTCACGGATGGTGGTGCCGCCTGGATTTGGGGTTGCGAACGAGCCAAAATCGTGCAAACCGATCGTCATTGCAGCAGCAGCGTTCATTGCGGCAATATCGAGATCATCATCAATATGCAATACAAAACCGCGCAATCGCGGATCGATTTCGCTGCCGCGATCAGCAATGCGATACACGTACGTGCGTTCTAATGCAGAAAATCGCGCGTCAAAACCGCATGGCGCTGGAGCAATGGAATGAATGCGAATATCATCGGGCAGAATGCGCTGCAGTCGGCGAGTAAGCGCGACTGTCGGCGGCACATCCATATGCCCAACAGCGCGGGCAAGCACATGGTCAGAAATATCAACATGGCACACTTGGTGGCTCGCATGCACACCAGTATCAGTGCGCCCGGCAACTGTGAGTCGTAGTGGTTCTGCCTGTGCTTCTGGTGAATCATCCGCAGGAACGCGCAGAATGCGATGCATTGCGACCTCGATCTCCCCCTGCACAGTACGCAGTGTGGGCTGCTTTGCCCACCCGTAGAAGTCGCCGCCATCATAGGCGAGGTCGATTCGCAATCGCATGCTTTCAGTCATGGGTCACCATGATAGCGAATACGCAAAAGGGCTGAGAACCCAATCGGATTCTCAGCCCTTTATGTCAGTGACACGTTATCGTGTGACTCACTCGGCGTTCTCAGCCGGAGCCTCAGCAGTCTCTGCCGGAGCTTCAGCCGGAGCCTCGGTAGCCTCGGTCACAGGAGCCTCAGTAGCTTCAGCAACCTTGGTGGCAGCCTCAGCTTCCTTCACGACGGCCTGCTTCGGGCTCACCGGCTCGGTGACCAGCTCGATGATCGCAGCCGGGGTGGCATCGCCACGACGCGGAGCAATCTTCACGATACGGGTGTAGCCACCTTCACGCTGTTCCATCTGCTCAGCGATCTGAGTGAACAGAGCGTGGACCACGGACTTGTTGCGGATGACGCGCATCACGCGACGACGGGAGTGCAGATCACCGCGCTTGGCGAAGGTGATCAGGCGCTCAGCCAGCGGACGAAGACGCTTGGCCTTCGGCAGCGTGGTGGTGATGCGGCCGTTCTGGAACAGGCTGGTAGCCATGTTCGCGAGCATGAGACGCTCGTGCGCGGGGCTCGAAGCCAGGCGCGGGCCCTTCTTGGGTGTAGGCATAGTTTCTCCTTAAGATCCGCCGAATTCAGGTGGGCAGCAGCCCGAACATCCGGATTCGGCGGAGCAATGATGAGAAGAGGGAACGTCACTCGTCTTCCGGCGAGAAGAACGTGCCACCTTCCAGATTGTTGGTATCAAAGCCCAGCGGCGAGCTCTTCAGCGACAGACCCAGGGACTGCAGCTTTTCCTTGACCTCGTCGATCGACTTCATGCCGAAATTGCGAATATCCAGCAGATCCTGCTCGGTATGAGCGACCAGCTCGCCGATCGTGTGGATGCCCTCGCGCTTGAGGCAGTTGTAGCTGCGCTGCGTGAGGTTCAGATCCTCGATCGGAACGGCCATCTCCGGGTTGGTCTCCTCCGCAACCGGAGCGGGACCGACCTCAACGCCTTCGGCCTGCACATTGAGCTCACGGCACAGGCCGAACAGCTCAACGAGGGTCGAACCAGCGGAAGCCACCGCATCACGCGGGGAGATGGCGGGCTTGGTCTCCACGTCCAGAATGAGCTTGTCGAAGTCCGTGCGCTGTTCCACACGGGTAGCCTCAACCTTGTAGCTCACCTTGAGCACCGGGGAGTAGATCGAATCAACCGGAATACGGCCGATCTCGTCAGTGTCCTGCTTGTTCAGCTGAGCGGGAACGTAACCGCGGCCACGCTCGACAGTGAACTCAATCTCGAGCTCGCCGTCATCCGCGAGGTTGGCGATGTGCTGATCCGGGTTAGCGATAGTGACGCCAGCCGGAGGGGTGATATCGCCTGCCGTGGCCTCACCCTTACCGCTCTTGCGCAGATACATGACGACCGGCTCGTCGTACTCACTGGTGAGCACGATGCCCTTGATGTTCAGCAGAATCTCAGTGACGTCCTCTTCCACGCCGGGCAGAGTAGTGAACTCGTGCAGGGCGCCAGAGATACGCACGGAGGTCACTGCCGCTCCAGGAATGGAGCTGAGCAGAGTGCGGCGCAGCGAATTGCCGAGCGTATATCCGAAACCGGGCTCAAGCGGCTCGATAACGAAACGGGAACGCTGCGGATTAAGAGATTCCTCGGTAAGTGTCGGACGCTGTGCGATAAGCACTGTGTGTATCCTTTCAGCTTCTGGTCGGTGGTGCACTCACCGTCCATAAGCGGTTTTGGATGGATGATTGCTTGTAGTGCTCAGACGCGACGACGCTTCGGGGGACGAACGCCGTTGTGCGCTTGCGGGGTGACGTCGGTGATGGAACCGACCTCAAGACCGGCGGACTGCAGGGAACGGATAGCGGTTTCACGACCGGAACCCGGGCCCTTGACGAAGACGTCGACCTTCTTCAGACCGTGCTCCATAGCCTTGCGGGCTGCGGACTCGGCTGCCATACCAGCGGCGTACGGAGTGGACTTACGGGAGCCCTTGAACCCGACGTCGCCACCGGACGCCCAGGACACAACTGCGCCGGACGGATCCGTGATGGAGATGATGGTGTTGTTGAACGTTGACTTGATGTGAGCCTGACCCACCGGGATCGACTTGCGGTCGCGGCGACGGACAGGCTTACGAGCGGCTTGCTTTGCAGCTGCCATTGATCCTCGTTTCCTAGTGACGAATTTATTTATCGGTTCAAACGATGGGATGAATCATCCCGTGGCCTGAACTAGCCACCTATTACTTGGTGGCCTTCTTCTTTCCGGCAACCGTGCGCTTCGGGCCCTTGCGGGTGCGGGCGTTGGTCTTGGTGCGCTGACCGCGCACAGGCAGACCCTTACGGTGACGCATGCCCTGGTAGCAGTTGATCTGGATCTTGCGGCGGATATCCGCGTCGACTTCACGACGCAGGTCACCCTCGATCTTGTAGTTAGCTTCGAGGTAATCACGCAGCGTAATCAGCTGCTCATCCGTCAGATCCTTGACGCGGATATCCGGGTTGATACCGGTCGCGGCAAGCGTTTCCTTTGCACGAGTGCGGCCCACACCGAAGATGTAGGTGAGGGCGATCTCAATGCGCTTCTCATTGGGGATGTCGACTCCGGCAAGACGTGCCATTGCGATTCCTTATCTGTACACGCAGGTCGTGCACCGAGTCGTCCGGTTTCCCGGCCCGGGCCTGCGTACCCGGGGTTCAGAGGCAATTCTCGGGAGAATCACCCCTGTGACTCAGCGCCTATTGTTCATTGTGCCGCTGGAATCTGCTCTCAGCCCTGACGCTGCTTGTGGCGCGGGTTGACGCAGATCACCATGACGCGGCCGTGACGACGGATCACGCGGCAGTTCTCGCAGATCCTCTTCACACTAGGGCTGACCTTCATGGTTTTCCTTTACTTGTACCTTTTACTTGTAACGGTACGTAATGCGTCCGCGGTTGAGATCGTACGGGCTCATCTCAAGCACGACACGGTCCTGCGGAAGAATGCGGATGTAATTCTTACGCATTTTTCCCGAGATCGTGGCGAGCACGATGTGCTTGTTCTCAAGTTCAACGCGGAACATCGCGTTAGGCAGCGCTTCCACTACCTGACCTTCGACTTCAATCACACCGTCTTTTGCCATAAGCCTGGTTTCCATCTCCTTGGACGTATTACCTATGCATGTCCGAAGACACACCAAATTGCAAGAATATAGCATAACGGCCTGCGACACGCCGAAGCATGTCGCAGGCCGTTGAGATTTTGCGATCGCTCATTGCTGAGCGATGGATTGCGTGACTATTCAGTAATCGCTGGCATCACTTGTCGAGTGCAGCAACAATGTTTGCCTGGATAGCGTCGATATCACCGACACCATCGATAGCAACGAGTTCGCCGCGCTCCTTGTAGATGTCCAGCAGCGGAGCGGTTTCCTTCGCGTAGGTGGCCAGGCGCTTAGCAATCGCTTCCGGCGTATCGTCAGAACGACCCTGCTCCTGTGCACGCTTAGCAATGCGCTCCATGAGCACATCGTGGTCAGCGTCCAGAGCCACTACCTTGTCGAGCGGGGTGCCCAGCTCGGCGAGCATCTGGTCAAGAGCTTCCACCTGGGAAGCATTACGCGGGTAACCATCGAGAATCCAGCCGTTCTTGGCATCGTCCATTGCCAGACGGTCCTTGACGATCTTGTTCGTCAGCTCATCCGGCACCAGTTCACCCTTGTCGGTGTACTTGAGTGCTTCAAGACCGAGCTCAGTCTTGTTCTTGATGTTGTAACGGAAGATGTCACCGGTGGAAATTGCCGGAATACCGTAGTGCTCGGCGAGCAGCGCGGCCTGAGTGCCCTTGCCGACGCCCTGAGGGCCCATAATCAGCAGTCGCATGTGCTTGTCCTTTCGTCAATACGCATTGTGGCTCCCGCAAGGGAGCCGCAACTTATGGTCATATGGAAACGGCTCCCCTACCGCTACAGGTATCGACCGGCATACGCTGGTCTGGGGAGCCATTCGTTTTACTTGCCTTCTTTGTGGTCCACGTCTTCCAGCAGGAAGCCCGCGTACTGGAACTGCTCGGTCTGAGCCTTAGCCTGGCGCAGCGTATCGAGGCCGACGCCAGCGATAATCAGGATGGTCGTGCCACCGAACGGCAGCTTAGTGTTCAGACCCAGAGCCATGATCAGCACGGTCGGGATCAATGCCACGAAGAGCAGGTACACAGCGCCGACAGTGTTCAGGCGGTTCATCACGTAGCTCAGGTAGCGGCTGGTCGCGTTACCAGCGCGGATACCGGGGATAAAGCCACCGTACTGCTTCATGTTGTCTGCAGTCTCGTCCGGGTTGAAGGTAATCGAGGTGTAGAAGAAGCAGAAGAACACAATCATCAGCGCGTACAGCGCGATGTACCACACAGAGGTGGTGTTTGCCAGGTTGGAGTTAATCCACTTGACCCAGCTCTGATCGGTGGAGCCGAACTGTGCGATCAGGGTCGGGATAGCGAGGATAGAGGAAGCGAAGATCGGCGGGATAACGCCAGACATGTTGATCTTCAGCGGCAGGTAGGTGGAGGAGCCACCGTACATCTTGCGGCCGATCATGCGGCGCGTGTACTGCACCGGCAGACGACGCTGGCACAGCTCGACGAAATCAACCAGCACGAGGATGACGATCAGCACGGACACCACGATGCCGAACTTCCACCACTCACCATCGGTGCCGTTGGTGCCCCAACCGATCTCCCACAGCTGCGGCAGGAAGCCGGAGCAGATGGACATGAAGATAAGGATGGACATACCCTGGCCGAGGCCCTTATCGGTGATGAGCTCGGCCATCCACATGATCAGACCGGTACCACCGGTCATGATGAGCACCATGACGAGCAGGTTCCACACGGAACCATCCGGAATGACCTGAGAGCACTGGTAGCTGAACAGTGCGCCAGAGCGGGCAGTGACCAGAATCGTGGTGGACTGCAGCACAGCCAGGCCGATGGTCAGGTAACGAGTGTACTGAGTCAGCTTAGCTTCGCCAGACTGACCTTCCTTGTGCAGTGCTTCGAAGCGCGGAATCACCACGCGCAGCAGCTGCACGACGATGGATGCGGTGATGTATGGCATAACACCCAGCGCGAAAATCGACAGCTGGAGCAAAGCGCCACCAGAGAACAGATTGACCAGGCCGATGAAGTTTTCCTGGCTACCGCTCAGCGTCGTGACGCAATCATGCACCGTCTTATAGTTGACGCCCGGCGTCGGAATGAACGAGCCGATACGGTAAATAATGATCATGGCCAAAGTGAAGAGGATCTTATTCCTCAACTCCTTGGTGCGAAAGGCCTGGATTAACGTCCTCACAAGGATTCCTTTCCGTTGTGCGCTCCCGGCGCACCGATACAAAACAGACTCTAACCGACGAGTCTAGCGTACGGGGTATACCCGCGGGGCTATTCCGTCCGGAAAAAACGCCGCATGTCCCCTTCGCGGCGGCGATAATCGGGACAAATCGGTCATACCGGTCTTTACACGAATATGGCCCTCACCCGCTCGCGGCGGGGAGGGCCATATTGTAACTAGCTAACTAGTCATGCGTCTTAACGCGATCCCCCAGGAACTCAGTCCTCGGAGACAGAACCACCAGCGGCCTCAATCTTGGCCTTGGCGGAAGCAGAAGCCTTAGCACCCTTCACGGTGAGAGCCACAGCGATATCGCCGTCGCCCAGCACCTTGACCGGGAAACCACCGCGGACGGCGCCCTTGGCAACCAGATCCTCGACGGTCACTTCGCCACCGTTCGGGTACAGCTCAGCAAGAGCTGCCACGTTGACGACCTGGAACTGCTTCTTGAACGGGTTCTTGAAGCCACGCAGCTTCGGCAGGCGCATGTACAGCGGCAGCTGGCCACCTTCAAAGCCCGGACGAACCTGGTAACGCTTCTTCGTACCCTTATCGCCACGACCAGAGGTCTTACCCTTGGAGCCTTCACCACGGCCCACACGAATGCGGTCCTTCTTGGCGCCCGGGGCAGGCTTCAGATCGTGCATCTGCAGGATTTCGTTGTCTGCCATAATCAGTCGACCTCCTCGACAGTGACCAGGTGACGCAGCACGAGAATCATGCCGCGCGTGGTCTTGTTGTCCTCACGGACGACGCTCTGGCCGATCTTGCGCAGACCGAGGGTCTGAGCGGTAGCGCGCTGGGCAGGAGTACGATTCACCAAACCGTGGTGCAGCGTAATCTTCAGATTGGCCATCACTCACCATCCTTCTGTTCGGCGGCAGCCTTGGCCTGAGCCTCTTCACGAGCCTTCTTGGCCTCAGCGATGCCGAGAGCACGAGCACGCAGCAGCGCGTCGGGAGCAACCTCGTTGAGAGCGAGGCCACGGCGGGCGGCGATCTCTTCCGGCTCCTCAAGCTGCTTCAGGGCAGCCACAGTTGCGCGAACCATGTTCACAGCAGTGGCGGAACCCATCGACTTCGTGAGGATGTCGGTGATGCCAGCGCACTCCATGACGGCGCGGACCGGACCACCGGCGATTACACCGGTACCCGGAGCAGCCGGGCGCAGCAGCACGGTGCCAGCAGCATCGTGACCGATCACCGGGTGGGTGACGGTGCCACGAACGCGCGGAACAGTGAACATGTGCTTCTTAGCATCCAGCTGGCCCTTGGCAATAGCTGCCGGGACCTCGCGGGACTTGCCATAGCCGACGCCCACGGTGCCGTTGCCGTCGCCAACCACTACGAGGGCGGCGAAGCTGAAGGTACGGCCACCCTTGTGGGTCTTGGACACACGGTTGATGGTCACCACGCGATCGAGCAGCTCGTCGCCGCGGTTCTCCTCACGACGGTTGCGGCGCTCACCGCGACGGCCTTCGCCGCGCTGGCCACGACGGCCGCGACGATCGTCGTTGTTGTTCTCGGGGGCCGCAGTGTTCTGAGTCTCTTCAGCCACTTGGGTTTCCTTCTGGTTTTCGTTGTCGCTCACAGTGCCAGACCTCCCTCACGGGCGCCTTCGGCAACAGCCGCGACGCGACCGGTGTACTTGTTACCACCGCGATCGAACACAACAGCCTCGATGCCAGCAGCCTTGGCCTTAGCAGCCACGAGCTCGCCGACCTTCTTAGCAGCCTCGACCTTGGTACCTTCGAAGCCCGCAAAGTCAGCGGTCAGCGTCGAAGCGCTCACCAGGGTGTGACCCTTGGTGTCGTCGACGATCTGGGCGACCATGTGACGGTTGGAACGGGTGACCACCAGACGCGGACGCTCCGGCGTACCGAGGATCTTCTTGCGAAGGCGAGCGTGACGACGAAGGCGAGCGACCTTCTTACCCTTACCAAGAATCGTAACGGTCATATCACTTACCAGCCTTTCCAGCCTTGCGCAGGATGCGCTCGTCCGCGTACTTGATGCCCTTGCCCTTGTAGGGTTCCGGAGCGCGCAGCTTGCGGATGTTGGCAGCAACCTGACCAACGACCTGCTTGTCAGTGCCCTTCACGACCACTTCGTTGGCGTTCGGCAGCTCGAAAGTGATGCCTTCCGGCGGGTTCACGGTGATCGTGTGGGAGTAGCCGAGGGAGAACTCGATGCCCTTGCCCTTCATCACAGCGCGGTAACCGGTACCGACGATGAGGAGGTGCTTCTCGAAGCCATCGTGCACGCCCTTGACCATGGAGGCGATGATGGAGCGGCTCAGACCGTGCTTAGCACGAGTCGGACGCAGATCATCAGCCGGGGTCAGGATGATCTCGTTGCCTTCGACGACAGCAGTGATGCCCTCAGGCAGCACGTAGGAGTCAGAGCCCTTAGCGCCCTTAGCAGCGAAGTTCTGACCGTCGATCGTGACTTCCACGCCAGCCGGGATGGTGACGGGGAGCTTACCAATATGCGATGCCATGATCTAGCTCTCCTTTCTCACCACACGTAAGCGACGATTTCGCCGCCGATGCCCCGGTCGAGGCATTCCTTCTGAGTCAGCAATCCCGAGCTGGTCGAGATGATAGCGATACCGAGACCACCCAGCGGCATAGGCAGGGAGTCGGACTTTGCGTAACGACGCAGGCCCGGCTTCGAAATGCGCTTGATGCCCTGGATAGAACGCTCGCCGTTGGGGCCGTACTTGAGGGTGACCTCGAGGGTCTGGCCCACCTTGGCCTCCTTAGCGGCGAAGTCCTTGATGTAGCCTTCGCGCTTGAGGATCTCAGCGATGTTCGCCTTGAACTTGGAGTACGGCATATCCACGGTCTCGTGCTTAGCCGCGCTCGCATTACGCAGACGCGTAAGCATGTCTGCGATCGGATCTGTCATTGTCATGTGGGCTTCACGCCCTTTCTCGCCGTGGTTTCCGCCGCTCGCCCACCATTACAGGCAGAACGGGCCGCGGACCTTCAGCGTCGATGTTTACCAACTGGACTTAGTGACTCCGGGCAGCTCGCCGCGGTGTGCCTTCTCACGAAGGCAGATGCGGCACAGGCCGAACTTACGGTACACGGAGTGGGGACGACCGCAGACCTGGCAACGCGTGTAGGCGCGCACCTTGAACTTCGGCTTGCCGGCCGCCTTGTTCTTAAGAGCGGTTTTTGCCATATCAGTTCTCCTTGAAGGGGAAGCCAAGGTGCTTCAGGAGCACAGCAGCTTCCTTGTCGTCCTTGGTGCTGGTCACCACGGTGATATCCATACCGCGCTGGTGATCGATGGAATCAGGCTCGATCTCGTGGAACATGGACTGCTCAGTGAGACCGAAGTTGTAGTTGCCCTGGCCATCGAACTGGTTGCCGTTGATGCCGCGGAAATCGCGGATACGCGGCAGAGCCAGGGTCAGCAGACGATCGAGGAACTCCCACATGCGGTCGCCACGCAGGGTGACGTACGCACCGATGGCCTGACCTTCACGCAGGTGGAACTGCGCAACAGACTTCTTAGCCTTGGTGATCTTCGGCTTCTGGCCGGTGATCAGGGTGAGATCCTTGACCGCGCCTTCGATGAGCTTGGAGTCGCGAGCTGCGGCGCCAACACCCATGGAGACGACGACCTTCTGGACGCGAGCAACCTGCATCGGGTTGGAGTAGTTGAACTCCTTCTCGAGCTCAGGGATGATGACGTCCTTGTACTGCTGCTTCAAGCGCGGAGTTGCCGGCGCTTCGATAGTGCTATCGGTCATGCCAGCTCCTTTCCGGACTTCTTGGCGACGCGCACGCGCACGGTCTTCACCTTGCCGTCACGCACCTCTTCCTTGACGACGATGCCAACGCGGGTCGGCTGCTTGGTCTCCGGGTCCACGAGCATCACGTTAGAGCGATGGATCGGGGCCTCCACAGAGACGATGCCAGCCTGCTGGCCCTGCTGGGTGGCGCGGACGTGCTTCTTGACGATCTGCACGCCTTCGACGATCAGACGATCATCGGGAAGCACGCGGGTGACGGTGCCTTCCTTGCCACGGTCCTTGCCGCGGATGACCTTGACCAGGTCGCCGCTCTTAATCTTGGCTGCCATGTCAGATCACCTCCGGGGCGAGGGACACGATGCGCATGAAGCGCTTGTCGCGCAGCTCACGAGCGATCGGTCCGAAGATACGAGTGCCCTTCGGTTCACGGCCAGAGCCGAGAATGACGGCGGCGTTCTCGTCGAACTTGATGTAGGAGCCGTCCACACGACGGTGCTCCTTGACGGTACGGACGACAACGGCCTTAACCACGTCGCCCTTCTTGACCGACCCGCCAGGGATCGCGTCCTTGACCGAGGCGACAATCACGTCGCCCAGGCCGGCATAGCGTCGCTTCGATCCGCCGAGCACGCGAATGGCAAGGAGTTCCTTGGCACCCGTGTTGTCGGCGACATGAAGCCGCGTTTCCTGCTGAATCATTGATTCTCCTTAGCCGAGCTGGTTCTCCCCGCACACCGGGCGCGGTAGAGGAATAAGCACAGAATACCTATTCATACCGCGCCCGGTGGACGGCGAGCCTTGCCGAACTTGTTTACTTAGCGCGCTCGATGATGGATTCGAGACGCCAACGCTTGGTCTTGCTCAGAGGCCGAGTCTCCATAATACTCACGAGGTCGCCAACGTGGGCGTCGTTGTGTTCATCATGGGCCTTGACCTTGCTGGTCTTGCGAACGACCTTGCCGTACAGCGGGTGGGTCGAACGCTGCTCGAGCTCGACGGTGATCGTCTTGTCCATAGCCTCGGACACGACGTAACCGCGACGAACCTTGCGGAAGTTACGCTCTTCAGCCATTACTTCTCCTCAGCTTTCGTATCGGATGCCTCAGGCTCCTGGCTGATGCCGAGCTCACGCTCGCGCAGGACGGTGTACATCCTCGCGATATCGTGCTTGACCGCCTTGAGGCGGGCAGTGTTGTCAAGCTGACCGGTGGCGGACTGGAAGCGCAGGTTGAACAGCTCTTCCTTGGACTTCTTGAGGAAGTCCTCGATCTCCGCGTTGGTCTTCTCGTTCAGATTCTTGATTGCATAATCAGCGGTACCGACTGCCATCAGATATCACCACCTTCACGCGCAATAATGCGGCACTTCATCGGAAGCTTGTCGATGGCGCGGCGCAGAGCCTCGCGAGCGACATCCTCGGAAACGCCACCGATCTCGAACATCACACGGCCAGGGCGAATGTTAGCGATCCAGAATTCGGGCGTACCCTTACCGGAACCCATTCGAGTGCCCAGCGGCTTCTTGGTCAGCGGACGATCCGGGAAGATCGTGATCCACACGCGGCCACCACGCTTGATGTAGCGGGTCATGGCGATACGAGCGGCTTCGATCTGACGGTTGGTGACGTAGGCCGGCGCAAGCGCCTGAATGCCGAAATCGCCGAACGAGATCTCGTTGCCACCCTTGGACATGCCACTGCGGACAGGGCGGTGCTGCTTACGGTACTTAGTCCTCTTCGGGATAAGCATCAGTTCACTCCTTCGTTTCCGTTGCGGCAGGAGCCTCAGCAGCCTCAGCCTTAGGAGCCTCGGTGTTCTGCTGAGCGGCGGCAGAACGGTTGCCACGGCGCGGGCGGCGATCGCCACGACGGCCCGGACGGCTGTTGTTCTGCTGTGCCTGCTGCTCTTCGAACTCACGCTCGGTCATGTCGCCCTTGTAGATCCACACCTTCACGCCGATACGGCCGTAGGTGGTCTTGGCCTCGAAGAAGCCATAATCGATCAGGGCGCGCAGGGTCTGCAGCGGAACACGACCCTCGCGGTAGAACTCGGAACGGCTCATCTCGGCGCCGCCAAGACGACCGGAGAGCTTGATTCGGATGCCCTTAGCGCCGGCGCGCATGGCATCCTGCTGAGCCTTGCGCATTGCACGACGGAAGGTCACGCGGTTGGTCAGCTGCTCGGCGATGCCCTGAGCAACCAGCTGAGCGTCCAGTGCAGCATTCTTCACTTCGAAGATGTTGAGCTGAACCTGCTTGCCAGTGAGCTTCTCGAGCTTGGCGCGGACCTTCTCAGCCTCAGCGCCACGGCGACCAATCACGATGCCCGGACGAGCGGTGTGGATGTCCACGCGCACGCGGTCACGAGTACGCTCGATGACGATACGGGACACGCCCGCACGCTCGAGGTCCTTGTTCATGGCCTTGCGGATCTCGTCATCCTCAAGCACGAAGTCGCGGTAGCGCTCACCGGCCTTGTTGGAATCGGAGAACCACTTAGAGCGGTGGCTCTCGGTGATGCCCAGACGGTATCCGAACGGGTTGATCTTCTGACCCATCTCAGCGATCCCCTTCCTTGTTGGCAACGATGACCGTGATGTGGCTGGTGCGCTTGTTGATACGAGCAGCACGGCCCTGAGCACGAGCGCGGAAACGCTTGAGGGTCACACCCTCGTCCACGTACGTGGTCTTGACCACCAGGTCATTCTCGTGGAACGCTTCGCCAGCCTTGTCGGCGTTAAAGCGAGCGTTAGCGATGGCGCTCTCCAGGACCTTGCGCACCGGCAGTGCGGCGGACTGGGGAGCGAACTTCAGAATGTTGACGGCTTCGGTCGCCTTCTTGCCGCGGATGAGGTCGACCATGCGGCGAGCCTTGCGCGGCGTCACGCGGACGTGACGAGCGATTGCTTTAGCTTCCATGTTCTCTTCCTTATCCTTTAGCGACGGGCCTTCTTGTCGTCCTTCACGTGACCCTTGAAGGTCTTCGTGGGGGCGAACTCACCGAGCTTGTGGCCAACCATGGCCTCGGTGACAAACACCGGGACGTGCTTGCGGCCATCGTGAACAGCGAAGGTGTGTCCGATGAAATCAGGAGTGATCATCGAACGGCGCGACCACGTCTTGATGACGTTCTTCGTGCCCTTCTCGTTCTGCTCGTCGACTTTCTTCTGCAAGTGGGCGTCGACGAAGGGGCCCTTCTTGATGCTACGAGTCATCTTCTCGATACTCCCTTACTTGCGGTTCTTACCATTCGGACGACGACGAACAATCATCTTGTTCGAAGCCTTCTTCGGACGGCGAGTACGAACCTCACCCTTGCCCCACGGGGAAACCGGCGGCTTACCACCGCGGGTACGACCGCCGTGCGGGTGGTCGACCGGGTTCATGGACTCACCACGAGTCCACGGACGACGACCGATCCAACGGGCGCGACCGGCCTTACCGAGCTGGATGTTAGCGTGATCGGAGTTGCCGACCTCACCAACAGTCGCGCGGCAGCGGGCGTCGACGTTACGAATTTCGCCGGACGGCATACGCAGCTGAGCGTAAGCGCCATCCTTAGCAACAAGCTGAACAGCAGCACCAGCGGAACGAGCGATCTTAGCGCCGCCCAGCGGCTTGAGCTCGATCGCGTGCACGATGGTACCGGTCGGGATGTTCTTCAGCGGCAGGTTGTTGCCCGGCTTGATATCGGCCTTCTCACCGGTCTCAATGATGTCGCCCTGCTTGATGCCTTCCGGAGCGATGATGTAACGCTTCTCACCATCGGCGTAGTGCAGCAGTGCGATGCGAGCGGAACGGTTCGGGTCGTACTCGATGTGAGCGACCTTTGCCGGCACGCCATCCTTGTCCCAACGCTTGAAGTCGATGAGACGGTAAGCGCGCTTGTGACCGCCGCCGCGGTGGCGGGAGGTCATACGGCCGTAGGAGTTACGACCACCAGTCTTGCTGAGCTTGCGAACCAGCGACTTCTCAGGCGTGGAGCGCGTGAGATCGGAGAAGTCCGAAACAGACGCGTTACGGCGGCCTGCAGTCGTCGGCTTATAAACGCGGATAGCCATAATGTAGTTCTTCCTTTGACTTTCTCGGCTAGCCTTCAGTTACCAAAGATGTCGATCGACTGACCCTCGGCGACGGTCACGATCGCGCGCTTCTGGTTCACGCGCTGGCCGAAGCCGGAGCGGGTGCGCTGACGCTTGCCCGCACGGTTGAGGGTGTTGACGTTCGTCACCTTGACCTTGAAGATCTCCTCGATGGCCTGCTTGATCTGCACCTTGTTCGCGTTCGGAGCCACCACGAAGGTGTACTGACCGCGATCGGCGCCGGCGTAGCTCTTCTCGGAGACAACGGGCTTGAGGATGATGTCATGTGCTGGCTTGTGAATAGCGACCATCTAAATCAGGCCTCCTTCGGCTCAGTCTTAGCAGCCACGAAAGCTTCGAGAGCTTCCTTGGTGAAGACCACGTACTGAGCGGTAACCACGTCGTACGTGTTGAGCTGATCGACGAAAATCGGGTGAACGGTCGGGATGTTGCGCACGGAGAGCCACTCGTTCACCTGATCGCGGGTGAGCGCGATGGTAGCGAACTTGTCGCCGATGACCGGGTTCAGCGCAGCGATAGCAGCCTTGGTGGACGGGGTCTCGGAGACGCCGAAGTCCACAACGGCCACGCGGCCAGCGTTGGCGCGGTCAGAAAGCACGTAGCGCAGAGCAGCGGCCTTCATCTTCTTGGGGGTGCGCTGGGAGTAGTCACGCGGCTGCGGACCGAACACAGTGCCGCCGTGGTACCACTGCGGGGCGCGGATGGAGCCCTGACGAGCACGACCGGTGCCCTTCTGCTTCCACGGCTTCTTGCCGCCACCGGAAACCATGCCACGAGTCTTGGTGGCGTGGGTGCCCTGACGAGCAGCAGCGAGCTGCGCGACGACAACCTGGTGGATCAGCGGGACGTGAGCCTGGACATCCTCGGCGGAAATGCCGAACAGTTCAGCCGGCGCTTCGACAGTGCCGTTGTTGGCGCCCTTGGCGTCAGTGACGTTCAGAGTAACGTTTGCCATGAGTTATCAGGCTCCCTTCACTGCCGTGCGGACGAGAACGATGCCGCCCTTCGGGCCCGGAATAGCGCCCTTGATGGCGAGAATGCCGTTCTCAGCATCCACGGAAACGACGGCCAGGCTCTGCACGGTAGCGGTGACGTGACCCATGCGGCCAGCCATACGCTTGCCCTTGAGAATACGGCTCGGGGTAGCGCATGCGCCGACAGAACCAGGACGACGCTCGTTCTTGTGAGAACCGTGGGAACGACGGTAGGACTTGAAGCCCCAACGCTTGATGGTACCGGCGAAGCCCTTGCCCTTGGTGGTGCCAGTGACATCAACCTCAGCGCCTTCAGCGAAAGCGTCGGTGACAGTCAGTTCCTGGCCGGGCTGGTAATCAGCGGCATCCTCGGTGCGCACCTCAACGAGGTGGCGACGCGGGGTAACGCCAGCCTTGGCGAAGTGACCAGCCAGCGGCTTGGTCACCTTAGTGGGATCAATCTGGCCATAGCCGATCTGGATAGCAGTGTAGCCATCAGATTCTTCGGACTTGACCGCGGTCACCACGTTGGTGGACACATCCACCAGGGTGACAGGGACGAAGAAACCGTTCTCATCCCAAACCTGCGACATACCGAGCTTCTTGCCCAGCAGAGCCTTGTGGCTGCCTCGCTGTGAAGTCATAGTGGTCCCCTCCTCCCTTACAGCTTGATCTCGATGTTGACATCTGCGGGCAGATCAATGTGCATCAGGGAGTCCACGGCCTTGGGGGTCGGGTCCACGATGTCGATGAGGCGCTTGTGCGTGCGCATCTCGAAGTGCTCGCGAGAATCCTTGTACTTGTGAGGAGAACGAATAACAACAAAGACGTTCTTCTCGGTCGGCAGCGGAACGGGGCCAACTACAGTTGCACCCGCGTTCGTCACCGTTTCGACGATCTTCTTCGCCGATTGGTCGATGACCTCATGGTCATAGGACTTAAGCCTGATGCGGATTTTCTGTCCCGCCATTGCCGTCCGCCCTTTCTAGCGATTCGTTGACTATTACCATCCTGCTAAAGGGCACCGGCGGACATGACCCACGGCAAGCCGCGGCCATCATCACATCAGTGCGTAGGCATTCAGGACCTCCACCGAAGTGAAGCCCCTGTCCCACGCTCGCTTTTTTTGATTCCAATTTGCGAGCCCTAAACAGGCAACTTGTTTATTAAAGCACCGACCCTACCCTGTAGGGAGTTCGGGCGTGTCGCGCTTTGCGCGGCATACCCTCACCGTTTTTTCTACCTCGCGGCTGCCACCGCTCGGCGTCGCCTACAAACAGTCCACCGGACTGTTTGCTTAACGGCTCCGCGGGCGAGTCGCACTTTGCACGGCACACCCTCACCGTTGTTCCTGCCTCAGCGCTGCCGCACTTCGGCGTCGCCTACCGGAAGTCCACCGGACTTCCGGCTACACGGCTCCGCGGGCGAGTCGCGCTCTGCGCAGTACACCCTCACCCTGTGTTTCTGCCTCAGCACTGCCGCACTTTGCGAAACACATCCTCGTAACCCGCCATAACCATATTTTTCCCTACCTTCCTCTCCCGTTCTTGTGTTTCTCTTTTCCGGATGTGGTGAATAACGGACATATAGAGCATGTCGAAGCTGGATGTGGTGAATACCTACCCATGAAAAGGCTCAAAATACGTTTTTCGCGGGTCTTTTTCACCACATATGATTTCGCTGGACTTATTTCCCCACATATGAGCCTGTCTAGAAGGTCTTCACGACGCATTTTCCCCACTTCTAAAGAAGGTGGAAGAGAAAACAACTCCCGCATGCCTTTTACGGGACATTTTCCCCACATCAAATGAATCAATAACGCAATCAATTGGTTCCATCAAATCAATCAGGCCACAGACTTCCTACGACTTGTATCTCATCATGGCCGCACCAATGGCAACATTGCCTCTCCCGCAAACCACGCTAGATTCCAACGCCACATCATAACCACGCCGGATTCCCCGCCCCCTGATGCCGCAATTCAGCCACGGGGCACGCGAGGCACGCCGGCCTTTTCCAGTTTCCATATCAATCGTTGTCTGTGGTAAGCATCGCCGAATGATAGCCTTACTACCTCATCGGCTTGCAGTCGAATGTTCTCTTCACGTTCCTTTTCGGAGATAATCGTCTCCTCTAAACTCCCATTTTTAAGCATTGACGGATCTCGATATTTAACTCGCCCATCCAACTCAGCTACAATGAAGCGCCCATGAGACGTATGCCATGAAAAATCCACACGATAACTGCGGCTGAGATCATGCTGATCGATGATGACTTCTTGTACATGCGGCGCCATAAATCCCTCATCCACGATTACCGCATACGTGTAGGCTTCACCGCCATTTTCCGTGCCGCCTGGAGCCTGATCGACAACCCGCAACGCTTTGGCACGGAATTTGCCCGATAACGTTTGACAATGTTCACGCATTCCAGATCTACTCATCAACCTGTTACGGAGCACAGATTCAACCACACACATACCATCTGGAAAATCAAGTCGCCGCGCGCAATCGAATACGGTTCGACCCAGTGAAGTAACGCGTACACCATCTACCACTGCACACTGGCTGCGTTCCGCATCCGTGAGCAAATGGTATCGAACACTTCCCCAATTGTGCGAATGCTGACTGCGATTGGTCATGATATGCACTGCATTCATATGACGTAGTGAATCGTTGATACCGTACATCGCGGCGGCTGTCATATCGCCAAACAACCAAGATGGATGCTGCAGTGCCAATGTGCGCACTAAACGACGATATTGTTCCACTGGATTCAACATATTCCACGAGTCTGCGCGAGCATAGCAAGGCCAAGAATTGTGTACACGGATCAGCTCACCAGCCTGCTCCCGACGACGCAACATCTTGCGCTCAGCAGCGGTTCTGCCCCATACATATAACCGTTGGCGTTCCGTTTCAATGCAACGGTCGGTCAACACTCGATTCGTTCTCATGAATGTACCGTATCCGATTCCAGTGTTGGAGAACATGTTTTTCGGGCAATGTGGTCGAAGGCTTCGAGTTATCCACATTTTCGTGTCGCCCTGTAGCCGTACCTGCATCTGCACCTACGCATACCTGCACTAGCAAGTTGCGGTGGCACTCCCCTATGGTTGAACCATGACTTTGCTTCCCAACCAGACGCAGAACCATCCCGGCAGCCCCGTAAACCTGCGCCGCGCCACAACGCGGCGTGATTGGATTCCGGATCAGCCGGGCGCGTGGGCGATGGCGATGCTGCCTGCTTTGGCCGGCATGATTGTTGGCGGCACGAACGGCACTACGATTTGGCTGCTGATAGCGTGGATACTGTGTTATTGCGTGCAATTTACAGCAGCGCGATGGCTCGCCTCACGGTTTGCACGTCGATATGCGCCACCAGTCCTTATATATAGTGTGCTGCTTGCAGCAGTTGGCATCCCATTCGTTATCGTCAATCCGAGCATATTGTGGTGGGCTCCACTATTTCTTGTATTGGCCGCAGCCTCATTTGCTGCAGCATGGCTGCGCCGCGAACGCACACTGTGGGGTAATACAGTGTCGATTACTGCCGCCTGTGCAATGGTCCTTGTGATGAACTCTGTGAGCGCGCGCTCAATCGACGCTACATATCCAGCGCTAGCGAACGGTGGCCTGCCAGTAGCAATCATGTTTGTACTCACTCAATTTGGCTCGGTTTTGTTTGTAAAAACAATGATTCGCGAGCGTGGGCGGCGTGGTTACCGGTGGGCATCATGGATTTGGCACAGTGCATTACTGCTGATATCGCTTGCGCTGTGGGCACTCACTGGATTCGAGAGATTGTTTATCATGCTCTTGCTCACCTGCGTTTGGCTCTTGGCACGCTCGATTGCGCTGCCACTTGTTGCGCGTACACGCAGGCTCAAGCCGGTTGTAGTGGGCATAGTTGAGATGGTGTCAAGTCTGCTGGTATTTGCAGCAGCGATTGCAACATTCTAAGCAAGCGTTCGCACTGATTGTGATTCGCGTCACGGTTATGGCAAGGCGTGAGACATGTGTTGAGCTGCCGTGACTGTTTTTCTATCGTGACTGCTGTGACAAAATCACAGGCTGCGAATATCAAACCCATTACCGATCACGGCGCGAACGTCCTCTACCAGCACGGCACACTCGCGCTCCTTGTGCCAGGTCTGCTTGAAGGCACCACTACTATCGGCGAGCTGCTCACCCATGGCGATACTGGTATCGGCACCGGCGAAGGCTTGGATGGCGAGCTCATCATTCTCGATGGTGTGGCATACAAGGTTGGCAGTAGCGGTATGGCTGAGCGTGTGCCGAGTGATTTTACGATGCCGTTTGCCAATGTGCATCGTGCCGCGTTCCAATACCAATGCTCGCGCGCTGATATTGGCCTTGAGGATTTGAATAAGCGCATTGTCGAGGCGAACGGACGCGCGAATACGTTCTTTTCAGTGATCGTGCACGGCACATTCAGTTTTATGAAAACACGCGCGGTAATTAAACAGCAGGCACCATACCCAACACTGGTGGAAGTTGCCGATCGACAGGCGACGTTCCTGCGGCATGACGTAAAAGGCACGATGCTGGGCTACTTCTCCCCTGTGATGTTCCATGGCGCAGCAGTAGCCGGTTTCCACGAGCATTTTCTTTCGGACGATCGCACGTTCGGCGGCCATGTGCTCGACGCAGTGCTTGATCGCGGTGATATTTACAGTCAAGTATTCGATACGCTAGTGCAGCATCTGCCAGTAGATGACCCAGAGTACCGTAATCACGATTTCAGTCAGGATCCGATTGCTGCAGCGATTTCACGAGCTGAAGGCGACGTCAAGAACTAATTTCCCACGCATTGGCGTCATGCACCGCTATATAGCGCGCATATAAAAAGAAGCTCACCCTGAAAAAGGGTGAGCTTCTTACTATCTAGCGATGAACCAGCGGTCAACGCTGAACATTAGGCGTTCAGCTGCGCTCCGAGGCTTCCTCAGTGGCCTCTTCGCCTTCGCGCTCGACGCGAATGCGGTGGCCTTCTTCCTGAGAGACGCCGTAGTAAGCGCCGACAGCGATGTCCTTCATGTCGTTGATCAGCGGGATGCGCGGGTTAGCCGGAGTGCACTGATCCTCGTAAGCGCGCATGCCGTACTGGTCAAGGATGGACCAGAAGAGATCCTCATCCACGCCAGCATCCTGGAAGGACTTGTTCATGCCCAGCTTGTTGTCGCGGTAATCCTCAACAGCCTTCGCCAGGTTCTCAACGCCCTCAGCCGGGGTGCGGCCCGGGTCGATGCCGAGGTTCTTAGCGAGCTGCTGGTAGCGCTCCGGAGCCACGTACTTGTTGTACTTCGGCCAGCTGGTCGGCTCCTCCGGAATAGAACCGTTGTAACGAATCACATACGGCAGCAGGATGGAGTTGGTACGGCCGTGAGCCACGTGCAGCAGAGCACCCAGCGTGTGAGCCATGCCGTGGCACATGCCCAGGAACGCGGAGCCGAATGCCATACCAGCCATCGTGGCAGCGTTGTGCATCTTCTCCTGCGCCATGGTCTTCTCAAGGCCCGGCTCACCGTTAACGGATTCGGCCAGGTTGTCCCAGATCAGCTTGGCTGCGTGCAGTGCCATACCGTCGGTGAAGTCGTTGGCGTACACGGAGACGAACGCTTCGAAGCTGTGGGTCAGCGCGTCGAAGCCAGCGTCGGAGGCGAGCTTGCGCGGCTGAGTGCGAGCCAGCACCGGGTCAACGATAGCCACGGACGGGGTGAGCGCGTAGTCGGTGATCGGGTACTTGTAGCCGGTCTTGTGGTCGGTGATCACAGCGAACGGCGTGACTTCGGAGCCGGTACCGGACGAGGTCGGGATGCACACGAGCTTGGCCTTCTTGCCCAGCGGCGGCAGCTTGAACGCGCGCTTGCGGATATCGAAGAACTTTTCGCGCACGTCGCCGAAGCTGATTTCCGGGTGCTCGTAGAGCAGCCACATGATCTTGGCGGCGTCCATCGGGGAGCCACCACCGACTGCGATGATCGTGTCCGGCTCGAACTCTTCGCGCATCATCTCAGCACCGCGCTCAACGGTTTCCACGCTCGGCTCCGGCTCAACGTAGTCGATGATGCGGAAGGTAACGCGGTTAGAACGAGCGCGCAGCTGGTCGATAACCTTGTCGACGATACCGAGCTGTTCCATGACCTTATCGCACACGATAACGGCCTTTTCAATGCCGTACATGTCGCGCAGGTACTTGATGGCATTCGGCTCGAAGTAGGTCTTGGCCGGAATCTTGAACCACTGCATGTTGTTGTTCCTTCGGGCGATGCGCTTAATGTTGATGAGGTTCACGGCCTGCACGTTGCCAGACACCGAGTTGCCGCCGTAGGAGCCGCAACCCAGGGTCAGCGACGGGGCGATCGCGTTGTAGATATCGCCGATGCCGCCCAGCGAGCTCGGCTGGTTCCAGATGATACGGCAGGCGTGCATACGCTGACCGTACTCGCGCACAAGAGCCTGATTGTTGGTGTGAATGGCGGCAGTGTGGCCAGCGCCGAGCTTGAGCATGGCTTCGCACATTTCGAACGCCTGCTCTTTGTTGTCGGACTTGAGCACAGCGTGCACTGGAGCGAGCTTCTCGTGAGTGAGCGGCTCGTTGTCGGAAACTTCCTTGCATTCTGCGGCAATGATGGTCGCGTCAGCTGGGATTTCGAAGCCGGCAGCGCGAGCGATGAACTGCGGGGACTTGCCCGGCACGACGGAGTTGAGCTTCGGAGTGCCGCCAGAGAATGCGGTGCAGCCGAACATGTACTGCTCGAGCTTGGCCTTCTCGTCAGCGTTCACGAAGTAGGCCTTGCGGCGCTTGAGTTCAGCAACCAGCGGAGCGTAGACCGCCTTGTCAGCGATAATGGCCTGCTCAGTAGCGCAGATCATGCCGTAATCGAAGTGCTTGGACAGGATCAGATCGTTAGCAACGCGCACGATATCCACGTCCTTGTCAACGTAAGCCGGAGCGTTACCGGCGCCCACGCCGAGGGCCGGCTTGCCGGAGGAGTACGCGGCCTTGACCATGCCCGGGCCACCGGTGGCGAGGATCGTAGCAACACCGTCGTGCTTCATCAGTGCGCCGGTAGCCTCGATGGACGGGTGCTCGATCCACTGGATGCAGTTCTCCGGAGCGCCAGCTGCGATAGCAGCATCACGCACGATGCGAGCAGCTTCAACGGAGCACTTCTGTGCGCCCGGGTGGAAGCCGAAGACGATTGGACAGCGGGTCTTCAGTGCGATCAGGGACTTGAAAATTGCGGTGGAAGTCGGGTTGGTGACCGGGGTAACGCCGGCGACCACGCCGACCGGCTCAGCGATCTCGTCAATACCCATGACGTCGTCTTCGCGAATAATGCCAACGGTCTTCTGGCCTGCCAGGTAGTTGGTGACATGTTCGCAAGCGAAGATGTTCTTAGTGGCCTTGTCTTCTACCAAACCACGGCCGGTCTCTTCGACAGCCATTTTGGCGAGTACCAAGTGCTTGTTCAGCGCAGCAACAGACGCCTTGGCAACGATGTGATCGACCTGCTTCTGGTCGAGCTTCTCAAATTCGTCAAGGGCCTTCAGCGCCTTGGCGACGAGCGCGTCAACCTCAGCTTCGGCCGCAGCCTGCTTCTCTTCTGGGCTCGGCTTGGTGGGAGCCTCTGCCTTTTGTGCGTCTGCCATGAATCCTCCTCGATGATGCGATGCATTTGGTTATGGTGATTTCCGCTCCGCCGGAGCGGACGCTGCTCAGTCACATCGCGCACCTGCTGTAGATGCTGCAGTTATGTGGCCTAGGTCACAATGTACCGGAAGCAAAAAGGCTCTGCACTCGAACAAAAATGACGGCGTTTCATGTTTGAATATGAGAGTTATTTGTTAGTATTTGTTCGCTTTACCTGTATTTTGCGCTCAAAAATACGAGTTTTGATACTATTTGTGCGTTTTTTATCTCGATATTACATTTCGCAAACACCGCACATCAACATACTTATTTAAAAGTGTTTTCACTAAGTTATTTATCCGGTAGAATATAAAGAAAATGGATTTTTAAAAGTGTGCATGCAGCTTGCAGTATTGGCTTAATATCAACAGTTTCAAGCGGTAACTAAGCATACACCACCATCATGTGCAGCCAAGGGAGGTCGGCAATGAAGGCGATGCCATCAACGGCGGTCAAAGAACACAATCGTCACATAATCACCAACTATTTTGTCACTCATGACTTTGCCACCAAGCAAATGATCGAGCGCGAACTCGGCCTCAGCCTGCCTACTATTACGCAAAACCTGCGCACACTAGAAGATGACGGCATTATCGTACGCGGCGAATTACAAGAGTCAACCGGCGGCCGCAAAGCGCAAACCTATCGATTTGACGTCGCGCATCGCATCGCTATCGGAGTAGCCATGCGCTCCAGCGAAGTAACATTGTGCGCAATCGATCTTGCCGGCAACACCGTCGCCAAATTCAGCCGAGCACTCCCCTATCGCAACGACAACGCCTACTATCAGCGCATCGGCACCATTATTGACGATTTTGCCGCCGGCCTCGAACGCAGTCATGGCCGTGTTCTCGGCGTAGCCTTCTCTATTCAAGGCATTGTCTCCGCAGATGGCACAACCATCACATTCGGCAAAATCATGAACAATACCGGGCTCACACTGGCCACTATCAGCCAAGCGGTACACTACCCTTGCTTGATGATCCACGACTCTGACGCCTCTGCAATGGCCGATTTGTGGTTCGATCACACGCTTACCGACGCAGTATGCATTTATCTTGAACGCCGTCCCGGCGGAGCGGTGATCGTTGGCGGGAAGCTGCACCAAGGACCGAACCAGTGCAATGGCACCATCGAACACATGACGCTTGTGCCTGGCGGGCGAGCCTGCTACTGCGGCCAGCATGGCTGCATGGACGCCTACTGCTCGCCTGAAATGCTCACTGAAGATTATGAGAGCGTTCCCGGCTTCTTCAGCGTGCTTGAACAAGGTGAAACGCATCACCGCGAGCGCATGAACGAATGGTTGGATTACGTAGCGCAAGCGATTGTTAACGTGCGCTCAGTAATCGCTGGTGATGTAATTCTTGGCGGTGAAGCAGCAACGTATCTCGACGACGATGATATTGCCGATCTTCGCCGCCGCGTTATCGAGCACACCCCGTTCGACACTGAGCACTTCACACTGCGCAAAAGCCTGTGCGCTGAAAATCAAAGCACCATCGGCGCCGCCCTACGCCTCGTCGAACACTACCTCGACAGCATCTGTGGTCGCTAGCAGTACGCACAAAGTTATGGCGGATTGCCTTGTCACAATCCGCCATAACGCAGTCTATGTAGCTATACGAGTCGAGTTGTTGATTCTCGAACAATAAGATGCTGATCTACGAACGCCGCGCGCGAAGCGTCATCGCGCAACTGATCCTCAAGTGCTACAGATGATGACAATGCCGTTTCATCTTTACGGAGCAAACGCACAGCACGGAATCCGAAGTCTTTAAAGTTCTGACGCCACGTTGTAATACTAGGGACTGTTAGCGATGCGATTGGATTATCATCAAAGCCCGCAACGCTAATATCCTCTGGCACTCGCTTGCCCGCCATTGTCAAGCCGCGTATAACTCCTGCTGCAACTTCATCATTACCAGCAAAGACTGCGGTTACATCAGGCAATGTAGATAAATACTCGCCAATACGATTCGCTTCACGGCAATCCCAATCCGCTGCTATCGGCTCAGGTATTGGAGCTCCAGCATCTTGCAATGCTTGCCGCCAACCATGAGTACGCGTGTATCGGTTGTTATTCACCGGCACAGAAACATGATGAACTGTTTTGTGCCCCAAACTCAAGAGATACTTCGTGATCTCATAACCACCGATATATGCGCCAAGCTCTACATCAGATTGACCACGCTCATCAGAGATCAGCACTGTTGGCATTTTCTTACGAATATAGGAAATAAGCGCATGCGTAGAAGAAGTGCGATCCAAGTCGATGATCACACATCCAAGTGGACGACTTCTTGCTAAACCATCTACTGTTTCTCGAGCTTTTTCTATATCAGCATCAAGGAGCGATACACTCACTAAGTATCCGCATCGTCGCGATTCTTCTTCAATTCCTTCAAGTATTTTCATTGGTCCATACAACGAAATATCTGAAAGAATCACTGAAATTGATGACATCTCGTTAACTGCCAAAGCTCTAGCAATAGGGTTCGGCTGATAATGCAGCATTTCTATAGCAGCAGCAATCGCCTGACGTTTTTCAGCTCCGACTCCCCCACCATTATTGAGATATCGAGAAACGGAAGCAACTGACACATTCGCGTATTGCGCTACATCGCGTATAGAAGGCTGACCTCCTTTTGCACGAACCATCGTCATTCCTCCCTTCTTCTCATCATCCTGCTCATCTGAATTCAATCACTGACATTGTGCAATATGCGTGCAAGAGAAGAACATGTGAGCGGGATACCCCCACTAGTTTGCAAGGTCTCCCGCTCACAAGCGTTTTCACGATTCTGTCTTCACTTCACTGCACCTCCAGTAATACCGGAGATGATCCGCTTCTGCGCCACTGCAAAAACAGCCAGCAAAGGTATACTCATCACAATAATATAGGCAAAAATCAAATGCCAATTGTTCAAATGCAAGCCGGCACTAGCAACGTTGTACAAGTTCAGCGGCAAGGTATCGACGTTGCCGGACAGAATGAACAACGCGTAGAACACATCGTTCCAGATGTAGAGCACCAGCAAGATCGTTGCAGCTGCCATTGTTGGGCCAAGTAGTGGGAAAACAATAGTGAAGAAGATCCTCAATGGCTTAGCTCCATCCAATCGTGCCGATTCCTCGAGTGAAATAGGAATCGTACGGATGAATCCAGTAACAAAGAAGATAACGGTAGATAGGTAAATGCCCACGTACACGCAGATCATGCCAATCACCGTACCGGACATACCGATCATCTTCAGCAGCATCATCACAGTCACTACAGCAGGAGGCAGAATCAGACCGGAAATGCACAGCGAATAGACCACTGCCATTGGTTTGGTAGCACGGCGTGCCAAGATCCACGAAGCCATGGAGCCAAAAATCAATGACAACAATACTGACGGCACAGTGACGATTAAGCTACCAAAAAACGCCGGTATCATCTCGCCTTGGGTGATTACCGTTTTCACGTTATCCCAAAAATGCCATTCAGTTGGAAGGCTCAATGACAATTGCAGAGCTTCAGACTGGTTTTTCGCCGCAGTGATGAACAACAAGTAGAACGGAAGTCCCAGACTGACGACCACCAAGACCACCAGTACAATCACATGCACAACTTTGCGCCAGCCCGCAGTCTTTGCACGAAATCGTGTGGCATCCTGCTTCGCAGTCGCGCCATATGTAGCCATCGTCATAGTATTTTCGCCTCTCTTCTACGCAGGTACCAGATAACAGGCACAGCCATGAGCATGACGACAATGAACAGCACGAGGCTCATCGTCGTAGACTGCGAATACAGTCCCTGTCCGAAGGTTCGCCAGACAAACAAATTGAAGATTTCCGTAGATCCACCGGGGCCACCAGCCGTGGTCGCTTGAACCGTATCGAAGCCGTTCATAGATCCCAACAGTGAAGTTGCTACGTTGAACGTCATAGCCGGAGCCAACAGCGGGAACTTGATCTTCCAAAATACTTGCCAGCTGTTTGCACCATCAATAGCGGCTGCTTCCAACACATCTTGATCAATGGTTTTCAAGCCCGCTAAGTAGATGATCATCGCTAGGCCAGCCCACTTCCAACCTTGAATAGCGGACACGATAACGATTGACCACGTAGTGCTACCCAACCAGGCAATATCGATGGTGTATCCAGCGATCGCGCTGAGTACCTGATCCAATGCGCCGCCCGATTGAAGAATTGCCTGCCACACGTAACCAACTGCGAGCGCCGACATGAGCACAGGAACGAAGAAAAGCACTCTTGCGATTCTGTTAGGGAGGGTATCTTCTTCAAGAAACACTGCGAGGATGAGTCCGAACGAGTTCTGGAAGAATGCCACACATATTGCGAATATCAGCGTTGTGCGCAGATCTCTGACAAGGGTACCGTTCCGAAAAAGATCAACGAAATTGTCAAAGCCATTAAACGATATCGTCTGGCTGAACGCTGACCAATTCGTAAAGGCATAAACGAAATTAAGAATCGTGGGAAGAAAGAAGAAGATAGCAAGAATCGCGCAGGCCGGCAGCAGAAACCATGAGGGATAGGTCTGACGCATCAGACCGATGCGATTCCTGGCACCATCATCACGTTTAGCCATGAATCTTTCCTTTCTCTATTGCATATCGAACCGGGTGCGACCGGGATGTCTATCGGCCGCACCCGTCTTGCGTTGTTAGAAGCCCTTAGCGCCTTGCGCCTTAGCTACTTGACTGAACTGGTCCTGCGTAACGGATGCCACCTCTTCAGGTGTCATCGTGCCGTTGACCATGTTGGCAAGATTGATATACAGGTCAGGGTTAGCAATAGCGAGCATCTGCATTGAGCCGACGCTGTTGGAGATGGCGTCAGTAGCGTCCAGAATTGCTTGCGGTACGGTGGATGGGCTGTCTACTGCCTTCATGATGGAAGGCAGGTTTTGATCAGTGATGAAGTCTTCATATCCATCAGTAACCAAGTAGTTCATGAACTGACGTGCCGCAGATTCACGCTTGGCATCTCCGGTCTTGAATGCGATCATGCCACCACTGGTATCTGGCACTAGCGTGGAGATTGTTCCGTCCTTGGAGATGGGGAAATAGCCGATAGTGTCGTTCAACGTATCGATATTGTTGTCTGCCATCGCCTGGATAGCAGTGAACTGGCTACGATTGCCAAAGATAATGCCGGTCTTACCGTCCAGTAGAGCCTGCTCCTGATCAGTATCTTTAGCCGATCCAGCATTTGCGTTATACAACCCCTGCTTAAACAGATCGTTGTAATTATTAATAGCTTCCATGATGGTGGAGTCAGTGAATTTCTCTTTGTTCTCATTCACTCGATCCCACAGGCCATCTTTTGCAGCCTCAGCGAGCTGAACTTGTACAGCCCACTGTGTGCCCCACTGCGAGCCACCCATTTCATAAAGCGGAGAGACTAATCCATCAATGCCAGCTGCCTTAATCTTCTCAGCATCAGCAACCAGTTCGTCCCAATTCTGCGGCATAGAGTCAATACCTGCCGCTTCAAAGACATGCTTGTTGTAGTACGCTCCGATCACTGATGGAGAGGAGAACAGCAATGCATAGCGTTTGCCGTTATATTTGCCTGCGATATCACCTAACCCATCTTTGTAAGCGCTCTCGAACGGCGCATTATCGAGTGCCTGCAGTTTACCCTGCGATACGAAGCCAGCGAGCATAGACGTTGTAGGCTGCCAAAGTGCCAGATCAGGCATATCTCCAGTGGTTACCTTTGTCTGCACATTGTTCTCATAGCTGTCCGGAATGGTTTCGGTGTTAACCGTTGCACCCGTGAGCTTTTCGAATCCTTCGATCGCCTTGTTTAAATAGTTCTTTTCACTAGCACCTGTCCACAACGTCAGTGTCACACCGTCTAGTGAAGTACTTACTTCAGGCCAATACCCAGCAGCAGACGTATCGGTATTGTCGGTTGAAGCCGCAGGATTGGAGCAACCTGCAAGCAACATTGATGAGGCTCCGATCACAGCTACAGCGCGAATAAGACTATTCACGGTTTTCTTTTGCATGGGTTTTCCTTTCTTCATTGCTTCGATGCCACATCGCATCGAAGCGATTCCTTTTTTCCATTGATGGGATGAATAATCATTGGTGACATTGCGTTTCACTGCTGCGTGTAGCGCAATGCAAAAACTCGAGCAGACAACATGTGCTGCGGAATATGCAGATCAAGCGTGTATTCGTCTGCATTCCAATTCCAGGACCAGGTGCAATCTGTCGATTGCTCCGCAGGGAACAAGAGTTCAACGGCTACGTGTTTTCCTGCAAGCTGTGGCATTGGCAATCGAATCTGATCTGTATCGCTATTTCGTGCCCATACGGTAACGAAACACACGTCGTTGTCTTGCATTCCTAACGCAATATGCTGATCGGTCCATCGCGGCAGCCCTAGTGGCCAAAATGGCACGCTCTGTGTCAAATGCGGGAGGATGTGCTCACGATAGGCACCAATCGATTCACGGACTAAAGCATTTTGCCAGTCTGAGAAACGATTCACGTAACCCGACAGGTAGTATCGTCCCAACATGGTGTTGGCAAGCGCAAATGCAAACTGTTCAACGTCCATATCATGCTCTGGATATGCCCAGTTGCCGCATTGTTCAGGAAGCATCATCATGGGAGCAGCAGCAGCGATGACTGGATACAGCTGATAATCCTGCTGATCGGATGTAGACAGCAAATCAAAGCGTGATGATTGCACGAAATCACTGCGCATAGCTCCAGATGAGCAGCTTTCTAGCAGCAGATCCGGGTGCCGCGCTCGCAGATCATCGATCCAATCCGCATATGCTCGATTGTGCTCAAGCAAACCATCGCCAGCACTGTGCGCGTTTGCTGTGGTACCTGGACCTGGACGAACGTTGAAGTCGAACTTGAAATATCCGATACCGAACTGTTCAATGAGCCTATCCACAGTGCTATCAACGTGGGCTCGCGCTGCCGGATGGCGAAGATCAAGCATATAGCGCTGTTGCTCAACTTCACGCATGCCATCATGCAGGAAAAATGCTTCATCCGGTAACTTATCTGCCACCGGACTGTACATTCCGATAGATTCAGGCTCAAGCCATAAGCCAGGAACCATACCAGCATCCCGAATTGCATCGGTCACTTCAGACAGACCATTGGGGAAACGAGTCGTTGAAGGCTGCCATTCACCTACAGACGGCCACCAGAAACCAGTGTCGTCATACCAGCCGCAATCAATGCAGAATACGTCAGCACCAGTAGTGGAGGCAGCCTTGATAAGCGGCAATAATTTATCCGTTGTCGGGTCGCCATTCAACGTATTCATATAATCGTTGAATACTACTTTTGGCTTATCAAGATCACCGTGCCAAAGGTGAGTCACTCTGCGATACCGAGTCAATTCACCAATCACATCGCGTACTGTGTGACCGCAAGTGAACGATACTGGCACGCTCGTGAAGCTTTCACCGTGTTGTACCGTTTTTCCCCATCCATGATCAATCCATGTGGGGCCTGAAGCGGCGATGTACCCGTCGGCAAGATTCTCGCCAACCTCCCATCGCCACGCACCATTGTGCTCAATCTGAAAAGCCCAAGCAATATGTGCCTCATCCGAGTACACAATGCCTACAGGCATGGAGGTTCCTGTAGAGAATGTTCCGTCAGAGGTGACCATATAGGCACCTTCCGGATCGCGGTTTGCCATTGCCGAGTTCAGGTACGGGCATGCTTCACGGATTGGAATCACACTCCAACGCCCTTCACCGAGCCATTCTGCTGAACCTTTCATGATGTTCCATGAGTCGAATGCCGGTGAAGCATGCTCTTGATCCGTTTCAGCCTTGGCGTCAGCCTGACGATGTCCAAAAGAAGTTGCGAACGGTACTACGCTTTCGAGGACTAGGGGTTGCTGTCCAAGATTGGTCACGGTAACTTCGCAGCGGCAAACTGTCGTGTGCTGAGGCAACGTAAGTGAGAGTTTAGCTTCGACACCATCAGGATCATTCGCCAACGTAATGCAGAGTTGTTCCGTTCCATCATCACTTGTGGTGCGCGATGACGATACGAATCGCAGTCCTTCACCTAGTGATGTTTGGATTAATCGGCTGCTGCTGAGCAAATGTCCGCTGCCACGCCCCGCAGCAAGAATCTCAACCATATTGACTTCATACGGGATGCAAACTGTTTCATCATCAACAGTGATCGACGATAAACGCAATGGCGTTTGACCACTGTATTCAAACGACAGCTGGCAACGCGTATTTCCCCATTGAATAGTTTGAGGCATAGTTGCTCCTTGAAAGCAGAGGGAGACGGTTGAGTCAGAAGATATACAGCACCATCGCAGATCAACTGACAGAAACCGGTTACGTATTTAACGAAAAGAAATCTGACTTGGTTTATTTTTCAAAGGCTTCATTGCTTTTCATGGTTTAAATATATAACGAAACCGGTTACGTGTCAATTTGAAAACAGCTTTTCTAAATCAGAAATTTAAAAGCTCGTAGAGTGTGGTGCGTCAATCCATGAATCAGAAAGCATAAACGTTCTATCAAGCAGCACAACGCAAATAGCGCTGCACGCAATTACTGGTGCGTGCAGCGCTATTTGTTGAGATCATCATGCCAAAACTAGCTGGCAGCGCGAATGTGCAGCCGGCGGTATTGGGAGGGGGTCATGCCGGTTTCGTCGAAGAAGCGGCGGTTGAAGTTGGAGGCGTTCGAGTAGCCGCTTGCCTGTTGTACTGCTGAAATAGGCATATTGGTGCAAGTAAGGAGTCGGCATGCGCGCCCGACGCGTAGACGCCGTACAAAATCTGAAAAACCAATGCCTGCAGCGCGTTTAAAAAAGCGCGAGAATGTGGAAGCACTCATGGAGGCAGCACTCGCAGCATCTTGCAAACTGATATCGCTATCCAAATGTGCCGCAATATATTCAATCGCCGCGTTCACACCACTCTCAGCCCCCACTACAGCGGAGGGATCATATTCAGGCGTGACCACCGTGCTCCATTGATCATTCGGCGCCTGCTCAAACACTGAGAAAATCTCTATCAGATCAGCCGCACGGCGTGACGGAGCATGGTTCCCCATGGCTTCAAGCAACGCTCCCGCCTGTCGCGCAGCCTCGCCAGAGAGCACCAACGCATGCCCGGCACGTCTCATTACCTGTTCAAAACCAGCAGTTTCCGGAAACACTGCCATCAGCGAGCGAATAGTTTGCGGGCGCACATGGCACAATACGTCACGGTGAGGGAGCCGCTCGCCTGGCATGCTATCTGAAATCCAATTGTGCGGCAGATTAGAGCCGATCATTGCCACATGGCCAGGTTCGAATGGCACCAGACCATCGCCTGCCATTAACTGGCCAGTTCCCTCGCGAATAAGATGAATTTCCATCTGCGGATGGTAATGCCATTTGGCCAGCGGATGCGGATAGCCGTGGCGGGACCAGCGAATGCTTGATTGTGCGTCAGGCACAATCACTTCAAGCGTGCCTGGATCAGCGAGAACAGGCGCATCAGATCGCCGCATAGTCATCGCAGCCTCCCCTGTTGCACCATATTCATGCAGGCACATCATTGCACCCTTTCTCTATTCTTCTCGGCAGCAGCGACGATCTGAACGCTCACATAACGAGCACAGCACAAAGCAGCACGGTATAGTAACGCCCCACGGCGCCTGAATCGATAACACAATCGCACAGAACGCACATGGGGCGCTGTATAGGCGTGGAATATCGCGGAAATCCAGCCTATGATTATCACCTACTGCATATCGTTTTAGCGATGATCAACAGTGATCTGCAGTTTAATATCGCCGGGGCGCCCCTCATCCATACGGTCAAACGCAGCCTTGGCATCATCCATCGCATACGTGTCGGTAATGAACGGCTTGAGGTCAAGTCGCCCTCCAGCCACAAGATCGATAGCTTTCTGGTACACGTTGGCATAGCGGAAAATGTTTTCAATGCGCACTTCAGTCGCCTGCAGTTCAGTGATATCAATCGGCACAGGATCGACTGGAATACCAACGATTACCGCACAGCCGCCCGGAGCAATGAGCTTCCAGAACGTCTCATACGCCTTCGGCGCGCCAGAGCATTCGAATGCTACGTCAGCACCCCACCCGCCGGTTTCTTCACGAACGCGTTCAACAAGATCCTCGCGCGTCAGATCCACGGGAACAATGCCCGGAATACGACCGATAATGTCCAATTTGATCGCAGAAACGTCAGAGACGATCACCTTGGCAGCACCTCCAGCGAGCGCAGCAGATGCGGTGAGCATGCCGACGGTACCAGATCCGGTAACTACGCAAATATCACCAGGCTTAATGCGCGCTTTCGTAGCAGCCCACATGCCTACAGCAGCCGGCTCCAACAGCGCACCCTCGCCAAAGCTCATAGAATCTGGCAGATGGTAGGTGAATGCCGCAGGGTGAATAACTTCCTCGCACAGGCAGCCGTCGATCGGCGGCGTGGCAAAAAATCGTACCGACGGGTCCACGTTATACATACCCAGACGGCTTGCGCGCGAGGTCATATCAGGAATACCAGGCTCAAGCGCTACACGATCACCCGGCTTGAAATCAGTGACTCCTTCGCCAACTTCGAGCACGGTTCCGGCGACTTCATGACCGAGAATCATCGGCTGTTCGACGACATATTTGCCGACTCGACCATGCGTGTAGTAGTGCAAGTCGGATCCGCATACGCCAACAGTATGCGGCGCGATACGCAGCTCTCCAGGACCGGGCGCTGGCACATCCGGTACTTCGCGCACATTAATCACGCCTTTACGTTCGAGCACTACTGCTTTCATGAGGAACTCCTTTGTTCACTGTTCCAAACCGATGAATCGAGCCCACCGATCAATTTCCTTGCGCACCGTGTTGCAGTGCGGTCGTAATATCATTCTCACTGATGTATTTCGGCGTTTTCCCCGTATCAACCGTCAAGAATTGATACTTTTTTGCAGCGAGATCGCCCACGCGGCTGCCCCATATCAACGCAAAAGCCGCTTTCCATGCGTATTTCGAGGGTGCACGCAGCCTAATCACACCCGCACAGCGTCAAACTGTTGACTTGCGTTATACGAAAAATGTCGTATCATATTTTCTACAACGTTGTAGAAATTACGAAGTCTTCAGACGTTGCAAATAAAAGAAGTTATCATACAGCCAACCTCACTATTCGATCTTTCATCTACAACGTTGTAGATAGAGGAATGCAAAGGAGCAGAACCATGAGGAGCCTCAAAAGCATCGCAGCAGCGACTCTTACCGTCGCCACAGCGCTGTCACTTACCGCCTGCGGCACAACCAGCAACAAAGCCAGCAACAGCGGCACCTCAGACAAGCCCGTCACCCTCGAAATGTGGGCTTGGGAGCCTACCTACACCGACGTAGCCAAAAAGTTCGAAGCAGAAAACCCCAATATCACCATCAACATCACCAACGCAGGCAACGGCACCAAGCAGTATCAAGCGTTGAATAACGCGATCTCTGCAGGCTCCGGCATCCCCGACATTGCCCAAATCGAATACCGAGCAGTCCCCCAATTCGCACTATCGGGCGCACTGAAAGACCTTTCTGAATTCGGCGCGAACGACTACAAGGACTTCTACACCGCGAGCGCTTGGAATTCCGTCAATATTAACGGCGGCGTGTACGCACTGCCCGTAGACGCAGGCCCAATGGCCTTGTTCTACAACAAAGAAATCTTCGACAAGGCTGGCGTTACCGAAATCCCCACCACGCTAGACGAGTATTACGAAGCCGCCAAGAAGATTCACGCCCTTGGCGACGACTATTACATTACCTTTGATGGCGGCACCTCCAACCCTGTGGAAGTGATGCTCTGGGCTGTTGGCGCGCACCCCTTCGCTGTAGACGGCAACAAGGTCACGATCGACGTGGATGGCAATGAGCAGATGAACGAGTTCATTGACTTGTGGCAGCGCATGATTGATGAGCATCTCGTCAACACTAAGACCGCACAATGGTCTGACGATTGGAGCCACGCGCTCAACGATGGCCGCATCGCCTCGCTGATGACTGGCGCTTGGATGGGTTCCATGCTTGACGATAACGCTCCAGACGGTGCAGGCAAGTGGCGAGTAGCTCCAATGCCAGTGCTTGACGCCAGCAATCCAACCAATGGCGAAGATGGCGGTTCTACGCTCGGTATTTTCGCAGCAAGCGACAAGGCCGAAGCCGCATTCAAGTTCATCGATTACCTCACGCACACCAAGGAAGGTATTAAGACGCGTGTTGACCAGGGTCAGTTCCCTGCTGACAAGGCCACGCTGACAGATTCCTCGTTCTTGGAGCGCACTGACTCGTACTTTGGCGATCAGAAGATCAATGAAGTGCTTGCTAAGGCTCCTGACACTGTTGACACTGAATGGCAATTCCTGCCGTACAACGTCTATGCTGACACGATTTACGGCGATACTGCCGGCCGTGCAGCACGCGGCGAAACCACCGTGAAGCAAGGCGTTACCGATTGGCTGAACGAACTGGTTTCGTACGGTAGCACGCAAGGCTTCGAGGTCAGCAAGAAGTAACACCGCACAACATAACAACCACAAATGGCGTCACGGTGTCATCGTGGCGCCATTTGTGTGAAAACACACGCATATTGCAATCGCGTACAGTGCAATCGCACGCGTCGCAATCGCCAGACCGGCACATCGCCACCAACCAAAGGAACAATCCCATGACGGCAGCAATTAATCACATCCTGTTCGGCGCAGCATACTACGACGAATACATGCCTTATGACCGACTGGATAAGGACATCGCCATGATGAAGGCAGCGCACATGAATGTTGTGCGCATTGCTGAATCCACATGGAGCACGATGGAACCTCAGCCAGGCACGTTCGATTTTTCGCATATCGACCGTGTGCTCGACGCCATGCATAACGCCGGCATCAGCGTTATCGTCGGTACACCTACGTATGCCGTGCCTTCATGGCTGGTTGCCGCCGATCCGGACGTTCTTGCGCGCACGCATCGCGGAGAAGGTCATTATGGCCCGCGCCAAATCATGGATATCACTAACAAAACCTATCTATTCCATGCTGAAAAGGCCATCCGCGCGCTGATCGAGCATGTTGCCGAGCACCCTGCTGTTATCGGCTATCAAGTAGATAACGAAACTAAGCACTATGATTCTGTCTCGCGCACGATGCAGCAGGCATTCGTTCGCCATCTACGCGAGCGTTTTAACGATGATCTTGACGCGCTGAATCGAGCTTTTGGATTGGACTACTGGTCGAATCGCATTAATGCGTGGGAGGATTTTCCTGACGTTACTCATACGATTAACGGCTCGCTGGCGGGCGCATTTGACACGTTCCGCCGGCACGTTGCTGCGGATTTTCTTGGATGGCAGGCAGGCATTGTGCGCGAATATGCGCGCGATGATCAATTCGTCACACAGAATTTCGATCTTGAGTGGCGCGGATACTCGTTTGGCTTGCAGCAATGGACTGACATGTTCCGCGCGGCATCGTATCTCGACATCGCCGGTATTGATATTTATCATCCGACTGAATCCGAGCTCACCGGCCGAGAAATCGCGTTCGGTTCAGACCTCACTCGTTCACTCAAAGGCGGCAACAACTACTTACTGTTGGAGACGCAGGCGCAGGGGCAGAACGGCTGGCTACCCTACCCCGGCCAGCTGCGCTTGCAAGGATATTCGCATCTTGCCAATGGCTCTGATTCGGTGATGTACTGGCATTGGCATTCACTGCATAATTCGTATGAGACGTATTGGCGCGGCGTATTGTCGCAGGATTTTGAGCCAAATCCCACCTACCAAGAGGCGGCTACTCTCGGTGCCGAACTGGAAGCAATCTCCAGTGACATCGTGAATCTCACGAAGCACAATCGCATCGCAATTATGGTCAGTCACGAAGCATTGACTACGCTCGCCCGCTTCACTATCGAAACAGGCTTCCCTGATCCAGATGTGCATAATCATCATCAAGTATTGCGCGGATACAATGACGTGCTGCGTTGGATATACGATGCGCTGTTCGATCTTAATATTGAATGCGATTTCGTCACCACAAGCGCGGATGCGGATACGCTCGCCCGCTATGACGCGATTATCACGCCTGCGCTCTACGTAACCGACGAATCATGCATCACTCGACTGCGCGAGTATGTTGCCCACGGCGGTCATCTCATCTCCACGTTTAAGTCGTTCTTCACCAACGAGTCGGTGAAAGTATGGACTGACCAGCAGCCGCATCAGCTCACCGACGTTTTTGGCATGCATTACAGCCAGTTCACACGGCCACGCAATGTGGATGTGCGATTTGCGCCAGACTCGCTTGCTGACAGCACTACAAATACTGCGCACGCCGATTTGTTTATGGAATTGCTCAATGCCAACGATTGCGAAGTGCTTGCCGCCTATGATCACCCCGCGTGGAAGGATTACGCCGCGGTTACCGCACACCAGTTTGGTTCAGGCAAAGCGTGGTGGATTGGAACCATGTTCGATGCAGCAACACTTCGATCGCTGCTGAGTGCAATATTCAAAGAAATTGGCTTGTGGGCTTGGCCGCAGGAGCTTGCTGGCAGATTGACGGTGCGGCGGGGCGTTAACGAGCAGGGTGCTGATATTACGTATCTGCTGAATTACAGCGATCAGCCTGTTGCGATCAACTCCCCTGTTGAAGGGCTTGATTTGCTCGCTTATGCGCATCAAGAACCCAAGAGCACAATTCATCAGCATGATTCGCTGACCGTAGACCCGTGGGGCGTCATGATTATCCGCTCCTAACCGGCGAGCGCGAGCGCAATCCTGCTCATTACGCAGGAAGTGTAGATCGCCGCTCCAATAGTTGGAAGCCGGATGTGTACACATTCGGCGCCGAATCTTGGCCGTTGATGCGCTTAATCAGTGCATCAACGGCCATTGTTGCATATTCATCAATATGCGGATCGATAGTAGTGAGCGGCGGAGTACTGAACTCACCATCAGGAATATTGTCAAAACCGCACACTTGAACGTCTTGCGGCACGCGAATGCCGGATTTATCCAATGTGGAGATTGCGCCGATCGCCACTGCATCATTGACGCACAACAGTGCATCTGGCAGATCCCCGCGTTGAATCAAATCAAATGCTGCTGCCGAACCACCAAGTCCAGTCATACGGTCGCAGGGCATGATGTACTTCCAATTCACCGTGCCACCGCATGATCGTACTGCTTGAATAAAGCCTTGCAAGCGCAATGCAGCGTTGCCTTCTACTGCGGTGAGTATCGCGGATTCGCGCTCGCTATCGTTCGCATACCGATCGGAAAACAACTCGCTTGGCGCACCAATGAATCCAATAGTTTTCGCATCATGGCCAAGCAGCCACATTGTCGCTGTACGCGCAGCATCAGCGTTGGGCATAGTCACTACGTCATACCGGTTTTGTGCTGAGTAATCACTAATCAGCACTACGGGGTGATCCTGCCGGAACAGCGGTGAGTCTACGTCTAATGGCTCTTCATAGAGCAGTGCCCAACCATCCGCGTTAATACGCCGGCTGCTGGCAGCAAATTCCTCGCGTGAGGCTGCGTCTTTGCCGTAAATACTCACGATTACCGCGTATCCGCGAGCGCGCGCGACTCGCGTGATAGCGTTCGCAAGATGGCCTTCGAACGGCTGGTCAAAATCAGAAACGCCGAGCCCAATAATGCCAGTGCGGCCGGTTTTCAGCGCTCGTGCAGATCGATTGACGCGGTATCCTAGGCGGTCAATTGCATCTTTGACGCGGTCTTTGGTTTCCGCGCGCATTTGATCATCATTGCCATTGATGACGTTGGATACTGTTTTGAATGAGACGCCAGCTTCTCTGGCAACATCTTTGATCGTGACATTGTTACCAGTCATGAGCGGACATCCTTTGTATACAAAGCGAGGAGAAACTCCTTTTATTGTACGAACCACTCTAGGAATAGAGGGTGTCGCTCATGGGCATATGCATAGATAACCCCTAGATATGCATGATGGCCGCCGGACAATAAGGGGAAGAAACCGGCGGCCAAGTACTGTACAAGTGCACATGAGCTGTGTAGCGCGGTAGTCAATCGCTCATGTGCATCAGATCGGCGGATAAGGCAAGTGCAAGCGTTACTCGAAGTCGCCAACCTTCACCACGGCTTTAGACACACCAGTGAACTTGCCTTCGAGGAAGTCCTGCACTTGTTCGAGCTTTAATTCGTGGCTGATCAGCGCGTCGATATTCATCTTGCCGGAAGCAACCAGTGCAATTGCATCACGGAAGGTAAGCGGGTTAATAAACGAGCCTTGAATCGTCAGCTGCTTTTTGTAAATGTCGTACGTATTCATTTCGAAGTGTGCTTCCTGCGGGCCAACACCGAACATCAGCACTTGCGCACCCTTCTTCGCGGCAGCAACAGCTTGAGCTTGCGTAGTTGGTAGGCCAACCGCTTCAACGATCACGTCGTACGAATCGGCAGGAATGGCTTCGCGTGTGGTATTAAACGTCTCGGTAACGCCGAACTGTTCTTTATTGCGCTGCAGTTTGTCGTCAACAATACCGGCAAGATCAACCTGATGTACACCGTAGGCCTGCAAGAGTTGCGCAAAAATCTGCCCCATGAATCCGTCGCCAATCACGAGCGCCTTCTGGTATGGGCGTAGTTTCAACAAATCGAGACCGTGTACTGCGCAAGAAACCGGTTCGATTGCGGCTGCATCTTTGAGCGCAACATTGTCGGGCAGCTGATACACCACGGTTGCGGGAGCGGTGAACTGCTCGGCAAGGCCACCGTTGCGAGTCACACCAACTGCAGAGAGATGATCGCATAGTTCTGGACGCTGGGTGAGGCAGAATTCGCACTGACCGCAGTAGATGTTCGGGTCTACGGCAACGCGATCGCCGACCTGCACATTGGTGACGTTTGCACCGACGGCAGCAACAATGCCAGAGTTCTCATGGCCGAGAATAATCGGCGGAACCGCAGCCGCAGAGCCGGGGCGGCCAGCGTAGAGATCATGATCAGTGCCGCACACGCCAGCATACGCGGTGTTGATCAGCACTTCGTTTGGCGTGATGTCTGGCGTGGGCAGGTTTTGGATGGCAAATTCTTTGACGCCGGTGAGTACGAGTGCCTTCATGACGGGTCCTTTCTCCGTTGAAAGTAGTAATGGCGGTTCATTCCGCGTGCTGATTGCCAGCATACACTTATTTAATATCTTTTGCAAATCGACTTTTATAAAGTATTTTTCCATGTCGATATCCTTGTAATTCCAACAATCCACGCCCTCACCAAGCCACAAAATACGCCACCGCTACAATGGGTGTATGAAGAACGCAATACCACAGCGGTATGCGATTCCGCACCGCTACTCAACTCGACCCGGCCTGTACTTCACTGAAGATGGAGGCGCGGACGCCGTAGTCCGCTCCGAAACCGCCGACCAAGTGTGGCTATGCGTCTACGAGCCCGTCGATCAACCGACCGCTTTCTTCAACGACGCAATCCGCATTTTTGAGGACTCCCCCGGCACGCTCCTCAGCCAAATGCACGATCATCCAGTTTGCACGCGCATTATCGAATCAATGTACGTGCGCGAAACCCTCTTCCGCATGGAAGGCCCCAACTACGGCCTGTGGTACGTCCACCTGCCCAAAGCATGGGATGGCATGCGCTACGCCTACCGCGTAGACGGCGCATGGGACCCGAAAAAAGGCCTGCGCTTTAACCCATACAAGCTGCTGCTCGACCCATATGGCAAAGGCATCGACGGTCACATGCAGCTCGACCCCGCCGCATTCTCCTACCAGTGCGAAATCAGCGAAGACGGCAAAGTCAAAGGCTCCGCATTCGGCGAAATGAGCACCGTCGACGCACTCGGCAAAATGCCCGTATCCGTCGCAATCGACGATCGCGACGTCACCAAGCACGATGGCGACCCCGTCCACCCGCACGTACCGTGGAGCAAAACCGTACTCTACGAGCTGCACGTCAAAGGCTTCACCAAGAACGCGCCTTGGCTACCTGAAGAACTGCGCGGCACCTATGCGGGCCTTGCACACCCAATTACACTGGCATATTTGCAAGGACTTGGCGTCACCTCGATTGAATTGCTGCCAATTCAAGCCAAACAAGACGAGCTCTTCCTGCAAGAGCGCGGTCGGCATAATTATTGGGGCTATTCAACTCTCAGCTACTTCTCCCCCGAGCCCTCATACGCCACTGCGGCAGCCCGCGCTAAGGGCGCTCGAGGTGTGCGCGAAGAAGTCATTAACATGGTCAATGCGCTCCATGAGGCTGGTTTTGAAGTCATTATGGACGTTGTATACAACCACACTTGCGAAGGCGGCGTTGAAGGACCAACCACATGTTGGCGCGGACTGGACGCGATTTCATACTATCGTCGGCAGAAAAACAATATCGGCCGACTCGAAGACACTACCGGCTGCGGTAACACGTTCGATTTTACGAACACGCACGTCGTAACCTTCGCGGTTGATTCGCTGCGTTACTGGGCGAAGCGCATCGGCATTGACGGTTTCCGTTTCGACTTAGCCGCCTCGCTCGCGCGTCTTGATGGCGAATTTACCAAGCATCACCCGTTCTTGTACGCACTGCGCTCCGACCTGCTGCTCGGCAATCTCAAGCTCATTATGGAACCGTGGGATTTAGGCCCGCAAGGTTGGCGTACCGGCGGTTTTGGTATGCCATTTAGCGAATGGAACGATCGATTCCGCGATACTACGCGGCGCTTCTGGCTCACCGATACGCAGCCTAGCGCGCAAGGCAGTATCGGCATGCAGGAAATGGCCACACGCCTGTGCGGTTCGGCTGACCTCTTCGCTACCGACCCCGGCCGCGGCTGTGTCGCATCGATTAACTATGTCGCTTGCCATGATGGTTTCACGCTCACCGATCTCACGCGATACGTGAACAAGCACAATGAGGCTAATGGCGAGAACAATATGGATGGTTCCAATACGAACCATTCCGTCAACTTCGGCGTCGAAGGCCCCACTGATGAGCCAACAATCGCGCGCAATCGCGAACGCGCCGCAATGAACATGCTCGGCACGCTGATGCTCTCGCTTGGCACGCCGATGATGCTCGCCGGTGACGAGTTTGCCAATTCGCAAAATGGTAATAATAACGCGTACGCGCAGGATAATGACATCACCTGGCTGAACTGGGATTGGCTCTATCAAACCAAGAAAACGCCTGAAATGCGCCGGCTAGAAACCGTGTCGCGTCTAATTGCTATCCGCAAATCGCTCGACTTGTATCATCACGAGGAGTTCTTCACCAGGCTCACTCAGCTGGGATTGTTCAAACCATCAAGCCGCGTGCAATGGTATTTGCCAGACGGCACCACGCCGATGGAACGCGACTGGTTCGATACGAGTGTGCGCACGTTCACGATGCGTCTACTCTCTGCCAACGAGATGGATATTCTCATCGTTATTAATGGCACTGATCAAGACCGCCACTTCCGTCTGCCTTCCGACTGCGATTGGCGCTGTGAGTGGAGTTCGAGCGTCGTGTGCGGTGTTATGCCAGGTCACGGCTTGCTCACACGCAAGCTCAACCCGCTTGAGTACCCTGACGACAATTGGACCAACGCGGTACACGATGCCGACCCAATCAGCGAACTCGTCGACATGGTACAAGCCAGCCTTGCTGCTCAGTCGAAGCTCGATAGGCCGCGTACACCACGCACCACCAATCTGGGGGCAGATCCGCATGTCACCATGGTCGGCGCAAATCATGACGCTGGCCGCCCGGGAGCCGCTGGTATTCCTGGTAACGCGCAAGGCAACGGCATTCTCAACATCGCCGGTGCAGTCGAAAATGATGACGATGCTGACGCCATCCACACTACCGACGACACGATGCGCGATATGTGGACGATTCCCGCGCTCAGCATTAGCGTTATGCGCCGCGAACAATAAGCAACCTTGGTGGCAGCTACTACATACAACGGTCGTAGCTGCCACCAAGCGCCACCAGCACCATCACACAGAGTCTTCTGCAAATACAAAATGGCCCCCGCACCAAACCAGTGCGAGGGGCCATTGCAGTATAAGCTGCCGGTAGACCTTAACGCTTCGAGAACTGCGGAGCGCGACGAGCCTTGTGCAGACCAGCCTTCTTGCGCTCCACAACGCGAGCGTCGCGGGTCAGGAAGCCAGCCTTCTTCAGGGCAGCGCGGTTCGCGTCACGATCGATAGCGTTCAGAGCGCGAGCGACACCCAGACGGATGGCGCCGGCCTGACCGGTGGTGCCGCCGCCGTCCACGAGGACGATGGCGTCGAACTTCTCTTCGAGCTTCAGGAGCACGATCGGGGAGTTAACTTCACGCTGCAGCAGCTTCGAGGGGAAGTACTCCTCGAGGGTGCGGCCGTTGATGGTCCACTTGCCGGTGCCAGGAACCAGACGCACACGAGCGACGGCTTCCTTACGACGACCAGTGCCATAGCCCGGAGCAATCGCAGAGGTGCCGGTGCCGGCGCCAGCGTTGGTCTCGGTGCTGTACGAGGTGAGCTCCTCTTCGGTCTCGAGAACCGCGGAGTCGTTGGTGTTTTCAGCCATGTTGGTTATCTCCCTTCGGTTCACTTGGCCTGCTGCGAGATCTGAGAGATCTCGAAGACGACGGGCTTCTGCGGAGTGTGCGGGTGCTCAGCACCGCGGAAGATGCGCAGACGATCCAGCTGCACCTTGGCCAGACGGTTCTTCGGGAGCATGCCCTTAACAGCGGCCAGGATGATACGCTCCGGCTTGTTCGCAAGCAGCTCAGCGTAGCTATCGCGACGCAGACCACCAGGACGACCAGAGTGGGAGTAGAGCTCCTTGCCCATCTTGTTGCCGGTAAGAGCGATCTTATCGGCGTTGATGATGATCACATGGTTGCCGGAATCGGCGTGCGGAGCAAAAGTCGGCTTGTTCTTGCCGCGCAGCAGGTCGGCGACCTGGGTGGCGAGACGACCGAGCACCACGTCCGTGGCGTCGACAATGTACCAGTCGTGAGTCAGATCAGCTGGTTTCGGTGTGAAAGTTTTCACAGTACGTACCTTTTCTTCATATTGTGTTCCGGGTTTCAGCTGCTCGGCGTGCACTTGGTTAGAGCGCGCGTTCGAGAGGCTTCGACCTCATTATCCGTGGGCTCCCTGAAAGTCCTATTGGCGAGTGGGAAAGCGCTTTGAAGGACCCCTTAGGGAAACACAACAATCGTCTATTGTAACGCTCGGCTTGACATTGTGCAATGCCGGGCGTGGCACTATGCAACGCCTACACAATGCAACGGCCCCGACCGGAAAACATCCGATCAGGGCCATTATGTAAAGAGGATTTGCGAGCCGATTACTTACCCTGCATCACGCGGGTCAGCGACTGCAAACGCGGATTGTCGAACAGCTTCTCCAACGGCACCACCTTGCCGTTGCCATCAGCCAGCGGAATACGCCAATTCGGATACTCATTATTCGTACCCGGCTGGTTCTGCGCGCGACGCTCACCAACACCATCAACAATGGATGCAGCCAGCAGCTTGCAGTGCGAACCGCGCAAACCGCGGTACAGTGCTTCGATAATCTGCTGTTCGTTAGCAGCCTCATCCTCAAGCAGCTTCGGATCAAGGTAGCCGTTATCGACCAGCATCGTCATCATTGCTTCATGCTCAGCCTTAGCGCTCTCCTTAAACTCTTCAACAGAGCCTTCGATCAAGCCGAGACGTTCACGCAATTCAACATGCTCGTATGCCAAGTAGCCAGCTGCTGGCGGCAGATCATGCGTATTGACGGAAGCCAATGCGTATTCGCGCCAATCCTTTGGAGCGCGGAACTTGCCATCCATCTGCTCGAACCATTCGACAGCGCAGCCAAGCACACCATGTGCAGACAGTGACGTCGACACATATGCCGGCACTACGCCCAGATCCTCACCAACTACTACGCCATGCGCGCGCTCAGCTTCAAGAGCCAGAATGCCCAACATAATGTTGGAATCGTAGTGCACGTAGGCGCCGTCCTTGGCGGTATGACCAGCAGGAATCCACCACAGGCGGAACAAGCCAAGAATATGGTCAATACGCACAGCACCCGCGTGAGCAAACGTGTCATGCACCATCTGACGATACGTGCGGTAGCCAGTGTTTTCCAAGTCGATTGGGCTCAGCGGCGGCTGGCTCCAATCCTGACCCTGCTGGTTGAAGTAATCCGGCGGGGCACCAACCGTCGCTCCCTTAGCAAAACGCTCCGGGTTCCACCACACGTCAGCGCCCAGCGGATGCACACCAACAGCCATATCAGCCATCAGGCCAATGTGCATGCCTTCAGCCTTCGCGGCCTTCTGCGCGCGGTCGAGCTGCTCAACAGAAATCCACTCGAGCCAACGGTAGAAGTCAAGCGTGTCAGGGAACTGGCGACGCAGTTCGCGCACTTCACGCGAATCACGGTTGAGGCGCTTCTCCCAGCTGCTCTCATCACCAGTAGGCGCACCCCACTTGTCATAGCACAAGCACCACGTAGCGTAAGCTTCAAGGCCTTCGCCGGCGCTGGCCTTGTACTCGTCAAAAGCCTTCTGGCGCTCAGCGGTGCGACCAGCCTTGAAGATCAGCCACAACGCGTGCATCTTCACGCGCCACATCACATCACGGTCAATGATTCGCGCATCATCGTTCAGCGGGGCTACCTGCGCGCGCAGTTCCTCAACCTGTGCGCGCGTAGCATCGTCAAGCTCATCGTATTCTTCGACCGCTTCAGGGCGAATGTAGGTGAAGTTGACAAAGCGGCGCGAGATTGGCAGATACGGGGAGGGAGTCAGCGGCGCCACCGGTTCAGCCGCGTGCAGCGGGTTCACCAGCAGGAAGTCAGCGCCGGTCTTACGACGAGCCTCAACCATCATGGTCTTCAGGTCTTCGTAATCGCCCACGCCCCACGAGCCAGCAGAACGAATCGAATACAGCTGAGCCATCCAGCCCCACAGCTGCGCATCTTCCATAGCTGGCAGCATCTTGATGCGCTCGGGCGCGCTAATGAGCGTAGCGTCCTGCGTTTTGTCACCGGCGGTGACGTGCAACGTGTGATAACCGATCGGCAGATCAGCGGGGATGATAATCGACGCGGTAGCGACAAAATGACCATCAATTTCGTACGCCTGCGATCCGTCGCCGGCTCCCGGCTCCAGTTCGCCGTCGTATTCTTCGCCGTTTTCCAGCGTGATGGTTGCTGACGGGATCTGCATAATGCCGGTGTTCACCAGCACTTGATCTTCTTTGCCAGCGGTATGCAGTACGGTCGGGGCGACCAGTCTGCGATGGCGTTCGTCAAGAATACGAACAATGGATGCATCAATAGCGTCGTCGTCGGAGGCGTCAATGCCTAGGGCTGCGAGCAGTTCGATCAGGACTTCGTCGCTGATCTCGTGGTAATCGTTAGTCATGCCTACGTAGCTCGTCGCCACGCCCACTAGCTGTGCAAGGTGGATCAGCGGCCGGGAGAGACGTTCCGCGCTTTCTGTTCTCTCTGTCATAGTTCATAGTGTAAGCCTCGTAAATGGCGGCGCGCGTGCGCCTCGCGCAAATTCGAGCACATTTTACGGCTAGTTTTCGCTTTTGTACCGGTTTTTGTGCATCTACGGGGGTATCAGCATGCAAACGATTGCATTTAGCAGCGCGGCGAACTAGTCAGAACTACACAGAACTGCACACAACTACCAGAGCGATGATTCCCCGTTATCGTCTCGAAGCTGCTTTCACTACTTCCGGAGCAGGATCTTCGCGCAGTCGAGCGAGCGTTTCCTCAGACGTGTTCGGGTTTAACGCCACCGCGCGGCGCACCATCGTCGCAAGGATCACCGGCGCTCCTTCTTCGCGGGTAACACCCAGCTCCGACAGCCAGTCCAGCGTTGCCGCGTCGAGATCCGGGTTTTGCGCGCCTTCCAGTCGCATTTTCCATGATGTGCGCTTATTACGCAGCGCCGCATCGCGCACTTCAGGCACAGCATCTTTAGTAAGTCGACCCACGAGCCAATTTTTATCATCTTCATTCGCAGCTACTGCGCGCCGCACTTCAGGCGAATCATCAACAGAAAGCTTGACGAGCACGTTCGGGAACGGCATGGTTTGTGCGAGCATGATGCGATCTTCTACCGGCGTGTGATTATTGCCAGCAACCGCTTCCAACAGTGCAGTAGCGCGGGAAAACGCCGCCTGATCTGAGCGGTCAGGTAGCGGACGGCGCGCAAATTCAGAAAGCTCAGCACTGTCAGTAGAGTGCCGCAACCGCTCATAGGTGGCGGTTAACGGCTCAAAATCAGCATCAGGTTGTGCGGCATCGTGACTCATGGCCACCACACTACCGTGCACACTGCACCACGCCAGCTTGCGGGGCAGCTTACGCGCAGCCGTGCGCTACGCAGCAATCGGGATTGGTCGACTGACGAGTTCGCCTGGCTGTGGCGTAATCGTCGCGGAGAAGCTTTCGCGCACGCGGCGCAGAAACTCTTCCTCGTGCTCTACCGGGAGAATAACGTCAAGGTTCACACGATCGCTATATTCTTCGTGTTCCAATCGCCCATCCAACGCGAACGCAATCTGCTGGAACATCGATAACTGTGGATATTGCAGCGCGACGTGATACCGGCGGCAGCTTTCAATGCGCGCCAAACGCGCGGCTTTAACACCCAGCGATGCTGTAGATGAGTATGCACGAATCAGACCGCCAGAACCGAGCAGAATGCCGCCAAAGTAGCGAGTGACCGTTACCACGCAATCAATCATTTCGTTTTGGCGCAGTACGTCAAGGATTGGTTTGCCAGCAGTGCCAGAGGGCTCACCATCGTCGCTCATCCGCTCACGTACGCGACCATCACCATCCACGCACATTGCGGCATATGCTACGTGCCGCGCTTTGGGATGCTGCTCGCGGATAGTTTCCACGAACGCGAGCGCATCATCGAGCGTGCCTACATGGCAAGCGTCGGCAATGAACTCTGACTTCTTCTCGACGAGCGTGTCATGCGCTGGAGCGTCAGGCGGATCGAGGATGGTCTTCATGTGCCGCAAGTCTAATGCGTGGACGATACGATTGCGCCGGATGTAATAATCGCGGTTGTTTTTTGTAGACCACAGACACAACTACGTAGCCAGTACGATGAGGTGATACGAACACCGCGAGCAGTCCACCGTCTCACATAGCGGACAGACACGCCGACGATTATGCACCATATACCCCCATAACCACGTTTCCACTCGATGTGATCGATAATGTCGTGGCGCAATTAGCCTTCCAAGGGTAGAATTGCCACGGAGACGGACGGACAATGGCGTACCTCCGGCTCCCTTGCTTAACTCTTACGCTGTACGTTGCAAGGGGGCCTCGCCATCAGCCCAGCATTATGAGTGTGTGCAGCTCTAGCAACCGTATTGCAATACAAAAAAGGTTTTGAGCGAACGCTCAAAACCCTTGTCGGCGGAGTCAGAGGGATTCGAACCCTCGAGCCGCGGAAAGCGACTAACACCTTAGCAGGGTGCCCCTATCGGCCACTCAGGCATGACTCCACGTTGCACACAACCGAAGCTGTATTGCGCAACAGCATGTTATCTTACCATCCGCCCCCGGACTACGCGACACGCGACACACGCGTACGCTATTTCGCTGGATTCGTATCCCCTGAGAACGTAATCACCACAGCCACAATCACCAGCGCAACACCAATCAAATCCCACACTGTTGGAATCTCACCAAACAGCAAGCCAATAAACACCGCAACCGCAGGATTAATCGATTGCATCACCGAGAACGCGCCAGAAGTTGTGCGGCGCATAATCACCTGGTCAATCACATACGGCATAAACGATGCAAATACTGCCACCACCAGCAGCAAACCCACCAGCTTCAACGCGCCAGCCGGCCCAACCGCCCATGTAGCTCCAGCTTTCGGCGCAATCGTATGACGCACAGCAGGCACCGCCAATACGAGCGATTGCAACACCCAACCAGCCAGCATGCCAACGCTGAGATTATCCAGCGAATTGCCACGCGCTGCCACGCGCCTGCCCATCACAATGTACACGCCCCACATTGAGCCGCCGATAAGAATCGCAATCAGGCCAATCAAAAAACGGCTACCGGTCGGAGCTGCCAGCGACATGCCAGCCAACAACAGCACGCCAGCCGCGGCCACAGCAATACCCAGTCGTTCACGCCACGATCGCCCAGCAATCACCGCGACTGTCAGCGGCCCCACGAATTCGATCGCTACCGCAATACCGACGTTCATATTGCTAATCGCCACGTAAAACATCGTGTTCATCAGCATAATCGACACACCGCATGCCACTACTACAACCCAATCGCGCACAGTATGCGGCAATCCAGCACGCTTATCAGCCCGCCACGGCCGGCGCCATGCAATGAGCAGCAATGCGGTAAACCCTACGCGATACCAAACCGCGTACAACGGATCCAACTGAGTGAACGCCAATTTGGCGACCAACGTGGCCGCATACATGAATATTGCCTCGCCCACAACAATGAGGAACACCGGCACACGATTGAGAACATCAAGCACAACTTTCTTCACACTCGCCACGCTAGCACCCATGTTCGGCCGTGAACGCACTGCGGCGCGGCGCAAACCGACTTGTACGCGCACCCGCACGAACATCATGATGCGCGTTTACGATGGTGGTATGAGCACCGCACCAAGACTGGCCGCCGCCAAACGCGATTGGGGGCATGATGAGACCGGTTGCACGGTGCTGCATATTGATATGGACGCGTTTTATGCGTCGCTAGAAGTCGCGCGTCACCCTGAACTGAAAGGCAAACCGGTTATTATCGGCACTGGCCCGCGTTCGGTAGTATCAGCGGCCAGCTATGAGGCCCGCCGCTACGGTATTAACTCAGCAATGCCCAGTGCGCGTGCACATCAGTTATGCCCTAACGGCGTATTTCTGCCGGTTGACATGACTTATTACCGCATGATGTCGCAGCGGATTTTTCGCGAGGTGTTCTCACAAATCACCAATCGTATTGAGAAAGTCTCGGTAGACGAATGCTATATGGACGTGTCTGGAGCACTCCTGCACTGGGATCGGCCGAGTGCGATCGGCGCGTGGATTCGCGCGGAGGTTGCTAGCCGCTATCATGTGACCTGCTCAGTTGGTATTGCCGCAAACAAACTCGTCGCAAAAATGGCGTCAACAAACGCAAAACCAGATGGCATGCTGTTAATTCCACTCGACCGTCATGCTGAGTTTGTACAAATGATGCCATTGCGCGGCATTCCTGGCATCGGGCCCGCACTGGAAAAACGCCTGCTTGCGTGGGGTGCCAATTCGGTAGCTGACTTGGCTGCGATGGATGAGGCATCACTGACTCGTGCTTGTGGTTCAGCAACGCTCGCACACGGATTATACTTAGCCTCGCGTGGGCAAGATACACGCGCAGTAACGCCATATACGCCTGAAAAATCGATTGGTGCAGAACGTACATTTTCGCAAGATACGCGCGATATGCGGCGTGTATGCGGATTGCTGCGATGGGCGTGCGATGATGTCGCATCATCGTTGCGGCGCAGAGGTTTACTTGCGCGTACCGTTACCGTAAAACTGCGGTTCGCTGACCTGACGTATATGACCAAAGCGCACACGATGGAACGCCCAGTGGATACTGCGAGCGCCCTGTATCCGCAATGTGTGACGCTGTTGCGCGCCATGCTCGGGGTTGCGCCGTCTGCCAGTGAGGATAGCGCGTTGCCGCGTGAGATTCGACTTGCTGGTATGAGCGCAAGCGGACTCGTGGAAGCTGCCGGCGCGGTGATTCAGCCTACGCTTGACGATTTGCTCGAGGAGACTGGCGCTTCTTCAGGTACTCAAGCGAGCACCCCAGCTGGCACTCATGCAGGCACTCAGGCAGGAGCAGCCGCCGCCCCTGCTCCTGCTACGAAAGCAACCCGCTTGCGCGAAGCTGAACAGGCGTTAGATGCAGTGCGCAGAAAATATGGCCATAAAGCCGCGAGTCTTGGATTGTGACCGGCGGCTGTATGGAACCTGCGGCTCTAACCAATGCGCACGCAGATTGTTAATGGGCTAAGCGCTCAGCAGCGTCGGCAATGGCCTGATCGGAGGCTGTCGCCGAGAAGCGCAGATATTCGGGCGCGCCGTAGAATTCACCGGGGCTTGCGATAATACCGATTTCAGCGAGCGCTGCCATATCTTTCCAGCAGTCGCCGGACTTGGCGCGAACCCACACGTAGAGTGCACCATCAGGCATGTTCGTTGCGTATCCGTAAGCGCGCAGAGCACTGACGAGTACACCAAGACGTTCACGATACCGATCATGCTGAGTGCGAGTAGCCTGCCGATCGCGCAAGCCTGCCGCCATTGCTGCTTGGACTGGGCCAGGGATTATTTGCCCGATCTGCTTACGATAGTCAGCCATCGGGTGGATCAACGCTGCATCGCCTGCAATAAACGCGGTGCGATACCCCGCCATATTGCTCTGCTTGCTCAGCGAATACAGAACCAACACGCCATCGGCTGTTCCACCGCATACGCGAGCGTCGAGCGCGCATGGCGCTGGGGTTGCCGGCGCATTCCAAGTCATCAGCGCATAGCATTCGTCAGATAGCACGACAGCGCCAATGTCGCGCGCAGCAGCGACGATACCGGCCATTTGTTCCACTGACAGCATGTCACCGGTCGGATTGCATGGCGAATTCACCCACACAGCCTTGACGCCTGGCATATTGCGCCATGAATCAACGTCGGCAACATCGGCAACTTTGAGCACGCGCGCGCCGGCTAGCTGCGTACCAATTTCATACGTCGGATAGGAGATCGCTGGCTGCACAATCACATCACCTTCGCCAAAGTGCAATAGCGAAGCCATCAGCGCAACCGCTTCTTTTGAACCGACCGTTGGCACAACAGCAGCATTGATTGCAGCAAGATCAACGCCACGCGAATCGCAGAACCATTCAGCAATCGCCGCTTGCAGGTCAGCAGTGCCAACGGTAGTTGGGTATCCGTATGCGTTCGGATCGTTCGCAGCGTTGGCAAGCGCGCTGCGTACCGACTCAGGGACCGGATCAACCGGGGAGCCAACTGACAGGTCGATCATGCCGCCGAACGCAGCTTTAGCAGTGCGCTTATAGCTCGCGATACGCGACCAGTCATATGGTGAGGCAAACGTGTGGAAACCCATGAATGCTCCTTGTGTTCCTGTAATGCGACTCAATACGACAATGGCCGCCGCGTGTGGCGACGGCCATGAGTTCAAGCGTCAAACTTGAATTGACTCACTGGTTTTGTGGGGGCAGTGCAGCTACCTGCTCAGGATCCTTACCGATCGGACCGTGTGCAGAAGCGCCGCCGAAATCGCCAACTTCAGCGAAGAAGTTAGCAGCAGCGTCCTTGTACCACGCCCACTCATCCGGCAGATCATCCTCGTAGAAGATGGCCTCGGTGGGGCACACCGGCTCGCATGCGCCGCAGTCGACGCACTCGTTCGGATTGATGTACAGCGAACGGGAACCCTCGTAAATGCAGTCAACGGGGCACTCGTCCACGCAAGCCTTGTCCTTGACATCCACGCAAGGCTGAGCAACAACGTATGGCATGGTGTTCTCCTTACTTTGAGCTCATTCAAGCCTAGTCCACAGTTCGGACGCGTGCCGCGCGCTCTCGTTCGCTGTACAGGCGGCTGATGTCGCTATGCTTTAACGGCGCTGTTGGCTTTGGCGAGCTCGTCGTCCAGCTCTTTATCCAGCTCGCCGGTACCGAGGCGTGCGTGGCGGTAGCTGTAGCCGAAGTACACGCAGAAGCCGACGATCAGCCACACGACGAAACGAATCCACGTGAGCACCGACAGGTTAAGCATGAGCCACAGGTTAGCCAGTGCGATCAGGATCGGCACCCACGGGTTGCCGGGCATCTTGAACGCGCGCGGCAGCTCCGGGCGCTTCTTGCGCATAATCGGCACAGACAATGCCACGAGCGTGAACGCGGACAGCGTGCCGATGTTCACCATGTCGCTCAGCACGCCGATGTCGAACAATGCGGCGACGAGTGCGACCACGACGCCCACGCAGATCTGCAGTGCGGCCGGCGTGCCGTGCTTGCCGGTCTTCGAGAGCCCTCGCGGCAGCAAGCCATCGCGGCTCATGGCGAACACCACGCGCGTCAAGCCCAGCAGCAGCACCATAACCACGGTGGCCAAGCCCAGCACGATACCGAAGCTGATGATTTTCGCGGCCCAGTTTGCGCCGACCAGCTCGAACGCGGTAGCCAGTGACGGGCTATCTTGTGCAGCGAGATCCTTGTAGGAGACCATGCCAGTGGTGACGATTGCGACGAGCATGTACATGACGATGATGAGCGCCATGCCTACGCCAATGCCGAGCGGCACGTTCTTCTTCGGGTTGATCGTTTCCTCAGATGCGGTGGCGACCACGTCGAAGCCGATGAAGGCGAAGAACACGAGCGCCGCGCCAGACAGGATGCCCGGCACACCGTAAATGCTCGGCGTCATGCCGGTGAAGAACTGCCACAGCGGCTGGGTCATTTCGCCCGTAACCATTGAGCCAGCGACAGCGGATGCTGGTTCGCTCGGCGGAACGAACGGCGTGAAGTTCGAGGCTTTCACGTAGAAGAAGCCCACAATCACTACGAAGAACACGATCGCGATCTTGAGTACGGTCATCGCGCCGTCAACGCGCGCGCCAATCTTCGTACCAAATACGAGCAACGTAGTGAAGAATGCGACGATAATAATCGGCGCAATATCAATATGGAATGAACCAAAGGTCAGGTTCGTGTTGAGTCCCCAGCCCATGAGGCGCATGAAATCGTTGAGATATACGCCCCAGTATTTCGAGATGACTGAGCCGGCCATCAACATTTCAAGAATCAAATCCCAGCCGATCACCCATGCCATGATCTCGCCGACCGTGGTGTAGGTGAACGTGTAGGCGGAGCCTGCAACCGGGATCATGGATGCGAATTCGGCGTAGCACATGACGGCCGCGCCGCACACGATGCCGGCGATCAAGAAGCTGATGATTACCGCGGGGCCAGCATGGAATGCAGCTGCCTGCGCACCAACGGAGAAGATGCCGGCGCCGACCGCGACGGCCACGCCCATGATGGACAAATCCCACCACGTAAGGTTGCGTTTGAGTGAGCGTCCCTCTTCGCCAGTCTCGGCGATGGTCTGCTCAACTGATTTTGTTCGGAATATGTGCATGGACATAGGCTTCGTCTTCTCTTGATTCGGCTGATTATCAACCATCGAGCATAGGCGAAGCGTGTTACATCACGCAAGAGAGCGAGACACGGACCGAGACAGGCACATGTTGTACTGCGATTCGCACCTCGCTCTTGTGATGGTATTGACGCTGCTGCAGCGGCAATTGTTAGCGCAAATCGATGCCAATAACTACCGGTTCAGGAATCAGTCGAACACCAAACGCCTGTTCAACACCGTCTTGTACCGTTTTGGCAAGAGCAGCCACGTCAGCAGCGCTCGCTCCCCCGCGGTTGGTCAGCGCGAGCGTGTGCAAAGTAGACAGTCCAGCACGCGCATCTGCCGTGACTGTAAATCCCTTGTGGAAGCCTGCATGATCGATGAGCCACGCAGCAGAAGTTTTTACCCCTAGCGTGCCGTCTGGCAAAGTTGCATCGAAGCGCGGCGCATCTGCTGGCAGCGTGGCAGCAGCTTCAAGCGTCAGAATTGGATTCATGAAGAAGCTGCCGCAGCTGTGGCGATTGTAGTCAGGTGTGAGTGCTGCTAGTTCTTCGCGCTCATCACTGGGCGTTGAGGATGCGCTAGCCGCGTTCTGCTGTGCAGCCTGCGCGCGCTGTGCAATCGCAACCTGGTCAGTGCGCTTAGTACCAGCCATTGCAGGCGTGGCATAACGACCAGCGTCCTCAAGCATGCCTTTCGCTGCGCGCACTTTCAATACAGCATTGCGAATTGTCTGTGTTTCCATGCGATCGCCAACTTCAACGCCCAGCGCTTTTGCCAGCTGACCGTAGCCGACAGTGCCGGTAGCACTGTGGCGCAGCGCAAAAGTAACGGAGAGCACTACGTAACGCGGGGTTGGGAAGAAGTCTGCGGCTGGCGTTGCCGGTGCCGTGTACATGCTGGCTTTGAGTTTGCTCATGCGGTAGCCGAAGCCCATGTCAGCTGCGGCGATCTCAAGCGTTTTTTTATCTTTGCGATCCCATACTTCAACAGTTTCGACAGTTGAAGCGACTTCCTGACCGTATGCGCCAATGTTTTGCACTACCGATGCGCCAACGGTTCCTGGAATACCAGAAAGGCCTTCAACACCTTCGAGACCGAGCTCGACGGTGAATGCGACGAAATCATCCCAATTGCAGCCGGCTTCCGCGTTGATGTGAACAGTGCGTTCGCCATTTTCAACCGGTGCAGCTTCATCCGGTACGGTGATACGGCGGCGCGCATCGCGAATGACTACGCCATTGAATGGTTCATCAGCAACGAGCATATTGGAACCGCCACCGATCACGCATAAAGGCAAGCCTTTTGCATCCGCGTCTTCAACGGCTTCAATAACGCCAACGCGTGAGGTAGGTTCGAGAAAACGTGCAATATGGCCGCCAACGCCAATAGTGGTGATATCCGCAAAAGAAGTCATGATTGTCAGCATAAACAAAAAACCCGACCGAATTGGTCGGGTTTACAAGCTTTAATTGATCCGGCTCAGCGGGTCTCGCGGTGCACGGTCTGCTTGCCGCAGCGGGGGCAGAACTTCTTGAGCTCAAGACGATCCGGCGTGTTGCGACGGTTCTTCGTCGTGATGTAGTTACGCTCCTTGCACTCGGTGCATGCCAGCGTGATGCCCGGACGGATGTCGGCGCTCTTGCTTGCCATTGGGTTCACCTCTTGTGTTCGTTGACTGCCGACTTCCTGTCGGCGTTTGTAGCGAGAAAGAGACTCGAACTCTTGACCTTACGATTATGAGTCGTACGCTCTAGCCAGCTGAGCTATCCCGCCAGAGAGCCCCGAGTGAGAATTGGACTCACGACCTCTTCCTTACCAAGGAAGTGCTCTACCACTGAGCTATCGGGGCGTGGCGGATAGTGGATTCGAACCACTGAAGCACGAGGCGACTGATTTACAGTCAGTTCCCTTTGACCGCTTGGGAAATCCGCCGTGTTACCTCAAGCGACCTAAGCCGTAATTGGCAACTCGAATAATATGCCATGAGTTGAGCGACTTCGCAAGTTCGGTGCTGTTACGGCGTGTCTCGTTGCAATTCTTGGGTTTTGTGGTGGTGAGCGTGCAGGTGACCTCCGATCGATCTTTGTTCTTTTGCTGTTTTTGCTGCTGATTATGCTGCTACATACGCCGTCTTAGCGACGCGGGGAACAGACGACGGCGCAGACGAACGAATGGCGGTTGCATGGTTCCGATTCGCGCAAACAGCGCGTGTACTGTAGCTAGGTCATCGCCGAGCTTGTTTGCCGGAGCACCATCCAATGCGCCGAAGGAGATTGCAACAATTTGATCTGCGATACGGCAAATGATCTGGTATACAGCGTCTCTTGCCCTATCCCCCGTGGGATCGGGAGCACTATCAGCTGCGATGTCACTGGCAGAGTTCTCGTCGGCTGCACTATCAGGCAGCTCATCGGAGATATGCGTGAGATCATCGTTCAAAGCAATAGCGTCCCTGTCCGGCTTGCTCAACGCATCGGCGATAATCCATGCGATAGCGCGTTCAGTGTCTGAACTGTTCCATCGCACGCCATAATCCCATGCGGTATCGCAAAGTTCTTGCCACGCTGCGAACCATGCGCGCGTAGTATTCGCTGAGTTATCTTCGGGCGTATTGTCTTCTGCTGCCGCCGTAGCGATCGCGGTTAGTCGACGGCGACGCCGACGTTGACGAATCAGCGAAGGCGTGGCGAGCAACGCGCATAATATCGCTGCTGCGAGTACGAGCCACATAAGCACTTGCGCCCATAGTGGCAAAGCAACCGCAGCAACGGATGTATTCGCACCATTGGTTTGCTGGCGTTTGCTGGTGTCATTACCAGTTTCAGTGTTGCTTTGATCTTCGTTCTGCGTGGTATCAGACTGAGTTTGATCTTGCTGCGTATCGTTATTCTGCGCGGAATCTTGCTGCTGCGGAGAAGAATCGCTGTTTTGATCCTGCGTAGCGTTGCTGTCCGTATTCGCTGCTGTTTGGCTCTCAGCACTGCCGTTATCGACGCTGGCGGGTGTCACATCGAATGGAATCCAGCCGATTCCGCTGATATATGCTTCAACCCACGAATGCAATTGCTTGGCCGCAACATCATATTCACCGTCAGCATTGGCCGCCCCAACGCCCTTGTTGTAGCCGAGCACCATGCGCGTGGGCACACCCATTGCACGGCCGAGCACGGCGAGCGCTGAGGCGTAGTGCGCACAGTAGCCCGCCTTCGATTCGAGGAACCGCCCGATCATCTCCATGTTGTCGCGTCCGTTGCCGTCCGGCGCGTCAAGCGAATAGGTGAACCCGTTGTCTTCGTTAGTGAAGTAGTCGACCAGCCATCGCATCGCGGCAACCTGATCCTCGTATCCGCTGCCGGTGACGTTCACGCCGGCAGCCTTGGCCTGTGCGACGATGTCGGTAACCTCCTTCGGCAGCTCGTCGGGCAGGGCGAGGTAACGGCTGCGCACGGCTTTGTCGTTTTGGGCGACGCTTTGGGTCAACTCATCGGCCACTTCGGTATAGCCGAAACTGTTGACCATCGAGCTCACCGACAGTCCTCCGGCGCTCAATCCGAGTGCGTTGCAGACGCTCGACATGTCCTGCGTGGCCGCATCGAGATAGGTGTTCATGCCGTAGGCGGCCATATCGCCGTTCGCATTCTGCTCGGCGGCGATGCCGGAGTACACCGCTTCCGGGTTTTCGACGGACAGGATCAGCGTGCTGTTGCCTTGCTTGTCGGCGGCGACGCCGTACATGTCGTCGTCGCTCAACGCAACGCGTTTTTTGAAATCGTCCGAGAATGATCCCAAATCGTATGCGGTGTTTGCTTTGCCGTCCTTATCGGTATAGATTCCGTCGACCTGCGCGGTGCCAACCTCTTCGCCGTTACTGTCGACGAAGCGGTAACCATCGATCAGCTGAAGGGGGATCATCAGCCAGTTGCCGTGGATATCGCCGGCGCCGTTGTGAGCCAGTTGTTTGCGCAGCTTGGTGCGATCGTTCCACTGTTCGGTAGTAGCCTGCGCCTGCTGGATAAGCGTTTCACGCATCGTTTCGATATTGCTGATTTGTTGGAATCCAGCATCACTGGAGATTGGGTCGAGGTATATGCCTTGCGAGCCGTATTGCATGTCCGGCGTGGTGGTATCGGTGCGGTTATACACCGTGCCATCCTCGTATTGAATCCACCCGGAGGTGGCGCCAGTTACGTTATAGGGAATGCCTGCTACCGGCAGGAAGCGCGAGCTCAATGTGCCGATAATAGCCCGCATAGACGCTCCATAAGTACTGTCTGAAGAATAGCCGGCAGAATAGCCGTCTGGCATGATGCCCATCAGACTCATGTAGGCAACCATCGGGTTGGCTGTCATGCTGTCAATATATTGGCGCCATGATGAGGCACTGAAACGACCATATTGCCTACCGCTGCTGTTGTTATCGTCCGCATTGCGCCCGAGTTGGATGCCAGAGCCGTAGAATCCGCCATCTTTAGCAAGGTCCTCGTCGAAACTCCATGTATCACCGTCGAACCCGTCCAGCGTAGTCATGCGCAAATATCGGCGTTCTCGCGACTCGTAGCTCATCACAATCGAATCAGATCCGCCTTCCAGCGAACGTTTGAGATCCACCATTGGATTAATGGTGTTAGCTGAGAGCAGTCCTTTCGATTCGCCAATCGATAATGGCACTGCATACGCGAAGCTCACAGCAGCAGGTGTTAATGCCAACACCATTGCAGTGACGACTACTGAGGCAGTCACTGGTACTACTGGCAATATGCGTTCTGTATGAATTGCCCATAGTGATAGCAGGAATGCGACGATCAATACACCGATTTGCCACCACTGCGATTGCGTACCAACTAGTGCAAAACTTGCTGCAAGCGTGGCGAGCGGGAGCAATGCGAGTATCGGCGTAATACGACGCCACACCAGCAAGCAACGCATCACAATCGCTACAACCGCAACAACCGCTACCAGTAGTACGTCGCCCAACGCATTCACCTTCACTGGCGGCAGTTGAACAATAAGCGCATCAAAACTGCGAGAGAACACCAAATCGAGGTAATCCCATACGGATGGCAACACTACTGTTCCATTCGCAACCCCATCAGATGATGCCGTTTGCGCATCTGGAATATGAAACAGCCATACGCCAGTAAGTTCATGAATACGAATAATGGTGAGCACCGCACATGTCATCAATATCCCACAGATGACTCCCACCATGCGTATGACTTCGCGCTTGGGCGTTTTAGGTGGAATATTCGCTTCAACGCTAATACCCGCGAGCGCAGCAGCCGCAAACCAGAGCCACCAGTTAACAGAAATAATGCTGGTTAATGCTTGTAATGTCACGCCGAAGAACACCAATAAGCACAACGTGTTCAACACGCACGATAGTGGAACAGCAGTTTTTGCGTATGCCGCATTGCGATACGGTTTGGCGTCCACAACAGGCTGATGGAATACTGCATCATGGAATACGCGATTTTGCGCTGAACTGGCATTCACCGTACGCTGCACACGCAGTCGATCGCCAACTGTGCTCGCACGTAATGCTTGCGCGTACGAGCTGTGTGGATTTGGCGTAAGTAACAGTACGCTTACGACGCCTTGTTGTTCTGCAGCCAGTTGCGAAACCGCATCCGCGCGGCTAGATGCCGAAGACCACGCCGACGACACTGACGAAGACGCTGACGCTGACGAAGACGATTGCGTGGCAGCAACAACACTGGTGAGTTTCACTGCTGTACTCGCTGCAGCAGCATCGTGCTCGTCTTTGCCATGCGCAGTGTCGGCAGTATCAGTCGGTGTGATTGGTCGGCATGCGGCAAGCAATCGCATCGCATCGGTTGTGTCGTAGCCAATGCGCACACCGTCTGTTACGACTATTCGCCGCTCTCCGCCATTGGTGGGCTGACGCAATAGTGACCATGCGGCGAGTACTTCAGCGTTAACATCCTCATCGCTTATCACGTTTGTGCCTGCTACCTCGTTTGCCTCACTCGACAACGTGCGCAGATCATCGCTGAGCGCTGGGTCATTGTCGTCATTGCGCGTATCAAGCACGATAATGACGGTGGATCGCACGTCGCGTCCGGTTTCGCGAGTCATCAGCGTCCCGCGATGCGCAGTTTGCTTCCATGAGATCAGTTTGGGTGGGTCTCCGGGCTGATAGGCGCGTACACTGCCAGCGTTTTCAGTTTGTGATTGCCCTTGTAGCCGCTCATCAATGGCTCTCATGCCATTCGATGAGTCGTCAGCCTGTTCTGGCAGAACGATCGCTTCACCATCGTCAGTAAATACTCGTCGTAGTGCAAACAAGTTAAACGGTTCATGCCATCGCGCCACGACAGACAAGCAGCGATACCATCCGCGGCATTGCGGCAATGCTCCACTGAGACGGTCAACAACCCGCCCATCTTGATCCAACTGTTCAAACTGCCGGCGGAATTGCACGCTCGCCGGCAGTAGGATGCGTTGAATCCGCGAAGCAACAGCAATCGGCGCTACGAAATCTACTCTGCTGCCACGCTGCTGATGATACGCACGTAACCGCCCCAACAGTCGTATACACGCGCCGCGAATGCCATGCGCTATCGATTGATCAGTATTATCTCTGCTGCTGGTACGGCTCTCATTGCGTTCAGGCGTTACCCATTCGCTATGTTGCGCAAGCGCATTCGGGCGCATCAGCGCCCACTGTGCAATTGCTAACAGTAACGCCACGCCCCAAATAATTGTTAGGGTAAGCGCCGCAGCCATAAGCGCACGATCATCAAGCAGCAAGCCCGCATACCAAGCAATCGCAGCAAACACTGCAACAGTGATGCCACCTACTGTAGGTCGAATACAACCATGGCGAATCCAATAACGATGCGCCGCGTCTCGCCTATCAGTCACACGCATAATCCTGTTATGCCAGCGCACAGCAGGCGCAGCAGATTGCCGAACAGCTGTCTTGCTCTTCGCTGTATGTACTCTGCGCGTATGCCTTGCTGGTGACATGATCGTCTACTATCTCACCGCAGATGCGCGCGCTGCATCTGCTCGCGGCACTGGTGTACGGTCAACGATGTCGTCAATCACTGCTCGCGCATGTTCCATTGACGATAAACCGTATCCTGTCTCGCTGAGTACCAGTCGATGTGCCAACACTGGCACGGCCACCGCTTGCACATCGTCAGCCATTACAAACCCGCGCCCCTCAGCTAATGCTCTCGCGCGAGCCAAAGCTGCAATATTGAGGCTGCCTCGCGGAGAAGCACCATATCGCACACCATCATGATCGCGAGTCGCCGTCACCAAGGCGACGATGTAATCCGCCAGCGGGCTAGCCAACATCACTTTGCGGCATTCAGCGCGCAGCCATCGAATCTGTTCAATCGTGCACACTTGGCGCAGTGTTGCCAATGGTTCAAACGTGTGCTCGCCAGTAAGCATTGCCGCTTCCGCAGACGCACTTGGATAGCCAAAACTCATACACGTCATAAAACGATCCAATTGTGCTTCCGGCAGCGGATACGTGCCTTCAAGCTCAATCGGGTTCTGCGTGGCAACAACAAAATACGGGTCAGGCAAGTCGTACGTATTGCCGTCAACGCTAATGCGCCGCTCCCCCATTGCTTCAAGCATGGCAGACTGTGCTTTCGGATTAGCACGATTCACCTCATCAGCAATCACAATATTGGCAAACAGTGGGCCTGGGTGAAAATCAAAACAGCCCGTAGCCTGTGAGTACACACTCACACCCGTCAGGTCGCTTGGCAGCAAATCCGGCGTGAACTGAATACGATGCGAAGAGCCGCCAATCGCAATACTCAGTGCACGAGCCAGTGTGGTTTTACCCACGCCTGGCACGTCTTCAAGCAGCAGATGACCACCTGCAACGAATGTGGCAACAGCCAGCTCAATCACATCGCGCGAACATGACAGGACTGCCGCAAGAGCATCCACAATCGTGGTAATAGATTCTTCCGGGCGGGCATGATCAGTGCTAAAGGTATGAGCATTCGCGATGTCGTCCATCATGTCCCCCTGCATTTGCGACTCTGCAACTATTGCCAGTATACCGCGATGGGATTACCCATTCTGCTATGCGCTTGAACATGAAACGGCGTGTTGCCTACGGTACCGCCTACTGCGCGGCGTGTACTACTGTACGTTTTCACCATGTTGCACACCATACAGTTGTGCAACATACACGAAGGCCTCCAGCTCTTATGAGCCAGAGGCCTTCGTACGCAATCAATCAGTCGACAAGACTGACATCAGCCAAGAATGGCGAGCACGTCACGAGAGGAAACGATCAGGTAGTCCTCACCCTCGTAGTGCACTTCAGTGCCGCCGTACTTGGAGTACAGCACCTTGTCGCCAACCTTGACATCCATCGGGATGCGCTCGCCCTTGTCGTCGCGACGGCCCGGGCCAACAGCCAGCACTTCACCCTGCTGCGGCTTCTCCTTGGCGTTGTCCGGAATGAACAGACCGGAAGCGGTCTGGGTTTCGGCAGCGGCCTGCTTGACGATGATCTTATCTTCCAACGGTGTGAGCTTGATCGACACTGTGGATCACCTCGTGTTTCTAGATATCATTCGAATGGTTCCGCGCCGGGACATTGCTGTTCAGAGGCTGACGATCACTTCGGGCGACATCCCTTCGCGCTGGTACACATCGTAGCGCGATTATTAGCACTCTGCCAACTCGAGTGCTAACGCTGTGAGAGAAAACCGCTACACCGAGCCTCTTGTCAGGCGGAACGCCGTGCGAGGATCGCTTCCAAACCGGTACCCAACGAGTCAGAAGTTGCTGCCGGCGCGTCCACTGAGGATGCCATTTCGGTCTCGTGGAATGCAGCCGTATCGTTGACCATCTCATTCGAGGCCATCAATGCAGCACCAGTCGCATCCGCGCTGTTCTCATCAGACGCCTCAGCAGCATCCTGTGCTTCACTCTGTGCTTCCGCTGGTACAGCTTCAGCCTGATCTGCCGCAACCGTCGACGTATCATGCGCCACCGCATCATCAGCAGTATCCACAGCTGCCGGTTCAGCAACCGGCACAGCCTTAGCTACCTGCTTCGTTGACTTGATTTCCAAGCTTTCCGGTTCAGCAGCACGATGTTCAACACCATTGCGCGGCGCGCCCAGCGAGAAGGAAATAAGATCCTGCGAAGCTGCCACTTCAAAAGCGTCCAAAGCCGCAGCCGGGTGCACCTGATGCAGTTCAGTAGTCAAATCACCAGTACGCTCAGCGCCGTCAACCACTACCACTTCAGCAGAAGCATCAGCACTATCCGCAGCATTCACCGCAGAACCGGCGGAATCACCCGCTGCCACATCAACGGTCTGCTGCGGCATGGCATCCGCAGGCTGCTGGGCTACAGCCGAGACTTCAGCAGAATCGCGGGCCCCTTCAGCATCCACAATCTGCGGCTCACTTGCAGAGGCAGCCTCAGTTTCAGCTCGAGCTGCAGCCTCCTGCTGTGCACGTTCATTCCTGCGCGCTTCGCGTGCTGCGAGTGCACGCTGTTGTTCCATTTCAGCTCGGCGCAAAGCCTGGCGGATCTCCCGCCCTTCCATCACATCGGTTTTGACTCCGGTAGCATCGGCATGGTCGCTTTCTGCAGGGGCAGCAGACGCTGTCTGACTCACCTGAGGGCGTCGCGTAGCCGAGGCGGCGGCCGCATCACGCTGTGCGCGCGTACGCAAACGTCGTGCTCGAGCAACTTCCTGCTCCCAAGCACGCGCATGACGAGACGCACGAACGCCGAATGCCAACACCAGCGCCAATGCAGCACCAGGAATCAGCGCAAACAGCGCGCTAAAATGCAACGTTACTGCCAGCACCACAACCAGCAGCGTAACCGCCAATAATGCACCCACTAGAATCCTGCGACGACGGAACGCTGCGCGACGCAGCTGGCGAATATGCGCCACCTTCGAAGGCGAAAGCTTCGCCGTGTCCGTCTGCACCGGCTGCATAATTGCCCCTTTCGACCGCGGCGTACGCTCGTCGGAGAATCGCGTACCACTCGACGCATCTACCAGATGCAGCGATGATGAATACCGATCCTCGCGGTGCTCGACCACTCGTTTCATGCCGTTGACCGTTCGCCTGGGCAACCAGCCAACTGCGATAATCACCAGAATCACCAGCACGATGATGGTGCTTAGTGACTCATAATCCATGTCCTTAAGAATAGGAGACACCCCTAACCATTGCACTGATTACGGCATGGCGTGTCGAGCCATAAAACGCCGTGTGAATCCACCATCAGCATCTTCTGCGAGCAGACTGTACGTTTCATGATCACGCCAGCGCCCGTTAACAAACATATAACGGTGTCGAATGCCTTCATATCGCGCACCAACTTTGAGCGCCACACTGCGTGAACGCTCATTTTCTGGCAGCAGTGCAATCTCAAGCCGATGCAGGTGCAGTCCGTTTGGATCGAGCATTGCCCAGTCGGCAAGTAAACACACTGCCATCGGCGCAAAACCATGACCTGCCTGGCATTGATCCACCCAGTAGCCGATGATGCCAGTGCGCATTGAGCCAAGATTGATTGCTCCTAGCGAGATTTGGCCGACAATGCGCGAGCGATGTTCCATCACAAACACAACGCCGCGCCCCTCTTGCTCATTGCGACGTTGGCGTTGCATCCACTGGTTGTACGACAAGCCTGGGCCGTGCATTGGGTCGCCGGATTCCCAGGGGCGCAACCAATCATCATTGCGCCATCGCACTTCATTCCATTCCTCTTCATCGTCTGGAGTAATTGGACGCAATGCAAGCGGGCACTCAGGCATAGCAATGCGGCGCGGGACGCGGATGGCGTTCGCGCTCGACGATGTTAGCGCTGCTCGCAGTGATTGGAAAACAGACACTCCCCCATTGTGCCATTGCGGCACATGTTGGATACCTTGCCGTGTTAGAACGTGACTATGACGTTTTTTTCCGCGCAAGAACACGATCCAGAGCATGACCAGCATCTCAGTGATACTGTCGCCTCCCGCAAGCGCCCACTGCGTAAAGCGGCTATAGCACGGCGTAAAGCAGTACCTGCCGATGATCGCGCAACTGCCGCGGCTGCGCTGGCAAACGCAGCACAATCATTAATCGACGAATTACTGCACGCCGCCTGCGAAAGCGAACAAGACGATGCTGCGCCAAACTGTGCGCCTACAGTTGCTGCGTATGTGTCAATGGGCAGCGAAATTGCGATGGATGGACTGCTGCGCGTACTGCTGGACGCCGGTTGCCGTGTGCTTGTGCCGCGCCTGGGAACTGGACTTGATGTTGGCTGGAGCGAGCTCAATGACATGGATACGCTGCGCGATGTGCCAGCTGTACCAGCGGGCAACGTGAGCGGGGCGAATGCCGAGCCGCAGCAAAGCACTGCTTCTGCTGTTGGCACGCATGTTTCGCACCGCCCGCAGGAACCCGATACTGAAGTGTTGGGGCCGCAAGCACTGGCACAAGCTGACTTGGTGATTGTGCCCGCTTTGGCAGTGGATGCGCTCGGCGTACGACTTGGCCGTGGCGGCGGCTGGTATGACCGCGCGCTGGCGTTCCGCAGAGACGGTGTACGCGTAATTGCCGTGTGCTGGCCGTGGGAGACGCTATGTGACCCGCTGCCACGAGAAGATCATGATGTTCCAGTGGATGGCGTACTTACGCCAGAAGGATATTCGCCGAGGCCACTGTGTCAGGGCAATGACTAGGATATGAACGGACTTGAATGCGTATGCCACTTTGTATGCGCGAATGCCAAGAGACTATAGCTTTGTTGGAGGAACCGTTGCCTACCTATCATTACCGCTGCAAGAACTGCGGATACGATTTCACTGAGCACCAGTCGTTTGATGACGCCCCGATTACTGTGTGCCCTGAGTGCCACGAGGAGCAGGTGCGTAAGGTGTACTCGGCCGTGCCGATCGAGTTCAAGGGTCATGGCTTCTACCGTACGGATGGAGGCAGTGGCTCGTCCACCAAGTGAGACGATCCCGCGGAATATTCACTGTAGGGTTGGGGTTGCATCTGCGTGCTGTGATTCACATATGCGCATATGTGACACGCCCATATTGTGGATAACTCCTGAGCCTTCGACCACATACCCCGTTTCAGCTTGCACCGCTGTACTATCTGAGGTCACCATAGCGATATGGTGACCTTTTCTTTATCTAACCTCACTTGGCGAGGCACACTCCGCCAACGGCGTGGATTGGCGTTGGCGAGGCGCCTTGCGATCGCTTGCTGCGCTGGAACGGCGGTATTTGCGGCATTGCAATGCATTGTGGCCGGTGTTGGCACGCAACCAGTTGTGGTGGCGGCACGCGCTATTGAACGTGGGGCTGCGCTCACTGGCAGCGATGTTCGCATCGTAGAGATTCCTGCTTCTGCCATATGGTCTGGCTCATTATCTCGCGTTGATCAAGCTTCTGGGCAGATTGCACAAGTGCCGTTGGCACGTGGGCAACCCGTATTGGCATCGATGATTGCCCTGCAACCGGTGATACCAGATGGATATACGACGATTGACGTGAGCTTAGCAAGCTCATCCGGCGAACTGATTGCTGGCGACATTGTCGATTTAGTAACTAATCTCGATTGTTCCACTGCGGATAGTGAATCTGCTGACAGTGATGATAGCGGTGCCGACAGCGATGCTGCTGATGACGCTGATACTACGAGTCCAGCCGAGTCAGGCAGCACGCAAAACACCAATACTGACGATGACAATGCCAGCAATGACGCTGGCAATAACGCAAGTAGTACTACCGGCAATGAAGCCGCACAACAAATGGAACTCACTGGGCAGGAAGGAGAACAACAAACAGCCATTGAACCTAACAATCACACACTGAATCCATCAACTGAGCCCAGTGGATCAGAAGCAGGGCAAGCTGTACAGCCTCAGGTAACGCAATCTCCAGCAGCGCGTTCTTCAGCAACGCATACTCAATTAGCATCGCCTACAACGGTGCCAGTGGCGAACAGTGATGACACGGTGCCGACTGCACGTCAACCGTGCACGCTGGCATCAGCAGCGCTTGCTATGGCTGCTCCTCGTCACAATGACCTTACTGGCGGCACTGTATTATCGCTTGCTATGCCTCCCGAGGATGCGTTAGCAGTTATGGCCGCTCAAGAAACCAACGCCATCATGGCCGTCACCGTCGCTCGCTGAACATGCCCACTGGGTTGTGTTCAGCGCCGCTCGCTGAACACTGCCCAGTGAGGCGGCAGTTCGCCGAGGATGCGTTGGTCGTCGTCAGCGTCGCGCTGTTGTTCGGTGCGCATATCGCTTGGCTCGAGTTTGACGCCATCAGCGTCGAACCGTTCAGTGCCAGTCATTACTACACGGCGATGGCGGCGCGGCGTGCGGCGGGTTGCAGAGTACGGTCGTGTTTCAGCAGTGTGCGCGGCAGCAGTGTCACCACCTTCAGCAGTGGCACTGCTACTCGCCATATTGCTAGCGTTTTCGGTATCGCTCATTGCTGGAATCACCGGCCTTCACCGTAGATTTCGCTAATGCGCGAGACGATTTGGTCGACTTCTTTATCCGGGTTGACGAAGGCGCCAACGCTCCACACGGTCATTACTGACCAGCCGAGTGAAGACAGGTCTTGCATCATCACACGGTGGCGTTCACGAGTGGATTGCACGCTCATGAATTGCGAATCATCGGTAAGCACAGCAAGGGCATACGGCTTGTCTCCCACCCCGACAACCAGTGGGATGCGCAGTCCCTTGTCGAAACCATATTCGACAGCCACGTTGAGTCCGCGAGCGCGAATACGTTCCGCAAGGTCGTTGAAGAGCACGTTCTGCGAACGCTCAACGAGTTCTGGACGTACCACAGTGTCGTCAACTTGCTCAACCCAACGCAACATGGTCTTGAGCAGCTTGGGGCCAGGCTGGTGCAGGCGTTCGTCGTCCAAGTCGTCGGAACCGAATGCGGACACGATGTCGAGATGACGATCAGCGAGTGCAAGCGCGTCGAGCAGCATGCCTCGGCCGCCTTCGCTTTCGAGCAGGCCGAACTGTTGGAGCAGACGACCGTGCACGGTTTTGGCATAGCACAGCGAAAGGATGACATCCGTTGCTTGAGCGCCGGCAACTTCGTTAATGCTGATAAGGCGAACGTGGCGTAGGAATTTGCCCATTGCCTCGTTGCGTACTGCCAGTGATTTGAGTTCAGCACCAAGGCGAGCGCGGAAGACTTCCGTCAAGGTGACAACGCCAAGCGTGTAACTGATTGGTACGACGCTGAATCCGGCGGCGCGTTCGGTAATGAGGCGAACGACTTCGTCGATTTCCTGCTGACTGCTTTCTACCAGTCCGGTAGCCATTACTGGAGTACCGTTAGCGTCTTCGACCTTGTGGAAGTGGACTTTGCCTTGCGAACCGTCAGTAGTGACGTCGTAGCTGATCTCGCCGTAGCCGTGCGATTCGAGGAATGCGGATAGGCGTGGTGAGCGGCGTACCGAATGCGTGCGCACGTGTACGCATGGCAGCAGCTCGATCAGTGCGGCAACGCTTGGTGAGGTTACGGTATCTTTGTGCGCGAGCACGACGACTTGGCGTGCACGGCACACGATGGTGAGTAGTTGGATGGCAGGCAAGTGTGCTGCAGCATCGATAATTACCACGTCGGTCAGCGTTGATGGCTCAGTTAGCGCGGCAAGTGTTGCAGGTGTTGCTACGATAATCGGCTTTGCAGCAGCAAGGATTTCGGGATGGTCCTTGCGAATACGGCTCAGCGGAATACGCGTTTTGCTAGCCAGTGCAGTGTGCAGCTGGTTCGCTTCCTGCGTGCGTGAGAACAGCATGTCACATAGGCGACGCATAGACTCTTGTGCGACCATCGGGCCGATCGAACGCACATGTTCGACATCCACTTGTGCGAAACGGTCTGCGGCAGTTTGCAATGCTGAACCGTCTTGGTTGGAGATGATCGCAGAAGCGCGCACAATGTTCTCAAAAACGGTAGTCCACCATGCAAGTTGCAGCTCACCGTCTACTGCGTCAACAGCTACGCGACGCGTATGCAGATCGTCAACAAGCTCGTTAAGTCCCGCAGTAGCAAATTCCTGTTCCAAACGGCAGCGTTCCGGCAACGTGTCGAGCGCAATATGGTCGTCAAACAGTGCTTTGAGACGCTCTTCAACTTTGACAAAGTCGAGCGTTTCCAGATTGCCACCCTGCACCGTGGTTGCCAACACTGCGTCGAGTGCGGTCAGATCACGGGCGAGTTCCTCTTGCGTGGCGATAATATCGTCCAGCTTAGGCGGCAACACTGGCCAGCCACCATGCGGCACAAACATGCGCCACTGGGCAGCCTGCTTAGCAACGACTTGCAGCGCATCATGCAGGTTTTCAACCTGTGCGCCCACGCGCAGCAGGCTCTTCGCTTCCTTAACGTGACGGCGACGCTCCCAGAAGCCAATCGTCGTGCCTTCAGCCTTGCGATCAGCTTTGGATTTGCTTGCTTCGATCATTGAATCAATGTCACGCTCGAAGATCTCCGGCTGGAACACGTCCAATACGCGGCGCAGATTCTTGAGCACCATGACTTGGCGCCCCCACTCTTGCGCAGTGTTAGGGATCGGGAAGCCGCATGCTTGTACGGTGGAGGCAACCTGTTCGCGAGTGAGCGGCAGCAGTTTGCGCAGCAGATCAACCACGCGCTGGTATACGGTTACAGCTTCCTCTTCGGAGGTAATGGAAGCTTTGAACCATGCAGTATCTTCAGGGCCAAGCGTGTATTCGCCAAGTTCGCCAGCACGGCGCAACTTACCAGACCATTCTTCGAGGTTGCCATTTAACGCGCGAGCAGCCTGCTGGCTTAACCGCACACGCGTTGCCGGATGTGTTGGCAATGTGGCAATGCTCGCCAAGTTTTGAATGGTTTGGTAGGCGGAAACACCCCATTGCTTGTCAACAGAATGCAAATCGCCCAAATAGCGCGTCAGTCGCGAACGAACGCCAACAAGCTCGTCTGCAAGCTGATCAAAACGAGAGCTTGCAACGCCCGGCTGGAAACTGACAGCGGCGATAAGCTGACGATCAATATTAGCGTTGCCCCGCTCATCAGCCACGTCCAAGACTTGGCCGGAAAGCTCATTAGCATTGATCGCCTGGCGGAAACGTCGCTTTTGATCAGCCACGCACGGCACATACAGCACACTGCGACCGTTCATCACACAGCGTGAAGCAATAGCGGCAGCCTGATCGGCAGTATCACGGCCGGACGTAACGTCTACAGCCACCGAGTGGCCGGCAGCAGCGATTTCAGCAGCATAACGAACCGTGTTGTCGACATCACCGACTTCAAATTCACTGTGCGGGTCAGCATCAAACGGACTGTACGCGGGCGTATTGCCATCTTTGAGCGCAGCCGCAGCATCTGTATTGCCTGCGAGCGCATCAAGCACAGTGTTACCAGTCGGGCCGTCTTTGAGTTGGTCGATAATATGCTGGCTTTCCGCCAAAATCAGCGAATCAGGCGACATAAAGCAGCCGAGCATAATCTGACGTTCAATAGCGAAATCAGGGAATGCTTCAGATGCGAGCCGACCAATCGCCGCGAATACAGCGGATGTTTCTGGCGTGCCGCTCTCATAGTTGGCGCCATTGAACAGCTCATGCTCGTCGATAGCAACATGCTGGCCATGCATCGCGGAAACAAACGCCGGATTCAAGCGCACGTGCCCGATAAAGCGGATTGTCGCAGCAGTCCCATCATCGCTGCCAGGCTGAACGGCAACCGGATACAGCAGTACCGGCATGGAATTATCCGTCCACGTGGCTACGCCAACAATGAGCGACAATTCTGCCACGCCGCTAATACGCAGTTTCGCTGCCTGATCGTCCAGTACGCGTTCAAGTCGACGATTGGCAGCGCGCAGCATGCCATTGTCGCGGAAGAGCAGATCCAGCGACGCGTGACCGCCTGCGAACAGTTGCGCAATACCAGACGGATGCGCGTGAGTCAGGTCGAGTTTGGCGCCAAGCTGGTTAATGTCTTCCAATGGCGACGGCACAAGACCACTGCGATATTGCTCATGCCACTGCCGCATGCGCTCAAGCGAACCGTTCGCCTGCTGAGTGCTCTCGCTCATGAATTCGACTCACTTCCCTACCGCATTGCGGTAATCCCTGTATCCCGCATTTCGTTCAAGTGCTGCATCAATGTCCGCGTTGCCTTGTGCTGCAAGCCAAGCGTACAAATCATCGTACAGCGATGGATTCATGGCTAAGAATGGCAGCAACTGCGGGTGGCGGGCGATTTCAAACTGTTCAGTAAAGTCCGAGGTGCGCTTAGCATCATCGGAGGTGAATCCGCCTGCTTCAATACGCTGTTCGCTGCGGCGGAACTCCCCCTTGGAAACACGTTCGAACACTGACCCTGGTTCGAATATTGGCTTGAATGTTTCGGTTTCATCCGGCTGTACAGACGGCTCAGCGAATCGACGATGTTCTTCGGGAATATCGGCGCGTTCTGCGGCAGCAGTCTGCCCAGCAACCTGCTCGCCGATCAGTGACTGTGCAGTGGTGCTCGCAGCAGATTCGACTGCAGTGTTTGTGTCGCCCGTATTGGCGATATCAGAGTGACCGGCTTGTACGTCGACCGTGACTGTCTGCTCATCGACGGCGGTCGTATTGCCTGACGCAGTAACGTTTTCTTCAACAGCTGTTTCGACAGTTTCAACTGTTTCGGCGCCCGCCACATCATGTTGTGCAGCTTCACCTTGCGCCGGCGCTGCGCTTTCTACTTGTGGCTCGGTAGATGCCTGCTCGGCACTTGCATCATTTGCATCGCCCGTATCAGCCGATGTAGCAACACTTTCCTCAACGTGTGCTTGAGTCGGCACTTCTGCTGGCTCTTCAGCAGACTCAGTAGGTTCAGCCGACGACGGCTCACCGTCAGCATCGTCAGCCAACGCGTCAGCGAACAGATCGCGCGGTGATGCTGGTTTAGGCGTCTCGCCTGGCACATGAATCGGCATTGAGTCAGGCATCGAATCCTCATCATCGTCTGCACCGGCTAAGCCGTTCAGTCCATGCAATCCATTATTCAGATCGCGCACACGGCGGCGCACAGTGTCTGCGCTGAACGCGGCAGTCGGCTCGCCAGCACGCAAATCAAGAATGTCATCTACTGACATTTCAGCAGCATCAGGCTCCTGCTGTTCCTGCTTCACCGTGTCAAGCGCATAACCGAACAGGTCCGGCACGGTGAACGTCTCGCTGACCGGCTTAGCAACGCGAATAAAGTCAACTGGCACATCACCGAACTGCATACGAATCGGCGAGGTTGGCAGCAGAAAATCAGACTGCACTGGCAGTCGCATCAAGTCGCCATTGCCGCGCACCACGTAAGAACCGTTGGTGGAACCGAGATCACGGAGAGTGCCGCTGCCTGCTCCACTGACAGTAAACAGCGCGTGCCGCTTTGACATGGAACGGGTGCCATCGCTCACTTCGAGACGCTGATGACCGTCGTCAGGCAAAGGGCGCAGCGGCTTACGACCGATTTCAATACTTTCGCCCGGCTTCACGCTTATCTGGTCGACGCCGTTGATCCTAATCGTCCACTGCTGCGTCGTCCGCTGTTCACCGTTCACGTGCCGCTCTTCCTTTCACGTCTCCCGTACGTTCGCACACTATCAGCCATTGTGTCATGGTTCCCTGTGTTTTCACGCATTACAGGCTTACGAATTGCAACATTATCGCATTGCCCCGCGCGTCGCACGCTGTAACGCGTTCCGCAAGTCACTTACGTATCACGTACTAGCCACCTAGTGGGCAGATAAGTAGGCGTGTACACCTTGCTGATACGTGTGCACCTTGCTGATATAACGCGAGAACCCCGCGCCGCAGAACGGCAACGGGGTTCTCGAACAGCTTCGAACGCTGGTAATGTGCGGGCTTCACTCCCGCGATCATTACTTGAGCTCGACGGTGGCGCCAGCCTCTTCCAGCTGAGCCTTAGCCTTCTCGGCGTCTTCCTTCTTAGCCTTCTCGAGGATGGCCTTCGGAGCGCCGTCCACCAGAGCCTTGGCCTCAGCCAGGCCAGCGTTGGTGATGGCCTTGACAGCCTTGATGACCTGGATCTTCTTGTCGCCGACAGCGGTCAGCACGACGTCGAACTCGGTCTTCTCTTCTTCCTCAGCGCCAGCGCCAGCAGCCGGAGCGGCAACAGCGACAGCAGCCGGGGCAGCAGCCTCGACGTCGAACTTCTCTTCGAAGGCCTTCACGAACTCAGAGAGCTCGACGAGGGTCATTTCACCGAAAGCTTCCAGGAGCTCTTCGTTGGTGTACTTAGCCATGATGGCTTCCTTTCATTCTGGCAGCGGTATGCAATCTCGCACGTGCCCGCTACCTCAATGTGTGTTTGTTTTCCGAATGAGTTCATGCGGCAAGCCGCATGGGGATCAAGCTGCCTTTTCCTGCTTCTCGCGCAGAGCGTCGATCGTACGCACAGCCTTGGTCGGCAGGGCGGTGAACAGGTACGCGGCCTTGGCGGTCGTGGCCTTGAGGTCGCCAGCGAACTTGGACAGCAGCTGCGGGCGAGACATCATGTCCGCCAGCTTCTTTGCACCCTCGCCATCGTAGACGGTGCCATCAGCATAGCCGCCGGAGATAACAAGAGCCTTGTTGGTCTTGGCAAAGTCACGCAGCGTCTTTGCAGCCTCAATGAAGTCGCCCTTCACGAAGGTGATGGCGGTCGGGCCCTTGAGCAGGTCGTCAAGACCCTCAATGCCCGCTTCCTTGGCAGCAATACGCGCCAGCGTGTTCTTAGCCACAGTGTAGGAAGTATCGCGGCCTAGCTTTTCGCGCAGTTCGGAAACCTGCGGAACGGTAAGCCCGCGGTACTCGGTCAGGTAGACAGCGTCAGCGTTACGGAACTGCTCCGTAAGCTGAGCGACCACCGCTTCCTTTTCGGGCCTCTTCATGGCGTTCCTTCCTAGATCGGCCGTTGATCTTTCAGCTGGAACAGCATGCCAAACAGAGCAATAAAAAAGCCCTGCACACAGGCAGAGCAACACACACCGCGTTTGTCTTATCGACTTGCGGCAACCCGCGACGGGGCACATATTTCTCAACCTGCGCTGGCTTGGCGAACCAAACTTCGTGAGGCATACGCCTCCAACCAACGGTCTGTGGTTTACGAATGAATAAAATACGCCCGGGCACTGACTTTCGTCAATCCCGGGCGTGTCGCACACGATATATCCCAGCCTCACGCGATCACGTGGACTAGAAGATCAAAGCTGTAACAATCACAGCTCGTAATCCTTGTCCTTGCTTTCCTTGATCAGGAACAGAGCAACCAGTGCCAGCGCAGCCATCACAGCCATGTACCAGCCGACGGACATAACGCCGTGGGTCTCCACCAACCAAGTAGCCAGAGACGGAGCGAATGCGCCACCAAAGATTGCAGCGAGGTTGTAGCTCAAGCCAGCGCCAGAGTAACGCACGTTAGTCGGGAACAGCTCAGGCAGGTATGCGCCGCACGGTCCGAACAAACCACCCATGAACACGAAGCCCACGCACAGGAAGAGCATGATCGTCACCGGGTTGTGCTGCAGCAGAGCCGGAGCAAAGAAGCTGAAGATCAGCGTGCCTGCAGTGAAGACGATCAGCGTCTTCTTACGGCCGTATTTATCAGCAGCAAGGCAGCCAACCACGATGAACGCGGCGAAGAAGAACACGGAGATCATCTGCATACCCAAGTACTGCGGCTGCGTGAAGTTCAGGCCAGCCACACCATAGCTAAGGGACCAAGTGCCGAGGATGTAGAACAGCGTGTAAGTGATACCCATGGCAACCGTGCCCAGCAGCACTTCCTTCCAGTACGGAAGCAGATCAGCGAGCGGGTGCTTGGAAGTGCGCTTTTCAGCAGCAGCCTTCGCGAAGATCGGGGTTTCACTCATGCGAGCACGCACGTACAGGCCGATGATCACCAGCACTGCAGAAAGCAGGAACGGGATACGCCAACCGAAAGCGATCATCTGCTCCTTGCTGAAGCTCGTGGTCAGCAGCAGGTTGATGCCGTATGCGCAGAAGAAGCCGATCGGAGCGCCGAGGTTCGGGAAGGAGCCGAACAGTGCGCGCTTGTTAGCCGGAGCGTTTTCGGTAGCGACCAGTGCCGCACCGGACCACTCACCAGCCAAGCCCACGCCCTGGCAGGCGCGGCAGATGCACAGGATCACAACAGACCATGCGCCGATCTGCTCATAGCCAGGCAGCAGGCCAACGACGAACGTGGAGATACCCATCGTCATCAGCGCGATCACCAGCGTCTTCTTGCGGCCCATCTTGTCACCGAAATGACCGAACAGCAGCGAGCCGAACGGGCGAGCCAGGAACGAAACAGCGAACGTGACGAATGCCATCAGCGTGGCGAGTGCCGGGTTCGACTTAGCGACGGAAGTGAAGAAGATCGTGCCGAAGTAGCTTGCGGCAGCGATCGAATAGCAGTAGTTATCGTAAAACTCGATGGCTGTACCGACCATCGACGCGGCGATGATTTCCGCCACGGAATCTTTTTTAGCGTGTTCAGTAGTAGACGCGACAGCAGTAGCCGACATGGCGTCTTCCCTCTCTATTGATTTCACTTACTCAGGTTTGTGTTATCGCCGAATACGGGCTAACCGTGGTATGCCATAAGCCCATTCGACGATCAGCGGAAGATGCGTCACGCGCTTGCTTTTGGCTCAGCGGTGACGCACACCGCTGTGCCTAAGTCCGATAGTGTGGTCTTCCAAGGATGGAAAGGGAAGAAAAATGTCACATAGTGAACGCTGATGTCGCAATACCTCGTAATACGTAATACCAATACAAACGCGGTCTCGCTGATTGCTCAACGAGACCGCGTGTACATATGCAAACCGCGTAATCGCGTTCAGCGCAGCTGTATTACTGCAGGAACGCCATCAGGATGAAGTCGAGTATGAACAGGGTAGCCACGGTCCAAATGATCGGGTGCACCTTGTTCGGCTTCTTCTTGCAGGTCATCACGATGCAGTAGGTAATGAAGCCGCCGGCGATGCCGTAGGAGATGGAGTAAGAGAACGCCATAAACACAGCAGCGAAGAAGGCCGGGATTGCTTCTTCGATGTCGCTCCATTCGATTTCCTTCAAGCTGGCAGCCATCATGCAGCCAACGATCACCAGCACGCCAGCAGTCGCAGCGGACGGCACAGCGGAGATGACGGGCGCGAGGAAAGCGGACAGTGCGAAGCAGATCGCCACGACCACGGAGGTCAGGCCAGTGCGACCGCCCGCAGCGATACCAGCAGAAGACTCGACGTAGGTGGTGGTGTTCGACGTACCGCAGATAGCACCGATCGAAGTAGCGATGGAGTCAGCGAACAGAGCGCGGTCCATCTTGGAGGAGAAGCCGTGGCCGTTCTCGAGCGCCTTCTCGTCTTCTTCAGAGAAGATGCCTGTGCGGCGACCGGTACCAATGAACGTGCCGATCGTGTCGAACGTGTCGGACATGGAGAACGCGAAGATCGTCACCAGCACCAGCGGAATACGCGCCGGGTTGGAGAACAGTGCCGGGAAGCCTTGCGCAGTGAAGATCGCACCGAAAGTTTGCGGCAGCTGTGCGAAGGTTTCGGAGACGGAGACGGACTGGCCAAGGTTGGTGACACCGAACGGGATGCCGACCACCGTGGTAACGGCGATAGCGATGAGCAGGCCAGCCTTAACCTTGAGAATGGTGAGCACGATAGCCAGCAGCAAGCCGATGAGGAACACCCACAGCACCGGCTTGTTCATCGTGGCAAGACCAGGCGTTGCAGTGGTAGCAAGACCCTTGCCGGCAGCCTTGGTGTCGCCGGGAGTGAAGGTGATGAAGCCGACGTTGAGCATGCCCACGTAGGCCACGAACAGACCGATACCGCCGCCGATTGCGTGCTGCAGCACGAGCGGAATCGATTCGATGATCATCTTACGAATAGAAGTCACGGTGATCACAATGTTGATCAAACCGCACAGGAACACCATGCACAGGGTCTCCTGCCAAGTAAAGCCCAAACCGAAGCACACTGTGTACGTGAAGAACGCGTTGAGGCCCATGCCTGCAGCCTGCGCGTACGGCACGTTGGCGAACAAGCCCATGACGAGCGTGCCGATGATAGCCGCGATGATCGTGGCGAGGAACACGCCACCCCACGGCATATCGGTTTTGCTCAGGATCTGAGGGTTAACGACGATGATGTAGCTCATCGCAAAGAATGTGGTCAGACCAGCGGTAATCTCGGTGGACACGCTGGTGTTGTTCTCCTTGAGATGGAAGAACTTCTCCATATGGTTCCCTGCTCTCTATCTTTCTAGGTTGTTAGGGGTTGTATAGCGCTCTGTTCAGCACATCTGCAGCCCCGGCGAGAATCGCAACTCGCCTGCGCTCAGTTTTGCCAAGCGGACTCACCATAGCACCCGTAGAAGTCATGGAGATTATCGGGGGTAACACGATCACCATCAGCATTCACTACGAGTCATGCTCGACACACAAGTTATCAACATATCCACACGTTGTAGCAAAACTTCACTCTGCACCAGCCATATTGACTATCGTGTTCATATGGATCAGCTCACGCTCACCGGTACTCTTGCCGAACGCAAACGCGACGTCACCCAGCGTTGCGCACAAGCCTCTGCTCGAGTGGGAGGTAACCCAATACTTTTCGGCATGACTACTGCGCTCGAGCTGCAAGAGATTGCACTACCTACTCGCTATTCCGCGTCTGATACGGTTCTTCACACCGTGGCCAGTACCCCGTCGCGACGAATTGTGACGGTTGATGGCACACTGTGCGCACACGTGTGGAAGCCAATTTCGACAGATGCTACTGCGGTGGTGTATATCAACCGAACCGTTTGCGCTTTGCACCCATTCCATGTTTGGGCTCAGCTTGCACGGCATCTGGCGCTGGACGAGCTGATCACGTTAGGAGATTCAGTACTCTCAGCATGTGCACAGCCTCCATCTGTTTTAGCTGAATTTATCAATAAAATCCGTGGTTTTGCGGGCCGAACTGCATGTTTGCAAGCTTTACCGCACATACGCGCGGGCGTGGCCTCACCTATGGAATCCCGAGCACGTCTTGCAGTAACACAGCATGGGATTCCTAATCCTGAGATCAACTACATCGTGCGTGGTGAAAAGTTTGCATCCGGCGCAAATATGACCCTAGATTTAGCTTGGCCACATTGCCGTGTAGCTGTGGAATACGATGGAGATCATCATCGCACCGATAAGACACAATGGCGTAGAGATCAAGAGAAACGTGAACGTTTACGCAGTCATGGATGGATTGTCATCATTATTACTGCGGATGATCTCTGCGATAACGCGCATCGAGCAGAATTCGCATTCCGCGTAGCGCGATATCTCATAGAACGTGGCGCTCAATTCCAATTTCACCCAGTCGCTACACCTTTAGAGTCGAAGGTCCCACATTCTCGACTGATTACGCTATAAATCGCAAATATTGTGAACGCGCAGTATTGATAGTGCAGCACATGACTATGCATTCATGTGATCTCATCAGCACGCTCTTTATGGTGCATCGCATGCGATGGACATCAAGCGTTTGACATCCATCGCGTGTACGCACCACTGCGCATCATCCACGCACGCGATGGAATTTTGATGCGATTTACCATCGCGTGCAGAAGCATATTCGCATGAGATGGAGTTTTTAGTGCGATATACCATCGTGTGCCCACATAATCATGAAGATTTCCTGCACAGGATGGAATTGAGGCAGAAAATGCCGTCGCGTGCGAATCAGCTTTCGCATGCGATGGAAAATAACACTGCATTTACCATCTCATGCCCTCAATTACGGGGCACAAGATGGTATAAACACGTTGATTTTCCATCCTGTGCGAATTCTCTCTGCACGAGATGGAAAATCAACAGAAAATGCCATCGCGTGCAGAGATTAGCAATAAAAAAAGCCCCGCGGGGGCGGGGCTTGATTGCTTGACGGCACAAGCCGTCGCGCGGATAGAGGAGCTTCGCGCTGCCATATTGCCCGACTTTCGTCGGGACCTCGCCTACGGACAGTCCACTGGGCTGTCCGCTTAACGGCTCGGCAGCTACGTCGCTGATCGGTATGCAAAGACCCCGCCAAAGCGGGGCCTTTGCATACCGATCAGCCAAAACGACCGGAGATGTAGCGCTCGGCTTCGGCGTTTTGCGGGTTGTTGAACATCGTCGTGGTGTCGGCGAAGTACTCAAGGTGGCCAGGCTCACCAACGGCCTTCAGGTTGAAGAAGGCGGTGTAGTCGGCGATACGAGCAGCCTGCTGCATGTTGTGGGTGACGATCACGATCGTGTAATCGCCCTTGAGCTCGTTGATCAGATCCTCGACGGCCAGCGTCGAAATCGGGTCCAGAGCGGAGCACGGCTCATCCATCAGCAGCACCTGCGGGTGCACAGCAACAGCACGCGCAATGCACAGACGCTGCTGCTGACCACCAGACAGGTCAATGCCCGGGTTGTCAAGACGATCCTTCACCTCGTCCCACAGGTTGGCACCCTTCAGCGCCCACTCAACCAGGTCATCAGCGTCAGACTTGGAAATGTGGCGGTTGTTCAGGCGAACACCAGCGAGCACGTTCTCACGAATCGACATCGTCGGGAACGGGTTCGGGCGCTGGAACACCATGCCAACGTCGCGGCGCACGGAGACCGGGTCCACGTCCTTGTCGTACAGGTTCTTGCCTTCGAGCAGCACTTCACCCTTGACGTGAGCGCCAGGAATGATCTCATGCATACGGTCGAGGGTGCGCAGCACGGTGGACTTACCGCAGCCAGACGGTCCAATGAACGCGGTGACCTTGTTGGGTTCGATGTTGATGTTGACATCTTCAACGGCAAGGAAGTTACCGTAGTAGATGTTCAGATGATTGACGTCAATGCGTTGTCCCATGTGAATTTCCTTTGTTTACTAAAGCTCTAAGCTTGTCAGCAATACGAGCCACAAGCGCTTACCGGTCGGACTTGACGGCGAAGACCTTCGCCACCCAGCGGCCGATGAGGTTGAGGATGAGAACGATGAGGATCAGCACCAGTGCGGCAGCCCAAGAACGTTCCATCGGAATGTCCGGCACGCAAGTACCGTTCGCACCTGGAGGGCAGTTGGCGGAAAGCTTCGAGTACTCCTGGTAGACGAACACAGGCAGCGTGGTCATCTGGCCGGAGAACAGGTTCACGTTCGTGGAAGCGATGTAACCGGCGGTCATGAGCAGCGGAGCAGTTTCACCAATAACACGTGCGATAGCAAGGATCACACCAGAAACAATACCCGGCAGAGCGGTACGCAGCACAATCTTGGTGATCGTGCGCTGCTTGGACACACCCAGTGCGTAGGAAGCTTCACGCAGATCGTTCGGCACAACCTTGAGCATTTCCTCACTGGTTTTCACCACAGTCGGGATCATGAGCAGCGACAAAGCCACAGAACCTTCGAAACCGTTGATGGTACCAGGGCCAGCGACGATGGTGAACATCGAGAATGCGAACAAACCAGCGACGATGGACGGAATACCACTCATCACGTCGACCAGAAGGCTGACAGACTTGGCGAGCTTGCTGCGACGATCAGCGTATTCAACAAGGTACACAGCGCACATCAAACCAATCGGCACAGAGATAATCATTGCACCCAACGTGATTTCCAGCGTACCGATGATGGCGTGAAGCACACCACCGTAGCCGCCAGACGGGGTTTGGTTACCACCGACCACGCCGGTCATGTTATAGCTCAAGAAGTTCAAGTTCAGACGCTTGAAGCCGTTGACGATGGTCGCCCACAACACAGAGACCAACGGGATGCAGGCGATGATGAAGGCCAGAATAATCAGACCGTTCATGAACCGATCCTTGCCCTTACGCGATGCAGCGTAGGAGCGGGTGGTCTTGAACTTGTCAAAGTCAATATCCGGCAGGTTCTTGCCAGTCTTTTTCACAGTTGCGGATGCGTTAGATGCACTCATCATGCGCTCGCTTTCTCAGTGATCTTACGGGCGATGAAGTTCACGAGGAACGTGATCACGAACAGCACAAGACCAGTTCCAATCAGCGTGGACACACCCAGCTCGTTAGCTTCCGGGTACTGAGCCGCAATGTTGGCTGCAATGGTCTGGTTTTGCGAAGCCTGCAGCAGCTTGAACGAGTACGTCAAGCCTGGCGACAGGATCATCAACACGGCCATCGTCTCACCAAGTGCACGGCCCAAGCCCAGCATGGAAGCGGAGATAATACCGGACTTGCCGAACGGCAGCACTGCGAGCTTAATCATTTCCCACTTCGTAGCGCCCAAGCCAATGGCTGCTTCTTCTTGCAGGCGCGGAGTCTGCAGGAAGATATCACGCGACACAGAGGTGATAATCGGCAGGATCATGACTGCTAGCACTACAGCGACCGTAGCAACGGTACGTGCAGGAGAGGCAGCCGGGCCTTCGAAGATCGGGATCCAACCTAAGTACTTTGCTACCCAGTTCCAGAACGGTCCGATGGCCGGCACGAGGATCAAACCGCCCCACAGACCGTAAATAACGGAAGGAATTGCAGCGAGCAGATCGACGACGGAGCTGAGCACAACAGCGAGCTTCTTCGGCGAGTAGTGAGAGATGAACAGCGCGATTCCAATAGAAATAAAGAATGCGATGATCAACGACAGCGCTGAGACCAGCACAGTACCGAACAGCAGCGGACCAACATACTGCCAGAAGTTGTGTGCTTTGCCACCAGTGAACGATTCAACTGTTTGAGTGTTGGCGGCCTGATCGCCACCAATAAGAGGCCACGCGCGGAACAGCAGGAAAATAAACACTGCCGCGAGTGTCACGAGGATGAGTATACCTGCGGCGTAGGCGATCGTCTTGAAGACAATGTCGCCGGTTTTGCCAGTGTTAGCCTGACGCGCCGCGTTGTCTTGCGAACTCACAGGTTCTCCTTGTCTTGAACCGACGGAAGCCGCAGACGCCAGATGGGTTGTTTGGCGATCTGCGGCATCCTTGGTCTATCGGGATTCGATCCGGTGCTTACCGCGGATCACTTGGTCTGGATGGCGTTGATCGAAGCGTCGATCTTGTCCTTCAGGCTGGACGGCAGCGGAGCGGAACCGGCGGCAGAAGCGGCGGTCTGCTGGCCTTCGTCGCTGGTCACGTAGGTGAGCCAGGACTTGACGAACTTAGCGGTGTTGGCGTCCTTGTAAGCCGGGCATGCGATGTCGTAGGAGACAAGCACGATCGGGTAAGCGCCCTCAGCCTCGGTGGAGTGGTTGATCTTGACGACCACGCGGTTCTCACCCTTGGCGGAATCGTCGAGCTTGGAGTCAGCGATCACCTTAGAGCCAGCGTCAGCGGAGATCTCGGAGTACTTGGAGCCAACCTTGATGGCTGCGGTGCCCAGGTCGCCGACCTGCGAGAAGTCAGCGTAACCGATGGTGCCATCAGCCTGCTTGACGGTGGAGATCACGCCAGAAGTACCCTTAGCGCCCTGGCCAACCTCGTTCGGCCAGTTCTCGGACAGGTCGTAAGGCCATGCGTCAGGAGCAACATCCTTGAAGTAGCTCACGAAGTTCTGCGTGGTGCCGGACTTATCGGAACGGTGCACAACGGTGATCGCGGTGTCAGGGAGCTTCAGGTCCTTGTTCTGATCAGCGATAGCCGGATCGTTCCACTTGGTGATCTTGCCGTCGAAGATCTTGGCAGCGGTATCAGCGTCGAGGTTGATGTGCTTGCCAGCGTCAGAGACGCCCTTCAGGTTGAAGACGATAGCGATCGGGGAGATGTACACCGGCACATCGAAAGCGGTGCCAGAAGCGCACACAGCCTTGGACTGCTCAACTTCGTCATCGGCAAGAGCCTTATCAGAGCCAGCCCATGCGGTAGCACCGGTCAGGAAGGTGCTCACGCCTGCGCCAGAACCAGACGGGTTGTAGGCAACCTTAGCGTCGGAGTTAGCGCTTTCGTAACCGGCGATCCAAGCTTCAACAGCAGCCTGCTGAGAAGAAGCGCCAGCACCAGAGAACTGACCGGAGATCTTCTCGGTAGTGGTGGTGTCGCTGCTGGAACCGGAGTTGTTGGAAGAAGAAGCCGAGGTGTTGTCACCGCAGGCCGCGAGCGAAGCAAGCATCGCGATGCCGGAAATTGCGGCGATCGAACGAATAAGAACATTGTTGCGCATTATTTTTCCCTCTATCAACGTCATCGCGGCAAGTGCCGCGTTCATTCATGACATCTTCAAGGTTATGGGCGTGCAGCAGGAGCTTCGACCGAAATCGGTGAACGGAAGATGAACACTTGCCGATACTTGCTGCCATCTTCCGTGCTGCCGCTGTGCTGCACGCCCAGTCGCGAATTGCATGCGCAATGCATTCGCTGTGTTGTACTGCTGCGATAGCGCGCTGATAATGCGCTTATTGCAACGGTTTTATTGCAATGGTTACTGCAATGGATTATCGATTTTGTAGCCGAGACCGCGCACAGTGGTCAGGTACTTAGGATGCGCGGGGTCAACTTCGATTTTGGAGCGCACGCGCTTGACGTGCACGTCAAGCGTTTTGGTGTCGCCAACGTAATCGGAGCCCCAAATACGGTCGATGAGCTGATGGCGAGTCATGACTCGGCCCTTGTTTTGCATCAAATATTCGAGCAGTTCGAATTCTTTGAGTGGGAAGAATACGTTCTCACCGCGCACAGTGACTTGGTGCTGGCCGACTTGCATGGAGATATCGCCGCATACGAGCGGAATTTCATCTTCGACAGAGCCGGCAGATTCGGCGACGACTTGGTTGCGGCGCAGTACGGCGCGGATGCGAGCGAGCAGTTCGCGGAACGAGTACGGCTTCGTGACGTAATCGTCAGCGCCGATTTCGAGGCCGACGACTTTATCGATTTCTGCGCTTTTCGCGGTGAGCATGATAATCGGCACGCGGCTTTGCTCGCGGATACGGCGGCACAATGCAGTGCCGTCAATACCGGGCAGCATCAGGTCGAGTAGCACCAGGTCGATGCCACCTTTGGTGAATAATTCGAGACCTTCTTCGCCACTTGCAGCAGCGGATACCTCGTAGCCTTCGCGCGTCAGCTGGTAGACCAGTGGCTCCCGGTACGATTCCTCGTCTTCAACGATGAGAATGCGCGTCATTTTTGCCTTTCACACGATTTGTTCATACTGCGTTCAAACCTCATTACCGTCACCATCGTAGCGTGCTACCTGCAAACGTTTCCCCATTTCGGCATACTACGTTGCTATTGCGTTCAGCAACGTCTTTTGCACCTACGTTTGATCAGCACGCCCCAGCGGCCGATGCTCCATCCGATTCAGCAGCAGCATCCGGCGCCACTGGCAGCTCAATCGTAAACGTCGAGCCTTCCCCTTCACGTGACCATACAGAAATCGTGCCGCCACTCTCCTGCACGCAATGCTTGGTAATCGCCAAGCCTAATCCTGAGCCTCCGGTAGCCCGCGAGCGCGCTGGGTCTACGCGGTAGAAGCGTTCGAACACGCGGTCAAGCGAAGCGGCGGGAATACCAATGCCCTGATCGACTACGTGAATCGTCACTTTGCCGCGCTTAGCATCACGCGATACGCCTACTACTACCGTTGTTTTCTCCGGCGAATAGCGGATCGCGTTTTCGACAAGGTTTTTTACAGCGGTGGTAATCGTCTCACGGTTTGCAACAATCGCAACGTCGGTAGCGTTGTCAATACTCTCGGTATCGCTAGCGTCAGTATCGTTCTGCGCTGGCACTTCTAGCGGCTGCGAATGGCCGTTGAACGAGAGTCGTATGGCAATATGCTTGGCGTTGGCTTGCACGATGTTTTCGCTAATCGCTTCGCGCGCGACTGACATGGTAGAAATTCGCTTCGCGTCGAGCATCGTGTTGGTATTTTGCGCGCGCTGCAATTCGATTAAGTGCTTTACCAGTTCGGTTAAACGCGCAGATTCTTTGGTGACTCGCCCCGCAAAATAGCGTACGGCTTGCGGATCATCGCTCGCATCGGCGATTGTCTCCGCAAGCAGGGAGATGGCGCCGGCCGGGGTTTTCAATTCGTGAGAAACGTTGGTGACGAAGTCGCGGCGCATTTCTTCAAAGCGACGCTGTTCGGTGACATCGTTGAGGAAAACGGCGTACAGGCCGCCGCTAATACCACCGATACGTACGCGCAGGTAGCGGTCGGAGGGAGCAGCAGCACCGGCGGTAATACCGCGCCCGGTGATCACGTCGGAGACGCGTGTCAGATCGAGACTGACTCGGATTTCACGTTCGCGAATCTCCCCGTCAGCGTCAACGAGTTGCAGAATGTCGAGTATTTCTTGGTTGACAATGCGCCCAGCGTCCACGAGGTCAGTGTCTTCGGGCCTGCTGGTGGCGCCGCGCACGCGTCCAACATGATCGCATACGATTACCGCATCTGGGCCTGCGTCGAGAATTCCTTGCTCAATGTCGGCGGGATCTACGTCGTCGCCAAACGCTGAATGTGGGCCTTCCTCTTCGGCAGCTTGCCGCCCTTCAAGCTCGCCTGTTTTACGCCCGCACATGTAGGCCAGAGGCATTGCTGCAGCCAATACCACGAGCGCGACGACAATGACACTCACGATTTGCCACGTCATTTCATCACCGTCCTTCGCCTTGCACCGAATGGTTCCACACTATCGGCAGGCGGAGTCGAACACAGCCAGCTACGTTGCGAGTTCGCTGTCTGTTCACGCAAGCGTTGCACCCGCGTAAACGTGCGGCCGCGCGATCTTCCACGCGCGGCCGCATATGCTACATGCGTTTGAGAATATCAACGGCGAGCGCTGCCGCAGTATTCGCATATTCGGAGATATCGAAGTCTTTGAACTCTTCGTAGTCAGTGTCCGCGTTGTCGCTCAGCGCGCGAATAACCAGTGCAGGCACATTGTTGCGCGCTGCTACGTGCGCTACTGCAGCGCCTTCCATTTCGACAGCGTCGGCGCCAGTGTCGCGAATAGTTTTGGCGACTTGCTCTGGCGTGTCTACGAAATAGTTGCCGGAAGCGATGATGCCGGTGATATGCGTGATGCCCATGCTGCTCAGCGCTTCGTCGGCGAGCGCGATCAGATGATCGTCAGAGTGGAATTCTTCCACGGGTGCTGCTTCGCTGCCGGGCGTCCACTGGCCGACGAGTCGCATGTCGGTGTCGAGGTAGCGTAGTGTGCCGCCGAGTACTACATCGTTGATGTGCAGGTGCGTGTTGAGATTGCCGGCGATACCAGAGAAGATGACTGCGTCCGGCTGGTAGGCGTCAATCAGATGCTGCGTAGTTGCGGCCGCGTTCACCAAGCCCATGCCGCCGACGGTAGCTGCAACAGTGATAGTGCTACCAGCGTTTGTGGTGATGGTGCCGCGCGTAATGTCAAGACTGGCGGCGTGATCGTGTGCAACGTTGTCGAGTGAGCTGGCGATCAGCGCAACTTCTTCGCTGAGCGCTCCGATAATAGCGATGGTGGTCATGTGCGTTCCTTTCTGTCACTTCCAGCTCGGTCACTTCCAGCGGCGTGCGGAAACCGCTTCGGCCAGTTCGTAGAGTAACTGTTCGGTATCGTCCCAACTGATGCAACGGTCGGTGATCGACTTGCCGTAGATGAGCTGGTCGAGCGGTGCGGCAGGCTGGTTACCGCCTTCGATAAAGCTTTCCATCATGATGCCAGTGATGCCCGGCTCGCCGGCGGCGATACGGCTGGCAATATTGCGTACGACTTGCGCCTGCTTGTGCTCGTCTTTACCGGAGTTGCCGTGCGAGCAGTCGATAATCAGCCCGTGGGCGGCAGCTGATTCGGCGGGCATCATCGCGCGCACATCATCCATTGCGCGGCGCACTGACTCAGCGTCATAATTCGGCCCGTGGATTGAACCGCGCAGTACAACATGGCAGTCGGGATTGCCGAGGGTTTCGACTGCGCACGCGCGACCCATATGGTCGATGCCGAAGAACGTGTGCTGTTGCGCGGAAGCAAAGCAGCCGTTGACTGCTGCCTTGACGGACCCGTCGGTAGCGTTTTTGAAACCGATCGGCATTGACATGCCGGAAGCAAGCTGACGATGCACTTGGCTTTCCGTGTTACGCGCGCCGATCGCACCCCAGCTCACCGCGTCGGAAATAAACTGCGGGCTGGTCGGCTCCAAGAATTCGGTTGCTGCCGCCAAGCCTTCGCCCAGCACGCCGAGCAGTGTTTTGCGCGCGAGCAGCAAGCCTTTTTTAATGTTGTGACTACCGTCGATGTCCGGGTCGTTAATCAAACCCTTCCAGCCGACAGTCGTGCGCGGCTTTTCAAAATACACGCGCATCACAATCAGCAGCTCGCCTTCAGTTTTTTTCATGACTTTGGCGAGTCGATGCGCATAGTCAAGTGCTGCTTTGGGATCATGCACTGAGCATGGGCCGACAATCACCAGTAGACGATCATCCTGGCCGTACAGGCAGGCGCGAATTTCATCGCGCGAATAGGCGACGATCTCTTGCGCAGCCTTGTCAAGCGGCAGTTCGCTTAACACTTGTGCTGGCGTGGGCAGTGGCTCAAGTTCAAGAATGCGCCGGTTGATAATACGGCTTACGCCTACCTGGTCTTCCCAACGTGGCACGTCGGTGGCAATCAGCGGATTTTTGCCTTCATCCATCGCTTGACGGATGGCACGCAGTTCTTCAGGCGTATTCAACGGCCGCATGTGGTCGTCTTGTTGTTGCATCGCTCTCTCCTTGGAATTCACTGCTCCCAAGGATACCTAATAGCGAGCCTTCCTGACAGTTTGGCTGATAGGAAGGCTCGTTCTTGATTCCTGTGCGATGATACTGCGACTGCTGTTTCAGCTGCTGCTGCGACTATTTTGCGGCAGCACGGCGAGCGTCGACAGCGTCGGCCAGCGTGTGCAGCAGCTGCTCAGTACGCTCCCACGGCACGCAAGCATCAGTCACCGACTGACCGTACACCAGCTGGTCAAGCGGAGCAGGCTTCTGATGACCGCCCTTCAAGAAGCTTTCCATCATCACGCCAAGAATGCCCGGTTCGCCAGCGGCCACACGAGCAGCAATATTCTCGATGACCTGCGCTTCAACGTTTTCATCCTTGCCGCAATTGCCGTGCGCAGCGTCGATAATCAAACCGTGTTCGCTCGGACCGCTTGCCTTTGACGCTTTCAGCGCGGCGAGCGCTTTCGCTACCGATTCAGCATCGTAATTCGGGCCCGTGTTCGAGCCGCGCAAAATCAGATGGCAATCCGGGTTGCCCTTAGTTTCAGCGGAAATCACGCGACCGTCGAGGTTAATCGACAGGAAGTGATGTTCGTATGCGGCAGCAAAACAGGAGTCAGCAGCCGGCTTAATCGAGCCGTCGGTCGCATTCTTGAAACCGATCGGCATCGACATGCCAGAGGCGAGTTCGCGGTGCACTTGGCTTTCCGTATTACGCGCGCCAATCGCACCCCAGCTGATCAGATCGCAAATATACTGCGGCGTGATCGGGTCAAGCCATTCGGTAGCTGTTGGCAAGCCAAGGCTCAACACGTCAGTGAGTACTTTGCGCGCCAGCCACATGCCTTTACGAATATCGAAACGACCGTCAAGATCAGGATCGTTAATCAAACCCTTCCAGCCGATCGTCGTACGCGGCTTTTCAAAATACACGCGCATGACAATGACCAGTCGATCGTCAAGTTCTTTCTTGACTGCAGCAAGCTTAGAAGCGTACTCGTGCGCGGCTTTTGGATCATGAATTGAACACGGGCCAACGATAGTGAGCAGACGGTCATCCCTGCCATGCAACACGTCGCGAATCTCTTGGCGCGAGCGCAGCACAAGGTCGCTCATCTCATCAGTGAGAGGCAGTTCCTTCAGGAAATAGCGCGGAGCTGGAATCGGGTCGAGCTGGCGAATGTTCACGTCAACTGTTTCAGGGAACACTGCGTTCCTGCTCAGACGACGCTCATCCTCAGAACTATCCGGACCACGAAGACCTGCCATACCAACTCTCCTCTCCCTGCCCCATGCTAGGCGCAAACATACAGAGGCGCTAGTTTACCTGCGCGCGGGTAGATATGAAAACGGTCGACCGTCTGATGGGACAGTCGACCGCTTTTTGAGGCTAGTGTTTGGCCGTGTTGGGCGGTAGGACGCTCCCCCAGTCGGCCTACGGCCGCCAGCCCCCCTCAGCCGAGGGGGCCAAGGCTACCGCATCCGTGATATTGACGTGTGAGGTTCAATCCGGCCTTCGGACTGTCACCTCAGGCGCACTAGCCTTTCAGGCAGCCGGCCTATCGGCCGGGGAACCGGGAAAACAACCCACTGGGTTGTTTTCTATTTCCGGTTCCGCGCTCTTGCGTGACTGTTGTCACGCAAGAGCGCCCATTGGATCCCATGCGGGCAGCATGGTGGCGGGTTCATTGAGGGCGGCCTGGTATTCGGCGGGGAGGAGTGCCTTCGGGACGGCGACTTCGTAGACGTACTCGGTGAACCAGTCGTCGCTCATCGTGAAGTAGCCCTTGTCGGCGATCTTGTCGCCCCAAGAGTTCTCCACACGCCAACGGCGAGTAGTCTTGCCGTCGTCGGCTACGTCCACGCCAACGAACGCCATTGCGTGGTTCATTGCGGAATCGCAGAAGCGCACGCGCTCTTCCTTATCCATATCGAAGTCCACGCCGTACACGCTGCCATACTCGAACAGGTCAGTTGCCCAAGCGCCGGACTCACGGTCCATGAACGGGCCGCAGTCAGCACCAAACCACACCGGAATACCCTGCTCAGACAGGATTTCACGCACGCAATCCTTCATGAACTGGTTCGGCACGTTGAGGTACTCGGTCGGGTCGCCGCCGGCCACGTTGCCCAGGTGCTCGATGCCGATCTTCTTGCCCTTAGCGTGCTCCTTGCGCGGATCGTCCACGAGGCACACGTAGCTTTCCAGATCAGCCGGGCCCACATACTTCTGCCAGAACTCCACTGGGGTCAGTTCGCCATCGCGGTGGAATTCGCCATCCTTGTCGGTCCACTCCCAGTCGAAGCTCTTCGGCGGTTCGCCCAAGTGGATCGTCAGCATACGGTGGCCAGCAGCGGTCGCTTCAGAAACAATCTCAGCAGTCTTCGCCTCGTCGCCCTTAGCTGCGAACAGGTGCGCAACCGCCGTGTGCAGCATGTGGCGCAGCTGCGTGTTCATCGGGCCAGTGTTCTTCGAAGACTCAGTCTCCGGGAACAGGTCCTTCGGCACTGCACCGTACTTCTTGTACACGTTCATAGCCATCGTCCACTGGCCGCCGTCGCCCATCACATCGTCAAGCAGGTGCTTGATCAGGCGGGAGTCAGCCGACTCGCCAGCAGCTACCAGTGCGGCCACATCCTTGAGGAAGTAGTTGATGCGCTCGAGCTTGTCGTAGTACATCGCATAGTTCTGAGAGAACTCGAACTCCTTCAAGTTCATGTTCTTCTTCGCGATGAAACGCGCAACGTTCAGCGAGCTGAACAGCCAGCAACGTCCGGAATGATCCTGATGAGTGACCGTGCCGTTATCAACGGTCACAGAGAAGCGACGCTGCAGGCGGCGTGCGCGATCATAGTTCAGGGCTGCCTTGTTGATGCCGGACGTGGTAACGGCGTTCATGGCAAGACGGTTCGTCGGGTTAGCGTCAAACGCTTCAACCATCTTGTCGAGCGCTTCACTGGACAATGGCGTGATTTCAGTCATGCTGCTCCTTTTATCCATGTTGTCGATCGTTATGCGATCGCATCACACGCGACTATTCGGCGTTTGGCCAAATGCCGCACGATATGCACAAAGCATTCATGCGGCAGTCTACCGTCGAGGGGAGATACTCTCCAATCCACGCGATTTACCCGCCAATAACGCACAACGGCCGCGGAACGTATCGGTTCCACGGCCGTTGTAGCACAGTATTATGTGCAGCTATGTGCGATTATTGGCGATCTGCGCGTCCGCAAGATCAGTGCTCGCCTTCACCATGCTGAGTCTCAGCAGCATGTTCGCTATCGGCACTGTCAGCACCCTGTGCGTGCTCATGAGACTGTGCAGACTGTGCAGACTGTGCGGACTGTGCAGACTGCGCAGCTTCTGGCGCATTGCCATCCTGCTCGCCGGCTGCTTGTGCGCCACCGTTTTCAGCCATGAAGGCGAAACCGCTGAACGCTTGCGTGAACATCGAGCGCAGCTCGGAAACGCGCTGCGTGATCGCGGCTTCACGCGACTGCAGTTCGGCAATATGCGTGTTGAGTCCTTCAAGCTCGCTTTGTGCAGCCTTGCGACGGGTTTCGATCTGCTGCGCGGCTTCCTCGCTTGCCTTCTTCAAGATTGCAGCTGCCTGATCGTCAGCTTCCTTGCGCTTGCTTGCCGCATACGTGTCAGCATCCTCGCGCACAACCTTGGCCTGGCCAACCAGCTCGTCAGCTTCCTTCTTCGCAGCAACGCGACGCTCCTCGAGCGAGTCAAGCAGCTCGCTCACCTTCTTCGTCGCCTCATCCTGCTGGGCAGCAATATCGGTACGAATCTGCTCAACTTCAGCGTTCACCTGGCTCATCGTCTTCGTACGATGCACTTCAGCATCGTCACGAATCTCCTGCGCGCGCGCCTTAGCAGCGTCAATGATTTCGCCAGCCTTGCGCTGTGCATCGGCCATCATCTTCGAGACTTGTTCGCGCACATCAGACAGCTTCTTATTCGCTTCCGCGAGCGCAGCCTGAATCTGATCGTTGGACTCAGACTTGAGCTTGGCGATCTCCTCATTGGCAGCCTTGCGCTGCTGAGCAACCTGCTGAGTGGCTTCTGCCTTCATGTCAGAGATTTCACGCTCTTGCTTTGCGCGCTCGGAAGCAAGACGCTTATCGTGCTCTTCACGCGAATTCGTGAGCTCAAGATCCGTGGACTGACGCTGTTCAGTAACGATTCGAGCGGTTTCCGCACGCAGCTGGGCAGCATCCTGCTGCGCCGTGGTCGTGATGGTTTGCGCCTGATTCGTAGCCGTTTCGGTAATTGTGTGTGCTTTCGCCTTGGCGTCGTCGACGATGTGCTGGGCATCGAGTTTGGCGTTGTTAATCAAGGTTTCTGCCTGTGCTTGTGCGGAAACGCGCGTAGCGGCAGCATCCTGCTTGGCACGTTCAAGCAGTTCAGTACTGGTTTGTTCGGCCGAGGCGAGCATTTGCTGAGCGTTGGCGCCGAGGGAAGCGAACGAGTTACCCTTTGACGACTGCCTGTTGCGCTCTTCCTGCAGCTTAGCCTGCAGTTGCAGCACACGATCGCCATCCTGCTTGATCTGCGCCCTGAGCGCGTTCAACGTGGACTGTGCCGCCGCAAACGCCTTGTCGACCTGCTCTTTATCGTATCCACGAAGGACAATCGGGAACTGGTCCGCCATGTTCGGTTCCTTTCGCCATAACCCTGCACACTTGTTTGACAACCACACAAGACTGTAGCCCATCATCGCGCGGAGAAGCGCCGGCCATGTCAAGCATTTTGTGAACGTACACACATGAGCGTGTCAGCGGGTTGAGCGTGGCTCATTACGCGATCAAAATATCGCGTGAAGACGGCTGCAAATAGTAGCGAACTGCTTCGCGCACTACGTCACGGCCCGCGAGCACCAGCTGGTCGAGTGATAATCCATGCTGCCGGTGACTCGTACCGTTTACCAGTGGGAAGCTCACGAAGCCTGCGAGCACACGATCTTGTGTGCTTGCCCAGTTGAGCAGATGGTAGAACAGTGAGTTGCACACGAAGGTGCCTGCATCAGAACTGAGGGTGGCTGGAATGGCATCATGTGCGAAATCGTTGATAATCGCGCGCAATGGTAGACGCGTCCAATAGGCGGCAGGACCGTCGGGAATAATCGACTCGAATCGTGGCAACGCATTATCTGCGTCGGGTTTGGCTGCGTTCATGAGGTTTGTCGCGCAGCGTTCGAGCGCGACACTGTGCGCTGCGTGCTTGAGACCAGTGGCGATCACAATGTTTGGTCGGGTGGCGTCAATGGCTTCGCGCAGAGTCGGCCACGCGTTCGCAAAGCTGACTGGCAGACTGACTGCGCTGATCGATACGTCAACATCATGCAGTGGATCGTCAATGTCAGCGATCTCGCCTAATCCTTGTTTGGCGAGCGCGTTGGGCACTTCGAACGAGGGGTTCACGTCAACGCCCTCGTATTGATCGAATCCAGAAATCACGACATTGAGCTGCTGCATACGCCCCAGTGTAACGGCCGCGGCGGATGGTACCAGGCTCATAGCGGCCGAGTCTTGTAGCCAGCGAGCGTCAACGGCCCATGCGAGAGGCGGCTTGCGCGAAAATCGCATGCATGCGCGCTTTGGCTTCTTCACGCGTCATATGCGACATGTTTGCAGGCGCTCCCGTTACCGGGTCAACCGGTCCCATGGGCGCTCCGGTAGCTTCAGGGCCAAACGCGTTCGACACGGTGGCAGACGTCATAGCTGGCAGCCCGAGTCGCTGTGCGGCAATCCGTTCAGCGGCTGGAATATCAGCCATCGTAGTGATTTTCAAATTCGATTCGCTGCCGTCAACAACGGCAACCGCTGAATCAGGCATGTAGTCAACGACGACGCGCGTATCGTCAGTGGGGTGGAATCCGGGGTCGGCCGAGGCGAGCTCGTACGCGTGACGAATCGTGTCGAAACGGAATGCTTGCGGCGTTTGCGCGCGGAACGTGTGCGGGCGATCGGGAACCTGGCGTACTACCTTGCGTCCGTCGCGGAATTCAGTCAACAGTACCGTGTCCGTGCTCGCGTACGCTACGGTGGCAGCGTCGAGTTCGTCAAGCGCGTCGATGCAACCGTCAATCGAACGCTGTTCAACGAAGGGGCGCACAGCATCGTGAATCAGAATCTTCGCGTTCGCGGGAATGCCTGCGTCGGCGAGTGCGGTGAGCGCAGCCGCAGTGCTATCAACACGTTCGCGGCCACCGTTAATAATCATGCGCACTTTCGGGTAGCCGGCTTCGTCGATTAAGCGTTCTACTTCGCCGCGTACCTGCGGGTTGACGACGACGATAATGTCACTGACGCGCGCATTGGTTTCGAATGCTTCGATGCTCCAGCATACGATTGGCTTGCCACCAACGGAGACAAGCTGCTTGGGATTATTCGGGTCGAATCGAGTACCAAAGCCGGCTGCGAGTACTACGGCCACAACGGGCACGGTTTGCGGTTTTGCAGGTGCGGATTCAGCGGCGTTTTCAGGCATGTGATTCTCTTGCTCTTGTTCTGATTCTCTCTCGGTCATACTGTGTTCCACCGTAGAGCGCATGCTCACTGGCTGTAGTCAGCATGCGCCCATCTGCACGGAATATGCGGAAAACTGTGCAATCCGCGCGCGCAGTATGCGATGTTGCGTGTGTTGCGTGGCGTACTGTTGAGCGCCTTAGTGCCGCACGATAAGGGCGAGCATACGACCTTCATGCGTTTTGCCAGCGAGCGATGCGCGGCGATGCGAATACCACAGCGGATTTTCCAGCGTGCACATACTGTGCTGGATGACTTCCAAGCGCTCATGCAGCGATGGGCCTTCACTGTCGGCGCGGCACAGCTCGTCAAGTTCAAGATCGTGGTCGAGATACTCGGTGGCTGCGTGAACGCGTGGCATTGAATCGACGACTTTGCTCACGCCAGCGAATGCGAGGTCGATCATCGCAGCTTCGGCAATATCGATGCCGGCACCGCCGAAGCGCGTGGTGGTTTTGGTGAGGGGGAAGCGCTTTTCGAACTTGTCAGCGATGTCGTCGCCAACTTCGTAGCAGTCGCCGCAAATACGCGGGCCGAGTGTGGCTACAATGCGCGACGGTTCAGCGCCTTTGAGTTTCATCAATTCAACGGTTGCGCTGATTACGCCCTTCTCGAGTCCGCGGCGGCCGCAGTGGCATGCGCCGATAATGCCGGTTTCGGGGTCGGCAAGCAGTACGGGCAGGCAGTCGGCAGCGAACATGCCGAGAGCAATACCGGCTTGGCTGGTGACTTGACCGTCAGCTTCTTTCACCACTGGAGCTGCGGCTGAATCATCGCCTTCTACTCCCCTTGTTCCGGAGACATCGAAGCCGAACGGCGTGTTGATTTCGAACGAATCATCAACGTCTACGGCAACACCGGAGTGCACTTGTGAAATCAGCGACAGCCGTGCTCCTACCGCCTGAGCGAGCGCGACACGATTGGATAGTACGGCGGTTGGATCGTCGCCGGATTTACCGCCGAGGTTACAGTTGCCGAAATCACCGGTGCTTAAACCGCCGAGGCGCGTTGTATATACGGCGGTGATACCGGGAGCGAGTGCGATCGGGATCGTTACCGGAATCGGGTTACCGTCCCGATCGGTCGAGCTGATCTTGTTGCTGTCAAGAATCTCGTCATCATACTGCTCATTGCTCATGCCGACTACTGTAGCGTGATCGGAGCATTTCTCCTAAGTGTGCAAATCCGGACCATTCCCACACCTGCAATGTGTACCTATTCGGATCATTTCCACAGTTGTGTGCATATCCGGTCTATTGCCACACCCTCAATGTGTACCTATCCAGATCATTTGCGTCGTTGTGTGCATATCCGGTCTATCTACAACCCTAAGGGGGTATTCAAATAGTCCGAATATGCACACAACGGTGCGAATAGTCCGAATATGCACACTTACACAGAGAAGCGCCTAAAAAAGCGCCTAGAGAGAGTCCAGGGTCAGGCAGATTGAGAGCTAGGCAGCCTTGAGGGTCGCCTGCTTTGTGCGCGAACGGATTGCAGCGTTCACCGGCACCTCGTGCGGACATGGCATCGAGAACACATGGGCGGGGTTATTGATCGACTCAACCCACTGACCATCAGCATCGCGGAAGCCACCACCGGGCACCGTGTACGCCAGCGGCTCGCGACCTGGCAGCAAGAATTCAACCTCTTGGCCAGCTTCGATCTTGTTGCGGCTCATAATCGTGACGCGCCCGCCCTCTTCCGGGCTCCAGCTGAGCACTTCGCCAACCACCAGCCACGAGCGGAAGTACGCGGAACGATTGGTGTTCTGCGTCACCTTATGCTCGGGATAGTAGAAGCCCGTGGAATAATCGCGGTGCGCAACCTTATCCGGCTCTTCCAGCAGCCACTCGGGCAATGTGATCGGATCCGCCGGGCGAACTTTGGCATGATACCAACCCTCGGGCAGCACTTCCTGAGCAGTATTCGACTTACGACGAGCGCTACGAGCGCGATAGCTCAGATTATCAAGTTGAGCGCCGCCAGCAGACCGAGCCGCCGCATCTTCAACAACAGCCGGCTTTTCAACGGATGACTGAGTATCACCACCGAATTCGAGCCCCATATCACCACCGGGCATGCCAGCGAATGCTTGATCAGCATGACGCTCGATTGCATCCGGCGCTGCCGTAATCGACGCCTCGTAATCCGGGTCGCCTTCGCGAATCACGCGATCATGGAATGGCTGCAACACCGCGCCAGAGCGATCCTCAAAACCGCGTTGCACCATATACTCATCCACAGCAATCTTGTACGCGTTGGTCATCGCCGCAATGTAATACGCAGACTTGGAGCGGCCTTCAATCTTGAGGCTTGTCGCACCCGAGTCAATCAGATCAGCGATATGCGGCAGCATATTCATATCCTGCGAGTTAAACAGGTATGCACCTTCCGAGGTTTGTTCGATGGGGAAATATTGGCCGGGGCGCTTCTCTTCCACAATCGAATACTTCCAGCGGCAGGGCTGTGCACATTCGCCATGATTACCATCGCGGCCGGTCAGATAGTTCGAAAACAGGCAGCGGCCAGAGAATGCCATGCACATAGCACCGTGCACAAAGCATTCAATATCCATATCGTCGGGAATACGCGCGCGAATATCGCGTACCGCTTGCAAATCCATTTCGCGAGCAAGCACAACACGTCGAGCACCGAACTCGTACAGTGCTTGTGCAGCGCCATAGTTAGTGACGCCAGCCTGCGTGGAAACATGCAGTTCCACGTTAGGAGCGATTTGGTGTGCCATCATCATGACACCGATATCAGTGACGATCATTGCGTCAATGCCCGTGTCTTTGAGCTGGCCAATGTATTCGCGCATTGCTTCAACTTCGTTATTGCGCGGCAACACATTGAGCGTCACGTATACGCGAGCACCACGCTCGTGAGCATATCGTGCGCCTTCTTCAAAGTCGGCAAGGCTGAGGTTTTTCGGAGCAGAGCGCATGCCAAACGCTTTACCACCGCAGTATACGGCGTCCGCGCCGTAATCGACCGCGGCTTTTAACCCACGCAAATTACCTGCAGGCGCGAGTACTTCTGGCTTGCGGCGACGCGGCAGAACAATCTCATGAGCCGCAGCGGCCGAAGCTGTTGGGGTAGGGTTCACAGTCATGGAAACAGTCGATTCGTCAATAAGCACCAGACCAGTGTAGTCGAGCGCCAGTACGGCTTCAGGGGCGCGGCGGCGGCTTACAGTACGGCAAGCGCGAAATCAGCGAGAAGCTTAATGCCGTAGAGGGTGATGACGCCGCCGCACACGCGGTTGAGCACGTCGATAATGCGTGGGCTGAACTTGTGTGCAAACGCGTTGACCAGCAGTGTAATGGTCAGGAACCACAGTATGGATGCAGTTTCGACGCCGGTAATAAACGGGGTTGATTGTTGCGCGCTGAGCGTTGCACTGAACGCGCCGAGCATGAGCGTGCCGTCGATAATGGCTTGCGGGTTAAACCAGGTGACGGCGCAGGCGGTGCCGATCGTGTCAAGCAGACCGCGCAAGCCGAGGCGCTTGGCAGGGGTGGATACAGTTGCCGCCGCAGATGGAGACGGTGCTGTAGTCGGAGACGACGTTGCCAGGTCGGTTTGAGAAGTATTCTTGCGACGCTTCGGCAGCACTAATCCCATGCCGATTTTCACTACTACTAGGCCGCCAAGCCCAAGCACAATGGTTTCGAGCCAAGGGTGCGACTGCATAAGCGCGCCCACGCCGAAGAAGCAGGACAGCGACAATGCCATGTCGAAGCAGATGACAATCAGCGCAGTAATCAGTGCGTTACGACGCGTACGAGTGAGCGCGGAGTTGATCACGAAGAGGTTCTGCATACCAATCGGCGCGATATATGCCAAACCCATTGTGAGCCCTTGCAGGTAGAACCCCATATTTACTCTCCTCCACGCCGCTCAGCCAGCTGGCATTTGCAGTATCACTCAGCCAATTCAGTTTGGTTGGATAACAGTCACCCAACCAAATCAGCCAAATCAAATTAGCGTCACCTGGAAAAACCTAGGTAAAACCACTGATTTCATCACATCCTCCATGTATTCTACGAATGTGACACCAGTCATCAACCAGCCAAATATGTAGTAGTAGCCCCAACCAAACGCAATTACACATTCCACCGAATCGAGCCGCATATGCCACGCACTACCCCCATCACTATTAGCTGGAAGCCCAATCGCAACGCGGCTACGCCAGTCACTGAGCAAATCGTGGACTATATGTGCCGCCAAATCTCGTCTGGCACATGGCCAATCGGCTCACGACTGCCTTCACAGCGCGCACTAGCCGAGGCATTCGGCGTGAATCGCTCTACGGTGATCGCAGCAATCACCGAGCTTGCCGACTATGGCATTGTCGAAGGATTACATGGTGCCGGCACGCGCATTGTCAGCAACACATGGTCACTGATGTTGCCGGGCGCCCCCGATTGGGCCGACTACGTGTCGTCAGGATTTTTCCGCGCGAATAATGCAACCATTCAAACCATTAATCGCATGGAGTTTGCGCATGGTATTACACGACTTGGCACTGGCGAACTTGACCCACGACTGTTTCCACGCGCAATGTGGCAGCGCATAGCCGGCGAAGCAGCAGCAGAAATTGACGCAATCGGATACCCAGCCCCCGAGGGAATGCCAATGTTGCGCGAAGCGATCGCCGCACACATGTGCGCTACCGGCATCAACTGCACTCCGGAACAAATTTTGATTACCTCTGGCGCTTTACAAGCACTGCAAATGATTTCAGTAAGTTTGCTATCAGCAGGCTCGACAGTGATAGCGGAGGCGCCGAGCTATATCAAATCACTGCAAGTGTTTCAATCCGCGGGGATGAAACTCGCCGGCGTACCAATGGATAGCGAAGGACTCGACGTCACCGCATTGCAATCCCTGTTGCAAGGCGGCAATAGTGCACCGGGCACCAGCGATATCACTACTCCACCCGCACTACCTTCGTTAACCACACGCCACACAACTAACAATGCGGTGCTGTATACGATTCCCACGAATCACAATCCCACTGGCATCACCATGTCGGAGTCGCGACGCCACACGCTTATCGATTGTTGCGTAGCGAATCGTTTGCCAATTATCGAAGACGGCGCATATCAAGATTTGTATTTCGGTAGCGCGAGCACCAACGGCAGTTCCAGCGCGAATTCCAGCACCGCAGTCTCCCCCACGCCGCTGAAGTCGCTCGATCAAACCGGCATGGTTATTACGCTTGGTAGCGCGTCGAAAGCGCTCGCGCCCGGACTGCGCATCGGTTGGATTGTGGCTGATCGTTCGATTGTGCATCGACTCGCTGATGTGAAAATGCAAATGGATTACGGCGCGAGCGTGCTCAGCCAGTGGGTGTACGCGCGATTCTTAACCAGCGGACTCTACGACGAGTACCTGGTTACGTTGAAGCGCGAGTTGAAGCGACGCCACGACGCTGCTATCGAAACATTGGAACACTTATTCAGCGGGATGGCGCACTGGACGGTGCCGCAAGGAGGATTCTATATTTGGCTCACGTTCGACCAGCCAGTAAAGATCGGACGACTCTTCCAACTGGCCTTAGACCATGGCGTACTACTCAATCCAGGCGATATTTACGATTTTGAAAGTGATAATTCCTTACGTTTGAGCTACTCGTACATCACGCCTGAAGAATTCGCACGAGCGGCAAACATATTGGCTGCCATCGTTCGCACAATCGCTGCATAAACTGCACGCCCCCAAAAGCACCCCTCCCATGGTGTAGGGATCTACACATGGTGTAGGGACTCATACATGGTGTAGGGATGCAAAATGGCGCAATTCCAAGGTTTTCGCAAAACCTGCCACACCCCAATCCCTACACCATGCGCAAATCCCTACACCATGTAAACGGAGTAAACGGATTATGGTTGTATAACCTGCAAACCTATAGGCAATCAGCCGAGCTTAGCGAAATCCTCGTCGTCAAGCTCAAGCTCGCCAGCCTTGAGCGAATCGAGAATCGTTTCAGGGCGATGCGCGCCAGGAATCACAAACATGTGGTCACCCTTAGCAAGCTCCCACGCGAGCACTACCTGCTGGTAAGACACACCATGCTTGGCCGCAACCTCACGGAATGGGTCGAACTTCGATTCGTCATACGGGTGGCGGTAGCCGCCGAGCGGACTCCAGCACACGAACGCGAGACCGAGCTTGGCGCAATAATCCAACGTGTCCTGCGTATCCAAGTGAATCGGCGAATACTGGTTCTGCACAGCGATCAGCTTGTCACCCAAAATGCCGCGCGCAATGTCCAGCTGCTCAATCGTCACATTGGAAACGCCCGCGTACTGTGCCACGCCCTCATCAACAAGCTGCTTCAACGCTTCAATGGACTCGTTGTACGGCACTTCCGGATCGTGACGGTGCATGTACAGCAGGTCGATCGTGTCCACACCGAGCGCCATCGCAGACTCCTTGCCGTAGCGCAGCAGGTGTTCCGGCTTGCCATCACGCGGCCACACCGGCTTGCCATCTTCCCACGCGCGGCGCAAACCAATCTTGGTGGCAACCAGCACTTCTTCGCGCGGCCCCTTCCATGTCTCTAGGGCTTCGCGCACGAGCTTTTCACCAGTCTGCTCTTCTTCGCCAGGCGTGTAGTACGCCCACGCGGTATCAATGTGACGGCAGCCAGCGTCAAGCGACGCGTGCAGCGTTTCGATACCAACATCATGACCGCGATTATTTTCGATAGTCAGCGGCATTTCACCGTGGCCCACAGCGGTGGTGTTGAACGGGCCGAGATTGCGGTGCAGCAGAGTCATAAACGCTCCTTTGTTGTAATGTTCCGCGCGCGCACGCACAGTGGCATCCACGCAGATTGCTCCATACACCACGATACGACCCCCACGCGCCGCCACCCAGCGACGCGCCACAACGCGTTGCCACAGCCATATTGTGACTATCGCCACATTCACGCAGCTTCTTCGATTGCGCCCATCGCCCAGCAACCGCAGAAAATCAACGAAACACTATATCTAGTGTCAGCAATGCGTGCGCGACACAACCAATAGTGTTCTTGACTGTGCTCCACATCCATGTAATCTTGCCAATCGCGAGGGGCGCTACCGCAGCGCCAAACCAATACTTCAAGGGGAGCGATCATGACTGTCACCGTGTTCACCAAACCGTACTGCCCTCAGTGCGACGCGACCAAGCGACAGCTCACCAAGCTGGGCGTTGACTTCGAAACGGTCGATCTTTCCGAGAACCCCTCCACGCTCGAACAGTTGCAGGCAGCCGGATTCCAGCAGGCTCCCGTGGTGATTACGCCTGATTCCTCATGGACCGGTTACCGCCCGGATTTGATTCGTGCGCTGGCCAAGGCGCGCGCCACCGCCCAGGCACAACCGGTGCTCGCATGACCGATACATCAGCCAGCACGAAGAAAGCCTTGCATATCAGCGCGTCACCGCTCAGCCCGGCACCAACCGCAGCCAACGCATCCGATCGGCCAAAATCCGTGCCGCTCATGGGCCAGACCACGCCAACTGCTGACAATACGCGCCCAAGCGAGCCTGAAACAGCAGCGCGCACGGAAACTATCGGCGCGCTCGTATACTTCTCCTCTGCCTCGGAGAACACTGCCCGTTTTGTGAGCAGCTGTGCGTTGGGCGAGCGCGGTATCAACGTGTACCGCATTCCGCTCAAGCCCGGCGCTCCCGCACTCAATGTGCGCGAACCATATGTGCTGATGGTGCCAACATACGGCGGTGGCGACGCGCGCAAAGCGGTACCAATGCAAGTCAAGCGGTTCCTTAACAACCCAGCCAATCGCGCGTGGATTCGCGGAGTGATCGCCTCCGGCAACACGAATTTTGGCTCCGCTTATTGTGCAGCCGGCGATATTATCGCAGCCAAATGCCACGTGCCGTTCTTGTACCGCTTCGAGCTGATGGGTACGCGTGAAGATACGCGCAAGGTGCGCGATGGTCTCGTCAAATTCTTCCGCGAGCGCGCCGGCGCCTGACAGTTAGGCCGCCTAGGTCACCTAGAAGCACCACACCACTCACTGACTGATTGCATGCCGGCTACCCCACCGGCAGAGTTCAGTGCGCCCTTTTTGTACTCGTTTCAACTGTTTTCAACGATTATTGAGGATTATTATGACCGATTTCAGCAATACCGGCCTGCCGCTTGACCGCACCGCCGACACTGATGCCGAGCGTCAAGACCCTGCGCACGACTATCACGCGCTCAACGCAATGCTCAACTTGTACGATGCGAACGGGCTTATCCAGTTTGACAAAGATAAGGCCGCCGAACGCGAATACGTGACCGGCCATGTTGCCGCCAACACCGTGACTTTCGCGTCCACTGCGGAGCGCCTGCGCCAGCTCATTGATGGCAAATACTACGATCCAACCGTATTTGAACGTTACACGCCTGAATTCCTTGACCGTTTCTATGAGCGGGCAGAGTCTTCCGGTTTTGAATTCGGCACGTTCCTTGGCGCTTTCAAGTTCTATACGTCGTATGCGCTGAAAAGCTTTGATGGCAAGCATTATCTTGAGAGCTTCCCGCAGCGTTGTGTCGCGGTCGCACTCGACTTGGCAGCTGGCGACGAGCAGGCTGCTGAACGCTACTTGGAAGAAATGCTTTCCGGTCGCTTCCAGCCTGCTACGCCAACGTTCTTGAATCTTGGTAAAGCGCAGCGCGGCGAGCCGGTCAGCTGCTTCCTGGTACGTATCGAAGACAATATGGAGTCGATTTCACGCGGCATTAATGCAGCATTGCAGCTGTCTAAGCGTGGCGGCGGCGTCGCCCTTCTGTTGAGCAATCTGCGCGAGCTGGGCGCGCCGATCAAGCACATCGAAAACCAGTCGAGCGGTGTCATCCCCGTCATGAAACTGCTCGAAGACTCATTCTCCTACGCGAACCAGTTGGGCGCGCGTCAAGGCGCAGGCGCAGTGTATTTGAACGCTCACCACCCTGATATTCTGCGATTCCTTGACACCAAGCGCGAGAACGCGGACGAGAAAATCCGCATCAAATCGCTTGCCCTTGGCGTTGTTGTACCAGACATCACGTTCGAACTGGCCAAGCAGAAAGCAAAAATGGCACTGTTTAGCCCCTACGATGTTGAACGCGTCTACGGCAAACCATTCGCCGACATTTCCGTCACCGAACATTACGATGACATGGTTGCTGACGAGCGTATTCGCAAAACCTATATTGACGCCCGCCAATTCTTCACCACGCTCGCCGAACTGCAATTCGAATCCGGCTACCCATACATTGTGTTCGAAGACACCGTTAACCGCGCAAACCCGATCGACGGCCGCGTCATCATGTCGAACCTGTGCTCGGAAATCCTCCAAGTGCAAGAGCCGAGCGCATACAACGAGGATTTGAGCTACGCGCACGTTGGCCGCGACATCTCCTGCAACCTCGGCTCGCTCAACATTGCGAAAGCCATGGACGGCGATCTTGGCGCCACGGTTGAAACTGCTATCCGCGCGCTTACCGCCGTCGCAGAACACACCAGCATCAACGCCGTACCGTCTATTCGCCGTGCCAACGAAGAAGGCCACGCGATCGGCCTCGGCCAAATGAACCTGCACGGCTTCCTCGCCCACGAGCGCATCCAGTACGGCAGTGAGGAAGCGCTCGACTTCACCGACATGTACTTCATGACCGTCGCCTACCATGCGTACCGTGCTTCGCATGATCTCGCAGTTGAGCGCGGACACGCATTCGTCGGCTTCGAACGTTCTGCTTACGCGAAGCCAGCCGGCCAGGGGAACTATTTCGACAAGTACACGGATGGCCGCCGCTCGCTGACCCCGCGCACCGAACGCGTACGCGCCCTGTTCGCACAGTATGGCATTGCGATTCCGACCGCCGAAGACTGGGCTGCATTGCGCGATGCGATCCTGCGTGATGGTATTTACAACCAGAACCTGCAAGCGGTACCGCCCACCGGCTCGATCTCATACATTAATCACAGCACGTCGTCGATTCACCCGATTGCTTCCAAGATTGAAATCCGTAAGGAAGGCAAAATCGGCCGCGTCTACTATCCGGCCGCGTACATGACGAACGACAATCTTGAGTATTATCGCGACGCGTACGAAATCGGCTGGAAGGCTATTGTTGACACGTACGCTGAAGCAACGCAGCATGTCGATCAGGGACTTTCGCTCACCTTGTTCTTCCCGGACACTGCGACCACACGCGACGTAAACAAAGCGCAGATCTACGCGTGGCGCAAGGGCATTAAAACCTTGTACTACATTCGCATCCGCCAACAAGCCCTAGAAGGCACCGAAGTCCAAGGCTGCGTCTCCTGCATGCTCTAGTCCTTCACACGCTAATGAGGTGACGCCCTCACTGCTACGTTCCGATCCCACTGCCGCGTTGGAGGGGTGGGGTGTGTCGCTCGACACGCTCCGGGCCGCTCAGGCCAAGTCTTTACGGTCTCGCAACACACCCCACCCCTCCACCGCTCCGCAAAAACCACCTAGCCTCGGCCCCCTCGGCTGAGAGGCGCGCGTAGCGCGACTGGGGGAGCGTCACCACAATCAACGCAACTTCACCTCGTCAATGAAACAACCGCAAAGGAACTCAAATGTCGAAAACCGTGTATCGCTTCCTCCTCCGCCTCACCGCCCCTGAGGAGTTCGTTGACCGCGCTAATCCCAGCACCTCCGAGCACATCGCCGAGTAAGCAATAGAAAAAAGAACTGTCAAGGCAAACGGAGCGGATTCTGCCGGCATATATTGCTCGACCGTAGGCTTGGCCGAACGGCCTTGAGTGTGTCGAGCAATATATGCCGGCAGAATCCGCGGCCACACGGGCAACTCACGCTGATAGCAACACCAATACAACACCTGTACTACTCATCATCCACACAACAACTCACACAAAGGAACTCACTCATGGCACCGATTTCTATTCCGCGCAAACCCCTGAAGCTTATCGATCGTGTGAGCGCGATTAATTGGAACAAGCTTGAAGATGAAAAGGATCTTGAGGTTTGGGATCGTCTTACTGGTAATTTTTGGCTGCCGGAGCGCGTTCCGGTTTCTAACGATATTCCCAGCTGGCAGTCTATGAGCGAGGATGAGCACACGCTGACGATGCACGTGTTCACTGGCTTGACGCTGCTTGATACGATTCAGGGCACGGTTGGCGCAGTGAGTTTGATTCCGGATGCGCTTACTCCGCATGAGGAGGCTGTGTATACGAATATTGCGTTCATGGAATCGGTGCACGCGAAAAGCTATTCGAGTATTTTCTCGACATTGTGCTCGACGAGTGAAATTGATGCTGCTTTTGATTGGAGTGAGAACAATGAGTTCTTGCAGAAGAAGGCGCAGATTGTGCTCGACTACTATGAGGGCGATAATCCGTATAAGCGTAAGGTTGCTTCGACGCTGCTGGAATCGTTCCTGTTCTACTCTGGCTTCTACCTGCCGATGTATTTCTCTGCGCACGCAAAGTTGACGAATACTGCTGATGTGATTCGTTTGATTATTCGCGATGAGGCTGTGCACGGTTATTACATTGGTTACAAGTATCAGAAGGGTATTGCACTGCTGACTGATGCTGAGCGTGAGGAGCTGCGTGAATACACGTATGATCTGCTTAACGAGTTGTATGACAATGAAGTGGATTACACCGAGTCGCTGTATGAGCGTGTTGGTTTGACTGACGATGTGGAAAAGTTCTTGCGCTACAACGGTAATAAGGCGTTGATGAATCTCGGCTACCCGGCTTTGTTCCCGGCGGAAGCGTGCGATGTGAATCCGGCGATTTTGGCGGCGCTCTCCCCTAACGCTGATGAGAATCATGATTTCTTCTCTGGTGCGGGCAGTTCTTATGTGATGGGTAAGACTCAAGAAACTGACGACGAGGATTGGGATTTCTAATTACTCAGATAGTGCAGCTTCAATAGCTTCAACATACAATGCGGCCCTGTGTGCTTATCGGTATACCGTTGAGCGCACAGGGCCGCTGTGATAGTTACGTGATAGTCGCGTTGTTTAGCGTACGCCGAAGGAGCCGCCGCCGGAGCCGCCGGATGAGCCGCCGAAGCCGCCTCCGCCGGAGAAGCTGCCACCTGAACCGCCGGATGATGAGGATGATGGCGCAGCGGCTTGGATTGTGGATCGAATGTCTGCAAAACCGGAGCTGATTTGTGCACCGAGGTCACCGAAGTTGGCGGAGAAGTCTGCAGCGTCGAAGCTGGGGACAGTGTTGTTGCCGCCGAATGGGCCGTTGTGGCCGTAATCGTTGCCGTAATGGTCGTGATAGTGGTGGCGCCACCCGTAGGGCCGGTAATTCCAATACAGTATCGAATCGGAGGCGTTGTCGTCGAGCCATTGCGGGTCGGCCACTTGTGGGTATGCTTTGGCGAGCTGTTCGAGTGCTTTGTCGGAGATACCGAATGCGGCCGCGTACACGAGGTAGCGATCCCATAAGGTGAGGTCGGCGACACCACGATCGGTGAAGTTGCTGAAGTCTTCCATGTAGCGTTTCAATCCGAGCACTTGTCCGGCGAGCTGCTGCCCAACGGGGTCGGTGAGCACGGTGTACGTGGTGTAGATGAGTATGATCAAACTCAAGAACAGTGGGATTGAGCCTTCAAAGAAGGCCATAAGCGGGTAACCGGTCGCAAGGTTGAAGATGATGCCGGCTAAAGCGAGCATGATCAGTAGCGTACCGGAGGCTACTGGCACTCCGCCAGCAGATCGGGTGGCTGCGGTCATGGCGAATTCGTTAGCGCACGCGTTGGTGAACCGTCTGAGCTCTTTGTATCCGTCTTCCCAGCGTTTGCACGCGGCTTTCATTTGTGCGAAGTCAAATACTGGCGAGCCAATACGCCGGGAAATAGTTTCGAGCAGGTGGAGTGCAGCATCCTCGGATTCGCTTAAGTTCAATGATTGCCGGTTCGCCGAGCACACTGGCATGATCACTATGGTGTTGGTTCCTGCAGTCGCGTTAACGCGCGTTTGATCGGCTCCGATCATGGCAGCGAGCTGCGCGTTATTGGCTTGGCTCATGTCGATTCCGCGATACAGCGCGGATGGACCGGGGTAGATCGCGATGGCGTGTTTGGAGGCGAGTGACAGGATGGTAGCTGACATTTGCCGCGAGTCGACAGCAAATCCGCCTGACTTGTCGAGTACGCCGATAAGTTTTGCTGCTGAAGCAGGGCTGAGTTCTGGCGGTTCACGCCAGTAGTCGATATCGCCGTGGTATGTGGAATTCTTGACGTTGCGTCGTGCTGCGAGGAAGCCTATAGCAAACAACGCGATAGTGGCAGCAGCGATTGCCAGCCATGCGATGGTGATGACTTGTGCGCGCGTACGCTGCTTGTTACGCCATTCGGTTTCTTGCCGAGTTTCGTCAGCGACAAGATGATCTTTAATATCACCGGTTTCACGGCGGACGGTTTCGGGTGCGGCTGAAGCGTCGAATCCGGCAACAATGTCGAGATACTGGCCGGCGCGCACATCGTATGCGCTGAATTGTAGTGTTCCATTGTCGCCGCGTGATGTTTCAGAGGTGCCTTCATAGTGCATCCATGCTACGGAATTCTTGGCAGTCACGCCTTTGGGGAAGTGCACGGTGCCGGTGAGTGTGCCGATGGGCATGGGATTGGAGTCGTTGACTGGCTCCCATTGGAAGGTGACGAGATCGTCGTACGCGGTGGATACGCCTTTGAACGTCATGCTCACATCGAATTTGAGGCTGTTTGCTGACTTGGTGGCGGGAATGTTCCAGCCGATTTCCACCATGGTATTGGAGGTAGCCGGCTGGGAATCGTCGTATGCGGTGAGGTCATCGTTGTAATCAACTTGGCCGATATACCAGTGCCTTGCATATTCGCTATTCCAACGACTGTCGGTAATTCCCGTGGAAATCTGCGGTTCGCCTTGCTCGTAGCGTTCACCGGTTGTGGCGTTAGTGACGGATATGTCGGTGATGGCGGTCAGGTTTGATGGGCTGAGCTGGTAACGCTGATACACCTGCTTATATGGATTGTCACCGTTATCGTCAGATCGGTCGCGCAAATGCAGGTCAATATGTTGCGTGATGCGTAGATTACCGTCGCGTTGTACTTGGACGTCGTAGTCAAGACTGCGATAGCTGGCAACTGGATTACTGCCCGAGCCGAAGAGTCCAATTGGCAGAATGACGATCAGCGTGGTAGCGAGAGCTGCGATAGCTGCAATAACTATTGCTCGTACAAGTCGTTTGACGTTCATCGACGTCCCCTCCCCCTCACGGGTCTGTCTATGATGTGCGCATGCTGCCTATGCGCGGCTGCTGCTGGTTGTTGAGCACCAGTTAGAAGTGCACTTGTGGCGCTTCGCGAGCAGTATCGTCAACCTGGAAGTATTGCGCTTGTTCGAAGTGGAACATGCCAGCGATGATATTGCTTGGGAATACTTCGGTTTGCGTGTTGTATTTGAGGACCACATCGTTGTAGAACTGGCGCGCGTATGCGATTTTTGATTCGAGCGTTTTGAGCTGTGCTTGCAAGTCCATGAAGTTCTGGTTGGCTTGCAGCTGCGGGTATGCTTCCGCAGTGGCTTGCAAGTTGAACAGTGCGCGAGTGAGCTGGTTTTCAGCGGCCATGCGCTGGGCGACATCGCCATTCGCTGCGGATTGGACGACGCCGGCGCGGGCGGCGGTTACTTGAGTGAGTACTTCAGATTCGTGACCTGCGTAGCCTTTAACGGTTTCTACAAGGTTTGGAATCAGATCGGAACGCTGTTTGAGCTGCACGTCGATCTGTGCCCAACCGTTTTTGACACGATTGCGTAGTGTGACTAGTCCGTTGTAAGCGCCTATTGCCCACGCTACTGCGCCTACGATGATGAGCACAATTACTCCGATAATGATCGCCACCATGCTCCGCTCCTTTGCCCCTTCGCGGTTAATTGTTGTGTTCATTGTTTCAGCATGTATGGATACTGCTTGTGGGTCGGCGTGTATGGGGGAATTGTGGACGCGATTGCAGAGTGGTTGCGATTAATGTGGTGACGCTCCCTCAGTCGCGCTACGCGCGCCAGCTCCCTCAACCGAGGGAGCCGAGGCTGCCGCACCCGCATATGTAAAGAGCCTCTCATGCTGCATGAGAGGCTCTTTATTAGTCAGAATTTAATCCGTGAGAGGACGATTAGTCCTCGAACGGATCAAAGTCGCGACGCACGCGGCGGCGCGGGCGCTCGGTACGCTCTTCGCGGCCAGCGCGGTACTCGTCGTAGTTTTCGTCAGCGGCGTAGCGCGGGTTGCGGTCGTCGCGGCGAGAGGAGCGACGCGGACGATCATCGCGACGATCATCACGGTCATCGCGATCATCGTAGTCGCGGTCAGCGGAACGACGAGCACGACGCGGACGATCATCATAATCGCGGTCATCGCGGCGGTCGTCACGGCGATCATCACGATCGTCATAGTCACGGTCAGCGGAACGACGAGCACGACGCGGACGATCATCATAATCGTCATCGTCACGGCGAGAGGAACGACGCGGGCGATCATCGTAGTCGCGATCGCTACGGCGATCATCACGATCATCGCGATCGGAACGACGGCCACCGCGACCGCCACGGCCACCACGACGATCATCACGATCGCCACGGTCAGCGCGGTCACCGCCACGCTCGCCACGGTCACCACCGCGACCGCCACGGCCAGCGCCGGAATCCTGGTCTTCGAAGCCCGGAATGGCGAGGCTGATCTTGCCGCGATCGTCAACACCCTGTACAACGACCTCGACAGTGTCGCCTTCCTTGAGCACGTCTTCAACAGCGTCGATGCGCTCACCGTTGGCGAGGTTGCGGATCTGCGAAATGTGCAGCAGACCGTCGGTGCCCGGGGTCAGGTTTACGAATGCGCCAAAGCTCGTGGTCTTCACAACCTTGCCGCTGTAGGTTTCGCCAGCTTCCGGCACGTGCGGATTGGCGATAGAGTCGATGATCTGCTTTGCCTTTTCAGCAGCTTCGCCGCCTTCGGAGGAGATGAACACGGTACCGTCATCTTCGATGGCGATTTCAGCACCGGTGTCTTCCTGGATCTGGTTGATCATCTTGCCCTTCGGGCCAATGACTTCGCCGATCTTCTCTACCGGAATGGTGGTGGTGATGATGCGCGGAGCATATTCGCTCATCTCAGCCGGACCGTCGATGCACTCGTTGATGACTTCGAGGATCGTAGTGCGAGCCTCGTGTGCCTGCTGCAGTGCGGCGGCGAGAATGTCGGCCGGAATACCGTCGAGCTTGGTATCGAGCTGCAGGGCGGTGATGAACTCGGAGGTACCAGCGACCTTGAAGTCCATGTCGCCGAACGCGTCTTCAGCGCCCAAAATATCAGTCAGCGTCTTGTAGATGTGCTTGCCGTCCACATCGCCGGACACAAGGCCCATAGCGATACCAGCAACCGGAGCCTTCAGCGGCACGCCAGCGGCGAGCAGCGACAAGGTCGAAGCACACACGGAACCCATCGAGGTGGAACCGTTGGAACCGATGGCTTCGGAGACCTGACGAATCGCGTATGGGAACTCTTCGCGGCTCGGCAGCACCGGCACGAGAGCCTTCTCTGCGAGGGCACCATGGCCGATTTCGCGGCGCTTCGGGGAGCCGACGCGGCCGGTCTCACCAGTGGAGTACGGCGGCATCTCGTAGTTGTGCATGTAACGCTTGGACTGCGGGCCGCTCAGCGCGTCGATCTGCTGTTCCATCTTGAGCATGTTCAGCGTGGTAACGCCCAGGATCTGGGTTTCGCCGCGCTGGAAGAGGGCGGAACCGTGCACGCGCGGCACGATGTCTACTTCAGCAGACAGGGTACGAATGTCGCGCAGACCACGGCCGTCAATGCGGTAGTCTTCGGTGAGGATGCGGCGGCGCACAATCTGACGCTGCAGTTCCTTGAACGCGTTGCCGAGTTCCTTATCCTTCTCAGCGTCGTCCATGTCGGTGAACTCGTTGGCGAGTACTTCGCGCACGTGTTCCTTGATTTCGTGAATGCGATCCTGGCGCGGCAGCTTTTCTGCGATGGACAGTGCACCGTTGAGGTCTTCGTGAGCGATCTCGTCGATACGCTTGTACAGTTCGTCGGTGTACTCCGGGAAGAGCTGGAATTCCTTGGTTTCCTTGGCAGCGATCTTCTTGAGTTCGTTCTGTGCTTCGCAGATCGTCTTGATGAACGGCTTAGCAGCTTCGAGGCCCTGAGCAACAACGGTCTCGTCCGGCTTGGTCTGGCCCTCGTCATAGATGAGGTGCCAAGCGTTCTTGCCAGCGCCAGCTTCGATCATAGCGATGGCGACATCACCGTTTTCGATGACGCGGCCAGCCACCACGATTTCGAACACAGCGCGTTCACGCTCGCTCCAACGCGGGAAGGCGACCCACTGGCCGTCGATGAGGGCCAGGCGCACACCGGAGACCGGGCCACCGAACGGCAGGCCGGAGATCAGCGTAGAAGCGGAGGCTGCGTTCAGTGCGATGACATCGTATGCGTCGTCCGGGTTGATGGAGAGCACGGTTTCCACAACCTGCACTTCGTTGCGCAGCGTGTGCGGGAACAGCGGGCGCAGCGGGCGGTCGATGATACGGCATGCCAGAATGGCTTCGGAGCTCGGGCGGCCTTCACGGCGGAAGAACGAGCCCGGGATCTTACCGGCAGCGTACATTTTTTCTTCCACGTCAACGGTCAGCGGGAAGAAGTCGTAGTTTTCCTTCGGGCTGGAGCCGGCGGTGGTGGTGGACAAGATCATTGAATCGTCGTCAAGGTAGGCGGCGACAGCACCGTCTGCCTGCTGTGCGAGGCGGCCCGTTTCGAAGCGCAGCGTGCGCTTACCAAACGAACCATTGTCGATTACGGCCTCTGTGGCCTTGATTTCGGGACCCTCCATAGGGTTCCTCCTTTTTGTTTTATTTCCTGCTATCTATCTGTACCTAATGAGCTGCATGCATCTCGTGGGCGGCTGAAATCCTCCTCAGCCAGCCCGTTTCGAGCGGCCTTTCACCTTGGGCCGCGCTCCTCGTTCCAGATTCTTCACTTCATTTTTGTCAGATCGCGATCCTTACGCGATCAGCATTCCATCCGCGAATGCGCAATACCATCCATCTGCGGCCGGCTCTCCCGGCCTCGTCCGTCTGATCAGACGCCGATATATATGCAAAACGCCCGAGCAATAGTTGCCCGGGCGGAAAGCTCGATTATCGACGCAGACCGAGGCGTTCGATCAGGGAGCGGTAGCGGTTGATGTCCACGCGCTTGAGGTAGTCAAGCATACGACGACGGTCACCGACCATCAGCAGCAGACCACGACGGGAGTGGTGATCGTGCTTGTGCTCCTTGAGGTGCTCGGTCAGGTCAGCGATGCGCTTGGTGAGCAGAGCGACCTGGACCTCGGGGGAACCCGTGTCGCCTTCGTGCGTCGCGTACTTGGTGATGATTTCCTGCTTTTCTTCAGCCGTAAGTGCCACGGCATCCTCCTTGCTATTGCTGCGCGGTGCACACGGCACTATACCGGTGCGCTCTCTATCCGCGGGCGAAACACGCCAAGGGGATACTATACGCGGCCTGCTGGACTATCCACCCGGTATACCCATCCGCACGCGTACGCTTGCGCGCGATGGTATGCCGCGTGACTTGATAGTTAGACTGCGGTGAGCAGCCCGCCGAACATGACGATAAGCAGTGCGATGAGTTCGATGGCGAAAAACAGGATGAATGATGCCCAGCTGCGCGTTAGTACGTTCAGTGGTGAATTCTTTTTGATAACAACCAGTAATCCAACGAAAACAACTGCGTACACGGCTACAGCGAATCCGGCGGCGATAATACCGAGGTTGGCTGCATTGGCAAGCATTGCTGAGTCGCCGAAGACGACGTATGTGGAATACCAGAAGTCGAGTTTGAGCAAGCATAGTCCGGCGATGAATTGTTCTGCAGCAAGGCCGATGAGAAAGATAATGCGCCACAGCCAGCTTTTTGATTCGACTACAGCAAGCCCGAGGCCAGTGAACATGGCGAGGGTGACTGTCCACGAGATGAAGACGACACCGCGCGGGGTGAACATGTTGAGTTGGCTGATGAGCCATGCGGTGTGCTGTACGGCGAGCGAACGCCCGAACCAGTAGGGTGCAATGATTGCGATGAGCAGCGCGGTTACGTAGATAATCCACGGTACTGGTTTGGAACTTTTGCGTTCGATATCAGCGAGCGATAGATCAGTTTCTGGAATGGAGGGATCGGGGTGTTTGGATACGTCGACAATTTCTGGATGTCCGTTGACGATTTCCGTGGCTTCATTATTCGTGGTTTCGTCCGCCATGCCCCTGCCTCGCGATACCGATACCGTCAGACCATTAGACGTTAATGGAGCGGATGACGGGAATCGAACCCGCGTAATCAGTTTGGAAGACTGAGGCTCTACCATTGAGCTACATCCGCGAAGGTGTCGCTTTTGGCGACTTGAGCCATTATACACAGGCGCTGGTTTTTGGCAACTCATTGTTCCATTTGGGGTGATATTGCATACGGTATTTGACCGTCCGGTTGTCCGACGCTCCCCCACCCGGCTACGCCGGGAGCCCCCTCAGCCGAGGGGGCCAAGGCTACCGCACCCATCATGAGACCTTGCGAAATATATGAAAACGGCAGCGAATGGGAGAGTATTCGCTGCCGTTCGTGTTTCTTTATCTACTTATCTGTTTGTTGATTCACCTCTTCACTTTGTGGTGGTGTTTTTAGACCACAGGGCGTAGAGCGTGCCATCGCGGTCGATCGGGATCAGGCTCTTGCCGTTGGCGTCGAATCCGAAGGCGCTGCCACCCTTAAAGGTGTTGCCGTCGTAACCCGCAAGGGCATCGTTCCGCACGGTCGTCCAGCCTTGGAAGGTGTAGCCCTCACGCGTCGGCTTGGTCTTCGGCTTGGTCAGGTAGTCGCCGTCGGATACGGTCTGCGTGGCGAACACGTGGCCTTCCTCGCCGTCGTTGTAGTTGAAGTAGATCGTCCACTTCCGGCCCTTGATCCACTTCGCGTACAGCGTGGTGTCGTCCGTCACCGCGGTCGGCGTGGCATCGCCAGTCGCACCATCGGACGAGCCGCTCAGGCCGAACACGAACGGCACCGTCAGATCCTTGTCCGTGTACCAGCCTTCGAACTCGTAACCGTCACGCTTCGGCTCAGGCGTAGGAGCCTTGGCGTATCCGCCATCGTCCACGGTCTGCGAAGCCACGGAACCATCAGCACCGTCGGCCGGCGCGCCCTCGTAGTTGAGGTCGAACGAAACCGTCCAGACCTTCACCCACTGCGCGTACAGCTCGAGATCGTCGTTCACGACGGTCTTGTCGAAGTCGACCAGTTCGCCCGAGCCGTCCGCAGACATGCTCCAGCCCTTCAGACGATACCCGTCGCGCGTCATCTCAGGCGAGGACATGGTCGTGCCGCCCGGCACGTACGCGGTGGTGTCGCCGGTACCGGTGCCATCGTTGCGATGCAACGTCACCAAGTGCATGGTCGTGCCGGACTTCGTCCACTTCGCGTACAGCGTCAGATCGCTCTTCACCGGGGTGTCGAACACGTACGGGGTGTTGCCGTCCTCGCCGTCCGTCACCCAGCTCACGAAGTCGTAACCATCACGCGTCGGCTTGGCCGGCTCGGTCACCGTCTTGCCGTACGCCACGGTCTGCGGATCCACCGCCGAACCGCCGCCGGTCACGAACGTCACCGTGTGCGTGATCTGCTTCCACACCGCGTACAGCGTGAGGTCGGCAGTGTCATCATCCACGGACGTGCCATCCTTACCCAGCGTGAAGTTCGGTTCAGCGGCGCCTTCGACCACCGTGCTCCAGCCGAGCAGCTCATAGCCTTCGCGATGACCAGCCGGGTTCTGGTTGTCGGCAATATTCGACACCGTGCCGCCAGGCTCCACGGTCTGCGAGCTGATGTTCCAGTCAAAGCCGGTGTTGAACCGCACGATCTTGCCTTGCTTGTACTTGGCCCACAGCTTGAGTCGACCGGTCACCGGCGTCTTGCCGATCTCGAAGTCGTTCTGGCCGTCCTCGTCGGTCGTCCAACCGGTGAGGATGTAGCCTTCGCGCTTCGGCACCTGGTTCTCGGCGATCGACTGCACCACGCCGCCGACCACTACGGACTGCGCACTGACGTTCCAGTTGAACCGCGTCTCGAACGTCACGCCGACCACGGCCGGACGGTGCGTGTAGATCGTCGGATCGCCGCTGACCAACCAGATTTCGGCAGTGCCTTCGTCCGTCTGACCGGCCTTGACCTGAATCGCGGACTCCGGAATCAGACGATCGTTGCCGTCCGGATCCTTGGCCGTCCACGAGTCGCCGCCCTGCCTGAGCACGAACTCGGGCGTACGGTTGCCCTTGGTCGGCTGGTCGAGCGTGTAGCGGGCGATCATGCCGTAGTCGTCGTGGTCGGTGAACGCCACCGGAGAGCCGGACTGCTCACCGGACCACGTCCACAGATCCCAGCCGTTCCACGTGTCGGAGTCGAGGTTGTATTCCTGATAGTTGCCGTCGGCGCGCATGTAGTGCACGATCACGTTGAGCTTCTTCGGGTTCTTGATGTCGTTCGGCGTCGGCACTTCGGCCGGGTGACGCGATTCCTCGGACGAGTCGTACGACTCGTTGGTGGAGCCGTCGGCCCATGCCTCGATCGAGCCGCGCACCTTGGCGGTCACATTGCCTTCCGTCTTGTCGATGACGGACGCAGTGTAGTCGCCGGTGCCGTTCACCGCCGCCGCGTCAGTGGACTTCGAGCCGACGATGCGGTAGCTCAGCGTGGTGAAGTCGCCGGAGATGGCCGCGGTCATGCGCTTGCCGTACGAGTCGCCGGTCGCATCGAACTTGTAGTACTTCTTCTTCAGCGTCTTGCCGAACACGTCCGTGCCCCACACGACCACGCCGGTCGCGGCCTGCTGTTCGGAGTTCTCGCCCGACGCCTTGAAGTGCACGGTGAACGACGTCTTGGACGAGGCCACGCACACAAACGGCACGCCGATCGTCTTGCCGTGGTTCTCGACCGCGGTGATGGCGGTGCCGACCGCGTTCTCGTACGGCTTGTTGCCGCCCTCGGTGGAATACCCGTTACGGTAATCCCATTCCGCGGTGTCGCTGCCGTTCGGGTCGTTGGTGAAGCGATACCTGAGCCGCTTCGACGTGACGTCCTTGATGGTGATCTCGTACCAGCCTTCGGCGGCCGCGCACGAGCCGTCCTCGCCGTCGACCTTGGCCACCGGCGTCAGCTTGACCGGAGTGCCGTTGAGCAGGTTGCTGCCGGACGCGTACTGGATGTACACATCGTCACCCCAGTCGGGCTTCGGCTTGTAGTAGATCGTGGTCGAGCCGTCGCCGATGCGGTCGGTGTTGACCTGATCGTCGAAGCCGGAGTCAGCAGTCTGATAGCCGCTACCCCACGTGTCAGGCGTCTTGTTGGCAACGATCGCGACGGCGGAGCGCTTGCCCATCGTCACAGTGAACTTGCCGTCCTTCACTACGACTTGGTTGCAGGTAGTGCCAGACGAGTACACGTCGCAATATGTGCCGTTCGGCAGATTCGTCGTGTACGTTTCGTCGTGCTCTTGCAGCGTGTTGTTGATCGCCATGAAGCCGACGTCCTGGCCGTCAGCGGTCTGGCGAGCAAAGCCGATGTTGTTAGCGCCGTTGTCTTGCCAACGGCCGACCGTAGTGCCAGCGACCGCGTTGTGGAAGCCGATCATGCCGCGCACGGAGGCCCAACGCTGCTGGCACAGCCATTGGCCCTGCTCGTGCGTGCCGCTCGTCTTGCACACCGTGTCGAAGTCAACATCCGGCGTACTGGTATCAGTAGTGCCGTCCGGGCCGGCGTCGGAGTTGGACGACGAGAAGTAGTAGTCGGACATAACCTTCGGCTTGCCGTAATCGTAGGCGAGCATAAACGCGTTGGCGAGCTCGTACTTCGAGCCAGAATTGACAGTCAGCGTTTCGGAGCCGCGCGCAGTATCCCAGTTGGATACGAACACGGTGGCTTTGTCGCCCGGCAGCAGGCCGTTGGAGATGTTCTTCAGATTGCTGATATTGCCGTTGAAATACTGGCGCAACTGGTACGAGTAGGAGAACTCGGTGACATCGCCGTTGACTGTGTAGTTCTTCGGCGCGAGTTCTGCAGCCTCACCCTGATGGTAGATGACCTCCTGCTGGAACGGGATGTCAGCTGCGGACTTGCCGATCTTCTCCGCGAGCTTGGCCTTAATGGCTTTCAGATCGTCAGTGCTGATGTGCTTCGCAGAGTCGATACGGAAGCCGCGCACGCCGAGCTTCCACAGTTTAGCGAGGTATTCGGCCTGAATGTTCTGCACGCGGCTGGAACCAGTGTTGATATCCCACATCGTTGATAGGCGGCATTCCTGCACTTCGGTCGCGTTCGTGTAGTCCGCGATGTTGGTGCGGCAGGAGTGGAAATCACCAGAGGCGAGACCATACTGGTGGTTGTTGCCGCTTTCCTCATACTGGTAGATGCCGATGCCCGGGTAGCGGCCGTAGGTGCCGTTGTAGGCAGTGCCGGCGACACCGTACTGGTTATCAACCCAGGAGACGTCGTGGCCGGACGTGTGGTTGAGGACCACGTCGGCGATGATCTGCACGCCGGCGTCGTTGCACGTCTGGATCATGTTCTTCAGCTCGTCTTCAGTGCCGAAGCGCGAGTTGAGCGAATAGCTGATCGGCTGGTAGACGGTCCACCACTGGGCGCCCTGTATGGATTCCTCCGGCGGGGAGATTTGCACGTAGCCGACACCTTCAGGGCCGTAGGTGGCCTTGCATTCCTTGGCGATCGTGTTCCACGACTGCTGGAATGCGATGACGGTGACGTCCTTCGTACCGCTCTGCGCAGCTTGCGTGGCGTATTCGCTCGCGTCGGTCTTGTCAGCGAGCGCGGTGTGTGTTGTGGCAACGGTTGCACCGAACATCATTGCCATACCAAGCAATAAAGCAAGTAGCTTTGACGCTCCCCCAGTCAGCCTACGGCTGACAGCCGTCCTGCAATCACGGAGCCTACGGCCGTTACTGCTGGCGCGACTGTCGTCGCACCCTCGCCTAAAAACGCCAGCGGCGTTTTCTTTACGGCTCGGCCTAGCCGAGGGGGCCGAGGCTCCGCCAGTTTCAACGCCCCTTGCCAAAGGAGCTTGAGGAGTAGTCAGAAGGTGAGACATGTGCGTGTCCTTCATCATCGGGCGCCTTCCTTCTTGGAGCGCTTGGAGCTGCTGACGTACTTGTTGGCGAAGTAAGCGCCGCTGAGCATGATCAGCGCGAAGCCGGTCAGCAGTATGCGAGCGGTGCCTTCACCGCCGGTGTCGGGCAGGATTGGGATGACCGTGTTGGTGATCGTGTAGCCGGTGGTTTGGTTGCCGGTGATGATCGGCGACTCATAGCCGTCCAGTGCCGTCACAACTGGGCACGAATGCTGATCACCTGTTTCAGTGCAGTTCACTTCGCGCACTTCGTATGACTTGTCCTTGCTGAGTTCCTTGAACGTGTACGACCAGTTGTTGCTCTCGTTGAGCTCGACCGGTTTACCGACCTCGGTCAAGCCATCCAGACTCTGTATCGAACCACTGTTCGTAGCCGCGGTCTTGACTGCGGGCATTACACCAGTCGCCTGCGTGAACGAGGAAGTTTCCTTGCCGGTCGTCTTCTCGTACAGCTGTACCCAGATCGACTTCGGGCGCTTCTTATAGGCGTCGTTATAGTCATTCCACGCCTTGCGCACGGTCAGATCGGTAACATTCCGCTCATTGAGGTTGGTTAGCGTGAACTGGTAGGCGTCGACGTCGGCAGTGGCCCGCGCCGCACCGGATTGGGTTGTAGCATCGCCACTGCCAGTCTGGTCGCCGGGCTTCGGGTACACCGTGTTGTCGATAAGCGACGCCGTGTAGTTATCCACGGCTTCCTCGGTCACGCTGTATCGCAGCAGCTTGCCGTTGCGATACTTCGGCAGATCCTTGAACGTGTAGGTCCAAGTCTCGTCGGCTGCCTTCGTAGAATCGGCGTCAGAACCGGTGGCATTGCCCGTGGAACCAGTTGAGCCGGTACCATTGGCTTCCGCAGCGGCGTTATCAGCAGCGGCGTTATCGTCGCTAGCCGTACCGGATTCCGTGGAATCAGTGCCGGTATCCGTACTGCCGGTGTTGCTGTCGGCGGTAGTACCGCTGTTCGCGGAGCTGGAGTCCTTCTTATTCGGCTCGGCGCTCAGCACCGCGCAGCTCTTGCCAACAACCTTGACGTCATCAGTGTCCTTGCAGTTGTACGCCTGCGGCTCCGGCCAACCGTTGCCCGCGTCCCACAGACTGGTGAGCAGCCAGATGGTGACGTTCTTCGGCCGGTGGCCGTTGAAGTTCTGCGCGTCGTCCCAGACCTTGTCGACGGTCAGCGACACCTTTTCCGGCGTGTGCTTGTTGGTGATCGCGAACTGTTCGTTCGGGTGATCGGCGTCGGCCGGCGTCGGCGTGAACGTAACGTTGCACTGGGTATCGGTCGGGTTCTCCACCGAGCACACACCCGCATCGTCGAAGCCGTTGTAGTAGGCCACCGGCGTCTCCTTGACGGAGTACGTGTAGTCCTTGCCGTACGCGTTCTTCTTCGGCAGGTTCTCGAGCGTCCACTTCCACTCGCCGTTGCTGTTCGGCTTGAGCGTGGTGACGATCATCGTTTCGGAGTAGTCCTCCCACGTGCCGTCACCCTTCGGATGCTCGCTCGTACCGGTTACGGTCACCTGAATCGCCTCGGGTCGCTTGCCGTCCTGGTTGTTGGCGTCGTTCCACGTCTTGGTCAGGTCGATGTTGCGCGAATCGGGCTGGTGAATGTTGTAGATCACGACGTCGTAACCGTTGGCGGTTGCCGACTTGACGATAGACGCGTGGTACTCGTCTTTCTTGTCGCCTTCCGTCTTCTCGCCCACGGTGTACGTGATCTCGTTACCCTCGCTGTCCTTGGCGTCCAGACCGGTCCAGTCGTGAGTCCAACTGTTATCCTTGTTCAGCTCAACATGGTAGGCCTCACCTTCCATCTCCTTGCCGTTCGCGTACAGCACAGCGGTCACCTTCACGTCCTTACGGAAACCATCGGAATCGCCGTTGTCCTCCCAACGCTTGGTGACGGACACGGCCGTGTACGACTTGACCGCATCCTCCACGCGAATCAGGTTGCTGCCGCTGACCACCTCGTCGACCACGACCTTGCCGTCCTCCACGGTGAACGTGATCGGCTTGGCGGCCACATCGTAGCCTTCTGGAGCCGCAGTCTCAGTGAGCGTGTACGTGCCGTTGGGCAGCTGGAATGTCTTCGGGCCATTCACGGAGGACGTCCACGTGAGCGTCTTGCCGTCCGTCGAAACCGTCACGCCGGCCGGCACGTTGAAGCCCTTGCTGTCGAACGGTGCTTCGTCACCCTCGAATGTGGTGCCGGTCAGCTTGAAATCCGCGCCAGCGAGTTCGGCCACACCGGCTACAGTGGTCTTAGAGACGGTCACGTTGGTGGTGTTGAGCTCGTCGGTCATGGTGACGGTGTTGCCTGCGGCAGTATCGCCGTCGATCGTCACCGTGCCGTCGAGGTTCACAGTGAACGCGATGTCGCGTGCCGGCTGGTAGCCGGACGGCGCTTTGGACTCGTGCAGGTTGTATGTGCCGGGCACGAGTTTGATTTCGTACGGCTCATCGGTGGACTCCCATTGAATCGGATTGATGGTCTCGCCTGCCAGCGTGGTGCCGGTGACGGTGAGCGTCGCGCCGGCGATCTCGCCCACGCCCTTGGTCAGGCTCACCTTGGAGATCTTGACGTCGACCGGCTTGTAGATATCGGTCATAACGATCAGATTGCCGTCCACGGTCTTGTTGTTGATCGTGACGGACAGCGAGTTGTCGCTGTTGCGCACGACCTTGAAGCTAATCGGATCGGCCACGTAGTAGCCGTTCGGCGCCTTCAGCTCGGTGAGCGTGTAGGAGCCGGGCTTGAGTTCGACTTCATACGACTTGCCGGCCTCGCTGATCCACGTTTCAGTGACCTTCTTGCCGCTCTCGTCTTCCGTACCGTCGATCTCCATCTTCGCGCCGGCGATTTCCGCACCGCCGAGGTCGCGCTTGGAAACGCGGATCTTCGTATCGGTCGGATAGTGCGTGTTGGTGATGGTGATGCCATCCTTGGCACTACCGCTGGTCGATGCCGTGTAGCCGCCCGGAACCTTCGTTTCCTGCACGGTGTAGGTGATCAGAGCACCGTTCTCGTACTTCGGCAGATTGTCGAACGTGCCCTTCCAGTTGCCATCAGTGTCCGGCGTGATCGCCAGCTTCTTGCCGGGCACCGCGACGCCGTTGGCGTACAGCTGCACCTCGATTTTCTGCGGACGTAGATTGTCCTGATTGTTCGCGTCATTCCACTTCTTGGTGACGGGCACGGAGACGGTTTCCGGCGTGTACTTGTTGGTGAACGTAGTGGTCGACACCTTGTCCGATTCGGTTGCGATGGTGGGGTCGGAGGTCTTATAGCCGTCCTTATTCGCGTTCACCTCAATGACCTGGTACCTGACTTCCTTACCACCCTCACGCACCGGCAGGTCAGTCCATTCGACCACGGCCTGCGCCTCCGACGCACTCTCGTTGATCACTTGCTCCTGACCAACATTGGTCCACTCGCCACCGTCCACAGACTTCTGCAGCTGGAACCGAGCCGGCTGACGCTTGCCATCCTGATTATTGCCGTCGTCCCACTTCTTGCGAGCGCGAATTGACGTGACGTTCGAGCGGTCAGTAACGGTCAGATGCTTGCCATCATCTGACGAGACCGTCTTGCCATTGATAATGACCGCGCCGGAGTTTGTCACGGTGACGGCGATCGGGTCGGCCGCTTGATAATCATCCGGGGCCTTGGTTTCGGTAAGCGTGTACGAACCAGGAGTAAGGTTCGTGAATTCGATCGCCGTGTTGTTTTCGGTTGTGTACTCCTGCTTGAACGAGCTGTCGCCGTTCTTGGTCAGCGTGAATGTGGCGCCGTTCAGCCAGTGGCCCTGCTCGTCCTTCTTGTCGAGCTTGAACGAGCCCTTCTTGGCGCTCTCGTTACTCACCGACCACAGGTAGTTCTGCAGGGTTACGTTGTCGGCCGTCGCGATAGTCAGCGGCTTACCGTTCACGGTCTTGCCCTGATAGAACGAGGCCTCGTGACCGCTGGGCGGCTGACCGCCTGGGAATACAACGTACAGCGTAGCGGGGTTGGCTTTATCGTACTGATAGCCGTCAGGCCCCTCCGTTTCAGTCACACGGTAAATCGTGTCTGCATTCAAGCCGGTGGCGGTCGACGTGTAGCCGGACGTGCCGGACTGCAAAGTCGCGCCTACGGTTTCATCCTTGGTTGAATCCGACTCCCAGTTACTCGCGTTCTCGTCCATGTCCACAGTGAGCTTCTCAACCTTGAACTTCGCACCATTCAACGGCTTAGTAGCGTCGCCATCGGCGTACTTGTAGATCTGCAATGAGTACAATTTGGAGGTGATACCACCCTGTGCCTCTTGGACCTTACCGCTCTGCGTGGTGGTAGATGAGCCACTGTTATCCTCGTAGCCCTTCAGCACGATCGTGTTGTTGCCAAGCTGGCCAAAGTCCTGCCCCGGCTTGAGCTGCACGGCGGCTTTGTACGCGATCGTGATTGCACGCGAGTCAGGAATCGTAAACGTGATCACTCGGTTGCCCGGATCGTACGCATACGTAGCACCGGCGACTTCGGCCTTGGTGTTCGTATCAGTAATAACCACACTATCCATACGCAGGGCGAGCGCTGGTCCAAGCTTATCTTCAAGCGTCAGCGGCTTGCCCTTATTCAGCGTCGTGCCACCCGGGTTCACGGTCACCGTGTAGTTGATATACGGCGCGGTGTTCTTGTCGTAGACGCCCTTCTTGGCGACTAGGTTGCCCGGCTTAGTCCAGATCAGCTTACTATCTGGCAGTTGCGCTTCGCCGTCAATGTGAATAATGGCATTGTTCGTGTATGGATGACCGTTGGAATCCTTCAGCGCCGCGTTGAAGTCCGTGTACGTAGTGTCGTACTGAATGATCAGCGTACCGCTCTGCGCTCTCTTGAACGCCGGACTGTCCTTGGCGATGACGAACGTCAACGTGTGATCACCGTTATCGGTGACGGTCACACCACTGTATGTCTTGCCATTGGAGTCTTTGGCCACCATCGAACCAGGGATGTACTTGTGATCGCCGGTCTGCTGACCATTGACAGTCGTCGATCCATCGGACAGCGTATCGGTGATCACTATGGACTGCGCATCCTCAGGAATGTCGTGCACCTTGAGCTGCCAGCGCATGATATTACGACTCAACGGCGTGCCATTGCCGTCATCGTTGTATGACGCGCCCGCAGACTTGTCCATATTGTCAACCACTGGCTTGTAGCTGGCCGTGTCCTCTTTCTTGATAAAGCGGACGGTGTTGTAGAACCGGGTGCCGGTAGGGGTGCCTGCGAGCACGGAGGACGTGTACGAGATGTACAGCTTGGTGTCCTTGGGAATGGTCTCGTTGAACTTGATCGTAAACGACTTGCGATCAGCAGCAACGGTCTTAGTGACACTGCCGGTGTACTCGATCTTGTTCTTGAAGTCAGTGTAGATCTTGATCTTGCTTGCGTCCGGGTCAAGCACCTGCCAGTTGGGCTTGACGTATCCGTCCTTGTGATCTTTACCGTCGTCGTCAACCGTATCGGTGAGCACCTTGCCAGCAGGAAGCTCATCCTTGGCCTTGAACGTGGTGAGCCACTCGAGCGTCTTGGTGTCGGTTGCGTCACCGTTGTACTTCTTGTCCAAGTCCACAGCGTCTTTACCGATAGTGACCGTGCCGTCACCGTTTTGTTCGCCGCTACCATCGCCAGGCGTCACAGTTACGTCGTTCTTATAGGTGAGCTTGTCGCCACTGCCGGTCTCGGGCAGTTTCGTAACTTCAGTAGAATACGTGATCACGTACTGGCGATGTGGCTTGCCGTTGTTGTCCGGCAGTTTTGCAGTACCGTTTTCCAAATCGCTCCAGTTGAGGGTGGTCTCATGGTACTGCCAGTTCACGTCGGTGTATCCGACCTTCACGGTGCCGGTCGGAGCCTTGAGGTTGGCGCCAAGCGCGTCCTTGATCGTCGTCGCATTAGGCATGACGTCGGATTCCGGATCGGCGTTCACGGTGATCGTCCAGTTGATCACCGTGTGCTCCTTGCCGTTGTCGTCCTTGGAAGTGACGGCTTGACCGCCCTTGTTCACGGACCAGCTACTATCCAACCAGATGCTTTGCTCAGTGGTCTTCCTGTTCGTGGAATCGTCGCTGTAGTACTTGACCTTGTTGTTGACAAGCTCCCACTTCTTGTTCTTGACGGCGTCGATGACTTTCTGACGATCGATCTTCACGCTGTAACGCGCGTAGAGCACCTGGCCGTCGGTCATCTGGTCGATGTTGGCGGTAAAGCCCTTGAGATCGGCGTTGTCTGTATGTTCCCACTTGCCGTTGTATACCTGTGTGCAGTTTGCGTCCGTATACAGCTTGAGCGAGTCCTTCTGCAGCGTGAGCAGGTCGCCCATCGTATCTTCGAGCTTGACGTTCTTGTTCGAGCCGGTTGAGTGCACTTCGACAACGAAGTCGAACACGCTGGGGTCGTCGGTGGAGATGGCGCCGTTCTTCTGCGCCCACAGGCTGTGCTTTTCGTTGACGTCGACCTCGAGTTGGCCGATGCCGGGGAATTCGAAGCTGGCTTTGCCGCCGTTGTTGTCACCGGTTGATTCCTCGTTGATTGTGCCGTTGACAGTGACGTAGATCTTTTTGTTGGAGCCGGTATCATCTCGATCAAACGTAGCTACGATACGACTACCGTTAACAGTGAACGTACCGCGCTCTCTACCGTCATCACCGTAGATGGTGTAAGTCTCGCCGGACTTGAACGTAATACCTTTCGGCAGATCGTAGGTGAACTGGTCACCCTGCTGAATGTCGGTATCGTTTGGCATTGTCCAGTACAGCTTCAGCTTGACTTCGTCGCCGTAGCTGACCTTCATGCCTGTGGTGAATGGCTTGCCGTTGATAGTAATAGAGGTGTCGCCCTTCAGTACCGGCGCCTGAGCACTGCCGATCTCATATTGCGTTGCTGCGTTTGCAGTTGCAGCGACTAGATTGCCACACAGAATCATGGCAATAGCAATGACAATTGATGCTAACGTTGTCAGCAATTTACGGCTCGCTAAAACTTTGCTGCAGCGCATTCTTCCATCTCCTCACGGCATAACACGGCCATAGACCGCCTCTACGCAGTCTAACTTAAGCCAGTATATGCGCATACCGGGGGTATCTATCACGGTTTAACCATAAACTCAAGATGCAACACGCCAAAAATTTCAATAGATACTTCGAGTATGAAAACGTACGCATTTTTCATGAAAATGCGTACGTTTTCTGAATCAAAAACCATACTTTGTTGCGGTGCAATCGAGTCATTTTCATCTCAACCGCCCAACCCCACGCCCAATATTCGTGTATCCATCGGGTCTTCGTGTACTTATCGGCTCTTCGTGTACCTATCGAGTCTTCGTGTACTTATCAGCTCTTCGTGTACCTATCGGGTCTATTTATTTACTAGTGTGCATTTCCGGCTCATTTGCATACCCCCTTAGGGTTTTACGTAATCCGTTTATGCACACTTCTAGGGTAATGCTCCGTTTATGCACACCTTTGTGATGTGGAGCGTGACTGGGTGCGTGTTGGTGCGTTGGGTTGGCGTGCCTCTTGTGGTTGGTTTGTTGCTGGTGTGCATTTTCGGTTTATTGAGATGCCCTTTTAGGGTTTTACGTAATCCGTTTATGCACACTATCGAGGTGACGAACCGCCTATACACACTTGTAATGGCTTGTTTCGAATAAGACCCACGTTCTGTCTATTAACCCGTTTCGTGTTTGGGCTATGCGTTGTGAGTTGTCGGTGTGCCTCTTTTTGGTTGGTTTGTTGCTTAGTGTGCATTTCCGGCTCATTCGTATACCCCCTTAGGGTTTTGTGTGATCCGTTTATGCACACTTCTAGGGTAATGCTCCGTTTATGCACACCTTTGTGATGTGGAGCATGGGGTGTGTGGGGATTGTGTTGTGGGTTTTGTGGATATAAAAATCGAGGTCTTTCGGGAGCAGAGCTCAACCGAAAGACCTCGTTGATGTTTAAATGCGGCGGTGTGCTACTCTCCCACACTCTATCGGGTGCAGTACCATCGCCGTGCCAGGCCTTAGCTTCCGGGTTCGGAATGGGACCGGGCGTTTCACCTGGGCCATGACCGCCGCAAATCTTCAACTGATCAGTCAACCAACGTTGTTGGTTGCTGGCTTGTAGTGGTTTGGGAACCGGATAGGGGACGCGAGATCATTCTTGTGAATCGTAGTGTTCATTCTTGTCAGCAGAAGAGTAGTCATGCTTGAGTGAACCCTCTAATGAGGGTTTATATGATTGCTGTTTGACTATTAGTACCGGTCAGCTCCACCCCTTACAGGGCTTCCACGTCCGG
>NZ_QXGL01000005.1 GCF_003951095.1 Bifidobacterium goeldii
CCTGACCATCATTAACCACTCTCATGGACCCCAACACCAAACAAGCATCAAGGCGACAGTCAAACTGGCAATCATTAGACAAAAAGTAGTACAAACACACTCTTGAGTTCTCAAACCACCACCACACCAACAGGCAGCCAACCAACCAGGGGAAGGAAACCCGCCGTGCTGAGCGGCAACAGGTGAATAACTTACACGCAACTCAAGGAACATGCAAATCAGCATCACAAATAACGCCGCAAAACGTTGCAACGCCGGCGTTCTATCGGCGTGTCGCAAATCGGCCACATCGGGGCTTATCCACGCCGTTACTGCCCAAGATACGCCGCATATACGCCGCGCAATCCCCAATATCCAAAAATATGAGATGCGTTTACCGAAATATCTTCTTCACTCAGCACTCTCGCCGTGCCACCGTTCATGCAACGCGGGTATACCTGTATCTATGACGAAAAAGATTGCAGTATTAACCGGCGCGGGCATCTCAACGTCCGCAGGTATCCCTGACTTCCGTGGTCCAGATGGCGTATGGACCAAGCACCCCGAGCAAATGAGCGTCTACGACATCGACGCATTCCTTGCCAACAAAGAGGAGCGCGAATACTCGTGGCGCTGGCAAAAAGAATCCCCTGTGTGGAACGCGCAGCCGGGCACCGCGCACAAAGCACTCGTCAAACTAGAAAAAGCTGGCATGCTGACACTACTGGCCACACAGAATTTCGACGCGTTGCATGAGAAAGCCGGTAACTCGCCGGACGTCATCGTCAACTTGCATGGCACAATCGGCACGTCGCACTGCATGAAATGCCACGCGAAATACAACACCGCCGACATCATGGCGCGCTTGGATGAAGAACCGGACCCGCACTGCCATCGCACGCTGCCGTACAGCGGCAATATGCCGTGCAATGGTTTGATCAAAACAGATGTCGTCTATTTTGGCGAAGCGCTGCCGGACGGCGCGATCGAAAAATCGTATGAGCGTGCCACCAAAGCCGACGAACTGTGGGTAATCGGCTCGACGCTTGAAGTATTCCCTGCCGCGAGCATTGTACCCGTCGCCGCGCAGGCAGGCGTGCCGATCACGATCATGAATATGGGCCGCACGCAATACGATCGACTCGCTACGCGACTGATCCGCGAGGACATCGCCGTCGCCCTGCCGAAGCTGGTGGACGAAACGATCGCGGAAGGCAAGTAAGCGGCGGCGGTCAACAGCACAGACCACTCAGATACGCAAATGGCATCGCACTTTCATGCGATGCCATTTTGTTGTGATGCGTCTGCGTCAGTAAATACGCTTCGGCTGGAAGCCAGCTTCCTTCAACGCCGCGAGGATGCGGTCGATGTGATCCGGTCCGTTCGTCTCGACGGTCACGCCAAGCGACACCGCGTTCGTGTAGTGGCCAGACGCCTTGAACTGATCGTGATCCAGCGCGATAACGTTCGCACGCTCCTTCGCCAGCAGCGTTGCCACCTTCACCAGCTGACCCGGCGTATCCGGCAGCTCGACTTCGAAGTTCATGATGCGACCGCGCGCGATCATACCCTTCTGAATCACTGCGCCCATTGTCACCGTATCGATATTGCCGCCCGACATAATCGGCACCACCACGTGCGGGCCGTGAGCAGACGCAAACTTACGAGAGCGCAGATTCAAGTGCTCGAGCGCAGCCAGCGACACTGCGCCAGCGGCTTCAACGACCAGCTTGTGCTTTTCGAGCATGAGCAGAATCATCTCGTTGATATCGCGCTCGGTGACGGTCACCAGATCGTCAAGGAACTCGTTGAGCAGCGCGAACGGCAGATCGCCCGGGTGCTTCACCGCCACGCCTTCAGCGGAAGTGACCACACGATCTGCAGGCACCACGCGGCCAGCAGCGAACGAGTTCTTGAACGCGGGGCTACCCTCCGGGATCGCGCCGATCACGCGCACTTCCGGCTTGAACGTCTTGATGGCGAGCGCCACACCGGCACCGAGGCCACCGCCGCCCAGCGGCACGACCACATCGGTGACGTTCGGCACGTCTTCGAGGATTTCGAGGCCGATCGTGCCCTGGCCGCAGATGACCTCGTAATCGTCGAACGGCGGCACGAAGATCATGCCCTGCGTTTCAGCGAGCTCAGCAGCATGGGCCGCAGCCTCGTCGAATACGTCGCCGTACAGCACCACGTCAGCGCCGTACGCTTTGGTGGCATCGACCTTCAATGGTGGGGTGATGGTCGGCATGCAGATTGTTGCCTTAGCGCCGCGCTCACGAGCCGCGTACGCTACGCCCTGCGCATGGTTGCCGGCGGATGCGGTGACGATGCCGTGCGCGAGCTGTTCCTCGGATAGGGAGGCGATCTTGTTGTATGCGCCGCGAATCTTGAACGATCCGGTTACCTGAAGATTTTCCGGCTTGAGCAGAATCTCATGCCCAGTCATCTCTGACAGGACAGGCGACGGAATAATTTCGGTGTGGCGAGCGGTCCCCTTCAACCGTTCGGCGGCCTTTTTCAGTTCGGCCGCATGGTCACGCTGCAATGCTTTAAGGACGTCTTTCTGTTCCATAAGCGGTAATTGTAAGCGGCGGTCTAGGCGAAGGTGGCGCGGATTCCATCATCTGCGCCACCTTCCACCTCGCTATTCGGCGCCAATCTGTATTACAGCGCGGTCACAGGCGGATAACGATGCCTTCCCACGGGTCGAGCTCGTTGTTAGCGAGAGACACCACCGCGTGCGATGCGCTGTGTGTGGCGATCACCACATCCGGCTCGGTAACACCATCGGCAACCAACTCGGCAGTATCGTGCGGCAGAGTGACTGTGCCGCCGGACAGGTTGACAACAGTGAGCAGACGTTCGCCGTCGAGCGCGCGTACGAACGCGTAAATATGCTCGTCGTCGGCGTCGATCAGTTTCCAGGAGCCGGCTGCCACGATCGGATTGTTGTGACGCAGAGCGATCAATTGCTGGTAGAACGCGTAGACAGAGTGAGGATCAGCAGTTGCAGCTGCCGCGTTGATGGTCACATGATTGTCGTTGACTGCGATCCACGGTTCGACTGCTGCGTCCGGCGTGGTAAAGCCGGCATACGTGGAATCATCCCACTGCATTGGCGTGCGCGAATTGTCACGACCGCGCGCGGCGATGCCAGCCAGCATTGACTCGGCCGACTGCACGTGGGCTTCTTCGACGCGCTGACGATACGCATTGAGTGATTCGAGATCGCGATACTGGTCAAGGCGCGTGAAGTGCGCGTTGGTCATGCCGAGTTCTTCACCCTGATACACGTATGGGGTACCACGGTGCATGTGCAACATCAGCGCGAGCGCTTTGGCAGAGCGCACGCGGGCCTCGTCGGTCGTGTCGTCACCCCAGCGGGAAACGACGCGCGGCTGATCATGGTTGCCGTCGAACAGGCTAGCCCAGCCGACGCCCGCAACGGCGGTCTGGTAGCCGGCCATGATCTGCTTGAGACGCGGCAGGTCGAGCGGGCGCGGCTTCCACTTGGTGCCGTCGCAGTCGAAGTCGACGTGCTCAAACAAGAAGAGCATATCGAGTTCACCGTTTGCGGGGTCGGTGATGTGCTCGTTGCGCGCGGGTGTGATGCCGGGCGCTTCGCCCACGGTCATGAAGCCGCTGCGACCGTCGAAGACTTCGCGACGCATTTCGGCGAGGAATTCGTCTTGACGCGGGCCGTCTGCGCAGAACGGATTCGGACTGGAGTAACCTTCTTCGCCGACCGGACCATCGGGGATTTCGGAGCCAACTTCGCCGGGGAGTTTGCCGTTCTTGTCCGTGCGCTTGGAAATCAGCGTGATGACATCCATGCGGAAGCCGTCAACGCCGCGGTCGAGCCACCAGTTCATCATGTCGTACACTGCGCGGCGCACTGCCGGGTTCTCCCAGTTCAAATCCGGCTGCTTTTTGGAGAACTGGTGGAAGAAGTATTCGCCGCGTTCTGGGCAGTATTCCCATGCGGAACCCCCAAAGTAGGAGCCCCACTGGTTTGGCTCGGCGCCGGGCGTGCCAGGCGTGGTGCCGGGGCGCGCGGGGCGCCACCAATACCAATCGGCGTGCGGGTCGTTGGGATTTTTGGACGCTTGGAACCACGCGTGCTCGTCGGAAGTGTGGTTAACGACGAGATCCATGACAATTTTCAGCCCGCGCTGGTGCGCTTCGGCGATCAGCTCGTCCATGTCAGCGAGCGTGCCGAACAGCGGGTCGATGTCCTGATAGTCGGAGATGTCGTAGCCGTTGTCGTCTTGCGGGGACTTGTATACCGGGGATAGCCAGAGCACGTCGACACCAAGGTCAGCGAGATAGTCGAGGCGACTGGTGATGCCTTTGATATCGCCGAAGCCATCGCCGTTCGTGTCTTGGAAGGAACGTGGATAAATCTGGTAGACGACTGCGTTGGTCCACCACGGGTTTGGAGTTGCGCCGTTTGTGCGAACGGTGTCAGGAAGAGTTTGACGGTTGAACGAGGTCATCATCGGCTCCTTCAGCTTCAATGCGTACGACTCATAACTGTATATGTATCACATCTACTGTGGTGACGCTCCCCCAGTCGGCCTACGGCCGCCAGCCGTCCCGCAATTACGGACTCGCTGCGCGAGCGTTTTTCTGATTCGCTGTCGCTCATTCCTCACCTAAAAACGCCGCAGGCGTTTTCTCGACGGCTCGCCCTCAGCCGAGGGGGCCGAGGGCTACCGCATACTCACTAATGTACGGCCGCATATGCGATGCGGAGTATCACTGCCGAATGGCGGTGAACAACACCGATTGCGCTGGATGAATCGACGGCGGGCGCAGGCCGTAGGTCGCGAGCGCGCGACCGCTCATCAGCACGCCGTCCTTCGTCCACCAGCCGAGCGGCGACTGCCCGTTGCCGAGCTTCAGGCCATCCAGATCAAGATCGAGCCACAATGGCTGGATGCGGTACACGCCATCCGGGTCAAGCCCAGGCAAGCGCACGGGCGCGGCCGGGTAGGTTTGCCCGGTCGTCAGCTGCGTGAACCGGTAGAACGCGGCGGAACGGTCGGGCTTGACCATGCCGTCAACACGCACGGCCGAATCAGTGTCCGCGTGCACGCAGGTGTCGATTGCGAACCAGGCGCGGTGCTTCTTGAATTCGGCGATCCACTCGCCCAGCTTCGCGACGGCGTCTGCCGGCTCCTTGAGCAGATTCCATTCGACGCCCATATGCCCAAAGAACGCCATCGTCATGCGCAGCTCCTGGCTGGTGGCGCGCTGCGTGGAGTGCGCGGGGCTGGCTCCCACGTGCTCGCCCATCATGAACGGCGGCACGAGCAGCGACGTGTAGCGCTGGATGTCGGCGCGCTCGACCGGGTCTACGCAGTCAGATACCCAAATACGATCCGCAAACTCAAGAATACCGAGGTCGACGCGCCCGCCGCCGGACGAGCAGCTTTCGATCTCGAGCCCTGGGTGCGCGGCTTTGAGATCGCGGAAGATGCGGTAGACGGCGAGCGTCTGCGCGTGCACAGCCGGGCGGCCGGTGCGCGGCGAGACCGCTTCGGTGACGAGCTTGTTGTGATCCCACTTGATGTAGTCGATACCGAGCTCGCTCACCAAAGCATCCATCGCACCGAACACATAGTCGTACGCGTCTGGATTGGTGAGATCAACAACCTGCTGCGAGCGCCCTTGCATTGGCAGGCGGCCTGCGGTCGGGCGCAAAACCCAGTCGGGATGCGCGCGGTACATATCAGAATCAGGGTTCACCATCTCCGGCTCGAACCACAGACCGAATTCCATGCCTTTGCCGTGCACGTAATCCGCCAACGCGCGCAGGCTCTTCGGACCGTCAGGCCACACGTCTTGCGCAATCTGCCAGTCGCCAAGACCACTAGTGTCGTCGCGGCGCGAGCCAAACCAACCGTCGTCTACAACGAAGCGTTCGACGCCGGTCGCCGCAGCCTTGTCAGCGAGCGCGGTGAGCGTATCGTAATCGTGCTGGAAGTACACGGCCTCCCACGTGTTGAGAATGACTGGGCGTGGTTTGACAACGAGCTGCGGGTGGCGCGATCGCAGATAGTGATGGAATCGCGCGGCGATTTCGTTCAATCCGTCGCCATACGATCCGTACACCCACGGGGTCGTGTATTCGTTGCCGCGCGCGAGTGTGATTTCGCCGCCGAGCAGCACTTCGCCGCCACCGATTACACCTTGCGTGTATGGCTGGCGTTCGGCGGAGAGCACGCTGTTACCACTCCAGCCGACGTGCACGGCGTACGCTTCGCCATGCTCGAAACCGAATCCGGGTACGCCTGCGGTGAGTAGCAGCGAGGCATCGAAGTCGGGGCGACCGGCCATCGAGACCTTTTCGAAACGCCCGATGGTAAGCGGCTGGCGTTGCGGGCTGCGTTCGCGTAAGTGGTGGCCGGTGGTGGTGAGGATTTCGGTAGCGATCGCGGGCAGTGCGAAGCCGAGTTCGACCTGACCGATTTCGAGATCGGCAGCGTCACCGACAAGATTGGTAACCGTGAGCTGTTGACGAATCAGACCTGATTCGTCAAGCTCGCAGGTCCAGCGAATGCCCACACCTTGCTCAGCATCTTGCGCGCTCACCACAACAGTCGGCACGATGATCGAGCTGCCATCTGCGTGCACGCCGGCAGCCACATCTACGGGCCGTGTCGCTACGTCTGCTTCCTTACCTTCTGGCACAGTATCGGGCACAAACCAGCCGTCGGATACGGGTTTTGAAACGGCAATATCCGTGACGGTGAACTTGCAGAACAGTTCAGCACCAGCGCGGCGAACAGAAAAGCGCGGGGCACCGATCCACGATTCGGCCTGCGTGGGCAGGATGGATGGCCACGCGGTTTCGTCGAGCGCACCGGAGACGCGCTGCGGACGAAGAGCATCATACAAGCTCAGGATGGTGGATTCGCGCGGAGCGGCGATCGGGCGCCCCCAATGCACCAGTCGCGGCAAATCATCGCCGGGGAATATCAATGCGAAAGCAACATTCGCGCTCGGCTGCTCGGCGTAGATCGCGGTGAGTTTCGTTCCGTCTGTTGCGGAACCATGGAATTGTTCGATAAGCGACATTGCTGCTCCTTGGGCTGTTGCCGGACGGATGTTCTCGTACCAATTTCGTACCGATATCGATGGTACGTGATCACGCCGATTGCGGAGGTGCCGGCGCGCGCAGCGCGACTGAGGGAGCGTTACCACGGTCAACGCAATAACCATTCAACACAACGGCAAGTTTCGACATACACATCAAACGCGAAAAGCCTTCTTACCGCCGTGCAGCGAAGAAGTCAGCGAGCACCACCGCGCACTCGTTCTCGCGCACGCCGCCGTACACTTCAGGCGTGTGACCGATGTGCGGGTCGCGCGGGATATCCCAAACGGAACCGCACGCGCCGAGCTTCGCATCCCACGCGCCGAACACGATACGTCCGACGTGAGTTTGCAAGCACGCGCCCGCACACATCGGGCAGGGTTCCAGTGTGACCACGAGCGTGCAGTCGGCGAGATTCCAAGTACCGAGGTGTTCAGCAGCTGCGCGCATAGCCAGCACTTCGGCGTGCGCGAGCGGATCAGGTTCCCCTCCACCGCGCGCATTACGCCCTTCGCCGATCACTGTGCCGTCAGCATCCAATACGAGTGCACCAACCGGTACTTCGCCCTCGCTTGCCGCCGCCTGCGCCAACGTCAGTGCGCGCATCATCGCCTCGTCAATCGGCATGGAAGCAATCGTTGAAGCAGTTGGGAAAGCAGTCATGCAAGCCAGTGTACACGAGCGCTAACAGAGCGTGTTTTTGCAACCCGGTGCAATCGCGCACCGCCCAGCGAGAAACGTAACATGGCGTGAAGCGCGAGGCTGATAGGCTGGACGCGCAAGGCCGGCCGCGCAAAGAAGGAGGAGACCGTGGCGGTATTTCAGCTCATTTTGTGCATCATCGCGGCGGTCGTACTGTCTTCATTTATCAGCCGGTTTATTCCGAAAGTTTCCACGCCACTCGTGCAGATTGCACTCGGTGCCATTGCGTCACAGCTGCCATTTTTCCCGGAGATTGAACTCGACCCGGAACTGTTCATGGTGCTGTTTATCGCGCCGCTGCTGTACTTGGAAGCGCATGAAATCGACAAGTCAGAACTGCTGAAATCAATCAAGCTGTCACTGTCGCTTGCTATTGGACTCGCAATTGCCACCATGGCCGCAGTCGGGTTTATTTTGCACGCAATCTGGCCTGCGATTCCGCTTGCTGCAGCTCTCGCGCTCGGCGCAGCACTCGGCCCAACCGACGCGGTCGCCGTCTCCTCACTCGGCAAAGAAGCGGCGCTCACACGACGCCAAATGGGCGTGCTCAAAGGCGAATCACTGTTCAACGATGCATCCGGTATCGTCGGCTTCCAGTTTGCAATTGCAGCGGCAATCACCGGACGTTTTGAAGTCGGTGAAGCAGCAGGCGAATTTGTGCTCTCGTTTATTGGCGGCGCAATGTTTGGCCTGACGATCGGCATCATCGCCAACTGGCTGTTCGAAACCATTCGCTCGCTCGGTTGGGAAACAACTACCACGCGCATTCTCATGGAGTTGTTCCTACCGTTCCTGCTGTATTTGGCTGCCGAAGATGTGGCGCACGTGTCCGGCATTCTCTCGGTGGTGGCGTCTGCGTTGTTTATTCGCTTCGACCGCACGGGTATCGGCCCGAACGTGGCGCGCACGAATATTGTGTCGAGCAGCGTGTGGGGCGTGCTGTCGTTTACGTTGAACGGCGCAGTGTTTATTCTGCTGGGCATGCTGCTACCGGATGCAATGGGTACCAGTTGGGATGACCCGGGCGTGAGTAATACGCTGCTGATTGGCGTGATTCTGCTGGTTTCCTGCGTGGTGATTGTCATGCGTTTCCTGTGGGTGAGCGCGATGCTGCGTATTGCTCGCGATCAAACCACGCATTTGCGCCGTAAGATGACGCCGGAACGACTGCGTTCTGCTGCAGTGATGACGTTCGGCGGCGCCAAGGGCACCATTACGCTATCGCTGATGTTTACCATCCCGTACGCGTTGGCGAACGGCCACTGGTTCCCTATGCGTGACGAGCTGATTTTCGTCGCTTCCGGCGTGATTATCGTGACGCTGTTGCTCGCAAACTTCCTGCTGCCGCTGCTCGCGCCAAACCGTTCGAAAGACACGTCATTGGAGATGACGGAGATTACGATCGAAGTATTGCGCCGCACGGTCGAGGAGCTGACCGGCCGTGTTACGGACGATAATCGCCGCGCAATTTTGATGGTGATCGACTCGTATACGAAGCGTATTACCAGGCTTAAGCAGCGCGTCGGTGAGCTTGATCCGCAAGGCTATGCACAACTGCAGATTGATGCGCTCGGCTGGGAGAAGGATTACGTCAAGCAGCGTCTGGCTGATGTGAAACAGCGCCGTGACGCTACCCAGTCCGCGCACGATCGCGATCTGGAAATCGAAGCGTGCGAACGTCTGCTGGATCAGATTATGAATTCACTGCGTCACATTGACACCGATCGCAATTCCGGCCATGCGATGTGGCAGATTAGGGGCCGTTTGCGCGCGTTGCAACGCCGTACGCTCACGCTGGTTCGCCGCACAAGCAGTAAGATTCGCCGCACTACGCCACTGTTTAGTGACGATGAGATTTTCGCGCACACGCGCATGGTGCAACTGCACGCGTTCGATCACGTGATTGACCGACTGTATGAGGAGATGACGCACGACCAGTACAACACTGAGCATTGCTCAATGCTGCTGCTTGATTATCGACGTGCAGAGTCTGCATTGCGTGCGCGCCCGAACATGGGTGGTAGTGCGGAGGCGATTGCTAAAGCTGAGGACGTGAAGCGCGAAAGCTACGGTATTGAATTGGGTGTGATTCAAGACATGTATGAGGCTGGCGACATTACGCGTGCGCAAGCGAAGGCATTGCGACGCAACGTCTATGTGATGAGCGTGGACGCTGATTCAAGCTTCTAACATGCGACCTAACGCATCACAGTCACAACACACCGGAGGAGAGGTCGTGCAGGAGCATCCACTGGCGTAGGTCAGCGAATTCGTCCATGCTCACTTCATGGCCTAAACCGTGATAGCTTTTCGTCGTCAACCACGTATGTTCTTCTAGCCATGCGGCGGCCGCAAAAAGCTCGTATTTAGGAATCACCGTATCGTTTTTGCCATACGTGTAGAACACAGGAATCTCATAGTCTGCAAGCCGCTCATCAGCCGGCGCAGTACCAGGCACACTACCGGGCGCGAGGTAGCCGGATAACGATATAGCTGCACGGTAGCGTTCCGGGTGAATACGCAGCAGCTGCACGGCCAGCAAACCGCCTTGTGAGAATCCGAGCGGTACTACATCGCGTTCGAGCGGAATATGCTCATCCACCCAACGATCAATGGCACTGGCTGCCGCGAAGGCTGCACGGTCAAGATCGTCGCCGGACGGTGTTGCTTCCATGAACCACGAGTATGCGCCCGGCGTAGCAGGCAGATCAGGATGACCGGGGTGCGGGCGTTCGGGTTCAAGCGTAATCGGCGCGCGCAGGGCTGCGTAATCGTTGTACGGCGCGATATAGCGCATGATGTCAGCAATATCATCTTCGTTTGAACCCCAGCCGTGCAGGCACAAGAACATTGGGCGCCCGGGGGCTGTTTCGCCACCGCCGCGCGAATATCGCACGTGGGAGACTGTCAACGGATCATTGCCGACCGTGCTGTTATTCGCTGCATCTTCGCTCATACCGCCCCAATATACCTGTTGCGCAGCGCACAGCAGCGGCTTGTATCACGCTTGGATGATGGCGCTAGGGCCGGCGCGCAAAAAAGAACCCCGGCGGGGTTGGCGCCGGGGAGAGAAAGGAGAGAAGAAGAAAGGGTTCAGTTATTGGGAATCGCTGCTGCCGTGATTCCCGTCGGCCTTGTGCTGACATGTAATAGTAAAACACCCGTTCCTTGAAACAAGTCTGCGGTTGTCTGAAAGCTTCCTGAGAATTCAGGCGCATACGCTCGATACGCGCGCCCAAGCGCATGGCAGACAGGTACGCAGTAGACTTGGAGCAGCGTATCGATACCAACAATCAAGGAGATCCCATGCTGCTGTCCGATCGCGACATCATCGCCGCCCACGAGGACGGCCATATTTCACTGGATCCGTGGACGCCTGAAATGGTGCAGCCCGCGTCGATTGATGTGCGTCTCGACCGTTTCTTCCGCCTGTTTAACAATCACGCATACACGTATGTGGATCCGGCGGAAAATCAGGGCGCGTTGACTGAACAGTTCGAGGTTGCGCCTGATGAGCCGTGGATTTTGCACCCGGGCGAGTTTGCGCTCGGCTCGACGTGGGAGTATGTGTCGCTTGATGCGACGATCGCCGCGCGCCTTGAAGGCAAGAGCTCGCTGGGTCGCTTGGGGATTCTGACCCACTCGACTGCTGGCTTTATTGACCCTGGTTTTGAGGGTCATATCACACTGGAATTAAGCAATGTTTCCACGCTGCCGGTCAAGCTGTGGCCTGGTATGAAGATTGGTCAAATGTGCTTCTTCCAGCTGAGTTCCCCTGCTGAGCACCCGTACGGTTCGAAGGAGACTGGTTCGCACTATCAGGGTCAGCGCGGACCGACCCCGAGCCGTTCGTATATTAACTTCTACAAGGCTGAGATTAACGACTGACAGTCTCCAACACCCAGAAACCTTCTGACGCTCCGCTAGCATCAGAAGTCATATACCGAAAGAGGCTCCCCGTGGGGAGCCTCTTTGTTGATTATGGGCGTTTACACAATCACGCGTTTACACCGCGGCTCTTGTCGACCGCGCGCATGATGGCCTTGTAAATCTCAGAGGCCACCAGCACGATCGCCGCTAGGCCGATGCACTCGAACCATGCGACGAAGTCGAGCGGCGTGGTGCCGAACGCGTCGTTCAGGAACGGCACGTAGATCACCACGACCTGCAGCAGGATCGAGATGCCGATTGCGCCCCACAGCCACTTGTTGCTGAACAGGCCCACGAACGCGGACTGGCGGGCGGAACGCGAGGCGATTGCGTTGAACAGCTGCGCGAACACGAGGATGGTGAAGCCCATTGTACGGGCTTCGGTCATCTGCGCATCGTGGCCGAGCGCGTCCACGGAGCGGTCGGTGAACAGGCCACCGGCGAGGTGCATATCCATGCCGATCAGCGTCACGGCGGCCATGATGATGCCAATGAACGCGATGTCAATCCACATGTCCTTGTCGATCACGCGGTCGGTCAGGCGGCGCGGCTTGCGGGCCATCACGTCGTCAGTCTGCGGGTCAACGCCCATCGCCAGGGCCGGAGCGGCGTCGGTGAGCAGGTTGATCCACAGCAGCTGCGTGGCGAGCAGCGGCACGGTCACGCCCTGCGTACCAGGCTGAGTGATGCCGAGCACGCCGGCGAGCATAACGCCGCCGAACACGGTGAACACTTCGCCCACGTTGGAGCTCAAGAGATAGCGCAGGAACTTGCGGATGTTGTCGAAGATCACGCGGCCTTCGCGCACGGCGGCAACGATGGTCGAGAAGTTGTCGTCCGCGAGGATCATCTTCGCGGATTCCTTGGTGACTTCGGTGCCGGTGATGCCCATGGCCACGCCAATATCAGCAGACTTGACGGCCGGGGCATCGTTCACACCGTCGCCGGTCATGGCGGCGATGTTGCCCTGGCGCTGCAAAGACTCAACGATCTTGAGCTTGTGCTCCGGAGCCACGCGCGCGTAGACGGAGACTTCGCTGGTTGCCTTGTCGAATGCGGCTTCGCCCTGTGCAGCCAGCTCGTCCAGCTGATCGCCGGTGAGCGCCTTGCCGCCGCGCTCGATAATACCCAGATCAGAAGCAATACGAGCGGCGGTGAGCGGGTGGTCGCCGGTGATCATGACGGTGCGAATGCCAGCGCGATGCGCTTCAGCCACGGAATCGCGAACCTCAGTGCGCGGCGGGTCGATGATGCCGACCATGCCGGCCCAGATCAGATCAGATTCGATTACATCGGACTGTTCCGAGATGTCGGTGATCTGGCCGGCCGAGTTCGTCACAATGCCGGGGACTTCGGTCAGCGAGGAGACGCCGAGCGGACGGTACGCCTCGCCAAGGGTTCGATATGCCTCGCCGGACAGCTTTTCGACGGTCGCGAGAATCGTCTGACGATCACCTTCGGTGAGCGGGCGAACCGCGCCACCCACGGCAATACGCGTGCAGTAGCTGAGCAGCACGTCCGGCGCACCCTTCGCGAACACGGTCAGGTTGCCAGCATCGGCATTGTCCTTTGCGACGATTGCCATGCGCTTGCGCTCAGACGTGAACGGAATTTCAGCCACGCGCTCGAAGTTCGCATACTTCTTATCAGCGTGAATCTTACGTGCAGCAACGATCAACGAGACTTCAGTCGGATCGCCGATCGCTTCCCACGTGCCGGACTTGGTTTCGCTCTGACGCAGATCGCCATCGTTTGCGAGCGTGCCCGCGCCGAGCGTCGCCATCACTTCGGCAGCAACGTCAGCCGGCACAGCCAGATCGCCGTCAGCGGCGCCGACCATCACCATGCGGCCTTCTGGTGCGTAACCGGTGCCAGTAATCTGCACTTCGCCGCTCGGCGTCACCACGCGCTCAACGGTCATCTCGTTGCGGGTGAGCGTACCGGTCTTGTCAGAGCAAATCACAGACGCAGAACCGAGCGTTTCCACAGAGCTGAGCTTCTTGACGATCGCGTTGTGCTTGGCCATGCGCTGCACGCCGAGCGCGAGCACAACGGTCAGGATTGCAGCCAAGCCTTCTGGCACAGCAGCAACGGCCAGCGAAACGGCCAGCAGCAGCGAATCAATGATGTCGTGCACCGAGTGGAAGCCCTGCGTGAGGGCGAGCGCGGCGAGCACGACCACAGCGATGATGCACACCGCGAGACCGAGGATCTTGGAGACGTGCGCCATTTCCTTCTGCAGCGGGGTGGCTTCGTCGTCGGTGGCGGCGAGCATGTCGGCGATCTTGCCGACCTGCGTGTTCATGCCGGTGCCAGTGACGATCGCGCGGCCGGTGCCCTGCGTGACGGACGTGCCGTTGAAGATCATGTTCGAGCGGTCGCCGAGCGCCTTGGCTTCCGCGAGCGTTTCCGGCTTCTTGCCGACCGGCACAGACTCACCGGTCAGGCTCGCTTCTGCGATGCGCAGGCTTGCGGCGGCAAACAGTCGACCATCGGCGGAGACGGTGTCGCCTTCACCGAGTACGACGATATCGCCGGGGACGACGTCAGTGGTGTTGATGTGCACGACCTTGCCGTCGCGCAGAACGGCGGTTTGCGGCGCGGTCATCTGCGCGAGCGCGGCGACGGCCTGCTCGGCGCGGGCTTCCTGAATGTAGCCCAAAACAGCATTGATGATCAGGATCAGCACGATCACCAGTGCATCAAACGGCACTGGTTCGCCGGCTCCCGGCGTATTTGCGCGCTCAATGAACCATGCGACCACCGAAATCGCGGTGGCGACAAGCAGCAGGTAGACCAGCGGATCCTGGAACTGTGCGAGGAACTTCTTCCACTTCGGCACCGGCGGCGCGCTAGCCAGCTGGTTCGGGCCGAACTTTTCAAGACGGCGCTTGGCCTCATCCGAGCTCAGGCCGGTGGCCATATCGACGTTCAGCGCCTTGGCGACCTCGCTCGCATCGGTCAACGACGGGTCAGTATCATTAAGCAACGCCTGCTGGGCGCGCACTTCTTCTGAAAGTGTTGCATCCTCTGTCTTCGCGGATGCAGCTGCGGATTGATCTTTCTGATCAACCATAGTGATCTCCTTGGTATAGCCGCGGAGTAGTCAGTCCTCACAGACGCCGGTTCTCTCTCCGTTCCGCCGTGGCAAGACTGCGCGGTTATGGGCACCGACGCAATCGCTGCCGGTGCATACGTTGCCATTATTCCATACCCCACTCCCCTTAGCGCGTAACACGCGCAACAGCACAGTACGGGGGTATTGTCGAGCAATGTTTGCGACACCTACGCTCATTACAATAGATAGCGAGTGGGGCATGATCATGTACTGCGTGGCAATGTACGCAATACAACGCTTACCGATGACGTTAAGTGTTTGCGCGAAGTGGGATTTGCCTCACGCACTGGAAGAGTGAAGGAAAGGATGATGGGATGAAACAGGGTGGAGTGATAACTCACGCACGCGGATGGCGCGCGAAAGTACAGCTATTGGCGGCGAGTATTGCAGCGATTGCGATGCTGGGCGCTTTTACGCCGGGAGCGATGGCGGATACGGCGACCGACAGCACAACTGGCAGCACGGGAAGCAGCACGACTACCACCGACACTACTAAAGCCAATCTTGATGCTGCAAAGCAGACGGTTGCCGACAAGCAGGCTGCACTCGATGCTGCCAACAAGGAGCTTACGGATGCGAAGAATGCGCAGCAGGCTGAAGCTGCAAAGAAAAGCGCGCAAGGGTTCTTTGAATACGTGCGCGATAGTGTTACTTCAACCGCCGCGCAGAAAGCAGACGCGCAGGCTGCACTCGATGTGCTGTTAGGCAAGATCGATAAGCCAAGCTGGTACGACCAGTTGGTCACGCTCGGGAAGTCTGGTGGCCCGGACACGCTCGATAATCTCACGCAGACGCTGAACTACTACGACGCGGTCAACGGTGTGCGCACTGGCAGCTCTAATAATCTCAACGCGCTCACCGTGAACCTTGAATTCGTAGCACAGGCCATCGTGAACTCGTTCTATTCAGCACATAATCTCGATCACGCGCGTACGTATAACGGTTGGGAAAATCTCATATGGGGGCCGTTCGGCGAATACACTGGTGGCACTACTGAAAGCACGCTGAACGGTGCGATGCTCGGCTGGTATTCCGACGAGAAAACCGCGTTCAACCTTGCCGCTGCCACCGGTAGCTACAACGGTCAGTATGTTGACGGTGCTTTTCTCAATGCGAATCGGCACCATGGGGGCGAGATCAGTGCGAAATATCCCAACCTGTATCACAACACCGGTCATTATCTCAACTTCGTGGATGCGGACATTGTCAGTATGGGATTCGCAGTCAATCACAACACTGACTGGTCTAACGAAGTAGTGTGGCGCGGCAGTTCGCACGCCGGTTCGATGACGGTGATCGAATTCCGCGACGCGTTCGCAGCGTATGCGAATAATGCTGAAGCTGAAGCGAAGGTCAGGGCTGCGCAAGAAAAAGTGGATACAGCACAAAAGGAATTGGACGCAGCAAAGGCGGCGCTTGACAAAGCGCAGGCAGCATATAACGCCGCGCATAGCCTCGTACCGGTATACCGCTTGTTTAACCCGAATGCAGGATTGCATCATTACACAATAAGCGCTGGCGAGCGCGATTTTCTCGTGGGCAAAGGTTGGAACTATGAGAACATTTCGTTCTATGCGACGAATCGCGACGATACGAATCCGAATATCAAGCCGGTATACCGCGAATACAATCCGAACGATGGTAACCATAATTTCACGCTGAGCAAGGGCGAGCATGATCATCTGGTTTCGCTCGGCTGGAATAACGAGCAAATCGCATGGTATACGGATGCGACCGGCGAGGTGACGGTGTATCGCTTGTACAACCCGAATAATGGCGAGCATATGTACACCACGAGCAAGGGCGAGTATGAGGTGAATGGTCAGCGCGGCTGGCATAAGGAGGGCATTGCCTGGCAGGGGTTGAAGTCTGCGAAGTGATGATATCGCGCGCACTCGTGCTTGTGCTCACGTGAGCGCGTGAACCCTCGTAAACAAAAAGTACAGCGAAGGCCGCCTGCGGTGAGGATGATGGGATACCACCACATTCTTACCGTAGGCGGCCTTCGTATGTTGTCGCTCGCTTAATACGACAACGGCACCAATTTCGTTGGTTCACCGGCCGGGCGCGCCGGCGTACCATGTGGGTGACTACGTGTGCATACGCCATATGGGCCAGGAAGGGGCGGATGATGAAGAGTTTTACCAAAGTGCTGATCGCGAGTGCGACAGCGTTTGCAATGATGGGAACGTTGGCAACAGGCGCATCTGCTGCCGATCTGAGTGATACCAGCACGCTCACCAATGCGATGTCGAATATCAGTACTACTGCTGATCAGTCTGCTGGCACGACCGACGCTTTTGACACCATCAGCAAAGCATTATCGGATACGAAAACCGCAGTGAATACTGCTACTGAGCGACTCTCGCAAGCTAAAACGCGACTTGAAGCGCTCGAAAATACTCCTGGCATCACGCCCGAATTGAAAACGGTGATTCAGCGAGCTGAGCAGAACATCGACTCGCATATTGCTGCGCTGAACGATGCGAACAGTAAGCTCGATGACGTGCAGCAGAAGCTGGAGAAAACGGAGCAGGCTGTGCAGCGCGCGCAGCAGGCGATCGAGGATGCCAAGCAGGTTATCGGTAAGGTTGACTCCTACGTACAGGATCTAGAAAAAATCTTCGATCAGATCGCGCAGGGCGGCGATACTGGTCATCACAGCAACCAGCCCACTGGCACGCCGATCGACGTGTATCGCCTATACAATCCGAACGCCGGCGTACATCATTACACGACCAGCATTGCGGAACGCGATATGCTCATCCACGCCGGTTGGAACAACGAAAACACGGCGTTCAAAGCAGCGAAAACTGACGCGACGGACACAAATCTTCAGCCTGTGTACCGTGAATACAATCCGAATAACGGCCAGCATAATTGGACGCTCAGCAAGGGCGAGCATGATCATCTGGTTTCGCTCGGCTGGCGCAATGAGGGTATTGCCTGGTACGTTGACCCGGCCGGCCAGGTGACCGTGTACCGCATGTACAATCCGAACAGCGGCGAGCACCTGTATACCACCAACGTCAACGAGTATGTGACTAATGCTGGCCGCGGATGGAATCCTGAAAGTGTGGCGTGGAAGGGATTGAAGTAAGCGCTACGCTCACGCAAATCTCACGCAAGCGATCATCGTGCTTCTTCAGTAGCGCTAGCAGCAGAACCAGTAGAGCTAGCGGATTCGCGGCGGGCAGTAAGTTCGTCGCGAATCTGCTGAAGCAGTACGACCGTTTGCTGTTCGGGTGTGAGCGCATCGGAATTATCAGTTTTTGCAGTCTTGTCGGCAGAGCTGCTCTCCCCCGCTTCGGCGTGATCGCCACCTAACACTGCGCTGATTTTCGCTTTTGACAGCAATGCTTCTGACATATCACGTAGTTTGTTAATCGGCACGAGAATGCAGAAGTACACGGCCACTGCGATAACGAGGAAGTTCAGCAGCGAGCCTAATACTGCGCCGAACGAGATCGTCGCTCCGTTGAAGGTGATTGCCAGCAAACCGTCCATGTTTGGTTTGCCGAAAATCATTGCGATCAGCGGATTGATCACGCTGTTGACGATCGCGTTCACTACGGCAGTGACCGCGCCGCCCATAACCACGCCGACGGCCATATCGATCATGTTGCCGCGAGAAATAAACTTTTTAAATCCGTCGATCATGCTGCCTCCTTGGGCTCTGCGACTAGGCAATCAATCAGGCGATCGCCTGCTGTAAGCCTATCGCAGCAACAGATTGCGCCCCTCAAGCGTCTTGCGAATAGTCGCAATGTGACGGCGGCTCAATCCGTAGAGCTGCATAATCGTCTCATCAAGCTCGTCATACAGCGTCTCTACCGAGCCGGATGCGCGCATAATGCGATTCACTTGCCGCACAATATCAGCTTGCACCGCGTCGCTCGCCATCGGAATCGGAATGCTCTCAAGGTGCGAGCGCAACAGTTTTACCGAATGATATTGCTGCATGAGCATGTAGGCGACCGGGCTGGAATTAAGGATTGCCAGCACGTATTTCATATCGAGACCGGGAATGCGCGGAATCAAGATATTGCAGCTGTTCAATGACAGCGTTTGCGCGTCATCGTAGGCGAATACAGGCACTTCGCTAATGAATCGGTACAACAGTTTTTCCGGCGCACGATACACTTCTACTGGCGCAACCTGCTGGAACAAGTCCGGTTCGAACCGCAGATAATGACTGGCTGGTTTGATGCCATAGCGCAGAATATCGCTGCCTTTGAGTACGTCTTCACAACCGTCAAAACGTTCTTCAGCAACGTATCGTTTGTTGTCGCCAGTAACAATGCCGAGCGCAAACGTCGCATTGCCTTTGAGATACGCGGCGTCGTCAATGGTAACGATTGCTTGCAAGCAATCGTATTCAGCGTCAGTCATGTTCAGCGGCAATGCGCCATCATCGCTGCGGCGATCTTTGGCGATAATAAACGTGCGATCACTATTGCGCACGGTGCAGCCAGCAATACGCCCCGCATGGCGTTTAGCAGCGCCAAGCACCACGCATGGCGACTGCACACCGGAAAATACATTGCCTAAATACGTGACAAAAGCCAGTGAGCAAGAGGAGAGCAACACTTGGCGCGCCGGCTGATGAGTAGCCACGCTCAGTACTGCTTCAGGCAGTACGAACGCGAGCATGCCGTCATCGCGCAGCATGTCGATTGCGCGTTCGATAAACAGATCGTAAGACTCGAGGCTGGCGTCTCCTGCAGTGCGATACACCGATCGGTAGCGGATGATTTCGTCAGCGGTGAAGTCGCTGCCCCATGGAGGATTGCCGAATACGACATCGTAGCAACGATCAGGCTTGTCGAGCAGCGTATTACTGATAACGATGTGTTCGCGCAAATCGTCCAGCGACAAGCTCGGATCAATAAGCGCAAGATTGATGCGCGCAAGATACACGCTGATCGGGTCGATATCCTGCCCGTACATGTTGGCGCAGTGAATACCGCGCTGTGCGAGTCCGATCAAGAAATTACCGCTGCCGCAGCAGGGGTCGCAGACAGTTTTGTACGCCAGCGCATCATGCTCATACAAGCCGCGAATCAGCTCATTGACCACGTTTTCAGGCGTGTAGTACGCGCCCGCATGCTTGCGCTCACCGAGATCGCGCAACGAAATATATGCGAAGCCGAGCGAATCCTCACCTTTAACAAAGCGAATACCCTGGTTGAGGGTGTCATGCAGTCGAGCCAGCGTTTCCGGAGCAACCGCGTCACTATGCAGTAGGTCGGTGATAAGCCCATAAAACACCGTGTCATCGCGATGCCAGGCAAGAAAGTCAACGAGCACGTCATTGCTGCCATACTCGATACCACGGCTCTGATAGTAGGCTTGCACGGCGAGGTTGGCGAGCGTTACGCGCAGATCGTTATCGCCGTGGATTTCGCCCAGCTCAAGTAGCGCTTCTACGCAATCGCGATTCTCTTGCGTATGCACATAGTCTTTGTACAGTGCGCTGCCGCTGACACCGCTTTTGTTGCGGCGGCTTTTGAGGCGATCGTTTTTGCCGGAGCGGATGGCAGCAACGAGCGAGTCAACATACTTGGGACTGAAGTATTTACCGTTGACGTCCGGGGTGAGCTTGCCGAGTCGCACCCAATTTTTTGCGGTGGCTTTGGCGATGGATAGGGATTGGCAAACGTCGTCGAGGGTCAGTACCGTGGTTTCTGTTTCGAACAGGCTCGGCTGCTCGGCGAAATCGGGGCTGCGGCGGAGATCTTTCGGTTTGCTGGCAGTGTCTGGAATCAGCCAGACTCCACTGACCATGCCAGCGCCTTCGATGCGCCCCTGCTCGCACAGCAGTTGGACGCGGCGCTTGGACAGGTTGAAGCGTTCGGCGGCTTCACTTACCGATAGATACACAACGACCCTCTCACTTGACGCTTAATGCATTAATGACCATATTGTAGCCTTGCGGCGAACAATATGGTCATTAATAACACGCATAGTACACGCACAGCGTAGTGGAGTCTGCGGGCTTACGCGTACGTCTCTTACGCCTTCGTCACATGCCCGCCAAACTGGGCGCGCATCGTAGAAACCACACGCAGCGTATCATCGCCACCACCGCGCGAAGTCTGGCGCGCGTACAGTGCCGCAGCCGTTGCGGGAGTTGGCACGCCAAGTTCGAGCGCTGCCTCAATCATCCATTTCGCTTCGCCGGACTCGTTGGCAACCGGCGGCATGTCCTTCAGCGTCGGGTCACTCTTAAACGCGTCGGCGAGCAGATCAAGCAGCCAGGAGCCAACCACTGAGCCGGACTTCCACGAGGTCATCACGGCAGCCGGGTCGCTCACCAGCTCAGAGCGGACCATCGTCGCGAAGCCCTCGCCGAACGCCTGCATCATGCCGTATTCGATGCCGTTATGCACCATCTTGGCGAAGTGGCCACCACCCACCGGGCCGGCGTGCACCAGACCGTACTCGCCTTCCGGTTTGAGTGTCTCGTACAGCGGCCGCACGCGCTCGAAGTCCTCCGCCGAGCCGCCAACCATCAACGCATAGCCGCGCTTGATACCCCACACGCCACCGGAAACACCGCAATCCATGAAGTGGATGCCCTTGGCGGCGAGCTGCTCAGCATGGCGCGCATCGTCAACATAGCGGGTATTACCGCCGTCGATCACCATGTCACCCTCGTCGAGCAGATCGTACAAGGTGTCGATGGTACTGTCGGTGGGCTTGCCGGCCGGAACCATTACCCACACCGTGCGCGGGGCGTCCAGTGCAGCGACGAGCGCTTCGAGCGAGTCCACGTCACGGCCGGAGTCCGGCGACATGTCGTAGCCGACTACCGTGTGCCCGCCGGCGGCGAGACGCTTGGCCATGTTGCCGCCCATGCGGCCGAGTCCGATCATTCCAATCTGCATTGTGATTCCTTTCACGACGTTGTGGTTGAGTTCAATGAATTCACTTGATTGTGTTAATGAGAGATACGACTATGACTACGGCTACGGCGTCACAACACCAGCGAGAGCAGCATCACGCAGCCGAGGCCGACCACGGAAAGAATGGTTTCCATCAGCGACCAAGTCTTTAACGTCTGCGTAACGCTCATGCCGAAGTACTCTTTGACCAGCCAGAAACCAGCATCGTTGAGATGCGAGAAGAACACGGAACCAGCGCCAATTGCGAGCACGAGCAGTGCCAGATGCGTCGGGTCCATGCCGGCAGCAAGCGGCACCATAATGCCAGACGCAGTCACAGTGGCCACAGTGGCGGAACCGGTAGCAAGACGGATGAGCACGGCGACCAGCCAGCCGGCGAACAGCGGGTTCATTGCGGATTCGGAAATACTATGGGCGATTACGTCGCCAATACCAGAATCGACGAGGGTCTGCTTGAAACCGCCGCCAGCGCCCACGATGAACACGATGCCAGCTACGGAGGCGAAAGACTTGCCAACCTCGCCGTTAATGAATTCGCGGGTGCGGCCCTGCATGAAGCCGAGCAGCACCATCGCCACGACGGCAGTAATAAACAGCGCGGTCAGCGGCGTGCCAATGAACACGAGCGCGCGGCCCCACACCGACTTGGTCTGCTCGGTCAAGTCAACCACAGAAGCAGCGAGCATCAGCACTACCGGCAGCAAAATGACGGTCATGGCCTGCGCAAAAGACGGACGCTTGGATTCGTCTTTGACAGCTTCCTTCTCAGCCTCCTGCTCGGGGGCCTGAATCGGCACCCACTTGGCCATCAGGCGAGCTGCAAGCGGGCCAGAAATAATGACAGTTGGAATAGCAACGATCAGGCCGAGCGCCAGTGTGACACCGAGATTGGCATTGAGCGCAGAGATGGCGACCAGTGGGCCGGGATGCGGCGGCACGAAGGCGTGCAGCGTGGACAAACCAGCAAGCGCGGAGATACCGAGGAGAATGACGGGGGCCTTAGCGCGGCGAGCTGCAAACAGCACAACGGGGATGAGGATGACGACGCCGACTTCGAAGAACATCGGAATACCGACGATGAAGGCGATAAGCGCCATCGCCCACGGCAGCATCTGCAGCGGCGTTTTCGCCATAATCGTGTCAACGATAACGTCAGCGCCACCGGATGCGAACAGCAGCGTGCCGATAATCGAGCCGAATGCGATGAGCAAGCCAACGTTGGAGACGGTCGAGCCAACGCCGGAAGTGAAGCTATTCCACGATTCGTCGAATGGTACGCCAGCGCACACGGCCATAACGAACGAGCCAACCATGAGAGAGATAAACGGGTGGACTTTGGCCACGGCGATGAGCAGCACGATAGCCGCAATGCCGATAATGGCCGCGATAATAAGGTTCATTGAGGTGCGTCCTTGCAGTTGTCAGAGCAAAAAGCTGGGAATTGGGGAATCTCGAAGAGATACTCCAGCGGTAAGCGGTACGTAAAAAAGGAAACTGAACAGTACTCTGCAATCCGTGCCGTTTAGGCTGCGGTCTTAACCTGCGCAGCGGCCGGAGCTTCCGCCTTGCGCGCTTGGTACGCTTTGACTGCGTCAACAGCCTGGGAGACAACTTCGTCGATAGTGCCTTCCACAGAAACGACTACGCCGTTCTCGTCTGCTTCGAGCGGCTGCAACGTTGCGAACTGGCTGGCGAGCAGCGACGGTGGCATGAAGTGATCTTTGCGAGCGGCAAGACGGCTGTAGATCAGCTCTTGCGAGCCGGCAAGGTGCACGAAGAAAACGTCAACGTTTTCGCGCAGCAGATCACGGTAGGAGCGCTTGAGCGCGGAGCTGGAGACCACGGTGTTCTGACCGAGTGCTTCGCGGGCGACCATCCACGTGTTGATCACGCGCAGCCACGGCCAACGATCCTCATCGGTAAGCGGAATGCCGGCGCTCATCTTGTCAATATTGGCTTTCGGGTGGAAATCGTCGCCCTCAGCCATCACGAATCCAAGCTGATCGCGAATCGCTTCTGCCACCGTGGATTTGCCGCATCCTGCAACGCCCATCACTACAACGTGAATGCTCATTTGGAGTTCCTTTCAACTGTCAACCGCATTGTTGATTTGTTAGATATGACTATACGATATTTACGTCATACTTGTCAATTTAAAAGTACTACTTTTAATAAGAATGTCATGATTATTTTGTGAATTAAGATGATGATTATTGAACGGTGAGTCATCTGGCACAGCTACCACAATCCGCAATGGAGGGGTTATGAACAATAACACTGCACACGCAACGCTCTCCCCCACCACCACAGCTTCCGGCGAGCTACTACACAAGGCCATCACGGACCAGCTCGCCATCGATATCCTCGACGGCACATGGCCCATCGGCGAATCAGTGACCCTCGAGGATATTCAAAGCCGCTTCGATACCTCCCGCACCGTCGCGCGCGAAGTCGCCAAATATCTCGAAGCAATGGGCGCAGTCTCGATCCGCCGGCGCGTAGGTCTTATCGCCAAGCCAGTCAACGAATGGTCCGCGCTCAATCCGCAAGTCATCCGCTGGAAACTCAGCTCCTCACATCGCAAAGAACAGCTTCGCACGCTTACTGAATTGCGCCTCGCCATCGAACCTGCCGCCGCAGCATCAGCCGCGCGCAGAGCCACGATGGAAGAAAAAGCAATGTTCCCCGTCATGGCCGACGAACTGCGCCGCACAGGCGAAAGCGGTGATCTTGATACGTTCCACGATGTCGATGTGCGCTTCCACTCGGCAATTCTGCTCAGCAGCGGCAACGATCTGTTCGCATCAATGGCGAGCATTATCGAAATCGTGCTCAAAGGCCGCGTGGAACTGCACATGTACCCGCAAAAACCCAAGCCGGCCGCACTCGACGCGCACGATGCCGTCGCGGAAGGCATCTGGAGAGGAGACCCTGATCAAGCGCGCGAAGCAATGCACGCCATCGTCGACGAAGTCGCTGAATCGCTTGATTTAATGTGAGCAGCGAAGAGGCATAACCAAGCCGCTAAGAGCACGTTACCGCAGACTGCCACTCCCGAATCTTGGGCAGACTCTACCCAAGCAAGCCGATCCCGCATAGAATGAGACCGTCTTATTGATAATCCAACCCCCAAGGGAGAACTATGCTCACTGACGAGTACCTCAAGCGCGTCTACGCCCAGGTGGAGCAGCGCGACGGCGACCAGCCCGAGTTTCTGCAGGCCGTGAAGGAGGTCTTCGAGACCCTCGAACCGGTGATCGCCAAGCACCCCGAATACGAGAAGGCAGGCGTGCTCGAGCGCATTGTCGAGCCGGAGCGCGTGATTAAGTTCCGCGTCGCATGGACCGACGACGAAGGCAAGGTGCAGGTCAACCGCGGCTACCGCGTGCAGTTCAACTCCGCGATCGGCCCATACAAGGGCGGTCTGCGCTTCCACCCGACCGTGAACGAGGGCGTCATCAAGTTCCTCGGCTTCGAGCAGATCCTCAAGAACTCGCTGACCACGCTGCCGATGGGCGGCGGCAAGGGCGGCTCCGACTTCAACCCGAAGGGCAAGTCCGACGCCGAAGTCATGCGCTTCTGCCAGGCGTTCATGACCGAGCTGTGCCGTCACATCGGCCAGTTCACCGACGTTCCGGCCGGCGATATCAACGTGGGCGGTCGTGAGATCGGCTACCTGTTCGGCCAGTACAAGCGCATCCGCGACGAGTACTCCGGCGTGCTGACCGGCAAGGGCCTCGAGTTCGGCGGCTCGCTCGCCCGCACTGAGGCGACCGGCTACGGCGTCTGCTACTACACCGCCGAGGCTCTGCGCGTGCTGAAGAACGATTCGTTCGAAGGCAAGACTGTCGTGATCTCCGGCTCCGGCAACGTGGCGATTTACGCCGCACAGAAGGCTGAGCAGCTGGGTGCGAAGGTCGTGACCGTGTCCGATTCCAACGGCTACGTGTATGATCCGGAAGGCATTAAGGTCGACGTCGTCAAGCAGATCAAGGAAGTCGAGCGCGGCCGCATCAAGGAGTACGCGGAGCGCGTGCCGTCCGCTGAGTACCACGAGGGTTGCTCTGGCGTGTGGACCGTGCCGTGTGACATCGCGCTGCCGTGCGCCACGCAGAACGAGATCAACGAGGAGTCTGCGAAGGCTCTGGTTGCTGGCGGCTGCAAGGTGGTGTGCGAGGGTGCGAACATGCCGTCCACGCCGGAGGCCATCGCCGTGTATCAGGAGAACGGCCTGCTCTACGGCCCGGCCAAGGCTGCAAATGCTGGTGGCGTGGCGGTTTCTGGTCTCGAGATGAGCCAGAACAGCTACCGTCTGAGCTGGACCTTCGAAGAGGTTGACGCCAAGCTCAAGAACATCATGGAGACGATCGTCGCCGAGTCACTGGCCGCCGCCAAGGAGTACGGCCACGAGGGTGACCTGATGCTCGGCGCAAACGCCGCCGGTTTCGTCAAGGTCGCCAACGCGATGGTCGCCCAGGGCGTGCTGTGAGTCGCATAAGGCTGTAATCGCTATCTCTCCACTGAGGGTTGCTCAGATTCAATCTGAGCAACCCTTTGTGTTTAATGGCCATAAGTCTGCTGAGATCGTCACAAACCAACTCGAGCGGATTGAGGACCAGCTGCTTCAGATGCAACTGACTCGGCCGGATCGGCTGCGGTGGAATCTGCAGCAGAGCTCGCGGTAGTGGTATCCGCCGATGTCGAAGTATCGGCGGAGCCAGCTTCTGACGCGGTCTGTGCTGTCGTCGCATCTTCACGATCCTCGGCCGTATAGCCCGCGGCGGCCACGGCATCGAGCGCCTTCTGCACATGCTTGAGTGGGATCACGCGACGCCATGCCATCAACGCCGACCATGCGGTGACGATACGGAAATACTGCCGGCGCGCAGTCGGTCGCGACAAGCTCAAATCATGCAAACCGCCGCGAATCGTAGCCAATGTGACCACATCACCAAGATTGAGCGACGCCTGACGAATCGCGGTAATATCCAGCACCGAGTCAGCGTTACGCATCTCCTCATCCCATGTGGGCTGCAGCATCGTTTTGTCAGACGTGCACACCAGCACCGGAATGCGAATATCAAGATGCGCAGCGACCTCTGCTTGCGCGTTGAAAATCGCCTGCATCCAGCCGGCGCGCGGTACGAACAGATTTGGATCGCAAATCGGATGCTCAAGATAATCCCAGTCGCCGCCAGTTTCGCGCGCGATACAGCGACCGTAAAACCCCGGGTCGCGCATTGGCATGACCGTTTTGCCGCCGCCCAATCGGAATGCTTGAACGACTGGCGTCGAGAGGATACGGAACATGCGATTGCCCTGCAATTCCAACCATGGTGAGTCTAGGGCGACTGCCTCAATGTGGTGTGGTTGTTCACTGTTCACCCACAGTACGGAGCTCAATCCGCCCTGCGAGTGGGCCATGAGCAGAATGCGCACCTGCTCGCCTTGTTCTTCAACGATGAGATCGCGTAACGCGTTGAATTCAGCGGCGTACGCGTGCAAATCTTCGATATATCCGGGCGTCTGACCATCGTGCAGCGAACGACCAAATTTGCGCAAATCAACTGAGTAAAAAGCAATACCCAGCGACTCCCAATATTCAGATTCGTGCCGCCGGTAGAAATAGTCATTCCAACCGTGCACATACATAACTGCGAGTCGATGCCCACGCAGATGGTAGCGCGTGCGGCGCAAACGTTCGCTGAACGTCAACTTGTCCGGATCCTTGCGCACAAACGTGGCTGTGATCTCCCCTTCGTCATCACGCCCCAAGTGCACTGTGGCCTGCTGATACCCACTCATGACACTGTCTGGCCGCCAATCGTCGACAGTCGGATGCGCGCGCAGTTCAGTATGCAGTGAATCAGCCATGATTCCAATGTACTCGCCAGCTCATGCGATGTTGTACCAGCGATTGCCCTAAATATGTTGCATTATTCCCGAAACAGCAGGAAGTAAGTCAGCAAGGATGTGTGCAGTACCCGGGCTTACGGCCGGTTCCACCGCAAAAACTGGCCGTAAGCCCGGGTACAGGCTACCGCCCTCAGTGGGTGCACACTTATTCCCGGGCATACGGCCGTTACTACCCCATAAACTAACCGTATGCCCGGGTACATATGCAGACACGCAATCCTCCCCGGGCATACGGCCGTCTAAACACATAAAAAAGGCCGTAAGCCCGGGTGTATGGCACAAACCTTGGTGCGGTTACTAACCTTGGTACTGCACTACACACGTATTAACGAGCTTACGGCCAGTTCTTGGTTACTTTACGGTCTTCCAGGCCACCTCCTCAGCCTGCCAACCCTGCTGGGTAGTGATCACCTGATACTCATACGCGCTCGTCGTGTACAAGTGCTCACCATTCTTCGGATTGTAGGCACGCCACACGGTCACATCACCATCAGACGCCTGATACCAAGCGACGTTCTCACCATGCCAGCCCTCAGCAACACGAGTATCATACTCAGCCTTAGACGCCGTCCAATGATGATTACCATTGTTCGGATTGTAGAGACGATAAACCGGAGTACCCTTCGTCGGCTGCTTAAACGCAACACCCTCAAAGTTCCAACCAGCCTTCACCAGCACATCACGCTCAAACGCGCTCGTCGTGTAATGATGCAAACCAGAATTCGGGTTATAGAGACGATAGACGTCAACCGTCTCCACGGTTTGATCTGGCTTATCAGGCTCAGAAGGCGTCGTCTCACCACCAGTGTTACCACCAGTATTGCCACCAGTCGAAGGCTTCTTCAGCCCCTCACGAGCAGTCTTCAACGCACTCAGCGCCGACTGAACTTCGTCCGCAGAAGCATCAGCCTTCACTGATACTTCCTTGGCGGAAGCGAGCGCCTTCGCATACGCATCCCACGTCTCAGCCGTGTACTCCGACTCCTTCAGCCCTTCAGCCTCCACTGCAGCGATCTCAGCATCAAGAGCAGTCTTATCAACCTTCGCAGCCTCGACCGTGACGGTGTAGTCAACGGTGGAAGCGTCGCCGTTCGCATCCTTCAAAGTCAGCGTGACCTTGTACGTGCCAGCAGCAAGGTCCTTGGCGAACTTCAGACGGTTGGAAGCTTCATCCCACGCGATCTTGCCGTCAGCAGTATCACCGGAGACCGTCACTTCAATCGGGTCGACGCCGGTCAGCTGGAACGTGCCGGAGTAGCTTTCCACACCAGCCGTGATGGTCTGCGCGGTTACCGGCTTGCCATCAGCGTCGGTCGGTGCTTCGAGCTTCGTCGGGGAAACAGTGGTCACTTCAACAGCCGGAGCCATGTCAGCAGTCGCGTTGTTCAGCTTGTCGCTCGTAGCGCCCTCAGTAGAAACCACGCGAATCTCACCGTCACCGATGTTGTCGATGGCGAGCGCGAGCGTTGTCTCGCCGGCGCTCTTGGCAGCCTTGACCAGCGCGGTGATGTCTACGTTGATCTTGCGACCGTCGATGCTGGTGCCCTTCACCTTACCTTCGTCGCCTTCCGGCACAACAGTGTTGCCGAGCGTGAACTCACCGGAAGTTGCCGAATCTGCAGCCTCAGCAGACAGCGTCGGCTGAGTCTTCCACGTCACGGTAGCCGGGTCAACGCTCGCGACCTTGGTGACCTTCAACTTGCCCTTGTCGTCAGCCGCAGCGGAACTACGGCGGCCGATGTACGTCAGGGACAGGTTTGCTGTGTCTTTGTCGCCGAGCTTGATGTTGCTCAGATCGAGGGTCACGTAGCCACGCTTGGTGTCGCTGCTGGCGCCGCTGAGCCTAATGGTGCGAGCAGTACCATAGTTGACACCCTGATCGCCGCTCCACGAGCCAACCCACGCATCGCCGGTAACAGCACCTTCAACAACCGTCAGCGAGGAGCTGGACGACTGCACCGCGATCGCCACAGTCTTAGTAACCGCAGCGTAATCGCCAGCCTGCGCACCCTTATCAGCGGCGGTGAACGTCACCGAGTAGCTCTTGCCAGCCTGTGCTTCGGTGGGCTTCCAGCTGAACGCGCCGGTTGCCGGGTCGAACGTAGCACCTTCCGGCTTGGTGGACTCGTCAATGCCGAGCACCACGGTGTCGCCAGTGTCAACGTCCGCATCGGTGGCAGCCACGGTGAACGACAGCACATTGTTGCTCTTCGCGGTCAGCGCGTCCGAATCGGGCGAGGTGAACGTTGGCAGCGAATTGTTGAGCACTGGCTTCGTGGAACCGTCCGCAGCCGTGTACGTGTAGGTCAGGTTGGTGACGTTGTTGGTCGTCAGCTTGTTCTGGTTCGCATACTGCACCTGCTTGCCGCCGATATAGATATCGTTGAGCGTAGCGTTTTCGATATTGGAGATGCTGGATGCCGCGTTGGCGTTGGAGAACCAGACGTTGTCGATGGTCACGTTCTTGATGAGCGGATTCTTGCCCTGTACGGAGAAGTTGCCGCCGACGCGCGACGTGTCGAACGAGGAGTTCTTGATCGTGAAGTCCTCATACTTCGGGTAGGTGCCGGTGTTGTTCTGCACGGTGATACCCCAGCCGCCGCCTTGGAAGGCGATCGGGTTGAAGTTGTTGAACGTGTAGTTCTTCAGCGTGTGACCGAACGTGCTGTGGCCGAGTCGAATACCGTTACCGCCCGCGTACGACCAATTGACGGTGTTGTTGACGGTGATGTTCTCGGAATCGTCGGTATCCCAGGCGAGATTGTCGAGATCATGCTTCTGCGAGTAGTACTCGTAGGCCGCGGCCGCGTCGATCCACTCTTGCGTGCGTGGATTGTCGCTGTTCATACCGAAGCCCTTGATGTTATCGGCGTGAGTCGGCTCGAACTGGTTGCCCGGATTGTAGTGGCCGGATGCGAACGCATCGTCGTTGCCGAGCGTAAGCACGCCGTTGATGGTGAGGTTCTTACCAGATGCAAGATCGGTACCATCCACCCACGGCTGGCCGTATGGAGTCAAGCCCTTGATGTTGTTGAACGTCACGTTTTCAGCAGTGTGCGTCTCGTAGTTCCACTGCTTGGAGTCGCGCATGTAGGTGTCGTTGAACGTGATGTTCTGTGACTTGACGACCATCACACCGCCTTGGTGCTGGCTCATGTATGCGTCGTGGCGATCGCCGCCATTGTTCTGGCTGTAGTTGGCGACACCGTTAGCATCGAACATGCCGCGTCCGGAGATCGTAATGTCATTCGAACTCCAAATGCCGATAGCTGGTTCCATTGCTTCCGAGTTCGGCTGCACGTGGTTCTTCAGCAGTGCGCCCTCGTCTACATAGACGTTCAGATGCTTGGTGGTCCACTTGGCGATGTCGAGACCGCCGTAAATGTACGTGCCGTTCGGGAAGTACAGGGTGTTGAGCTTGCTGTTGTTTTTGATTTCAGTAAGAGCGTCTTCCAGCACGTAGGTGTAGTCGTTCTCCGCAAGCGCGCGCTCATTGGGATATTTGACTTGATTGCTGTTGGCTGCCACGATTTTGCCGGCGTCAGTCTTTGCATCGGCGGGAATTTGCGTTTTGCCAACGGTCTTGCCAGCCCACTTGCTGAGCGTGGATGTAGCGAGGCGAGATTCTTGAATTGTGGCGTTGGAATGCGTCTTAAACCACTGCTTCGCATACTCCTGAATGTTGAGTACGCCAGTGTCTTCGTTGATGCCGGAGCCGTCTGCCGCGCTTTTCTTGTCGGGCACAGTCGCAGGATCTTCTTCTGGATCGTTGATGACCGCGAGGTATGGCTTACCGGTTTTGTTGGTGGCGTCACCGTTGATCATGACGATCGCGGAGTATAGGCTCTTCTCCATTTTGAAGGTGAGCGTATTGGTGTCCTTGTCAACCTGATAGGCGGTAGCCGGGTAGTAGCGCGTTGGGTAAATGTTGACGGTTTCGATCGGCGTGCTCTTATCCACCTGCACTTTGATCACCGGAGTCTTAGTATCCGACTTAAAACGGGCAATGTCGAAGTTATGACCGTTCGCCGTGTACTGTACCGCTTCAATCTCGGTACCGTTCGCAGTGACCGTGTACTTAGTGGAGGCTACGTCTGGCGAGGTTGTGGTGTCTCCACCGACGCCGGTCGGCGCGTATGCGGTGACCGTGCCACTATCAGTAAAGTTCGTATCTGCTGCGACAGCACTTTGCGCGCTGAGCGGGACGATAGTCAGCATCATCGCCGCACTGGCGATTGCCGCCAATGCCGAGCGCATCCTTGCGCCCGGTCGCCGCTTCGGCGCGGCTGTTGTGGAATCGAGTTGCATCATTGCCCTTCCTTGTAGGTAATTCCCGATGATTCCGAGTTATTTTCGAATGATCCTGAATGATTTTCAGATGGTTAGAACCGTAAAAAGGTAAGCAAAAGCCGGGGCACCCGGAATAGGCACCCCGGCTCAGAAAAGGAGACTCAGAAGAAGATCAGATGAGGATAGTTACAGAGATAAGTAGCACTCCTTACGTGATTGATGAGTTGATAAGTTGATGAGTTGATTACTCGATGGTGAAGCCCTGGCCCTTGCCGTACTCGATCAGGGAATCCTGGAAGTCGGAGAGGGACTTGGAGATCTTTTCTTCGCCACGGTAGGCCTTGCCGACGTAGTCACCGAAGGTGTTCTGGACCTGGCTCCAGAAGGGCAGGAACTGGAAGTCGCCGATCTTCTGGGAAGCAGCCTCAGCGAGCACCTTGTTGTATTCCTGGCCGCCGAAGTACTCGGTCAGCTTGTCGGTGCCCTTGAGGAAGTCGTCGGACTTCAGGGTCTCGTTGTCAGCCGGGAAAGCGCCGGCGTCAACGCGAGCCTTGATGCCTTCAGTGTCGTGGCACACGTAGTCGATGAACTTCCAAGCGGCATCCTTGTTGGCAGTGCCCTTCGGGATCACGAGTGCGGAGCCGCCGTTCTCGGAGTTGACATTGTCACCCTCGGTCCACTGCGGAACGGTGGCAATACGGAACTTGCCAGCCGCGTCAGGAGCGCCGGAGAGCAGGTTGTTCGGCATCCAAGCACCGATGACCAGCGAGGCGATGGTGCCGTCGTTGAGGCCCTTGTTCCATTCGTCGGACCACGAGGTGACCTTGGTGTTGATGAGGCCTTCGTCCAGCATCTTCTGCCAGTAGTCGACGACCTTCTTGGTGCCTTCATCGTTCTTCAGATCGATGGAGACCTTTTCGCCGTCGACCTTGAACGGGGTGCCGCCTGCCTGGGCAACCAGGGACATGAAGGTGGTGGACTGGCTGTTATCGCCAGCGTCGGAAGTGATGTAGTAGTCGTCGCCGAGAGCGTGGATCTTCTTGGCGGCCTCGTAGAACTCATCCCAAGTCTTCGGAGCTTCGGTCACGCCGGCCTTGTCAAAGACTTCCTTGTTGTAGAACAGGGCGTTCGGGCCGGAATCGACCGGCAGGCCGTAAGTCTTACCGTTGACCTGCACGCCCTTCCACGTGCCCTCCTGGTAGAAGGACTCGTAGCCGCTGGCCAGATCAGAGACGTCCTCCAGTGCGTCAGACAGCGCAAACTGGGTGATGGAGTGGTATTCCATCAGGGAGACGTCCGGAGCGCCCTTGCCGGCAGCGATCGCGTTGTTCAGCGAGGTCTGGGTCTGGGCGGAAGTACCGACGTTGCTTACCTTGACGGTGATGTCAGGGTTCTTCTTCATGAAGGCCTTGGCCACGTCCGGCAGAGTGGAATCCCAACCCCACACGGTGATGGTGGTCTTGCCGTCCTTGCTGCCGGAATCGCCAGCAGTGCTGCTGCCGTTAGAGGAACCGCAAGCGGCTACGGAAACCAGCATTGCAGCGGCACCTGCCAGAGCGATCGTCTTCTTCAGTGGGAAGTTCATGATGTTAACCTTTCTCTTCCTTGAGGTTGCTCTCCGGTCGCATCGACACTGCTTGTGACCGGTTACAATTGGGAGTATACACTATTGTGTGACCGGTTACAAATCGGGTGTTACACGCGAGAGGACAGAGATGTCAGAAGCTTTATTTATCAACGTTCGCGACGATGCGAGCACCAAAGCGCACGATGCTGCAGATAACACATCACCGAGCAGCAAAACCCGCCATACAGGCGGCGACACGCCGAACAGCACGTACCAAGCCTCACCGAGCAGCGCACAACCCACCGCGATCCCTGTCACGCGCCACGTCACAAGCCAGGTCACGCGCCACGTCACAGATCAGGTCACAACCCCCATCACAGACCACAGCATCAACACTGCCTCACAGCACGGCACACCTAGTGACACAAACACGGACGCCGGAACCACTGAACGAATCACTGAACCCCCGAACCACACCGCCGAAACCCCAAACAGCACCACTGTCACCGACGTCACTGTCACCAACACCCCAGACCATGCCACCGTTGCACCCTCCGATACTATGGTGTTCATGAACACGCCCGGGAAAAAAGCCACTATCCGCGACGTGGCACGTCTGGCTGGCGTGTCATATGGAACTGTTTCGCGATACCTCAATGGCAGTGCGCATGTCTCTGGAGACGCCGCACAACGCATCGCCGCAGCCATCAAGGAAGCCCAATACACGCCCAATAACGCGGCTCGCTCGCTGGCACAACGCCGCACACTCACCGTGGCATTGATCATCCAGGTCGAATCTCGCGAAACCATCGTGCAGTCCAGCGTGTCCTCCGCAATGGCTGGCGCTAATCAAGTACTTGGCGACGCTGGCTACCAGATGGTCACCGTTATCGCCAATTCAGAAGCTTCAACTCAGCGCATTGCCCAGCTGGTACAAAGCGACTTCGCAGACGGCTATTTGCTGTTCTCGCTCAGCAACGACACTTCGCTTGAGCAAACGTTCCTTGATACACAACGGCCCGTTGTTGGCTCAGAAATCAACGAGTCGAACCAGGTTAAATTCCCTACCGTCGACTTCACCAACGAAGAAGGCCAGCGCAGCATCACGCAGTATCTGCTCAATCGTGGGCGCACAGAGCTACTGTATGTGTGCGGACCTGGCTACTCCCCTTCATCACTGAACCGTCTGCGCGGGTTCCGTGCCGCGCTCGGTGAGCAGTACCACGATGAGAACGTCTATTACGCCGACGATTGGGAGATTACGAGCGGCGAAATGGCTGTGATTGCCTTCCAAAGCAAGCTGGACACTGCTGACGGCATTATTTGCGCCAATGACAACATTGCTGTGGGCGTGATTAACCAGCTCAACCGCTTGGGATACCGCGTGCCGGAAGATATTGCTGTTACCGGCTTTGATGACTCCCCTATGGCAATGCTTGCCAATCCGAAGTTAACAACTGTGCGTCAGGATTCTGAACTGCATGGTATGACGATGGCCAAGCTGCTGCTGGAAATGATGAGCGGCAAGAGCGTTGATCGCAGGCATACAGTGATGCTGCCAACTTCGATTATTAAACGCCAGTCGGCGTAAAAAACTACCAAACAGGTATCCAGCATACTGTCACACGCCGGTTTGTAACCGGTCACACGATGTCATATACTGGCCTCAGAAGCGGTCGCACAGTCTCACTACCAACACCGCTTTGCAGCGCGCACGCATAGTCGGCGACATAATCGTCGGCAGCAGCAAGCAGGCGCAGGGCACAACGACGTCATCCGCCATACCGCAATACCAGCGCGCGAAACCATCGTTGAGTACCTCACGGAAAGGTCACAGTATGACAGCAAACACCGATGAAATCACTCGCCGCTACGGGTCGTTTCTTGTGCACGATACCGCCGGCAGCGTGGCGCAGCTACACGGCATTGGCGTGCAGAAGTTCGGCGACACTTGGTGCGCGTATGGCGAGAACAAAGTAAACGGCAACCTATTCCAAGGCGTATGCTGCTACACCACCACAGATTTCACAAACTGGACCAGCCACGGCATTGTGCTCGACGTACAGGAAGACGGCTCTGCACTAGCCGGCGACCGCATTGGCGAGCGTCCAAAAGTGCTGCACTGCCCCACTACCGGCAAATACGTGATGTATATTCACGCGGAAACGCCGGATTACGCGTACGCGCATATCGGTGTGGCCGTGGCTGATAATCCGCTCGGCCCGTTCGCCTTCCAGACAACGATCACGTGGCGCGGTTATCTGAGCCGCGATATCGGCGTATTCCAAGACGCTGACGGCAGCGGTTACATCATGAGCGAAGATCGCGATCACGGCACGCATATCTTCCGCCTCTCCGACGATTATCTGACTCTCGTAGAAGACGTGGCTTGTGAGCGCGCCACCGATTACCCGTACGGTTTGGAATCGCCGACGATCGTCAAAAAAGACGGCTTGTATTACTGGTTTGGTTCGAAGCTGACCGGCTGGTTCACCAACGACAACATGTATTCCACCGCGTCCGACCTGCACGGCCCGTGGAGCGAATGGCGTACGTTCGCGCCGCTGGGCACGCAAACGTACGATTCGCAGGTGGATATTGTGATTCCGCTCGGCGATGACCCGTACAACAGCGACCAGTTCCTGTTTATTGGCGACCGCTGGTACAAGAATGATCTCGGCAATTCGCCGATTGTGCAGCTACCGATCACCATCGCTGACGGAACTGCGCGCATGGTCTGGGACGACTCGTACGAGGGCTTTACGCACCGCGAAGTGCCGGATGATCACGAGCCGATTACCGACCCGAACGCGTATATTTCCGCCGATTCTGGAGAGATCTGATAGGAATTAGGCGAATATATCTCGAAGCCCGCGACTTTCCTTCAATGGGGGGGGTCGCGGGCTTTTGCTGTATTGGTTGATTGGGGTTGGCTGGGATCGATTGGGGTAGTCGCGGATAGTCGGGTTTGGTTGGGGTATGTGTTGTTCGACACGCTCAAGGCCGCTCGGCCAAGCCTACGGTCGAACAGCACATACCCCAACCAAACCCTCCAACAACAACCATTCACACAATCACAAACAATAAAAGCCCATAGCTTCCATTGAGGAAACTACGGGCTTCAGCGTTATTGAGGATTACAGAACGATACCGATTACTCCTTGACGGCGCCTGCGGCGAGGCCGGACTGCCAGTACTTTTGCAAGCACAAGAACGCAATCACCAACGGAATAATCGTAATCAAAGAACCAGTAATCACCAGATTCTGAATCGCTTGACCACCAGCAGTGGAGGCTTGATCCTTCCACTGATTCAAACCAATCGTCAATGGATACCAGTCAGCATCCTTCAACATGATCAACGGCAGGAAGTAGTTATTCCACGTCGCCACAATCGTAAACAGTGCGGTAGTCACGATGCCAGGCGCGAGCAATGGCAGGCTGATCTGCCAGAACGTGCGGAACTCGGAAGCACCATCCACACGAGCAGCCTCCAACAACTCCTGCGGCACCGCCTGCTCCGAAAAAATCCACATCAAATACAAACCAAACGGGCTAATCAAGCTCGGGATAATCATAGCCCACGGCGTATTCGTCAGACCAAGCTTGGCAAACAGGAGGAACTGCGGGACAGCCAATGCAATACCAGGCACCGAAATAGCACCAATAATCACCACAAACACCGCATTACGACCAGGAAAACGGAACTTCGCCAACGCATAACCACCCATAATCGCCAGAAGCGTGGCACCGCCAGCACCAACAATCACATAAAACAGGGTGTTAATCAACCAACGCGCGAAAATACCATCCTGATACGTGAACACCGTAACAATATTGTCCCACAGCGCGAAACTACGACCGAAACCCAGGCCAAACGTGGACGTGAAATCAGCCTGCGTCTTCGTCGCATTCACCGCCAAATACACAAACGGGAACAAGCAATACACCGCAAAAATCGCACACAAAAACGTGAGCAACTTACTACGCCGCGGATTATTCACATTCGCAAAACCCGCCTTCTCACTCCGCTTCCGCTCAGCCTTCTCATCAGCAGCAACACGCTTCTGACGAGCCCTCTCAGCCTTACGCGCAGCCTTCTCCTGCTCACGCAACGACACACCAGCAGCACTACTCATCACGCACACTCCTCAACACTCAACAACGACAACACCGTCACAGTCAACATCACAGATTTCAGCATCATTACTTCATCTGCTCCTTCATACTGTTCAACTGCACCGCATACGCAATCGCCATCGTGATCACAGCCATGACGATAGCGAGAGCCGCAGCGTAGTTGCTCTGGTTACCCGTAAACGACAGGTTATACGCGTACATATTCGGCGTGTAATACGTCGTAATCGCATTACCCGGCACCATATTCTGCAAAATACTCGGCTCGTTGAAAAGCTGGAACGAACCGATGATACTGAAGATCACCGTAATCGCCAACGAACCCTTAAGTTCAGGCAACTTAATACTCTTGACAATCTGCCACTCAGACGCACCATCAATCGACGCAGCCTCATACAAACTGTGCGGAATCGTGCTCAGCGACGAGTAGAAGATCAACATGTTATAACCCGTAAACTCCCACGTCACAATATTGCCAATCGAAGCCAGCAAAACGCTCGGAGCCAGCACGTCAATATTCGTACCAAGAAGATCATTCAACGAGCCAACCAGACCATACTTCGCGCCATACACAAAACCCCAAATCATGGTCGACACCACAGCAGGCACCGCATACGGCAGGAAGGTACTAATACGGAAGAACTTCGTACCATGCAACTTCATACTGTCCAAAGCCAACGCCATCAACGCCGCCAAGCACAACATAATCGGCACCTGAACAATCGTAAACAGTGCAACACGAACCACACTGCTCCAGAACTGGCCATCACCGAATAGACGCGCGTAATTCGCAAGACCGACAAATACCGTGCCACCAATCATCTTCTTCTGAAAGAAACTGATATAAATCGCGTACACAATCGGCACAATAAACACAAACACAAACACCACCGCAAACGGCCACATAAACTTCCAACCACGCCAATCAGCACGATGCCGATTCACACGCGCAGAAGACGCACCAGCGGCAACATCAACAGACGCCATAACCCTCTCCTTCGAAGGACTGATCCTTTGTATGTTCAATGGAATCTCGCAGTTGAGGTTCCGAATCGATAATTACTACCCGCAGACCATGTAACCGGTCACAAGACCATAGTAACACCTTTTGTAACCGGTCACAAATTCATATTCCGCATGTCGCACAATATGAATGAAGTGCTTACAAACGACGGAAAACCGCCACAATTGCCATCCGATGCCATACTGCACACCAATTTCTGGCAGCAGCACGCCATCGCACCACTTCTCCTTTCTTGTAATCGTTTACACGATATCACTCACAGTAGATTTTCACCACCGTATAAGAAGCAGTAATGGCTGAAATACCGCGAACGCTACCACAAACAACGGCGGCCAACCGCACTCGATTGACCGCCATAGTCACGATAGTCGCATCGCGCTCACACCAGCGGCCGGCGATACCAGTCGTCAGTCGGCGCCACAGGCTCGATCGTTCCATCAGCATGGAACTGTAGTGGCGCAAACGCGATCTCACGCCGGTAACCGGAGCCATATTCCGCATCAAACGCGTGGTAAGCCAAAATCCACTCGTCAGTGCCGGGAATATGAATAACGCCATGATGGCCAGTGCCAACAATGCCCTCCGCAGGGTTCTGCTCAATCAGCACACCATGCTCCGTCCACGGGCCGGCAAGGCTTGCTGCGGTTGCATATTTGACGCAGTATTCCGGCTCGCGCGCGTCATTCTCAGACCAGCTGGCGTAGTAGACACCGTTACGCTTGAAAATCCACAGTGCTTCGCGAAAATCGCCGGGCACCCAGTGAATCGCACGCGATGCATCAATGCTCACGTGATCATCGTTGAGCGGCGCAATCCACGCGGTGCCATTGCCCCACAGCAGCCAATCAGTACCGTCATCGTCGCGAAACACAGCCGGGTCGATCGGGTATACCGGGAAGTCATCCTTGGCGATAAGCGGACGTTCAGTAGACACGAACGGCCCGTACGGCGAATCAGCCACAGCCACGCCGATCTGTCCTTCGCACACGAAGTACAGGTAGAAGCGGCCTTTATACTCGCACACCGCGGGCGCCCACGCATGCTCATGACCCCACGGCACGTCATGCAAATCCAAGATCTGACCGCCGTCAGTCCATTCAATGAGGTCCGGCGAGGTATACACGCGGAACGTGTGCGAACCCCAGTCGTTGAAGCCATCCTCAGTCGCGTACAAAAAATAGCGGTCGGAGTAGCGCGGGTCAGTAAAGACCAGGGGAGCGGGGTCGGCGAGAAAACGATGCAGCGGCGTGTGCTGCGGAGTCGGCGCCGCAGACTCAACGTCCGCCGCAGTACTGCCTTGAGCTGCCGCTGGCGTAACTACAGAATCAGTAACAGTAGCCATTACAACCTACCCAATGTGACGGCGGAACGGGTGATAGTCGAGAATCGCTTCGATCTCAGCCAGTGCGTCAGCTGGAATCTTGAAGCCGGCGGCAGCAAGGTTCGATTCAAGCTGGCTAGGCTTGGAAGCTCCAGCAATCACGCTGGATACCTCCGGCAAGCGCAGATCCCACGCGAGCGCGAGCACAGACAGCGACACACCGAGACCGTCGGCGACCTTGAGCAAACGCTCAACCTTGTCGAGATGATCATCAGTAAGCAGATCGTTGATCTGATGATCAGACTGCCACGTGGCGCGCGAGCCGGCAGGCAGCGGCTGCCCCTTGCGATACTTGCCGGTAAGCAGGCCCTGCGCAAGCGGGCTGAACGGCGTGATACCAATGCCGTTCTCATGGCAGATGTCAACGAGCTCGTCTTCGATGTAGCGGTCAACCATGTTGTATTCGGGCTGGATCACGCTCAGCGGGCGCAGACCCATCTCGCGAATCAGACCGAGTGCCTTGGTGATCTGCACTGGCGTCCATTCGCTCACACCCCAGTAGAGCACCTTGCCAGCGGCGACGAGGTCGCTCATGACCTGCAGCGTCTCTTCGAGCGGAGTTTCAGGGTCCGGGCGGTGGCAGAAGTAGAGGTCGAGGTAATCGACCTGCAGATTCTTCAGCGACTTGTCGATCTGGCTGATGATGTGCTTACGGCTCAGACCACGGTCGTTCGGGCCTTCGCCGACAGGGAAGAAGACTTTGGACGAAACAACGTATTCTTCACGCGGGAACTGACTGAGGATACGGCCGAGGAAGCGTTCAGATTCGCCGCCGTTGTAAGCGTCGGCGCAATCGAAGAAGTTAACACCGTTGTCGAAGGCCTGCTGGGCGACTTCCTGCGCCACGCGCGTGCGGTCGGCGTCATCGAGACGCGTCACCCAACTGCCCAGACCGATTTCGCTGATTTTCAGACCCCACTTACCAAGGTTTCTGTACTGCATAGGATCCTCTCTTCCTATTTATCGAAAAACAATCACGATTAGTGGCAGCGCTACGTGCCTTCTCGCACGCAATACCGCATGGGAAAAGGGCTTCGGCACTGACCTGTGGTCAATAGGTCAGTTTTGCCGAAGCCCTAACTAGATGGTCTAGATGAATCGGCCGATCGTCACTTCTTGACTTCGAAGCCCTGATCCTTAGCGAAGGAGGTCAGGTTGCTCTGCCACTCGGCAACACCCTTCTCCATCGTGGCCTGACCGGTGAAGGCCTTGCCTACAGTGTCGAGGTAGGTCTTGCGGGCCTGCACCTCGAACGGCAGGAACTGCCAGCCCTTACGCACGTTCTCAGAAGCCTTCACAAACTCCTTGTTGATCTCCTGACCACCGAAATAGTCGCTCGTGTAGTTGACGAAGTCATCGCTGTCGAGAATGCGCTTGATGGACGGGAACACACCCAGCTCGTAAGCCTTATCAGTGCCTTCCTTGGAGTGGTTCAGGTAGTCGACGAGTTTCCACGCGGCAGCCATCTTGGCCTTGTCACCGGTGTCGAGCACAGCCAGCGAGGAACCACCATTCTCAGAGTTAACCGCGGAACCGTCCGGGGTTGGCATCTGAGTCACGCGCCACTTGCCCTTGGCCGCGGCGGCGCCGTTCTCAAGGTTGACCGGCATCCAGGCGCCGGTAAGCAGGGAAGCGATAGAACCGTCGCCGAGGGCGGTGTTCCAATCGTCGGACCAGCCAGCGGTCTTAGTATCGATGAGGTCTTCGGAGATCATCTTCTGCCAGAAGTCGTTGAACTCCTTAGTGCCCTTGTCGCCAGTGAGGTTGATCGTCACGGTCTTGCCGTCGGAGGAAGTTTCGAACGGGTGACCGCCTGCCAGCCAGACCATCGAATCGTATAAGCCGCCATCGCCGGAGTCGGAGGTGATGTAAGAGCCAACGGCGCGGATCTTCTTAGCGGCCTCGTAGTAGTCGTCCCAGGTCTTGATCTGCGTGGCGTCGACGCCAGCCTTGTCGAAGACTTCCTTGTTATAGAAGAATGCCATTGGGCCGGAATCGACCGGCAGGCCGTAGATGCCGCCGTTAAGCGCGACGGAGGCCCACGGGCCGGCTGCATAGTCGTCCTTGTACTTGTCGGCACCAAACTGGGTGAGGTCGGCAAGCTTGCCGGTGGCAACGAACTGGGGGAGCGCGTGGTATTCGATCATGGCCACGTCCGGCATGCCGGAGTTGGCGGAGATCGCGTTGTTCAGCGAAATGTACTGCTTGTCGGCGCTGCCGATGTTCGCGAACTTGACGGTGATGTTCGGGTACTTCTTCATGAAGTCCTTGGCCTGGGTCTCAGCAGTGTTACCCCAGCCCCACCAAGTGATCTCGACGGGCGCGTTCTCGTCCACGTTGCTGGACGAGCTGGATCCGCAGGCGGCCAGCGACACCGACGTCACCGCGGCCAGGACAGCAGCCACTGCCTTCGTGATCTTCTTCATGTTGTCTCCTTCGACTGTTGTGAACTCGGGCTTCCGCACCTGTTTCCGCAACTTCCCATTGTGGTTACTTTGTTACTTATTGATGAGTTATCTTTATGTATTTTATCGATAACTTTATCGATACATTCATGATATTATCGATAATATCGATTTGTCAAATCGGCTGAGGAAAAAATTTTACCCTCCCGATGACCTAAGGACGAAGGAGCCACCCATGGCAGACATCACGGCACAGCAGCCGAACGAGGAAGCCACAACGGTCACGTCACCGAATGCCGCGAGCGCAGCACCTCATGTCACTGCAGCAACCGCTCCAACAACAATCACCGTGCACAACAGCAAATCCGGTAAAGCGATCAGCACCGACCTGTGGGGCATCTTCCTTGAAGACATCAATTACTCCATTGACGGCGGTCTTAACGCCGACCTCGTGCAAAACGGCGCATTTGCATACAATCGAGCCGATAATCCCCGCTGGAGTCACCTCTTCACTTGGACTATTGACTATCCGCGCGCTGCAGCTCGCGACGTTTCCGTACGCACAGATCACCCCGTAGCTGCAGAAAACCCGCATTACATGGCCGCACAACTGGGGGCGAGCGCAGACGATACAGACAGCGCAGACACGGTAACGCTTATCAACCGCGGCTTTGACGGCATGACGTTCGCTGCCGGAACACGGTACGCCTGCACCGCGTGGGTGCGCGCAGAAGGCGCGGATATGACGATTGCGGCTGAGTTAATCGACGAAGCCACGCAAGCCGATGATGGGGGAGCGGCGGTACTTGCGCACGCTGAGATGTCGATTAACGCGCATGGTGCTAGCGAAGACCATGACGAAGACCACAACCACGCAGTCAATACGCCAACCGTGCACGGCTGGCAGCGCCTTGCCGTCACGCTCGATTGCACTGGCAGCACTACGCAGGGAGCACTGCGATTTACTGTCTCTCGCGCTGGCGATATCAGCACCTCGAACAGCACCTCGAACGCCGCTACAGCAGCAATCGCCGCTACCATCTCAATCCCCGCAGCCGCACCAGCCACCTTCAGCATCGACTGGGTTACGCTCCGCCCCTGCAACGCAGATGGAACGCCTCGCTTGTTCCGCGATGACATGGTCCGCGCGCTGCACGATCTTGCTCCACGGTTCATGCGATTCCCCGGCGGTTGCATCACTCACGGTGTTGAAACCAGCAACATCTACCGTTGGAAGCGCACGATCGGCCCAGTGGAGCACCGCCCGCACCAGTACAGCTACTGGGGTTACCATCAGAGCTTTACCGTGGGCTTCCACGAGTATTTCTTGCTGTGTGAGGCCATCGGCGCTAAACCGCTGCCAGTGCTACCGGTTGGCGTCTCCTGTCAGAACACGGCTGGCGGTGTCACTGTAGTGCCAATGGATCAGATGACTGAGTTCGTGCAGGACGCGCTTGACTTGATCGAATACGCGAACGGACCAGTGACTTCCACGTGGGGTGCCAAGCGCGCGGCGGCTGGCCACCCGAAACCGTTTGGCTTGGAATACTTAGGGCTTGGTAACGAAGATAAAATCAACGACGCATTCCGCGAGCGCTTCTCGCTGATATATGACGCGGTAAAGCGCGCATATCCGAATATTACGGTGATCGGCACCGCTGGACCGAATCCGAGCGGTGAAGATTATGACGCCGGCTGGGATTTTGCTCGCCGCAAGCCGATCGACATGGTCGATGAGCACGCGTATAAGTCGCCGCAATGGTGGTTTGCTCACCTTGATCATTACGATGGCCGCGACCCTCTTGGCCCAGCTACATACTTGGGCGAGTATGGCTCATGGTCAAACTTGCAGATTAGTGCGTTGGCTGAAGCGGCGATTATGACGTCGATTGAGCGCAATGGTGATACGGTGCGCATGGCCTCCTATGCGCCGCTATTTGGCCGTCTCGCGCACACGCAATGGCATCCAGATCTGTTGTATTTCGACAGCGAGCGTACGATACCAACGTTGAACTATTGGGTACAACGCATGTATGCGCGCTCGGCGATGACGCATGTGTTAGATACGACTGTGCGCAATGAGCCACGCTTTGAGCCGGAGCCGCGCAATTGGACTGGTTTGCGATTCGGTAGTGTTGACGCAGGATCATTCGTGTTCTCTGATATTAGCGTCACCGTACTCGATGCGAACGATGCCACTAGTGCGAACGATGCCAGCGTTGCAAACGATTCCGATACCGCAGCACCGTCAATCGTTCACGCACCTGACACCACCCTGCGCGGCTCGGGTGCCAGCGTAGACACTGGTTTGCATGTCACTGCTGATCATTACCGCATCGCGTTCACCGCGCGCCGTACAGACGGCGAAGACGGCTTGATTATCGATTTTGGCGCGGTAGACAGCTCTGACTACTTCCGCTGGGCATTCGGTGATTGGGACAACAAGTATTACATCTTGAAGCGCGTAGGCGATGGCATTCCTGATGAAGCAGTACCTGCTGTTGAGGGTGGCGTGGAATCGAATCGCGATTATCGCGTCGAAATCGAGGTTGCTAATCAAGGTCAGCACGTACAGGTCTGGCTGAATGGTCAGCGTATTCACGAGTATCGCGATACGAGCGAACAAAACCGATTCGTAGTAAGCGCCGGGCGCAATACAACCGCTGGCGCGTTGACTATCCGCATCGTCAACGCCACAGATCAACCGCAACCAGTCGAATTCACTTTCGATCAATCTCCACTCACTGGCAGCGCGCACGGCACTGCCACCACGCTTGCCGCTGCACGTGATGCTGGCAAACCATTCGAAGAAGCGCCCGCACGCCCGCAGACAGTCGACGTATCAGCCGCCGATCTTGCGCACTGGAAAGCCGAACCGTATTCATTCACCGTCTTGACTCTGCCGGAACAGCCGGAGCAGTAAGTCGTAGAACACACGCCACGCAGAGCAATACGTCCCTTGTATGCTTGACGACAGTTGTAAGGAGTAATCACATGGTCACCATGAAGGATGTCGGGCGCGAAGCCGGAGTATCGGCTATGACTGTGTCGAATGTACTGCGCGGCAACAATAATGTCGCGCCACAGACAGCTGAACGCGTCCGCGCGGCGGCCGATAAACTGCATTACCGACTCAATACCACGAGCCTGTCAGCGCGCAGTCTGCGCGTCTCTACGAGTCGCAACAATACACAGCGTGGCACGATCGGCTTGGCGATTTTCGAGCTCGACCGCCCATACCCTGCACAGTTAGCATCGTTGATCTCGCAGGCTGCGGAAGAGCATGGTTTTCAGACGGTTGTACAGCAAACGCGTATTAGCGAAAGCAATGAACGTTCGATTATTGAACGCGTATCAAACCAGTTCTGTGATGGTCTGCTGTTTAGTTCCAGTCGTCTTGCCGCTGATGAGATTGAGCAGTTGTCGAATCATCGTCCAACCGTACTGCTTGACGATGATCGACCGCAGCAGGATATCGATACAATTCTCACTCCGTGCGAGCAGGGTGCACAAGCGGCGATCGAATATCTTTATCACAGTGGTAGGCGGCGAATTGGCATCGTTGGCGAAGACCTCAAGAACAGCGAGTTTGTTGACAATGAGCATGACGTTCGCCATCGCCGTATGACCGGCTGCCGTGCGGCGTGCGATAAGCTCGGCATACGCTGGGGGGATATTCGTATTATTCCTACGCAATGGACTGATACTGCAGCGCGCGAGGCCGTGCACGAGTATGAGTCGACGATTCGGGACTGCGATGCGCTGTTCTGCATGACTGACACGATCGCATTCGGTACGATTCGTGGGCTGAAGGATATTGGCTTGGATGTGCCGAATGATGTGGCTGTAATGGGCTTCGATGGTATTGAAATGGGGGAGACGATGGTTCCCTCATTGACCACTATTGCCGTAGATATTAAACAGATCGCCGACAAAGCGGTAGACCTGCTCATCAAGCGTATTAACGATCAGGACGGGCATGAGGCGCTGCCACATCAGCGCATCGTCGCCGACTTCCACATCGCCCAGCGCGAATCCGCTTAATCCTTCTTTCGGTTGTGTGCATATCCGGTTCATGTACGGCCGATTTTTCCCTCTGCGTAAACCGGATATGCACACAACCGAAAGAAGGTCCGCAACCAGTATGGTCGCGGACCTTCTTAGTATCAGTCGTCACCGAGAGTGATGTGCACGCCTCCAACGAGAGAGCTCACCACGTTGTACAGCAGCGCGATAATCGTCACGAACAACGTAATCAGGATCACGCCGATCACCGAGAAAATCGTGACTGCGGAAAGCACAGTGCTCAGGCTGAGAATGTTCTTCAAGTCGAGCGAGCCAGCGTCCAAACCAGTGGACGACATGATCTGCGTCATCCTGCCGAACACGCCAGCAGCGTCCAACAGCAGCCACACGAGCGCGGCCGCGATGATGTTGATAATCGCGCCGGCAATCGACAGCATGAACGTCACCTTCGCCACCGACCACGCGTTGAGATGAGTCAACGACAGGTTCATGCGGCGAGCGCGCGGAGTCGCACGACGGGTCGGACGAGCCGGACGGTTAGCCGATTCACGGCCAGCGCGCTGTTCTGCCAGCGGCTGGTTTGACACCGAACGAGCCACGCGCGGAGCGCCTCCATGACGCCCCTCATGCGGTTCGGCGGATACGGGCTCGAATACTTCGGCCTGACCCTCTTCGGGATTCTCACTCATCGCTGCTCCTTCACGGTTCGTCCTTGCGGTTCGCCCGATAGCTCTTAAGAGAGGCTACCAGTTTTCTGGGACGATTACTCCTCGTCGTCGGTCTTGTTCACATTCTCGTCAGATGCCTCTGAAGCGGCGTCAGACGTGGGCTCAACGGATTCAGCAGACTCGGCAGACTCAGCAGCAGATGCCTGTGCTGCAGTCTCATCGTCGTCATCCTTCTCCTCGTTGCGCGCGATGGAGATGATCTCGTCGTTCTTGTCTGGCTTAGCCAAAGTCACGCCTTGCGTGGTACGACCAGTGCGCTTCACCTCAGCCACATCGGAGCGAATAACCTTGCCGGACTTCATAATCGCCATCACCTGATCGTCTTCAGAGACCACCACGGCGCCGACGAGCGAGCCACGACCTTCAGCCAGCTGCAACGCCTTCACACCGAAGCCGTTACGGCCTTGCAGGCGGTATTCAGAGATCGCTGTACGCTTCGCGAAGCCCTCGTTCGTGACCACGAGCAGATCCTTATCGGTGTCAGCCGGCACCACATCCATGGCCAGCAGCTCATCGTCGTCACGGAACTTCATGCCCTGCACGCCGGCAGTCTGGCGGCCCATCGGGCGCAGCTGCTCATCGTCGGCAGCGAACTTCAAGCTCATGCCCTGGCGCGACACCAAGATGATGTCATCTTCAGCGTTGCACAATGCGGCGCCGATCAGCTCATCCGCGTTCTCACCGTTCTCGTCGGTCATCAATCGCACAGCGATCAGACCGCCCTGGCGCGGCGAATCATACTCGGCCAGCGCAGTCTTCTTCACCTTGCCGGAGCGAGTGGCGAGCACCAGGTACTTGGCGACCTCGTAGTTCGGGATCGACAGCACGGTCTGGATCGTCTCGTCGGGGCCGAACTGCAGCAGGTTCGCCACATGCTGGCCCTTGGAGTCGCGGGAGCCTTCGGGCAGCTCGTACGCCTTGATGCGGTACACGCGGCCCTTGTTCGTGAAGAACAGCAGCCAGTTGTGCGTGGACGTGAGGAAGAAGTGGTCTACCACGTCGTCTTCGCGCAGCTTAGCGCCCTTGATGCCCTTGCCGCCGCGGTGCTGAGCGCGGTATTCGTCGGCCTTGGTGCGCTTGATGAAGCCGGAGTGCGTGACCGTAACGACCACGTTCTCCTCGGCGATCAAATCTTCGACGTTCATTTCGCCGGAGTACGGCAGGATCTTGGTGCGACGATCGTCGCCGTACTTGGCGACGATTTCGTCGAGCTCGTCGCCGACGATTTTGCGCTGGCGTTCCGGCTTGGCGAGGATGTCGTTGTAGTCGGCGATCTTGCGCATGAGTTCTTCATGCTCATCGACGATCTTCTGGCGTTCCATGTTGGCGAGGCGCACGAGCTGCATCGACAGGATCGCGTCAGCCTGCACCTGGTCAATGTCGAGGAATTCCATCAGCTTCGGACGAGCGTCTTCACGGCCCTGGCTGGAACGAATCAGTCGAATAACCTCATCGATCGCATCCATAGCCTTCAGCAGGCCCTGCAAGATGTGGTCGCGTTCCTCAGCTTCACGCTTGAGGTAACGGGTACGGCGTTCGATGACTTCGAGCTGGTGGCTCACCCAGTGGCGGATGAACGCGTCGAGGCTGAGCGTGCGCGGCACGCCATCAACCAGTGCGAGCATGTTCGCGCCGAACGTCTGCTGCAGCTGCGAGTGCTTGTACAGGTTGTTGAGCACAACCTTCGGTACAGCGTCGCGCTTGAGCACGAGCACAAGACGCTGACCGGTACGACCAGACGTCTCATCGCGCATGTCAGCGATGCCTTGAATCTTGCCGTCACGCACGCCTTCGCGGATAGAAGCAGCGAGGCGATCCGGGTTGACCTGGTACGGCAGCTCCGTGACCACCAGGCACATACGGCCCTTGATTTCCTCGGTGTTCACCACTGCGCGCATCGTGATCAAGCCGCGGCCGGTGCGATACGCTTGCTCGATGCCCTTATGGCCGAGAATCGTTGCGCCAGTTGGGAAATCCGGTCCCTTGATGATGCCGATCAGCGCGTCGAGCAGCTCCTCGCGGCTCGCTTCAGGATGATCGAGCGTCCAGTGCACGGCGGTGGCCAGCTCGCGCATGTTGTGCGGCGGAATGTTGGTGGCCATACCGACGGCGATACCCGAAGAACCGTTGGCAAGCAGGTTCGGGAAGCGCGCAGGCAGCACGGTTGGCTCCTGCGTACGACCGTCGTAGTTGGGCACGAAGTCGACAGTGTCTTTGTCGATATCGCGCACCATTTCCATCGCGAGCGGCATCATGCGGCACTCGGTGTAACGCATTGCTGCAGGCGGATCGTCACCGGCCGAACCGAAGTTACCCTGACCGTCAACGAGCGTGTAGCGCATCGACCACGGCTGGGCCATACGCACGAGGGTGTCGTAGATTGCCACGTCGCCGTGTGGATGGTAGTTACCCATCACGTCTGCGACAGGGCGGGCGCACTTGGAGTAGCCGCGATCGGGGCGGTAACCGCCGTCGTACATCGCGTACACGATACGACGGTGGACTGGCTTCATGCCATCGCGCACGTCCGGCAGAGCGCGCTCTACGATAACGGAGATTGCGTAGTCGAGGTAAGACTGGCGCATCTCCTTCTGGATGTCAGTGTGAGCAACACGATGCTCGTCAAGAACCAACTGTTCGTTGGCCTGCGGGCTCGTCGGCTCCATCGAACGCTCAGCGCGTTCGTCGTTCTGCTCCGGCAGGTCGTTGCCGGTGCCGTTTTCGTCTGCCACTTAGTTTTCCTTTAATCTTAAACCTTGGCCCCCTCGGCTGAGGGCCGAGCCGTTAAGCAAACGCCGGAGGCGTTTGTAGGTGAGGTGCGAGCGACAGCGAGCCAGCAATGAGTCAGCCGAAGGCTGTCCTCAATTGCCGGACGCTCCCGGCGAAGCCGGGTGGGGGAGCGTCTGCGGCGAAGCCGCCTCAATATCGCATCAGCCGAAGGCTGATTCAATATTCTCGTCGGCCTGCGGCCGAGACTACCCCTCAGTCAGCTTCGCTGACAGCTCCCCTGGCAAGGGGAGCCGAGGAAAATCAATCACGCGTCAATGAAGCGAACATCCTTGGCATTCCTCTGGATGAAGAGCCTGCGCGGCTCCACGTCGTCGCCCATCAGCATCGAGAACGTCTCGTCCGCCGCAGCGGCATCCTCAATGTGAATCTGCTTCAAGATGCGCCGCTCAGGGTCCATGGTCGTCTCCCACAGTTCCTGATAGGTCATCTCGCCCAGACCCTTGTAACGCTGAATACCTTCGCCCTTAGGTAGCTGACGGCCAGCGGCCTTACCTTCGGCGAGCTTCTCATCACGTTCACGGTCGGTGTACACGAAGTCGTGGTCGCCGCGCGTCCACTTCAAGCGGTACAGCGGAGGCATAGCCACGTACACGTAGCCGGCAGTGATCATCGGGCGCATGTAGCGGAAGAACAACGTCAGGTTCAGCGTGGCAATATGCGCGCCGTCCACATCAGCATCAGCCATGATGATGACCTTGTGGTAGCGCACCTTGCTCACGTCGAAGTCTTCGCCGTAGCCACCGCCGATAGCGGTGATCAGCGATTCGATCGTGTCCGACTTCATCATGCGGTCGATGCTCGCGCGCTCCGTGTTGAGGATCTTGCCTCTCAGCGGCAGAATCGCCTGCGTCTCCGGGTTACGACCCTGGATTGCCGAACCGCCTGCCGAATCACCCTCGACGATGAACAGTTCGCACTCTTCAGGATTGTTGGACTGGCAATCCTTGAGCTTGTCTGGCATGCCAGCCGACTCGAAGATCGACTTACGGCGTGTGCTCTCGCGCGCCTTCTTAGCAGCGATACGAGCGCGGGACGCTTCGATGGCCTTCTGGATGATGTTCTTCGCCTCGCTGGGATGCGAGTCGAACCAGTCGCCAAGCTTCTCGGTCATCACGCGCTGTACGAAGGTCTTCGCTTCGGAGTTGCCGAGCTTGGTCTTGGTCTGACCTTCGAACTGCGGGGTGGTGAGCTTCACGGAAATAACCGCAGTCAAACCTTCGCGCACATCGTCGCCGGAGAGGTTCTCATCCTTCTCTTTGAGGATGTTCTTGTCGCGCGCGTAACGGTTCACCAAGCTCGTCAGCGCCGCACGGAAGCCTTCCTCATGCGTGCCACCTTCGGTGGTGGAGATCGTGTTTGCGAACGTGTACACAGCCTCGGAGTAGGCGGTAGTCCACTGCATGGCAACCTCAGCGGAGATACCGATCTTCAAGTCTTCGGCTTCGAAGTCGATCACGTCTTCTTCTACCGGCGTAGCCTTGCGCGACTTCACCAGGTAGTCAACGTAATCCTTAATACCGTTCGCGTACTGGTAGGTGACGCTCTGGTGCTTCGTCTCGCCGTCGTCATCCTGACCGGCAACCTCATCGCCTGCCATATCAGGCTCGCGAAGGTCGGTAAGGCTGATTTTCAGGCCCTTGTTGAGGAAGGCCATCTGCTGGAAGCGGCTGCGCAGCGTTTCGAAATCGTAGATGGTCGTTTCGAAGATCTTGCCGTCCGGCCAGAAGGTCACCGAGGTACCCGTGGACTCACCTTCAGCCATCGGCTCGCCTTGCTTGAGTCGATCGGTGGGATGCTGGTTGATGTACGTTTGCGTCCAGTGGTAGCCCTGACGGCGCACCTCAACTTCAAGGCGCGTAGACAGTGCGTTCACGACGGAAATACCTACGCCGTGCAGACCGCCGGAGACTGCGTAACCGCCGCCGCCGAACTTACCGCCGGCGTGCAGCTTGGTGAGCACTGTTTCAACACCGGAGATGCCTTCGCCAGGTACTTCATCAACTGGAATGCCTCGACCATCGTCGACAACGCGAATGCCGTTATCCGGCAGAATCGTCACTTCGATATGCGTTGCGTAGCCGGCGAGCGCCTCATCGACAGAATTATCGACGATCTCGTACACCAGATGATGCAGACCACGCGGGCCGGTCGAGCCAATGTACATGCCCGGGCGAATACGCACAGCTTCAAGGCCTTCGAGAACCTTCAAATCGCTGGCGTCGTAATGTTCGGGAGCTAGGGAATCGTCAAGCTGGGCATCATCGAGCTGATCATTCTCGATCGCTTCGTCCAGGTTGTTTTGCGTATTCTGGTCAGATCCATCAATGGAATCGTTCGCAGAATCCGATTCAAGAATTGCCACTAACGGTTTCCTTTCTTCATATTCCTTCGTTCGAAAGGTCTTTTCGTGGGCGATACGCTCTAGAACGCGAATAATGGGGCTTTCTAGGCGCTGAACCATACTACCTATGATTCTACTCGTCTACGCCGACTTTGCCCTTCTACGCGGATTTAACGCCCTTTACCGCGAATTGCCACCTCGTGTGCCTTTTGAGGCGCCGCGCGGGCCCCATCCGCCGCGTGCAAGACGAAAATCGGCTGCATGAGGGCCGGTGACTTTGATCTCGCGAATATCCAGCCCAGCAAGCCGCTCTTTGATCGTGGCGTCAAGCTGCGGCATGAGATACGTCAGCTGCGTAGCCCACACGTTCGATTCCGCGCGCACGGTCAGCACGCCACCGTTCAGCCCTGCTACCTGCGAGTGTGCAGCGACCGTTGGCCCAACCACCTGATCCCAGTGGTTGCGTAGTTGGGCAATTTTCAGATGCGGAATCCAGTTGCCATTGGTGGCGAGTAGCGCAACCACGCTTCCTAACGTGTTGGGATCGCGCCCCGGTTTGCCAAAGCTCTCCCACGCGGCTTCCGCGCGCGCTTCACGTTCACGACGTAAGCCCGCGCGCTTCGCTACTCCTTCGAAGATTTGTGCGGGCAGTTTGCGCGCATCGAGATGGAGCGTCACATCGATGGGCTCACGCATGGTCGGCAGTCTCCTGCGCTTGCATATCGCGCTTCAGTGCAGCTACGTCAATGCGATGTGTGCGTCCCTCCGCTATGATCGGCGAAGAGGGAATGTCACCGTCTGCAGCAACCGTGATCAGTACCTGATCCTGTGCGGCAGCAAACCGCAGGATTTGCGCGCGACGGGATTCGTCCAGCTGCGCGAACACATCGTCGAGAATTACGATCGGTTTGCGTCCGAACGTTTCCGATAGTGCGCCGTAGACGGCCATCTTCAAGGCGAGGGCGAGCGTCCAGGTTTCGCCATTGGAAGCGAATTCGCGCGCCGGCATTCCATATAATGTCAGCGTCATATCGTCGCGCTGAGGGCCAATAAGATTAATTCCACGCGCTACTTCGCCCGGGTAAATTCGCCGGAAATGCTCGCTAATTAATGCCGCAGGATCTTCTGCCCCTAATACTTCTTCAAACGACGGCTGATATTTCAATCCTGCGATCGCGGGGGAGCCAGCGTCGTCGCTCGCGCGATCACCATCGCTGGCATCATCGGCAGCCGCCGCAAGTTGCGCGCACAACTGCGCAAATGGGCCAGCGAGACGATCAATAACCTTCGCGCGATCGCGCGTAATCGCAATGCCTGCTTCGATAAACTGCCCCGTCCAGATCTCTAAACCGCTCAGTGTTGCATCCGCATTCTGCCCGGCTTGACGCTGCTGATTGAGCTGTTTGAGCAGTGCTGCGCGCTGTTTAGCGATATGCGTGAACGTCTGCAATCGGTCCGCATACCCGGCAATCAGCTGCGTTGCAGTCTGATTGAGAAACGCTCGGCGCACAGCAGGATCACCAGAAACCAGCTGCTGATCTTCCGGCGTAAACGAGACGCTGGGCACCCGGCCGACAATGTCGCGCATATAGCGAGACGCACCGCCGTTAATACGCCCGCGATTGGCCCCGCGCGCAGTGATAGTTGCTTCTAGTGTTGTGGTGTTTGAGGACGCCGATTGCGCGGATGCTAGGTCAGCTGCGTTGTTGTCGTCAGCTTCGACGTTCATGCGGATAGTGGCTGATGTTGCTCCGCGCTGGACTAATGGGATGGAGCTCGACGTACGATGACTTGAGCCGGTAGAAATAACTTCGACTGCTTCGACGAGGTTCGTTTTGCCGAGCCCGTTGGCTCCTTGCACAATATTGACTCCGGGATGCAAATCCAGCACGCAGTGCTCCCACGAGCGGAAGTGGTCAAGCGCAAGGCGCGAAATATGCAATGGGTGCTCCAAAAGTCAACGGGAAAATCGTACGTCTTGAAGAATATGGATTAATGCCACCAGATGGTAGTGCCCTGCTCTTCCGAAGATTAATGCCAATGGCGTGTATTCGGAAAAAGCAGGGCAGCAGCGTTAGCCTCAATCAGGCGCCGAAACGCATCGGCACGAGCAGATAGCGGTAGTCCATCGACTCGTCGGAATCAGATTCCTGCTGGCCGTTGAATTCAACCGGCTTAACAGCAGTCGTCATCTTCATGCGCACGAACGGCTCAGTGATCGCACTCAAACCCTCAATCAGATACGACGGATTAAATGCGACCGTAATATCCTCGCCATCCATGTCAATATCCAACGTTTCCTGAGCCTGAGCCTCATCGGCAGCGCCAGCAGACAGGGTGACTTCCTGGCCAGAGAACACCATACGAATCGGCGCATTGCGCTCAGCAACCAGTGCCACGCGCTTAATCGCAGCGAGCAGTTGCTGCTTGTCGATAATCGCCTGAATCGGGTATTCGTCAGCAAACAGGCGGTCAACCGCCGGGAATTCGCCGTCAATCAGCTGCGACGTTGATACGCGGCCGGCATTTTCAAAGCCGAGCAACGTCGGCGAATCGACATCAAAGTCAATGCGCACGTTCTGGTGATCGTCCAGCGAGCGAGCGACATCGCGCAGCAGCGTACCGCGAACCAGCGTCGTGGTTGATGTTGCCGTATCCTGCGGGCTCCACGTAAACGTTGCGCGCGACAGGCGGAAGCGGTCGGTCGCAGTCATAATGACCTTGTCGCCTTCGAACTGAACGCGTACGCCGGTAAGTACCGGGCGGTTTTCTTCGCGCGAGACTGCGACAGTAGCCTGAGAAACAGCCTGAATAAAGGTTGGAGCGTCAACCTGGCCGAGCGGGGCCGGAACAACCGGCAAATCCGGGTATTCAGAGTCCGGCATTAATTGCAGCGTGAATGTTGACTTGCCGGAGCTAATGGTCATTGTGGAGCCGTCAGTGGATAAGTACGTCTTCTCAGCAGGCAGTGATTTAGTAATATCCGCGAGTAGTTTACCAAGAACCAGAGCGGTTCCAGGCTCATCAACGCCAGCTTCAATATGGTGGCGAGCGGAAATTTCATAATTAAATGCTGAAAGTTGTAGAGTGCCATCAATGGCCTCCAGCTGTACGCCTGCAAGAATTGGGTTGGCAGGGCGTGCGTCAATAACGCGAGTTGTCCACGCGACGGCGTCGGCGAGAGCCGCCGAGTCGATTTCTACCTTCATAATGTGTGTTCCTTTATTGCACTATGGTGTTGAATCTCATTCTAATTGCTCATGCTTTGTTCGGGTGTGGAAAAGTGACGCGTGATGGTTTACCCGGCAGGATTTCGTTTGGTTATTACATAAGTATTAGCTCTAGTTGTAGTAGTAAGCACTGTGGATATGTGGATAAGTATGTGAAAAGGTGGATAGCACGCGGGTTTTGTGGATATCCGCGAATGTGGATAACTTGTCGACGGTGATGTGGACAACTTTAGAGTTATCCACAGGCACCTTTTCGACTCTGAGTTTTCCACAATTTTTGTGGATTAGTCCACGGCGTATCCACCAAAAACGAGGACTATTCCACAGCTTATCCGCAGGGTTTGCCCACATTTGTGAATAACCATGTGGATAACTTCTGTGGAAAAATCCACGCCTGGCGGCGTGTCGTATGACAATATCACGATTAATTGCGCACGACCTTACGGTGTTGCGCGTGTATACAGCATAGCTTGCGCGATTAATTACGTACCTTTGCGCAAGCATTATTTCCCAAGCAGCGGTGCGTTAATTGCTGTCTTTACCGCGCTGCTTCAGTCGTGCAGTCAACTCCTGCACATAGTTGTAAATCTCCGGCTTTTCCGGCATATCGTCGCTCACGCGCGTGCACGCATGCATAACCGTCGTGTGATCACGGCCGCCGAACACTTCACCGATATCAACCAAGCTCATACTGGTCATCTCGCGAGCCAAATACATCGCGATCTGACGCGCCAGCGCAATATTTTTCGTACGCGCGCGCCCAACAATATCGTCAAACGTCAAATGGAAATACTTCGCCGTCTGGCTAATGATGTCCGTTGGCTTAATTTCAGCGTCCATCGTGAAGAAATCCTGCAGCGTCTGCTCAGCCAGCGGTCGAGTAATCGGCTGATTATTCAACGAGGCCACCGCGCTCACGCGAATAAGCGCGCCTTCCAGCTCGCGAATATTGTCAGTAAAGCGCTCCGCAATCAAATCAAGCACATCATTCGGCGCAGAAGTACCGTTCATCGACGCCATCATGCGCAAAATAGCGATACGCGTCTCCAAATCCGGCGGCTTCACATCCACCGTCAATCCTGAATCAAAGCGCGAAATCAGTCGTGCCTCAAAGCCCTTCAAGTTCTTTGGCGCCACATCGGAAGCGATCACAATACGCTTATTCGCCTGATGCAAGGCATTAAACGTGTGGAAGAACTGCTCCAACGTTGCTTCCTTGCCACCCAAGAACTGAATATCGTCAATGAGCAGTACGTCAACCTCACGATAGCGACGATTGAACTCAGCAATACGGCCCTGGCTCTGATTCGGGGTTTGCAGCGCCTCAATAAACTCGTTCGTAAACTCCTCAGAGTTGACGTAACGAACCTTCAACGTCGGGTCCTTCACCAGCGCATAATTGCCGATAGCGTTGAGCAAATGGGTTTTACCCAAGCCAGAACCGCCATAAATACACAGCGGGTTAAACTCTTGGCCAGAACCTTCCGCCACTGCTAGCGCAACAGTACGCGCAAAACGGTTGGAATCCCCGGGAACGAAGGTGTCAAACGTCGAATTCTTATTCAAATGCGTTTCCGGGTCACGCAGCACGCGCTGCTGACGAACAGCCGGAAAAGCACCATGCTCACTCATCATGCGCGGCGTTGGCGTTGGGGCTGGCTTCGTCGTGATCTCCGAAGACATCGCATCCAGCATGGAGTTGCTGGCCATCTTTGGCTCTTGCGCAAGTTCATGCACTGGTGCTGCTGCCACTGGCGTTGCTGGCGCGGCAGTCGTCATATGCGATGGTGCACTCTGACGAGCAGTCTGCGCAGACATCGTACGGTTAAATCCGTGTGCGGATGCGGCAGCAGACTGGCGCATCATGCGCGGCGTTGGCGCAGCAGTAGGCGCTGGCATTGGTGCCGACTGGGTTGTTTGCGGCACGATTTTGAACGCAGGGAACATATCAGTTCCCGAAATAAGCTTCAGTGCATGCAGCAGCGGGCCGCTCAGTTCAGTTTGCAGCGCTTGCTGCGTTGCGGCGTTATTCACGCATAGCACGATCGTCGTGCCATATACCGCTTCGGGCACAACCCCTTCGAGCCAACCTTTATCGCGCGGCGACAGTGACGGATTGTCACGAAGCATTGCCAGCGTGTCGCTCCACAGGCGCGCTGCCTGTTCGGCAGGTCCAAGAAGGTCATCCGACATTGTGACCTCCTTCAGGCGACGGTTGTGCGAATGAATACGACAGACTATATTTACTCCAAAACATGGAAGTTATCCACAGCCTCGCGTGTTGTGCTCATTGGGATGTGAATAACATCTGTGTAATTTGTGGATAACTCATCCCCAGCTTTTGGCGTGGTTCCAAGGATTAATAGTCATTACGCGGCGTGCAGCGGTGTATCGGAATGTGAAGAAAACCGTTTCATTTTGACTTAGGGTAGGGGTCAGAGTAACGTGATAGAGCTTGACTCATGAGGAGCCGTGCATTGTCATGGCTAAAAACCGGGAGCATTAACTATGAAGAGGACATTCCAGCCCAACAACCGCCGTCGTCACATGAAGCACGGTTTCCGCGTTCGTATGCGCACTCGTTCTGGCCGTGCGCTGATCAACCGTCGTCGCGCTAAGGGACGCAAGTCCCTGTCCGCCTGATTGTAGCGGCGGTATAACCGACGTGGAGCGGCTGAAGAGCCACCGTGACTTTGTCACCGTGCTCAAGCGGCGTCGTAAAGTCAGTGATAAGGATATCGTCGTGCACTATCTAGTGCGCGACGATTCCTCGATTTTAGGAGATTCACACGTTCCCGCAGATAGTGGGCGGCGAATCGGTCTGGCTGTATCCAAGTCGGTGGGACATGCGGTAACTCGCAACACTGTCAAACGACGTTTTCGGGTTTTGGCCCGTCAATACGAATCACGTCTGCCCGAGCGGTGCGATGTGGTACTGCGGGCAAAACCAAGCGCGGCGCATGCTGAATTTCAGTCGTTAGATGGGCAGATGGCCTCATTATTCGATGCTGTTGCCCGCAAGGCAGCGAAGCAGGATCGTCGATGAGCATTGCCAATGCCATGATTCGTGCGATTCGCTGGTATCAGCGAAATATCTCAGCGAATCGGCCGGCATGCTGCAAGTATTACCCCACGTGTTCGAGGTATGCCATCGAAGCGTTGCAACGTTATGGCGCCTGTAAAGGGGGACTTCTGGCGGTATTGCGCTTATTGCGCTGCCGGCCATGGAGCCGAGGCGGCATCGACGACGTACCGCAGCGTTATTCCGTCTTTTATCGATTTTCGTGGTCAAAGGCTCATGAGGAGCCTCGACTCACACCACTGGCCTGGCATGACAGTCATCATGCCGAATAATAAGGAGAGGGCCTAAGCGATGAATAATTCTAGTCAATTCCTGCTTGACAGCGGGTTCTGGGGATTCTTCTATAAGATCCTGACCCCGGTTGAATGGCTGCAGACTTGGATCATGAAGCTCATGCATGATTTCCTCGTCATGCTTGGCATGAACCCGGTCGGTGTCTCGTGGGTCGTCTCCATTATCTTCCTAGTGCTGTTTGTGCAGGCGTGTATCTTCCCGCTGTTCTACAAGCAGATGAAGTCGATGCGCAAACTGCAGGCTTTGCAGCCTAAGATGCAGCGCATTCAGAACAAGTACAAGGGCAAGAAGGACCAGGCCAGCAAAGAGGCCATGCAGCGTGAGATGATGAAGCTGTATCAGGATAACGACGCTAACCCCGCCGGATCCTGCCTGCCGCTGCTCATCCAGAGCCCGGTGTTCATGGCCATGTTCTACACGCTGTCTGCTATTCCGTACATCGCGAGCGGTGTACGTGAAGAGCCACTGGGCGCGTTCGATCAGGCCACTGCTCAGCAGTTCACGCAGACTGACGTGTTCGGTATTGTCAGCGTCACTGATAACTTCACCTCTGCGGATATGGGCGGCAAGGTTGTTATCGGTGTGTTCGTAGCCTTGATGTGCTTCTGCCTGTGGTTTACCACATACTTCAGCATGAAGCGCAACACGAACCCGGAGGCAATGGTTGGCCAGGCTGCCACCATGCAGAAGAGCATGCTGTGGCTGTTCCCAATCATGTATATCTTCTCCGGTATCGCCATGCCGTTCGCCGTGTTGGTGTACTGGCTCACTAACAACGTGTGCAACTTGGCTCGTACAATCTGGCAGGTATCCGCATTCCCAACTCCTGGCTCCCCGGCTGCTAAGGATAAGGAAGTGCGTGATCACAAGCGCGAGAACGAGCGCCGTGCGAAGGCTGGTCTGCCGTCCCTCGAGGAAGAGGAGCTGCAGAAGGCCAAGGAAGCTGCCGAACACCGTGATGCTCATGGTTACCAGCGCGTTCAGCCGCAGCGCAAAAACCGTAATAAAAAGAAGTAAGCGGCTTTGATTATTGACTTGGTCTCATGGAAACGACAACAATTCGTTTCCATGAGACCAAGTGGTTTACACTGACTTTTAGATTCCGAGACCTTCGCTGAGTAAGGAGTTTGTGACATGGCGCAGGATGAGAGTAAGACGATCGATCAGCTCAATGATGAGGCTGATATCGCTGCCGATTATTTGGAAGGTCTGCTGGATATCGCCGATTATGATGGCGACATCGAGATGGGCGTGCGTAACGGTCGCCCGATGGTGCAGATCGTTGCGGACGATGATTCTGACATTAAGCATTTGATCGGCCGCAATGGGGAAGTGGTCGATGCGCTGCAGCAGCTTACTCGACTCGCTGTGCAGCAGAAGACTGGCGATCGTTCGCACTTGATTGTTGATGTTGACGGCTTCCTGAAGCGCAAGCGTCAGCGTCTGCGTGATATTGCATTGGATGCTATCGACGAGGTGAGGGAGACCGGTGAGCCGGTTGATTTGAAGCCGATGAACTCCTTTGAGCGCAAGGTTGTGCACGATGTGGTTCGCGATGAGGGCTTGAAGTCCCGCTCGCACGGTGAAGAGCCGAAGCGTTATGTGACGATTTACCTGCGCAACAACGCAGAGGATACTGACGCTGAGGTGGCTGATACCGACCTCGATACTGATCTCGACAACGAGGCTGGCGAAGAGTGAGCGACACTGTTTCACGTGAAACAATCGAACCGCCGCTGGATGATGCTTCAGCATCTGCTCCAGTATCCACGTCAGCGGTTGCTCCAGTACCGGATGAGCTTGATGGCTCGCCTGTAGTGCGCGAAGTTCTCGGTGATGCATATGACAAGCTGTCAGTGTTTCACGTGAAACTTTCCAAGGAGGGCGAGCCTCGCGGTCTTATTGGGCCGCGTGATGTGTCGATTATCTGGGAACGGCATATTCTCAATTCGGCAGCTATTGTACCTTTTGTGCGGCGCTCTACTGAGGGTAAGCAGTTCAAGACTATTGCTGATGTTGGTAGCGGGGGAGGCTTCCCTGGCATTGTTGTGGCTGCTTGCCTGCCAGATCATCACGTCACGTTGATCGAGCCGATGGAACGTCGTGTGGAGTGGCTGCAAGAATGTGTCGATGAGATGCAGCTGGATAATGTCGACATTATTCGCGCGCGGTCTGATGAAGTTATCGCGCAGGTGCGCGATCGTCGCTCAGGGATGCATCCGTTTGCGGTAGTGACCTGCCGCGCAGTAGCGCCGATGACTAAACTGTCTGGTTGGACGCTACCACTCTTGGGTCGTCGTGGTCAGCTGATTGCGCTCAAAGGTCGCTCTGCTCAGGCGGAAATCGATAAGGCTAAGCGTCAGATCACGCAATTTGGTGGCTCTCATGCACGCGTGGTTGAGGCTCCAGTTGGCCCTGGTTTGGAGCCGACGCACGTCGTTATCGTCAATAAGCAGTAATGCGTGACTGTATACCAAACGATGCGCATTATGGGCGTACGGTAGCAGCACACTAAGGGTTATCCACATTTTTTCAGACATGTCCACAGTTATCCACAATGCTTTTTGGATATCTGTGGACATGTCTACAAACGGCGGTGTTGCAACGATTTTCAGCGTTGCTAAGTGGTACTATCAAGCAAGATTTCAACCAAGTTATCCACAGTTATCCACATGGGTGTGCATAACTCACAAATAGGTAATGCATGTCCATACGAATAGGAAAACTAGAAATTGTTGTTTTTTCAAGGAGGGGATAATGCAATCCGTTGGGCAGTCTGATTCCAATGCAATGGCTGGTATGGAATCTGCCTCAGAGACCATTCGCCGAATCTTCGGTGACAGCAGTTCCTCGCTCGGTGCGGAGATCATCGACGAAACAACGCGCTATCACGCCCTCCAAAATCAGGAGTTCCCGCGCCCCTCGCGTACGCGTTTGATCGCTGTCGCCAACCAGAAGGGCGGCGTTGGTAAAACCACCACCACAGTGAATGTTGCTTCGGCGTTGGCTGCACATGGTGCTCGCGTACTCGTCATCGATATGGACCCGCAGGGCAACGCGTCTACAGCGCTTGGTGTCTCTCATGGCACTAAAGATCCGTCAGTGTACGATGTGCTTGAAGGTCGACTGACTATTGCTCAGGCCAAGGTACAGTGCCCGCAGTTTGAGACCCTCGATGTTGTGCCAGCGTCTATCGATTTGTCTGGTGCAGAACTCGAAGTTGCTGATCTTGCCAACCGCAACGATCTACTCAATGAAGCACTGTCGGCGTTCCTCAACGAATCCGAAGAGCATTACGACTACGTGTTCATTGACTGCCCGCCGAGCCTCGGCTTGCTGGTGATCAACTCGATGTGCGCAGTCACTGAAATGCTCATTCCGATTCAGGCAGAGTATTACGCGCTGGAAGGTCTCGGTCAGCTCATCAACACAATTGGCTTGGTGCAGGAGCATTTCAACCCGAACCTGACCGTATCGACGATGCTGGTCACGATGTTCGATAAGCGTACGTTGCTCAGTCGCGAAGTGTACAACGAAGTGAAGAGTCACTATCCCTCCATCGTGCTGAATACCACTATTCCGCGCACGGTGAAGATTTCCGAGGCTCCAAGTTTCGGTGAGTCCGTAATCAGCTACGATCCCCGCGGTATGGGAGCAATAGCATACGGTGAAGCAGCGCTGGAAATTGCGCGCCGCTCGCCATCCGTAATCGCCGCGATCGATGCGAAGAGGGGAGAGCACTGATATGGCCTCGAAGTCACGTTTAGGAAAAGGTCTTGGTGCTCTGTTCCCTGCGCTACCGGGCGAGCATGAGGCTGCTGACAAAGTTGAGTCGCAGCACGGTGCCGATGATCATCGCGTTGGTGCAACTGCATCAGCGGGGGAGAAGACGACCGCTACCAAGGTTGCTGCTACCCCTGCTACTCAGACTGCAGCGGCGAAGAAATCCGCTACGGTGAAGCCGGAGCCGACCGCAAAACCAGCTACCGCTACAAAGCTGGAGTCTCAGACCGCTGATGAGTCGTCGACAAATCAGCCGTATGTGGAACGCAAGCGTCCGGCCGTACCTGCAGTGCAAGATTCTGTGCCGGAGATGCATTCGCCGTTGACTGCGTCCTCCTCGCGCAAGTCTAAGCGCGCGTCGATGCCAGGTCTGGGAGACATCGCGCATCACCCGAGTGATATGTTCTTCGGTGCGCCTGCTGTGCCGACTGTATTGCCGGGCCTAGATGCGCACGATGCAGGTAGTAGTGCAGCAGCCGATAAGGTTGCGGATGCTACTGCTCCTGGCAGCAAGCCTGCTGCTCAGAAGAATGCCGTTGCCGCTCAGGGCAAGGGTACTTCGGCTCAGACTCGTAACAGCGAAGCTAAGGCTGATGATAAGGATAAGGAACCGGAGCTTAAACCAGTGGCAGGTGGCTACTTGGCTGAGCTCAAGGTGACCGATATCGTACCGAATGCGCAGCAGCCGCGTACGGTATTTGACGAGGATGAGCTGAACGAGCTGTCCGCGTCGATTAGCGAAGTTGGTGTGCTGCAGCCGATCGTTGTTCGGAAGAAGCCCGATGTTTCACGTGAAACATCGGCGACAAACGCAGACAAGACCGACTCCGCTGATGTTTCACGTGAAACATCTACAGCATCAGCATCGTCAGCACACTATGAGTTGATCATGGGTGAGCGCCGTTGGCGTGCATCTCAGCTGGCTGGCCTGACCACGATCCCTGCAATCGTGAAGACAACCACCGACGATGAGATGTTGCGCGACGCCTTGCTGGAAAACCTGCACCGCGTGGCACTGAATCCGTTGGAAGAAGCTGCTGCCTATCAGCAGATGATCGACGAATTTGGACTCACTCAGGCTGAACTGTCGAAGTCAATCTCCAAGTCTCGCCCGCAGATCGCGAACACGCTACGACTGCTGAACTTGCCTGCATCCGTGCAGAAGAAGGTTGCGGCTGGCGTACTGTCTGCCGGCCACGCTCGCGCACTACTGGCGTTGAACGACGAAAGTGAGATGGAGAAGCTCGCTACGCGCATTATTGGTGAAGGCCTGTCGGTACGCAGCGCCGAGGAGATCGTAGCGATGAAAAACGCTGAAAGCGATGCTCCGAAAAAGCCGCGCGCCAACAAAAACAATCCGTGGGCTGGCTCGCCGATTCTCAACAACCTAGAGAATCACTTTGACACTAAGGTGTCAATCAAGGGCACGCAGAAGCATGGCCGTATTGAAATTGTGTTCTCTTCCCCGGAGGATATGGATCGCATTCTTGGCTTGCTGATGCCGGCTGCAGATAAGCCCAAGTCAAATTGGGTGTGATAACCCGAGTATCAAATCTCAATCATTAACAGTAAAGGCCGCGACTCATGTACGAGTCGCGGCCTTTACTATAACGCGTTGAGCGATTGCAATCGTGGTTAGCAGATCAGCAATCAGCCCTCAGTCCTGCTGCTCAGCAAGATAATGTTGCGCGTCAAGTGCAGCGCGGCAGCCCATGCCAGCAGCGCTAATCGCTTGACGGTACACGCGGTCAACGCAGTCGCCGGCAGCGAAGACGCCAGGCACTGATGTGCGCGTGCTTGCGCCGTCTACCAACACATAACCGTCATCGTCCGTCGCTACCTGACCGTTGAGGAAATCCGTGGCAGGCACATGGCCAATCGCCACGAAAATACCGTTGGCAGGCAATGTTGAACGCTCACCGGTTACCGTGTTCTCAAGTTCGACGTATGCGGCAGAAGCGGGCTTGTTTGCCTGTGCAGCCGAGAGGGCACCGAGATTGAGTCCGATTGCAGGTGCTTGAGGAGTGGAAAGAGCCAGCGATGCGCCGCCGACAGTAAGCTTCGGGGTAGTGGTTCCTGCGTTGTTGACAGCTGCTGCTGGCGCTGGATCGGCGCTGGTGGCGTTCTCTTCATCATCGCCGCGTACCGCAGTGACGATCGTGTTGGTGAGCAGAGTGATCTTCGGATTCTGCTTCGCGCGGTCGACGAGAATCTGCGATGCGCGGAACTGATCACGACGATGAATGAGCGTCACCGAGGAACCAAATCGCGTGAGGAATTCAGCTTCACTAAGCGCGCTATCGCCGCCGCCGATGACCACAATCGGCTGGTCTTTGAAGAAGAAGCCATCGCAGGTGGCGCAGTAAGAGACACCGTGGCCAGAGAATTCTTCTTCGCCGGGCACACCGAGTTTACGGTAACGCGAACCGGTGGAAATAATCACCACGGGAGCTGCGTAACGTTCCCCATCGCTACACGTCATGGTTTTTACATCGCCGGCAAGATCAACGTCAACGACATCAACGTATTCGATAATCGCACCAAATGCTTCAGCTTGATCGCGCATACGGTCCATCAAATCCGGTCCGAGAATGCCCTCAGGGAAGCCAGGAAAATTCTCAACAGTGGTGGTGTTCACCAACTGCCCACCGGGCGTAAGCTCGCCAGCCAGCACGGTCGGCTTATAACCAGCGCGCGCCAAGTACAGCGCCGCAGTGTAACCGGCAGGGCCGGAGCCGATCACCAGCGCCTGCACGTGGTGCACGTCGTTATTGGCCTCATTCAACATAGCGGAATCATGTTCACTCATGCCCCTCACGATACCGACCCACACTGACCTCCACGCACATAGCGTTGGCCGGAGGCGAAAAGTGGCCTATAACCATGATGCCGAGTACAACAGGTGTACTCGGCATCACGCTACTATCTCAGCTCAGCTCAGATTTGTTTACCAGATTGCTCCCGAATGGTCTACGCCGTAGACGGCTTGCTCATGAGTGAACTTGCTATATTCAAGTTGCTCAATCAATTCATCTCGCGAAAAAGACATGAGCTTGAGATAGGACTGGGCTTTTTTAACGGCTTGCTCATTCCAATTGGCACCGCTCTGGTTCACACCATAGACAGCTTGTTCATGAGTAAACTTGCTGTACTCAAGTTGTTCAATGAGACCATCGTACGAAAATGCAGTGATTGTAAGATAGGACTTGGCCTTTTTAGCTGCTTGCTCATTCCAGTTAGCGCCACATCGATCTACAGCCCATGTCGCATCTGCGGTTGAGAACTTGCTGTACTCAAGTTGTTCAATAAGACTCTGATAAGAGAAAGAAGAAATACTCAAGTAGCTCTTTGCTTTTTTCAGTGCATTAACTTGTGATGTGGTTACGCGCAGGCCATACCAGCCAATGTTTTCGTTCCGCCATCCAAGCTGAATCAGCGAATCTCGTTCACCAGCTGACGAAGTGTAATTGTGTGAACCAGTCCGAGCATTGGGATTGTACTGACGGTACAAAGGTGATCCCTTGGCATCATCGGAGTACCAGCCGATACCTTCGTACCGCCAGCCAACGCGCACCAAATTATCGCGTTCTGAACCGCTCATCGTGTAATGATGATCGCCGGCATTCGGATTGTACATGCGATACACCGGCGTATTGGATTTAGCTGGCGCAATCCAACCCACGCCCTCATATCGCCAGCCCTGCCAGTCGAGAGTATCGCGCTCACCTTCGGAAGCCGTGTAAAAATGCTCTCCTGAATTCGGGTTATACAGGCGATACATCTCCTGCACGCCTTCGCTGGCCGCAAATGCAGTGGAAGGTGTTGCAACAACGATACCGGCGGACAGCATGGCCGCTGTAATGCCAATAGCGCAGTACTGGCGAATTTTCTGTGATAATGGGTTGCTCATAGTAACCTCCTTGATACTTCTTCATACTTCTCATTGAGATTCGTCGTCGAATCATCAATGCGCTTCAGTTATTTCCAGGGAGATGATGTTTCGTTGACAGTCCCACAGTCCCCTCAGCTGAGGGGACTGAGACTCTGTCATCATCGTTGCTGGTTAGGTTGCAGAACCAACGCCATCACGACGACAGCTGCATGATCCTTGCTACCACGCTCGGTATGGTGATATGCCCGCCAAGCGTTGACTCATACGTGATCGTGCCGTTTGACGTACCCCACAATTCGACGATATCGTCCTCGAGGAGTCGATTATCGTTACCAGTGCGAATATACGTTACGTAGATCACCTTGTTAGAATCCCAGCTGCCGTAATCAGTTTGTTCAACACTAATGCGATATTGCACTGAGAGTTCATCTTCCATGACCTGCACGATTTTGCCGCGGAAGTGAACTCGCTTGTACTTGTTGGCATCGGGATTCCTTGCGAGCTCTTCGTAAGAAATATCCTGCGTGCTGGCCTTGAACTGGTCATCCGACTCCTCGACGTTAACCGTAAAGGTAGCTTCATGACCCTTATATTCAACAGTGAATTCTTGGGTCTGACCAGCTTCAAGCGTGCCAGGATTCTTCACCGTGAACCCTCGCACATTATTCGTATGAGTATCGTCGCTATACACTACCGTGACATCAATGTCAGATTGATCATTGATTTCAGTGCCGGCCGTGGTCGGGCCGTTATATTCCGCTGAAATACTAGTGATGCTTTTTGGCTTTGGTGTCTCTTTGTTAGTATCAGTAGACTGCTCGCTCTGCGTGGAGGAATCACTGGCGGTTGTATCAGTCTGCGGTGCGGTCGTAGTATCTACAGGAGCTAGTGCAAATGCAATGCAGGTCAGTAGGATCATGCCAGCGAACACTGCTCCCACCAACGAGAGAATAAACTGCCAGATCTTGAGAGTGATGGTCTTCTTTGACCATTTATTCGGCGGCAGTGACATCGGCCCCTGCTGCTGAAGTGGCTCCTGACCTACCTCAGGTTGTGGCGCATATTGCCCGTATTGCGGCGCGTACTGCCCATACTGCGGTTGAGATTGTGGCTGCGGTTGAGACTCACTCAGTTGCGGGGGGGGGCTTGCATATCTGGCTGTGTCGGTTGCATCGGCTGCAACGGCTGCTGATTGTCTGGACTACTCATTGTCCTTCTCCTATCTCTTCTGTAGGGGGTTACTTCAGTTTATATGGTTCTTGAATGCTTGGGAGTGTATGACGCTATACAAGTTGATCTGATGTCAGAAGAACTCTTTGCCGAGAGCTACGCATACGGTGGGCCTGCTAACTCGATTGTTCTTGTCAGTGATCACTAGCAGCAACGCACATGAATAATCGCTGTACTTCTATTGTGTCTTTTTGCCCAAAAGACACAATAGAAGTACAATTTTTGCAATGCTGTATGGCATAGAGCGGTGAAAGGAACCATATGCAATATAAAAGCATTCGGCAAATGGTGCATATGAGCCAGTCCTCAGAACCACTGCAAGTTATCGCTGAGCGTGAATACCAGCAACGACTAGAAGGCTGGAGTACGTTCCGCTCTGGCATTGTTCTGCGTGGTCATGAATTATGTATCGTCAATTTTCGCGAACTTGCCACTATCGTCGATCATATTCGTGAACAAGAAAACGTAGTTATCGCCCTTTGGGAAAACCTTCCGCCTATCGCTCGGCGCGCATACATCATGGACCTCATTGGTGCAGAAATGCAAAGCACTAACAGTATCGAAGGTGTTCGCTCCACTCGTAAAGAGATCAGTGACGCGTTGAAGAGCGCAATAGATAACGGGCCGCATAAAAGGTTTAGCGAGTTTGCCAAACTGTTTCTTGCGCTCAGCGACAGTAATCCAGAGCATCTTGCTCTCCCGCACAGTCTGGAAGATATTCGTGCCATATACGATCAGGTGATCTCTGGCGAGCTTGAGGATGCTGACCTGCCAGATGGCGATCTGTTCCGCAACGGCCCTGTATACATTGACGATGAGGCCACTGGTCGACGCATTCATACCGGCATTACTCCGGAATCTGAGATTAAAGTACTCCTTACCCAATGGTTGACCTTCACCAGCAACTCAGATATGCCGTCATTGCTCAAGGCTGCAATGTGCCATTTTGCGTTTGAATATATCCACCCGTTTTACGACGGCAATGGCAGAACAGGAAGATTCTTGTTCGCAATGCAACTCAGGCGGCATTTGAGCGTGCCCACAGCCATTAGTCTCAGCCCCGTGATCTCAGATAGCAAAAATCGCTACTATAAGGCGTTTGAGGAAGCGCAACATCCATTGAACTGCTGCGACGTCAGTTTATTTGCTTATCAGATGATGAAATTCATAGCTGACGCTCAACGTCACATCATTGATGATCTATCCGAAAAGCGAGCATCGTTTGAACGTGCAAAAAGCGTTCTCTACACGTTCGGGCATGAGCACAACTGGAACGATGATCACATCAACATTATCGGCGTGCTGATTCAGGAGGAACTCTTTGGTGTACAACCTCACTGGGTTACGCGTCCGCAGTTGCGGGATGGTTTAGCGCTTGGCCGTAAACGAGTAAATACAGCGCTGGATGTACTGATTGCGGATAAAGCCATAACAACAGTGGGAGAGCGACCGGTTTACTATTCGCTGAGTGACAGCATGAGAAGCCTGCTCTTCGGCAAGGACTATGGATAACAACCCCAAATATGATTGTGGCCTCGTACGTGTGATACGTGCGAGGCCACAATCATACTGCCATTCGTATGGCTGTTGTACAGTCCGCGTTTACAGTACGCGCACCGTGATGATATCGGGGTTGTTGTTATCCACACCGATATCAGTGGGGGATAGAGCAGCAGACTTCGAACTCTTGGAATTCGAATCACTGTCACCAAACGGGACATTATTCAAATCAGACTTGTTGTACTGTTCATCCTTCAACGAATTACCGTTATCGGAACTGTTATTCAAGCTGAAATACGCCAAAACAAAAAGTCCAACCATCACCACAAGGGCGATAAGAATAACCGTAATCCTCACCGGCAAACTATTCCACAATGGCTTATCTGGCAGATGCGCTTCATCATCCATTTCAGCAGCATGCTGATGAACCTGCGTAGGCGCAAAACTTGGCGGCATCGTCGGCGGCAACGGCTCAATCGGCGTACCAGTCATACCAGGCAGCGACATCGCCGTCGTAGAATCCAGCGCATTCACAGCGTCGATATTCGCGTTCATGGCCGCAATATCCGCGCGCTGAATCGGCGCAGTCATACGACTACGACTCACCGGAACGCGCACCGGCGCCTGCGTTCCAGCAGCGTTCGGCAGCGGAGCACCGTGAGCGGCCGCTTCAGTAGCAGCATCCGTATGCGCCGCAAACGCTTCCAGCGCAGCCGGCGAATGCGTAGCATGCGCGCTCGCAGCCGATCCACGAGCCGGTACCGACGACGGCGGATATGCGGGCGGAATACTCGGCGGCATTACCGCACCGACCATAGCGCTACCAGCAGCCGCTCCAGGTACTCCTGCAGTACCAACCTGCGGCACCTCACCAGTACTACCAGCTACAACATTCGAAAAACCGCGACGCAGCGGCTCGCTCGCAGTGCCAGAACCGTCAGCGCTCACCGCACCAAACGGCGAATCCACTGGCATTTCAGCCAGCACATCAGCCCCCTCCGGAGCGGCAGAAGCAACACCCGCATCGGTCGCCGGCGGAATCAGCATCGTCTCATAGCCAGACGGGCCACCCGCATACGGCGCGCCAGCTGCCGGTACCGTTTGACCGTTTGCAGCCGGGGCAGCTCCAGCCAACTCTGCTTCAGTTGGTCGCGCTTGCGGGGCGCTGGTAGGCGGGAATGACATCGGTTGCGACGGTGGCGTAGTGATTGGCAGCGCATCATCAGCAACTTCAAACATGGTCTGCTCAGCAGAATTATCCTCAGCCGGCTCGCCATCCTTATGCCAAAACGACACAATGTGCCCCACCTTGGACTGCAACGCAGCCAGCGTACTGTTCGGAGCGGCAGTATCCGGTTCGGGCAGCGGTAGCGGCTGCTCAAACTTGTCAATCACAGGCAGCTCAGACGGTACATCGCCCGGCAATTGGCCAATAAACGCTTCCTGCAAGCGACGCTGCTCCTGCTCAAAGCGCGCTTCCGCGCCAGCAGTACGGCCCGCAGCAGAAATCGCCAAATCAGGCAGCTTTTGCGATACTGCAAAATCGTCAGGCAGCTCAACAATATCGTCGCCGCTCAAATCATTCATGCGCGCATCAACAATGGACGCAGTACCGGCAACAGCCGGCAGCGCAATGTCATGCTCTTGCAGCTTATTAAACGGAATCCACGAGCCCAACAACGCACTGAACTCTGCCAGCGACACCATGGGTACAGCGGTATTTCCATCAGTATCCTGCAAGCCAAGGCCACGCTTGCAAATCACCAAAAACTCCGGTGGCGTATCAGCCGGCAGTTTCGCCAAATCAAACGTCATATCAGGCGAGGATGGCGTGTGCGTGAGCAGCGCGTACAAAACAGCAGACAGCTGGCGAATCACATGCTCCTCATACGACGTGTTTTCCGTGCGCGCACTATTGCACACGTCAACCAGTGCGGAAACAATCGGCGTATCAGCAAGCTGAATGCCATCAATGCTGACACGAATCGTATCCGTGCTCAATGCAGTGTGCAACAGATTCGTATCAAGCAGCTCTTGCACTGCCTCAGTAGTCTGGCATAGCACCGAGCGAATAGCCTCAAAGCTTAAGAATTTGCCCGATTCGCCAGTCATATACTCGGTGAGCGATAGGCCAGCATCCTCTTCGGTAATCACCAGTGCAATATCGCCAACATGCTGCAATTGGAGCACGCGCGTGCAATACCGACTGTTAGCGAGCACGAGTGCGGAAGCAGCCGCGTTGACCTGCGGCAGAATCGATTCGTCGTTGATAATAAACATCTGGCAATCTTGTGCCAGCATACGATCGGTGACGATCCAAGCGCTGAGGCCAGTTTCCTCGCGCAGCGACGACACCAGCGTGTAGCGTCCGACGACGGTATCTCCCAGTTGCGGCTTCATGGTTCCTCTGTTTGTACGCGGCGCAGACCTGTGATGAATTGGCTGCGGCATGGCTGACATTGTAGTGGTGGGGATGGTCGTGCGAAGGGGGAGCGCTTGCGCATGATCAGCAAGCTCCGACGCCGCACCATCCGTGGGTGTTTGCGCTAACATAGATGGCTCGTCTACAGTGCCTGTAGCGGGGCTATCGGTACCGTTGTCATCGCTGGCAGCGTTGTCACTATTGCTAGCGTTGTCATCGGTGGATGGCGCAGCATCAGCCGGCGCGACCGTGCCAGTGGTACCCGCCGCAGGTGCAGGACCATCGCCACCGTTGTCGCCACCGTTGTCGCCACCGTCAGCGCCACCGTCAGCGCCACCAGCGCCGCCGTCAGCAGTGCCATCAGTACTCGCGCCACCATCAGTACCAGCAGCGTTCGCGCTGCTAGCACCTCTACGCCGTACGCGGTGCATTACCGAATCCACGAGATCCGTAAACTCACTGACGCGCAGCATCCACAACAGTGCCGCATACACGGCGGCCACAATAATCGTCAACACCGCGCAAATCACAATGGACTGAGCCCAATTCATATGCCCGCGCCCACCATCTACGCTGGCGCCCACCATATGCGTCACTAGTGGGTTAAACAGCAGTCCGCAGGCGCCTGCGCACACGCCAGCAATAGCTGCCTTCACGTGCATCGTCACAATCCGTCGGCCATCAAGCCGTCCGCCAAATCGACGCCGTAGCAACCAGAACACCCATGGGAATGTAATCACATACGACAAACTCAGCGACAGTGCAACCATCAGCACCCAGTCTTTTGGCTGAGTAAGTCGCAATGCCACCAGCAGCAGCGTCAACTGCACCGCGTTATCAACCGCAGAGAACAGGAACGGGCTCTTACCATCCTCATACGCGTAAAACGAGCGCTGTACCAGCAAGAACGCGCTCGTAGGCACCAAGCCAACCATGAGGCCGATAAGCGGCCCAGAGATCAACACAGCGCCATGCAGCGTCGCGGAAGGAATCAGCGCTTTGACCAGCGGCACCGGCATAGCCACCATCGCCGCAGTAAAGAAGATCATCGCCAAACCAGTAGTGCGCAGCGAAGAGCTCAAATCAGCGCGCGCATCGGCAATCCGCTGTTCGCTAATTGCGCGCGACAAGCGCGGGAACACTGCCGTCGTAATCGAAACAGCAATAATCGAATACGGCAGAATATAAATCGTGTACGCGTACTGGTAGCTCGCGTTACCCGCAATGCCATACAAGTCGCCACCCGCAGTTGGCGCGCCCGTGTTCACACGCGAGTTGACGATACCCATGAACTGGTTGAGCACCACCATCGCCATGCTCCACACAGCCACCTGGCCCATCGAGCGCAATCCCAAGCCATGCACGCCCCAACGTGGTCGATACCGCAAGCCAAGTCGGAACAGTGGCACGAACAAAATCAGCGCTTGGAAGGCAACGCCAGCAGTCCACGCGCCAGCGGTAAGCGCCACCTTGTCAGGCGTCCAAAACTCCATCGGCTGGCGGCCAGCATTACCAAACAGTGCAATAAACGCGCCAAAACCAATGCAGCTGACTACGTTCGCACCCACCGAACTCCACGCGTACGTGGCAAACCGGCCTTTTGCCGCCAGAATCTGCCCGAGCACGGTGTATAAGCCGTAGAAGAGAATCTGCGGCATGCACCACAGCGTGAACGCGTTCGCGAGCGCGCGCTGTGCTGGGTTCCAGCTCGAGTCCAGATACAGTGCGGTCAGCAGCGGTGTGCCAGCCATCATCAGCAGCGTGATCGCCAGCAGCAGCACGCCGGAGAGCGTGATGAGCTTGTTCAGACGATCTTCAGCGTCATCTTCTTTCAGCGTGCGCACGATCTGCGGCACAAGCACCGCGTTAAAAATGCCAGTAGACAGCAGATTAAAAATGACCTGAGGAATCTGTGCGCCAGCCTGATACGCGTTGGCCGCGATGCCGGTGGTGCCCAGCGCGCCAACCAAGAAAATCGTGCGGATCTGACCGGTTACACGAGAGGCGGCCGTTCCGCAGGCCATGATCAGCGAGTTGCGACCTACCGTAGTGCTCATTCGTCAGGGTCCTTCTTTCGATGGAATTGGCGCCACAATCCAAGTACGCCGAGAAGCAGGGAGAAGCCTATCATAAGGAACCCGCTCATATCACTGATGCGCAGCACGCTCGTAATCGACGTGTCTTGCGTAACGCCGAACGCCTTGTCGTTGCGATCTAACAAGTTGATATGCGCAGTTGTGCGTCCTGAAGTGGCAACACGAATCGTGAAGGTGACCTGCGTTTCGCCATGCGCGGGAACATCAGCCTCGGTGAAACGTGAGGTGACGATTTCCATCGAATCAGTGAGCGACGATACTTTGACGTGCACGGGGTACGGGTGATCGTTACTAATAGTCACCGGCATTTTCGCAGTTTCGCTGACCACGCTAATCGACTCGGTAGGCGTGATGCGCACGCCGGCAAGCATGCCTGAGCCCAGGCTCGTAGCGCCTTGAATCAGCCCTTCGCGTTCCTCATTGCCGGCTTGCTGTGACAGCGCGTGCAGTGCGAGCGTGGTGTGCGCGGCTCGCACGCGGCTCATCCACCGCTTGGCAGCCTTGGTGCTTGCGCTCGCTTCCGTAAGCACGGAGGAAGCAAATCGATCGATATCTTTGCGGCTGGCAGTCAGATCATGCAGCGTACTGTTCAGCGTTTGCGACCGCTTGGCGCTGAGTTTGCTGCTCTGCGGCACAGTTTTGAGCGCAGTATCACCGGTCTGATACGACTCTGCGTTGGCAAGCTGGTCCAGACTGGTCAGCTGCAGCCAAGACGACTGTTCGAGCGCGGTCATCAGCGTGTCAATCACTGCGGGGGAGGTGTTCTCACCAAAGCAAACCAGCAGGTTACGCGTGGTGTATGGCTGCTCCATTTGATAGAACGCGCTTTGCGCCACAAAACGCGCAATACGCCCGGCAGCACTCTGCTCGCTGTCGGCGTTGCTGCTGGTGGCTTTGCCCTTGGCGAGCTTGCCGAGTTCTTGCTGTTCGGCGAGCACGGTGACTTCGCCTGCATCGGTGGGCACTACGTATTTGCCGGTGTGCACGGTGGCGGTAGCGCTCGAATCGAAATCGTGCGCGGCGATCACCATGCCGTACCCCTGCTGTTTGGCGGCCGCGAGGGCTTGCAGTGTCCAGTCCCCGTTGCCTTGCCATGCGATGGTTGTGCCAGTGCTGGTAATGCCGTTGAGCGCGGATTGCGCGCTCCAATCGGCGGTGTTCACGCCTGCGTTCTCATAGCTGCTGGCGTCGTTTTTGGCAGCGTATGCGGTGATATCGAATCCTGCTGGCTGCATGACTGCGTTGACGCGCGTGGACTGGCCGGTAGCGAGCGCAAGCGCTGGATCGGCGACGACTTGCAGGCTCGCGTGCTTGGCGATGACCTGCTGCAGCTGCGTGAGTGTGCCGTTTTTCTTCGGCGTGGCTACGCCGGACGACGATGGTGCGGTGTTCGGCTGGGATTGCTGCGACTGCGACTGGGACTGGGACTGTGACTGCGACTGGGACTGTGCGGAATCGTTCGCAGAGTTTTGCGATTGCTGGTTTTGCTGACTGCCAGCAGATTCGCTGTTTGCTGAGCCTTCAGATGATGTGCTAGCCGAATCATTATTGTTCGCTGAGTGAGTAGCTGAACTATTGGCGTCAGCAGCGTTATCCGAGTCAGTATTCGTGTTGTTCGTGTCGGCTTTATTCTCGCCAGTGGTACTACCAGTGCTGCCACTGGTGTTGTTGGAGGATTTACTAGACGATTTGCCAGACGATTTCGATGAGCTTGACGTACTCGAGTTGTCGCTTTGCGATACGAGAGCGTCGATAGCGTCAGTGTTAGTCTGCCAAGTCGTGCTTGTCATTGGCGTTACCATCGTGATGTTCATCGCCGGCGTTGCCGCATTCGACAGTCCATCAGTGGAGCGCGTCAAAAAACTATGCAACTGGATTGGCTCTACATCGGCAGCATCAGTGTCATGCGCTGTGCTTGCGCTGGAATCGTTCGCATTAGGAATTCGCGGCCCATACGTAACCTGCAGCGGCTTCGGCCCCCACACCACAATTGCTTTCAACGCCGCACTATCCGCAGCCGCATCCACACTCACCGTCACCTTACCGCCGGCTGGAATTTGCGGAACATCAACCTGCCCAAGCACGGTTTTAGTAGGAATCGCAACATCGCCCTGCGCCCAATGCTGCATATCAGCGCGCGATACAAAAATATGCGTGGGATTATAGGCCACCGTAAGCGTACCCGCAGCGCGCGTAGTCTCCGTATTGTTGACGATCGTGGCGCTCAAGTGATAGCCGGAAGTAGCCGTGACTACCGCCGTTGACTGCGCAATCGACATCGTCACACCAGTGTGCTTGTCAGCAACGGTCGACGTACTCGCAGCATCGTCATCATCCACAGCGCTCACTGTCGAACCGCTAGTGTTGTTGGAATTGCCAGCTGCGATAGCGGCCGGCGCAACAACGCCAGCGCACGCCAAGCTCGCCATGCAGGCGACTGCGGCGAGAATAGCGACAACAACACGCCACAGAGGCGACGAGCACAACATATGCGCATGGTGCACGGTATGCACGCCGGGAGCGTGCCAGGATTTTCTCGAGGTCATCCCTGCTTCAATTTCCTTGCGTAGAGCCAAGCGATCTTGCGTTCATTAGGATAGCTGAGAACGTCATCCAAGTCATCGAAATTCACCCAGATCGCGTCCTCTGCCTCATGGTCAGGATCGCCGTCAACGGTTAGCTCGCCGCCAATCTGACGCAATGCGAAATGGTGAACGAGCTTATGCACGCGCTGGCTTGTTCCCGTAAACCAGTAGTCGATCGTGGCAATCGACTCAACCACTTCACCGAGAATGCCGGTTTCCTCGTGCACTTCGCGCACAGCAGTCTGCTGCGGCGTTTCACCTTTTTCAATATGCCCCTTAGGCAAGCACCATTCCAAGTGTCCGTTGCGCGAATGACGCGCGATAATCGCCACGCGGCCCTGTTCGTCGAACACCAGTCCGCCAGCGGAATATTCGCGCACTACTGGCAGTTCTTGCGCATCGAGTGACGCGAACGTTGTCGGACCATCGTTCGCTCGCCGAGGTGGCATCATTGCGGGAGTGGGCGCGGAAGGGTCGATCGGCACAACTTTACGTTGTTTTTTCGCCGATTTTGCCGGGCGTGGAGCCTGAGACGTATACAACAGCTTGTCGGGCGCCAGCGGATTTTGGGCATGGTCGTCCGCAGCATGCGCAAGCATGCGCGCGAGGTCTGCGGGCGTAATCATGTCTCCCACCTTACTCAACCCTCTGTGCAGGTGGGGTAACGGTATGCTTGAATACGCATGAAAATGGCATTATTAGTGAGATTTTATGGAAAGGGCTCGTGTGAATTTCGAAGTGTGGCCTGAAGCCATTGAGCTGGGACGTCTGTTCGCCGAACGGGGATACGAACTCGCACTGGTCGGCGGGCCGGTGCGTGACCTGCTGTTGCACCGGCGTTCGCACGACCTTGATTTCTGCACTTCGGCGCGTCCTGAAGAGTTTGAGCCGATTCTGCGCCACTGGGGGCGTGATGGTTTTTGGGATATGGGCCGTAAGTTCGGCACGCTGGGTGCAATGCGCCGGCGCGCGGATGGTACTGAAGTGCAGGTTGAGGTAACAACCTATCGTTCGGATACGTATGATCCTGATTCGCGTAAGCCTGAAGTCAGCTACGGTGATTCGCTGGAAGGTGATCTGTCGCGCCGTGATTTCACCGTGAATGCGATGGCGCTGCGCGTGCCGCAGCTCGAGTTTGTGGATCCGTTTAACGGTGCGAACGATTTGGCTAAAGGCATATTGCGTACGCCGGTGGATCCTTACCAGTCGTTTGATGATGATCCACTGCGCATGATGCGCGCAGTGCGTTTTGTTGCGCAGCTTGGCTTTACGATTGCGCCCGATACGGCGGCGGCAATCAGTGACATGACCGATCGCATTGAAATTGTTTCCGCTGAGCGCGTACGCGACGAATTAACCAAGCTGCTGCTGTCGGATCGCCCGCGCGCTGGCATCGAAGCACTGGTGGAATCCGGGCTTGCAGACATTGTGTTCCCGGAGATTCCCGCACTGCAGCTTGAAATTGATGAGTATCACCGTCATAAGGACGTGTTTGAGCATACGATGATCGTGCTCGACCGCGCAGTCGCATTGGAAACTGGCGATGACGGCCCCGTGCCGCGCCCGGACTTGACGCTGCGATTGGCTGCGCTGATGCACGATATCGGCAAGCCAAAGACTCGTCGATTCGAGCCGGGTGGCAAGGTGAGCTTCCATCATCACGATGCAGTCGGCGCGAAAATGACGCGTAAGCGACTCAAGGCGCTGCGCTTCGACCATCATCTTATTGAGGATGTCAGCGAGCTGGTGAACCTGCATTTGCGCTTCCACGGGTACGTAGACGAGCCGTGGACCGATTCTGCGGTGCGACGCTACGTCAAGGACGCAGGCCCGCTGTATGAGCGTCTAAACCGCCTTACGCGCGCTGACGCGACCACGCAAAACAAGCGCAAGGCGATGGTGTTCTCTTCCGCGATGGACGAGATGGAGCAGCGCGTGCGCGACCTCAAAGAAAAAGAGGACTTCGACGCGATTCGCCCTGACCTTGACGGTAACGAGATTATGGCATTGCTGGGTCTTGAACCTGGCCCGATGGTCGGCAAAGCGTATAAGCATATGCTTGAATACCGCCTTGATAATGGCCCGGTTGAGCATGATGTAGCGGTTGCTGAGCTAAACCGCTGGTACGCCGAGCAGCAGTAAGCAATAGGTGGTACCCGCGCTTCGCGCGCCAGATCTCTAAGCCGAGGGAGCCAAGTATGTGGTGCACGTTAGTGTGGACGCGGTAGCCTCGGCTCCCTCGGTTAGGACAACGCCGTGTAGAAAACAGCCCGGTGGGCTGTTTTTAGGCGTTGTGCTCGCCGATAGGCGAGCCAGCAATAACGCTCGCGAAGCGAGTCCGCAGTTGCAGGACGCTGTCAGCCGTAGGCTGACTGAGGGAGCGTCCACCACAATCAATGTGGCCAATAAAAAAATCGCATCGCGCGAAATGTGCGATGCGATTGTTGTATTCGCTAGGTCACATGCGGGTTAGTTAAACTCCGCGTGCCCCGCAGCCTTGGGCAGATTCGTCATCTTGTCGGCGGCAACGCAACCTTCAAAATCTTGGATAGTTTCGTCAGCGCTGGGCACATCGTCTTTGTCGCGCAAATCGTTGAAAGTTGCGCCAAGCACCACGTCCACCAGCTTGTCGGAACGATCATCCATCACCATTACCGCGTCGGTGAAATTGGAGTTCAGCGTATACGCTTCATTGATCGCATTCACGCCGAAGTAAATCGTCGTGCGCGTCAGCTCAGTCTGATTCGTGTCATATCCCACCACGGAGAACTGACGCTTCTGCAACGCTTGAGCCACTGCGTTCGCAAGTCCCGAGAACTTCGTCGCGTTGCGCACACGCACCTTGATGTTCGTGTAGCCCATATACTTCTGCTGCTTGCCTTCAGCATCTTTCACCGAGCACGGCACTTTCACGCCATAATTCGGCTTTACCGCAGCCGTAGCCACCACGCCCAAACCGCCCACGTGGAAGAAGAACAGAGATGACACAAGAAATACAACAGCAAGCGCCGCGCCCGTGATAGTGAACACGATCCGCTGGCGTTGGCGGATGTACCGCTTGCGTTCAATACGCTCGTCATGGGGTTGGGTCATGATCCGTCCTTTTCTGTGCAATTGTTCCCAGATTAGCGTTACTGTCTGACGCTATACGACGTAGAAACTGCTGACGTGATGTGCGGGTATGCGGGAGCGTGCGCTGCGATGACGCGATCAACAAGACGCGCTCGCTCCCATGCCTGTGCCACCGCTTGCGCAATCGCTGCAGTGGGCGTAAATGCGATCACTGACGGTCCCGATCCAGAGACAAACGCATGGCGTGCACCCGCTTGGATTGCCGCCTCGATCGCCTCACCACTGCGCGGATGAAGGCGAATCGCCGCCGCCTGGAGATGATTATCATCGCCAGCACCTGCGCCGATCTGGTCAAACATGCGATACACGTCAGGCGTACTCAACTGCGCGTTGTAAGCGCCCACCAACACGTTGCCTGCATAGCCACGATCGCGCAATGCGCGTACCGTCTCGCAGTCCTCATCTAAATGCTCAATGCGCTCGCCAAAGCCAGTGCCGCGCGCAAAACCGCCCGTCAAACAAAACGGCATGTCAGCGCCAAGCGTTGCCGCAACCTCTTGCAGTCGAGCAATCGGCCAATGCAAATCCCACAGCGTATTGAGCGCAAGCAATGTTGCAGCAGCATCCGCTGAGCCTCCCGCAAGCCCTGCGCCTACCGGAATCGTTTTCTCAACATGCAGCGCTACATCCGGTTCGCGCTCGGCAGCTTGCGCGAGCGCGAACAGAGCCAGCACAGCATGATTGCGGCGTAGATCACTGGATGCAAGATCGCCAAGATGATCGCCATCAATCGCCAGCGAAAAACCTGAGCCGGGGCGTTTACGCGTAGCGGTGACGGTATCGCGCACGCTAATCGCACAGTAAATCGTGTCGAGTTCATGCCGGCCGCTCCACTGTGCGCGCGGTGCGCCAACGTGCAGCGTCAGATTCGTTTTTGCAGGAACGCTGACGGTGATCGTGGTATGCGGCACGTCTTCGCTCATGCCGTCGCCTCCGCAGTATTCGCCGCCTTCTGAGCTTCCAGCGCGCGGGCGAGCGCAGTGAACTCATCAATCGTGAGCGTCTCTCCGCGTCGCGTTGCATCAATGCCAGCGTTGTCAAACACGCTAGCGGGCACTTCATGCTTGAGGGCCGCGTGCAGGGTCTTGCGGCGCTGGCCGAACGCGGCGTCAATCAGACGGAACGTGGTAACGCGCAGTGACTCTTCGGCAGCAGCCTTGGCAGCATCCGCTGACGGCTTGCGCGTGCGCGTGAATCGTACCAGCGCAGAATCAACATTCGGAGCCGGCCAAAACACATTGCGGCCGATCGTACCAGCGCGCTCAGCAGTGCCATACCAGGCAAGTTTCACGCTGGGAGTGCCGTAAATTTTGGAGCCAGGCTTAGCAGCAAGACGGTCGGCAACCTCTTTTTGCACCATAACCACGAACGAATCAAGGTTCGCAAAGCGTTCCAGCAAGGTGAGAATAATTGGCGTCGCCACGTTGTATGGCAGGTTGGCGACGAGCGTGAATGACGCGTCGTCGTTAAAATCTGGCAGATTGCCAGGCGTCACGGTCAGCGCATCGCGATTGACAACAGCGAAGCGGCTGACTGCTTGCGGCATAAATTCAGTAATAGTGCGCGGCAAACGCTCAGCAACCGGCGGATCGATTTCCACAGCGGTCATGCGCGCGCCGGTTTCAAGAATTGCCAGCGTCAGCGAACCCAAGCCGGGGCCAACTTCCAGCACGTGCGTATCGGCAGTAACGTCAGCTTCGCGCACAATACGGCGTACTGTACCCGGGTCGATCACGAAATTCTGACCGAATTTCTTGGTCGGGCTGATGCCAGCGTCCGCAGCGATACGGCGAATATCGGCGGCGCCGAGCAAGCGGCCGGTGGGGGAGTCGGCCGCAGTGGTGTTGCTCGCAGTGCTGTTTGCTGCGTTGCCCGCTGCGGATTCGATGGTGGGGGAGTCGATGTCAGACATGAGTGCTCGCTATCAGTGTCGCTGTCGATAATGCTTATGAATGCTTATGGTGTGGCCGCTGTGCGCTTGGTGGCGTTGCTTACTAGTGTTTAGTACCAGTTGTACTGCTCCGAATGCGCCCATGCTTTGGAGGGGCTTCCGTACGCTTGCGCGATATAGCTCAGGCCCCAGTCGATTTGCACGGCGGCGTCATCACGGTAGTTTGCGCCAAACGCGGCCATTTTGCTTGCTGGTAGTGACTGCGGGATGCCGTACGCGCCGGAGCTTTTGTTTTCCGCATACCACAGCCAGCCGGATTCACGATTCCACAGTTTGACAAGATCAGTCCAATTCTGACCGGTCCAGCCGCGCTGTGCAGCCGCTCCAGCCGCGTAGGCTTGCGCTTGGGCTACGGTCGCATGCCACAAGCGGCCTTGGGCTGTTGAAGAATCGGACGATGATCCGCTATTGCTACTGCCGGAATTGTTGGAATTGTTGGAACTATTGGAGTTACCCGAGTTATTCGTTGAGTTATTTGAGTTGCTTCCAGTGTTCCCCGAGTTTCCGGTATTTCCTGAGTTGTTAGCGCCCGAATTGCTGTTGTTCGAGTTGGAGTTACCGGAATTATTGGAATTGCCAGAGTTGCCGGAATTGGAGTTGTTTGAATTATTCGATTCCGGCTTGGTAGCACTGTTGTTGTTCGAGTTATTCGAATTGCTCGAGTCCCCAGAATTTCCGGAGTTCGAGTTTCCTTTATCAGTGCTGTTGGAACCGTTAGAGTTTCCAGCATTCCCCGAATTGCTCGAGCTGCCGGAGTTTGACCCGTTCGAGTTGGTATTGTTCGAAGCTGAACCGTTGGAAGATCCTGCGCTACCGGAACCAGTATCGTTCTTCGAGCTGTTATCCCCGTTCGACGTGGACGTGTCTTCCTTTGCTGCCGGCCCTACAGCAATCACCGTATCGATCGCGATTTTCGTAGTCGTTTCTGATACCAGTGTTTCCGATTCCACCGCGCCATCAACATACGTGACGTTGTACGCCTGCTGCTTTTCGCCATCTTCGCCCTGCGTACGAATTACTGTCTGCCCGGGCTGCAGTGAATCATCAACAATGGTCTGCGTGCCATGCGGTACGGTTACTGTGCGCGTTTCTTGGCCATGCGTGACGCGTTGTACGCGCAGAATCGTCTCGTCACCGTTCTTCTCAACGCTTACACGATCCTCTTTGCCCAAGATAATGCCCTTGGAGTCAAGAATCGAAGCGGCGGGCAGCTTGCCATTCGGTGCAACCGATGTCTTACCATCAGCGATAACCGTAACCGGGCCATTCTGATTAATGACTAGTCCGCCAGTGAGCTGGTTGTATACGTTGTCAATATCCACAGTGACTTTCGCAGCAGCGCTCTCGTTCTCCTCAAAGAAACCAAGCAGCTGATCAACACTGGTGGCTGTGGTCCAGAACGGTACCTGCTGGCCGTCAATGTTGATAGTGGTCTGATAAGCGCTGCGAACCGTGACCACTGCGTGATTAGCGAGCTTGTCGCCACTGGTAGATTGCACCAGATCATGCGATTTCACATCGATACCCTGCTCTTGCAGCAGTCGAGTGGCACTCATCGCATACGTTGTCACTGTTTGTGTTTCGCCATTCACGTCAAGCGCTACAGTTTTGCGCGCGGTCACGCCGAAAGTCGCCATCGAAGCAACAGTGACGATTATGGCGCATGCGGCCACGCGGATTCGCCGCAACATTACAAATCGTTGGGGTGTCCACCGCCGAGCCATACGCATATCCTTCCATTCGCTACGGTTGGCATTGTAACCAACTGGCTTGAGCGATGGTGCGTTGCAAGCCGAGAGTCACCCAATCCCCCACATTTCATGCACGGCAAACGCGACGCTTCACGCTCACGCTGCAACGGGATTCAATCGCATATCATCGCTCAAAAAAGAAGAACGGGGGCGGGAGAGAAGGGGATTGTCCCGCCCCCGAAACGGCAGAGCTGGTTGGGGGACGCTCTGCCATATACCAGAAGCCTGAAGTTGGGGGAAGGCTTCTGAGACTTACTCAAGGTAAGTGTTATGCGTAACCCAACTACGTACTATCATAATACGCCTTTGTGCTACGTTGCGAGCCTCCTGTCGGGATCGAACCGACGACCTGCCGCTTACAAGGCGGCCGCTCTGGCCATCTGAGCTAAGGAGGCAATCCATGAGGTACGAGACTTCATGGTCATTGAACGAATGACTAGCTTACCAGCAGGTCACGAACGGTCAATTCCAGTAGTGTCGCGTAGTGTCGCAATGTGGAATATCACGAGTCATGATAAACGTATGCCCTCGTTGCACAGTCATGAATTCCTGTGCAACGAGGGCATATGCGCTGTCAATACGGCAGGTCGCCGGCGTATTCGTACTATTCGCCAGTCGTCACCGAAATTGGCTTACCCTTCGCGCCAATCGACGGCATTTCGCCTTCCTTGCCGACCTGATCTTCCGTCAAGCCAATCGATTCCAGCAGGCCAGTCTTCGAATCAATCTTGGCCAGCGACAGTTCATTGCGATCCCAGAACTTGCCGTTAATCGTGACGGTCGGCGTGCTCATCGCACCCTTATTCGTGCCAGATACCTGCCACAACTCCGGGCGCTTCGGCGTATACAGGTTGATCGCATCCAACCAATCCTGATATTCACGGCCAAACGCAGCATCAGCAATCTTCTTCGGCACGCCCGCCGAAATCGCCTGCTCCTTCAACTGGTCGTCGCTCACCGACTTGTAATCGCTGCCCTCGCCAGGCTGGAAATCTTCAGCGTAAATGTTAGAAATGAACTTCAGCAGATGATCAGGATCATCATCATGGCTAGCAATGTATGCAATTGCGCCCGATGCGCGGCTGGAATATTCATCAGTGGAGTAGCTATCCATAAATGACATCGGATGCAGTTCCAAATTGATCTGTCCCGCATCAGTCAACGCAATCAGCGTCGGATCAATCTCACGGTTCAACTGACCGCAGCCAGGGCACAACGGGTCCATATACACGGCAACAGTCGGCGCATCAGCCACCTTGTTATCCGCACCATAGCCATTCTTCGAGAGCAGAATACCGCCCTTATCATCCGCAGCAGAAGGCTTCGTCTTCACCGCTTGCAGCTGTGAGTACGCATCTTGCTCAGAAATCGACGCGTTCACAGACTTCTTATGCCACGCGTTATAGATTGCGAATCCAGCAACAGCGACCAGGATGATAACAATGGCAACCACGATGCCACCGATAATCGTCTGCTGGCGGCGCTCCTTGGCGGCCTGTTCGGCGCGCTCGCGTGCCGCCTGCTCTTCGGCAGCGCGACGCTGAGCGCGAGTATTACGTTTTGTAGTCTGCTTGTCGTTCTGTGCCACGTTTCGTCCCTTTCGTTCCTTCGCGGCCTTCCGCTCCCGACCATACTAGTGGACGACGCTCATTTTCTGCTTGCTGACCACCGGATTCGCCCTCAGCTATAGCAGTTCACGAAGAGTTCACACAGTGACGGTCGTTGGCAGCGGCCACCATTCGATACCGCCACCCATGCCAGCAACCACAATGCCAGCCACTGTGACTACTGCTAGCGCGATCCACAACGCGAGTTCACGCGCCGAAGGATGACGTAGTGCAGTCTTGATGGCACTGGCGTTATCGTCGACCGGCACTGGTGCGTTTGGAACTGGGGGTGTAATCAGATCGCGGATTCCAAGGAGCGAGCCGGCTCCGATACGCAAGAGCGATGATGATGTGCCGCTGAATACGGCAGTCAGCCACCCCGCAGCCGCGCACGCGGCTAGTGCACAACCGGACATGGATAGCGGCGCTGCGGCGATAATCGGCAATACCACGGCGATGCCGAGCAGCTCGAATTGAATATTCACCGTCGGCAGTGCGAGTATCAACGTCAGCAATGTGGCACTAACCAGCAGCACTCCCAGCATGATCAGATCACGGCTAATCGCCGGCAATATCGCTTTCACCGCATGCCACGGCAGCGTCACCACGCGCAGCGCAGTATCGCCGCCGCGGCGCTCGCCGCCATGCTTGTCTTCACGCTGCAACTGTGCGTTTACAGAAAACCCAATCGTGAGCAGCAGCCAAAACAGAACACCGGCAATAACGGTTGCAATCAGTGGCATACTCATCGCCATGGCGGCGATTGGCAGCGCCAGCATGGCAGTAAACACGCGGCCACGCTGAAGATACGCGCTGCGCTTGGCGTCAGTGGGGGAGAGGGGTGCTGCAGCCGCGGACGGTGCTGCAGCCGCCATCGTTCCGTCTGCCGGCGTTGCGTTCGCTGGCGGGACAAATTGCGGCGGTATATCAGCGATCACCTCGGTGGCCTCGCCGGGAGCTGGTGGCACAGGCTGCAATGGTTGCGTGGCAGCTGGTTCTTGCGGATACGCTGCAGTACGAGGGATATTCTCGCTGGCAATAGGTTCGCCAGAAGCCGCGTTGACTGGAATAGTGGGCGGATCAACCGACAGTGGTGCTGTCGCGGCTGAATTAAACGGCATCGTGCTCGCAACATCCAACGATTCTGTTGGCGGCTGCGGCGGTGTGTTTGGTGGCAACGGCGGCACAGACTGACTGATAATGCGCTGCAATGCCGGCCGCGCATTCGGCATAGCAGCCGTACTATCCAGCGAAGGCACACCGTCTGCGGTATGCGAGGTTTGCGCGGTTTGCGCGATGACCTGCGTATCATCGCGCCACAGCGTGCGCGGATTACGCAGATCAGGGCCGTCAAAAGGGCGCATCACATCCGATCCATCGGCAGCTACCGTTGCCGCGGCCTGCTGCCATGCAATCGGATTCAACGCATCCACGGTAATCGTATGCAGCAGCTGCTCAGGCGTGCACCGCTTACGCCGGTCCGGATCGAGCGCCGAACGGAACGCGGCCATCGTCTGCGCCGGCAGTCCACTGAGATTCGCATTACCGGAAGCCTCACGCTCAAGCACCGCCATCATCGGCTTCGTACCGAACACTGGCTTACCCGTCGCAGCAAACGCCAACACTGAAGAAACTGACCACCAGTCAGTAGTCTCATCCGATTCCGAGCCCTCAATAATCTCAGGCGCAATAAACCCAGGAGTGCCCATCACCAAACCGGTACGCGTAACGTGACTTTCACCCTCACCCATCGCAATACCAAAATCCACAAGCACCGGCCCGGAAGCAGAAACCATCACATTCGTTGGCTTAATATCGCGGTGCACAATGCCAGCCGCATGCACAGCGCGCACAGCATCCATCAGCTTGGAAGCCAAGCGCTCCAAGTCATCGCCAACATAGCGGCCGTTAATCGCCACATCATCGCGCAGATTCTTGCCTTCGATCAGCTCAGTAACGATGAACGCCAGCGAATCATCAAGCTCCATGTCAACAATGGAGCACACACCCGGATGATTGACTTTTTTCAACGCCATTGCTTCACGGCGCAGGCGCTCGCGAGCAGTGAGCTGGTCCGCGCTGGCTGCGGCGCTGGCGCGATCATCCGCGAGCGAATCGCGCAAGATCTTCATCGCATACACGGTGCCGCCATCGTCGCGCACACGCCACACTGATCCCATTGCCCCAGATCCCAACCGGGAGACCAATGTATAGCCGCCTACCAAATCGCCAGGCTTTAATTCCAACGCGCTACTCATGCCATCCATCCTAGCCAAGCTGGCGCGCAACACCGTCAGACGCCTTCCGAACTCGCCCAATCTCTTGGGTACTGCCGTCCTCCCCGGGTATCCTGCCACTCTTTCCGGGCATACGGCCAGTTTGAAGGGGTAAACCGGCAGTATGCCCGGAAAGGGGTGTAGCCTCGGTCACAGTTTGGGCGATCCGGGGTTCGGATGCCTAGGCCCGGTCAGTGCAGTGTTTCGTCGCCGGTGAGCAGCTCCCATTCGGCCAAATGCGTGCTAGCTTTGGGACCGATTTTCGTGTACACCTCGCCGAGCAGAATCTCAATGACCGTGACCGCAGTGGATAGGCCGTTGAGCGGCAAGAAGCTCGTGGTCGATACGGGCAGCACCACGGACGCGTCTTTTTTGATCGGGGAGATGTCGCCTTCGTTGATGTTCGACATCAGAATGATGGTCGCGCCTTTTTGCTTGGCGACGTGCGCTGCGCGAATTACCGATTTCTGATATCGGTAGAAATCGAAGACAAAAAACACTGACTTGCGATTCATGTCGAGCAAGCAGCCTTTGTCGCGCTGATCAAGATCGTCCAGCAAAATCACATTGGGGCGCAATAGTTGCAGATTCAGCGCGAGAATACGCGCGACTGCAGTGCTGAATCGGCCTCCTGCAACGTAAATCGTCTTGCTGGAGTCAGCCAGCAGGCTCGCCACATTGTCCCATTCGGCGAGCGGTATGCGGCTTAAATCGTGGCTCGCCTTCGACAAGAGGATTTCCAACTGTTCTTGCACGCGCGGAGTGTGTTCATCGCCGTCGAAATTGCGAGCGCGGTCAAGCGGGCCTTTGCTGTCTGCGGCGATTTCCGCGAGCACTGCGTCGCGGAATGCAATATAGGATGCGAATCCCATCGATTTTGCAAAACGCACTACCGACGGCGCAGACACGCCTGCGCCCGAAGCAATGGATGCGATAGGGCCTAAACAGGCAGTCGGATAGTCTGACAGCAGGTATCGCGCGACCAGTCGTTCGGCGTGCGAAAGGTCAGGAAACGCATCTTTGATGCGATCCACTACCGGCACTGTAGGGGGTGCGGGTGTAGTGGATGCGGCCTCGGTTACGGGGGTAGGATGTGCGGGTTCCTCTTGGTGCTCTTGGTTCATCGACCTTCCCAGAGTGTGCGAATCGCGGGAACACCCTGTTCCCGGCTGAGCACAAAGATACTCCCCTCAGGCAGTGTTTCGTAGTCGCCGTTCTGTATGCCGGTAGAAGCCACGATAATCGTGTGCGCGTCGCGGCGCATAACCAGCTCGTGATAGTGCTGTTCGTTGTGCTGCCACGGCAGGTGTTCGCGGCGGTAGGGGTCGTCGTCAACGTTAAATTCTGCGCCAGCGTGCACGTTGATGACATACACCTTGCCATCGTGCAGGATGAGCGAGTTGAGGCTGCGGTGGGGGAACGCCTTCTTGGTATCCTCAACAGCCTTGATAATGCCGGCTTCGGTATCGCCGGTCTGGCGGCAGCACTGCAAAATGTATGCGAAGAATCGTTCTGAATCGGTGCCACCGCGCACGAGAGCGTGTGCTTCATCGTCGAGCATCGGGTCGATGAGCTGCGGGGCTGCGATATTGCCGTTGTGCATGAACGCGTAGCCGTCGCGCACGAAGGGGTGAGAGTTTTCTGCGACGGTGGCCATGCCTTCGCTCGCCCAGCGCAGGTGGATGAGCTGTTCGGTGGCCGCGTTGTGGTGGGTGAGCTGCTCGAATTGTGGATCTTTTTCTGCTTCGATAATCGAGGAGCATGATTCGATGCGCCCGTCTGTGCCGGTCCAGGCTGCTCCCCATCCATCATTGTGAAAGTCGCTGAGCGCGGTAAACTCGGCGAGCTGCTCGTCGCCGAGCGCTTGCTGTGCTGTAATGGCGGTGTCTGACATGATCGCGAGTAGGCGGCACACGGTAAACCTTCTTTTCCTGATTTTCCAACGATTTCGAACAAATCTGCCAATATTATATACATTACAATTTGTAATTAAATTATTCGTTTTGTAACAAATACGACATACAGGGGCGTCTATGTTTGGTCACATGGAAACAGTGATCTATCCCACGTATAACGCGGCTTCTGGCACCCCGCCCCCGCCAATGCAGCCGCGCCAAGCAACCGCCGCATGATGCTCGGAAGCTTTGTCGGGCTTGACGGTGTCGTCCGCTCGAAAACCATCCCCACCACACGCGAATCCACGTTCATCCGCTCGGGCATGGGCGCTTCTCCAACGTGGGCTGTGTTCTGCCCCGATAGCCAGATCGCCTTCACGCCGAAAATCAGTGTAGTAGGCGACCTGCGACTGCGCATCGACCCGCATATGGAACGCCCGCTCGACGATCACGTCATCTGGGCTCCCACCAATTTGACCACGCAGGAGGGCGAAGTATCGCCACTGTGCCCGCGCTCGCGCCTGCAGCAGATCGAACGCGAAGCTGCCGCTCGCGGATACCACGCGCTGTTCGGCTTCGAATTCGAGTTCTACCTGCTGCCGGATGAGATTAAAGACGATATCGACTCGACCCAACTGCGCAAGACTCAGTGGAGCGCATACGGCACCGATAGCTTCCTCGAGCGTGAAGCCTTCTTCATGAAGGTGCAAGACATGTGCGCCGAGTCTGGCATTCCGCTGGAACAGCTGCACTGTGAATACGATAAGTGCCAGCTTGAGGCTTCTACCGCGCCGACTACGCCGGTGCGCGCTGCCGATCAGGCTGTGCTTACCAAGCTCATTATTAAGCGTGTCGCCCGCGATTTCGGCTGCTCGGTGAGCTTCTCGCCAAAGCCGTTCGTTGACCTGACCGGTAACGGTGGTCACATTCACTTCTCAATGACCCGCACAGCTGACGATTCGCCAATTTTCTCCGGCGGTGACGGTGCGTACGGCTTAAGCGAAGAGGGCGCGCACGCGATCGCCGGTATTCACGAGCACGTGTGCGAACTGAACGCTATTTACGCTGGTTCTCCAGTGTCGCAGTTGCGGTTGTCGCCAGATTCTTGGTCTGGCGCTGCTGCCTGCTGGGGCTTGGAAAACCGTGAGGCTGCTATTCGATTCTGCGCTGCCACTAAGGGCAACCCGCTGGGCGCTAACGTGGAACTCAAGTGCGGCGACTTGGCTGCGAACCCGTATTACGCGATCACATGCATCCTTGGCTCGGCGCTCGACGGTATTGAACGCCAGCTGTCGTTGGCTAAGGAGACGACGGTGGATCCGGCGTTGCTTACCGATGAGGAGCGCGCTGAGCGTGGTGTGAAGGCGCTGCCGGGCACCTACGACGCCGTGACCGAAGCATTTGCGAAGTCTGATTTTGCGCGCACAGTGCTGGGCGAGGACGTGGTGGAAGCAGAGCTGGCTATTCGCGAGCTGATGGCGAACACGTATCGCAGCGTGGACCCGAACGAGCTGGCTCGTAAGTTCCGTTTCGTCTGGTAATTCGAGCGTAATCACCGGGATTGGAGGCGCGGTATGCCAAGCGATACCAACAATGCGCAGTGCTGCAATACGCCGAGCGAGGCAGAGTCGCTTATCCGCCGCGATAGTAACGTTATTGCGGCTGCCGAAAAGGTACGTTTCTTCAATCGCCCGGTGGTCGGCGGCCGCGGGTCGCTGTACACCAGCGCTGATGGCGAAGAGCTGATCGACCTATCAGCAACGTGGACGGCTGCGGGATTGGGCTATGCGCATCCGCTGGTGCGCGAAGCTGTTGACGAAGTGCTGCGCAACTGCCCCGGCATGGGCATCGGCTCGGTAATCAACCCGCAGTGCCTCAAACTGGCGCAATCACTGCTTGCTATCACTGATTCGACTGGCTACGACCGCGTGGTGGATGATCGCCGCGTGTACTTCGGCCATAGTGGCTCTGACGCGAACGATGTCGCGCTGCGATTGTGCCGCAAAGCCAGCGTGCAGCACGGCGGCGGTCGGCGCGTGCTGGCGTTCGAACACAGCTATCATGGCGGTTTTGGCGAAGCGCTGGGCTTGTCCGGCGTGCAAGTGGAAGGTGGCGCTCGCCGCGATGACTGCGTGACCTTCCTGCCGTACCCCGATCCGGTGCACCCGCATACGCCAGGCGCGACTGCGAGCGAAGAGCGTGACTACTGCCTTGCCGCAGTGCGCGTCGCACTGGAAGTTGGCGATGCTGCATGCCTGATTGTGGAGGCTATTCTGTCAGACGGCGGCATGATCGTGCCTCCAGATGGCTTCTTACAAGGTCTGCGCGAACTGTGCAGCGAATATACCGTGCCAATGATTTGCGACGAGGTCAAGGTTGGTCTTGGCCGCCCGGGAACCACTTACGCATACCAGCATGAAGGCATTCACCCCGATGTGGTGACGATCGGCAAAACGCTCGGCTCGGGGCTGCCGATTTCAGCGATTATTGGCCCCGCGTCGATTCTGGATTGCGCGCCCGGCTCAGCACTGCTCACGATGGGCGGCAACCCAGTATGTGCGGCTGCTGCGAACGCGTTCTTGCAGGTGCTTGCTGTTGATGATCTGGCTGATAAAGCAGCTTCGGATGGCGAGGAGTCGCGCGAGTTTCTCGCGGAGGCGATCGCGGACGAGTCTGAGCAGACGCGCGCGCATGTGGTAGATATTCGCGGCCGCGGTTTGGCAATGGCGGTCGAACTTACTGATCCTGACCATCCGGGCGATCGCACGGCGGCGGAACGGTTTGCTGAGAAAGTGTGCTTCCGCGCGAATCAACTTGGCGTGGTGTTGTATTACGTTGGCGGCCATGTGTTGGAAATTACGCCAGCGTTGACGATTGATGCGATGACGTTGCGGCGCGCTCTGGCGCTGGTAGTGCAGGCAATTGTCGATGTGACCGCGGGCGCGGTGAGCGATGATGAGATTCACGGATTTGGAGGATGGTGATAATGGCTGATTCGCAGGTGTGCCAGCAGGTTCGCCAGCACATTATGCAGATGCCGCTGGTTGACGACCATGTGCACTCGTGTTTGGCTCAAACGCCATCGCGGCCGCGGTTTGAGGAGCTGCTGTGCGAGTGCGCTAAGCCACTTGGCCCAGGTCAGAGCCGGTTTGATAGTCAAGCTGGTTTTGCGCTGGTGCGGTACTGTTCGCCATTGTTGTTCGGTGAGCGTTGCGCGGTGGCAGATTATTACGATCAGCGCGCTGGAGTTGATGAGGAAACCGCTGATCGTACGCTGCTGCCTGCTGCTGGTGTGGGCGACTGGATTATCGACCCTGGTTGGGCTGCAACGGAGTTGATTGACAGTGACGAGTTTGCTCGCCGCTGTGGGGGCCGTGTGCATTTGCTGACGCGCTTGGAAACGGTTGCAGAACAGCTGTTGCAAGATGCGGGCGCCGTGCATGATTTTCCACAGGCGTTCCGTCGCGCGCTGCACGAGGCGGCAGCGAACAACGTTGGGTTTAAGACGATTTGCGCGTATCGCTGCGGGTTTGATATCGACTGGCGTAAACCGAGCGATACCGCGGTGCAACAAGCGGTTGATGCGCTGGATGCGCATGGTCGCGAGCGCCTAGTGGATCCGCAGATTGTGAGCTTTATTGTCCACGAAGCGATGGCGTTCCATAAGCCGATTCAGTTCCATGTTGGATTGGGCGATCGTGATATTGATTTCCGGCATAGTAATCCGCTGGATTTGCGTGATCTGCTGGTAGCGGCCGAGAACGTTGGTACACCGGTGGTGCTGTTGCATTGCTGGCCGTTTGAGCGCGAATGCGGGTACTTGTGCCAGAACTTTAACAACGTGTACATGGACGTTGGTTTGGCATCGTATTTGATGGGCGTGCAGGCGGTAGACGCATTGCGTCGCGCGTTGGAATTGTGCCCGTTTACGCGATTGATGTACTCCTCGGATGCGTGGGGTTTGCCTGAGCAGCATTACTTCGGTGCGATGGTGTTCCGTCGCGCGTTTGCTGATCTTGTTGAGCAGTGGGTGGCTGATGGTGATTGGCTGCCTGCTGATGCGATTCGTGTTGCTGACCTTGTAGCTGCCGGTAATGCGAAGCGTTTGTACCGCCTGTCCTAGCTGTAACAAATCTTATATTTTTCATTTTTTGTCTTTTTCTGTAACAGATTAGACATATACAACCTTCATCCTGAGCCGTAGGCGTTGTGCAGAGCAACCGATTTTGAAATCAACGCTGATCCACATCTCACACATCACACATAGATCGGAGAAGAGAGATGGATACTACAGTTGAAACGAAGACCGCTTCCGGCGGAGAACTGTCGAAAAGCTTGAAAAGCCGTCACGTTACGATGCTGGCAGTCGGCGGCGTTATCGGCGCTGGCTTCTTCCTTGGCGCCGGCTCGACAGTTAACACGGCCGGCCCTGCCGTCATCATCTCCTACCTGCTCGGCGGTCTGATCACCTTCCTAGTCATGGTGCTGCTCACCGAAATGGCAGTTAGCACGCCTGTTGCAGGCTCCTTCCAGAAGTACGCTGAAATGTCGCTTGGCCCGCTGCCTGGCTTCCTGACTGGCTGGACCTACTGGCTGGCCTTCCTGATCGGCCCGGCTTCCGAAAGTATTGCAGCCGGTACCTTCCTGAACGTGTGGTTCCCGCAGGTGCCCGTCTGGGTGTTCGCACTGGTGGTAGCTGCATTGATGACCGTAGTGAACCTCATCGGCGTGAAGTTCTTCGGCGAGCTGGAGTTCTGGCTTTCACTGATCAAGGTTGTGGCGCTCGTGCTGTTCATCGTCGGTGGTTGTGTGGTGCTGTTCGGCATCACGCCTGTGCAGAACGTGACGTTCTCCAACCTGACTTCGAACGGCGGCTTTGCACCTGCTGGTATCGGCGGCGTGATCACCGCCATGATGATCGTCATGTTCTCCTTCGGTGGCACTGAATCCATTGGTACTGCTGCTGAGGAATCCGAGAAGCCGGAACGCGATCTGCCGAAGGCTCTGCGCTCCACGCTGATCCGTATCCTCGTGCTGTTCGTGCTGTCCATCTTCGTGCTCGTGTGCATCCTGCCGTGGCAGAAGGCAGGCGTCTCCTCCAGCCCGTTCGTCGACGCTACCAACATCATCGCTGGCCCGGTTGCTGCCAACATCATGAACTTCGTGGTGCTGATCGCCGCTCTGTCCTGCATTGACGCTGCATTTACGCCACCAGCCGCATGATGTTCTCGATGAGCCGCGATGGCTTCTTCCCCGCGGTGTTCGCTAAGACCAACGAGAAGACCAAGGCTCCGGTGAACGCGATTCTGATCAGCTGCCTGATGCTGTTCATCGGCGCACTGCTGTACTACTTCTTCCAGGACTTCGCGTACACCTGGCTGGCATCCGTCTCCGGCTTCGGCTTCCTGTTCGCTTGGCTGATGATCTGCCTGTCGCAGCCGAAGATGCGCGATATCGCTATCAAGCGCGACGGCAAGCTCAAGTGGTCTGCGCCTGGCGGCCGCCCGCTGCAGATCGCCGCGGTTGTGCTGATCGCCGCTATCTACGTTGGCCAGCTGTTCAGCGAATCCGGCCGTAACACCCTGATTGCAGGCGTGGTCTGGCTGCTGATCGCTACTGCGTACTACTTCGCGATTGGCAAGAAGTCATTTGAGAGCAAAGCTAAGGAGCTGCAGGACAGCGTTAAGTGATTGTTCTTCAGTGATCACCATCGCGGTGAATGAATAGGCTGACGATTGTGGGTTCGCGTCACAGCGCGGGCCCACATCGTCGTATTGAGCGGGAAAGGAATTCGCTATGCGCGTGCATTTCGTCGTCCATGAGTCGTTTGAAGCGCCCGGTGCGTACGAGCAGTGGGCGAGCGCGCGAGGTTGGGATATTACGTATTCGCGCGTGTATGAGCACGAGCCATTGTCTTCGAGCGCGGATGGTATCGATCTGCTGGTGGTGATGGGCGGTCCACAATCGCCTGCGACCACAGTGCAGGAATGCCCGCATTTCAACGCGGCTGCTGAAAAGCAGCTCATCGCGCAGTGCGTACAGCAGGGGGCTGCAGTTGTTGGCGTTTGCCTCGGCTCGCAGCTGATTGGAGAGGCGCTGGGAGCGCCGTACGCACATAGCCCGCAGCGAGAAATCGGCTTGTTCCCGATTATGTTGACGCAAGCGGGCTTAAACGACCCGCTACTTGCAGATTTTGGGCGCGGCTTGCCGGTGGGGCACTGGCATGGCGATATGCCGGGGTTGACTGCCGATTGCGCGGTATTGGCTACGAGCGAGGGGTGCCCGCGCCAGATCGTGCGCTATCAGCCGCGCGTCTACGGTTTCCAGTGCCATCTTGAGTTCACGAGTACGACTATCGAGCCGCTTATTGACGCGTCCACTGACGAACTGACGCGGTACGCAAACCTGCCATTTGTGCAATCGCCCGCTGAATTGCGCGCAAACGACTATCGACCGATGAACGAAGTGCTGTTTGGCTTCCTCGATCGGCTGGTAGCAACTCCAGCGCGTTGATCGCGATCCGTTGATCGCGATCGAAGTAGCAGCAAGCAACAGGAAGCAGACATACAGGAGAGGATAGGCGATATGAGCGCAACGCAGTCGGTGCAAGCGAAGAGTGACGGTTCGCTACCAGTAGTGGCAGTGGGCGCGTTGGGTGGCACTATTTCGATGACTACCGACGACTCCGGTAAAGGCGCCGTGCCCACGCAGAACGCGGATTCGCTGGTTGGCTCGCTTGCACGGCGTTACCGTATCGCCGTGGAAACGCGCGATATTAGTCTGATCGGCTCGCCGTCCATGACTATCCGGCTGTTGTTGCAAGCGTTGGATTATGCACATGACGCGGTCGATCGCGGCGCTGCGGGCGTAGTGCTCACGCATGGGACCGATACGCTCGCAGAGTCGGCGTATGTGCTGAGTCTGCTTTGGGATCGCCCCGAGCCGCTGGTGCTTACAGGCGCGATGCGACCGTCCGACGCTCCTGGCGCCGACGGCCCTGCAAATCTCACATGCGCGCTGCGTTGCGCAGCTGACCCATCAATGCGCGGTCTCGGCGTGCTGGTGTGCTTTGCTGATTTTGTGCACAGTGCAACGCTGTGCGAAAAGGTTGATTCTACGGCGGTAAGCGCGTTCGCGTCTCCTGGCTGGGGCCCGGTCGCACGCGTTGACGCTGAATCCGTGGTGCATGTTATGAGCCCCGCATTTCATTTTGATGCGCTGCCAGCGCCGAGCGCGGACGCTCCTGTGCGTATTCCGATCATTACGGCGGCGTTGGATGACGATGGTTCGCTGCTGTCGCTACTGAACGCTGATACGTGCGATGCGGTGGTAGTTGCCGGCGTGGGGTCCGGCCGCATGTCGGTTCGCGCGGCCGAGCAGGCGAAGCGACTGGTGCAGCGCGGTGTGCCAGTGGTGTTTGTGCGCAAGCCCTCGCATGGCACGACGACGACGGCGTGCTACGCGTACCCGGGTTCGGAATCTGATTTGATTGCCGGCGGTTTGCTGCCGGGTGGTTTGCTGTCGGCAGAGAAGACTCGTCTGCTGCTGCACGTGTTGTTGCAGGCAGGCTATCGCGGCGAGGCGCTGGCAGCGGAGCTGCGCCGCCGTTGTTTGGCGTAGGTTTTGCGCCGGCGAGTAGACAATACGGCTGCATACAGCGTGGTATGCAGCCGGGTATGTGACTGAAAACGTGATCTGACTGCCTGTGTGGTAACGGTTCCGACACGCCGATATGACGATATGACGTTATGACGATATGATGATATTACGAATTTGATGAGGCGGGATGGTCCGCCGCACCGGATCCGCTCATCGACCATCGCAGGTCGAGAGGTCCAATCGAACGCGCAAGCGAGACAAACGAACCGCAAGGAGGCACTGTGCTCACGTCGTATTTTCAGCCCAATGGCATGATGTACGCCGACCGTGTATCGGGATGGCGCGAAGCCGTCGATAAGGTAACGCGTCCGCTACTTGACGCCGGAACCATCGAGCAGGGGTACGTTGACGCCATCAAAACGTCAATTAGCTCGCCCGGCGGCACGTACATCGACCTTGGTGGCGGTGTTGCGCTCGCCCATGCAAGGCCAGAAACCGGCGTAAACGAGACGTCGCTGTCCGTTCTGCACGTCGGCGAACCGTTCTTGCTCGCTGATGATGAAGCCCACCCGATTTCCACGATGTTCTGCTTGGCTGCAAAAGACTCCAACGCACACATCGACCTGATGCAGGCACTCGCTGGTCTGCTTACCGACTCTGACAAGCTCGCCGCACTGACCGCAGCCAGCAACGTCGAAGAGTTGGCTGCAGCGCTCGCCTGACCTGACATATCCCGCACTTCAATCCCTAAAACCACACCAAATCCCAATAATTTCAACAGAGGAAGGTATTCCAATGAAGATTCTCACCGCTTGCAGCACTGGCCTTGGTTCCAGCTTCATGACCCAGCTCAACATCGAGAAGGCGCTGTCCAACCTCGGTGTGACCGGCGTGGAAACCGACCACATGGATATCGCATCCGTTACCCCTACTTCCGCTGACGTGCTGTTCGTCGGCCGTGACATCGCAGAAGCTGCCACTGGCCTGATGCCTGACGTGGTTGTGCTCGACAGCCTCATCGACATGGACAACATCACCAAGGAAGTCGCCGCCGCACTGGAGCGTCACGGCGTTGAGGTGCCGAACAAGTAAGTAAGCGCCTTACTACAAAACTCACCACGGAAATCACAGGAAATAGAAACAAGGAGAGAGAGTAATGAACGGTGCATTGTCGGTTCTACTCGACATTTTCCGTCAGCCGTCCATCATCGTGGCGCTGATCTCGCTGATCGGTCTTGCTGTTCAGCGTAAGAAGCCCACCGATATCATGAAGGGCACCATCCGTACGCTCGTGGGCTTCCTGGTCCTGGCAGCCGGCGCTAGCGTCGTGTCTGGTGCACTGGACCCGTTCGGTAGCATGTTCCAGCACGCCTTCAACGTGCAGGGCGTTGTGCCGAACAACGAGGCCATCGTGGGTACCGTGCTCGTGAAGTACGGTTCTGAAGCGGCCCTGATCTTCTTCTTCGGCATGATCGTCAACATCCTGCTGTCGATGACCTCCCGCTTTAAGTACATCTACCTGTCCGGCCACGTGGCGTTCTACATGGCTACGATGGTTGCCGTGATCCTCGAGGTCGCTGGCATGCCGACCTGGGGCGTGATCCTGTGGGGTTCCATCGCTCAGGGCCTGATCGTCACCCTGTCCCCGGCTCTCGTGCAGCCGTTCATGAAGGATGCTGCTGGCACCAATGATGTCGCCCTCGGCCACACTGGTGGCGCCGGCATCGCACTCGGCGGTCTCGTCGCTCGCCTGACCCGCTCCAAGAAGCACCCGTCCAAGTCCACCGAGGACATCAAGTTCCCCTCCGGCCTGGGCTTCCTGCGCGACACCACCGTCATCATCGCTCTGTCTATGGCTGTGATTTACGTGATCGTGGCTCTCTTCGCTGGCGGCTCCTACATCGAGTCCAAGCTGAGCGACGGCCAGAACTTCATCGTCTTCTCCCTGCTGCAGGCTGCCACCTTCTCCGCTGGTGTGTTCATCATCCTCGCTGGCGTGCGTGTGGTCCTCGGTGAGATCGTGCCTGCATTCAAGGGCATCTCTGAGAAGCTCGTGAAGAACTCCAAGCCGGCCCTCGATGTGCCGATGATCTTCACCTTCGCTCCGAACGCCGTGCTCATCGGCTTCATCTCCAGCTTCGTTGGCGGCATCGTCGGCATGGGCATCATGGCTCTCGCTGGCACGACCATCATCATCCCGGGTATCGTTGCTCACTTCATGACCGGTGGTGCTACCGGCGTGATCGGTAACGGTCAGGGCGGCGTGCGCGGCGCAATCATCGGCGCCTTCGTCAACGGCTTGGCAATCACCTTCCTGCCGCTGTTCCTGCTGCCGGTCCTCGGCGACACTGGCCTGGCGAACGCTACCTACTCTGACGCTGATTACGGCGTTGCCGGCATCCTGCTCGGCGCGTTCGGCAACGGTGGTCAGACTGGTCTGATCATTGGCATCATCGCCTCCGTCGTGGTCTTCTACATCGTGTCCTTCGTGATGAGCGCTCACGATAAGAAGAAGGCCGCTGTCGAAGCGAAGTGACCAAGCGTCCACCAATCAGTGCTCGTTGATCGTACGTAACAGTGTGTGAAACAAACACAGATTGGCTATGACTCTTCTCAGGTTGCCGGGAATGGTTCGTGCCAATCCCGGCAACTTTGTTATTAGCGCCAGTGTGGCGTTTGCGTGAAGTGCGCGAGTGTGTAACTGGTGTGCGTTCATTGTGCGATAAAGTCGTGAACGATCAATCTCAAGGGGGTATCGACCATGGCGGAAGGCGTGCCGAAGTATGTTGCGGTTCGCGATAACCTGCGTCAGCGCGCACTGGCGATGCAGACGGGCGAACAGTTGCCTGCGGAGCCAGAGTTGTGCGACCAATACGGCGTGAGTCGTATCACGCTGCGCCATGCTGTTGACGATCTTATTCAGGATGGTCTGCTAGTACGCGAGCAGGGCCGCGGTACATTCCGCACCGATGTGGATGGCGAGTCTGAGCATGAGGTGATCAGCGACCATATTCGCGGTTTTTTTCGCCAGCAGGCCGACCTTGGCAACATTGTTGATACGAAGGTGATGAGCAACACGATTGTGCGTGATGCTCGTGCGGCTAAGCATTTGGATTTGCCTGCGGACACTGACTTGATTCGTTTAGAACGACTGCGCTACGTGGATAATGCGCTCAAACAGCACGTAGTGACGTTTCTGCCGGCCTCTCGCTTCCCGAAGGTGTTGGAGCAGGATTTTAGCCATCAGTCGCTCTATGAGCTGTTAGAGCGCGAATATGCGGTGCGTTTGATAGAGAACGACGCTGCAGTGCGTGTGCGTGCGTTGGATACGCGGATGGCGTGGTATTTCGGCGTGCAAGACGGTACGCCGGTGCTGGAGATGGATTCGACGGTGTACGACGAGTTTGGCGCAACTATTGCGTTTGGTACGACGCTGCATTCTCCAGACAGCAGTGAAATTACGTTTATTGTGCGTGCTCAGAAGGATTCAATGACGGTCTAGATGACGGCCTGAATGGCAGTTAGGCGATGGTCTGAGCGATGGTCGATGGTCTGAGCGCAGCGACGAGTGGCGCTGATACCTTCTTAGCGATTGAGCAATGTGATCGTGAACACTTTCTCACGATCTCATCGATGAAATGAACAAAATAGCGCAAACACGCCGTTGACGAAGTGACTACGGCGTGTATAGTAGAGCTTGGCTCAAAGAAGAGATCTTCAATGAACCGAAGATAAATAAACGCCGAGGCTTGTTGTTTTCGTTAATGCTGTTGTTGCGAGTGCACCTAAGTCGAAGCAAGGAAAATCCCTTTACCACGGATCGTGAGGCACGTACCTGCCTCTGAAAGGATGAACTATTATGGCAGAAGTCGTATTCGACCACGTCACTCGTATCTACCCGGGCAACGATAAGCCCTCTGTGGATGATCTGAATCTTGATATCAAGGACGGCGAGTTCCTTGTGCTCGTTGGCCCGTCTGGCTGCGGTAAGTCCACCACCCTGCGCATGCTGGCTGGTCTGGAAGAGGTCAACAAGGGCCGCATCCTCATTGGTGGCAAGGACGTCACCACGATGCAGCCGAAGGACCGCGATATCGCAATGGTGTTCCAGAACTACGCTCTGTACCCGCACATGACCGTTGCGGACAACATGGGCTTCGCTCTGAAGATCGCCGGCACCCCGAAGGAAGAGATCCGCAAGCGCGTTGAGAAGGCTGCTGAGATCCTCGACCTGACCGAGTACCTCGATCGTAAGCCGAAGGCTCTGTCTGGTGGTCAGCGTCAGCGTGTGGCTATGGGCCGTGCAATCGTCCGTGAGCCGAAGGTCTTCCTCATGGATGAGCCGCTGTCCAACCTCGACGCCAAGCTGCGTGTTCAGACTCGTACCCAGATCGCTGCTCTGCAGCGTCAGCTGGGTGTCACCACCCTGTACGTGACCCACGATCAGACCGAGGCTCTGACGATGGGTGATCGTATCGCCGTCATCAAGCTCGGTATTCTGCAGCAGGTCGGCGCTCCGACCGAGCTGTACGATCGCCCGGCTAACGTCTTCGTCGCTGGCTTCATCGGCTCCCCGTCGATGAACATCAACACCCACCCGGTGGTCAACGGCAAGGCAAAGATCGGTGAGGACACCGTGGACCTGCCGAAGGAAGCAGTCGACAAGCTGACCGCTGAGGACAACGGCCAGATCGTCGTTGGCTTCCGTCCGGAGGACGCCGGCTTGGCTACCCCGGATGATCCGAACGCCTTCTCCCTGAAGGTTGTGAACGTCGAGGATCTGGGCTCCGATGGCTACATCTACGGCAACATCATCACCGATGGCTCCGCCGCCGAGGCCTCCCAGGTCATGTCCGACCAGAACAAGCTCACCACGATTCGCGTGAACCCGCGTGCGCTTCCGAAGGTCGGCGACACCGTCAAGATCAAGATCGATCCGTCCAAGATGCACCTGTTCGCTCCGTCGACCGAGCTGCGTCTGAACTAGTCGATCGGCCAATCTTGGCCTGATAGATACTTGGCATGGAGAGAAAACCATGTCAACCATTAAACGGGGTCTTTCTCTTCCTCTCTATGGCCTCGTTGGAAAAGCCTCGCATTGCTGCGAGGCTTTTCTTTTTCTTGGGTGCTGTTTGGGCTCGGCGCACGATGGACATACGTTCTGATTTTCCATCGCGCACGCCACATCCCAAACGCAACGTAGAATTGAACGCATGGAGAATCAAGATTTGCCTCAGATGGATCCGCGCGCGTTGAAAGCGACGTCGGTTAACGCTGATGATACGTCCGCAACGTCCGCAGAGCCGCAGGCGTTGAAGATCACCGCCGCAAGTTCTAATCCGAAGATGTTCACGCTTCCGTGGCACAAGCCGCTGGCGACGTGGCCTGAAGAGCTACTCGCCAATCTGCCGCGAGGCATCTCTCGCCACGTGGTGCGCTTCGTGCACGTTGGCGACGACGTGTACGCGATGAAGGAAATCACTCGCCAAGTAGCTGAGCGAGAATATGAGCTGCTGCGCCGCCTGCAGAAGCTCGAACTGCCGACAGTGAAGCCGATCGCCGTGGTCACCGGTCGCCATACTCCCGAAGGGGACCCGCTGGAGGCGATTCTGGTTACCCGCCATCTGAAGTTCTCGCTGCCGTACCGCGCGCTGTTCGCGCGTAACCTGCGCCCGGATACTGCGGAGCGCTTGATCGACGCGCTGGCGGTGCTGATGGTGCGTTTGCACCTGGCAGGCTTCTACTGGGGTGATGTGTCGCTGTCGAACGTACTGTTCCTGCGCGATGCGGACGCGTTCTCTGCCTGCTTGGTGGACGCTGAGACTGGTGATCTGCACGTCACGCTTACCGAGGGTCAGCGCGAATATGATCTTGATTTGGCGCGCACGAATATCATCGGCGAACTGATGGATCTCTCGTCCGGCCGTATGCTGCCGAGCAGCGTTGACGAGGTGGAGGTCGGCAACCGTCTGGTTGAGCGTTACCACTCGCTGTGGAGCGCGCTGACGGATACTGACAAGTTCAACCCGGACGAGATGTGGAAGATTGAGAAGCGCGTCAACAAGCTCAACGAGTTGGGCTTCGACGTGGACGAGCTGGAGATGAAGACCGCGGAGGATGGCAAGCGTGTGCTGGTGCGTCCGCGCGTGGTGGATGCTGGCTATGCGTCACGCAAGCTGCTGCGCTTGACTGGCTTGGATGTGCAGGAGAATCAGGCTCGCCGTCTGCTCAACGATTTGGATGCGTACCGTGCCTCCACGTGGCGTGAGGGCGAGGATCTGGAGATTGTGGCCACCGACTGGATGCGCGAAGTGTTCGAGCCGACGGTGCGTATGATTCCGCCGGAGTACCGTTCGCAGATCGAGCCTGCGCAGTTCTTCCATGAGGTGCTTGACCATCGCTGGTTCCTTGCGGAGGCAGCCGGCCATGATGTGCCGATGGCTGAGGCGGTGTCCAGCTACATCGAGAAGGTGCTGCCGCAGTACAAGATGGATTCGAAGACAGTTGCTGCGATTAACGCCGACGCTGATTCGGGCGTTGTTGATGACGAATACACCTACAACGAGAACAACGCTCACCACGACGATGACGGCTACAACCCCGACGACGACCCCGACGCAGCAGTCTGGAGTCACTGAGTGGTGATGATCCCTTAGTCGAAGGAGCCGAGTCATGCGTAGATGCACGCCAGTGATGGGTGCGGTTAGCCTTGGCCCCCTCGGCTGAGGGGGCTGTCAGCGAAGCTGACTGGGGGAGCGTCGCCACAATGCACGCTACAGCCGGCGTTTTCGAAAGAAAACGCCGGCTTCTGCATAATAACGCCCTCGTATTAGCGCATACAGCCCAAGAAGAACGCCATATCCCACACCACAAAAACCAAACATGCGTCCGCATGGTGAAACAGTACCCCCTACATCAGAGGCCCCCGCGCCCGCAGATTGAATACGTTTTCCAACCCTAATTCCCTAACACTCCCAACATCTCCACACCCTCAACCTATCCTCACCCTGAAAAAATGACATCGTTTGCAATCACTTTGTTTCACGATTACAATTCGCGGTAGGTAAGGGGAACTGCGCCGGTCAAAGAAGAACAAGCCGCAGCGGGAGGAATCATGAGAGTTAGAGGGGCTAAAAGCACTACGCGCACAGTAGTGCAAACGTTCGCATCGCTGCTAATCGCACTCGCAGTCCTCATCACCGGCTGCTACGCCGGAGGCAGTATAGCGCTGGCCGCCGGCGCCACCTCTACCGTCACTAGTGTGAACGCGCAATGGAACAGATGTTCAGATTACTGCACCATCGATGCAGATACTGGGCGTATCACTTTTACGCCCAAGCGTGGTATCTCTACACTTTCCGCCACAGCTCAGTTTGATCTGACCTCCTCTGGCCAATCCAGCTCGAGTGGTGGTGAAACTATTTCGGCGAAGTCTCTTGAATGGCGTATCCCTGCTCATTTGTTCATCGGGCGTGACGGAAAACCTACTGGTACTACTCAGATTCCCGTCCCGGAAGCTCCGAGCTACAATGTGGACACTTCGTTGCAGTACACCTATGACGAAGACACAGACGAGTATGTCATCACCAATGCCACCGACATTCCTGCTGCCAATACCTTCAGTGTCCAGATCACGTACAATGCGCGTGCTCGAGACGTGCCTGATAAGGACACTAAGTCAGATAAACCCTACGCTGGCAGCGTTATTGGATCCATCACATCTAGTGCCACTATCAAAGGTAGTGACGAAATCAAAACAACCCCGCCGCTCACTGAAGTTACGGATACTGGCATTGTCATCTCTGATATCAGCAAAGAGTATGTCGGCAGTGCGACTGACGACAGTCTTATTCCTGAGGAGTGGCGTGATAGCGTCTACTTTGATGGTTTGTGCTATGTGCTGTGGAAAGTGACAGTTTCTGCTGATGGTGCGCAGCAAGGAAAGGTGACGATCGCGGATGAGATCACTGATCAGCTTGGCGGCGAAGTGATTGGTATGCTGGATGCGTCCAAAAATCCGGTTGGTGTCGCATGGAGCGAGGAATTTTGGGGAAAAGAGCCTTATACGATCGATATTGACGATTCCTCCCCGCAGGTTCGATATATCCTCACGTACTACTACTACGATTCCCTTGCTGGAAGTAGTTACACGTTTGAGAACAAGGTGACTGGCAGTCTCACAGGCAATGATGACGGTGTCACCACCGAGAAGAGCACGACTGCTGATCAGACAGTGAAGAATGAGAGCTTCTCCTACGACAAAGACCAGTATAGCTTGGACAAATACTGCCAAGGTGAAAGCGGATTAGATACTGTCTGTGATGCAAACGGTGGCCTGACGAGACTAGAAAACGATCTTGATGCGACAAGCGCCATGTTCGTCAACCATTATGCAGCTAAAACTTACGGCTTGACCACGCAGAAAGGCAGCGACAACGCAAATAGCAGCGGCGCGGTGAATTCCAGCCGTCAAGAGGATTACGGCCAAAAATACGTGCGGCACGAGTTTATTGACGACTCCTTTGCGCTTGGCGAAGAAACGCCAGGACAAATGGAGCAGGGAGGCACGCGTCCTGATGCTGAAAACGATCCCAGTATTCCAGTTCAAGGTTATGCAAAGCTGCAGCCTGACGATTTCTATATCAAAAGCTTCACTATTATGCATAGTTGCTCCGCGCAGGGGAATTCCTCATGTGATGTAGCAAACACCGAGTTTGGGAAGAGTTCCCGCGGATGGACTGTATATGACTGGAAAATCAACGATTCTGGCTCATGGGGACTCGTTCCTCGCGATCCTTCGGTTGATGCTCAGAGCCCCGCTACATCGGATAAACTTCAGATATACGGACTAGTTGCGACATACAACTCTGTCACTGGTCAGTACAATACGGCTTGGCAGCCAATGCTCGGATCTACATATGCCAACGGAGGATTGGATGAGCTGGCGTCTGCTGCGAAAGATTACACCATCGACGCCACGCAACGCTGGGACGGAGGACGAATCGTCGGTATCAAAGCCGTATACCAGTCTGCCAGTGCCGCTGCGGTAGAGCTCAATATTGGCGTGACAATCGTGTTAAACCCGACCGATCATGTCAAGACCCTGTTGAAACAGTTAAATGACACTAAGACTGAAGTAACCGATCAGTTGCGTACTGATTATGTGACGCTCACTGATTTCAACACGATGATTATTCGTACCCAATCGCAAATCGAAAAAGGAACAAAAGCTGTTGCAGGTTTTGATTCGCGAAGCGATCTGCAGGACTCTTCTTGCATAACCGATGTTGGTACGTATCAAGGCTGGCACGGTTACTTCAACGTACTTCCCTTCAGCAATGATGAGCAATACTACGAATACCCTTCAGGCAGCAGACAAGCACACACCCCGCCATGGAGTAATTCGACCACGACGGCACCTCTTTGCCATGCTACGGCCAAGCAGAAGTTGACGCCGGTAAGTCTAACGCCGGTTCGAAAGAAGAAGTTAACTGCGACGTTCTACGATAAGGTTAACAATCGTGTCAAACTGACTTACAAGGCGCAGATGGGGGAGAGTGGAGATTTCTCGTCCGACCTTGTGAAGAAAGGTACTGTCAAACCGCAACAAAGCGGTATGTTCTATGACTTGCTGCCTCAAGGCGTAGTGCCTGACATCAACAGTGTCAAAGTGCTTGGTGCCGATGACCGTGCGGAGATGATTGTTACTAGCGTGCAAACGTATGCAAATTATAAGAATTCAGGACGCACGCTATTAGTAGTAAAAGCTAAAGCGCCGGAGAATTACACCAATACATTGAGTGAGTCCATCTCCACAATGACCTTGGCTTTTGACTCGTATATCAGCTATGAGGACGCGGTCGATCTTGGATACAATACCGGTGCTAAGAAGCTGCATAATGTAGTTGCATATCAAACAGGCAATGAGGAAATTTCATCCGGTGACGATAATGACAATCTTCATAATCTGGGTCCCGATGTTCTCGATAATGAGAGTTGGAACGACAGTGAAAAAACGACTATGGCGGGATTAGACAGCTCTAGAACAGGTGATTTGTACTTGTATGCGGATGCTCTCAACAACATCGTTTTCGGCACGATATCGGCGTCCGGTTTGACAAAGCACGTGCGCGGAGGAAACCAGCCTGATTGGGTGAATGGACAGAATACTGTGACGGTGCGTGCTGGCGGAGAGTACACATATCGCTTGCGATATACGCCGGATAACAGCACTTCTGCCAGTGGTGTGGTGTTATATGATTCGCTAGAGAACTATTTGAGTTCTGATACTTCTACGTCAAACCAGGCCGTAACGACTAGCACACCGCGGTGGCAAGGCACACTGAGCAGCGTAGACGTGCAAGAACCGATGCTGCTCGGTATTGAGCCGAAAGTATATTGCTCCACGATTTCCGGCTTGACATTATTTGGAAAAACAGGTTCGGCAAACGAGAGCAATCGTGATTTGACGAATACGGCAATCTGGGAGAACTGCACACCGTCCGCTCAAGGTAACTATGACTATTCCAAAGTCAAGGCGGTGGCAATCGATCTGAGCAAGGCTGCTGATGGTAGTGATGCGAAGCTTGGGGGAGGCTCCTCTGTGCAGGTGACGCTTGTAATGAACGCGCCGACAGATCCGTTTGCGGTAGTTGATTACATGCGTGCTGATGCACACGCTTACAATGGTGTGCATTTGAAGACCACCACGATAGGTTCTGGTAATGGTGCGACGGTTGAATCCACGAACGACATCGACTTCGGCTATACGCGCGTTGGACTGATCGCCGACACGACGACGTTCACGTTCACTAAGGTGGATGGCTCGACGGTCGATTCTGGAGATGGTAGCACCGTCAAGCCGCTTGCCGGTGCCACGTTTGCGATTTATCGCTGGGTCGGTTCCAGTGATGCGCCGACGAGTGGGCTGATCGATACGAGTGCGCTTGGTCCCGATTGGGAGCAGGTGGGTACTGAGCAGACCAGCGGGGAAGATGGCAAGGTGTCGCTCGGCGGCCTGATGGTCGGCACTTACCGACTGGTGGAAACCAAAACGCCAAATGGCTTTAATAAGCTGAATTGCCAATGGGCCATCAAAGCAACGCAAGAATATGACGGGGGCATGCTTCAGCCTATCGTGATCCACACGCCAACCGTTGTTACCGCGAGCAGTGGTGTATCGTCACCGTCAGATGCCCCTGGCTTCACTAAGGGCAGCGATGGAGGCTTCCAACTCGCCAACTATCCCGGTGCTCGCCTGCCTGATACAGGCAGTATCGGCAGTACCGCGCTGATGATCGCCGGCGGTATCACCGCCTTCGTCGGTGGCGGCTGCCTCGCCATCGAGCACGCCAAAATTCGCCGTCGCGCCCGCCATCGCAGCGGCACCAGCGCTGTGCCTTCCGGTCGTTAGTCGGAAGATATGTGCAGATCGGCTGGTGACATTGCAGCAAAGAGCCAAGAAGATTGTGCGGCAGTTAGTTGTTGGTCATCATTGTTTCAGCGTCGATGATGGTCAGTGAAGGATCTGTCGCGCTTTTTGCGGCCGTTGCCGCGCTGACGGGTCGCTTGGTGAACAGGTAGTAAAGGCGCTCTCCGTTTTCTCGAATGAGCGGTGAGCGTGCCTTGAGCTGTTTGAGCATATTACTGTGTTCGTAAGCAAGTTGCGCATACACAACTTGCTTACGAACACAGTAATACAGTGATGGCTCCTCTTTAATGCATTAAGAGGAGCCATCACGTAGTTTGGGCGTTTCGCTTCTTTTGCGCTTACTTCGCAGCCGCTGCCGCTTCGCCAGCTTCGCGACGAGCGCGCGCCACGGCGTACAAGCTAATACCCGCCGCCACCGAAGCGTTCAGCGATTCAACCATCGAGCTGATCGGAATACCAGCGATCGAATCGCAAGCTTCACGCACCAGTCGGCTCAAACCCTTGCCTTCAGAGCCGAGCACCACCACTAGCGGATCAGTCTCAAAGCCAGTCTCGCCAACGAGCTTATCGCCGCCGCCATCAAGACCAACCGTGTAATAACCGCGCTCACGCAGGCTCTCAATCGCCTTCGTCAGGTTCACTACGCGCGCCACCGGCATGTGCGCAGCAGCACCAGCCGACACCTTCCATGCCGCCGCTGTCACCGAAGCAGAACGACGCTCCGGCAAAATCACACCATTCGCGCCGAACGCAGCCGCAGAACGAATCACAGCGCCAAGATTCTGCGGGTCAGTCACACCATCAAGCGCAATAAACAGCGGGCGAGCCATAATGCGCGCCGGGCCGTTCACGCCCTCCATCGCGCGCGCCTTCTTCTCCGCGCGCTCCACCAGCTCATGCAGCGACGAATACTGGTACGGCTGCACCTTCAAAATCACACCCTGGTGGTTGCTGGAGCGAGCAATACGATCCATCTCCAAACGGTCCGCTTCCAGCAGATGCAAGCCCTGAATGCCCGCGAGACGCACAATATCGCGCGTACGATCATCATGCTCAATGCGCGTAGCAATATACAGCTGCGAGCTCGGCACGCCCACGCGCAGCGCCTCCAGCACCGCGTTACGGCCGATAACCAGATCGTCAGAATCCGACGCGAACTTTGCTGCGCGACGGCGTGCAGCCAGTCGCGGATCAGCCATTTGACGGCGCTCAGCTACCTTCTTCGCCTTGTACGCCTTGTGGTACACGCGATCCTCGGCCTTCGGAGTAGGGCCGTATCCCTTGAGCTTATTGCGATGCTTTCCACCCGACCCCTTGGTCGGTCCTTTCTTAATAGCCATACCCGCCATTGTCGCAGGCCCCCAACCCAAACGCGCGAGATTGCGCGCCTCCTCGCGTCTCGTTGCGTCCCCTCGCGCATATGATCGCGGTGTAAGGTGGCACTCATGGGTGACAAGATGAGCGGGAAGAACAACATGCGCGGCAGCAAGGTTCACAAGACCATTTTTGGGCTGCCAATGCTGTTTTGGGGATTGTGGCTAGCGATACTGTTTCTGTGGATGGGACGCTTCGTCATCTCGTTCATGTCAATGTACTTGGTCAAAGACCTGCACGTTGACGCTGGTATTGCCGGCACGATCGTCTCCATGTACGGTTTCGGCGGCGTTTTCGGCTGTCTTTTCGGCGGTGCGCTGTCCGATCGATTCGGCCGCCAGTCGATGATTATCGGCGGCGAAATCGGCGCGGCACTCATGCTCGTCGCGCTCTCATTTATCGACAATCCGTTTGTTATGGGGGCAATGCTGCTCGTTTACGGCGCGATATCGTCGATTCCGACGCCGGCCATCGCCGCGTATATTGCCGACGTTGTGCCGCTGCGCGATCAAAAACGCGCGTACACGCTGCAAACGTGGGCAATTAACTTCGGTTTCGCTACCGGGCCGATTATCGCCAATCAGCTCGTGAAAATCTCCTACACGCTGATGTTTTACGCGGAGGCGATTATTCTCGCGCTGGTTACAGTGATGCTGATCGTGTTCTTCCATGAAGTGCGCAAAGTTGAGCGAGAAGCGGGGATCGCGGCTGGGACTGTGCAGGCTGCTGGTACCGTGCAGGGGGAGCGCGCTGCGAGCGAGCACAAGCCTGCCGATCACAAGCCTGCTGCCACGCAAGCTGATTCCGCTTCCAACGTCTCTGTATTGGGTAATTATCGTCGCGCGCTCACCGATGGGCCGTTTATCTCGCTGGTTGTGCTCATGTTTTGCTACACCATCGCCTATTTCCAGCTCACCAGCGGCCTGCCGATCGCGCTTACACAATTAGGCATGGGCACGGATGAATATTCTGTGCTGCTCACGATCAATGGTGGTGTGCTGTGCCTGCTGCAAATCCCTGCGCTCGCTGTGTTTGATCGCATGAGTAACACGCGCGTGCTGGTGCTCGGCATGATGGTTACCGCAGTTGGCTATGCGTTCCAAATCGGGGCTTCTACGTGGCTGAGCTTCGCGATTGCGGCAGTATTATGGTCGCTTGGCGAGTTGGGCACATTCCCGATCGCCGCCACCACGGTGGCAAATCTTGCGCCGGCGGAAGCACGTGGCACGTATCAGGGCTTGTACAACCTTGGATGGTCGCTGTCGAACGGGGCTGCGCCGCTCGTGGGCGGCTGGGTGATCAGCAGTTTCGGTAGCCATACGTTGTGGATTTCGTGCACGGTGATGTTCGTGCTCGTGGCTATCGGGTTGTACTTGACTAAGGGAGCGCGCGAGCACGCCATTGCGCGTAACCTGCGGCATGCGGCCTGAGACTGGGGCAACGATCCCGCGCCACATATGCGCCACATGGTTTGCTTCAAAGAGCCCTTCCGTGCCCCTCGCGTGCACTAGCTCAGTCGAAAACTGCTGCTTAACCCCTGTTTTGGGCCTAGAACTGCCTCGTAGCAGATATGCAAAAACCCTTGAAATCGGCTTGATTTCAAGGGTTTTATCTGTGGAGCATGCCGGGTTCGAACCGGCGACCCTCTGCTTGCAAAGCAGATGCGCTACCAGCTGCGCCAATGCCCCATTGGCTTGGAAAAAAAGAGCGGCACGTTGGCCGCTTCACTTTTCCTGTGGGCCCGGGAGGACTTGAACCTCCGACCTCATCCTTATCAGGGATGCGCTCTAACCACCTGAGCTACGGGCCCGATCCATACGCTTTCAAAAGCGCACAAGTGATTACAATACCACTGATGTTCGTGGTGTCAATTAGAGCGCCGTATCGGCGTGTCGCGGATTGGATTGGCTGTCTTGCTTGAGCTAGACAATGGCCCGCATGAATATCGACGGTCTTGAGGTGCAGGTGGTGCGTAAGCCCATCAAAAACATGTATTTGCGTATCAAACCGCCGAATGGTGACGTGGTAATCTCCGCGCCGCGCAGGATGAGTGAGCGAACGATTGTTGACTTTGTACGCGGGCGTCGCCGGTGGATTGATGATCATATTCGTGACATGGCGCGGGCGCGGCAACGATCCGGTTTGAATGCCGGCGATGCTGGCGATAGGGGACAGGCAGGCGCAGTGGATAGTGCTGCTTCCGTCACTTTCTCTTGGACTGATGAACGCAAACATCAGGCTGCTGCCAATATCAATGCTGCACTGCCGACTTTGTTGGCTCACTGGGGGCCGATTATCGGCCGTCAGCCGGCGCATATCACTCTGCGCATTATGACGTCACGATGGGGTTCCTGCACGCCGAAAACCGGCCGAATTCGATTGAATCTGCAACTAGGGCTGATGGATCCGCGGTTTTTGGAATACGTGCTCGTTCATGAAATGACTCATCTGTGGGCTAGCGGCCACGGAACGGAATTCCAACGGCGCATGAGTATCTATTTGCCCAATTGGCGTCAGCTTCGACGCGAACTCAACGCCTGTGTGGTTTGGTAGCCGATCGACTGCCTGGCGGCGGTTCTATTCGATAGTGTGCATATCCGGCCTACGTACACCGCTAAGGGGGTATCCAGATGGTCCGGATATGCACACACTGTGAGTAGATGGTCCGGATATGCACACCATCGAGGAGATTATCGAGGAGAAAAAAGGTCTGCACATGGATTCATCATGTGCAGACCCTAAAACTCGTGCGCAGACCCTACGCCGGATTCACGCGAGATGAGAGCGCATGAACCACTGGAACTTCTCAAGCTCCTGCACGTGGTCCTGAATGATGTTGGAGCTGACAAAGTCCAGCTCGTCCAGCTCGGCCACTGCGCGGCGGTCGTCGGCAATAAACGCGTCGTAGTACTCGATCAGCGCCTCAAGATACTGCTCAGTACCAGCGCGGCCCTCAACGTCAAACGGCTTCCACGTGCGGTTGCGCGTGATTGCGTCCGCGCGGCCGTCCGGAGTGCCACCCAGCGTGGCGATGCGCTCAGCCGTCTCATCAGCCTGCGCGAGCACTACCTCAACCTGCGGGTCAAGCATCTCGTGCACAGCAATAAAGTTCGGGCCGGTCACGTTCCAGTGCGCGTGCTTCAACACCAGCGCAGCCTCCTGCTCCTGGCTCAGTCGATTCTGCAGAATCGCGATAGCCTTCTCGGACGTGGCCTCATCAAGTCCAGGGACAACGAATGCAAGCGTCATAACTTGCTCCTTTCGATTGGTGGCTCCTTATGGGAACCAAGTATGTCCATTCTACGCGTTGCGGCTGTGCGCCATGCGCGGGGGAGAAGTGGCGTAACCCACAGTGCCCTATTCCTACCGCCGGAGCGTGACCGGGAGCGCTACACCTTCAGAAACCGCATCGTAAAACCTTGATATTTCAACGTTTTACGATATCGCCATCACGCGCACAACGCTCCCGGTCACGCTCCGCGTCACTCAGACGTTGCCTCGGCTGCTTTACGCACTTCGATCGTCTCAATACGGCGACCATCCACCTTGGTAACCACCATGTCGTAGCCATCATCAGAATGCAGCACATCGCCGACTGCGCCCATCTTGCCAGTGTGCGCAAGGAAGTAGCCGGCCACCGTCTCATACGGGCCATCATCCAGTTCGATGCCGGTGAGATCATCGAAGTCTTCGATAGTCATGCCGCCGTCAATCGTCGCCACGCCGTTAACGAACGCCGTACGCTGCTTGCGCTCGCCGCCCGGCTGGTCAGGTAGATCGTACTCGTCGCGAATATCGCCCACCAGCTCCTCAGTCATATCTTCAAGCGTGACAATACCGTCAGTACCGCCATACTCGTCGATAACCACAGCTAGGTGAATACCGCGCTTACGCAACAGTTCAAGGCTCGGCAGCAGCTTCGACGTACCCGGCAGCGAAATACCCTCGCGGGTCACATCGGCCACCGTCTTCGCGTTCGGATCGCGCACATCGAGCAGATCGCGCACGTGCACAAAGCCGATCACATCATCGAAATCCTTACCAGTAACCGGGTAGCGCGAATACGGCTGATCGCGCACATACGCGGCGGCCTCATCCAGCGGCTGAGCGCCATCAAGAAACACGACGTCAGCGCGCGGGCGCATTACCTCAGCCACGATCGTCTCGGAAGCGTCGAACACATCGTCAAGAATCGTGCGCTCGTCTTTGCTCAGGCGCGTGTTCGTGTTCACCAGCACGCGCAACTCGTCATCGGAAACTTCGCTTTCAGTCTCGTTCGGGTCGAAGCCAAGAAGACGCACAATACCGTTCGTATTCTTACCAATCAGCCAAATAATCGGGCGGCAGATCGTCGCGAAAATATCGATCGCGGGCACTACTGCGCGCGCAATCTGCTCAGTGCGCTGCATAGCGATACGCTTCGGCACCATTTCCGAAATCACGATCGAGCAGTAGGAGATAATCAGCGTCAGTGAGATGGTCGTCAGCGGCGCGGCGATGTGCGCGGGCACACCCCAGCCTTCAATAACCGGCACAATGTACGGGGAAATCGACGATTCACCAAACGATGCGGACAGGAAGCCGCACAGCGTCACGCCAATCTGCACGGTTGATAGGAACGTGTTTGGATCACGCGCGATTTTGGCCACGCGCGCGCCGCGTGCATCCTCCTGCTCCATCTGGTCGATTTGCGAGCCGCGCAGTGAGACCAGCGCCAGTTCGGTTCCGGAGAAAATCGAGCCCAATAGTAGGAATACAAAGATCAGGAGGATGTTTAAGCCAAGTGACATACCTCCACTCTAGGGGAGCGGCACGTCAAACGGCCGTAAGTCTGCACAGGGGTGAGCAAGTAGACAGACTTACGGCCGCAAAACCTTAGAAGAAAGCTCTTAGAAGCTCAGCACCTCAACCTTGCCGGTAGATAGCTGGTAGCGCGCGCCGACAATCATCAGCTGATCATGCGCCAGCGCGTCCTGAATAATCTCGCTACGCGTCACCAGATCCTCGATCGTGTGCGCAATATGCACGCGTTCAATATCCTCATGGCTTTCAACCTCAGCCTCGCGCGCCTGCCAGATCGACAAGCCTACCGTGCGCAGAATAATCGAATCGGCTTCAAGAATGCGCTCGTCCAAATCATCCATCGCATCTGCGGCTTCCAGCGAGCTCGCAGGGTCTTCCGTCGCCGAGGAGATCAGATCATCCAATTCGCGCGTAGCCAGGTCAATCGCACCGCAACCCTCGTGACCCATAATCACAATCAGGCTCACATGCAGTTTTGCTACCGCGTATTCCAGCGATGCCACCACCGAGTCGTCGATCATCTGGCCAGCAGTGCGCACAGTAAACAGGTCGCCCAGCCCCGCATCAAACACAATCTCCGGAGGCACGCGCGAATCCGAGCAGCTGAGCACCGCTGCATCGGGATTCTGCCGGTCGATTAACGATTCGCGGGTTTCGCGATCCTGCCACGGGTGGGTCGGTTTGCCTTCAGCGAACCTGCGATTGCCGGCGAGCATACGGCTCCATGTTGCGTTTGCGGTCGATTCCTCTGCCATGAGTACCTCCGTGGGTTCCGTCATTCCGTAAGTTTCCGTAAGTCGGTAGGTCAGTCTGCGCTTATCTTACCGCCCTCAGATGGCAGTGAACGTCGGCGTTCGCCGGTCGCCAACATCGCTGGCAGATTGGCGCTCGCTAACGGTGTGATGTTCCTCATACGTGCCAACGGCATATTTGTTCGGCGTGCCTGCAGTGAACAGGATACGATGAAGATGATTCGATACCAACGGTTTTTCGAAAGGAACGATGATGACCCTGCTGCAGCACGAACTCACCGATTTCAAGGTTCAAGCCTTCCAGAACAACGAATTCCACGAGGTGACCAAGGAGGATGTGCTCGGCCACTGGTCCGTGTTCTTCTTCTACCCGGCTGACTTCACGTTCGTGTGCCCGACTGAGCTTGAGGACCTCGCCGCCAAGTACGAGGACTTCAAGAAGATCGGCTGCGAAATCTACTCCGTCTCCTGCGATACGCACTTCGTGCACAAGGCATGGCATGACGCAAACGAGAAGATCGCCAAGATTCAGTACCCGATGCTCGCCGACCCGACCGCGCTGCTCGCGCGCGACCTCGACACCTACAACGAGGCTGACGGCATGGCTGAGCGTGGCGACTTCATTGTGAACCCTGAGGGCAAGGTTGTGGCCTACGAAGTGATTTCCTCCAACGTTGGCCGTAACGCTGATGAGCTGCTGCGCCGCGTGCAGGCTTCCCAGTTCGTGTACGAGCACGGCGATCAGGTGTGCCCGGCCAAGTGGCAGCCGGGTGAGGACACCATCGAGCCGAGCCTCGACCTGGTTGGTCTGCTCTGATCGTGACGTTTTCTGCGGCTCCCTCACATGAGGTAGCCGTTTTTATCTGTGTTTCTTGTCGGTGTAAAGGAGCTTTGTATGACTGACACCAGCAATCTGTACGACGTGGTGGTGATCGGCGGCGGCCCGGCGGGTCTCACCGCGGGCCTGTACCTCGCGCGTGCGCGCTACCGTGTGCTGATTCTTGAAAAGGATGATTTTGGCGGGCAGATCACTATTACCAATGAGGTGGTGAACTACCCGGGCGTCGGTCGTACTACTGGCCGTGCGCTCACGGCCACTATGCGCCAGCAGGCTAAGGATTTTGGCGCTGAGTTCCTCTCTGCAGAAGCTACGGGGCTTGATGTCGACGGTGATATCAAAACCGTGCACACTTCGCGCGGCGATCTGCGCACATTCGGCATTGTGCTTGCCACTGGTGCAAGCCCACGCAAGCTCGGTTTCGAGGGTGAGGCGGAGTATGCAGGCCGCGGCGTAGCCTACTGCGCTACTTGCGACGGTGAGTTCTTCACCGGGCGCGAAGTTCTCGTTATCGGCGGCGGATTCGCAGCGGCCGAGGAATCCGTGTTCCTCACCAAGTACGCGAGCAAAGTCACGGTCCTCGTGCGCGAACCGGACTTCACGTGTGACGCGTCCGTGGCAGCTGAGGCGAAGAAGAACCCGAAGATCGAAGTACGTTACAACACGGTTTTGGACGGTGTGACCGCCGGTCAGGGTGGCCTGCGCGAAGCGGCAATCCGCAATGTCGAAACCGGCGAGACTACCACGTGGAAGCCGGCCGATAACGGCACATTCGGCGTATTCGTATTCGCTGGCTACGTGCCGGCAACCGATCTGGTACGCGGTGTTGTTGAGCTTGATGATCACGGCTACGTGGTCACGCATGGCTACTTGGAGACGTCAGTGCCAGGCGTGTACGCGGCTGGCGATCTGCGCGTGAAGAACCTGCGCCAAGTGGTCACTGCGACTGCTGACGGTGCGATCGCAGCCGTTGAACTCGAACGCTATGCAAAGCAGATGAGCGAAAAGACGGGTCTGATTCCGCCGCGCCCGACTGCAAGCGCATATGAACAGGCTGAGGTCGATGCGGCGACAACTGCGACGGCGGCCGCGAACGCTGGCACTACGCCTGCTCCCGCACCGGTAAAGCGCAGTGCGGATGCCGCGGCGGCAACCGCACAGGCTGCAAAGAAGCCTGGCGAACTGTTCTCTGCGGCGATCAAACAGCAGCTCGGTGTTGTGTTCGGCCGCATGACCCGACCGGTTACGCTCGCGCTGGAACTGGATGACACCCCGCTATCCGCGGAATTGCAAGGATTTATCGGCGAGATGGTCGCGCTGTCCGGCGGCAAGCTGAACTCGGTGGCGATTGACGCAGCCGGATTGGTGAGTGCAGTCGACGGTGAGAGTGCGCCGACCGGCTTGGTAGTTGGCGAGCCTGCGGTTATTGCGCTCGCTGATGGTGCTGAACTGCCGACGTACGGTACGCTCGACGATTCTGGCCGTGCTGAGTTTGACCCGGCTGGCCTGCTGCCGGTTGCCCGCCCTGCGGTTCGACTGTGCGTGTGGGATGAGAGCGCTGGTCGACTGACGGCGACTGGTCTCGCGTTCCATGGTGTGCCGAGCGGACACGAGTTCAACTCGTTCGTGCTTGGTCTGTACAACGCGGCCGGCCCAGGCCAGCCGATCGATGACGACCTGCGCGAGCGTGCGGTGTCGGCTGCGCCGACCGACATCATGATTCTGGTGTCGCTCACCTGCACGATGTGCCCGGAGACAGTGCTCGCCTCGCAGCGCATCGCTTCGCTTAACCCCGGTGTGCGCGCGGAGGCCTACGATATTTCGCACTTCCCCGAGCTGAAGGACGAATACGGTGCAATGAGCGTGCCGTGCATTGTGATCAATCGCCCTGACGGCGGCCAGAAGGTCGAGTTCGGCAAGAAGAGCGTGCCGCAAATGCTCAGCCTGATTGGTGCGTAAGGCATGCCATACTAGCCCCCTCGGCTGAGGGGGCTGGCTGAGCGTAGCGAAGACTGGGGGAGCGTAGCCACAATTAATGCAACCGGCGTCCAATACGCAACCAGCTCACCGCACGCGCATCGTGCATGCCAAAATGCGAAGAACTGTAATGAGCGCGGACTGCACTCAGCTCTGACGCCTCGCGCGCTTGACCAAGGTCGCGCTCACCAGTGCCACCACATACAGCGCGGTAATCACGGGAATGAGAGCCGCATATCGGTGCGCCTGATCGGGCGCATGCGTGACTACGAACGACGCCAGCTGATTGCCGCTCAACCCCGCGAACGCCCATGCGCTTAAGGTCAAGCCGTGCGTGGTCGACACAGTTTTCGTGCCGAAATGCTGGTCGAGCAGCACCGGCAGCGTAGAGAATCCGCCGCCGTAGCCCGCGTTAATGAGAAACAGCATGGCCAACACTGCCCACAGCACGGCGTTATCAATGCTGTTGAGCGCCACCTGCAATACGCATACGGCAATCGACATGACGAAGATGATCTGATATACGCTTTCGCGGCGCTTGAGATGATCGGAGATCGTGGAGAATCCGATGCGTCCGGCTGCGTTGAACACGGCGTCGACGGCGAGTACGAGACCGATAATGCCGGCGATCGCGGCGGCCAGCTCGCTCTGGTTCAGTCCCGCGTACTGCGGGAACGATTGCAGCACATCGTGCAGAATGTCCTTCTCCTGGCTAATAAGCGCCAGGCCACAAGTGATGTTGAGATAGAACGCGATCCAAATGCCCCAAAATACGGGTTTGGTCATGATCGTGCGGCGGCTCACATGCGAGACGGCTGGATCGTACACCCAGCCGGCCGGGCGGCGAATAAGCAGAAATCCGCCGAGCATCATCACTGCGTACACTGCGGCGAGTACGTAAAACATGCCGACCAAACCAATCGTGCCGATCAGCCATTCCATAATCGGGCTAGCGATAGCCTTAGCTAGGCCGAACCCAGCGACCGCGATGCCAGTCGCAAGGCCTTTATTGTCCGCGAACCAGAGCATCAGGTTTTTGACCGGCGTCAGATACCCAACGCCCAATCCAATGCCCATGATCGCGCCGTAGCAGATGAACACGCCCGGCAGAAAGTGCAGCGCGATGCTCACGCCTGTGCCAGCGAATCCGACTACGAAGCAGATCATCGACACGAGCGCGGATTGCTTGATGTTCTTCTCTACCATCGGCCCGGCGAATGCGGCAGACATGCCAAGGAAGAAGATGGCGAGCGAAAACGCCCACTCCACCGAGGACGGGCTGGCGTTGAGCTGATCGGCGATCAGCTGCTTGAATACGCTCCAACAGTAGACGGTGCCGATCGGAATATGAATCAGCAGTGCTGGAATGATGGCGCTGGTCCAACGATTCGCGGCGAGACGTGCCATGCGGGCTGGGTCCTTTCGTAGCTGACGATGGTGTCATATCAGCCGGTGCCGTAGGAGACTTCCCGCCGTGCGCACATTCTCCTGACTGAACATCCTCGGTGTGCGTTTTGTCGGCGTTGCTGTCTCCTGTCAACGCCGACAATCAGCACTATACCACCGTTTTGTGCTATCGGCGCGCGCTGTACAGTGGAGTATTGCGTGAGATTATTCACAATGATTACGGGGCTGATGTACCGTCACTGCGTGCGCGCAATCGTGCTGTCAGCGCGCACTGAGTGATGGTTGAAGGCGTTGAATCATCACTGCGTGCGCGTCTATGTCGTGATTGCGCGTACATAGTGATGGTACAAAGCAAAAAAAGAGTAAAAAGCGGACGCCATTGTCCTCGAATATCGCCGCCATCGGCTGCGCTTGATGATGATCGGCAATATGCCGAACTATCATCACTTGTTCTGCTCGTACTCTCGAGGGATCTGAATCATAGTCTTCGCCATTTCGTTGTTGACGTACGGCATGTTAGCGAAGCCGTTCATCACGAGGCCCTGCTTCATGTAATCCATGAACTTCATAATTATTTCACCCCCTTATTTTGCTCTTTGATCGGCTCTTCCGATCAATGTCATATGACATCATATGCGTGCTGTGTCAATCTGAGGTTGAACAAACGTTACGGTTCTGTGACAGTTTTCAGTAAATCGTCAATATCGGCCTCGAAAAACAGCAATAAAAAAGCCTCCGCGGGGTTGGAGCGGAGGCTAAACAGCCATCGGCGAGCAGGAATGCGATGGCTGTAATCAGCGAATCAGACTTGGACCTATAGGCATCACCTCATTTGGTTGTCGGGAGTACATGACGATTAACGGTGGGGCAGTTCGTTACTCAGCGATGACGCTGTACGTGCGAGTCGCGGTGCCGTCTTCAGAAGCAACCACAACCTGAGCGCCATTGGCGCCCGGAATCACGGTTACCGCCGCATTCGAGTCGCTCGGCAGCACTTCGACAGCGGGAGCCTTACCGTCGGCAGCAGGCACGTGGTAGGTTTCGGTTGCCGGGTCGAAGTCGGCGAGCGGAGCACCATCCACCGTCAAGCCGGAAATCGTCGCATCGGAATGCAGCGCCGGAATCTGCGCGTCACCACGCACCTCAGTGATGGCCACAACCGAGCCTTCAGCCGACTCGAACGTGATGCGAATGCGCGACGTGCGCACCATGTCGAACGAGTAGGTCGTCTCGTCGCCCTTCGACGACATCGACGAACCCGGCTTATCGCCGACCGTCGCGTACACCCATGCGGCGTCGTTCGTCTGCTCGACCGGGTGCGATGCAACGTGCAGGTTGCGCACCGGCTGCCAGTCGCCGTTCGCGTCGAGATATTCGACACCGACATGCTCCGGCAGCGCCACGTTCTCGCCGTCCAGGCAGTAGTACACGGTGAACGCGCCGAGGATGAACGGCGTCTCCTCGCCGTAGCCGAAGCGGTACTCGAGCCATGCGGTGCGCGACGGGTCGCCAGTGGTAGACCAGCGGTTCTTCAGGTTGTAGCCTACGCGCGGCGTGTACGAGACGATGCCGTCCATGAGCAGCGAGCTATCCTCCTGCGCCTTCGGATCAGGGTTGGTGTAGGAAGCGCGCACCTGCGGGTAGACGTCGTTGCGGTACGAGAACAGATCGCGGTTCTGCTCGTGCTCGTCGGTCACGCGAATGTGTGCCACAGCCTTCTCCGCGATGCCTTCGACCGTGCCAAGCAGCGTGAAAGCGCCCGGCTGGCTGTACGAGGCCGCCTCGGGAGCATCCCACGTGACTTCGCGCTGCTCCTTTGCGCCATCAGACCAGTAGACGGTGACCTCAGGCACAGTTTCCTGCACGAGCGGCTCAATACCGGTGATCGTCGCCAACGCCACGGACTGTACAGCTGCGACCTCGACGACGTGCACCGTGGTCGTCACCGTGGTGTCGAAGCGGGCCAGCGTGCCGTTAACCGTAACCTCGCCAGCGTGTGCGAACGCGTCGGCTGGCACCGGTTCCCAAGCGATCGGCAGCGGTGCGTCAACACCGTGATCGAACGTGACGGTTGCCGTTTGAGGCAGCTCAGGCGCAGTACCCGCCAGCGTGCGCACATCGGAAATACGCACGTTAGTAGGCGTCTTCGGCTCGCTGCCGGCAGCAACGGTAACGATTGCCGGCGTGCTGGTCTTGGTAACGCCGCCGTAGGTAACGGTTGCGGTGATGTGAGCCGTGCCAGAAAGGCGGCCTTCCACCGTGCCTGCCGCGTTCACACCAGCCACAGATTCGTCGCTGGACGCGAATGCGACCGTAGCTTCAGCGTTGTTTGCCAGTTCGATCGGGCGTCCGACCTCGTCGGTAGCGGCAACGGTCAACTGCGTGGTTTCATCCTCGGTTACCGTGGCGGCTGGCGGAACCAGCGTCACTTCGGCAACCGGTGCCGGCGGCACGTCAAGGTCGAGCGCATACGAGCCGTGCTGTTCGCCATCTTCAGACGTGACGCGCACGACGTACGAGCCGTACGGGTAGTGCAGCGGTGGCACCACGTACGCGGTCGCGTTATCGGCCGCGGTGACTTCGATCACCGGCGCCGGGTCAGTGTACGCGCGGTGCAGCGTGTAACGGTGCGTGTCGGCAGCGAAGTCGGCGAGCGGCTTGCCATCCACGGTGATCGACGCGAGGTCGGTCGTGTCGTGCGCGGCTTCGTCAGCGGAGTCGAGCGTGCGCACGGTGGCGGTGACGGGCAGATCGTAGCCTTCGATAGTGCCATTGAACGTGCCGTCAGCGGCCGGTGCCCATGCGACCGGAGCGTCGGTTTCGCTACCGTCGTCGAAGACGATCATCGCGCGGGCTGGGAGCGCCGCTGCGGCGTCGGCATCAGCTGCAACAGCCAGTGTGACCGGACGCGCGGAGATCGGATGTGCAACGGTGACGATTGCGTGCACTGGCAAGCCAGCAGCTTCGCCATCAATGACGAAGGACTGTGCGTCGGATTCGGTTTCGGCTGCGGCGACCTTGTCGAGCAGTTCGGCGTTGGCCCACTCAACCGGAACTTCGGCGGTGGTGTTGTTTGCAAGCAACGCGGTCACGGTTTGCGGCAGCGCCGGGGTCTCACCGGCACGCACGCGCACTGCGGCATCGCGCACTTCGAGCACGGCATCCTGGGCAGCCGAGGAGACCGAGTTGACGGTGAACACGCTCACGGTGTCGCTGCGCAGGCCCTTGGCGGTGGCGGTCACGCGGATCGGCTTGCCGGAGCCGTCGGAGGCGACGATCGCCAGCACCTTGCCGGAGTAGGCGGAGTGCATGGGGGACTGCAGCGGCTCAGTGTTCGCCTGATAGCCGTTATCGGTGCCGAGCAGCACGCCATGTTCCACGTGGAACGTGATCTCGTCGTTTGCGCGCGGCACGATTACGCCCGCGTCGTCGATCACGTCAGCTTCGATGAAGCTCAGATCATGACCGTCGCCATCGATCACGTGACGATCCGGAATCAGCTTGATACCAGCCGGAGCGCCAGCGGTTTCGATCGCATCGCGTGCCACCACATTGCCGGCCTTGTCGTACGCGACGACCTCGACCTTGCCCGGCTCGAACGGCACCTCCCACTGCAGGGTCAGCTGCTTAGGCTCGTTGCCGTCCTTCTGGTAGCGGTACTCGAACGGCTTGTCCGCGTACTTGTTGCTCAGGTGGAACGTGGCCTCATGCGACTCGAACTCGCGCTTGCCCAGCGAACGTCCATTGAGGAACAGCTCAGCGGAAGCGGCGTTCGTGTACGCCCACACGGCCACGGACTCGCCCTCGTCCCAGTTCCAATGCGGCAGCAGGTGCACCATCGGTGCATCGTCCGGGTCAGTCCACAGCGCCTTGTACAGCCACCACGGGTTCTTCGGGAAGCCGGCCGTGTCGACCATGCCGTAGTAGGAGCGAAGCGGAGCCAGCACAGTGCCGTCGGATTCCGGCATCTCCGGCTTGTTCCAGTAGAAGTTCGAGATGTACGGAGCCGGCTCGCCGATGTAGTCGAAGCCGGTCCACGCGAACTCGCCGACGTTGAACGGCAGGTTCACCAGGCGGTCGAACGCGATATCGAGCGGGTAGCCGCGGTTCGTGGTGACGTTGTAGTCGGAGATTTCGTACGTGTCCTCCTTCCACGGCTGGCGACCCTTGGCGAACGGGTAGTCGCGGCCGCGCAGCTGCCATTCGTCGGTGAGGATCGTCGGGTGCACGTAGAAGCCACGGCACGGCGTGCAGTTGCCGGATTCGGAGTTGAGGATCACGTCGTTCGGGTGCTTCTCGTGCACCTTCTCCATCTGATCGCGGTTGATGTAGGAGTAACCGCGCACGTCCATCTGCTCGTGGATCTTGTTGCCAATGCCGTCGATGCCCTTGGACAGGTACGAGGCGTCGTTGACGGAGTTCGGGCGGGTCGGGTCGAGCAGGTGGCAACGGCGTGTCAGGTCGGCGGCGATCGGAATCTCAGCCTCCTGCCAAGCAACCTCGTTGCCCATGCCCCACATGAACACGCACGGCTCATTGCGGTCGCGCAGAATCATCGTGGCGAGATCCTCCGGATAATCCTGAGCGAAGTAGTTGCTGTAATCGTTGCGGTTCTTCGGCGCGGTCCACATATCGGTGAGCTCTTCGAGCAGCAGGAAGCCCATACGGCTGCACTCCTCAGCCCACACCTTCGAGCACGGGTTGTGGCTCGTACGAATCGCGTTGACGCCCGCGTCGCGCAGGATTTCAAGCTGACGCACGACAGCGCGGCGGTAGGTGGCAGCGCCCAGCGCGCCGAGATCGTGGTGCATGCACATGCCGAGAGCGCGCATGTTCACGCCGTTGAGATACAGGCCAGAGGCCGGGTCGAGCGTGATCCAGCGCAGGCCGATCTTGGCCTCGACTGCGTCGAGAGGTGCGGCGGCCTCGGCATCCGCGTCGGCATCGCCGGCGAGCACGGTGGTGCGCAGCGTGTAGCGGTACGGGTCGGCGGTGCTCCACAGGCGCGGATCCGGCACGGCGATGACCTGCTCGTAGCGGTTGGCAGCGCTCGCATCGTCGTAGTGCGCGGCGGCGTGCGTGGTGTCAGGCGTGTTCGCTGGCACGGTGACCTGAGTATCAGCGGCGGCGACAACGTTACCGTCCGCGTCGAGGATCTCGTTGCGCAGTGTGACGGCGGCGTCTTCGGCGGTTTCGTTGGCGATAATCGTGGCGACGTGCACGTTGGCGACGCCCTGCTTGACGTCGGCTTCGAGCGTCGGCGTGGTGACCTGCGTGCCGAAGCGAGCGACATGGACCGGCTCGGTGACGGTGAGCGTCACGTCGCGGTAGATGCCGGCGCCGGCGTACCAGCGCGAACTCGGCTCCTCGTTGTTGGAGCGTACGGTGATGACGTTCTCTTCGCCGAGCTTGAGCTTGCCGGTCAGGTCGATGCTGAAGGCGGTGTAGCCGTAATGGTGCTCGCCGACCTTTTCGCCGTTGAGCCAGATTTCGGCGCGGTCCATCACGCCGTCGAAGTCTAAGGTGACGCGCTTGCCGGCGAGGGATTGCGGCGCGACGAAAGTCTTGCGGTACCAGCCTTCGCCAACCTTGAGGTAGCCGACCGTTGCGCGGGCGTTGCGGGAGAACTTGCCTTCGACGCCGTAATCGTGCGGCAGTGTGACGGCGCGCCATTCGCTGTCGTCGTAGGCGGGTTTTTCAGCGCCGTTGGGTGTGCCGCGGAAGAAGCGCCAGCCGCGGTCGAAGTTGTTGTTACGGGAGCCGAACTCAGTAGGGTTCAGCGTGGTGTCTGTCGTCATCTGAAGACCTCCATGACTTGTGTGATGAGCGAGCATGTGCGACATTGCGTATTGATTGCCGGGGTCCTGCCGTAGGAGCCCGGCAAATCGGAACAATCCATAGCATATCATCTCATCGATGAGATTGGTAATAAACCTTGATATTTCACAATTTAGAAACGCCGTGGATGGCGCTAAAATCTTATCGATGATAGAGTTTGGTCACAACGAAAAAGTCGACCGAGGCAACGGCGTGTCGCAGGGGTGCGATGAAGTGCAATCGATACACGCAATGGTGTGCGCATTCGAGCAGTACCCGGTCTTCAAAGATTGAGCAGGAATACGAAAGGACGATGATGTCTGACTCTCAAGGAGCGAACCGCCCATTGATTGCAAAACTGTCATGGAAAGCCAAGCTCGGCTACTCCACATTCTCACTGTCATACGTTATGCAGACGATGATCGTGACCTGGCAGATGTTCTACTTCACCACATTCCTGGGCGTATCAATGGCCGTTACTGCGGTGCTCATCGCCACAGGCAAAATCGTCGCTTCCGTAATCGGCCCGGTCTGGGGCTATATCTCCGACCGTATGTACCGCAACGCGCTCGGTCGCCGCTTCGGCCGTCGCCGTTCGATTTTGATCTTCGCAATCCCCGCGAACTTCGTCTTCTATCTGCTGTTGTGGATTCCTAACCTGCCGATCCCGGTCTACTTCTTCGCAAACCTGCTGTACTGGGCGTTCTTCGCTGGTATCACCACCGTGCAGTACGGCCTGCCAAGTGAGATGACCGAAAACCCGACTCAGCGCGCGCAGCTCGTCGGCGTCAACCAGATCGCCGGCGCAATCGGCGGCACGTTCCTGTCAGTGCTGAATGTCTACCTGTTCACCATCTGGGGCAAAGACAACTGGGAATCGTACTTCAACATGGCGTTGCTGTACGGCATTATCGGCACCGCCGTGCTGATGCTCGGATTCCTGTCCATCCAGGAGCGCCCGTTCGACGAATCCACCAATGTCTCCGACGCAGACGGAAACGGTACGCAAGGCACTAGCGGAACTGCCGGCCATATCGGCGCGGGCAAACGCTTGGTTTCAGTGGTATGGAACTTCCTCTCGGTGCTCAAAGTCAAGGAATTCCGCAATTATCTTGGCCTGTACTTGTCTGAGGAAATGTTCCGTACGGTGCGTGGCACACTCAACACGTATTTTGTGATCTTCGTGCTGCTGCTCGATCCGCAAACCGTGTCGCTGGCCACCGGCGTGAACCTGCTGTTTGGCATCGCGTGCGTGGGTTTCTTTATGTGGGTGACAGCGAAAATCGGCGGCCCGCGAGCGTACCGGCTTGGCGGCGTTGAAGTGATCTTTGTATTCCTCGCAATGTTTGCGCTGGCAATGACCGCGAGCAGCATACCAACAGGCACGCGCGCGGTACTGTACATTGGCCTTGGCTTGTTTATGAACTTCGGTATTACCGGCGTAGTGAACGCCACGCAGTACACCTATACGTTCATTCCTGACGTTGATGAGATTATTACCTCGAAACGCCGCGAAGGCCAGTATGCCGCTATTAATTCAACGATTGACGATATTTTCTCCTCCGCGGAGACGATTGTGATCGGGCTTGTGCTGGAGGCGACTGGATTCGTGGAAGGCGCGCAATCGCAGCCTCCGCAGACGGTGTTTGCGCTCGCATGCTTGTTCTCGTTCGTGCCGATTGCGATTTGTATCGTCGGTATTGTGTTCACGTTCCGTTTGCGCTTGAATCGCGAGAATCATGAGCAACTGCTCGCTGAAATTGCGCGTTTGCGCGACGGCGGTTCGATGGATGATGTAACGCCGGAGACGCGCACATTGGTAGAAAGCCTGACTGGTATGCCATATGAGCAGTGCTGGGGGCACAACAATGTTATTAACGTGGCGCATAAGGCGTGAATCTGCGCGTTTGCGCTGATTATTGACGATATCGCTGGTATAGCAGCAAAAAGCCGCTTGGATGATGGTCCAGGCGGCTTTTTGTATTGCAAACAGCGGGGACACGCCGGAAATCGCATAATTATCTTATCGATGAGATTTGTGATACAGTATGTTTTGCAAACATCAAGTAAGGGAAATCGAACCGCAGAATCTCAACGATAAGACTCTGTGGGGAACGTGGAACAGACGGAGCTGTCATCCACCTGCACCGTGATCAAAAGCACTATCAAACCTTGTGATCATGCCGCGCGATTTCGATTTTTCCGCAGAGAAACAGGAGAATACGAAATGTCCAGCTCGACTCCCGCGGTTGGCCGCAAACTGTCGTGGGTGACCAAGTTCACCTACGCGCTGCTGCCGCTGTCGTTCACCATGACCACGATGGTCATGACCTGGCAGATGATTTACTACACCCAGCCGCTTGCTATCGGCATCGGTATTGTTACCGCGCTGCTTGCAGTTGGTAAGGCTATCGGTGGCTTTATCACACCGATTTGGGGTTACATCTCCGACCGTATGTACGCCACCTCCTTCGGCCGTAAGGTTGGCCGTCGTAAGGGCGTTCTGCTCATCGCAGCTCCGCTGAACCTGCTGTTCTACGTGCTGCTGTGGGTGCCGAACATGCCAGTGTGGTACTACCTGGTCGTCAACGTCATCTACTACGGCGTCTACCCGGGCATCAACACGGTCGTCTACTCACTGCCTTCCGAAATGACCGATGATTCCAAGGATCGTGCGGCTCTGGTTGCTATCCAGCAGATCGGTGGCGGCGTCGGCGGCTTCGTGTTCTCCATGCTGAACGCTTACCTCTTCGCCATCTGGGGCGCCAACGGCTGGCAGCCTTACTTCAAGGTCGCAATGATCTACGCTGTTGCCGGTACGCTGCTGCTCATCGTTGGCGCACTGTGCATTAAGGAACGTCCGTACGACGAGACCACCGATGTGTCCGCTGCTGATAAGGGTTCCGAAGAGAAGGTCGGCGTTCTCAAGCGTCTTGTCTCCGTGTTCTGGAACTTCCTGTCCGTTATGCGCATCAAGACCTTCCGCAACTACCTCGGCATTTACCTGGCTCAGCAGACCTTCCGTACTGTCCGCGGTACCATCAACGGCTACTTCATCATCTTCGTCCTGCTGCTCACCCCGACTGAGGTTTCGCTGTCCACCGGCTTCAGCTTCCCGTTCGGTATCGCCTGCGTGATTCTGTGGGCTACGCTGATCACCAAGCTCGGCGGCATCAAGTGCTACCGTCTCGGCGGCTGGCTGACCATCATCCTCTTCTCCGGCATCTACGTGCTCGCCCTCATGCGTGGCTCGCTGTCCCCGGCTCAGCTCACCCTGTGGTTCACCATCCTGATCACCGCGTTCTCGCTTGGTAACTCCGGCCTGGTGAACGCACAGACCTACATCCAGTCCTTCGTGCCGGATGTTGATGAGATCGTGACCGGCAAGCGTCGTGAAGGCCAGTACGCTGGCATCCAGTCCACCCTCGAAGTCATCGTCAACACCGTCGTGACCATCGTTGTGGGCGTCATCCTGCAGGCTGTCGGCTTCCAGTCCGGCGCTGATGTCAAGACTCAGTCTGACCTGGTCGTCAACGTGCTCATCTACATGTACGTCGGCACCGTGATCGTGCTCTGCCTCGTCGGCATCGCACTGACCTACCGCATGCACCTCAACGAGAAGAACCACGACATCCTCGTGGCTGAGTCTGCTCGTCTGCGCAACGGTGGCTCCATGGCTGACGTTACCGAAGAGACCCGCAAGGTTGTTGAGGATCTCGCCGGTATGCCGTACGAGAAGTGCTGGGGCAACAACAACGTGATCAACGTTTCCAAGCACTGATCACCGACTTGGCCGGTTGCCGCTTCCCGGTAGCTGGCTACTCAATAACATAACCGCGGCGATGAGCCTCTCTCTCCAACCAACCTCTGTCGTCGCCGCGGTTAGTTTTTCAACGTTCTGTGAACTTCCGTGATGCAGCGGGAACTCGGTTTTCGGGTTCCCGCCTTTCTTATATGGTGAACGCGCGTGGCGTGTTGACATCGCACCAACGCGCTAATCTCATCGTTAAAGGACTTTTGAGATTTACTATCCAACTTGAGGAGTTGTGATTGTTATGGTGACGCTGAAAGATGTTGGCGAGCTGGCAGGAGTAACCGCCACCACAGCTTCTGCAGCGCTGCGCAATAAGGAATATGTCAAGCCGGAAACCATACAGCGCGTGCGCGAAGCGGCGAAGAAGCTTGGCTATAAAACTAACTTGTCTGGCCGCTCGCTGCGTTCTGGGCGCAGTGATACGATCACCTTTCTCACCTCCGGTATTGAAGGCGACTACTTCTCGCATCTTGCAATGTCAGTTGCTGAGGAAGTGCATGAGCGCGGCTCGCATATGCTGATTGAGCTGTCGCGGTATCTTGACGACGATAACGACTTGTCGTATACGTTCTCCGACGGCATTATCGCGATTAATGCGCCGCGCGCAGTCGATATTTTGCAGCAGCACCCGTCGGTGATGTTGGAGAATTACGATACTTCCATTCCCATTGACACGGTGAACGCGCCGAGTGCTGAAGGTTCGCGCGTGGCTGCACGGCATCTCATTGAGCGCGGCTGCAAACATATTGGTATTGTTGGCGATAATCGCGATCCAAGCCGCAACATCATTCCCGGTGCGCGAGACACCCGCATGCGTGCAGCTGCGGCCGAAATTCGCGCCGCTGGTCTTGAATTCGATGAACGCTACGATTTCATCAAATCCGCATGGTCTATTGACGGTGGCATCGAAGCTGGGCGTAAGCTCGCGAAAAAAGGCCGCAAAGGCATGAAATATGATGGCTTGTACTGCCTGAACGATGGCATCGGCTTAGGAGTGCTGCGCGGCCTTGCAGATGGCGGTGTGCATGTGCCAGATGATGTACTCGTTATTGGTTTCGATGGTTTGAGCCAAGGCGCGTACAGCGTGCCGACGCTGACTACTGTTGCCACGGATTTTAAAGGCATGGCGAATACCGCGTTGACCTTGCTAATGCGCCGTATTGAGCAGCCCGAAAAAGAGTATTTCCCGCAAACCGTTACCGTGGGGTACAAGCTTATTGAGCGCGAATCCACCGCGCGCAAATAGCGTGGCAGTTACATGTAAAGCAGCAAGGCGCGCGGGTTTTGTGAGCCCGCGCGCCTTGCTTGTTGTGCGCTCGTTGTTTCGCTAGATCTGTTGTTAGCCAAGGTGGGCGTTGCAGAAGCCGATAAAACGCGTTGTGGCCTTGGGGGAGCGCCAGACTTCGGGGTCGCCGTGACCGCCGGTTTCTGGGTACCACGTTTCGATATGCTCGCTCAGCCCTGCTTCGCGTAGGCGGCATTCCAACGCGCGCGTTTGCTGCGCAGGCACGACCGGATCATCGTCGGCGTGAGCGAGCAGCATTGGGGGCATAGTCTCAGCGAGTGATGGCGATGTCGTTACGTGTGCGATCGGGCTCGCATCGGCTTCTTCGGCTGCGGTGCGGTCGGCGCCCAGAATCGTGTCTTTGTAATATTCGACCATGTCATGCCAGTAGGCGTCGGATGTTGACCATGTGGCGATGTTACTAATGCCAAACGCTGCGATCACTACATTCACATCGCTGGAGGCGTTGCGCGTCGCGGTATCGTAGCCGATGGAACGGTTGTCGTAGTGCTCGTTGCCGTTGGTGAATCCAAGGAATTGTGCGAGATGCGCGCCGGCGGATGCACCCCACGCAACAATGCGATTCGGGTCGATATTCCAGTCGCTTGCATGCGCGCGCAGGAAGCGGATCGCAGCTTTGCAATCATGGATCTGTGCAGGCCAGCGCGCCTCGGTAGACAGGCGGTAATTAATCACGGCGACTGCGTAGCCGGCTTTGAGAAACGCTTCGGTGTCTGCGCGCCCGGTGGCTAGGCCCGTCGCTCCAGCGTCGAAGTTACCGCCAACCCAACCGCCGCCGTGAATGTAGACGATTAATGGGTGCGGCGCCGGTGCTGTACCATCTGTGCTCGCTCCCGGGGTGATTTTCGAAGTGGATTCGGGGATGGCAAGGTACAACTTGTGCGATTGCAGCCCAGTGCCTGCGTAATCCAGATCAGTAAGTTCGGTGATGTGCATATACAGCCTCTTTGCGTTTGATATCGCAGCAACATAGCAGCGATCGAAAAATCTCAACGATGAGATTATAGCGCCTGCGCCTGATGGCAATGACATCGCAGGAGCAGATGCCGTTGAGACGAACACGTCTTAGCGTAGAGAGCGGGTTGAGTGAGTCGTGTGGTTACAGGCTTGTTCCGGAGGAATTCATGCGGATATAGGCTGCATGCTCACGCAAATACTGACGCAGATAAGGAATAGCGAAATCCACCTTTCCGTAGCCCATGTCCTTAATCACCTGCGCTTCGATAAGTCTGGTGCGGTAGATGTTTGCATATGCAGCGTCTTTCCCCATGCGTTCCGCTACGGTGGAGGTTGAAGATGGGCCGTCATCTTGGGCCATTGCAAGCAGATACGTTTTATCGATTGGGGAAAGGCCGTCCAATTCCGGACCATGTACAGCATCGCCGAGTCTGCTGAGCGCATTGGCAATACCCTGTTCGGTATCTTGTTCGGTTACGGTGACAGAACCGGCATGATCGCTATTTTTGCTCCGACGGTAGGCAATGCGCCAAATGTGATATCCGACAAGCTGAATCATGAACGGATAACCTTCCGTGGCTTTGGCCGCCATGTCCAGCGCCTTCCCCTCAATAGCTATGCCGGAATCTTCAAAGGTGTCTTCAAAAGCATCGCGGACGTCTTGCAAGGGAATATCACCTAATTGCTCCGCCTGAGCACGTCGTAAGAACGTGAGCACCTCATCGTTGAGCCATTTAGAAGCAATGGTGGGTAGGCCGGCAAATACGAATGCAATATTGCGTTCCTCACGAATCAAATGCTGTACAGCGGTGGCGATCGCGACCATGTCGGATCGTTCTGCTGCTTGGGCCTCATCGATAGTCACTAGCAGGCCTGCGTTCTTGCGCTCCAGTACATCAAGTCGCTGGCTCATTGCGGCACGCAGTGTCAATGGCATTTGTTGTGATGACACGTTAGCTTCGCCAAGGCTGACCCCTCCAAGTCCAGCGATGGATACCGAAGGCTTAATGGATATGTTCATTGATGGCTTGTCTGGTGTAAGACGGTTCAGCAGCCTTTGCGCCAGTCCTTCCGAAGCTGTCTCATCAATGACCTCCCATTTTCGAGCCTTAGCGATACGCCCGAATTCGGTCAGAATGACGGTTTTGCCCACTCTACGTGCGCCGGTTACGCGCATGAGGCGGCCTGGCGCGCCAGGGCCATCATCAAGACCTTCCTCGAAGTCATCAATGATGGCATCGCGCCCGATGAGCAGTGGAGGCATACGGCCGGCGGTTGGTTTGAAAGGATTGCTTCGACGCATTGAAGTCACCGGTGTCTCGATTCTCTGTGCTCAAATATAAAGATTATAAAAGAATATAAAACATTATAAAAGAATATAAAAGAATATAAAAGATGATTGGGGAAGGTGAGAAATTGTGGGTGCGGTGCGGCGCGGTGGTTGCGGGAAACGTCTTGCCGGGTCTGATTGGGGGGGTCGAGGAATTGTGGGTGCGGCGCGGTGCGCGCCGGCAGGAAAAGGAAAGCCTCCGCTGATGGAGCGGAGGCTTGCTGTGCTGGGGTGTTTTCCGCCGCGCAAAGCGCGAGCGATGCGGAAAACACCCCACGTTTGCGGTTTGGAAGCCCACTGGGCTTCCAAACCGGTGTTGCACGGCGCTAGCCGCGCAACACCGACGCAAACGTCAGCCTGTATTCTGCAGACCGGCGGCGACGCCTGAAACGGTGCAGAGGATGAGGTAGATATAGCCTGCCTGCTGGCTTTGGCTGAGTTCTTCCTTGTCCACCTTCTTACGCAGCGAACGCAAGGCGAGGAACTGCGTGACAGACAGTGCATCCACGTACGGGGAGCGCACGCGAATTGCCTGGCCAAGCACGTGACGGTGCTGCAGCGGCCACTTATCGCCGACGATCTTGAGCACCCACTTCGTGGTCAGCTCCATCTCGTCAAGCACCTTCTGCGAGAGCTCCGGATCATCGCCGAGCGCAAGATACATCTTGGCGATACGCTCATCGGTCTTCGCGAGCGACATCTCGATGTTGTCGATAAACGTCGAGAACAGCGGCCACTCTTCGTACGCCTGACGCAGCGTATCCAGATCGCCGAACTTCTCGCACGCAGTACCCAAGCCGTACCAAGCAGCCAAGTTAATACGCGCCTGAGCCCACGAGAACACCCACGGAATCGTACGCAGATCGTCAAGCGACTTCGCACCCAAGCCACGCTTAGCCGGGCGAGAACCGATCGGCAGCAAGCCAACCTCAGTCAACGGGGTAACAATCGAGAACCACGGTGCAAAATCAGGCGTGTTCAGCAGATCGAGGAAGCGCTCATGCGACGCATCGTCGAGCACCTTCGTCATATCCGCATACTTCTCGGTCATCTCCGTGTTCGTCTTCTCAACGCTCGGAGCAGACTGCAGCAGCGTCGCGGCCGCAACAGACTCGATGTGGCGCACGGCCAGCACCGGGTTGCCGTAACGGGCAAAAATAACCTCGCCCTGCTCGGTCAGCTTGAAGCGGCAGTTCACCGAACCCTTCGGCTGAGCAAGCACTGCACGGTTAGCCGGGCCACCACCACGGCCGACAGCGCCACCGCGGCCATGGAACAGGGTCAGATCAATATCGTGCTTTGCTGCCCACTCGACGATACGCGACTCTGCAGAGTGCAGCGCCAGCGTAGCGGTGGTCGGGCCGGCATCCTTCGAAGAATCGGAGTAGCCGAGCATGACTTCCATCTTGCCGCCGGTAGCCTTCAGGCGCGCCTGCACTTCAGGGATCTTGACGATCTCTTCGAGCACATCCACGCAGTTCTCAAGATCTTCCAGCTGCTCGAACAGCGGAATCACGTCGATCGTCGGCACATCCTCAGGGTGCGCGAACGCCAAACGGTTCAGCTCGTACACGTCGCGCACATTCTGCGCGGACTTCGTGAACGAGATGATGTAGCGGCGAGCAGCCTTCATACCGTTGCGCTTCTGGATAGAACCAAGCGCGCGGAACGTGTCGAGCACTTCGTGCGTCATCGGCTGCAGCGGGCCACGCTCGCCATGCAGGCCGTGTTCGCGAATGTCTTCCAAAGCGCGAGCGTGCACGACCGAGTGCTGACGGAACTCCATTTCGACCATGTGGAAGCCGAACGTTTCAGCCTGCCAGATCAGATCCTGCAGCGGGCCGTACGCGGAACGCTTAGCGCCCGCCTCGGCGAGAGAACGCTGCACAACCTTCAGGTCAGCAATGAAATCCTCGCACGTGTGGTACATCAGGTCCGCGTCGCGCTCGATCGTGTAGTGCAGGCGATCAGCCATCACCAGCATGACAGCGCGGTGCAGTTCCTTCGTAGAGATCAGCGCGGCCTTATCAGTCAGGCGCTCGCTCATCTCCTTCTGATGGTTCCACAAGTTCTTCAGCTCGGCGCTAGCCGGAGTCGTTTCAGACTCCATGGTCAGGTTGCGGCCGACCGTGCGGGTTGCCTCTTCAAGCGCGCCGATCACGTGATCGCTGAACTTGCGAGCCACCAAGCGGCTCACCTTAGCGGTAACGTTCGGGTTGCCATCACGGTCGGAGCCAATCCAGCTGCCCGGGTGGAAGAACGCGGGGCACACCGGCTCAACGAGTCCAGCCTTATCGCCCAGCACCCAGTCGTCGAAACGACGGTACACAGCGGGGATCGTGTGGAACAGCGTGTTGTCGAAGATGTCGAGAATCGTATCCGCTTCTTCAACCGGAGTTGGCTTCTTCAGCGCGATCGGCGACGTGCGGAACAGGGCGTCAATCTCGTTGTACAGACGACGGCAATTCTCCTTCTTATCGGAACCGCCCAGCGTCTTATGTGCTTCGAGCAGTTCGGCGATACGGCGGATCTTGCCTTCCACTGCCTTACGGCGAGCTTCGGTTGGGTGCGCGGTGAACACCGGGTGGAACTCGAGCTTGTCGAGCAACGCCTTAGCCTTGGCCGGTCCCATTTCGTTGATGAGCTGGTGGTAAGCGCCCGTCATCTCGTTCACCGGGTCGACAGCCTGATTGTCGTCGACTTCGGCTTCGCGCTGGTGCAGCACGGAGACGCGGTAGTTTTCCTCACTCAGATTGGCCAAGTGGAAATATGTTGCGAATGCACGAGCGAGCAGTTGCGCATCGTGCAGGTTCATGGCGTCGATAGTTTCGACTGCCTTAGCGAGCCCGTCCTCTTCGGGATTAGGATCGCTGATTTCGGCGAAATGCTCGGCGCTGGCTTCGACTGCGTAGTTGCGTACGGTGTCGAATGTGGCGAGCAGCTGAGGATCATATTCGCCTAAAACATCGCGCAGGATGTCGAGGCACAGATCCATATCGCCTTTCAGCGATGCCGGCAGGTCGCGCTCTTCGGGGCCTTTGGTCCCGGTACCCGTGGACACGATGGTCGCGTCGGCGGGCGTGATCTGCTGATCAGTATCGGTCATTCATAACCTCCTTCACCCCCTGGTCGTCGGTTGCTCGGTCAGTCGATCATCCGCGGCTCCTCCGCGGTTGTTTTGGTCGAAAGTTGCAAGCCCATAGCCTCAGGCCAGAAGTCGTGAGCATCATTGTATGGCCGGTTAATCGCATTTTGTATTACGAACCCAAATTCATGTCCATATTCGTTTCGGACAGTGTCCAAATAGTGGGCGCGATCGGGGATTAGGGGCGAATTCGCCGTGTGTTCCGTTTTGCGAGATCATGGTGTTCGAAATATGGACGCCAATATGGTCATGAAGATCTTCGCCCACGGCGCACGGTAAACCTAAGAGCGTGAGTCAAGGGCATCAATACGAACGAGAAGACGGTGAGAGCAGCGCCGCCGCAGTACAGCATTTCCATACGCATTCCATCCCGCTCGACATGGAAGATATCGAGCGCGACTGGGATAAACCCATTACCGAGGCGGGTATCGCCGCCAAAGCCAGCGTGATCGTGCGCGTCGGCCTCCTTGATCTATCCGCCGGCACCGGAAGCTTCCGCGTGCGCGAAATGATGCATCGCATCGCCTACCCGCTCGGCGTGCACGTGCGCGCCGACGTCAACCTCACCGACATCGAAGCCGCCTGCACCGACGGCAAAGACCGCATCACCGAGGTTATTGATCTGCCATCTACCGGCGTGAATACCGAGCGTATTTGGCTGCTTGAGCATTACGCCGACTGGTTTAGCGTCAATCTCGGCGAAGATTCCATGTACCACAGCCGCCCAGAAGTGTCGAAGGGGCTGATGCAGCACCTTGACAGTAAAGACGCTTCGCAGGTTTCCGCCCAGCTCGCCAAGCAGCTACGCGAAGAAGACAAAGAGCGCGAGGAGGAAGAGGCTGAGGAGCATCACGGCGGTCAAGACGCGGTGCTCGACGCGCTTGAGGCGGCCAGCCAGCATCTCAACCCGAACGATACGGTTGCGCGGCAGCTCAATGTGCATGAGTCCGACTGGTCAGATTCTGCGATGACTCAGTCGCTTGCGGCTCGCGCAGCCGACGAGCGCGCTCGAGCACAGGCAGCGCAGGAACAGGCGGCCCGCGAACAGAACGGCGGTGCGTCCGCGCAAACCGGTACTTCCGAGCAAACCAGCGCGTCCGAACAAGCCGGCACGTCCGCCTCCTGCAAGTCGCACGTCTCCGGCCGCAAAGCCCCATCCGAAGGCTTCATCCCGCCGGCGCCCGATGCTCGCAAGCATGCGCACAAGCCACCAAAGGGCCAGTATGCCGAGCATTTCGACCATGTCGGTAAAGAGCGCGGCTTCAACGGTAAATCCGGCATCACTGTGCGCCAAGCGCATCAGCGTCTTGACATGATCGAACACCGCAAGCCACTGTATTCGCCGGCTTTCGCTGGCCTCGCCTCCGCTATCGCCTGCGCATCCTTCGTGTTTTTGCTCGGCGGTGGTCCGTACGACATGATCGGCGCATTCGTTGGCGCTGGTCTCGGCCACTGGCTGCGCCGACTCCTGTTCAAACGTCATCTCAACCAGTTCTTTGTGACCTTCGTATGCGTGGCTGTTGCCGCGCTCGCCTGCACGGGCATGCTCCGACTGATTGGCCTGTTCGACCCGGTTGCCTTGCAACATGACACGGCGTATATCGGCGCAATGTTGTTTGTAATCCCCGGATTCCCGCTGATTACCGGCGGTCTTGACATGGCGAAAATCGACTTCCCCTCCGGCGTGCAGCGCGTCACGTACGTGTTGTGCATCATTTTGATGGCCACGCTCGCAGGTTGGATGGTTGCCACGATTGTGCACTTGCATCCGACTGGATTCGAACCGCTTGGCCTGAACCCGTGGGTCAACATGCTGTTGCGCGCACTGTTTGCGTTCCTTGGTGTGTGGGGCTTCTCGGTGATGTTTAACTCCCCGCAGCGCATGTGCTTAACGGCTGCGGTCATCGGCATGATCACCGATACGCTGCGTCTCGAACTCGTGGATATGGGTGTGCCGGCTGAGGCTGGCGCGTTCATTGGCGCGTTCTTGGCTGGCATTTTGGCTACGATGTGGCGTTCGTCGGTGCGCAAGGGTTGGTTGCCGCCGCACCTTGGCTATCCGCGCATCTGCTTGACGGTGCCGTCCATCGTGATCATGGTGCCCGGCATGTATATGTACCGCGCGATGTGGTATCTCGGCAGCTTCGAGACGCTGCACGCGCTCGATTGGGCATTCCGCGCGTTTATGGTGATTATTTGCCTGCCGATTGGCTTGGCAATGGCGCGCGTGGTTACCGATAAGTCTTGGAGATACGACATCTAGCCGCTATTTGGCGGTTGTATTAGCGGTTGTAGTAGCCGTATTGATTGCATGGCCGGCGTCGCTCGTGAGCAGCGTCGGCCATTTCTTATGACCATACTGTGAGACATTTGTGTGAGATTGTCCGCACTTTCGGGGAATGTCGGCGAGAGAGATGAATGATGCGCGGGTAATCGTCCAGCGCACATCGGGTCGTACATCAGTGCCGGCGAACATGACAATCAACGCCGCGCGCAACACATCACATAGGGTTTAGGGTAAGGCGGTTGGCATGGTCTCAAGCGATTTCTGGGTGTTTTTGGCGATGCTCATCTACTTCGCCGCAATGCTCTCCGTTGGATTCTTCTTCTCCAAGCGGTCCAACTCCTCGTCTGAGCAGTACTTTGCCGGCGGCCGCGGCGTTGGCCCGTGGCTCACTGCCCTCTCCGCAGAAGCCTCCGACATGTCCGGCTGGCTGCTCATGGGTTTGCCTGGCTTGGCATACTTCACTGGTGCTGCTGACCCGCTCTGGACCGCGCTGGGCCTAGCCATCGGTACGTATCTCAACTGGAAGCTTGTCGCACGCCGCTTGCGCCGCTACTCAGTCGTCGCGGGAGACGCAATCACCATCCCTGACTTCTTCTCCAAGCGCTTTCACGATCGCCGCAACATTCTTTCAACGATCTCAGCGCTGATTATCCTCATTTTCTTCTGCGTGTACGTTGGCAGCTGCTTCGTCACCGTCGGCAAACTCTTTGCAACACTCTTCGGTTTCAACTACCACCTGATGATGGTTCTTGGCGCGCTCGTTGTGTTTGTATATACGATCGTCGGCGGTTATCTGTCCGTGGTGGTGACGGACTTTATTCAAGGCTTGCTGATGTTTTTCGCGCTCGCTGTCGTGTTTGTTGGCTCGGTTGCCTCTGTGGGCGGTGTTGGCAATACGATCGCGTTTTTGCGCGGTATTCCGGGCTTCCTCTCCGGTACGCAGGTTGCTGTGCCGACGCTGAATGATCTCGGTGAGCAGATTATTCGCGATGGTCAAGCAGTGTTTGGCGCGCCCGCTGATTATGGCATTATTACGATCGTTTCCATGCTCGCGTGGGGCTTGGGCTATTTCGGTATGCCGCAGGTGCTGGTGCGCTTCTTGTCGATTCGTAGCGTGCATGAGATTAAGAAATCGCGCATTATCGCAACCACCTGGTGTGTGATTTCGCTGGCATGCGGCATTTGCATCGGTCTGGTCGGCCGCGCGATGATGCCCACTGAGTTCCTTACGCAAGCGACCGCTGAGAACGTGTTCATTGTGATCGCGCAGACGCTGCTGCCGAGCTTTATGTGCGGTGTGGTGGTTTCTGGTATTTTTGCGGCGTCGATGAGCTCGTCGTCGTCATACATGATCATCGGCGCTTCCGCGATGGGCGAGAATATTTTCCGCGGATTGTTGCACCGCAAAGCTTCTGACCGCCAGGTGATGATGGTGGCGCGCGCCACGCTGGTGGTGATGTTCCTGTTCGGTATTTGGGTTGCGTACGATCAGAATTCCTCGATTTTCCAGGTCGTCTCGTATGCGTGGGCTGGCTTGGGTGCATCGTTTGGTCCGCTGATGCTGTGCTCGCTGTATTGGCGCCGCGCAAACCGTTCTGGCGCGCTTGCGGGCATGCTGGTTGGTGCGGCAAGCGTGTTTATTTGGCACGAGTTCATTAAGCCGCTTGGTGGCGTGTTCGCGATCTACGAGCTGCTGCCAGCGTTCATTCTGTCGCTGCTGGCTATCGTTGTGGTGTCGCTGGTGACCGCGCCGCCGAGCGATGAGATTCTCAACGAGTTTGATCACTATATGGATAATCCATCTGAAGATGTGATCGACGATGACCTGATTGCTGCCGAAACCCTCGCAGAAGGTCGCCGCCGCCAGCTCTAAGCATTACTGCTCTGCGCTTAGGTGGACTTGCCTGCGCCATGCGGGCCGGCCGTGTGTGGGTGGGTTTGCGCGGTGAATTGCCCACAGACGGCCCACAGATGGCTCATAGATGTGAGGTTTTTCTTGGCGTGGAACATGGAATGCTCGCCGCATCATGCGTGCGTGGTGTTCATAATGAGGGCATGCTGATTACTCATGCGCGCTTGGTGGGAACCGATGATCTCGTTGATGTGACGATTGCCGATGGTCGCATAACGGCAATAACCCCGAGCGATACGGCAACTGATCGCGAGCGTGTCGCAACCATTCGTGACGCGGAGCGTGACGCGGCTCGCGACGCGGATCGCAACACCTCCGATACTGTTGACATCGTTGACGCTGACGGCATGTGGATAATCCCCGGCCTGTGGGATTGCCATACGCATTTCACGCAATGGTCGAAAACACTAGGCCGCCTCGATTTGATTAATGCCCGCTCGGCCGCCGAGGCGATGGCCATGCTGCGTGAACATCTGGAAGCCCGCCGTGCCGCCGGCACACTGGATCCAAATGCATTCGTGGTCGGCATGCGATTCCGCCACTCACTGTGGTCGGATAGCGAACAGCCCACATTGGCTGCCATCGATGCTGTTACTGGCGATCAGCCCGTTGCACTGTCGAGCGCCGATATGCACTGCGGATGGGTGAACTCCGCAGCCGCGCGCCGGCTCGGCGTGGAGGTTGATGCTACCGGCTTAGTGGGGGAGCTCGCCTGGTTCAACGCGTACACGCAGTTTGATAAAGCGCCCGGCGCGGCTGAAGAGACTGATCGTCTATTGCGCGAGGCTGAACGCGATGCGGCGGCTAAAGGCGTGGTGGGCATTCGCGATTACGAAATGGCTGAGAACGTCAACACGTGGATTGCGCGATTTGCCGCTGGAATCAACGGTCTGCGCGTGGAAGCTGGCGTGTACCCGGAGCGCATGCAGGCGGCGATTGACGCCGGCTGGCACACCGGTATGCCGCTGCCAGGCTCGCACGGATTGGGCACGGTCGGCCCGATGAAACTCATTTCTGACGGCTCGCTCAACACTCGCTCGGCATACTGCTCCACCCCGTACTCCGGTATCGAGCCGCCGACTTACGGCACGTTGAGCTACACGCCGCAGCAGATCGAAGATTATATGCGATTGGCTACCGAGCATGACTTCGATATCGCGTGCCACGCTATCGGCGATGAAGCGAACACGATCGTGCTTGATGCCGCCGCAGCTACCGGCGCGCATGGCTCTATCGAGCATGCGCAAATGCTCAAGCCTGTTGATATTCCGCGGTTTGCTCAGCTGGGACTGACCGCCAGCATTCAACCGCAGCACGCGATGGATGATCGGGATGTTATCGCGCGATTCTGGGCGAATCCGGCCGGTATTCCATATGCCTTCCGCTCACTCTACGATGCTGGCGCGAAGCTGCGCATGGGTTCAGACGCGCCCGTCGCCCCACTTGACCCGTGGCTGGCGATTTCTGCCGCCGTGTTTGGTACGGAGAGTTCTTCGCGTGAACCATTCCAGCCTGAACAGTGCCTGCCAGTCGAGGTGGCGTTGGCTGCTTCAACCGAGGTGGGGCGTGTGAATCCAGCGGCTGGTGATCCTGCGGATTTGGTGTTACTCGACACCGATCCCACTGCGCTGGAAACCCCAGAGGCCATGCGCGCTATGCCGAGCCATGTGGTCATGACCTTCGTAGCGGGCCAGAGAACCCACTAAACCTGTTAACCCACTAGAGACCTCATCTGGTTGTGTGTGCATCCGGTTCATTTATACGGTTGTGTGCATTTCCGGACCGTTGAGAGCCGATTTTCGGCCTTACACGAACCGGATATGCACACAACCGGATAAATGAACCGGATATGCACACGATTGGGTTGGTGTAGTGAACCGGATATGCACACCAAACCTACGTCAACCGGAATAAATACGCGCAGGGCTGGTTACCGCAATGGATAACCAGCCCTAGGTCTATAAGTTAGCCCTATAAGTCAACAATGAGTCAGCGACTCAGTACTTCATGCCCATCGCCTCGCGCACCTGCTCGAGAGTCTCCTCGGCGATAGCGTTTGCGCGCTGGTTGCCATCGTGCAGTACGTCGCGCACATAATCCATATCCTTCGCCAGCTCGGCACGGCGCTCGCGGTGAGGTGCGAGGAACTCGTTCACGGATTCGATCACATACGCCTTGAGCGCGCCTGCACCAGCCTCGCCAATCTCCTCGGCGATCTCCTTCGGATCGCGGCCAGTCACCAAGCCAGCGGTGGTCAGCAGTGCGGAGACCTGCGGGCGAGCAATCGGATCGAAGGTGATCTTGCGCTCAGAATCAGTCGGGCTCTTCTTGATCAGCTTCGCAGTCTCCTCGGCCGTAGCGCCCAGCATGATCGAGTTGCCGTACGACTTGCTCATCTTGCGACCATCAAGACCCGGGATTTCCGGCGCTTCCGAGAGGATTGCAGCCGGCTCCGGGAACACCGGGTGCTTCTTCGCGTAGCGCTCGTTGAAGCGGCGCGCGATCGTACGCGTAATCTCCACGTGCGGCAGGTTATCCTTGCCGATCGGCACAACGTTCGCCTTGCAGAACAGGATGTCGCACGCCTGGTGCACCGGGTAGGTCAGCAGCAGGCCGGTCAGTGCGTGGCCGGAAGCTTCCATCTCGGACTTGACGGTCGGATTGCGGTGCAGCTCAGCCTCGGTAACCAGCGAGAGGAACGGCAGCATCAGCTGGTTCTCAGCCGGAACGGCGGAGTGCGTGAAGATCATCGTCTTCTTCGGGTCGATACCCGCGGCCATGTAATCGAGCACGAGGTTAAGCACATTGTCCTGAATGTGCTCGGTGGTATCGCGGTCGGTGATGACCTGATAATCAGCGATGATGATGTTCGTGTTCACGCCGCGCTCCTGCATGGCGACGCGCTCGCGGATCGATCCGAAATAATGTCCAAGATGCAGACGGCCGGTCGGGCGGTCGCCGGTGAGCATCGTGAACTTGCTCGGGTTTGCCTCGAGCTTGGCGAGCGTTTCGTCCGAACGCTTCTTTGCTGCGAGGAAGCTCGCGCTCATTTCATTACCTGCGGCCGTTAACTGCTGTTCCTGATCCGTCATAATCGCCCTTTGATGGTTCAAAACGCCTGAAAATATCGCTTTTATCGTAAAAGTCCGAGCAGACAACCAATCCTTGCATAACAAGTGGTACTCTCTTATGTGATGAATCGATAGTTAACAGTTTTTCCCAGGGGGTCGCATGGGCCGCGGACGTCAGAAAGCCAAGCAGCAGAAAATTGCCCGGAAGCTCAAGTACCTGACCACCGATACCGATTACGATGAGCTTGCCAAAGAGTTGAGCTCTCAGGAACCCGGCACTGGTTCGCCTGATCCTTTTGCTGATATTGAAGCGCAGTATTCTCACCATTCGGACACTGATTCAGACATTGATGATGAGTCGAGCGCTGACGCCACTGTCGACTCCGCCGACGATCTCGACGAGTACGCCAAGTGGGCTGCAGAAGCCGCCGCAAAGGCGACCAGCGGTGAAATGCCAGCCGTAAAGCCATCCGCACCAAAGCCGATGGCGCACAAACCTATCCCGATGCCGATTCCGAGCGCGCTCAAACCCAAGAAGAACTAATCCAACGGGTAATCCAACGGGATTGAGCCGCATCGCTCGCCATCGCTAATAGGTTCGATGAACTTCAGCAATAAGCAGTAAGCCGCCGATGAACATATCGGCGGCTTACTGCTATTCGCTACTGCATCGCTGTATCGCTGCATCACAGCGGCAGCAGCGCACTCAAATCATCGCGCTCGCCGACCGCGCTAATATGCCCAGCATCCTTCTCTTGTGCCCATGTGGTCACACCAGCCGCGAGCCGCAGCCACACGTCTGGATCGAGTTCAATAACATCCGGTGGCGTGAGATTATGCGGATCTGAAGCAGGACCATCCAAAATTTTGATCGCACCCCACGGCGCGACACGCACTTCAACCCCCGGGCCGGGAGCCTTGCGTTCCAGCAGAAACAGCGTGTACCGCACGGCCATCGCCCATACGGGGCGCGGCAATTGCGTTGGCGCGTCTGCGGACTGTTCGGCGGCCTCGCGCCACTGGTTCCACGCGCGCTCGCCTTTGGCTAGATCCTGGTCTCGAATTACTGGCATGACTCTATTGTGCCTCACTGCTTTTTGGGGCTGAGATCGTTTGCTGAGATCGTTTGCGAATCAGTAGCGGAATATTGACGAAATATCGGCTGATTACACGCCAATTACGTAGTCGAATACGTAGTCATGATCATGACTTACGACAGCGCATATTCGGCCTCACATAACGCGATTACGGCACCTATTGAAAATATGAAACACCCGGATTGCAATGTGTCATTGGCATCTGGGGTGAGATTGATGTACTATGACTTTTGTTTTTGCAAACGATTGCATAACGTAACGCAGCGTTCACCCTGACGTTTATGGGCGGCAACCAAGCCAGACCATAATCGAGAAGGGAAAACAATCCGGAAAGAGAGTCAGGATATGACTGAAACCACTGCACCTAAATCTCCCGTAACGAACCAGGAGTTCGCTGACAGCATCCGCGAACAGCTCAAGTACGTTCAGGGTGTGACCCCGGAGCAGGCCACCGCGGCTGATGTGTACGTCGCCTCCTCGCTCGCCGTGCGTCGCCACCTGCAGGACGCATGGTTCAAGACCCAGCACGACATGGTCAACGGCAACACCAAGGCCGTCGGCTACTTCTCCGCCGAATTCCTCATGGGTAAGCAGCTGGAGAACGCACTCCTCAACGCTGGCCTGACCGAGCAGTTCGACGCAGCTGTCGAATCCCTCGGCTTCACCCCCAAGGACGTTATCGACGCCGAATACGAGCCGGGCCTGGGCAACGGCGGTCTCGGCCGTCTCGCCGCCTGCTTCATCGACTCCCTCGCCTCCCTCGGCGTGCCCGCCTTCGGCTACGGCATCCAGTACCGCTACGGCATCTTCAAGCAGACCTTCGATAAGGACGGCAAGCAGGTCGAAACCCCTGACTACTGGCTGAACAACGAAGAGCCGTGGGGTCACGTCGACTACAACCGTGACCAGAAGGTCTCCTTCGGCGGCGAAGTCGTCGAAGAAAACGGCAAGCGCGTGTGGAAGCCAGCTTGGTCCGTTCGCGCCGTGCCGGTCGACTACATGGTGCCGGGCTACAAGTCCCAGCGCGTGAACACGCTGCGTCTGTGGACCGCCAAGTCCTACGACGAGTTCGATCTGCTCGCCTTCAACCGCTCCGAGTACATGGAAGCCGTCAAGCCGCAGGTCAAGGCCGAGAACATCTCCAAGATCCTCTACCCGGAAGATTCCACCAAGGTCGGTAAGGAACTGCGCCTCGAGCAGCAGTACTTCTTCGTTGCCGCTTCCCTGCACGACGCCATCCGCGTCTTCTACCCGGGCGAAGCCAAGCCGGACCTGACCACCTTCCCGAACAAGATCACCTTCCAGCTCAACGATACTCACCCGGTCATCGGCATCCCGGAGCTCATGCGCATCCTCATCGATGAGTACGACTACGACTGGGATACCGCATGGTCCATCACCCAGAAGACCTTCAACTACACCTGCCACACCCTGCTGCCAGAAGCACTCGAAGTGTGGCCGGCAAGCCTCATCGGCGAACTGCTGCCGCGTCACCTCGAAATCATCGAGAAGATCAACGCACAGTTCGAAGACGAGCTCAAGGGCAAGGGCATCGACGACGCGACCATCGAGCGTATGCGCATCTACACCGGTGACGCTGTGCGCATGGCCTACCTCGCCACCTACGGCGGCTCCCACGTCAACGGCGTGGCCGAACTGCACTCCCAGCTGCTCAAGGACATGACCCTCAAGGACTTCTCCGACGCTTACCCGGACAAGTTCACCAACGTGACCAACGGCGTCACCCCGCGTCGCTTCATCAAGCTCGCCAACCCGGCCCTGTCCGACCTGATCACCGAAGGCCTCGGCACCGACAAGTGGCTGAGCGACCTTGAGCTGCTCAAGGGCCTGGTTCCGCTGGCCGAGGACGACGAATTCGTCAAGAAGTTCGCCGCCGTCAAGGCCGCCAACAAGCACTCCTTCGTTGGCTTCGCCAAGGACCACTACGGCATCGACATCGACGAGAACACCCTGTTCAACACCATGGTCAAGCGTCTGCACGAGTACAAGCGCCAGTCGCTGAAGATCCTCGCTGTCATCTCCAAGTACGCTGCCATCAAGAACGGCACCGTCTCCGCCGACGACATCCTGCCGCGCACCGTGTTCTTCGGCGCCAAGGCTGCCCCGGGCTACTACCTGGCCAAGATGACCATCGAGCTCATCAACAACGTCTCCAAGGTCGTCAACAACGATCCAGACGTCAAGGGCAAGCTCGCCGTCCACATGCTCCCGAACTACAACATCGAAATGGCCCAGAACCTCATCCCGGCCACCGAACTCGACGAGCAGATCTCCCAGGCTGGTAAGGAAGCCTCCGGTACCGGCAACATGAAGTTCGCCCTCAACGGCGCCCTCACCGTCGGCACCCTCGACGGTGCCAACGTCGAAATCCGTGAGCGCGTCGGCGCCGACAACTTCTTCCTCTTCGGCATGACCGTCGACGAGGTTGAGAAGCTCTACGCCGACGGTTACGATCCGGCCAAGTACTACGAAGCCGACCCGCGCCTCAAGCAGGCCATCGACCTCGTCGCCAACGGCACCTTCTCCAACGGCGACCGCAACGCCTACGCGCCTCTCGTCTCCGACTGGCTCACCAAGGACTGGTTCATGACCCTCGCCGACTTCTCCGCCTACGCCGACATCCAGGCCGAAATCGAGAAGCTCTACCGCGACCCGCTCGAGTGGAACCGCAAGGCCCTCCTCAACGTCGCCAACTCCGGCTTCTTCAGCTCGGATCGTTCGATCGAGGATTACCTCGAGCGTATCTGGAAGACCGGTCCTCTGGCCTGACGGCTATAGTCGGCCTCCAGCTGACTAACAAAGCGCGTCTGCAGTTATTGCTGCGGGCGCGCTTTTGTGTTTGAGAAGGAGAGGCGCAGATCGCTGCGTAGGGTTGCTTAAAAAACTAAGTGGGCCCGTGCGCAGATGATACGCACGGGCCCACTAGTAAGCGATAGTAACCGATCGTGATGACGAACGGTAGAGAAACGCAGAAATCAGGCAGCTTCCTCAGCAGTCTCAGCCTCGGCAGCAGGCTCCTCGTCAGCGTCAGCCTCGCCCTTATCCTTCGTCAAGCCCAAGTCAACCGGAGACGAGCTGTTCTCCCACGGCTCCTCCCACGGATCATAATCCGGGTTCTGCTGCTTGTAGATATACAGTCCAACCATGGCAGCAAGCAACGCGCCAAAGAACAGCGCAAAGAACTTCCAACCGTTTGAAGACTTGTTCTCCATGACGGCTCCTTTCCCAATACAATGGCTGATCTGCCCATCCAAACCAACCCTGCATTCCATCTTAATCAGCAAAATGTGGTGATTGCGTGCGGGACACTCGGCCAATATGCAGCCAATATGCCGCCTCTATCGTTTTCAGTATGCAAACGTTCGCGGTGTGTGCGTTCCGCTACAGTGAGCAGTATGAGCAATGGTCGTTTCAGTCTGTTCCCCGGATCGCCATCACTGCGATCTATTTTTTCCAAGCGCTCGATCCGTAACCAATGGAATGCGGGCGGCCCAGTAATCACCGGTGCGATCATCGTCGCCTGCGTGGCAATCTGGGTGCTGGAGATGCTGCTCAGTCTTGTTTGGCCAACCGGCCTCAATATTCTGGTCGGCTACGGTCGTCTCGCGCCACTTACCGCCGTACGCGAACCGTGGACGTTCATCACCTCAATGTTCCTTCACGCACCCAATACGATCTTGCACATCTTGTTCAACATGTTCGCGCTATGGAGCGTCGGACCCATGCTAGAACGCATGATGGGGCACTGGCCATTCCTCGCACTGTACACGCTCTCTGGCCTTGGCGGAGGGCTCGGCATGATGGCTTGGGCTGCTATCCACCCAACAAGTCTAGAAGCCTGGTATACCGGCGCGTACGGGGCTTCTGGTGCCCTGTTTGGCCTATTTGCGGCGATGCTCGTGGTGTACCGGCGTATCGGCGAGGATATTCGCTCGATGCTGATTTGGATGGCGGTGAACTTCCTCCTGCCGCTCGTAGTAGGCGGTATCGCCTGGCAGGCGCATGTGGGCGGTTTCCTCGTCGGTGGTGCGATGACCGCGCTGCTGACCGCCGGACTTCCAGCGTTCCGATCAAAGAGTCTCGCTTGGCGCACCGTGGTGTATGGTCTCGCGCTGTTTGCGGCGATCGTTGTACTGATAGCACTGTGCAACCAGTTCAATCCGCTACTTTCAGTGGGATTGTGACCTACAGAATTACGCACGTGTAGTTTTCCACATATGTGGAAAACTATGTGGATAACATGGGTATATCTCGTGGATAAGTGCCATCAACAAGGTGTGCAAAGTGGTATTAATCGTTGAAATTCCGCCGATTATGTGATGTGCATAATGTGCACAGTGACTTATCCACAATGCTTATCTACGAGGGTGATGGGGATAATCGGTGGGTAACGTGTGGATAAACCCCACTTCCGAGTGGATATACGGTGGATAACTTGTGGATAACTATGCACAATCCGCTATTTTCCGCGGTTTGTGAGTGTGTATAACTTATTCGTAGACACTGTGGATATGCACATTTGTGTATGGCGAATACCTGTTTTGTGTATTCGGCTGCCCGCTACGAATCTCAATAATCGACATATCGGCACTGTCGCTAAGATAATGGCCATGCTCATTACGCCGCAGACTGCCCGATTCATCGCCGAGCATCGGCTTGATAACGTACGCGATCTCGCGCTCAAAGCCAAACGCGAAGACGGTCTCGATCTGCCATTCGCACTCGACCAAATCGCCGGCTGGCAGACCGCGCGCACCAAACTGCCACAATGGGCCGAGCAGAGCGGCATTATCTACCCGCCGCATCTATCCATGGAACAATGCTCATCGCAATTCACCGCCCAGTACAAAGCCGATCTTGCGCGCCGCCTCACCAGCGCGGCTAACGGTGCTGCAAACAGTGCTGCAAACAGCGCCGCCGGCAAAGCCGCAAACGGCTGCTTAGTCGATCTCACCGGCGGCTTCGGCGTGGATTGCTCCTATATGGCTCGAGAATTCGCTCAGACGGTCTATATCGAGCGGCAGGAACATTTATGTGTGCTTGCTGAGCACAACATGCAGGCGCTTGGATTACGCCACGTACGCATTGTGTGCGGTGACGCAGTGACCATGCTTGCCGATGATCAGATCACGCGCATTGCGCCCAGCCAGCCGGCGCTTATCTTTATTGACCCAGCGCGGCGCGATGAACACGGCGGCCGCACATACGCCATCGAAGATTGCACGCCGGACGTACTCGCGCTCAAAGATCGTCTGCTAGAACTCGCCCCGCATGTCATGATCAAACTGTCTCCGATGCTTGACTGGCGCAAAACGGTAGCAGACTTCCGCGGCGCCGTGAGCGAAGTGCATATCGTCTCCACTGGCAACGAGTGCAAGGAGCTACTGCTCGTACTTGAACGCCGGCATAGCCGCCGTACAAGCGATAATGATGCTCCAGTGCGCGTGTATTGCGTGAACGACAATGACATCGTGGATTTTGCTTACGATCCTGCCAATACTTCATCAGATCGAGCATTAGGCTTTGCGCCGCTACCGCAGCCGATCCGCTACTTGTATGAGCCGAATGCCTCCCTGATGAAGGCAGGTTGTTTTGCGCTGCTCGAAGAACGATACGGCATTACGCAGATCGGGCCCAATAGTCATTTGTTGGTATCTGCTGCCGATCAGCCAATCAGCGGTTTTCCCGGTCGGGCGTTCGCTGTTGAAGCCATGGGCGGTATGGGCAAAAAAGAGGTAAAGACCTTGTTGCAAGGCGCAGCCAAAGCGAATATCGCCGTGCGCAATTTCCCGCTCACCGTGGCCCAATTACGCAAAAAGCTCAAACTCGGCGATGGCGGCGACGTCTATCTGTTCGCCACTACGCTCGCCGGGAATAAGCACGTGCTCATCCGCTGCACGCGCTGTGCGGCGTAAGCTACATGCCCGGGCATATAGCCTGTTTGAGGGTGCAAAAAGGCCGTATGCCCGGGTTACGCAATAAGGGCATACGGCCTTTTGAAAAAATCGTTACTGTGAACGCGGTATGCGCCGCGAGATCAGCGCCACCACATCGTCATGATGAAGCCGGCCATGATAATCGTGAACGCGATCGCCAGATTCCACGGGCCAATACCCGGGATCGGCCACGTGCCACCGTTAGCGATGTTCTTGTCGCTGCTGGGGGAGAGGTAGTACACAACAGCCCAGATCAGACCGATGATCATCAGTGCGCAGAACAGCGGCACAAACCAGCGCGGATTCGACTTGGTGCCCTTAATAGACTCCTCAACGCGGCGGGTGTTCTCCGCCTGGCGCGCCATCATGCGCTGCATCTGCGGGGTCATGGCAGACTTGTCAGCAGTGGCGTTCAGCACGGCCTCGACCTTGTCCATCGGGACGCCGTAGTCGTCATTCTCATTTGCGTCGGCGTCAGATTCCTTGGCGTCCGTAGCAGTATCCGTAGTGGTTGCGGTCTCGTCCTGCCAGTCCTTCTGGTCCTCCGAGTCAGTTCCGTGCAGCTCTGTATCAGCCATCAGCGTAGTCTCCATTCAATAGGCTAAAAGTCATAATAGCGGCTACACTCGAACGGAGAGTACTTACGGAGGAAAAATGGCCAAACACACCAGCCGTCACGCAGCCCGCCGCTCGCGGCTCGGCAGCGCCGCCGTGTGTGTAATTGTCGCATTATCCGGATTTTTACTCATGACCAACCTGCGCGTCAACCGCACAGTCACCGTAACTTCCGACACTGCCGACCTTGTGGAACAGCGTGTGAAACGCGTTGATGAGCTGCAAAAAGAAGTGAGCAGTCTCAGCTCGCAAATCGATACGCTCAAAGAATTCGCTGGCTCAAGTACTGACGGTACGGATTCTGGTTCCACTTCCTCCGGCTCGAATTCTGCTGAGGATGCTGGTTCTGGCACGATGCTGCCCGCAGTAGAAGGCCCCGGTGTGACGGTAACGCTTGACGATTCACCGTTGTGGGAAAACATGGTTGATAGTTCCGGCTCAGCTGCCAACATCAACGATTATGTTGTGCATCAAGAAGATGTGGAAGCTGTGGTGAATGCCCTATGGGCTGGCGGCGCTGAGTCGATGATGATCATGGACCAGCGTGTGCTTTTCAACTCAGCGGTGATCTGCCAAGGCAACGTGCTGCTGCTACAAGGTAAGAAGTATTCGCCACCATTTACGGTGTCGGCCATCGGGCCAACGAACGAAATGCTGGACGCGCTTGATAATTCGCGCGCAGTCAAACTGTATAAGGAATACGTCAGTGCTTTCGGCCTTGGCTGGAAAGTAGAGACGAAAGAAAAGCTCACATTTGACCAGTCTGCGGCCACGCTACAGCCGCTGCGGTATGCGTCCGTGATCAGAAAGGACGGGGGACAGTGAGGCATTCAGCCAACGCAAACGACAACGTAATCACCACTGCAAACGATTCGACAAGCACTGAGCTCACTGCACAAGGAACGCCATCGCGCAGGTCGCGCGGTGCTCGCGCACGTCGTCGCAGTGCAGTGTGGTCAGTACTCGGTGTACTCGCTGAGATTCTTATCACGATGGCTATCGTGTGCGCACTGTACTTGGTGTGGCAAATGTGGTGGACCGGCGTGCAAGCCGAGCACACGCAAGTGCAAACGCGACAAGCTGCATCATGGAACGTGCCCAACGGTGGCTCCGATGGCAAGGTCGCTCAAGCACAGGAAGGCGACCCGCCAACATCGACTGATCCAGTAGCTGAAGGCGACCTCATCGCGCAGATTTATATTCCCCGCTTTGGTAAAGGCTGGGTGCGCAACATCGTCGAAGGCACAACTGAATCGGAACTCTCACTGCACGGCCTCGGCCACTATTCCACTACGCAGATGCCCGGCGCTGTCGGCAACTTCGCCATCGCCGGCCACCGTAACGGCTACGGGCGCCCACTCGGCGATGTGAACCTCCTTCAGGAAGGCGACCCGATCGTCGTGCGCACCAAAGACTACTGGTACGTGTACAAGTACACGTCCTACAAAGTCGTAACTCCTGAGCATGTTGAAGTGATCGCCGCTAACCCGGAAAACCCATCCGCATCGCCCACTAAGCGCATGATTACGCTCACTACATGCGAACCGGCGTACAGTACTGCTACTCATCGTTGGATCAGCTACGGCGAGCTCGCCTACTGGGCGAAAGTGTCCGACGGTACGCCAGCGGAACTGGGCGTTGAAGATTCCGCCGGTACCGTGACGTTCACCACTGAAGACGATAATTCATCATCGCCGATTGTTGCGCTCGGTACGCTTGAGCCGATTGTGATGTGGACGCTGATCGCCTACCTCGTGCTGTACATTGCTGCGCTGGTTGCTTGGCGCTACCCGCTGCTGCGCGCGATTCGCGCAGGGGAGCGCCGCCGCCCAGAAGCGAGCATCTACGGTTGGGTGCTGCGCCACCAGCCTGGCCCGCTGCCGATTCGACTGCTGCTGTTTGCGCTGCTGATGTTCGCTATTTCCGCAGCGATTATCCAGTGGGCGTGCCCGTGGGCCGCAGCCAACATTCCTATGTTGCAAAGCATGTCGAACTACGCCGTTGGTTAAACGAGCGGATGCGCGAGCAGCGAGCGGCCAGTGAGATAGCCGCCGCGCTCGCGCATTGCACGGCGTAGCATGGACGAACAATAGCCGTGACGAGATCATTGAGATCATTGAATGAACGGGAGCATGATGACGGATTCAGCGCGCATTCTGGTAATCGACAATTACGATTCGTTCGTATACACCATCGTCGGCTATCTCAAAACGCTGGGCGCAACCGTTGATGTAGTGCGCAATGACGCCATCGATCCTGCAACCCCCGGCGTATTAGACAACTACGATGGCGTGCTGATTTCGCCCGGTCCAGGAGCTCCTGCTGACTCGGGAGTTAGCGAGGATATGATCCGCTTGTGTGCGAAGATCAACAAGCCAATGTTTGGCGTGTGCCTCGGATTGCAGGCGCTCGCTGAAGTGTACGGTTGCACGGTTGATCATGCGCCGACGATTATGCACGGCAAGACGAGCCTGGTGGAGCATATCGACGACGAGATCTTCGCTGGCGTGGCCAATCCGATGACTGCAACGCGTTACCATTCGCTGGCGGTAGAGCCGAGCACGGTGCCCGATGATCTGGTAGTGACCGCGTGGACGAAGGACGATCATATTGTGCAGGGCATTCGCGTGAAGGATAAGCCGATGTACGCGGTGCAGTTCCACCCTGAATCAGTGATGACGCAGGATGGATACCGTCTGCTGGCGAACTGGCTGGCTGTGTGCGGCCAGACCAACGCGGTAGCAAAGTCCGCTGGCTTGCAGCCAAAGGTGAATCGCTGATTTAAGGAATCGCGCTGCGCGCGATGCTGTATTGTTTGGCGGCGCAATGCGCCGCGACGCTCCCTCACCCGGCTTCGCCGGGAGCTCCCTCAGCCGAGGGAGCCGAGGCTCCGCCAGCGTCATAAGAACAGCAGTTATTACAAGATGCGATTAGCTAATTTCCTCGACAAGACCATGTAGTAGAAAACAGCCCTTTAGGCGGTTTTCTACACGTTGTGCTTGCTGCTAGGCGAGCCAGCAATATCGATCGCGGAGCGAGTACTCAGTTGCGGGATGCTGTCAGCTCAACTGCATGATCGAAGATGGTTACATCACTCGGCCCCCTCGGCTGAGGGGGCTGTCAGCGAAGCTGACTGGGGGAGCGTCAGGCGGCGCGGTAGCGCCGCCATGTCCTAGAGGTTGTTCTAGTTAGTTCTGGGTAGTCGTGTTGCCGTTGCCGGAGCTGGAACCGGATCCGTTACCAGAGCTGGAGCCGTTGCCGGAACCTGAACTAGACCCATTGCCAGAGCTGTTAGAGCCGGACCCGGAGCTGTTGCTGTTGCCAGAACCGCTTTCGCTGTTGCCGGAACCGCTATTCGAGAGCTTCTTCGCGGTCACGGTGATCGTAGACCCCTTGTCAACCTGCGAGCCGGTGGTGAGATCCTGCTGCTCGATGATCGCGTCATCCGAACTGTCGCCGGAAACCGACAGCGTGAAGTTGTCGCCGAGCTGCGACTTAGCCTCGGCCACCGTATCGCCCACGATATTCGGTACAGTCACCTGCGTCTTACCAGAGGAGATGTAGACCTTCACCGTCGACTTTTGCGCCACCGTCTCACCCGAACCAGGCTCCGTGCGCGTTACCGAACCGGCAGCAATAGAATCAGACGTTTCCTCCTGAATCGAAGGCACAAAGCCCATATCCTGCAGGATCTTAATCGCCTGCTCCTGCGATTGGCCAACCAAGCCATCAGGAATCTGCGCCTGACCGGACGAAATATACAAGGTAATCGACGATCCCTTCGCCAGCTTGGTACCGCTGGTCGGGTCAGTGCTCACCACCTTGCCCTTTTCAACCGTGGCACTATCGGCAATCTTGGTCACATCGGAAACCTTAAAGCCGCGATCTTCCAGCATGGCTTTCGCCGCATCCTGCGTTTGATCGCTCACGTCTGGCACGCTCACCATCTTCGGGCCGGTGGAGAACCACACCTTCACCTTAGAGCCCTTAACAGCCTGCGAGCCGCCAGTCGGGCTCTGCTTGCCAGTAAACGTGCCGGCCGGCTCGCCCGAATCGTTATCATCCACAGCTTCGAATTCAAAACCAGCAGCCTTGATTTTCTCCTCCGCTTGCACCTTCGTCATCGACGAAGTAATCGTCGGCACTACAGCCGTTTCCGTTGCGGCTTTCTCATTCATCAAGAACAGTGCGCCAACAATCACCAGCAGCAGTACTGCAGCGGCGATCACCGAGCCAATAATGATCTGCTTACGACGCTTACGCTTAGCAGCTTCCGCACGCTGCTCCGCACGCGACTTGAGCATGGTCGCAGTGTTGTTATTCGCTGCAGGAACCGCCTCAAACTGGCCAGTTACCGGGTTAAACGCCTGCGTGGCCTGCGTCGGATCATTCGGATTCATCGGCACTGTGGCCGCATCCTGCTCAGCCTGCTTGCGCGCCTTCATATTCGCCAAGTCGGTCAGCGGATTGAACGCGGCCGCCACCGGCATACCGCCGTTCATGAACGTCAAAATATCGTTCTTGAACTCAGCTGCAGTCGCATAACGGTTCTGACGATCCTTCGCCATCGCCTTCGCGCAAATCGAATCCCACATCTTCGGCAAGCCGGGCACAATCGCGCTCGGCGGCGTCGCCACTTCAGAAACATGCTGGTAAGCGATTGCCACAGCCGAGTCGCCAGTGAACGGCGGGCGGCCGGTAAGCATTTCGTAGAGCACGCAGCCGGCCGAATACAGGTCAGAACGCATATCGACGCTCTCGCCGCGCGCCTGCTCGGGGGAGAGATACTGTGCGGTGCCGACCACGCCCTGCGATTGCGTCATCGTCGCAGCGGAATCGTCGAGCGCGCGCGCAATACCGAAGTCCATGACCTTCACAATGCCCTGCTCGGAGATCATGATGTTACCCGGCTTGATATCGCGGTGGATAATACCCATGCGATGCGAGTATTCAAGCGCGTTGAGCACGCCCAACATCACCTGTTCGGCGTCGCGCTGTGAGAGCGGACCGTTCGCTTTAATCACATCGCGCAGCGTCTGACCCTTCACAAACTCCATAACCAGGTATGGCAGGCGCTCAGTCGTGCCGTCATCTGCGGTAACCGTTTCCTCGCCGGAATCGTAAATGTTGACGATGTTCGGGTTGTTCATCTGCGCGACGGAGTGCGCTTCACGGCGGAAGCGCGTGAGGAAGATCTTATCGTTGGCCAGATCGGCGCGCATGATCTTTACCGCTACCGTGCGCCCCAGTCGAGTGTCCAACGCGACGCGCACTTCGGCCATGCCGCCGCGGCCCACCAGTTGGCCGAGCTGATAGCGGCCATTCGCCAGTGATGCAGGCATGTTGCTGCTCATTGCTGTTCCTCTCGATTCCTCGGGTCGGTTGCCACCGTTCGCCCGCCAAATTGGTTACGATTCTGGGTCGTCAGGAGCGTTGCCGCATGGGGAGCGCTGGAGACGCGGCGGGGAATACGCCCGCCAAGACTGATCATGGTTTCGTCTGCTTGCGCGGTTTCTTGATCGAGCAAGCGGCGTTCAATACGTGCCAGCGTGCGCGATACCACCAGCGCATCCTTCGGACGATCAAGCGGATCTTTCGCCAGCATCGACATCACAAACTGCTTGAGCTGCCAGTCGACTGAATCTGGCAGCGGCGGCACTGGGTCGTTGACGTGCGCTGCAGCAATATCAACCGGAGTTGCGCCAGTAAACGGACGGTGACCGCACAAGCCCTCGTATGCCACAACACCCAGCGAGTAAATATCAGACTGCGGAGTTGCCTGCTTGCCTTGTGCCTGCTCAGGGGAGATGTATTGCGCGGTGCCTACAACCATGCCATCTTGTGTAATCTGCTCCTGATTCGTGGAGTAGGAGACGCCAAAGTCTGTGATTTTTACTTCACCAGTGTCCGAGACCATAATGTTGGCCGGTTTCACATCGCGGTGAATCACCCCATGACTATGCGCTACGAACAAGCCGCGAGCCACCTGAATCAAAATCGGCAGCAGCTCGGTTGGCGGCAATGCGCCACGCTTGTGGTAAATATCAGCCAGCGAGTCGCTGGGCACATATTCCATAATCAAGAAGCCGATGTTGTCATGCTCGTAGTATTCGAACAATGCAGCAATATTCGGGTGCGCAAGATTGGCGGAATTATGCGCTTCTGCACGCAAACGGTGCAGTTTGGCTTCCGCATTGTTTTGATCATCGCGCAGCGCTTTGATGGCCACCGGGCGGTTCAGTTGGATATCGTATCCCTTCCAAACTTCGCCCATACCGCCTTGAGCTAGGCGGCAGTCAAGACGGTAGCGACGGTGGATGAGTTGTCCTTCGACGAGTTTCATTGCTTCAGGGCCTCCTCCATCAGTGCGTGCATAATCGGTCCGGCAGCCTCAACACCGAACTGGTTGACATTATGAATAACGACGGAGACCGCGATCTTGGGATCGTCTGCGGGTGCGAAACCAATCACCCACGCGTCGTTCGACTGATTCGACGAGCCGATCTGCGCAGTACCAGTTTTTGCTGCCACCTTTACGCCGGTGATTGCGAGGCTCGGCGCATCATGCTCGACTACGGATTGCATCATCTGATTGAGTTTGCTGGCCGTATCCGAACTGAACGCTGTAGACATGACTTCTGGCGTGGTTTGCGACAGCGTGCTCAAATCGCTGGCACGCACACGATCTACCAGTGTGGGGCGCATGAGTTTGCCATCGTTCGCAATCGCGGCAGCGATCATCGCATTCTGCAGCGGCGTAGTGAGCACATCCCCCTGACCGATAGACGCCAGCGCGAGCTTATCGTCAGAGGTAATGTCAGGGAACTTCGACGACACTGCGGTCATCGGCTGGCCGGTCGAGGATGTGCCGTCAATCGTGATCGAACTGCCGTAGCCGAGCTTTTTCGCCTGGTCAGCCACTGCGCTTTCACCAAGCGCGACGCCAAGCTGCGCGAACGCCGTGTTCGACGAGTAAGTGAGCGCATCCTGCAGCGTAATCTCACCGTTCGCACCGTTTGCTTGCACCGTAGTGTTCGTCAGATTGGTGACGGTGCCGGGCAGCGTGTAGCTTTCGCCAGCGGGAATGGCTGTATCTACATCGTATTTGCCGGATTCCAGTGCGGCAGCGGCAATTACGGTTTTGAACGTGGATCCAGGCGGGTACAGCTGCGAGGTAGCGCGGTTGAGCATTGGATTGCTGCTTTGCGAGGCGAGCTCACCGTATGCTTTGTTTGACGACTGCGTGTCATGGCTGGCCAGCTGGTTCGGATCGTAGCTGGGTGTGCTTGCCATTGCGAGAATACGACCGGTTTTTACTTCGAGCACGACTGCTGCGCCATCGGACGCGCCGAGCTGCTGGTAGGCGAGCGTCTGCAAGTTTGCGTCGATTGACGTTTCGATAGACGCGCCCTTGTTTTCTACGCCAGTGAACAGTGCTTTGAACTGATCCCAGAACAGGGCGTCAGCTTTACCGCTGAGCAGCTTGTTGCGCGACGCTTCAATACCGCGATCAGCGCGTTGCGTAACCGAAAAATAGCCGGTAATCGGCGCGTAAACGGGCCCGTTGGTGTAGGAGCGTTGATAAGAGAACGCGTCGTTTGTTGGGTCAGATTTCGCCAGCACCGTGCCGTCGGACGCGAGGATTGAGCCGCGCGGTGCACCGTATTCTTGGTAGAGCGCACGCGCGTTGCGCGGATCAGCGCTGAGCGAGTTGGCACGCATAGCGGTGATAATCGTAGACGACATGCCCAGGATGACGAACAGGACAATGACGGCGGTGAACAGTTGACGCAATGATTTGTTCATCGTTCACCTCCTGTGATGACTTCTGTAGCTTGTTCGCTGGCTTGTGCAGCTGCGGCATGGCGTGGTTCATGCGACTCGTGCGTTTCGCGTGCTTCAGCGCGTTCTTGCAGCTCACGGTCGCGCAGCACGGCCAACGCCTCGTATTGGAACGTGTCAGACAACGTATCGGGTTCAGGGCGATTTGCAGCGTTCGAAATAATCATCAACAGTGCTGCCAGAATATAGTTAGCCACCAGCGAGGAGCCGCCAGCCGCCATATACGGCAGTGTCATACCGGTGAGCGGAATCACCAGCGTAATACCGCCAACCACGGTGAATACCTGGAATGCCATCGTGAACACCAGTCCGGAGGCGAGCAGCTTGCCGAACCCGTCCTTGATTTTCATTGCAGTAATGAAACCGGAGGCGATAATCACCAAATACAATGTCAGAATCGCCAGCAAACCAGCCAATCCCAACTCTTCGCCAAGCGAGGAGTAAATGAAATCAGAGTTCGCATACGTGGTAAGCGCAGGCTGACCTTGGCCAAGACCAGTGCCAGTCATACCGCCGGCAGCCATGCCGAAAATACCGCTTACGAGCTGCCAGGAGCCGCCCGGGCGATTGTATTCATAATCGCTGAACGGGTGCAGCCACGCGTCTACACGTGAACCAACATGGCTGAAAACGCTCGCGGCGACTACCGCGCCAGCAGCGAAGGCTACGAAGCCGATAAGAATCCAGCTTTTACGCCCAGTCGCCACGTACAGCATCGCAACGAACATTGCGAAGAACATCAGTGACGTGCCCAAATCATGCTGCATCACCAGCACGCCCATGGAGGCAACCCACACGAGAATAATCGGGCCAAGATCTTTAATACGCGGCAGTTGCAAGCCAAGAATTTTCTTACCGCCAACCGCCAGCTGATCACGATGATCGAACAGATACGCGGCGAAGAAGAACGCAAGGAACAGCTTGGCAAACTCGCCGGGCTGAATCGTATAGTTACCGACGCCAATCCAGATTTTTGCACCGTTGATATCAATGCCCAAACCCGGAATCATCGGGGATAACAGCAGCGCTAAACCGATCACCATGTTCACATACGCGTATCGGCGCAGCACACGATAATCTTTGAGCAGCACGACCAGCAGCGCGGCAAGCACCAGCGACAAACACAGCCACATCAACTGGCGGAAACCCACTGACGTGTTCTTCGAATGGTCGATACGCGCAATCATCACCACGCCAATAGCAGTCAGCATGAGTACGCATGGCAGAATCGCTTGACTCGCATATGGCTGGAATTTCAGCAGTACGCCCCAAAGCGTGAGGAAAAGCACTGCGCATATGGCGAGAATCATCACGTATTCGCGCGGGAATTCGTGACGCGTACGCAAGAACATTTGGTAGAACGCTCCCACGCTGATGAGCATCGCGAATAACAGCAGCGAGGCTTGGCGGAGTCGGACAAGGATCATTGCGCCTCACCGCCGGCGGGTTGCGTGGAATCAGTGTTCTGCGCAGAGTCAGTGTTGCTGGAATCCGTAGCGCCATCGGTCGCATTCGCATCCGTGCCCGATGACGTATCTGACGACGTATCCGACGGTGTGCTCGACGAATCCTTGGCCGTAGCATCATCCTTCGTTTCCGATTTTTCAGAGAAGTTTTGCTTCTCCTTGCGGATGATTTGCACGTGACTATTCGCCTCGTCATACGTGTTAAACGTGATGCCTTCTTGCAGCTGGTCACGCCACGATTGCGGCAAGCTCGAAATACTAATATTCGTGCGCTTCACCTCATGCGAGAGCTGGAAGCCGAACAGGTTCGTATTCACGCCCTGGTACACGGCGACCACGCCATCTGCATCGCCAAGATAATACTTCGTTTGGCTCCAGCGATACGCGCCGAACACAGCGCCAGCCAGCAATGCCAGCACGGCAATAACAGAAATGATAGTAATCGCGCGGCGACGATTATGCTTACGTCGCGTCTGCTTGCGGGCGATCAGCTGCTCATGGTGGATAGCCTTGGCGACCTCTGGATCATTCGGGTCATCAGTAAGCCGACCATCACGCTTTTGAATGACTGGGATTTCGCCAGTATCCGGGTTCGCACGGTCGCCGCTTTCTTCACGCACTGCCGACGGTTGCGCAACGCGTGGAGCAGCCTGACTATCCTGCTGCTGACTGCGCGAATTGTTCTGGATCAGCGCGGCCGCACGCTGCGCAGGCGAATTCATATCGCGCAGCATCGGAGCGGTAGCAACCGGCTCGTTGATAATATCGGCGATCGGCTCCAAGCTTGAACTAGCAGCACCAGCCACCAGCGGCGTTTGATGCGGCAAATCGAACGCGTTCGCATCCAATGCGAGCGTCGCATCAGCCACCACTGCAGTCACATTATCCGTGCTGCCAGCCTTCAGCGCCATCGAAACAAGCTGCTGCGCGCATTCCTCTTGATCGGAAACAGTTGACAACGTTTCTGCAATCGTCGAATCTTCCAGCACACCACACAAGCCATCGGAGCACAAGAGCCAACGGTCGGTCGGGTGCGCTGCACGAATCGCAATATCCGGGTGCGGGTCAATATCAAAATCACCCAGTACGCGCATCACCACATTGCGCTGCGGATGATTACGCGCTTCCGTTTCGGTAATACGGCCGGTGTCAATGAGATGCTGCACGTAACTGTGATCTTGCGTCATGCGCGTCAAATGACCGTCACGCAGCAAATACGCGCGTGAATCGCCAATATGCGCAAGCACCCAATAGCCAGCCACTAGCGCTACAGCAGTAACCGTGGTACCCATGCCGGCCAGTTTGCGCTCATGCTTCGCCTTGCCAACAATGGCATCATGCGCAGCCATCACAGATGTTTCCATCATTGACGCCACGGTTTTCACATCACCATTGACATCGTCATGTTCAACGTGCGCGAGTGAGCGGATCGCAATCGACGAGGCAGTATCGCCACCAGCATGGCCACCCATGCCATCGCAAATCGCGATCAGATGTTCGCCAGCGAACGCAGAATCCTGATTATTGGAACGCACCGTACCAACATCGGAAACCGTTGTGGAATACAAGAATAATGTTTGTGAAGCAGCAGAATTGGGCATAGGCGACTCACCTCAGTTCAAAGGTGGTAGCGCCGATGCGCACCGGTACGCGCGGTGCGAGAATCATCGGAACGTTCAAACGCTGCTGATTCACAATGGTGCCATTCGTGCTGCCAAGATCTTCGATCGCCCACTGACCAGACGCCTGATCCTGATAAATACGCGCATGATGCGAGGAAACAAACTCGTCGTCAAGTACGACGGTATTCGACGCGGAACGGCCCAGCGTAATCGAACCGCCAGTTAGCGGTACAGAAGCGCCAGCCATTGGGCCGTCGATAATAACCAGCAAGCTCGGTGCGCCCTTGCCAGCGCCACTGTTCGCACTGCTGGCGGCACGCATCGGACTCGTTGGCGGATTCGGTACGACCGGGGCTGCGCTCGCCGCTGGAGACGGATTATTCTCCGTGGCCTTCAGCGCGCGCTTCTCCCTGCGGCGGCGTGCGCGCGAGGGGCGCGGACTAAACGTTTCAATGTCCTTGTGCAGCGATCGCACCGCAAGCCAGACAAAGATCCACAGCAGGATCAGGAATCCGTACTTGAGGATCGCAAATGTCAGTTCGGTGATCATACGGGAATTCGGCTCCTAGCTTGGAGTCACTCCTGCTCTTGCGAGGATGCCCAGAACAGGATGCGTGTGCGGCCGATGGTAATCGTGTTGCCGTCGAGCAGCGTGGCTGCCGGCACCTGATGACCTTCGACGTACGTGCCGTTGGTGGAACCCAGATCGCGAGCGATCGCACCGTTCGGCGTGAGGTCAATTTCCAAATGCTTACGCGAAATGCCAGGATCGTCGATGACAATATCGCAGCCGGAACCGCGGCCAATAATCGTCTTATCCTTGGTCAGCAGGTACTGGCTGTCGTTGATTTCCAGCATCGGGTGATCTTCAGCCTGATCAGTGGTAGTTACCGGCACTGCATTACCCTGCACGGATTCAGAAGTCAGGTGGAAGCTGCCCTTAGACAGTTCAAGATCCTCTTCAAAAATCACCATCACCGGGCCGACGAACGCGTAATGCTGGCTCTTCGCATACTGCGTGAGATTGTCAGCCAGCTCATTGGCGAGCACTTCGCTGCCCCACTGTTCAATACGGTCGAAATCGGGGGTGCTCAGCTTAAAACGGTATTCGTTCGGGGCTACCGTACGGTCGCGGCCGACTGGCATAGCCTCCGCGTCGATCTCGCGCTCCAGGGCGCTGGAAAGGTCGACCGGCTGCAAGTCCTTGGAGCCGAACTTGGAAAAGACTCCGTTGACCGCGCCTTCTACACTCTTCTCAAAACGGTCGAGAACGCTCATGGTAATCCCTTTCTATCCTCACCTATCCTATACGGCAGTGGGGAATAGAGGCGAAAAATTGAGTGGTTTTACGCGTATGAATGCAAAACAATCACGAGTTTGACCGGTTTTTGCAGTTGATTCTACGGCTGTATTACCTCAAGTGGGGGTGCGTATTGCCCCGCGCGTAGCCTAGTGGCCATGAATACTCAGACACAGTCAGTCAATCAGCCATCAGTTGGTCAGCTCATTGCCGAGTTCCCTCGCCGCAAGGCGCGCACGCTGCGATTTACTAGCGGTGCGCCGCGATCTGCGCAGGTAATCGGTGACGGTTCGCGTGCGCTATTTTTGCGTTCTGACGGTCCGGAAGATTTGGTGACTGCGCTGTGGACGAGCGTGATCGACGCAGCTGGCGCACATCATGAAGTGATGCTGGCGGATCCGCGCGAACTATTGGAGAACGCGGATGCTGAAGACGTGCCCGCTGAGGAGAAAGCACGCCGCGAGCGTGCGCGCGAAGGCGGTACGGGCATCGTTGCTTACTCGGTTGATAAGGCCGGTCGGTGCGTAACGTTCACGATTAACGGGCAGCTGTTCTTGACCGAAATCGCTGAGGATGGGCTCACTGCGCGGACGCGTGCGCTCGCCGCGGACAAGATCGTGCCGGGGGAGTCGGCTTCTACGCCGGTATTGAACCCGCGTATTTCGCCGGATGGCCGCCATGTGCTGTATACGACTGGCGAGCATCTGATGCTGGTGGATATTGCGCAAGAGTGGCCGGACGATACCGCCGCTGAGAACACTGCTGAGCACGCAGTCGCTGCTGCGAGCGAAGAGGCTTCTGTTGCTCACGCGCACGGTCACCGTTGCGGCGATGAGGAAGCGGCCGCGACTCCATACAATCCTGCAGCAGATCGACTCAGCACACTGTGGAGCGTTTACCCGGACGATGCAACCAGCGAACAGACGTGGAAAATCGGCTTAGCTGAATTTGTAGCCGGCGAAGAAATGGACCGTTACGACGGCTTCTGGTGGGGGCCGGATTCAGACCGCATTATCTTCGAATCGTTCAATACTGCCCCCGAACCAATCTGGTACATCAGCGATCCAGCAAACCCGGAAACCGCTGCTGCTGGCCGCCGCTACCCGCGCGCATTGACACAGAACGCTGACGTGCGTTTAACGCTCGCCGAGCTCGAATGGGGTGAGCACGGCGAATACGCTGGCCTAGGCGTGCAGCAGATCGCCTGGGATCACAAAGCATACGAGTATGTGGCCGCAGTGCATTGGGCGAGCGGGCATGATCCGCTGATCCTCGTGCAGAACCGTCGCCAAACGCGCGACCAAGTGCTGCGCGTAGTCACCAAGTCGGAAACCGCTGCCGATTCGAGTGCTGCGCCCGCTCAGCTGCGCCCGCTCGGCTCGACCGTCGTGCTTGAAGAACACGCTAACGACCAGTGGATCGATATCATCCATGGCACGCCCGCGTACACGCCTAACGGTCGTCTCGTCTGCTCGCTGAACGATATGACTGCGGACACCAACCGGCTGACTGTGGATGGTACGCCATTTACGCCTGCCGGCTGGAACGTGCGCCGTGTGCTCGATATCACTGACACTGACGTACTCGCCGTAGTGCAGCGCGAACCCGATCTCGCGCCAGAAGTGCCCGCCGCATGGGCTGAGAACGCGGCCGGCCACGATGCGCGCAGCTACGACGTCGTCAGTATCGCGTTTGACGGCACGATCACGCCAGTGACTATCGAACCTGGCTCATGGACTGCGTCGCGCGGTGCTCGCGGCATGATCGTCACCGGCCGCGATATGGCACACGCGGGCGCGCTGATGTGGCACGCCACTACGCCGAGCGCGGACGCCAGCGCCGCAGCATCCGTGCGTTTTGACATCGCCGCACATGCTGCCGAGCCGGGATTCACGCCAAACGTGCACTTCGCGCGCATCGGCGAACATCGCCTGTACACGGCGATTATCGCGCCGAGTGCCGATAGCCCGTACGCGCAGGCAGACACTCTGCCCGTACTGCTCAAGCCTTACGGCGGCCCGGGATTCCAGCAGGTTGTGGCCAGCCAGTCATATTACTGGGATGCGCAATGGTGGGCTGATCAAGGCTTTCTTGTGGTCACCGCAGACGGTCGCGGTACTACCGGGCGTGGCCCGAAGTGGGATCGTGAAATCTTCGAAAACATGAAGGACATCACGCTCGCCGATCAAGTCGAAGCGGTTCACGCGTTGCCAGACGCGGTCGTGGCTCTCAACGGCACTGCTCGTATCCCCGCGCCGAATCTGGACAAAGTGTGCATGATCGGCTGGTCGTACGGCGGCTTCCTGTCAGCGCTCGCGGTACTTGATGCGCCTGGCGTCGTCAAGGCAGGCTGCGCTGGTGCTCCGCCCACCGACTGGACGCTGTACGATACGCATTACACTGAGCGCTACCTCGGTTTGAACCCGGACGTGTACGCGTATAACGGCATCGTGCAAGATGCGCCGAAGCTGACGCGCCCGCTGATGCTGATCCATGGCTTCGCTGATGACAACGTCACCATCGCGCATAGTCTGCGTTTGAGCCAAGCGCTGATGGCAGCCGGCCGCCCGCACACGTTCCTACCGCTGACGGGCATCACGCACATGACCAACGACGAGACGGTCGCTGAGAATCTGCTTATTTTGCAGCGCGACTTTCTGTATGATGCGCTCGACCTGCGCTAGGCGAGGTGAAACTGCAGCGCATTAACGAGCTCACAGACTGCAGGTGACACTGCGAATTCTGTGTATGAAATCTCATGCATGGAATACGCGGATGTCGCCTGCAGTCTGTTTGTATTGAGACTGTTTGTATTGAGACACTTCCTCAGCAAATGTCTGATTGACGTAGCGGCATTCGCTCTGGGGCGTAGTCTGCCATATGGCTGACGATATACTTACGCACTGGTTGTAAGCGGGGTATATGGCATTGAATGAAATGAGGGTTCGATGAGCACGATCTGGCGGATTTTTACTCGCGACCTTCTGCGGATCCTACGCAATCCGGTCGCTGTGGTGGTGACGCTGGGCGTCGCCCTCATTCCCTCCCTGTACGCATGGTTTAACATTCTCGCGAATTGGGATCCATACTCGTCCACAGGCAACTTGCAAGTTGCTGTTTCCAATGAGGATCGCGGCACGAGTTCCGATCTCGTGGGGCGTCTCGACGCGGGCGCGCAAGTCGTTACAGAGTTGAAGAAAAACGATGCGCTCGGCTGGCAGTTCGTTGACAGCGACACCGCTGTGCAAGGCGTGCAATCCGGCGAATATTACGCGGCGATTGTGCTGCCAAAAGACTTTAGCGAAAGCCTTGTAAACTCGGTGACCGGCTCGGCAAAACGGCCGAGTATCAAGTATTACGTCAACGAAAAAAAGAACGCGATCGCACCAAAAATCACCGATACTGGCGCTACCACAATCGACTCGCAAATCAACTCCACATTCGTAGCGACCGTTGGTAAAACCCTCGCATCTGCAGTATCGCAAGCAGGCGGCAAGCTCGATACAGAGCTCGACGGCACCCAAAGCAATGTGGTGAAAAATCTCAACGATACGGTGAGCAAAATCGAGAAAACTCGCTCTTCTCTCAAGGAATTGCAAGGCACACTCGATCAGGCAAACAGCACGATCAAGGATTCGCGCGCAACCGTTGCCACGCTCAACAAGCAGGTTGCCGCCGCGCAAAAAGCCACGGATGAGTCCAAAACACTGTTGGTACATGCGCAAGGCAGCGCGCAATCGTTCTCATCAACGCTTGCTGGCGCGCTTGACGATGGTTCCGCACAGCTTTCCGCGATCGGCGTCAACGTCAACAATGCAGCCGGTACTGCCACCGACAGTTTCAATACCGCGCAAGAGAGCGTTGATACCGTCACATCATCACTGCAGCAGCAGATCAACGCGGCCACTACGCTATCGTCAGACCTGAAAACTGCGATGAACGAGGCCGGTATTGATTCCAGTACGCCGGAAGGCAAGCGAATTTGGGACGAAATCAATCGCCTCGATACGACGATCAGCGATCAGCAAACCAAGCTCAACACCTTCCACGATGAAAGTACCAAGTTCATCGATTCCGGCAAGGATGCTACCTCCAACCTTGCCGGCGCATCCAGCACTATCGTCAGCGGCGGTATTGCTACGCTGACCAATACGCGCAGCACGCTCACCGGCAGCATCACTCCCAATTTGACTGATGGGCTCGCTAGTTTCGCGGCGCTTACAGGCACTGCTAGCGGCACGCTCACTACGTTGTCTGCCACGCTGAACCAATCTGACAGCCTCTTTGACCAGCTGGCAACAACGCTCGCAGACGCGAAAACCACCGTCGGCCAGACGGCAAGCTCGCTATCCGACCTGCAAAACGATATTGAAAGCGTGCGCGACGATATTGCCGCGCTAGACAGTTCCGCCGTCTACCAGAAAATCGCGCAAACGCTAAACATTGACGCCTCCAGCGTCGCTGATTTTATGGGGTCGCCGGTCAAACTCACCACTAAAACCGTGTACCCGGTAGATAACTACGGTTCCTCGGTGACGCCCTTCTACACCAATCTTGCGCTGTGGGTTGGCGGCTTTGTGCTGATTGCTATTTACAAGCTCGAAGTTGACCGTGAGCATATTCACGACATGACCGCCACGCAAGCGTATCTTGGTCGCTGGCTGCTGTTCGTTGCCGTGGGCTTCCTGCAGGCGCTGATTGCCGGCGTGGGTGACCTCGTGCTTGGCATTCAATGCGAGCACCCGCTGCTGTTCCTGCTTGCATGCTTGTTCTGCTCGTTCGTGTACGTGAATATTATTTACGCACTGGCGATCGCGTTTAGGCACATCGGCAAAGCCGTTGCGGTGATTCTCGTGATTATTCAGATTCCAGGCGCATCCGGCTTGTACCCGATCGAATTGATGCCGGACTTCTTCCGCGAACTGCACCCGTGGCTGCCGTTTACGTATGGTATTAACGCGATGCGCGGGCCGATCGCCGGCATGTATGGCGGGCAGTATTGGTCGGATATGGGCCATCTCGCACTGTACTTGCCGGCCGCGCTGTTTGTTGGTTTGATTGTGCGTCGATACGCGCTGAACCTCAACGCGCTGTTCGATCGTCGCTTGGCGGAAACCGACCTGATGATCACCGAAAAGAACGCGATGGTCAACGAGCGCATCAGCTTCTCCGCGCTCCTCAGCCAGTTCGAAGGCACTAGCGAACTGCGCAAGGTAGTGAAGCACCGTGCGCACCGATTCTTTGGGCGTTACCCGCGGCTTATTCGCTCCGGTTTGATTCTGTTGGCGGTACTGCCATTCATATTCCTCGTGCTGCTGTTTGTGATTCCCAACAAGTCAGCGATGCTTTCGGCATGGATTGCGTCGATTATCATCATCGACGCATATCTCATCATCGTTGAATATATGCGCGATAATTACGCGCGCCAGCTTGGCTTAAGTGCGATGAGCGCCGACGACTTCCGCGACGCCGTACTACACGGCTATCAACATCGCCGGCTCACGTTCGGCCCGCACGATGCGCGGCATGCGGCTCCCGTAACCGGCGTTGAAGGCATGGCAGGTACGGGTGCTGAGAGTACGGACGACTCGCGCAGTATAAGTCCACGCAGTAGTCAGAGAAAGGAGGACGCACGATGAAAAACATTTGGAGACTGTTCACCCGCGACGTGAGCCACGCAACACGTAACGTGATCGCGATTATCGTGTCAATGGGCCTCATCATCATGCCCTCCCTGTACGCGTGGTACAACATTGCCGCCAGCTGGGACCCGTACGGCAATACCAAAGCGCTGAAAGTCGCTGTGGCCAACCAAGACAAAGGGTACAAGTCCGACCTCGTACCTGTGCGCATCAACGTTGGTGAAACCGTAATCAGTTCGCTGCGCGCCAACCATGATCTTGACTGGCAGTTCGTTGACCGTGATAAAGCTATCGATGGCGTCAATTCCGGCACCTACTATGCAGCGCTGGTCATTCCCAAAAGCTTCAGCGCTGACATGATGACGCTGTTTTCCAGCGAAATGAAGCATGCTGAACTTGAGTATTACCTCAACGAAAAAGTCAATCCGATTGCTCCGCATATCACCGATCAAGGTGCAAGCACGGTTGCTACGACGATTGATCAAACGTTTGCGAAAACGCTCGCACAAGTGGCGCTTGACATGGCCTCCAACGTGATCAGCTTTGCACAAAGTCCGCAAGCCGGCGAATACGTGCAGAATGCGACCACGCATATCGCGTCGATTTCCAAACAGTTGAAAAGCGCAGCCTCGCAAGCCGACGCGTACGCAAACCTGCTTGGTTCCACCGGCAAAATCATCGACGCAACCGACAAGCTGCTCGGCTCTGCTGGCTCCACCGCCGACGATGCTGGCAAAGCGTTGACCGAGGGCAAAAACGGCGTCGCGAGTCTCAACAAAGCACTTTCCGCAACCTCAGATAGTGCAGCCAGCGCATTACAAGATGCTGCTTCCGCGTACGACAGTGTCACCAAGCAAGTAGACGCCGCGTTCGACGATATGGGTTCGCAAACCAAGCAGGTCACCAGTCGACTCGACTCGCTGCACGACAGTGTCGCCGCACAATCCACCGCGTTTAGCGAGTATGCTTCCGCGCTGCGCGATCTTGCTGCTTCCGCCAACGATCAGAACGTGAAAACAGCGCTTAACAAAGCTGCTTCACAAGCAGACTCGGCGAGCAAAGAACTCTCCAACGTGGCGAGCTCGATCGCGGACGCGTCTACCAACATCACAAACGGTGTTTCTGATGTTGACACTGCGCGCGCCAATATCAAAGCACAGATTGCCAAAGCGAAGCACACGGTTACGCAAGCGTCGAACGAATACAACAGCACGTTGAAACCGCAGCTCGACCAATTGCGCAGTTCGATGAACGATATTGCCAAGCAGTCAAGCGCGGTTGTAGCAAGCCTGTCGAAGGTCACCAGCGATGTTTCCGGTTTGTCAAGCGGTGTTGGCGACGGTTTAACCGACGCGCAATCCACTTTGCATGAAGCGTCGAAAACGCTCACGTCGTCTGCGTCAAAACTCGACGATCTGCAAGAGCAGCTCACGTCCATTACCAGTGGCAGTGGCATGGATCTATCGCAGCTGTCGTCTACTGATCCGGACGCTATCGCAACGCTGATTTCTGCGCCGGTGGCGGTCGACCGTATTGCTATCTATCCGATTGCCAACTACGGTTCCGCAATGACACCGTTCTACACAGTGCTGTCCATTTGGGTGGGTGCGATCATCTTGGTTGCGATGATGAAAGTCTCCATTTCCGACCGCGAAAAAGCGAAAATTTTGGGGCTGGGAGAATCGCTGCCGCTCGGTGAAACGATGGGTGTGCGCGAGGCAATGATTGCCGGGCGGGCTGCCGGCCCGGGCGCTATGCTCGACGTGCTGCGCAAACCGCGCCCCGAGTCTCCTGGTAACGCGCGGCGCTTCGGCTTGCACCTGTACCAAGAGTATTTCGGCCGATACGCGATTTTTGGAGTTATGGCATTGCTGCAAGGCACGCTCGTCTGTCTCGGCGACATGTTCTTCCTCGGCGTGCAATGCGAGCATCCGCTGCAATTTTTGATGGTCGGCTGGCTGAGCGCGCTCGTGTTCTCGCTGCTGATTTACACGCTGACCGTTTCTTTCGGCGATATTGGTAAGGCGATTGCCGTGGTGCTGCTGGTGATGCAGGTAGCCGGTTCGGGTGGCACGTTCCCGATTGAAACATTGCCGCCGTTCTTCCAAGCGATTTGCAATTGGCTGCTGTTCCCATACGCGGTATCCGCCATGCACTCGGCGATGGCTGGCTCCTACGGTATGGAATTTTGGGTGGATATGGGCAAGCTCGCCCTGTTTATTCTGCCGGCGTTGCTGCTGGGCCTGGTGTTGCGCAAACCGGTGATTCGCTTGAACGATTGGGTGATTCACAATCTCGAATCCACAAAGGTGATGTAGCGGGACGCTTTGCCATCGCGTGCGGCGTGGTAACGGTACAGTAGAGCCTATGAGAGTCACGCTGATCGATGAACACGATTACGCCGCACAAATGGCGACGAAGGTGTTGCCCGCACTAGCAAAATGCCGCGTCGAAGGATGGATGGAACCCGCGTCCGCACCTGGTTTGCCAGCTCCTGCTACGAGCGGCAAACTGCACTACGTATGCTACGACGCGGCCAAGTTCGACGTTTTGCATGAAGACGGTGCCACTGCAGCGTTCCGCGGTGCGGTAGTGATCTCTCACGGATTTACTGAGTTTGCGGCCAAGTATGCGGAAATGGTCTGGTATTTCCTACTTGCTGGTTACTCGGTGTGCGTGTTCGAGCATCGCGGGCACGGCTATTCTGCGCGTGATGTCGCTAACCCTTCGCTGGTATGGATTGACGACTGGCATCGATACGTGGCTGATCTCGCCAAATTTGCTTCGACGGTCGGCAAACAGTACGCCGATGGATTCCCACTCAACTTGTACTGCCATTCCATGGGTGGCGGTATCGGCGCAGGCGTGCTGGAAACCCACCCCACCCTGTTCGATAAAGCAGTGCTCTCCTGCCCGATGATCGCCCCCGTAACGGGAATGCCAAACTGGCTGGCTGGTGCGCTTGCCAACGTGTTGTGCGGTGTGGGCCTCGGCCGGCATATCGTATTTGGTCAGGGTGAGTTTACGCCTGAACTGAACATGGCCGATCATCCTGGCGCGAGTGAAGCGCGCGTGCGCTGGTTCCAACAGCAGCGGATTGACGACGTGCATCAGCAAACGTATGCGGCAACCTTTGAATGGGTGCGTCAAGCGTTGCGACTATCGCGCGCAGTGCAGCGTCCGCAAGCGTGCGCTGAAATTGAAACGCCGATTCTGCTGTTCCAGGCTGGGCGTGACATGTGGGTGTTGAACGAGCCACAAAATCGATTTGTGAACGAGGTCAACGCTGATGGTGGCGATGCTCGACTGGTGCGTATCGACGACTCGCTGCATGAGATTTTCAGTATGCCTAACGTCATTCTCGGCCCGTATCTTGAGCAGATTCTCACGTTCTTTGGGTCGTCTGAAATGGCACAGTTCTAGTGGTTGCAATAGAGGCATAACGTTTTATGGCATCACTGTCATCTTCTAAGCCTGAGCCGCGGCATGAATCGGCGGCTGCGCAGTCGTCAACTACACCATCCTCGTCACCGTCTCCATCCTTCGAGCAAACGCCGCGCTCCCTGCTGTTTGGCGCCGCGCTGGTGCTGATCGGCGGTGTGCTGTGGGGTATTAACGCGACCGTTTCCAAGCTGCTGATGGCTGATTATCACGCCGATCCGCTATGGATTGCGTGCGTGCGCGAACTTGCTGCCGGCGCGCTGTTTCTCATCTGCGCGGGCGTGAAAGAGCCGCGACTGCTTGTCGGTGCACTGCGCGCGCGCCGTTCTTGGCCGATGATGCTTGCCACGTCGATTATTTGCGTGCTGCTCGTACAAGTTTCATACCTGTCGGCGATTGACTGGACTAATTCAGGTACGGCGACCGTGCTGCAAACGCTGAACCTGCTGTTTGTGCTCGCCTATGTGTGCGTGCGCGGGCGGCGATGGCCAGGCGTGCGCGAAAGCATTGGCGTTGCGCTCGCGTTTGTTGGCACAGTGTTGATCGCCACGGGTGGTGATTTATCGACGTTGAAGCTGCCGCTTCCGGGCTTGATGTGGGGGTTGATCGACGCGTTATGCACGTGCGCATTGTCGATTATGCCGTTGAAGCTTATCGCGCGGTGGGGCAACCTTACGGTGAACGGCATTACTTTCCTGATTTCCGGACTGGTATTGATGCCTTTCGTACAACCGTGGTCGAGCGCGCCACAATTTGATTGGTTTGGCGTATTGCTTATGGTGTTCACGGTTGTTGGCGGCACGTTCGGCGCATTCTGGTTGTTCCTTGCCGGCGTAATGCGCATTGGTGCGATGCGCGGCACAATGCTCGGTACCAGCGAGCCAGTGGCCGCCACGATTTCCGGCGTTGCATGGGCGGGCGCTGTGTTCTCACCAACCGATTTCGTCGGTTTCGCAATGATCATCACCATGGTATTCCTCGTGCGCTAGCCGATATGGCGCCTGTGCAACCGGAACAGCGACGAGCGCGCGTACTTGATCAGCAATGTGGAGTTCCTGAGCGCGGCCGGCGGCGTCTTAAAACGCGGACCACGTCCTGCGGGTGGATGGTCCACAAGCAGGCTTGTATCCATTGACGTGGCATGTTTTCTAGGGGAATGATGACGCTGTCGTGCCATTGCCGGCGTTTGGCGTCGATCGGATCATCCCAATGCACGTCCAGCCATTCGTCATATTCGTCTTCAAGCCCGGTTACAAACATTGATTCGGGTGCACAAGGTGCTTTATTAAGCACGCAATGATAGGAGTCAAAATCGGTAAGCAGGACGCGGCTCTTGTCAACGTGCAGATGGATGAGCTCCAGCCCATCGTATTGCCCGTGAAAATCGCTACATCGCCTATCCGGCCGGGTGCGAATCCGCCCGTGATTGTCGATCCACCGGGCCCATGCCCACACCGGTGCCGCATCTGGCCCCGGTGAAGGCATGCCGGCCGCTTCCATTTCGCTCATCACCCACCGGTAAGCGGGTGCTAAGAAGCCCCACCATTCCTCTCCGTCGTTAAGTATCGTCTGCCGGTGTGCCAGCGTCCATGATGGCGTATATGAACCGGATTGTTCGAATGCCGCCTGAATATCGTTCCATCGTTGAAATGTATACAAGTCAATCATGGTAATTTTCGGATTCTTCATCGCTAGCAATGGATATAAGACTGGGCTGCTTGAGGCGAACCGTTTTGGGTGTGTCGGCTATGGTAGGACGGGGTCTTTGCCGAGGAGCCAGTCGATGATGTTGACGTATCGGATACCGTCTTCGCTGGATGTTGCTGGAGTGTCCAGTGCGAAGATATAGCGCGGTTCGTAGCCGCTGATGGCTTTCAGCGATGCGGTTTCGCGCTTAAGCGTCTCGGGATCGTGAACGGTCAGCGCCACCTGAATATAGGCGTTTGCATACTGTTCCTTGACGACGAAATCGACTTCCCGCCCTTCGATATTGCCAACAAGCACCATGCGCCGGCGCCGCAGCAGCTCCAGATACACCACGTTTTCGACCATATGGCCGATATCTTCGGACCGATAGCCGGTGATGAAGTTACGCAGTCCAGTATCGACCGTGTAGTATTTCGCCAACGATTTGAGATAGTCCTTACCCTTGAGATCGAACCGCTGCGCTTCGTAGAACAGCATGCCGTCGGTCAGATAATCAAGGTAGCTATCCACTGTGGGCTGCGATATTTTATGCCCGGCTGAGGTAAGCGCTCCTTGGATCTTATTGGCGGAAATCAGCGAGCCGGCATGTGCGAACAGGTATCGCGCAATACGTTTGAGCGCCGTCATATCGCGGATGGCGTGGCGTTCGGACACGTCGTTGACCAGTACCGTGTTGTAGACGCCCTCTAGATAGCTGGTCATCAACGCGGGATTGTCCGCAAATTGGAGCATTTCGGGGAAGCCACCCCATTCGAGGTATTGGTGGAATCGGCGTTGCGCGTCTGGTTCGTGTGACGCCTGACTGTACTCGGCGAAGGACAGTGGCAGCACTGGTATGGTCATGAATCGGCCGGATAGCAGTGTCGCCAGCTCCGAGGAAAGCATGTGCGCGTTCGAACCGGTGACGTAGAGATCGGTTAGATCCCGCGCGTACAGGCTTTCCAGTGCATCCTCAAAGCCTGGGCAGCGCTGCGCTTCGTCGATGAAGATGTAGTTCATTGCGTCGGGCTGCATTCGCTCCGTAATGTACTGGTGTAATGCGTGTTTTTCTCGGAGCGGCTCATTCTCGAACAGATCCAGATCAATGGCGATAATCTGCCGCTGTTCGACTCCTTCTTGCAGCAGTTGCTGTCGATATAGCCGCAGCAGCGTGCTTTTGCCGCTGCGTCGCACCCCGGTGACGACCTTGATGACGTGCTTGTCTTTAAGCGAGGCGATCCAGTCAAGATAAGTCGGTCGAGCTACCGTAGCGCGATTTATTGCAAACATATTTTAATAATAGTGAGTTAATAATACTTTTTCAAAATATAATTTAGATTATTGTATGCGTGGTGGGGTGCGCTTCGCGGTATGGTGACCGCGGATAAGCCTGTAGCGCAGAGCGATTGGCGGTGTATCGTAGTGGCCATGAGTGAGCAAACAGCATATTTTGCAGGCGGCTGCTTCTGGGGCCTCGAGCGTTATTTTCAAAACGTGGACGGCGTGGTGGACACTACGGTCGGCTATGCGCAGTCGACCGTCGAATCGCCAACCTATGAGCAGGTCTGCTCCGGCGAAACAGATGCAGCAGAAACCGTAAAAGTCACTTTCGACCCGTCTCAGGTGAGCCTGCGCACGCTGTCGCTGCTCTTCTTAGAAGTCATCGATCCGTTTTCCGTAAACCGGCAAGGTGAGGATACTGGCCGCCAGTATCGCACCGGTATGTTCTACACAAACGACGAGCAAAAAGCCGTGTACATCGCCGCGCTCGAGCAGCTTGTCGATCGTCAGCCGCAGCGCCCTGCCGTGCTGGTTGAGCCGCTGCGCAATTTTTATCCGGCCGAAGCACATCATCAGGATTATCTGATCAATAATCCTGGCGGCTACTGCCATGTGCCACTCGCCGCAATCGTCAACGTGAAGCGCCGTCAAAAGTACGTGGAGCGCATCTGGGATCTAACGCTCGAACAGTTCGCGGTCACGCAGAATGCCGCCACTGAGCGGCCGTTTGTCAACGAATACGATGAAGAATTCGAGCCGGGAATCTACGTGGATATCGTCAGCGGCGAGCCACTGTTCTCCTCGCGCGACAAATTCGATTCCGGCTGCGGCTGGCCTGCATTCTCCAAGCCGATCGCCGCGTCGCTGCTCACTGAGCATGAAGATCATCGCATTCCCGGCCGCGATCGTATTGAAGTGCGCACTGCCGAAACGCAAATCCATCTCGGTCACGTTTTCACCGATGGTCCTGCCGACCGTGGCGGGCTGCGCTACTGCATGAATTCCGCCGCGTTGCGCTTTGTGCCGCGCTCGCGCATGGAAGCCGAAGGCTACGGCGACTGGATCGCTGCCGTAGACGGCGAGACAGCGGATAACACCGATAGCAACGCTGTGGCTGACTGACGAAGACACTGACGCTAATAATCCGCGAGCAACTTCACCAAGAGTTCATCTGCTTGCGCGTGATTTGGGCCTGTTGGTGCTCGGTAACCGCGGATAATCAGATTATGGATGTGGGTGCATGGGTGGATGCCACTGAGAGTGAAGGTCGTGCGGCTTGGAATGATGTTAAGCCGTACGGCGGGCTTGCAACTGGCATATGTTTTGTTGTGTGCTGGGCGATAGTGTCTGTGACGCTTCTGCTTATTCCAGCAACGCACAATTGGGCGGCTCACCCGGATGAGTATAAAGAAATAATTGTCGCGGCGGCATTAACGTTTGTTGTTGCCCGAGTGCTGCTGAGATTGCAGGTGGTGTGGCATCGGCATCATATGCCAGCGGGCATGGTTGGGGCTGCTGCTGCGGCGTTTGCGGCTCAAGGGTATGAGATCGTTGGCGGTAATGATCAATATCCGTCGGATGACAGCGATCGGCGAGTAGCACTTCCAGTGCGAGCCATACTGTTCTGCCCAGCGATGGAAAACCGCCGAATTGATGTGTATACCTACCCTGTGGGAAGTACGGTGGGGGAGCGTGGGAAAGCGGAGCTGACGACTCTGCTGATTTCTGGTACGCAGGTTCGCATTGAGGGCCGATCGCCAGGCAAAGGCACGAATCCGCGCCCCAAATACAGGAGTAACGGCCAATACTTAGTGTTTGTGACGCGTTCGTGACGCGGAGCGTGACCGGGAGCGGAGCGCGTGAAACCCCATATCGCACAAACGTTGAAAAATAAGGGTTTTGCGCGAGCTTACAGCGCGTGCCCCCGTTCCCGGTCACGCTCCGCGTCACGAGGCGTCACGATGTGCGGATACAGAAAACCCCGGAATCTTGATTTCTCAACGATTCCGGGGTTTCATTCTGCGTGCGAGTGGGGGGAGTTGAACCCCCACGAGCATACACTCACTGCCACCTGAAGACAGCGCGTCTACCATTCCGCCACACTCGCAGACAATCGACTAACTTACACCTATATTGCGAATCGCACAATTCGGCGTGTCGCGTACCGATTTCGATGATTTGACTGCGCATTCGTGGGGCTTAAAATAGCGCCTTTCTAACCGCAATAAGCAGCTAATACGCAGCTACAAACACGCAATATTGCTATCAGTACGCGACTCAGTGCCTCCAACCATAGCGCCGCTGTCGAGGCGCATGATCATCTGCCCGCGGCCAAAATCAGCCGTTTCCAAGCTCATCGTCACATCGTGGCCGCGGCGAGCCAAAGCCCGCGCAAAAGACGCGTCAAAGCGCGTTTCTACGCACATGGCATTGCCGCGATCCCATCGCCAACGCGGCGCATCAAGCGCTTGCTGCGGATCCATCCCGAAGTCGATCGCGTTCATTGCTACCTGCACATGCCCCTGCGGTTGCATGTAACCGCCCATCACGCCGAATGGGCCAACCGGGCGGCCGTCGCGCATCAAAAATCCTGGAATTATCGTGTGATACGTGCGCTTGCCAGGCTTGAGCGCATTCGCGCGCGAAGGGTCCAGCGAAAAGTCAGCACCGCGATTTTGCAACGCAATACCCGTCCCTGGAACCACAATGCCCGAGCCGAATCCCATGTAATTCGACTGAATATACGACACCATGTTGCCTTCGCCATCCGCGCAGCACAAGTACACCGTGCCTGAACTCGACGGCGTGCGCGTAGTACGCACTTCAGCCGTCTCGCCAATGAGCCGCGCCTTCTCCTCACCATATTCAGGCGTGAGGAATCGCGTGTAATCAAAACCAGTATCATCCGGGTCACTAACAGTGTCGAACGCGTCTGCAAATGTGAGCTTGATCGCTTCAATCTGCCGGTGATATACCAGTGCGCGATCTGTGCCAGCAGTGCCAGCGATGTCGAAATTACGCAGAATATTCAGCGCCATCAGCGCGACGATACCCTGCCCATTCGGCGGAATTTCGCACACTTGCCAGCCATCGCGGTAATCAAGTCGCATTGGCTCCACCCAGCGCGGTTGGAACGCAGCTAGATCGTCATAGCGCAAGTATCCGCCAGCTGCGCGGCTTGCGGCGTCGATCATTCGCGCTACATCGTCCTCATAGAACGATCGCGCGTCGGTTTCGCCAATGCTTTCCAGCGTATTTGCATGATCAGGCAAAGTGACAATATCGCCAGCTTGCGGAGTTCGTCCGTTGCACGTGAACGTGCGGAACCACTCGTCAAAACGGCCATCCGCGTTCGCTTGCTGATATCCGACCGCCGACTGCGCCCAAAAGTACGCCAGATTCGGATTGACAGCGTAGCCGTTTCGCGCGTAATCGACCGCCGGCGCAAGATCTTCAGCGAGCGTGAGGCGACCGTAGCGCTTGTTAAGCGCGGCCCACGCGGCAGGCGCGCCCGGCACAGTGACCGGAGTCCAGCCGAGACGCGGCATGCGCGCGCTGCGGCCGTCGGCGTCGGTTACAGCGTGACCGTCTGCGAGCACGCGCTCGATTGAGATCCCCTGTGGCGCCGGTCCGCTTGAATTGAGGCCGATCAACCGCTGTTCGCGCGCACTCCACGCAATGCAGAACGCGTCAGCACCAATGCCATTTGATGTTGGCTCAACTACGGTAAGTGCGGCAGCGGCAGCTACGATCGCATCAAACGCATTGCCGCCTTTGAGAATCGCTTGCAAGCCAGCTGCGGACGCTTGGGGTTCTGAACAGTTGACCATTGCGCGATTCGCGTAGATCGGGTAGCGCTGGGATGGGTACTGTTGTGCGAGCGGATCGAAATTCAGAACTGCCATGCGTCCATTATCGCGCCGACGTGTCCCGGTCGGTCGGTATTCGTCACTCAGTGCGCGCGATCGGTTCGGGTGCGCGCATTAAGTGATGAATACGAGGTGCCAAACATCACTCAGTGCGCGCCGATGTCGAGATTGCGCGCATTGAGTGACATTTGATGACGATACTCAGCCGCGCGAGCCGTGCGCGTAGAAGCGCGCAAGCGTCTCATCACGGAACTCGTCGAAGTAACCGCCGTCGATCGACGCGCGAATGTCGTCGAGCAGCTTGATGAAGAAGTGCTCGTTGTGAATCGTTGCCAGCGTGAACCCGTTGAATTCACGCGCGCGCAGCATATGATCCACGTACGCGCGCGAATAATGCGTACACGTGTAGCAGTCACAACCCTCTTCGAGCGGGCCAAAATCAGTCTTAAATTCAGCGCGCTTAACGTTGTAGCGGCCGTCGCGCGTGAAAATCGCACCATTACGGCCGCAGCGGGCCGGAGCCACGCAGTCGAATGTGTCGCCACCGTTCTCCACGCAGGCAAAAATATCGTCTACCGCAGCGATGCCGAGTACGTGACGCGGGCGGTTCTCTGGCATCGCGTCGCAAATCCACGCGCAGGTGTCGCCGATAATACGCTTTTCGATGGCGCCACCAATGCCTACGCCGTCGAAGTCCAGCGAGGCGATCTGTTCAGCCGCGTGCCGGCGCAAATCCTCGTAGTTCGCGCCCTGCACGACGCCGTACAGTGCTTGATACGGCTTGCCTAGGCGCGTTTCAGTGAGCCGCTGATGCTCGGCAACGCAGCGCTGCGCCCAGCGGTACGTGCGTTCAACAGACTCTTCCTGATAGCGGCGCGTGTTCATCAGCGTGGTCAGCTCATCGAACGCGAACATAATATCTGCGCCGATTTTGTGCTGAATACCCATCGAAATTTCAGCGGAGAACCGGTGTAGCGAGCCGTTGAGCGGCGATTTGAACGTCACACCGTCCTCGTCCACGAACGCGAGACGTTCCTTGCCTTCGGCGATCACGTCATCCGACTTCATGCCGGTCACGTCCATCGCCAGCGTTTTCTTGAAGCCTGCGCCAAGCGAAAGCACCTGGAATCCGCCCGAATCAGTGAACGTCGGGCCGTCCCAGTTCATGAACTTCGCGAGTCCGCCGGCTGCATCGAGCACGTCCTCGCCGGGGCGTTCATAGAGGTGGAAGGCGTTGGAAAGCAAGCATTGAGCGCCTTCCGCGCGCATAGTTTCCGGCAGTACGGCTTTCATTGCGGCTTGCGTAGCGACTGGTACGAACGCGGGCGTGCGGATATCGCCGTGCGGCGTGTGAATAATGCCGGTACGGCCGTAGCGGCGGCCACCGTGACCCTTGCCATCTGCCGTGTTGGGCAGCTGCGTGATGGTTTCAAAATAAAAAGCGCTGCGATCGCCGGGCTGGCCGGGCTGTGCGCCGCGCGGTTGATCGAGAAGACTAGTCATGTGGTTCACTCTAGGCGAAGCCCCGTAGGAAATAAGCGGAATATGTGCTGATGGTGTGTTTGCGTGCGAATTTGTGTGAGTTTGCGCGGATGGATGCGGATCGGCGCAGATTGCCGTGGATTGCCGCAGATTACCGTGGATTGCGTGGCGTAATGGGAGCGTGACCGGGTGCGCCGCCGCCCGGCATTATGGAAGTCAGGCGATAATTCGATTGTTTCTTCCAACAAACGTTCAGGAAACATCCAGAGGGGGAATCTTTACTCTTACTTAGCGCTTGAGCGGCAAGATCGTACACAGCGAGCGCCGCCAGTAGCGAATACGAGCGAATGAATACGAAGGAGACCGATATGGCTGACAACTTCAACGGCAACTGGTATGCCGGCGACAGCAACCAGAACGAACAGCCGGATGCGAATACGAACGATAACTCAACAAACACGACAAATACTACCGGCGCGCAGGACGCACAGTCCGCGCAGGGCCAGCAGGTTCCGGCAGATACGCAGACCACCGCCCCGATTCCGCCAGTCAACACTGAGTCGACGAGCGCGACCACGCCGATCCCGAGCGTGCCATCTGCTTCTACTGAGGCAACTACTCCAATCGCGCAGCCGACTCCGGCTGTTCCGGACGGTGCGAGCGAATCCGCTACCCAAACGATTCCGACTGTCCCGGTCACCCCGGCCCCGCAGTCCACGCAGCCTGCGCCTCAGCAGACGCCGTATCGTCTGGCGCCTGAATATGGCGCTTACGCTCCGACGCAGCCGCAGCCGCAGCAGGGTGCTGCGCCGCAAAATACTCAGCCTCAGCCGGCTGCCGGCGCACAGGGAGCTTCTCCGTTTAGCGGCAACCCGTTCTTGGCAGGTGCAGGCCGTGCACCGCAGAACGGCCAGCCTGTGCAGTCTGGCGTTCCGGGCGCTAATCCGGGTGCTAACCCGGGTGCCACGCCAGCCGGCAACGGTAACGGTGGCAATGGTGGTAACGGCAATATCCCGTTCGGCTTCCCGCCGGCTGCGCCAGGCCCGCAGTCTCCGATCCAGGGCAACGTCCCCGGTAAGTCTGGCTCCGGTGTAGCGCGCGGCGTGGTGACTGCTGTTGTTGCTGCGCTGGTGTCTGCCGCACTGTGCCTCGGCGTTGGCTACGTGGCGATCACGGACGGCTGGGTGACGGTTCCGAATTCTTCGTCGCTCGCCAACGTGAGCTCGAACAAGTCTGGTAGCGGTTCTGCTACCGCGAAGAGCGGCGAGGCTCCTGACTGGACGGCTGTTGCCAGCGAGGTGTCGAGCTCGGTAGTTTCGATTCAGGCCGCGCTGACCAACGGTACTGCGAAGGGTTCGGGCGCGATCGTGGATACGGCCGGCTACATCGTGACCAATAACCACGTGATTTCTGGCGCGCAGCAGATTCAGGTGACACTGTCGAACGGCCAGATGTACTCCGCGCAGGTTGTTGGCACTGATACGACTACTGATTTGGCAGTGATCAAGCTGGACAATCCGCCGAGCGACCTCAAGGCTGTTGAATTTGCTGATTCTGATAACCTTGCGGTTGGCGAGAGCGTGATGGCGATCGGTAACCCGCTGGGCTACGACGATACTGCAACGACTGGTATTGTGTCCGCACTGAACCGCCCGGTTACCGTGACCGATGAAAATTCTGGCGCTGACATTGTGACCAACGCTGTGCAGATTGACGCGGCTATCAACCCGGGTAACTCTGGTGGCCCGACGTTCAACGCTGCAGGCCAGGTTATCGGCATCAACTCGTCGATTGCATCCACTGCTACCTCGTCTGATTCCGCTGGCTCGATCGGCATCGGCTTCGCAATTCCTTCGAACTTGGTCAAGCGCGTTGCGAATGAGATCATCAAGGACGGCAGCGTCAAGCACGTGGCACTCGGCGTGACTATTACTACCGACACGGTTGAAGCGGATGGTGTCACCCGCTCTGGTGCGAAGGTTACTAAGTCTGCGAGCGGCTCTGGCGTGGTCTCCGGCAGCCCGGCTGACAAGGCTGGCTTGAAGGTCGGCGACGTGATCGTGGCTTACAACGGCAACGCGGTGAACAGCACGTACTCGCTGCTTGGCTTCGTGCGCGCTTCTGCACTGAACGATAAGGCAACGCTGACAATTGTGCGTGACGGCAAGACTATGGACGTTGACGTGACGCTCGATCAGGAAGAGTCTGCTGTCAACGGTTCCAGCAGCTCCAACTCGAACAACCAAAACAACCAAAATAACCAGAACAACCAGAATGGCAACGGTTCGAACGGTTATGGCAACGGCAACTCGGATGGTAATTCCGACGGCAACTCCGACGGTGGCTCGAACGGCTTCTCTGATCCGTTCGGTCTGTGGTAAATAAACCTCGAACCTCGAACCTCGACAGTGTGCATATCCGGCGCACGTAGAGACGGTTTTCCGCTCTGCGTGCGCCGGATATGCACACTTTTGTGTTTTCGGACCTGTTTGCTAGCATCAAAGAGCTGAATAATTCAATATCCATTTTTACGCCGTGTATCGGATGGTCGCGCGGAACGTTGCTCGTGGTCAACTATCAACTAGCAACGTTTGGCAAGGTCGCCGGTGGGTTAACAAGGCGTAGTCGAACTGCCGAAAACGGTTGGCTGCGCTCGCATACCCGCGTTGCTTTCCGCAATCGGCTCCGTATACGAGCGTAAGGAGCATGATGACTACGTTCATCGTCCGATTTTTCACCGCTGTTGTGCACATATGCCGCCTAGTGCCAATGCTGCCGGTGGTTATTCTTTCTGCTATTCCCTTGGCATTGTTGGGCCAGTGGCACCCGTGGGAGCTGGGAACGTCTGCGGTGTATTTTCCGGTGCTTGGCAATCCTGGCGTTGGCCAATGGCTCGTTATTGTTTTGGTGCTGATTATCGTCGCGGATACCGTGCGCGGCATGATCGACGATATTCGCCATGGGCAGGTCGGTATTGACTTGCTCGCTGTGGTGGCAATTCTTTCAACCGTTGGCGTAGGGGAGTATTGGGCAAGTTGGGCGGTGATGCTGATGCTCACCTCCGGTGAGGCGATCGAAGAATACGCTCAATCTAAAGCGGAAAGCAGCCTGACCGCGTTGCTCAATGCTGCGCCGCAAACTGCACACGTGAGCACGCTGCCCGGTGTGAAGCGCGGGAAAAGCGTTGGAAATACTGGCGATGGCGATGATGATGCTACGCGCGGCGATCGCGCTGCATCTGCTGCATCTGCTGGAAGATTTCGCAAAGTGGACAAGAGCGTGGACGCTGCGGATAGTGTAGGTGGCGCCGCAAGCAATGCAGATCGCACAGATCACGCAGATCACGCAGCGAATACCACGAATGCGTCCGCGTCATCGCAACGATTCATCACAGTGCCGGTCGACCAAGTCTGCCCCGGCGACGTGCTCGTCGTCCTCCCTGGTGAAACCGTGCCAGTCGACGGCGAACTGCTTTCCGGCAGCGCCGTGCTCGACCTGAGCGCCATTAACGGCGAACCAGTGCCGCGCGAAGTGTACGCCGGCGCTCGCGTGATGTCTGGCGCGGTCAACGGAGCTTCCACGCTCACGATGCGCGCTACCGAATCCGCCCAAGATTCGCAATACCAGCGCATTCTCTCGCTCGTGGCCTCCGCGCAAGAATCCCGCCCGGCCGTAGTAAAAACCGCCGACCGGCTGGCTGTCCCGTTCACCGTGTTAGCGCTTGTCATCGCTGCCGTGGCATGGGCGGTATCCGGCATCCCCACGCGTTTCGCACAGGTGTTGGTGCTCGCCACGCCCTGCCCACTGCTTATCGCCGCGCCAGTGGCGTATATCGCCGGTACGGGCCGGCTTGCCAAGGCTGGTGTGCTTATCAAAACGCAGGACGTACTGGAGCAACTCGGGCGTGTAAGCCACGTGTTCTTCGATAAAACCGGCACGCTGACTGTCAAACAGCCGCAGGTCGTGCGCGTTGAAATGTTGCCGGGTGCCGAAACCCGGCTCAACGAGGATCATGTGCTGATGATGGCCGGTGTGGTCGAAGGTTACTCGGTGCATATCCTCTCTCGCGGCATCGCGAAAGCTGGCGACGAGGCAATGGCTCGGTTGCGCAAGCGATTCGCCAACGGCCAACGGCAATGCCCGGAGCCGAAGCTGGAGGCGACTCGCACCGGGCACGGTTGGGAGCATGGTCAGGATCGCGGTTGGGATTATGGCCGTGATTATCCGGTAGTGCAGGACGTACGGGAGGATGCCGGTAAAGGCATATCTGGTTTGGTAAACGGTCACACGGTGCGTGTAGGTCGACTGTCGTTCGCCAACGCCGCAGCCGACGGATTCCAGCCAGTTATTGCTGATTCTCAGGGAGTAGCTCGGGGAACAGATATCGCTCAGAATGTGAACGATGTCAGCAGTGCAATCGATACCAGTGGTGCAACGATTGCAGACACTGCCGCAGCAGAAGCCGGCATTGCTCCGCGATCTGCAGTTTCCGGTCGTGCCTCTGACGATACGCTCCGCACGCGCTTCGGCATACTGCAACCTGACGAAATGGCCTCCTATGTATCTGTCGACGGGCGGCTCATCGCGCGTATCGTGCTGCGCGACGTGCCGCGCGAGAACGCGAAGCCGGCACTCGACCGCTTGCGTGCGTTGGGCGTTACTCAGCTCACGATGCTTACTGGCGACAAGCGTTCCTCCGCTCGCGTGATCGCCGGCGAGGTCGGCATTGACGATGTGCGCGCTGAACTGTTCCCGGAAGATAAGGTTGCCGCCGTGCGCAACGAGCGCGAGGATCATGGCGCATTGGTTGCCGGTTCGGCTGCAGGATCCTCGACCGATGGTTCTGGCGCATCTCGCACTCACGGCTCCCGTGATTCCCGCAGATCCCGCGAAATCACGATGATGGTTGGCGATGGCGTGAACGATGCGCCCGTGCTCGCGGTCGCTGATATCGGCGTTGCGATGACCGACGGCACCTCCACCGCGGCCTCCGAATCCGCGCAAGTGGTCATCATGAACGATGATATTGCTGCTGTGCCGCAAGCCATCGCCATCGCTCGGCGTACCAAACGCGTTATGCTGCAGGCTGTTCTCGCTGGCCTCACACTCGCCCTCATCGGCATGATCGCCGCCGCGTTCAACCTGATTCCGGTCGTCGTCGGCGCATTCCTACAGGAAGCCATCGACGTCATCAGCATCCTCTGGGCCCTCACGGCCCTCCTAAATCGGGATTAAGTCTGGGATCATGGGATTTATTAGGTAAAAGTATCTTTTGTTGCTATGCTCGTTCCATTGGGTCTTACCAATAATGCTCAAGGGGGAGCTATGGCACGGAAATTGAGATCATTGGAGCGCAAACCACAAGATTCGGCTTTGCCGGAGATCTCTTTGGATGTTGCTCTCCGCGTGCATCGACGGATAAGACGCTACGGTGAGTCCGAATATTATGAAGGATCTATCAGCGATGAGGAGATTGCTGAGATCCTGGGGCAAAGCCCGCGTAGTGGCACGCTTAAAGGAAAAATACATGCATTGTGCAAATACGGGCTATGTGAGAGGACAGACAAGCTCAACAAGATGACGCCATTAGGGATGCGCCTTGCAGAGGACAACTCGCTTGTAGATCTGCTTGCTGCGTTTAAGCACTACGCCCCATTCTCTGAAGTTTATGGGGCTCTCCCAGAAGATGTTCCAGTTGATTTGAACATCTTTCTGAATGAGACTGAACACTCCTTCCGGTATAGCGAGAAATTGGAAGAGTTTAGCAGGCTGTTTATTCGTAGTGCGGTGAATACGGGAATTCTCAAGCAGACGGAGGACTCAAAAATCCTAAAACAGGTTCTTCCTATCCTTGCAGAGCGCCAGCAAAACAGTAGTGAAGGGAATACTGTGGTTGCACAAGCGCGTGCAATAGACACGAAGAAGCATGGTGGTACTTTCGGCGAATATGCTTTTGAGATTCCCGGAGTGGAGATAACGATCTCCGTGAGATCTGACGTGGTCCTTCCGCCGGAATTTTATGTGGATATGGGGCGGTTTATTGAATGTGAGCGCAATCGGTTGGAAGCGCTGACAAAATTCGACAGTAAGCAGGTGGATGCGCATGGACACTAAAAAACAAGCGGCCTCCCGGAGGGAGGTCGCTGACGTAGAGCGCTCCAGCCTAACGCCGAAGCTGCCATTACAGGATAGCACGAATGTCTCGCTCGATGCGGCGCCAGTGGCGGAAGCATTGTTGAGCCGCCCGAGATTGCAGTCATATTTGGACGTTACGAATGGTGATGTCGACGCTGCCGTTGCGTTGTATCGCTGGAATCAAGAATTCATCAGCGTTGTACTGAAGCACAGTTCTGATGTGGAAATGGCGGTCAGAAATGCACTGGACCGACAGTTGAGATTACTGTCCGTGACTCGTTACGGAGTCTCCGATTGGATCGGGACTGATGAGCGTTCCACGCCAGATGAGATCTATGATGTGCTAGGCAAAGGAATTCGTGAGGCTCGTGCCCATGCCAAAACGGAAGCTCATCAGCGGCCAAAAAGCCATCCTCGATTCGGTACACGTCCGACAAGAGACGATGTCTTGGCACAACTGACATTCGGAACATGGGATATTCTGCTCGGCTCCAACCTTTCCGCGCATGAGTCGGAATCGATCCCACAATTGCTGTGGGCCGCGGGATTGCATCAAGCTTTTCCTGGTGTTTCATCCGCAGATGAAGCTCGGCATCATTTATGTGCCAAATTGAAGCGTATCCGGACGCTTCGCAATCGTGCCGCGCATGGGGAGAATCTTCTTCGTGTGGAACCGGAGAGACGCTTGAGCGATATGTTGTCTATATTGGCTGTTGTTGATCCCCGATTCCCCGGATGGTCCATGCAGAACAGCCGTTACCGCGCAGTTGCCAGATTGCGGCCATCATAAGAAAGAACTGCGAAAAATCACTCTTTCACGATTCGGCGGCTTGCGATACGCTGGAACGCGTGACTGAAACTGTGAATAATGAACTTCGTATTGCTGTAATTGGCGCTGGCCCGGCTGGCGTCTACTCCTCCGACATCTTCTTGCGCCAGCTGGGCAAGCTGGGCGACGAACTGGGGTTGGGCACCAAGGCGCGCATCGACCTGTTCGAAAAGCTGCCAGTGCCGTTCGGCCTGGTGCGTTACGGCGTCGCCCCTGACCATCCGAGCATCAAATTCATCGCGTCCGCGCTCGAGAAGACGCTCGACAACCCCGATATTCACCTCTACTGCGACGTGGAATTCGGCAAGGACGTGACGCTTGACGACCTGCTCGCCCGCTACGACGCGGTGCTGTTCGCCACCGGCGCTGTCAAGGACAAGCCGCTTGGCCTGCCCGGCGCAGATCTCGACGGCGTGTACGGTGCCGCCAAGTTCGTCGAATGGTACGACGGTTATCCGACTGGCGCTCGCGAATGGCCGCTGACGGCCGAGAACGTGGCCGTGATCGGCGGCGGCAACGTTGCGATGGACGTGGCGCGCGAGCTCATGCGCAACGCAGATGATCTCAAAGCCAAGACTGATATTCCGGATAACGTATACGAGGGTATCCAGAAGAACCAGGCGAAGACTCTGCACCTGTTCATCCGCCGCGGTGTTGCGCAGGCGAAGTTCAGCGTGCAGGAGCTGCGCGAGATGGAGAAGCTGCCCGGCGTGCAGCTGATCATCAACGAGGACGATTTCGAGCTGGACGACGACACCATCGAGGTGGCTGGCAAGGATAAGCTCACTCGCCAGATGGTCGAAGAGCTGTTCACGATCCGCGAGATGGCTGAGGATATGGAAGACGATGGCGACGTCGACTTCGAAGGCAACCCGGCCGACCGCAAGTACTACATTCACTTCAACTCCGCGCCGACTGAGATTCTCGGCGAGGACGGCAAGGTGACCGGCATTCGCGTTGAGCGCACGGAAACCGGCGCTGACGGCAAAATGCATCGCACTGGCGAATTCGAGGATTACCCGGTCGAGGCCGTGTACCACGCGATCGGCTACAAGCCGACCGAAGCGCCCGGTATTGCGTATGACGAGAAGGGTGCGCATCTGGCCAACGCGAACGGCGACGGCCGCATCACCACCGAGGCTGCTGGTGGCGAAGTGCGCGAACGTCTGTACGCAACCGGTTGGGCCAAGCGTGGCCCGGTCGGCCTGATTGGCTCCACCAAGTCTGACGCGCTGCTGATCGTGACCAATATGCTCGAGGACCTCGCCAAGGCTGCGGAAGGCGGCCGCGTGGCGCCGGATCGCGATCCTGAGTCCATCGATCGTTTGCTCGCCGAGCGCGGTATTAAGCCGATCGACTTCGCCGGCTGGAAGAAGGTCGATGCCTTCGAGCGCGCGGAAGGCGCGAAGGAAGGCCGCGAACACAAGAAGGTCATCGAACCCGAGCAGATGCGCGAGCTCGCACACGCGTGATTTCGCTATATACGCAGCATGCGTACGGCTTGACGGCTTAGTGCGTGCTGATGCGCCTGCTGTGCTGATGAAAGCGGAGTGAACACTACTTACGGTGTTCGCTCCGCTTTTGTGTTGTTGTACTGGGTGCTGGGCTGATTATTGCGCTGAATGCCATGCGCATGCAATACATCCGTTTTTCTTAAAGCGCACGTCCAGCCAACATCCAGACACCATCTTTAGTGTGTGCTTTATGGACGGTAAATTGCGTGTGCATGGGCATTGCAACGGTTTGAAGACAACGTTGCTGTTTGCGCTGATGTGGGCTATTGTGATGCTCATTTGGTGGGCGACGGGCGGCAGTCGCGGCACGCTGGGCTTGTACATTGTTATTGGTTTGGCGACAACGTTCGGCACGTACTGGTTCTCTGACAAGCTCGCGATCGCGTCAATGCACGCGCGCCAAGTGAGCGAAGCGGAAGCGCCTGCACTGTACCGTATCGTGCGTGAGCTCAGCGCGAAGGCTGGCAAGCCGATGCCGCGCATTTATATCGCTCCCACGGAAAGTCCGAACGCGTTTGCTACCGGCCGCAATGAGCGCCACGCGGCGGTGTGCTGCACGCAGGGTATTTTGCGCATTCTCAACGAGCGTGAAATCCGCGGTGTGCTCGGCCACGAGCTGATGCACGTGTACAACCATGACATTCTGACTTCGGCGATTGCTTCCGCAATGGCTACGGTAATTACGTATCTTGGCTATTCGCTGATGTATTTCGGCGGTGGCAGTCGCCGCGATGATCGCGATGGCGGATCGGGCGCGTTTGGCTTGATTGGCGTGCTGTTGAGCGCAGTGTTAGCGCCGATTGCAGCGTCGCTGATTCAGATGGCTATTTCGCGTACGCGCGAATTCGATGCGGATGAGGATGGTAGCCGGCTTACTGGAGATCCAGAAGCGCTGGCGTCTGCGCTGAACAAAATCTCGTACGGCGTGCAGTCAAACCCGATGCCGAAGACTGCGTCTACGCAGACGGTGTCGGCAATGATGATCGCGAATCCGTTCTCTCGTGCTGGTTTCTCGAAGCTGTTTTCTACCCATCCGCCGACCGATGAGCGTATTGGACGACTGATGCAAATGGCGCAGGAAATGCGCACGGCTGGCCTTGGCGGCGGAAGCGCACAGTATTTGTACTGATTGATACTGATATTGTGTGCTACTGCTAACGTACGGGGCGCGCGGATATCGGCGGCCCCGTGCTAAACTAGCTGATTGTGCCACATGCGCTTACTGCGCGGCCAACATGCGAATGTAGTTCATCGGTAGAACGACAGCTTCCCAAGCTGTAGAGGCGGGTTCGACTCCCGTCATTCGCTCCATAGAGACTATCTAATCAGATAGATGTTTTTTCAATCATTCCAATGGTTTCTGACTTTTCTACTGTGACGATGATGAGTGCTTTCTGGACTAAATGATGTCACTGTGTTGTCACGGGTTATGAGATAGGTACTCAAGAAAAAGAATTCGCCAGAATTGATCCCCAGCATTCCCAGTGTTCTAAGGCGGGGTCTAGTGATCATGGCAACGTTGTTGCATTTTATTTCGTAATAAATTACATGATAAAATCTGTATTAATTATTGCTGATTAGTAAGGAGAATAGTATGGTCAGCACACTTGATCATGCTGAGGCGTTACGGCAGGCAAATGAACCCGGTGGTCACATCACGCTCACGGATCTCAATCGCAGTAACGCATGGAGGAGCCAGCTGGCGGATAACGGCATTGTCGAGGTCATGGACCGTAATGACACCGCAGCGTATCTGCTCACGCCGCAGGCGCTATATGATCTGGTCGACGCCGTCAGGGAACGTGACGCGGAAATCGAGACGATGTCTGTACGAGCCATGTTCGAGGCCCGCAAGCACCGTACCGACGTGAAGACAGGCAGTGAGTTGCGAGAGGCCGCACAGGAGAGTCTTGCACGTCGTCTCACGATGCTGCATGAGGTTCTGGATGACGCGGAGGACGGCGAGTGATATCTGACCGGATGCTTTCGGACGCCGTGGATATCATTGCGGGCACTCCGGGATTGACGATGAACGCCGACGATCTCGTCGACGATGTCGTACTGCTCGCCCACGTGTGGGCTGATGAGGAGGAGTTCATGGCTGCGATCATTTCAGTCAGCAGGGCCATGGAACAGTTGATAGCCGGAAGAGTTGCCGGGGTGAGTCTGAAATACGATCTTTCCGAATGGAAGTCCTACCATTTCCAGCACCGGCGTACGCAAGGGGCGAAAGCTGACACGCGTATCGTGTATTGCCCCACCGACACGGGCATCCTCGTTAAAGGGTTCGGTGATCGGCATCGGCCCCAAGATTTCTATCGAAGGATCATCGTTAGCAGAACCTGAAATTACAACGCTTCAAAAGTCTCCGCGCAAAAAGAGAGAATGCCCCGAGGTGGGTTCGACTTCCGTCACTTAGGAACGCTGACGCCGCTCATTTCTAGCAGTTGCTTGACCGTCACGAATTCATAGCCTTGCGCTTTAAGATCATCGATAATGCTAGGCAGTGCAGCCACGTCTTGAGAACGATCGCCACCGCCATCATGCATGAGTACGATTGCGCCGTTATGCGCATGATTGAGCACAGCATCATGAATCGCCTGCTCGCCGGGGCGCTTCCAATCAAGCGTATCGATATCCCACAGCACGTTCATGTGAATGAGATCGTGCGCATCTTCCCACTGCTGTTTAGTGAACGCTCCATATGGTGCGCGCAATACTTTGGTTTTGGTGCCGGACGCTTTCTCAAGGTTGGCAAATCCTGCCGAGAGCTCAGCGCGCAGTGCATCGCGGCTCAATTTGGGCAGATCGGCGTGTGAATTTGAGTGACTGCACACCTCATGCCCTTCAGCAATCATGCGCTTCTCAGCTGTGGCATACTCAATCGCATTCTGCCCAAGATCAAAGAACGTAGCTTTCACACCCTTTTCCTTGAGAATATCGAGAATCGGGTCGCTGAATTTACTGGGGCCATCATCGAACGTGAGTGCAATAACTTTGCGGCCAGCAGGGCGCGGATTAACTGCTTCCACAATCAAATCTTGCGGCTGCTTGGTAATCGCTTTTTCAACTTGCTTATGCGAACGTTTACCAATCCAGATTTCGCGCTCGCCATCTTTGCCAGCTTGTTTGAGTAGCTGAACAGATCCAGCAAGGTTAATATCTGCACCGTGTTCCACAGTTTCATGGCCCACCGTGTACCCTTCAGTGACATCGCCTCCTGCGGTCACCTTGATGTGAGCGTTTTCAGGCAGTGGAGTGTTATCTAGCTGTTTTGCGTCCACGGTAGTGCCGTTGATGGTAACGGTAACAGGCTCGCCACCGGTCTGATCGATTGTGCCGCCAGTAATATCAAGCAGCCGACCAGGCTTCTTATCAAAGTTGCGATGATCCTTGAGCAACGTGCCGAGCTTCGTATCAACACTCACTTCATAAGCGGTGCCATTCGCAGTGACGGAAATTGTACGCCAGTGATGTTCCCACATCCATGCGCCATAGCTCACTGAGCTCACTACCAGCGCCGCTGCAAGCACTATCAGCACAATGCGCAGCCAAATACGTTTGCTACGCTTAGCGTTGCCATCGTTGTCACCATTGCTACCGTTGTCACGTCCGCCGCGCCCACTGTATCCGCCGCGCCCGCCGTGCGGGAACGAAGTACGCACACTACTGCCGAAAGACAGCTCTTCGATGGGCTCGCTGCTCGCGCCTGCCGCATCTGTCGTATTCGCAAACCTCATATTCATCGCCCCTTATTGTACGGACGAGCACACGGCGGGCGCTCGGCGCACTGTGTCAGCTTGGTGAATGATCGCGGGCGCATTAGTGCGGAATCATTCGCCTGGATGATTGCGCACGATTGAATGATCGCGCGCGCAGCACAGCGCGTGATTTCGCGCACATTTCGCTGCGGATTCACACTCACTGCCCCATGTTTGTTACTCGGTGGCGCGATAATGCAACTATGACGATTGCAACTGCCGAACGATATGCCGCAATGCTGGATGCCGCCCGCCGCGGGGGGTACGCGTATCCGGCGATCAACGTAACCAGCACGCAGACACTGAATGCGGCGCTGCAAGGATTCGCCGAGGCTGAATCTGACGGTATTATTCAAGTCTCCGTTGGTGGATCCGCGTATTTCTCCGGCCAGTCAGTGAATGATCGTGTCACTGGCTCGCTCGCATTCGCCGCGTTTGCGCACGAAGTCGCGAAAAAGTATCCCAATATCACCATCGCCCTGCACACTGACCATTGCGCCAAGCAGTACTTGGACGACTGGGTGCGTCCGCTGCTCGCGCTCGAAGCCGACGAGGTTGCGCACGGCCATGAGCCGATGTTCCAGTCGCACATGTGGGATGGTTCCACGGTGCCGCTGGATGAGAATTTGCATATCGCCGAAGAGCTGCTTGATAAGTCGCAGGCGGCGCACACGGTGCTTGAAATCGAAATCGGCACGGTTGGTGGCGAGGAAGACGGTCATTCCGCGGAAATCAATGAGAAGCTGTATTCCACGCCGGAGGATGGTGTGAAGGTTGCGCAGCGACTCGGCTTGGGGGAGCGCGGCCGGTATATGGCGGCGTTCACGTTCGGTAACGTGCACGGCGCGTACAAGCCGGGTGTGGTGAAGCTTCGCCCGGAATTGCTGGGTGAGATTCAGCGCGAGGTTGCGACTGCGGTAGTTGATGGCCGCGTGGCGTCCGCTGCGGGAGCTGTGGATTTCCCGAATGGTAAGCCGTTTGCGCTGGTGTTCCACGGTGGTTCGGGTTCGACCGCGCAGGAGATTGCGCAGGCGGTCTCGTACGGCGTGGTGAAGATGAACATTGATACGGACACGCAGTATGCGTTTACGCGCGCGATTGCCGGTCACATGTTTTCACACTATGATGCGGTGCTCAAAATCGATGGCGAGGTCGGCAATAAGAAGCTGTATGATCCGCGCTCGTGGGGTCGCGAAGCTGAGTCGGCGATGGCTCGTCGCGTGGTGGAGGCGTGCGAACAGCTTGGCTCTGCTGGTAAGGCGCTGAAGTAGCGGAAGTACGCGGAAGCACGCGAACGCACGCGATAACAAAGCGACAACTAAGCGACAACAAAAAAGCCCGGCTGCGCAGGCCGGGCTTTTTCGCAAAGAAAGGAGGAAAGAAGAAGAGAGAAGGTTTCAATTATGGGGTTCTTATGAACCTCGTCGGCTTCGTGCTGACAGTTAATAGTAAAACGCAGCAACATGTGTGCCACGATGGTGTTTCCTGAGAAAACGCTGGGTATGGGAGCCGACATGGGAGTCGGTAGCAGAGACAGCGGAACCCGACAGTAGAGCCCGTAGGGTACTCTAATCCCGGCGGATTTGTGCGAATGTGCGTATGCGGAGGTGCATTATGCCCGGAATTGTGTTGATCGGTGCTCAGTGGGGTGACGAAGGTAAAGGCAAGGCCACCGATCTCATCGGTACTAAGGTCGATTATGTTGCTCGTTTCAACGGCGGTAACAACGCTGGTCACAGCGTGATGGTCGGCGATCAGTCGTACGCGCTGCACCTGCTGCCTTCTGGCATTATTAGCCCGAACGTCACTCCGGTAATCGGCAACGGTGTAGTTGTTGACCCTGAAGTGCTGTTCGAAGAGATCGACGGTCTGGAAGCTCGCGGCGTGGACTGCTCGCGCCTGCTCGTTTCTGAAGCAGCACACGTTATCGCCCCGTATCACCGCGTACTCGACAAGGTCACTGAGCGCTTCCTTGGTAAGCACAAGATCGGCACTACTGGTCGCGGTATTGGCCCGGCATACGCGGATAAGATCAACCGCGTTGGTATTCGCGTGCATGATCTGTTCAACGCTGATCACCTGCATGACAAGGTCGAAGCGAGCCTGCACCAGAAGAATCAGATTCTGGTCAAGCTGTACAACCGCCGCGCTATTGACGTGGATCAGACTACTGATGAGCTGCTCAAGCTCGGTGAGCGCTTGAAGCCGTACGTTGCGAACACTGGTCTGATCTTGAACAAGGCGCTTGACGAGGGCAAGACTGTGCTGTTTGAGGGCGCGCAGGCCACCATGCTTGACGTTGATCACGGTACTTACCCGTTTGTTACGTCCTCCAACCCGACCGCAGGCGGCGCTTGCACTGGTAGCGGTGTTGGCCCGACCAAGATTAACCGTGTGATTGGCGTCTCCAAGGCGTACGTGACTCGCGTGGGTGAGGGTCCGTTCCCGACCGAGCTGTTTGACGAGTCCGGCGACTGGCTGCGCGCTCAGGGCCACGAGTACGGTGTGACCACCGGCCGTCCGCGTCGTTGTGGTTGGTTCGACGCGGTTGTGAACCGTTACGCGAGCCAGGTGAACGGCTTGACTGACATCGTGCTCACGAAGCTTGACGTGCTCACCGGCCTCAAGGAGATTCCGATCTGCGTTGCATACGACGTGGATGGTGAGCGTTTTGACGATATGCCGACTGATCAGGCTGCGTTTGCTGCTGCTAAGCCGATTTACGAGTCGATGCCGGGTTGGGATGAGGATATTTCTTCCGTGCATGATTTTGCTGATCTGCCGGCTAACTGCCAGGCGTATGTGAAGCGTCTTGAAGAGCTGTCTAACTGCCGTATCTCCGCGATCGGCACCGGCCCGCAGCGCGATCACATCATTTCCGTGCACTCGCTGCTTGACTAAGCGCCTGACGATATTGTGACTGCGAATCGTTAGAAAAGCAGGAATTGCAGGAAATAAGGACTGTCCAATATGGATTCCGCTGTGAAGCCGAATGATGATGGCGATGATGGCGTTACTTCGGGCGTGCCCGTGGTGGCGCCTTCACCATCTATGCCGCCGAAGATTCCGCTTGCGCCGATGAAGCGCGTGCAGGCGAAGTTTAATCCGCTGGCGGATGGCATGCTCTATCTAGTCGTGTTTGTTGGCGGCTGCGTTGGCACTGGATTGCGGTATGGCTTGGGGCTGTTGATGCCCTCGCCTGCTGCGACTAGTGGTGTGTTCAGTGCGTTCCACCCGGCTACGTTTATTGCGAACATGTGCGCGTGCTTTATTTTTGCAACGTTGAGCACGTATATGACACAGGCGGTGTGGGTGCGTAAGCGTGCACGGCAGTTGTGCAATCGCGGTATTGGCATGGGCTTTTGCGGTGGATTTTCGACGCTGTCTGCAATGGCAATCGAAGAGTTGACTGCGCTGCATGATGGGCAGATCGCCGGTTTTGCACTGTACACGTTGGTGAGCTTCATTGTTGGCTTGATTGTTGCCGGGTTGGGCGTACAGCTGGCGTTGGCGCTTTCTGCAAAGCGATCGATCCAGGGTGTGCATCGCGCGCTTGCTGATGCTGAGGCGATTCCAGCAGATGCAGCGGTGAGTACGGTGGCGGCGAGCAGCACGAGTGATGCGAGTGGTGCGAGTGGTAGGGTGAGCGAGCCCGCGCCAATTACTGGCGAGATCACGATGGTGCCAGATCCAATGCGTGGTGAAGCGCGTGAGGAGAAGCAGAAATGACGTTCGCGTTGGTGTGCTTGTGCGGTGGGTTCGGCGCGATGGCTCGTTTTGTAGTGACGGTGTCGATTCAACGTTGGTGGACTCACCGGTTTCCTTTGCCGACATTCATTATTAATAGTGTCGCTACGTTCTGTGCAGGTGTCGCCGCGGCGGCATATGCCTACCAGACTGTTGACCACTTTGCATACCTGCTGTTTGTGACCGGATTCCTTGGCGGATTTTCAACATTCTCCACGGCGATTAACGAAATGGTGACGCTGGCACGCAAAAAAGAGCTCGCTATGTCCTTTATATATTGTGTAGCAACGATCATCGTGCCGATTGTGTGCGTTTCACTGGGTTGGATGCTGATTGCTGTAACACAGTAAATAAAGCAGGTGTATAGAGCGTTGACGGCAGGCCGTGGTGTGAAGCACTGACCAAACAGCACGCAGTGCATGTTCACTTCGCGAATAATGCAGGATAACGCAGAGTAATGCACAGTGGATTTGCTCCAAAATGTCGAGAACCCCGCAGATACCGAAGTATCTGCGGGGTTCTCGACACCGCGATGTCCCGAAAAAAGCGTAGCACAAATTTGATGATATGCCACGATTAGGTGCACAATTCATGCTCGCACATAAATCCCACGCCTGCGTGGAACTATAAAGAGAGATATCGACTTTTTGCAAGGGCAAAGTGTTTGGCGTGTCGCATGATTAGCGCACAGCAAACATGCTCACAACGCATCGCGACACGCCGATATTAATCGTCTGACTATAGATGTTTCTTATGGCGACGTAACAAAAAGGTAATCTACGCCGGGGTTTCTGGTAATCGGCTGGGAGTTTATAACGCTGATGTCCACCTATTGAAACACTTGAAAGAAACTCTGAAAACCTGAAAAATGCTGAAATTCCAACGATTACGTGCTTGTACGCGCATTCATGTATGGTGATGAAGCGAATAGGCGCACCTGTGAAATGGGTTAAAACCATCCAGGTGCGTTTCTACGCCCCGGGTTGACAATGTCCAAGGGGTAGAGGTAAAAAAGAACGCAGTCGGGATGGGGAAAGCCCCCATACAAAAACCCGATGTCCCTAAAAGAAAGGTTCCTGAAGATGACAGGAAATACTAAGGTTTGGCGCGCGCCTCTGGCCGGCCTCGCCTCGCTCGCGATGATCGCGACGATGGGCGTTGCCGCTGGCACGGCCGCTGCAGC
>NZ_QXGL01000006.1 GCF_003951095.1 Bifidobacterium goeldii
CCATCATTAACCACTCTCATGGACCCCAACACCAAACAAGCATCAAGGCGACAGTCAAACTGGCAATCATTAGACAAAAAGTAGTACAAACACACTCTTGAGTTCTCAAACCACCACCACACCAACAAGGCAAAACCCCACAAGAGCAGAACCCCGCCGTGCTGAGCAGCAAGAGATAAACATACACGAACACACAACACCACGCAAATCAAGCGCGCACAACAAGACCGAGAACCGTTGAAAACAAACGGCTCTCTCGGCGTGTCGCAAAAGGCATAATCAGCCTCTATCTGTTCCCAGATTAGCCCTTCACGAGGCATTCTGCGCGCACATTACGCATTATTCACGGCGTGTCGCGAAGAATTCACCGTGCTGTCATCCATGTATTCCGTCTCACGAGCGCATTACACCGACTGCGCACGAGCATCGCACGCATTAGGGTGGCCTTATGACGAATACACACACGAATACATCTGTGCTGGAAACACAACCGGAGCGTACTGATCTTCCGCTAGTAGTAATGCCCGATGTCGTCGAATCCATGATCGACGCATTCCGCGCCAACTTTTCCTTGCTGCATAACATCGCTCGCGTACGCATGTACACGCAGTTCACACTTGACACTGATGAGATTCTTCAACGCGCAGCTGATGCCGATGCACTCATCGTTATCGGCTTCCATGTTTCCGACGATATGCTCAACCAACTCAGCAGCCACGTGCGCTGCTTCGCATTCGGTGGCACTGGCGTAGCCAGTTACATCAGTCTTGCTACTGCGCAACAGCTAGGCATTCGCGTATGCAATGTTGTGCGATATGGCGACAGTGCGGTAGCTGAGCACGCGTTCGCGCTCATTCTGGAGCTCGCTCGTGAAGTTGGCCGTTTAAACACGCAAGTACATTCGGGCAGTTGGCAAGGTGCTGACGGTATTGGCTTGCATGGCAAAACGATTGCCTTAGCTGGCTTTGGTGGCATCGGGCAAACCATGGCTCGTATCGCCAACGGGTTCGGCATGCGCGTACTGGTATGGAACTCGCATGTTGATCAGCAGGCTGCTCGCGAACTAGGTGTTACGTTAGTTGACGATTTAGGCGATCTGTTTGCGCAAGGCGACATCGTCAGCCTGCATTTGCCGCTCAATGAATCAACGCGCGGCATGATCAATGCGCGCATACTGGATCGTTTACGTGCTGGCACCCTGTTCATCAACACCGCACGCTCGGAAATCATCGCGCCCGGCGCGTTAACGCAACGGTTGCAACGTGGCGATATTCGTGCTGGATTGGACGTGTTCGACTGCGAGCCACTGCCTGATGATGATCCGCTGCGCGCACTCGACAACGTTATACTCACCCCGCATGTTGCCTGGCGCAACGATGAAGCATGCGCGAATCTCACGCGGCAAGTAGTTGAATCAGTAGCTTCATTCTTCACCGGCGGAACGATGAACCAAGTTGTGTGACGACGATTGTCAGCACATTGTTGACAATCTACGACAGTGAAGCAGCGTCAATAAGCCGTTTGGTGTACTCGTCGCGCGGATGTTCCAATACATCGGTAGTCGAACCAGTTTCCACCAAACGGCCATCATGCAATACCAGAACCCGGTCAGCAATGTGTTGCACTACGCCAAGATCATGCGAGACCATAATCAGCGCGGTTTCAGGGCGCACTTTGCGAATCAAGTCGAAAGTACGCAAAATTTGCAAACGCGATGGCACATCAATCGCACTCATTGGCTCATCCGCAAGAATCACCGTCGGTTCAGTAACAATCGCACGAGCAATAGCAACACGTTGCGCTTGACCGCCGGACAATTGCATCGGATACCGGTCGATAAACTCCACCGGATCCAATCCCACGCGCGCCAGTGTTTCATAAACCGTACCTAATACTGTGCTGCGCTTTCCCGCTCGAATCAGCAACGGCTCAGCAACCGTGTCGCCTACTGTCCATCGAGGATCTATCGAAGAAAATGGATTTTGGTACACCAATCCAGAATCATGTTGCAACACGCGCGCCGCAGCATTATGCCGTTGTACTACCGCACCGCGGTAGGTAATAGTTCCCGAATCAGCAGGCTCTAATCCAAGCAGAATGCGCGTAAGCGTTGACTTGCCGGAACCAGAACCGCCAATCACAGCGAGGCACTCCCCCGCGTACACGTCAACGTCAACGTCAAACAGCACTTGATGACGCTCTGCCCGCTTACCGCCACGGCTGCCATATGATTTGCAGATTCCGCGACCGCTGAGCACCACGTCACCGCGCGTTGCAAGCGTCTCCACCTGCTCACTCATGCGCGCCCCTCCTCTGTCTTGCTCGTCAACGTGCCAGTTGCCACACTGCTCATACCACTATTGTCAGCAAGAACAGTGTTCTGCGCACTCTCAGTTTGCGTTGCGCGCAACGTGAGCTCACGTGCCGCATGCACCAGTTCACGCGTATGTGCCGACTGCGGGTGAGTCAACAATTGCTCGGTGTCACCTGATTCGACAATTTCGCCACGATCCAGCACGTAGGAGCGCGTTGTCGCACGCGATAACACCGCAAAATCATGGGTGATGAACAGCATTGACGCGCCAGCATCGTCTACAAGTGACACCAGCAGATCAACAATCTGCCGTTGCGTAATTGAATCAAGCGCAGTAGTTGGCTCATCAGCAATAATCAACCGCGGTGCAGTAACCAACGCCGTAGCAATACCAACACGCTGCTGTTGGCCGCCAGAAAGCTGATGCGGATACGCGCGCGCAATATCATCATCAAGACCAACTTTATGCAGCATGGTCATTGCGCGCTCGTAGCGTTCAGTTGCATTCAGGTTGTAATGCAGCTTAAGCGGTAGTTCAATCTGCCGCACAACTGGCAGCACCGGATTCAATGCGGAGCCAGGATTTTGAAACACAGTACCCACATATCGGCCGCGCACATCAGCTAACGTACGTTCACTCGCATTGGCAGTATTGACATCGCCAAGCATGAGCGACCCTGTAACGTGCGCATCAACCGGCAGTAATCCCAGCATGGCTTTGGCGATCATCGATTTACCAGAGCCAGACGCGCCAACCAAACCAACGCGCTCACCATTGGCAATATGCACATTTACATCATGCACAATCTGCACAGAGCCGAGCGTCACCGATAACGATTGAATATCAACGCTCATGCAGCACTCCCCTTATCGCCAGCAGGATTCGTACCCGCGCGTTTGCTTACAACCCGCAGTTGCGTATTCGCAAGCGGATCAGCAGCATCGCCTAAAGCGTCGCCTAGCAAATTCAACGCAATAACCACCACTGTTACGATGAGGCCAGGCCACAGCACGGTAAGCGGGTACACGTTAATAAACTTCACCGAAGTTGCCAGTGAATGGCCCCAACTGGGTACGCCAGATGGCACGCCAATGCCAAGATAGGTTAAACCGCTTTCTGCCAACACTGCGGTGCCGGCAGACAACGACAATTGCACCAGCATCACCGGCATAATATTCGGCAGCACATGGCCAACAAACACGCGCAGGCTTGACGCGCCACTCCACAATGCAGCCTCTACATATGCTGAACGTGCAGCGAGCAGCGCTTGCGGGCGGGCAACGCGAGCCAGATTCAAACCGTAGCCAAAACCGCAGGCGACAACAATGACCATAATCGAAGCGCCAAGCGGCACTGCAAGAATCAGCGCGAGTAGCACTGTTGGAATAGAGATAAGCGCGTCAACTGCTACTACAGACGCGCCTGCGAGCGCAGAATGTCGGCTGACCATTGCGGCAACAAGCAGTAATCCAAAAGCGGCTGCGCAAGCGATGGTGAGTATCACAATAAGCAGGTTCGTGCGTGAGCCAGCCATCAGCCAGCTGAGTACGTCGGCACCGGTGCCATCAGTGCCGAGTATGTGCGCAGCAGACGGTTTTGCCCACACGTGATAGCCGTCGGTGGCAAGTAGTGAATATGGCGTCCAGATCAGAGAGATAAGCGAGACAGCCAGCCATACTGCCATGACGATCAGCGCAAATCGGCCTTCTGTGTGAGACCACATGCTGCGCACGACAATGAGTGGCTTGCGACGGCGAGTAGCAGTGGTAGTAACTTCCGCGGCATTGCGAGGCAGCTCGTTCTTGCGTTCGTTGCGCTCCGTCAGCGTTGTAGTTGTATCGGTTGTATTGGATGTTTCGGTCATGTTGCTCATGCATTCACCTCCGCATTATCTCCAGCTGATTGAAGACGAGGATCGAGCACTCGGTGCAGCAAGTCAACGATCAGTCCAATGGCAAGGAAAAATGCGGCAAGCATAAACAGTTCGCTTTGCACCGCAATCAAATCACGGTTACCAACGTCGGTAATCAAGCCTGCGCCAATTCCTGGCAATGCAAACAGGTTTTCGATAACCATTACGCCCGTGATCATCTCAGCAAACGTCAATCCAATCACGGAAACCAGTTGCGCGGTAGCTAAACGCAATCCGACGCGCAAGATTGCTTGCGTGCGCGTCATACCGCATGCCATCGCCATTGCTACAGCATCCGACTGCGCGGTTTGTGCAAGAGCAGCACGCGTATAGCGCATCAAACCGGCGCCTACAATAATGCCGACCGTGCATGCTGGCAGAATCAGCGACATCATTGCAGCGCCTGGATCAGACCAGCCAGCTTGCGGAAATCCTTGCGAGGGAAACACTGCGATAAGACCGGAACCGCGCGAAAACAGCAGGATCATGAGCAGGCCGCCCCACAACGCGGGAACTGATCCGCCGATAATCGCCACAACATGAAATGCCGCGCGCACCGCCGGTTTGCGCGCGAGCGCCGCTGCACAACCTAACGGAATGCCCAAAGCCATGGCAATGAGTAAACCAAGCGTAATGAGCGGAAAGGTTACTTGCGCGCGAGCGCCAACTTGTGCGCCAACGGAACGCCCGGTAAGCACTGAGGTTCCGAAATCACCATGGCATAACGCGCTCACCCAGTCGGCGTATTGTGCAGGCAGTGAACGGTTGAGTCCTAATTGTTCGCGCAATGCGGCAACGCGCTCAGGTGGCGAATTCAGTCCGGCCATAATCGAAGCGACATCGCCTGGCAAAATACGCAGGGCAACAAATACGACGAGAGAAATACCAAACAGTGCCACTGCGAACAGTGCTAAGCGTCGGATGACGAATCGCATGGTGGCTCCTTTACGATTACACGCAATTGAACGCGATTGCCAACAGGTGAGTTACGTAACGGCTCATGCACTGCGCCTTTATGTAACTCACCTGTTGCAATCATCACTGCTTCGTATACGTCACGTTGTACAGCGGCAGCAGCGTTTGATTGAGGTTTACAGGGAAGCCGTTCACGCCCTTCACCCACGCGGTGGTTACACGGTAGTTGAACAGCCAGTCAGCGGGAGCATCCTCGGAGACGACCTTCGCGGCTTGTGCGAGCAGCTGGTCGCGTTCCTCATCGCTAGTGGCAGCGATAGCCTTCGCGTACAGATCCTGCACGTCCTTGTTGTCGTAACCGTAGTAGTACGTTGGGTCGGCCCACTGGTAGAAATCGTGGCTTTCATTGTGGTCTACGAGCGAGAGATCATAATCCTTATTGGTATACACGTCCTGCAGCCACGTGGAGAATTCGACAACATTGACTTTCAAATCAATGCCGATTTTTTGCAGTTGACTACGCAGCTGATCGCCAAGTTCAGTACCATAAATGTTCGCGTAGGTTAGGCTCAACTGCAATGGCTTGTCTTCGCTATAGCCAGCTTGAGCCATCAGTGCTTTTGCCTTGTCGAGATCATAGGGGTACAGGTTGGTCAGGTCCTCGTAGCCTGGGTCAAGAGACGGAATCGGACCGCCAAGCGCCTTGTCGGAGCCACCGCGTGAAGCGATGAGTTCCTTGTGATTGATCGCGTACCGGATCGCTTGGCGTACGCGCTTATCGCTTGTTTTTTCACCAGCATTGTTGAATGCCAGCACATACTTGTCGGTATCGTCGCCTGCTTTGACGGTGTAATGCGCACTATCTGCAGTGAACGGCTCGGCTAGATTTTCGGTAATTGGAGCGAGCACCTGCACGTCGCCGGATTTGAGTGCGTTGACTGCTGCATTATCGTCGGCGAGATAACGCACGATGATGGTCGCGGTCTTTGCCTTATGCGAACCCCAATAGTTAGCGTTGGCTTTGAGCGTGATGGAATCATTCGCTACAAACTTCGCTACCGTGTATGGGCCGGAGCCGATAGCTTCAGTTTTCGCATCGTACTTGGCGTCTTTATCAAACACGAGTCCGGGGCGGCCGGTGAGCGTCCACAACAGGTTTGAATTGGCCGTGTTCAGCGTGATGGTCACCGTATTCGCATCATCGTCGGCAGCTACAGACTTGACCATGTTGAGACTGTCAGCATCGTGATACTGGTTTTTGATGAGCTGATTGATAGACCATGCAACATCTTCGGCAGTAAGCTTGTCACCGTTGGAGAATGTCATGTTCTCGTTGAGATGGAACGTGTAGGTCAGGCCGTCAGCGCTGTGTTCCCAACTTTTCGCAATAGCGGGAACAACCTGATTGTTCTCATCGCGTGCAACAAGCCCTTCATACACGTTGCCGATCAGAATCTGGTCGATAGCTGAGCCTGCAGTATTGCGGATATCAAGATTTGTGGGGGCGAGTTTGAGGCCAATAGTGACAGTGCTATCAGCATTGTTCGTGCTTGCCGTATTGGTATCGCTGCCTTTACGCCCGGTGATTGCGAGCGCAATAACAATGCCAATGACAACGATGGCGGCAATGATTACCCACAGCCAACGCTTTGGCCCGCGCTGTGGCGTTTTTGCTCGGCTTTCCAGACTTGCATCAGTGCTGGCAGATGTAGTGGTTGCGTCGGTGTTGTCGTACGCACCAGTGTGTTCAGACATGATTCCTCTTTAATTCTTTGCAATGCTTTGCAGTTCTTTGCGTAACTGTGCGGCTGGCCGCCCGTACGGGTCGACCGCCAACACGACATTGTAGCGACAGGCCGCCCTTTTCGTCCTATCATTCCTTAGTGAATGACAACCCGAATAGCAAGGATTGCTAACCGGGTTCACCGTTTTCGCGACTGAGGTCGCTATCGGCTCGTGGAGGGGACGCATATGCTCGTCGCAGTGGACATTGGCAACACCAATATCGTGCTTGGTTTTCTTCAAGACGATGACATCGTTGGCACGTATCGTATTACCACCAAAGCCAACCACACTTCTGACGAATACGGATTATTTCTCACTGAATTCTTGCGCATGAGTGGTTTCACACCACGTGATGTTGACGATGTGATTATTTGTTCGGTGGTGCCGAAGGTCATGCATTCGTTCCGCGCGAGCATTATTAAATTCCTTGGACTTGAACCAATGGTTGTTGGCCCGGGGGTTAAAACCGGCATGAATGTGCGGGTTGATGATCCAAAGTCGTTGGGCGCGGACATTCTCGCGGACTGTGTTGGCGCATACCGTACGTATGGTGGCCCGGTGCTAGTGGCTGATTTTGGTACGGCGACAACGTTTACGCATGTGAGTGCTGATGGTGTGATTGACGCAGGCGTGATTACTACCGGTATTCGCGCAGGTGCGGCAGCGCTGTGGGGGGACACTGCACAGCTGCCGGAAGTGGAAATTACGCGGCCGACGACGATTTTGGGAACGAATACGAAAACCTGCATGCAAGCCGGCTTGTATTACACGTTCCTCGGTGGTGTTGAACGTACGATCGATCAGTTCCGCCGCGAATTGCAAGGCGAACATTTCCAAGTGATCGCTACTGGTGGGCTTGGGCGCGTGTTTGCCGATGATACTGATCTGATTGATGTGTATGATCCTGATTTGATTTTTAAAGGCATGTTGTTGATTTATCAGCGCAATGCGCGGTAATTACTTGTACCCTCAACGCAATATCCTCAACGCAATAAATAGCAGCATATGCAAAGCGGTATAGAGCGGTTGCACTCACTTCACATTGCGCAACTGCTCTCTACCGTTTTGTGCTATTGCTGTGCTATTCGCTGATCGTAAAACCTTGATTTGCTCCGTATTCTTTGAGATCTTTCTGCCACAAAGCAATGCCTGCGGATAGTGACACTTTCTTGCCGGGTTTTTCAGGCAAGGCAATCGCTTTACCATCTGTTCCGGTAAGGCCCGCATCACGTTTGGCTTTTGCTTCATCGTAGGCTTGGCGTATGTTCTCCCATTCATATGCTTTGCCAACGGTCGCGCGGAAATCCGAACGCGCATATACTTCAAACGGCAAGTAACGGTAGCCGGTTGATACCGTTTCAGCAGCCTCAGACAGTTCTTTGTTGAATTCTTGGCCGCCAAAATATGGGATGGCAATACCGCGCGAATCCTTAATGGTTGTTTTCCGCAGGAATGCGTCATCACTCAACGTTGTGTTATCTGCGGGGAACGCACCACCGTCAACACGCTCGTCAATACCAGCTTTGTCATGGCATACGAAATCTACGAAACGGAATGCAGCTTCCGGCTTGCGCGTCGTGTGCAACACGCCGAGCGCTGAACCGCCATTTTCTGCGTTTGTTGCAGACCCATCAACGGTGGGCATTTGTGTAACTCGCCATAATCCTGCAGTACCGGGCACATCAGAAAGCAAGAGCGACGGCATCCACGCGCCAGCAAATACGGATGCGACGCTGCCATCACCGAGTGCTTTCTTCCAACGTTCTGACCATGTTTGCAAATGAGTATTGACCAGATCCTCATCAATCATGCGTTGCCAGAATTCAGTGAAGGTTTGTGTGCCCTCATCGTCGTGTAAGTTTACGGTCACAGTCTTACCATCAGACGATGTGCTGAACGGTCGGCCTCCCGCGAGCCAAATCATCGCATCGTAGAAGCTTGCGTCACCAGCATCGGCAGCAATATAGACGCCAATTTCTTTGAGTTTTTTAGCGGCTTCGTAGTAATCATCCCATGTTCTAATCTGCGTGGCGTCAACGCCCGCTTGGCGGAACACGTCCTCATTGTAGAAAAACGCCATCGGGCCAGAATCCATGGGCAGTGCATACACTTTGCCCGCCAACTGTACGGATGCCCATGTGCCGGGGGTGTAAAAATCACCATATCCAGTGGTGCGATCGGTAATATCGAGCAGCTGGCCGCTGACTGCGTACTGGGGTAACGCGAAGTATTCGAGCTGCGCTACGTCAGGAGTACCGTAACCGTCTTGGATTGCGGAGTTGAGATGATCGTAACCGCTGACGTTGTTGAGTTTGACTCGAATGTCTGGATTAGCGGCTTCGAAGCGTTGAATTACCGCTTTCATGCTGGGTTCCCATGACCAGACGGTGATGGTAGTGCGCGTATCTGACTGTGCGCAGGCAGCGAGAGACAATGCTGCTGCAGCGACGCATATTGCGGATATGATTCGCTTCGCTCGTCTGAACGCCATGATCGCCCCTTGTCTGCCGAACTCATGTGGATACCTACCCGTATGAGTCTACACACCGCCGTTTATACAAAGAGGCGCATGACGGTATTGTCATGCGCCTCTACGCTGGTAGCCGCCGATAACGGCTGCCTGCGTGTGAGCAGTATGTAGTACTGCTTGATCGGGTTACTGCCTTACTGGAGTTTGACTACCGCTGCACCGTTCGGGCTGATGCTGAGCGTATCGCCCGAAACCTGTGCGAGGGATGCTACCAAGACTTCGCCTTCGACCGGCACGCCGTGCGTTTCATGCGTGCGGTTGAACAGGAATGCGAAGCGATGTTCGCCATCGCCGCGCTCCACGCGCAGTACGCCACCGCGCTCTGGGAAGGATTCAATGCCCAGTGCATCGAATACTTGAGGCAGGCTCTTGGCCAGTCCCTCACGGCCCAGTCGGCAACCAACATATGCGGTCTTGCCATCACCGTATTCGTTGACAACGATGGCAGGAACACCGTTCAGGCCGGTCCACGGATCTGCCTGATAGGAGGCGAGTACGCGAGCAGTGTCAGCAGTAGAAGTGATGACATCTGCGAAATCGTGTGCAACCGTACCATTGTCGAGGTTGAGCTGATCAAGAGCACCGGGGAAATCGTCGCCCATCGGCGCGAACTCTTCCACACGCACGCCGACTACATCGCGAATCGAACCTGGGTAGCCGCCAAGCCATACGTGATCGCGCTCGTCAGCAAGTCCGGTGTAATACGTGACGAACAGTTTGCCCCCGTTTGCTACGTATTCGCGCACGCGACGGCTCGTGTCCGCTGACAGCAGGTACACGCACGGTAGTACTGCAATCTCGTAGGTATCCCAATCGGAGCGCACTGGCACAACATCAGCAGTAATGCCATTGTCTGCGAACGCGCGGAACCAGTCGAGCGGTTCAGTCCAATGGTGTACCTTCTGCGTTGGTGTAGCCGTGTGCTCGGTAGCCCATTGCGATTCGTAATCGAATACGATAGCTACCTTGGACTTGGCTAGACGAGTGCCCAGCACGCCTGCGTCAGACAGACGATCCAAGTCAGCGCCAAGCTCGCATACATCGCGGAAGATCTGCGAATCAGGGCCCGCATGCGGCACCATCGACGAATGCCACTTCTCCGCGCCCGCCTTGGACTGACGCCACTGGAAGTAGCAGATCGCGTCGGCACCCATAGCAACCTGTGCGAGCGAGTCGCGCACCAGCGCGCCCGGTTCCACACGGTAGTTGATTGGACGCCAGTTGACTGCGGACGTGGAGTGTTCCATTTGGAACCACGGGTCCTTGCGCGCGATGCCGTCGGTGAGCGATGCCGAGTAGGCGAGCTCGTCGAAGTGCTGATCGCCTGGAGTGAAGTAGTGATCGTTGGAGACGAAGTCAACTTCGTTGCCCCAATCGTCATAATCGAGACCAGTACCACTTGCAGAAACCATGAAGTTGGTGGTCAACGGGCGGCCAGGCGTAATCTCGGCGAGCACGTCGCGTTCTGCGATGTAGAACTCCTTGAGCGCATCGGAGCTGAACCGCTTGAAGTCAAGCAGCTTGCCCGGGTTCATGAAGTTGCCGTCACCAATGAAGCGCGGCGGAATGATCTCGGAGAAATCGTTCATGTGCTGCGCCCAGAACGCGGTACCCCATGCTTCGTTGACCGCATCGATGGTCTTGTAGCGCTTCTTGCACCACTTCTGGAAGGCGCGCATTGCGTCATCCGAATAATCGAAGCGATTATGGCAACCGTATTCGTTGCCAACATGCCATGCAACTACGTACGGGTTGTCCTTGTAGTGCTCGGCCATCTTACGGCAGAGGTTCAACGCGTATTCGCGGAAAATTGGGCTGGTGGGGCGCCAATGCTGGCGTGCACCTGGCCAACAGGTGTCGCCGCGATAGTCCTTCCACAGCACTTCCGGGTGGGCTTGGGTGAGCCATAGTGGCGGCGAGGCGGTAGCAGAAGCGAGATCGGTAGCGATACCTGCTTTGCCGAGCTTGTCGATAATGCGATCCAGCCAGTCGAAATCGTAGACGCCTTCTTCAGGCTCGATTTTTGCCCACGAAAAGATGCCAAGGGAGACCAGGTTGACGCCGGCCTTCTGCATTAGTTCGACATCTTCATCCCAGACGCTTTCTGGCCACTGGTCTGGGTTGTAATCACCGCCATACCAAATGCGGGCTTGTGAGCCTTTGAGAGGCTGTGGCCAGCGATGTTCTCTACGCTTGCTCATGTGCACTCCTTGTTGTTAGGTGAACGTGCCTGCGATGTTGTATCGCAGTGTAACGCTGATGCGGGCGCCCGGGCGCCTTCACCCGAACGCCCGCATCGGCTGATGTATGTGATATAGGGTACTCGTGCCGGAACCGACGAAAACGACGAAAACATCGATTCCGGCATGAGTATCAATTGGTAGTGGATTACTCCTTGACGGCGCCTGCGGCCAGACCGGACTGCCAGTACTTCTGCAAGCACAGGAACGCAATCACCAACGGAATAATCGTAATCAAGCTGCCCGTGATCACCAGGTTCTGGATAGCTTGACCACCAGCAGTAGAGGCTTGATCCTTCCACTGGTTCAAACCAATCGTCAACGGATACCAGTCAGCATCCTTCAACATAATCAACGGCAGGAAGTAATTATTCCACGTCGCCACAATCGTAAACAACGCAGTCGTCACAATACCCGGAGCCAACAATGGCAAACTAATCTGCCAGAACGTACGAAACTCCGAAGCACCATCCACGCGAGCAGCCTCCAACAATTCCTGCGGCACCGCCTGCTCCGAAAAAATCCACATAAGGTAAAGGCCAAACGGGGAGATGAGGCTCGGGATGATCATAGCCCACGGCGTATTCGTCAAGCCCAGTTTCGCGAACAGGAGGAACTGCGGGACAGCAAGAGCAATACCAGGCACTGAAATCGCACCAATGATCACTACGAATACTGCATTACGACCCGGGAAACGGAACTTCGCCAACGCGTAGCCACCCATAATCGCCAACAGTGTGGCACCACCAGCACCAACAATCACGTAAAACAGGGTGTTAATCAACCAACGCGCAAAAATCCCATCCTGATACGTAAACACCGTAACAATATTGTCCCACAGCGCGAAACTACGGCCGAAACCCAAACCAAACGTGCTCGTGAAATCAGCCTGCGTCTTCGTCGCATTCACCGCCAAATACACGAACGGGAACAAGCAATACACCGCAAAAATCGCACACAGGAACGTGAGCAACTTTGAGCGACGCGGATTATTCACATTCGCAAAACCCGCTTTTTCACTACGTTTCCGCTCGGCTTTTTCGTCAGCCGCTACACGCTTCTGACGAGCCTTCTCAGCCTTACGCGCAGCCCTCTCCTGCTCTTTCAACGACACACCAGTCGCACTACTCATCACGCACACTCCTCAACACTCAAAACCACAGTCACCAGTACAGGTACAGACTCAAGCATCATTACTTCATCTGCTCCTTCATACTGTTCAACTGCACCGCATACGCAATCGCCATCGTGATCACAGCCATCACAATCGCCAGTGCAGCAGCATAATTACTCTGGTTACCAGTGAACGACAGGTTATACGCATACATATTCGGCGTGTAATACGTCGTAATCGCATTACCCGGCACCATATTCTGCAAAATCGAAGGCTCATTAAACAACTGGAACGAACCAATAATCGAAAAAATCACCGTAATCGCCAGAGAACCCCTCAACTCAGGCAGCTTGATGCTCTTCACGATCTGCCACTCCGACGCGCCATCGATCGACGCCGCCTCATACAGGGAATGCGGAATCGTAGACAGAGACGAGTAGAAGATCAACATGTTATAACCCGTGAACTCCCACGTCACGATATTACCGATCGACGCCAGCAACACCGAAGGAGCAAGCACGTCAATATTCGTACCCAACAAATCATTCAGGCTTCCAACCAAGCCGTATTTAGCACCATACACAAAACCCCAAATCATGGTCGACACCACAGCAGGCACCGCATACGGCAAAAACGTCGAGATACGGAAAAACTTCGTACCATGAAGCTTCATCGAATCCAACGCCAGAGCCATCAACGCCGCCAGGCACAACATAATCGGCACCTGAACAATCGTAAACAAAGCAACACGCACCACCGAAGACCAGAACTGCGTATCACCAAACAAACGCGCGTAATTCGCAAGCCCCACGAATACCGTGCCACCAATCATCTTCTTCTGAAAGAAACTGATATAGATCGCGTACACAATCGGCACGATAAACACAAACACAAACACAACCGCAAACGGCCACATAAACTTCCAACCACGCCAATCAGCACGATGCCGATTCACACGCGCAGAAGACGTACCCGCGGCAACATCAACAGACGCCATAACCCTCTCCTTCGAAGGATCAACCCCGCGTATGTGCGACTCGCCACCCTACATTGCAAGGCGATGGACGCACATACACTCCAACAAATGTTTGCGTTATCATAATATCACCATTGTTGGAATTGTCCACTTAGGCGTGCGGCAAGTCGCCTATTTGTGTCTACTATAATGGCAGCGAAAACATAGACGTTTCACATAACAAAGCAGGAAATGATGGATCGCACACAACCGGCATCGATGCAAGATGTCGCCAAAGCCGCCGGCGTTTCGCCACAAACAGTATCACGCGTAGCTAATGGCAGCACTGCCGTACGCCCGGAAACGCGTCAGCGTGTCGAAGCTGCCATGGAAAAGCTTGGTTACCGACCCAATTATGCTGCGCGCGCGTTGAAACATGGTCGTTTCAAAGATGTAGGCGTCGTCATGTTTAACATGACGAATTATGGTAACGCGCGCATTCTCGACGGTATCGCCGGCGCAGCCGTTGACGAAGGTTATGCCATCACTGTGCATAAGTTCGGCGAAGGCAAAAATCGTACGCTGCAAAGCGCTATTGAACGCATGAAGCAACTGCCTGTTGACGGCGTTATCGTAATTCTCGAACAGCACATCACTGATTTCGACGAATTCCGTCCAACCAAGGATCTGCCGGTGGTCATTATCTCCGAAGATCCTGCGAACTACTGCCCCACTATTGACGCAGATCAATACGGTTGCTCTACAGCAGTTGTTGACTATCTGCTCAGCAAGGGACATAAAACCGTGTATCACATCGCCGGCCCCTCATCCTCGCGCGCAGCCGAAAGCCGCGCACAAGGCTGGCATGACACGCTTGAACAACTCGGATTGCCAATTCCGCCCACGTATCTTGGCGATTGGGAAGCTGACAGTGGCTATCAAGCCGGTCTTGCACTCGCACATGACCCCAACTGCACGGCAATTTATGCTGCTAATGATCAGATGGCGTATGGTGCAATGCTGGGATTGCAGGCGGCTGGCAAACGCGTGCCTGAAGATGTGAGCGTTGTTGGCGTTGATGATTCGCTTGCCGGGCTCGTACCGCGACTGACATTGACCACCATGCGCATGAAGTTCAATGAGATTGGTCGTGAATCGTTTGCCATGATCAAGCGCATGTGCGAGGGTGCTAAAGTGCCCGCTGGCGTAAAAACCGTTGTGCCAGCAGAACTGGTGGAACGCAGCTCTGTGCGTGAGCTCGACAATTAAGCGCATTGCACATCAGCTTCTCATGTGATGGTTTGCGCGGATGGTTTGCGCAGTGAATCATCCGCGCAAACCATCACATGCAACTCATAAAGCTCAGGCGTTGTGCTGCCCTAACGGTATGCGTGATACGAATGTGCGCAGCTCGCCTGACACCGGGTCGGTGAATGATAATCGACGTGCAATCAATTCAAGCGGCTGTGAAAAATCATCGTATGGTCGTTCAACTATCTGCGGGTAAAAATCGTCACCAATAATTGGCAGTCCCAACGAATTCATGTGTACGCGCAGCTGATGTGTTTTGCCAGTGCGCGGATGCAGCGTGTACGCGCGAATACCAGATTGGTAGCTGACCTGCTCCCCTAGTTCGATGACTGTTTCCGCATTGACTGCGCCTGGCTCCTCATATGCCTGCAAGATGCCACGATCTTTGACAATGCGCGAACGACGACGCAATGGGAACACGCGCGGCGATTCCAATCGTTCAATGGTGCCATAACGAGGCCGCTGAATCGGAGCCACAGGCGCTAAACACTCATATGTTTTGGTGGTGCGCCGTTCTTGAAACAGCATCTGGTATGCGCCACGCAGCGCAGGATCGCGCACGAATACAACCAGGCCAGCCGTGAGACGATCCAATCGATGTGCAGGCACAATATCTGGCTCACCATAGAGTTCCCGTAAGCGAATCAACGCAGTTTCGCGATACCACATGCCGCGTGGCGTAGTGGCCAAAAAATGCGGTTTATCAACAACGATAATCCCCGCATCCTCATACAACACATCCAACGCAAACGGAATCCCCGGCTCCTGAACCACCCACCGATGCCGTCGTGTCTGCGTCACGTGATCACCCACTCCCTTAGTTTCAGCGGCATCCGGGAGTGGTTCGGACATACATTGTTCGACACGCTCCGGGCCGCTCTGGCCAAGTCTTTACGGTCGAACAATGTATGTCCGAACCACTCCCTCCTCAATATGTAACGTTACGTTTCGCCAGATTTACCACGGCCGGATTGAACGTGACATTCCAGCGCAACGAGGCGGAGGTCGGCATATGCAATGCTGGACCGTAGGCTTGGCCGAACGGCCTTGAGTGTGTCCAGCGTTGCATATGCCGACCTCCGCCGGTCATCACGTACAAACCATCTCGCCGTCAATCACCGGCCATTAAATGGAAACTAACAAAAACCGCCAACTACTCCACGGTTACAGACTTCGCGAGATTGCGCGGCTTATCCACGTCGTAGCCCTTGAGCTTAGCCATATCCATTGCAAACAGCTGCAACGGCACCACATCAACGAGCGGGCTCATCAGCGTCGGTGCTTTCGGCCGCCAGAACACGACGTCCGCGTAGCGTTCCACATCCGGGTCACCCTCTTCAGCCACGGCGATAATGAACGCGCCACGTGCTCGAACTTCTTCGATGCCGGAGATTACTTTCGCATGCAGTACGTTGCGACCGCGTTCAGGCGGCACGATGAATACGATCGGTTCGCCTTCATCTACGAGTGCGATCGGGCCGTGCTTGAGCTCGCCGGCTGCGAATCCTTCGGTGAACGTGTATGCGATCTCTTTGAGTTTGAGTGCGCCTTCCATCGCTACCGGGTAGCCAACGTGGCGGCCGAGGAATAGGAATGATTTCGCGTTAACCATCTGCTCGGCGGCTTTTTGCACGGCTTTGGTTTGCGTGTCGAGAATCCACTGGATTTTGCGCGGCATGGCTTTGAGCGAGCCGAGCGTAGCGTGGATTTCGTCGCGGAACATTGCGCCTTTGACTTGCGCAAGATACAGGCCGAGCACGTAGGCGGCGGTGATTTGTGCGACGAACGCTTTGGTGGATGCGACGGCGACTTCGGGGCCGGCGTGCGTGTAGAGTACGGCGTCGGATTCGCGCGGAATGGACGCGCCTTGCGTGTTGCAGATCGCCAGCACCTTGGAGCCCTGTTCGCGCGCGTGACGCAAAGCCATCAGCGTGTCCATGGTTTCGCCGGACTGTGAGATGGCGACAACAAGCGTGCGCGGCGTCAGAATCGGGTCGCGGTAGCGGAATTCGTGCGCGAGTTCAACTTCGACTGGAATGCGCACCCAGTGTTCGATCGCGTATTTGGCGACCATGCCCGCGTATGCGGCGGTACCGCACGCGATAACGATGATTTTGTCGATCGCTTTGAAGTCGTGTTCTTCAATGCGTACTTCATCAAGGTTCAAGTCGCCGTGCTTGTCGAGTCGGCCGAGCAGCGTGCGCTGGACGGCTGCCGGGTCTTCGTGGATTTCCTTGTCCATAAACGAATCCCAACCGCCTTTTTCAGCGGCGGAAGCATCCCAGTCGACTGTGTATGTTTTTGGATCTTCGATCACGTTGCCGTCGAAGTCGGTGACGATTACTTTGTCTGCAGAAACGCATACGGCCTGGTCTTGGTCGACTTCGAGCGCGCGCTTGGTGTATGCGACGAATGCGGCTACGTCGGAGCCGAGGAAGTTCTCGCCGTCGCCGAGACCGACAACGAGTGGTGAATCGTGGCGCGCGCCGACGATGATGTCTGGTTGGCGGCAGTCGGTGGCGAGGATGGTGAACGCGCCTTCGAGCATGCGTGCGAGGCGGCGTACGGCTTTGAACAGGTCAGGTTTGCCGTCTTCTGCGATGATGCGATCGACGATTTTGCCGAGCAGTTTTGCGGCAACTTCGGTATCGGTGCTGGAGGAGAATCGGTAACCTTCTGCCTGCAGGTCGAGGCGCAGTTGGGAGGCGTTTTCGATGATGCCATTGTGAATGATGGCAACTTTGCCGTCTGCGCTGGTGTGCGGGTGAGCGTTGACGTCGGATGGTTCACCGTTGGTAGCCCAACGCGTGTGACCAATGCCTACGGTTGCTGCTGGCATTGGCTTGCGTTCAATGTCTTCGACGAGGTTGGCGAGGCGACCGGCCTTTTTGCGTACGGCTACGCGTTCCATGCCGGGAGCGGAGAGTGCTACGCCAGCTGAATCATACCCGCGGTATTCGAGTCGTCCTAGTCCTTGCAAACATACTTCAAGGGGTTTGCCGCATGCTGTTGACGGCGATCCTGCATATCCTACAATTCCACACATGGCTCACCAGCCTACCAAGACAACGTAACCGTCATGTGCAGATGCCGTGTGCGCGCCACGCATTGTTATTCTGCGCGCTGTATCGAAAGCAACAAAAAGGCTGGAGATCATCCTAGAGAATGCTAATGATGATCTACCAGCCCTGCTTTATTGCTCTGCTGCTTTCCTATCGCCAGTCACTACTGTTGATTAATGATTACAGCACGTGTTGCAAGAAGTCTTTGAATCGTGGTTCGCTCGGATGATCAATAATCTCTGGGCCGCCTGCTTCTACAACCACGCCACCATCCATAAAGACCACTTGGTCAGCGACTTCGCGCGCGAAACCGATCTCGTGCGTGACGACGATCATCGTCATGCCTTCGCGTGCAAGCGAAAGCATCACGCCCAGCACTTCGCCTACGAGTTCAGGATCCAACGCGGATGTTGGCTCGTCAAACAGCATGATTTCGGGTTTCATCGCAAGCGCACGCGCGATGGCAACACGCTGCTGCTGGCCGCCAGACAGTTCAGACGGGTAGTAGTCGAGTCGCTCCCCGAGCCCAACACGATTCAGTTCCATGGTTGCCAGTTCGCGCGCATCAGACTTGCTCATGTGCTTCACGTGTACGGGTGCTTCCATCACGTTTTCAATAGCGGTCATGTGCGGGAACAGGTTGAAACGTTGGAACACCATGCCGAGTTTGGAGCGTTGCGCTGCTACAGCCTTATCGTCGAGCGTTTGCAGAATCTCATGGCCGTCCGCATCAGTTTTACCAGTGCGCTTGTAGCCGATGAGTTCGCCGTCAACTTCAATTTCGCCGCCGGTAAGCGTTTCAAGCTGGTTGATCAGGCGCAGGAACGTGGATTTGCCGGAGCCGGAGGGGCCAAGAATCACGGTTACCGTGCCGGGCATTACCGTCAGGTCAACGCCTTTGAGCACATGCAGTGAGCCAAACGCCTTGTGTACGCCGGTTGCTTTGACTGCCGGCGTAAGCCCGCTGTTCGCGAGTTTTGTAGTGTCAGCCATTGATACTTCCTCTCCCCGCTCACGCAGTCATACCGGTAAATCCGGCTTCGTTGATCTTGTTGACGTTGTCTTTTGGCTCGCCATCAGTTTTACCTGGCAGCGGCGGCTGCTTGCCACGAGTGCCCATTGCGCGCGCGTCGAAGCCCTTACCGAAATGCTTCTCAATACGCGACTGGATGATCATCAGAATCGAGGTGATGAGCAGGTACCAGAAGCAGGCTACGAGCAACAGCGGAATCGGCTTGTAAATGCGATTAGCGATCGCACCAGTAGCGAACTGCAGTTCGAGCGTGAAGGGAACGGCAGTAACCAGGGACGTGGTTTTCAGCATGCCGATGGTCTCATTGCCGGTGGGAGGAATGATAATGCGCATGGCTTGCGGCAGGATAATACGTCGCATGATGAGCGAGCGCTTCATGCCGAGTGCTTTTGCAGCCTCGGTTTGACCGGGGTCGACTGCTTCAAGACCTGCGCGCACAATTTCAGACAGGTAGGCAGCTTCGTTGAGTGCCAAGCCAATCCATGCAGCGTTGAACGCAGTGATAACATCCTGTGAGCTCACGCTCCAGAATGAAATGTCAGTAAATGGAATGCCGATGCTCAGTCGCGGAATGAGCACGGCAAACAGGCCCCAGAATACGAGCTGCGTGTATACAGGGGTTCCGCGGAAGAACCAAATGAAGAACCAGCTGACACCGCGCAATACTGGGTTAATGGATTTGCGCATAATGGCGAGGATGACTGACAGTATGATCGCTAGCACCATTGAGATAACAGTGAGTTCAAGTGTGTAGCGTATGCCTTCGAGTACGTTCTCGTTGAACAGGTACTTCCAGACGACCGGCCATTCGAGACGCGGATTGGTGATCATGCCTTGGATGAGCATTGCCGCGAGCAACACCACAATAACCGCAGCCACGATTGGGCCAGGTCGCTTGACTGGCAGCGCGTGAATGCGATTAGGGATGTTCAGCCCGTCACCGTCAGCTTGTTTTTTCGCCATATGTTTTCAGTCCTTATACCATGTCTCGGCTCCTCAGCTGAGGAGACTGTCAGCGCAGCTGACTGGGGGTGTCAACAACTATGAAACGTTCAGAACCGTTGACTACCCCTCAGTCTCACTTCGTTCGACAGCTCCCCTAGCAAGGGGAGCCGAGATAAACGGAATTACGCCAGATCAGTCGGGTTGATTTCAGCCTTGTCGATAGCACCGGATTCCACGCCCCAATGCTTGAGGATCTTGCCGTACGTGCCATCGTCCATGAGCTCCTGCACGGCAGCCTGGATGAACTTATCCATCTGCTCGTCGCCCTTCTTAATGGCCACACCCTGCTTGGCAGTGCCTTCAACATCGCCGAGCATTTCCAGTTCGCCACCGGTCTGCGAAATTGCGTAACCGCCAACCGGCGAGTCAGCGTAGAACACGTCAGCCTTACCGGTTACTACGCTGGTAGCAGCATCGGTCTGCAGCTTGGTAGACAGCACTTCGACTGCATCCTTACCATCAGCCTTGCACTGCTTGGCCGCATTGTTGGCTTCTTCTTCCTGCACGGTACCGGTCTGCACGGCGATTTTCAGACCGCACAGATTTGAGGTATCAACCTTGTTCGGATTGCCCTTCTTGACTACCCAGCTGGAGCCGGCACGGTAGTAGCTGACGAAGTCAACTGCGTCCAAGCGTTCCTCGGTGATGGTCATTGCAGTAATGCCCAGATCGTATTTCGAGCCGACAGACGGCACAATGGAATCGAACGTGGAGGAGATAATGTCAGTTTTGACGCCGGCAAGCTTGCCGATTGCGGTTGCAATGTCAACATCGTAGCCGACAGGCGTCTTGCCATCTTCTGCAAGGAATTCAGCCGGCGCATACGACAATTCCATACCGACGGTGAGCTTGCCAGCATCTTTCACTGAGCTTGGCAGCAGGGCCGCGATATCATCGTTGGTCTTGACGCTGCTCAGATCGTAGCCTTCTGTAGCGTTTGCAGCCTGACCGTTATCGTCAGTCGTGGTATCAGTAGTGCCACAAGCAGCAACGCTGAACAGCAGTGCAGCGCTCAGTGTCAACGCAGCCGCGCTTTTCAATGATTTGAACATGATGAGTCCTCTCCGTTCTCTCGGTTCTCGTTCCGTTTACCGAGTATACAGAGAGGACGAGTTTTTCCTGTTACGAGGCAGTCAGCTCCCCCTACTGCATGAAGCTGACGCAATGGTTATTCGACAGTCGGGTTGATTTCAGCCTTGTCGAGCGCACCGGATTCCACACCCCACGTGGAGAGAATCTTGTCGTACGTGCCATCGTCCATCAGCTTTTGGATGGCTTTCTGTACAGCTTGTGCAGTGGCAGAATCACCCTTCTTAATAGCTACTGCTTCTGGGGTCACGCCAGTATCATCGCCCAAGGTTTCCAACGTGTCACCGGTCTGCGAGATGGCGTAACCGGCAACTGGTGAATCCGCATAGAAGATTGATGCTTTGCCGGAAGCAACAGCAGTAGTCACGTCCGTTTGCAGTTTCGATGACTGGATGTCGATTGCATCTTTGCCATCAGCTTTGCACTGTTCGTTGGCTTTGTTGACTTCTTCTTCCTGCGTAGTGCCAGTTTGTACGGCAACTTTTACGCCGCACAAGTTTGACGTATCCACGTTATCGGGATTGCCTTTGCGCACTACCCAGGTGGATCCGGCTTTGAAATACGTGACAAAATCAACAGCATCCATGCGTTCGGGGGTAACAGTGAACGATGAAATGCCAATATCGTATTTGGAGCCGACAGAAGGAATAATCGAGTCGAACGTGGATGAGATTGTTTCTTCCTTGAGTCCGAATACCGCGGCTATTGCTTTCGACAAGTCAACGTCGAAGCCAACCGCTGTTTTGCCATCTTCAGCCAAAAACTCTGCGGGCGCATACGATGTGTCGGTGCCAACAGTGAGCGTGCCGTCTCCTGCTACCGAATCAGGCAGGAGCGCTGCGATCGCATCGTCTTTCTTGATGCTGCTCGTGTCAAAACCTTTGGTAGATGACGAAGTAGATGAATTGCCATCTGCGGACGAATTGGAATCCCCTTCATCAGTAGTGCCGCAGGCGGCGAATGACATGATCATAGCGGCACTGAGCGCAGCCGCAGTCGCGCAACGTATTCCCTTGCTGTAAGACATCGGATTTCCTCTCTCCAGAATGTGTCGACCGGCGGGTATATTTCCGGCTAATTGTGGAGAGTAGGTTCGTCATGCTACGGGAGCGTAAAACTACGGTTTTTTGTTCGCTACGTGGACATGTGCTCGTAAGATTTGCGTTCCCGATCATGTTCTGCTGTTGCACATGAGTCAGGCAAACTGCATTGTCTGCCTGACTCATTGTGGTGTTTAGCGCGCTGTGTAATCGCACTGTTTAGCGCGAACGCATGTTGCGGTAGCGCATAACGCGTAGCGCTTCACGCTTGTCTTGTTCTTCGCGCAGTGCCTGGCGCTTATCAAATTCGCGTTTGCCTCGCGCGAGAGCAATTTCTGCTTTGGCTCGGCCGTCTTTGTTGAAATAGAGGCTCAAGGGGACGATAGTGTAACCTTTTGCCTCGGTTTGGCGTGCCAGTTTCGCAATCTGCGCTGCGTGGAGCAGTAGTTTGCGCTTGCGCTTAGGCGCATGATTGTTCCATGTCCCGTTGAGATATTCGGGAATGTTCGCGCCTTCGAGCCAGATTTCGCCACGGCGATCGATAGAAACGAACGCTTCAGACAGTGATGCGCGGCCTTCACGGAGTGATTTCACTTCCGTGCCAGTCAGCGCCATGCCTGCCTCATAGGTGTCTTCGATAATGTAATCGTGGCGTGCCCTACGATTTTGGGCGATCAGTCCTGTTCCTTGTTGTTTTGCCATATCTTCCCTGATGTGTGTGATCGGCGATATTGCGATCAGTAGTGCACGTATTCGTAGTTGCTCGCGTTGTACACGGTCATCCAGTGAGCGTTACCTTGCCAGATGGAACCGCATTCGGAGATGAATACAGAACCGTCCGCGTTCACTCGTTCGACGACGGCGACGTGACCGTAGATCGGACTGTGACCGAGCTGACCGGCTTTGAAGACCATTGCTGCGCCAACGTGCGGTGTGCGGTTGACCAGGTAGCCGAGCTTACGACCGCTGTTTGCCCAATCCTGACCGTTGCCCATGTATGAGCCGGTAGGCAGATGGTAATAGTACACGCGGCGACGGTAGGCGTACCACGTGCACTGGCTCCACGGGTAGGCGCTGCCGCCAACCGTGTTGCCAGTGGGGTGGCCGTAGCAGTACGCCATGCCCTCATAGCAGTTACCCGGCACGTCGTAGTTCATGCCGTTTGCATTGCCGGAACCGCCAGCTTGGCTGCCACCAGCGTTGCCAGCATTGCCAGCATTTGAACTGCTGTTATTCGATGAGCTGTTCGATGAGGATCCGCTGCTGCTGCCTGCCGATGAGCTGCCGCCAGTCTGCTGTGCGCCACCAGTGCTCGCGTCCGCTTTGCCGGTATTGTTTTGCGCGCTCCACGCATCGATTTCCGCCTTCATCGACACGAGTTCGGCTGCTTCTTTCGCAGACTGCGTGGTGAGTGCGTTTTTCTGCGATTCCAACTGGCTACGCGCAGCGGTACTCTCATCGCGCAACGTTTGCAGTTCTTGCTGCTTGGCGGCAGCGGCGTTAGCGGCCTGCTGTGCGCTTGCAGCCTGCTCATCTGCCTGCACTTTCAGCTGAGTGATTTCATCTTCGATAGCGCTCAAACGCTGCTTGCGGTTCATTGACGTGTTCAAGCTAGTAGCAGCATCATTGGCCGCATTCGCTTCGCTTCGGGTAACCGCTGCTTCAGACTGCATTTTGTTAACGAAATCTTCCGTAGTGGTTGCGTTTGTGACCACATCCATAACGTTCGAAGCGTCAGAGCCGTGGAAGCTTTCACGTGCCAACTGGGCGACAGCATCCTTCGCATCATCGTAATCTGCACCAGTTTGCTTGATTTTTTCTTCCAACGAAGTTTTATCGTTCTTCGCTGCTTCAAGTCGTGCTGCGGTTGCTTCCGCGAGGCTTTTTGCCTGTTCTGCTTTCTGCGCTGCTTCCTGCGCTGCCTGTTCAGCTGCAGGGATCTGGTTTTCGGTCAGATCGTTGAGCTTCACAATAAGATCAGCGAGTTTAGAGTCCACGCCAGCAAGCTGTGCTTTGAGATTGTTATGATTCTGCACTTTCTGCTGGTATTCGCTCATGCTAGGAACAGCTTGTGCGCTTGAGGGCGTAGCCGCCGTAATTGTGCCAAATCCAAATGCCGTGGCAGCCGCCAGCATTAGAGCGGTGAACGCACGTGCGCGTTTCGCCATCCTCTTCATATGTTGTTCCCAGCCTTCCTTGAAGCACAGTATGTGTGGCATTGTAACGAACGAATCTGAAAGCGATGCGCCATTGGCGAACGGCTTAGCGGCGAATCTCACACTTTCAGATAACGACGCAGTGAAATTGCCGAAGCAATCGCAGAAAGAATCATTGCGCCGCCAATAAGAGCCGGAGCTGTCAACCAAACAGTTGCTTGCGTAATGAACGGCATCCAGCGGACACTACCGGCCAACCAGTCGGTAATAAACACTTTGACGATTGCGCTCAACGCGCCAACTGCCAGCGCCGATCCAAGGAACGAAGCAATTACACCTTCAAGAATGAAGGGCAGTCGAATCGTCCAATTCGAGGCACCGACGAGTCGCATGATTTCTGTTTCGTTTTTACGCGACGCAGCGCTCATGCGAATTGTGGTAGCCGTAAGCATGATGGCTACCACGATCATTACTGCTGCGAGTACAACCGTCACCACGGTAGCGCGATTCAGCACAGCGAACACGGGGTCGAAAATCTGCCGCTGATCAACAACCTCTTCAACACCAGTGCGCCCGCTCAATACTTCAGAAACCACCTGATATTTCGTTGGATCTTTAAGCTTCAAACGCAACGAATCCTGCATATCAGAGGCAGTAAGCGTACGGCCTTGATACACACCGTTCGGATACTGCTTGAGGAACGTGTTTTTGAAGAAGTCCTCGCGGTTCACATACGTGATCTTCGATACGTCACCGCCGAGCTCATTGTTAATCACATCTTCAAGCTCGAGGATTTCCTGCTGCGTTGGCGCCTTGCCAGTAGAGCAGGTAGCGGCTTGACTGGTACCGTCAGGGCACAGCCACACCACAACCTCAACCTTGTCGTACCAATCGCCCTTAGCTTTAGTGATCTGCGCCTGCAGCAGCGCGGACGCGCCAATAAACACGAAGGAAATGAACGTGACGAGCATTACCGAAACGATCATCGATACGTTGCGGCGCAAACTGGTCCATGTTTCAGAAAGAATGAACCGAATTCTCATCACTGATGCTCCTGTGTGGTCGTGCTCGTTGCCTCATGTTCGCTATGCTGCTGTTCGTTCTTTGCGGCAGCTGGAGGGGCTGGTGGTGCGGGCGGCATTGGCGGGCTCGGAGGCATTGCGCTAGCGCTCTCTGCCTCGGTTTCAGCAGCCTCAGTAGTTTCAGCGTTCTCAGCAGCAGGCTCAGATGCTGCAACCGGCTCGCTCAGCTCTTCAGCGTCGCCAGTTTCGTCAGCTGGTTTACGCTCATCAATCGTGGCGGAGTCACGGTTCTCGGTGGAATCATGGTTCTCCGCAGGCGCTTCGGACTGTTCAGCTTGCGCGTCCGGCGTTGCTGCTTCGGCCTGCGATTGTGCTGCGGCCTCAGCTTCTTGGCGAGCTAACTGTTCGAGATCCAAGCCCTTACCCCACGTCAGCGTATCTTCAACTGACTGGAACGCTTCACCATATCGGCCGGTACGGCCCGAATGTACCGACTGCGCAAGGCGGGCAATACCCTCATTGCGCACATCGCCATCAACAGCCTGCGCAACCATACGCACGCCTTCGACAGCGCCTTCCTCGCCCTTCGCTTCAATGGTCGTCACCTCAACAGATTCAACCGCTGCATGCTTCGGGCGGAAACGCTCATGCTCATCGCTACTGTCAGCAGCAACCCCGCTCAACGCCTGATGCGCCTTCGAAGCTACCTCACTATCGGGGAAGAACTCTGCAGAATCATAGGAACCTTGAGCCTCATCACGCACAATCTTGCCAGAGTGTAATTCAACAACGCGCTTGCGCATCGAATTAACAATCTCCTCATTGTGCGTCGCCATCACAATCGTGGTACCAGTGCGGTTAATCGCATCCAACACTTCCATAATGCCCAGCGAAGTCGTCGGATCCAAGTTACCGGTAGGCTCATCAGCCAGCAGAATCTGCGGATGATTCACATACGCGCGAGCAATAGCCACACGCTGCTGCTCACCACCCGACAGCTCATGCGGATAGTTGCCTTCCTTGCCGGTCAGGCCAACCGTTTGCAACACCTGAGGCACGAGTGACTTAATCGCCGAACGACGCGTGCCAATCACTTCAAGCGCGAATGCCACATTCTGCCACACGGTTTTGTTTGCCAGCAGCTTGTAATCCTGGAACACAAAACCGATCGAACGGCGATACTGCGGCACCTGACGATTGGTCAGGCGGCGCAGATCGTTACCCGCCACACGGATTTCACCATCGGTGGCTTCTTCTTCACGCAGCAGCAGGCTCAGCAGCGTTGTCTTGCCGGAGCCGGACGCGCCCACCAAAAAGACGAAGTCACCGCGGTCAATATGCAGGTTGACATCATCCAAGGCTGGGCGCGTACCGCGCGGATAGACCTTGCTCACATGATCCAACGAAATGAGTGCCATGTCGCTTTCCTTTGATCCCTTCAGGCCCCCTATGCCGCCGGGAGCCGCTGCGACTACTCAGACTTACTTAGCCGCTTCAGCCTCGGCAGCAGCCTGACGGCGCTGCTCGTGACGCCAGCGAATGCCAGCCTCAATGAACGCGTCAATATCGCCATCGAACACAGCCTGCGTCTGGCTTGTCTCGTAACCGGTGCGCAAGTCCTTCACCATCTGGTACGGGTGCAGCACGTACGAGCGCATCTGGTCACCCCAGCTGGCCTTAATATCGCCGGCGATTTCCTTCTTCTTCTTGGCCTCTTCTTCGTGGCGCAGCACGAGCAGTCGAGACTGAAGCACTGCCATAGCGGCAGCACGATTCTGAATCTGCGAGCGCTCATCCTGCATCGTCACGACAATGCCGGTCGGAAGGTGGGTAATGCGCACTGCGGAGTACGTAGTGTTCACGCCCTGACCGCCAGGACCAGAGGAGCAGTACGTATCGATACGGATATCAGTGTCCGGAATATCAATGTGATCGGTCGCCTCAACGAGCGGCACCACTTCGACCGCTGCGAAGCTGGTCTGGCGGCGGCCCTGGTTATCGAACGGGGAGATACGCACGAGGCGGTGCGTACCGCCTTCAACCGACAGGCGGCCGAACGCGTACGGTGCATCTACCTGGAAGGTCGCAGACTTAATGCCAGCTTCTTCCGCGTACGAGGTGTCCATTACCTTGGCCTTGTAGCCGTTGCGCTCCGCCCAACGCAGGTACATGCGCAGCAGCATCTGCGCAAAATCAGCTGCGTCCACGCCGCCCGCACCGGAACGAATCGTCACAACTGCGGAACGCTCATCGTATTCGCCGTCGAGCAGCGTCTGGATTTCCATGTCGTCAAGATCTTGCTGAATCTTACCGATTTCACTTTGTGCTTCAGCAAGCGAGTCAGCATCTTCCATCTCACGACCAAGTTCAACCAGCGTTTCTACATCATCAATGCGCTGGTTCGCGGAGGTAAGGCGACGAAGCTGAGCCTGCGCGGCCGACAGCTTGCTCGTGATCTTCTGCGCGTTTTCAGGATCATCCCACAAGCCAGGCTCTGCAGCCTTTGCTTCAAGATCCTTGATATCTGCCTTCAGACGATCCATGTCCAATGCTTTAGCAATGGATTCATATTTGGCGCGTGCGTCGCCAATTGCTTGGTTATAGTCAAATTCTGCCATCGTTAACCACCATAATTGTCGTTGACTGTAAGTCCGGTCTGTTTACGTTCGTCTGCTTCGAATGCGCACAACATATGCGTGTCGAACGCATATCCCCCATTGGGCATGCGCGGGCAAGGTGCGTCAAAGACCTGCGTAGATTGCCGGAATAACAAGACTCAGCAGCATGGCAGCAGCGACAACAATGCACACCGCGCGCATGATATTGCGGCGGCGACGCTCTCGCTGTTCCCGTTCGGTCTTGTATTCGTTCACAATCCGCCATTGTAACGACTCGCCCGGATTTTGCGCTCTGCGCGTTACGAGCCGGAGCGTTGCTGGCGCACGCGATGGCATACAGGCGTAATTTTCCATCCCGTGAGGAGTCAATGGCACACGGGCGTACTCTCCCCTATGCTTAAGAAGAATATGGGTGTCGACGATAACGCCGATGCCAAACGATAAGGAGCATTCAATGGCAAACGAACGCACCGCATGGGGTTGGGGTCTAGCGTCTGTAGACGCTGCCGGCACCACGCTGGATGTCTGGTATCCGCAGCTCGCCCTCGGTGAAGCACCCGCCGACGCAGACCGCCCGAATCACAACTTCGGAGCACTGGTACATGAAGAAGCCGATGCGCGCGGCGTCAAGCGCATTCCCGTATTCACTGTCAGTGATCTCGATGCCCCCATTGCTAGTGCAGCTGACGCGTACCTGCGTCTGCACTTGCTGAGCATGCGACTGGCGAAGCCGAATACGCTCAACCTCGACGGTATTTTTGCGCAGCTTGCCAACGTTGTGTGGACCAACTACGGCCCATTCGCTGTTGAAGACTTCGCGTTGCGTAAGATCGATCTCGAATCCGCAGCAATCACCGCCGCTGACGCGTTCGCCGCACAAGTCGGCCTGCCGCATGCAGCCCCCGCCGCACTGGTCAACGTGCTCTCCGTTGACAAATTCCCGCGCATGATCGACTACGTCACCCCCACCGGCGTGCGTATCGGCGACGCTGACCGCGTTCGTCTCGGCGCGCACTTGGCGGAAGGCACCACTGTTATGCACGCAGGCTTCGTCAACTTCAACGCCGGCACGCTCGGCGTCTCCATGGTTGAGGGGCGCGTTTCACAAGGCGTTGTTGTTGGCAACGGCTCCGATATCGGTGGCGGCGCATCCATCATGGGCACTCTGTCCGGCGGCGGCAAGCTGCGCAACTCGATCGGCGAACACTCGCTGCTCGGCGCTAACGCAGGCATCGGTATCTCGCTCGGCGATAACTGCGTCGTCGAAGCAGGCCTATACGTGACCGCCGGCACCAAGGTCACCATCTACGACAAGGCCAAGGTTGCGGCAGGCGAGCCGCTTGACGTGGTCAAGGGCGCGGATCTGAGCGGCAAAGACAACATTCTGTTCATCCGTAACTCGGTCAACGGACGCATCGAAGCGCGTTACCGCAAGACCGGCATCGAACTCAACGAAAAGCTGCACAAAAACTGATTTCCTCAATATGTTCCCGGGCATACTGCCATTTCTAGCCGGAAAACCGGCAGTATGCCCGGGGAATGTTTAGCGCTCGTCGAGCGGAATGTAGTCACGCTCGGTTTCGCCGGTGTACACCTGACGCGGGCGGCCAATCTTCGTATTCGGGTCAGCGAGCATCTCGCGATACTGTGCAATCCAGCCAGGAATACGGCCCAACGCAAACAGCGTAGTAAACATTGCCGGATCAAAGCCGATCGCGCGGTAAATCAAACCAGTATAGAAGTCCACGTTCGGGTACAGGTGACGAGAGACGAAATACTCGTCATGCAACGCAATGTCTTCCAGCTCAATTGCCACATCAAACAATGCACGCTCATCCGGCGGCAACTTCGACGTATCCTCACGCTCCATAATCTTCTCAAGATACGTCTTCGCAATCGCCGCACGCGGGTCATACGACTTGTACACGCGGTGGCCCAATCCAGAAATACGGTGACCATTCGCCGTAGCATCATCAACAAACTCGCGCACTGTTTTACCAGAATCGCGAATCGCTTTCAGCTGGCGCAACACCGCCTCATTCGCACCACCGTGCAACGGGCCAGACAACGCGTTAATACCAGCAGCCACTGCAGAATACAGGTTCGCATGAGCTGAACCTGCGATACGAACTACTGACGTCGAGCAATTCTGCTCATGGTCCGCGTGAATAATCAGCAAACGTCCAAGCGCATGCACATAGAGCGAATCTGACTCAAACGGCTCATACGGTACCGCGAAGCACATGCGCAGGAAATCATCAACATAACCGCGCGCATAATCCGGATACAGCATCGGCTCATCATGGCGACGGCGGAAAATGTACGACACAATCGTGCGCACCTTCGCCATAATGATTTTGGCAGCCTCATCCAACTGGTCAGGATCGTTAATATCCGTCGTATCCGGGTAGAACGCGGCAAGCGCATTCACTGCGGAAGCCAGTACGCTCATCGGGTGAGCGGAACGCGGGAACGAGCCCATAAAGGTACGGAAATCCTCGCCCACCATGGTTTTATGGTTGATATCTGAGCAGAACTGCTCGTACTCAGCCTTGCTGGGCAATTCACCGTGACGCAGCAGCCACGCTACCTCAAGAAAATCAGACTGTTCGCACAGCTGCTCGATTGGGTAGCCGCGATAGCGCAGAATCGAATTGTTGCCATCAATAAACGTGATTTTCGACTCGCATTGGGCGGTCGTGAGGAATCCAGGATCGAGCGTCACCCAACCGTCGTTGCGCAGCTTCGAGACGACGATACCGTCTGGGCCAGCCGAGGCTTTGACAACCGGCAGAGTGTACTTACTCGAATCCACATGAAGCTCAGCCGTCGCCATCCGTACCCCTTTTCGCATCCATTTTGCCGGCATTCATACCGACCGCGTAATGGACCACACTATATTGCCCACATGTTTCCTTCAAAAACGGCGCTCCGACACGTGGACATGCCACACGTCGGAGCGCCGAATATTGAACGCGATTACAGAACGATTATCGCGCTACTAATCGCGCACGGTGAGGATAACCGGACCGTCCTCAGTAATAGCGATAGTATGCTCGCTGTGAGCGCCGCGCGAGCCATCGGACGAGCGCAGCGTCCAACCGTCCTTGGAATCCTGGTAGATTTCGTCCGTAGTCTTCAAGAACCACGGTTCGATTGCGATTACCAAGCCCGGGCGCAGCTTATACCCATGGTTTGCGCGGCCGTCGTTCGGCACGTGCGGATCGCCATGCATAATGTGGCCAACGCCGTGACCGCCGAATTCGAGGTTAATCGGATAACCGTATTCGCGAGCAATATCGCCGATCGTGGACGAAACGTCGCCCAAACGGTTACCCGGCTGTGCAGCTTCAATACCAGCGGCGAGCGCTTCCTCAGTGCACTTAATCAAACGCAGATCGCTTGGATCCTGATCCTTGCCAACAACAAAGCTGATTGCAGAGTCACCCACCCAGCCGTTCACGCTGACTGCGAGGTCGAGGCTGATGAGATCGCCATCCTTGAGGTTGTAATCGTACGGTACGCCGTGCAGCACAGCATCATTGACGGACGTGCAAATGTAGTGCGCGAACGGGCCAGTGCCGAAGTCAGGAGCGTAATCCACGTAGCAGGATTCCGCACCCTTGCGATCGACGATCTTCTTGTGCACGTACTCGTCGATTTCGAGCAGGTTGGTGCCAACCTTGGTCATGTCTTTCAGTTCACGAAGAATCTCGCCGACGAAACGACCAGCCGGCTTCATCTCTTCAATTTCCTTGGGTGTCTTGAGTTCGATCATGCCGCCCAGCCTACTCAGGGTGCACTACTTATGTGCCATGCGTTTGCGTTATCTGCGTACAACGCAAGTGGGTGGCATGCGCAACACTCTGCGTATGCCACCCACTAATACGTATACCACGAACTCAGGTTGCGGCTACTTGCGCGGTTTGCCAAACATGAACGCGCGCACAATAGCAGAAACGCCCATGACGATGAGTGCGCAGCCGCCGAAGATCACCAAGAACAGCATTGAAGAGACTGGTGAGACGAGGACGACAATGCCTGCGATAATCGAGACGATTGCGTAGAGCACGGCCCACCCGGAGCTTGGCAAACGCCATGATTCAGCGAGTGCCATCACGCCTTCCATAATCCAACCGAGACCGACGATAAGCGTGACGAATACCGCGATACTCTGGCCGGAGAGCGCTGCGTTTTTCAGCATGACAACGCCGCCGACTGCCAGCATGATGCCGATCAGAATATCAAGCACACGCCACCCGGCTGGCAATCCTAGTGTGACGATTGCTGAAACAATACGAATAACGCCGGTGACCACAAAATAAATGCCGATGGCTACTGCGAATACGGTTAGTGTTTTACCCGGCCAGATGAGCAGTGCAAGACCGAGGATGAGAGCCGCAACGCCAACAATGCCGTAGATGGCACGTACCGCGTTTTTTGCCGGCTGTGGCAGCATTTCTTCGATGAGTTTAAATGGGCTGAAGTTCTGCCAATCATATGGATTGTTCTGGCTGTTTTGGCCGTTTGCTCCATAGGCAGGCTGGTACGCGTAAGGCTGACCATATGGTTGTTCGCCTTGCGGACCTTGCGCATACTGCTGATTTGACTGCTGATTCGCCTGCTGCTGGTTAGGTGCGCCGCCGTAGGGATAGTTTTGGCTGTTCGGCTGGCCTTGCGGCGCATAGGCTCCATACTGTGGCTGATCGTTACGATCGTCTGCGTTTGGATCGCTCATGGTATACCTCCTGCGGCGTACGTGCGAGCGCGTACGCGAATGGTTCCGCGATGACAACAATCATTATTCTAGACAAGTTGTCTAATTCATGCTTTAGGCAAAAACAGCTCAATCGTCGGTCATTACGGCGCTGATTGTCTATCAAATCGTTATGAGTGCGCGCGCAAATCTGCGCTTGTACACTGATCCAAACATCGCTGCACGGCCAAATCATCACTGCGGTCAGCGAACGCGGATAGTATGGCAGCTATGACCACAGCTTTGACTTCCGGCATTGACCCGGCATCGTTCTCCTCCGTCATCAATCCCGCCAATGATCTGTTCCGTTTCGCAAACGGCCCGTGGATCGACACGTACCGACTGCCTGATGATAAGGCTCGCTACGGTTCGTTCGATAAGCTGGCCGAGGACGCCGAAAATCAGATTCACGAAATTCTCGAAGACGACGACTGCCCTGCCGTCAAGTCGCGCACACTCTACCGTTCATTCACGGACACTGATGCGATTGAAGCAGCTGGCGTTGAACCCATTAAGCCGTCGCTGCACGCTATTGATAATGCTGCCGACAAGGCAGCCCTCACTCGCGTAATCGGCTCGCTCAAGCCAACCGATGCCGGCCCGGATGTTTTCGGCATCGCTATCTATGGCGACCCGAAGAACCCAGATATCAACGTTGTACACGTTGAGCAGGCTGGCATTAATCTGCCTGACGAGGCGTACTATCGCGAGGATCATTACGCGCCCATCCGCGATGCCTACGTGAACATGGTTGCCACGCTGCTGCGTAAGGCTGGATATGGCGATGAGGCGTCTGCACGCGAGCAGGCAGCTCGCTTCCTTGAGGTTGAGACGCGTATCGCTGCTTGCCACTGGGACAATGTGGCTACGCGCGATTCGGTCAAAACCTATAATCCAACCGATTATGCGACACTGCGCAATCAGCTGGCTCATTTCGACGTTGATGCTTGGGCTCATGCTTGGCAGGAAGCCTACGACAAGACTACGGCTGCTGCCGCTCAGCCAGTCGATATGGTTGGCGCTCTGCAGCATACGATTGTGCATGAGCCGAGCTTCTTGACTGGGTTTGATGCGTTCTGGCAGGCTGCCGAGCTTGACGATTTGAAGCTGTGGGCGCGCGTACACGTGATTATTGACGCGGCTAGCTTCTTAAGCCGTGAATTTGATACCACGTACTTTGACTTCTACGGCAAAACGCTGTCCGGCACGCGCCAGCAGCGTGACCGTTGGAAGCGCGGCGTCAGCTTGGTGAACAGCATCTGCGGTGAAGATGTCGGCCGTGAGTATGTGCGCCGTCATTTCCCCGAAAGCTCTAAGCAGCGTATGGAGCAGCTTGTCGCTAACCTTATTGACGCGTATCGCGTGTCGATTTCCACCAGCGACTGGCTGAGTGAGGAAACGAAGGCGAAGGCACTGGACAAGCTGAGCAAGTTCACGCCAATGATCGGTTACACCGAGCACTGGCGTGATTACACTGCTTTGGACGTGCGCGCCGACGCTTCACTGGTGGAAAACATGGCTGCCGCTTCACTGTACGAGTGGGGTTATCAGCTCGCTAAGGTCAACAAGCCGGTGGATCGTGGCGAATGGCTGATGAATCCGCAGACGGTGAATGCTTACTACGAGCCAAGCATGAACGTTATCGTGTTCCCTGCCGCTATTTTGCAGCCTCCGTTCTTTGATCCGAATGCTGAGGATGCTGCTAACTATGGTGGTATTGGCGCGGTGATCGGCCATGAGATTGGTCATGGTTTTGACGATCAGGGTAGCCAGTATGACGGTGACGGCAAGCTCAATAATTGGTGGACTGATGAGGATCGTCAGCGTTTCGAACAGCGTACGAAGGCGCTGATTGCTCAGTATGATGCGTTTGTGCCAACGCAGTTGGCTGAAAAGTATGCTGACGAACCTGACAAGGCGCCTCACGTCAACGGCGCATTGACGATCGGCGAGAATATCGGTGATCTGGGTGGCGTGAACATCGCGCTCAAAGCGTACGCGTTCGCGCTGGATGAGGCTGCCGGCCGCAGCAAGGATGGTTCGCCTGCAGGTATCGAAGCTGCTCTGGAACAGGCTCCGACGATGGATGGTTACACCGGCTTGCAGCGCTTCTTCTTAAGCTACGCGTCAATCTGGCGTTCGAAGAACCGTGATGAGCTTGCTGAGAAGTTCCTAGCGATCGACCCGCACTCCCCTGCGGAATGCCGCACTAACGGTATTGTGCGCAATGTTGACTTGTTCTACAAGGCGTTCAACGTTACCGAAAACAACGATATGTGGCTCGCTCCTGATCAGCGCGTGCGTATCTGGTAATCGATTGTCACAAACGCTCTCGTGAATCCTCTACCCGCCCCAGCTTGTGCTCGGGGCGGGTATTTCATATGTTGCATGGTTGCCAAACATCTGCCAAACATCAACATAAGCCACATACCATGCGCGTAGAGACCATGTCTAAAATGGCGGTTCGCCGCTCGCGCTTGCTTCGCTCGCAAACTCTTCTACCCCGTCCCTAGTATCAGGTGGCATTTCCGCTTCTGCTGCCATACTCTCAAGCGGTGGAGGCGTAGTGTTTGCTGGCGTATTGTTCTGCCACGGGTCAGCTCCTGGCGTGGGGGCATTTGCCGATGCCATTGCAGTGGTTGCAGCCGCTTGATTGTTTGTAGCGGTTTGTGCACTGTCAGATTGCGCCACCGATTTGCGGAATCGTTTGAGCTCACTGACCCCATAATTAAGATCATGCCCAATGCTGGACGCTTCGAGAACCAGCCGCGAGCGTGACTCTCCTGATTGGGCGTTCCATTGTTCCGTGTTGAGCAGACCGGTGACGATAACTGCATCACCTTTATGCAGCGACATGCGCACATTTGAGGCGAGCTGCCGGAATGCTTTTACCGTGAGCCATGTTGTCGGCATGTTTCGCCATTCGCGCGTGGTTGCATCCATATAACTGCGTGTACTGCCCAATCGAAACGTACAGCCTGAGAGCATGCCTTCTTTGCCGAATACAGTTGGTTCTGCGCCTACGAATCCGGTAACAGTCACCGTTCCTTGCTGTATTGCCATGATCATGTTCCTTTCCACGTTGGCCCGCCGACCCCCATTCGGCGGTGAGCATTACTATCGCATAGATTGTGCAAAGAGCACGTGGTTTTCGGATCATGTGGTCGAAGGCTCAGGTTTTCGGCGTGTTGTGGATAACTGGGCTTCTACCCGCCCAGTTATCCACGCTCACGCTATCTAAGCCGAAATCATCCGCGATTGTCGCCGTCCGCCCCGGTCTCAGCCTTCTTCTGATCGAACACTTGACGGATATACGGACCGAACGTCTCGATAATGTGCGCCGCGCCAATCAGATCGTCATGCAGTTTCTCATCCCCAGGCGTTTCACAATGGGAACCGACTGGCTTACCATTCTCAAGTTCAACAACGATACGGCCGAGTGGCAGCGTGTTCTTCGGCGGTTCAGGGCGGTTGGTGAACGCGTAGCGACGGTAGATACTGCCGTTCTGCTTCGATTTGGGCAGCACATCGTACAACTGTGAGGCGAACGCGAGCAATGCGCCGCAGTTGTCAACATTGTCGGTAATGAACGACGACAGTGAGAACTCGAGCTTAGCCTTGCCGTCACTCTCACTATCGGGCTCGTCGACGTTGATTTTGGCTACCGCACCGGGATCTTCAACGGGCACGTTCATGTCGTACGCGTAGAAGTAGCCAAATACTTGCGACTCACGGTTTGAAGATCCGGCAGACGCATCAGGCTCGCCATTAATGGCGGCCATATCTGCTGCGATCGATGCAATGTCGGTAATCGCGTCAGCACTGGGTTGTGCACCATCACTGGGCTCAACCGTAACAGACTGCGTTTGCGTGATGGTCGCAGTATTTGACGTGTTCTGCTCGGCGTTCTCGAGCTGCTCGAATAGCTGCGGTAAATGCTCAGTCATGCCAGTGCTGAGACGCTGCGCGCCAACTAGTACTTCCTTCTTAAGCTGTGCGTTGACGGCGCAACGATGCAAAACGGTCACGCCCTCATCACCGTTGCTCAATTCAGCAGTGAACCGCGCTATCGGCATAACACCCTCAGGCAGCTCTTCAGAACATGAGAAGGCGTAGCGACGGAATGTAATATCCTTCGCGTTCGCATCCTCATATTCAGCGAGCGACTGAGCGAGCAAGGTGACGTCAGTGAGTAGCAGTTGACGGTTTTCTGCATGCTGCTTGATGAGGTCGCCAGCATGAATGCTGATTTGACGCTCGCCACCGTTCGGTTCCTCGAGCGACACCCAGATCAGCTGAGTGGCATCCTCTGGCTCATGGTCAGCATCGTACGCATAGAACCAGCCGATAATTCGCGGCTCGGAAGCATCAGTCGTATTACTGCTTTCCTCGTTCGTATTCGCTGCCATTGTTGCGTCGCTGTTCATCTCGTCTTCGTTGGCCATGATGATCCTTTCGCCAGATTGGGCACTGCGTCCAAGACTACGCCACATCGCGCAAAAACGCGTCGAGCCCCTCACATAGGAGGAGCTCGACGCGTAGGGTTTAGCAAACCGAATCAGGCCAGACGGGCTTCGATTGTGTCAGCAGCCTCAGCCACCGGCACTGCCACAGAGTTTTCACCGTTACGATCACGCACTTCAATCGTGCCGTTGTTCACGGTGTCGCGGCCAGCCACAGCGATCAGCGGCACGCCGATAAGCTCAGCATCCTTGAACTTGACGCCTGGGGAAACCTTCTTGCGATCATCGTAAATGACTTCGATGCCGCGAGCTTCCAGCTCGGCAACCAGCTTTTCAGCCGCTTCGAAAGCAGCCTCATCCTTGCCAGTAGCGACAACGTGCACCTGTGCAGGAGCGATGACAGCAGGCCATGCAAGACCCTTTTCGTCATGATGCGTTTCAGCAATGCAGGCGAGCACGCGGGAAACGCCGATGCCGTAGGAGCCCATCCACACGGGCACAGTCTTGCCGTTCTGGTCGAGCACCTTGAGGTCCAGCGCCTTGGAGTACTTGAGGCCGAGCTGGAACACCTGACCGATCTCCACACCACGCTCAAAGCTTAAGGGGCCGGAGCCGTCCGGGCTCATATCGCCGTGGCGCACTTCAACGGCTTCCACCGTGCCGTCAGCTTCGAAATCGCGACCGTAGACGAGATCGTAGTAATCAACTTCGTTCTCATCAGCACCGGTGTACCATGCGGAACCGCGAGCCACGTGTGCATCAATGAAGTAGCGCAGTGGCTCCTTCAAGCCAGCCTTTTCGCGCTGCGGGCCGAGCACCATCGGGCCAATGTAGCCCGGAACAAGCTCAGGGTGCTTCTTCAAGTCTTCGTCGGTTGCTTCCTCAAGCTCGCACGGAGCAAACTGAGCTTCCAAACGCTTCATATCAACCTGACGATCGCCCGGCAAACCGATAGCGATCAGTTCACGCCATGGCTCATCGTGCTCCTCATCCTCCGGGTGCAGCACGGCCACAACCACGTTCTTCAACGTGTCAGATGCAGCCCAGCCGCGGCCGTCGGTGCGCGGGTACATTGCATCGGCGCGCTCGATCATCTTAGCGATGGTCTTCGCATCCGGGGTGGGGCGCTTCTCAGCTGCCGGAGTGGCGGAATAGTCTACATCTGCGACCGGCGGCGTGTGCAGCGCTTCAACGTTCCATGCCTTGCCGGAGGGAGCAAGCGCGAACGTATCCTCACCAATCGGCATCGGAGCCAAGAATTCTTCAGAAGCGGAGCCACCCATCGGGCCGGACATGGCGAACACCGGCACATACTTCAAGTCAAGACGCTGGAACACACGCTCGTAAGCGCCGCGCTCATCGTAGTACGCCTTCTTCAAGCCCTCTTCGTCAACGCTGAACGAGTAGGCGTCCTTCATGATGAACTCACGGCCGCGGATCAGGCCTGCACGCGGGCGGAATTCGTCGCGGTACTTGGTCTGGATCTGGTAGAGGGTTACCGGCAGGTCCTTGTAGGACGAGTACATGTCCTTGACCAGCAGGGTGAACATCTCCTCATGCGTAGGAGCGAGCAGGTAGTCAGCCTCGTGGCGGTCCTTCAAACGGAAGATATTGTCGCCGTACTCTTCCCAACGGTGGGTAGCCTCGTACGGTTCGCGCGGCAGCAGTGCCGGGAAGTGCACTTCCTGTGCACCGATGCCGGCCATCTCCTCGCGGATGATCTCCTCGATTTTGTTGAGTACGCGCAGGCCCAGCGGCAGCCAGGTCCAAATGCCAGGGGCGGCCTTACGAATGTAGCCGGCACGCAGCAGAAGTTTTGCGGAATCGACATCCGCGTCGGCGGGGTCCTCGCGCAGCGTGCGCAGGAACATGGTAGACATACGAAGTGCTTTGGAACTCATGGGTTCCAAGGTATTCGCGTTGCGGGACAATACCGGCAAGTCACAGCGCAGGCCACCTCAGGCAGCAGCAGCTGTGGTGTCACGCGGCGGATCATGCGACAATGGGTTGAGGTCGTGTAAGCGCAGAGGGGGATGTGCCATGACGCAATATGATCCTACAAGGCAATCGGGGCCGATACCGCCGGCTCCTACACCGCAGACCCAGCCAACTGGCCTGCGCTGGCCTAGTAGCACGGCACAGTTGCGCGATGCAGCGCTTAATCCTGATGACTTTTCTCCTATTAGTTCCCAGTTCACTCCAACTGGTATTGATCTTGCAGATCCGCGGTGTGCGCAAGTGCTTGCACTGAGCCGTCAAGCTGCCGATCTGTTAGACGAGCGAGCACGACTGCTCACACAATTGCAGTCACAGTCACCATTGCACGCACCGCAAACGTTCCCTGGGCCTGCTTCACCGCATGTATCCACGCCACCCGCGCCGGCAGCGGCAGCAATGGCAGTTCCTCCCGCGCGCCCACGCACGTCCGGTATTCAAATGCTGTTATTGATACTTGGCGTCGGGCTCGTAATGCTCGCCGTTGCCATGTTTGCATCCCTCGCCCAGTTCTTCTTCGGCGATGTTGGGCGAGCAGCATGTATTGCCATCGCAGGCGTTTGCGCACTAGCGATCGCATACGCTTTATCCTCGCGGTTGCGCGTCACTGCGGAAGGCATTACATGGGCTGGACTCGCCGCATTGTCTATCGACGCGTATGTTATTGGCGAAATATGCGATGCTTCTCATGATCAGTTATGGGCTGCTGTTACCGGCAGTTTATTAGCTGCGATATCGCTGATATCAGTGGGATTGTATGCGCTGATATCGCATACTACTCATGGTCACACGTTGCGCGCATGGTCCCTGTACGCAGCTGCTGTAGCACCATGGTCGATTGCCTTGTTCACTGGCGGATTGGGATTGCCGATTGTCCTTGCTAACATGATCGCCGCCGCGTGTTTACTGGCAATTGCCGCGTGGAGTTGCCTAGCGTCAAGCCAGCAGTTTGCTATCGAACGCATTATCGCCCTGGTAGTGACGCTCGTATTGCTCACGGTGCTGTCGCTGGGAGATTTTGACGCGTCTCAGCCTGGCCGTCGGCTGGTAGCAATCGGCATGTATCTTGGCCTGCTGATCGTGACAACTATGGTATGGATGCGCGCAGCACAACCGGTATTCCCACCACAACCGATAGCACCACCGCAACCGGCACTCATGTATCCCCCGTCTGCGCAGCCTCAATATCGTGACCGACTCGCATGCTTGCGTTGGCTCGCGGCTATTGCAACCGGATTCATCGGCATGGCAATGGCGATGCTTGCCGAGCATAAACCAGTGCCAATTGACCTCTTTACCGCATCATTAGGCATATCTGTTACGATCATCGGCGCACGATGGATGCAAACTCGCCCATTATTGCGTAGTTGGCCGGCTCTAGGACCGGGATTGCTGCTAACACTAGTGCCATCGTGGCTGATCACGCTGAACGCAAACACCAATGCATTATTCGCTCCAGTACGCTCACTACTGCTGTTTGCTGTTGCACTAGCAGTATTGCTTATCGGCGTGCGATTGAGCTATCAAGCGCCAGTACTACTGGGCGCGATCCTACTAACAGCGCATACTGTAACCCAATTGTGGCCGTGGATCAGCGCAATATCCCGGTACTTTTGGTGGGTATGGCTCCTCATCGCTGGCATCGTGCTTATCATTGCTGCCGCCCGCTATGAGTCAGGATTGCGTTCGATGAAATCACTGGCTCGCCGCTTTACACAATTGCGGTAAATTGCCCGTCACCTACGCATAACCCATACATATAAGAAGACCGCCGTACCCAAATGGCAGAAGAGGGTACGACGGCCACAATTAATACCAGTAATACCAGCGGCGCGGCGCGTATTGGGTGTTACCAAATCACCGAACCTGCCGCCAATGCGTTACTTCAGACTGTTATTCACAGCCTTCACAGCTTTGTCCAAGCTCTTGGTGTGCTCCTGATACCAGGTCGTGTTGTCCGCGATCTTCTGGTTCTGCGCCTTGAACTCTTCAGCAGTATCCACGTTGCATGCAGCCAGTTCAGGAACCTCAACGCTCATCTCGTCGGCGAGCGCGGAAATGGTGGAGGCATCCTTCACATCATCCTTGGTGTAGGCGCTTGCTTCGGCAGCATCCCCATTGAGCAGGTTGTTGTAGTCGTTCTGTGCAAGGCGCAGTTCTTCGGATGCGGTTGCGCACTGTGCTTTGAGGGATTCCAGATCGTCGCCGCGGGTCAGTGCCCATCCTGCTACTGCAGCGATAACGATCACGACTGCCACGACAGCAGCTACGATGATGCCTGTCTTCTTCTTATTCTTCGCCTCTGTGGCCACTGCAAGTTCTTTCTTGTCTGGTGTCGCCAATGTTGTATCTCCTTTCAAACAACATCGGCATACTCTACGCAAGCCCTGCAAAACCGTCCAGCTGCAGCAAGAACCGTAAGACAACAGTGTCCGAATGCAGAACCGTTTAGAACAACTCCGTTTGTTCAAACTCATCAGCACTGTGCATACCAGCTGAATGCAATGCAAGGCCGGGGCGAAAAGCGTCACTCCCCTCTTCAGCTAACCGAACTGAAGCTGCCTGTGCATCGGCGCGCAACACGCTATCAAGGCGCACGGCATCCGGTGAGACTGCAAACATGCGCTCATTCACACCAGTCAGGTACAGGCCATCCATGCCTTGCACACGCGATAATGCCACGTACCCCATGCCTGGCGCGAAGGTACGACTCAAATCCATAACAGCCCGGTCGAGCGTCATGCCTTGCGACTTGTGGATGGTGATCGCCCATGCGCAACGCAATGGGACTTGCCGCACACTCGCTAGCACGGTCTCACCGTCCATCATCTCCCACGAGGCTTGCTTCATCGTCACGATGCTGCCGTTGTCAAATTCTACGATCGGCCAACCGCCTTTAGATTCGGGCGCAAAACCGCGAACCTTGCCGAGCGAACCGTTGACGTACTGATGATCAGGATCGTTGCGCAATGCCATCACTGCGGCACCGCGTTTCAATACCAGCCGTTCAGGAGCGAGCATATTGCGCTTAAGCCGCTCGATAAGATTTGCTGGCCCTGCCTGCTCGGCGTGAAACTCGTGCTCTTCGCCGGGCAGGTCAGCGAGGCGCAAATCGTTGAGCCCATCAGCTTGGCGGTTTACTGGGAACAGGTGTACTGCCACTTGATCGCCAGCTGGCAATACACCAAGCCGAGCCGCGAGTACATCATGATCTTCTTGGCTGACTGCTCCTTCGCGAATATCTGTCAGCACGGTAAGCAGCTGGCCATCATCCTGACGATGCTGCTCGGTCAGATAGCACACTACCGGATTGAGTTCATCCCATACCAGTGATTCAGTGACGAATCCTTCGGGGTTTTTACCGACACGCGCATAGCGTTCGCGCGCGGCGAGAAACTCCGGCGATGGTGCGATAAGATCACGATCGCGCCCGGAAACGCTCACTGGAGGCAGTTGGAAGAAATCACCAGAAAGTACGATCTGCAGGCCGCCGAACGGGCGCGGATCGTGGCGCACTTGGCGGCATACTTGATCAACCATGTCAAATAACCACGCGTGCAGCATGGAAATTTCATCGATAACAAGGATGTCAACAGCTTGGATTTTGCGACGGCGGCGCGTTTTAATTTGCTTGAGCAGGTTTGCGGTAAGCGCGGTTGCTACCCCTACACCACTCCAAGAGTGAATAGTTTGCCCATTAATATGCGTAGCAGCAATACCAGTAGACGCAGTAACTGCCACGGATGCGCCTGCTTGGCGCGCTTTAGCAACGAACTCGTTAAGCACGTACGTTTTGCCTGCGCCGGGAGCGCCCGTGAGGAACACGTTGGCGCCCGCGTTCAGGATTGCTAAAGCTTCGCGTTGCTGCATATCTCAGGCCGCCTGCGTTACTCGCCGATCAGCCTGCGTACAACAGTAAGCACGCCGCCTTCCGTGTTGGCAGGAGCGATGAAATGCGCGGCTGCTTTGAGATCAGGATGCGCGTTACCCATCGCGAATGAGTAATCGCCAGCGGCAAGCATTTCAAGATCGTTGAGATAGTCGCCAAATACCGCGGTTTGTGCCGCACTTACTCCCAAGTGACGCTGCAGGGCTTCTACACCTTGGCGCTTATCGGTGGTCAAGTTCATAATGTCAACCCAATGCGCGCCAGAAACCACTACCTGATGATCGCGTGCGATCTCGCCGAGCATGTCTGCTGCCATCGCTTCAGCATCAGCGAAATCGAAGATTGCGAGCTTCAGCATTGTTTCTTCGCCTGATTCAACCGCGCTCAACACGCTATGCAAGTCAGGAACGATTTCCAACGCCTTGTAGTATTTGCGGCATTCATCCACAAACGGCTTGTCTGTACGCTGCACATACGCAGTGTTCAGACCGCACAATACCAGTCCAATGTCATGCTTGTGCTCAGCAACCGCACGATCGACCATGTCGATAACGGTGCGCGATACTTCTACGCCAACGCCGTGTACTTCGATGATCTTGCCATCAGCAACGACAACATTACCGTTTTCTGCCACGTAGGACAGTTCACCATCAACACGCCCCTCGAACATTGAGCGCAAGGTAGCGAGCTGGCGGCCGGACGCTGGCACGAACTCAATGCCGAGGGTTTTCAGGCGCGCAAGCAGCGGCCAAAAATCCTGCGGAATCTCACTGTGAGCGTCAAGCAGCGTGCCGTCCATATCAGCTACAACAAGGCGAATATCGTTGAGGCCGGGCTTGATCTCGGTCCAATCGGCTGCGGTCATGCTAGGTCCTTTGCGGTTGAAGGTACTTACAGTTCCGTACGTGACTTACTTGTTGAGAATGCTAGTCGCGACCACGTCGGCGGCAATGCGCTTAGCAGTATCCGCGTCCGGACCGGGCGCAGGTGCCATAAACGCTTCGCGATAGTAACGCAGTTCATCCAACGATTCGATAATGTCTGCGAGCGCACGGTGGCCGCCGTTCTTTGGCGGACGGTTCTCGTAGACTGCCGGGTACCAGCGGCGAGCAAGCTCTTTGAGCGTGCTCACATCGATACTGCGATAGTGCAGGTGGCTCATCAGATTCGGCATGTAATGGTCGAGGAACTTTTTATCCGAACCGATTGTGTTGCCGGCGAGCAGCGGGCGTACGCCGTCTGGAGTGAAGCGTGCCACGTATTCAGTGACCTTGGCTTCCGCGTCCGCGAGGGAAAGGCCATGTTCCCATTCATTGATCAGGCCGGAGCGAGTGTGCATTTGACGCACAAAATCATTCATGTGAGCCACCGCTGCATCGGAAGGCTTGATCACATAGTCAACGCCCTCGTCCAGCACGTTGAGATCAAAGTCAGTCGGCACAACAGAGACTTCTACGAGCTCGTCGCCGCCGAAAATATCGAGACCTGTCATCTCGCAATCGATCCAAATCAGGCGCGAATCCTTGGCGCTATACGTTTCTGCATCATGACTGTCGACCATGTCTGCCGCCTTTCTGTGAGCGATCATCAGCGCGCGCGATGTGCGCCGAACATTTGAGGATACCGCAGGGCGGCGATTAGTTCATGCTGGGCGCGGGGCCTGTGGTTCCACGCATCACCATTGTGGTAGGCATGTCAACATATGGTTCGTCGAGTTCTTCCCCGTTCATAAGTGCGAGCGCCATGCGCGCGGCTTCGCGGCCAGTTTGTACCGGGTTCTGGTGGATGGTGGTCAAGTCGATGGCGGCTGCAGTCGTGTCATCATCGAAGCCGATGACTGACACGTCTTGTGGTACTTGCCAACCGATACGGCGCAATTCTTTAATCAGTGGTACAGCAGTTGAGTCAGGTGATACGCAAATGCCGGTCGGGCGAATAGGCGCGCTGAGTAGTTGCGCGGCAATACCGGAGTAGGCGTCTTGTATAGAGCGCGTATCTATCGAACGCAGTGATGGGATCATCACAATGCGTTCATCATCGTAACCGCACGCTTTGGTCGCATCAAGGAATCCTTTCATGCGCATTACGTCAGAACAGGTGAACGGCGAGGGGTTTACTGGCTGCGCCACGTAAGCGAGGCATTCATGGCCGAGCGAATGCAGCAGGCGTACAGCATCAGCCATCGCAGCATGATCGTCGATGCGTGCCACGGCATCATATCCGTGGTCACTCGGCGTGTTAATACCGACTACTGGCAGTGTGAAATCAGTGAGTACGGATCGTTGTGCATCATCAAGATCAAATGAGCATACGAACACGGCATCAACATTGCGATTGCCAGGCAGATTACTGAAGAAGCGCTCGAGCGATGGCTCGTCAAGCATGACATATGGGATAACGTCATACCCTTTGCCAGAGAGCACCTCGTAAATACCTTCAAAAACATTCGCATTGAACCAACTATTGATCTCGTTGGGGAGCAGTACTGCGACGCGCATGGTTTTGCCGCTCGCCAGCGAGGAAGCACTTTTTGAAAAGGAAAAATGTAGCCGTTCTGCTTGTTCGCGAATGCGTTCGCGTGTTTCCGGATTGACTTTGTCGAGCCCGCGTAGGGCCCGTGATACCGTGGAAACGGATACGCCAGCGGCCTGCGCCACATCAGCAATGGTCGTTCGTGCCATGTTTGCCTCCTTGCCACTGGTCGAATACCAGCCCCGTTGTGTTATGCGGAGTGGTTTCGATGCTGCGCCGAATTCGACGCATTGAGTCACACTGTTCGCACTGTTCGCGCTCTGTATGCATCACCATTGCTGCAATACTGGAGCAAAAGAATACAAGCGCTTGCACTACTGAAAATTATACTAAAACGCCCGTTTTCAGCAAATCAGATACGACACGCCGTTTTGCTTGCATTGACTTATGCAAGCGCTATTATTCATATCAATACCGCAACCTCGTCGGCAACGACGCACCGAGCAATATCAACCGATATAAATACAGCAATTGCAAGGAACCTACACGGTTCTTCGACGTTGCCAACCGCCATGCAAACGGTTGCATAGCGATTCCAAAGGAGGAACGACATGACCGAACTCACCGACGCTGCCCTGTGGTGGAAGCAGGCTGTCGTCTACCAGGTCTATCCGCGCAGTTTTAAAGACACTCGAGGCGAAGGCCTCGGCCAGATTGCCGGCGTAACCGAGAAGATCGACTATCTTGCCGATCTTGGTGTTGATGCCATTTGGCTGAGCCCCTTCTACCCCTCACAACTTGCCGACGGCGGCTACGACGTTGATGACTACCGCAATGTTGACCCCAAGCTCGGCACGATGGACGACTTCGACGAACTCGCGAAAGCCGCTCACGCTCACAACATCAAGGTGGTCGTTGACATCGTTCCCAACCACAGCTCTAATCTGCACCCCTGGTTCCAGGCAGCGCTCAACGCAGCACCTGGCTCCCCCGAACGCGACCGCTATATCTTCCGCGATGGCAAGGGCCCGAATGGCGACCAACCGCCAACGAATTGGGAGAATCATTTTGGCGGCCCAGCTTGGACGCGCGTGCCCGATGGCCAGTGGTACCTGCACATGTTCACCAAGGAACAGCCCGACTGGAATTGGGATAATCGCGAGGTGCGCGATGACTTCCTGACCACGCTGCGCTTCTGGCTTGACCACGGCGCTGATGGCTTCCGCGTGGACGTGGCACACGGCCTGGCCAAGGATCTTGACCGCGATGACCTGGACAATTACGTAGTGTGGTGCACCTCCGACCAGCCTGATGACGGTTCCCACCCGGTGATCGACCGTGATGAAGTGCACGAGATCTACCACGAGTGGCGCAAGGTGTTCAACGAGTATGATCCGCCGGCATTCGCCGTGGCTGAAGCATGGGTGCAGCCTAACCGCCAGTACCTGTATGCCAGCCCTGACGACTTGGGCCAGATCTTCAACTTCGAGTTCGCCAAGAAGGACTGGATTCGCGACAACATGCACAAGGCCATCGAGGAGGGCATCGAAAGCGCTGAGCGTTCCGGCTCTTCGGCGACGTGGGTGATGAGCAACCATGATGTGGTGCGCCACGCCACCCGTTATGGCTTGCCGCAAACGCCAACCAGCGAATACCATCAGCTTGCTAAGGATTGGGTGCTGCGCGATGGCACCACGTATTTCCTTGACAAGGCGCTTGGCACCAAGCGTGCTCGTGCAGCAATCATGATGGAAATGGCACTCCCCGGTTCCGCATACGTGTACCAGGGTGAAGAGCTTGGCTTGTTTGAAGTTGCTGATATTCCGTGGGATCGTGTTGAAGATCCGTCCGGCCACCGCACTTCGCAAGCAGCCAGCACCAAGGGTCGTGACGGTTGCCGCGTGCCGCTGCCGTGGACTGCTGCCGATGCGCCAACGCTCGATAATCCAGACGATGAGTTTGGCCATGGTGGCTCCTTCGGCTTCTCCCCCGCTGACGCCACAGCCGAGCCACATCTGCCGCAGCCTAAGTGGTACAAGGACTTCGCGGTTGACGTGGAGGATAAGGATCCTGACTCGATGCTCAACTTGTACCGCAAGGTATTGAAGCTGCGTCACGAGCTGCAGACCAATGATCTGAGTCTCGAATGGCTACCTGAGGATCGTTCCAGCGGCAAGCCAGACGGCGCGCAGGGCTTTACTGGCGGCACGATTGCCTATAAGCGTGCCAACGGTTGGGCGTCGATTACTAACTTCGGTGCCGATCCTGTTGCGCTGCCTGCAGGTGAAGTGCTGCTCACCTCCGGCCCGCTTACCGATGATGGTAAGCTCCCGCAGGATACTTCCGCCTGGCTCAAACTCGCCTGACCCGCGCTTCCTGCTGGTGCAGTGAATTCCTTGTTCCCGCACCGCACCAGCAGGATTACTTACCGCATTCCAGTTTTCCGCATTTGTCAACTCAATGAAGAGAAAGAAAGAACAATGACAACTGCAAGTGTGGCTCCAACGCCAACAAATAGCAAAGCTGACAAGTGGCGCTATGTCGCCGGTTTCATGGCGTTCGCCGTGCTCAACGGCGTCGCCTTCTTCGGCACGATGTCCGTGCTTGTCCCTCAACGACTGCGCGCCGACTTGGGCATGAGCGCTGTCGACTCGACCGCCGCACTCGGCGTAATCAACTCCGCCGGCTCCATTGCCTCGATTTTCATCGCGCTGTTCGTAGGCGCACTCTCTGATCGCACCGCCAGCCGCTGGGGCAAGCGCACCCCGTGGATCTTCTCAGGCGCGTTCATCTACGGCCTATGCTTCTGGGCTTTGAGCCGCCCGTCTAACGCACTGCTCATCGGCGTCTTCTACGTCATCGCCCTCGTAGGCCTCAACATGGTGCAGGCACCGATTTACGCGCTCATCTCCGACCGCGTCGAAGAATCTAATCGTGCAACCGTGTCCGCGGCCATCGGTGGCGGCGCGTAATCGGTCAGGGTATCGGTACGCTCATCGGCTCCCGTTTTATGGAGAACGTTGAAGTTGGCTTCGTATGCACCGGTCTGTGCGCTCTGCTCGGTGGCCTGCTCGCAGTCATCCTCACTCCGAAGGAGCCGTCCTCCAAGAACATGCCGAAGGACACCGGCAAGCCGATGTGGAAGGTCGTTGCCGAATCCCTCACCCCGCCGCTCAAGGATTGCGGTGACTTCTATCGCGCATTCATCTGCCGCACTTGCTTGATCGTCGCCTACCAGATGATCTTCAGCTACCAGCTGTACATCCTGACCGATCACATCGGCGACTCCGACAAGCAGGCCGCCAACGCGATGGCTGTTATCTCCGTGCTCACAATGGTCGCCTCGATGGTTGCCTCGCTCATTTCCGGCCCGATTGCCGATGCGCTTGGTCGCCGCAAGGCGCCGATCGCAGTCGCCTGCGCTGTGTTCGCTATCGGTTTGGCAATGCCATGGGTCTTCCCGAATGATATGGGCATGTTCCTCTTCGGCGGTATCGCCTCCTTCGGCTACGGCATGTACCTGTCGGTCGATCAGGCACTGAACGTCGACGTACTGCCGAACAAGGAGACTGCCGGCAAGGATCTCGGCTTCATGAACATCGCCACCTGCGCCGGCCAGGCGATTGGTGTGGCAATCACCTCCGGTATTGTTGCTGCCACGCACTCCTACAACATCGTGTTCCCGACCGCTATCGCGATGGCCGCTATCGCTGCTATCGCAGTGATGGGTATTAAGCGCGTCAAGTAACCGCTAGATCAGCTACCCCAACTAACCCCCTACCAACGAATGAAGGGCCTCTCCGTGATGTACGGAGAGGCCCTTCATTATGCCGTTTCAATGGCAATCAAGAACCGACCAGCAAGATCGGTTCAGTGACATCAGTTGTTGTGGAAGCCGGAGTAGTTCGGAGCCTCCGCAGTCATCACGATGTCGTGCGGGTGGGATTCGCGCAGACCAGCATCGGTGATGCGGATGAAGCGACCCTTCTCGCTCATTTCCTTGATGTTGTGCGCACCAATGTAGAACATCGACTGGTGCAGACCACCGATCATCTGGTAGAGCACAGCGTTGAGCGGTCCGCGGTACGGCACTTCGCCTTCAACACCTTCCGGCACAACCTTGTCGTTGGAAGTGACGTCGGCCTGGAAGTAACGATCCTTAGAGTAGGACTTCTTGCCACGCGGAGCCATTGCGCCCAGCGAGCCCATGCCACGGTACAGCTTGTACTGCTTGCCGTGCAGGAGCACCTTCTCACCCGGAGCTTCCTCGCAGCCAGCGAGCGCGCCACCGAGCATAACCGAAGAGGCGCCAGCCACGAGAGCCTTAGCGATATCGCCGGAGTAGTGGATACCACCATCAGCGATACACGGCACGCCAGCAGCCTTGCAAGCCTGAGCAGCTTCGTACACAGCAGTCAGCTGCGGGACGCCAACACCAGCGACCACGCGGGTGGTGCAGATGGAGCCGGGGCCCACGCCGACCTTCACAGCGTCAACGCCAGCATCGATCATGGCCTGTGCGCCGGAGCGAGTAGCGATGTTACCGCCGATAACCTGCACGTCGCGGAAGGCCGGATCGGACTTGATACGACGAATCATATCGAGAGCCAGGCGAGCCTCACCGTTCGCAGTGTCGACGACGAGCACGTCCACGCCAGCTTCCATCAAAGCGGAAGCGCGCTGCCAAGCGTCACCGAGGAAGCCAACGCCAGCGGCCACGCGCAAGCGGCCCTGAGCATCCTTCGTAGCATCCGGGTACTGCTCAGTCTTCACGAAGTCCTTCACGGTGATCAGGCCGGTCAGGTGACCTTCAGCGTCAACCAGCGGGAGCTTCTCAACCTTGTGCTTAGCCAGCAGGTCGTGAGCGTCTTCCTTAGAAATGTTGGACGGACCGGTGATGAGGTTTTCGCGAGTCATCACGTCGCGCACCTTGAGGTGATCGTAATCCTCAGAGGCGATGAAACGCATGTCACGGTTGGTGATGATACCAACGAGCTTGTTTTCCTTGTCCACAACCGGCAGACCGGAGATGTGGAACTTGCCGCACAGCTTGTCGAGGTCAGCGAGGGTGACGTCCGGGTTGACGGTCAGCGGGTCGGTGATCATACCGGATTCGGAACGCTTCACAACGTCAACCTGAGCAGCCTGATCGTCGATAGACAGGTTGCGGTGGAGTACGCCGATGCCGCCGTTACGGGCCATAGCGATGGCCATTTCAGATTCGGTGACGGTATCCATGGCTGCGGAGATCGCAGGGACCTTCATCGTGATTTCACGAGTCAGATGTGTGGTGGTATCGACTTCGGAAGGAATGACATCCGTCTCATTCGGCAGCAGCAGCACATCGTCATAGGCGAGACCGAGCTGAGCGAAGATCGGGGGGAGCGGAGCATATGTCGCATTCATATCAGGATTTGTAGCCATGTATTCACTATATGAGCGTTAGGCGACGAACGCGACACGCATGGTCTATGACGAAGGTGCTTAGTGTCGTATTACCCGTTATTTATGCTCGCGAGGCCCCTCATTATCAGTCACCGTTTCCTGTGCGGAAGCGTGCTGAGCCTTCCGGCGCGCGGCTTTGTACGTCATGTTTTCCTGCGCAATTTCAGGCAAACGACGCTTCAGATACGGGTACATTGTTGCAACGGTAAGTAGCACTACAGCAATGCAGAATCCAATGAGCACATGGCTCGCGCGGAAGAACAAGATCATAATCGAACCGAATGCGATCAGCGCTGCCCAACCCCACAGAATCAGCACCGCGCCTTGTACACTGTGCCCGATGCGCAGCATGCGATGATGCAAGTGCATGCGGTCAGGATGCATTGGTGATTGACCGTGGCTCAGTCGCCGTACAATCGCCAAACACATGTCGAGCACCGGCAGGAACAGCACTAAAATCGGCAGCAAAATCGGCATGAATACCGGCAGATAAATACTCGCGTGAATAGAAGCTGGGTCTAGGCGGCCAGTCATCACAATCGAAGCGCACGTAATGAGATAGCCAAGCAGCATGGAACCAGAGTCGCCCATAAACAGTTTGGCTGGATGCCAATTGTGCAGAATAAAACCGACGCAAATGCCCACCATTGCCACGTCGATTAACGTAGCCATTGACGCGTAGGACGGCGAATTGCGCGCGATGATATACGAGTAAATCGCAAATGCGATACCGCCGATGGCCACAATGCCTGACGCGAGACCATCGAGGCCATCGACGAAATTCACCGCGTTAATTGATGCAACAATCAAAATTGCTGTAATCGCAATAGACAAGCTTGGCGAAGCGGTGATCAGCGAACCGAGTGGCAGTGAAATGATCTGCAAGCCACCCCACGCTACAAAAACGGAAGTGAGTAGCTGGCCAGACATTTTGAGCATCCAGTCAAGATCCCACAAATCGTCAGCCATACCAATCAAACAGATCAGCACAGCACCGATCAAAATTACCCACTCTTGGTTGTTACCTTCGAACAATCCAGCGGTGAAGGGAATACGACTGGCGTAAATAATGGCAAACGCGAAGCCGATAAGCATGCCAAGGCCGCCCATACGCGGAGTTGGCACAGTGTGTACATCGCGCGCGCGAACTTCACCGACTGCGCCAATATGAATCGCAATATGGCGAATAAGCGGAGTAATCAGCCACGTCACGCCTCCGGCGATCGCAGCAATGAGCAAATAAATTCTCATGCGCCAAGACCTCCGCCATTCATGTGCAGAGCCATACGGATAGCAGACTGCGGAATCATGCCTTCGCGCAAAATCGCAATACCATCGCGACCATGTGGATCTGCAGCAACTACCGTGCTCGCAACATGACCCTTAGTCGCACCGCCATCAAAATACAGTGCCACGTCGTCACCGAACGCTTCGACAGCTTCTTCAACGGTTTGCGCACTCTGATGGCCGGAACGATTGGCGCTGGACGCAGCCAGCGGCCCAAGCGCATTGAGAATGCGAGCGGTAAGCGTGGAATTCGGTACGCGAATGCCCTGCGTGCCGTCAGCGTTCACAGTGGCCAGCGCGCAGTCTTCACGCGCTACAGCAATCGGCGAGAATGCTCCCGGCAAAAACTGTGCAGCAAGACGGTTCAGCGGCGCCGGCAGGTCAAGACCGAGCGCATCAAGTTGATCAACATTGGCGAGCAGCACTTGCAACGCTTTGAATCGTGGCCGTTGTTTGACCTCGTAAATGCGAGCGATAGCGTCCTTATTAGTTGGGTCGCAGGCCACACCGTACACCGTATCCGTAGGGATAACAATCAGACCGCCGTCATCGACGATCTTCTTCGCCTGCGCCAATGACTCGTCATTCACCGTGCAAATCGTGCTCATGGCCACCATTGCACCATTGCGCCGCGACTTGGGTAGCGTATCGCCATCACACTGCCGCGATTTCAACGTTCCAGTTCACACACCACACCCAGACATGTACGTTCGTACACCTATACTAGTATGCCGTGCAATATCCGCCGCCATTGGCGGCATACAGACATATCAGCAGCAAGCAAGGAGGCATTATGACCACCGGCAGCAGCATTCCCCCAGTCGAACTGAGAACACCGCGCGCATCCGAACGCGAAGAAATGCTCAACGGCAAACTCTACAATCCAGCAGATCCTGAACTGTGCGCAATGCGCGAGAAAGCCGGCGACCTGTGCACCAAGTTCAACGCACTCCCCCGCGGCGACCATGCCGCGCGAACCGCCGTACTCGATGAGCTGATTCCCAATCACGGAGAAAATCTCGACGTTATGGGACCAATCTTCTTCGATTACGGATGCCACACCACGATTGGCGATCGCGTATTCGCCAACTTCAATTTCACCGTACTGGATTGCGCACCGGTGACGATCGGCGACGATGTGCTCTTCGGCCCCAACGTGTCGCTGCTGCCTCCTATGCATCCGCTGCGTTATGAAGATCGCAACGTACGCCGTGCGCCAGACGGATCCTTCTACGATTACGAATACGGCCGGCCGATCGTTATTGGTTCAAACTGTTGGTTCGGTGGCAATGTAACCGTGATTGGCGGCGTAACCATTGGCGAAGGCTGCGTTATCGGCGCCGGATCAGTGGTCGTTAAAGATATTCCACCGCACACAGTGGCTGTTGGCAATCCAGCACGCCCAATTCGCACACTTAGCGACGCGGACGCCTCCGTGTACCAGGAGTACGCGCAATAACACCCCTGCGCTGTTGTTTCAGCGACCCACCGTTCGCAGTGCGCGCGATGCTTGTTACGCGCGTACTGCGAACAGGAAACGCGGGCGACCAGTCCAATCATTTTCTGTACGAGCCTGAGCAAACTCTTGAGCTCGCGCAAACGCTACAAGCCGGTCGCCCTGCGAAATATCATGCTCCATCACCAGCGCGCCACCCGAACGCAGCAACGATGCCGCACGCATAATAATCTGCTCAGGAATCAGCGCACCATCAGCTGAACCGCCATACAACGCCATATCTGGGTCATGATCGCGCACTTCAGGCTGCTCAGGAATTTGCGCAAGCGGCACGTAAGGCGGATTGGTAATCACCATATCGATAGTGCCGTTGAGCTGCGGCAACGTGAGCGGACTCGTCGCGTCGCCCTGCTCAAGATGATAGTTGTAGCCAGCCGACGGATCACGTTGAGATACCGCTTCACGATTGCGCTCAGTCCACGCGTACGCTTCCGGCGAGAGCTCAACCGCCCACACTTCAGCACCGCGCACTTCCGTAACCACTGACAAGCCGATCGCTCCCGACCCGGCGCACAAGTCAACCACGCGCGGCGCATACAGTCGCTGCTGCGTAATCCAATCAAGACCAGCTTGCACTACCGTTTCCGTCTCCGGACGCGGAATAAATACCCCCGGGCCGACAGCCAAATCAAGATAGCGGAACGGCGCATGACCGACAATGTACTGCAACGGCTCGCGCTTGGCACGCCGTGCGATCATTGCTTGCAGGCGAATCTGAGCCGCGTCATCAAGCGCCCACTGCTCCCCCAGGAGCATTGCCTTGTCAACATCGCGCAGTTCGCGCCCAGCCACTTCAGCCAGCAGCAGTTTCGCATCATGTTCAGGCGTATCAATACCTGCTTCGCGCAGTGTTTTCGCCGCACTCCGAATCACATCAGCAACAGTCGTCATTCACTTTATCCACTCTCATATCACGGTCGCAAAGCGCCGCATAACTACACACGAGGGATAGGCCGGGGCATACGATGCTCGACCGTAGGCTTGGCTGCTGAGCCGTGATGGACAGTCCTGCGGACTGTCCATAGGCGAAGTGAGCAGCTACGCTGCGAAGCTCCGCGAAGCGGAGAGCCTTGAGTGTGTCGAGCGTCGTATGCCCCGGCCTATCCCGGCCGTATGCGCAAACCGTTATGTCACGCACAAATCAGCAAAGCGCGCAAAAACTACTTCTGATTCGCGAGGCGGTCGGCTTCGTCGGCTTGGATGTCCGAGTCGATGACTGCCTGCAGGTCGCCGTCGAGTACCGCGTCAAGGTTGTACGCCTTGTAATTCGTGCGGTGGTCAACGATGCGGTTCTCAGGGAAGTTGTAGGTGCGAATGCGCTCAGAACGGTCGAGTGAACGTACCTGCGAGTGGCGCATGTCAGCGGCTTCAGCGGCTTCCTGCTCATGCTTCATGGCCAGCAAGCGGGACTTGAGGACGCGCAATGCGGCTGCGCGGTTTTGAATCTGCGACTTCTCGTCCTGCATGTTCACCGTAATACCAGTAGGAATATGGGTCATGCGCACTGCAGAGTAGGTGGTGTTCACCGACTGGCCGCCAGGGCCGGAGCTCATGAAGATGTCGATCTTCAAATCTTTCGGATCGATTTCGATCTCGTCATCATCTTCGTCCGCTTCCGGGAAGACGATCACGCCAGCCGCAGACGTTTGAATACGACCCTGCGATTCGGTAACGGGGATGCGCTGTACGCGGTGCACGCCACCCTCATATTTGAGCGAAGCCCACACGCCATCCTCCGGCGCAGGCGTGCCCTTAGCGCGAATAGCAAGCTGCACGTCCTTTACGCCGCCCAGCTCAGTCGTGTTCTCAGACTGAATGGTAACCGTCCAGCCGCGCTTTTCCGCGTAACGCGTGTACATGCGCAGCAGGTCACCAGCGAACAGTGCTGCTTCTTCGCCGCCAGTGCCCGCCTTGATTTCCATAATCGTGTCGCGCGCATCATCTGGGTCGCGCGGAATCAACGCAGTACGCAGTTTTTCTTCAGCAGCCGGCAGCTGCTCTTCAAGACGCTTAGCTTCCGCAGCGAAGTCTTCGTCTTCTCCAGCCATTTCGCGCGCAGCTTCGAGATCGTTGCGAATCGACAGGTAGTCAGTGTACGCGGAGACGATCGAACCAAGTTCCGCATGGCGACGGCCCAGTTTGCGGATTTTCTCAGGATCGGACGCCACGCTGGGATCCGCCATTTGTGCTTCCAGCGAGCGATACTCCTCAAGCGCGGTTGCCGCCGCGGGGAACTGTTCGTCTGCCATGTGTTTTCCTTACCCTAGAGGCGTGCGTATATGAATCGTAAAGTCTGCAAAATCTAGTGTGAGCATACAAAAACGCCAGTCCTGCAAGCGGGTCGTCAAAGCGACGCCCGCACACGCATGGACTGGCGTTATTGAAGCTACTTGGCCTTCTTGCCGTAGCGACGCTCGAAGCGAGCAACGCGACCACCGGTGTCCAGGATCTTCTGCTTGCCGGTGTAGAAGGGGTGGCACTTCGAGCACACGTCGACCGTCATGTGGTCGCCCTTGTAGGTGGAACGAGTGACGAAGGTGTTGCCGCACGAGCACAGAACCTCGACGGCATGATAATCAGGATGGATACCCTGCTTCATGGTTTGTCTCCTAAGGGATTCGGGGGACCCGGGTCGCCGCGCCCCTGTGGCGGGCGTGAACCGGAACCGACAAGATGATACGCGGGGGTGTGGATTTTCCCTGTATGCGCGCGTGTATCTACTACGATGGCGCGTATGAGAATCGCAGTGCTGCTTCCTGGTGAAATGTGGGCGTTCGACGTTATCTCAATCATTCAAATTTTCGATGATGATTCGGTAATGCACGGCTCGCCTGATCGCCCGATTATTGACTTTATTGCCAGTGGGCACACGATGGAACTCGATCATGGCATGTCGATTCGTACTACTGCGCTGAACGAGTATCATCACACGCCTGATTTGGTGATTATTCCTGGGTTTGCTGACCCGTATTCGATTGCAGCTGATCGGCGCGAAGGCGATCACAAAGCGGGATTATTTACGCGCAATCCAGCGGATGCACTGGCTGCGCGCGACTGGCTCATTGACTGTCATACGCGCGGCGTGGAGATTGCAGCAATGTGCACGGGCGTGTTTGCATTGGGCTGGACCGGTTTGCTTGACGGCGTTGCATGCACTACGCATTTGCCATTTATTGATGATCTTGCGGCGCAGTTTCCCAAAGTGCTTGTTGCTCGCGACCGACTGCTGACGCATGATGCCGAGCATCGTATTTGGACGTCAGCTGGCGGCAGTATGTGCTTGGATTTGTGCATCGCGCTGCTAGCTGAACACGCTGGCCAAACCATGGCGAGTACGGAAGCCAACATGTTGATGATGCATTATCCGCGTTCGGTTGATAGTCGGCGTATTGCTTACGCATCATCGAATACACTGCCCGCACCGCCACGGCAGAATGATGACATTATCGCGTTAACGCGCCGTGTGCGCGAACATTTGAGTTATGACTGGACGCTCACTACATTGGCGCAGACTGCGCATACGTCCACGCGTTCGTTTCAACGTCGTTTTGCTGATGTTATTGGTGTGCCGCCGAGCAAATGGCTGCTTAGCGAACGGCTGAAAGCTGCTAAGGAGATGTTGGAGCTGACTGATCTGCCAGTACAGGCTATTGCTATGCGTGTTGGATTACATAATGCTGATTTGCTGCGCAAACATTTTTCTGCAGCATTTGGCACGAGTCCGAGCCGCTATCGTCAGCGATTCCAGTAGGCTCCGGTCGCCCGCGGATCGTCTGTCAATCACTTGCCGATATCGTTGCGAGCGCGCACAAAGTCGTTCACGCTCGCATTGGCGTATTGTTCCCGATAGTTGGCATGAACCTACCGGTTGATGTGCGCTGATTTTCAGTTGAACGCGCATAGACTCGATGCTGAAAACAAGGTTGTTTGATGCCGTCAGCATGGTACATCGACGTATTGCATGCGGCAGCAGAAAGGACATTGGGATATGTGGCCTATTCTTTTGGCCCTTGTGCCTGCGTTTGGTTGGGGCTTCCAGGGCATTGTGATGCAGAAAGTTGGCGGCACTACTGCGAATAAGCAGATGGGTATGGTGTTGACCACTCTGGTATTCGGTATTGTGGTGCTGATTTTTCATCCGATTAGCTGGTCGTGGACGCTGATTATTGCTGCTGCGATTAACGGTATTCCGTGGAGTATCGCGCAGATTTTGCAGATTAAGTCATTCGATTATTTGGGTGTGGCGCGCGCAATGCCGCTTGCTACCGGCATGCAGCTGGTGATTACTTCGCTGCTGGGCGCACTGTTTTTCCATGAGTGGGTGCATGGCTGGCAGTTTGCGCTGGGCCTGCCGGCGTTGGCGATTATTATCATCGGCGTGGCGTGCACTGCCTTCCAAGAGAAAAGCGAGGATGCTGGCCCAACGAATTTGAAGCTCGGCATTATTATTACGTTTATTTCTGCACTGCTGTACACGAGCTATGCGGCGGCTGGCAAGTTCTTCTCGGTTTCGAGCTGGGATATGCTGTTCCCGCAGGCAGTGTTTATGTTCCTTGGCACTACGGTGATCGCGTTCTGCATGAGCGGCAAACAGTCGATGGATCCGGAGATTGGCGTGTTTGGCAAGAAGAGCTGGCTCAATATGAGCACCGGCGTGCTGTTTGCTACAGCCAACCTGACTGTGATGTTGTCGAATGAGATTAATGGTCTGGCGGTTGGCTGGACGCTCTCGCAGATGAACGTGATTGTGGCCACGCTTGGCGGCTTGTTCATTCTTAAGGAGAAGAAGACCAAGAAGGAAATGGTCTTCGTCATTATCGGCATGGTGCTCATCGCGATCGGCGGTGTGCTGATCGGTATTACGAAGAACTGACACTGTTCACGCGATATAGCAAACCCCTTGGAATTCAATGATTCCAAGGGGTTTATTCGTGGGGCCACTCGGGCTTGAACCGAGGACCGGCGGATTATGAGTCCGATGCTCTAACCGACTGAGCTATAGCCCCACGTTGGCCGCCTGCGGCAAGCCAACTTCACTAGTGTAGCAAACAGCTGGCACAGGCGTAGTGAGCCGAGTGTGCCCAATGCGCAGCACATGCCCTTAGCACATTGCGCACATTACACACACTCGGCTCACACACCACTTCCCTTAGACGTGCCAAACCAACTGTTCAGCAGCCGAATACTGCGTCAAAGGCCCGCGGGCAGATGCTTCACCACGCGGTGCGCCCGCAATATCAGTGTTCACCACGAGCGGCGAACCATCTGGACGTTCGAAGTACTCTTCGACAATGCGCGGCTGGCCAAGATCAGCGGTCGTCACCACAGCGCCAGTCGCCGCGCGCGCAGTGTCAGGCAAACTCAGCGTTATCCACACGCTGTCGTCGCTTTCGCGCAGCGATAATGATCCGTCTTCTACCGTTACCGCATCCGGCTCGTTGCTCACGCCCTTCGCGCCACCCGCGTACGTGTTCGCAGTCACGTACACCGGCTGTTTGAGATCGCGGTACATATCCTCATCGCCCAAACCAGTTTCCTCAACAATGCGCTCATAGTCTTCCAGCGAGCGCGGATGTGCGTCAAGCAGCACTGTGCCAGCACAGGCTACGCCGACTGCACCGCCGCCATCCGCCGCACTCACAGCGACAGCCGAATTGCCGGCCGCTAAGAACACGTTGTTGTAGTAACGATCGTCGCCACCGTATACGAAGGCTTCGCCGGCTACATCAGTGACGTGCGGGAAATGGTAGGGCGTGGAACGGTCAAGAATGGGCATGTGGCGAATACGCCCAGCAAACACGTTGTTGATAAACGCGGCGCCTTGTGCGCAATCGTCAAAACTGAATGCGGAAGCGAACACGTTGTTGGCGAACGTGATCGGGCCGTGCGTGACTTCAGTCATCACATCGCGCGTATTGCGGTAAAACACGTTGTTTTCCACGATCGTGCCCTGCGCCTGCCAGTCGAGCCACATGCCCAGCACTGAATCATGCACGCGGTTGGCGCACACTACGGTGTCTACTGCAGCATGCATTTTAATCGCGGCGACTTCCCAGCCGAAGAATTCGCGCTTGGTGCCGATGCGGAAAATATGATTGTGTTCAACCAAGCTGAACGCGCAGCCCATGTGGCCGACTACGCCGTTTTGCCCGCAATCGTAGATTGTATTGTTGCGCACTACATGCCCGCCGACTACGCCTTTTTCCCAACCGGCGTGCAGCGCCTTGTATACGGCTTCTTTCTGGTATTGGTAGCCGGATTTGCGGTGGGTGCGTGTCGATTCGTTGTCGCCGGTGGAGATTTCTTTGCCAAGGGAAATCGCGGAGCATTTGGCGTCGTGGATAATGTTGTCTTCGATGATCCAGCCGCGCGACCAGTGCGGCCCGAGCAGACCGACTTGGTCGGCGGTGGGCGGCGTGTATGGGCAGGCTGCCTGTGCCATTTCGAAGCCGGTTACCGTAATGTAATTGACGAATGTGCGGCTTGGGTAGAAGCAGGTTTCGCGCACATTGATCTCAGTGAGCTCCGTGTTTGGATCTGCCTCGTGGAAGTTGGCCCAAATGGTCGTGTGTTCCGCATCCGTTTCGCAATACCAGACGTTAACGGTAGCGTCTGGGTCGATGAGCGGCACGATGGTGTCGGTGGCTGCATCGCGCCCTGTTTCCCAGCGTTCTGGGTCGCGTACTTTGCTCAGTGAGGATACTTCGTAGAATGATTTGCCGTTGAGATATACGTCACCAAGATGGCGTACTTCGACGCGCGGATCAGGGTAAACAGTCCAGTCGCCGAACACGGTTTCGACGTATGGGTTATAGCCGTGGAAGAACGCATTGTCGATAACTACTTTCCATACGCCCTCGCCTTCGGGCACCCATGATGTGATGCGTTCTGCACCGGTGATGAGTGGCCTGTGCTCGCCGGGCGCGGCGCGGTAGACAATGCGATTCGTGGCACTTTCGCCACCGTAGCGTGGGTTAACGGATTCTCGATATACGCCTTCGTGCACGATGACTTCATCGCCTGCGCGCGCGATGGCTGCTGCTTGACTGATGGTACGGAATGGGTCGATTTCGGTACCGGTACCGAGACTGGTTGCTGCTGCGGATACGTGGTATTGCGTCATTGCGGTTCCTTTCTACTTCACTGGTTGCGTCGTCGCATCATGAAGAACTCCGCCTCTAAATTACCAGAAGGTAGTCAAGAACTCGCGCGCCGCGTCCGAGCTCTGACAGTGCCGTTTTATACTGAACGCATGGATACTACTTTTATTATTCGCAGCATTCGCAACGACGCAGGCTCCGCATCCATGAGTGATTTCGGCGCTCACCTGATTACTTGGGCTCCAACTGGCCAACCGAACGTAGTATGGCAGCCTAAAGCCATTTATTTGAATCCCGCGCGCGCAATTCGCGGCGGTGTACCGATTATCTTCCCTTGGTTTTCTAAGGGGTATGAGAACGGCCACACTGCAGCAAAAACGCCGAAGCATGGGCCGGCGCGCACAACGCCATGGCATCGCGATGATTCAGTGCCTTCTGACAGTGGCGTGCGCTATACGTTGAACTCTTCGGATCTTGCTGCCGAAACGCTCGCGCAGTTGAATTCTGGTGATCAGCCGAATTTCCACGCGGTGTTTGAAGTAACGGTCGGCGGACAGCTCGATATGGCGCTTACGGTTGTCAACGACGGCGAAGAAACGCTCACGTATGAGAACGCATTGCACACGTACTTCCATGTTGGCAATGTTGAGCAGGTACGTTTGCAAGGGTTGGCGGGCGCTCATTATCTTGATAACGCGCAACCTGGGTTGCCTGAATGTGTACAGGCGGATGAGCCGGTGACGTTTGCTGGCGAGACGGTGGATCGTATTTACTATGCCACCAATGCGCTGCGTCTTGAGGACCCGCAGTTGCACCGCACGATTGTGATTACGCCGTCTGGCAATGCGCAAACCGTGGTATGGAACCCGGGCGCTGTAGCAGGCGATGCACTTGGTGATGTGGAAGCTGGCGAATGGCGTGATTTTGTGTGCGTGGAGGCTGCTTCCTGCCGCGACCGTTCGGTGGTATTGCAGCCGGGCGAATCGCATACGCTACGCCAGACGATTGCGGTTGAGCAGTTGTAGGTACTTGCTGTGAGAGGGTGACGCTCCCCCAGTCAGCTGACTGTTTCATGTGCTCGCTGTTGCTCGCTACGCGTGTTAGACGGGTGACGCTCCCCCACCCGGCAGAAGCCGGGAGCCCCCTCCGCCGAGGGGGCCAAGGCTCCGCACCCGAAATAAGGTCGAGGCTCCGCGACCCACATCAAGGCTGAGATTTATGCCCTTGATGTGGGTCGGTGGGGTTATTGCAGGAGGGCGAGGAGGTCGTCCTTGGTGAGGGCGGCTACGCCAGTGCCGGAAGAAGCGGCATCGTCCACGAAACGCGAGGCGAGGTCCTTCTTCGTACGCTGCAAGTTCAGAATGCGCTCTTCGATCGTGTCTTTAGCGACGATCTGGTAGACGTTCACATCCTGCTGCTGGCCGATGCGGTGCGCACGATCATTAGCCTGCTCCTGCGCGGCAGCATTCCACCACGGGTCAGCGTGAACGACCACGCACGCACCCGTCAGGTTCAGACCCGTGTTACCAGCCTTAAGCGAGATGAGGAACACTGGCGTATCGTCCTTGTTGAACGAGTCAACGAGTTCGAGACGCTTCTTCTTTGGTGTTGAACCAGTGATCTCGTCATAGCGAATACCGTTTTCGTTCAGTCGCTGTGCGATCAAATCCAGATAACTCGTGAACTGCGAGAAGATGAGCATCTTGCGCCCGGCATCGCGGCAGGATTCCACTAGCTCATCGATCGCGTCAAGCTTGGCAGAGCCGCCGGCAGCAGCACTGACCTTCGCATCTTCGTAAACGAGGCGCGGGTCGCAGCAGATCTGGCGCAAACGCGTGAGCTGTGCGAGCACCTGAATGCGTTCGGCAGCAAAATCGGAGTCTTTCTGCTTGTTGATCGTGGCGCGCAGCTTCTGCTCAAGCGCAGAGTACAAGCGGCGCTGTTCGCCAGACAACTGCACAGTGAGCACGTTTTCAATCTTCTCCGGCAGATCTTTGAGCACGTCAGCTTTGAGTCGGCGTAGAATAAACGGCCCAACAAAAGCTTGCAGTTTGGCCTGCGCTTCCGTATCTCCGGAGAGAATTGGCGTTTCGAATCGTTCGCGGAAATGCGTGTACGAGCCGAGAATGCCGGGCATCAGGAAGTCGAAGATGCTCCACAGTTCGCTCAAACGGTTCTCGATCGGCGTGCCGGTAAGCGCGAAACGATGCTTGGCCGAGATCGAACGAACTGCCTTAGCGGATTTTGTCGCACGGTTTTTAATGTATTGGGCTTCGTCAAGCACCATGCAATAGCAGTCAAGCCCCTTGTAATCTTCGATATCACGACGCAGCAAATCATATGACGTGATCAACACATCCATGCTGGCAGCATCCGCGAGCATGGCAGCACGCGAAGCCTTATTGCCGGCTACAGCAGCAACCTTGAGCTCCGGAGCGAATCGCGCGCATTCAGCAGCCCAGTTGTACACCAACGAGGCTGGGCACACGATCAAATTCGGGCCAATCTTGCGCGCTTCAGCCTTACGCGCGAGTAGCAACGAAAGTAACTGTACGGTTTTACCCAAACCCATTTCGTCAGCGAGAATACCGCCGAAGCCCTTGTCGCAAATCGCGTTCAGCCAACGGAAGCCATCAGCCTGATAGGGGCGCAAAATGTGCGCGAGCGATTGTGGTACCGTGTACGCTTTCGGATCGACTACGCGCAGATCGTCGAGATACTCAAGGAAACCGCGGTCTTTATCAGCATCGTCGATTTCATGGTCGAGATAGTATGCGGCGAATGGCGCAACCTCTACTGCTCCTTGTTCGAAAGCGGCAGGCTTGATACCAAGGTCGCCGGCAACGCGGTCCAATCGTTCGACGTCAACGTTACGCAAATCAACGAATGCACCGTTGCTCAAACGGTGGAAACGCTTACGTTTGCGGTAACTGGCGAGCAGCGCAGGCACGTCTTTAGGGTCGATTTCGTCAGCAAGCGGCGAAATCTCCACGAGTCCCGTGCGCATGGTGGCACCGAGGCGAATTACCGTGCGCGGCATAACGTTGACACCGTCAAAAGCAGGAGTCGAGAAGATATCACCCAGTCCGCGCAATACCGGCAAACCCTCGGTAAGCAAGCGGTAGATAGCTTCTGCGTCTGATTCAGCGATGCGCGCTACGCCGTTCTGCGGGCGCGGGAAGTAGTGCAGGATTGCTTCGAGCGCGAGTCGTTCAGCGTCACGATCGCGTAAGGAGGCGCCGCGTTTGGCATCTGCACCATCGAACACATGGAAACGCCGAGTGCCATAGCGTGCTTGCACATCGCACGTAATGCCCTCGCGATCGCGGTCGAAGTAGAATTCGAGGCGGCACGGCAGGCGGCGCATGGCAGCCAGTTCTTCAGGCAGGGTCGCGGCCAGGCCTTCATCGAAGGTGTCGCGCGCATCGTTTGCCGTGCTGTTTGCGGTTGCAGAATCCTCATCAGCAGCGTCCGCATCTGCGGTAGCTGGATGCCATGTTCCCAGTGATGGCAAGATCGTGCGCGCGAACATCGCCACATCATCTGAGTCAAGGAACATACCATCAGCAGCAGTGTCGTCAACGGGCGCGTCATCGCCGCCGCACAGCATCGTAATGAGTTCACGATGGCGCAGGAAGCGATCATCACAACGGTAAATCACCGCTTCTTCAGCGGGTGCCGGTTCAAACGGAGCAGCTGCCGCATCACCTTGTGCGAGCGCATCATTATTGATATCGCTTTCTGCCATGGAATCATGCGCGTGAGCGTCTGCAGCGGGCATAGGGCGGACAATTACGAACGACGAGCGATGCCCTTGAATAAATCGTTCAACGCGCAGCGCGTGGTGAATCATATAGCCGCCGTCTGCCGGCTCGATCACAATGCCAAGGTCAGGGTCGCCGTCGATGACGCGCGTGGGCATCGCCGGTTGGAATAATGCGGCTGGCGGCGCGTATACCACCGTATCGTCAGCGTCTACATAGTATTCAAGCAGGTCACTGATCTCATCATCTGACAGTGCAATATCCGTCGCGACAGGGCGGCGCTGATGATAGTACGCAGAATTGCGGCCGACAACGCTTTCACGAATGCCAATAGCGCGGTCGAGCACGTCAAGCACGCCCTGCGAGCGCGTATCGAACGTGTCGCGTGTGTGCACAAACGCGAGTCGTTGACCGTAGGCTACATACTGGCGGTCGCGTACCGCTTGCACGAACGCTCGAATGTCTTTCACCGCATACCCAACCGATTTGGATGGTACCGCGATGCGCAGGCGTACGCTCCAACCGTCTTGTTCGGCAGTAATGGAGGGCCGCAGGGAGACACTCCCGATGGGCATGCGACGGTCGGTTTGCACGCCCATGGAGACGCCGCCAGCGTCGGCGAGTGAGCCGACTTCTTTGAGCAAGTCGAGCTGACGTTCTTTAACTTGACGCTGTTGTTCGCGTTCCTCATGCTGCATGAACGCTTTCAGCGCACGATCTGTACCGCGCTGGGGCATGAGTCGCCCATAGGTTGTGCCGAAGTCACCTTCGTAGTATTCGTAATCCCCGTCGCTACCGCCAAACCGGGAGGAGCGTGAGCCGCTGCGGGCTCCGTACACCGATACATGCCAGTCATTCATAACGTCGATCACGATAAGGGCAGACGCCGACAGTGTGCGCTCACTACTCTCCCAGTGTTACCGTTCAGCAGTTGTACTGTTCAGTGCCTCTACTCAGTGCATTTGCTGAGCGTTGGCGATCAGCGCGTTCTTCAAATCGGTTTCGATTTGGCGCATCTTCACCTCGGCAGCTTCGCGGTTAGCCTTGCCTTCCTTCTGGATTTGCACGGTTTCGCGCAGTGTGGAGATGAGTTCGTTGTTGACTTTCTCGATGGTGTCGATGTCAATAACGCCGCGCTGGTTCGCCTTCTCCGCGTCGACGGCTCCTTGGTGCAGGATGCGCGCGTTCTGCTGCAGCATGCGGTTGGTTACGTCGTCAGCTTGACGCTGCAAGTCGAGTGCCTTGCGCTGGTTTTCAAGTCCGAGCGCGATGACCATCTGCGACTTCCACACTGGAATAGTGGTGGAAATGGTCGTATCGATTTTGTCAACAATGGTTTGGTCAGCGTTCTGAATGATTTTGATTTGTGGCGCGGTTTGCAGTGCGACAACGCTCACACGGTCTAGATCGTCGAGACGCTTAGCGAAACGATCAAGCTTGGATTTGAAGTCAGTGAGCACTTGCGCTTGCATCGGGTCACTGGAGGCAGCCGCTTCAGCTTCCAACTTAGGCAGTTGATTGGCGCGGAAGTCGTGCAGTGCGCTTTTACCGGCGAGCACGTACATTTTGAGCTGCTTGTACTGTTCGGCGTTCTGCTGGTACATCGTGTCGTAGAGCGCAATATCAGAGACAAGTCGGGTTTGCTGCGCTTCGAGTTTGCCTACGATTTCGTCAATCTGCGAGGAGACTTTCTGATAGCGGCGGCGCAGTTTGTCAGCGCTATTAATCAGCCCGCCAAGAATTGGAATGTTGCGAATTGGCCCAAGTTCAGCGGAATCAACCGTAGTCAGCAGGTTTTGCAACAGTTCGCCAGCCTGGCCAGTATCTTTGGAGCGCACTTTGGCAAGAATGTCATCGGCGAATGTTGAAGTGGAGCGCTGCACGTCCTTGGCGTAGGAGGATTCAATCCCGTTCTTTGTCAGGTCGATCGAATCAGCCATTTGCTGAATGCGCGCGCGGTCTGCTTCAGGCAGGTTCGCTAACTGTTGTTCCAGCGTGTTTTCTGGGGTGAGCGCCGCGCCTGCAGGAGCAAGTACCGAGGCTGCGCCATTGGTTGCTGTAGCAACTGTGCCGGTCAGATCGGCCGGTTGGGCAGTTGACGAGCCTCGCGTTAGGTCAGCGAGAGAGATTTCCTGCACCATGATCATTGTCCTTTCGATAGGGTGCTAATAAGCTGCTGCATCGCGTCGTTGCTCGGCAGTTCGGAAACAGCATCAATTTGTTCGAGCGTGCCAGGAACCTTAAAACGACTAATGCTGGAGGTTCCGTTGAAATTCGCAGCGCGAAAACCGTGCTTCTCCCATGCGAGCTTTTGCACGTCAGCACTTTTCAGCAGCTTTAACAACTGCTCGCCAGTGTCGTCAGTGGGGATGAACACGTGCGTAGACCATACGGTTGGTGTTGGGTAGACGATAACAACGTCGTCTTTGACCTGATTCCACGCGTCTGGATCGTTGGCTGCAAGGTCAAGGATTTGGCTTTCGTAACCGACCATAATCGGCTTGGAGCCGACGCCAAGGTTCAAGAACTGGTTGAAGGAGTCTTCCGAACTGGTTTCCATCCAACCGGATTTTGCAAAAATCGAGGCGATCGTAGCACCATCACGGTTGAGTGATTCAACAGTTGCTGGCTGACCATTGTTGAGCACGGTGGCAATAAGAGCCGCGTATTCGTTGCCAGAGTTTGATTTGACCGGGTCAGTGGAATCAATGCGGAACTGCCCATAGCCGGAAGTCCAACCAAGATCAGCCCATGTGGTGTTGTTGACCATCGCGTCAACCGCTTTGGCCATATCCATGCGGTATACGCCGCCGTCATGGCTCATAATGCCGGAAGAAACCAGCGCGTCAGCCACCGCTTTATGCGTGTACAGCACAATCGGCGAGTTGAATACGATGTCACCCTTAGAGGTATCTACCCCTTTCGCTTTGCCATATTCAACAGCAGCGCGCGAGGAGGGAAACAGATAATCCATGCCTTTGCGGTCGGCGTCCATCATCGCAAGCGAACCAGCTTTGCGATAGTTGACATCAAGACCATTATCGGCAGCGATTTTTTTGAATCGTGAATCATCAAATAAACCGATTTTTTCGCCGCCAAGGTACCCGTTCACCGACGTGAGCTCAACTGGCTTGGGTTGTGCACCACGCCAGACCAGAATGCCGCCGATGAGCAGGAACACCACGAGCAGGGCAATCAGTCCGATGATTTTTGATTTGGTGATGCGCATCATGCCACCTTTCCTGCGGTCGCGTGTTCAGCCGCACCGTCACTGTCGCTACTGCTTGCGCTGTCACCGCTGTTTGCACTGTCACCGGCGTCGGCAATAGCAGCAGTGGCATTGTCGCTGTCGTAGCCGTCCATACGACTCAAGCGCACAATCGCATCGGAATCAGCCGACAATGCCAACGTTTTCGCTTTCACTGCGCGCGTCAGTTCACCAGCTGCCGTACGCTCCAATGCTTGCAACGCTTCAATAGCCTCCGTGCGCGCTTGACCCATTTGCGACGTCACTCCTGAACGCTCGACATCCAAATACCCATTGAGCAGACTCTCAGTCTGTTCGCCATACACGTTGATGAAGTGGTTAAGCGTCGGGTAGGAATGCGGGTCTTCACCTACATAGCGAATCAAATCGTTGGTAGCCGCGATAAAATCGTCCGCTTCTGCTTTGACGCGCATGTCAATAATGCGCGAGCGCAATGCGCTAATGGATTTGAGTCGCGCATTCGCTTGATCGATAGCTGCGAGCGCTTTATCGCCGTCGGGAACGAGTTCGACTGCAATACTGCCGATTCGCCGCGAGCGCTCGGTGAGCGAAGAGACGGCTACGTACCCGGCAGTAGCGGCGATCGCGCCCACGATCAAGCCTGGCACTCCCCCGCCGATCAGCACGAACGCTACCGCTCCGACCGCAAAACCAGCGAGGAATCCAGCGATGATGGAGAGCATCAGTTGTATCCCTTCACCTGGCGGAACACGCTCGCGAGGTTGCCTTTACGGCCGTCGAACACTTTCGCATTCGACAGTGAGGCGAGGTCTTTGAGCTGTGAGGGGTCAGCGTCGCCGAACATGATGGAGAAGATTGGCGGCTTGAATCCGCTGGATTTATACGACTCGAGGAACGCGTCTTTATCGTTCGTTTCGGATTGGCCGTCGGTCATGAGCACAATAGCCGTGGTGTAATGGCTTGGGTCGCTGGGCATATTATCGGCAAGGGCCGCGCGCAAACCGTCGTAAATATTAGTGCCGCCGTCAGCCGCCGTCTCGCGCGCTACGCCAAGTAACTGGCCGGTGTTGCTGCCGGTCGCTTTAGTGGCTTGCTCTGCTGTGGAGCTGAATGGGATGAGAATGTTAACGTCCTCGTCTCCTGGCTCGATTCTAGCTTGCGCGGCTTTGTTGGGTTCAAGTGCGGCGTTGAGACCGCCGAGTACGCCATCTTTGCCGTCGCCGTACATGGAACCGGAGTAGTCAACTACCCATACGGTCCAGCTGGGCTTGCGTAAGGTTCGCTGGTAGATGTCGAGCGCCTTATCGATGACGTTTGCTGCTGGCAGTGGGATGGTTTTCAGCGCGTCAGAGCTCGTGTTGATGCCCCATTCGGCGCGGAATGATGCTTTGACTTTGCTATCGGTTGCATACGAGAGCGTGCCGCCGAGCCCTGTGCGGCGGCCGGCCTGTTCAAACAAGAGTTTGGCTTGTTTGGAACTGAGCGCTTTGGCAAATTTACTGTATGCATCGTTGAGATTTTGGCCGCGGTCTACGTAGCCGAGTGGCGAGTCACTGACTGCAATACCGTCGGATGGGTAGACGGCAAGCAGTGGGTCTTTGCCAGCTTTGACGAGCTGCTTATCGGCGGCGATGACCAGCGACTCGTAGTTAACCATTGAGTCGAAGCGTTCAGAATCGGCGACGACCATGTCTTTGAGCCAATCGGACGATCCCGAGGAGCGGTCAACGCCAGAAAGCAGCGTTTTTGCGTTGGTCAGTACGGTCTGATCGTTCAAATCGTCGGCGGTGAGTGCCTGATTCTTGCCAGCGAGCGCGGTCAAGAATGCGAGGTAAGCGGAGGCGCCAGAGTTGGATTGTGTGGCGCTGGTCATTGAGAAGGTAAGGCTGCCGTCTTGTACCGCTTTGATGAGGTCTTGTGTGCTCACCGGTTTGGTCGTGCCGTTGGAGTCCGCCCAACCGAGTTCAACAGCCTTGGATTTGGCAATACCAAATACGATCGGCGTGGTAGAAGTACTGCGCTGTTCTTTCACAACGTGTTTGGTGTCTCCCATGGAAATCCACATGGAGCTAGCTGGCCACACGGCGTCGTATGAGTCGCCGCCGCGTTCCAATGCTTGCATGATATCGAGCGAGCCCATGTAATTGAGTGTGACCGCAACACCGGAGTCGTCTACTGCTTGCTGGACTGCTGCAGCGACTTCTTTGTTTTCTGAACCGGATGCAATGTTCAATGTGACGTCAGCTTTGCCGGATTGCGGCGTGAACGTTTGCGTTTTCTCGTCGCCCGTCGCCTCATTGCCGGTGGATGATGAGCATCCCGCTAACGCCATGGTCATACTCAAGATGACAGCCATGGCCACCATGACTGGCGACTTCCTCTTCGATATACAGGCCATCAGCAGCCTTCCTTTTTCATCGGTTCTGTCTTTGTATTGTCTAACGACAAAACGACAATAAACCGTTGAAAAATCAAGGTTTACAGGCAGTTTCACGAGGGTGAATCATGGGTGAACAGTAAGCAAATTCACTATGCATGAATATGCATCGAGACGTAAAATAATTAGTTTGTGTGCGCGTACAGTTGCGCGCCACGCCAGCCTCACTCACCGGTAAAAGTGGGTTACCATCGTATCCGGCCCAAACAACCAGGTAAGAGAAAGGCTGAACGGTCCCATGAAGAAGGCGCCGTCGTTGTCGCCAACTACTGGACGACTCATGCTATTGTGCTGCGCGATGCTGTGGGGTGGCAGCTACCCTACCGCTAAAGTCGCGATGGGGGTTATCACTCCGCAATGGTTGATGGGCATTCGCCTGATTGGCGCTTCGGCCGTTATGCTGATTCTGTTTCACAAACGGATTCTGTCAGCGCTCAATCGTTCGATTATTATTCCCGGCATCGCAGTTGGTTTGACGTACTGGGGTACTATGTTCAGCCAAATGAGCGGCTTGCGACTGATTGAGCCGGGGCGCAGCGCGTTTCTGACTGCTACTTACTGTGTGATTGTGCCGTTTACCTCATGGCTGATTATTCGCCAGCGGCCCACTTCGCGCAATCTTGTTGCCGCCGTGCTGTGTTTGAGTGGTGTGGGTCTTGTTTCTATGGGCTCGGGCGCGGGGCTCGGCGGCTTATCAATCAGTCTGGGTGATTTGCTGACGTTGCTGTGCGGCCTCGTGTTTTCGTTCAATTTGGTACTGCTCGGTAAATGGAGCCGCACTATCGACCCGGTGGCGCTAACGTTCTCACAGTTTGTGATTGCGGGCATACTGTTTCTTATTGGCGGCTCAGTTTTTGAGCCGGCACCGAATGCTTCATGGCTGGCACCGAACGTGCTGATTTGCTTAACCTACTTGGTGCTTGGCGCAACCATGCTGGCACAAATTATGCAGAACATCGGTTTGAAAGTTACTCCGCCCTCGCAGGCTTCGATCATTATGTGCTTGGAAACTGTGTTTTCGATGCTGTTTTCTGTGCTGTTTTATGGCGAGCGCGTGGATGCTTCGTCTGCTGCTGGTTTTGTGCTGATTTTCTTGGCGATTATTGTGTCACAGATACGGTTAAGCGGCCGGCTGCTTGCGCTGCTCGGCCGCCCTCGCGACTAGTTTAGTTTTGACTAGTTTGGGATACTCCTACCGTGTGCGGCGCAGTTTGGCGAGCTGATATACCTCATCAGACTGCGCGGCCACGTCGGGGCTGTGCGTAACGATAATCACGCATTTGCCTTCCTCGTGAGCTAACTGGCGGAAAATCGCCATAATGTCGTCCTGCGTAGACAGGTCTAGGTTGCCGGTAGGCTCGTCGGCGAGAATAATCGACGGATCGTAGCTCAACGCTCGAGCGATCGCAACGCGCTGCTGTTCGCCGCCAGACAAGTGCAGGATGCGCTCGTTCACATACTCTGGCTGCAACCTTACTTTGGCGATTAACTCTGCGGCAATCTCTTTCTTTGGCTTATCAAAGGTTTTGCCGGAAGCGTCCATTGACAGAATAATGTTTTCTGCCACAGTGAGCGCTGGCAACAGGTTGAAGCTTTGGAAGATCACGCCGATATCGCGGCTGCGGTAACGGTAGCGGTCAGCTCGCGCAAGATCATCACCACGGTACAGCACGCGACCAGAGGATGGCGTAGTCAAACCGGACAGCAGTGACAGCAGTGTGGTTTTACCAGCACCGGAGGGGCCGGTGATAGAAATAACACGGCCGGCGCGGAACGCGTAGTTTTTATCATCGAGCACGCGCTTGCCACCCTTGGTATATGAGTAGGAGACGTGTTCCAGTTCGAGCACGGTCGGCGCTTCCGTATCAGCGGTGGCGTTTGCTGCAGTGTCGGCAGCTGAATCGGCAGCCTGCTCGGCGATAGTGGTATCAATAACAGTGTTCATGATGTGTCCTTATGGTGTTCTCGTGCTGATGTCAGGAGCGATCGGCGAGGATTTGCAGCGGCTCGTAGCGCATCACGAAGATGATGCCCACGAGTGCGGAAGCCAATGTCAAGCCCAATCCGATAAGAATCAGCTGGCCGACGACCTTGAGGTTGACGGTTGCGTCGATCGTGCTCACATAGTTGACTGCTCGGCTAAAGCCACCGCGCATGCCGCCAGGAGCGGATTGCGTGTTGTTCGACGAGGAGTTATTTGAAGAGTTCGAAGAATTTGCAGACGAATCCGACGAGGAAGAATCCGAGTCAGACGAGTTGGAAGTATTCTGCGCGCCGGGGCCACCGCCCATGTCAGCGCCACGGCCGAACTGTTCCTGCTGGCTAGCAGCCTGCGTTTCCTGGCTCGACACCTGCGCTGCGAGCAGCTGATTCGACACTGGCACCGAAGCGACCGCGCCGCCAGCCACGCCAAGTGCAATACCGCACATCGTTACAATCAGCAGCTCGATAGCGAACTGTGCTGCCACTTTCGCTTTCTTCACACCGATTGCAGTAAGTACACCGACCTCGTACTTGCGTTCCCTGATGTTGAACAGGTTGAGCACAATCAGCACTACCGCGCCCACCGCGAGCACCACAATCAGCAGTGTCAGCGCGAACTTCGCAAGATTATCGAGCGGCACCAAGCTGGATTCGTAGTTTTCCACGTCAGCAGACTGCACAGTGTACGTGTCGTCAAGGCCAGCCGCTTTCACATCAGCAGTGAACGTCTCGTAGTCGTCGGCGTTATCCAGCACGTAGGTGTAGCTCAGCTGCGTGGAGGTGTTGTCGTCATCATCATTCGCGGTCGTATCAGCATCCAGGCCCAGCGACTTCAGCGTAGAAACAGACGTGTAGATCGCATTGTCAGCATCCTGCGAAGTGCCGCCCATCGGGCCCATTGCGTCAGTGTTGCTGGAAGTGGTGTTCTTGTAGATGCCGCAGATCGTCAGCGTGTACGTTGTGCTCGTGTCGCTCGGATTGGTGACGGTGATCGTATCGCCTACTTCAAGATCGTTAAAATCAGCGAGCGCCTTGGAAATAATGACTTTGCCGTCGCTATCGGAATCGTAGCCGAACACTTCGCCGTCAACCATGGTGAACGTGCCGTTTGCAGCATTAGCGACTGCCGTGTCGGAAGAGAAACCAGTGAGGGTGAAGTCGCCAGAGGTCATCATCATGCCGCCGCCTTGGCCGCCACCCATGTCGCCGCCGGGCTGACCGCCTGGCTGGCCGTTACCGTTCTGCGAGTCACCGGAAGATGAATCAGAAGATGAATCAGAAGACGAATCGGATGAGCTGGACGAGTTTGCTGAGTTCGATGATGTTGATTCAACCGGCTGGAATGAGTCAGTACCAGAAACGCCCGTGCTCTCGGAATAGTAGCTGGAAACCGGCACGCTGGAAGCTTTCTCATACTTCTGATAGTCGGCGAGCGTTAAGCTGGCGGATTCCAGCGTTGCGCGCATCGCGTCGAAATCAGGAGTTTGCGATGAGTCAGACGAGGAAGAATCAGAGGAATCCGACGAAGCAGAAGAGTCAGAAGAGTCAGAAGAGTCAGAAGAGGAGTCTGCTGATTCGCGCGCTTGTTCCATCAGCTTGCTGCGATCCGCGCTAATGGTAGCGGTCACAGTGGTGGAGGCGAGTCCGGTTTCGCGCGCTTCTTGTGCCGCGTTGCGAATGGATAGGCCGATCGTGGCAGCCGCCGCGATAATGGCGACGATGATAATAATCAGTATGTTGCGGCCTTTGTTCCGCATCACCGTTTTCCAGGCGTTTTTTAATACAAACATGGTCCCTTGCCTTGCGTTGGTTCATGGTTGGCGTTGTCTACGGCTGGCACGCACGCTTGGCACGTGCCGCCCGCTGACGTTAACTATGGGAGGCCAACTTGGTGAGGGACTTAGATGACGCTAGGAATCACGTTGCTGATTCTGGGGACTTAACTGGCCGTTTTCTGAACGCTTGCTGGACAGGGAAGCGTTCGCGGCGGTGTGACTGAAGCCTCACAGGTAGGTTTTGAAGGCGAGATCAGCAGCCAGTACTACGCCGGCAATGACTGCAGCAATGCGCATAATCCGCGCGGGAATATGACGCGTGATAGGCGGGGCGATGTAACCGCCAATCAAGCATCCGATAAACAGTAGGATTGCAGCCGGCCAGTCCACTACGCCGCGCACGATGAAGATAATCGAAGCGGTAACGTTTGCACCAGTACCGATCAGAGTTTTGAGCGCGTTGACTTGGTGGAATGGGCCGATTTTAGCGGCGTCAAGCACTGCGAGCGCACATGTGCCTGCGCCCGCACCGAAATAGCCACTGTACACGGCCACAAACCACACGCCGAGCCACACCCACCAGGAGTCTTTGGACATTGGCTGCGTAGTGGTAGGCGCTGCGGGAGTGTTGCTCACCATGCCGGATTGTGCGAGAACAGCGGATACTGCTTGACGATTCTGCATGCGCCCACGCGGGTTCGCGGCGATGATGAGCGAGCTGAACAGGATGAGAGGCGGGACAGCGAATTCGAAGATTTTTGGATCGAGACTCAGCAGTAATGCGGCGCCAGCAACACCGCCGATCGCACCGATAACTACATAGGTGATTGCGCGCGCAGCATGACCGTGGAGTTCTTTGCGCGCGCCGAATGCTCCACCGAAGCCAGTACCACACACGCCTACCGTGTTGGATGCGTTTGCTAATACTGGCGGAATGCCAAGTGCGAGCAGCGCTGGGTATGACACGAGTGACGAGGCTCCTACCGCGTACCCGACGAATCCTGCGCCAACACCAGCGAGCAAGATCAGCAGCATTGTTACCACGGAAAAGCCTGCGATCGTCATCTCGTAATTCTCCTTGCCACACACTATGAGCCCTCAGGAGCTTACGCCACTCAATCCATTTCTCGCTCTCCCCCGTCAACATATCGGAATCGCGGAATCGCGCTGCCGCGCGATGCTGTGTTGTTGGCGGCACCTGACTGCGCCGCAGACACTCCCCCAGTCAACTGCGCTGACAGCGTCCTGTAATTATGGACAGCTTTCAGCTGACTGTTTTATTTGCTCGCTGTCGCTCGCTCCTCGCCTACAAACGCTTCAGCGTTTGCTATACGGCTCGGCCTAGCTGAAGGGGGCCAAGGCTAGCCGCACCCTTGATAAGGAAGCACAGTAATTTACAGCAAAACCAATCATGAATTTACAGCAAAGCCAATCATGCTGGCGGAGCCCCGGCTCCCTCGGCTGAGGGAGCTGTCAGCCGCAGGCTGACTGAGGGAGCGTCAGGTGGCACGCCAGTGCCACCAAAAAACAGCATCGCGCGCCGCGCGATTCCGTTATAGCGAAGCACACTGCCGTGCAATAAAAAACCGGGCCTTGTGGGCTCGGCTGGTTGATATTGTGATCGCGTAAACGTACGCGTTAGGCGTCAGCGCGCATAGAGACTGCGTGGGCGACCGCGGGGCGGGGCGCAGCAGAACGCATCTGACCGTAGATCAGTGCGCGAGTGAAATGGCTGGCGCACAAGCCTTCGCTTTCTGCAGGCTTGCAGCATCCAATAACATGACAATAATGATCCGACATCGGCTTCTTCCTCGACTTCTTCGTACTTCCATAGCTCATAGACCCCAGTGACTTTGAATCCCCTACGATTCTGAGCTGCTGCCTATCGTAGCAACGTAGCTACTGTTTGCCAATAGACAAACGCCGCGAAAACGCTGGAATTATGCCGTTTTGTGAAGATCAACACGCCAAGATATTTCAGTACTGCTTACTCGTAATCATCTCTAATCACTATTGCACTACACCCATCGCCAATACGCAGTAATAATCACCGGCAGCCCACGCCAGTCACTCGCAGTTTTTCCAGCAACTATCCGCGTCCATCAGGAATCACTGACGCTGCCGCAGTAGAAACCAACCCCTTCAGCACGGCAGCCGCCACCTCACGGTCAGCCGGGTCAATATCGCGCGAAGCTGCCAACATAGCTGGCAACGACTGCGTCCAGTGAGCTGTCAGTTCACCAAAAGTCGAATATCCGCCTGCTTCAAGAATATGGAACAAGCTTTCAATAAAGAGCCGCCGATGCTCATCGTCATATCGGTCCATCCAGTCATTGAGCGTGCGCGCTGCATAGCGAGCGCTTGCGGTAAGCCCTTGCGCAAGCTGAAAATGACCGTCTTGAACCTGCCAGTTCAGCGCAAAATGCTGCATAATCCCTACGCCGGTACTATTTACTACCGCGTAGCCGTCTGCAGCATCCTCACGCCGTTCAAACAGCATGCCAATAATCGAGGCTTCCGGCACAGATTTACTGATCACATTCGCAATACGCGCATACCCTGGCGTGGCAAAGAAGGCACTATCAAAACCTGGCCCATCATGCGAATACACGCCTACAATGCGCTGCTGTACCGCTTGCGGCACGCTCGCCGCCGCATACACCGCCAGATTGCCGCCTTTAGAGTGGCCGCCAATCATAATCGGCCCCGCCCAGCGTGCAGCAATATTCGTCAAATATCGTGCAGCAGCCTCCTGTGAGGCAACCGGACGGCGGAACGCCATCGCAAAATCTTCTTTCCACCCGATGATGGAACTATCAGTACCCCGGAATGCAACATATAAGCGCCCGTCGCCAAGGTCGAACACGCAAGCGGAGAACTGTTTTGTTGTTTCCGGCTCAAGCTCGCTCACATATTCACCAACGCGCAAGCTGCGCCAACGAGGGCTTTCTGCCATGGCGCGCAGCAAATCAATATTCAATGCTGGGGACCATACGCGCCCAAACATTGCGTCATAGCATTCGGCGCGCAAGAGATCCCGCACCGAAACGGTGGCGATCGGCTGCGCGCTTGCAGCAGCAGTATCACTCCATCGCGGCACATTATCTGGCATGCGCGCGTAGGCGAGCTGTGCCAAGGCGAGACTATCAACATCGCTAAATGATCGCGATGCAAAATCGTCGAGATGCGCGCGAATGTCGTCGGTGATGTTGCCCATACCGCCTCCCCGATGGTGTTGGCGTAATACCGCGATTGTACCGCTCAATTCATTCGGAGTACTTCGCGCATTAACACTGTCAGGAGAACATGGGAGTGCAGCCGTCACAGCGACGCGCGCACGACTCGAATCTATACTTACCAAATGGTAGGTTAATAGATATCGGTCTACGAAAGACCGCCACGTCGGTATGACGACGCGGCGAGACACATTGCAATTGCGAGCAAGGAGCAGTATGTCCACTCTGGCTATCGACATCGGAGGAACGAAGATCGCCGCCGCCGTTTGCGACGCCGACGACACTATTATCCAGCGCTGGCGCGTTCCTACGCCGATGAATGCGGACGCTATCAACCAGCACATCGCTGAAATCTACCGCGAAGCCGTGGCCGCTGGTCACACCGACATTGAAGCGATTGGTGTTTCCGCTGCCGGCAATGTGGGCGCGGATCGCAAGACCATGACCTTCTCCGCCAATATTCCCGCTTGGATTAACTACGACTTGTCTGAGCATATTGGCGCGCTTATTGACCACGCAGTGCCGGTTATTGTGGAAAATGACGCAAACTGCGCTGGTTGGGGCGAATACGTGCACGGTGCCGGCCAGGGCAGCAAGAACATGGTGGCGCTGACCGTTGGCACTGGCCTTGGCGGCGCGATTGTGATCAATGGCGAACTGTACCGCGGCTCCTTTGGTATGGCTGCTGAGCTTGGCCACCTGCCGATGGTTCCGGATGGCGACCACTGCGGTTGCGGCCTGCGCGGTTGTGCAGAGCGTTACACGTCGGGTACGTCGCTGGAGAACTTTGCTAAGTCGGCTGTGCGCCGTCGCCCGCAGGATGCGAAGCGCCTGCTGGAATTGTGCCATGGCGACATCACCAAGCTTGAAGGCCCGATGGTTTCTCAGGCGGCTCAGGAAGGCGATGTGCTTGGCTTGTACGCGTTTAACAAGATTGGCGAGTGGCTAGGGCGCACGATGGCTGCGACCGCTGCCGTGCTTGACCCGGATATCTTTGTGATTGGCGGCGGCGTGGTAGCTGTTGGCGATATTCTGCTGGAGCCGGCTCGCTACAACTATTCGCGCTTCCTTGAAGGCAGCGCATACCGTGGCCACGCGAAGATCGTTGCCGCTACCGCCGGCCAGGATGCCGGTTTGATCGGCGCTGCGAACTTGGCACTGCGGTAAAGGACGTTTCCTACAAAAAATCCCGTTTACTGGTCGTTTGGATCAGTAAACGGGATTTTTTAGTATTGCCTTATCGGTGGGGGTTGACGCTCCCCCAGTCAGCCTTACGGCTGACAGCCCCCTCAGCCGAGGGGGCCAAGAAGAGAATGCCTTACTCGGCGTCGGAGCCTTCGCCGTCTTTACGGTGGCGCATTTGACGCTTGCTGTTTTTCTTGTCCTCTTCTTCGCCGTAGTAATAGTAGTAACCAGACTTGTGCATCTTGTCGACTTCAGCAAAGTTGACGGACAGGCCAGCGGTCTTAATGCCCAGCGTCTCAAGTTCCTTTTCAGTTTCCTTGAGCTGCTTCTTCTCTGCCTTGCCGAGGCCTGCCACTACGAGCAGCTGCGGGCCTTCCTTTGCGAACACGGCAGCATCGTTTGCCACCTGCATCGGCGCGGTATCGATAATCACGTAATCGTATGCTGCAGCAACCTGGTCAATGAACGCCTTCATTGTCTGCGAGTTGAGCAAAATACCAGGGTTCATGTTCTGCTTGCCAGCCGGAAGCACGTGGAAGTTAGGCTTCCAGTAGCGCTGGATCGCATCATGCGAGGAAACAGCGCTGGTGATCAAGTGCGTCAGGCCAATCGAACCTTCGATACCGAGCTTCTTGCTCACGGAAGGATTACGCACGTCGGCGTCGATCAGCAGCAGCTTGCTTCCCTGCTCGGCAAAAGCAGCGGCAAGATTCACAGAAGTAGTGGTCTTACCTTCAGACGGGCCAGCAGACGTGACGACGATAACGTTGCCCTTCGGCTTGTCTTTCGGCAGCACGAACGTCAGATTGGTGCGCAGACGGCGCACGTCTTCAGCATCGCGCGAAGCTGGGCGGGTGATGATCACGGGTGCAACATCCTCGTAGACTTCGTTACGGCTGAGCGTGCCCAGTACTGGAGCGTTGATAATCGCGGTAATGTCGCTTTCCTGGCGCACGCGCGTATCCAGCAGATCCTTGATCAAAGCCGCGAAAATACCGAGGATAATACCGCCGACGATACCGATGGCAATGTTCAAGCCGATCTTCGGCGAGCTTGGCGAAACCGGCGCGTATGCCTGCTGCACAACGGTCAGGTTGATTGGTGAGGTGAGCTTGTCGCCTGCATCGTTGTACAAGGTGGACGTAACCTGCTTCTTCAAGCTGTTAGCCACCGAGTTCGCGATGTTGGACGCTGCCTTCGGGTCCGAGTTTTCGACGGAGATATCTACCAGCATGGTGTTGGTCGGGTTCGTAGCGGTTACCGTCGCTGCAAGATCCTTCACCGTTGTGTTCAAGCCAAGATCGTTGATGACCGGCTGTAGCACAGCTTCAGTTTTCACCAGCTGCGGGTAGGTACGAATCTGGCTGCTCAGGTAGTTAGCACCAGAGCTCAAATCGCCACCAGAATTCGTGGTCATATTTGCCGATGCGCGGTAGGTGGCTACCAGTTCGGAAGTCGCCGTGTACTGCGGCGTTTGCAGGAACGTGTACGCCAGCGCTGCGGCGAGCACGATCACTAGAGTCACCACCGCTGTGATGACATGCTTCCGCACTGCGTTCAGGAGGTCGATGATGGTAACGCCATCATCACGAACCTGTTGTGTTTCTTCCACGGACCTACTCCGTTCTCTCTCGGTATCCATATTCTGTATTGTTTCCTAAAACTCACACTATAGATAAAGGTATAGAACCTTTGCTAATCCACTAAGGGGGTCTGCCGCAGCGTCATCTCATGATCTCCGGCTGAAGGACTGACTGACACGTGCACCGTAGTTTCAAAGCTCTCCCCCGGCTGTAGCGTCACGGTTTTCACGCCGACGGTGAGCTCATTGTGCATGGTGATTTGGTCGAAGTCTTGCGTCCAATCCACAATGCGCCCCTCATCGGGAGCGTACAGGTACAGAATTGTTTCAATCTCACCCTTGCGCGGGTTACCCTCATGGTCATAGCCGCGTAATAGATCAGGGGCGGCATTGACTTGTGCCGCGTCTGCCGTGTTGGTGAGTTTGATGTGGATGGTGTACTGCTTAGCTCCGCTGGGGTAGGTTTTGTCGTATGTACTGGTGACTTCGCGCTTGAGGTACCAGTCCATTTTGCCCATAGTGGCATCGTTAAAGTACACGCCGGTCACTGGTTGTGACGGGTTAGAGGTCAGCGCGCCAGAGATCGCCGTGTCTTGCAAGCGTTCCTGCTCATCCTCGTGAGCGCTCCATACGTAGAGGTGACCGTCAGTTACGGATTGCTGGAATACCTCGACAAGCTGGCGGTTTTTGCCTCCCATGTCGGTCAATATGTGACCAAACACTTCGCTGGCTGCCATGGTAAAGAATGCGTCTTGTTCGCGCCCGGTAGCTTTGTCAATGTACGTCTGGTTGAGCAGAATCTGCGCTGCATTATCGGCACTCAGCACGGTACCGTCCGAAAGGGTTACCGGGCCGGTAACGCTCAACAGTCGCTGCAGAAAGACCGGGTCAACGCTCAGTACACCGTCTACATCACCGTGGCCAGCCCGCTGCCAGACCTGCTCGGCGAGTTTGGCAGTGCGCGGAAAATCAGGTGTGAAGTTGATGTCCTGATAGCGAGTAGCCATTTTCGAGGAAAACAGTACACGCTCATCAGCTGTGAGCGTGGTCTTCGATTCCTCATCGCTAAACATCCATTGTTCAGATGGCGCTTCAAACGTGCCGACGCTCAGCTTGCCTTGGTTCACACTCAGCGTGCCCCATGAAGCAGGAATACCGCCAGTGGCACGAAGCTCAGAGTTGTTCTGCGCTAACACCAAATAGTTGCGCGCAGTGTTGTTAGAGTCTTGTGCGAGACCGAGCATTTTCGGCATGACATCCGCCATACGGCTCACGGTGTCAGTCAACGATGCGAGTGTATTAAACGCTTTGGTGCCTTTGTTAAGGGCATTGGTGAGCTGCGGAATATGCGTGCCGCTGATATTACTGAGACTTACGTTCGCGTCAGCGATCACTTCGTTCGCAGCCGTGAGATCCTGCGCGGCCTGAGCCATATTGCCGAGCTGGATGGTGCCATTCTCAACACCGATACTGTTGAGGTCCAGTGCTTCGGCAGATTGTGCCAGCTTTGGCAGTGCGTTAATCGATACGTCTTCGAGAATGCGTACTGCTTCTCGCACTGCTTTCACATCAGAACCGTAATGCGGCGTGAGGGTAGCGAGCGCCCATACGGGCTGCTTGGTTTGCGCGTACGTGGCGTCAATATGCTGAGAGAACTGTTCGATGTCGGCTTTTACTTGATTGGTGTCGCCGCTCTTTACACTGCTTTGGATCTTGCTAGCTATAGCAACCGCGGATTCCATCTCACTTTTCGCCTTCAACGCAGAGACGCCAAGCCAAGCGCATAGCGCGATCAGAATGAGCACGAGCACGCCAAGCGCAATCAGTGCCCTACGAATGCGCTTCTTGCGCTTAATCCGACGTACATGATCGCGGCTCATACGCCTGCGGTGACGGTGATGCTCGTCTTCACGTAAGTGTTCAGCAACCACTGCCGGGTCGATATCAGGCTGCAATACCGGCGCATTATCGTCGCTGCTCTGCTCGCCTGACTGAGTGCGCTGGGGCGGGGTTGGAGGCTCGGGTATGTTCTGTTCAGTCATGATTGATGGTCAATGATCTTTCTGCGATTACATCCATCGGACGGGTTCTCTGTTGCGCGAAGCAATCAGTATGCGCCCTTCGGTAGCAGTACCGTGCCTACCGTGCGGAATATATACACAATATCGCCGGTAATTGACCAATTTTGCACGTATGCCACATCCAAGGACTCGCTCTCCTCATCGGAGAGGTCAGAGCGGCCGGAAACCTGCCACGGACCAGTAATACCAGGCTTTACCAGCAGTCGAGTAGCGAACACTTGGTTGTATTCATCCACTTCAAACTGCCGTTGCGGGCGCGGCCCAACTACAGACATTGTGCCGAGCAGCACATCAAAGAACTGTGGAAGCTCATCAATGGAGGTTTTGCGGATAAAGTGACCAATTTTGGTGACGCGAGGGTCCCGTTTGATTTTCACGCGCAGTCCCAACTCCTGACCGTTAGCAGCTGCAACCTCCGCAAGATGTTTATCAGCGTTCACACTCATGGAGCGGAATTTATGAATATAGAACGGTTTACCGCGCAAACCGATTCGCTGCTGCTTGTAGAACACCGGGCCACCGTCATCGAGTTTGATGAGCAAAGCAGTGATCAGCATGATTGGCGAAGCGAGCACGATAGCGATAAGCGAAACCAGAATATCGAAAATACGCTTTGACAGCTGCGCACCAATGGAATACTGCGGCAGTCGCTGCGAGATAATCGTCATGCCCTGAATCGTTTGGACATGAATCTCGTGGCCTGCGGTATCAGCAGCAGAAGAAATAGCAGCAATTTCCAGCCCGGATGATTCCATGCGCACCGAGAAAATATTGTAATTGTCGGAATTGCGGCGCAACTCGTCAGAGACCATAACAATCTGCGCATTCATCGCAATAATGCGACCAGCAAGATTATCGTCATCGTAGTTCAGTACCGGCAAATGTCCGTTCCAATTGTCGCGGATTTGCTTGCGTACCTCATCGAGATTCGAGTCCGATTCCACCAAGCCAGTAGATGGATTAACGCGAATTGGGCATACTGCTACTGGTCGGTAGCTTAGCTGCTGCCGCTGAGCCAAAAACATCAGCGTGCGGCCAATGCCATGCGGTGAACCAACAATCACCGTTCCATATGCGTACGCGCCTTTGCGGCGGCTACGTGTAATGAACGAGCGCATCACCGTGCGCTCAATCATCGTAAAAGCCCAACCAACAATCACTGTCAGCGATAGCGAAGTGAGTGTGAAATTGAAGTTAAAGAAGTAGTTAAATGCGCACTGCACCACCCAGCACACGACCATGCCTTTAGTAACCAGCACATAGATCTGATAACGATCACCCATTACATGCCGGCGATACAAGCCGACCATGCGCAGTGACCAAATCCAGAAGCATGCTGAAATCAAGAAATATACCGTGGTGTTCAACGCAAAATCAAAGCGGAACGAGTAGAGCACCTGCCCCTCATGCCGCAAGCTAACAATCACTGCACCGGCAATAAGGTACATTGCCATGTCAATAAGCATGAACGCGAGATTGACGAAGAATCGCCAGTACAGCACATGGGAAACCTGCCGCAACCGAATGTCGTTGAGCTCAGTGTGCGCGGTCTTATTATTCTGTTTTTCCCCGTTATTTACGCGCGAAGGCATTCCATTATCAGCAGACAACACTTCAGACTCTCTTCCCTGCCGCTTCTCTCATGTCTTACGGGTCCGAGCGGCTACCCCCCCCCGAATTTTTTCTCCGTGGAGAAAGAGAACGCCATACCCTGACAGAATTGGAAGACTACGGTGTAGGGGGGACATCTAACATGGTCTGTCCACCTACTGAAAACGCTGACATACCGCGCAAAATAGCGTCTGAAGTCAATTCGTTGCACAATGGATTGAGACACAGTGAGCCGATACGTAATCTACGTAGCAAAGCGGAGGGAACTCATGACATTTAATAGGTACATGGCCATTCGCGCCGTCATTGAACTGGTGGGCGCATGCTCGTGCCTACTCATGGCTGTTATTGGGCATGATCTTGTTGGCGCAATTATTGCCGCCGCTGTAGCAGTGGTATGGTCCATTGGCGAAATCTGGACGGTCACTACGTTACGTAAAGCTAACCCGCGGCGCGATGAGCTCTCTGATCTTCACCAAGGAGCAGCCATGCAGTCTGCACTGTTGACGCTCGTAGCTGTGCTGGTAGTGATTGGATTCATCTACACCGTGCTCAACCTGATGAACCCGCTGGTTATTCGTGTTATTCCCCCAATGCTGCTGCCTGCACTCGCTATGGCTGCACTCGCATTGTCTGACGTTATGTATTTATGGCTTGAGCATGATGGTGCTGCCGGAGGCGACGATGAAGACTAGCATCAAACTGCGCCGTATTGCACGAGGTATGAAGCAATCCGATCTCGCCAATCTGGTAAACGTGCGGCGTGAAACTATCGGACGATTGGAACAGGGCCAGTACTGCCCGTCACTGCGATTGGCAATGGACTTGGCGAAGGTCTTTGACACTACCGTGGAAGACCTGTTTAGTTTTGACGATGAAGAGCAGTGATAACGAGCAAAGAGCACTGCTGCCGCACTGATTGACGCTGGCATGTTCAAGAGACGACTGCTGAGATGACACGCCGACGACGGTCCATTTTCAGTGTGTCGAGAAAGTTAATTCTTGAATTTTTTGAAAAATACGTGTCTTCACCACCTCAAAACCCAATAATTCCAACGGTTTTAGCCTCACAAATTTCAAAACTACACAAATAATCCATGTTTGAACGTTGTCACATGATGTGATCACATTGCCACACAATGTGATCACGTTGTCACTTCCCGCTCGTTGCAAGGTTTCACGCCAGTTTTCGAAAGACGACGGGGGGTGTACAGTGTGGGAGTGCAAGCGGAGGAAGACCTCTTGGGGAAGCTTCCGTGAAGAAAATAATTGCGTATCGAGGTAAATGATTATGAAGAAGAAGATCGTTGCTCTCCTGGCTGCTATCGCTGCTGTGTTCGGTTTCGGCCTGACTGCTGGCACCGCTTTCGCTGACGACTACGGCCCGTCCGTGTCCTACAGCGCTACCACCGCTACCGTGGCTTTCCCGGCTGGCACCTTCCAGCCGAACGAAGCTGTCACCGTGTACTACGATGACGCTGTCGTTTCCAGCGTGAAGGCTATCGCTGAGGTGTCCACCACTGTGAACGCTAAGGCTGACGGCTCCCTGACCCTGGTGTACACCTTCGTTGCTGGCCAGGCTGGCAAGACCATCGCCGTCAAGGCTGTGGGCGCTCAGTCCGGTGAGAAGGACGCCTCCATCAAGGTTCCTGCTACCGGCACTCCGGCTGATGACAACAGCGGCAACACCCTGTCCAAGACCGGTGCTGCTGTGACGCCGTACGCTGTGGCTGTCGTGCTGCTCGGCGCTGCTGGCGCTGCTCTGCTCGCTGTGCGCAAGAGCACCGTTCGCCGCTGAAACTAGTTTGTTCAGTCTCTGACTGACAACAAATAGCGTAACCGGGGATCCTACGGATTCCCGGTTTTTTCATACCAATTATGATTACTAGATAGCTTTGCCTGCTGCGATAGCAAGGCAAGCATTGGTCTTTACCGTTTGGAAAGAGGGATTATCATGCACATCCTATTTGTGTGCACCGGCAATCAATGTCGTTCTGTAATGGCCGAATACTACACGCGCAATAGCCTCGCCAAACGCGGACTTTCTGATCCAACCACAGGCATTATCGTCAGCAGCGCCGGCACCCTGCACTACCCTCCACACCCTGCAGATCCGATCGCAGTAGATTTACTGGCTCAAGATGGCATTGACGCTAGCAGCCATATGTCTACATCATTGACCTCTGCTATTAGCGGCTCAGCTGATCTGATTTTATGTTTCGAACGCGAGCAGATTTCCGATCTACTAGAACAAAACCCACTCGCTGGGCGTAAGGTTTTGCTGTTCAACGATTTTGTAAACGTATGCCAGCATTTGCGCGCCGATGGGCCGATCGCCGGCAATACAGTGAGTGACCGACTATTTGAAGCCAAAGACTGCGTTTCTATGATTCGCCCATTCCTACCAAAAGCCAGCGAAACCGAAGACCCCCACCGCAAGTCACGCGACGTTTTCGAACGCGTATATGGCGAAATCAAGCAAGGCGTTGACAATATCCTCAACGCCGTAGCGTAGCTGCGCTGCGCGGAATCGCGCGTTGCGCGATGCTGTGTTTTTTGGCGGCGCTTTGCGCCGCGACGCTCCCTCACCCGGCTTCGCCGGGAGCTCCCTCCACCGAGGGAGCCGAGGCTACCGCACCCTATACATGGGCAAACAATCGCATAATTGAAGTGACTCATCACGCTGGCGGAGCCGTGGCCCCCTCAGCTGAGGGGGCTGGCGCGCGTAGCGCGACTGGGGGAGCGTCAAGCGGCCAAAGGCCGCCAAAAAAACAGCATCGCGCGTAGCGCGATTCCGCAATACCCACCCAATAAATCCAACAAAATAAAACCCTTAATCCCCCACAAATAATCCTCCCCTACTCCGCCTATCACCCCCTTAAATACCACCTCAAAATATGTATAATTATTTTGGAATATTTAGCGTTATTTAAGGAGTAATTATGGCTGCTTTATTGCAGGGTTTTGAGGAAGTTCAGCTGGTCAAACCGCTAGGCAAAACAGTAATGACTGTTACTGATGCCGCTATTCGTTTTAATAAGGCAACTGCTGAGGCTCTTGATTTTCCGGCGTACGTCAAGGTGCTAATCAATGAGAAGACAAAGCAAATTGCAGTAACTCCTACTGACGATAAGGCTGATAACGCGGTTAAGTTCTGCAAGCCGAATGGTAAGCAGTCTGCAGTAAGCATTAAAGACACTGCCATTGTCACTGCTGTTAAGGAATATTTCACGCTACCCGAAGCCTCCGAAGGTGAAACTGCGTACCAATCGGTTAATGGCACTGCATACCAGGACAGCAAAACGGTAATCTTCGACGCCGCCAATGCTACTTCTGGCACTATGAAGCGCCGCGGCCGTAAAAAGACCGCCTGATTTTTTTCATTCAATTACTGCTCTTATTCAGCCGGTGATCTGCCTTTTGACTTGGCAGGTCACCGGTTTTTCATTGCTTGCATGCGCCAGTATTCATCACCGTCATTTCTCACGCATGCACTACTGCATAGCGCGGCACGTCCACTGTGCGGTCAGCAACGCACGCGACTTTGACAACGATTGCAAAAATGGGTTACCATAGTATCCAAGAGTAAGCAAAGAAGCTAAAGGGAGTTCGCCTCTCCGAAGCACCGGAATGAACCGGAGCATCAACCCACCGGAACACTAAGGCCTTGCCCTCTATATAACCCAAAAGTGCAAACGTTGTCGGAATACCAGCCGAATTAGCCAAAAGTTGAGGCGAAATCGGCAATATTTGCCGATTTTCGTTGATCGATGAACATGGGAACGTGTGCATCAACCATCGAAGGTTCGCACGTTCGAAAGAACACAAAGCAAAGGAGCAGCATGTATACCGAGTACCCCTCGGATCAGGAAGGCAGCGCGCGTTCGCATGAACCACGCCATGCTAACCGTAGATCCCCATTTGCAAAGGTTGTCAAAAAATCAGTAGCGTGGGTTGCTGCAGCTGCCACACTGTTTGGTGGATTGTCCGCTGCTGCCGTTTCATCCACGGCCTTCGCTGATTCAGGCGTTACCGACAGCTATGCCAACACGCGTGGCAATGCCACGTTCGAGGCCGCCCGCGAGAAGTACGGCCTGACCGAATCCATGGATTCCGGCGCCATCTTGCACGCTTGGATGTGGTCGTTCAACACCATCAAAGAAAACATGGCCGCTATCGCAGAAGCTGGCTACACTTCCGTGCAAACCGAACCGATGAGCCACATCAAGGTCAACACTGCGAACGGTAAGAAGTTCACGGAAAACTGGTATTACGTCTACCAGCCTACAAACACCAAGATCGGCAACTTCGTGGTCGGCACTGAAGACGATCTCAAAGCGCTTACCACTGAAGCCCACAAATACGGCGTTCGTATCATCGTCGACGTGGTCGCCAACCACTTCACCTCTGATTGGAACGCAATCGACTCTGATTGGCAAGATAAGAGCCTGTTCCACTCGCGCTCTAACTGCGGTGGCGCTAACGGCGATCAGATCGATTACTCCAACCGCTGGCAGGTAACCCAGTGCCACCTACTCGGCTTGTGGGATATCAACACGCAGAACCAGACTGCTGCAAACAAGATGCAAGCGTTCTTGAAGCAGGCTGTTGCTGACGGCGTGGACGGCTTCCGCTTCGATGCCGCTAAGCACGTCGAGCTTCCAGACGAGCTGGGCACGCATTCGGTCTACTGGGATACGATTCTGCAGAATGGCGCACAATACCAGTACGGTGAGGTGCTGCAGGGCGATTCCGGCCTGAACTACAAGGCGTACGCGGACCTGTTCACTAAGTATTCGAAGGATGGCGGCGGTAACACCGCATCCGCTTATGGTCAGACGGTCCGCTCGGCAATTCGTAACGGCAATCTGAGCGCTGGCACGCTGAGCAATATCAGCAATGGTGGCGCGAAGAACGATCAGCTGGTCACGTGGGTTGAGTCGCACGATAACTACGCGAACGGCGACAAGGAATCCACGTACCTCAACGATTACCAGCTGAAGATGGGCTGGGCGCTGGTGGCTTCTCGTCAGGCTGGCGCACCGCTGTACTTCAACCGCCCGGTCGGCTCTGGTGGCTCGAACCCGCAGTTTGCGGAGAAGAGCCAGCTGGGTGACGCTGGTGACGACATGTGGAAGGACAAGTCCGTTGTGGCGGTCAACCACTTCCGCAACGCGATGGACGGCGAGGCCGAGTACCTGCGTAACTGCAACGGCCAGAACTCCTGCCTGATGGTCGAGCGTTATGTGGCTGACGGCAACAACGCCAACGATGGTGTGGTTATCGCCAACATGGGCGGCGATCAGAGCCTTGTCGGTTCTGCTACCACGCTGGATGACGGCACGTATAAGGATCAGGTTAACGGCGGCTCCATCACGGTTTCCGGTGGCAAGATCACTGCTGGTACTGCTAAGGGCAACGCTGTGAGCGTCTACTACGATGCTTCCGGCTCCACCACCAAGGTTGCTTCCGTTTCTGCTACTGCTTCCAAGTCGTTCAGCACTGACACCACTACGGTTACGCTGTACGCCAAGAACGTGAAGAACGCTAAGTACACCACTTCTGAGGGCGAGTCCGGCTCGTTCAAGGATGGTGACACCATCGAGATTGGCTCTTCCATCAAGGTTGGTGGCAAGGTCACCGTGACTGTCACCGCTACGAACGCGGAGACCGGCGAAGCGCTGAAGAACACGTACACGTACACGAAGACTGAGGTTGAGGCGCAGAATCTCGCCAGCCAATACCAGACGAAGACGAATGCCACCAAGAAGACCATTACGGTTGACGGCAAGACGAACGACTGGGATAGCTCGATGATTATCGCGCAGGGTGCCGCAAACGACGACCCGCGCGTCTACCGCCCGAACTCGATGTACGAGGTTCCGATCGATCTGTACACGCTGTACGGCACCTATGATGACGACAACCTGTACCTGATGTGGGAAATGACCAACGTTCAGGATGTGGTTGCCCCCAACGACAACTACCCGCTGACGCAGGGCACGCTGTTCAATAACATGAACGTCCCGTTCTTCTTCGCATTCGATACTGGCGATAGCTCCACGCGCATCGGCAAGAGCGCGCAGCTCAACACTGGCGGCACGCTGTGGGATAGCGGTATCACCTGGCAGAACAAGCTCAACAAGGTGCTCGCCATCTCCACGAACGGTGCTAACGGCCCGTGGATCTACGGCGGCGACAGCAACGGCCTGAACGCGAACGCACAGTACGGCCCGGCAGCTAACGCGAAGACCGATACTGAGAAGTCCGGCATCGTGTTCAAGTACGGTCAGGGCATTCTGAGCTCTGCGGTCAACGGTATTGACGGCGCGTACGGCACCAACAACGGCCGCGTGCCCGGCGATATGAAGGCTGGCAGCAACGCGAAGTGGGTCAACTTCAACGAGAAGGGCCACAACTCCTCCACGATGGACTTCCACTACGAGATGTCTATCCCGCTGAGCGAGCTGGGTACCGACGCGGCGAAGATCGCCAAGAGTGGCCTCGGCGTGCAGCTGGTGGCTACGATGGGCAAGTCCGGTATGGATGCTCTGCCGTACGATCTCGCAGTGAACGACAACGCTGACTTGGATGATTCTGCTGGCTCTCAGGAGAACAACAGCTTCGAGAAGTCCGATCAGGATAACTTCACGGTGAACTTCGCTCGCATTGGCGGCTCGGATGATTCCGGCTCCGGTGAGGACGACACGGTGAAGGTGACTTCTGTGGCGATCTCCGGCGATGATGTGAAGTCTGGCAAGCTGACGGCTGATCTGGCTGCTGGCGACACGACCTCGCAGCTGACTGCAACGGTGAAGCCTGACAACGCAACCAATAAGAAGGTGACGTGGAAGTCTTCCAACACTGCTGTTGCCACCGTAGATAAGAATGGTCTCGTAACCTTCGTGAAGAAGGGTACTGCGACGATTACCGCAACTGCTGGCGGCAAGAGCGCGACTGTTGATGTGACCGTGACCGGTGAGAAGCCGGTGGCGAACAACACGACCGTGTTCTACCCGAGCACCGTGTACGGCGCAAACTCCACCTACCTGCACTATCGTGTGGCTGACGGCAAGTGGACCACTGCTCCGGGCGTGAAGATGACCGAAGCGTGCGACGGCTGGGTTTCCTACACGATTAAGGACGTGAAGGAACAGCAGGTTGAGTTCGTGTTCACCAATGGTTCCGGCCAGTGGGATAACAACAGCAACGCCAACTACAAGGCTTCTGGAGCGACGATCGTGGTGCAGAACGGCCAGGTCGGTTCCGTGAGCCCGTGCGTAGTAAAGGTTGACTCCATCGCAATCTCCGGCGACGGTGTGAAGAACGGTGCTCTGTCGCTCAAGGCTGGCGAGTCCGCAACCCTGAAGGCTACGGTCTCCCCCGCTGAGGCTCAGGATTCTGCTCGCATCTCGTGGTCTTCTTCTGATTCTTCCATTGCTTCTGTGATGGGTACTGGTGTGGTGAGTGCGAAGAAGGCTGGTACGGTGACGATTACTGCTGAGTCTGGTGACGTGAAAGCCTCGATCAAGCTCACGGTTGAAGCAAATATTGAGACCGTTCCAGTAATAATCCATGCGACAGCCTCTCTGGCGAATGGTGAGACCCTGTACGCGGTTGGTGACTGGGGACAGAAGAACGCTTGGTCTCGCTCCAGCGGCGTCAAACTGACCGGCTCCTCTACCACGTTTACTGGTGTTGCGAACGCAGCCGTTGGCAAACCAATGACCTTCCGTTTGATCAAGGTTAACGCGAATGGCAAGGTTACTTGGGACCCGACAACCGATCGCAAGGTCGCTAAGGTATCGTCCGCAACCACACTCAACGTGGCCTGGGATACCAAGACTGTCACCTCTACCGTAACCGTGAAGATCAAGGCTCACGCCTCTCTGGCGAATGGTGAGACCCTGTACGCGGTTGGTGACTGGGGACAGAAGAACGCTTGGTCTCGCTCCAGCGGCGTCAAACTGACCAATACTACGGGCTCGGTATATGCTGGCTCGTTCGACGTGACCGCCGGCCAGGCCGTGGCTTTCCGTTTGATCAAGATCGACGCCAACGGTAAGTCCACTTGGGATCCTGTCTCTGATCGTAAGGTCACTGTCAACGAACCAATGACCCTAGGCGTATCTTGGACGTCCTCGAATGTGACAACCGACGGTACCACTCCTGAAGATGTGTTCACGATCTCTGGTGCTGGCGTGTCTAACGGTAAGCTCACGCTCGCCAAGGGCAAGCTCGTTCAGCTCAACCTCGAGAACGCACCTACCGGTAAGGTGACCTGGTCGTCTGATGGTGCAGCCGTGGCCGTAACCGGCACCGGCAACGTGTACGGCGTACAAGCCGGCACCAACACCATCACCGCCACCGTGGGAGGCAAGACCGCTACCATCACCATCACCGTCAAATAACCACTAACCCACAACCAACCAAATTGGGCTGTTCCCAGAACACACGTTCCAGGAACAGCCCAATTTGTCAAACAACACATTCCAGTAAAAAGAGATGCATTGAACTAATCACTAATACTCGAACGCAAATAGTTCAATGATTCTGTAACGTATTGATCAAGAGCAACATTAACCTCGTCATATTGAATCTTTTTGCTCAGATCAATATCTTGAATGTTTTTCTCATTAAGAATTCGATCTGTAAGATTAAGTTTTGAAAGAATCTGCCCTTTTCTGGTTCCGATCTCATACTCGTAAGAGTTTTCGGTAAACATCCAAAAATCTTTATTGAAATTAATAGAGAACAGAGTTCCATGGTAGGAGTCTGTAATCACCATCTCAGCATTATCAACCAAAGACAAAAACTCCGCAGGACCAGAAGCTAACACATTAACCAAATGTTTATTAGGAGGAACAAAACCCGCAAGTGGAGTCAAAATATAAACAGGCAACCCAGTTCTAACCGAAAGTTGGCTCAACCTCGAAAAAATTGGGAACGACCTTTTTGGACGAATCAAAGAATAAAATAAAATATATTTTTTCTTATTAGTAAGAGTATGTGAGAACTTTCTCCACTCTTTGGGTCTAATTAGCAGTGTTGGATCACAAACTGTTGTAATCTTTTTATCTGTTACATTGGATAAACGCTTATTAGCGTTCTCTTCCCTCACAGAAATATGCTTGAAATTCTTCAACTTGGGGGCTATAAGCTCTAGCTCAGCATCAGTCATAGTCGCTGGAGAAGACGCATATGTGATTTTGGGAGAATTAGTCCATGTCAGCAGATAGGGATCCATTGCACTCCATTCGGCTTTTTCAAGCTCGTTAGAGTGCTTATTGATGATTTGATCACTTCCGCTAATAACTAAATCAAAGGAATCACGCAGAAGAGATAAATCCGAAGGATTCTCAAACCTATCGGATGTCAAATTGAGGTTTTTTTGAATAAAAGATTCAAATAAAGTATTTCGCTTAAGCCTTTTATTAGCGACAGGCAGCATTGTCAAATCAGCGAGCAAAGTGCTTAACCCATCGTGTGTTCTATATAAGGTTTTGTAGAAGACATCACCTAAATGCGGTCGATAATCTATGACCTTTACGTCATACCCGAAATTTGAAACAGCAAGCTGAGTAGCTAGAGCCTGTAAAACAGAGCCATAATTGTACGCTGAGTGATAAGTAATAAGTCCGATGTTATTGACCATTGTTTTCCTTCTCTAGTGTATGATTCGCGTAATGCTTTTGCCAGCAAATCTAAAGGACTTGGGAGCAGGCACAGAATCGGCAAAGTTTCCGATAGCAACAAAAGCGATAAGAACTTCACTATCTGGAATATTCAGGAGAGAACGCATTTGCTTTTCCTGTTTAATCTGGAACATAGCATTTAAAGGGCAAGTGGCCAAAGACTCGTATTCCAATGAAAGCAGGAATGACATGGTGAACAATCCGCCATCAATATAAGGCTCATTGCGTTCCTCTGCACCAACAAAAGTTGAAATATCTGATGTAATCAAAGCAAGAACTGGAGGCTTTTTATAGCCTCTCCATCCCCCTTGGAGATCAAGCGCCTGGGCAATAATCTTTGTATTATTAATTAGCGTGACTCTAAAAGACTGCCTATTACAAACCGATGGAGTTTTCATAGAAAGATTTATCGCTCGATGTATTTTGTCAAAATCAACTGGCGAGTCATCAAATTCTCTTACACTTGTGCGCCCATTAAAAATCTCTGAAAAGTTTTTTTGACAGTTTTCTTTCTTTTCCGATGCTAAAACATTATTAACACCAGATATTGGTTCCTTCTTACTATTACTAAGGTGAACAGAATCAACAATTCGATAATAGAAATCTGGTAGAGGCTCATTGATAGCTTCATGCTTCATTCGATAAGCTAGAAAAACATCACTTGCTGCAATATATGCTTCATTGTCAAGCGAGTACCCACGTTGATGCCACTCAACCATTACCTTAGCAAGATCTGAAAAAGCCCTTTTCCCGAATCTGGGTCTGAAATCTGTATGCGATAAACCCTTCTCAATTCGATGAGTAAAATAGACCAGCTTACCCACTAATTGAGGTTCTCCTGTGTTCCAAGGACTTGAACAGTACTTGAAAAATCTCTTTCGTTGATCTTTATAAAATAAAGATAACTTGTAATCAAACTTGTTTTTTTGAAGATAAACCCAAGCACACTTAGGCATAATGTTTTTCAGTACAAGTTTAATCTTTGTTACAATCGGCATGGTTAATCTTCCCTTTTCTCGCGACAATTCAACATTATCTTCATATTAAATCAGCGCTAAAGCATGTTCCAAAGATTTATTTGTGTAATATCCAACGGCCAAACGTTCCTGAATTGTTTTTACATTATTTTGCATTGAACGATACTCATTTTCATCAACAGAGCGAATCTTACTGATTGCATCATCAATGCTATTCACTGCAAATCCAATTCCATTTTTAACTACAAAATCCGCCTCAGCAGCTTCTTTCCAAATAAGAATAGGCAGACCTGAGATAATATATAGAGACAACTTGTGAGGATTATTTACCCTCAGATACTCTCCATATGTCCCTTCACACTTTTCAATACTTGGGCCGTCCCAGACTAATCCATACTTCCCCTTAATCGTATGTGGAAGGAGATCGGGAGGAACAGATCCCTCGTACCATTTAGCCTCATTAGATGAGGGAACAAAATTAGGACCGTAAATTTTAAAATCCGCATTAGGAAAATGACTGAAGAGCTGATATACATAACCAGCTTTTTCGGGATCCATGTTTCCCGCAATAACAATACCTTGTTCTTTATTGATTGATTTGGATGGAATATCTTCTATTAAATAATCAAAAATCTCAAGATCAACGATAGGACAATCTACTCCGGATTCCTTCAGATATGATGACATCACGGAATTATGAGAAATAATAGCATCAGCCATCATTAACCAATTCTGATCTACACCTTTGAAGTCATATCCTCTTAAACTCTGAAGATCATGAATGAGATAAATTAGTTTTGCACCTTTACCCTTAATAGCTTTAATTAGAGGCAAAGCAACCAAAGATACTTTGGGATACATCAACATAGGATATTGTAACAATATAACATCGCCTTTTTTTATCCGACGATATATATTGAACCATCCAAAAAATGTCTTCGGTATACATATAATTTTATCAAATAGGCCTTTATCTTCACCCTTGGGAAGGGCAAGATGATTCCATGTCTTTAAAATTTTTGTAATATCAGACCTGGCTTTTAAACCCGCGTGGTTCTTATGAACTGATTCTTCTGAAACTTCGTAATAAACCATTTCATATTCCTTAATGAATTTGATTACTTCTAATATATGAGATCAAAGCACTGACCCTATAGACTCTATATTTCAAAGCATATAGAGCAATTCTTTTGGGTAAAGAAAAGTTATTTATATATTTATTTTTTAAAGCCTCGCAAAAAATTGGTAAAGAAACAATCCTCTTATAACTATCTTTTCGTTTAGCTTTATCCCATCCTGATTTCTGGTTAAAGATATAGTGCTGTTGAACTAGCAACAGATGAAAAAGAACATATTCCTGATAAGCAGAGCGATATGCATTATCAGTTCTTTCCCCCATCGTTATCATTGATTTCTCAATCTCTGAAACATACGTTTGTCTAAAGGTCGAAACAGCCGATCGAGTGTTTCTCACATACGTATATACTGATTGATCTATATAGCCGATTCTCTCCGCTTTCAAAGCAACATCAAAAACAAAAAGGGTATCTTCTCCTAGTGAAATACCTTCCTCAAAGCTTATATTATTTTCAATAATCGTTTTCTTATAAAAAATTTTGCCCCAGACTGGGCTGACACCCTTATCTGGCATAAGAATGTCTCTTCTGTACTCTGCTAAAGAATTACCGTAATAAATATTAGACCGAGAAGAGTAACAAACAAACTCGCTACCTTGCTGCATTCGCTTCTCATACTTGCCTTGAACAATTTCGCAATGATTTTCAACCGCATATTCGAACAAATATTTTACCGATTGATCGGGAAGTATATCATCAGCATCAACAAATAAAATCCAATCGCCTCTAGACTCTTGAATACCCTTATTTCTTGCAGAGGAAACACCAGAATGCACAATTACATACTGTTTGTAACTAACAGAGGAATGACTGTCAATGATTTTCTGAAGATTGCTATCGATTTCCCCGTCGCACACGATGATGCATTCAACACCGTTCATATCTTTCATTTGCTGATCGATGCTAGAAAGACACGCATCAAAAAGATCAGGGACAGGATGATAGACCGGTACAACTACTGAAACGTTGATTCTTCCATCTGTCTTCATTAAATCCATTCTAGTATTTTACGTTTAGGGGTGGCTAATTCTTCTTAACCTGTGACCAATGCAGTTTGCACATTAGGAATTGCTGCACCAAATGATCTTTACTCCGCTTTCATCACTTTTGCGTAAGAATTATTCTCCTCATACCCTTAAGATGACAATGAAATATGAATATACGTTTAGTCGTATGCCTACGTTATAGAATTTCTATTGTTAAATAACAGTTTTTTAGTTTGATACGTAGATAACGATGAAAACGATAGTATCGTTCCTGGTATCCTAGGTTATCGAGAGGCAATCTCTATTGATATGGAAGAAGTAAATCTATAATGAAAAACTTTGTTTATTCGGCAATAAACAAATCATCATGCCATGCCCGGCTTAAAGTAAGCACCCCCCCCGAGGCATAGAATTGAATGGATTGATTTAGGAAAAGCACTAGGAATAATACTGGTCAGTTTTGGCCATTTAAGGAATGGTGACGGATCAAGTGTATGGCTTCCTGCTCTTGATTCCACGATCAATGCCATTTATCTGTTTCACATGCCCTTATTCTTCCTACTCGGGGGTTTAACCTTTAGTACTAGAGGCGGATTTAAGGCATTTCTTATTCGCAAAATCCGCACATTGCTTATTCCCTACTATATTTTCTCTCTATACTTCTTAGCAAAACCTTTCGCGATATTATTTATTCCCAATCTACGAGAATCATTCCAAACCGAACACAACTATAACATTGGGCATCAATTCTATGATGTCCTCATCATGGGAAACGGCCTATGGTTCCTTATGGCCTTTTTTGTTGCCGAACTCATCATGTACGGTCTAACGAAAATCATACGAACTCCCCTAACACGAATTCTTAGCGGCCTACTTCTGATTATCGGAACATATACATTAAAAATATTTCTGCCGATAGCCCAAATGCCTTTCCAAATTTTAAAGGGAATACAAATCGCCGGATTCATGCTCATAGGACTTTCAATACGAAATAGACTGCTTCATATAAAAAGACGAACGGCTACATTATTAGCAATACCTAATATTTTAATGATTATAATAATAGAAAATCTATTTTCATTTCGAAAAAATGATATTATATCAAATAATGTTGTCTATATGTTTCTTTTAATCATCGCAGCATTATGCGGAGCACTAGGATTTACATGTCTATCGATTGTCATACAACATTGCTCTTATCTAGAGTACATAGGACAAAATAGTCTAGTTTATTATTCGCTTAATGCTATCACACTTAATATTGTAAAAATTATGCTATTCCATATACTAGGTATAAACGTGACTGCATCTCTCTACATTATTCAATTATTAATAGGAATAATGGCAACCTTATTGGCATTAGCAATGCTTACAATAGAGAATTATTTTATAAATAGATACTTCAGATGGAGTATTGGGAAAAAATAATCCTACAATACAAGACAAAATAATGCGGTGTTGTTTTTCTTAAAACAACACCGCCAGCAAATGATGAAATCTACACCATGCAATAATGCATTACGCTATTTATTTGAATCGGTGAAAAAACTGTTTTGAAAGTTCTAAGACGAGTCTCTCTCTAAATAGAAGTAAAAGAATTGCATACGCGATAGAGAAAACAAAAAAGGGTACAAATAAAGATAAAAGTATATTCGAAATCCTCATAAAACTCACAAATAGAATTGAAAGCACGAGGGACGCGACAAAAGAAAACAGAACTTTAAAAGGATCAACAAGGGTTTTAATCTTTGCAAGGAAATGGCGACAAACAAATGATCGCATTAAAAACATATTTGCTTCGCAAAGGCTAATACTAATTGCTGCACCAATAACTCCAAAGAAAGGTATTAGTAGGCCATTAAATATAACCGCAGAGGCCAAGCCGAGGACATTTACAGTAGCCCAACTCTTTTCCATAGAATTTGAAATCATATGATTTGCTAAGACAATATTCATTGCAGAGAAAAGAATAGAAGGACCAACAAATCTTAAAGGTACTGCGGAAAATGCAAAATCATTCCCACCCAATATTGCAACAATAGGATCCGCACACAATATCAAGATAGCGATTATGTATAATCCACATACGATAACGAAGTTAAAGTTTTTCGCAATCAGCTGATCTGCATCATTGCCTCGATTGTTTGCTTGATAATAGGACAAACGAGGAAGCATAACATTCCCAACCGAATTCATTGCAGTGACTAACACTGATTTAATTTTTGATACAAGCTGGTAGATTCCGACCATATAGTTAGAACCGATGAATCCAAGCATAACCAAATCGACTTGTATATACATGCCCGACGATACAGCTGCAACCATAAACCAAAACATAGGTTTTAAATGTCTTACAACATCTAGCTTCTGCTTTTGTTTAAAGTCAACTAATTTAAAAAGCCTGAGTAAATTTAGGATGTTTGAGCCGTAACCAGCAAAAACTATTATGCATCCATAAATGACATAATCACCTTTTGAATGGATAAGCAGAAACATAAGTATAAGAGAAAGAATTTTAAAGCAAACACTTCGAACAGTAATATAGTCATATTGTTCCAAGGCCTGATAAAACCACTCTGCACCAAACGAACCAAGCCAAATAGTAAAACCAAAAATTACAAATAATTCGCTTTGATTCCTAAGCTGCGGCACAAATATTAAAAATATAATATAAAAAACTGTAACTATTGAAGAAGATATAAAGAGTAAAATTAGTAGTTCTTTAACAGTTTTCGATAAAGCGGCAGGATCATCTCGTACTGCAGAGCAAGCTCTAACACCGTAATATGTCATACCCAGCATAGCAATAAGACAAAAATACGATGAAAAAGACTGTGCGAAAGCCACATACCCCATACCGGATGTTGATAGAACACGAGAAACATACGGTACAGAGATCAATGGAAATAGTAAAGATGAACTAGTCAAAATCATGTTCATCAATACATTGAACTTAATAGAATGTGTTACACGAGATTTCATAATGGAATTAACTCAAATTCTCTTAAAACTCGAACGATACAAATACGAGATAAGAATGACTGGAATTAAGAACTTAACAAAACTCATCGAGGTTAAATTCTGATAGAAATTGCACGAGAAGAAAGACATAAATAAATGAAAAGAAAGATAACCATAAACAACGGATATCAGTAAACTATCATTAATTGTCCTGACAGTAATCTCATATAATATCTGTGAAATTATTGCCATTAAAACAACGGCCAAAATACAACCAGCAGTACCGAAATCTGCAATCAAAGAATAAAATATCGTATAAACATTTCCAAGCCAATATCCATGAAAACTATTAAACGGATAAGCACCCACCAAAGCATCTTGAGGAGCAAGGCCAAAACGTACAATGGTTAAATACAGATACTTAAATGAAAATTGTCCAAAATATTGACTTCTTGGAATTCCATCATAAAAAGTCAAATCAAAATTTCTTAACGGTGCACCTAGATAAACCGAAATGTAATAAAGAAAATCAGATTCTTTATCTCTTCCCAGCCAAGCAAGAGATAGGTAAAACAATACAACAACGAGTAAAATACCAGCTAAAGGATAAATAATGTATTTAATATTTAGATTCAAAAGACCAGAAAAACTATTATCTTTCTTTTTTCGAATTAAATACATAACAAATGCAGCTAGGCATAGACCAAACGCACCCGTTCTACTGCCGTTAACAACAAGACATAAAATTGATACAACAAAGAAAGCTACTGCAAGATTCTTATTTCGATCTTTCCGATACAAAAAATCTCTGGCAAAAAAATATGCGGATATATATGACACACCGATCATTAGGCCCTGCAATAATGCAGGAATGCCAGTCAAAGCGACATCTGAGTCAGAGAACTTCAACAAATCGTTATAGCCGCCAATAACATCACTAATTGATCCACCATAACCATACGAAGAAACGATATTACGTTCCGCAACAAAACAGATAATAAGCGAAACAAACTGAAACACAATCATCGATATATATAATTTGCGTTCAGCCGCTTCATTCTTTATAAAATTTGACTCAATATTTATTACTTTTCGTCGAGTAAAGAAATTAGAGAACCCATGCACTACACAAGACGATAATACAAATACTACCATGCAAATTAGTACAATACTCATTGTTTCAATATGAATATTGAATAGCCACTCTTTATAATAAAAGAGACCATCTATAATTGCAAAAACAAATGGCACAATAAACAGGACAGAGGGTGAAGCAATAGATCTACCCGTAAGAAAATAACCCAAAAATGCGATTGCACAGGTGGAGAGAAGAAGAAAAGCTGTATTCATTTTCTGTAACCTTAATGTCTCATGATTTCCGGATGACTCTTCTTATATTCTCGATAAAGCAAACCGTAAATCGACGGACATAATTCTAATAACTTCCATTGAAGAAATTGTTTACGGTCTAGAAAATCTTCTTTCTTAATTTTGGGAAGAAGTTTATGCAATTCCTTTCTTATCTTTTTTTCATACGCTTTCCACTCTGTCCTTTTGTTCTGTAGGACAATTTTGTTATACATTCCAATGCATTCACTTAAATGTCCATATACAGCATATTTTTCCGCGTTCGGATATTTCTCGCGAACGATGGACAACATTCGTTCTGTAGTTAACGACAAATCTCCAGTGATACCACTTGACAAACCTTTTTCCGTAGCACAATAACAATACTCTGGAGTTGAGTCATATACTATTGAAGTTGCTCTCTGCAGCAATTCATACGTAACAGGAGCATCTTCTCCGTTTTTACTGTTAACGGGAAACCTTAGGCCATCATAAAGCTTCGCTTTAGCAAGCTTATCCCACACTACAATATAAAAATAACCAGGAAGATTTATGTATTTAAAAGCTTCCTCAGTATTTATTTTTATTTTTACATTCTTTTTTGAATTACAATATCTTTTACCGTTTTCATCTTCTCTATAATAGGAAACTATAGATAAATCACAATCGTTCTCAATCAGATTGTGGTACATCCTACTAATCATATCGGGGAGAACATAATCATCAGAATCAACGAAACTAATATATTCTCCTACAGCCGTATCAAGCCCTTTATTTCTAGCTGCAGATGGTCCCTGATTATTCTGATGTATAACTTTTACCCTTGAATCGACAGACGCAATATCGTCGCATATGCCTGGTGTTTTATCATTAGATCCATCATCAACTATAATAATTTCCAAATTATCATAGTTTTGCTTACGTATGCTCGATATGCAACGTGTAATTTTCTTTTCAGAATTATAAACTGGAACTATTACACTAATTAGTGGATCCATATCAATCCTCTTGTATCTAAAAACTTTCAGTATCGCCTCTGAAGCAGCCATTTAATAATGTGCTTCAATTCACTTTTTGTCTGCATTCGCTCAAACTCGGATACTGTTCGTATATTAGAAACTCTTGTTATATTTCTTCCCGACAAATTTTGCCTTTAAAAAGCCCGTTCCCTTTTTCCACCAATTTACTGGTTCCGGACTAGTAACTGGTAGTTCAGCATAACGGTATTTAGTCGTTTCAAGCCATACATCAAGTAACCGTTCACTTACACGACCTGGATAGCGTGCGCCAAATGCATCGTATGATTCTGGAGGAATCCGCCTCGTCAGTTCTTCAATGATCGGGAACATCCATGCGCAATACTCATCGAATCGTTCTCGACTCATAATAAACATGTTAAAAATATGCGCGCTGCGTGACTGCATAAGTCTGTCAAAAGCAGGAACTGCTTCTGGATGCATCTCCTGCAGAATGTTACGTGTCTCATCAAAATGATGGGCATCAAACGTGTGACTGTAATGCGAGTAAATCGTCTCAATATAATAATGGCGCTTTTTCGGAACGATAATGTCAACAGCCTTATGACTATCATCCCCGGCAAGAATCGGAAGCACATCCTGGCTTCTAGCAATTCGAGCAAACCTATCCCTAGCGGTCAGACGTTTCCATACATTCCGCGTAGCAAAATGACGCCGATAGTGCACTAGCCCCTTATAATCAGCATCGCAGTTTTTCCACAGCCAGTAGATTGCAGTTAGCTCTGAATAATATGCATTAAGGTCCGAGATATTATTACCAGTGTTATCCGGCGTAAAATCATCTCCCAGATCAACATCCGGATGCAATGCCTTTCCCACATGCATCGGCATATACATTGGATCTGCAGGCATCTTATATGGCTTATGAGCAGCCACGGCAACGCAAACGGTTTTTGCAGAGTTCTGCCCCGCGCTCTTGATCTTCTCTCTCATAGCTGTATCTAGCTCATCTTCGAATGGCCGCAACCAACCCGCTCGCGAGTAAGCCTCAGCCAGTTTTGTGTGGACTTACGTCAGTATAGCTATACCCTAGGTATAGGGGGTGTTATGCGTCCGCTCGCTAAACAGCGATACACAAGGTCTTCACGAGAGCTATAACAGGCTGCTGCTAGTTCAACGCTTTAGCAATGCGACTAACGCTTACGCCAATATCGAACCATTTGCTCAACAGTTTGCTTACGCAATCCGATTAAGATAGCATGTTTATGCAAGAAAAACGTGTAAAGGAGTACACGATGAGAGTGCTGAGATTCCAAATGCACGGCTTGAAACTACATGAGTCAGAAACGTTAAGCATGGATTTATACGCTTCTGACAACGTGCGTAGCACATCATTCACATATGAAGCTCTGGGAAATGGCTCGCCCGTACGCATCCTGACTACCATCGGGATCGCTGGCATCAACGCTTCGGGCAAAACAACAGCTCTTCGCGCTCTCGACCTAGTGCTATGCATCGCTAACGGGAAACAAATAGGCTCAATTGCCAACGATCTGATGCCGCTCATCGGCATGGTGAAAGACTCACTAAACACAGATATCATCTTTGAACACGAGCACCACATCTATCGACTAACGTCCGAGCTGAAGCATGACCCTCATTCAACAGGAGGTTTTTCTTTTGTTCGTGAAACACTAGCTATTTTTCCACGACGAATGAGCAAGGCAATGCTTTCCAAGGCGTTTACCGATCTAAAATGGAAAACATTGACCACGCGTGGAATTGGAGTACCAGGGCAAAATGGTGAACTAACGCGCGAAGTACTGGATTATCTACCGAACGATCGTTCAATTAGTGGGGCTTTGGTTAAAGGATCTGCCTCAAACGTCATGGCAAATCTAACGCCATTACTTCCCTCTTTTGTACTCAATCCTGTTCCTCAAGTATTTAGCCTGTTTGACCCAAGCATTGAAAGCATCTTTGCCGAAGGAGAACGTCTACATCTAAAGTTTAAAGGCGAGGATTCCGATTATGAGATGAATCCAATGTCACTGATTAACACGGTATCCGCCGGTACGCTTCGAGGAAGTTTCATCCTCTCTCAGGCTCTGACCGTTCTCAGTACAGGAGGGTACCTGCTTGTTGACGAAATTGAGAACAGTATCAACAAACAGCTCGTGTTCACAATAATGGATCTGTTCGCTTCATCAGCAACCAACCCACGCGGAGCCGTGCTAGTGTTCACCACCCACTACCCAGAGTTATTAGATCACTTCACCAGAAAGGACAACATATGGTTTGCTGTACGCCGCAGTAGTGGTTTTTCTCTAGTTCATTTAGCAGACAATCTCTCGCGCGCGGACGTAAAGAAAAGTGTTGCCTTCTTTGCTAATGAAATCCAAGGAACAGCGCCATCTGCAAAAATGGTTCGTCAACTACGAGATTTCACGAAGGAGATCGTGAATGCACGATGACGGTAGCCATGTCCTCTTTGTATGCGAAGGCAGTGCAGAGAAAGCAATTATTGAAACACTCATCGAGTCAGGCAAGATAGGTGTGCCTCTGGATCGCATCGAAGAGGATCCAGAGGCAGGAACCTTATACACAACCAAGCGCAGTGGTGCTGCCATTACTGACACTTTTCTGAACTTTGATTACGGTGGAAGACCATTACTCATCATTCGTATTATCGATTCCCAGAATGAGCGGTTCAATCTCCGAAAAGGATACGAACGACGAGCTATCGTAAAGACTTTGCTAACACGACCAGAAATTGAAATTCTCGTAATTCTACGAGAACAAGCTTATAAGCATTGGCAAAAGTCAAACATGACACCGAGCCGGTTCTGCAAGGAAAAACTTGGCATGTCGGACATAAAACGCTACGAATTCATCAAAGACTACTGGTCTTCCAACCCAGATGAATTATGCAATGCAATTCTCGAATATCAACGCATTCATAATTTCAAAGACAAAGAGCTTTGCCTCGCTGAGCTACTCAATCAATAGATAGACGTTCGCGATTTAACAACATCCAAGGAGGTTGACATGGCTACAGTAATGGTTGCTCCAAAGGCTCATAAAATAGGCAAACCAGTCATGCTCAACAGCCAAGATATTCAAAACCGCAGGAATGACATCGTACGTCAGTACGGAACGCGTGAAGATCTTATGCGAAAGCGCGACCTCATCGGGTTATCTCTCGAAGAACGTATCGCACTTTACGACCTTGAGGATCTTGACTTTCTAGAAGGCCAGTGAATAAAGAAACCATTCCCACTGAAGAGCAGGCTATTGCTTTTGCCCAAAGGCTTGAGAATATGCTGCTGCTACTTGCCATACTTCGCCACGACAAGTTTGGATCGCAGTCCAAGAAAAACGGCGCCACCCTTAAATCGAAACGTCGACTTGAACACACTCGTTGAACGTGTTTTATAACAGAAGGACAGAGCAAGTGTGATGCACTTTAATTTACGCATTGGCAAGTAGCGCATCGTCGACGGCTTGACGCAGAAATTGACTTCGAGTTTCTCCATTGCGCTTGGCCTTGGCGTCGCCATTCGTTAGAGGTGACGTAGTGCACACACGTAGATGAGCATCAGCAACTCCTACCGCCCCCAGGGACGATGGGGCCTACAACTCCCTCCCAGTCGCCAGATTCGTACTCAGCAGCCATACGATCGAGCTGCTCGTCAGTCACCCCGAACATCTTATTAATTTCCTCGCGGTTCATGATTTCCTCCTTGTTGCTCCAAGTTCTTTCATGGTCTTTTTCGTCGAAGGCGTCATCGCATGGTAAATCAGCCATTGCTCGGCACTGTTATGCACAGAAACCATTTCCAGTAGACGACCGACCATTGTTGTTGATAAATAGCCCACACAAGCAGCAGATTTTAGGCCTACGACCCAATAGGAGAGCCGCCCTAGTGTGCACTATAAATAGGAGGCAGTGGCGGCTTGAACTTGATTAGAATAGCAGTTTTTCTACCACCGAGCAACGATTACAACACACACCTAATCACATAATCATTGAAATCTATATATCATCACATATCAATGCATATCAGCCTTGTAAAAACCGTCTATGCATCTTTTGCAAACACTGCAGTACTTAAGCAAGATCGTCGCGAATCACAAAAACTTCAAAAGTTTAACCAAACTCCCAATCAAGCGAGCAGCAGACATCAATCTTATGGGAATTTTTATTATATTCGAGACAATAAAATTACATTCGATGAGGAAAATTTATTACATCAAGTGCAATAAGTTTGTCAGGACTAATATATATTTGCTTTTTTACAGCACACCAAGAAGGCTGCTAACTACCCATAACAGAACATATCAGAAATAGTTAGGCGGCTTAAAATCTAGATAGTATCGTTCAACACACAGCCAGCAGGTTTCAACCCGCCCAACTCAGCACTCGGTCGCTCTGTTGAGCAAGACCGTTGCTAATCGAACTGACTACTCGACGCTTGTTCTCAAAATCCTCGTCAGTAATTCCAGGCAGCCTATGAACCCATGCAAGAGTTTCTTCTGCAACTCGCGCAAAAACAAATATCGAGCGCAACGCAAACTCGACGAGTAGCTCTTCCAATATCACTTGGTCAGATTGGCCACCAAGCTGCGCGGCCAGTTTTTTCCAATGTCTCAGCTCAATGCGTTCCCATGAGTATTCTCCGCCGATGCTCATAGCAAGCTTGCGATCTTTGCGATTCGTTGTATAAGGAAAAAGAGAGGCAATATCGTACAACGGAGCAAGATGTGCACTTTGCCCAACAGGCTCGAGAATTGCATAGTTCTTTGCATGAGCATCCGACCCCGCGATGAAGAAATTAAAAACCAGCGCCGTAAAAAACAGTCGCACGTCATCCTCAGGAAAATCATTATCACGCAAAAACTGCACGATATTCACTGCGCTTGGCCCTCCATCGGATTGGTATTTCTTAGCAGTCATTACCCCCATCGCCTGGCAGAGATCCTCCTGATGCACACGTCGTACAGCAGCCGGTATGACATCGTCATTAACAATACGATCCCATCGCTCGCTCACTATCGCAGGCACAGTACCAAATATTCGGTACTCAGTCATCGCCACAGGTATACCAAGCTGTTCCGCTGTTTTTAGGCAAAGATACTCATTAAACGCTTGCTCATGCAGTCCGCGTATTCCCGGCTTGATGATATGCGTAGTTGCCGCCGCACCTTCAGCCTCGTACCACTGACCATTGGTAAAACGCAGCGCTATTTTATCTTGCGCGCCATTAAGCGACCAGTGTTCACCTTCGTTCTGCCACGAAGCTTGCTGACTACCAGTGATGCTCATGAGCCGCTCACCGATTTGTTCTTCAGTGATTGGCGTAATCTGCTCTCCCAACGCAGTATTTATATCCTTCTGCGCATCGACAAACTGCACACCACCTCCGCAATCCAGTCCCACAGCAGTAAGCAGCGCGAATGGATTGCGAGCATTGACACTATATTTCCTCGCAATGCGCTGCCGTATCGATGGATCATCTGGCAAAATGCCGTCAATATAAGCTTCGACCGGTTCGCCCGTCCAAGCTTCGACGCGACGAGGCATTGACAGTGAAAGCCTCGCGTCACTTGGACTTTCCTGGTAATAAGTGAACGTGTGCTTACCGGAGGGATCCTCCTGAAGGACGCCAATTGGAATTCCCTCAAGCAAGACTTTAAGCGTTTTGGTCTTCGCCATTAGCTGTCTCCTCATCTTGACTGTCATCATTGCTTCGTAGAGCATCGAAAATGCTTCCAGGCTCATTCTTCGAGTCATCCGAAGAATGGCTCATCCGCTGGAGTAACGACTCCACAGACTTGAGATACGACTGCATCGCCTCACTGGAAGGGTTCAGCACAGATTGCCCAAGACTATCTTGCAGATTCCATAATTGAGTCGCACGTTCTATTGCTTGCTGAAAGGAGCGCTGATTCGACTTAGAAAATAAGGAAACATAGCCACTCCCAAACGCATTGGATTTAGATTGCGCGGATTGATCTTCGTCACGCTCACTTCCACGTGCATCGGCATCCGTTTCACCAACAGTTGCCATATCATCCCGGCTTTCTGCACTGCTAGGAACGTTATAGGAAATCGTGCAGGACACGTTCAGCACGCGGCACAGCTTAAGTATCCTGCCTACGCTGGCATTAGTGTTTTTACCTTGTTCGAATTGATTGATCCATGGGCGGCTCAATCCAGTTTGATCGGCAAGTTCAGCCTGAGTGAGCCCTGCCGCAATGCGAGCATCACGCAATCCGACGGCTAGCTGCCGAACAGACTGAATATCACTGGACATGCGTGCCACAAACTACCCCTATCCCCCGTGTTAGTTTTTTCTAACATTGTACACGATGTTAGGTAATCGCAACATATTGTATGAGAAATTGTTAGGTATTGCTAACATTACATCCGATGTTAGCAATACCTAACAATGCATCATCAGCGCACCTACAGGCACGTCATAGGTTTTTCATATAGGGCGGCTCTTGTGTCGCGAGGCGCGCTGTGTTTCCATGATCTGAACGGTATTTTGGCGCGCAGGGATTGGCGCCGCACATCACACATGGGGGCTTGCGATGACGACTACACCTTACACAGCACTTGATTTTGCAGAAGCGTACTTACTACGCGGCGGAACGCCATCATCATCCAACGCATACGATGTTTCCGCAGACGAAAACACCGATTCCATCCGTGAAACATTCGCGTGAAACATCACGCTTATACGAAATCAACGGCATAGAAATCCGCAGAACATGCGAAAACCGTAGTTTTACATGCTGCACTGTGCCCTCACCTACTCCTTGCCTTGCTATGCCGCCTCATACTTGCTCAAGTTCGGGCGGGCGGCGGGTGGAGAAGTGGAACATCAGGGCGGCGAGCACAATGCCAGCAATAGCCACGCCCGTCAGCACCCACATGCTGTGCGCAAATCCCAGCAAATACGATTCCGCATCACTCGCACCCCCATCAGCCGCTGCAGCAGCAAACTCAGACAAAAGCGCACTCGCCACAGCCGTACCAATCGCACCGGCCAACTGTTGCACCGTGTTCATCACCGCTGAACCATCGGCGTTTAATCGCGCCGGCAACTGGTTCAACGAATGCGTTTGATCTGGCACCAGCACAAAACCAGAGAACGCCATAAACGCCGCATATGCGAGCGCAACCGCCCACACGTTGCCAGACGTGGCAATAAACACCACGTCCATCACCGTTACAATCACAAAACCAGTCACAATAAACTTCGGCGGGAAATGATTCTTCAACGCACCGCCAATCATCGGCGCAGAAATCGCGCCAACCACTGCGCCCGGCAGCAAAATCAGCGCCGCTACCAGCGAGCCAAACCCATAGCCGCGCTGCAACAGAATCGGCAGCATGAAATTCAATCCCAGTACGCCACCGGAAGCCATGAGCAAAATCATCATGCCCAGCGAAAATCCAGGGTATGCGAACACGCGCACTTCAATCAGCGGATGAGTCATGCGCAGTTGAGCGACTACAAACACAGCCAACACTGCAATGCTCGCCGCCAGCAGCGCCCAGAATCGCCAGTCACCATTCCACGCAACGAAGAAGCTCACAGCAACAATCAGTCCTGAAAGACCTGCGGCAACGAGCAGCAGCGACGGCACGCTAATCGTGGCATTCTACGCACCCGCGCCTTTCGAGCCGCCAGCATGCCGAATCTCCGGCACAGTCGCCATACCCAACACCAACGAGATCACCAGGAACGGCAGCATCGTGTAGAAAATCCAATGCCAGTTAAGCCACTCCATCACCAGTCCACCAAACACCGGGCCAATAGCCGGCGCTGCACACGTAACGAGGCTCACAATGCCGAGCATCGTACCGCGGCGCTCAAGAGGCGCTTTTTCCAGAATAATATTGGTGATCAGCGGCAGCGAAATGCCAGTACCGAGCGCCATCACAAGCCTCGCGGCAAGCAGCATCGGGAAGTTGACGGCAAACGCGCCAATCAGCGTGCCGAGAGTAAAAATTGCCACCGCCACCACAAACAGCGCTTTCGTAGCAAAACGGCGCACCATAAACGGCGAAACAGGAATCGCTACTGACAGCAACAGCAAATAGCCCGTAGTAAGCCATTGCACTACTGACGCGGAGACTGCAAATTCGCGCATAAGCGTGGAATACGCAATATTGAGCGATGTTTCCGACAAGATGCCAAGGAACGTGAGAATTGCGAGCGCCACCACCGCGATGACGAGCTTCGCACCAGCCGGGCGTTTCGCAGATTCCACCGACTCCCCTGCTCGCGCAGCCCGCGCGTTCTGTGTGTTCTGTGTGCTCTGTGCATTCTGTGTGCTCCGTGTGCTCCGTGCATCGCTCACGTTCATGCATTCGCCTTTCTGATCAGCACCATGATTGTTGTATATCAAACAATCTCATGGTAATGGCGAATGTTACGCGAAACTCACTGAGATACGTACCTCAACTACTCACCTCAACACAGACACAGTCGGCGCACATCTCAACACAACCCACACAATCGCCGGCATTCCAGCCCTTCCGATACCATGGTGGGCGGTGGTTTGACCCGAATCCGACCAGTATGCGGACAAGTGCGGCGCAATCGGCGCACCACGCCGGGCCAAACATACAGACAGACTAGAAACGGCGGAATTCCAACCTTATCTTAAGGAGACACTGCAAGTGGCAGAATTCATTTACCAGATGATCAAGGCGCGCAAGGCGTTCGGCGACCGCGTGATCCTCGACGACGTGACGCTGAGCTTCCTGCCTGGCGCAAAAATCGGCGTGGTCGGCCCGAACGGCATGGGTAAGTCGACGCTGCTCAAGATCATGGCCGGTCTTGAAACCGTCTCGAACGGCGAAGCGTACCTGACGCCAGGCTTCACGGTCGGCATCCTGCAGCAGGAGCCACCGCTGGATGATACGAAGACCGTCGGCGAGAACATCAAGATGGCGTTCGGTGAGATTGCCGAAAAGGTGGCGCGTTTCAACCAGATCGGCGAAGAGATGGCGAACCCGGACGCTGACTTCGACGCACTGATGGAAGAAATGGGCAAGCTGCAGACCGAAATCGACGCGGCCAACGGCTGGGATCTCGACTCGCAGCTCGAGCAGGCGATGGACGCACTGCAGTGCCCCGACCCAGATACACCGGTCAAGGTGTGCTCCGGTGGTGAACGCCGTCGTGTGGCATTGTGCAAGCTGCTGCTCGAAGCTCCGGATCTGCTGCTGCTCGACGAGCCTACCAACCACTTGGATGCTGAGTCGATCCTGTGGCTGGAGAAGTTCCTGCACCAGTACAAGGGCGCGGTTATCGCCGTCACCCACGATCGTTACTTCATGGACAATGTGGCCGAGTGGATCTGCGAGGTCGACCGCGGTCACCTGTACCCGTACAAGGGCAACTACTCCACGTACTTGGAGACGAAGGCCAAGCGTATGGAGATCCAGGGCGCTAAGGATGCCAAGCTCGCCAAGCGCTTGAAGGACGAGCTCGACTGGGTGCGTTCTTCGCCGAAGGCCCGCCAGGCTAAGAACAAGGCTCGTCTGGAACGTTACGACCAGATGGAGCAGGAGGCACGTAACAACAAGAAGCTTGACTTCTCCGAGATTCAGATTCCGGCCGGCCCGCGCTTGGGTTCGCTGGTGCTTGAAGCAAACCACTTGCACAAGGCGTTCGGTGATCGCGTGCTCATCGACGATCTGAGCTTCACGCTGCCGCGCAACGGTATTGTCGGCGTGATCGGCCCGAACGGTGTGGGTAAGTCCACGCTGTTTAAGACGATCGTTGGCCTCGAACCGCTCACCAGCGGCGAACTGAAGATTGGCGACACTGTGAAGATCAGCTACGTTGATCAGAACCGTGAGGGTCTTGACCCGAACAAGAACCTGTGGGAAGCAGTCTCCGGCGGTCTTGATTTCATTGACGTTGCTGGCGTGGAAGTGCCGACTCGCGCCTATGTGGCCAGCTTCGGTTTCAAGGGTTCCGACCAGCAGAAGCTCACCGGTGTGCTCTCCGGTGGTGAACGTAACCGTTTGAACCTGGCACTGACCTTGAAGCAGGGCGGCAACCTGCTGCTGCTCGACGAGCCTACGAACGATTTGGATGTTGAGACGCTGGAAAGCCTTGAAAACGCGCTGCTGGGCTTCCCGGGTTGCGCTGTGGTGATCTCCCACGATCGTTGGTTCCTCGACCGTGTTGCCACGCACATCCTCGCGTGGGAAGGTGACGACGAAAACCCGGCCAAGTGGTACTGGTTCGAAGGTAACTTCCAGGCATACCAGGAGAACCGCGTCGCCCGCCTCGGCGAAGACGCCGCTCGCCCGCACCGCCTGCATCGTAAGCTGACGCGCTGAATCGCAGCGCGCGCTGTCCGCGCGGTTTACTCATTACGTGGTGAATCATTACGTAATAAGCAAACCGCGTGCGCACCTAATAAACGCACATCGCATATCATGCATCGGGCGGATCTTGGTACATTCAAGGTCCGCCCGATCTGCGTTTACCCCATTTGTGCCGCGGAGCGTGACCGGGAGCGGGTGCAGTACATCGTCAATCGCACAAAACCCTTATTTTTCAACGTTTTGCGAGCTTAGTCGCAATGTTCGATTCGCTCCCGGTCACGCTCCGCGTCACGAAATGCAATTCATCTGCGCCTAACCCGCGCCTAACCCATACCTAACGCGCGCCTAACGCGCGCCTTACGCTCGTTACAAAACACCCTGTCGCTCTTTACCTGCAACCGATAGACTGCACGGCAGAACAATCGTCAAATGCAAGGAGTGGCAACAATGACGCAGGAGAAGCTCACACCGTTGGAGCGTCTAGTGAAGGTACTGAATCTGGGAGAACCCTCACAGTACCGAGGGCACACCTACGTCAACGGCGAGAGCCTGTACTTTCCTACCGGCCGCGTATACGGCGGCCAGGTTATCGCACAGTCGCTGATCGCCGCTTCTAAAACCGTGGCTCCAAGCCGTTTGCCGCATTCGATACACGGTTATTTCATTGCCGCAGGTGACATTCGCCAGGATTTGCTGTTTGATGTGGAATCGTTGCGCGATGGTCGTTCGTTCTCTGCGCGTCGCGTAAACGTTACGCAGTCAGAAGGCCCGATTTTGACTGCGATTACTAGCTTCCAGGAGCAGGGGCAGTCAGGCGTGGAGTTTGCTGATCCGATGCCGGAAAATGTGCCGGATCCGGAAGGCTTGACGAGCGCGAAGGAACTGATGGAACCGTATGCGGATAAGTCGCCGTTTGCGAAGTTTTATGCGAAGAAGTCGCCGTTTGATATTCGCCATGTGACGCCGACGATCATGTTGGGTGCGGATCGTGAGAGCGCGAAGCATGATTCCGGTAAGCAAATGGTGTGGATGCGCGCCGACGGTCATGCAGATGTGCCGCAGGTGATGCATCGCGCAATGTTGGCGTTGGGGTGCGATCAGGTGATGATGGAGCCGGTGTTGCGCCGCGCTGGGTTGAGTATTTCAACGCCGGGTATTTCGTATGCGTCGATTGATCATTCGATGTGGTGGTACCGCGATATTGATATCAATCAGTGGCATTTGTATGTGCAGGATACACCGACTGCAGCGCACGGGCGCGGTTTGGGTATTGCGAAGGTGTATTCGCAGGATGGTGATCTGGTGGCGGCGATGACGCAAGAGGCGATGATTCGCGTGCCGCAGACTGCGGCAGAGTAGGGGTTTGCAGGATTTATTAGGTGGCGGATTTATTAGGTGGTAGACGCTCCCCCAGTCAGCTGCGCTGACAGCCCCCTCAGCCGAGGGGGCCAAGCTAGCCGCCCACTTCGCCTACGGACAACCCACTAGGTTGTCCGCTTAACGGCTCAGCCTCAGCCAAGGGGGCCCATACCGCACCCACCTAATGCGTATCTGCATTATCTAGCCACCTCAACTAAGAGGGTTGGGCTACCGCACCCGTAGCAGCGCGAGAATTCTATAAGTGTGCATATCCGGCTTGCTGCGAACCCTAAGGGGGTATCCAAATAGACCGGATATGCACACAACGGTTGTAATGACCCGGATAGGCACACAATGGGGTTTGCAGATGAGGCGATCGACTCGACTTACCCTGCTATTACCCCCACTAGGGGCATCAACTTTGGGGCTGGTGGGTGGTTTTGATGGCGGCGGGGGCAACGCCGCGGCGGGCGCGGGCTTCTTTCATTTTGGGATTTTCTGGCCCTTCGGTCGGCGGTAGCTGGCACAGCCATTCGCCTACGATGCCGATCACCATATCAATCAGGCAGATAATCGCAGCAAGCGCACACTGGGTAACCGCTTGCGCATAATATTCCGCTTCGATGTGCTCAATCACCATGAGAATCTGGCCAACATACCAGCCAGTAAGCATCGCACCGGCCAAGCCTAGCGCTTTCGCGAGCATCAGCGTCGTCACCGCGCGCGTAGGGTCGAGTGGCTTCAGCTGTGCACGCTTCGCTGGGTCTGTTGTCGCGTACTGATGCACTTGCATGGCCAAAATCAGCACGGTAATGCCGAGCATGAGCAGAATTACGGAAACAAACCAGGGCGCGCCGATCAGCGATGTGCCGGATGATTCGCCGATTTGCGCAACCAGTGCGCCAACAATCACGCCCAACACAATGAGTACTGGAAACTGCCACCAGGGTGTGCGATGGACTTTCATAGGGTTCCTCCCACAATCCAAGTGTCAGACAGCATGCCAACGCGCTCAGCATCAGGAGCCAACGCTAACAAGTACGACACAGGGTCTTTGCCAAGTCGAGCTTCAGGGTCCATATCCAACCACGGAGCCAATACGGAAGCATGATTGCGCGCGGACGGCCACGGTACGCGGCAATCCGGCTCGTTACAGGTCACGCCAGGCATATCAACCAAATCAAGATCGAGATCCTCGCCGATGGCACGCTCAATCGAACCGAGCGTGGCAATGAACGTGCGAGCATCCATGCGCGTAGTGAGCTGAACCACGGCAGACATCGCGTCCGGCCCCTCAAAATGAGCAACATGGTACAGCGGCGAAATACCTTCGACCTGATTGCCCGGAACGCCTTCTAGCGCAACGATCGCCGAGCGGAACAGCGTTTCCGCGTTGGTAGAACGGCTATCCATCGAGACAATCGCCGTATGGAACTGCGCCTCTTCCTGCTGCGACTGTGCATTAGCGCTGGTGTTTGCGCTGGCATTTGCACTGGTGGCGTTTGCACTGTCAGCCGTTGCCGCCGTAGCCGCCCCTGCGGTCATCCACGCATCGTCAATACGCTCCACATCATCGCGATCGCCAGCTTCAGCTAACAGCTGCGCAACCGCTCCCCCATGCTCACCGTGCAGCACAGCATCAGGGTTGAGATCAGCCCACGGAGCTAGCACAAACGCGCGCTGCCATGCGCGCGGATGCGGCAAGGTCAGATCTGGATTCTCGCTGACTGTCCCGTCAAAATCAATAATGTCAAGGTCGAGTGTGCGCGAACTCCAATGCGTTTCACGCACACGCCCATGCGCAGCTTCGATCGCGAGCAACTCAGCAAGCAAGCGGTCAGCGTCAAGCGTGGTAGCGACTTCGATGACCGCGTTCAAAAAGTCTGGCGTGCCTTCAGGCATACCCCATGCGGCAGTGCGATAGAGCGGGGAAATACCGCGCACTTGTGTGCCTGGCAGCGCGTCGATACGTGCTACTGCGTCGCGCATCGTGGCGGCAACGTCGCCTTGATTGCCGCCGAGCGCAATGATTGCGTGGTGAACCTCAGCGCTAGTGCCCGTTACTGCCGCACCAGCTGCGCCAACTGCGTCAACTGTCTCAGCCGCGTCAGCATCAGCAGCACCAGCAGCAACAGCGCTCGCTGCAACCGCACCGCTACTCCCCTTGCGCCAACGTTCGATCGACACGCACACATCCGCAAATGGTACGGTAATCGGCGCTTTGGGCTTATGCACGGCGATATTGACCCCGTGCACGGTCGGATTGTCAGCAAGTATCGCGTCTGCGATGAGGGCTGCGAGCCGTTCGATAAGATCAACGTGCTCGCCTTCGATAATCGAAACGATTCGCTTGGCTACCCGACCATAGTCGACAGTATCGTGCAGGTCATCGCTACGACCGGCAGCAGCTAAATCAAGGTGCAGGGTCGCATCCACGACGAATGGCTGCGCACGCTCATGCTCATAGTCGAGCACACCATGCGTGCCCATTGCTTGCACGCCGGTTAAGCGTATCGTGTCCAACATCGACAATCCTCCTGTTAGCTCCTGTTCGTACCGCATTGCGCACCCGCTGCCCACGACGCGTGCGCTCAAGCGCCAACACTTATCAGTGTTGTGCTGCGCGCCTCCACAATGTGCCCATCGTTACGGCTGCGCGACTACGTGCCACATCGTGTACGCGCACTGCCCATGCGCCATGCTCCGCGCACAATGCAGACAGTGCGGCGGTGGCGTTATCGCGATCATCCATTGTCGGTTCAGCAAAACCAGCGTCAGAGAGCGCAGCGGCGACAAAACGCTTGCGGGAAGCGCCAATCAGCACTGGATAGCCGGTGTTTTCAAACTCAGCTAAACCAGCCAGTAATGGCAAATTGTGGTCAATGTTTGGCTTAGAGAAGCCTAAACCGGGGTCGATAATAATCTGCTCGGGTTTCACGCCGGCGGCGATCACACCGTCTACTTGGCGCATGAGCTCGTCTTTTACGTCACGCAAGACGCCATGCTCATAGTGCGAGGTGTCAGCGTCCGGCGTGCCACCTTGAGCGCCGGCAAGCCAGCCGCGCCAATGCTGCACGATGTACAAGCAGTCATGCTCAGCAACGACGTGCGGCAGTTGAGCATCGAGTGTGCCACCGGATACATCATTGATAATCTGTGCGCCGCGTTCGAGAGCCGCCTCAGCTACGGATGCGCGCGTCGTATCGATCGACAGTACCGTGTTGCCGCCGTTGATGAGCGCTTCGACAGCGCCGGTAATGCGCGCAAGTTCGTCCTCTTCAGAAACACGTTTAGCACCTGGGCGAGTGGATTCAGCACCGATATCAATAATGTCAGCGCCAGCATTAAGCATTGCCAGTCCGTGCTCGCGAGCTTTCGCGGGGTCGAGCCACAAGCCACCATCAGAGAACGAGTCTTCAGTAATGTTCAGCACGCCCATAACCAGCGTGTGATCAGTGTTACGCAAGCTTTGCAGATCAGTCATTGTTCCCCTTCGCTATATGTACAACGCATTCATACAACTCAACTCATGCACAGCTCAGTGCTTTGCCATAATCAAGCTCATTGCTTCAGCGCGCGTAGCGGGATTGCGCATCACACCACGCACTGCGGAAGTAACGGTGCGCGAGGCGGGCTTGTTCACACCGCGCATAGCCATGCACATGTGTTCGCATTCCGTCACCACGATTACGCCTTTAGCATCCGCGTATTCCATCAGCGCGTCAGCTACCTGCTGTGTAATACGCTCCTGTACTTGCGGGCGGCGAGCATACAATTCCACCAAGCGCGCCAACTTGCTCAAACCCACAACCTGCCCATGGGAAGGAATGTAGCCCACGTGCGCAAAACCGTGGAAGGGCAGCAGATGATGCTCGCATACGGAAAACAGTTCAATATCGCGCACCAGCACCATTTCGTCAGTATCTACTGGGAAGCGCTTTTCCAGCACTTCTTGCGGTCCGCGGCCCAGACCTGCGAAAATCTCGCGGCCGGCTCGCGCAATACGGTCCGGAGTTTCCAGCAGTCCCTCACGGTCAGGATCTTCACCAATCGACTTCAAAAACAGTCGGACCGCCTGCTTCACGCCTTCTTCGTCATACGCCACGTCATTATCCTTCCTGCTTCAACGCTCAACTCCTTGTGCCCGGCACCCCGCCCAGCAGCAAAGGAAGAACTGCACATACTGCACATACAAGTTGCGGCGTGCCGTCGATGCAGCACGCCGCAACCTTTCATCATCTACCGCCGTTTCACTCGCCGGGCTTCATGCCCACGGAACGCTTGAGCGATTCGGGAATCTCCACCGGAGGAATGTCGGAATCCGGGCGGCGATCGTCGGAAAGCCACACTGGGCGTTCGGGAGCCTTGCGAATGTTCGCGAAGATCGCAGCCAGTTCCTTCTCGTTCAGCGTTTCCTTGACGAGCAGCTGGCGAACGAGCTCATCGAGCACATCGCGGTTTTCGTTGATGATGTTCCACGCCTCAGTGTGCGCAGTTTCAACGAGCTGACGCACTTCGTCGTCGATAATCTCAGCGGTCTGGTTGGAGTACTTGTGCGGTGCGAGCGCATCATAGTCAGCGCCGTTCGTATCGTCAGTACCCCACTTGATCGCACCGAGCTTCTTCGAGAAGCCGTATTCGAGCACCATCGTGCGAGCGATATTCGTAGCCTTTTCGATATCGTTCGAAGCGCCAGTGGTCGGATCGTGGAAGACGATCTCTTCCGCAGTACGGCCGCCCATCGCGTATGCCATCTGGTCAAGCAGCTGGTTACGGCTCATCGAATAACGATCGGACGTCGGCATAACCGCCGTGTAGCCGAGCGCGCGGCCACGCGGCAGAATCGTCACCTTCGTCACCGGATCCGTGTTGTGCAGTGCGGCTGCAACAAGCGCGTGGCCACCCTCATGGTAGGCGGTGTTACGCAGCTCATCGAGCGCCATACCCTTCGAGCGGCGCTTCGGACCAGCTTGCACACGGTCGATAGCCTCGTCGATCGCACGATTGTCGATCAGCTGAGCGCCAGCGCGAGCGCACAACAGTGCAGCTTCGTTGAGCACGTTCGCCAAGTCAGCACCAGTGAAGCCTGGAGTGCGCACAGCAATCATGTGTAGGTCAACGTCCGGCACGAACGGCTTGCCCTTAGCGTGCACCTTCAGGATTTCCTCACGGCCTTCAAGGTCTGGAGCTTCAACAGCAACCTGACGGTCGAAACGGCCCGGACGCAGCAGTGCCGGGTCGAGCACGTCGGGGCGGTTGGTTGCAGCGATAATAATCAGGTTCGTATCGTTGTCGAAGCCGTCCATTTCCACGAGCAGCTGGTTGAGCGTCTGTTCACGCTCGTCGTGGCCGCCGGACATGCCGGAACCACGCTTGCGGCCGACAGCATCGATCTCATCAATGAAGATGATTGCCGGAGCGTTCTTCTTCGCCTCGTCGAACAGGTCACGCACGCGGGAAGCACCCAAGCCGACGAACATTTCCACGAAGTCAGAGCCGGCCATCGCGTAGAACGGCACGCCAGCTTCACCTGCGATAGCGCGTGCAAGCAGCGTCTTACCAGTACCTGGAGGGCCGTAGAGCAGCACGCCACGCGGAATGCGCGCGCCAAGCGCCTTGTACTTAGACGGATCCTTGAGGAAGTCCTTGATCTCCTCAACTTCCTGCACGGCCGCGTCTTCACCAGCAACGTCTGCGAACTTGGTGGTCGGCGTCTGGCCTTCCAGCAGCTTGCCGTTGTTCTTGCGCCCAGGCATGCCGAACATGCCACCGGCACCGCCCATGCGGCTCATCAGCAGCCAGAAGATGAGGATCATGATCACGAACGGCAGAATCGTGCTCAGCAGGTAGCTGATCATGCTGGTCTGCTGCATGTCGGAAGTCCAACCCTTGGTCGGGTTAGCCTTCTGTACTGCCTGCACTACCTGCGCACCCTGGGCGAACGTGTAGTAGAACTGCACGTTCTTGCCATAGTTGTGCGTCTTGCCAGTGTCAGGATCAGCCTTGGTGAAGTCGCTCTTCAGCTCAAGCTGCACTTGCTGCTTGTTGTCAATGATCTTCGCGTAGGCAACGTTTTCATTGTTCAGCAGCGCGAAGCCATCTTTCGTATCGATGGTCTGGCTGCCCGTGCCGCTAAACAGCTGGAAACCGATGACTGCCATGACGACCAGCAGCACGCCCCACAGCCACGGGGATTGCCAGAATGGGCGCGGGCCGTCAGAGTTGCGGTTACCGTTCGGATTATCAGGCTGGTTACGTCGGAACGGGTTGCCGTTCGGACGGTTACCGTCGCCCGATGGCGGCCGTTGCGGACCTTGAGGATAAGTCATACTGCGTTATTCTCCTTGATACACTTCGGGCTTGAGCACGGCGATGGAATCGAGGTTGCGGAATCGCTCGTCATAGTCGAGTCCGAATCCGACGACGAATTCGTCGGGGATCTCATAGCCCTGATACTTCACGTCAACGTCAACCTCGCGGCGTGACGGCTTTTGCAGCAGCGCAAAAATTTCCACCGACGCTGCTCCACGCCTCTTCAGCTCCTCGACGAGCCATGCAAGGGTTCGCCCCGAATCTACGATATCTTCCACGATGAGAATGTGCCGACCGCGAACATCGGTAGACAGATCTTGACGGATTGTCACGGTACCGCTCGATGTGGTGCCCGAACCATAGCTGGATAGGCTCATGAAGTCCATTTGCACGGGGATGCTCAACGCCTGCGAGAACGCGGCCAGCGTGTTGACGGCACCTTTGAGCACGGCAACGAGCAGCGGGTCCTTTCCCCGGTAGTCCTCGCTTACTTGGGCAGCGACTTCGTTGATCTTCTGTTCAATTTGAGCTTTACTGACCAGCTCATGATCGATCTGGTCCTGAACGTCGGCGATTTGCATGCTCTCCATCTTGGCACAGGCGAATGACGTGTTTCCTACGGTTTACTGAATATCCACTAGGAAGATTCACGGCTCCTTGACCATGCCAGTGTGTGATGAGCTGGTCAATTGCCTCAATGTGCCGCGCGGAAGCATTAATGCCAGCGCCTGCGAGCGCATGTGCGAGCACTCGCAAGCGGATTGCGGGGTGCTCATGGGCAAGCACGCTAGCTGATAAGCGCAGAATATCGTCAGCTGGGTCGAGCCACGCGCGCTGAAGGGCCGCGTCGGCTTGTGCGTCGAGATAGTCTTTGTCGCGGCGCAGCAGCTTCGAGCCGTGCGCGAGATGCGCAGCGATGTTTCCGCCGGCGAAATCAGTAAGGAATGGGAGCAGCATATGGCGGATACGCGAGCGCAACGGATATACCGCCGTTAGCTCCTGCGGCGCGTTGAGTAATGCTGGAGATAGTTTGTCATCGCCGTTGGTTGGGTCATCCCACCATTCGAGATGTAAGTCTTCGCAGATGCCGGTGGTATCAGCGCGTGTCAGATCGATGAGCGGGCGAAGAAAACGCACCCCATCGCGTTCGAATGTTTCCGGCATGCCAGCGAGCGCGTCTACACCTTCGGAGCGTAGCAACCCAATGAGTACGGTTTCCGCTTGATCATCCAGCGTGTGTGCCAACAGTACGGCGGCTGCATTGATCTCGCGCGCTGTCTCGCAGATCGCCGCGTATCGAGCGTCGCGAGCCGCAGCTTCCGCTCCCCTGCCATCATCGGTGACGGTAATACGGCGCACGATGACTGGATCCAAGTCGAGCTGCTGACATCGCTGTGCAGCCTGCTGCGCGACCGTCTGCGAGCCGGCTTGTAAAGTGTGATCAATAATGATCGCACCGCAGCGTACTCTAAGCGCAGCACACACAATGTGCGCCACGGCAGCGAGCGCCATCGAATCGCGCCCTCCTGAGCAGGCAACGAGTACGAGCGGCGCATCCGCGTCAGGTTCATGCTCACCATGTTCGCGTAAGCACTCCGGTGGCGCGCTGATGCCAGCGTTTTCAAGAGTTGCGCGTACCGCTCCTACAGCGCGGCGCATTCGAGCGGTGTACGGCATACGTTGTCTTTCTCCTGTGCCTGATGCAATACTGCTTGTTGACTGCTTGTTGCCCGCCTGCGTTGTATCGCTTTACAGCGCGGGCAGTTTGGCGGCCATGACGTTGATTGCCTGCGCGGCTTCCCAATAGTTCGCCGCATCGTTGACGATGACTGCAAACGAGAGCACGCCACCGTTGGTGCGCGACACATTACCCGTAAGCGAGGTGACCGTATCGAGGCTGCCGGTTTTAACACGGTACAAACCGTTGTCATCACCACTGACGATACGCCGACGCGCAGTGCCGACAAGGCCTGGGATTGACAGTCCTTCAGCGGCGGCCGTAGCCGAGCCAGCAGTGAGATTGTGCGCTTGCACGCCAACCAGTGTTTTCACGCTGACTTGCGAGCCGGGGGCGAGGCCTGAACAGTCGGCGATAGTCAAGCCTTGCGTATCAATACCTGCCTCGCGCAGTACATCAGCTACCGCTTGCGTATCGGTCGCAATACTGTTGCCCGTACCACGCTTCAACGCAGTGAGACGACCAAACTCGTCGGCCAGCGTGTTATCAGAATGCCGCAACATAAACGCCATGACCTCGTTGAGCGGCGCAGAACTGACCGATGCGAGCGCGGACGTGCCCGCAGCCACCGTGCCGGCGGTCGGCTCGCCGTTCACCGTGATGCCGTTATCGGCAAGTCGCTGTGCGAATACTGCGGCCGTATCTTGCGCAGTATGTTCTGACAGCACCGGGTATTGGCTGGAATCGTCAGGATTCGTAGGCTTGGATACGCCTTCCTCATTCCATTGGCGGCCGCCGTCGATCGCCATCGTGGAAATTGGCGTGCAATAGCGATGTTCCGCATTATTTTCGCTGATATTGTTCGGCGTGCGATCAGTGCCAAACAGCGAATCGTCGTATACGAGATCGACCTGCGTAATACCGCGCTGGAGCAGCGCATCCGCTGTGCGCTTAGCAAGCGTACCAAGGCCTGCATGACCGTTGATATGATCAGGGTCGCTCTGCCCCTCGCCGAGCAGCATGTCACCATTGCCTTTCAGCACTAGTGTTTTTACATTGCCGTCGCTTTGGATAAGGTACGTTTGCGTGTCCAGCGTGGACCCCATGTCAAGCGTGCTTGCCGCAGCAAACGCGGTGAGTGTTTTCATGGTGGAGGCTGGCTGGCGCGGAGTGCCAGCGTCGCGTTCAGCGACAATATTGCCTTGTCCATCGGCGATAGCGATCGAGAACGACGTTCCAATGTTTGCTGTGGCAGCGAACTCGTCGATAATCTGCTGTGCGGCGTGACTATCGACAGGAATCGTCAAATCTACATCGTCGGCGATAGTTCCAGCCGCGCGCGCCGTGAGCGGATCGGGCACAGTACGCGTGTGCACTGGGCGCAAAGTGAGTACGCCAGGCACCACGTCGACCATGTCAGCAACACCGTACCCGATCATCACAGCGACCGTAACGCATGCGGATACCAGAATCGTCCATATGCGCCGCGATGCCGCTTTCCGTGCGCGCCGTGCCGCAGCCCTCCGTGCCACGCGTGAGCTCCTTACCGTGTAAAACTAGGTTGCCGCCGCAAAGGAACATATTTCGACGTATCTCAATATGTTGCATATATAGTGCACGCGCAGCCGGATGCAATGAGCCGGTTCACGCTAGCGTTGCAGCGCCGCGAACGAATCCAGCGTATGTACGACTCTGATCGCTCGCGCATCCAACAGCTTACCGCCAAGCCATGAACCGATAATTACTGCGGCCAATCCATTAACTAATCCGACCGGCATCAGCACCCAATACCATGCGTACCACGTTAGGCCGCCGCTCAATGCGAGCACTGCCGCAACAATCCCAGTGGGAAGCATGAGTGCCGCTGAGCCAAACAAATGAATAAATGGGAAAAACCCTTGTGCCATTGCACGCCCTTGTGGCGTGGAGAATGGCTTGTCCATTGAGGGCACGGGGTACATGAACGAGCAGTTGACTACTTCGGCGAGGCCGAGCGCGCTCAGTGAAACGCTAATGCCGATCACTAAGAACGTCAGTCCGGTGAGCAGACCGCCGGATGTACGCCAATCGCCAGTGATTACCAAGCACACGAGCGCCATGACTGTGAGATACACGGCGCATATGACGCCGAATACACGCACGCGAGCCACGCGATCGTCATGTCCGCGCACGCCGGCAAGCACTTCCATCGTGAAGCCGCGGCCATCATATGCTAGGCCATTGCCTTCAAGCATCGGCATGAGCCAGCCGCCCCAAATCAGGCTCTGCCAAACCATTGCAGCGCCTCCGTCTTGCATGCCGAGGCCGTTTGCTTGGAAGGAGAAAACAACTACGAACAATACCGGCATGATGAACAGCATCATCTGCCGCGGGTCGCGTTTGAGATAGGTGAACAAGCGTGCCGACAATGCTCCGGAGACGCTGTCTGGCATCCAGCCGAATGCGCCGATGCCTTTGGCTGTGACCGTACGCTCAGCAGCGCCTGCGGTGAGGCGATCACGGCGTAGACACCACACGCATCCAGCAAAGCACAATGCCCAAGTGAGTGCGAGGATAAGAATGCGGGCGGCGAGCAGGCCGTATGAGCCACTGAATGCGTCGAATGGCAGCTGGAATGCGGCGCCGAGCGGCGTCCATGACAGTACTGCTGTTACGCGCGATAGTGCGGTGACATCGGGACCGCCTGCTCCGTTCGAACTGGTGATTAAGTTCGGCAGCTGGCAAGCGAAGACGAATACGGTCATCGTGATGACATAGAGCAGCGCTTTGCCACGCTTGGAAGTCACGAGTGTGGTAGCTGTAGAAATGATCAGCTTAGCGATGCTCATCATCGTGATGATAGTGAGCGGAGCGGCAACGATTGCAGCAATGACAACGTCTGCACCCATCCAGCGGTAGGACAGTGACCACAGCATTAATGCCAACGTTCCGCAGATTGCGGGAATGCCGCTTAAACCAGCCAGCACGACGCCCAATTGCAAGCGAACATCGGGAATGCCATACAGTGTGAACCGTTTCGGGCTCATCGTGGATCCATCGCCGATGAGCATAAGTTGAACGAATGCGACCATGATCATCGCGAATGAGCCAAGCAGAATCACGATAACGTGCATCGTTGCCAAGAATGCATACAAACCGAATTCACTGATAGCAATCCGCATCAGCGGACCACCGAGGAAGAATGCGAGCGCGCCGGTGCCAACTACGGCACTCACGCCGAAAACGATGGCGATCACATAGCCGACGGTTTGCCAGGCTGATTTGCGCAAAGTAGCGAATGTGAGTGCCCAGCGCAGGCGAACTATGGTGAGTGCGGTTTCCATCACGACTCCGTTTCTGCTGGAGCCGCAGGGGCTGCTGGAGTTGCCGGTGCGGTCGGCGTAATCGGCGCAGTCGCAGCCGGAGCAGCCGGAGCAGCCGGTGCCGAAGGAGGCACAGCAGGCGTCTGCCCAGCACCGCCATCAAGCCAATCCAATCGTGCTGCAGCGTGACGGCCGCCAACCAGTTGCAAGAATCGCTCTTCCAAGTCCTCACCGGCAGCAACTTGTTCCACAGTTCCCGCTGCGCACACCTGACCGTTATTGACCACAGCGACGTGCGTACACATCTTCTCAACAAGCGACATCACATGTGAAGAGATGATTACTGTGCCGCCAGTGTTCGCATATTCGATCAGAATGTCTTTCAGATTCGCGCTCGACACTGGGTCTACTGATTCGAACGGCTCATCGAGCACAAGAATGCGCGGACTGTGAATCATTGCAGAAGCGAGGCAGATTTTCTTCGTCATACCAGCGGAATAGTCCGCCACCATCGTGTTTGCAGCACCCATTAAATCAAATGCGGCAAGCAGATCATTGGCACGCTGAGAAGCAACCGCGCGTTTCATGCCGCGCAGCATGCCGGAGTAGACCAGCAGCTGCATGCCGGTAAGACGGTCAAAAATCTGGTCAGGCTGCGGCATGACACCGATGTCACGCTTGACAGCGTTTACATCACTCCACACGTCACGGCCAAGAATCATGGCCATGCCACCATCGGGCACCAGCAGACCGGTCACCATGTTGAGCGTCGTAGTTTTACCAGCACCATTCGGGCCAACAAGCCCATAAAAAGAGCCGACTGGAATATCCAACGATAAACCGTTGACTGCGATTTTGTCGTCAAAATGTTTGAACAGTCCACGAATGGAAACAGCCGCCTGTGGATTTGGCGGAACCGGCTGCGGCCAAGGAGCAGGAGAGGAAAATCCAACAGGCGTCTGTGTATTGTCTAAGCTCATACCATCTACTCTAACCGTGCACATTACGCGTACGATCATTCTGTAGACGTATGTGCACGATACGAGTAGTACGACATGCGCACTGCGGTTAGGCACCTTTGTGAACGATGGGCTTCCACTGGGCTTTGGAGAAGATTGCCTGGAAGGAAATCGGCACATAGCTGAGCATGTAAATCGGGAAGCTCAACACGTATGCGAACAGCTCCTTGTTACTCGCGCCAATATGATCGCGTTCAGCAACAATCGTCAGCGCAGCCAGTGCCATCATGGTCACCACCGTGAGCACAATACCGGAAATCCAGCTCGACATGGAATTGAGCTGGCTCTGCCACGTCACAAATCCAAACGCAGCAAACAACCAACCGAGCACGATACGCACCAAACCAAGCAACGTAAACGGGCACAACAGCAACGTGAAATCAACCGCGGAAAAATCGCGTTCACGCACCGCGCGTTTAACAAGCGCCGGGCCATAATACCTAAACACTTGCAAGAAGCCCTTGCTCCAGCGCAAACGCTGACGCCAGCTTTGTTGGAAGGTAACCGGCTGCTCGTCGTAGAGCATTGCGCTGCCGCAATAGCCAATGCGATCGCCGTGCAGGATGGAATCCATTGTGAATTCCAGATCCTCAGTCAGCAGGTGGAACTTCCAACCCTTGTTGCGCTTCATCACTTCGCGCGAAAACATGAAGCCCGTACCGCCCACATGGCAGCTGGAGCCGAGAATCATACGCGAATTGTTGAGGAATCGCGATTCACGAATAAACCACAGTGCCGAACCGGAAGACACCCAGTTATCCGCCAGATTCACCGAATTACGGTAGCTCGTGAGAATACGGAAGCCGGACTGGAAGGCTTTGTTCATTTCCTCAACGTAATGCTTGTCCAGACGATTATCGGCATCGAATACGAAATACGCGTCATAGTTATCAGCAACGCCATCGTCCATCATGCGGCCGAGCAGGTAGGTGAGCGCGTAACCTTTGCCGATAAGTTTGAGATTATTGCGTTCCACAACATAGCAGCCGCGATCGCGCGCGAGCTGCGCAGTGCCGTCCGTGCAGTTATCAGCAACAAGCCAAATGTCGATGAGCTCGCTCGGATAGGTTTGTTCACGCAACGAATCAATAAGATTGCCGATAACGCCTTCCTCATTGCGCGCAGAAATAAGCACGGCATAGCGCTTGTTCATTGGCGCGTCGGGGAATTTGACCGGCTTGGAAAACAGCGACATCACAATGCATGCCGCCTGGTAGATGACGCCCACACCGCCGAGCACCACCATGACTACATCAAGTACAGTGAGTAAAACCATATCAGCGCCACCTGCTTCGTGGATTATCAACTGCAGGATCGCTCACTGCAGCCGGCGAATCCTGAGAGTCGTGAGAGTCATGAGAGTCATGAGAGTCGTGAGCTGCGCGAGCATCTCCCTGAGCATCCTGAGCATTATCAGCGTCTGCCGCATCATCAGCATTCGCCGCATCGTCGGTAACATTCGCAGTCGTGGAATCGTTCGCATCACTGACACCGTTCGCATCACTGACACCGTTCGCATCAGCATCGGTTGCACTATCGTCTTCGTCAACGCCCGCAAGCCCAACGCGCGCGTTACGCGACAGTACATCCTTCGGAATCGCCACTGTCTCAGACTCCTGATCATCAAGATCATCAGATTCAGCAATCTCATAAATCTGATCGCGTAAGTGTCGCACTTCGTCACTAATCGGCACATGAGCGCTTGAACCGCGCGCAGCACGCGGCATGTGATCACTCACCGGCTTAATCACATGCTCACTAAACGCTTCAGCACCCTCCACAACCTTCGACTTCTTCACCGGTTCCGGGTCGCTCATCAGCGGCGAATCCACCAGCTCATACCGCTTGGTGTACACCTTGAAAATCGCCTGCAAACTAGCCGTAATCGGCAGCGCGAGGAACGCGCCCAGCGCGCCAAACACTGAGCCAAATACCAGCACCGCTAGGAAGGCGATAGCCGGGTTCAAATCCATCGTGCGCTCGGAAATCTTCGGCGAAAGAATCAGATTCTCAAACTGCTGGTAAATAGTAATGAATACCAGCACGCCTACCGCATAGCCGATACCGTTCGACCCCCATGCGAACACGACCGGCAGCGCGCCGCCAATATACGTACCGACGGTGGGGATGAACTGGGAGACGATGCCGCAGAACAGCGCCAACGGCAGCCAGTAGGGCACGTGAATGATTTCCAAGAAGATAGCCGTGCACGTTGCGTTGATAAGCGCGAGAATCGAGCGCGAAAACAGGAAGCCAGAAATTTGATCCTGCACCACGGTCCACGCGAGCAGGAAGCGTCGCTGTTGGCTATCGCCGAGCCACTGGCACATGCTGCGGCGCATCTTGGGGCCCGCTGCGGACACGTAGTACGTGACCATGAATACGGTCAGCACATTGAGCAGTGCGCTAAACAAGCCCATCGTAGTGGTAAGCGCTTGGCCAGCGAAATTCGTGACCCACGAGGTTTGCAGGTTCTTGAAAATTTCGGTGCCCAGACTGTTGATTTCAGGCATGTGGAAGCTGGTGTACTGTTCGACCGCGTCTTTGATCTGATCGTACAAGGCAGGAAGTCCACGAACCATGGAAATCACCTGCTGCACAAACATGGAACCGAACAGTGAGAACAGCGCGATAACAATCACTGTTAAACCGATCAGGCTTACTGCAGCAGCAACCCCGCGCTTCCAGCCGTGGCGAATCATAATCAGCACCATCGGCTCCATAGCGAGCGAGAGGAAGATGGAAATCACCACGTCGAGCACAACGTAGTCGATTTTGCCCCACGATTGCCACACGAAAATCGCCAAGAATACGGCAATCACCGCATATAGCAGGCCTCTCCCCCACCAATCCGGGGGTCTGCGGGAATCCCCCTTCGCTGGGAATACCGATGCAAAATCGATTCTCTGATTATCCTGCTGCGTCATGATTCCCCATTCTAACCATGGTCGTTCCTTTCGTTCGAGCGAACGATGTGGCTGTTCGCGGCGCGCTTGTATGCTGGAGATATGCTGAACGTTTCGATCGTCATCCCTGCATGGAACGAAGCCGAGCGCATCGCCGACTGCCTGCTGAACGCAACCCGGCAGACCGTGATGCCCCATGAGGTGATTGTTGTTGACAATAAGTCAACTGACAACACTGTCCAAGTCGTGGAAGAGTTTATGCGCAAGCACCCCGAGGCGCCGATTCGCCTCTTACACCAAAACGAGGAGCAAGGCCTGATCCCGACGCGCAACTTTGGGTTGAACGCGGCGACTGGCGACGTGCTGGGCCGTTTTGACGCCGATTGCATGATTAAGCCAGATTGGGTAGAAGTCGTTTCCGGTATTTTTACCGAAGACCCTGAGGCGATGGGCGCGACTGGCCCGGTTATGTACTACGACATGCCGTCACGCCATTTTGGTTTGAAAGGCGATAATTCCCTACGCAAGCGCATTTACAAGGCAGATGATGGCCAGCCGCTGCTGTTCGGCTCAAACATGGCGTTGCGTGCGAGCGCGTGGCATGCGATTGCTGATGAAGTGTGCCGCGATAAGTCTGACGTAATGCATGAGGATATTGATATTTCCCTGCATTTGATTGGTAAAGGGCTTAAGACCGTGTATTCGCCGCGCATGATTGCTGCAATGAGTGCTCGACGTATGGATACCTCGCTCAGCTCGTTCTTGAATTACATGCGCCGCTTTAAGAATACGTTTAACGCGCATCCGCAGCATTGGCGTAAACATAAGCCGGAGATTTTGTTTACGGCTATGTACCCGGCGATGCATCTGTTTTACCCGGTGTGGCAGAAGGTGCTGAATACTGCGGATATTAATCCGGCTGAGGCTGCGTGGATTAACGAGCAGATGGAGTTGGCTGAGAAGGAAGGCCGCGAGCTGTTCGATGAGACTTCGACTGATGAAGTGTATGACAAGAAGCACGAAGAGTGATGATCTGATTACTCTGATTACGCAGCGGCGATAGTCGATAGTCGTAGCTGTGGCGCTGCAACACAGCTGCACGGCCGCACACGAGAAAGGCCTCGATTCCCACACGCGTGAGAATCGAGGCCTTTTCGCTCTCAATGACGAGAACAGTCAGTCCTGGTCAGATCACAGTCAGATCACATCAGCGACTTGTAGATCGCGAGAATGTCCTCTTCGGTGGCCTTGCGCGGGTTGCCCGGAGTGCACACGTCGTTGAACGCGTCGTGAGCCAGCGGGGCGAGATCAGCCTCAGTGGCACCGACTTCGGAGATCGTAGTCGGGTTCTTGAGGTCCACGGTCAGCTTGTGGACGGCCTGCACAGCCTCCTCGCGCACCTTCTCAAGGTCGCCGGTGTAGGCATCCTCAACACCGAACGCGTCGGCAATGTCACGGTACTTCTCGCCGGTGTAATCCTTGTTGTACTCCATAACCGGAGCCAGCAGAATGCCGTTGGCAACGCCGTGAGCCACGCCCAGGCGGCCACCCAGCGGGTGAGCCATGCCGTGTACCAGGCCGAGGCCGACGTTGGAGTAGGCCATGCCGGTGATGTAGGAGGCGTATGCCATCTGCTCGCCGGCCGGGATGTCGCCGTCGGCAGACTTGGCGAGGTTCTTGGCGATCATGCGGATGGTCTGCATCGACAGGCAGTCGGACAGGCTCCATGCACCCGGCGTGATGTAGCCTTCGATCGCGTGGGTCAGGGCGTCAAGGCCGGTAGCGACCTTGAGGCCGCGCGGCATGGAATCCGTGAGGTCCGGGTCAACGAAGGCGACGATCGGGATGTCGTGCGGATCAACGGCGACGAACTTGCGCTTGTTGGCAGTATCGGTGATCACGTAGTTGATGGTCGTCTCAGAAGCGGTACCAGCGGTGGTCGGCACGCCGAAGATCGGCACGGACGGGTTCTTCGTGTCCGCAACACCTTCGAGGGAGAGCACGTCAGCGAACTCCGGGTTGGCGGTGATAATACCGATGCCTTTGCAGGTATCCTGCGGGGAGCCGCCGCCCAGACCAATCAGGAAGTCAGCGCCGGAAGCAGCAAACTTCTCAACGCCATCCTTAATGCATTCGACCGGCGGGTTCGGCTTCACGTTGGAGAACACCTCGTATGGCAGGCCAGCCTCGTCGAGAACCTTGGTGACCTTCTCAGCGGTGCCAGTTTCCAGCAGCACCGGGTCGGTGACGATGAATGCCTTGGTGAAGCCGTGCTGCTTAGCAACAGCCGGAATTTCCTTGATAGCGCCACGGCCGAAATACGCGGTCTGGTTGAAAATCATGCGATAGACCATACTGGTTCTCCTTCGAAACAGTGCTAGGGTTCATTCCCCAGCCGTCTTGTGTAACGGGTCCCATACTACCGCAGATTCTGGGAATATGCTGGAAGAGTTAGCGCAAACACGCCAGCGTTTCGTTATGGAATACCGCTGTATCAGCTCGGACTACCGAATTTGACCACCACGCGTAGTCTCAACAAGGCACTCCCCTAGCGTGCCAGCCCTCATTCGGCGGGTTCTAGCGATCGTTGCACTGCCGGATTATTCCCCTCCCCTCATCGTGTGCATATCCGGTTCATTTCTTCCGTTGTGTGCATATCCGGATCACGTACAGCACTAAGGGGGTATTCCAATAAACCGAATATGCACACAACCGAATCATTCAGTTGATTTGTGTGCATATGCGGATCATTCATCCATACGCACACACGGAGAGCGTGCACATCCGGTTCATTTCTCCCATTGTGTGCATATCCGGATCACGTACAACCCTAAGGGGGTATCGCGATAGACCGGATATGCACACAACCGAATCATTCAGTTGATTTGTGTGCATATGCGGATCATTCCCCTCCAACCTCCAGCCTATCTACCGCCGGTTTGTGTACATATACGGACCATTCACCCCAGTCGTGTGCATATCCGGACCATAAACACAGACAGATCGTGTGCATATCTGGTTCATTTATACGAAAGTGTGCATATCCGGTCTACATACAGCCCTAAGGGGGTATCCAAATAGGCCGGATATGCACACAACAGGTTAGGCAGGCTAGGCTGCGGCTTGGCGCATGCCTTTGATCGCGGTCCAAATACCGCGGATTGCCAGGAATGTCAGCCATGCGGCAAACAGCAGCGAGCCTGCACGCGGCGATATCCAGCCGGCGATATGCGTGCCCAGCGGCGCCGTGATCATTGCGCACACGCCGATGATCAGGCCGCTTTTCAGATGCACGATGCCGCGCTTCCAATTAGCGAACGTTCCCGAAATCGCGCCAGGGAACATCACCAGCAGCGAAGTACCGCGAGCCATCAGATCGCTGGCACCAAACAGGAACGACAGAGCCGGCATCATGATCGCACCTCCTCCAATGCCCAACACGCCGGCGATCGAGCCAACCACAACGCCAAGCAGCACTAGGAACACACCGGACCAGAAATGCAGTACGAGATGCCCGTCGCGCGCTGGTGTGAATACGATCTGCTGAATGATCACGAAGATGAGAAACACTACCCATATCCACCGCAGTGCGATTTCAGGAAGACGACTGAGCAGCAGACTACCCAGCTGACTGCCGGCGATCACGCCCGCGGCGAGCAGTAATGCCGCAATCCAGTTCACGTTGCCTTCGGTCGCGTAGGAGATCACGCCGGAAATCGATGTTGGCACAATAGCAGCCAGAGATGTGGCAGCCGCGTGGCGCTGGCTCAATCCGATCAGCACCAATGCCGGTACGATGACGGTGCCGCCGCCGATGCCGAACAGGCCGGATAGCAAGCCGCACACCAAACCTGCAACAACCAGTACTAGAACGTCGCGCTTTGAAAGACGCTCTTTAGCTCCACCACGCTTGGTATTTCCCTCAGTCTCATTCACGGGAGCACACTGTAGCATCGCTGCCAGCTGGCCATCCAAGCACATCCGAGTTGTGACCCTTAGCCCTTGCCCCTAGCGCCCTAGCCCGCAACCATGCGCGGCCGAATAGCGAAAACCCGCAAGCCTTGGAATTCTTGGCTTGCGGGGTTTCCCGTGGTGGCTCCGAGCGGCATCGATCCGCTGACCTAACGATTTTCAGTCGTTCGCTCTACCAACTGAGCTACAGAGCCATTGAACATAAAAACCCGGCGAACCGGGTTCCCACATTCGAGCGACCCCGGCCGGACTTGAACCGGTGACCTCCGCCGTGACAGGGCGGCGCTCTAACCAACTGAGCTACGGGGCCGTGTTAACTTGTTTCAAGCAACGAGTAGATATATTACAGATATTTCTACCGTATGCAACTCTCGGCGTGTCTCGTTGGAATCATGCGGTTTTCGCAGTTTCCATAAAGCTCGCCTCACGCTTATCAGCGCAGCCAAGCAAAAGGACTCATAGCGCGAATCGCCGCGATCTGCCGTAGAGCCACATCTTCGAAATCACCGTAATCCCCACCAGAGCAGTCACTGCCCACGCAATACGAACCCGACCATCCGCTTGGATCGTTATTGATCGCCCATATCACCGCCACAACGCCGATGATGATAGCCACCACGATAATGGCAATGCATATAGCGCTGATCACGATGCTGGCAATAGCGAATCCCTTGCCGCGCTCATGCGTGCGGTTAATCTGCCGCAACGCGATGATTGAAATAATAAGAGCTGCCGGAACGAAAAAGAAGCACAGTACAAATCCTATGATAGCCAACGTGTTCCACCGTTCTGCTGGTGGCTCGTAAAAAGGCGACGGATAATACGCGCCGGACGGCGGATACTGAGCATATGGTTGGCCACCATACGGCTGACTGCTGTATGGCTGACCGTACTGGCCGTACTGAGGGTTCTGACCGTATGGCTGACCATACTGTGGAGCTTGCTGGGCACCATACGCGGCGCCCTGTGCATCGGACGCAGTCTGACTATACGGGGTTTGCCCGTACGGCGTCTGTTCATACGGAGCCTGCGCGTACGGATTCTGCCCGTACGGCGAAGAAGTCTCATACGGATTGTTCTGCTGCGGATTGTCCTGCGAATTATTCGGCGACGACGGCGAACCCCAAGATTGCCCAGCACCATCGCGCGGATCGTTTGAATTCCCCATTGGATTATTGAAATCAGCATCCATGCCACTAGTGTACCCATCATCCCTGCACGAATGCCGGAATCCGAACCACAATCACACCCCGCATTGAGCCCCGAGCTCTGCACTGTGTTCGCTTTTGCAAGCCATGCGAGAACACGCGAAACGCCCGACGTCGGGCAGCGACGCGATCATTAGAGGAACATCACATAGGCAACCGCCCGAGGAACATCGTAAGGAGACAGCAACCCGTGTCAGACGAAATTGACCAGCCACACTACACCCCGCGTCCAGTGCTCTCGTTCGTACGGCGCTCCGGCCGCCTGGACGCCCGCCTGCAGCGCGCATGGGACAACTTCGCCGGCACCTATCTGCTTGATATTAACGCCGGCGAAGGGTCACTCAATGTGCGCCCCGACTTCACGCTCGACAAGGACTATGTTCGCAACACGTGGGGCAACGATAATCCGCTGATCGTAGAGGTGGGAACCGGCCAGGGTGAGAACATCGTCGCGGCGGCCGCCGCCCACCCCGACATGAATTTCCTAGCGTTGGAAGTGTACGATCCTGGCGTTGCGCATACGCTGCTGCTTGCCGGCAAACAGAATCTTGCCAACATTCGCATCGCACAAGTAAACGCGCCCGAATTGTTCGCTGCGGCCGCCGACGGTGTCATCAAGGAAGCATGGACGTTCTTCCCTGACCCGTGGCCGAAAATGAAGCATCATAAGCGTCGCATCGTGCAACCGGAGCTGGCTGCGCAGATTCATCGCGCGCTGCAAACCGGTGGCGCATGGCGAATCGCCACCGACATTGAAGATTACGCGCTGCACGTGCATGAGGTGATGGACGCGCGCGAAGATTTCACCAACGCTGGCACAATCACCGTCAGCTTGCCGACCGAGCACGTTGGTAAGGGCAACGCTGAGCTAGCGAATGACATGCCACACGCTGACTTCACCGAGTCGGAGCGCTTTGACGGCCGCGTGCTGACCAATTTTGAGAAGAAGGGACTTGCAGCAGGGCGCGTTATTCACGACTTTACCTACGTGACGCGCTGACAAGGCGTGGCGAGGTAAGACACAGCAACGCGCAGCAATGCAAAACGCGGCATAGCAAGGCAAAATGCGGCGCAAGCAACACGACCGACAGCCGGCGCGACACGCCGATTTGCTCTACCGCGACAACTCGTGTATTGTCAATCGAGTTGTCCGCCCCCATCGTCTAACGGTTAGGACACCAGACTTTCAATCTGACAACGAGAGTTCGACTCTCTCTGGGGGTACTCACCGGCTCCGGGTTCCACGAGGTATCGTGGCCCGGAGCCTTTTGTTTCCAACGGTTTCAGGCCGCCAGCTTGGCCTTCAGTTGCTCGCACAGGAAACCCGGCGGTGGCTACTGCCACCAAAGATGCACCTCCGTCACTGCTCATTCCGCGCATCATCTGCTCGTACATCGACGCATCCAGCAGGGAGAGCGGGGGGACGTTGAAGAATTCCGCCACTGCGGCGATGTCCTGGATGGTCCAGGAAGTCTTGCCGGTCATCTTCGCGGACACGGCGCCCCTCTTCAGCCCCAGTGCCGCGCAAAGTGACTGCTGGGTCATCCCGCGGCCGGTCAGCTGCATGTTGACGTTCCAGATGAATACCCTCTGCAGGTAGTCGCCGAGTCCATTGGATTCGGGCGACGGTTCGATTTTTGCCATATCAAGTCCTTTCAGATTGGAGTTGTCCAATATCGATGGACATAATCCTACAACAATGATTTGCTGCTGTGCAAGTTTCTTGATATATTGTCTATTGTGAATGGACTGACGGCAAAAATAATGGATTCTCCGATGCGTCGCTATATGACGGCGGCGGGTCTGAGCTGCCGAGACCTCGCGAGGGAGATGGGTACGTCCAAATCCTCGGTCGCGGGAAAGGTCAACGGCTCGATACCGTGGCAGCAGTCCGACCTGATCTGGCTGGCCATTCACCGAAACCTGTCCCCTGGGTATGTGCTCGGCATCGACGCCTATCTCACGGATGGCGGGTGGAAACCCGAAACGAGAATCCCCGGACCGGCTGGAACCCGGCGCGGGGATTGAACGGCAACAACCATGGAGCCGCGGGCGCGCATATCCGCCAAGATCAGACGCCCGTCGTTCCGATTCCCCGAAGGAGGGTCATCGCCATGACCGATTCTACCAATACCGCCGGCATTCGCCCGGCATCTGTCTTCGAGCCTAATCGCCAGCGCGACGCCGTGCGGCGGACGACGCGGGCCGGCGGCAAAGTCGATCTGCGCATCGCGAAGGCGCATGTGCTGTCCATGCTCGCCCACCCGTCCCGGGGCTCGCGCCGCTGAGGCGCGCGTCCGCGGACCGTTTCCCCGATACCGGCCGAACCATGTGGTGGCTGGTCGTTGCCGCCGTGTGCGTGTCCGGCGGCGTTCTCTCGTATGCGTTGTGCCGCGCCGCCCGTCTGGGCGACGACATCGGCGCGAGGCTGCGCGAACGCCGCGAAGCGGACCCGGAGCATGACGGTGGGAAGGTCGAACGATGAGCAGCAGAGCCGAGAACTGGGCATGGGAGCGCGACGACGTCAAGGGCATCACCAAGTTCGTGCTGGTGTATCTGGCCCGCCGCGCCTACTACGACGATGGCGCCGCCGCGTGGCCGAGCGTGGAGACCATCGCGTTCAACTGCGGGTGCTGTGAGCGCACCGTGATCCGTTCGTTGCAGGAGTTGGAGCGCAAGGGCTACATCAGGCCCGGCGACCAGGAGATGTCGGCGCGCAACCCGCGCACGCGCAAGCCGATCGCCAAGGGACACCGCTCGCGCGTATGGGACGTCGTCATGGACGGCGACCACGCCGCCGAGAACATCGAGGAGAAGCCCAGGAATCTGGACGCGCTGGCGGAAGGCGACGGCAAACCGGATCCAGACAAGGACAATTTGTCACCCGACGGATTGTCACCCGAACCGAAGGGCGTGGAGCCGAGGACAAATTGTCCCGGAATCTTGGACAGAAAGTCACCCAATAGACAAGTGATAAACAATTCTCCCCTCATCCCCTTCGGGGATGCTCCCCTCAACGCCGAACAAGCCTCCACGAAGACCGAACCCGTTCCGGCGACCGATTGGGGCAAGGCCCTGCCTCCAAGGGGCTGCAGGAACCCGCTATGGGTGCCTGAACCCGGCAAGCTGCCCGAGCCGGTCACGGAACGCGCAGGCCAGGAGGTGCGCGTGCTCGACGGCATCCGCCGGCGCATGCTCGCCGTGGACCAGAGGTTCGATGTTCCGGCGACCATGGCCGACCGCAAGGCCGTCCACTCGCTGCTGATCGATCGCCCGTACGGCGAGATCGTCGCGACGATGGACTGGGCGTACCGCAACCGCTACTGGCTGCCCCGGCTCACCAGCGGCGCCAGGTTCGCCGCGAACTACGTGCAGCTGCGACTGGAAATGCTCACCCATCCCGATCCGACGGGCAAGCGGGCGCCAGACGCCCCGCTGCCGGTCGTCAAGGACCCCAACCGGGCGATACCGGTCAGCTCGTCGTCCGCGAGCCGCGTGCCGATCTACGGGGCGGCGCTGCTGCGCACCTCGCTGTGCCAGGAACACATCGAAGGCGCCATCTCGCAGGAGGCGTGCCCGGTATGCGCGTACGACAAACGCAACCACGCCACCCACGACGTCGCCGGGCGCCGCAAGGCGAAAGCCGTTGCGCCGGCGGAGGCGGTGCGGCCATGAGCGGGGACGGGCAGCGTCTTGAGGCGTGGAAGAAGGCCGGCGAATGCCGCGATTTCCCGCAACCATGGTCCGACTACCTGTGGTCGCTGGAGTTCGAGCATCGTCCCGGCGACGCGAAGGCGTTCCACTCGGTCGCCAAGGCCGTGTGCGAACGATGCCCGGTACGCGCCGAATGCCTGGCCTATGCGGCCAGCGGCGGGCTCGAATGGGGCGTGTACGGCGGCAAGGTGTGCACCGACCGGCGCAGGATCGCGCGCATGGCCGAAGCCGACGGCGTCCCCTGCCGGGACCGCGGCCTGCCGTGGCCGCAACGCTGGCGGCTGCTCACGGACTGGATACGCGCCCATCGGAACGTGTTCGACGAAGCCACCGACGAGGCCAGCACCGAACGCCAGCAACGACGCCTGCGCGCACGGGGCAGGACGGCCAATCGCCCCGCCCCGCATGAGCCGTCAGGCAATCAAACATTCAAACAAGCAGGAATCCAAGCAATCAGACAAGCAGACAATCAGGCGACCGACTGATCAGGTTCGCGTGATCGCCGGCAATCGCAAAGGAGAAGAACGAATGCGCATCGCCATAGCCAACGCCAAGGGCGGGGTCGCGAAGACCACGTCCAGCATTTACATCGCCTCGGTCATCGTTTCCAGGGGCGGCAGCGCCGTCGTGTACGACGCGGACCCGCAGTCCAGCGCGAGCCTGTGGGCCGCCGCCGCTGAACAGACCGCGGACCCGCTGACGTTCGACGTGCTTCCGGCCAACCAGGCCACGCTCCGTCAGCTCGCCGCGGGAGCGGACCCGGACGAATGGGCGATCATCGACGCGCCGCCGCAGGGGCCGACCCTGGACATGGCCATCAAGGCCGCCGACTTCGTGATCGTGCCGGCGTCGGACTCGCCCATGGACCTCCAGCAGGCATGGAGCACCCTCGACATGGCCAGGATGAGCACGCCAGCCGCGCTGCTGCTGGTCAAGGCCGAACGCAACACGAAGGCGTTCCGCGACACCATGGACGCGCTCAACGCCATGGACACGCCCCGGTTCGACACGATCGTGCCGAAGGCCCAGTCCTACAAGCGTTCGCTCGGCACCAACCCGCACCAGCTGGGCGAATACCGGGACCTCGTCACCGAACTCCAGCAGATCGCCGGAAAGCAGGAGTGAGACCATGCAGGGCAACTACCAGCCACTGGCACGGCCGGTGCCGTTCGACGACGTGCTGCGTCAGCAGAACAAGACCTCCAAAACCACGGGCGAACCGCTGGTCATGCTCTCATTGCGCATACCCGTGTCGCTCAAGACCCGGCTCAAGACCACGGCCGCCGCGCACGGACTGCCCATGCAGCAGCTCCTGCGCGACGCCATCGAACGCGAGCTCGACCGGCTCGACGGCGACGATGAGCCGTAACCCGTCAGACAATCAAGCAATCCAACAAGTCAGCACCCAAACATTCAGGCAGTCAAACATGCAGACGCAATCCGGCAAGCCGGCGCGTCTGCGGAAAGGAGACACTATGGACTATTCGATGGAGGTCTCCGTGCTCGGCGACCGGATCAGCATCGGCGAGGAGGCGCACGTCATCATCCTCGGCGTGAACACGGGATTCCCCGCGGGCTCCACGGCGGGACTGGCGTACACGCTCTCGCCATTGCAGGCCCGCGTGTTCGGCGCGCAGATGCGCGCGGCCGCGGACGCCGCCGAGGGGCATCCGGGCATGCCGTCCGACGAGGAGGTGAACGCGGCGGCGAAGGTGTTCTGCGGCGGCGTGTGGAACGGGTTCGACCCCGTCAGCATGATGCCGACCGAACAGTTCGACCGGTTCTGGGGCGACGGCGAGGGCCACCAGCTCTACCTGGAGATCGCGCGCCACGCGCTCATCGCCGCCCGCATGTCCATCCTCGCCGGGCAAAACGAAAGCTGACAAGCAAACAAGCCCGCATGCAGACAATCAAACAATCAAACTTGACTGCATGCAGGCAAGCTGACATGCAAGCAATCAAGCAAGCCAACAATCAGGAAAGCAAACAATCCAACAATCAGGAACGGAGCAGAACCATGAACGACAACCACAACGAAAACGAGGAGCCCTTCGACGGCACGAGCGAGGATTCCATGCTCGAAGACCAGATGAGCGCGCACATCGCGGCCATCGCCGCCAGCGGCGTCGCCGCCGAAGCCGAAGCCTTGGCCAACCGGCAGGCCGACATGGCGGCCAGGGAACGTCGTGAAACGCGACTGGCAATCCTCGCCGCCATCGCTATCATTTGCGCTTTCGCTATCTGCGTCATTAAAACGTTAAAAAATATACATGACCCGGACGATAATCACTTTGATAAATATAGAAAATTAACCCAATTAAACCAATTGTTCCTCAGATTGCATTAGGTCAATAAGTCGCCGAGTTAAACTGACGTTTTTCTTTAGTTTTGCGGTTCTTGTTTCAATAAACAGGAACCGCCTATTTTTTGACGATAAAGAAAAATAGCAGATACAAAGCAATAGGATAAACAATAAAACACAGCTTACATAAAACAGGCATTGATGAGACGTAAGAATAAAAATCATACTTAAATACATTGATGCAATAAATGAGAAAACCGACAATGCAATACAATAAAGTATTTTTAGTGGACGAATTTCTTTCGTCAATCCTTCAAACACCTTTATTGAATCATAAAGGATACTTCCTAGAACGTAAACTGACAACCAGTAAAATACAACCAATGTAAAAGAAATCACCAAATTGGCCAACAATAACTTATGCTGATGCACGGATGAGCAAACATAGACCAGAATCACAAACGACAATCCGACACCATTAAGAGTCCTATTCCATCTTCCTACACTGCGAAACACATAGCGCTTTCTTTTCCTATTGGCGACATTGCATAGCTCTTTTTCCGCTTCGTGCAATCTATTGGATAATTCCTTCAATCGAGTACGATAATTCACAGATATATCGCCTATGCCGTAAAGCATAGTGAAACAAAACAATAAACCGAAAATAAGAAGAACACCAAGTCCTTTCCCATACCGGAGAATCAGACTAGCGGATGACAGGCCGAGAAAGCAGACGGAAAGATTACTGAATCGTATGAGCGTTCTACCCATAGACCTGAATCTAAACATATGGTTTTTTGAAAGATCCTCAACTGCGATACCCACGGAAAGACCCGCAACTATCGCCAATAGAGCGAGGATAATAGACAGGCCTGCATCTTCTGCAAAACAGGGGAAAGCTTTTAGTATAGATTCCGTCTTGTTCCAAGAAGATTTTTCTGCCAACTCATTTAAAGATAATTCCTTACAATGACGGGCTATGGCTGAAATAGAGGATAATATTATTCCAATAATAAGCCAGAAAGACTCGTATCCAAGCCATCGTAAAAATTCAGCGTTTTCAACCTTGTTGTCAGTATATATACTATCTAGGTCGATTCCCGGATTACCAACCGAAATATGATATTCATTACTGCGATATAGCGGACTTTTATAAGGTGTGGAGATATGCTTTTCATGTATTGTCATATTGTATACTTCCTTGTACGTAATCATCTGCAATTCATCGACAATGTCTTATCGACTGCGAATCCGCGTTCCATGTAGTCCTCATTATCTACATCATGCTCGCATTTGTCGAAGCAGAAATAGATGCGAAATACAATGTTATAGACGACCTCTGCGTTATGTTACAAATACTCTAAGTCTATATTCTTAACCATAATTCGCGTCCGCAGCCGGATGGTCCTAGGATTGCTAATGCGACTCCAGGCTATCCAGCTACGGATGACCTATTGTAGTTCGCCTGCTAGGTATGGTTCCACGAATGCGAGGTTGCTGCCACGTTCGAGCGAGTGGAAGTCCTGCATGGCGTATTGCCAGGATTCCTCCCAGGTGGCCGGGTTGCCGTGTATGCGTCGCAGGGATTGAAGGGTCGTCGAGAACAGGTTCGGGTTCTGCGTGAAGCGGTCGGCCAGTTTGATGGCGCCGCTCTGCTTGTGCTGTGCGTCCAGGTTGTCGGTCCTGCCGCGGAAGGCGTGTTCGAGGTTGCGGCTGACATAGAACAGACGGTATGGAATCAAGACGGTGCGGCCGCCCTGCTTCTTCCTGAATCCGTCGAGTTTGAGCAGGGCGTCCACGCCGTTTCGCTTGGTCGTTCGGTCGGCGATCAGGGCGGAGCGGTTCGTGGTGATGATGTCGGTCGTCGAGTACAGGGTTTCTTTCGCTGACGGGTCCTCCCGCACTTGGTCGTCGGGTGTGAACGCGCCGTCGAGGTCGCAGATCTGGATGACATGGCCGAGCTGGCCCCATGTGCGATCATGGTCCTTGAGATAATACTCGACGAGTTCGCGCACCGTTTGTGAGGGTTTGTCCGCGGGGTAGAACCCGTTGCGCCGGTGGAATTCCTCGCGGTGGTTCGGCGCGGTCAGCACGTCGCAATGGAATTCCTGGCCTTGGAACAGGCGGTTCTCGATCAACGCCGAGAACGCCGGCACGAGCAGGCTGGCGTCGCTCGCGCCCTCCACGACCAGCAGGACGATCTTGCGTTTAGCCACGGTTCGCCTCCGTTCCGGCGGCGTTGAGTGCTGCCAGATCGTCGTCGATGTCGTCGTCCTCGTCGGGGTGGCCGGCGGCGTAGAGGCTGTTGCCGAACATGCGCGGGATGGGCGAATCGTAGATGTCGGGGCCGCTCCATCCGAGTTCGCTGGCCGTCAGGTACCGTTTGCGCTGGTTGTTTGTGGAGGACTTGCGCGGGATGGTCGCGAACCGGTTATTGGGGTCGGTCACCGTCGTGCGGATGCAGCTGTTCGGCAGCACCTCCAATGCCCGCAGGTTATGGGCGGTGAACACCAGTTGTCCCGCGCACCCGTCCGCCAGCTGGTCCAGCATGTCGCCGAGCAGTAGCTCGAACACGCCGGAGTCGAACTCGTCCACGGCGACCAGTGCGTTCTCGTCGTTGTATGCGTGCTTGAGATAGCCGAGCAGCGCGGTGATGCGTATGATGCCCTCGCTCTCGCAGCGGAAGGGAACCGTGACGTCGCCGCGGCGGGAGAACAGCTCCGCGGTGACCCGGTCCTCGCCGTCCTTGCCGGAAGGCGCGGTGCCGGTCTTCAGCAGGACGTGCAGGCCGGGCACGATGGTGGGCAGGATGCGGTCGAAGGACTCCACGGTCTGCCCGAGTCGCTTCGCCTGGCCGGGGGTCAATGGATTGGGCTGCAGCAGGTCGAACGCGAACTCCGTGTTGCGACCTTCCGGGTTCTCCTCCATGATCGGGATGATCGCGAACGCGGCGTAGGAGCCGCGACGGGTGGTGGACACGAAGATGTCGTTGGTCGCGTAGCCGCACAGGGCCTCGCGCAGGCGAACGAACTCGCCGAAGCGTTCGTTGATGTACGTCAACGATCTGGAGGACACGCCGTTCGCCTCCCGCACGCGGGCCACCGCCCAGTCGATCAGGAACTCGGCGTCCGGCCGGTCGTCGAGCGTGGCGCACCGGGAGAACAGGAACGAGCGCCCCTCCATGTATGCGCGGTCCGCGGTGCGCGAGATCACGGTCTTCACCGAAGCGACCGCCTCGATGGAACGCCACACGTAGACCGGGGTCGACACGAATCCGTCCGCCTCGGAATCCTCCATACGATGTCCCAACACCTCACGGCCCAAGCGCGAGGGATCGTCGCCGATGCGCACCGATTCGGCGACGACGCGCGCCCGCGTCGAATCCGGGTTCGCCTTGCGCATGGACACCCTGTACTCAAGATAGTTCGGCTTCTGCTTGTCGCCGACGAGGAACGTCGCCGTCACGGTCGCCGAACCGGCGCTGGCGCTGACGACGTCGCCGGCGGTGTCCGGCAGCATATTCCCGGACAACAGCGCGCGCAGTATCCCGATGGCGTCGATGACGGTGGTCTTGCCGGACCCGTTCTGTCCGTAGATGCCCGTGACGCTGCCGCCGGTGGGCAGATCATCGAAATCCAGGACGCCATGCGATATGTTCCTCATGTCGTCCAGAACAAGTCTTTTCAAACGAATCATCGCATTGCCATTCTCTAAAACTCACAATAATCAATTTTTAATTGAAATACATGACTATTATACAGCGTAACCTGTGTGCATACCGCCGCGTTTCGCAATCAGATCATAACCTGAGCGACACAACAGCCCAGATCCACGATGAGGTGGTTCGACCGGGACAACGTCTGTCCGCCGCAAGACCACCTGGAGCAGGGTGATGCTGATGGTGCGTTCGGGGTCCGACGGCCGGCCGTCGGGCTTGCGGGCGTGCTTTTCTTCCAGGGACCCGGGAGGAGGCGGGTTCTGGAGTCCCCGTCTCCTCCCTTTCCCGGAGAGGGGCTTGTGATCGCATGTGGGAAAGGATTTCGTATGAGGTTCGGGAAGAAGGGCACCGGCGCGGTGGCGTCGATCACTGCCGCCGCGGCGTTGCTGGCCTGTCTGGTTCCGGTCGCGTTGGCCGATAACGGTGGCGGTGGTTCCGGCGAGGATGGCGGCGGTTCGGGCGGTGGTCCGACGCAGACGGCCGATGTGCATTGGATCTACAAGGATTCGTGGCCGGCCACGCTGGATGGCATGAAGACGGCGTTGAGTGATGCGAAGGTGCGTCTGTCGTCTGATCTGGCGAACGGGCAGAACCAGTTCGTGAACATGAACAAGACTTTGAGCGACGCGATCGATGAGTGCCAACGCTCCTATACGGGTGAGGGGAACGCGGACTGCCGTCTGGTGGCGGTGGGCTACGTGCGCTTGGCGGATGGTTCGTTCAACGGCAGCTACGTGAGCTCGAACGCGAAGAACCGTTGGGAGGCGCAGTGGAAGGCCGAGGCGAAGGGCGACTACACATATCAGGGGCAGAAGTACTCGACCTCGACCACGTGGAAGGACAAGCTCGGCACGCGCAGCGTTGACTCGCTGGCACAGGAGTCGATCAACTCCAACCCGAACGCCTCGTTCCGCGTGATCGTGCTGGCGCAGAACCAGCCGCCGGTCGATTACAAGCTGAACGTGACCACCAGCCACAAGCAAAAGACCGACATGCAGGTCGGCTCCATCGACCCGATCGGCGACGTCATCCACGCAGACAACGGCGGTTCCGCGATCAAGGAGACGTTGAACGGCACCGCGATCATCCATTACGAGAACGGCCCCTACCTGTCCGCGAAGAGCGTGAGCAAGTCGATCAGCTTCTCCAGCAATGGAGACACCCAGCTCGACAATCTCGCCTCGCCGAAGGATTTCGGCATGAAATACTGGGCCGAGGGCTCGTACTGGATCGACATTCAGGTGCCCAAGCAGGGCCGCATGCAGGCGGCCGTGGACACCGCGGACCGCGATCCGGCCGAATCCTGGAAGGTGAGCTCGGTGCCGCCCGAGCCCCCGGTCAAGAAGATCGAGGACGGCGTGAGCGCCGACCGGATGACGAACCGCACCACCATCACGTACGGCACCGGCCGTGGCGGCTACGAGATGCGTTTCCGCGACGTAATCGAACCTAACGGCGTCGAATACTCCGTGGACAACTACAGGCTCATCGACAGGACCGACGGCAACCGCGACGTTTCCGGCGAGTTCGAGATCAATTGGGACAAGGCGTCGAACACGGTGTCGGCCGCTCGGTCGGCGGACAAGGGCGAGATGCCCATGGACCATGTCTACGAATTCAGCTTCGACGTGACCGTGTCGAAGCCCTCTGACTTCCAGCAGGTCAGGGACCATGCGTGGGGCCAGTGGAACCACGAGCCCGAGGCCGACGCCGGAACGAAACAGTTCGATACGTGGCGGCCGAATCCCGACAAGAGCTGGATCCGCCTGAACGCGAAGGGCCAGTGGGAGGCGGTCATCGACCCGAAGGAGACCAACCGGACCGGTGCCGACGATATGACGCTTCTGGACGGGGACCGGGTCGCCTCGGTGGTCAACGGCACCATCGCCAAAAACCTCATCCAAGCCCCGGAGGCTCTGACGCTCACGGACGACTGGTCGGCCGCCGACTACCTGTTCGACGCCGACGACAAGTCGAAGATCAAGGTGTACGAGGCCGATGCCGGCACCGATCGCGAGTCCAGCGTCACCGACATCGCCAACCACGGCAGGGACGTCACCAACCAGTGGACGATCACGATGGAAGGCACCACGGTGACCGCCACCGCAGGCCAGGCCTACCGCGAGGGATTGAAGGGTCTGAAGACCGCGAAGCAGGTCACGCTGCTCATTCCCGGCAAGGCGTCCTATGCCAACGGCAAGGGTGCGGGCCAGGTGCGCGACGACTTCGGCAAGCAGTCGAGCGACGAACTGTCGTTCTGCACCACGCCGGACGGCAAGGCGCTGACGAACAAAGGATCCCAGACCGTCAACACGCACACCATCCCCACGAACGAACCGAAGATCTGCGGCTACATACCGCCCGTCGTCAAGGACGTGGTCGGCGAATCCTCGCAGGGAGGCGACCAGGCGTCCGTGGACGGCAGGGTCGTCTACCCGGGCCAGCGCGTGGAATACCGTCTGGAGACGCAGCCCCACCTGCCCGGCAATCTCGCGTACTCCGTCAGCGAGGTGGCGGTCACCGACACCTACGACGAGCATCTTGAAGTGGACAAGCAGACCCTGGAGGTCACCGACCTGTCCACCGGCAAGTTCATCCCGAAAACCGAGTACGAGACCCAGTGGAACGACTCGCAGCACGCGGTGCGCCTCGTGTTCTCCGACGGGTACGTGAAGACCAATTGGCGCAACGGCGCGAACCCGCGCATCATCGTCCGCTTCGAGGGCACGGTCGCCAAGGACGCGCCCACGGACACCAAAATCGGCAACCAGTGGGCATTGACACTGAACAACATGGTCACCCCGAGCAACAGGGTGTGGAACGAACCGCCCGACTTCACGCCGGTGAAGAAGGACACCCAGGCCGATCCGTCCATCAGTATCGACGGCAAGACCGCGCTGCTGGGCGACCGGATCTACTACCGCGTGACCATCGATGCAAAGCAGACCAACCAGGCCTACAAGGTCTGGAGGCTCGGCATGATCGACGACTGGGACGACGAATACCTCTCCCTCGACGCCAAGCGCATCGAGGTCACCGACACCGCGACCGGCAAGGACGTGACCGCGAAGTTCAACATCGCGGCGATCGACGGCGTCGCCTACGTGTACGCCAAGACCGCGGACACGAAGGTGCCGGCCACCGGCGAGACCATCAAGGGCGACCCCCAGCCCAAGGACCTCAAGGAATACGCCGAAAAGAAGGACCACGACCCGTTGAAGGAGCCGGCCATCGACCAGTCGATGCTGGGCACGAGCTACGAGGTGAGCCTGCCGATGACCGTCATCAAGGTCACCGACGGACATATCGTGAAGAACAAGGCCACGCAGGTCGTCAACGACACCCGCAAGGACACCAACGAGGTCGTCAACCCCCTCAAACCCGTCAACCCGTCCAAGGACGTGGTCGTGAAGGTGGACGGCGAATCCATCGACAAGCAGAGCGTGTACCTCAACAGCCTGTTCCTCTACCGTCTCGACAGCTCCGTGCTGCCCGCGCACCGCGCCTACCAGAAGGTCACCGACTGGAGCATCACCGACCCGCTCGACACCGAGCACGACCAGTACACCGGCCAATGGGCCGTGTACGCCATGCGCGACCTGACCGAACAGGGCAAGGTGATCGCCCATAAAGGCGTGAAGATCGCCGGCAGCGGCTTCGACGCCGGCGCATACGGCGGCGAACTGTTCACCCTCGCGCAGGACGACAAGGGCGTGGTCACCGTCGCCGCGACCCAGCGCATGCTCGACCTCGTCAGCGGCGACGACGAAAGCGAGCAGGCATGGACCGCGTTCATCCAGTGCAAGCGCGTCAAGACCGGAGAACACATCGCCAACCGGTTCGACGAAACCCTCAACGGCACCAAACGGCCTTCCAACCAGGTCGAGACGCACACGCCCGACATGACACCGAGCCTGAAGATCGAGAAATGGGACGAGGCCTCCGGCTGGCCGGCCGGCGACCGCGACCAGGTCAAGGACGCGCTGGCCATGCAGGGCGACACGCGCATCGTGTTCACCATCACCAACACCAGCACCACCGACCCCGACACCAAGCAGGGCGCATGGTACCGCACCAAGGACCTGAACCTCAAGGACCAACTGGTCGCCGGCGACGGCCGGGTGACCGATCTCGAATACCCCGCCGATTGGGACAGCCGCATCCTCAAGCCCGGCGAGAGCGTCGAGGTCAAGGGCGTCCTCAAGGGCGTGACCAACCATCACACCGACCGTGCCACGGTCACCGGCACGCCTCTGATCGAATGCGTCGTCTCCGACCCGGATCCGTTCGACGGCAAGGACGAGACGTCCGCACCCGATGACGCGGTCACGATCGACGGCAGGCTCGTCTGCCCCGACACCGAAGTGGTCAGCAACACCGACGACTGGAACGGCTACCGGACCGGGCTCGCCCACACCGGCGCCGCTATCCAGGGCGTGATCGCCGCGGCGATCACGCTGCTCGCCGTCGGCGTGGGACTGGTCGCCGCCCGCAGGTTCAGGCGCGGGAACAACGCCGGCGGCCGCCACTCCGGCACGATGCAAACCGTCGATGCCGAGAACGCCGACGCGGATGCCGTCGAAACCGCCGATCCGGTTCCCGGCGGGCAATCCGTGGTCTGACCGAAGCGGCAGGGACCGCTCTCTGCCGCGATGATTCTTCCGGCCGGACGACAATCCGGCCGGAACCCCGCCGGTTCTCTTCCTTCTTCTCTCCCCGGCGGAAATTTGTGGGGCTGCACTCGTCAGAGTGCAGCCCCACTTTTATACCCGTTGAAGGATTGATGGTTTCTTTATGCGAACGAACCGTTCGAATTAACATTTATTCACTATGCACGCAAACACTCTACAAAGTGGTCGTATCCCAGAATTTCGTTTGCGGAATGGATCTAAGTGGTTTTCCTAGAGTGATCAGCATAGATACCGCAGAACATGTGACACAAAGAATTACCACTCCGGTAAAACCGGACGGCGATTCCAATATCCAACCAACGAGCGCCGGTGTAAATGAACTGAAAACGGACAATACGGTCTCCATTACTGAATCCGCCCGCCCTTGCATATTATTCGGAGTATGCCCGTACAGGAAGCCGAGGAGTGAAGAATTACAAGCTGGAAACAGGAAGCCTCCCAATGAAACGCATGCAAGAATAACATAATAGTTATCCGTGAAAATCATCGGGACAAGGGAAATTCCAAATAAAACTACCGTTAAGGTTGCAATCAATCCAGGAGATAGCGTTTCGGTGATTTTCATCGCACACAATGATCCTAGGAGCATCACTATTCCCATAACGCCGTCAATTAGACCTATCAGAATCGGATCCGTTCCTCTTGCCGCCAGCATAAGCTGTGTGCCAATAATAATTCCGGTACAAGCTATGTTGCAAACTGCACCAAAGGCCAGATAACTACGAAAACGGGAGCTGGACATCACCCATACGAACCCATTTTTCAAACTTTCAATAAATGACTCATCCTCATTATCTTCCACAGAAACTGTTGGGTTTGAAAGCTTCTTCGCTGAGATAGCACTGATAATATGCATGACTCCACATGCAGCAAAAGGGCCCCAAGGAGAAAGTCTGTAGAAGAAACCGCCAACAGCTCCTGACAGGATTCCAACGCAGGATTCGCGAGTTTCGCGTATTGCCTGGGATTTTGCGAAAAGTTTAACAGGAACAATGGATTTCAGTATCGCATTATTTGATGGACACAACAATCCGGAGTTCAATGCAAAGAAAATGACAATTCCAATAAACATCCATGTGGATATCTGATTTCCGACACAGATCAAAATGACGGCAATGACAGAGAGAGACGCACCTATGACTCCGAGAAGCATCATCATTCGCCGTCGATTATGACGATCGGCAATAGCGCCGCCAATTGGTGTGGCAATCATAGTCGTGACCGACACCAATGTGACTACGATGCCAGATATGAACTCTGACTTCGTCATGGAGATTATCACCAAAGGTATGGCAAAGAGCCGTAGACTCGTTGCAACCACATCGGTGGTATCTGAAATGAACCAATGACGATAATCCGGCATTTTCCATAATGAGTTCATTTATCCACGCGCTTTCGCTATGTGTGCATGATGGCAATCTTGTGGAACATCGATTACATAGGAGTCGAAATAGTTATACATGTTGACATGTATTATCCGTCCGACACTCTGCGGGGAAAGGTCAAGAAGATATCGGATTCCCTCATATGCAGATAATGCCGCGGATATTTGTGCAATGGGCCCAAAAACAGGGTTCACGTCCCTTTGGAAATGCATATACGCAGATGAACGATGCTTCAATTCCAGTTTTTTCGTCACTGATTCAATCAGACACCTGAAACAACCGGTCTTACCGGGGACATATATGCCACATTGAACGATCGGACCATTATAACTGCAAGATATCCATGGAATATTCGTATACAGTGCAGCGTCATTAGCCCATTCCGTAATTTCTTCCGGAGAATCAGCGCAGCAGAAAAAGAAATCCATTCCGTCTATCAGTTTCATAATATCATTGTTGCCTCGGATATGTTGCTGAACGCTATCAACTTCAACATTATGGTTAAGATGAAGCAGTTTATTCTTTACAACATCCACCTTGAGCGCGCCAATATCCTCTTCATCAAACAGCATTTGACGGCTTAAATTGGATAGTTCGACGGTATCATAATCAACAATTCGAATATGTCCAACCCCTGATGCCGCTAAGTGGTAAGCTACGCCGCTTCCGATTCCGCCTAGCCCAAGAACAGCTACCCTCTTCTGTTTGAGCAGTTCTTGCAAATGCCAGTTTCCGCAGATTTTGCCTTGGTTGATCCAGGAGAGGTAGCGGTTACTCCTCGAATATCTTTGTTTCTCTTCATCGCTTAAGGTTGTCGGTTCCTCTACGGTTTCGAGGTGTCCCATTCTTTCAATTTCACGGATTATATTCAGGGATTGCGTTCTGGTATAATGAGTCAGATTGGCGAGACGTTCGACGGCATCGTCCAGGTCATATTCACCATTAAGGACTTGGTTAATGACTGCTGCGATTTCATTATCTGGATCAGGGAATTGATGAGCTAATCCTGATGTCATCGACCCGATAATGGATGTTTTCGAATCGAGCGGTAGAACTTCATGACCGCTTCTTATTTTTATCTTCATTTTCTCGCCTTCTATTTTCTTCAAATAAGAACGGCGGGCTCCTTTGACAAGGAGCCCGCCATAATCCTTTTATCAGCCGCCACCAACGCGGTATGCGGTGCAGATATCGGGATCGTTTACTTCGGAAATCATGAACGCTTCATCCTGCATGATTCACCTCCTTGTGAAAGCCGAAATGCGCGGTGCATTTCTTGGTACAGAAGATACCGCAGGATAACCGGTGCGGATGTTCGGGAGGAGGGGATTGTCATCTAAAGATGACAATCCCCTCCTCCCGAACATCCGCACCCCCAGCTCGGCCCTACTGCTTGTTGGTTTCCTCGGAGGCGAGTCGTTCTTCGAGCTGTTCGACGATGTGGTCGTGCATGTTCTCGTCGATCTTGACGGTCAGGAGGAAGACGACGAGGCTGGCGACGATGCCTGCGAGCGGCAGGTAGTAGGCGCAGGTCTTGAACGTGCGGATGTTCGCGGCGGTCATGTCGGCGGCGGTGGCGTTGCCGACCATGCCGGCGGCGACGGCCACGAAGCCCACGATGCCGTTGGACAGCGCGCCGGCGATCTTGTCGAGCATCGGGCGCACGG
>NZ_QXGL01000007.1 GCF_003951095.1 Bifidobacterium goeldii
GACAAAGTCGGCAAGCGCGTCAAGCACACCGTTAATTTCCGCCATGCGATGACCACCAACACTGTGCTCGGCTGGGATGATCTCGGCCGTTTTGGCTTAGCAGAATACATTCTGATGCACGCGCTGATCTACCGCACGCAGGTTGTGCGCGATTCAGGTATGCAATTGCCGGAGCATACGTTCTACGTTGATTTTATTTACGCGTATCAGCCGTTCCCGTGGGTAAAAACGATGCTGTATTTGGACATGCCGTTCTACCACTATTTCATTGGCCGCGAGGGGCAGAGCGTGCAAACCGATGTGATGATTCAGCGCGTGAATCAGCTGCGATTGGTGAATCAGCGCATGGTGGAAGCGACTCCGGAACCGGGGACTGTGCCGGATGGCTTGTACCGCTATATGATTCATTTCCTTGCGATCGAAAGCTCAGTCACGTCTGTGTTCTTGATCTTGTCGAAAAACAAGGAAAACTATCAGCTCAAAGATCAACTGTGGGCTGATATTGATGCGGCTTCGCCAGCGATTGGCCGCGATGTGCGCCGCAAGGTGATGTCGCGCGCGCTGAACTTGCGCGGCTCGGTAGGCCGTTGGCTGATTCGCCGCGGCTACTATATCGCGGAGAAGGTCGTCGGCTTCAACTGATTACTGATCATGACGAGTAAGGGGTATCGTTCAGATGCGAACGATACCCCTTTTGCGAACTCATGCTCGCTCAACACCGGTAGCTAGACGCTGTCGTCAACTCCCAGCAGCTCACTGCCAGCTCACTGCCAACGATCGGACATGAAGAACGCGTTATGCATCAGGTTCGTCGACGTGTACAGCACATCAGCCAGCAGCGCGGCGGTCTGCTTCTGCAGATAATCAGCCATCGCAGCATTAGCATCCTCCAGCGTACGCACCACGTCAGCGTCGGTAGCAGACACATCGGCTGCGAACGCCTTCGCGAACGCAGCATCCGTACCCGCCACGTGACGGTGGCCGAACGCGCGCACGCGCTCACCGTACGCTTCAACAGCGTTGTAGTTTTCAAACCAGTGCGCGTCGGCAATCACGGCAATCAAACGGTTATCCCAGTACAGATTGCCGGTAGAAGGTGTCTTCGTAGTATCGCGCAGGTAGGCAGGCGTATCATCCACGTTCGCGAAGAACGGAGCAACCGTCGTGAACGGGCCAGAGCCGAAGGAAACCCACATCACGGAAGCTTCGGCAGCGGGCACATCCGCGCGGATTTCGACAGCCACCATGTGGCCAGTGCGGTTCACACCGATCGGGCGATAGCGGTGACGCGTTTCCGGCGTGCCCAGCGTGCCATACGGGTCATACGGCGTGTCCTGATAGTGCGAGGAGAGGATGTAGTCCACTTCCTCGATCGTCACCTTGTTTTCTGGCACGCGGCACCACGGGATGTCGTCGGAGATCGGCGTGTAACGAGCCGCCGGCGAATCCCAATCCTCGCTGGGGTTCAGGCAACGCTGCATGTACCAAGCACGCGGCGTGTTGTAAATATGGTCCTTCGGCGTGCTGGTGCCGAACACCGTGCGCGGATTGAAATGGTCCGGCGAGGCTGCAGTGCCAGCAAAGCCTGCAGCAGCAGCCGGCTTCATTGCGCGAGCGAGATTGTTCTCCTCGATGAATTCGCGCAGATCAGCGCTGCCCATGTAGAAGCGCTGCTCACCAGCGGCATCGGCCAAGTCGAAGTCGTCAATGCCGAGCTGGTTCGGCACGGTCGCATAGCAGTCGTCCGGCACGCGGCGAGCAATCCAGTGATGGCCGCCGATCGTCTCGACATACCAGATCTCGTTCACGTCGGAAATGCTGATGCCGTTCGCCTCATACGTACCGTACTGCTCGAGCAGGTCGCCCAGGCGCTGCACGGCCTCGCGCGCAGTGTGCACGTACGGCAGCACGAGGGTGATGATATCCTCCTCGCCAATGCCGCCGGGCTGCTCCGGCTGATAATCAGCATCACCAGGCTCGCCTACTGCCGGGCGCAGCTCAACCATCGGGTCGGCAGCGAGCACGCGCTCGTTCACAGCGATCGTCTCAGTGGCACTCATCGCCACGTTGCGCTCGCTCGCACCCGCCTCCGCGAGAATACCGCGGTTGGGCAGCACGTTTGGCGCGATTGTGTAGCGGCAAGGATCGTCGGGCAGCTCGATTTCAACATGGCTCAGCGTGCTGCGATAGTGGCGCGGCTGATCATCAGGGTGAACAGCAACAAAGCGCTTGGGGTCGTAGCGGCCGGAGCCGGTATCGTCGTCGCGGGCGATGATGGTCGCACCGCTGTAGCTAGCGTCTTTTCCAATAAGCAATGTTGTGCATGACATGCGCTCCACTCTAGGAGCAGGTCTGGCAAAACGGGCGCAGCGAAACAGCGTTCATGCCGACATGCGGACATGCTGGATGGTTGATAGTGCATACGCGCGGTGTGATTACGCTTGCGCGGTGTGTGATTACGCGCGTGCGATGTGATTGCGATCACAAATATTGCGGTAGATATCGCACTCGCGCCCATATTCTCATGGTTTTCTCAGGAAACCCACATGACTTGCCCGGGAAGCCGCGCTTAGATAATAACCACGACCGCAAGGCCGCATATAACTGAACCCCTTCTTCTCTTCTCTCTCAAGCCCGGCATCAACGCCGGGCTTTCTCTTTGCTGGGCTGCACTTGACGTTGCTGGTTGCTTGCAGACAGATTTTTCTTGCTTGTAGATTTTCTTTGCAAACTATTGCCTTTTGCAACACGCGCCGATACATTGAAAGGCGTTTCATTCCGAGATCGAAATGGAGAGACGCCGTGAGCCAGCCAGGCAGCAACCCAAATTCCGCCCCGACCACGACCACCCCTGCAAAGTCACCAGCCTCCTCAAAGCGCGGTCTTGCTGTGCCTGATCTGATCACTATCGGCGTATTCTCCGCACTGTATTTCGCCATGGTCGCTGTTGCAACACTGGCCAGCACACTACTGCTCGCCGGCTTCGGCTCTATTTTCCTGCCCGCAATCGCCGCGCTGATTTCCGGCTGCGTGTTCATGCTGATGGTTGCGCGCGTAGGCAAGTTCGGCGGCATCACGATTATGGGCATGGTTATTGGCCTGTTTCTGTTTGTTTCCGGGCATTTTGTGCTCTCGTTTATTGCGAGCATCGTGTTCCCGCTCGCCGCTGATCTCATCGCGCGCGCTGGGAAGTATCGCAACCGCATTGGCCTGTTGATCAGCTACGTGGTGTTCTCCTATGGCCTGACTGGCCCGATTCTGCCACTGTGGTTCATGAAGGACGCGTACGTGGCAAGCCTTGAGGCGCGCGGTAAGGATACGGCGTATATTGCCGGCGTATTCGCGCATATCAACACCGGCACGTTCTTTATTTCAATGGCTGCGATTGCAGTGTGCGCGCTCGTTGGCGGCTGGTTTGGCCAGCGCCTGTGCGCTAAGCATTTTGCTAAAGCTGGTATTGCCTGATGACGGTTTCGCCGCCCGCCGCCTCTCACTATCTGCGATTAGACCCGCGCGCGAAGCTGTATCTTCTGCTGCTTGCGAATCTCGTGATGTTTTTTCACGTGAGCACGCGCGCGGAGGCAGTGTTAGTTGCGCTGGTTATTGTGCCGCTACTGACCGCTGGCCGCGTGCGCATGGGCGTGCGTTTGGCGGTGACATATGCAGTGCTGCTGGCGATTGGCCTGTGGGCCGGCGCTGCAGTGATGGATGGCGTTGGCACGGCGGGCGGCGAGCAAACGTGGGTACATGTAGTAGGCGCATTGTGTGTTGGCTTGCGCATGATGCTGCCCTGTTTTATTACCGGCGCGTACGCGTTTTCGACTACGAGTGTGAGCGAATTCGTCTGCGCGCTGCGACGGATGCGCGTGCCGGAATCAGTGGTGATTCCTTGCATGGTCGTGATTCGTTTCTTTCCGACGATTATCGGCGATTATCGCCGTATTCGTGACGCGATGGCACTGCGCGGACTAGCCACCGGCCGATGGTCACTGCTACGGCATCCTGCGCAATCGTTGGAGTTTGTGCTGGTTCCTTTGTTGATGAACGCGACGATGGTGTCGCGCGATCTGTCGGTAGCTGCGCTCACTAAAGGTTTGGGTACTCGTGGCGTTCACACGTCGATGACTGAAATTCGTATGCGCTGGTTCGATTGGGTAGCGATGGTAGTGTGCACGATTCCGCTGGCGTTGGGGATCGGAGGTGTGTTGTGAGCGCTCAGTTAGCCGATAAGTCAACCGCCGGGTCTCGCACACATGACGAGCTGGTTCTACTACGCGATTGTGTGTTCGCCTATCGGCAGGACGCTCAGGGTTATGGTGACGCTGATAATGCCGTGCACGATCAAGCAGCACCGCTCGCGCTGAATCACGATAATCTCACTGTTCATTCCGGCGAAATAGTGATGCTGTGCGGGCAGAGTGGCTGTGGTAAAACCACAGCGACTCGACTGCTCAACGGTTTGATTCCTGGTTTTTATCACGGCGCACTTTCCGGTTCGCGCACGGTGTGCGGTTTAGATGGCGATACTGCTGACATCAGCGAGTATGTGCCGCTGGTGGGCAGCGTTTTTCAGAATCCAAAAACGCAGTATTTCAATGCTGATGTCACTGCAGAACTCGCGTTCGCGTGCGAGAACATGGGTTGGCAGTCGGCTCGCATTCGCGATCGTGTTGCTGAAGTGGCGCATCGCTTCGGTATCGAGCCACTGTTAGGCCGCCGCGTGTTCACGCTGTCTGGCGGTCAACAGCAACGTTTGGCCGTAGCGGCTGCAACCATGCTCTCGCCGCAGCTGATGGTCATGGATGAGCCGACCAGCAATCTTGATGCTGTGGCAATGCGCGAATTGCATGACATGGTGGCGCAGCTGAAAGCCGCTGGCGTCACGATTGTTATTGCCGAACACCGCTTAGCGTGGTGCGCTGATCTGGTTGACCGATATGTACTGTTTGCCGATGGTGCGATCGTTGCTGAATACACTGCCAGCGAGTTTCGCGCGCTATCGGATGAACGGTTGCGGGAACTTGGTTTGCGAGCGCTTGATCTTGAACCATACCGTCAGCGGGTTGCTGAACTGGCAGCTACTGCACACGATGACACTGCTGAAAGCGATCGCCATTCTGATATTCCCAAACGCAGTAAGATCAACGCGCAATCTCAGATACCGCTTATTGAAACACATCATCTAACCGTGGGATACGGCCGGAAACATGGGCAGTTCGGCTCATGGTTCAGTAAACGTATGCAGCGGGGACAACGTTCCGCATTTTCGCGTACGATTCCCGATCTGCGATTGTTCCCCGGGCAGATTGTTGGTCTTATGGGCCGTAACGGCGCTGGCAAAAGTACGCTGGTGCGCACGCTGTGCGGCTTGCAGAAGCCGCTTGCTGGGCGCATTCTGCTGCATACCGAACCTGCGCGCCCATCGGCACTCACGCGCGCGGGATTCTTAGTCATGCAGGATGTGAATTATCAGCTGTTTTCTGACAGTGTGCGCGAAGAAGTGCTGCTTGGATTGGATAGCGCTGACGAGGCGACTCGTGAGCAGGCCGATGAGGTACTGCGCGACTTGGATTTGCTGCAGTTCGCGGACCGTCACCCGATGAGTTTGTCTGGCGGTCAGAAGCAACGATTGGCGATCGCCTCCGCGCTGATGAGCGGCAAGGAGCTCATCATTCTTGACGAGCCCACTAGCGGATTGGATCGCCGCCACATGATGCAAGTCGGCGCGCTACTGCGCACACTTGCCGATAGTGGCAAGGCCGTGCTCGTCGTCACCCACGACGACGAGCTAGCGGCCCTGTGGTGCGATAGCATCGTCACACTGGACGATGCTTGCTCACTACGCGCGCTTGACAGCGACGGCGATGGACAGCGATGGATCGTATAGCGGGATCATCATCGACTGCGTGGCGTGGTAGAGATCGGACTTGCCTGGCCACACGGTACCGATCACGTGATTGTTGCGGTCGAGCTGGTGGAACCAGGAACCGTTCACGTGGTCGATCACATATTCGTCGCCGTAGCGCAGGAAGGTCGCGTACCAGTCGGCGTATTCGCTGTTGCCGGTAACGTGCGCGAGTGTCGAAGAGGTATTGATCGCCTCGGCGAGCGTCCAGTGCATGCGATCGTGTACAACCGGCTTGCCGTTCCAGTCGGTGGTGTAGACGATGCCGGGCGCACCGTCCGCATCCCAACCGTCAGCCACCGCACGGTGGAACAGGTGCTCGGCGATATCGATCAGCTGCGATTTGCGCGATTCCGCCAGCCCGGGGGCACTCAGCGCATACTGGGTGATCAGTCGAGCCCATTCGATGCCGTGGCCGGGCGTGGCTCCGTACGGCTTGAACTGGTCGTCGGGCTTGCCGGCATTGCATTCGAGGTCCATCGACCAGTCAGAACGGAAATGCTCAGGGATACGCCAGTCGTTGCCTTCGGCCCAGCCGGTCACATGATCGATGATGCGCCCGGCACGCTCACGCCAAGTCTCATCGCCAGTCACATCGGCAACGGCTAGGAACGCCTCGACTGAATGCATGTTCGCGTTGATACCGCGATACGGGTCGAGCTCAGTGAAGTCCTCGTTCCACGTGTCCACGGCTAAGCCGGCCTCATCATCCCAGAATCGCTTCAAATACACATCCTGCGCGTCGGCGAGCAACTCAGCCGCACCCGGTCGACCGAGCAGCGTCGCAGAAGAAGCCGCGAGCATCACAAACGCATGCGCATAGCACTGCTTAGTGCCGATATGACCACCGTCTGGCGTCACGGCCGCATACCAGCCGCCGTTCACATCATCGTGTAGTTCACCGCGCAAACCGCGCAAACCGGCGTCGACCAGTTCCTCAGCTCCCGGGTGGCCGACAAATGCGGCCAGCGAATAAACGTGCACCATACGGCAGGTGATCCACGTTTCGCGATTGCGATCTTTCCACGGCGTACCGTCGTCGCCCAGCCAGTACGAACCGCCACCGGGCGAAGGGAACGCGTGTCCAAAGTTCATCAGCGAATCGCGTTGCGCGGTAAGCCACGCTTTGTTCTCCGCCGTGTCGAGCGTGTACTGCGACTGCGATGCCGCGGTAGAAGCTTCCACGCTGGAATTATCTGCCATGATATGCCTTTCTGATTGGGGTGTACGCCGGTCTAGTACCCGGGCGTCCTGCCGTGTTGCTGTTCTCTGCTGTTCCGCTGTCTTGCAGGCCGGCTCTGGCCACAAGACAAAGTTTCTAACGCTGATGGCATGCATCTCACAATGCTGCTCACACGCGAGTGCTACGCGCCGCCGCGTTCCAAACGACTACGCGACATTCGCCGGACCGGTGGAATCACGTTCGATCAACCGATACGGCGGTTCCGGCTCGGCACCAACCGTTTCGCCGTCGATCATGCGCAGCAGCATGTCTCCTGCCGTGCGCCCGATGGCCTTGACGTCCCGGTGCAGAGCGGTAACCGTGGGCGTAGCGGACAGGCACGATGGCGAATCATCCCATGCCACGATCGACAGGTCATCGGGCACCGAGATACCGCGCGCCGCTGCAGCACGCATAGCTGCAATGGCTGTCACGTCCGTATCGCAGATAATCGCCGTTGGCCGCTGCCCGAATTCCAGTATCGAGCCGCACAACCGTTCACCATCCTCCGCCATGTACCGACCATGCAAAGTGGTGCAATGCATGCCAAGCTTGGCACATTCGTCGGCAGTGGCGTTGTCGCGGGCGAGCGTGTGCACGTATTCTTCCGGCCCGGCAATGCGCGCAATATCACGGTGTCCAAGCTCGTGAAGATGGCGCACAACCATGCGCGCGCCCTCGTCGTCCGCACTGTACAGCGTCGGCAGTCCGCTGGTCACCGCGCGCTGCGAAATGAACAGCGCTTTGGTCTCCGGATGATTGCGGAACAGCGTTAGTCGCGGATCGCCGAGTTCGACGCCGAGGATCAGATGTGCGTCAACCTTGCCGGATGCAATCCAATCCTCGTGGATGTGGCATGCGGCTGCCGCGCCACCCGCCGTCATGCGCAACACGATCGAGTATTCGCGAGGATCGAGCGCCTTGCTCAAGCCAGCGAGGCAATCCATGGTGAACATGCCCGCTCCGAAGCTATCAGCATCATCCACCAACAGCACCACACCAACCGAACGGGTGCGGGCGTCCGAAAGGGATTTTGCCGCACTATTTGGCTTCCACCCCATGTCCCGCGCCACGGCGAGTACTTTGGCGCGCGTCTCGTCGGAGACTCCCGGCTTGCCGTTGAGCGCGTACGATACCGCGCTTTTCGATACGCCGGAGGCTTTCGCCACATCCGAGATCGTGATGGCAGCCTTTGGCATAGCCTCCTCGCTTTCCTTGTTACTGAACCAGTACAGTTGTTCTCAATACTAGCGTTACGCCAACTTGCAACCGTCCGCGCAACGGTATGTGACAATCACCGCAGCGATATGTATCAACGCTTGAGATCGTTGGCACAGCGCAGCACGTTCAGTGCCGTAAAGACGGCCGGATCGGCGATCGCCCCGGCTGCCGCCGAATCACATGCGATGTGCAACGTCACCGATTCGCCAGGCAGCAGACTGATCATGCCGCCATCCACGCGTGCGGACGGATCGACTTTGTCAGCCATGCAGAACAGGTCACGCACATAGCCGTGCGCCGTAACAGTCAGATCGAAGACGCCAGCGGCCGGGTCCGCAGCCGGCGCGACGGTCGCTGTGAACGGCGTACGGTCGAGCTTCTGGTCGATGACCTCGGCGGGATCGTAGATGACGCGGGCGAAGTCGGCATTGTCGGCACTGGACGGGGTCGCGACAAGCAGTTCGTTCGCTGGGTCCCCGAACGCGGCAACGTCGGCGGCGAGCGTCAGCGACAGCGTGCCAGGCTCACCGGCTGCGCCGACCGTCACATCGTCAAAGGTCTGCGATGCGAGCGTCTCTCCGGCAAGCGTCACGCGGCGCACAGTCCACGAGCCAGACCACGGCGCGAGCGTGTCGTTGACCAACACCAGTGCAAGATGATCGGACGCGGTCGGCTGGCCTTCCCAGCTGTGGTCGGCGCGGAACGGCTCGGACGTGCGCGGCTGGATCGTCGCGAAACGAGGCGCGAAGAAGTCACGCGAAGCGTACCACAACGGTTTGCGCTGGCCGTAATAGTCAACCGCGGCCCACGAGACGACCGGCCAGTCGTCGTTGAGCTGCCAGATCAGCGCGCCGGCGTTCACCGGCTCGAGCGAGCGCATGTGCGCGACGCCGAAGCGCAGCGCCTGTGCTTGCTGCAGCTGGCACGCCCAGTGCCAGTCCTCGATATCAGCCCAGCGGTCGGTCGGGATAAGCCAGCTGTGCTTGCCGTCGGCCGGCGTGCCGTTGACCACGTCGCCGTAGCTCACATCGTCAATGTCACCCGGCGTCAGGTGCCCGCGCATGCCGCGCGCGAGCTTGATATTGCCGCCGGACGCCTTCTGGTGTACGAGCATCTGCTTGCCGAACGGGTCGAGCTCGGCGTCGTGCACGACGCGCGTGAGCGTGCTGAACGCAGGCGGCGCCTGATAGCCGAATTCGTCGGCGAAACGTGGCGTGTAGTCGGCGTAGTGACGGTAGTCGACGCGGTTCCACACGTCCCAGATGTGCATCGTGCCGTCTCCGGACTTGTTCGCGTCAACGAACGGGGTGAAGCTCATCGGGGAGCTCGGCAGGTAGACGTGCGTCGGGTCGAGCTCGGCGAGCAGCTGCGGGAACAGTTCGCTGTAGTACCAGTCGCCCCACGCCTTTTCGCCGTAACCGTACTGGTTCGCCGGCTTGTCGTCGTCGGCCAGTGCCTGCTTGACGCCCCACCATTCGCTGTAGGCCACGTAGTTCTCGTTAGAACCGTTCCATACGATCAGGCTCGGGTGCGGAGCGAGACGGGTGATGTGCTCGCGCGCTTCGGCTTCGATTTCGGCGCGCGTAGCCGCGTCCTCGGGGTAGGCGGCGCAGGCGAGCATGAAGTCCTGCCAGACCATGATGCCGAGCTCGTCGGCCAGATCGTAGAAGTCGTCGGTTTCGTAGATGCTGCCGCCCCAGGCGCGCACCATGTTCGAGTTCGATTCAACAAGGTCCTTGAAGCGCTCCGCGTAGAACGCGCGGTCCGCGCGGGACAGAAACGCGTCGATCGGTACCCAGTTGTAGCCGCGCGCGTGCACGGGCACATCGTTGACGTAGATCTGGAACGGACGGCCGGTTTCGTCGGCGCGTGTGTCGACGCGGGTGGTGCGGAAGCCAACGCGACCAGACCATTCGGCCGAGCCGTCGCCGGCATTCGCAGCAGTACCGGCGGTGACAGTCACGTCATACAGCGGCTGTTCACCGTAGCCGATCGGCCACCACAGCTGCGCATTCGGCACAATCGTAGTGATCGTCGCCGTGTTGCGACCGTATTCGACTTCGCCAGCAGCAGTGATCGGCGCAGCCAATCCCGGGCCGCTTACGGTCACGCTAACCGGCACGGGCTGCTGTCCCTTGTGCGCATCGCCGACACCCATTACGCGACCGTTGCCTTCGCGTTCGATCTCGACGGTGGTCTTCAGTACACCGGTCACAGAACCATCCGCCGCAGTGCCGCCCCCCGGCAGCACGTCGACCAGCGGACGCACGGCAGCGAAGCGCACGCCCGACCACGAGTCGATGCCGATTGCTTGCCAGATGCCGGCATTCGCCACGTCGATGCCCCAGTCCCAGCCGAACTGGTAGCTGGGCTTGCGCAGCTGGTTGAACGCGTGATGCTCAGTGTGCGGATAGTAGCCGAGCTCCTGTTCGCGGCGGTCGGATTCGCGCACGGAGGAGGCGAACGTGACAGTAAGCGTGTTCGCGCCGTCGCGCAGCTGGCCGCGCGCATCCCAGCGATAGGAGCGGTGGTAGTTCTGCGCGAAGCCGACGAGCTGGCCGTTGAGCGATACAGTCGCGACCGTGTCCAATCCGTATGCGACCAGATCGTGGCGCGTATGACTATTCTCGTGCCATTCGAACGTCGTCTCATATTGCCAGTCGACGTCGCCGATCCACTGCTGACTGGTCTCGTTATCGCCGTCGAACGGCTCGGCGATGAGCCCAGCGTTGAGCAGGTCGAGCGTGACCTCGCCGGGAACAGTGGCCGGCACGCCGAGAGCGATTGCGGTACGCAGCTCGGCGGGCGCGACTTGCGGATTCAACGCGCGAACGGTCCAGCCTTCGTTGATCGGCGCGAACGTGTTCGGAGTGTGGGTCATGATTGCCGTACTTTCTGTATGGAATAAGTGTGTTGTGCGAATGGACGCGGTGCGCTATGCGCGCGTTATGCGGCGGTCCGCTGGGCCATAAGCTCCTTGAGCCTGCGTTCCGGATCGGGAGCAGCGCCGATGAGCGTTTTCGTGTATTCACTCTTCGGGTGGAGGATCACATCGTCGGCTGGACCGCGTTCGACGATCTCGCCGGTGCGCATCACCATGATCTCGTCCGAAAAATGTCGTGCGGTGGCCATGTCGTGCGTGATGTAGAGCACGCCGAGGTTTTCCTCGCGCTGCAGGCGGGCGAGCAGGTTCAGGACGCCGAGTCGGATGGACACGTCGAGCGCGGAGACCGGCTCGTCGGCGATGAGGATGCTCGGCTCCGGGGCGAGCGCACGCGCGATGGCGACGCGCTGGCGCTGACCGCCGGACAGCTCGCCGGGCAAGCGCTTGGCGAAATCCTCGCCTGGAGTCAAGCGCACGCGGTCAAGCAGCTCAATCACGCGCTTGTGTACTTCGGCATTGCTCATGCCCGGGTGGTGAAGCTTCATCGGGCGAGCGATGTGGTGCTCGACCGTGTGGAACGGGTTGAGCGAAGCGTACGGGTCCTGGAACACCATCTGCACGGTCTTGCGGAAGATGTGGTCCGCCTTGCGGCCGTGATGGTCCACCGGCTTGCCATCGATCAGGATCTGGCCTTCGGTTGGCACCTCAAGGCCGAGGATCATCTTTGCGATCGTCGACTTGCCGGAGCCGGACTGGCCGACCAGCGCGACGGTTTTGCCGGATTCGAGCGTGAAGCTCGCGTGGCTGACGGCCGTGAACTTGGTGGTCTTTAGTCCTGAACGCAGGTCGAACTGCTTGGTGACATCCCTCAATTCAAGCGTGGTCATAGCATTCACTCCTTGGTGGCGAACGGCGACGTGCCTTCGGCCAGATCTTCAGAACCGGTGCGGATGAAGTCGCCGCGGTCGCCGGTCAGCGACGGGAAGCTGGACAGCAGTTTGGCCGTGTATTCCTGCTGCGGGTTGGTGTACAGGCTCATCGCGTCGTTCATTTCGATGATCTCGCCCTTGCGCATCACGGCGATGCGATCGGAAATTTCGAGCAACAGCGGCAGATCGTGCGTAATAAAGATCACCGCGAAGCCGAATTCGTCCTTCAGCCTGGTGATCTCACGCAAGATTTCGCGCTGCACGACCACGTCGAGCGCGGTGGTCGGCTCATCCATGATCATCACCTGCGGGTCGAGCGCCATCGCCATCGCGATCATGACGCGTTGGCGCATACCGCCGGACAGCTCGTGCGGGTAGGCGTTGAGGCGGTTGCGGTCCACGCCGACGCGTTCGAGCAGCTCACCGCACTTGTCGAGGCGCTCTTTGCGGCTCATGTCCGGGCGATGCGTGGTGAACACGTCGCCGAGCTGGTCCTTGATTTTCTTGACCGGGTTGAGCGAATTCATCGCGCCCTGGAAAACCATGGAGATCTTCTCCCAACGGAACATGCGCAGGTCATCGCCTTCGAGCGCGCGCACGTCGATCGGGTAGCCTTCGCGCGAGTTGAAGGACACGCGACCTGACGTGATGACCGCCGGCGGCTTGAGCAGCCGGTTGATACCGTAGGCGAGTGTGGACTTGCCGCAGCCAGATTCGCCGGCCAGGCCGAGGACCTCACCACGGCCGAGCTTCAAGTTGACGTGCTTGACAGCCTGCACAGTTTTCTCGGCGCGGTATTCGACGCAGAAGTCGTCAACTTCGAGTACCGGATCGGTTTCGTAGACGGGCGGCAGCACATTGGTCGGAATGTTCACCGACGCGGCGGAGCTGGCGGCGTTGCTATTCGTTGCGGTGGTCATGCGACTGCCTCCTTGGCTGCGACGGGTACTGGAACGGGCGACGGGGTGTATTCGGCGTCGGACTTGGCCTTGCCGGCCTTCTCCTCGAGCTTCCACTTCTTGATCTGGCTGCGGGTGGCGGCCTTGAGCTTCGGATTGACGATCTCATCGACCGAGAAGTTGATGAGCGCGAGCGCCGCACCGAACAGAGCGATGCACAGTCCCGGCGGGATGAACCACCACCATGCGCCAAGAATCAACGCCATGCCGTTCTGCGCGTAGTAAAGCATGGTGCCCCACGTGTACGAGTCGGTCGCGCCGAGGCCGAGGTAGGACAGACCAGCCTCGCCGAGGATGGCGGCGATGATCGCGCTCATGGCCTGCGAGGCGAGCAGCGGGATGAGGTTCGGGAAGATTTCGACGAACAGGATGCGCCACGGCTTTTCGCCGGCGACGCGGGCGGCGAGCACGTAGTCGCGGGAGCGCACCGACATCGTGAAGCCACGCAGAACTCGCGACGGGCCAGCCCACGAGGTCAAGGCGAGTACGCCAGCAACGAGCACGCTCGACTTATTCGGCATGTAGCTGGCGATGACGATCATGAGCGGCAGGCCGGGGATGACGAGCATCACGTTGGAGAGCAGGGAGAACGCTTCGTCGGTCGCGCCGCCCACGTAGGCGCCGAGGATGCCGAAGAAGCTGGAGAGCGCGACGGCAAGCACGCCGACGGTCAGGCCGATGAACAGCGAGCCGCGGCAGGCGTAGGCGAGCTGGGCGAACACGTCCTGACCAGTTTGCGTGGTGCCGAGCCAGTGTTGTGCGCTCGGCGCGGTCATGCCGACGTCGCTGACCTTGTTCGGGTCCTCAACGAAGAATGGCACGAAGATCGCGAACGCGGCGATGATAACGACGATGGTCAGGCCGACAGCCAGCTTCGGCGTCATCGGCGGGAGCATGGAGTCGGCACGCGACTTGCGCGGTTTGCGCTGCGCGTGTGCGGTACGAGTTGCGGTAGTCATTTCGATCAGTCCTTTCTCGAGCCCGACTCAGCCTTGGGCGCGGGTGCGCGGGTCGATGAAGCCGTAGATCAGGTCCATGAACAGGTTGGCGCCGAGCACGGAGACCGTGATGATCATGAAGATGCCTTGCATGAGCGCGTAATCGTTGTTCTGCACGGCGGTCAGCAGCGCGAAGCCGATGCCGGGGTAAGAGAATACGGATTCGGCGACGATCGAGCCGGCCACGACGAAGCCAAGCGAGATCGCGAAGCCGGAGATGGACGGCAGGATCGCGTTACGAGCCGCGTACGAGACCATGATCTTGCCGCGCGACAATCCTTTTGCCTCGGCGGTGAGGATGTAGTCCTCGGAAAGCGTGGCGACCATCATGTTACGCATGCCGAGCATCCAGCCACCGACCGACGAGAGCACGATGGTGATGGCCGGCAGCGTGCCGTACTTGATGACCGAGCCGATGAATGCCCAGTTCCAGCCCGGTTCGACGCTCCACACGTCGTAGCCGCCGAACAGCGGGAAGATCGGGTTCTTCAGGCCGAAGAAGTACAGCAGGATGAGTGCGAGCCAGAAGTACGGGATCGACTGCAGCAGCGTGGTGACGGGGATCAGGTTGTCAATCCACGAGCCGCGCTTCCAGCCGGCGAGCGTGCCGAGCAGCGTGCCGATGAGGAACGCGAGGATCGTGGAGATACCAACGAGGCCGACGGTCCACGGCAGAGTGCTGCCGATTACGGACGTCACCGAGTTAGGGAAGTACGTGACAGACACGCCAAGGTCGCCGCGGAAGATGTTGCCGAAGTAGTTGAGGTACTGCCTCCACATCGGCACGGACGAGTCGGAACCGAGCATCAGCTCGATCGCGTGGCGGGTGGCCGGGGTGACCTGGCCCTTCTGCGCGAGCTTGGAGATGAGCTGGTCGACAGGGTTGCCGGGCATGATGCGCGGCAGGAAGAAGTTGAGCGTGAGGGCCGCCCACAGGGCGATGGCGTAGAAGCCCAGTTTTCTCAGCACGTATTTCATGACTGTTCCTTCTCTGTGTCGTCTTCCGGCGTCACTGCTTCGGTTCGAGGTGTTGCAGAATGATGCCCATGTCCCATGCCTTCCATGCGGCGGGCAGCGCGTACATGTTGTCTTCGGTGGGCCAGCCGGTCACCTTGTCGGTGTTGAACTCGGTGAGCATCGAGTTGATGTAGACCGGGATGTACGGCACATCGTTGGCGATTTCCTGCTGGACGATCGCGTACTGCGCCTTGCGCGTGGATTCGTCCTCGGTGGCAGCTGCGGCTTCGATCGCCTCGTCAACCTTCGGGTTCGAATAACGCGCGTAGTTCTGGCCGCCGGAGGTCTCGCCAACCTTGACCATCTGCTCCGAGTGGTAGCGCGGGTTGTACGTGTAGTACGGGTCGGAGGTAACACCGAGGCCGAGCGAGTCGAGCGAGAGCTGGTAGTTGCCCTTCTGCTCGTTATCGTTCCACTGGTTCCAAGCCATCTGCGTGGGCACGATTTCGATACCGAGCGGCTTGAGCTGCTGCTTGAGCGTGTCGTTGATCAGAATGAAATCAGACCAGCCGGCGACAGTCTGGATCGTCATGCTCAGCTTTTCGCCATTCTTGTAGCGGTAGCCGTCCTTGCCCATCTTCCAGCCGGCGTCCTCAAGGATCTGCTTGGCCTTATCGGCATTGCCGGTTTCAGGCGTGTACTTGAGGTTGCTGTCGGCGATCCACTTCGTGTCACGGTCAGGCATGAGCATGGTCGGCGAGCTGGGTGCGCCCGCCCCCGCGCCCGCGAGTTTGTTGAGCTGGGTGCGATTCATGCCGTAGTAGATGGCTTGACGCACAGCCGTATCGGTCTGCGGCCCTTCGCATCCGGCGTCCGTATTTGAGCAGGTCATGACGACGGTGGTCAGTCGCGGCGTGTTCACTGCTGCGATACGCGGATAGTTTTCGAGCAGCATCTTGTAGCTGGGGATGTAGGCGCTCATCCAGTCGACCTGACCGGCCATAAGCGTGCTAGTGGCCGCGGAGGCGTCGTTGAGGGCGATGTAACGCACGCCGTCGATCTTCGGAGATCCACCCCAGTAGTCCTTGAACGCCTTGAAGCTGTAGGACTGGTTGGTGAACTTGCTGAGCTTGAACGAGCCGGTGCCGATCGGATTCGAATTGGTGTAGTTCATCGGATCCTTGACATTCTTCCAGATGTGTTCGGGCACGATGGCCTGTCCACCGAGGATGCCGCCTTCCTGCATATATGCGCCTTCGAACTCTTCCGGCTTATCGCCTTTATTGAAGATGATCTTGACGTGATTGTCGTCGATGACCTCGGCGGTGGCGGCCGTTCCGTTGGTGTTGAGGGCCGGGGTGTTGTGGATGAGGTTGAACGTGAAGGCCACGTCGCGGGCGGAGAACGGTTCGCCGTCCTGCCATTTGACGCCTTCGCGCGTGGTGATGGTCATTTCGGAGCCGTCTTTGTTCCACTTGTAGCCGGTGGCGAGCATCGGCTTCGGGTCTTCGTCGGAGGCGAGGTTGTACCAGTAGAGCGTCTCGTAGATCACGCCCAGCGTGGGGCCGAGGGCCGTGGGCGAGAACGGGTTGAAGTTCTCGTTGAATGTGCCGGTGGTGCCGTTGAAGATGCTCACTACCGTGCCGTCGGCGGCCGTGCTTGACGAGTTTCCGCCGCATGCCGCGACGGACATCAGAGAGGCGAATGCTGCCACTGCGGCGATAGCCCGGCGCAGGGTTTTCCTCACTTTCGACGTCATCGTCAATCCTTTCGAATACTTGGTCTGTTGTGGCGTCGGCTTCCGCGCCGACGACTCCCCTCGGTTCGCCGTCCGTAATCGGCGGTCGTACTGCTTTGTGACTGCCATCAATCAACTTAACCGGTTGAGCAATGTCACTATATCACAGCTTTACTCAACCGGTTAAGTTAGTTCATTTTCGGCGTGTCGCACCCAAACGTCAGCGCTTTGCTAACACCGGAAACCCGGCATGCACCTGCGTTACGCCTTATTCTGGGCCTTGTGAAGGTCTCGATTTCTCCTTGAATCAGCCATATCCCAGCAATCCATCGGCGCACACGACCAGATCAGCAGCAAAAAAACGGGCGCGCACACGACCAGATATCACTTCATCTCAATAGACAATGCAGTATCCCGTCGTGCGCACGCCCGTCACAACCGACCACCCGGCATCTATATCAGTATGCCGATGCGCTTGTACCCCTTACAGCACCGGCAATTCCCGAGAAGCAATGAGCTTCTGATACCACTTGAAACTATCCTTCGGGGTACGTTCCTGCGTCTCGTAGTTCACGTAGGTGATACCAAAACGCTTCGAATAGCCGAACGCCCACTCGAAATTGTCAAACATCGACCATACGAAGTAGCCAGCAAGCGGCACGCCGGCCTCCATCGCACGGCGAGCAGCATCAAAGTGGCGGGTCAGATAATCGATGCGATCACTATCATGCACAGCCTTGGTGCCGTCAGCCTCCACGACCAGCTTGTCGGGGCATGCCATGCCGTTTTCGGTGACAAACAGCGGAATTTCTGGGTAGTTGTTGTGCAAGCGGACCAGCACGTCATACAGACCGTTCGGGTCGATGTTCCAACCCATTTCGGTGTGCGGACCTTCAGTCGGCAACCAGTCGATATCACTGCAACCCGGGAACGTGCTTGCCTCGGTGGGCTGCGGGAATTGCGGGCGGTCGCTCATCTTGACAAGCCCGGTTGAATAGTAATTGATGCCCAGCAGGTCGAGCGGCTGATGAATCTGCTCTAGATCGCCGTTCTCAATGAACTTCCAGTCACAGATGCCCTGAGTAACTGCGAACAATTCATCCGGATAATAGCCGCGCAGCATTGGATCAAGGAACACGCGGTTGGCAATCAGATCAGTGCGATGCACGGCGTCCGCATCGCCACGATTGACCTGCAAATTCAGCGTGACAGCGACCTTCGCGTCCGGCTTGGTGATCGCGCTGCGCAGTTCTTGCACCATCAGACCATGCGCGAGGTTGAGGTGGTGAACTGCCTCGAACGCGGCCGGACCGCCGCCAAGACCGGGCGCATGTTCGGTACCGCCGTAGCTCAGGTAGGAGGAGCACCATGGTTCGTTGAGCGTGATCCAAGTGTCGACGCGGTCACCAAGACGTTCGGCCACGCGGCGCGTGTAATCGGCGACACGATAGGCAGTGTCGCGATTGAGCCAGCCGCCTTTGTCGCCCAGATACTGCGGCAGATCCCAGTGGTAGACAGTGGCACACGGCTTGATGCCAGCCGCGAGCAGCTCATCAACGACGCGCTCGTAAAAATCAAGCCCCTTTTCGTTGGTCGGGCCACCTTCGGTCGGCACGATGCGCGGCATCGCGATGGAGAATCGGTAGGAGTCAACGCCGAGCTCCTTGAGCAGCGCAATGTCCTCCTTATAGCGATGGTATGAATCGGTGGCTACGTCACCAGTGTCGCCGCCCAGCGTCTTGCCGGGCGTATGGGAGAACGTGTCCCAGATTGAGGGGCAGCGGCCGTCTTCGTTCACCGCGCCTTCGATCTGATAGGAGGCAGTGGCGGTACCGAACATGAAGCCGGCGGGAACGGTGGGGAGGGTCATCGGCGATTCCTTTCTGACTGCGGCGTGTCGCCGTGCGATACGCCGGGATTCCGGCGATTCCGGCTAATGCCCCGATCGGCACCATCGTTAGCGACCAATCGGTAATTTATTTCGTCCTCGACTAGTGTATCATAAGTTTCATTAACCGGTTAAGGTGTTGCGCGACACCGGATTCGCAGGTTAGTGAACCAGGAATTCCGCAATGACATAGCCGGTTGAGTCATCTCACGTCAATGAGGAACAGAGGATCGTCAATGACCGACATCACCGCCGACGCCCGCATCCGCGTCGCCATTCCGCCGAATCACCCCGCCCTGCGCACAATGGGCCGCATCGATGACGCCGATCCCATGCGCCCAATTTGGGTGTATCCGTACACACAGGCTGCCTTCCGCTTCACCGGCACATCCCTGACCGCCACCGTCATCAACTATTGGAATTACGGCGATACGCAGCTCGGCGTCATCATCGACGGCGTGACAACTAAAGTGCGCATTCCGTCCGGATTCACCGGCATCAACGACATGCCAAATGATTCCACGATCGTGCGGAACAATCTTGCCGCCCCCGCCGCAACCGCCAGCGCTCCGCGTACGCCGATTGGCAAAGGCTGGACGACCACGCTCGCCGATCCCACTGACGCCACGCCGGCAGCACAGATGCCGGTCACACCGGTCACCATCACACTCGCCGAACACTTGCCCGATATCGAGCACGAAGTCGTTGTCTATAAGCGCCAAGACGGTCAGCATTACCTGCAAATCCTTGGTTTCGGACTGGATGCCGGCGCGCGCGTTATGCCACCGCTCGAAGCCGCTCCCACACGTCGCATCGAGGTCTACGGCGACTCGGTCTCCTGCGGCGAGCGCAACGAGGCGTCACTGTACGCCGGCAAACCCGATCCGGAAGCCGACCTGAGCGCATATAGCGATTCCTGGAAGTCATATTGCGCGATTACCGCGCGTCATCTCGGCGCCGCGCTGCATGACGTGTCGCAAGGCGGCGCATCGCTGATCGACGGCATCGGCTGGTTTAGCGGGCCGGATTACATCGGGCAGGAAAGTATCTGGGATCGTATCGAATACAATCCGACGCTGGGCACGACGACACCGTGGGATTTCGCACGATATACACCGCAGGTTGTAATCGTTGCCGTCGGACAGAACGACGCGCACCCGTATGATTTCATGGCCTCCGACTACGACGGCGAGCAAGCCGCCCATTGGCGTGCGCGATACGTTGATTTCCTGCGCACGATCCATGCGCAATATCCGCAAGCGACGATTATCTGCCTCACCACCGTGCTACAGCATGATCCGGCATGGGACCGCGCTATCGGTGACGCTGTGCGCACGTTCAACGATGCGCTCTCCGATCAAGCCGCTCATGGCCCGCTCGCATATCATTTCCTGTTCTCACGCAACGGCTCTGCCACGCCAGGCCATCCGCGTGTGGTGGAACACGAGGAAATGGCCCGCGAGCTCACAGCGTTCATTGAATCGCTGGAGCCTGGCGTCTGGGAAAACTAACAACCCACGCCACAAGCCTTGCTATTGGCCGAACATCGTCCCGCCGTACACACTTCAACACCACCGCATTCAACATCGTTCCAAGGAATCCTCATGAACGAACCAACACTCGAAGAATCAACGTCTGAAACAACGCCCATCGTCACCGGCCCAGCACCGGGCGCAAACTTATCCGGTCTGGCAGGCGCAACTACCAATACCAGCGCCAATAAACCGCTCGGCAAACAAGGCCTACGCCCTGCGGCGATCTTCTCGCACGACATGGTGCTGCAACGCGGTCGTCCGATACCCGTATTCGGCACCGGCGAACCCGGCCGTGCAGTGATCGTCACGCTCACTGCAGACAGTGCCGGCGAATTGCTGCGTTTGCATACCGACACACCTGCCGATACGCATGCCACCGATACCCCGGCAAGCACACATGCGTCACCCACACCGGCGACTTCCTCGGCCGCATCAGCCGACAGCGTTTCAGCCCACGGCACGATCGATCACAACGGCAATTGGCTGATCACACTACCCGCCCTCGAAGCCGGCGGCCCGTACACGCTCACTGTCAGCGACCGGTCCAACATCACGTTGAAATATTTGCGCGTATACGTGGGCGAGGTGTGGCTGGCCGGCGGGCAGAGCAATATGGAGCTCGAACTGCGTAGTAGCGCCGGCGCGGATGCGACCATCGCGGCGAGCGCTGACCCGCTGCTGCGCTTCTATAACACACCCAAATCAGGCGTGATTGATCGAGAAGCCGAAGATCATGCGATCTGGCAGGTGAGCGGCCCGGAGACAAGCGGCACCATGTCGGCGGTCGCTTATTATTTCGCACGACGATTGCGCGCACAGCTGGGCCCAGATGTTCCAGTCGGCATCGTGGACTGTTATATCGGCGGCACGTCGATTACCGCATGGATGAGTCGCGCAGCACTGGAGACTTGCGAAGCTGGACGCGGCTATTTGGAACGGTTCGACGCCTCGATCGCCGGAAAGACCGACGAGCAGTTCGAAGCGGAGACGACTGCGTGGAAGACGAAGTTCGACGCGTGGAACCATTCGATCGATGCGGCGCGCAAGGCCGAGCCGGATATTTCGTGGGATACGCTCAACGCGCGATACGGCGAATGCCCGTGGCCACCGCCGGAGACGCCGACCTCGCAGTACCGACCGACCGGCCCGTTCGGCACGATGGTGGAGCGCGTTGCACCGTATGGCATCGCCGGATTCCTGTGGTATCAAGGTGAGACCGACGAGACGTACTGCGAGTCCTATCGCGAGCTGCTGGAGTTGATGATCGCCGAATGGCGCGGACTGTGGGCGACTCCGACGCGCACGGCAATATCGCCGTCGGCACAGGCTACGGCATCCATCGCAACATCCGATAACACCGCTCCCTTGCCGTTTCTTATCGTGCAGCTGCCGCAGTGGATCGACAAAAATACCGCGTCCGCGCACGCCGATCCGCTGCGTTGGCCGGTGATTCGCGAAGCGCAGTGGGATGCGGCGCGAACAATCGCCAACGTGTTTGCGATCACGACGATTGACTGCGGTGAATTCGACAATCTTCATCCGCTCGATAAGCGCACACCTGGCGAGCGCTTGGCTGATTGCGCGCTACATAACGTGTACGGGCGCAGTGATATCACCGCGGATGGGCCTGAAGTAATCAGTACGTCAACCAGCGACGGCATCGTTACGCTGCAATTTGCGCACGCCAGCGGCTTACATTTCGATGGCACACTGCCGGGAACATACCGCCATACAAGCAATGTTGCCAACACTGAGGAGTGTGCCGAATCTCTGCATCGTCTCGCCGCAGCATCAGGCTTTGAGATGGCCGGTACAGATGGCGTTTTTCATTCAGTTGAAGCAGCGATTCACAACGAATCAATCACCCTGCGTTCATCGAACATCGCGCATCCTACTGCTGTTCGTTACGCATGGCGCAGTTGGGGGATCGCTCCGCTCTTCAATGGCGACGGTCTTCCCGCTCCTCCATTCCACATTGCACTGCACTAACTGAGCAGCAACTAGAATCGCAGGGCGCAACAAAGCCAAGCACAAACTCATGGTGGCGGTTCATCGCACGAACCGCCACCATTTTCATCTAATTCCCAGCTAGTGCACACGACACGTTGAACCATGCGCGGTTATATGGAGTCACGGCCGAAAAGCCGCAATAACTAAAAACCTTTCTTCTTCTTCCTCTCTCCTTTCTTTCAAGCCCGGCTCATCACCGGGCTTTTTCTTTACTCACTGGCTGTGGCGCTACCACAACTGCGTTCGCGCCTACACACACGTTCACACACACGTTCACGCACACGCTCACACTGATTCGCGCATGTCAGCGCACGAGTAGGGCCTCGGTTTGTTCGTCGTATGTACAGTGCTCGTCAAGTAATTTTGGCCCTTTTCCATACTCGCGATCTTTGAGATACGCGGTTTTCTGCTCAAGCGTGAGTTCGCGGAACCCTTCGAGTCGAATGCGATCGCCGCGCACGCGGAACACACATCGCAAAAAATGATCGCCGTACATTGCAGGCACGTACACTACGCGGTCACTCGAGTCAGCAGGCACAAATATCACAGTGTGAATGTTGTGCGTGACGGTGTCCCCATCTGAATCTGTGCCATCAGGGCGAGCGATCAGCCGAACACCTTCCCATTGCGCGCGGACAGCCACTATCCCCTGCGGCCGCCCCTTCAACCGATGGATGAGATAGAGTATCGCTACCGCGCACGGCAGAATAACGGTGAACAACATCACCAGCGCCTTATCAACACTCGGGCCGATACCATCGCTGTGGAACACGGTCACGCCAGGCAAATCGCCGCCGAATAGCCACGCCAGTATCCCCAGTGCGGCAATGCCAACGCTGAACGTAAGAAACATTGCGAGAAGCCAGCCGCGACGGCGCCTAAACCACATTTTGCGAGCGAGCTTCGCATCGCCGCGCACCCAGCCGACGCTATCAGCAAGATCATCATTGGTGGCACTATCAGCACTGTTAACACTATCAATTACGTGACCGGCCACGCGGTCGTTCACGAGGTCACTGCCATAGTGACCGGCTCTATCCCAGCCATCGTCGCTCATAACCCCATTATCGCGCCGTCAACACGCCCACGCACGGAACGCAACATGAACTTTCTGACAAATTCGTAGGCAGTCGGCAACGGGCCCGCGCTCAGACGCACATAACGAAAAACCCTTGGAATCGACATGATTCCAAGGGATTCACTGTGCCCCCCGTGGGATTCGAACCCACAACCCACGACTTAAAAGGACGCTGCTCTAACCGTTGAGCTAGAGGGGCAACATTGCTAAGATACACTCGGCCACCGGACATTGTCTAGCCGGCGTTGCGGCGTGGCTCATATCTACACCCTCAAATCGCACTCAACATAACAGCGAATGCAATATCCGCCAGCCTCAGATCAGGCCTAGGCGTGCGAAGGCGTTGGCGATGCCGTTGTCGTGGATGTCGGTGGTGACCATGTCGGTGAACTGTTCGATGCCGTGGGTCGAATTACCCATTGCGACGCTGGTGCCGGCTGCCTTGAGCATGGCAGTATCGTTGTCGCTGTCACCAATAGCAATCGTGTCAGCAATGCTGTACCCCAAGTCCTGCGCAATATCGCATACAGCAGTACCCTTGTCAACGCCGTTCATCAGCAGCTCGCCGTTGTTGGGCGAAATCTTGTCATACGAACCATGCACGAGCGTGAACCACGGGCTCAAATCGCGCGCGACATCATCAAACGTCACATCTGGATTCGGGCCAGTGTAGTAAGAACCTTTGCTGGCACGAATCACATGACCCAGCGTCGAGCCTTCAGGCACGTCAACATCCTCGATCACATGCCAGAATCGCGCGAACTGATCGTTATCCCACGCGGACTTCTTCGCCTTCACATGCTCCATATACGCGCGCGTCACATACATGCCGTCCGCACCCTGCCACTGAAAATGGTCAATGTCATGCGCCCGAAAGTACGCGGTTGCAGCGTCGATGGCCTCGGGGGCGATGAAATGCTGGAACAGCACACGGTCGCCCAGATTCGCTTGCGCACCGGCAACAGAAACGACCCCATCGAAGCCGAAATCGAGGATACTGCGTTCGATTTTCGGCAGCGAGCGCCCGGTGCAAATGAACAGCTTATGCCCGCGCTTCTGCGCCAGCGCGCACGCCTCCTTCGCTGATTCAGGCACCACGTGATCGGAGTCCGCTAACGTCCCATCAATATCGAGAAACACGAGTTTGCTGGACATATCCGTTCCTTTCTGCCGCTATCGCTTGCACCCACCATCATGCCACGGTGTTTATTACATGCGCCCAGCCTTCGAGGGGTCGATACTCATGGTTTGGAACCTGTTCGCCATGAAATCGTTGTCGAAATGTGCGGCGAAGAAGTTGGCAATTGGCGAATCGTCGGCGATACCAGCCAGTCTGGAATACCACGCGTCGATTGCCATTACCGTCATCGTTGCATCGACCAGCATGAATACGAGAAATACGAGCGTGAGCGAATAGCGCCACTTCCACGGGATTCGCTGAATCATTGCGAGCAGATGCGGCAAAATCAGTTTGATCCACGCGAGCCCCAGCAGGCCCCAGAAAAACATGTATTTGCCGGACGTGCGCCCGTCAATCGAAAGCCACTGGCCGGTGTAATCCCACGCAGTAATACCGAATGCAACTTCCATCACCCAGCTGGTTAAGTATTCGAACGTGCCGCCGATCACCGCGCTCGCGCAGAAAATCAGCAGCCAGTTCGAACGCCACAATCGGTTGAGTAGCACGGTGAGCAGCACTGCGCCAAAGCCGTAAATCGGCGAGAACGGCCCCCACAACAGCCCCGCGCGGTCTTGCCATTCGTGGAACAGCACAACATGGTAGATGCTTTCGATGGTTAGCCCGAACACGCAGCCAACGACGAACAGCCAAAACAGATTGAAAAAGTCGAGTGCAATGTAGCCTTTGCCGGTCAGGTCGCGCCCGGGCATGCCTTGAGCTGCGGCATCTTCGTAAGCAGCGCGCTCGTCCATGCGCCACAGCGCGACTTTCAGTCGGCGTTCTTGGCGCAGCGCTGGGTCAACGGTAATGGATAGCGAAACAAGAATGGCGAGCTGAACGATATTGGTTATCAGATTGAGGCCAAGACCGTCGAGCATCAGCGTAAACAGGCCTTCGGCGATGGTCAGTGGAATCAGCACATACGTCCAACGCGCAGCATACCGACGTTTGTTGAAGGTCAGCAGCGCGCCGAAGATCATGAGAATGATGGTGGTCAGTGAGCTGAGCGACGCAGATATCCAACTGAGAATAACGCTTAAGCCGGCACGGTCGAGTTGTGCACTGCCGCCTAAAACCGCACGAATCGCATAACCGAATGCAATGACGATCATCGGAACGGTGAACAACCCTTGTACGATCAGCACCACGCCATAAATACGAGCGAGCAGCGGCAGACGCTTGTCGTCAATATCAGTAACGTTGTCACCTCCAACAACGCTGTCATGCCCGGTAACGTTGTCACCGCGCGCAGCGTCGTCGTGAGTATCCATCAACTCTTCAAGCGTCTCGTTTGCGCTCACTGCCACCTCCGCTACTGAGTACTGTTAGCGCTGTTTACCACCCGATTTTGCCGGGTGCGTTAGCGACCAGTCACGCGTCATATACAAGCCAAACGCCACACCGAACGCGATCAGCGCCACCATATCAACAGTAATCAGCGAGAACACCAGCAGGAAAATCATCCAACCAGTCACTCTGCGCACACGCGGCCCGGGAGCCATGTCACGCGCGGCAACGATTACTGTCAGCACGGCGATAGCGATCGTAACGATAACGTACAAGCTAATCAGCGCCGTATTCCCACCACTGTGCGTCAATGCCGATACGGTACCAGCCGACGATTGTGCGGCTTCTTGCGCACCGGGAATCAGGCCAGCGTATGCCAGCGCGTAGAAGATCGCCATAATCATCGAATACAGTGCGCCAACGCACATCAGTACGCGTTCGGGCGTGCGCTTGGAATACGCTGAGGGGGCGGCGGCACGCGCGCGTTCGCGCAAATAATTGTTTGGCTGATTCTTGGACATCGTTACCTTCCCTCCATTGGGCCGCTTATTGCGGATCTGGTTTCATCGTAGTGCCATAGGCGGAGCGAAAGCTGGATGCAACACCACTCAAGGACTGCACATTGCTAGCACAATACCCCCGTTGCTGCGCGCATTAGACACCGCGCACTCCAACACACCATTTATGCTGCGAAGCCGCACAATTCGGCCCGATTTTTCACCCATCGCACTACGCTACTGATTGCGTAGCGCTACGCTTTGCGTATCGTTTGTGTACTGTTTGCGTACCGCAAGCGCGCGAGTCACACGCAACCGCGCAACTCGCGCATAACTCGCGCATAACCCCGCACAAACCCCGCAAACCGCGCTATTTCACGTGAAACTGCAACCTTGGTGAGGACAATGACCAACGTATTGACAATCGTGCGACGCGATCTCATGCGCCTACTGCGCGTACCGACCGCATGGGTGATCATGATCGGCCTCGTAATGATTCCGCCGCTGTACGCATGGTTCAACATCATCGGCTTCTGGAACCCGTACGGTAACACCGGCAATATTCGCGTTGCCGTTGCCAATAACGACAAAGGCACGAGCAGCGCCATGCTGGGCGATCTGCAGCTCGGCGATCAACTCGTGGCCGAGCTCAAGAAGAATGATCAGCTCGGCTGGCAGTTTGTCAGCAGCGCTGAAGCGATCCGCCAGGTGGAAGCGGGCGAAAGTTATGCGGCGATTGTCATCCCCAAAGATTTCAGCGATGACATGGCGAACGTGATCTCCGGCAACGGTAAGCGCCCGCAACTGGAGTATTACGTCAACGAAAAAGCGAACGCCATCGCCCCAAAAATCACTGATGTTGGCGCCTCCACTGTCGATCAGCAGGTGAACAGCGCGTTCGTATCTACTGCGAGCAAAGTGATTTCCGACGCCGTCAACGAGGCGAGCGACAAGGCCAACGCGCAAACGAATCAAACCACGTCGAATGCCATTCGCACGCTGGACTCCACTTCTGCCAAGCTCAGCAAAGCGCGCACCAATATCGCGCAGCTTACCGATACACTCAACGAGATCCCGAACAAAACCGCTCAAGCGCGCACAGCTATCGCCGATGCCAGCACGCTCGCGAGCAAAGCAGGCGAGGGCTTAGCTGGCCTCTCTTCAATTATCGACAGCACGCAATCGGCGCTCAATGGCTTCGCCAAACTATCGTCAAATGCGCTCGACAAAGGCTCGAGCCTCATATCGCAGGCGATCGCCAAAGCGGATACGAGCATCGCAGGCGTCTCTGCCGGCATTGATTCAGCGAACACAACCGTCGCGGACGCGCTCACCACGCTCGACCAAGTCAATCGTGACACCGCTACGATTATCGACCTGCTCAACAGTCTTGATAATCCTCCGCAGGCGCTCATCAACCGCCTCCAGCAGCGCAATCAAGCGGTTGCCGACTCCATCAGCCGACTCACCACACTGAACAATGATGCTGGCAAACTAGCCGGCAGTATCACCGACTCCGCGAGCGCTATGAACACGGCGAGCAGCACGTCACTAACCGCGGCAAATGATGCGCGCGCGTCGCTGAATGCTGACGCACTCCCCCAGCTCAACAGCGGCCTGTCATCGCTCGTGAAAGCCACCGGTTCGCTGGGTACGGCTGTCAGTTCGCAAGATCTGCTCATCAGCCAGACGAACGCCACGCTTGACCAGCTCGACAAAGCTGCGAAGTCTACTGCGAGCGCGCTGAAGCAAACCGATAAGGGGTTGGCTTCGCTTGAGCCGAAACTCACCGCGCTCAGTGATGATTTGCGCGCGCTGAGCGGTTCGAGTGCGTTGAGCGATCTGCTGGGCGCGGATGGCAAGCTCAATGCTTCGTCGATTGCTGATTTCATGCTTTCGCCGACGGTGCTGCGCACGAAGACACTGTTCCCGGTGAACTCGTATGGCTCGGGTATGGCGCCACTGTTTACGAGCTTGTCGCTGTGGGTGGGCGCGTTTGTGCTGATGGTGATTGTGCGCTTGGAAGTTGATGATGAGGGGCTTAACCAGCCCAGTGCCACGCAACGCTATTGGGGGCGTTGGCTGCTGTTGGCGATACTGGCTGCAGCGCAAGGGCTTGTGTGTACGATTGGCGATCTCATCATCGGCGTGCAAACAGTGAACGCGTTCGCGTTTGTAGTTACTGGCGTGATTACGTCGCTCGTGTTTTTGAGTATTACGTATGCGCTTTCGACGATGTTTATGCACGTGGGCAAGGCGATTTGCATTGTACTGATTATTGTGCAGATTCCTGGAGGCTCGGGCTTGTACCCGATTGAGATGATGCCACGGTTCTTCCGCACGCTCTACCCACTGTTCCCGTTCCGCTACGCGATCAACGCATTCCGCGAGACGATTGGCGGCTTTTACGACGGCCACTGGGTGGCAAATATCGCGCGTTTACTGGCGTTCGCAGTCGTGTTTTCTGCTGTTGGTTTGACTACGAGGCCGCTGCTGGCGAATCTTAATCGTCTGTTTGCGCGCGAGATCGAAGAGAGCGACATTCTTGTTGGCGAGCCGGTGCACATGCCCGGCAGTCAGTATCGTCTTTCGCAGGCGATTCGCGCACTGGCGGATCGCGACGAGTATCGCCGTGGCATTGAGCGGCGTGCGAAGCGGTTTGCTGTGCAGTATCCGCGGCTCAAGCGTGGCGCGCTGATTGCCGGCTTGGTGGTTCCCGCGATGTTGGCGATTGTGTTTGCGCTGACGCCGGGCGTCAAACTGGTGGCGTTGGCGACGTGGATCGTGTGGATTCTGCTCATTATCGGCTTCTTGATGACTATTGAGCTGATGCGCGATAGTTTCGAACGCCAAGTGGAGCTTGGCACGCTGAGTGACGATACGATTCGCGATCTGCTCTATGCGCGCGGTGGTACGCGCGGTGGCATGCACGCTGGTACGCGAGCGCGACATCATGCGACTTTGCGGCAGGCACTGGCTGCCGGCGTGAGCGGATACGCGGATGATGCAGACGACTCAGACGACTCAGACGACAACACGAACAATACTTCCAATTCCAATTCGACTGAAGGCAGGCATGCGGCATGAGCACGATGAGGCATCTTTTTGTTGGCGATCTGCGCCGCATTACCAGCAACGTCGTGTCTGTAATCATTGTGATCGGACTCGTTGCTATCCCAGCATTGTTCACTTGGTTCAACGTGGCAGCCAGCTGGGACCCCTTCTCCAACACGAAGAACCTAAAGTTCGCTGTTGCCAGTGTTGATGAAGGCTATAGCAGCGATCTGGTTCCTGTGGAGATTACCGTTGGCGATAAGGTAATCGCCGCCCTGCGTGCCAACAACCAGCTGGATTGGACGTTCACGTCGAAAGACGATGCGATCGAAGGCACCAAGTCTGGCGAATACTATGCTGCCGTGGTGATTCCGAAGGATTTCAGCCGCGATATGATGACGTTTTTCTCATCCGACAAAGCTGAGCACGCGAAGCTGATCTACTACACGAATCAGAAGTCGAACGCGCTTGCCCCAGCGGTGACAAGTCAGGGTGCTGATCAGGTTTCCGCGCAGGTGAATCAGATTTTTGCGCAAACGATTACGAATACTGCGTTGTCGATCGCGTCGAATCTGATTGACCGACTGGATGATGCGGATTCGCAGGCGATGCTGTCGAAGTTCAATACGAATGTTGGCGATTTTGCGCAGCAGATGAACGATGCTGCTGATTTGCTTGACACGTACAGCGCGCTTACTGATACGGCTTCTGGACTGTTTTCTAGCGCGGATGCGTTGATTGACAGTGCTTCTGGCGCGATGGACGACGCACAATCGGCGTTAACTACGGCAAAAAGCGGCGCACAAGACATTACTGGTTCGCTCACTACCGCGTCGGACGCATTGAGCGCCGCATTGCAAACGAGCGCGGACAGCTATACCGCGGTTGGTGACAGTATCGACAGTGTGTTTGCTTCCGCTGATGATTCAGCTGCTGATGTGGCGTCGAATGTGCGCGCGCAAGCGAAAGCAGTCGATGGGCAAATCGCCGAGTATCAGTCGATTCGCAACGCGGTAGCTGCGCTGCCGGATGCGCCGGGCGCTAACGGTTCTGGTTCTAGCTCTAGCGTTGTCTCATCGGCAGCCACGCGCGCGCTGAAGCTCACATTGGATGCTTTGGATACGGTGATTACTCGGCAGACCGCATTGCGCGATGCGCTGAACACTGCGGCAGATAACATTGACGCGAAGCGCGATACTGCGAAGCAGGATCGCCAGCACGTCAAAGATCTCGCCACGCAAGCGCACGACGCGGTGGCTGGGTTGAAAACGAATTTCAACGACAATGTGTCTTCGAAGGTTACTGCTGTAGCAAAAACGGTCGGTTCGATGACCTCCTCGCTGGACTCCGGTTCAAGCAAGCTCACCAGTACGGTTGATGATCTGCAAGCAACCGCGAAATCCACTGATGAGAAGCTCGCTGACGTGCACGATTCGCTAACTGCCGCCGCTGCAACCTTGCGCAAGACCAGCGATAAACTCAGCAATTTCAGTGATGCTCTGGCGAACGCGCTCAACAGCGGCAATATGAGTATGGTGAGAGATCTACTGAGTGAGGATTCAGCTTCGCTCGCGGAAACACTGTCTGCGCCGGTGCAGTTGAAGCGCAAGGCCGTGTTCCCGGTCGCGAATTTCGGCTCGTCGCTTAGCCCGCTGTACACGCTGCTGCCGTTGTGGGTGGGCGCGTTGCTGATGTCGGTGACGTTGAAAACTACGGTTTCGCGCAAGGTGCGTGCTGAATTGGCGGCGCTTGCTGGCGGCCGGCAGCCGCGCCCGCATCAGCTGTATTTGGGGCATTTTGGCGTGTTTGCGGTGATTTCGCTGCTGCAAAGCACGGTATTGTGCGGCGGTAATCTGCTGTTTTTGCATGTGCAGTCGGTGCATCCGCTGCTGTATATGTTGGCCGGCTGGGCGAGCGGATTGGTGTACGCGTTCTTTATTTACACGCTGGTGGTGAGTTTCGGCAATGTGGGTAAGGCGATTGGCGTACTGTACCTGGTGGTGCAAATCTGCGGTTCAGGTGCCGCGTACCCACTGCAAGTGTTGCCTGGATTTGTGAGTGTGATCAGCCCGTTCTTGCCGATTACGCATTCGGTGACGATGCTGCGCGCGGCGATTGCTGGCATGTACATGAATGATTATTGGATTGCGATGGGCAAGCTGCTGTTGTTTGTGCCGCCGATTGTGCTGCTGGGCTTGGTGCTGCGTAAACCACTAGTTGGGTTTAACCGTTGGTATGTGGCCAAAGTGGAGAGCACGAAACTGCTGTGAGCACTGCGTTTTCACAGGTTGTTTCACGGATTGTTTCGCATGGTGTTTCACAAGGACAGAAACGAATAAACACATTGGAAGAAGATACGATGACATCGATGATCAGCACGCCACGCGCCACGCGCACGCGCGAGGCTACCGACCGCAAGATTACCCAAGCAACGCTCGATATTCTTATTTCAGACGGTATTGGTGCGATGACCATTGAAGAAGTATCGCGCAGGTCTGGCGTCGCAAAAACCACAATCTACCGGCGTTACCGCAATACCGACGATCTGCTGCATCATTTGCAAATTGAAGCAGTGAACCTGCCGGAATTTGAGCATCTCGAAACCACTCGAGAAGGATTGCACACCTTATTGGAACGAGTCGCAGCTAGTTTCAACAGTGAAATTGGTCTCAAAGCGGTAGGCGCAGTGCTTTCGACCAATAATCAGGCAGTACATGGCTTAGCGAGGCAGATCATCGATCCAGCACAGCAGCGGTTTGCGCAATTCATTGCGCGCGGTGTAGCAAACAAAACGTTTTGCGCGAATGCAGATGCGCGCTTCCTCTTCGACACTGTGCTCGGCTCGATGCTGGCCGCGAAAGCACTCACACCTGATACAGCTGACGCTTGGGCAGATCGCATGACCACCTTGCTTTGGCCAGCGCTCGCGCGCATGTAATGGCACGCGATACATCTGCGCTAGCTACATCTACTCTTGAATCGACGCTTCCTGGCGAGCTACCTCAAGAGCAGCATTAAACGCGTCAGTAGTCCAGCTCGCGCCGGCAACCGTGTCAACCTTCAAGTCTTTCAGCGGCTTGCCATCGACGACGCCGTTAATCGCCTCGGCGAAATCAGTCTGGTGTTTCTTCGAAATACTCGTGAACGGGTGACCAACGATTTCCACGTTCTCGACATTCTGGTCTTTGACGGTCACGTGTACGTCGATTGTGTCCTCGCCGATCGGCCCGTACTGGCCATTTACCGAATACGTGCCGTCCGCGTAATTGCCGGTGTCTTTCTTATCAGACTTCGTACCAGTATCGCGGCTACCCGCACCAGATGATGACGAGCCGGAATCAGTCGAAGATGAATCATCACCAGACTGCGACTGGTCCTCCTGCGACTGCTGCGTTTCGCCAGAGTTGCCAGCATACTCATCGTTCATCGGCGTCGCCTTAGGCTCACCGCATCCAGCAAGCAGCGCTCCCGCTGCAACCAATCCCGCTGCCGCCAGCGTCACCGATTTCTTCAACGTGTTCGTATCGCTCATACCAGCAACCTTACCTACTCCGTGACTTCTTCCCCACCGGTTTTCGCGGCCTTGGTAGGGTCTGCGAAGCCGATCGCAGTCTCACCAGTCTGCGCGCCCTCAACTTGAGCGCCAGTTGATGCCGGGCGGCCGCCCGCCGCCTCGTACGCCTTCCGCGCGTTCTCGTCATTCCATTTTTCGCCGACAAGCACACCGTGGTTGAGCATGATCTCGCGTTCGGCGCAGCTCGCCACCAAAGCATCGTGCGTGACGACGATGATCGTCGTGCCCTGCTCGTGCAGCTGGCGGAACAGGTCGAGCACGATCTTCTCGTTCTTCTCGTCAAGGTTACCGGTCGGCTCGTCGGCGAGAATCAGCTTTGGATCGTTGATCAGTGCACGCGCGATGCACACGCGCTGCTGTTCGCCGCCGGACAGCTGACTGGGCAGGTGGTGTGCACGATCCTTGAGCCCCACGCGATCCAGCGCTTCAAGCGCCTGCTTTTCGTCGACGACCGAGTGGTAGTACTGCGCGACCATCACGTTTTCCACAGCAGTCAGGTGCGGCACGAGGTAGAACTTCTGGAACACGAGGCCGATCATGTTCTTACGCACGTCAGCGAGCTGGCCAGCGTTGAGGTCCTCGAGCTTGCGACCTTCGAGTTTGACGGAGCCCTTCGACGGCGTGTCCATGCAGCCGATCATGTTCATCAGCGTGGTTTTGCCGGAGCCGGACGAGCCGACGATCGCCAGCCATTCGCCCTGCGGCACAGTCAGATTGAGGTCGTCTACAGCGTGCAGTTCGCCGTAAATCTTCGAGATATGGTCGAGTTCAAGCAGCATATCCATGATGTTTCCTTACGTTATTCACAAGCGTTGTACGGGGGACCGAATGGCAGTCGAATCATTCCTCGCGCAGCACGACGGCCGGGTCAATGCGCGTAGCGCGATGCACGGGCGGGATACTTGCCACAACCGCAACAATCGCCGCAAGCAGCACGGACGCGACGCCGAGCCCCCAGTTGAAGCCGATCGACCGTTCGAACACGGCCACGCACAGCCATTGCGCGAGCCCGTAGCCGATCGCAGTACCGAGCAAGCCGCCGATAAGGCCGTACATAGCCGATTCGACATAGAATTCGACGCCGATCGCTGACGAGCTTGCACCGAGCGCCTTGCGCAAGCCGATTTCGTTGCGACGCTGCGAGACGATCGAACTGATCGTGGTACCGACGCCGACAAGCGTGAGCACGAGTACGACGAGCGAAACAATCCAGAACAGCGTTTGCAGCATCGTGATAATGCGCGTATCGGACGCGGTGATCTTGGTGACCTGCTGCGCCTTGACGTGCATGGAGGTCATGTCGTTGATGCTGGTCACTAACGCGTTGAGATCGCTCGCGCCGGCGGAGTATTCGATAACGTCAACGCCACGTGTGACGCCGGTGAGCTTGTTGACATCAGCGTTGGTGGCGTAGATGATCGAGTCCTCGCTGCCACCGGTGTCGACGATGCCAGCGACGCGGAATTCAGTGCCGGACGTATCCATGATGTCGCTGGAAACGCGGCCGTCCTGAGTGGGTTGGCCGGAGGAGGACTGGGACTGTTGGGTGTCGGTCGTGCCGTCGGCGGTGGAGGCGGAGCCTTCTGACGCTCCCCCAGTCTCCGCGTTCGCGGAGCCAGCCTGCCCAGCAACTGCGGAGCCTTCGGCCGCTTCGTTGGAGCGACTGTCGTCGCTCTCTCGCCTAGAAACGCCACCGGCGTTTCCTCCACGGCTCGACCCCACCGAGGGGGCCGAGGATGTGGTGTTCCCGGAGCCGTTGGCAGTGGAGGTGGAGGCGTTGTCGGAGGCGCGGTAGCCGATGGTGATACGCGAGCCGACCTTGAGACCGATCGCGTCGGCGATATCACGGCCGATGAGCACCTTGCCATCGGACGGCCACGAGCCATCAATCACCCAGTGATGGTTGAGGTTCTTCACCTGCTTAGCGTCCACGCCAGCCATCACGTATGGGGCAGCGTTTACGCGCACATTCTCATAGCGGTAGGTTGCATGCTTCTCAGAGCCTTTTGCCGCAACCATCTCGGTCGTGTGTTCGACCATCGCAGAATCGATGCCGGCTTTGTCGCCGGACGTCGTGGATGAGGTCGGCGTGACGATCAGGTTCGCGCCGTATGCGCGCATTTCTTCGTTCATCTGCTGCGGCACGGCGATGCAGATCATCGCTAGGCAAAACAGCGTGGCCGCGCCGACGAGCGATGCGACAACCGCCATCATTGCACGCGAGCGCCGCCGGAACACGGCGCTGAACAGCATGCGGAAGAACATTCCCGTATTCGTCATCTCACCACTCCTTTCTCATGCACACGACTCTTTCCCCAGAAGAACTCACCGGCCATGGAGCACCTCCGCGGGCTTAAGGCTCAGGATCGAGCGGATCGACGACGCAGACGCGATAAGCACGGTGATCGCGAGCAGTACGAACACGAGCACGAACACCATCGGGCGCATCGTGATGCCCGAACCAAACACCACGTGACCGATCAGCTGCGCGACGCCAGAGCCAAGCCCAGCGCCGACCAAAGCACCAAGCAGCGCGATCGCCGCCGTCTCAGCCATCATCAGACGAGACACTGCGCCATCCGTCGCGCCGATCGCCTTAAGCAGCGCCAGTTCAGCTGACCGTTCACCAATCGAGGCAACCATCAGGTTCGCTACAGCCACGGCCGCCGCGATCAGGCTCAAAATCGTCATCAAAATCATCACGGCCTGCGTCTTTTGCAGCACATTGCCCTGCAGCGCAGCAACCTGACGCACCTGCTTGGCAACCGCACCCGGAATCACCTCTTCGATCTGATAGGCGATCGAACTCGGGTATGCAGTGCAATACCACGTCTCCCAGTCGTCCTGGCTGAGCGCGGCTGGGTTCTGCGCAGCCTTACGCGCGAGGTCGTTCTCCGGCGTAGTAAGCGCCTTCACCTCGATTTTGTCGGCTGAATCAGGCAAGTCCGCAAGCACTTGCGCAACCGAACTCGACAAGTACAGTGAGCCGTTCTCGTCATCGCCGGAATCGTACACGCCGACGATTTTGATCGCCTGCTCGTTGTGTTTGCCGGACGCGGTGGTCTTCTTGAGAGTGACCGTATCGCCGATCTTGACGCCGAGCTGCTGCGCGAGCGTCGCGCCGATCATGCCCTGATCGGTATCGTCCTTCGGCCATGTACCTTCGATCTTCCACCACGAACGCATACCCTCAACACCGACCACGGTCGTCTCGCCGGACGCGAGCTTTAATTCCTTGTTGAACCAGGTGCCTACCAGCGGCGCGTTCGTGCCATTGACTTCAGCGTGCACGTTAAGCTGCGGCGCAAAGTTGGTGATGTTGAATGCCCAGAAGATTGTTTTGATTTTCGCCGCGTCCGATTCCTTGAGGAACGCGGTCGGATCGGCTTGGGCGGCCGCACCAGTAAGCCCTGTGGTGTTGTACAAGTCGGAGACGACCGCGTCGGCCTTCGGCTGTACGACGATATTCGAACCGTACGTCGACAGCTCAGCGTTGAGCTTGTCACCGACATCGAACACGACGCCCAACATCGAGACGCTCACCGTGGCCGACAGGCACACAGTAAGCGCGATAAGCAGCCGCCTACGCAGCTGGCGCGTGAACGACCGCGCGATCATTCGCAGAAAGAACATGATTCTTGCCTCCTGCCGGCGTTCACTGGAAGTGGGCGCTCAGGGCGTCCAGATCCGCAGTCTGAATGGTGATCTTGCCGTTACCGGTCTTGTAGGGGAACGGCACTGGGTTGCAGCCACCGCGGAAGCCGATGGTCGCCAAGTTGATCGCAACCTCGCACTTCTTGCAGATGATCTTGCCGTCCTTCTCGTAGTAGCCCGCGTCGCCGCAGTTCTCGCACGCGTCGAGGCCGATACCGTATGCGCCACCGTTCTTCTTGATGATGATAAACCGCATCACGGTGCCATCTTTCGCCTTGTATTCAAAACGATGCAAGTGGCCATCCTCGACCTGACTGAACGGAATCGTCGCCACGCCGTCCTTCAGCGAATACGCTTCCGGCGGCGAAAGCGTGACTTCCTGCTGGGTAGCAGCCACGCCAAACGTGAGCGTTGCAGTCACACCGATTGCCGCAACGACGCTCCATGCGGCAGCGGCGATCGCACGACGGCGGAACGCCTTGTGCTTGCGCACGGTCGCCTCGTTCGGGCCGGTCATCGGCATGCGCAATCCGGCGACGATCGACGCGATGGCCGGAATCAGGAACGTGAACGCCTGCGCCATGATCATGCCGCGATTGTTGTTAATCGACCATGCGAGCAACACAAACTCGGTGTGGTTCATCGGGAATCCACGCGCCTGCAAGATCTGCGCAAGGCCGGTCAGATGCTGCACGAACAGGATCGCCATCGTCAACACAACAGCAACCGTGAACGCGAATCGCACCGCGGTCGAACGCATTGTGCGGAAGATTGCGGCGACAATAATCGACATCGCCAGTCCCAGCGCGAAGCCGAGCGCGCGCAGCAGCATCGCCGACGTGAAAATCGGGTCGCCAGGTTCAACCCAGATCGTCAACTGCAAGATCACGTCAGGCAGCGCGTAAAACAGCGTGAGCGCGATGTCGAGCGCGGCGATCGCGTTCGCAACATGCATCCAAATCGCATGCTGCTGCCAGTTCGTGGTGATTTTTCGCGCGCAGATGACGATTACGATCGCGAGCAAGTCAACAACAACCGCGACGCACAGCACCGGATAGTTGATGAACGTGCGCTGGTTGATGACGGCCGACGCTCGCAGGGCAGCGAATATGATCGCCGCGACCGTACCGATGATCAGGCCGCCCAGACGCCAATGCGTGCTCATCGGCTTGTCGCGCCCCTCGCCGACCGTGAGCATCACGCTCAGGCACATCACGAGCAATGCAGGGGCCAACGTCCCCGGCATCACCGCCACGAATTGTTCAAGCATTCGCGTCCTTTCATCGTTTCGCCCAACATCCTAAAAACAGCAAAAGCTCCCCTCATGCGGAAGGGAGCGTTTTGCTATATCGCCACAATGGAATCAACGATACCGCCGGCGTTATTCGGACGTTCGCTGTCGCGAACGCGTTTATTGCTGGCTCGCTATCGCTCACCCTCGCCTAAAAACAACCCACCGGGTTGTTTTTTAACGGCTCGGCCACTCCGTCGTGACCCTGGAGGACAGCCTTCGGCTGGCTGTCCTGGGCGATGCTATCGCATCGCCCGTGAGCGCTACGAACAGTCCACCGGACTGTTCGCTTACGCGCTCACCACTGACGCGGCGTGTAATCCCAGTTGTCGAAGGTGACTTCGATCGGCTCGGTCCAGAAGCGGCCGGTGACGCCGGTTTCCGGGTCAACGTGCAGCATCCAGCCCTTAGCAGCCGGGGACTCGATCGAGAGCTTGAGCTGGTAGGTGCCAGCCTTGTCGAGCTTCACGTTAGCACCGTAGTGCGGGCCGTCGGAGGCGTTCATCTGCATGAAGGTACCGGAGGTAGCCTTGCCGCCTTCAACTTCCTTGCCAGTGGACTTGTCGATGATCGTGTAGTTCACGGTCAGGTCCGGCACGAAGTCGCCCTTACCATAGCCGAGCTTGGTGCCCTCTTCGTTGGCGTGAATGTCAGCTTCAAGGTGGAAGGAAGCGTCCGCAGCCTTGAGGCCAGAGGAAGCCGGTTCCATATCGATCGGCTGGAAGTACACAGCGCCAACGGTCAGCGGACCGCTGTCCTGATCCTGCTCTTCAGCGGTGCCGGACGGGCCAACCGGAACTTCCTCGAAGCCAGCACCGGAATCAGAGCTGGAGTCCGACGAGGTGTCGGACTTGGTGTCGGAGGTGGAAGTGTCCGACTTGGTGTCGTTCGACGCATTGTTAGTCGAACCGCAGGCGGCCAGCGAGACAGCCATCGAACCGGCGAGCAGCACGCCCAGGAGGGCTGCAATCTTCTTGTTCTTCATTTTCTCTTCCTTTGTTTAGGTTGAAATTTTGGGGAAAATCTTAGATTCCTGAATTCTTCAGGTTCTCAGGTCAGACTGCAGCAGTCGTGACGACGGCAGCGGCAGCCGATGCTGCATCGTCGGAGTCGTTATCCGCACCACCAGTCTTGTTGGACTTGCCGGAACCGCCAGCAGCCAGCTCGGCCTTAGCCTTGCGCTGCTTGGCGAAGCCGACCACGAACAGTGCAATCACTGCGATGGCCGCGATCACCTGCGCAACGATGCACTCAACGTACGGGTAGAAGCCGAGCCAGTCGTTCGTTGGCACGCCCTGCAGGTATGTGGCGGGCAGTGCGTCGCCTTCGATCAGCGAGTGCACGCCGCCGCCTGCGAAGACAACCACGAGCACCGACATCAGGATCGACGTGACGAGGAAGAACGGGCCGATCGGAATCTTCACCGACGTGAATCGGATAACGAAGAAGATAATCACCAGCACTACGGCCGCGGCGATACCGCCAACCCACATGCCGTGCGTATCCTGGCTCATCGTGTAGATCGACTGGTAGAAGATCACGGTTTCGGCGCCCTCACGGAACACCGCGAGGAAGCTCAGCATGGCCAGCGAAATCACCGTGCCGAACGCAACGCGATCGCCAGCCTCAACCTGAGCGGACACCGACTTAACGGCCGCCTCAGTCTTGTTGCGAATGTAACGATTCCACGCCTCAACGCTCGACTTGTTAAGCATCCAGTTGCTGGTCCACAGCAGCATGCCCATAGCCACGAGTGCGCACACGCCTTCCATAATCTCCTGCACTGGGCCGGAGCCGCCGAATGCGAGCACGAAGATCACCGCGACCACGCCAGCACCCGCGAGACCCGCGAGCACGCCGAGGTAGATCCACTTGGTGAAGCGCTTGTTGCCGGACTTGACGAGGTACGCGACCACGGCCGCGACCACGAGCAGTGCTTCGAGGCCCTCGCGAATGAGGATCAAGAACGCCTGACCGACCGCGCTGGTGATGAGCTTGGTGAAACCGCCTTCCTTATCAGCTGCACCGCCGTCGAGGATGCCTGCATCCTTGACCAGCATGGCCTTAAGATCGTCGACGAGCTTCTTGGTGCTCTTCAAATCCGCGCCCGTGTTCATCGACTTGCGGCACATCTTGAACTGGTATTCAACCTGCGAAACACGGTCGCCGCTAATCGCATTCATCACGTTCTTCTCGAAGCCGAGCTTCTCGTAGTACTGGTAGTACGCGTTGTTGACGAGCGTGGCGCCCTTCGCGCCGTCGCCCGCCGCGTATGCCTTGTACGCGTTATCGAGGATCGGTGTCATTTCGTTGGCCACGTCGGTCCACGAACGGTTGCCCTTGCCCGGGTTCTTCTTCTTTTTGGCGTCGAGTTCCTTACGCTCCTTGGCAATCTGCGCCTGCAGGTCTTCGGCGTACTTCTTCGGGTTAGCGAGGCTGGTGTTCGCGTCGAGCTGCTGCGCGGTCGCAGTCAGGTCATTGACCAGATCGGCGATCTTCTGCTTGAGCTGATCGTCGTTGCCGCCCGTGTACGAGAGATTCTGGATGTCCTGGAACGCCTGCTGTTGTGCGGCCTGCTTGTCGGAGCTGACCGAGTCGCGCACGACAGCGGTGAAGTTGGACGCGATGTAGATCGTGTTGTACGCGGCCATGAACTTGGACGTGGAGCCGGCCGTGTTACCAGACGTGTATTCCTTGAGGCCGTCCTGCAGCTGCTTATCAATAGCTTTAGCAACAGCTGACCATGTTTCATAATCGACGCTGCTGCTCTCATCAGCGACAGCAACGCGCGCAGCCGGCAGGATCGCAGCGACCGGCGATGATGCAGTCGAAAGTGGCGCGACAGCAATCGCCAGCATGGTCACAAGCGCGGCGACGAACGCGATCACAGCAACCGTTATCTTGGCCGCGATCGTTTTCATTGCCGTGCGTGCGACCGTCAACTGTGCGACGGCACGACTTATGAAGGCACGATTCGACATTACTGAAGCTTCCTCTCAATATGCGCATACAGGCTTTCGCCCATCGCGCACCAACCTACGAGGAAACTTCCAGAAAAAACAGTCTTGATTTTTTTGTGATTTTGCGGTAATGCCACGATTATGGCGGAATATCAACGCTATTTATATCAAAAATGCCCCCTACTTCGTCTCACCATCCGATATCTACCAACGTTGTCCCTACACAACACGCCGACGCACCCTAGACACTTCCCGGGCATACGGCCACTTTGGGCGTCTGAACCGGCTGTATGCCCGGAAACAGTGACCGTATGCCCGGGAACCAACACCGCGCAATGTCCCGCGTACTCCCGGCACGTGTATCAGGCGATGCCGAACGCTGTTTCGACGCGCGCGGCCTCTTCGCGCGTGATCGGCAGTATCGAACCGTGCCGAGCACCGTCAGGCATACGGTAATCATCCAAGCCGGCAAGCGCGAACGAGCCAGCACGCGTCGGATCGTCACCAATCAACGGCATATAGCCGCGCTTGGCGCCCATGTATTCGTCGAGATACAGTACGACGTCGCCGCCCGCGCGCGCGACGGCGCAGGGACCTTCGACACCGTGCAGACTGCTGATCGCTGGCTGATCAATACGTCTAAAAGCACAGGACAGCGGGACAGTCGGGCGCGAATCTGCGCCCGACTCTACATCATCGTCGAACAGCCGATCGGACACGTATACATCGACGATCTTGTCGGTTTCGTTCTTCATGTACAGCACCCAGCGGCCGTCACCGCGACGAGTCAGCTCAGCGTCGATGCATGAATGATCGCGTTCGATCAGCGTGAACATCGGCGAAAAATCGCGGAAATCCTCAGTCCAGCAAGCGTAGATGCGGTTGCGCGCGTAATCGTCATCAGCGCAGGTGCCAGCCCAATACACCAGATAGGCACCGTATTCTGCCACGAACGTGGCTTTGGGCGCCCACACGTTGCCGAGCGGGCAACCGCCGACCACATCGACCAGCTGCGGGCCGTTCCAATGCACAAGATCGTCGGACCGCCAGATCGCAATATCGTGACTGCCGATGATCTGCGCCTGATCCCACGGGGAACGGTCAGGCGAAACATATCGTGGATTCTTGATCTGCAGATCGGTCGCGATAATCACAAATCCGCCTTGCGGCAGGCGAATCAGGAACGGATCGCGCACGCCGCCGTCGCCGATATCCGAACGCAGCACCGGGCGGCCGCCGTTCATCGTCGTCCAATGCAGCGCGTCGCCACTGACGGCGAATCGCACCTGCTGGTCGTCATCCAGGCTTTCGTCGCCGTGGAAGTAGGCGTACAGATACCGTTCGTCATCCATGTCATTCCCCCGCATGATCGTTCACTCGCAACCGTTCGACCGCAATCACCCGGTCGCATGAAAAAGCGCGCGGCGCCCAGAAGGAAGGAAGTAAGAAGGTACCGCGCGCACATATTCTCATTTGTTCCAGCGATCGCCCGGGCGGCAGCTATGCCCGCCGGGCGCTTGTCGCCGTCAGCTTTCGCAACGGCCTTTCGGCCTATTGCCCGTCATTCGTCACTCGTTGACCTTGAAGCCCTGACCATTGCCGTACTCGACCAGCTGCTTCTGCCAAGCTGCGAAGCCCTCCATCATCGTGCCATTGCCGCTGAATGCCTTGCCGACGGTGTCTGCGTAGATGGAGTTGCCGTAAACCTGGAAGGGCAGGAAGGTGAAGGATTCCTTGACGTCCTCAGCTGCCTTAGCGAGTACCTCGTTGGCCTTCTGACCGCCGAAGTAGTCGCTGGTCTTGTCGGTGAAGGAGCTGTCCTCCAGGGTGGCGGTATCCGGCGGGAAGCTGCCGCCTTCGGTGAAGGTCTTGTTACCACCACCGATGCCGACGTATTCGGCGAACTTGTAGGCGGCCTCAGCGTTCTTGGAACCCTTGACGATGGCCAGTGCGCCGCCGCCGTTCTCGGAGTTGACCTCTTCGCCGTTCGGGGTCGGGGTGTTGGCCACGCGATACTTGCCGGCAGCGTCGGCGACGCTGTTCTCCAGGGTGATCGGCATCCAAGCGCCGGTAATCAGCGAAGCGATGTGGCCGTTGTTGAGCGACTTGTACCATTCGTCGGACCAGCCGGCGGTCTTGGTGTCGATAAGGTCCTCGTCGATCATCTTCTGCCAGAATTCAGCGAATGCTTTGACGCCGGAGTCACCGGTGAGGTTAATGGTCACGTTCTCACCATCGACCTTGAAGGGCTGGCCGCCTGCGAGCCAGATCATCGACATTGCGAAGCCGGCGTCACCAGTGTCGGAGGTGATGTAGTAGTCGGAGCCGAGCGCATGAATCTTCTTGGCAGCCTCGTAATACTCGTCCCACGTCTTCGGGGCTTCAGTTACGCCAGCCTTGTCGAAGACATCCTTGTTATAAAACAAGGCCATCGGGCCGGTGCCCATCGGCATGCCGTACATCTTGCCGTCCACCGTTGCACCGGACTGCGCGCCCGCAGTGAACTTGCTGAGCACCTTGTCGCCGCCGTACTGGCTCATATCCTCGAGAGCGCCGGAGTAGGCGAACTGCGGTACGGCGTTGAAGTCGAGCTGCACTAGATCGGGGGCGCCGGAGCCGGCGTTGACCGCGTTGGAAAGCGCTGTGTATTCGTCATTGTTGGTGCCGGCGTTGACGACCTTGACCTTGATGTTCGGGTTTTCCTTTTCAAATCCGGCGACGGTCTTCTCGATCAACGGCTCCCATGCCCACACGGTAATGGTGGTCTTCTCGCTGCCGGAGGACGATCCGCCGTTCGACGCGGTGGTGCTGCCGCACGCGGCAACCGACATCAGCGTCGCGGCCGCGAGTCCGGCCGCCGCAAGCTTCTTCATAAACATACGAACGCTCCTTTGCTTCCGTTCGACCGGGCATCTCCCGGCCCCACGCCTTCCCGTCATGCGACTGCAACCGCATGCCCCCGGCATCGGCCTATCGACTTGAGTTCGACGGCATCGGCAGACGTTGCCGAATCGCCGACGTGCTACTTCGTTGTTTCCAACACCGGTTTTTATTTACCGGTAAACTTACCGGTAAACCAAATAGTATACCGGTACACTACAATTGTCAAATGAGACGATGCACGACGACGTCGAACGCATGGAAATCACTGGAATCACAGCGTTTTCAAACGTTCACGACGATCGGAGAGAGGAGAGACGCATGGCGACGCTACTTGATATCGCGAGAGCGGCCGGCGTATCGAAAATGACCGTATCGAACGCACTGCGCGGCAAATCCAATGTCAGCGAGGCCACGCGCGCGCGAATCATCCAAACTGCGCAACGACTCAACTATCAGACGAATCTCGCTGCGCGAGCGCTCAGCTCCGGGCGCAACGGCATCCTCGAATTCATCATCCAAGATCTCGACTCGCCGTTCTATAGCAAACTCGCCAAAGAGGTTTCGCGCGCCGCTGAGGCGAACGGCATGCAGATGCTTATCCGCCAGTCGCTGTATTCAGCAGAAAGCGAGAAATCAGCGCTCAGCAGCACCAACAGCCTGTTCTGCGATGGCCTTATCCTCGCCACCCCGCAGCTCAGCGGCGCGGAGGCACGCACACTCGCGCAAAGCCGCCCGCTAATCCTTATCGACGACTGCTCGCCCGACCCGCAACTGGCCACTGTAAACACACCAAACTACGAGGGCGCCTATCAAGCGATCGCACACCTGCTGTCAGTGGGTGTCAGGCGGCCGCTACTGCTCGGTGGCACGTTCATTGACGATATCGACGCGATCGCCGCGGATTCCGACTCTGCATCCGCCGCACGCCCGCTGCGTACCGTGTGCGAACTGCGTGTCGCCGGCGCAGCACAGGCCCTGCGAGATCACGGATTCGAGCTGGAGCCGGCGCAGTGCCTGCCTGTCGACTGGACGTATGAGCTAACGCGCACAGTGATTCGCGAAATGGCCGAACGCGCGCACGGCGATTTCCTCTTCGACGGCATCTTCGGCATGTCCGATGTGGCCGCACTCGGCGCAATCCGCGGGCTTGAAGACGCCGGTCTGCAGGTGCCTGACGACGTCAAGATCATCGGCTTCGACGGCGTCACCTACGGCGATATCGCCACACCATCCCTATCCACAATCGACATTGATATGACCGCAATGGCCAATATGATCGTCAGCCGTCTCATGGAACAGCTCAACCGAACCGATACTGCGGATTCTGGCGCGGACTACGACAGCGCACCCCGCAACGGCGATCATAGCGGCGATGGTGGCAACATTGGCGGCACGGTCGGCGTCGGCGGCAGCGGTAACAACGGCGTTCACGGTGGTAACGTCCACAACAACGCCGCCAGCGCAACGCGCACCGCCGCCGCCAACAGTACCGATAGTGCGCCGACCGTCGATGTGGCGCCTTTCACCCTGCGCGCCCGCGAATCCACACTGGGCCGCGCAACCCGCATCCACTAAGTCCTGCCGCGCAACACGCCGACGCACCAACATACCCCCCGGGCACACGGTCGCTATTTCCGGGCATACGGCCACTTTGGGCGTCTGAACCGGCTGTATGCCCGGAAACAGTGACCGTATGCCCGGAAACGGGCGCGGAAAACCTCACGCTTCCAGCACCGTAAGCACCTTGCGCTCGTTGTAGAACGCGAACACAATGCCACCGACGCCGCACAGCACTGCTGCGCACACCGCCGCCGCGCGATAACCCGCGCCAGAGCCGGACGCAGCACCGATCGTGCTTAAGCCCGTGAACAGCAACATCGACAGGCTCTGACCCATTTTCATCGCGAACGTGCGCGCCGCATAGAACATGCCTTGACGATCCTCACCAGTGGTCTTTGAACTTGCATCAGCAATATTCGCCACCACCGCCTGCGGCAGGATGCCGAACACAGCCATCGGCACCGCGCACGCAACCGACAAAATCACACCTTGCACCATCGCCGGCACTGCGCCCAGCACGCCCGAACCAAGCAGCGAAGCGAACACATACGCGCAGGTGAAAATCACAAAACCGACCAACATCAGACGCTTCTTGCCCACGCGTCCGGCCAGTAGGTTCACCGGCAAGTAGAACAGCACGGAAACGCCAGTCATCAGCACAAAATAAATCGTCGTGGTAGTTTCCGGCAGTTTCAACAAGCTCGTCACAAAGAACGGCAATCCAGTCTGAAACATCGTAATCGCCACCCAGTAGACGATGTCAGAGCTGACAAACTTCACAAATTCGCGGTCGCGGAACGTCTGCTTCAACGACGTAAGCGTATCTTCGCTGGTTGGCTTGGAATCGACGTATTCGCGCTCGTTGATGGCGAGTACCGGCACAATCATGCACACGAATGCAAGCGCCGCCAGAATCGTGAACGTGACACGAATGGCGTTCACACGGCCAAGCCCGGGCACGAACGCACCCCAGATCACTGGCGCAACGTAAGCGACCGCGGTGCCGGCGATGAACGTGAACGAAATAGTCGTGGAAATGTTGAGCTGCTGCTTGGAATCGTGACCAAGTTCGGCGATGAGCGCGTTGTACGGCGTGCAGTAGAACGTGAGCGCAATGTAGTAGCCGATGACCGTCACGAACAAAAACGCGGCGTTGAGCCAGCTAGTACCGTTCACTGGGCTCCAGAAGACGAGCACGGTGACAATGGCGAGCGGCAGCGCGGCGAACTGCAGGAACGGGATGCGGCGGCCACGCGGTGATTTGCTGCGGTCGGATAGGCTTGCGACTGCGGGGTCAATAAACGCGTCGAAGAAGCGTGCGAACGCGGTAATACCGCCTACAACGGTGACAATTCCGAGGATTACCAGACCTTGTGGAACGAAGATGGTTTGTCCTTGTGCCACGGTTTCGGCGTCTGGCTGGTAAAAGTACACGAGCCAGTTAGAGATAATGCCACTCAAGAGCGCCCAGCCGAATTGGCCAACTGCGAACGCCCATACTTTGGCGGTGGGAAGGTCTTTCACGCGCGGTTGTACTGGACTAGATTCTGGACCAGATTCTTGCGTTGACACCTCATATTTGCCGGCCATCTTGAACCTCCTCGTTCCGACATATGCCAATGACACCACCGTTGACACTGTGTCACCTTCCCCAGTATACGAGCCCTCTGCATTTGTGTGCATATCCGGCTTACCTACAACGCTAAGGGGGTATCAATATAGTCCGGATATGCACACTTGGACCGAATATGCACACTAACAATAGTCGGATATGCACACTAACAGCCCGACAGACTATCAATCTGACAACCTAGCCTTTCGCACCCCATAAGATAAAGGCATGAGCACACTTGCCGAACGAATGCCGTATACGTTCGATCTACCGAACGCCCTAGGCACGGGCATGATCATCTCTTCATCGAAAGCAATTTCCAGTACCACAGCTGCAGGCATCCGCTCATTCGTCGCTCACTATGAAGCCGCGCTATCTCGATTTCGTCAAGACTCAATCGTCGGTAGCATGAACCGCGCAGCGCACGGCGGGCAGTTTGATTTTCCCGATTGGTGTGCTGGATTGTTTGACCTGTACGATCAACTGGTTACAGCGACTGACGGCGCAATCGACCCGTGTGTTGGGGAAGATCTTATTCGTCTTGGCTACGATGCAAAGCTGACCTTTACTATGCAGCCGGGCGCCGCAAACCAGCTTGGTGCTTTGCATGGGCGCCCCACGTGGCGCAATGACATAACCCGGCAAAGCGAGCATGGCACGACGCTGATCACTCATTGCCCGGTGTATTTGGATTTTGGCGCCTGCGGTAAGGGCTATTGCGTTGATCTCATCGCACAACGATTGCGTGCAGCGAACTATCGTGAATTCGTGATCAACGCAGGCGGCGATCTGCGCATTCACTCAGCCGAGCCGATCACCATCGCACTAGAAGATCCGCGCAATACTGCCAATGCTGTTGGGATTGCGCACATAACAACCGGCGCGTTCTGCGCTTCCGCTCCGAGCCGTCGCCATTGGCAAGACGCGGAAGCACACGAACTTCATCATTTGCTCAACGCCATCGACGGCCGCCCGGTACACGATGTGCACGCCACGTGGGTTTACGCACCGGTCGAAACACTATCGACGGCCAGCACAACCGAAACCAGCCAGCACAACGGCAGCAGCAATATCACCCACTACCCCACAGCAATGGCCGATGGTCTTGCAACCGCACTGTTCGTCGCTCATCCCAATCAACTCGCTGCAGCTTTCCCTGACGGATCGTTCGCATGCGCACTGCTACGTGCCGATAACACAGCAGCAGCGAGCAAGCGCTTCCCCGGGGAATTCTTCACCCACTAATCTTCACTAATCTTCACTAATCTTCACTAATCTTCACGCACACAGTGCAAACAAACGTGAATACACGCGTTCCGACGAACTACGAGCGCGCCTTCCAGGCCACGCCTTCCTGTCGCCAGCCAGCTGCGCCAACCGCTTCGTATTCGCCGTATGACGTGGTGTAAATATGCTCACCGCTGTTCGGATTGTACAAGCGGTACACCGCCACCGGATCGCTGGAAGACACGTACCAAGACGTACCTTCATCGTGCCAACCAAGGGCAACCAGCTGCGCGTGTTCGCCGCCACTCATCGTCCAATTATGGTTGCCGTCGTTCGGATTATATTCGCGGTATACAGGCGTGCCAGACTTACCGACTTTGAACGCGGCACCCTCATCGCGCCAGCCAGCAGCAACCAGCATGACCGCTTCATCATACGAGGCAGTGTAATGATGCAAACCGCTATTCGGGTTGTATACGCGGCAGATCGCCACCGTATTGCCCGAGGAGCCACCACCACAGATTTGCGCATTACCAAAAGCGTTCAAATCCACCGCGCCCGGAATACCATTCACTGCACCTTGGCTGGTGTACTGCCAACCGCGCTCGTTACTACCAAAAGAGTCGAACTGCATAGTGGGACCGTACTGCGCAACCCAGCTGGTTTTCTCGTAAATCATCGACGATTTCAGCGCAGAGTTTAGATAGCTCGTATACGAGTACACACCAAGATTCGTGTACCCAGCGGCCTGCAACTGCGCGTACCACGCGTTGACAATCTCCTCGTAGACTGCCGGCTTAGTGGGATGCGGATGAGCCGCCCACGAATACGCTTCGAGATCGTAATAGATCGGGTACGAAAGGTCGCTAGGCTCCACACCAGCTTCCTTCAATTTCTCAACAACATCCTTGCCTTCGCCAGCACCAAAACGTGCATCATATGCGTATGAATACCAGTAGACGCCAAATGGAATACCCAGTCGCTTGCATTCCTTGATGTTATAAATCGCCTGATTATCGATCGCATTTTCCCAGCCGTAGCCGAGACGGATAATCGCACCCTCAACGCCAGCGCGCTGAGCAGCCTCCCAGTCAATGTTCTGCTGCCATGCGGAAACATCCACAACGCCCTTGGCCTGCTGAGCGAACAGTTTGCCGCTCTTATTGAAGAATGCGGACGTGCCGTTAAACGTACCCCAGTAGGCCCCATATTCGTTGCCTTGCAGTGCAGTGAAGCGCACCACACCGTCAGTTTTGGAAGCTGAGCTAGTAGCTGAACCCGCAGCACTAGCACTTGCACTATCGCCTGTTTCGCTCATCGCGTCGCGCACTTCACCAACAGATACGGGGATAAATGATTCACCATTAGTTTTTGCCAGCGGATCAGGCTGCGTGGTTGCGGTACCAACCAGCGTCGGATCAGTCACGGTTTTGCCAGTGGAAAGTTCTTTGAGTTCACCGTCTTCAGTGAGTGCATAGTCCTCGGAGACAACGGTGGCATCATCAGAAATTTTGCTGCTCACCGAATCTGGAAGATCCTTGGTTGGATTGTCCGGCATTGCTTCAGCTGCATTATCAGCCACCGACTGACTATTCAACGTCAGCGTGATACCACTGTCACTCTGAGCTGCCACAGCATCTAAATTCACATCGGTCAACGCGTGTGCCGGCGCAGCCCCCACCGCGCACAGCAACGCCACTGACACAATCGACGCAACACCAACCGTAAACCTCGACGAAGCCATCTTTTCTCCTCAAACGCAAGCCGGCACCCAGCGTCTTCCGCCAGCATCACACACGCCGACAGCATCCACCCGCATACCAGCGCAATATACAACGAGGAAAGATGGTCGACGCACTTCCTTCAGCCTAATGGCCCGCGGCACAACCACCGCGGGCAGGCGGGCAATACTTGCAGAATGATGACAACTTCGCCAGCAAATTTCGCCGGCGTGCGTTTACTTCGACTGCAGCGGCGGCATCGGCTGCCAATGCTGATCGTGCATGAGCTTGCGCGAATCAAGCCAACCTTTGACCAGTTTCGCCACGCCCGTGCGCACATGTTCACGATCAACTGCCACTAGGCGAATCAGCTCTTTTGCGAACGTGGCAAGCGTGCCGAGACCGAACAGGAACGGACGATAGTCGCCGTGCGCCATGAAGTAGCGGGCCATGTAACCGCGATTGCGCATGATGTGGTAGCGGTTCATGTCCGACGTGGAGTTGAGCTGGCGCAGGCCGGCAATATCCCAGTTACCAATTTCGCGCGTGCGGCGCAATACCACGTCCGGCACAACGATCGGGTTGGTGACTTTGCTGGCGAGGTAGCCGTACATCGTGTCATCCCAGTAGATAAAGAAGCGCGGATCCGGGAAGCCAATTTGATCAACAACGCGACGGCGGAATAGGCCACCTTCGAAGCACAGCGTGTTCATAACGCGGTAGCCAGCGGGACCGAACGCGGCGGGCGCGATCGGGTTCGGGATGCCGAGCGGCACGATGAAATCGTACTGCCAGTAGAACGGGCCACCATCGTAGTCGTAGCGGCTTCCCTGAATGACATCATGCTTGTCAGCCCACTTGGCAAGTTTGTTGAGGCCGTCAGGTTCTACGGCGACATCGTCGTCCATTACCCAGAACCATTCCGCGCCGAGTTCGTACGCTTTTTTCACGCCGGCGGAGAAACCGCCTGCGCCGCCGAGATTGTCGGTTTGTGGCGCGTAGACTACGCGGTTTTCGTTGCCGGAACGATCAGCAACAGTAGTGCCCCACTGCGTAGTGATTGTGCTGCGGAATTCGTCGATCATCGCCTTGGTCTCGTCAGAGTGCTCATTGTCGACGATGACAATGCGCCACGGGGCGATTTCGAGATGCTCAATAGAGTCGAGCAGTACGGTGAGCAGCTGCTGACGCTTGTAGGTCACCACGACGATGGCGAGCTTGTCGAACGGGTTCTTCGCGTGCTTACGCGCGGGTGCGGAGGTTACGGGCGTAGATTCGGCGCGGAGCGGTTCCTGAGGATTCTTCGGCGTTGTAGTCATGCCCTCCATTCTTGCACTGATTATGGAGGAGTGCTTTTGCGGCTTTTTGCCGAGCGTTCACGAGGCTTCAAGCAATCTTTCGCTGCATTTTTTACCGAGCTTTTCGTTGTACTTGTATCACAGCGCGACACACCGCGCGCAAATCCGTTTTGCTTGTCCATGATCCTGTGGTATTCTCTTCGAGTTGTCTGTTAGAGCCTACGGGTGCTAGCAAACGGCAAATGGAGGATTCGCCTAGTGGTCTATGGCGCACGCTTGGAAAGCGTGTTGGTGTAACAGCCTCACGAGTTCGAATCTCGTATCCTCCGCTCTAGAAACCCTTATTTTTCAAAGGGTTTCGCCCGTGCGGGTTGTTTTTAGGGTTATTAGTTGGCTACTTTTTAGTCTATCGGCTTACTGTTATCCCGCTTCCTACCGCTCTTTTCAAGGTATTTTCCCGGCCCGGGCGTGTCGCGGTATGGCGAAAATCGAGGATAGCCCATCCGGTTACGCTCATCGCTAAATCTTCGAATGTCTCTGACTCCAGAAATAACCTCATTCGAGTCGTTCGCCTATCCCCTGCCCGCTGCGAGACCACCTCACGCTCCGACCGGTCCCGCGCATCGGAAAACCGCGGTAATAAACTATTAGTCGCAAAAATGTCACGACAATAAGGAATCGATGTCCCTGACGGGCCATCGATCGCTGCTATCAATATAGTGTGTCTGGATCTCCAAAGGCGGACTGGATGTAAGCCAGGTCAGCAAAGAACACCCAGCTAACGGGCGCACGGCAGTTGAGTCTGAGCGTATATATAGATATATATAAAAGACTTTATTGAATTTCAAATGTCTTAGGAAAACCGACTGTACCGCCCAGTAGAGCAGCTCAAAAGTCCCAAAGAATCCGATTGCACCAGACTCCGGGTATTCCTCTCACGCCTGCGATGAAGCCGTTTCTCCGCTATTTATAGAGCGCGTAATCCGCTGACACTTCTCAACCACAAAGTATTCCTTATATCTATCTGGCTCGCAGATCAGGCCACGGCTGCGGCACCAAGTCTCCGATCGAGACGTCGAGAACCTCGGCCACGGCGATCAGTGTCTTGATGGTGGGGTTCGAAGGAGCTCCGCCCAGACCTTCCAATCGCTGATACTGCACCTTCGACATTCCCGCATCGGACGCGACTCGTTCCTGACTGAACCCACGAGCCCCACGTAACCGACGAAGGGTGAAGCCGAGCTCTTGGGAGTACTTCGCCCAATCGGTAGCGGTGTCATGGTCGGTCATATGTCTAAGCCAACCCCAGAGCTACATTTATGTGACTACATAAATGTAGCTATCGAGCGGTATGCTCAAGGCCATAACGAAACCTCTAGCAGGGGTATTCGCGGAGAAGAAGTGGAGATGCCTCGCGGCGCGGGTATTCCGATGGCCGACGATGATGTCGAAGCTTCTAAGAATGGCATTCCTTAGAAGAAGGGACTGGGGCTATGGCTACGGCTCGTCATGCTCGTCGGAAGATCAAGAAGACACCGGATTATAAGAAGTTGGCTACTGCTGCTGTGACGACGGTGGTGTTGTCTGGCATGGTGGCGCCGAATGCGATGGCCGATGACGTCACCGCGAATACCCAGCCGGCAGACCCCAACCAGAACACCGTCACCAAAGACGCGGTTTCCGAAGCCGAGAAGAACCTGAATGATGCCAAGGCCGATGTGGCTGACAAGCAGGCTGCTCTTGATGAGGCACAGAAGAACGCTCCCACTCAGGAACAGGTTGACGCGGCCAAGCAGAATGTGACCGACAAGCAGGCTGAGGTCGATCAGGCTCAGGGTGAGGTTGATCAGGCGCAGAAGGACAAGGACGCGGCACAGTCCGAATACGATCAGGCTAAGGGTGATGCGTCTGGTGAGTACACGCCTGAGATGGGGCAGGCTGCGGATGAAGTGACCAAGGCTGAGGCGAATAAGGCTGCGGCGGATGCGAAGGTGACTGAAGCGCAGAAGACGGCTGATGACGCTGCTCAGAAGGAAACCGACGCACAGAACAAGGTTGACGCTGCTCAGAAGGATGCGGATGCGGCGGATGCGAATGCTAACGCTGCGAAGAATACCCTGACTGAGGCTCAGAAGAATGCTGCTGATGCCGGGGCCACGGATGAGAAGATTCAGCAGGTGCAGGATACCGTGAATACGGTGACTCCGCAGGTTGAACAGGCGCAGAAGGATGCGGATGCGGCGGACAAGGCTGCTTCCGATGCTACGGCTGAGAAGACTGAGGCGGTGCAGAAGCGGGATGAGGCCAAAGATAAGCTCAATACCCTCAACTCTGAACTGGATGCGCTCAAGACCAAGCGTGATGACCTCCAGAAGCAGCTCGACAATGCCAACTCTGATGCTGAGGGTATTAAGCTCAAGCAGGAACTCGCGGATGCACAGGCCAAGTATGATGCCAAGCAGGCTGAAGTCAACACGGCGGAACAGGCTGTGACCGATGCCAAGAATGCGTTGGACTCTGCGAAGAGTGATGAGGCCGCTAAGAAGGCTGAAGCGCAGAAGGCTGCTGATGATGCGGCTGGAAAGAAGCAGGCTGCGGATACGGCACAGGCGCAGATTGATAAGGGATTGCTTGGATTCATTGAACAGAATGGGTCGGATGCTGCGAAGAATCTGATTAAGTCCGATCCGAAGTTCCAAGAGTGGGTCAACAAGGGACTCGTCAATCCGAAGGATGAAGCGAGCTCGTTCAACCTGTCCAACGTGCGTAAGAGCCTGGCCTACATTGAGTACATCAATACCCTGCGTGCGCAGGAAGGACAGTCCGAGGTTCTCATCTCCGATGTGATCATGATCACTGCGGCGGGCAACAATGAGAACACGTCATACATGCTGAATCAGACCGGCCAGTACGACCACACGTATGACACTCGACAGTGGGGACTGGGTGAAAACATCGTGCGCTCCTACTACAACGATGACAACCCTGCCGACTCCGCCTTCATTCAGGGTTGGTACACCGCTGAGAAGGAGACTTTCAATCAGGCTGCGGCAAACAACCCGGCCATTGAAGCCTGCCGCTATAAGGGTATGAGCTGCCTTACCGACCTCGGACAGAATTCACTCGCCCATGAAGTCGGTCACTATCTCAACATTGTCGAATCCGACGTAACCGCAACCGGCTTCGCCATGGGTATTGACAACTACAACTCCACCGCCAAGGGCTTCGCTACGGGCACTCAGCAGTTCGAGTACAGCAACTACCACAAGAACTTCAACGGCTCCGACAAGCGATACACGGTCGCGGAATTCAAGGCCATGCTCGATGAGTATGAGAACTCACTGAAGAACGCGCCCGCTGAATATGCTGAAGCGAAGGCGAAGGCTGAGGAAGCACAGAAGGCCGCTGAGACTGCTACCACTGAGACTGGGAAGAAGCAGGCTGAGTATAACCAGAAGGTCGGTGAGCGTGATCAGCTGGTCGCTCAGGCGCAGGTGCTGAAGGGTGCTCTTGATTCGGCTCAGGGTGCGTATGATCAGTGGGTCAAGGAGCATGGTGAACCTTCCGAGGGTGATCAGGCTGCAATCGAGAAGCTCCAGACCGAGCTCAATGAGGTGAATATCCAGATCACGCAGAAGAACGGTGAGATTGCGGCTCAGCAGGGCGTGGTCAATGAGCTTGATCAGAAGGTCACTGCGGCTGAGGCGAAGGTCACTGCCACTCAGGCTGCGAAGGTTACCGCTGATCAGACGCTCCAGCAGAAGAGCGATGAACTCAAGGCCGCTAAGGATGAGCTGAAGAAGCTGACCGACCTGCGGGACAAGGTGAATGCTGCACAGTCCGCGTACACTGAGGCTCAAGCCAAGCAGACCGCTGCCGCCAATACCCTGACTGAGGCTAAGAAGGCGCTCCAGACGGCTCAGGGTGACAAGGCCGCTGCGGATAAGGCACTTGGTGAGGCCAAGCAGGGTGCGTCTGATGCCGCGGATGCTCTGAAGACGGCTTCGGACAATCTCAAGGCTCTGGAGGATGCTTCGGGTATTCAGCCTGAACAGCTCGCCCGCATCAGGGTCGCGTATGAGAAGCTCAACGAGCAGGTCAAGAAGCTTACTGAGGCCAAGGCGAAGCTGGAAGCCGCTCAGAAGGCGCTGAAGACCGCTCAGGATACGGTGGCTGCGAATGACGCTGCACTCAAGGCCGTCGAGGATGCTCAGAAGGCGCTCAACGAAGCACAGGCGAACCTCGCGGCTGCTCAGAAGGCGTACGATGAGCTCACCGCTGATAAGGATGCGCCGGTGATTAGTGGAGCGTCCAACACTGAGATTACTCAGGGTGATGCGTTCAACCCGATGAGTGGCGTGAGCGGTCTGGATGCCAAGGACGGTGTAGTCACGGTTACGGTCTCCGGTTCGGTGGATGTCAATACCCCCGGAACCTACACGCTGACTTATACGGCCAAGGATGCTGCTGGAAATGTGGCAACGGTCACTCGCACGGTCACGGTCAAGGCGAAGGCTACTGAACCTGACAAGCCTGCTGACAAGACCGCACCGGTGATTTCTGGTGCTGCGAATGTGGAGATTACGGCTGGGGATGCGTTCGATGCTCTTGCGGGTATTACCGGTACGGATGACACTGATGTCACGGTTCAGGTTACGGTCACTGGTTCGGTGAATGTGAATACCCCCGGAACCTACACCCTGACCTACACGGCTGTCGATAAGGCCGGCAACAAGACCACTGTGACGCGAACGGTTACCATCAAGGCGAAGGAAACCACGCCTGACAAGCCGACTGACGTCACCAAGCCCACCATTACCGGAGCGACTGCCACTGAGATTACTCAGGGTGATGCGTTCAACCCGCTTGCTGGTATTACGGCTTCGGATGATGTGGATGGCGATCTGACCGGCAAGGTCACGGTCTCCGGCACGGTCGATGTGAATACCCCGGGTTCGTACCAGCTCACCTACACGGTTGTTGACGCTGCGGGCAACGCCACCACGGTTACGCGAGTGGTCACCGTCAAGGCTAAGCCCACTAACCCTGACAAGCCCACCACTCCCGACAAGCCTGCGGATACGACTGCTCCGGTGTTTACTGGCGTGGGTGACGTGCAGATCACGGCCGGGGATGCGTTCGACGCCCTCGCGGGTATTACCGCTGCGGATAATACCGATGGTGATGTGACCAAGAACATCAAGGTCACGGGTTCGGTTGACGTGAACACCCCCGGAACCTACACCCTCACCTACACGATCACCGACGCCGCAGGAAATGTAACCACAGCGACACGAGTGGTCATCGTCAAGGCGAAGAACAACAGCGGCAACACTGAGAACAACGGTGGGAACACTGAGAATGGCGGAAACACCAACAATGGCGGTTCCACTACCAACAATGGCAGCAGCTCGGGGAACACTACCAATACCCAGACTCCGAACACCAACACCCTGCCGGGAACCCCGAAGGTCGAAAACGACCCGAGCGATAAGAACGCGGTCATCTATACCTACGGTAAGAAGCTGGCCTCCACTGGTGTGGACGCTACCGCCGCAGTGCTGATCGCCGCCACCCTCTTCGCAGCCGGCGCGGGTATCGAAGTAGTGCGTCGCCGTAAGACCGAGGAACGCTGACAGCGCATAACTGGACAGTAAACCTTCAAGACCCCGGAACATCTCCTTTAAGAGATACGCTCCGGGGTCTTCCCATATGCACGCCCTCATGGTCTAGGACCCGACTATCAGGGTATTCAACCCCGCCAGCGTGAACAACGCAGGTTCCGCTGACATAAGCATGAACAACCAAAACTCCAACACCAACAGCAATCAATCAACACGCCGTAATGGCGCAGACAATAAGCTACCTGGCCCGTGGCTCATCTACAGGATGCGCAGTCCACGCACGTCAGGCCTGCTGCTCACCCCCGATTACATGGAAGCGAAAACCGCATATCAGGCAGGCTGGCGATACGAAGGCATGACTGTCGTTCCCAACCTGCCATAACGGTCAACACGTCAACGATCCATTACAGGCCCGCCCACTCCCGTAATCAAACAGGAGCGAAGCGGGCCTTTCTCATATCTGCTCAAGTATTCATTGGCGTTAGTGCCTCCAAAGTTGGAGTCATCGCATTCCGCGTCAGGAAACGGAACAACCAACACGCCCGACCACCTCACGGGTATTGGTCTGCCGATCGGAACTATTCCGCTCGTTGATCGCAACTATCACACCTTGCATCGCAACTATCACTCAACCCGATAGGAACAACTCACTGTCGCATCGCAACTATTTCCCCAGATGCCCCATGCGCCTGCCAAGATAGCACACCATGTCACGCTGCCATTCCGCGTGAAATCACCGGAACGCAACTATCCGTAGCCGCATCGCAACTATCCGCCGTCTTCGGGCAGAGCCATCCCATGCCCGCAAATGACCGCATATGGCATCCCGCATCCTCACCCATCCATCGGAGCTCGCAAACGTTTGATCGGAATTATGTGCCCGTGGACCCGAACTATTTGCCTGCTTCCTGCCGGTATTGTTACGGGCCTGCTGGTTTTTTCTAAGGCCTGTGCCGTTAGAAAAACTGTATACCGGCCCGTTTCGCCCTGTTTCCCGCCCCGATCGGCGCCGTGTAGCCAATATTTCAAGGTCTCTTCCGGGTATTTACCGCCGGGCGCTGTGACGCTCGTTGAAAGTGCTGGCCGGGTATGTCGTTGTCAGTCCACGGTCTTGAGCCAGTGCAGCAAGTCGTTCAGTTTCAACGCGTCGTTCTCGGTATCATTGTCTCGGTTCAGTACGTGGTTTATGCGCTGGGCTTTCAGTATCGTTTTGTTCAGGCTGCTCCATCCGCGCGTGTATCCCGTCAAGTGTTCGCCCAGTCCGTAATTGGCGATGTCGTCGCGCTTGATGAACAGCGGATTCGATTTGCACGTGCACTCCCGGTTACGACGCAGCATGCCCACGCACGTCAGAAGATCAGCAAAATCGGCTCCCCCGGCGGCATCATACGTCATTTTCTCCCAGCGATCTACATACGCAAGCCCCGGCCGCCACATGCCGACACCGTAGTCGACAGTGTCATAAGCGTACCCGAATTCGCCGTGCACGGGACAGCTCTGGTCTGGTATCACCTCGTTCAGCAGGCTGCTGCGGGTCAGCTCATGCAGCATCCGGTGCCGATATCTATTCAAATGGTCCCGATCCTTTTGCAGGGCGTCGAGCTCCTGTTGGCGACCGTATCGGTCGGTATCGCTCACTTGGAACCATTCCCCACGCCCGTCGGTTTCAGATTCAGCACCATATTTCCGGTAGATGTCACGAATCGCCTCGTCATCCACCCCGGTGTCGTTGCATCCTGTACCGAGGAAAGTGGCATGCACCATGTGAGCCATGAACTGCTCCGCCAGAATGTCAGCCGGTTTCAAAACCCGGCAGTCGTGATGTACCGGGTCCCAGCCCATATCAAATCCCCTCAACCGGGTATCAGCCAGCCATGCCACCAAAGCGTCACAGTCCACGCAGGTATCAGCGGGGAAACGCAACAACCATTGCGCGCGTACGGATAGCAGATTCGTCAGGTCAAGCGCATAATACACTTCAACCCCGGGATAGCGACGCCGCAGCTTACTCAGGGTCGCGTTAACCAGCCGTGCTGTGAGCAGGTTGCGTTCGGCACGTCTCCGGAAGACCTCGGGTCCGTCAGGCGTACTCCATCGGTATGGTATCCGAAACCACGTCAGCGCGTAACCGGGCACGTGCCATCGGCCGCACAGGCATGGCGTGCTATGCAAACGGTCGCAGATGTCCCGGTTCCACCCGTCCGCATACCGCTTTGGCGGAGCCATATGAATGTTGGTCACGTCTATCGGCTCCGGAGCCATCAGCGCCATGAACACAAACCTCCCCGGCCGGGACAATCCGTCCACGCCGATGCGCACATCTTCCATGAACTTCAAACCCCGACAACCACGACAGTGCCCGCACCTGACCTCGATGCCGTTACGCGCCACCCTGTGCAGGCAACGCAACGGGTACGCGCTGTCATACTCCTCATGATCATCGGCTTCACCACTCATGCCGTCTTGACCACCTTGTGTTTTCCTCGTCATCAATCCCGTCCTTGTCATCGTCTCGCGCCCCGCCCATCAGCGAAGGGAAACGGGGCGCCGTCATATTTCCGCCGAAAAACCCGCATCGACACGCCGCCCACGCATTGCGTGCCACCGTTGCGCCACATGCCGGGACATGACGGGAACCCACACCGCGCAGCGTTGCCCGGCCAGCATGTCACGACTCGTTTCCATGCCTGAAATTCCAGGTGAAACCGGAGTTTATCTTTTGACAATCCCGCCAGATTCTTGGGTCGCCCTTGATGACTCTGTCGCGTCGGGGATACCGTTCCGCGATATCCGACACCCGGCACAGGAGCGTGCGCCTCACCCGTACCGCACTGATGGCGTGCGGCTGTTCAGGCCCGATCACCGCGTTACGGGACAGGGTCTTCGCCGACACGTCGAATATCTCGGCGATGTCGGAGGCCTTCATCCACGTCGGCACGCCCGCCGCCGCACGCTTCACTTCGACTGAACTGTGCAGCAGCCACGGGGCGAACGCAACGAACCACAGGGTCACGTTCACGTATCCGCGCGCCGACCGTTGCATCTCCCTGTCGATCGCCGCCATCAGCACGTCCTTGTCCACCGCGTAATGGATCAGGTTGCGTTCCGCTGCCTCCTTCAGCAGCATTCCGTTGCGCATGAACCGGCTCACCGTTTCCACATCGAGGCCCAAATACAGTGCGAGGTTCTTCGTCCGCGCGATCACTTTTTTCATGGTATTATCCGTTCCGAGCGACTGGAGTCCGCACCCTGCGAACTTGTCCGCTCGGTCGGTAATCGCGCGGTATAGGATTCGCGCACAACAAAACACCTGCCGCAACCCTCAAAAAACCGGTGGCCATAAATCCCGTTTATAAGCGGAAGATTTAGGATCGTGGCCATAAATTTTTCATATAACCGCAAAGGGGCGGAAAAGTCGCGCACAACCTTTCGGGAAAACGCGCAACCCTTTCGGGGATTCTCCGCACCCAATCACACGAGCGCGGTGCATCACACCATCGTCAAGCACCGCACATGCAGAAACCGGGCACACGACCCCAAATACAACACTGGCCTCCTCGAAAAAGAGGAGGCCAATGGGATCACAGGCAGGACGACCTGCCCAGGTGCCATCAGTGTACCATGTCAATATGGACGACGTCATAATCATCAGCCAAGCGAAAAAGTTCTGCGGACAAGCGCGCTTCGACCGATATCTCAATGACGCCTCCCAAGACCCAACGACCGCGCTCTCCTTATGCAAGTGGAATCACCGGTTTGCGGGAGTCCTACACGAACAGATCGGCTACGTCGAGATCGCCGTACGCAACGCGATCGACCGGCAGCTACGCGTCATGGCCCTCAATGAGCACAACGACGAACAATGGACCAGCGAGGAACACGAGCCCGTATTGGTATCCAAGCTCATCAGCAAGCAAATACGCGAGGCACGACACTTGGCCATGGCCGCCCTCCCCGGACAGCCAATCAGCCATGACGACGTACTCTCCAAGCTCATGTGGGGCACTTGGGTCAAAATGATCGGACTGCCCGAACACAGCGAACGCACCACACTACAACGCGAGCTCTGGCAACTGCAGATCGCGCAAGCATTCCCGAACACACAACAAGATGAGTCAGGCAGACAAGCCGTCGCAAGGAATCTCGCCTACCTACGCGGCGTACGCAACAAAGCCGCCCACTTCGACAACCTCTACACCGCCGCAGATCAGAAACGACGCATCATCAACGCATCCATGTACCTGCTCACTGCAATCGACAAGAACTTCGCACGAGGATGGCTCGACATCTCCAGACTCCGCCGGGAAGCCAACACGAAAAACGCTCTGCTCGACAAGACCCGTCAGAACCAGCCAGCATTACCGGCACACGTCGAAATCCGGCCACGCGCTCCGCATCGCAAGGACTAGGTCGGGGTATTCCGACGCTTATAGCGCCAAGCCGACATGCGTCAGCAACTCCACGAGCTTCTGGTTCTGTTCACGCAACGCGCGCTGCTCGTCAAGCAAGGCCTGCTGCCCACTCAACGCATCCTTCAGACTCGTTGCCAGCTCACGCACACCATCGTCGTCATGACCGGCAGCAGCGTCCGGTTTCTCCTCGACCAAGGTCTTCCGCCCCTGCCTGACATCATCCAAAGCGTCGGCGATGCCATGCTGCCGTTCGATGCTCGAATGCGCGTAATGCAACACCATGTTCGGAGTGGTCCAACCGCCACGAGCCTGTAGATCGGCCAGCGTCGCCGAACCGGTCTGCATCGCGATGGTATTGCCCGTATGCCGCAGGTCATGGAACCGCAGGTTCGGCAGTCCCACGGCCGTTCTCGCCTTCAGAAACGCCTTCTCGACCTCGGACTGGTGCACATAGCCGCCGCCCGCCGAGCGAAACAACAGTCCATCCGCTCCCTCACCGGCGAATCGGGCGATATGCCGGCGAATCTCGGGAACCAACGAGTCGGGAATCGCGACGGTACGAACGCCGGCACGGGTCTTGGGAGCGCCCTCCACGAACCCGTCCTCGCTTGTATGCGTCACGTTGCGGGTGATGTGAATCTCCTTTTTAGACAAATCGATGTCACTGCGCCGCAACGCCCTCACCTCACCGAACCGCATCGACATCCATGTCGCCAGCAGCACCATGAGCCGATACCGTTCCGGCATCGCGTCCACGATCTGCTGCACTTGCTCGGGAGTTGCCACCGGACGCTCCACCCCCGCATGTCGGCTCCCGCCCTTGATCGTGCACGGGTTGAAATCCAACAGACGATACGGAGGCTTGTACGCTTCCTCCATGATCTCCCACAACATCCCATAACAACTGGCACGCTGCCCCGGAACCTTGGCGATGTCCCCGTCATACCATTCCCGCACCATATCCACGCTGATATCCCGCAACCGGGTATTACCGAACACGGGCAGAAGCCGACTGTTCAGCCGACCCCGATACGTCTCCCTCGTACGCGGACGCCACGCCCCTTTATGCCGGTCGAACCACTTCTCCGCAAACTCGCCAAACGTCTGCCCACGCTCCCGCATCTTCTTGAGCCGGTCGGCAGGACGAGTCCACTCACCGGAACTGATCAGGCGATGCTCCTCATCCAACCACTTACGTGCATCCAGCAGCGTATCGAACCGGTCCGGCGCATGAACACGCTCCGAACTATCAAACGGGTTCAGGTACGACGCGTAGTACGCCGACTTCGAACCGCCATTCACCGTATCCTTCACCGGCCGCTTGCGAATCCACCCGAAACTGCGCGAGCCTTTCCTCTTTGCCATACCATCACATCCTTCAACGTGTTTCTTTCGCGATATATGCAACCCCCTTCTGGAGTAAGTCGAGCATAGTTTTTGGGTTATTAGTGGGTCAATATAAACGTCCTCTGCCGCCGAAAATGTCCCCTCCGGACTCTTCCACGAAGGCCTGCAAATGCTATGATTTCCTAGGAAAGCTTGTTATTTCGCGGTGGCGGAGGATATGGGTTCGAGCGGTTTCGAATCTCGTATCCTCCGCCATCGCCCCAGAACCACGCGGTTCTGGGGTTTTTGTTTTTCAGCACCCCCGCAACCGGGCAACAGAGGCAACACCTTCAGGGCAATGTGTCGATGTTGTTTCGCAGGTGCTCGATGAATCGCCTGGCCGCCAGGGGGAGCCTGTCGCGATCGGCGTAGGCGATGGCGATGGTGCGTTCCACGGGCGGGTCGGTGGGGCGCAGGGCGAGCCGGTAGTTGGTGCTGGTGCGGTGGAGGATGAGTTCGGCGAGGATGCTGAAGCCCAATCCGGCCTCGACCATGGTCATGATCGAATAGTCGTCGTGGATGCGCAGCCGCACGTTCGGTTTGAGCCCGACCGACGCGAACGCCTCCAACGGCTCGGAATAATGTCCCTCCTCCAGCAGGATCATGGGCTCCTCGGCGAGCGCGGCCAACGGCACCCGGTCAAGTGCGGCGAGCGGATGGTCTTGCGGCAGGACGGCGAGCATGGCGCCCCGTTTGATGGTGATGGTCTGCACGTCGCGCGCGGCGGCAGGGTTGATGAATCCGAAGTCGATGGTGCCGTTATGAATCCATTCCTGAATGGTGGTGTAGTCGCCCTGATGCAAGACGAACCGCACGTTCGGGTGGCGTTGTTGGAATCCGCTGATAAGTCCGGGCAGCCAGTGGGCGGAGATGCTGGCGATGGTGCCCATGCGGATCACGCCGGTGTCGAGGCCGAGAATCTCGTCGGTCCGTTCGCGGATGCGCAGGCCGTCCTCCACATAGCGTTCGATGAGCGGGTAGAGCTGGCGCCCCTCCTCGGTGAGCGTGCATCCGCCGCGCTGCCGGTTGAGCAAGGTGACGTCGAGTTCCTTCTCCAGCGAGGCGATCATCTGGCTGACGGCCGACTGGCTGCATCGCAGCTCGTCGGCGGCCGCGGAGAAGCTGCCGTATTCGACGATGTGCCGCAGGGCGAGATACCGGTTGTCCATAATTGCTCATCATAGACGTTGCATAAGCATCGCTTACGTGTCCATTAGCGGATTTGATTGTACTTATCGTATATGCCCGTCATACGATGGCCGCCATCGGACACGTCCAGCGCAGCTGGATTGTTCGACACATGCACGGGAACATCAATGAAGGAAAGGATCCCCCGATATGGCGTTGTTGCGTACGGCGCTCCGGGCCGCGTTGCCGCCCACTTTGCCGATTGCCGCCAGCTTCCTGTTTTTCGGCGGATCCTACGGACTGCTCATGCACGCCAAGGGGTTCCCGATCGTGTACCCGCTGGCCATGGGCTACGTCATCTTCGCTGGCTCCATGGAGTTCGTCACCGTGAATCTGCTGTTGTCCGCGTTCGACCCATGGGCCGCGTTCCTGCTGGCGATCATGGTCAACGCGCGTCATCTGTTCTATGGCCTGTCGATGTTGGACAAATTTCGTGGATTGGGCTGGAGGAAGCCGTATCTGATCTTCACGATGATCGACGAGACGTTCGCCATCGATTCCAGCGTTCATATTCCGGCATCGGTCGACCGGGGATGGTTCATGATGTTCATCTCGGTGCTTTGCCGTTCCTACTGGTTCGGTGGAATCGCCGTGGGCTGGCTGGCCGGCGGCGTGCTGCCGTTCGATACCAAGGGCATCGAGTTCGTGCTCGCCGCCCTGTTCCTGTCGATTCTCCTCGAACAGTGGGATGACGACCAGAACCGGAAGGAGGGCGACGTCAGCGCTCCGCGCCCACACCCGGTGGTCGCGAATCTCGTGGATTCGGCTCGGCCTCATGCGCCTGCGCTGGTCGGGCTGTCGGCCTCCGCGATCTGTCTGGCGCTGTTCGGCCCGGACCGGTTCATGATTCCGACCATGGCGTTGATGCTCGCGGCGTTCCTGATATTGCGTACACGATTGGAGAACGCAGACGATACAAATGGCGCCCGGAAGGGGAAGGAGCAATGATGACCATGACCACATGGCAAGCCGTCGTAACCATAGCGGCGGTCTCGTTGGGCACCATGCTCACCCGCTTCCTGCCGTTCACGCTGTTTCCCGATTCGCGCCGCCCGCCCAGGACGGTGACCTACCTCGGCAAGGTGCTGCCACACGCGATGACCGGTCTGCTGGTGGTGTACGCGCTCAAGGACGTGTCGCCGCTCTCCGGATTCCATGGAGCGCCCGAGGCGATCGCGGTCCTCGTCATCGTGCTGCTGCATCGGTGGCACCACAGCATGCTGGTGTCCGTCGCCGGCGGAACCATCGTGTACATGATGCTCGTCCAGCTGGTGTTCGTGTGACGGGTTTGTGGCTTCCTGCCTCGTGAGGATTCATGGCGATGGACATCCGACGGTAGATGACGAAAGCAATGGGAGACAAGTATGACTATGCGGCAGTATGTGGTGGATGCGTTCACGGACAGGGTGTTCAAGGGCAATCCAGCGGCGGTGTGCCTGCCGGAATCATGGCCCTCTGACGAGCTGATGGCGGATATCGCGATGGAGAACCGGTTCTCCGAGACCGCGTTCGTCGTACGCGAACCAGAAGGATGGCACCTGCGCTGGTTCACGCCGGGCGGCGAGATCGACCTGTGCGGTCACGCAACGCTTGCCTCTGCATATGTGGTGCTGCGGTTCGTGGAACCGGACGCCGACGTGGTGCGGTTCCAGACAATGAGCGGCGTGCTGACCGTGACCCGACGGCGGGGCGACAGGCGTGATGGTGACGACCACGCTGGCGACGTGTTCACCATGGACTTCCCCGCCTTCGACCTGAAACCCACACCGGTTACCGATGCGATGGAGCGCGCATTGGGCGCGCGTCCGGCCGAGGCATGGATCGGCCGCGACCTGCTGTGCGTGATGTCCGACGCGCGAACCGTACGCAGTCTCGACCCCGATCAGGAACTGCTCAAGGATCTACCCGGCCTGCTGGCCAACGTCACGGCGGTCGGCGACCCGGGCTCAGGCTTCGACTGCGTGTCCCGATCGTTCGCGCCGAAGCTCAACGTCCCCGAGGACCCGGTCTGCGGCTCCGGCCATTGCCACATCCTGCCGTACTGGAGCAAACACTTCGGCAAAACCGCGCTCACCGCGTATCAGGCCTCGGCGCGTGGCGGCGTCATCCACGCCACGGTCGGCGACGGTCGCGTCAGCCTCGGCGGCAGCGCGGTGCTGTTCTCCATCGGCACCATCCTGCCCGACTGATGACAACAACTGCTGTGCGATCTTTCTAGTGGACGAAACGCAAATACACCAGAAGCGCGCTGACGGGGACTTAGCGTACGATTCCTGAGGTCATCGATTCGAATCCAGCCGCATACAGGGAGCCGCCGCACCATGACCTCTCATCTTGCTGAAGCAGGACGCACGTTGATTCCGCACAGGGACGACAAGTACGGTCTGCTCTCCCCCGCGCTGGTGATTTTGACGTTCGTGGCAGGGCTTGTTGACGCGCTGAGTTATCTCGCGCTGGGTCACGTGTTCGTGGCCAACGTGACCGGCAATATCGTGTTTCTGGGCTTTTCGATCGCACACGCGCAGGGCTTCGTCTGGTGGACGTCCGCACTAACGTTGGCCACGTTCATGGTCGGCGCACTCATCGGCGGGCGCATCATCCACTATTTCGGCGCGAACCGCGCACGGCATCTGCTGGTGTCGACCTCGGTTCAAGCAGTGTTCGTCATCGCAGCACTGGTCGGCACTACCCTGCTCAACCGGTTCTCTGCCGAGCCGACGATAGGCGGGACCGGCAAACCCGCGAACATGGCAACGGCGGCCGCGCAAGCCATCGCCGCCACCAACTCCCCGAGTCTCAACTTCCCGACTGCCAACCACATCGACTTGCACATTATCCTGCTCATCGTGCTACTCGCACCAGCGATGGGCATCCAAAACTCCACCGCGCGCAAACTGTCGGTCCCAGATCTGCCGACGACAGTGCTCACAATGACGTTAACCGGCATTGTTGCGGACACTTCGGCCCACGGTCACGAGCAATCGAAGCTCGGCCGACGCGCAGTGGTGATGATCGCACTGGCAGCCGGCGCACTGGCTGGCGCACTGCTGCAGACCAACGGTCACGAAGACGTCATTCTGATGGTGATGATCGGCTGCCTGCTGGTGGTCATCGCAATGATGCTCCCGAACGTACGCTCCGACGCACGCTGGGTCACCGGCAAATAACCCGTTGTTCTGCGCGTTATCTGCCGTTGCATAACATTCGCATACCACCGTAGCCATCATCCAGCCATCACTTAATCATCAGCGCGATAATCAGTCAGATTGAGACTAGCGGCCACTCGATTGGAAGCGAATGCGCCAATCGCAACCAGCGCATAGCACAGCGCGAGGCCGCCAAAGAAGCTCAGCAGCGTAGCCGGCTTGGTCATCGATGCGGCGAATAGCGGCGCCATAAGCAGCATCGAGCAGCCACCCGCCACGATTACCACGATATTCAGCGGCGTGAGCACTTCGAGGAACCTCGCACGATTCAAGGTCTTCGCGTCCGTACCTTCGAGCACAAGCATGCGGTATTCGTTCACCTGATCGTAGACGCTACCAGCCTGCATCACACCTGAGCTGACGGCTGCGAGCACGGCGGCGAATATCAACGTCAGCAGTCCGCCGGTGCCGATATCGCGCAGAAACAGCGTCGCTGGATCATTCGAACTATCGGCTGCCGAAGCCGAGCCGAGAAATCCGCAGATCGACGTGATACCGGCGATGAACACAGCCAGTGCAATGCCAGAGACATTGCGCCAGGCGCGCTTGGGATTGTCAAGAATGCGGCGCATGGCGATCATGGTCGCAGCATCTTTGGGGTGGCGCGCCTTGGACTTGGCGCGGGCCGTGACCACCCACGAACCGAGAAGATTGAACAGTGCAAAGCAAAGCAGTACGAAGCCGATCACCACGGCATAGATCATCGTCTCACCCATCCCGAAGCCTGCCAACATCGCCGGATTCTTGAACACGATCACGGCAGCGAACATCACGAGAACGAAAATCGCCGCACGCCAAGCGGACGGCAGCGAGCCCGCCACACGATTCGTGACGCCAAGCGGCGTAATAGCCACGCGACGTAACGTAATCAGCGAAGAAACCAGCGCCAGTACGGCAACGCCTACAACCGTGGCAACCAGAGCAGGCGCCCCGACCCAAAGCTGTTCAAACGTGAACCTCTGATTCTGGAAGCGCAACAACATAATCAGCGGCATGAGCGCGCAGTAGCCGAGGGTTCCAATGAGCGAGCCAGCCAAGGCCTGGCCGGCGGCGTCAAACGCGGTAAGGCGAACCACTTGACTGGTGGTGGCGCCGACCAGTCGCAAAGTGGCAAGGCGCGCATCGCGGCGGGACGCGGCCAGTCTCGCTGCGGAACCGGCGAGCGCCACGAACGGCACGACGAGCAGCATGCAGGCGAACCCTGCGAGCATCACGTACCCAGCGGCATAGGAAGCAGGATCAGTAGGATTGGCGACCCGGTGTTGCCAAGCGGCAAGCGTGCCAGGAGCGCATACGGTTTCATTGAACATGCAGCCGATTGTGTGGTCGGCGGAGGCGCGCCACATGAACCCGTGCACGCCGCCAAACACGGTGAGGAAGATGGCTGTCGCCGCAGCGAACGCGATAATCGCCAGTACCGAGGTGTGACCGGTCGAGCTTGACCGACCGTGGCGATGGAATAACCGCCAGAGTGCAAACGTGCTCATCGTGTGACCTCTCCCAGCTGCCCGTCCTGCATGGTCACGGTGCGCGAGCAGAAGTCCGCCACGTTCGGATCGTGGGTGACAACGATCACAGCCGCACCATTATCGCGTGCGGCGGCCATGAGGATACCCATGACCTCGCGGCCTGTGGACTGGTCGAGCGCGCCGGTTGGCTCGTCGGCGAAAACGACGGCCGGTCGTACGGCAAGCGCTCGAGCAATGGCGATGCGCTGCATCTGACCGCCGCTCATCTCGCCGGGCCGATGGGTAGCCAGCGCCTTGAGACCCATGCGTTCAAGCCAAAGCATGGCCGCATCCGTTGCGGCGCGATATGGTGCGCCATTGAGCATCATCGGCAGGGCAATGTTTTCTACAGCCGGCAGCTCGGGTAGCAGATGACCTGATTGAAATACGAAGCCGAAAGTGCTGCGGCGCAGTTTGGTGCGGTCGGCATCGCTCATAGTTCCGAGATCCGCGCCGCGGAACGTCACGGTTCCACAGGTAGGGCGAATGATGCCTGCGAGCGCATGGAGCAATGTTGATTTGCCGGAACCGGACGGTCCCATAACGGCAATGGTTTCGCCTTCCCCTAATACAAAGTTCACGTGGTTTAAGGCGAGTGTGTGCAGCCCGAATGGCGAGGGGGAATTTGGCAAGTTCGGCGAATTTGGATTGGCGGCGGATACTGTTCCTGCGACCGCGCGACCGGCCTGCGTTTTGAACATCGTGGCAGTGTAGTCCATTACGAGATCATGCGCTTCAAGTATCGGACTCCACTTGCGCGGTTGCCAAGGTTGGGGTTGCGCCGGCTGAGCTACCGGTGCGACTGTTTGGGATTGCTGTGCTGTGTTCATACTACCGAGGCTACGAACTCGCCGTTCGGCCATCCATCGGGCTGCGGGATGAACCATCTCTAGGTTGTTTGGCGGAAATCCGTGCGCCATCTCATTCGAAAGGATTACCTGCAAGGATGACCATCAAACAGACACCCATACCCCAGCTGCGCACATCATTCCGCCGATCGATGCCGAGCAACGCAATCGACCGCTACGGTGGCATATGACCGCCGCGCAAAGCGGAGAACAACTGGCGTGAGAAACCAGAGAAAGCCAGAGAGAATCGGAGAAGAAAACCTATGGGATACATCGCATATTTCAGCCGGCCATTCATGCTGGCGGTTGCTCTGTGGCCGTTCATATCGGCGGTGCTGACGGTGCCGGTGCTCGCGCTACTGTATCACCGTTACAATCGCATCCGCTTCTCGCAGGTGCTCGTCGCATATGGCACGGTGCTGTACGCCATCGGACTGCTTTGCTTTACGCTTTATCCGATGCCTGAAGATGCGGCAGCCTACTGCGCCGCGCATCATCTCACCCCGCAGCTCAACCCGCTGCAGTTCATCGGAGACATCCGTACCGACGGCCTCTTCGCGATCATGCAGCTCGCATTGAACGTCGCATTCTTTCTGCCGCTTGGCTTCATCATGGGTCGTGTATTCCGCTGGCCGCTGGCCGCCGCGCTGCCGTTCGGTTTTGCGACGAGTTTGATGATCGAGACGCTACAGTTGACCGGATTTCTCGGCCTGTATCCGTGCTCGTACCGACTGTTCGATGTGGATGATCTGATCACGAACACGCTGGGCGCGCTGCTCGGCTACGCTGCCGCCCGACTGTTCGATCGACTTGTGCCGCCGCGCAAGAACGATCTGACGACGGTGACGCAACCTGGATTCCTGCGCCGCTGTATCACGTACATGATTGATTTGACGGTGATCATGATCGTAGCGATTCCGGTGACCGCACTCGCCACGATTGGTTATGACGCGCTGATTCTGCGCAATATCGCAATATGGCAGCCGATTCCAGCCATCGCCCATGTGTTTGGCAACGATGTTATGTTCGCTGACGTGGTGACGCTGATCGCGCTGCTGATTTTCGAGCTGCTGGTGCCGTGGATGCGCGGTGGACGCACGCTCGGCGGCGGGTTCACGCACATGACCTGCGAGACGCGCGTGCGGTCGGGCTGGCGACGCGTACTGTTCTATGCTGTGCGGACGGCGGTGTTCATGATGGTCATATTCATGCGGCTGATTCCGCGGGCTGGTTTGCTCACATTCGCATTGCTTATTTTCTACTGGGTGACAAAGCAAATGCCATACGATTTGCTACCCGCGGATGATGATCCGCGCAATGTGGGGAATACCGGACAGATAACGCATCTTGCTTGACGATGTGGTGAAAATATACCCATGACAAACGCGAAAAAGGCTTGTTCGTGGTCTCTTTTCACCACATCGTGAATGTATCAATCCGAGATGTCCGATTTTCACCACAAACGGAGTTCTACGCGGTCTGTTTTCCCCACATCCTCAATGGTCGATCAGCACCTTCACGCGGCGCGATCCGCTTAAGATCGCGTTTTCCCCACATTCAGCCCATTGCCCACGCAACAAGCCTACTCACTGGCTGTCTGGCATCACATCATATACAGCAAACTTCACTGTCTGCGACTCACCGACCCGTCAGCCTTCACAACTCTTCGACTCTCCGGCTCGCTTGGCTTACCTGCCAACCGGACACGACTCCGATTCAGCGTTCGATGCCGTATTCAGCGAACATGTATGCGTCGTACTGGCTATCGAGAGTGTGCGCCGCGTTGTTATGGACTGCTTCATGATGATTGATGTTGACCTGCATGATCGTTCCTTTGCCTTAGCTTCTTCACTATCATGCTTTGGTCTACTCCACCTGCGTTTCCGTATGATGTTCGATAAGCCACACGCAGGTGAACTCATCCCATCATCATCGTGAATACAGGCGCGTGAACGCCCGCGCAATACGCGCCTACGCGAGCATCTTCTTCAGGTCAACGGGGCACTGGAGATTGTTCTTGAGGCTTTGCAGCTTGTCAAGCCCGCCAGCGGAAGTGTCAGTCGAATTTTGATCTTCCTGCGTAGGCGTCTGCGTAGAGTTTGCCTGATCGCCAGAGCCACCAGCACTCGTCGTACTATCGCCCGTGCCATTACCAGTCGTATCTGAACCGTCCGTGGAGCCGGTGCCAGCCCATTGGTCTTGCACCGCGTCCGGCACGTCAGTACCGCATTCGTCGGTCACTTGGCCACCAGTACCGGTGTAAATACCGTTTTCGCCGATCACCGGCGTAGTTACTACGTTGAGCGCGGAGGTAGCAGATTCTGCAGCGCGCACGGTGAACGCAATCGTCACTGACGATCCCGGCTTAATACCGTCCGTCAAACGCAGGTTGATGAACTGGTGACCTTCAACCGTACCGTTGGCCACAAAATCGCCGGATTCGTAGGCCAGCGACGTGATCATGCCACCGCTGGGCGCCATCAGGAACAGTCGCGGCTGCATTACGCCGCTGCCGTCCTCACCAACAACGAATGTTGGCAACGATTTGACCTGTTCCTTAGTCAACGTGTTTTTCAGCGTCACTGTCACCGTGTATTCGTCGCCAAGCTGCGAGGTGGGAATGGTCAGCAGGTTGGTGGCACGCGGACGCGCGTTCACATCGTCGCTGAGCCGGCGCGCAGCGGAAGCGAACGTCTTGCCGCAGGTCTTCGTCACGGTGATCTTCGGCTCGAGATACCAGTCGAGCTTGCTCGGCACAGCCTCGGTAAAATATACGCCGGCGGTTGGCGTGGTTGCATCATCAGGCAGCAAACCGGCTACATTCGCGTCAAACACCTTGGTTTGCACGAGTGCTTGCAGTTCTTTATCGTGCTTCATCCACAGCTTGAAGTGGCCGCTGGCAGACGTTTCGCGCGTGGCCTTGAGCAGTCCGGACACGGTTGACGTGTTCACGCCAGCGAACACGTGGGTCATGATCTGCTTGGATGCTTTGTTGGTGTATTCGTTCTGCTCGGTGTAGTCCGGGTGGTCGATATACAGGTCTTTGAGGAAGAATTTCGCCGTGTTGGTACCGTCCAGCACCTTACCGTCGGACAGCGTAATCGGCCCAGTTGCGCCGATGAGCGACTGCATGAAGATTGGGTCGAGTGCGAATACGCCGGCAATCTGCGTGTCCTCGTTGCCTTCTTGCGCTTGCCACTGGTTCTTGAGGGTGACAGCCGCGCGCTGGAAGTTCGGGTTGACTGTGGTGGTCTGCGGGTATTTCCATACCTGATCGCCGAAAATCGCTGCTTCTTTGACGTTCTGATCGTCATACGGTGCTGTACCGTATTCGAAGTTCGTTGTCGCGGTGAAGTCGCCGATGGTCACTTTGCCCTTGTTCGCGGTGATGGTCGCAACGTTGCCGACCATGCCACCGCCGGAGCGCAGTTCGGAAGGATTGTAAATAGCAACGAGATACGTGCGTTCACCGTTTTCGCCGAGTAGCTGCGGCAGCAAGTTAATCAGCTCATCGTATTCGTCGATGATGGTGTCCACGGATTTCAGCGAGGAAATACCAGTGTCGATGAGCGAACCGATTTTGCCGACCTTCGGGCGCTGCAACTTTTCCAAACGAGCCGTCTGTGTTTTGATATCTTTGCGCGCTTGCTTGACGATTTTCGGCATGCCGGTTACTGCGCTTAAATCAACGGTTTTATCCTGCATGGAGAAGCCGGATACTTGCTTGCCCAAGTCCATAAGATCTACAAATGGGCCGTCTACGAGCGTGCTCATCGAGTCAAGCATGGTGCGCACGGCGGTAATGTCATTGCCGTACGAGGTGTGGTCACGCAGGTAAGTCCACTGCGGTTTGTCGAATTCGTCGCGCAGTTCGCGCGTTGAGGAGACGAGTTCTTGTGCAGACGTGGATAGGTCGCCGTCGCCACCGCATCCGAGCGCAATATTGGCGAGGTTTTCCGATGCGGAGATGAAGCGGTTGGCTTCGATGGCCATTTTCGCCGCTGACACTCCGTAGATACCGACGATCGACAGCACGACACCAAGCAGCGCGAAGATCACGTACAGCACGATTCGCTGTGGTAGCAGCGCCTGAGAGAGGAACTGATGTCCTTTTCGTCCAACGTGCTGGGGAGCTCGGCGCATAGATCAACCTCGTCTGTTTCGTTTCCACCGCGGGGCATCGAGGTAGGACATCGAGAGCCCAGCGCGGCATGATTCACATGTGATAATACCGTGCTTTGCTCATTTCACTTTCTGGAAGCCCGTCATCAGGGTGTAATCAGGCGCGTTTTTCACAAAGTTGTTGCATCTGTTTCATCGGCTTTCAGCCGGCTTTCAGACTTCATTGAGGGGTATAACAGTATTGCGCAAGAAAACACACACATAGCGCGACAATAGTGTTGACCACGAGATGCCATGCCCTTGGGCGCCATAAATATATGGCAGCATCTCGGCCAACGATGTACAACGAGCGGTTGCAAGGCGTAACGTAACGCCGCGCCCGCGAGAGAGGGACTGGAGAGACAAGCGCATGTTCGTTCTCAAGAACGCTTGGGCAGCCATCGCACGCCGTAAATGGCGCGCATTGCTGACGGCACTCATCGCCATTGTCGTTACGTTTGGAACCATGTTTGGCATGGCGGTTCTACAGGAGAACGATACTGCTACTGGTAGTGCCTACAATTCCCAGAAAGTTACGGCACTCATCCGCCCGAACGCGAAAACACAAGCGAAGTATAACGGCGCAGATTCTAGCTATACCGAAAATTATCTTGGTTGGACTGGCTATACGACGTATGCGACCGCTGTGCAGTCTGCTGGCGTAACGTTTGGTTACACGTTTGCGGAGACGGTGCCGGTGCGTCAGACGGAGAAGTTCCAGGCGATTGCTGGCACTGATGATCAGGATGCTGATAAGACGGGCGGCGAATTGCAGTTCCGCGCGTTCTATTCGCTGGATGCCGCGCATGACAATGATTACGGCCGCTACAAGGTTGTAGAAGGCAAGCATCTGAACTATTCCGGCCAGGATGAGAATAGCGTACTGATTTCGAAGGCTCTGGCTAAGAAGAATAAGCTGTCGGTTGGCGATACGTTTGAGATTGCGTACCCGAATGATGCGAGCAAAACCGTCAAGCTGAAGGTTCGCGGTATTTACGAGTACACCGAAGCTGCTGCCAAGGGCAAGGGTTCTGACGCGAAGCTGGCGAAGGATAATCGTGATAACGCGATTTACAGCGCTTACTATGCGTTCGGCATGGCTGGTTTTGACGCGGTGGATGGCACTGGCTGGCTGATTCCTGATTTGAATATCGCGTTCCAGCTGAACAGTGTTAAGGATTATCAGAAGTTCGTCAAGGCACTGAAGAAGGCGAAGCTGCCTGCAAAGTATGAGGTTTCTTCGCCGTCGCTGGCTGCCTACGAGGAGTCGATCGCAACTCTCGGTTCGCTGGCTGCAACGCTTCGACCGGCTTTGATTGCCTTGTGGGTGATCGGTGGTCTGCTGCTGCTCGTGCTGTTGGGCTTCAACCTGCACGGCCGCGCGAACGAAATCGGCACGCAGCTGATGATTGGTGTGACAAAGGGCCGTATTGCCTGGCAGTTCATGCTGGAAGTGTTCATGCCGACACTGCTTGGCTTTGTGATTGGCGCTTTGGCTGGCGGCTTTGGTAGCAAGTCGCTGGGCGCGGCACTGGCTGGTGGCCATGCGACAGCTCCGACGAGTGCGCTGGTATGGCATGTGATCTGGGGTGGCTTGGGCGTGATTATTGTGCTCATGCTGATTGCGATGATCCGCGTGCTGGCATTCCGCTCGCGCAACCTGTTCGCAGCACGCTCTGGCAGCAGCGAATCCGAGAGTGCCGCCAGCGTAACTGAGACGACTGAAGCGTGAGTGATACAGGAGATAGACCGATGAATAAGGCAGATGACATGACCAATACCACCGACGATCTCACTGAAGGCACTGAGAACGCTGCCGAGAACACCGCTGCGCAGTCGGCTGACAACGATGCCGCTACGAATCTCGATGATGTGCAGTTCAGCATCATTTTTGATGATGATTCGGATGCGGACGGTATCGCTGATATCGCTGATCTGAGCGGCGATACCGTTAGCGAACCGGAAGACGAGGCAGACAAGGCAACCGAGGCAACGCAGAATGACGAATCCTCGTCTGCTGACACTGCCGCCGACAGCGCTGCTAACACCGCTGCTGATGACGCCAACGGCACAACCGACGCTGATCTGGATGATGAGAATCTTGACGCTGCTGCAGCCAACGCGAGCCGCGTGAACGAGACGCTTAACCTGAGCGTGAAGGCTCCTGCGAGTGCTGCAGCTGGCGCTCTTGCGGATGCTGCTGCAAACCCTAGTGCCGCTACGGCTGACCCGGCTTTACGCTTGTCGTCGCGTATTGACAAGGAACTGCGTCATGATGCTGCGGACGATATTTTGCTCAAGTCGTACCCGACGTTCGCACTGAACAAGGTTTCTGTGGCGAACAAGAAGACTGGCCGCAATGTGCTGGATCGTGTGGATCAGGCGTTCTATGCAGGTCACATGTATGCGATGCTGCTGCCGGAGGGCGATGCTGAGCTGCATGAGACGCTGATGGGCACAATGAGCGGTTTTATTCGTCCGACTGAGGGCAATGTGATGAATAAGAGCGCGAATCTGACGGAGCTTGAGGTCGGCGAGCTGCGCGGTCATCGTTTGGGTCTTATTCCGCAGCAGTATGCGCTGCGCGATGATCTGAGCGCTGAACGCAATGTTATCTACGCGATGGATGCTTCTGGCCGCACGTTCTTGAAGCCGAAGCCAGTGCTTGCACGCGAGCTGCTGCAGCGCGTTGGTTTCCACCCGGATACGCCGAACGCGCCGGTATCGAAGCTTGACTTGGTTGATCAGCGTCGTGCTGCGATTGCGCGCGCGATTGCTTGCGAGGCCGAAGTGTTGATCGCTGATGAGCCGACTGCTGGTCTTAATGATGACGATAGTGTCGCTATCCTGCAACTGCTGACGTCGCTGACGCATGGCGATGTGAAGCGTTGCGTGATTATTCTCACCGAGTCCGAGGCCGTAGCCAACACCGCCGAAACCATCGTGGAATTGTAAGCCGTATCCCCCGCTTTACCTTTCGCTCTATCAAGCATTGAGCTCCCTGTGCTGGCATGGTAACCCGCACAGGGAGCTCAATGCTTATAATGTCTGAGATTGTCTTAAATCGGCTCTTGGTGTGTGACGTGCTTGTTGTATATCACGGTATCGCGCTTACGCGCGATGCTGTGCTGTTGGCGGCGCATAACGCCGCGACGCTCCCCCAGTCACGGCTTGACGCCGTGACAGCCCCCTCAGCCGAGGGGGCCGAGTTATGTGAATACACGTCGATGAGGATGCGGTAGCCTCGGCTCCCTCGGCTGAGGGAGCTGGAACGGCCGTAGGCCGTGACTGAGTGTTCCTATCTTGGTGTCAAGTTTGTGGTGTGTTGTGATTGGTAGGGATTTCGGTGTTTGAGGATGCTGTAGATGAGGTTGCATCGTTGTCTGGCAAGAGCGAGGAGTGCCTGGGTATG
>NZ_QXGL01000008.1 GCF_003951095.1 Bifidobacterium goeldii
GGCGGCATCACTCAGTAAACCGTTCGTCCTGACAACGACGGCAGGGAGCAAAAGCCATACCGGGGACCGCGACCCGTACAAGTTCCACTCTCTCATGAAACCCACCTACCACGGTAATGGGAGCGTCACGCCACAATCACCGCAACCAGCATCCGGCATAACAACAAAATACGAAGAGCCTTTAGATCACGCGCATATGATATTTCTCCGCCAGCGCGGGAATGTTTGGCACACCATATTGCGCGACCAGTTCCAGCCAGCGGCGCTTGTTCTCTTCGCCATATCGTGCAGCGCGGCGCGTGTAGGCGTCTACAGTGAGGAACTTGGGCGGTACCGACTTGCTGTTGTATTTATCGGCCACCATCACGATTTCCTGTTCGAGTGTTACCGGCATGTAGTCAACCGGAGGTAGCGGCAGGTTCTGCGCGATGACCATCTGCTGAGTGAGTCCAACACCCGTATGATTGCGCGCGAATTGTGCAACCGACTCATCCACGCCTTCATCCAGCAAATACTGATAGCCGAGCAGGCCGTGACGAATATAGTTTTTACCACTGAATTTGAGCGGCTCACCGTCGGTACCGTCGTGGCGAAATACCAGATAAGTACCAATATCGTGGAGCAGTCCACCGATTGTCACCATATGCTCGTCAATCAGCCGTGTAGGCGCTTTGCCGCCGGTTACTTCCTGCGCGGAAGCGCGCACTGCGTCAGGTAATGTAGCAGTATCGTCGGCAGTGTCGCCAAGCTTGCAACGATTGGTAAATAACGCGTTCTGCCGGCGTGCCAGCTGACGAGCGATGGTCGCAACGATCACGCAATGCGTATGTACTAGGTCGTAGGCAGCCTGCGACGGCGCAATCTTGTGATGCAGCTCGTCAATTTGGTCAAGTGTGGGAATATAACCGGTCATACGGCTCATTGTAGAAGCCGCCTTGCGCAATGACACTGGTGAGCCTTCGGTGAACGGCTGCCTATGCGCACCATCAGATAGTGCGCAGGTGATATTCACCCGTACGGTTAGAAGCCACGATCATCTCATCGTTGTGCAGCACGTTCCAGCCGTCGGATTCTTCCTGGTCGAAACCGGAGCTTGCAGCAACCACGCCGGCAGGCTTGCCGTTCGCGTCGGTAACGCCACGGTAGCGGATGACGCGATAGTCGTGCGCCTTTTCGCCCTTGCCGTACTCGTCGTAAATTTCAACAATGCGCGGCGACGTCTTTTCGCGGCCGGCAGCACACAGCACAACGAGCTGATCTTGGCTCTGGATCATGCAGTTGTAGCTGGACTTCGGGTAGGTCTGACGCAACTGGCGAACAGCCTGAGCAACGGCTTCATCAAGCTGGAATCCGAACGCAATGTATTCGAGAATCACCGCGAAGAAAATCGCGGAATCACTTCGGCCGCCGGTGGAGAGGAACGCACCGTGATTGACTGGGTAATCCGCGTTGTACACGATGTTTACGCCGTTATCGTCAGAGATATCGCCGTTGTGAATGAAGCTCAATCCATTAGCGAAAAACGGTTGCTGGTTCTCGAGAATCAGCGGCAGATTGGAGCTAGCGAGGCGCAAGTGCCACAGGCCACCACGCGCCGCGTCAGCTGCAAAATCGTTGAAAATCGGGTCGAAGCGCGCTGCCAGCGTGCTCTTGTACAGCTTGGTGCCGGTTTCCGGAGTCGGCGCGCCACCATCGTGCACGAACGGCAGCTGTGCAGGGTTCGACAGCAGTGCAACACCCCAGCCGTCGTTGTGAATTTCACTGAGTTCGCGAAAATCCTCAACCGCCGTTTGTCCTAAAACGTCGTTGAGGCTCAGGTTGATTCCCGAAGTCGCGTATCCCAGTAATCTGCACATGGTAGGTAACTTTATAGGACCGAACGCGCGACTGGCGGAGGCGGTTATACACGTTCCTTATATCCGGCGTTATTCGCCCGCATGATTGCTTTGTTCGCCTTGTTCTTTGCGCATTTCGCGCACTACCGAATCGGTGAGCTTGGTCATCACAACGGTTTTTTCATTGCCGATATCCTCCGGTACCGCGCCGTTGACTCCACTACCGCCCGCAGTCGTACCATTGCCGAACGATTCCACTGCGCGCGGTTCGCGCCGGCGCAATGGCACACGTTGCAAACGCGGTGGGCGGCGAGTCGGAATAAACAGCGGTTGCACTTCAACCAGCGGGTTGAACGGTGCCAAACCGAACCATTTGACCGGCGAGCCAACCATATGGCGAATCGCGTACTTTGCGCGCAATGACATTTCGCCGCGCGTAGAGATCTTCGATTCTGGCATCAAATCTTTGTGGATCAGCACGTAGCGAATCGTGCCGATTTCCGGATCGGCATCCACCTTCGGATAGATTGACTTTTGCTGCGGCAGCTCGCCGGACTGCGAGAGATCATGCATGATCTGGTGCAAATACACCGGGATAGACTGGGAAACCTTGAAGCCAAGGCGAATACGCACGCGGAATAGGAAGTTCGTACCGAAGTTTTGCACTGAGTATTCGCGCGTGAACGGCTCGTCCGTAGTTTGCACGGATACTGCCCACCAAGCGCGAGCACGCTTGGGGTGATCAGCGAAAATCGAGAAGAAAATATCCGTATCCAAGCGGCGCATATCGGTATCACTGGTCAAATACACAATATTGTCAGCGAAATACGGGATGCGGAAATCGCCGTGCAGGCGTTCGATCGCAGGCAGGAAGTCCTTCGGCGTCATGTGACGGCGCTGTGCTCGCTCGAGCTTAGTGCCTTCGTTCCACGTGTACATGACAAACAGAATCGCCAGTGTCAGCAGCATCGTAAACCAGCCGCCGTGCAGGAACTTCGCCATCGATGCGATAAAGAACAGGGTCTGGATGGCAAGGAACACCACCGTGAACACCACCGCCAGCAGGCGATGATGATCGTGCCAAATATATACAGCGAGCAGCACGGTGGTGGTGATCATCGTGATGGTCAACGCCAAGCCATACGCGGCTGAAATATGTTCAGAATCCTTGAACAACGCGAGCACGCACAGTGTTGCCACGCACAGCACCCAATTGACCACGGGGATATACAGCTGGCCGCGCGTGCGAGCCGGGTAGCGCACCTGCAGGTGGGGCATCCAGTTCAAACCGGTTGCTTCGGACACCATCGTGAATGCGCCGGTAATCAACGCTTGCGAGGCGATAATGCCAGCGGTAACTGACAGGATAACTGCCACGTAACGCACGTTCGTATCCATCATTTGGAAGAACGGGTTCAAGCCCTTCATATGCTCATATTGCGGATTGTGCTGATTGCGCAAAATCCATGCACCTTGGCCGAAATAATTAAAGACGAGCGCGACTTTGATAAATGGCCAAGTGAAGTAAATATTGCCGCGGCCAACATGGCCCATGTCAGAATACAGCGCTTCTGCACCGGTGGTCGAGAGGAACACCGTACCCATCAAAGCAATGCCGGCGGCGTTATGCGGACTGAACAGGAATTTCACGCCATAAATAGGATTGAGTGCCGCAAATACGCTCCAATCATTCGAGAGATTGGCAGCGCCGACGACGGCGAGGAAGCTGAACCAGACCAGCACGACTGAACCGAATACTTTACCGATACTTTCGGTGCCGCGTGACTGTACGGAGAACAGTACGACGATAATCACGACGGTGATCATCAACGTGAGTGAATCGTTCTCGGAAAACACGCCTTCGAGCGGCGGCAAGGTTTTGAGACCTTCAACAGCGGAGCTGATGGAGACTGCTGGAGTGAGCACTGAATCAGCGAGGAAGGCCGCGCCGCCGAGCATGGCGGGGATGGCTAGCCATGAGCCGTGTTTGCGAATCAATGAATACAGTGCGAAGATGCCACCTTCGCCTTTGTTATCGATGCGCATAGCGATGAGCACGTATTTTACGGTGGTGATCAGTGTGATCGACCAGAATACGAGCGAAAGCATACCGAGCACGGCTTCGCGGTCCGCGTTGGCGATGCCGCCTTGGCCGGAGAGGAAGGTTTGCGCAGTGTAGAGCGGCGACGTACCGATATCGCCATACACCACGCCGAGGGCGACGATCGCCATGCCAAACGTGATGCGATTCGGACCGGACTGTACGCGCTGCCACCAGCGCCCGAGAGGACCTTTTGCTGCGCTTTTCGCGAGCTTTTCCGCCTCTTTGGTTTCCGCTTCCTGCTGCTTGACAAGCTCCTGCCGCTCTTCTTTGGTGAGGGTTTTTCTGGAGACTTTCGGCGCGTTGGTGAATGTGTCAGCGCGCAGCAGCGTGTCATCGGGCTTTTGAGCCATGATGCTTCCTCCATCGGCGGGGAGTTTCCCCGCTCGTGAACAACGCAACTGTTTCAAGACCCGCGTTTACGAATCCCTTACAATTCAAGCAGTCAGTATATTCGCGTTTAGGAATTTTGCCAACTCCATAGCGGGCTCTTTACTGCAAGCAATCCCAAAATAGGGCAAAATCAATGGTTTTTGACCATTACATCCCCACTCAATAACCGATTTGAGAACAAAAACATACAAAAATGGGGCATCGATGTATTCGATGCCCCATTTGGGTCTATAACTCAAGCGCTCTTGCGAATGGGTGAGAAGTATTCAGGTTACTTAACCGTGTAGCCCTGGTTCTCAGCGTAGGACTTGAGGTCCTTCTCCCAAGCAGCGATACCGTCGGACAGCTTGCCCTTGCCGGTGTAAGCGTTGCTGACGAAGTCACCGAACTTACCGCGAGCGTAAACCTCGAACGGCAGGAAGGAGTAGCCAGTGGAGACGTTGGCAGCAGCCTTAGCGAGCTCCTCGTTGAACTTCTGACCACCGAAGTACTCGTGAGCGTTGCCGTCGGAGTCAGTCAAGGAGGTCATGCTCAGGAAGTCGTCAGACTTGAGGGTGTCGTTATCAGCCGGGAATGCACCGCCATCAACACGAGTCTTGATGCCTTCAGCGTTGTGGCAAGCGTACTCAGCGAACTTGTAAGCAGCCTCAACCTTGGCCTTGTCGTCAGACTTGATCACAGCGAGCGAAGAACCACCGTTCTCAGAGTTGGTTGCGGAGCCGTCAGCGGTCGGCATCTGGGTGATGCGCCACTTGCCGTCACCGTCAGGAGCGCCGGAGAGCAGGTTGTACGGCATCCAAGCACCGGTGAGCAGGGAGGCGATAGAGCCGTCGTTCAGGCCCTTGTTCCAATCGTCAGACCAACCAACGGTCTTGGTGTCGATCAGATCCTCGGAGATCATCTTCTGCCAGAAGTCGATGAAGGACTCCACCTTGTCGTCGGAGGTGAGGTTGATGGACACCGTCTTGCCATCGGAAGAAGTCTTGAACGGGGAAGCGCCAGCCAGCCAGGTCATCGAGTCGAAGAAGCCAGCATCGCCGGAATCGGAGGTGATGTAGGAGCCGGTAGCACGAACCTTCTTAGCAGCCTCGTAGAAGTCGTCCCAAGTCTTGACCTGAGTCGGGTCAACGCCAGCCTTGTCGAAGACGTCCTTGTTGTAGAACCAAGCCATTGGGCCGGAATCCATCGGCAGTGCCCACACGCCATCGTTGACGTGCACGGAAGCCCAAGTACCCGGAGTGTAGAAGTCAGAGAAGTCGGAGGCACCCAGATCACCGATGTTCTCGAGGTTGCCACGAATGATGTATTCAGGCAGTGCGTAGTACTCGATCTGCGCAAGATCCGGAGCGCCGGAGCCAGCTTCGATAGCGTTGGACAGAGCGGTGTACTCGTCCTTGTTGGTGCCAGCGTTGGTAACCTTCACCTTAATGTTCGGGTTGGCCTTCTCAAAGCCTTCCACCGTACGCGGCAGCGTGGAATCCCAAGACCAAACGGTCAGGTTGATGGTCTTATCGCTAGAGCTGGAATCACCAGCCGTGCTGCTGGAGCTGTTACCGCAAGCGGCCAGTGGAACCAGCATTGCTGCAGCACCCACAAAAGCCACAGCCTTCTTCATCGTGAACTTCATCGTTCTTCCTTCCTTCATTATTTTTTCCCGAACGATCCAGCACTGCGGACGATCACTGTCAACCATGCCTTGTATCGTTTCAACAAAGTATAACAAGAAAATTATGGTTGCGCAAACACAGCGGGCTGTAATACCAGAAAACGCTTCATTTCACCGTGAAACGCCGATATGAAACCAGTCAAAGGAGCCTAACATCATGAACGACGTTATCATTACCATTCCAGCCGACCGCACGCCCGTCGCCGACGTCCCGCCGCGCATGTTCGGATCGTTTGTCGAACACCTTGGTCGCTGCGTATACGGAGGCATTTACGAACCCGGTCACCCCAGCGCTGACGAAGACGGTTTCCGCACCGATGTGCTTGATTTAGTGCGCGAACTCGGCGTTACGTGCGTGCGCTACCCCGGCGGCAACTTTGTATCTAACTACAACTGGGAGGACGGCACTGGCCCGCGTGACCAACGCCCTGTACGCCGCGATCTTGCCTGGCACTGCACCGAAACGAACGAAATGGGCATCGACGATTTCTACCGTTGGAGCCGCAAAGCCGGTACGGAAATCATGCTTGCCGTTAACATGGGCACCCGCGGGCTCAAAGCTGCGCTCGACGAGCTCGAATACGTCAACGGTGCAGCTGGCACCGCCTGGGCCGATCAGCGCATTGCTAACGGTATCACTGAGCCAATGGACATCCGCATGTGGTGCATTGGCAACGAAATGGACGGTCCATGGCAGGTTGGTCACATGGATCCAGATGAATACGCTTCCGCAGTTGACAAGGTCGCACACGCGATGAAACTCGCTGAATCTGGCCTCGAACTGGTCGCATGCGGATCGTCCAGCGCACACATGCCCACTTTCGGCACATGGGAGCGCAAGGTACTCACCAAGGCTTACGACAATCTCGATTTCGTTTCCGCACACGCGTACTACTACGATCACGGCCACAAAACCGCGGATCGCGGCGAACTGCAAGACTTCCTCGCTTCCGCTGAAGACATGGCACAGTTCATCGCCACCGTCGCCGAGCAGGCTGACGCCGCTAAGGCCGCCCACCACGGCGACAAGGACATTGCGATCTCGTTCGACGAGTGGGGCGTGTGGTATTCCGACGCGTGGAATGAGCAGGAAGCCCAGTGGAAGGCCGAAGCTACGCAAGGCCTGCATCATGAAGCGTGGCCTAAGGCACCGCATCTGCTCGAAGATATTTATTCTGCAGCAGATGCTGTAGTTGAGGGATCGCTGATGATTACGCTGCTGAAGCACTGCGATCGCGTACGTTCCGCATCGCGCGCACAGCTCGTGAATGTCATTGCGCCGATTATGGCCGAACCCAATGGCCCTGCATGGAAGCAAACCACGTTCTACCCATTTGCCGAGGCGGCAGCCAAGGCGCGCGGCAATGTCTACGCGCCCACTATTGACTCTCCGACTATTCACACGGCAACATACGGCGATGTTGCCGCCATCGACGCGGTGGTGACATGGGATGCGCAAACGCGCACTGGTCTGCTGCTGGCCGTGAATCGTGATCTTAACAACGCGCACACGGTAACGCTGTCGCTCGATGGGCTTGAGAGCCAAGCTGGCGAGCACAATGTCACCGTTACTCGCGCGCAGCTGTTGCATGATGATGATCCGTATCGCAAGAACACTGCGGATAATCCGCTGGCTGTTACGCCAACTGCGTTGGATGTCACCGTTGACGAATCCCACACCGTGACCTTCAGCCTGCCGGCAGTCTCATGGACGGCGATTGAGTTCACGCTGTAAATCACCGCTAGAAAGCAACCCACGAGTGGCCTTTCCTCCATCATCTATAGGAAAGGCCACTCTGCTATTCCGCTGTGGTTATTCCGCTGTGATTATTCCACTGTGAGCTATTCCACTGTGTTTATTCCACTGCGGGCGAGGACTCGCGGCACACCAAGCGCGCTGGCGCTTCTACTGTTTGCGCGGGTGCGCGCCGACCGGATTCTATTTGTTCAACGACTGATTCGACCGCCAGCCGCGCAATCTCAGTACGATTCGGGTCAACTGCAGTCAGTGACGGGCTCACATACGCCGACTCATCCAAATCATCGAAGCCAACTACGCGCACATCTTCCGGCACGCGTATGCCGTTATCGCGCAGGCCGCGCATCACGCCCCACGCCATCAAATCGTTGAGCGCAAGCACTGCATCAAACGGTAAGCCGTCGTCGATCATGCGCCGCGCGGCCGTCAAGCCATCAAGGCTCCCCCAGCCTTCGGTCACGATCATCAGCGCTGGGTCAAAGTCCACGCCCGCCTCACGCAGCGCATCCCGATAGCCTTGCGTACGAATCGTGCGCGATGACAGTTCGGTATTGCCCCGCGCCGCAGCTCCCACCACGGCGATACGCCGGCAGCCGGCGCGCAATAAGTGCTCCGTTGCCTCACGCACACCGGAGCGATTCGCAATCAGCACATGCGGCGCTGGCACGTCAAACAGCCGCTCCCCCAGCACTACTAGCGGATAATCACCGCGCAGCAATTCTGCATCGGCAGGCTGCATCATCAACGGGCTGAGAATCAATCCGTCAACAGCTCGTTGCCCCATCGAACGCACTGCTTCCAGCTCACGTTCACGGCTATTCGACGTTGATTCGACAATCACCCCGTATCCGCGCTGATGTGCAGCAGCCAGCACATCCTCAGCAAGTTCCGCGAAGTAGATTTGCCGCAAATCAGGAATAACAAATTTCAGCAGATGCGTTTGCCCGGAGCGCAGATTGCGCGCCGAAAGGTTGATTTGGTAACCGAGGGAATCGATGGCGCTTGCAATACGCGCGCGCATTGATTCGCTCATATATGGGCGATTATTGAGGTAGTTCGATACGGATGCGACGGATACGCCAGCTTTGCGAGCCACATCAGCCATCGTCACTGTTGCTTTGCGTGGCATCCGTATCTTCTCCCTCCCACTTGGCTAGCAAGTGCGCGCCTATACACACCTGCTTTTTTGTGTAGGCAATCGCGTATGCAATGGTGTATTTAATCGTTACAAATGCTGTATCAAATACCGTACACCATATTCGTGGTGCGCCGAGTTGCACGTGCCACCTCGGCAATCGGCAGATCACAAACATCCGAGAGCGCACCCAGCGTGTAGGGAATCATATAGGGTGCATTCGTGCGACCGCGATATGGCATTGGTGTCAGATATGGTGCGTCAGTTTCTACCATGATGTGATCGAGGCCAACAAGGCGCGCAGATTCGCGAATCCCATCGTTACCCTTGTAACTCACCGTGCCCGATAGGCTTAAGTACCAGCCATGTTCGCGCGCGATTTCACCCATTTCCGCGTCACCAGAGTAACTGTGGAACACAGTACGCTCCGGGCTGCCGTCAGCGAGCAACGTTTCAATAACTTCTCGATGCGAGTCACGATCATGAATTTGCATCGGCAGGTTCAGTTCTTTAGCCAGCGCAATATGCGCGCGGAATGCCTCCCGCTGCAGTTCTTTCGCCCCCTCACCCGTACGGAACAGGTCCATGCCGGTTTCGCCGATGGCGACGACTTGATCGGGGTATGTGGTGGCGAGCCGATGGACTTCCGCGAGCGCATCCTCAAAAGACGTATCGTGCCACGGCTTGTATTTGAGATCGAGACCATCCGGGCCTGGAACCCCGCGATGGCCGTGCAGCACAGATTCGTTGGGGTGAATGGCGATCGCCGCGTGCACTGCGCCGGGATGGTCGATAGCCATTTGGATAGCGGTCATCAGGTTCGGCAGTTCGCAACCGCAGTCGATAATGCCTTCCACGCCGACCGCCGCAGCTTGACCGAGCAGTTCGTCGACATCGTATACCGGGACTTCTGGCTGGCCTTTTTCCACGGCTTCGTGGCTCATAGCGCGCGCGAAGGGGATAACGGATGCCACGTGGGTATGGTCGTCAATAACGTGTGCGTCTGGCGGAAGCGCGGGCGGTGCAGGAGCCCAACTACGATCGCGATGATGATGTTTACTCATGGCCCTCCAGTGTAGCCAGCCCAGTGTAGCCAACCCACCAAGACCCCCAGTTCACCAAGACCCATTGTGTGCATTTCCGGACCATCTACCACTGGTGTGTGCATATCCGGATTACGTAGACCACTAAGGGGGTATCTAAATGGACCGGATATGCACACACCGGGTCCAGACAGCCTAGATAGGCACACAAACGGTGAGACATCAATAAGGCCCATGCCGTTTCAACAGCATGGGCCTTATTGATGGATAAGAAGTCTCTTACTTACGGATGAGGTTCTTCATCAGACCCCAAGCAGCCTGGGACAGTGCGTAGTGGCCGAGGGACGGATCGGTGGCAGCCATCGGGGAGCGCAGGGCCTTGTCCAGCATAGTTTCGTTCTTCATGATGTTCTCCTTAAAAAGTTTTTATGTCTTTACCGTCTATCTATCTTCTGTTGTGGCTTCAGCATACGTCTGGAGAGATCGCGGTTTCATGCCGCTTTCGTCTCATCTTTTGTATATTTGTCGGGTTCTCTTGATTATTTACATTCTGTTCACGTTTGCAATCACCAACACCGCTCATACGGCACGCCAGTAAGCGATTCAACCACAGAACGCGTACGCGCATCAACATCAGCCTTAGCCCCGCCATTGCGCAGTCGCGTAATCTCCGCGAGCACTATGCCATCAGTGCGCTTATCAATACGCAAATGCGCCGACACAATCCAGCACACAATCATCGCCACGCAAAACCAGCCCAGCAGCACCACACCCAAGCCAATCGACGCCACACGCGTTTGCGACGAGCGCGTCGCATCAAAGCCAATCGCACCAAGCACTACACCTACGCCAATCGTCGCAATCCCAGAAAATAACTGTCGAAAAGCCGCCTGAATACCAGAAAATGTAGCCGACCGGTAACGCTTCGAAACAATCTGATCAATATCAGCAATATAAGGAAACACCGACCATGGCAAATAGCCACACAACGACTTAAATGCAAAAAACCACAACGAGCCCGTCACCGCAAACACCATCCAAGCCACACTCGGCATTCGGCCCACCAGCATCCACGCAGCAAACAGCCAACCCGCACCAATCAAACACCCGGTGAAATTAATCGCATACATGCGCCGCGGGCCAAACTGCGTCAACCCAAAGCCAAACAACGGCATCAACGGCAGCGAAATAACTGAGCAACCCAACAGCAGCGACGCAAACGCAGCCGTACGATTCCAGTCATAAACCACAAAAAACACAAATGTTTGACCAAACACATCCATCGACACTTGCACCAGCAAGTAAATCGCTAAATGCTTGCGGAATTCTTTTACCGTCAACGTGCTCGCATATTCGCGCAACACTTTCACTGCTCGACGGCACCAACCGCGCACACCGATATGCCCGTCATGCCGTTCGCCACTTGCCCACGCACCAAAACCCGCAGCCTGCGGAGTCATCTCCCACGTACAGCGCCAGCACGCAAACACCGCCAGCGCAAACAGCACCGTGGTGGTAATCGTGAACAACATATAGCCAGTCGGACTCGATTCACCAAACACCGCCAACACCGCGCCGCCAGCCAACGGAATCAGCGTGCCCGCACCCGTGGAAATAAACAAACGCACTGTTGATAGCTTTGCTCGACCATTAAAGTCAGAAGTCATCTCGCCAGGCAGCGGGTTATACGCCGTTTGAAACAGCTGCGCAAGCACCACCCAAAACATGTACACCAGCGCATACACCACAAACGGTAGCCCCGGCACCCACAGCAGCACACCAACGAGTATGAGCGGGCCGATAATCATCAACAGCAAACGGCGACGACCGAAGCGTCGGCCAATATCGTAGCGATACAGATTATCGTCCAGCACACCAAACGCCAATGCTGCAACCGCGCTCACCAGCGCACTAACGCCGATTACCCCCTGCGCCGCGGAGATTGACATGCCACAAAATCGCGTCCAGAACAACGCCAGATAGGTGGCGATAATGACCAGCTGACCACCACCATAAGAATCGCCCACACCGAAGCCGATAGCCTGCCACAGCGTGATTTTGCGCATATCCGTACCGCTGAGCGCCGCGCGCAACGCCTTACTGTCGATATCCGACATACGCAAGCCCGCCTTCCGATCGCGTTACCCCGCTCGATCTTAACTGATCGATCGCGATCAGTGCCGACCAATATAGCGCAATAATGTTCTGCGTTAGGGTCCAGCATATTGGGCAAGTGCGACGCGGGGGGATATGGAAAACGGGACGATCTAGGGGATCGTCCCGTTTTTGGGTATTGGAACCGCCGTCGGCGGGGTGAGGACTCGCGCGAAGCGCGAGCGTTGCTGGCTCGCTGTCGCTCGCGCTCAGTTTTTATATGGCGAAGCGGCTCGCCTCCGGCCCCTGCAATTAAGGACTCGCACTTCGTGCGAGGCTCAATGCTGGCTCGCTGTCGCTCGCTCTTCGCCTAAAAACAGCCCACTGGGCTGTTTTTTTAACGGCTCAGCCCACCGACTTTCTACTCGTCTCTGGACCAAAGGCGCCGATGACGATGGCGGCTACGGCTGCGGTGATTGAGATCGCGATAAAGATTGACGTGGAGCCCCATGCGGTCAGCATGTGCGCCACAATCAACGGCATCAACACAGTGAGCAGCTTCGCAAACGCGTTAGCCACACCAGTGCAACGGAAACGAACCTGGGTCGGGAACAGTTCCGGCGTGTACACAGCAATCACCGCGCAGAACGTCACATACAGCGACGTGGTGAGAATGAAGCCGACGATAATCGCCGGCACAGTGGAAGTCTGCGCAGCGTACAGCAGACCGAACACAGCAGTCACTACGAACGCCGGCACAATCGTGCGCTTACGGCCAATACGATCAACAAACAAGGCGCTCAAAATGCAGCCAAGCGGCGCACCAAGCAGCATCACCGTGCTAATCCACAGCGAACCAGAAAGATTAATACCCTTCTTCACCAGCAGCGTCGGCACCCAAGAAGTGAACGTGTACTGCGTCACGTTAGTCGCCCCCACAGCAATCAGTGCAACAAACAAGCACAGCGCCACCGAGCGAGCAGTATTGCGCTTCGTGCCATCAGCGCGCACGTCAGCAATCGGCGTATCGTCAGTACCATTGGCTTCAAGCGTCTTCACGATGGCATCCGCTTCACCAGCGCGACCGTGCAGTGCAAGCCAGCGCGGAGACTCAGGAATATCGCGGCGCAGCCACCAAATAATGCCCGCAAGCACACCAATAGCAACGAACATCGGGCGCCAGCTCCAACGCGGAATAATAAACGCGCACAGCAGCATCGTCACCGGCGCTGCAGAATTAGCAAGCACAGAGATAATCGCGCACCAACGGCCACGCGTCTTAGCTGGCGCAAACTCGTTGACCATCGCATAACCGGTCACAATCTCCGCACCCAAGCCAATGCCCGCGCCCAAGCGGCACACCGACAGGAACGTCATATTCGGAGCAAACGCGCCAATCAGCGTGAACCCGCCGAATAGCAACAGGTTGAGCTGATAAGCAACACGGCGACCCAGCAGATCACCAATAAAACCTGCCAGCAGCGAACCAATCAGCAAGCCAGCAAAACCAGCAGACAGGAACCACGAGTTCTCCTGAACCGTGGACCACTTCGTTTCCAACGAGCTGGAAGCGACCGTCGACGCCATGTACACGTCGATACCGTCCAGCAGCATGCCGGCGGCAACCAGAGCGACGATGCGCTTCAGCGTAGGAGTGACATTCGTACGGTCAATACGAGCGACGATCGCGCGCACCGAGGTTGTATCGGTTGTGGATGAAGACGCTCCCGCGGCATGCGGCGCGCGAGATGCGGTTACAGATGCAGTAGACATAACAAACACACTGCTTTTCACTGGTATGCGAAGCCAACGGTGAATTCCCAGCCGAATTAAGCAGTGAGATCACTCTCGGTGAGTCACGCCAGGTTTCTTATGGCAACCCGGCAGCCGTGGCATCGCGTGGATTTTTCTTCTCTTATATGCGGTGTTGTGCACCAACTGACATGGAAGTTTAGGCGCGAGGTCATATTGCGTATGACAACGTTCACCATACGAACGCGGCAGCAAGAAGCCAGATACACGCCAGATACAGAGAAACCCGGCGGTTGCGGCCGCCGGGTTGAGAGAGAAGAGAGAAGAAGGGATTCAGTTATGGGGTTAAGACAACCTCATCAACGATTCGCCGAACCGTTGACATGATCTATATAAACGCGGGTTGCTTAGAAGAACGATGCGCCTTCCTCAGAGTTTCCTGTGAGTCATGTGGTCGGATTGTGTGCACATACACACATTACCCGTAGATCTTCGCCGCATCCCTTCGGCTCATCACATACGTAGCAACGAATCCAGCAGCCGCCGAAAGAGCAATCGTGGCAAGGCAGAGGAAGAAATTCGTCATGTTGCCGTCTGCGGAAATATATGTAGGCGATGTCATCAAACCAGGGCCAGCCCACGAATACTGCTTCAAATCAACAAACGCGCCGAATACTGCACCGATTGCGCCACCGATTGACGCGCCGATCAGCGGCCGACCAAACTCAAGACACACGCCATACAATGCAGGTTCCGTAATACCCAGCACCGCAGTAACACCAGCAGACAGCGACAGCTCACGCGTCTCACCGCGCTTAGCTAACACGCCCACAGCGAGCGCCGAGCCGCCAACAGCCGCATTCGCTGCGAGCGCGCCCGGGCAGAACAGATTGTCATAGCCGACAGAATTCATGTAATTCATGTTGATGGCGAATACAGCCTTATCCATGCCAGCTACCACACCAATCGGGCAGAACGCACCCCACAGCGCGCTGGCAAGAAAGCGCACATGCGCCTGCAGCCATTGAAATACCACCGAAAAGCCGGTTCCAGCAACATAACCGACTGGTCCGAGCGCGAGGAGCACCACAGGAACCGTGATAATCATTGTGGCGACCGGCAAGAGGAAACCCTGCATGGCTTTCGGCATAATCCTCTTGAGCAGATGGAACACCACAGCCAGGAACGGCACACCAAGCATAATCGGCAGGAATGTGCCGTTATATGACACTGCGTAGACGGGAATACCGAAGATATCGAGCCCGTGAGCACCGTTGATCGTCGAATACAGCAGGCTCATACCTAGCAGTGCACCCAATGCCGGCTGGACGCCGAGCTTATCTGCCGCCGACCATCCGAGTGCAATCGGAATGAAATAGAAACCAGCGTTGGCAACACCGTTAAAAATCTTCACTACGCCACTGTTTGCGTCAAACCCAAGGAACGCAGTACAGATGGTCAGGAATGCCATGATCATGCCGCAGCACATGTAAATCGGGATAACTGGCCCGACGGTGCCGCTGAGAAAATCCATCACCTTGCGGCCACTGCCGCGCAACGATTCGCCTACCGATGTACGGTTCACGCGCTTCTCCCCTGTGTATTCATCCATTACTCCCATTGCGGCACAATCATGATCCCAATCCGATCGGCCAGCAGCCCGCCATGGTCTTTCGTTTCCTTAACCCTTTTGCGCGTTCCCAATGCCATGAGACTCCTATGCGCATAAATGGCGGCACCCCAGTGTCACATATGCACACGTCAACTGCATGGCAGACACGCAGAACATCTCACATACGTCTCACATAACAAAGCGGCCCGTGGCATAACCACGGGCCGCTCAGTCACGCATTAACTCTTGTTAGAGCAGCGCTTTACGCTACTCAGCCTCCTTCTTCAGTTGCGCTTGAGCTTCAGCAAAACGCTTCGCCTCAGCCTCCTTGCGGGCAGCGAGCTCAGCATCGAAGCGAGCTAGCTCTTCAGCTACAGCCTCAGTCGGAATCTTCGCAAAGATCGGGTGTGGCTTCGGCACCGGCGTGCCAGCAACCAGCGGTTCGCTAGCCCACGGGTGTGCGCCCGAATAGTCGCCAGTGATAATCGGGTAGTGGAAGCCCGGCTTATCGAGATCCTCGACCTCTTCCAAATGCGGCAGCGGCGAGAACACGCCAGTTCCGCCCAGCGCCTCGTACACCTTCTGCGCGGAATGCGGCAGGAACGGCGCTAGCAAGTGGTTTGCATCGTACACAGCCTGCGCAGCCACGTGCAGCACAGTGCCCAGGCGAGCCGGGTCGTCCTTGATCTTCCACGGTTCGGTTGCGGAAATGTACTTGTTGATATCGCCAACAACGCGCATGGCTTCGGTCAGCGCGTTCTTCTGACGATGGCGTTCGATCATGCCGCCGATCTCATCGAAAGCCGCAGACGTCTCGGCCAGCAGCGCACGGTCTTCGTCGGTCATCGAATCCTCATCAAGAACCGGAATCTCACCGAAGTTCTTGTTGATCAGGTTCGCGACGCGGTTCACCAGGTTGCCCCAGGATGCGGCAAGCTCCTCGTTGTTGTGGCGCACGAATTCAGCCCACGTGAAGTCAGAATCGGAGGATTCCGGGCCTGCCACGGAGATGTAATAGCGCACGGCGTCCACCGGATAGCGCGAGAGAATATCCTTGACGTAGATGACGATGCCGCGCGAAGAGGAGAACTTCTTGCCTTCCATCGTCATGAACTCGGAAGCCACAACCTGTTCCGGCATGTTCAACGGGCCGTATTCGCCGACTTCGCCGCCCTTAGAACCCTGACCGTTGTATGCGAGCATTTCGGAGGGCCAAATCTGGGAGTGGAAGGTGATGTTGTCCTTGCCCATGAAGTAGTAGGCTGGGCAGCTCGGATCGTTCCACCACTTGCGCCACGCTTCCGGATCGCCCTGGCGGCGAGCCCATTCGATCGAAGCCGACAGGTAGCCGATCACTGCGTCGAACCACACGTACAGCTTCTTGTTCGGGTTATCAATCCAGCCGGCAACCGGAACCGGGATACCCCAGTCAATATCACGCGTGATCGCGCGCGGCTTGACTTCCTTGAACAAGCCGATGGAGAAGTTGATGACGTTGGTACGCCAGCCGGTACGGGTCTTCAGCCACGCGAGGTTCGCGTCAGCGAGCGCCGGCAGGTCGAGGAAGTAGTGTTCGGTCTCCTCAAAGCGCGGGGTTTCACCGTTGATCTTGGAGACGGGGTTGATGAGCTCATCCGGGTCGAGCTCGTTACCACAAGCGTCGCACTGGTCGCCGCGAGCGCCATCGGTATGGCAGATCGGGCACTCGCCCTCGATGTAGCGGTCCGGCAGGGTACGGCCGGTGGACGGCGAGATTGCGACCTTCTGCGTGCCCTTATAGATGTAGCCGTTCTTCAGGCACTGCTTGAACAGTTCCTGCACGACGTGCTCGTGGTTGCCGGTGGTAGTACGGGTGAACAGGTCGTAGCTCAAGCCCAGATCGCACAGATCCTTGGCGATCACGCGGTTGTAGCGGTTGGCGAGCTCCTGCGCGGTCACGCCTTCTTTTTCAGCTTCGACGAGGATTGGGGTGCCGTGTTCGTCGGTACCGGACACCATCAGCACGTCGTTGCCCTTCATGCGCTCGTAGCGAGCGTAGACGTCGGAGGGAACGCCAAAACCGGCGACGTGCCCGATGTGACGGGGACCATTGGCATACGGCCAAGCAACATTTACCAAAACATGACTCATAATCCCCGATTATCCGGCGTTGTGGGGACACTACACATTTGCATCTTGGCCTTACACAATTCCACCCTCGCGACACGGTTTTTATTCACTTATCCACGGATAATACGCAAGCGGTAGCGTGCGGAATGCGAATGCAATATGGTCAGTCGCATGATTGACTATGCACTGAATCGCAGTGAAGCGAACAGCGTCATTGAAGACGATGAGTGGTCTGACGACTGGTATGGGCACACGCGTGAGGCTATGTATACGCCTGCGCAGGAGCCCCATGCGCCCATGCATGAATCCATGCCGGATACAGTTCAGCAAATGCTACCTGACTCGGTTCCTGATCTGCTTCGCGGACCACTCGCGGAGAGCGCAGAGGATATGGATGATGAACTGTCAGCCGAAGATGATGACTATGAGCCATTTGACTTGGTAACGCACCCGCTGATCACTTGCACTGATCTTCCAGGCCCATTGAGTATGAAACGTCTTTCTTCGAATGGTGCGGTGCGCGCACTCGATCACACGAACGCGTATAGCACCGAGCAAGCTGGGACACTGTATGGCCGGGCACGCATTGTGCAACAGCTCATACCGTTTGGTACTACCGCGTGTTCGATGACTGCATTGTGGATTTGGCTTGGTGGAGCGTTCCCGAAAACCATTGATGTGTTGTCGAGCTCGCATTACCGCGCGATGTCGTACGGCCGGCGCATTCGCGTGTTTAACCGCAAAACACAATCTGATCATCTGGTCAATATTGGTGATATGAGTTCTACCTCGCCGATTCGTACCGCATGCGATATCGCCATGCTGATACCCAGCGAAGTGTGCGAGCAGGATGTCTGTGAAATGCTGTGCGCGCTAATGGAAGAGTACAAATTTAGACCAGATGAATGCTTGAGCTTGTTGGAAAGCAACCCATTTTGGCCGAATACGCAGGCAGCAAAAGAACTCTTTACTGCAATACGCCATTTTTTCTAACGATATGACAGCTCTGATGACGACTAGTGACGATGGTTAGTGACGATGACGACCGGTGATGACGATGACAAGATGTAATGGACTACGCGACCGCCGCAGGGATAGCAAAGATCTTACCGACAGTGACTTACCAGCAGCATCGCAGCGCCTGCAAGCGCAACGATTACGTGCGCTACGCAGTCATGACGCAACAGCATCAGATGCGAACGTTTCACGCGAAAGAGCGAGTGCTCATACCAGTGCGAGCGCTGTTGCTACTGCCGCTCGGAGGAATACTGCTGCGGGTGCGGCGAATATTCGCACTGCTTCCGCTCCCCTAGAGCCGCCTGCGCCACCTATTGTGTTATCACCACTGCTAGCGTGTGACCCAAATACTGATCCGGAAATTCTGTGGTATATCGCTCGTCATGCTCCACCATTGCGTCGCTGGCTGGTGGCTAATCCCAACGCGAGTGCTGAACTGTTGGAGTACGTGGCACAAGCCGGTGGCCCCGGAGTCAACCACGCTCTCACCATCTTGCTCGCCGACCCCTAAGCTCTTCTCGAGCTACGGCGAAATGAAAAACCCTCCGGAGGTGGAATTCCGGAGGGTTTCGTGGAGCTGATGGTAACTCATGATTTTGTTGGTCTTAAGCCATTGCAGATGCTCGTCGTAAGTTACTGAGAAGGAAGAAGATGCTTACGCACCTTCTTCAGATAGTTCTTCCTAAAAGCGCCAACCGGCCCAAAAAATCGTTCGTCGGTTGCTGTCTGCTCGTGGTTTTCATACTTATGCGCGGTTAGCTCGATAGTGCAGATAAGATCAGCTACCTGAGCTAGACGATAATCAGCCGGAGAGCCTTTTCTGTATACGATGGCTTGCTTTGAGAGCGCATACTCCACCGCACCGCGAATGGCTTGTGTGACAAGGCTTTGCCCACCGTCGTAGTACACCTTGACAGCATCGAAACGTTGGAATAGGTCAAGATGATCAAACACGATATTGACAATGTCACGTTTGATGCGCATTCCCAGTTGTTCCAAAACCGTGTAATCGGCTTTTCGATAAATCAGCGTCACATATTGCACCGGTAGTTTGTGAAGCATAGACATGAAGTAACCAAGCAGTCGTTTTCGTTGACTGACACTGAGATGATGATAGTCATCATGACCATTCAGTAGCGGAGAGGTATGCATGGGAATATTTGGTAGATCAGCATTGCGGAGCAATTGTTCGTAATCCTCGAAAACGGGAATAACAGGATTGGCTTGATCGTGGAATACCAACGTCAGCGCATAATATTCGGATTGAAAGCCTTGTTCGCCGGATTCGTCCGCGAAAATCGATCCGTCCGCCATTATGTCCCCCGAAACGAAAAATGCCGGGGGATTCCCCCGGCTCTTGGAAGTCTCACATTACTGCGGACCTGCGTACTGGTTAGACTATCAAATTTCAGCAAGCACCGCAAAGCATGATTCAGCCATGGAAAGAAAATGCCCACGGATGTGGAATTCCGGAGAGTTTTCGTGGAGCTGATGGTAACTCATGGCATTGTTGTCATTCCAATGATTACGGGGTTTATTTATAATTTATATCCATAAATAGACCTATCGGCGTGCTGAATCTTGTGGCCTGTTTATTTGCTGAAGTCGGCATCAATGAGAGCAACATAATCTGCGCTGCCGCCACCGGCTGAGATCAGCGAATCATTCTTGATTCGGGTTGTTGATCCTGAGGAATCGATTCCTAGTGAACCTTCATAATCATGACGACGACTGACAACGTCTTGAATATCGGAGTCAGAAGCATTAGGATCCAATGCTTTGATCACAGCTGGATATGTAGCAAGTATGTTGTCTTTGGAGCCGGTTAGATAGACTCGCAGCATTGTGTTTTTCTCGGGGTTACCGTATCCGCCATACTGAACTATGTCGATAGATATACCATTTGCTATGCCATGTACCCCCTTAGATCCTTTGTATGCGCCTAGACGATATTCGGTCTGGTAATGCCCGCTGTCCTGATTCTGGGGGTCGAAACTTTCTGTGTTCTCGATGGCCATTCCACTCGAAGCAAAAGCTTGTGAGAATTGTTCAATGTAATCCGTCGTCGAAGCTGTTCCGGATTGATTATCGTTGCTGAATTGTTGATCAGTGTCCCGGCTCGAATCTTTGGCAGATTTGTCTTCCTGTGACTGTTCTGCCGTTGGGAATTTACCCGTACTGTTACTCTCGCTAGCGGGAGCGCTTCCACACGCGGCCAGTATGCAAATTGTTGCAAGCAATCCAATTACAGTGAGACTTCTTTTCATGATACATTTCCAATCTCTCTATGAAGCCACAACGTTTCATATGTACCTAGGCTGCACCATTTTACGGAGGAGGTCTTTGCATAGGAACTTAGTGAAGGGCTGGGAATGACCCGACTCCCGAATTCTGGAAGGATTTCATTATGACTACTGTTCCTATGGATATGTCGGGTTCGGCGCGTTACGTGTTGATGAAGTGACCGCGAAGACGAATCTATAGCGGTACCCAAAAGCGTGATGGTCGTGGGGACTCCTTTGTAGGCGGTTTAATTGCTGCATCATTCCAAAGACGGCGGTCATCCCTATTCGCGAACGTTACGATCGTATCCGCGCCACTGACCCTTAACCCTGATCAGCTGTGGAGAAGCTACGGCGAAATGAAAAACCCTCCGGAGGTGGAATTCCGGAGGGTTTTCGTGGAGCTGATGGTAATCGAAACCACGACCTCTTCGATGCGAACGAAGCGCTCTACCAACTGAGCTACAGCCCCGTGGATGTTGTCTTGCTCCGCAGGACAACTCACGTCACTTTAGTACGACCGGGCGTGAAGCGCAATTCAAGTTGTGAAGATTTTGCAAACTCCAGATCGCCGTAGTGACTATTGCTGTTATATGCGCAAGTATGCGCTCAGCCCTTACTCAGCGGCAGCCTTCTTCTTGCCAAACTTCGCCTTAAACAACCCAATAAATGTCGGCAACAGCGACACCGCAAGAATCAGCACAATCACCAGCTCAAAATGCTTCTGCACCGCCGGAATATTGCCGAAGAAAAAGCCGAGGAACGTGAACAACGACGACCAGCACAAGCCGCCCAGCACGCTAAACGGCGTGAATCGCGCCCACCGCATGCCAGAAATACCGGAAATAAACGGCATGAACGTGCGAATAAACGGGAAGAAACGTCCGAGGAATACCGCCAGCGGACCCCACTTTTCGATCATGCCTTCCGTTTTGGCAATACGCTCAGGAGTCATCGCCTTTACCTTGCCCGACTGGATAATACGGCGGCCAAAGAAGTGCCCAATAAAGTAATTGCACTGATCACCGATAACCGGCGCAAGCCACACCACTGGTAGCAGTGCCATCAGCGGCAGCGCAGCCTTACCTGTCTCCGCATCAGGAGCAGCGAACACGCCCGCAGCAAACAGCAGCGAATCACCAGGCAGGAATGGGAAAAATACCACGCCCGTTTCGATGAAAATAATGAGGAAAATAAAGCCGAGCGTCGGGGCAACACCCATTGCAATCCAACCGGCGATAGCAGCGCGCGGATCTTTTAACAGCTCAATGATGAAATTTACGAAACCCATGAACATCCTGTCCGTGTCACACACAACCTGATCACTTAAGAAACCTTTAGAAGGGTATCAGCCGGCATGTAGGAGTGGAATAGTCTGCGCGAATCTGCACATATCCAGTCCGCAATCGCCCGCGCAACCCCATCACAACTCCACTAGTGTGCCCTCAAGGTACTTAGCGTGGGGGATACTGGGAGCCATGAGCATCATGAATCAGGGGAACGATGAGCTGCAGGCGCCACAGTCCAATACTGCAGACGGCAGCAATGCAAACGAAGTAGCGACCAGTGAGGCGCGCATGGTTACGATTCCGCGCGGCACTGTTGTGTTAGCTGCCACGCCGATCGGCAATGTGGGTGATGCTTCCGCTCGACTCGTCGCACTGCTGCAGGATGCCGATATCGTCGCCGCTGAAGATACGCGCCGCTTGTATGATCTTGCGAACCGACTTGGCGTGCACGTGAACGGCAGTGTTGTCGCATATCACGACCACAACGAGCGCAATAAGGCAGATGGGCTGCTCGACCGCGTTGAAGAAGGAGCTACTGTGCTAGTGGTTTCTGACGCTGGTATGCCAACGATTAATGATCCTGGTTTGGCGATTGTTCGCCGGGCGATCGAACGCGGACTGCCGGTTACATGCGCTCCAGGCCCCTCCGCCGTATTGGACGCATTGGCATTGTCTGGACTGCCGACTGATCGCTTCTGCTATGAAGGATTCATGCCACGTAAGCATGCAGAGCGCGTGCAGCATCTGCGCATGCTGCAGGCAGAGCGCCGCACGATCGTGTTTTATGAGACGCCACATCGCATTGCCGACGCAATGGATGATCTGCTCGACGCGTTCGGGCCAGACCGTCCGATGGCGTTGTGCCGCGAGCTCACTAAAGATTATGAAGAAATCCGCCGTGGCACTGTTGGCACTATTCACCAAGGCGTTGTTGATGATCCGCCGCGTGGCGAAATGGTGTTGGTAATCGGCGGCGCTTCCGACGAAGAAGCACAGGCCGCTGCACCAGCAACGTTAAGCGTTGAAGAACTTGCTGTGCTTGCTATCGACCGCGCGATAGAAGATGGTCTGCGCATTAAGGATGCGATTTCGCAGGTCGTTGCCGAGCATCCTCTGCCGGATGGCTCGCTCCCCAATCGCAAGCAGGTTTACGCCGCCGTTCTCGAACAAAAGGGTTAATGACGAAAGTGTGCATTTCCGGTGCATGTAGAGGCAAAATATCGTTCTACGTGCGCCGGAAATGCACACTATTAAGAATTCAGACGCTGGCGTACGTAGCCGTCGAGCGTATCGGCGGTTACACCAGCGTAGGAATTAATAGAGGCAAACTGCGGGCCGTTGGACGTATCCGTGTTGATATAACCGGTCTGCGCAATCAGCGTCGCACCCGAAGCAGCCGCCGACTTCAAGCCGCTCATGGAATCTTCGAGCGCCACACAATACGCCATATCTTCTGGCGCAATACCCAGCAGCTTCGCCGCAGCCAAATACGGTGCAGGAGACGGCTTTTTCTCCACGTCATCATCGCCGCAAATAAACCCAGCAAACGCACCCTTCGGCGCTTGATCAACCAAGCCCTGCGCCAAGTGACGCGGTGACGTGGTAACCAGCACGGATGGAATTCCAGCAGCAATCAGCGACTCAAGCACCTCAGTTACGCCATCAATCCACGGCATGTGCGCCGCTTCCGCCTTCGCCACATAATCAATCATGCCCTTGCCGATCTCCTCAACCGACAGCTGGCAGCCGTGCTCAACCATGCGCTGCGCAACCTGCGGCACCGGCGTACCAGAACCCTGCCATGCGAGGTCAAGATCCCAATAGCCACCGTGCGCTTTAGCGATTTCAAGCTCGCCCTGATGCCAGTACGGCTCAGAATCAATCAGCGTGCCATCCATATCCCAGAACACAGCTTTCAGCAACATCGCAAGGCGCCTTTCTTCTGCTATCGGTTTGCTGGTTTGCTAGTTCTATCTCATCAAACCTTACGGACGAACACACGCGCAGCCGATATCGCTTTCGTACAAGCCGACCGCAAAATTGGATGCGCCTCGCACACCAGTAGGTATACGAGGCGCATGAAAGAATGTCCTGCAGCTGCTGCAATTGCTGCATTTCTGACATTAATCCAAATAGTCGCTTTGCCACAGCACTACGGATTTCTCATCCGCTTCCGGAGTGCGTTCGCGACCAGCTATGCCCGATGGTAGTTCGCGCGTGCGCACACGAATCTGGTGGCGCCACATGCGAGCTCTACGAGAGCGCTGAATTTCTTCAATACCACCATCTGCATCCGCAGCGAACACGCTAGAGCCAGCTGGCATGTTCAACCGCCTGACCTGACGGCGCAATTCACGATTCTCTTCTTGCAGTTCGAGAATACGCGTGATGCCAGCAAGATTAATGCCCTCGTCCTGGCTGAGATGCTGTGCTTGCGTCAAACGATCAATATCGCGCAGTGAATAGCGGCGGGCACCGCCATCCGTGCGCTGCGGTATCACCAATCCCTGACGATCATATTGACGCAACGTTTGCGGATGCACTTGTGCCAGCTGTGCGGCAGCAGTCACCGTAAACAGTGGCATATCGACATCGAAACCGACCTCGTCAGCACCGTCAAGATTCGCACGCCCTTCGACAATTGCAATAGCGCACATCTCATACAGCGCACGAATCTGCCGATCAGATCGAGACATGATGATCAGCGCTCCTCAGCAAGCTGCTCAACAAAGTCACCAGACGCCTTGTCGAACTCCTTCGCCGCATGCTTCAACGCCAAGCCCGGCTTAGCAGGCACGTGAATCTCCACCACGCCAATCAGATCGCCCGTCTCATTGCCGCGATGCACGCCCTTACCAGACACGCGCACTTCAGTGCCACTCGACGAGCCAGCCGGCACCTTAAACGTAACCGTCTCACCGTCGATGTCCGCAGCGTCGATTTTCGCACCAGCAACCGCTTCGCCAACACTCACCGGCAGTGTCATGATCAAATCATGACCGCGCATCGTGAACTTTGGATCTTCAGCCACATGCACAGTCAGATACATGTCACCATTCTTGCCGCCATACAGGCCTGGCTTGCCTTTGCCGGCAATACGAATCTTCTGACCATCCTTCACGCCAGCTGGCACATGGGTCTTAAACTGCTTGCCATCCACGCGCAGCGACACCGTAGCGCCCTTCACCGCTTGGCGGAACGTCAACGTGATCTTCGAGTTACGATCCTCACCGCGCTGCGGGCTCGGCGTCTGCTCCTCATAGCCGCCATACGGCGAACCATAGCTTGCGCCAGCACCCTGACCAGCAGCACCGCCAAACATCGAGAAGATGTCATTCAAGTTCGGATTGGCACCGCCAGACGTACTAAACCGCACACGCTGACCACCCTGGCCAGAACCAAACATCGAACCGAAAATGTCAGAGAAACCAGAAGCGTCAAAACCACCCTGGCCGGAACCGCCAGCAAAACGAGCGCCACCCATACCAAACTGGCGGATCGCATCATACTTTTGGCGAGTTTCCTTATTATTTAATACGTCATACGCCTCGGAGATATCCTTAAACTTCTCCTCAGCTTCCTTAGTCTTATTAAGATCAGGATGATATTTACGCGCCAGCTTGCGGTAAGCCTTAGTGATCTCAGCGTCGGTGGCGTCCTTGGAGACACCAAGGACTTTGTAGAAATCCTTGCTCAGCCATTCATTCTCGGCCATGCGTATCTCCTTTCATGTTCTTTTCCCCTTGGCTCCTTGTCAAAGAAGCCGGCTCGCATAGCGAGACTGAGGGGCTGTCAATAGTTAAGAATTGTGTTTGCCAGGTCTGCACTGCAGCGTGAGTACATGAGTACAGCAGGCAGTAGATAAGCGCGATTGGATTCCAGCACATAGTGTTCGACACACTCAAGGCCGTTCGGCCAAGCCTACGGTCTCACACTATGTGCTGGAATCCAATCGCTACTCGCAACGGTATGAAACCTCATTGTGCAGCGTAAGTTCGGCGGACGTATGTTGTGAGACCGTAAAGACTTGGCCAGAGCGGCCCGGAGCGTGTCGAACAATATACGTCCGCCGAACTTACGCCATTAACATGCTTTCTGCTTCCCTTTCCCTAATTAAGGATTTCTACAAAGAGACCTTTTTAGAGGGGAGGGAGGGGGAGGGGTTAGTTCTTGGGGGAGGCTACTACTACGCGGGCGGCGCGGATTACGCGGTCGCCGATGCGGTAGCCGGCTTCTACCACCGTGTCAACAGTGTCCTTCTCGGCCGAATCGTCCGGCTTGTGCAGGATTGCCTCATGCTTGGTGGGGTCGAATTCCTCGCCTTTTTCGCCAAACTTCTCGACACCGAACTTTGCGAACGCCTTGTCGATCTTCGCCGCAACAGCCTTGAAGGAGTCATCCATCTCACTGTGTTCGCGGATACGGTCGATATCATCGAGGGCTGGCAGCAGCGCGCTCAGCACGTCGATAATGCCGTGCTGGCGGAAACGCTCCTGCTCTTTCTGTGCACGATTGCGGTAGTTGATGAACTCCGCGCGTTCGCGTTGCAGAGCTTCGAGATAGTCGGCAGCTTCCTTCTTGGCTTTGCCAAGCGGGGTGAGCGTGCCGTCGGCATCTTTGTCGGGGTCGGCGGAAGCGGCAGTGTCCGGCTTGGAGTCGGAAGCAGCTTTGGAATCGTCAGCCTTATCGGCCGCTTCTTCCTTCGCAGTGGGCTTGCTCTCTGACGCTCCCTCAGTCGCGGCATTCGCCGCGCCAGCTCCCTCAGCCGAGGGAGCCGAGGCCGGCTGCTCGGCCTTTGCCGAGTCAGCCGTCGCAGAGGCGGCCGAGCCGGCCGTGGAGGACGCAGCCGCGTCAGCGGTCACGTCGTCCACGTCCGGCAGGTCGTTCAGGTAATCGTCCTTGTTGAACTCAGTCATCGGACGAGACCTTACTTGTTGTCCTTGTTGTCGTCGTCATCCACGACTTCGGCGTCTACCACGTCGTCGTCGCCACCGTTCGAGGCACCCGCAGCGCCAGCGGAAGCACCCGCACCAGCAGCACCAGCGGCAGCACCTTCAGCGCCCTGCTGGGCGTACAGTGCCTGGCCGATCTTCTGTGCGGCGGTCATCAGCTCGCTCTGCGCGTTCTTGATCGCGTCGATATCGTCGCCCTTGAGCGATTCCTTCAGCGCGTTCACCTTGTCGGTGACTTCCTTAGCAACCTCGTCGGAGATCTTGTCCTTGTTGTCGTTGACGAGCTTCTCGGTCTGGTATGCGAAGGCTTCAGCCTGGTTGCGAGTCTCAGCCTCTTCCTTGCGCTTCTTATCCTCGGCCTCGTGAGCTTCAGCTTCCTTGACCATGCGGTCAATTTCGTCCTTCGGCAGGCCCGAGCCACCGGTGATGGTCATCGACTGCTCCTTGCCGGTGCCCTTGTCCTTAGCAGACACGTGCACGATGCCGTTAGCATCAATGTCGAAGGTGACCTCGATCTGCGGGACGCCACGCGGAGCCGGAGCGATGCCGGTCAGCTCGAAGGTGCCCAGCGGCTTGTTGTCGCGGGCGAACTCACGCTCACCCTGGTAGACCTGGATCAGCACGGACGGCTGGTTGTCCTCAGCGGTGGAGAAGACCTCAGAACGCTTGGTCGGGATGGCGGTGTTGCGGTCGATGAGCTTGGTCATGATGCCGCCCTTGGTCTCAATGCCCAGAGACAGCGGGGTCACATCGATCAGCAGGACGTCCTTACGGTCGCCCTTGATAACACCGGACTGCACGGCAGCACCAACAGCCACAACCTCATCCGGGTTCACGGACTGGTTGGCTTCCTTACCGCCAGTGAGCTCCTTGACAAGCTCCTTGACGGCCGGCATACGAGTCGAACCACCGACGAGCACCACGTGATCAATGTCGCTCACGGAGATGTTCGCATCGCGCAGCACGTTGTTGAACGGCGTGCGGCAGCGGCCGAGCAGGTCAGAAGTCATCTCTTCGAAGTGAGCGCGGGTCAGTGTCTCGTCGAGGTGCACCGGGGTGCCGTCAGGCGTCATGGCCAGGTACTGCATGTTGATGGAGGTCGAAGTAGACGAAGACAGTTCCTTCTTCGCCTGCTCAGCGGCTTCCTTCAGACGCTGCAGGGCGATCTTGTCCTTGCTCAGGTCAACGCCGTACTTGTTCTTGACTTCGCCAACCAGCCAATCGATGATCTTCTGATCCCAATCGTCGCCGCCCAGGTGGTTATCACCGTTGGTGGCCTGCACCTGAATGGTGGAGAAGCCGTCGTCATCCTTGCCGATCTCCAGCAGGGACACATCGAAGGTGCCACCGCCGAGGTCGAAGACCAAGATGCGCTCGTCTTCCTTGCCCTTCTCAAGGCCGTAAGCCAGTGCTGCTGCGGTCGGCTCGTTGATGATACGCAGGACGTTCAGGCCTGCGATCTTGCCCGCGTCCTTAGTAGCCTGACGCTGAGCATCGTTGAAGTATGCCGGGCAGGTGATGACGGCGTCGGTGACGGGCTCGCCGAGGTATGCTTCAGCATCCCTCTTCAGCTTCATCAGAATCTGCGCGGAGATCTCCTGCGGGGTCCACTTCTTGCCGTCGATTTCGACGGTCCAGTCGGTGCCCATGTGACGCTTCACGGAAGAAATAGTGCGGTCGACGTTGGTGACGGCCTGACGCTTGGCGACTTCGCCGACGAGGATTTCGCCGGACTTGGAGAAGGCGACCACAGACGGCGTGGTGCGTGCGCCTTCAGCGTTGACGATAACGGTGGGCTCGCCACCTTCGAGAGTAGCAATGCAGGAATTCGTAGTACCCAGATCAATACCAACTGCACGTGCCATAATGTGTGCTCCTTACTTGACGTTCGTTTACGTTGCTCGCTCAAGTCTGGGGATCTTGTGCTGGCGACCGACCAGCGGTGCAGATCCTTCGTCTCGAGGTTGCCCTCGTTTTGCTTTCCAAAACTTGAGCCTACACCACTCAACTTTTGAATGCCAACTTTTATTCCCAATTCCCCACGATTTTTTTGCTGTTTTTCAGCTTGGCTATCACACCATCAGGAAATACCAGCAAATACAGCAGTGCCCGCTGGCGAATAACTCGTCAGCGGGCACTGCGTTATCGGTGATTTATGTGGTTAGCGACGGAAAGTACCGCGCAGGCTAGATCACTTCAGACCCTGCCAGGCGACCTCCTCCTGGTTCCAACCGATCTTGCCGAGCTTGTCGTACTCGCCCTTGTTGGTCGTGTAAAGGTGCTCGCCAGAGTTCGGGTTGTACAGACGGTACACGGTCACCGAGGCAGTCTTGTCGACATACCAACCGATGCCTTCGTCGTTCCAACCGCGCTTGACCAAGTCGTCACGCTCGCCGGCACTCATCGTCCAGTGGTGGTTGCCGTCGTTCGGGTTGTACACGCGGTACACCGGCACGATGTTCGCGTTGGAGTCATCCTTGGCAGCGGCCTTGAACGACTTGCCTTCCTTGTTCCAACCGGCCTTGCCGAGCTGATCGTACTCGTACTTGCTGGTCGTGTAGTGGTGCAGACCAGAGTTCGGGTTGTACAAGCGGTACACGGTCACAGCCTTCACCGCAGCCGGCTTGTCCGGCGTAGACGGCGTAGACGGCTGATCTGGCGTGGTCGGCTTGTCAGAGCCCTTGCTTGCCTTGAGCACGGTTGCAGCCAGCGCGCCGGCCTGGTAGCCGTCAGCACCCACGGTTACCGCAGCACCGCCGTCCACCGTCACCTTGCCGTCAGCAGCAAGCGTCGTGTACTTGCCAGCCGGCACGGCGCTCACCTTCGCGGTGGCTTCGTTCGCGTTGAAGATGACCACGTAGGTATCATCGCTGTCCTTGAGCTGGTAGGCAACTACACCGTCGGACTGCTGCAGCACCGTCATGTTCTTGGCGATGTCGTCGTAGGAGCTCAGGTGCAGGTTGCCGATCGCCTTGCGCAGCGCGATCAGACCCTTCACGTAGTCAACGGAGTCGGACTGCGACACGGTACGCGTCCAGTCGATGGCGTTGACTGCGTCACCCGCGTTGTAGCTGTTGCCGTTGCCGCCCTTGGTGCGCAGGAACTCCTGACCGAACTGCATGTCGGTAATGCCCTGCGACAGGAAGATCAGCGAGTCGGCAAGCTTAGCGCGTGCGAGACGAGTTTCCTCGGAGTCGTTCGGGTTGCTCTTGACGAGCTTGTCGTACAACGTGAGGTTGTCGTGGATTTCGACATACTGGACCACCTGGTCAGCGCCACCATAGTTGGTGTCAGCGGTGCCGTTGTTGCAGTGACCACTGTCGTCGATACCCTCGCGCGAATTGTTGCAGCCGAGCACGTTGGTGGCGATGAGGTTCTCCTTGCCAGCCTTGCCGGACACGAAGCCGGTGTCCTCATCGGAGAACACGCTACCCTTGATCGCATCACGCAGCGAGTCGTTGAAGAAGGCCACGCCCGGCACCTTGTTGGCGTTAGGCTGAGTGGTTTCCTGGTCGCCAAGTGCGTCGGTCATATCCCAGCCTTCGCCGATGACGAGGATGCTCGGGTCGATCTTGTCGAGCGCCGCGCGAACCTCCTTCATCGTGGTCTGATCGATCAGGCCCATCAGGTCGAAGCGGAAGCCGTCGACGTTGTACGTCTTCGCCCAGTACGTAACCGAGTCGACGATGTACTTGCGGGCCATTGCACGCTCGGAGGCCACGTCGTTGCCGCAGCCAGAGTTGCTCAGCAGGTTGCCGTTCGCGTCGTAGCGGAAGTAGTAGCCAGGCACGGTCTTGCCGAACGCGTGCGTGGAAGCGTTGTACACGTGGTTGTACACCACGTCCATCACCACGTACAGGCCGTTGTCGTGCAAGCCCTTGACCATTTCCTTCATTTCCTTGACGCGAGCGCTTGGATCGCTCGGGTTCGAGGAGTAGGAGCCTTCTGGCACGTTGTAGTTGACCGGGTCGTAGCCCCAGTTCTGTGCGCCGTCAGCACCGTAGCTCAGGTCGCCGGACTCGTCTACAGAACCGAAGTCGTAGACAGGCATGATCTGCACGTGCGTCACGCCGAGCGACTTCAGGTAGTCAACGCCGGTGGGCGCGGCTCCCTTCTTGCCGTCGACGGTGGTGCCCTTCTCAACGAAGCCGAGGTACTTACCGCGCTTGGATTCCGAGACGCCTGAGGTCGGGGAGATCGTCATATCGCGCACGTCAGCTTCGGTGACGATAGCGTCGGTGGACTTGGAGAACGATGCCATGCGCTTGCCGGCATTGCCCTGCTCCGCCTTGGACAGGACCACGGAACGCTCGCCGTTAACAACAGCAGCGGTTGCGTACGGGTCGGGGGACGTGTTGGCTGTGCCATCGGCGAAGGTCAGCTCGTAGTCGTAGGCGTAATCCTTGAGATCACCCTTGATGTCGAATGCCCACACGCCCTTATCGCCGGACTTGTCGAGCGTTTCGGACTTGGTCAGTGCACCGTCTGCCTTGGTGGAGCCCGAGTACAGGCGCAGCGTGACCTTGGTGGCGGTCGGAGCCCAGAGCTTGAAGGTGGTCTTTTCGGCGGTGTAGTTTGCGCCCAGGTCGTCGCCGTCGTACGCGAACTTCTTGTCGAATGCGTCGGAGCGTACGACTGCACCGAGGGAGACCTCTTGCGTGCCGTAGCCTTCAACGGTCACCTTGTATGCCTTGGTGACGTCGAGCTCATCCTTGGTGGTGATGGTCAGCGTGGTGCCGTCGGCCTTCACACTGGCAACTTCGGCGCCGTCAACGCTCACCTTAGAAGCGAGATCATCGTCGGCAGCAGCAGCCTTGCTGGACTTGGCAGCAATCGCCTTGTTGAGCTTGACGGTGATGGTGTTGAAGTCGCTCACCTGCGCGGAGATGATCATGCCCTTGGCGTTGTACAGCGTGCCATTGGTATAGATCGTCGGGTCGCCCTGGACGAGCCAGATCTCAGCAGAAGCCGTACCGTCGGCGTTCAGCGTGATCGCGGACTGCGGGATGGTGCGGTTGTTATCGTCCGGGTCCTTGGCTTCCCAACCAGCACCGCCGTAGCGCACGATGAATTGCGGCATGCTCATTGCGGAACCGCTCAGCGTGTACTTGGCGATCAGGCCGTAGTCGTCGTGGCTGCTGAACGCGTACGCAGCACCGTTGACGCCGTCGGCCCAACCCCAGATGTCCCATGCCTTCATGCCGTCTTCGCTGGCGTAGTCGTCGGCGAGGCGGTGGTAGTGGATGGTGACGTTGATCTTGTCGGCGGTCTTCTTGTACCCGTCGGGAGCTGCAGTGAGGGTCTCATCGGGGTTAGCACCGTCAACCCAGATTTCCGCGGTACCGGTGGAACCGTCGAGCAGACGATCACCGCCGACCTTGTCCCAGCCTTCGGTGGTGACGATCGCGCCGATCTTGTTGGCTTCGTATGCGCCGTCGATGGTGGTTTCGAACACCTTACCGTAGGAGTCAGTGCCGGTGAACGCGTGCCAGGCAGCCGTGATCGACTTGCCGTCCTTGTCGGTGCCCCACATGTACACGCCGCGATTAGCGGTGGTGTCACCGTCGGCGGGCTTGTAGTGCACGATGACCTTGGTCTTCGGCTGGTAGGAATTCACATCCTCCGGCACGCCGGCGTTGGCTTCGTGATCGGCGACTGCCGTCCAGTGGCCCTTCGCAGTGTAGTTGCCGCCGCCGTTCGGGTTATCCCAGTTCGAGCCGCCGTCAGTGAACACGTACTCGAACGACTGGCCCTTCGGGTCAACGGTGTACTTGACCCAGCCGTTGCCGGCGTCTTCCATCAGCTCGTGGCCCTGTTCGCCCCAGTTGTTGATGCCGTAATGGATATACGCCTGCTTCCAACCGTCAGGGAGCTTGTAATAAATCGTGCGGCTGGTGTCGGTAGCAGCCTGCTCCGGGGTGTCGAACTGGCTCAGATCAGGGTCAGTTGGATCGGATGCGTTAGTGCCGGTCCACTTATCCTTGGTAGCACCCGCGTAGATTGCGATTGCGGAGTTCGCAGCGAGCGTTGCGTCGAACGTGCCATCAGCGTTGACGGTGATGGTCTTCGAGCAGTCGCCAGCAGCGTACACGTTGCAGTATTCGCCGGCAGGCAGCGACGTCTTGAACGTCTGCTTGGAGTCCTTCGCGCTGTTGTTGAGCGCGAGGTAGCCCTTGTCGCCACGGCCGAAGCCGAGCACGTTCGTATCGTATGCCTTCCAGTTGGTCACATCGGTGCCAGCAACAGCGTTGTGGAAGCCGATCATGCCGCGCACTGCGGTCCAACGTTCGGTGCACTGCCAAGTGCCGGAGGTCATCTTGCCGTCGGTCGGGCAGGTCTTGTCAGGCACGGAGGTTGCGGTGGCACCCGGAGCGCCGTCGTCATTGTTATCGAAGTAGTAACCGGAGAAGATGTGCGGCTGGCCGTAGTTGTAGGCGAGCATGAACGCGTTCGCCAGCAGGTACTTGGAGCCGTTCTTGTACGTCAGCGCAGACGAATTGCGCTCGGTATCCCAGTTGGTCACCCACACGGCCGCCTGGTCGGAGTCGAGCCAGCCGGTGCCGCCGATCTTGCCAAGTCCCTTGGAATCGCTGGTGATATCGGATGCGAACGCGGCAGACAGGTGCGCGTTGTAGTTAAATTCGGAGACTTTGCCGTTGCCAACATAGTTGATCGGCTGGATCGCGGCAGCCTCGGAAGCGTTGCCGATGACTTCCTGCTCGAAGAAGATGGAGTCGGCATCGCGACCGGATTTTTCGGCCAGCTTGGCCTTGATGGCAGCCACGTCTGCGTTAGCAATGTGCTTGACGGCGTCGACACGGAAGCCGTACACACCAAGCTGGAGCAGGCGGTTCATGTAGTCGGCGAGCTTGTCCTGCACGTACGGCTGGCTGGTGTCGAGATCCTGCAGGCCGGTCAGACGGCAGTTCTGCACTTCGTCAGCGTTCGTGTAGTCACCGATGTTCTTGGTGCAGCTGTGGAAGTTTTCTTTGGTGTATGGGATTTCAGGGAAGTTGCCTTCGGAGTCGAATTTGCTGCCAGCTACGCCGGTGCCTTCAGTACGATCGACGCCGGAGGTGTGGTTAATAACAGCATCGGCGATGACCTGCACGCCGGCGGCGTTACAGGTTTGAATCATGCTCTTGAGCTCGGCTTCAGTGCCCAGCTTGGAGTCAAACTTGTAGCTGACCGGCTGGTAGGAGGTCCACCATTCGGTGCCTTGGATGGTTTCCATCGGCGGGGAGATCTGCACATAGCCCACACCCTCAGGGCCGTATACGTTAGTACAGTCTGCAGCGACCGACTTCCAGTTGGTTTGGAAGGCGATTGCGATGACGTCGTTACTTTGTGAAGTGCTGGACTGCGTCGTCTGATCCGCAGCCTGAGCATACATTGGTGGCGCAGCTAGGCCCGCTCCCCCCATCGCCAGCGCGATGCCAACTGCGGCAAGGCGTTTGGCGAACGAACTGAATCGTTGAACGACCATCTGATTCCTTTCACTCTCAGCATTGAGATTTTGCAGGCTCAGCATCGTGAGAAAGTTCCCATCCCCGCGTGATTGCGCCTACATAGCTTCATGACAACGTTTTCACATCTACCACTAATGAAACATGAAAACACAAATGACATGTTTCATTCGCGGCAAGCATGCATACGTTTGCAATCGCTATTACTCTCAGCCTACCACAAAAACACCATATCAACGCGCTGGCGATAGGCAACGTTTGCAGTATACTGGTACGGAATACCGAACGAGATTCAAGTCTTTGCGGGGCACATCGCGGCGCACAACCGATTTCATAACAAAGGAGACATCCATGGATAAAGCAGGAATACGCGAGGTTGCGAAAGCGGCAGGTGTCTCCATTTCCACCGTATCGCGAACGTTTGCACACCCTGAGATCGTCTCCGAAAAAACGCGCCGCAAGGTGATGCAAGCCGCCGACAAACTCCACTTCAATATTTCCCGCTCCGCCGCAGCTCTGAAATCCGGTCAGACATTCCGCGTCGCACTGCTCATGAACGAAGAGATCACCAGCTGGTTCAACAACGAGATCTTCGCTGGCATCAACTCGATCATGCACGAAGCCGGCTACGATATCTCCATCTTCCAGCACATCGATACCGCTGAAACGCGCCGCAAATTCTTCGTAGAGATGCCAGTACGCCGCAATGTTGACGCTGTCTTCGTCGCCTCGTTCGCCATCGACGATAAGGAAGTTGAGCAGCTCAAGCGCATTAACGTGCCGATCATTGGGATCAATACACCGTCTGTGAATGGCTTCGACGCATCCGTCAGCATCGACGATGAGAACGGCATGTATAAGGCCGCACAGCACCTCATCAACCTCGGTCACCGTCACATCGTGTACGCGTGCTCCGCTGCATCGGAGACGATGGACTCCTCGATCGACGCTCGCGGCCGTGGCTTCATTCGCGCCTGCGAAAACGCTGCCGCCACCCGCCCGGATCTCAACTGGCAGGTGCTGACCGTGCCGCGCGGCCGCGATTTCGCTGACTCTGCACTGGCTGCCCTGCTGGCACTTGATAGCTTCCCGGATGCGATCTGCTGCCAGATGGACATGATGGCCATCCCGCTGGTGTTGAAGCTCGAACGGTACGGTCACCGCACGCCGCGTGACTACTCGATTATTGGCTTCGATGACAGCCCGTACGCTGACACGATTAACTTGACCACCATGCGCCAAGACCCGTTTGCTATGGGCCGCACGGCAGCGATCAAGGCAGTCAAGCTTATTAACGGCGAACAGTTGGAAACACCGCACGAAATCGTGCAGGCACGACTGGTGCTGCGCGAATCGGACGCACTGTATCAGGCGCGTAAGTAAATGCGCATAATGCGGTGACGCTCCCCCAGTCAGCCTGCGGCTGCCAGCGTCCTGCAATTACGGACAGCCTGACGGCTGACTGTTTGCTGGCTCACTATCGCTCGCTCCTCGCCTAAAAACCAAAATCCTTCGGATTTTCGTCGTGGCACAGCCACTCCCCTCACCTACGGACAGCCCACAGGGCTGTCCGTTTAACGGTTCGGCTGGACTGTTTTCTTAACGGCTCGGCCTAGCCGAGGGGGCCAAGGCTACCGCATCCATGTTATGTGAAGTTTGATAGTTATATTCCTATCCTTAGCCCCCTCAGCTGAGGGGGCTAAGTTATGCGCGATCCCAGTCAATGGGGCGGTGACCTCTGCTGACTACTCCCTATTACGCGCCACTAACCCTAAAAGGGAGTAGTCAGCACAATGTACGCATAGAGCGACAGGCAGACTACAGTACAAACGCGAGTCCGATGAACAGCATTGCTGGGTAGAGCGCGTAGAACACCCACTTCGTCCACGAATGCTTGTAGCCGAGCTGGTCATTGCGGTAGTGCAGGAATGCCACACCAATACCCGGCAGAATGCACATCACTGCACCCAGCAGGCCGGCGGTAAACATCATCGTGTTCTCATGGCGACCCAAGTAGTAGAACACCAGCACAAACGCGAGCGTCAGCGCACCGCTATACATTACGCGCTGATCAACGCCAACATGCAGGAGCAAATTCCACAGCACGCCTGCGATAACGAACAGCACCGAGACGGCCACGCGAGCCGCACCGGAGAGTCGCTTGCCAGCCCAATCCAATAGCGCAAGCACAATCAGTGCAATCAGCAGACCATACATTGGGTTTTGCGCGCTGATATCAAACCAGTGGCCAGTCATAATCCGGTCATAGGGGATTTCAGCGATCTTTGCTGCAACGAACAATCGCGCACCGTAGCGCCACGCATCATGCGTATGCTTCCAACCTTCAACGAGTAGCCACGCGTAAATCGGAATCGCGCACCATGAGACCACATCGCTCACAACAAGGATGGTCAACGCTGTCATATTATCTGCGCTCGGCGCACCTAACAGCGCAGGAAGCAGGGTGACTGCGGCAACTGACAAGGCCATGAACACTGCGGCGATTGTCTTGAGTCGGAATACTGACAAGCCCTTGCGCCTACGGCGGGTGGCTTCGCGCTGAGTCTTTGCCATCTCCACGTCGTTCATGGTCGCTCCTTTACCGCGTTTGTTTCATGCGATCCGTTGCGACTTCCTACTCAATACCAAGGAATCGCAGGATTCCAGCATAATCAGCACCTGCGAACGATTGCACAGCGTAAGTGCTGGCTTGCGGATCAGATTGCGGCGAAATCGCCGTGCGTAAGTAGATACCGTCAATGCCCGCTGAGCGTGCACCGAGAATGTCACAGCGCTCATCATTACCGATCATCACCGCACGATCGGCAGACAATCCCTCGCGCTCGAGCGCGCGACGGAACAGTTCCGGCGACGGTTTGCGCACGCTTTCTTCACTGGAAATAACAATGCGATCGAACAGCGCAGTCAGCCCTAGCATATCCAGTTCGGGGCGGGTATAGCAGGATTGCGCGTTGCTGACGAGGACGACGCGCAATCCAGCGGATTTCAACACACGCAACAAGTCATCAGCACCCGGGTACAGGTGAATCATGCGCGTGCTGGCATGGCGAAATGTCCACGCGGCTTTGCGTGCGGCTGTATCAAGCGCATCAGCGTCCACGCCAGCCTGCGCACAGAGCACGCGATAAGCCGGGAGCATATCCGGTTCGAAATACTCAGATGCTGGCGAACCAGCTGCGTCCTCACGCAGGTTTGTATCGCGCATCGCCTGTGCAAAGCGAGCGCGCAGTGCAGCAAGATCTGCATTGCGCGCGTCATCATGGCCTTCCCCCGCAACATGCAGCTGCGCGCGCAACGCTTCCCAAGCCGTATCCGACTCTTCGTCAGTGCGGATATCTACCAGCGTGCCGTACAGGTCAAAGAACACCGCATCATACTGTCGAGAGTCGGGTAGCATTACTAGGCTCGCTTCCACACCGTAAACGATTGTGCCGGCAGCACGAAGCAGTCAGCATCAGTGTCGATAGCCGCATGCGCAACAGCATCAGCAGTATCAGCCGTATCAGCCGTATCAGCCGTATCAGCATCGCGTGCAACGTCATAGCGCGTCGAATCGAGAACGCTATGCCATGCTGCAGCACCCGGCGCGTCAACAATCGCTTCGACTTTCACCAGCGGTACCTGCTGATCTTCGGCGTCGGGGTTCGCAAACACCGCGTACTCCCCTACAACGAAGGCCACCAGATTACCGCCCGCGTCAATCAGCCGACGGGGAGCATCAAACCAGCGCGGATCGGAACGTCGCAGCGCAATCAACGCCGTGTAATAGTCCACCAGTCCGCCGAGTCGCACCGAACGCAGCCAATCCAGCTCGTTAATGTCGATGCCGGAATCATACGAATCCTCATCGCCGTACTTCGTGCGCGCAAACTCTTCGCCAGACAGCAGGAACGGAATGCCCGCAGACGTAAGCACCAGGCCGGCAGCAATACGCCCAGCAGCCATCATCGGCTCGCGGCGCTCATCCACCGCGTCAAAAATGCCAGAACCAATCGTGCCTTCCGGGGTCATGCTGATGCACAGCTTGTCCCACAGCGTTAGATCATCATGCGCGGAAACATACTGGATCACCTGGCCGGCCACGCCTTCGCCGCCGTTCGGTGCCGTGCGCCACGCGTTCACAGCTTGCTCAACCTTAGCTTTATGACCGGCAGCATCACCGTTCACATATCCAGGTTGTTTCACGTAGAACACATGACCCTTCACCGCGTCACGCGTACCATCGCAGAAGTGTCCAATACGGTTGGAAAGCGCTGACAAACCTTCCTTGTCAGCCAGCACCGTGCCCTCAGGTACCGCGGTCGCCGCAGCACGCCACGGTTCGCCATACATGATGATCGACTCGCCGCCATCCAGCGAATCCAACGATTCGCGCACCTGGTTCATCGTCTCGACGTCGATCAAACCCATCAAATCAAAGCGGAAACCGTCAATATGGTATTCGCGCGCCCAATAAGTCACCGATTCAACAATGAAACGGCGGAACATCGGTCGCTCAGTGGCCATATCGCAGCCGCACGCCGAACCGTTAGCCAGCGCACCATTCGCCTTGCGACGGCAGTAATACCCAGGCACCGTGCGTTCAAACCAGTTATCAGGCGAGAACATGTGGTTGTACACCACGTCCATAATCACCTTGATACCGGCCTTGTGCAGCGCCTGAATCATCTTTTTGCATTCGCGGATACGCACCGTGCCGTCAAACGGATTCGTCGAGTATGAGCCTTCCGGCACGTTGTAGTTCACCGGGTCATACCCCCAGTTGAACTGCGGGCCAGCCGACTCGTCCACCGAACCATAGTCGTAGAACGGCAGCAGCTGCACAGCAGTGACGCCCAACGCGCGCAGGTAGGCAATACCCGTCGGGTGTTCGCCAAGCCCGTCAACGCTCGTGTTGTCATCCGTGAAGGCGAGATACTTGCCGCGATGCTCTGTGGGGAAGCCACCGTGCGGATCGTTGCTGAAATCGCCGATATGCGTTTCCCAGACGATCGTGTCGCGAGCAGTGGTAGCTGGGCGCTGGTCCGACTCCCAACCGTCAGGATCAGTACGTGCCAGATCAACGACCATACTGCGCCGGCCGTTTACGCCAGCTGCAGTAGCCCACGGGTCAGCGGTGCGGTTGACCGTGCCGCAAGGGAATTCAACAAGATAGTCATAGTAGACGCCATGCTTGTTATCGTCGAAGTTCAGCACCCAAGAACCGTCCATCTCACGGAACATTGGGTAGGATACGAGCGGTCGACTACCGGGCTCATCCTCGCTGCCGTGCGAGAACAGGCGAAGCGTCACTTTGCACGCCGTCGGTGCCCAGAGAGCAAACTGGGTGCCTGATGGCGAAACCACGGCACCCAGCTGCCGCTCCAAGCATGGAGGGAACGGCTCAGTGACACTCGGCTGAGTAATGGCGAGTGTCATATTGTTTTCCTTTGTTGTAGAGGCCCTTGGCCTTGGCTCAGGGGCCTCACTACACTACGGACTAATTAGCCCTTAACTGAACCAGACATGGACTCCTGGTAGAAGCGCTGCATCACGATGAACAGGATTGCGATCGGGATCGAGATGACCACAGCCGCGGCCGCGAAGCGCGCGTACCAGTTCTGGATGTATTCCTTATCGAGCATGAGCCACAGGCCTAGCGCGACCGTGTAGTTCGACTGTGTACGGCAGATAACCTTTGCCATCACGAAGTCAAGCCACGGGGTCAGGAAGCCGATAATTGCCTGGTAGACGATCATGGGCTTACAAATCGGGATGATGATCTTGTAGAACACCTGCAGGCGGGTGCAGCCGTCGAGCATGGCGGCCTCATCCAGCGAGGTCGGAATGGTGTCCATGTAGCCCTTCATCACGTAGAAGCCAGCGCCAGAACCTGCCGAGTAGACCAGAATCAGTGCGATTGTGGTCAAGCCTTCGCCAGTCAGGCCCACAGCCTTGAGGATGAAGTAGATTGCGGAGACGGCCATGATGCCCGGGAACATGCCCAGAATCAGCACCACGTTCATGAATGTACGACGAGTGCGGAAGCGCAGGCGGCTCATACAGTAGGCGACCGAGAGCACGAAGAACATCGAGATCAAGCACACGAAGATCGCGACGATGAACGTGTTCATGAACATCTTCGGGAAGTTCAAGACCGAACGGTCAGTGAACAACGCAATGTAATTGTTCAGCGAGAACTCAGTCGGGAAGAACGTCCTCGTGTACGGAGCAGTGTTCTTGTTGAAGCTCTCCGCGAAGACCCATACGATCGGCACCAGCCAGATCACGGCCATCACGCCAAGGAACAGGTGCGAGAGTACGTCGCCTAAGATGCGGCGCTTCTTCGCATCGTGCATGAGGCTGTGCGACTCAGCCTTCTGAATGCTGTGGTTGCTCATCAGCGGAACGCCTCCTCATTCTTGTAGGATCCGGAGTTGCGGTAGGTGATCAGCGACACCACCGCGAGGACGATGAAGGTCATGATGCCGATGACGGCACCGAGGTTGTAATCGTTCTTGTCGACCGTCAGCTTGTACAGCCAGGTGATCAACAGATCGGTCTTACCAGCGGACGAACCAACCGGCGTCGGGTTACCTGCGGACAGCAGGTAGATCACGTTGAAGTTGTTCACGTTACCGGTGAACGTGGTGATCAGGTACGGGGTCAGCACGAAGATGATGTACGGCATCGTGATCTTGATGAAGATCTGCCACCAGTTTGCACCATCGATCTTGGCGGCCTCATACAGGTCGGCCGGAATGTTCTGCAGAATACCAGTGATCTGCATGATCGTGTACGGAATACCAACCCACAGGTTGATGATGATGACGGTGACGCGAGCCCACGTGGCGTTCGTGAAGAACGGCAGAGCGGAGTCAATCCAGCCCCATTCCATCAGCAGGCGGTTGATAGCACCGGTCGGCTGCAGCATCGTGCGCATAACCAGCAGGGACACGAACTGCGGCACAGCGATCGACATGGAGAAGCATGCGCGCCAGAAGCCCTTGAAGTGCGTGGTCTTGCGGTTGATGATCATCGCGAAGAACATGCCCAGGAAGAAGTTCAGGAAGGTTGCGAAGAACGCCCAGACCAGCGTCCATGCCAGCACGGACATGAACAGTCCGGCGTTGACGGTGCCGCCCTTGTTGGAGAAGACTTCGCCGAAGTTCTGGAAACCAACCCAATCGAAGAGGGTCAGGTGCTTGTGATCGTAGCTGGTGAATGCCATCGAGATCATGAAGATCAACGGCAATACCGTGAACACCAGGATGCCGAGCGTCGGCAGGAACATGAGCAGCTGGTTGGCCTTCTGGTCAGTCAGCGTGCGGAAGTCATCCATAACGCTGGGGGCCTTGCCCTCTTCGCGAATCAGGCATTCCGCCTTGTACGCGGACTTCAGCGAGATGGTCCACAGGTAGACGAACAGCACGCACACTACGAGCGTGCACACACCGTACAGCAAGATGACTACGGAGTTATCGCCAGCGGTGTACACCCAGAAGCCATCGACCAGCTTCTTGCCCTGCTTCTGATCGCCCAAGCCGGGGAGCTTGCTCAGGTAGCCAGCGCCGCTGACGATCATGAACACGATGAACGCGATCTCGAGGGCGAGTAGGGCGATGCCCTTGATGTACTGCTTGCGTACGATGTTGCCGAGGCCGAATACTACTGCTGACAGCTTGGTGAAGATATCACCCTTGGTCAGCGCGGCCTTCACCGAATATGGTGAAGGAGCCACGTAATCCGCGCCCATTTTCTTACGGCGCCTCATCTCCCGCCGGGAAAGGGTTGCCGTTGTCATAACCCCACCGCCTCTCCTTGTTGTTGGTCTGGTGTCAGTTTGTACGGGCAGCATGCCGTAAAAACTGTAAAAAAATAGATAATGTCGCGCTGCTTTGCGCGAATGCGCTAACCCTCTGTGGCCACTCTTTGTGCCATAGAACCGATAAAGCCCGGGTGCCGAACCATATTCAGCGCCCGGACTCTGTCGGCAATGGAGGAGAAGGAGAGGGGTACGTATGTATGAAACCGCTTGATATCTGAGGCTGCGGGCGAATGCGCGGTTTCATGGCGTTCGCCCTGCAGTGGCGTACCTTATCGGACCCTCAGGTATTGTTCGCTTCCCGAGTTTCCTTGATGAGGGGAAACTATCAGCAGTGCTGAAGGAAGCGTAAGTGTTGAATTATTCGGGAATGTTCAGTTATAGGTGGATGGTCACCGTCGGGCCGGAGTCTGTGTGGTGTGCGGCCCGGCGGCGATCACAGTGTCATCACTCAGCGTACTTGCCGACCTGGTTGACCCAAGCGTCGGTCTTCTCCTGAGCGTTGTCAGCAGTGACTTCCTTGTTGACGAGGGCCTTGCCGAAGGTCTCGGCCGGGGTCCACCAGTCGTTCATGCCGGACAGGCCAGACTGAACGATGGCGGTGTTGGCCATGGTGGCGGACTGAACCTGGGCAGCGAGGTCGTCGGTGGTCAGGTCAGACAGGGTCTTGTCGGACGGCGGGATCTGACGAAGCTCGTAGTGCAGCTTCTGGGAATCAGAGGAGCCGAGGAAAGCAGCGAACTGAGCAGCAGCCTTCGGGTTGGAAGCGTTCGGGTTGTAAGCAGCAGCCTTGGTTGCAGCGAAGGACTTCATCTGCTTGGTCTCACCGTTGACAGTGAAGGTCGGCAGCTGAGCAGCGCCGTAGTTGCCACCGAGGGCTTTCTTGATGGTGGCAGCATCCCAAGTGCCGGAGAAGTAGGCCTTGACGGTGCCAGCCTGCAGCTCGGAGAGGCCGGAGTTGTCGGCGGAGTCGTGGAAGTTCGGGTTAGCAACGAGGTTGGCCAGGTACTTGGTGACTTCGACCGAATCCTTCGGGAAGACCATGCCAGCGTCAGCGTCGTTACCCTTGTCGCCGAAGAGCTTCAGGCCATCGTAGAAGCCGCCGATGTACCAGGAGTTGGACAGCGGGAAGGCAACAGCAGCCTTGGAGACCATCGTGTCGAGGCTCTTGATGTCCTCATCGGAGAAGGCGGACTTGTCGTAGTACATGAACCAAGTGTTGTCGGTGTAAGGCACGCCGTACAGGTTGCCGTCGGCACCGGTGACGGAGTTGATCTCCGTGTCGTTGTTCTGTTCCTTGACCTGCTTGGCAGCGTCGGTGCCCAGCTGGCCGATAGCGCCGGTGTCGATGAGGGCGCCGAGCTGATCGGAAGCGAACATGTAGACGTCAGCAGCAGAGGACGGATCGGTCTGCACGGTCTTGGAGGCGTCACCTTCAGAGACAACGTCGTTCTTCCAAGTGATCTTGTACTCCGGGTGTGCCTTCTCGAAGTTGGCCTCAACCTGGGACAGCCAGCTGTTGTCGCCGTCCTGATCCTCCTGCGGAGCCCACACCTTCAGGGTGACAGCTTCGGTGCCGGAGGCGGAACCACCCTCGCTAGCGTTGTTCTGCGAACCGCAGGCAGCCAGCGGCAGCAGCATAGCTGCAGCGGCGGTAAGTCCGATGGCCTTCTTCCAATTGATCTTCATTGATCTTCCTTTCCTCAATTTCTTTGGGTCTCATTCTGCTGCACTGCATACGTTTGCTGCATACGTTTTTCACATAAAGCGAAAAACATGTGCGGTCACATCGCCGTGACTATTCTTCTAGTCGCCACTCACGCTGTTTTTCTTTTGTAGTGCGTCAGTGGTTCCCACTATAACAGCTTGTGCAAACGTTGTCAATCCGTGCGGCGATAATGTTGTCATAGCGACCACCGCAAACCCCTATATTCACGAAGGATTATCGAGTCATGGAAGACACGCGACACACCTCCCCCTCATGGTTGAGCACGGGAGTGTTCTATGAGATCTATCCGCAGAGTTTCGCCGATTCTAACGGGGACGGCATCGGCGACATTCCCGGAATTATTGAGCATCTCGACTACATCAAAAACCTCGGCTGCAACGCGCTGTGGATCAATCCTTGCTACGACTCGCCGTTCAAAGATGCTGGCTACGATGTGCGCGACTATCGGCGTGTCGCACCGCGCTACGGCACCAATGATGACCTTATTGCATTGTTCGCCGCCGCACACGAGCGCGACATGCACGTACTGCTTGATCTCGTACCCGGCCACACCAGCGAAGAACACCCTTGGTTCCGCGCCAGCTGCAACGCCAACCCCACCGACCGCACCGTCCCCTCCTCCTCAGTTACTTCCCCTGAGAACGACCACCTATACTCGGCCCCCTCGGCTGAGGGGGCTGTCAGCGCAGCTGACTGGGGGAGCGTCACCACATCAGCCGCAACTACCACCTCCCCTAATGCAGCCCCCGAAAACGTTTCCGAGCGCTACATTTGGACCGACTCCTGGATCGCCGGCGGCGACGGCCTACCGTTTATTGCTGGCGAAGCTGAGCGCGACGGCACCTATATTCTGAACTTCTTTAAATGCCAGCCTGCCTTGAACTACGGGTTCGCACACCCTAAGTACGCGTGGCAAAAGCCCGCGCTCGGCCCCGACGCACTGGCTACCTGCGATGCAATGATCGACATCATCCGCTTCTGGCTGTCCCGCGGCGCAGACGGCTTCCGTGTCGATATGGCCGACAGCCTGGTCAAGCATGACGACGAGGGCAAGCCCGCCACCATCCGCACTTGGCAGTACATCTTCTCGAAAGTCCACCCTGAATTCCCTGAAGCCGCGTTCGTCTCCGAATGGGGCCGCCCATACGAGTCGCTTGAGGCTGGCTTCGATATGGACTTCTACCTTGACTGGCGTTGGGATGGCAATCCGAACGGCTACAACATGCTGCTGCGCAACACTGATACCCCGCTCACGCGCGACGGTGATCTAAGCTATTTCAACGCGGACAGCCCCACTGGCATCAAGGGCTTCCTTGATCAGTATCTGCCGCAACTGCGCGACGCAGAGCGCCTGGGCGGCTATTTCAGCCTCATCACCTGCAATCATGACACCCCCCGCGTCGCACAGCGTCTCACCGAACGCGAGCTCAAACTTGCGTACGCGACACTGTTCACGCTGCCTGGCGTGCCGTTCCTCTATTACGGCGACGAAATCGGCATGCGCTATCGTGCTATCCCCGCCAAGGAAGGCAGCTATGTGCGCACCGGCAGCCGTACGCCAATGCAGTGGGATCACACCGCGAATCTTGGATTCTCGACGGCGAGCGCCGAGAACCTGTATCTGCCAGTTGACCCTGCTGCTGACGCACCGACTGTTGACGATCGCATGAATGACCCTGACTCGCTGTGGCACACGATCCAGTCGCTGCTCGCATTGCGCCATGCTGCTCCGGCGCTGCATGCTGACGCTGGTTTCGAGCCAATTGTTGCTTCGGCGGATACTAAAGCGTTCGTGTACCGCCGCCGCGCGCAAAACGACGCAGCATCTGACGTATCGCACAACAGCGCGTCCGATGTCATCATCGCAGTCAATCCGGCAACAACCGCCGCGCGTATCGATCGAAGCAGCGCGGATAATCTGCCGTCTCTTGCTGGCAAAACCACGTTGTTTGTCATCGGCGATGTCACTATCGACGGCGATGCGCTGGCCCTCGGCCCGCAAAGCTTCGCTATTCTCGGCTGACTCAACTTCTATACGCAGTCAGCCGGCCGCCCCACGGCGGCACTTTCACGGCTGCGGCAGCGTTGCCTCTCCTTTAGCTCGCCGCAGCCACCTACTTTTCCCTTCATGTATACCCACTCACACCCTGAAAGGACCCCTATGACCACCACCCCGCGCGACAATGATGCCGCGGCCACTGCGGCTGCTGCACCCACTGGCGAAAGCCCTGCACGTCTCAAGCGACCGCTGATTCAGCTGGCGAAAGCGTGCGGCGTTGCCACGTCGTATATCGACCAGGTAGGCAACTACGTTGAAATTCGCGACGAAGTGATTATCAGCGTGCTCGGCTCATTGGGCATTGATGCTTCCACGCCAGCCGCAGTATGCCAGTCGCTGCTTGATGTTGAATGCCATGGTCACCAGCAGCTGATCGCGCCTACGATTCTGAAAGTGCAGGGGCGCCCCACGGTTATCACGCTTAACTGCGCGAAGGATGAACTCACGGCTATCACGATTGCGCTCGAAGATGGCACGTCATATCGCGGCGAGCTTGCGATCTGCGAAGTGTGGCAGTCGGGCGCTATCGACGCGCAGTTGGCAGTCACATTGCCGGAAGATCTGCCGATTGGCTATCACACGGTGAGCGTGCAGGCTGGCGGAGTGCGGCGCACATCTACGCTGATCGTTGCCCCGCCGCGTATTGAGCTGCCTGAAGCGATCCAGCACAAGCAGCGTTGGGGTTGGATGACGCAGCTGTATTCGGTTCGTTCTGCACAGTCGTGGGGCGTCGGCGATTATGGCGATCTCAAGCGTTTGCTGCGCGATGCTGGCGAGCGCTCTGGTGCTGATTTCATGCTGATCAATCCGATTCACGCGAGCGCACCGATTCCACCATTGGAGCCGTCCCCGTATTTGCCGGAATCGCGCCGTTTCTTGAATGTCACGTACATTCGCCCGCAGGATATTCCTGAGTATGCGCAGCTGCCTGAGTCTGAGCGCGCGGCCGTGGATGCGCTGCACGAGTCGGTGGCTGCTGCGAATGACAGCGCTGAACCGTTGGACCTCAACGCCTCGTGGAGCGCGAAGCGTCAAGCACTGCGCATTATCTTCAACCAGAAGCGTTCGCATGAGCGTGAGGAAGCGTTCGCTGCGTTTAAGCAGCGTGCTGGCGCTGACTTGGACGCGTTTGTCACCTGGTGTGTCGCGTTTGAGACGTGGGGTGCCCCGTGGGAAGGCCAGTGGTTCACGCACGAGTCGAAGTCGTCGCCGCGCGTAGCCGCACTGGTTCGCGAACATCATGATGATCTTGAGTTTGAGCGCTGGATGCAGTGGATTGCTGACGAGCAAGTGGGTGCCGCGCAGCAGGCTGCGAAGGATGCTGGCATGGCGATCGGCTTGATGCAGGATATGGCGGTGGGCGTGCACGCGCTTGGCGCTGACGTGTGGTGGAATCCGGAGCGTTTCGCGAAGGGTGCGACGGTTGGCGCTCCGCCGGATTCGTACAACCAGCAGGGCCAGGATTGGGGCCAGCCGCCGTTTAGTCCGCGCCACTTGGAGGAAACTGGCTATAAGGTGTACCGCGATCTGGTGCGCACCGCTTTTGCTCACGCGGGTGCTGTGCGTATCGATCACGTGTTGGGTCTGTTCCGTTTGTGGTGGATTCCGCAAGGCCACGGTGCTGCTGACGGCACGTATGTTACTTACGATCATGAGGTGATGCTCTCGATTCTCGCGATTGAGGCAACACGCGCGAATGGCGTGGTGATTGGCGAGGATTTGGGCACGGTACCGAAGTATGTGTCGCGTATTCTTGCCGAACATGGTGTGCTCGGTACGGTAGTGGAGTGGTTTACGCGCGTGGACGATTCACCGAACGCTGGTGACCCGTATGCGATGCCGGCCACGTATCGTAAGGGCGCGCTGGCATCGGTTACCGTGCATGATTTGCCGCCGACTGCCGGCTACTTGGAGGGCGAGCATGTGCGACTGCGCGAACAGTTGGGCGTGCTGACTGAATCGGGCGATGAGGCGGCTGCAGCGTTGAACGCGGAACGCCGTGCGATGCTGGATACGCTGGTTGAAGGCGAATGGTTGGATGCGCACATTGCTGACGACTATGCGAAGGCTGCTGAAGCGAATACTGCTGACAGTCTTGACTATGAGCAGCAGGTTGTCGAAGCAATGCACCGCGCGCTCACCACGGCTCCTTCAGTGCTGCTGCAGGCTGCACTGGTTGATGGCGTTGGCGATCGTCGCATTCAAAACCAGCCAGGCACCAGCTGGCAGTATGCGAACTGGCGTATTCCACTGTGCGATCATGACGGTCAGGTAGTGCACACTGATCACGTGTTTGATCTGCCGCGCGTGCAGTCGTTGTCTGCGATTATGCGCGGAGAGTAGCCGCCCGCAGTCCGCGAGTATTGCCAATATCAACCCAATATCAAGAATGCCGCCGATATCGTGTCTCATATGAGCGTTGATATCGGCGGCATTCTTGATATACAGCGCGCGGTCGGTAATCGCGCGGTGTAATGCTTCCGTCGTTAGCAGTTCCAGCGTTCGATTACGCGATCGCCCTTGTACATTGACAGCACCGAATAGTGCGCCGTATCCAAACGCAGGAGTTTGGCCATATGCGGGTCCACGCCCAGCCAGCGCGTGGTCAGAATGCGCAGCACATGCGCGTGCGCGACAAACAGCACGTTATAACCAGAGCCCAGCAGCAAGCCAACGCGTTCAATCGCTTCTTCTACGCGCTCATACACGTCATCAAGCGTCTCTCCTGGCCCATTGTGCACCATCACATGCTCGCCGGAGGGCAGCACGTCCTCCCAATCGCCTTCCATGCTGGGGTCCAACGCATCCGGGCCATCACGCCATACGTCCCATGCAGCACCGTGCATGTCAGCGATGGTTTGCCGCGTGCGCCCTTCTGCGCGGCCGTAATCCCATTCCGCTAATGCTGGCAGCGTCTGCGGTTCAAATCCAGCCAGCTGGGCGGTCTCGCGCGCTCTGCGTAACGGGCTTGAGAACACGCAGCCATCAGCAAATCCTTGCGGGAATTGTGCGCGTAGCCGCTCCCCGGCCGCTTTCGCTTGGCGTTTGCCTTCTTGTGTGAGCGGAATATCAGTTCGCCCGGTGTGCTGACCCGATTCACTCCACGCTGTTTGACCATGCCTCAGGAGCACAAGGCGCCCCAATGCGGCCACCTTGCCGCTTGTCTGTTCTGTCATGATATACACTCTAGTCGCCTGCGCGGCGTTTGGCGTCGCACCCCTGCCAAATAATGGGGTTATGACGGATTTTCAGTCGAGTTCGACCGCTGACGACATTATCGCCGGTTTGGACAGGATCAACAAGAAAGTGGACGATATGCGCAATGCACGGCTCAATGATCCCGATTCTCTCGGCGATAAGTTAGTGAAGTTTGCTGTGCCGTCAATTGCTGGTTTTGTGGCCGGCAAGGCGTTCCAGCTGCTGTGGAATAAGGGCGTTGCGAAGCGCGTTCCGCATGGTGCTGGCGCTATTGGCGATGGCGTAGTCGATGATCATGAAAGCTGGTTGATGAGCGTCGCGTTTTCTGCAGCGTCCGCCGCGTTTACTGCCGTGGTTTCGCAGCTTTCGAATCGCGGATCGCAGGCGCTGGTTGATCGCCGTCATCATCGCAAGAATAAAGCACAGTAGAGCATCCCAAAGTAACGCACCGAGCGCGCATTAATTCGACGGCCCACACGGATCGCACGCCGCAGTATCGTCGCTAGCGACCGTTTCCAACTTCTCTAGGCCTTCAGTGGTTCATTAATGCGCGCGCAATGCAATCATGTTCTCGCTGTGGGCGCAATGTACTCGTGTCGCGCGATTGTGATTGAGACAATAGCCGCATGAGCACTAACAATGTTGTAGAAGCCCTGCTGAATCGCAGGTCTATTCGTAAGTTCACCGACGAGCCGATTGACGACGAAACCATTAATATTTTGGAGGATGCCGCTCAGCGCGCACCTTCCAGCCAGTTCCTCAACGACCGGTCTGCGATTCGCGTAACCGACCCCGCACTGAAAGCTAAACTTGCCCAATTCGGCCATCAGCCATACATTGCTACAGCACCACTGCTGTACGTGTTCATTCTTGACGAGCACCGCAATATTGCGATTGCTCGAGCCCAGGGTGTTGACCCCGACCACATCACGCTGAAAAACAGCTATCGCTTTGCGCAAGCGCAAAATGATGCCGTTCTCGCATTGCACGCGATGGAAACTGCAGCGAATGCGCTGGGATTGGGCTGCGTAATCCTCGGCAGTATCCTCAACGATATTCCCGGCCTCATCGAACAGCTCAACCTGCCGGAATACACGTATCCGGTACTGGGATTGGCGATCGGCAAGCCCGCACAGGAGCCCGCGCTCAAGCCGCGTATGCCACGCAGTATGCAGTTCTTCGACAACACGTACCCGGCTGACGATGCGGCCATGCTGGAGCCGCTGCCTGAATTTGATGCGCAAGTGCACCAGTATTACGATCTGCGCAATACTGATCGCCCGGTTGATGCATTCAGCGATCAGATCGCTACCGCCGCAGCCGATCAAAGCACCCTCAACAAGCCGCTACTCCCCACCGCCGCCAAGCAAGGCTTCGCACTGGATAAGTAAAAACCAGTTGTGTGCATATCCGGACCATGTAGACACCCCCTTAGGGCTGTACATGGTCCGGATATGCACACAACTCATCATTCTCAGCTTTTCAGCAGGCGAGTGCCGCCACTGGGCGCGGTGTTACCAGCACCTCATCGCCCGCAGTCAAACCAGCAGGCAACTCGCTAGCTGGCAGCTGAACCGTCACCTTCAGCTGTTCGCCATTGTTCCAACGCTGATATTCGCCGGACGTAATCACCGTGTCCACGCGCACCAGAGCACCCAAGAAGTGAATCACTTCAACGCGAGCATGCTCTCCGCCAGTTGAACGAGCGCCAGCACCGGCAGCCGTCAGCGTCAAATTCTCCGGGCGCACCAGCACAGTCACGTCATCACCTTGAGCAGAACCAGGCAGCAACGGCAGTCGCTGGCCAAACACCGTCGCCTCCTTACCGTCGGAGGCTCCAGGCAGACGGTTCGTCAAGCCAATAAACGTAGCCACATACTCAGTGGCCGGGCGCTGGTACAAATCCTGCGGGGCTGCAATCTGCTCAATCTTGCCCTTGTTCATCACACCAATACGGTCAGCGACGGCGAGCGCCTCCTCCTGATCGTGGGTTACGAACACCGTAGTAGTGCCAGTGCTCAGCTGGATGCGGCGAATCTCATCACGCAGCTGCACACGCACCTTGGCGTCCAGTGCGGAAAGCGGCTCATCAAGCAGCAGCACGCGCGGCTTAATAGCCAGTGCACGAGCCAACGCCACACGCTGCTGCTGACCGCCAGACATCTGCTGCGTGTACTTCTTCGCCTGATCAGCCAATCCAACAAGCTCAAGCTGTTCCATCGCGATCTTACGACGTTCCTCACGGCTCACACCACGCACTTCAAGGCCAAAAGCCACGTTTTCAAGCGCAGTCATGTGCGGGAACAGCGAGTACGCCTGGAACACCATGGCCATTTCACGCTTGTTGACCGGCACGCCAGTCACATCCTGACCGCCCACCATAATGCGGCCGCCCTGAATATCCTCGAGGCCAGCAAGCGAGCGCAATGCAGTAGACTTACCGCAACCGGAGCCACCAAGTAGCACCACCATTTCACCGGGCTTAATGTCCAGGTTGAAATCGTCAAGCGCGTGCACCGTGGAACCGGGGTAAATCTTGACCACATCCTGCATTTGGATGGATCCGCCGCCGCGTTCTGCACTGTCACGCAACAGTTGCTTCGCAGCCTTGGTCACATCCTTGCCGCGCACACCCTCAAGCGTGGCAGTCGGGTCGTTTTTAAACGCCTCTTCGTCCCTTCCGGTTGCAGGCGCAACGCCAGCACCCGCGGACAACGGCGACGTTTTCTGTTCAGCAGTCATAGTGGTTTACTTGCCTTCCTTGGATTTGCGCACACGATCGGAGATCAAGTCGAGCGCAACGAGCAGCACCACGCCGAACAGCAAAGCGAGCAGCGACATGGCGGTAGAGATTTGAGAGTTGGATTGGCCGAGCTGGTAGAGCGCGACCTGCAGGTTCATGCGGCCGAGCAGCGAGGCGACAGTGTATTCGCCCAACACCACTGCGATAGAAATAAAGGATGCTGAGAGGATCGACTGCCACAAGTTCGGGATAATGACGCGGAAGAACACTTTCGGCCAGGAAGCGCCTAGCGAACGGGATGCTTCCACCAGCGTTTTGACATCGATAGAGTTCAGTCCGACTGCGATCGCGCGGAATGCGAATGGCATCACGAGGATTACGTAAGCGAAGCACAGCCAGATCGGATTCGTGCTCAGCACATCAGCGCTCAGCCAACGGTAAATCGGCCCCAAACCAACCACAAGCACGATCGCGGGGATGGTCAACGGCAGCGTGGCCACCCATTCGATTGCGCGCTCAAGTACTTTGGAGCGAATGTGCACGATCACCATCGTGGGAACCATCAGCAGCAGCATGATCACCACCGTGACCACGCACAGCGCGAGCGAAGTGCCCAATCCTTGCCACAGCACAGTCAAGTCTGCGCCGAGCGACTCGCCGTTGCCGGTGAAGATCGCGACCCACGGGGCCAGCGACCAACGACCGGACAGCGGGTGGCGCAGCGTGAAGACCAGCATTGAAAACAGCGGGATGAACAGGAACGCCAGCGTCACAAACAGGATCACGAATTTGATGACGCTCTGCTTGCGTACGCGGGCGGCACGCAACTGCGGAGGCTTGGCGGCGCTCGTATCAGCCGCGCCCTTCGCAGATGTCGCCGTTGCCGGCACTTTCACGGTTTGCGAAGTTTCGCTCACTGCCATCGTCCAGCCCTCTTTTCGACAGCGTGGCTCAGCAGCATGACGATAGCCACGACGATAATCATTGCGAACGCCAGCACTTGCGCGAATCCCTGCTGATTCGGGTCCATTTCGTTGCGCATTGCGCCTTGAATCATCAACGGCACAAGAATCGAACGCTGCGAGAACAGCGCGGCCGCCGTAGCGTATGCGGAGAATGCGGAAGCGAACAGCAGCAGGAACGCGGAAATGAAACGCGGTGCCAGAATCGGCAGTGCTACGCGCGTCCAGTACTGGTAGGTGTTGCCACCCAGCGATTCGCAGGCTTCACGCCACTGTGGGCGAATTGAATCGACAGCCGGCAGGAAGATGATAATCATCAGCGGAATCTGGAAGTAGCAGTACACGGTCACCAGGCCCGACAGGGAGCTTAGCCAGTTCGGATTGACGGTCAGGCCGGTCATCTGCTTGATGAGCATCGTGCCGATGCCATTAATGCCGATGGTGGCGATGAACGCGAAGGCGAGCATCACACCGCCGAACTGTGCGAGCACCGACGAGATAGCGGAAACCATGCGGCGCAGCAGTCCATTCGGCTTCGCGCCAATCACCAGCGCATAGGAAGCAAGTCCGCCGACAACAGCGCCGATTACCGAGGATGCAATAGACACCAGAATTGACGTGACGAACGCGGAGACCGTGTTCGGCTCGAAAAGCTTCGAGAAGTTCGCGAGCGTAAACCCGCCGTCACGAGTTTGGAATGCGCCAATCACCACAATAATGGTGGGCGCCAGCAGGAAGCATGCAGTGTACGCGAAGAACGGCAGGGTGACGGCAAACGTGCCGAGTTCCTGGCGGTGTTTCGCTAACACGGAAGAGGATGCGGACGGGCCCGCAAACTTGGTAGCGGGCCCGTTCTGTGCGATTGCAGCAGTCATATGAGTTGACTCACGCTTGAGATCTTGAGATTAATGGGTTGCGATTCGCTGGCGACTTGATCAGTTGCCGATCGTCTTATCCCAGTTGTTCTGCAGCCACTCGGTGATGCGGTTAGCATCATCGTTGCTGTAGCTAATCGGCTTGCCGTCGATGGTGACAGCATCCTTGAGCACATCCTGGTCGACAGTACCGTCCTGCTTCATAGAGTCGAGCAGTACCGGGTTAGCACCGCCCTTGAACCACAGGTTCTGAGCCTCAGCAGAGTACAGGTACTCTTCCCACAGGCGAGCAGCCGCCGGGTGCGGGGCGTCCACGTTGATTGCCTGGTTGTAGTAGCTGACGACCTGAGCCTTCGGGAAGGTCTTGTACTCCCAGTTCACGCCCTTGCTCTTGAGCTCCTTCTTGTAGGAAGCCTGGTTGTAGGTCCAGTCCATGACCACACCAGTCTGGCCGGAGTCGATAGTGCCGTTAGTCACGTCAACAGTGGTCAGGTTGCCGGAATCCTTGAGCTTCTTGAAGAAGTCGAGACCAGGCTGCAGGTTGTCGATGTCGCCGCCAGCCAGCTGGTTGACCATCAAGTAACCGTTGAATGCTGCACCAGCTTCTGCCGGCTTACCGTTCAGTGCCACAGTGCCAGCGAACTTCGGGTCGAGCAGATCTTCGAGCTTGTTGATCTCGCCGTACTTATCCTTGTTCCAGCCGATCGACATAATGCCGGTGTAGTCAGCGTAGTAGGCGCCGTTCGCGTCCTTGTTTTCATCGGGGATCTTGTCCCACGCCTGCACCTTGTATGGTGCGAAAGCGTCGGTGGACGTAGCAGCAATGGACTGGCCGACATCGAACACGTCAGGAGCAGCGTCAGTGCCCTTGTTCGTCTTAGCGGCGTCCAGCTCTTCCTTGGAAGATGCGTTCGGGTTGAGCTCAGTGATCTTGATCTTCGGGTACTTCTTCTGGAAAGTGCTGATGACTTCGCCGTAGTTGGACCAGTCGTGCGGCAGTGCAATGACGTTCAGCGCGCCTTCTTCTTCAGCAGCCTTGACGAGATCATCCATAGTGCCGAAATCGGCGAGGGAGGTGGCCTTAGCGGACTTTTCATTAACCTTCACGGCCTTACCGGAGGAGGTGCTGCCGGCAGCAGAGTCAGAGGAGGAGTTGCCGGAGCCGCAGGCTGCCATGGTCAACGCCAGCACGGCCGCGAGAGAGCCGGCCGCGATCTTACGCAGGTTCTTCATGATGTTCCCTTTTCTTGGAGCGCATCCGGTGCGCGGCTTGTAAGCCGAGCCCGGGGAGTCGGGGTCTATCGCGCGAGTATGTGCGCGGCCCATAATTCCAAGACATGAACGTATGCGACTCATCTTTCCTGCCGCTAGCGCACAGATGAATTCCGTTCGCTATTTGTCATACGTTCGTTGAACAAAGGGAAACCGTAAGTGAATAGGGGTGAGTGCGGAGCAGTATCAATGCTCGCAGTATCGATGCTTGTTAGCGCCGGCGAGGCTTATATCCTTTTTTGCGGGAATGCGGCTTGAGTTCCTGGTTGAGTGGCACATGCCGATAGGACGATTGTGGATCGCGATGAGTGAGATGCCAACTGCCGCAATATTCGCAACGATATACCCACAGCTCTGCACCGCGTTCGATCAAACTTTGGTCGGCGGCACGCTGCGCTTGTGCTTTGTCATGATACATGATCTTATTCGACTCAGTGCAGCGCTTAGGTGTGAAGTAATGCATAATAAGCCGAGTGTAAAGCGTTCCCTTGTCAAACCTACCGGCACACAACTGTGTGGGTTGAGGTTTGTAGGGAGTGAGACGAGGGTTTTGTGGATATAAAAATCGAGGTCTTTCGGGAGCAGAGCTCAACCGAAAGACCTCGTTGATGTTTAAATGCGGCGGTGTGCTACTCTCCCACACTCTATCGGGTGCAGTACCATCGCCGTGCC
>NZ_QXGL01000009.1 GCF_003951095.1 Bifidobacterium goeldii
TTGCATGTCCCACCTCCCACCGCCCCGCAAAACGCAAAGCAGCGTGTTATACGTAAGCTGCGGACTATACGTGCGATCAAACCACGGATGTAATGTAAGGAAATGCACAAAGTGAAAGTGCGATTCCTGTGGGTAGGGTAGACTATCGCTGATTTTGTTAGAAGGAGGCCCTGAGTGGCGCAGAAACAATCTGTGGTGATTATCGGCGGCGGCCCCGCAGGCCTAACCGCAGCATGGGAGTTTGTGAAAAACGGCTCCAACGACTATGACGTAACCGTACTCGAAGAAACTCACGAGTTCGGTGGCATTTCTCGCACCGTTAAGCACAACGGCAACCGTATGGATATCGGCGGTCACCGTTTCTTCTCTAAAGACGATCGCATCATGGACTGGTGGAAGACCGTCCTGCCGCTGCAGGGCGCTCCCAGCTATGACGATAAGAAGCTCGGACGTCACCACGATCTCGAACCCGGCGGCCCAGACCCCGAAGTCGACGATCAGGTAATGCTCAAGCGCCACCGTGTCTCCCGCATCTTCTACGGCGGACGCTTCTTCGACTATCCGATCTCCCTGAAGCCCGCCACTTTCAAAGCTATGGGCTTCGTTATGACCATGCAGGCCGGCTTCAGCTACCTCAAGTCGATGTTCCACAAGCTTCCCGAAGACAACCTCGAGAACTTCTACATCAACCGTTTCGGTCGCAAGCTGTACTCCATGTTCTTCGAAGGCTACACGGAAAAGCTGTGGGGTCGTCACCCCTCCCAGATTTCCGCCGACTGGGGTGCACAGCGCGTGAAGGGCCTGAGCGTACTCGGCGTTCTCAAGAACGCATTCGCCAAGCTCCTTCCCAAGAAGCGCTCCAACAAGGAAGTCGAAACCTCCCTTATCGAAGAATTCTGGTACCCCAAGTACGGCCCAGGCCAGCTGTGGGAAACCGTCGAACACAACTGCGTTGAAGCTGGCGTCAACGTCATCACCGGCGCCAAAGTTGTTGAAGTATGCCAGGAACAAGGGCGCATCTCCTCCGTCGTCTACCAGATCGCCGACGGCCAGCGTGTTCGTCTTACCGCTGATCAGTTCATCTCTTCGATGCCCATCAAGGACCTCGTCAACGCAATTGACGCTGCCTCCACTGACACCGAAGCAGAACCAACTCCGGTCCCAGTCCCGAAGGATATGAGCCGCATTGCTAACGGCCTTCCCTACCGTGACTTCGTCACCGTCGGTCTGCTCGTCAAGCGCCTGCGCTTGAAGAACACCACCACCATCCCCACCCTCGGCAACCCGCCGATCGTCCCCGACTGCTGGATCTACGTGCAAGACCCCGGCTACACCGTCGGTCGTATTCAGGTCTTCAACAACTGGAGCCCCTACCTCGTCAAGGACGTCGACGACACCGTTTGGATCGGTCTCGAATACTTCTGCGACGAAGGCGACTCCTTCTGGAACATGAGCGAAGAAGACTGCATCAAATTCGCCATCAACGAAATGGTTCGCATGAAAGTCATCTCCAGCCCCTCCGACGTCCTCGACACCCACCGCGAAAAGGTCAAGAAAGCCTACCCCGCTTACTTCGACACCTATTCCCAAATGGACGAGCTCGTCGAATACCTCGACTCCTTCGGCAACCTCTACTGCGTCGGCCGCAACGGTCAACACCACTACAACAACATGGATCACTCCATGGCCACCGCCATCGAAGCCGTCGACAACATCAAGACCGGTAAGACTTCGAAGAAAAACGTATGGTCCGTCAATACTGAGAAGTCCTACCACGAGAAAAAGTAGGTAAAACGAATGACGGAGCGTATACCGCCTTTCTTCGACGCTCGACGTGCCTTCGCACGCCTTCGGTCTCAGACGGCGGTCTCCGCACGCGTCATTCGTTTTACCCCGGGACGAGGTTAGATAGTCCTTCGGCTTCGGACGGCCGTTGCCGCACGCGCTAACTATTTTTTCTCCCGGATAATTGAATAATGTGCATGGCGCCCGCTACTGATTTCGATTGGTGGCGGGCGTTTTTGCGTTGGTCGGGGATGCGGTATAGAGTATGGGAAAGTCTGCGGCGCATGGATTGCGCCGAGATATTCAGTGCGGCTAGAACCGCAAATCATTCTTAGTGCTGAGGCTCGGCTATGCCGGCCTGCTAAGGAAAGGCAAAACGAGTGGCAACAAGCCAGAATCTTGAGGATATGAAGCTCGCCGAGCTCAAAGAGCTCGCTAAGCAAATGGGACTTCGTGGAACTTCCACCATGCGCAAGCCGGAACTGATCGCCACCCTGCAGGCAGCCCGATCCGGCGGCGAAGCACCCAAAGGCGTGACGGTGCGCCCCGCAGCCAAAACAACGCATACTGCAAAGGCTGAAACTCCCGCGGCTGCCCCCGTTAACGACACGAACACGGTCGCCGACAATGCACAGCCGGCCGCTGAAACCACCATCGAACAGCCAGCCATCCAGCCAGATCACGCTGATCACACTGATCACACTGAGCCTGCCGCCGAGCACAACGCTCCCAAGCGTGCAGAGCGTCGCACCCGCGCGCCCAAAGCTACCAACCAATCCGAGACTGCCACTGCAGATGACGATCGCCGCAACACCAAGCCAAACCGCCAATCTGCAGTACAGGATGCCGTCGCCGACGTTACCCTGCCGCCAGTAGACGCGCCCAAGTCCATGCGCCGCCGTCGCCGCGACGACGACAAGGCTGCAGCAGAAGTCGTTGCCGCCGACCTGTTCGAAGAGCTCAACATCCAAGAGCCAAAGAGCGACCAGCCGCGCCGCCACAAGAACAACGATTTCGACGACGACCAGCCGCGCCGCCGTCGCCGTGCAAACGACACTCGCGAACAGCCGTCCGAGGACACCGTGCGCGACCTCGACGATATTCTCGCCACCCTGCCCACGCAGAACAACGATCTGTCACGTGACGATCGCGATGATCGCGACAACAATGATGACCGCGAATTCACGCGCCGCAACCGCAACCGTAACGATCGCAATACGCGCGACGACCGCAACACTCGCGACGATCGCCGCCAGCGTCGCATGCGCGGCCGCGACCACGAGTACGACGATCGCGACGTGCGCGACACCCGTGACACTCGCGACACTCGCGACGTGCGCGATACTCGCGATACGCGCGATGTACGCCGTGAAGAACCCGTAGACGATCTCGTGCCCGTCGCCGGCATCGTAGACGTGCTCGAATCCTACGCATTCGTACGCACCTCCGGCTACCTGCCCGGTCCGAACGACGTATACATTTCCATGGGCCAAGTCAAAAAATATGGCTTGCGCAAGGGCGATGCAGTCACCGGTTCTATTCGCGCACCGCGTGAAGGCGACCGTCGCAACCAGCGTCAAAAGTTCGTACCGCTGCAGTCCGTTGACACGATCAACGGCATGAGCGTTGAAGAAGCAGCAAACCGCCCGCAGTTCGCCAAGCTCACCCCGCTTTACCCGCAGGAGCGCCTCAAGCAGGAAACCGCGCCCAACAAGCTCACTGGCCGCATCATGGACATTGTTGCGCCAATCGGTAAGGGCCAGCGTGGCCTCATCGTCTCCCCGCCAAAGGCTGGTAAGACGATCACCCTGCAGAACATCGCCAACGCGATCGCTACCAACAATCCTGAAGTGCATCTGATGGTGGTGCTTGTTGACGAACGCCCCGAAGAAGTCACCGACATGGAGCGTACCGTGCAGGGCGAAGTCATTTCTTCAACCTTCGACCGCCCCGCATCCGACCACACTACCGTCGCTGAACTCGCCATTGAGCGTGCGAAACGACTCGTAGAGCTCGGCCAGGATGTCGTCGTATTGCTCGACTCGATGACCCGCCTCGCACGCGCCTACAATATTGCGGCGCCCGCCTCCGGCCGTATCCTGTCCGGTGGTGTTGACGCGCAAGCCCTCTACCCGCCGAAGAAGTTCTTCGGCGCGGCCCGCAACATCGAAAACGGTGGCTCGCTGACCATCATCTCCTCCGCATTGGTAGAAACCGGCTCCAAGATGGACGAGGTGATCTTCGAAGAGTTCAAGGGCACCGGCAACATGGAACTGCGTTTGAGCCGCGAACTGGCCGACAAGCGCCTGTTCCCAGCCATCGACGTGAACGCGTCCGGCACCCGCCGCGAAGAGCTCATCACCTCGCCGCAGGAACTGCCGATCATCTACCGTCTACGTCGACTGCTCGGCGGTATGGAACCCGAGCAGGCCTACCAGACGCTCGTACCGCGTTTGAAGAAGACTGCTACCAACCGCGATTTCCTCGCGGCCATCATTCAGCAGAGCAACGCAAACGCTGTAAACGGCAACTGATAGTGACCAATACGCGCTAAGCACGCGGCCAAAACGCTACAGAAAGGCGACACTGACGACTACGGTCAGTGTCGCCTTTCGCGTATCGCGGCATCGGCGTATCGTGATGACGTATTGTGACAGGCAGCCAGCTGCAAGCGGCGAGCGAGAACGACGTTGGAATGAGAGGACACGCATGAGTTCAGTGATATTAGGCATGGGCAATGGCAAAGCGCTGTTTGGCAATGCCGTAGTGTCAGACAACGATTTGATTCGCTTTGTAGAGCCAACTGAGGCAGCAATTAACGCTTTCGACCTGAGCGTGCTGCGCGGCGACGGTATTTTCGAAGCAACCATGGTATGGGGCGGATTCCCCATCTCCCTCGAAAACCATCTCAAGCGACTCGCCCATTCCGCCAAACTGATGGACATGCCCGCGCCCAATATTGCCGCGTTCACGCGCGCAGTAAACCTTGTGATCGAAGCCTACCCCGATCATGAATCCGGCCAAACCATGCGCATCATCGTCTCCCGTGGGCTCGATTCGTCCACCGGCATCGGCATGGACGCGCCCGCTACCCCCACCGTATTTATTTTCTTGGACGGTAAAGCGCCACTGCATAACCTCACCCCGTTGAGCATGATGTCAGTTACGCGCGGCTACCCGTCTGATATTGCGTCTCGCGCCCCCTGGCTGCTCAACGGCGCAAAAACACTGAGCTACGCGATGAACTGCGCCATCCACCGCGAATGCGCGCGCCGCGGTATCGGCGACGCCGTCATGATCACGGAAGATGATTACACGCTCGAATGCCCGAACGCGACGATTATCGCCCAGTATGATGACCTGTTCGTCACGCCAGATCCGCGCATTGGCATTCTGCACGGCACCAGCCAGCGCGAACTGTTCGCATGGGCCTTGCAAGAAGGCAAGCGCGTTGCGTATGAGAAGCTGCCGGTTGAAGAACTGCGCGAAGCAGACCGCCTCTACATGGCGCACGGCGGTTGGGTAATTCCGGTGAAAGAACTCGACGGCGAACAGTACGAAGTTGATGCCGCGCAAGCGCAAGACATTAACGACGCGATTCACTCCGGCCGCACCCATGATGATGCGCTCAGCATTGCGCCTACCGGCGATTACGAATTCTAACAACGAGCACGCCTGCCGCTTATCGCACGGAAACAACCATTGAGAGCAGCTATTGCGATAAGCGGCAGCACGGGGAGTGCGAATTCGCGCGAACATTTCACGTCAAGATTCCTGACGTGCGCCAAGGGTCGCGCTAAGGTTAAGGGTATGAGCGACACCACAGACAGCGACTGGCAGAGGACCACTATCGACTCCGCGCAGGCGGCGGCGCACCCAGAAACCGCGCAAGCCGTGGCAAAAATCAAAGAACTGCGTCAAAGCATCGATAACATCGATTCGGCAATCATCTCGCTGCTGGCCGAACGGTTTAAAGCTACCTCGCGTGTAGGCGTGCTCAAAGCATCAGCAGGCTTCGCGCCGGAAGATATGAAGCGCGAAGATTATCAAATTGAACGGTTGCATCGCATCGCGATCGATGCTGGGCTCGACACGGATATCGCCGAAATGTACCGCGAATTCGTAGTCACCGAAGCAAAAAAGCGTCATCAGCGTATCGCGCAAGCCGGCGGCGATCCTGGCGTACTCGACGTATTCGCCTGAGCGGTAATATCACACGATCGCAAGCAATAGAGCATTATATGGGGGCGTATGAGTCGGTATGCGAATATCGTCGTGCGCGGTTGTGCATGCCTCGCATGCGCGGCGCTCACTCTAGCGCCAACAGCATCCGGCATTACTACCATCGTTGAACATGCCGCAGATGCTGGCAGTGCAACGTATACGAAAACACAAAGCGTGTTCACCGTTGCCGACGCTGAAGGCGAACCCGGTCGCCTGTATGTTGACGACGATTTCAACATCACACAGCAGGGCAGCATCGTCGATTATGGCGTAATAGACGGTGCTTCTGGCGCTTCCGTTGCGCGTTATGCTACCGATGGCAACACGACCGTGAACGCGCATACTCGCGTAACTGCCGGCCAGCGCGCACTGCCATGGAACGTGCGCGTAGTCTACGGTTTGAACGGCCCTGAAACCGACGCTGCAGCAATCGCAGGCGCTAGTGGACTGGTTGATATTCGCATTACCCTCGAACCCAACCCGGTCGCATCAGGCGATTACGCGCAACGCAGCATTCCGGTCATCGCGTTCACAGTACCCGACACAGTTACCGACGACATTACCGTTGGCTCCGGCATGACCGTTACACAAAATGGCTCTGATCTGCTCGTAACCGGCATCGGCATGCCCGGCAAGCAAACCGTGCTCGACTGCTATATGAACGCCACCAAGTTCACCATGGGACATCTCGCATTCACCGCTGTGCAAGCTACGGATATGGCCTCACTGAGCGCTGAAACAAACGCAGTTGCTAGCAGTGCTGACAATGTGGTGGATACGCTCGTCGTAACGGATTCCACAGCAGATAAAACGCTGATCGACCAGCTCACCGCGATGCGCGATCGCGAAGCTGAAGCAGCACAACGCGAAATCGCTGAAAAAACCGCCGCCCATCAAGCAGCGTTCGACTCGTATATGGTCCATTATGTTGGCTCATATACCACGCATCTTTCCGGTTCGATCGGTAGTAGTACGCAAATGCAGGCGCTTATCGGCACAGCTGGCGAGCTCACTGGCAATACGCCCATGGCACAGGCTGTCGTCGATTTAGCAAACGCAGTCAACGCCGTATCCGCAGCACACGAGCACACTGGTGCTGTACGCGCGATCGACGACGTTATTCGCCGTATCCAACAGCGCGGCACTAGCGGGCTCATCAATGAGCTCACCACCACTATGGGTGAGGAAGCAGCCGCGGGTACCAAGGGGTATAAGGCGGGGCAAAGTCAATTGTCGAACGCGATGATCCCGTATTCCATGGCGTATACCGACACGTACACCAAACATTTAAGCCAGCTCACCGGCGGTACCTCTGCGGGAGCGGCCGCGTATGAGCAGCAGGCGATCGACGCTACGAATGCAGAATTCAAAACGTCTGATGATCTTAAAAGCGATACGCAGAAAGTTGATGCTGCGATGAGCGCGCTCGCTGCCGCATCCGAGCATACGGGTGCGGCGAACGCGCTTCAGCAGATCAGCGTACAGTTTGCTGACCAGCTGAGCGCAGGGGAGAGCGACAATACTGGAAGCAATACTGATGACAACGCTAGCAGTGGTGACAACGCTAGCAACACTGACAACGTTGTATCGCTGCGATATGGCTTATTTGGTGGAGCTTCGCACACGATGGCGGGCCGATTCGAAACCAAACGGTTGAAGCGTGTGAATGAGGCGAAACGTAAGGAAGCCCAGCGCAAGGCTGAAGCATTAGCCAATGGCACTACTGATGATTCGTCGTCACAAATGGATTTAAGCCAAGTAATGGGCAATGCGAGCGGACTGGGCATGTTAGGAAACGCTGCCAAAGGCGGTGCGAACGATAACAGCAACGCAAAAGGCAAGGAGAGCAATAGTAATGACAATGCCAACAAGTCTGCGCAGAACGCTGCATCAGCCGCTACAGCTGCGTTAGCAAATCAAGTATCCGCGGTATACGGCATTGCCGGCATGGACGCGCAGCCTGCATTACAGCCAGATACCTCAGTATTAGTGGATGAGGCTGTGGAGATCGGATCCGTGTCTGATGTGCTTACCCAAGCCGCGACCGCGCTCGCGAATAGTGCAACGGCAGACAGCGCATTGTCGCAACAGCTTAATACAGCATTTGCAGCGGTTACTAACGCGAACAATACCGCAGGTGATACTGCTGACACTAGTTACGATGTACTCTCCGATCTCAATCGGTACACTACACGGCTGCGCATGCTTATTGTGTACCCGGCGATTGAGCAATGACCGCAATGTGCATAGATATGACTGTGGCTCCCTCTGTATAGCAGGGGGAGCCACAGTCATATGCCGACGATGATTACCGTGCGGCGTCACCGCTTACAGCGTCACAGATGAATGAAACGAGCCTCGTACGGTTCAAGATCAGCATCCACTGGATCATTGATAATGTCATCGCTGGTGTTGAGGTGCGCGTGCTGCGGGTTCTCGGAGAAGTTGAACAAGCCAACCAGCGTCTCACCCTCCACCTTGCGTACCACGGCGAGCACTGCGTCATTGAACGTATCCCACGTGGACACCCACGCATCCGGCGCAAAGCACGGGTCGTGGCGCTCTTCGCGCAAACCAGCCATGCCCTCCCACAGCTCATGCTGCAGTGTGCCAGCCTTCTTGCGCAGTGCAGCCTTGTCCCAATCGAACTTGGAACGGTGCAGGTTACGGCTATCTGCCACGCGGTCGGGATCTTCCTTGTAATCCCAACCGTTGAGCTGGCCGATCTCGTCACCGCAGTTGAGCATCGGGAAGCCGCGCAGGAACGCCATCGTCTGATGCATCAGCAGATCGCGCTTGACGGAGGTTTCCAGCAGCGGCTTGTCATGCGTGATGATTGCGCGCTCGATGCCGCACAGCGATGCGGTAGTGCCGCAGCTGCGAGCGTCGCGCGTGGCTGCATCGTAGTTGTACAGCTCGCCCATCGACCAGCTGCCGAGCACCGCGCCCTCGTAGAAGTGGTACAGGAACTCCTTGTGCTTGAGCGGGTCGATGCCGATTTCGCGCTCCACGTCCTCGTCGAGACCCCAGCCGATATCATCATGGCAACGCAGATAGTTCACGAACCAGCAGTTCTCCGGCAGCGCGTTGAGCTTGTCGATCTGCGTCTTAAGCAGACGCACATCGCGGCTAGCCAGTGCGCTCCACAGGTTCACCATGATCGACACGTTGTACAGCATGTGGCATTCGGGCGCCTCCGGGGTGCCAAAGTAGGCGGCCAGCTCCTTGGGAGCCATAACGACCTCGCCCTTCAAGACCACGGCTGGGCACACGCATTCGAGGATGATACGCAGAATACGCACGATCGTGTGCACGGTGGGCAGGTTGCGGCAGTTAGTGCCGAGCTCCTTCCAGATGTACGGCACTGCGTCGATGCGGAACACTTCAACGCCAAGGTTCGCCAAGTGCATGACGGACGACATCATGGCGACGAGCACCTTCGGGTTGCGGTAATTCAAATCCCACTGGAACGGGTAGAACTGGGTCATGACCCACTTGTGCATTTCTTCGTTCCACGTGAAATTGCCAGGCGCGGAGCCGGGGAAGACCTGCGGCACGACAGCATCATACTGGTCTGGGATGGTACGGTCGTCGTAGCAGAAGTAGTAATCCTGGTACTCCGGGTCGCCGGCGATGGCAGCCTTGGCCCAGCGGTGGCTGGAAGCGGTGTGGTTCATCACGAAGTCGAGGCATAGGCTGATGCCGGCGCGGCGCAGCTTCTTAGTGAGGTTTGCAAGGTCCTCGTTGGTGCCGAGCGACGGGTCGACGTTGTCGAAGTCTTCAACTGCATAGCCGCCGTCGTTATTCGGGTGCGGCATTTGCAGCAGCGGCATCAAATGCAGATAGGTGAGCTTCTGTTCTTTGAGGTACGGGATCTTATCAGCAAGCTTTTTCAGATCGCCGGCGAACAGGTCGGTGTACATGGTCATGCCGAACATGTCGCCGCGCTTGTACCATTCAGGATCAGCTTCGCGCGCCTTGTCGAGACGCTTCAGATCGGTTGGACGTTCGGCGTATGCCGTGCTCATTGCTTCGAGCAGGGAATCAAAGGCGGCAGAATCGTTGTACAAGCTCATGAAGAGACGTTCGAGCTCTTCGCGGTGGGATTCAAGACGTGCTTTGAATACAGGGCTTACGGCCGTGCGCGTGGGTTTTGCGGTTCGTGTCGATCGCGTGCGCTTTGCCGGCTTGGAAGCCTTTGCGGTGTCGATATCGTTATTGTTCGCCGACTGGTTGCTCTGAGCCATCGGAACTCCTTCGTGTCTCGATCTCGCTCACGTCAATCGTTTGACGCTGGGATAAAGCATATCAAAACATGAGACAGAAAACCAATCGGCGCGCGTGGTTTTTCTTGTACTGGAACGCGTCCGAGATACACCGGAATACGCCCGAAACACGAAAAAGGGGAGACCCCCATAGGATCTCCCCAAGTCAAGAAACTAATCTCGTTACTTCTTTTGTTTGACCGGCCGAGCCGTTAAGCGGGAAGTCCGGTGGACTTCCCGTAGGCGAGGTGAGCGGCCGCACTACAAGCGGCCGCGAAGGCCGCCTGTTAAGAAGAAGTTCTACTTCTTCTTAACAGGCGGCTCACCAAGCTCGCTGGCGTCGATGCTCACAGCGGTGTCGGCTTCGTCTTCAGCAGCCTCTTCCTCCGCGTGCTTCTCAACCAGATCAAACTTACCGATCACGCGACCAGCCTGAGCAACATCGTCCAGTGCGGACTTGATGGCCTCAACGCCTTCCTTGGCAGCGCTCAGCGCCACAGAGAGAATCGGCGTCTTCATCGAGACCTTAGCCTCAGACTTGATCTTGCGCAGCTGCTCCACAGCCTTGCCAGCCCATGCGAGCGTCTCCGGAGAAGCGCCAGTGGCCGCTGCCGCGTACGTCTCAGCCTTCGGCCAAGCAGCACGATGCACCGAGCCAGAGCCAGCGTGCATCCAGCTCCACACTTCTTCAGTCGCAAACGGCAGGTACGGAGCCAGCAAGCGTGCGAACGCATCCAGACCCAAGCCCAGCGCGGTGCGAGCAGACTTTACAGCCTTCTCGCTCGGCGTATTGCCGTGCGCGTCAGCAGTACCGTAAGCGCGGTTCTTCACCAGCTCAATGTAGTCATCGCAGAACTGCCAGAAGAAGCTCTCGATAACCTCCAGCGCCTTGGAATGCTCGTAAGCGTTCAGCGCGTCGGTGGCCTGCGTGATCACCAGCGCCAGCTTCGCCATGACGGCGCGATCCAGCGGCTCGGTCACATCGGCCGGGTTCCACTCGGCAACAGCAGAGTCGGCCACGTGGTGGTTCTCGTCCTCGCGGCCGATCGCCAGCGCGAACTTGGTCGCGTTGAGCAGCTTGATCGCTAGGCGGCGGCCGATCTTCATCTGGCCCTCGTCATACGTGGCGTCAAGGCCGAGGCGCGCGGCGGCGGCCCAGTAGCGCACCGCGTCGGCGCCGAACTGCTTGATCGGCTTGTCCGGCACGACGACGTTGCCCTGGGACTTCGACATCTTCTTGTGATCCGGGTCGAGAATCCAACCAGACAGCGTGGCGTTCGCCCACGGTAGGCACTTGTTCTCCAAGTGCGCACGATCCACGGTCGAGAACAGCCAAGTACGGATGATGTCCTGACCCTGCGGACGCAGATCCATCGGGAACGTGGCCTTGAACAGCGCCTTGGAAGCCTCGTCCGGCTCCTCCCAGTGGGTCACGATCTGCGGGGTGAGCGAGGAGGTCGCCCACGTGTCCATGATGTCCGGCTCGGCAGTGAAGCCGCCGGGCACATCACGCTGATCCTCGGTGTAGCCTTCCGGCACATCGTTGGTCGGGTCGATCGGCAGCTGATCCTCGCGCGGAGTGATCGGATGATCGTAATCCGCGGAACCATCTTCCTTCACCGGGTACCACAGCGGGAACGGCACGCCGAAGAAGCGCTGGCGGGAGATCAGCCAGTCGCCGTTCAGGCCGTGCACCCAGTTCTCGTAGCGCACGCGCATGAAGTCAGGGTGGAAGTTGAGTTCCTTGCCGCGCTCGATGAGCTCAGCGTTCAGCTTGGCGTCAGTGCCGCCGTTCTTCAGGTACCACTGGCGAGAAGTGACGATTTCGAGCGGCTTATCACCCTTCTCGTAGAAGTTCGTCATACGCTTCGTCGGCGTCGGCTCGCCGTCCATATCGCCGGATTCGCGCAGCTTATCGACGATGATCTTACGAGCAGAGAACGTGGTCTTACCAGCAGTCTCTGCGAAGATCGCGCGACCGTTCTCATCCTCAATCCAATCCGGCGTATCCATCACGATACGGCCGTTGCGCTGGATGATCGAGCGGGTCGGCAGGTTCAGATCGCGCCACCACTGCACATCGGTCACGTCACCGAACGTACAGCACATCGCGATACCAGCGCCCTTGTCCATTTCAGCAGCCGGGTGCGCGAGAATCGGCACCTTCACCTTGAACAGCGGGGAGTACACGTACTGGCCGAAGTACTGCTTGTAACGGTCATCATCCGGGTTTGCAATCAGCGAAGTGCAGGCTGCAAGCAGTTCCGGACGAGTCGTTTCAATGTAAATCGGCGTACCGTCCTCAAAACGGAACGCGAGCTTGTGGTAGAAGCCCGGGTATTCGCGGGACTCAAGCTCAGCCTGGGCCACAGCAGTCTGGAACGTCACATCCCACAGGCCCGGAGCATCCTTCTGATACGCTTCGCCGCGGGCGAGGTTGCGCAGGAACGCCTTCTGTGCCACGCGCTGCGGGTGCTCGCCAATAGTGTGGTAGGTCTGCGACCAGTCGATCGACAGGCCCAGGGAGCGCCACAATGCCTCGAACTGCTTCTCGTCCTGAGCGGTCAACTTCTCGCACAGCTCGATAAAGTTCTTACGGGAGACAGGCACCTGGTCCTTCGCGTCGATCTTCTTGCCATCCGTGCCTTCAAACGGCGGCTTGAAATCGGGATCGTACTTGAGGGAAGTGTCCACGCGCACGCCGTAGTAGTTCTGCACGCGGCGCTCAGTAGGCAGGCCGTTATCGTCCCAACCCATCGGGTAGAACACGTCATAGCCCTGCATGCGCTTGAAACGCGCGATCACATCGGTATGCGTGTAAGAGAACACGTGGCCGACGTGCAGGTGGCCGGAGACGGTGGGCGGTGGGGTATCGATGGAATAGACGGCCTTGCGGTCGCGGGTGCCCTGGAACTTGTAAACGCCGTCCTCGTCCCATTCAGAGCGCCACTTGTCTTCGAGCCCATCCACGCCGACCTTGTCGGGCAGCGGCGTGAGATTGGCCTTGATAATGCTGTCATCATGCTTCTCGGTCATAAGCGACAGTCTAGAAAGCAATGGTGACAAGGGCCGACGGGCACCCTATGCGTTTACCCTATGCGTTAGTTCGCGCTCGTCACATTGACCAGCGGAATGCGCGTATACGTCATATTCGAAGGCAGCCCTGTCAAATCGTTCGCGTACACGGTAATCGGCTTGCGTGCGCAAATCCAATCCACTGGAGAATCATCGTTAAGCATCGTGGCGAATGTCTTAAAGTTCTTCGCATACTCGTCAGCAGTAGCGCTATGCAACGCGGTATCCCACGCTTGCTGAGAGTCGGCGCTCACAAAAGCAATAAACGACTCATCGCCCATCAGCGCATCGAGATCATCCTCGCCATCGACCTCGTAGAGCGTGAAATCAAAGTTACGATCCTGCACTACCGTCTGCTGCCATGTGGCGTCATCCACCATGTTCACTGTCAGATCAACGTTCGCCGGGTCGCTACCCAGCGTCTGCTGCAACAGTTCACCAATCTTCGCGCCCGCGTCCCCATAGCGTTGCGGGCACACGAACGTCAGCGGTCGGCGTGCGCCGCTGCGATACCGGAAATACGAAATAAGCTCAGTGCCTTTAGCCGTATCATGCGGGAAAATATCAGCGCTGCCATCACTGCCATGCTCGTCAAGCGGGGCAAACGGGCCGTTCAGCGTCTCACCGCCGCCCAGCGCGTCCGTCATCGCCTGACGGTCTACTAAATAACGTACTGCCTGACGGTACCGCTTATCGGACAGAATCGACGCAGTGTTATTACTCATGCCGAGGATGATTTTGCGCGTACTACGGCCTTGCTTCACCACCATATCCGGCACGGTAATGGTGCTGACAGCCGACTGATCGAGCGCTACAGCAGCGTCAATTTCCTTATTATTCAGCGCTGCCGCCAAGTCAGCAGTAGAGGAGCGGTACATCAGCGTAATGCTTGCCGCTTTCGCTTTCACACCCCAATAATCAGCATTGCGCTCCAACACAATACGCTGGCCAGGCTGGAAATGTTCGACAATAAACGGGCCAGAACCGGCGGTTTGAGTAGCAAAATCAAGGCCAGCCTGCTGCGAATCGTATACGATGCCTGCGCGGCCGCTCAGCGTGCGCAACAGACGCGGATCAGGTTCGCGCAGTGTGATCGTCAACTTCGTGCCGTTTGCAGCAACGCCAGAGATTGCAGTCAGTCGATCAGCGCCCTGATACTGTTTTTCGATAATCTTCTTCAATGACCATGCGGCATCGGAAGCATCCAAGGTATCGCCGTTCGCAAACTGCGCGCGGCGCATAGAGAACGTGTACGTCAACCCATCATCCGACACAGACCATTTCGAAGCCAATCCGGCCGTCAGCTTGTTCTGCGAGTCAGTAGCGATAAGCGTCTCATACACGTTGCCAATGAGTGCTTGATCAAGCGCAGTATCAGCATTCGTACGAATATCAAGCGACTGCGGGGCGCCGACAACGCCAACATTCACTTTGACATTGGACTGCAGATCATCAACCACTGGCAGCGAATACTGACGATGTAGCAGCGACCAGCCCAACCACACTAGAGAGCCGAGCACGGCCGCAACAATAACGAATACGATGATGGGTTTTACGGTGGTGCTGAGCTTCTCCCTGTGCATGGGTTTGAGTCTAATGCGCGGGGTGAACGCACAAGGTGGTATGTCCGCGGGCGGAATCGCTGTTCACACAGCTCGCACAAGTCGCGTTGTTTGCGTTGTTTGGCGTCGCTCGCTTCGACTCCGCGTCGCTTACGCTACAGCGACGAACGGGCACGTTGCTTGCAACGGGCAGTGTGCACAATCCGGCTTGCGTGCATGGCACACTGCGCGGCCATGCACAATAAGCCGATGCGACAAGTCCGTCCACTCACTTGGGTCAAAGCACGCGCAAATCTCACGTTCAATACGCACCGGATCAGGATGCGCACTATTCCAATCGTCACGCCAACGCAAGCGGCCCGTCACGCGCATGACATGCGTATCTACCGGGAAACCAGGCACATGAAACGCGTTTCCCAACACCACATTCGCGGTTTTGCGGCCAACACCAGGCAGCGTAACCAATTCATCCATGGTGCGCGGCACTTCACCATTGAACCGTTCTTCAAGAGCCGCTGCCAACCCGAGTAAATGCTGCGATTTCGAACGGTAAAACCCCAAAGGGCGAATAATTGCTTCAAGATCTGCGGGGCGCGCATTCGCCAAGTCAGCAGCAGTAGGGTAGCGGTCAAACAGTTCAGGGGTAACCGTATTGACACGCTTATCAGTAGTTTGCGCGCTCAACACCGTGGCAATCAACAATTGCAGTGGTGTAGAAAAATTCAACGCGCACTTCGGCTCGGGAATTTCCTCAACCAGCAGCGCATACTCGGCATGCATTCGTTCCAAGCGTGCCCGTTTGGACTCGCGCGGCATAATTACGCCTACTTAGTTCACGGTACCGGCGTGCATCGTATGCGGGTGCCCTGGCGCATCGTCATGCTCATCTTCTGGCGGGTCGAAACGATAGCCAACATTGCGCACCGTGCCAATGAGATGCTCATATTCGCCACCGAGCTTGGCGCGCAAACGACGAATATGCACGTCAACAGTGCGAGTGCCACCGTAGTAGTCGTACCCCCACACCTCTTGCAACAGCTGTGCGCGAGTGAACACGCGGCCAGGATGCTGCACCAAATACTTGAGCAGCTCAAACTCCTTATACGCAAGGTCGATCGGGCGGCCATGCAACGATGCGGTGTAGCCGTTCGTATCCACGATCAAATCGCCGGAACGAATCTGACCATCCTCATTCTGCACCGTATCATCGCTCACGCCAGACGTGCCCGTAACCGGAGCATTACCGCGTTCAGATACCAAACGCAGACGGCCCTCTACCTCAGCAGGAGACGCTGTAGACACCACCACGTCAGCAATGCCCCACTGGGAATTTACGACAGTAAAACCGCCCTCAGTGAGCACTAGCACAATCGGCGTAGACAAACCAGAAGCGTGAATCAGACGGCACAATGTTTTAGCAGTAGCCAGATCGTCACGCGCATCCAAAAACAGCACTGTGTTTTCGGGCATTTTCACTAAGCTTGCCGCGTCCATCGGCAACACTCGCACACGGTGAGAGAGCAGTGTTAGCGAGGGAAGCACGGTTGCGGGATCAGTCGCAAAGGTCATCAGCGTCAGATCTGTCACGTTGCTCCCCTTTCCATGTACTTACCAATGTAAACGGAAAATTTATTTGCCTCATTGTAGGCGCATTATGTGGACAGTAAACGATAATCTAAGCTGTAATGAGACAGGCGACTCATAGGAGCCGCTACGTATATGTACGGGAGGGTAACGATGGCCGATGGCGAGCTGCGTGACGGAGAGGAACGGACGCCAGCACGTGTACTCACAGTGCAAGTGGTGTCTTACGCGGTGCTGTTTGGCTTAGCTGTTGTGCTGGGATTCGCGTTTGGCATGGATTCCGTGGCAGCGTTGGGTGCGGCAATCCTGCTCGTTGCAGTGATTCTTGTGGTATTCCACGTGTGCTGGCCGTTCCGCGCAGGATTGCCAGATCGACTGATTGGTTTGGTAGCTGGCGTACTGTCCGTAACGTGCGCAGTAACGCCATTAGCAAGCGATAGTTTCTTCCCCGCAGCTGGACCGCTCGCGCTCGACGGCAAGCATCTCATGTATCGTCTCGTGCGTTGGGCAGTATGCTTTGCGGTGCTGCTGATCGTACTGACGATTGTCGCATTTGGCCGTCAAATGGCTCGCGAGGAGCGTAGTCATCTTATTCGTGCGCTATCGCACTGTGTAACCGGTGGCGCCGCCTCCGTAAGCGTAGCCGGCTGGTGCTTCCTGCCTGATCTGGTAACAATAGGCGCTGCAGCTCCAGACGAGGGACTTCTTGGCGCGTTCATTGCAGTTATGGCGGTGTTTGCTGTGATAGCGGTGCTGTTTGCCATTTGCTCTGTTCCGTGGTGGCGCGAAGCTGACCCGGATCCCGCATTGCCAGCACCGTGGGTGGGCATTGGACTGCTGCCCGTGATGTTCAGCGGCTTAATGGTGTTTGCAGCATGCTTTGTGATGCAACTGCTCGGAGCGTGAGGGTTGCGATTGCGTTGCATGCATTGGTGACGGTGACGATATTGATGATATGAAATGTGCCCTATGACGATGGTCATAGGGCACATTATTTTTTGTTCATGTAGCTGTTTTGGCTGTTTCTAGTTAGGCCAGCACGCCCAAGTGTTCCAACAGCACCTTCAAGCCGATCACAATCAACACCACACCGCCGGCAATCTGTGCGGGCTTCTGCCAACGCGATCCAAACACGCGGCCAATATAAATACCCGCAATCGAAAACAGGCCAGTTACCACACCCATCGACGCCACAGTAAACGCGATATTCAACTTCATCAGGCCTAAGCTCACGCCCACCGCAAACGCATCAATACTGCATGCAACGGCAAGAGGAAGCATATGCTTCCAATCAAACTCAGGGTTCTCCTTCGCGTTCTCCTCTTCCTCTTCAAACGCTTCGCGAATCATATTGCCGCCAATAACGAGCAGCAAGCCAAAAATAATCCAATGATCAACAGCAGTCACATACGAAGCCAACGCGGAAGCTGCAAAAATGCCCAACAGTGGGAACAGCGCCTGAAAGCCGCCAAACCACAAGCCACATTTCAACGCATCAATGAAACGAGCCTTCTTCACAGTTAGACCCTTGCCGATTGAAACAGCGAAGGCATCCATGGCGACAGAAACGGAAATAAGCAGTATTTGAATCATGCTGAAATAACAGGTTCATCCCATCGGTCTCCCACGGGATGGGCCTCGACGGGGCCTACCCGCCTACGCCTAGGAGCGCCGACATAGAACTGCCGGCAGCTGGCCGGCTTTGAATTCCGAAAGCGAATGCTGTTCGCATGTCGAGAAATTACAGAGGCCAAGTATAGCAAGGGCCGCTCCCATAGTGGGAACGGCCCTTGTGTAAATGGCCCTTGTGTAAACGGACAGATTATCCGCGTAGGGAAATCACTTCTGCGAAGCGGTCAGGCGCTCGCGGGCTGCGATGATTTTCGGCCACGGTCCTGCAATTATGGACGGCCTGCGGCCGGCTCAGTGTTGGCTCGCCTGTCGGCTCGCACGTCGCCGCGCGAAGCCCACTGGGCTTCGCTGACGGAAATCACTTCGCGCTGTTCGCGAGACGCTCACGCGCTTCGACGATTTCCTTTTCGGCGACGTCCGCGCCAGTCCAGTAGTCGCCGGGCTTGACTTCCTTGCCGGGCTCGAGGGCCTTGTACTGCTCGAAGAAGTGCTTGATCTCAGCGAGGTGGTACTCGTTGACGTCCTTGACGTCCTTGATGCCGTCGTAGCGGACATCGGCCGGCACGCACAGCACCTTGTCGTCGCCGCCCTCTTCGTCCTCCATGTGGTACAGGCCCACGGCGCGGCACTCGATGACGCAGCCCGGGAACACGGAGTTCTTGACCATCACGAGCGCATCCAGCGGATCGCCATCCTCGCCCAGCGTGCCCTCGATGTAGCCGTAGTCATCCGGGTAGCCCATCGCGGTGAACAGCTCACGATCCAGGAACACGCGGCCGGTCTCCTGGTCCACTTCGTACTTGTTCTTGGAACCGCGCGGGATCTCGACCACGACGTTGAAGGTTTCTGCCATGTCATTTCTCCTTGAAATCGACAGTAATTGACATGCACCACAATACCGCGTTGTGTGTATTGCAAAAAATGGCCGCAACCGAGTCGTGATGGCGAAGCACGGACTCGGTTGCGGCCAATAATGTACGTCTAGCGAAGACTAGTCGCGCACGACAGTGAAGATGTGCGCCACGTCGGCCCACGGGGCCAGCGAGACGAAGTTGTCCCAGCTCCAGTCGAACTCGCGACCGGTCAGCTCGTCACGCACGTGCGCGCCCTTGGCCGGGTCGATGTCGAAGTCCGGCAGCTCGAGATGCACGGTGGACTGATGCGCGTTGTGGCCGTCGAGGTTAACCACCACGATCAGCGTCTCCGGCTTGCCAGTACCAGTCAGCTCGGCCGGCGTGTGACGTGCGAACGCAAGAATCGACGGATCCGAGGTCTCCAGCACGGTCAGGTTGTGGTAGCTGAACGCAGCCTTGTGCTCGCGGCGGATGCGGTTGAGCGAAGTCAGCATCGCAGCGATGCCGTACTTGTTGGCGTCGGCCCAGTCGCGCACCTTGATCTCGTACTTCTCGTTGTCGATCTGCTCCTCAAAGCCGGGGCGCTGACGGTTCTCAACCAGTTCGAAACCGTTGTAAATACCCCACGACGGCGAGCCCATCGCGGCCAGCACTGCGCGCACGCAGTGGCCAGCGATGCCGTTGTCGCGTACGTAAGCGGTAAGAATATCCGGCGTGGTCGGCCAGAACGTGTTGTGCTGGTAGTAGCCGTCGTCGCCGTTCGTCTCCGCGAAGTACTCGGCCAGCTCCTCCTTGGTGTTACGCCACGGGAAGTAGCAGTGCGACTGCGTGAAGCCCACGTAGCTGAGCGCGCGCATCATGCCCGGGCGGGTGAACGCCTCGGCGAGGAACAGGACTTCCGGGTGACGCTTGGTAACCGCGGCGATCACATCCTGCCAGAAGCGAACCGGCTTCGTGTGCGGGTTGTCAACGCGGAAGATCGTCACGCCAGCGGCAATCCACAGTTCGAGAATGCGTTCGACTTCCTTCTCAATGCCAGGCATGTCAGCGTTGAAGTCAATCGGATAAATGTCCTGATACTTCTTCGGCGGGTTCTCCGCGAACGCGATCGTGCCGTCCGGCTTGTGGCGGAACCATTCCGGATGCGCCTTGACCCACGGGTGATCAGGCGAGCACTGCAGCGCAAAGTCGAGTGCGATCTCAAGACCCAGCTCGTGAGCCTTGGCAACCAGCGCCTTAAAGTCGTCCATAGTGCCCAACAGCGGGTCAACAGTGTCGTGACCGCCCAGCTCAGAACCAATACCGAACGGAGAGCCCGGGTCGTCAGGGCCGGCAACCAGCGTATTGTTCTTGCCCTTACGGTTCGTTACGCCAATCGGGAAAATCGGCGGCAAGTACACAATGTCAAAGCCTTCCGCCTTTGCGCGCTCAAGACCAGTGACGGACGTCTTGAGCGTACCCTGCACAATCTTGCCCGTAGTCGGATCAACATACGCGCCTTCCGAACGCGGGAAGAACTGATACCATGCGGCGAAGCTGGATTCAGGGCGCTGCACCAGGAAACGCTGCGGCTGGCTGGGGGAGATGCCATCGCGCAGCGGGTTAGTGACATGCAGTTCAGTGATAGCGTCAGACGTGGCAGCAGCCAAGCGCTCCTTAGGCGTGAGCGACTCATCATCCATGGTCTTAGCCGCATCATTCAGCGTCTTGCGCTGGGCTGCGTTCAAATGCGAATCGGTGGTCTTTGCCCAGCGAGCGAGCAGCTGTGCGCCAGACTTGAGCGCATTATCAGTATCGCTATCGCCGACCTTCACCTTGATATCAGCATCGTGCAGCCAAGACTTATACGTATCTTCCCAGCCTTCGATGGTGACAGTCCACTCGCCGAGCTGGCGCTTAACGGCGGCAAAATCATCTTCCCACGGTTTGACATCGCTGCGCTCGCCGCAGGTGAGCATAACTTCCCAACGGTCCAAACCGGGGTTCGTGCACGTCATTGGCAGACGCTGCATTTCCTTGCCGCGGTGATTGCGCACTACAGCAGTGGCGCCAACCTTGGTGCGGCCTTCGATAAAGACTTGTGCGGTCACCTTGAACGGCTCACCCAGCTCGACGCGAGCGGGGTAACGGCCGAATTCCTCGTGTGGTGTGATGTCCATAACGGCGATACGGCCGAACTGCGCAGGATCGGTGACGGGGATGCTGGGAGCTGGGACTTCGCCGTGTGTGAAATCGGCGGTCTGCTTCGTTGCTTTCTGCGATCGCGTAGATTTACGACGAGTTGCAGACTGTGCGCCGGATGTGGACCGGCGGGTGGTGGCGGACTTGGTACTACTGGTAAGCGCTGAAGCGCCTTTCTTTTCTTCTGCCATACCGCTCATTGTATAACCTGAATGTTTTCTTGAAGGGAACATCTCATTGTGCATACTTTCGCTGTTTTGCAGCGTTTATGAGGTGGTATTGGGCTGAATGTGGATAACTCGCCTGCAAAGTTATCCACAACACGCCGAAAAGGCGAGGCTTCGACCACATTGCTTGGTTTTCGCCCGGTGGAAGGCGGATCTGTGCGATCCTTGGCAAAACCGTCGCAACGGGGCGGCGAATATGGTGAAGGGGAACCAGATGAGCACTATGAACGGTATGGGGGCCGGGCATAACGGCGATCGGCACACGAGTAGCGAGCGGCACACTGGCGGCGGCATGTCACATCGCAGTGGCGGCGTGCGCGGACCATGTGGTGGCGCGCATTGCGCGTGGCGTGGGATTGTTGGGTATGCCCGATTGCGTGCATGGTTGGGGGTGTGCATTGCATTGTGCGCAATGTGCATGATGATCGGTGCGACTGTGTTTGCTGCAACCCCGCGAGCTCACGCAACGCCAGAATATCTCTCCTCGACTGGTGGGGATGTGAAACTTATATATAAGGACAGTCGTGGCAATCAGCCGATCGGAGCGTTAGCGCGTGATGCACGCAGCTACTATTACTGCATTGAATCACGGGTTCCTATGCATTATTGGGTTGGTTCGACCTCAGTTATCGAGCATGATGAGACGGCGCGACGATTAGCGTGGCTGATGAAACGTTACGATGTTGACGCCCAATATGATTACGATGACGACAAAACGTACACGCATGCAGCAATTGCGTTCCTCGTGCATGAGTATTTTGATCTGCTGCCCGATGTATGGCAATTAGATCGGGTGTCTATTGCAAGGTCGTATCCGCGTGTGATTGAACGTGCAGAACAGTTGTGGCAAGAGGCAGGGCGCGAAGCACCTGTTGGCGCCAAAGTAGTGCGCACTGAAGCGTATGGGCTTGGTGCTGGCGAGATTGAAGTTGCGGTAACGAATGCTGAAGGTCAAGCGGTGGCAGGTGTTCCATATACCGCAGTCATTGATGGTCCTGCAGTGTTTGATAACGGGGAAGCGACTATTGATGGGGTTTCTGCCACGGAGCCGGTTACGCATTCGTGGACGGCAACGGGTAAGGGAGCCGTTGAGATCGATGTGCAGTATGATCACGACGCTATTGAGCGACTTGACAATGGAAGTAGGCAGGATCTCATTCATCATCATGAGCGTATGGTTCGCTCTTCTGGCAAGGCGATTACGCTCACTGTTGACCAAGATCCCGGGGTGACGCTTCGCACGCGTACTACTGCAAAGAGTGTGGATGCTGGCGAAGTTGTTATTGACGATGTGATCTCTGGAGTGGCTGCCGACGGGTTCTGGCCTGACGGCAAGCCAATGGAGGCAACCGGTTGGTATTTTGACGGTATTACCGCTGAACAAGTACATGAGTCAGCAATGATTACACCCTCGGATGGTGAACGTGCCAAAGATTTTCTCGCACGGCTTGCAGTGAGTGGGTTTGAGCCGGTTGCGTACGCTACGGCATTGTTTACTGCGCCTGACCAAACAGTGAGCGCCACGGCTATGACCGAGCCGGGAGGAGACACCGCGTATCGGGTGCCATCTGATGGCGGTTTTGGCACATGGGTATGGGCTTTTGAACGCGATCGGCAAGATACGTGGGTGCGTGATCGGCTTGAAGCAGATGTGGTAACTGGTTTTTTAGATCCAGAAGAAACCAATGCGAATCGGTCGCGCGTACAAGTAGCTTCGAGCGTTGCTGAGCACGTTGGCGTACCGGGGTTGAGCATGAGCGACACGATCACGGTGACGGGTTTTCCTGACGATCACGGCTCATTTGCCGGTGATGAAACATTCGGATTCGCGGCTGATGAACCATACGCGCAAGTGAGTGTTTGGTGGGCGGGCGATCCCGATAATCCAGCGAATGATGATCAATATCGCCCGCAAGGTGCAACAGTGCCACAAGAAGATGCGAATCATCAGCTGATTGGCACATGGGATTTTCCAGCCACGAATGGCGTGCACCATGTTGGGGGTGAGGCTCCTGATGCGCACGGTAATCCGGTGACCATTACTGCCCGAACGCATGGATGGTACGTATTTGTGTGGAGTTTCCGCGGCGATGATCGAGTTCAAGCCGCATCAAGCGCGTATGACGATCCGTGGGAACGCGTAAGAATCCAACAGCCTGAAGAGCCGCCAGGGCCTCCGGAACCTCCTGAGCCACCCGAGGAGCAAGAAGAACCTGCGATACCAACGTTGAACACACAGGTAGATCCTGAACAGGTGAATGTCGGTGAAGTATTCCGCGATAGTGCGCGCATTATTGGTGCAGTGCCCGAAGGTGCCTACGTAACATTTACCGCGTATCAGGCAATCGCAGAAGGTGAGGAACCTGGCTTCAGTGGCACGCTGCTCGACGAGGTTCGTGTGGAAATCGACGTAACACTGCAAGATCAGACCGTATATAGCCCACAGGTGAGCTCGCCCATTGCTGGGTTAGTGTACTGGAGAGCTTCACTGATGAGTGCGGACGGCGACGTACTTGCCTCGCATGAGCTGGGCGTGGAAGGTGAAATCGTCACTATTGAAGAAATCGATGAGCCTGGTGAAGAAGAGCCGCCGGCACTGCCGCCGACAGGCGCCGACATCATCACGATCGTAGAGTCGATACTGGCAATCAGCGTGTTCGCTATCGCAGCGCTGCTGATCGCGCGCGCTCGCAGAGCGTAAGTGTTGGAAACGCAAGAAGGCTTGGAATTCCTACGATTCCAAGCCTTCTGATTGGTAGCGGGGCATGGATTTGAACCATGGACCTCTGGGTTATGAGCCCAGCGAGCTACCGAGCTGCTCCACCCCGCGACGGCTGTTTCAAACAGCTCAATCAAAGATACAGTGCGATTGTCATATGTCAAATCGGCGTGTCGCGGCGTGATTGCCGCGCGATGTCGCATGTCGATCGCGCGCTATAAAAGTTTCCGATATCGCTGGCGGCGTTCAATATCCGTACTGTTGCAATAATAAGAAGCATGCCTATCAAGATCCCCAGCGGCCTACCGGCCCGTGCCATCCTCGATTCAGAGCGCATTTTTGCGCTTGAGAAGCCTGAAGCGGAGCGTCAGCGCGTCCGCCCGCTGAAGTTAGTGATCTTGAATTTGATGCCGAAGAAAATCGAGACGGAGACGCAATTGCTGCGCCTGATCTCGAAAAGCCCGTTGCAGGTGGAGATTGACTTCATGAAAACCTCCACGCACGAGGCTACGCATGTCAGCGCTGATCACCTCGTGAAGTTCTATGAGACGCTTGATGCGTTCAAAGACAACTATTACGACGGTTTTGTAGTCACGGGTGCGCCTGTTGAGCACATGCCATTTGAGCAGGTTGACTACTGGGATGAGTTCAAAACCATTCTTGACTGGGCATCGACGCACGTGTTCTCCACCATGTATTTGTGCTGGGGAGCAATGGGGGCGCTGAACTACCGCTATGGTGTGCGCAAGGTCGACTACGCGCAGAAAGTCTTTGGCGTGTTTCCGCAGTATTTGCAAGATGAATACTGCTTCCTGACCAACGGCTTCGATGAGATTGCATTGCAGCCTCATTCGCGTCTCGCTGGCGTCAACGAGGATGATGTGCGTGCACACTCCGATTTGCAGGTACTTACTTGGGGCCCGCAGTCAGGTCCGGGCTTGATTGCTACGCGTGACTTTTCTGAAGTGTTTGCGCTGGGGCACTGGGAGTATGGCAAATACACGCTCGCTGAAGAATATGAGCGTGATATGGCCAAGGGTTTGACGAATGTTCCATTCCCGATCAATTACTTCCCGCATGACGATCCGTCACTTGAGCCGCTGTTTGCGTGGCGTGCACATGCGAATCTGCTGTGGCGCAACTGGTTGAATTGGGTGTATCAGACCACGCCATATGACTTAACGGAAGTGCCGCAATTGCGTGCGGAGAAGCGCCTGGGTACGGATCGTTCGATTCGTCACGAGCCAGGTAGCCCGCGTAAGGATGATTTCGCGCCTTTCTTGAACGATGGGTATGGCGTTATTCACGGTAAGTGAAATTCGTAGTGCGATGAACTGGTAAACCAGACAAACACCAACCATCCGTTGGGTGGTTGGTGGACATCGGCTAGTCGAATGGTGAGCATTCTTATTGTTTGGACTGTCCGCATTGTGGAAAGCGCTTACAGTTATTTGCCAAAATGTCCACGGGGCGTGGCCATTATTCTATAAAACTGTTCATATAGTGAGATTATGGTCATATAGTTTTTCACTGGAAAAGGCGTCAAGAAACGCCGTAAGACCATTGGAAAACAAAGGGTTTCAAGTGTTGTCCAAACTGGCCATAAAAATACTCAGTCAGCCATTCGGAGTTGAATGTCAGGGCATAAAACCTCGTCCAACTTCGAGGAGCTCGGGCATGCTTCGAAAGCGGCTGGACGAAGGTAACCCAACCGTCACATTCGCCTCAACCGTTAGACTAGACTGACAGCAGAGAAACGCGAGCAGGAGGCGCAATATGGTAGAAGCTATGGGCATGCTTTTTGCGGCAGAAAGCCCTGACCTGCCTACAGTCAACGATTTTCTTCCTCCCGAGATCCTCTTCCAGGGAACGCCGTTCGCGCTCAACCGCATCATCCTCATCCGTATCGTGGCTACGATCATTTTGCTGATCGTGCTCGGTATTACCGCCTCGCGTGCCAAGCTCATTCCTGGGCGTTGGCAGAGCATCGTCGAGACGGGCATCGACTTCGTACGCGAAAGCGTTGTGTACCAAGTCATGGGTGAGACTCGCGGCAAGCGCTACGTGCCAATGATCTCGACCCTGTTCTTCACGATCTTCGTGTTCAATCTGTGCGGCATCATCCCGGGCATGAACATGGCAGCAAACGCCACTGTGGTCATGCCGCTCGTCTTCGCCGTATGGGTGCTCATCCAGTACTGGGTGACCGCCGTGCGCGAGAAGGGCCTGTGGGGCTTCGTTCGTGATGAATGCTTCCCGAAGGGCGTGCCGTGGCCGGTATACATCCTGCTGGCCCCTATTCAGCTGTGCGAGCTGATTCTTATCCGCCCTGCATCGCTGACCATTCGACTCTTCGCCAACATGGTCTCCGGCCACTTGCTGGTCGCCACCGCGCTGGCATTCGCACAGTACTGGGTTATTGATGCCACCAACAAACTGGCAGGCATCCCGATCGGAGCACTGTGGTTCGTTTTCGGTTTCGTGCTGACCCTGTTTGAGGCATTCGTTGCCTTCCTACAGGCCTACGTGTTCGCGATCCTTTCGACCGTGTACATCAGCATGAGCTACCCGGAGGACTGACGCCTGCCTTAACGCCGCGGTCGTAGTTATCTACAAATTACCCACGATCGCACAGTTGACAAACAGTATCCTCCCCACGCGGACCGGCAGTAATGCTCGATAATCCGCCCGCACAACGCGTGTAACGCACCAAACGTACAACTGAAATCTGTTCCGCAAAAACAATCCGCAATCCTGCCTGCCGCGCACAATACGTGCACATACAGCAAACAGCCGCGGTACTTGAGGAACAGAACCAACAGCAGATTTTCAAATTTTTTTAACGGTCACGTTAGAAAGGAAAAGAAATGGACATCATTACTCTCGCGCAGGTCTCCGGCAGCCTCTCCGTCATCGGCTACGGCATCGCGACCCTCGGCCCTGGCCTCGGTCTGGGCATCCTGTTCGGCAAGGCGATGGAGTCCACCGCCCGTCAGCCTGAGGTTTCCGGCAAGATCCAGATGATCATGTTCATCGGCCTCGCTCTGGTCGAGGTGCTCGGCCTGCTCGGCTTCGTGGCCGCCCTGGTCGTCGCCTGAGTCCACATCGACAAGCAACGATTCGCACACAACACTGAAAGGAGGGCTTCATAATGACGTTGGCTGAAGGTGGCATCGATCTGTTCCTGCCGCACACCTATGACATTGTGTGGTCCCTGATTATCCTTGTCATCGTTGCGTTGTTCTTCTACAAGTTCTTCATGCCGAAATTCAACGCCATCCTTGATGAGCGTGCGGCGAAGATCGAAGGCAATATCGCCAAAGCTGAAGCCGCTAAGGCTGAAGCTGACGCCGCCAAGGAGAAGTACGAGGCGCAGCTGAGCACTGCTCGCGTCGAGGCATCCAAGATCCGCGACGATGCACGTGCAGAAGCCTCGCACATCATCGCCGACGCCCGTTCCCGCGCCGAATCCGACGCCGCTCAGATCACCGCCAATGCGCAGCGCTCTATCGAGTCGCAGCATCAGCAGGCGCTGGTCAGCTTGAAGGGCGAAGTTGGCGTGCTGGCTACGGCATTGGCAGGCAAGATCCTCGGCTCCAAGCTGGAGAACGATGACGTCCAGTCCTCGATGATCGACAAGATGATCGACGACATGGCCGGCAGCGACAAGAAGTGACGACGTATTCCAAGAAAGGGAGGTGACCAATGCGAGGAGAAGCATCGCGTATAGCGGACCGCGTCTCACGTGACTCGCTGGCTCCCAAGCTGCGTGCCACTGGTGAGGACGCTTGGCGCATCGGCAACGAACTGTTCACGATCACCAACGTGCTCGACCATCACGTCCAGCTTGAGCGCGCACTCACCGATCCGTCGCGCCCCGTGGAAGACAAGGTCGCTGTGCTCAAGGAGCTGATCGGCTCCACGGCTCACCCGATGACCATGGAGATCATGACTGATCTGGCCGGTCGCAAGTGGAGCCGCGCGCAACACATCGCCAATGCTGTCGAAGATTTCGGCGTTGACGCAATGATGTACTACGCAGACGCTACTGGTACGACCTTGCAGGTCTCCATCGAACTCGCTGAATTGCATTCGGCGCTGCTCAACCTGCCAGTCGTTCGCTCGAAGCTGCACGACGAATCCGCCCCTGCCCAGGCCCGCATTCAGCTGCTGCACAATGTGCTCGGCAACACGGGCTTCAACAAGGTCACGATGCGTCTGGCTGAGCACGCCACCTGCAATCCGCGCAACCGCCGCTATCTTGAGACCATCCAATGGCTGATCAACAAGTTCTCCCGTCATATGGGTGAATCGATGATCACCGTCACTACGGCGGCGCCATTGAACATCGAGCAGATCAAGAAGCTGACCGCCGTGTACACGGCCAAGCTGAACCACCCGGTGCACATCAACTCTGTTGTCGATCCGACAGTGATCGGCGGCATGCGCATCCAGGTTGGCGACGAGGTTACCGACAACACGGTGATCGCGCAGCTGCAGAAGCTGCACCGCTCGGTGCAGGCAAGTGCCTGAGGCACGGCTTGACGGCCGCGGCCCAAGAGAATTTTGAACAACAATAAGGAGTGATCATGGCAGAACTTACCATTGATCCCGCCACGATACGCAAGGCGCTCGATGATTTCGTCGAGTCGTACAAGCCGTCGGACACCCCCACCCAGGAAGTGGGCTACGTGGCTACGGCTGGCGACGGCATTGCGCACGTGACGGGACTGCCTGGTTGCATGGCCAACGAGCTGCTGACCTTCGAGGACGGCACACTCGGCCTGGCGTTTAACCTTGACGCCCGTGAGATCGGTGTGGTTATCCTCGGCGATTTCACCGGCATCGAGGAAGGCCAGGAGGTCCGACGCACCGGCGAAGTGCTCTCCGTGCCTGTCGGCGACGGCTATCTCGGCCGTACCGTGGACCCGCTGGGCAACCCCATCGATGGCCTTGGCGAGATCAAGGGCATCGAAGGCCGTCGAATCCTGGAGGCTCAGGCCCCCGACGTGATGCACCGCCACCCCGTCGACGAGCCAATGTCCACCGGCCTGAAGGCTATCGACGCAATGACGCCGATCGGCCGTGGCCAGCGCCAGCTCATCATCGGCGACCGCCAGACCGGTAAGACCGCTATCGCAATCGATACGATCATCAATCAGAAGGCAAACTGGGAATCTGGAGACCCGAAGAAGCAGGTGCGCTGCATCTACGTGGCCGTTGGTCAGAAAGGTTCCACCATTGCCTCCGTGCGTCAGAGCCTTGAGGAATCCGGCGCGATGGAATACACCACCATCGTTGCTTCCCCGGCTTCTGATTCCGCTGGTTTTAAGTACATCGCACCGTACACCGGTTCCGCCATCGGACAGCACTGGATGTACCACGGCAAGCACGTGCTCATCGTCTTCGATGATCTGTCGAAGCAGGCTGAAGCGTATCGTTCGATCTCGCTGCTGCTGCGTCGTCCGCCGGGGCGTGAAGCGTACCCGGGTGATGTGTTCTACCTGCACTCCCGTCTGCTCGAACGCTGCGCAAAGGTTTCCGATGACCTTGGCGGTGGTTCGATGACTGGTCTGCCAATCGTCGAGACGAAGGCAAACGATGTGTCTGCCTACATTCCGACGAACGTGATCTCCATCACCGACGGCCAGATCTTCCTCCAGTCCGATCTGTTCAACGCCAACCAGCGCCCGGCTGTGGACGTGGGTATCTCCGTGTCCCGAGTCGGTGGTGCGGCGCAGACCAAGGCTTTGAAGAAGGTCTCCGGTACGCTGAAGATTTCGCTGGCGCAGTACCGCTCGCTGGAATCCTTCGCGATGTTCGCATCCGATCTGGATGCAGCATCCAAGGCTCAGCTCAACCGCGGTTCTCACCTGACCGAGCTCTTGAAGCAGCCGCAGTTCTCGCCGTATTCGATGGAGCAGGAAGTCGTTTCTGTGTGGGCCGGTACCCACGGCAAGATGGATGATCTGCCGCTGGGCGACGTGCTGCCGTTCGAGCACGCTATGCTCGACTACCTCGACCACAACACCGACATCCTCAAGACCATCCGCGATACGGAGAACTTCACTGCTGATACCGAAGCAGCTCTTGATAAGGCTGTGGACGCGTTCCGTGAGACCTACGTGACGAAGGCTGGCAAGCCGCTGGTCGAGCACAAGAAGGCCCCGAGCAAGAACCCGACGCCGGTGGAGCAGGAACAGATCGTGTCCAAGGCTGACAAGCCTGAGCATGATCCGAACAAGCACCCGATGGCAGGAGAAAAGAAGTAGCCCATGGGATCGCAACTCGCATTGAAGAGCAGGATCGCCTCTACGGGTTCGTTGGAGAAGATCTTCAACGCCCAGGAGATGATCGCGTCTTCGCATATCGCCAAGGCTCGTTCCGTGGCGCTGAACGCGAAGCCCTATGCTGATGCGATTTTCGATGCCGTACAGGCCGTGGTAGCTCACTCGCACATTACGCATCCGATCGTGAGGAAAGAGGAAGACAACCCGAAGGTTGCCGTGCTCGCCCTCACGTCGGATCGTGGTATGGCGGGCGCATATACCTCGTCGATCATCCGTGAGACCGAGGATCTGCTCGCCCGCCTTGATGCGGACGGCAAGCAGCCGCAACTCTACGTGTATGGCCGTCGTGGCGTGACGTACTACAAGTACCGCAACCGCGACATTGCCGATACGTGGGAGGGTGATACCGACAAGCCTGGCGTCGAAGTCGCCGAGGCGATCTCCAACGCGCTGATGAGCGCCTACATGAAGTCGGCTGCCGAAGGTGGAGTTTCTGAGCTCTACATCGTGTACACCGAGTTCATCAACATGGTGGTGCAGAAGGTACGCGTGCTGCGCATGCTGCCGGTGGAGATCGTTGAAGCTCCGCGTGATTTCGGTCCCGACATCCCCGATCAGCCCGACAGCGACGAAGTTCGCCCGCTCTACACGTTCGAGCCGAGCCTGGAGAAGGTGCTGGACACGATCCTGCCGAAGTACATCCAGTCGCGCATTCACGAATGCTTGCTGGAGGCAGCGGCCTCTGAAACCGCGTGCCGGCAGAACGCTATGCACACGGCCACGGAGAACGCGCGCAACCTGATCGACTCGCTCACGCGTAAGCTCAACGCTTCGCGTCAGGCTTCGATCACCCAGGAACTTACCGAAATCATCGGCAGCGCCGACGCGCTGAACACAAAGGAAGAGTAGGAACCATGTCTGAGAATCAGACCACAGCGGCTCCCGAGACGGCTGCGGAGCCGATCAATGGACGTGTGACGCGTATCCAGGGTTCGGTTATCGACGTCGAATTCCCGGTGGGCCACCTGCCCGACATTTACAACGCGCTGACCGTGGACCTGACCAACACCGGTGCCCACGAGGAAGGCGAAACTGCGCACACAATCACGCTTGAGGTCGAACAGCACCTTGGTGATTCCACTGTGCGCGCCGTGGCTCTGAAGCCGACCGATGGCCTCGTGCGTGGCGCGACGGTTCATGACACCGGCAGCTCCATTTCCGTGCCTGTCGGCGACGTGACCTTGGGCCACGTGTTCGATGTGACCGGCCACGTGCTCAACAAGCAGCCGGGTGAGCAGATCACCGTGACTGAGCGTTGGCCTATCCACCGCAAGCCACCGGCATTCGACCAGCTGGAATCCAAGACCCAGATGTTCGAAACCGGCATCAAGGTTATCGATTTGCTGACCCCGTACGTGCAGGGCGGCAAGATCGGTCTGTTTGGTGGTGCAGGCGTTGGCAAGACCGTGCTGATCCAGGAAATGATCCAGCGTGTGGCACAGAACCACGGTGGTGTGTCTGTGTTCGCTGGCGTTGGTGAGCGTACCCGTGAGGGTAACGATCTGATCGGCGAAATGGGTGAAGCTGGCGTGTTGAAGAAGACCGCACTGGTCTTCGGTCAGATGGATGAGCAGCCGGGTACCCGTCTGCGCGTGCCGCTGACTGCACTGACGATGGCTGAGTACTTCCGTGATGTGCAGAACCAGGACGTGCTGCTGTTCATCGATAACATCTTCCGCTTCACGCAGGCCGGTTCTGAGGTGTCCACGCTGCTGGGCCGTATGCCTTCCGCTGTGGGTTACCAGCCGAACTTGGCCGATGAGATGGGCTCCCTGCAGGAGCGCATCACCTCGACCCGTGGCCACTCGATCACCTCGCTGCAGGCCATCTACGTGCCGGCTGATGATTACACTGACCCGGCTCCGGCTACGACCTTCGCTCACCTCGACGCAACCACTGAGCTGTCTCGTGATATTGCTTCGAAGGGTATTTACCCGGCTGTGGACCCGCTTTCGTCGACGTCTCGTATTCTTGACCCGCGTTACGTTGGCCAGGCTCACTACGAGTGCGCGAACCGCGTGAAGGCGATTCTGCAGCGTAACAAGGAGCTGCAGGACATCATCGCCCTGATCGGTATCGACGAGCTTTCGGAAGAAGATAAGACTATCGTCAACCGCGCCCGCCGTATCGAGCAGTTCCTCGGTCAGAACTTCTACGTGGCTGAGAAGTTCACTGGTCGCCCGGGCTCCTATGTGCCGGCCGACGAGACTATCGAAGCCTTCACCCGCATCTGCGACGGCGTGTATGACGACGTCCCGGAGCAGGCATTCTCCGGCATCGGTGGTATCGATGACCTCGAGAAGAAGTGGCACGACATGCAGAAGGAACTGGGTGAGTGATGGCTGAATCGTCAAAGACCTCCATCGAGGTGAACATCGTCGCCGCCGACCATCCCGTGTGGCACGGTACGGCGAAGTCGGTCACCATTCCGGCTTCCGAAGGCGGAATGGGCATTCTGCCGAACCATGAGCCTGTGCTCACGGTGATTGAGGGAGGTACGGTTTCGGTCGTGGATCCCGAAGGCGAACGCCACGCGTTCGAGGTCACTGACGGATTCATCTCCTTCGATTCGAACAAGCTCACGGTCGCTGTTGAACGCGGTCGCGATGTAGTTCGCACCGAGGGCGTTGACGCCGACGCCGAATAATAGGCGTACTTCCACAGTTAAGCCTCTCCGCACTTCTGGTGCGGGGAGGCTTTTTGCGTATTGCACTGCTCCTGTTTTTCCCGTCGCATCCCGGGCATACGGTCCCTTTCCGCAGACCTTCCCGGGCATACGGCCGGTTTAGCGGCTTCAAACGGCCGTATGCCCGGAGAAGATTGTCCGTTGCGGGTTGCTACAGTGTTGCGACGTGCGAATTATTGTTGCTGACTGTTCCGCCGAGTATTCCGGCCGTTTGACTGCTTCTCTGCCGATGGCCAAGCGCGTATTGCTCATCAAAGCTGATAACAGCTTGTTGATTTTTTCCGAACTTGGCTCATACAAGCCGCTGAACTGGATGGCGGCTCCCTGCACGCTCAAAGACGTGACCGCTGAACGCGCGGGCAGCGCAACCGGCTCGGATAGCGTGGACGATACGCCGCAGAAAGTGCTACGCGTGAGTGCCGACAAGTCCAGCGACATTCTCGAAGTCACGTTGCAGCACATCTACTCTGATGAGACATACGATTTGGGCGAAGATCCTGGCCTCGTCAAGGACGGTGTCGAAGATCACCTGCAGCGTTATCTCGCCGCGCAAATCGAACGCATTGGTGAAGGTGCCAAGCTGGTGCGCCGCGAATACCCTACTGCCATCGGCCCTGTTGACATTATGGCGATTAACGCCGATGGTGAACACGTTGCCATTGAAATCAAACGCCACGGCGGTATTGACGGCGTCGAACAGCTCACGCGCTACTGCGAGCTGCTCAATCGTGACCCGCTACTCGCTCCCGTTCATGGCATTTTTGCCGCGCAAACCATCACCCCGCAGGCGCGCGTTCTCGCTCAAGACCGCGGTTTTGAATGCTTGATTCTCGACTATGACGAGATGAGGGGGGCGGAAGACGACAGTCTGCGCCTCTTCTGAACAGAGTGGGGCATAGAAATATGAATTAATACAACGAAGGGCTCCCGTAGGAGCCCTTCTGTAGTTAACGAATCCGATTGTCGATCAGTATGCGGCGAGAATATCTACCACGAATACCAGCGTAGAATTCGCGGGAATCGAGCCGGTCGCCTTATCGCCATATCCAAGATCCGGCGGCACAACCAGCAGCACCTGCGAGCCGACCGTCTGGCCAGTCAGACCCTGCGTCCAACCCTTCACCACTTGGCTTAAGGAGAAGGAAATCGGGGTGCCCTTATCCCACGACGAATCAAACTGCGTGCCATCAAGCAGCCAGCCGGTGTACTGCACCTTCACCGTGTTGCTTTCCTGCACTTCAGCGCCCTTGCCCTTAATCAATGGCTGCGCAACCAGCGAATCGCTACCCTTATAGCCGTTCATATCAATCGACGGCTTACCGTTCTTAGCCAGCGTCACCTTCGGCAGATCAGCAGGCACATCGGCAACCTTATCGCCAGTAGCATGCGTGCCATCCGTCGTCTTCGAGACGAGCGTAAGCACCATAATGTACGACGTGCCCGAAGAGTTCGAATCGTTAATACCAATAGCAATCGTCGTATTGATCTTCTGGCCGACGATCAGCTCCTTGTACACGTTCGTGTCATCAAGCGTGCTCATATCCAGTGAGCAGTCAGGAGTGTTCTTCTCCCACGTGCTGCCCATTTCAGAACCGTCCTTCGCACTGACGTAAATGCCTTGCGCGCACACGCGATCCTTCGCGCCAATGGTCTCGCCATCGCCCTTCTGCAAAATGGCGTAGCTATTATCATCAACAGTTTTCGGCGTTGCGAATGAAATCGTTGGCTTCTTACCAAGTTCGCCAGAAGCAGTGATGCCGGGAATCTGCTTCATATTCTTCAGCGAGCTCGATGAGCTAGAAGACGAGGAGGAAGACTTCGACGATGAATCGGAAGAGTTGGTATCAGAGGACGTGTTGGAAGATCCGCAGGCAGTGAGTGCTGCGCACAGTCCAATCGCAGCCGCGGCGGCTAGCACGCGGGATGCCATGGAGGCAATTGTCAACTTACGCATACGCACCACAGTAGCGGTAAACCCTGATTTTCCCGCATGTTTTGCTGCATGATTGCAAGCATTCAGCACACTGTCAGCAGTTGACGTGTGCGCTGTACCACTGTTGCTGCCCTGGGCAGGAGCCAGCGTGCAATGTAGAATAGTATCCGTTATGACTGTTGAAGAACCGAAACAAACGGAACACAAAAGCCGCGGACGTAAGAAAGCCGCCGGCCCAACGCGTCATGCCCGCATTATGCGCGGTATTGTGACGCCTATCTTCGGTCTGCTGGCTGTAGCCTGCATTTTCTTGGGTGTATTGAATGCCACTACGTGGAAGCCAAGTTCGCAGATCACCGCTCAAGCACAGGTGAGTGGAACGCGATATATCATCACTGATCCAGGTGTGCTGCCGCTGGTCGATCATCGTGTAACGCTCACGGTTGAAGGCGGGGCGAACAGCTCCGACGGCACATGCATTGCACTCGGATCAAGTAAAGACGCCAACGGCTGGTTGGCGGGGCACGCGTACACGCGCGTGACCGGTATGAACGATTGGAAGACGCTCGCAACATCGAGAAATAATCCGCGAGGTACGAAAGCAGAAAGCCTCGATGATGTAGCGTTCAAAAACTCCGACATGTGGACTAAAGTAACGTGCGGCGCGAGCAAAGCAACCGTGACGACTACGGTTTCCGAGAATGCCAGTACGGTAGCGATTATCGATTTGGGTGGAACATCCAAGGCGACCGTGCGCTTGCATTGGGTGCGTCACAAGCTGCCTGATTTTGCGATGCCATTCTATTTCGCTGGCGGTTTGCTCGCAGTGCTCGCAGTCTTCTCTGCTTCTGTGTTCGCGATGCCGCCGCATAAGCGTCGCAAGCGCGTGGTGAGCAGCACAGCACAGCGCGAAACTGAAGAAGTAACGATTTCTGAAGCGTTGACCGGTAGCATGGCGAGCTTGAAGTCGGCAGTCAGCTATCGGCCGAAGTCGAAGCGCCGCCGTCACGCTGCACACCGCGCAGGCGGCACTGGTTCCGCGAATGCGGAGCGTTTGGAACGCATGAGCCGCAATGAGAGCGCGACCAGCGAGGAGCCGATCGTAGTCGACCCAGCTGCGCGCAATCTTGTCGCCGATCAACAATCCGGGCAGTCAAGTTCGCACACTGCGCCTTCTGAGCAATCGCAAAGCACGAGCGACGCTGCACAGTCCAGTGCTCAGGAGCCAGCCGCCTACGATGATTCCGTCACATCGGTAATCAGCATGAGCGAGTTGGAAGCGTACTTCGCGCGCTTATCGCAGGAAGTCGATGAGGAGAACGCGCAAAGCGCAGCTGACGGTGACGATCAGCACGACGAGCATGACAGCAAGCCGGGGGAGGGACGATGAACGGTAACCGTATGAACAACCGCGTAACGCGACTGATCGCAGCGGTGCTGGCGTGCGGCCTGACCGTTGCGCTCGCCGGCTGCGAAGGCCAAGTACCGCAAGCAGTTGCGCCTACTACTAAAGACAGTGAGATACCGAATGTCACTGTCGCGCAGGAGAAAAAGATTCGCAAAACGGTGCTTGATCTGCTTGATCAGGCAAGTGCGGCGAAAAGCGCTGACGGCATCGGTTCGCGTCTGTCTGGCCCTGAACTGGCCGTGCGCACGAGCCAGCTGAATATTGCGCACGCGACCGGCGGTGAGATTGACGGTCACGCTACCATCCCTGACAAAGTAGCGCAGGTCATTATTCCGACCGACAACGAGTGGCCGCGCGTTATTTTCTCGATTACTACCACCACTGACGATCAGCAGTCGAAGCGTTTGCTGGTGTTCCGTCAGGATTCCGCACGGCAAAATTACAAGCTGTGGGGATTGACTCGACTGTTCGAAGGCGTGTCATTGCCGAAGTTTGCGGTTGCGCATTTGGGCAGCGAAATGGGCGATGTGAACGATTCGAATTTGGTGATGACACCAAAGCAGGCGGTGGAGCGGTATGCTGACGTGCTGCAGAACGGTTCGCAAAGCAAGTATGCGTCAAGTTTTGCTGACGATCAGCTGCGCCAGACTTTGGCCACGCAGTCGCAGAATGTGCAGCAAGGCGTGGCCGGTAACAACGGCTCGCAGCAGCAGACATTCGCGCCGGTAGACGGTCAGATTGCGGTTATGCGTTCCAGTGACGGCGGCGATCTCGTGGTGGCGCAGATTGATTCTGAGTGGATTCGTTCTGCTGGCGATGGTCGTGAATCGTTGCCTGCATCAAACGATGAGAAAGCGCTGTTCGGCAACGCGACTGCTACGAGCACGATTAAAGCCACGTATGTGAATGTTGTGGCGATTTATGTGCCGTTGAAGGACTCTGGTGAGCAGGCTGCCGCAGTAGCTGCCGAACGTCAGGTGATTCAGGTTATTCCGCAGTGAGCTGATAATAGCCCGATATCAGATTGATCACGATGCACGATGATGTTCGCCGATCGCGGCGGGCGGCTAGCGAAATCGTTGTCGCAACTATAGTTGGTTGCGGCAACGATTTTTTTGTTGACGATTGCTTGAATATGAAGACGGAGGCATGATGGCAGATCAGCAGTTTCATCCTGGGGTGTCGCTCGCGGGAGCCGTGGATTTGGAGGCGCTGAAGCATCAGGTGAAGGCGGAACCTGGCCAAGCTGGTGGCGCGCCAGCGGCCGGCGGATACGTGATTGATACGACGGAAAGCACCTTCCAGGCGATGGTGACCACGTCGGCTACGTTCCCGATTCTGTTGCTGCTGTGGGTACCGACTGACGATCGCTTGTTCCCGATGGCTCGCCGTCTTGGTGAAGCAGTGAATAAGCTGAACGGTCAGATTCAGTTGTCTCGAATTGATATTGCGAGCTATCCGACGATTGCGCAGGCGTTCCAAGTGCAGGGTGCGCCGGCACTGTTTGCGCTGATTGGTGGCCGCCCGATGCCGATTTTGCAGGGACTGCCGGGCGATGATGAGCTTGATCAGATTGTTGACCAGGTGATTCCTAAGCTGATTGCTGCAGCTCAGCAGGCTGGCGTGACCGGTACTGCTCCGTATTCGGGCGACCCTGATGCGGCAGATCAGGCTGATCAGCAGTCCAAGAATGTAGTGCCGCCGGAACATCAGGAAGCCTACCAGCTCGCTCAGCAGGGCGATTATGCTGGGGCTGCGGCTGCGTATGAGCAGGTGTTGCAGGCTGATCCGTCGGATACGCTGGCTGCTCGCGAACGCGCGAAGGCATTGCTGCTTGCTCGTTCTGGCAAAGCTGATGTGCGCGAAGTGCGCCAGGCTGCGGCTGATCATCCGGATGATGTGGAAGCGCAGTTGGCTGTTGCTGATGTGGATATGATCGGCGGGCAGATTGCCGATGCGTTCGACCGTCTGCTGGATTATTTGGCTGCCGGTCACAGCGATGAGCTGGATACGGTGCGCAAGCGTCTGCTGGAGTACTTCCTGATTCCGGATGCGACCGATGAGCGCGTGAAGCGTGCACGTCGGCGCTTGGCGACGCTGATGTACTGATGCGGAAGACGATGAGCCGCTGATACAAGCTGATATGAGTAAGGCGCAATATCGCACATGCGGTATTGCGCCTTACTCATATTGCTTACTTGTATCTTGTCTCTTTATTCCGCTCTGCGATTGCGCCCAAACGCAGTTTCAAACTGCGGCCCATCGGTCGCTAGCTCGCGTGCAAAATCGTCAGCCCACAGCGAGAAGGGGCGCGCGGCAAGTCCATCGTTCGAAAAGCGCGGCTGATCAGTAATCTCAGTGACGCAGAACGCAGGAATCTGCAAATTAGTCACCGGCCCGCTGCGCTCCGCTTCGGCAACAACCAGCGGCGCGTTCGCTCCGCCGAACACGTCAATACTCCAACCGTCTTCGCCAATCCACGCACTGAAACGGTTTTTAATAATCGGGCATCCGCCGCGCTTTACCAGTTCGGCGGCAATACGCGCATCAATCTCTCGCTCCGCTTCGTAGCGCGTGCCTCCTACGGAAGGTCCTTTGACGGTCACAAACGCTTCCGTGAACTTGTCACGATACTGGTCAAGCACGTCGATCGGCTCGGTGTTGGACTCCATCGCAATACGAATACCGTGCGCTTGCAACCGTACGCGCAGCGCATAGTTGCCATCATGCACGTAGTAGCTTTGCACGATCAGCGTCGGAGCGTCACCATCATCCAGCTCCGGCGGCAGTGCGCGGCAGTAGAATCGACGCTCGAATTCGAAATCGTTCATGGCGATGTTCATACGGCCATTGTAGGCGAGTCTCGTTGATATTCGGCCATTTTTTGTTATGTGTTCGTTGTTTGCCGCGGGGATGGCATAGAATGGCACAGTTGCCCGTAGTGCGCGTTATATACGCGTTAGTGGGTACAGTTCGGGTCCGTAGCTCAGTGGATAGAGCGTCTGTCTCCGGAACAGAAGGTCGAGGGTTCGATCCCCTTTGGGCCCACTTTCAGCAATCCCGCTTTCCTTAGATACACGCTTGGGAAGCGGGATTTCGTGTTTTTCAGCGCCTGGCAGCAACGGCTGGGGTTGCGGGCGTTGTCCATCGTGTGTTCGTCGAGCATCGCGCGCGAGCAACTTCGGGTATATTCGCTCAGTAAGTGCCAATATGGGCGCCTAATTCGATACCTGTGACCGGTCGGTTCGGCCGAACCGGTTGGAAAGAAGGATCATATGAGCGAAAAGATGGAAGGCGTTGCTACCTCCGAGGCGCCCACTGCACTGGGTGCATACAGCCAGGCGGTGAAGGCTAACGGTTTTGTGTTCGTCTCCGGTCAGCTGGGCATTGACCCGGCCACTGGTGAACTGGCTGGTGAGACTGCTGGCGAGCAGGCTGCCCAGGCGCTGAAGAACATCAAGTGCATTCTCGATGCGGCTGGCACGGGCATTGAGCACGTGGTACGCGCCACGATTTACATGAAGAACGTTGAAGACTTCCATGAGATTGACGCTCGCTATGCTGAGGTGTTCATCGGCTCCGTCAAGCCTGCGCGCGTAGCCTTTGGCGGTAACGATATTCCTAAGGGTGCGCTTGTTGAGATTGATGCCATCGCGGCACTGTAACTGTACGCTGACGTTGCAGCCGCGCTGCATGTCGCATACTGCGCGCTGTTGACTTGCAATCATGAGCGGTCGTCGGGCTTTCCGACGGCCGCTTTTGCATACCCGATGTGACCGTGTTGTTGCACGATCATTCTCAATACTGATTTTTCCCTGAGGAACCCCTGAATCATCCCTGTGGGCGAGAGATTTGCGCGATTATGCGTGCCATAGTGAACGTACGACAGGTTTTGGATGTGCAGAGGTTTACCAGTCGGCGGTCAAAAGAGCTGTTGCAGGGCAGTTCGGCCGTGTGCTTCGCCATCCGAAGTCATACAAATCGGGGGTGTTGCGATGCGTGGATTTGGCAGGTCTGATGCGGGTCGAATCGTAATCGTGACGTTGGCTGCCGTCGTAGCTGCCGCCGTACTCGTGTGCGATATCGTGGCAGGCGCTCATCGTCTTATCGGCGCGGTACAAGCCGCTGTTCCACATGAAACGCCATTAGTTATTGCGCATCGCGGAGATTCGCGCGACCCTGAGAATTCGCTGCGCGCAATCCACGATGCTGGTGAGATCGGTGCAGACTACGCGGAAATCGACGTGCGCCTCACTTCCGACGGGGTGCCCGTAGTGTTCCACGATCGACAGACTGGCAGACTCGACGCCGGCGGCCGTAACCTGCTGGTATCGCGCACACCATTGAGCAAACTGCAGCGCATGCGTATGCGGCAGAAGGGGATTGATTACCGCGTGCCAACGCTCAGGCAAGCGTTGAATGAAGCGCATGATGCGCCTAGCAAACTCGGTTTGCTGCTTGATATTAAAACTGACGATCGTCACGCTCATCACGTGGCACGCGCGGTCATCAACGAAATCGAGCGCGATCGCAATCGTATGCCGGCCAAACTAATGGTGATGTCTGTGAGCCGTGAAGCAGTAGTCACGTTTAAACGCTTGCGCCCGCAGTGGAAGATCGGCCTGTGCGCGAGCGGCAATCCGATGCTCACGGGGTGGGTGCCGGCGCCCGTAGCGCGCGCGGAACGTGGCATGTTCGAACGCCGAGGCAACAAACGCGGTGGCAAGCGCGGTGACGATACGGGTATGAGCGGCACAATACGCGGTGACATGGGCGTAGTACACCGTTATGGAGTGGTAGGCAGTACAACACTGCCAGCAGATTTTGTGGTGATGCGCTCGCATGACATTACTGCCAATCTATGGCGTGCGGCGAGACGTCAGCATATGCCTATGTTTGTTGGTGCGGTGAACGATTATCGAGAAGCGCGCACGTGGATCCGCCGTGGAGCGAGCGGCTTCCTTGGCGAAGATGTAGCTAATCTGCGTCGAGCCTCCGACCGTTATGCTCTAGCGTAAGTGTGCATAAGCGGCGCATGGAGAGGCGAACATCGTGTGCACGCAGGCCGGATATGCACACTATGAGGTGAGAGGGTGCGCTGTCAGCCACGCCGGTACACTGGGAAGAATGAGTCCTGAAGCGCTTAGTGAACTGATTTCTAACATTGCCCATGCTCTGGTTGCCGACGGAAAGGCTGGCAACCTGACCGACGATCTCATCCCCGACGTTGCCAAACTGGCCGTAATGCGCCCGAAGGATCGCGCACACGGTGATTGGGCTTCCAACGCGGCCATGCAGCTGGCCAAGAAGGCTGGCATGAAGCCCCACGATTTGGCTGAACTGTTTGCTGCTGAACTGGAGCACGCTGACGGCGTGAAGTCCGTGGAAGTGGCCGGCCCTGGCTTTATTAACATCACCCTCGATTCTGCTTCCGCCGCAGCCGTAGTCGACAAGGTGCTCGCCGAGGGCACGAATTACGGCAAGAACGGGCACCTCACTGGCAAAACTCTGAACCTCGAGTTCGTTTCTGCAAACCCGACTGGCCCGATTCACATTGGTGGCACGCGTTGGGCAGCCGTCGGTGATTCGATGGCTCGCGTGCTCGAAGCAAACGGCGCTAAAGTCGTGCGCGAATACTACTTCAACGATCACGGCGAGCAGATCAACCGTTTTGCCAAGTCGCTCGTCGCCGCCGCGCACGGCGAGGAAACCCCGATCGACGGTTACAAGGGCGCGTATATTGACGAGATCGCAGCTCGAGTGATCGAGGAAGCCAAGGCGGACGGCGTGGATGTGCTCGCCCTGCCGCGCATTGACGGCGGTGTTGACAAGGATGGCAACCCGCTGGGCGAAGGCGATTCCGAGCAGCGCGAAGAGTTCCGCAAGCGCGCAGTGCCAATGATGTTCGCTGAGATTCGCAAGTCGATGAAGGAATTCCGCGTGAACTTCGACGTGTGGTTCCACGAGAACAGCCTGTACGCTGACGGCGAGGTTGACAAGGCGATCAAGGAGCTGCGCGATCGCGGCGATATCTTCGAAAAGGATGGCGCCACCTGGTTCGCCTCCACCAAGCACGGCGACGACAAGGACCGCGTCATCATCAAATCGAACGGCGAATTTGCTTACTTCGCGGCCGACATTGCGTACTACTGGAACAAGCGTCACCGCGCCACCGACCCGGCTGACGTGGCAATCTACATGCTCGGCGCCGACCATCACGGTTATATCGGCCGCATGATGGCCATGTGCGCTGCCTTCGGTGATAAGCCGGGCGAAAACATGCAGATTCTCATCGGCCAGATGGTCAACGTGATGAAGGACGGCAAGGCTGTACGCATGTCAAAGCGCGCCGGCAACGTTGTCACCATCGACGATTTGGTTGAAGCAATCGGCGTGGACGCTTCACGCTACTCGCTGGCTCGCACCGACTACAACACCAGCGTTGACATCGATCTCAACCTGCTCGCCTCGCACAGCAATGAAAACCCGGTGTACTACGTGCAGTACGCGCACGCCCGCTCCTGCAATGTGGATCGCAACGCGGCCGACGCTGGCATTACCGTTGACGGCGCTGACCTGAGCTTGCTGGATACGACAGCGGACGGCGAAGTGCTCGCCGCACTCGCCCAGTGGCCAGCAACTCTGACCGCTGCCGGCGATGGTCGCGCCCCGCACAAGATTGCACACTATCTTGAGGATTTGGCTGGCACGTACCACAAGTGGTACAACGTCGAGCGCGTAGTGCCGATGGAACTGACTGACCCGGAGGCGCGTGGTGCTGATGCTGAGGCCGTGCGCATTGCTAAGGCTCCGGAACCGGCACGTGCTGCTGCTCGTTTGAAGCTCAACGACGCTGTGCGCACCGTGATCGCCGAAGGCCTTGACCTGCTCGGCGTCACCGCTCCAGAAAAGATGTGATCAATATGGCAATCACCCCGATCTGGCCGGCCGCCACGGCCATCGACCCTGCGACCGAAGCGGTCACATTCCACGGGCGAACGGCCGAATCGCTGCTTGACGAGTTCGGCTCGCCGCTGTACCTGATCGACACCGACGAAGTTGACCAGCGCGCCAAGCATTTCGTGCACGCCGCGGCGAAAGCGTTCAACAACTCCACCACGCATGTGAGCTTCGCCGGTAAGGCGTTCCTGTCCAAGGAGATCGTGCGCATCGTGCTCGCAGCCGGCATGTACGTTGACACTTGCACGATGGGCGAAATGAAGATCGCACTCGCTGCGGGCGCTCCCGGTCGCAGGCTGGTGCTGCATGGCAACAACAAGTCCGACGAGGAAATCGAGCTGGCTATCGAACAGGGCTTCGCAAAGATCGTTGTCGACGAGCCCAACGAGCCAGCGCGCATCGCCGACATTGCTCGCCGTTTGGGTAAGCGCGCTCGCGTCATGCTGCGCGTCACCGCCGGCATTCACGCGGGCGGTCACGAATACATTTCTACTGCGCACGAAGATCAAAAGTTCGGTGTGCCGCTGCTGCCAGCCGGCGCAGACACCTCGGTACTGTCGATTCTTGACGATCTAGCCGATGTGACCCCGGCTGCCACCAATGCTCGCGTGGGCGAAGCAAACGGCGGAGCTGCTGACAGTGCACAGGCCGACAAGCCAGCGCGCGAACTGCGCTACGACATCAAGTACCCGTACGACTTGCACGGTGAAGAACTGTCCGAATCGGACCGTCGTCTTGCTGAAGCGATGACCGTTGTTGCGAACGGCCCGGCGCTCGCAGTGCTTAAGGAGATTCTGCGTCATCAGGATGTGCTCGAGCTTGTTGGTATTCATTCGCATATCGGCTCGAACATCCATGATGCGGACGCGTTCATCCAGGCGGCTAAGCGCATGATGCTGCTGCGTAAGACCTTCTACGCGACCGACGCTTACACGCTGCCTGAGGTTGATTTGGGCGGCGGCTACTCCGTGGCATACACGGACGGCGAGGACTCGATGGATATTGATGTCGAGCTGGGCCGCTTGGCTGATGCGGTTGGCGAAATCAACCGCGCACTTGGCATGCCCGCTCCGGCGATCTCTTTCGAGCCAGGTCGTTGGATTGTTGCTCCCGCTGGCGTGACCCTATACCGCGTTGGCACGATTAAGCATGTATTGCTCAGCGGTGATGGTCATGGTCATCAGCCGACTGACAAGGCTGGCAATCCCATCAGCGAACGCGTATACGTTTCGGTTGACGGCGGTATGAGTGACAACATTCGCCCGGCTTTGTATGGCGCCGACTATACGGCGAAGCTCGCAAACCGGAGCGGTTCGACTGAGACGATGCTTGCGCGCGTGGTGGGTATGCACTGCGAATCTGGCGATATTGTCGTGCATGAATGCCAGCTGCCTGCTGATTTGAAGCGCGGCGATATTCTCGCTGTGCCGGTAACAGGTGCTTACGGTCGTACGATGGCTAGCAATTACAATCAGGCGCTGATTCCTGCAGTGGCTGCAGTATGCGAGTCGGGTGCGCATTTGTTGATGCGCCGTCAGACGATTGATGATTTGCTGGGGCTTGATCTGGGCTGACGAGTAAGCGTTACCCATCAGTTGTATGCGTAAACGCACGAAGGGCTTGCATCACATCACAGATGCAAGCCCTTCGCTTATATTGAGTTATTCGTAACCGTTCCCGTAGGTTCGATCACTTGGTAGTGACGCTGCCGATTGGCGAACCGGTTGCTACTGCGCCGGTAGCCGTAATCGACAGGTCGCCGATAATCGCCGGATTAGTGAACACCACGATCACGTCAGTGGGCTTGCCTGCGGCTTTTACCGTAGCCCAGTCCACGTCGACGATCGGATCGCCAGCGCTCACCTGATCGCCTTCCTTGACGTGCATCGTGAACGGTGCGCCGCCCAACTGCACGGTATCGACGCCGATGTGCACCAGCACTTCCAACCCGCCCTTGGTGGTGATACCCACCGCGTGCTTGGCCTGTGCCACCGTGGTCACCTTGCCGGAAACCGGGGCAACAATGCGGCCGGTTGCAGGCGTTACTGCGAATCCATCACCGAGGATTTTGGCAGCGAAGGTGTCGTCGGGTACTTCAGTGATCGGCTTGATTGCACCATCCACGGGAGCCAGCACTGTGTCATCGGTTACTGGAATCTCGGGAATGACGGGCGTGTGGGCGGCAGCAGGAGCTGCCGTTACGCTTTTGGGAGCGCACCACCGCCGTGGATTTCTTCCATTGCGTCTGCCACTGCCTGCACCTGCGTGCCGACGATGACCTGCACATTCTTCGCGTCGAGCACCTTCACGCCCGGCACAATCTTGCGAATGGCATCAACATCAACCTTGGACGTGTCACGCACACCCATGCGCAGACGAGTCACGCAGTTCTCAATATCAACCACGTTCTCCTTGCCGCCGAGCAGTGCGTACAGCTTGGCAGCGAGCTGAGCGTACTTGTCGCCACCAGCAGGAGCTTCGATAGCGGAGGATTCGGTAGCGTCATCGTCATCATCACCGCGGCCCGGGGTCTTCAGGTTGAACTTCTTGATCATGAAGGTGAACACGAAGTAGTAGATCACCGCGAAGACCAGGCCCTGAATGATCAGCATCCATGGCATATGTGCCTGCGGTACGCGCAGCGACAGGAACCAATCGATGAAGCCTGCGGAGAAGTTGAAGCCAGCGATCCACTGGAAGGATGCGGCGATGAACACCGACAGAGCGGTGAGCAGTGCGTGCACCACGTACAGCGGGAAGGCAGCGAACATGAAGGAGAACTCGAGCGGTTCGGTCACGCCGGTCAGGAAGGCGGCGATTGCACCGGCCAGCATCAGGGAGCCGACCTGCTTCTTGTTCTCAGGCTTAGCGCAACGGTAGATAGCGAACGCGCCTGCCGGCAGGCCGAACATCATGATCGGGAAGAAGCCAGCCTGGTAAATACCGGTGACGTACACGCCGTACGGGTGGAAGCCGCCGGTGGCGACGGTTGCGCCCTCGCCGGACCAGAACTTGGTGATGTCGTCGATGCCAGCCAGGTTGAACCAGAACACGTTGTTCAGTGCGTGGTGCAGACCGGTCGGGATGAGCAGACGGTTGAAGAAGGCGTAAATGCCAGCGCCGACAGCGCCCATGCCCATGATGGCCTCACCGAAGGCAACCAGAACGCCATAGACTGCAGGCCACACGAACAGCAGGATCAGCGAGATGACGGACATAATTGCGGCGGTCAGAATCGGCACACAACGGCGGCCGGAGAAGAACGCCAGGAAGTCAGGCAGCTTAGTCTTGCCAAACTTGTTGTACAGTGCACCTGCCACGCAGCCGACCATGATGCCGAAGAACACGTTCTTGTTGCCGATAGCGCCAGCGGCGAATGCCGGGTGCTCGGTGGCGATGGTCTCGGCATCGTAGCCGAGGAACATCGAAGCGGATCCCATGATCGTGGTAACGGTCAGGAAGCCAACCAAACCAGACAGTGCGGAAGCACCATCCTTATCGCGAGCCATGCCGATAGCAACGCCGACGGCGAACAGCAGGCCCAGATTGTCGAGAATCGCCGAGCCAGTCTTGCACAGGTAAGCGGAAACTACGTTGTTTCCACCCCAGCCGCTCGGGTCGATCCAGTAACCAATGCCCAGGAACAGTGCTGCAGCAGGCAAGCACGCAACGGGCAGCATAAGCGCACGACCAAGTCGCTGAACATATGCTTTCATTCCAACCTCCCTCTGAGGAACGGAGCGGCAACAACACCAGTGTCTTCATGCCCATAATTCGCGGTTCCCGCCGTTGGAAACCTTCTTTACAAGTAATCGGAGCAACGCCGCTTCGTATCTAATAGTAAGGGACGTTTACCCCTGACAACGTCATTTTTGTTAAGAAGGTTTACGTAAATTGTGGCCTTATGGGGGTAAAAAATCCGTGTGAGGGCTACTCGTGAAACGACTTTGTATTGTTAATAATCCTGACAAATATTTTTGTGTTAAACGTTTTAGGCGGCGTGTCGGATTCATTCCGTAGGATGGTGGAGGATGACATCCGCCGTGACGGTGATACAACCGCGATGCACTGCATATCTGCACGCACGCAACGCCGGCACGGATAGTGAACCATCGCGTGATGCGCACAATACGCAACAGCGCATAAGGAAGGAAGCTCGTGGCACAGCTGAACGAAACCCCCATTCGCGTAGGACTTTTGGGCGCGGGAACTGTTGGATCGCAGACTGCGCGTCTGCTTGTAGAGCAGAAGGACGAGCTCGCTGCACGCATCGGCCGACCGATCGAACTGGTTGGCGTTGCCTGCCTGGACCCGGACGAAGTGAACTACCCGTGGATTGACAAGTCGCTGCTGACAACCGACACGATGAAGGTTGCCACCAGCGCAGACATCGTGATCGAACTTATCGGCGGTACTGGCGTGGCCCGCACCTTCGTGCTCGCTGCCATCGAATCCGGCGCATCTGTGGTCACCGCCAACAAGGCACTGCTGGCTAAGTACGGCCCTGAAATCTACCAGGCTGCCGAAGCCAAGGGCGTTGACGTGTACTTCGAAGCTGCAGTCGGCGGCGCAATCCCATTCCTGCTGCCGTTGCGCGAATCGCTCGCCGGCGACAAGGTAATCAGCATGCTGGGCATCGTCAATGGCACCACCAATTACATTCTCGACGAAATGACCACCAAGGGTCTGCAGTTCGACGATGTGCTCAAAGACGCGCAAGCCAAGGGTTACGCCGAAGCTGACCCGACCGGTGACATCGAAGGTTACGATGCAGCGAACAAGGCTGCGATCATGGCAACGCTCGGTTTCCACACCAACGTGACCATCGACGATGTCTCTGTTGAAGGCATCACCAAGATCACCGCCGACGATATTGCCGCTGCAACTGCTGAGCACAAGGTCATCAAGCTGCTCGCAGTCGTCGAGAACGGCGACGCCGGCGTTTCCGCGCGCGTCTACCCGGCATTGCTGCCTGATACGCATCCGCTGGCCTCCGTGCACGGCTCATTCAACGCGATTTTCGTCAAGGCTGAGGCTGCTGACGATCTCATGTTCTACGGTCGCGGCGCTGGCGGTGCGCCGACCGCTTCCGCTGTTGTCGGCGATGTGGTGGCTGAAGCTCGCCACATTGCACGCGGTTGCACTGGCCCGACCATCCCGATGTACAACAATCTGCCCAAGGCGCCGATCAACGCTACTAAGGCTGCGTTCGCCGTGCGCTTCCTGATTCACGACAAGCCAGGTGTGCTGGCTGCTATCGCTAAGGAATTCGCTGATCATGGCGTCTCCATCAACGGCGTGAACCAGGATCTCAAGCCCACGCTCAACGACCCAGGCTACGACGGTGAAATCCAGCAGCTGCGCATCGTCACTCACCAAACTGACGAAGTGACACTGCGCGAAACCGTTGCCGCCGTCTGCAAGCTTGATTGCGTGACTGGCGAGCCGTCAATCCTGCGCGTGCTGGACTGAACGACGTCACGTGTGACGGGCCCCGGCTTTTCCCGGTGAGGGAGAGAGCCGGGGCTCGCCCGTGCATGAGGCTTATAGCCCTCGACCGGTGAGTTACGAGGGCGGAAGAGATTCGGAGAGAACATATGGAACCGATCTGTAAACAGGTCAAGGTACGCGTGCCTGCGACAAGCGCTAATCTCGGCTCAGGATTCGACACCGTCGGACTCGCGCTCGATTATCACGACGAGCTCACGTTCACGCTGTCCGCTGACCCGTCAAATCGTGCTGCGCAAGTACTGATCTACGGCGAAGGCGAGGACACGCTGCCCCGTGATGAGACGCATCTGGTCGTCTCAACCTTCCGCAAAGCATGCCAGACTTTTGGCCTGGGCAAAGTGGGTTTCATTCTTGAAGCGCACAACAATATTCCGCAAGCACGCGGTATGGGATCGTCAGCCGAGGCGATCGTGGCCGGTATTGCTGCAGCCGCCGCTTTTGCACAGGATGATCGTCTCAACCGCGATTCCGTGTTCGAACTCGCTGCTGCAATCGAAGGCCACCCGGACAATGTGGCGCCGGCTGTGTACGGTGGCATGACCGTCTCGTGGAACTTCGACACTGCCGAAGGTGTCGGCTCGGTGCCGATTCCTGGTGGCGAGCCGCTGCACGGCGGTTTCCATACCGTCAAGTACGCGGTCGACCCGAAGATCACCGCATCCGTGTTCGTACCGGATTATGAGCTTTCAACTGAGAAAGCACGTGAAGCACTGCCGAGCGAATTGCCCTACCGCGACGCAGTGTTTAACGTGTCGCGCGTAGCGCTGATGGCTGCCGCAATGAATCCGGCTGCACTGGCTGCGCCGTCTGATGCGAACGCGCTGCTATTCGCCGCCACGCAAGACAAGCTGCACCAGCCGTACCGCAAGGATCTTATGGCCCCCTCATGGGAACTGATTCGCATGTTCCGCACTCGCGGATTCGCGGCAATGGTTTCCGGCGCTGGCCCGTGCGTGCTGGTGTTGCATTATGGTGACGCTTCTACCGCAATCGACGAGATCGCCGCGAATGCGCTCGCATCTGGGCATTGGAAGGTGCTGCACCTGCCGATTAACACCGCCGGCGTCGAAATCGAACGACGCTAATCGACTGAGTCAACCATCATCACCAGTGACGCGGAGCGTGACCGGGAGCGG